>CAVTMH010000003.1:22500-2358839 GCA_963735785.1 uncultured Chloroflexia bacterium | reverse complement strand
CGCCTGCAACGCCATCGGCGGGCCGGCGGCGCAGGGCGGGACGTTCAACTGGATGACCTGGGGCGACCATTACATCGACACGCAGCTCAAGGCCATCGAAACGTCCGACAAGATCGTCGCGCAGATCCAGTGAGCTCGCCGGCAACGCCGAGGGGTTCGCCAAGCTGAAGGAAGTCAAGGGCGAGCTGGACATGATCTCGGGCGACGCCCTGTGGGTGCCCGATGCCTACTTCGCCGAAGGGCTCATCGAGCCGTTCGACATCAACTCGCTGAAGGTCTCCTCGCAGTTGTACTCATTCGCGCGGGAGTTCGACATCTGGACGACGCCCGACGGCTATCTCGGCTACCCGTTCGGCTGGTCGCCGATCAGCATCTACTACAACGTGGCTGAGGTCAGCCCCGCACCGGACTCGTGGGCCGTGCTCCTCGATCCCAAGTACAAGGGGCGCATCGTCATCGAGAACCAGCCCGAAGAGATCGTCGCGTACATGGGCAAGGCATCGGGTGTCGACGACGTCTACAACATGACCGACGACCAGCTCGCCACGGTCAAGGGACTGCTCGAGCAGCTCAAGCCCAACGTCCTCAAGTTCGCGCAGCAGGCCACCGACAGCGTCAACGCGATGACGAGCGGAGAGGCGTGGCTCATCACCGGCAACCTCGGCAACGAGGACCGGGTCAAGGACGCCGGAGGACCGGAGATCAAGGGGTTCATCCCCAAGGAAGGCACCGTCGGCTGGATGGATGCCGAGATGATCGTCAAGGACGGTGCCAACAAGGCGCTGCTCTTCCCCTACCTGGAGAAGGCCGAGGTGGCCGAGAACATCGCCGCCAACTTCATCACCCACGGCCGACCGCTCTTCAACGAGGCGGCCTACCAGGTCCTGGTCAACCAGGGTGAGCAGGACCGTGCTGACCGGTATCTCTACAACAAGGCTGAGGAAACCCTGGCCAAGACGACGCTGAAGGGACCCGGCACGTCGACCGAGAAGTCGATCCAACTCTTCAACGAAGTCTTCGGAGCGTAGTTCGCCGACCATGGCGAGCGAGATCGTCGGCGGGGCCGCACTGGCTCCGCCGACGGCGATCGGCGTGAGGCGGGGTGCCCGCCTGCGTCAGTTCGCGCCGTTCGTTCCGGCGGCGGTCATCATCGTCGGCCTGTTCCTTGTTCCCCTCGCCTTGATGTTCGCGTTCTCGTTCTGGTCGACGGACGAGAATCTCGATGTCATCCCCGTCTGGACCCTCGAGAACTACCAGAACTTCTTCACGAACCCGACCTACGTCCGGACGCTCTTCAAGACCATGGTGATCGGGACCGGGGTCACGATCGTGTGTCTGGCCGTCGCGTTCGCCGTCGCCTACTTCCTGGCTCGCTACGTCTCGCGGCAGTGGGCCCGGATCGCCCTCCTCGTCATCATCGTCCCGTTCTGGACGAGCTACCTGCTGCGCGTCTACTCATGGCAGGCGATCCTGGGTGAGCGCGGCGCCCTCAACCAGGTCCTCGTCGGGCTCGGGATCATCAAGGAGCCGTCGCTGCTGTTCGTCTACAACGACTTCGGCACGTTCATCGTGCTGGTCTACCTGTACATCCCGTTCGCGGCCCTCGTCCTGTACGCGTCCCTGGAGCGGTTCGACTTTACGCAGCTGACGGCGGCGCAGGACCTCGGAGCGAGCCCGATCCGCGCATTCCGACACGTGCTGCTGCCCCAGATCCGGCCGGGCCTGATCACCGCCTGCATCTTCGTCTTCATCCCGATCCTCGGCGAGTTCCTGACGCCATCGATGGTCGGCGGCGCGCAGGGCCTGCTGATCGCGAACCTGCTGGCCAACTTCTTCAAGAACGCCCTGATCCCCGAGGGCGCTGCGGTCGGGTTCCTGATCGCCGCGTTCGTCACCGTGCTGCTGATCGTGTTCCGCCGCTACCTGCGGATCGAGGACGTGGTGGTCCGTGGCTAACCGGGCCGATCCGCTCGAGACGATGCCCGTCAGCCGCCACGGGGGCACGGTGCGATGGTCGCTGCGGCTGGTGTTCGGGGCCCTGATCGTGTTCCTGTACCTCCCGATCCTCTTCATGATCGTCTTCTCGTTCGACGAGGGCGCCACGCCGGGCCTGCCGATCACGGGCTTCACGCTCCACTGGTACGAGGCCATGCTCAACAACCGCGTCCTGCTCCGCGCGGTGGGCAATTCGATCATCGTGGCCGTCATCGTCTCGATCCTGGCGACGATCATCGGGACGATGGCCGCCTTCGTTCTGGTCCGCGCCCGCATCCGTTTCCCGAACGCCATGCGCATCGCCTTCACCCTTCCGATCATGGTCCCGGGGGTCCTGATCGGCGTGTCGCTGCTGATCTACTTCGCGCGCGTGCTGGACTTCTCGCTCTCGCTGGGGACCGTGATCGCCGGGCACCTCGTCGTCACCGTGCCGTTCGTGGTCCTCATCGTCGCCAGCCGGCTGCAGAGCTTCGACCGGTTCCTCGAGTGGGCGGCCGCGGACCTCGGGGCGTCGCCCCGCCAGGCCATTCGCCACATCGTGCTGCCCCTCATCGCCCCGGCGATCCTGGCCGGCGCCCTGATCAGCGTGACGCTGTCGATCGACGAGTTCGTCATCACCTGGTTCACGGTCGGCTCGCAGCCCACGCTGCCGACCTTCATCTACACCAGGGTGAAGTTCGGGGTCACCCCTGAGGTCAATGCCGTCGCCACGGTCATGCTGGTCCTGACTCTCGGAACCCTCGGCCTGGCCGGCGTCGCGATGGGTCGGGCGCGGCGATTGACGGGCCGGATGCGGCGACGGCGGCAGGCTGGCTGATGCGCGCCGCGGTCTTCAAGGGCGCCGGCGTCCTCGCGCTCGAGGACGTCCCGGAGCCGGTCGTCGAGGCCGACGACGACGTGATCATCGAGGTCGAGGCGTGCGGGATCTGCGGCAGCGACCTCCAGATCCTCAACGTCCCACCGGGCCACCCCGCGGATCCCGGCGTGATCCTGGGCCATGAGTTCATCGGCCGCGTGACCGCGTTGGGGAGCAGCGCCGGTGCCGGGGCGCTCGAGATCGGCCAGCGCGTGGTCGTCGACCCCGACCCCAAGTGCGGCATGTGCGGTCCGTGCCGCGCGGGACGTCCGGCCAGCTGCGAGAACATCCGCGCGCTCGGCGTCTTTCAGCATGGAGCCCTGGCGCCGCTGATCAAGGCGCCGGCCGAGTTCACGTTCCCGCTCTCGGAGGCACCCTCGTCGGCGATCGCAGCGCTTATCGAGCCGCTGGCCTGCGTGGTCAACAGCGTCAACAAGGCGAACCCGCGGCCGGGTGAGTCGGCGATCCTCTTCGGCGCGGGCGCCATCGGTTGTCTCTTCCTCGCGATGTTCAAGGCGGCCGGTGCGGGACCCGTCATCGTGGTCGAGCCGCGGGCCCCACGCGCGGCGGTCGCCAGGTCGGTCGGGGCCGACCTCGTGGTCACGCCGGACGAGCTGGACGCCGCGCGCCGCGCGCTCTTGCCGCATGGCGCGGATGTCATCGTCGACGCCGTGGGCAGCCAGCTTGGGACGGCCATCGAGCACGCCGCCCTCGGCGGCCGCATCGCCCTGTTCGGGATGAACCAGACGGCCCGACCAGCGGTCCAGCAGTACACCATCACCGAGCGCTCCCTGTCGGTCCTCGGCACCTACATCACGGCCTTCACCTTCCCGACCGCGATCCGGCTGGTCGAGAGCGGGACGCTGCCGCTCGAGCCGATCGTCACGAACATCCTGCCGCTGGAACGCGTGAGCGAAGGGCTCGACCTGCTGCGCTCCGGCACCGCGACGAAGGTCGTCATCACGCCCGGCGCCGCACCAGCTTCGTGAGGCCGCGATCCCTGGAGCTGCGTTCTGAGCCGCCGGTCAGGCGGGGATCGGCGGCGCCCCGACCGTCTCCATGATCCGCTCGGGATCCGAGAGCACCTCGCGGATGGTCGCCGCGTAGGCCTCGATCACCTCTACCGGCTGGACGAAGATCGGGTGCTTCATGTCGCAGATCACCAGCGACGAGTCGAGCAGTGCGGTGGCCTCCGGGAAGTCCGCAACGTCATAGGTGATGTCACGGTCGGCGGGCGGCTGCGTCCATGGGAACTCGCCGCCGAAGCCCTCACGGTTCTGGAAGATCGGGAAGGCCGGAGCCGGTTCGGTGTGCCACAGCTCACAGCCGACGCCCAGCGCCTGCAACGTCTGGCCGAGCGCATCCCGGAAGACGGTCGGCTCCACGTGACCGAGGCCGAGCGCCGCAGGATCGAGGCGGACCCGGTACTCGTAGTAGCTCGACGTCCGATCGGGCGGGATGTATGGCGGCGTGATGCCCGGCACGTCGGTCAGCTGCTCGGTCAGGTAGGCGGCGTTCCGCTGGCCGGTGGCGACGTACTCGGGCAGTCGCTTCAGCTGCGAGCGCGCCAGCGCCGCGGGCATCTCCTGGTGGCGGTAGTTCCAGCCGACCGAATGCACCGTGTAGGGCCGGAAGTTCCAGCCGGTCAGCTTCCCGAGCTCCGGGATGTCCTCGCCGAACGTTCGCAGCCGCCGCGCCCGCGCGATGATGTCGGGATCGTCGGCGACGAACAGGCCGCCCTCGCCACCGGTCAGGATCTTGCTCGAGTTCAAGCTGTAGCAGCCGACCGTGCCCATGGACCCGACCTGGCGTCCCTTGTATGTGGCGCCGTGCGCCTGGCAAGCATCCTCGATGACGTGGAGCCCGTGGCGGTTGGCGATGTCCAGGATCTCGTCCATGTCGCAGGGCAGACCCTGGATGTGGACCGCGATGATCGCCCGGGTCCGCGGGCCGATCTTCGCCTCGATCTGGCGGGCGTCGAGCGTGTACGTCCGCGGATCGATGTCGACGAAGACGGGGATGCCGAGCTGCTGGAGGATCGGTTGCCAGGTGCCGGCGAAGGTGAACGAAGTGGTGATGACCTCGTCGCCCGGCCGCAGGTCGATGCCGTAGAGGGCAGCGTGGATGGCGGCCGTCCCGGAGTTGAAGAGCAAGCCGGTCGAGCGTCCGACGAACGCCGCCCATTCGTTCTCGAGGGCGGTCGATTCGGGGGCGCCGACGCCACCGAGGATCTCCCGGTCGAGCACCCCCATGACCGCGGCCTTGTCCTCTGGGCGGATGTCGGGCCAGCGGCGCTTCAGCCCCTCGGGGACACGGGTGCCATTGCGGGATTCCATGGGTCGGGGTCCGTTCTGGTGCGGCGTGACGGGTCGCTCGATCGTACAGCACGGCGCCCTCGCCAAACGGCCCGTCCCGCCCCTTACGCCGAGCCGTTCCGACCGAACGGCAAGCGTGGATCGACCGCCTGGTCCGCCCAGGTCGTGCGGACCCAGGCATGGGCCGGGTCGTCGCAGGCGCGCCAGGCGCGCTCGCCCGGTCCGGACATCACGTTGAGGTAGTACAGGTCGTATCCGGGGGCGGCCATCGCCGGTCCGTGCCAGCCGTGCGGGACCAGGACGACGTCGCCGGTCCGGACCGTCGTGAGCAGGTCGATCGGGCGATCGGGCGTGCCGTAGACATGCTGGTACGCGAGCCCGGGGCCTGCCGGACCATCCGCCACGACGTAGTGGTAGATCTCTTCGAGCTCGGTCTCGTCCTCGCGCATCTCATCGTGCTTGTGGGGTGGATATGACCCCCAATTGCCGCCCGGGCTCAGCACCTCGACGGCGATGAGCCGGTCCGCATCGAACGCGTCCGGCCTGGCGAAATTGCGGACCTCGCGCGAGCTGACCCCCGCCCCGCGCAACTCGATGCCGACCGCCGACGCCGGGACATGGCGCACCGGGATAGCGCGGCTCAGCGCGGGCGGTGGTGACGGCGAACCGGCCACCGGCGGCGCTCTCGACCTGGATCGCCGTACCCGGGGGCGCATAGAGGAAGTCGGTCGGGCCGGCCCATACGCTCGGCCGCCCGGACAGGCGGTAGCGCTCGCCGTCGGCCACGACGTCGAACGCCCCCTCGAGCGGGAGCACGGCCACCTCGTCGGCCGCGGTGTCGAACGCCAGCGAACCGCCCGGTTCGAGGGCGCCGACGCGCAACCCCGAGAAGCTCCAGCCCGCCGACTCGGGTGTCAGGACGACCGACCAGCCGTCCGCCGCCAGCGATCCGGCAGGCCGGTAGAGGTCCGTCGCGACCTCGGTCACGACGGCGTCGCGAGATCCGGGTTCGGGACGAGCGCGTCGGCGACCTGGTGGAGCAGCTCGTGATACGACCCGACGAACGCGCGGAGCGTCCGGGCGCTGGGACCGAACGCATCGAACTCGTCGGGTGTCATGCCGTCGGGCTCGTAGGCGCGCACGAAGTCCGGGAACCGGCTCTGCAGCTCGTCGAGGATCGCCGGATCGATCCGGTCGTCCATCCGCGGCCGGACCTCGACCGACGAAGCATTGAACCGGCGCTGCCAGGCGGCCGGCATGGTCAGCACGACGTCGCCGCCGATGAGCTCCGACCAATGCAGGTGGTGCCGGATCGCAGCCCCGAGCGGTCGGGCCCGCAGTCCGCGCGCCCGGAACTCCGCCACGGTGCGCTTGAAGACCGCGACGCCGGACCACGGGATGGCCGCCGGGTCCGCGACGATCCCGTCGCGCTCGGTCTGGACCTTCAGCCAGTCCTCGAGCCGGCCCATCATCACCGTGATGACCGGGCCCATGTCGTCCACCGGCAGGCCCTCGGCCTCGCGTCGTCGCAGACCGCGCTCGACGGCCTCGCCGGCCGCGACGGCCTGGGGCACGCTGAACGACACCGTCGCGTTGACGTTGACGCCGCGGTAGGTCGCTTCCTCCATGACCCGGACGCCGACCGTGGTGGCCGGGAACTTGACGATGATGTTCGGCGCCAGCGAGGCGAAGTGCTCGCCCTGGGCGAGCATCCGATCGAACGAGCGGAACAGGGTGGGATCGGTCTGCATCGACAGCCGCCCTTGGCGCCCGCCGGACGCCTCGAACGCCGGCAGGAGCAGGGGCGCGGCGCGGAGCGACATCTCCTCGACGATCGCCCAGGCCAGGTCGATCTCGGTGGCATCCGGGAGCTCCGCGGCGAGCGTGCGGACCCGGCCTCGCCAGTGCTTGGGATCGGCCTTCCAGACGTCCGCCACGATCGTCGGATTTGCGGTGGCGCCGACCGCCCCGAAGGAGATCGCGTATTCGAGCTCGTCGACGGCGCAGGAGTCGTTCCAGATGTCGGTCTCGGTCGTGGCGACCGTCCGCCCCAGCGGGCTGTTCGCGAGCGCCAAACCGGCGCCCTTGACCATCGTCTCCGCAGACCCTGCCACGTTCCATCCTCCCGCCGATCCGGCATTGACACTCGCTGGGGCCTACGATACCGTCCGCGAGCAAGCGTAATCGATTACTTCGTACGCGCAAGGAGGGGCGTTGACCCGGTCGTCGGCGCGTCGCGCAGGCACCCGCGTCCCGTCCGCGGCTGCACGTGGGCTGGTCCTGACCACAGCGGAGGGAGCCTGCGGATGAGCACCGTCACCGCGTCCCGCCTCGAGCCGCTGCAGTCGCTCCGACGCCCCGACGACGCCTTGCCACGCTCATCGATCGGGACCGCGCCCTTGCTCTGGAGCAACGCCGACGGAGCCCCGCGCGACGGGACCGACGCGATGGAGATCCTCGACGAGATCGCGCGGGTCGGGTACGAGGGCACCCAGCTCGGCGAGGGCTTCCCGGAGGGTGCGGCCCTGAGCGAAGCCCTGCACGAACGGGGACTACGCCTCGCCGAGGTCTACGTCCCGATCCCCGCGACCGTCGACGGCCCGGCCGCCGAATCGCTGGCGATCGCCGAGGAGCGGCTGCGGCTGCTGCACGACGGCGAGGGCGAGGTGCTGTGCCTGGCGATCGACGGATCCCCCGATCGCGACTCGTCAGCGGGTCGGGTGGCCGAACCGGGAACGCCGGTCCTCACCGTTGCTGGCTGGGCGTCGCTCGTCGAGCTCATCCATGGCATCGCCGACCGGGCGGCCGCGCTGGGCCACGCCGTTGTCTTCCACCCGCACGCCGGGACGTTCATCGAGACCCCGGTCGAGGTCGAGCGACTCGCGGCGTCCACCGACCCCGAGCGGATGGGGATCTGCCTCGACGTGGGGCACCACCTGGTCGGTGGCGGCGATCCCGTGGCGGCGATCCGCGCCCTTCGCGGCCGGGTCGCGCATGTGCACCTCAAGGATGTCGACCCAGCGGTCCTCGTCCGGCTGCAGACCGGCGCCGTCGAGGGACTCGGTCATGCCATCCGCGAGCGGGTGTTCACCGAGCTCGGCGCCGGGATGCTCGACCTCGACGGCGTCATCGCCGCGCTCATCGAGCTGGACTACGCGGGCTGGCTGATCGTCGAGCAGGACACGACCTGGGCGCCCCCGTCGGAGAGCGCGGCGATCGGGCGCCGCGTGCTCGCGTCGACGTTGCGCCGGCTCGGCAAGCCAGTCCCGGCATGAGAGTCGCGCTTCTCGGTGCCGGGCGCATCGGCCGGCTCCACGCCCGCCTTCTCAGCTCCACCCCCGGGATCGACTCCGTCCTCGTCGCCGACGTCGACGCGGCCCGTGCCGACGAGGTGGCGAGGGAGGTCGCGGCGACGGTCGCTCCTTCGATGGATGCCGCCCTTGACGCGGCTGACGCGGTCGTCATCGCGGCCGCCACGGGCGCCCATGCGGAGCTGATCCGCGCATCGATCGGCCGCGGCCTGCCGACGTTCTGTGAGAAGCCACTGGCCGGCAACCTCGACGCGACGATCGCCCTCGCAGCGGACATCGAGCGATCCGGAGCGGCGTTCCAGCTCGGATTCCAGCGTCGGTTCGACCCGGCATACCGGGAGGTCCACCGGCTGGTCCACAGCGGCGAGCTCGGGACGCTCTATGCGATTCGCCTGGCGGGCCATGACCCGGAACCGGCCCACGAGGCATACATCGCCCAGTCGGGCGGGATCTTCCGTGACTTCTCGATCCACGACTTCGACGTGCTGCGCTGGATGACCGGGTGCGAAGTCGATGAGGTCTACGCGGACGGCGGCGTCCGCGAGTTCCCGGTCTTCGCGAAGTACAGCGACGTCGACACGGCGGTGGTCACGCTCCGCCTCGCCGATGGCCCATTCACGGTGATGACCGTGACCCGCCACGATCCGCTCGGTTACGACATCCGGGCCGAGATCTTCGGCTCTCGCGACAGCGTCGCCGTCGGCCTCGGGCCGCAGACCCCGTTGCGCTCAGTGGAGCCGGGCGTTCCGCCTCCTGCGGGACCGGCGTGGAAAGACTTCCTCATGCGCTTCGAAACGGCCTATGCTGCCGAATTCGCGGCATTCGTCGCGGTGGCAGGCGGCGAAGCGCCGAGTCCTTGCACGGCCCGTGATGGCCTCGCGGCGCTACGCGTCGCGGAGGCCGCCGATCGTTCGCTCCACGAACATCGCCCGGTGCGACTCGCGGAGATCCCCGGCTGAGGGGCCGGAGGAAGGAGGTGTCCATGGCGGCCCTCGGCGGCCGCGTCCCACCAGCGTTCCAGCAGACCCCGCGGGGGCGGGGCACGAAAGCGGCCCGTGGCACCCGCCACGGATAGCGGAGGAGATCGAACCGTATGAATCTGCGAACAAGGACGCTCGCGACGCTTGCCGTCGCGGCGATGATCGTCGGGGCCTGCCAGGCAGGCACACCGACGGGAAGCGGCGCCGCGGCCGGTGGCGGCCTCGACGGTGCGCTCGTCAAGCGCGCCGACATCAAGATCGAGTACGTCACGCACGGCCAGGCCCAGGACGGCTTCTGGGGTGTCGTCCGGAACGGCGTGAAGGCCGGCGCGGCCGACATGGGCGTGACCGCGACCTACAACGCTCCGAACGCCGAGAGCGACATGCCCGGCATGGTCTCGCTCATCGACGCGGCGATCGCCAAGAACCCGACCGGATTGGTCGTCTCGATCCCGAACCCCGATGCGCTCGGGCCGGCGATCAAGAAGGCCGTCGACGCCGGGATCGCGGTCGTGTCCATGAACTCCGGATCGGACGTGTTCAGGGACCTCGGCGTCCTGGCCCACGTCGGTCAGACCGAGTACGAGGCAGGCCTCGGTGCCGGTGAGCGGTTCAAGGCGGCCGGCGTCAAGAACGCCGTCTGCTTCAACCAGGAAGTCGGCAATCAGGCCCTGACCCTTCGCTGCAACGGCTTCTTCATGGGCCTGACGGGCAGCGAGACGGGCGAAGTCCTGACCGGCAACATCTCCGACCCGGCCGGCATGCAGGCGGCGATCGAGGCGGCCCTTCAGGCCGACGCGACCATCGACGGCATCCTGACCCTTGGACCCTCCGTTGCCAAGCCGGCGCTCGACGCCGTCGCGGCTTCGGGCAAGACGATCCATCTCGCCACCTTCGACCTCAGCGCCGACGTGCTGACCGCGATCAAGGACGGGAAGATGGACTTCGCCATCGATCAGCAGCAGTTCCTCCAGGGCTACATGCCGATCGTCATCCTCACGAACTACGCCGAGACCAAGAACCTGCCGACCGGCAACGGTCAGGGCTTGATCATGACCGGCCCAGGGTTCGTGACACAGGCGGACGCCGAGGCCGTCATCGGGCTCGCAGCCAAGGGTCTCCGCTGACCTAGGGCTCGCGCGCCGGCGTCACCGGCGCATGGGAGGGACCGGCATGGGTCGGTCCCTCCCCGATCATTCGGAGGGAACGATGGCGAGCACGACGACCACGGCCCCGCGAGCCCCAGGCTCCGAACGGCTCCGCAACCTCTCGCTGACCCAGCGCATCCTCGCGCGCCCGGCGGCGGGCGCGCTGATCATCGTCGTGTTCGTGTGGGTCGTCTTCGCGGCGATCTCGCTGGCCCGTGGCAACACCGCCTTCATGGGCATCCCGGGCACGCTCAACTACCTCGACGTCGCGGCCCAGGTCGGCATCGTGGCGACCGCCGTCGCCCTGCTCATGATCGCGGGCGAGTTCGACCTGTCGATCGGGTCAATGGTCGGCTTCGCCGGGATCCTCATCGGCATCGGCGTCACCATCTGGGGGCTGCCGGTCTGGCTGTCGATCATCATGGCGATGATCGCGACGACGTTCCTCGGCGTGCTCAACGGATTCATCGTGGTGCGGACGGGACTCCCGTCGTTCATCGTCACGCTGGCCACGCTGTTCATCATCCGTGGCGCCTCGTCGGTCCTGACCTCGACCGTCACGAACATCACCTACATCCCGATCGACCCGACGCGCATCGAGGGGGACCCGCTGGCCGAGATCTTCGGCTGGAGCCTGCCGGTCACCATCGGTGGTCAGACGGGGACCCTGCAGGTCTCGATCATCCTCTGGATCCTCATCGCGATCGTGGGCGTGTACGTGCTCGGCCGGACCCGGTTCGGCAACTGGATCGCGGGCGTGGGCGGCTCGGCCGGAGCGGCGCGCAACCTCGGCGTCCCGGTGGCGCGGGTCAAGATCGCGCTCTTCGCCATGACGGCCTTGTCGGCTTCCATCCTGGCGGCCATCCAGAGCGTGCGGTTCAATTCGGCCGACATCCTGCGCGGGACCGGCATCGAGCTCGACGCGATCACCACCGCGGTCATCGGCGGATCGCTGTTGACCGGCGGCTACGGCTCGGTCGCCGGCACGGGGCTCGGGGCACTCGCGCTGGGGATGGCCCGTCAGGGAATCGTCTTCGCGGATATCAATGCCGACTGGTACAAGATCGCGATCGGCACGCTGTTGCTGGTCGCCGTCGTCCTCAACAACTGGATCCGGCGTCGGTTCGCCGGACTGACCTAGGAGGGCAGATCCATGGACCCGACCCCCATGACCGATGCCCTCATGGATAGCGCGCCGGCTGCTGCTGCCGCGGACCAGACCCCGTTGCTCGAGGCGCGTGATATCTCGAAGTACTTCGGTGCGGTGGTCGCGCTCGAAGGCGTGTCCTTGGCGGTCACCGCGGGCCAGGTGACGTGCCTGCTCGGGGACAACGGCGCCGGCAAGTCGACCCTGATCAAGACGCTGTCGGGCGTCCACCGCCCGGACAAGGGCACGCTCGCGGTCGATGGCCAGCCGGTCGAGTTCGGTTCGCCGCGCGATGCGCTCGACGCGGGCATCGCGACGGTCTACCAGGACCTGTCGGTCATGCCGCTGATGAGCGTGACCCGCAACTTCTTCCTCGGCAACGAGCCGACCGTGGGCATCGGACCGTTCAAGCGCTTCGACCTGCCCAAGGCCGCTGGCATCGCCAGGGAGGAGATGAAGCGCATCGGCATCGACGTGCGCGACACCGACCAGGCGGTCGGGACACTGTCAGGCGGCGAGCGGCAGACCCTGGCCATCGCCCGCGCCGAGTACTTCGGGGCGCGGGTACTCATCCTCGACGAGCCGACGTCAGCCCTTGGCGTCAAGCAGTCCGCCATCGTGTTGCGCCACATCGTGGCGGCCCGCAACCGGGGGCTTGGCGTCATCTTCATCACCCATAACGTCTCCCACGCGCTGCCGATCGGCGACACGTTCACGATCCTGTCGCGCGGTCGGACCGGTGGCCAATTCCGCCGGGGCGACGTCGACGCCGAGCAGCTGCACAGTCAGATGGGCGGTGGTGACGAGCTACACGAGCTCACCCGGGAGCTCGAGGCACTGGCCGTAGCCGAGCGACGACCGCCCGCCGAGCGACAACCGCCGGCCGAGCCCCATCCGCCGGTGTCGCACTGAGCCGGGGGCGCGCGCACCCTCCGACGTGACCGCGACGATCGGCGACGTCGCGCGTCGGGCGGGGGTCTCGACCGCGACGGTCAGCCGCGTCCTCGCGGGCCTCGGCGGGGCCGGCCTCGAGACCCGTGAACGCGTGCTGGACGCCGCGCGCGAGCTCGGCTACCGACCGTCGGGCGTGGCCCGCTCCCTGAAGCGGCGCACGACCCAGACCCTCGGCCTGATCATCACCGACATCGAGAATCCGTTCTTCCCGCAGCTGGTGCGCGCCGTAGAAGACGTGGCGCGCGAGCACGGGTTCGCCCTCCTCCTGTGCAACGCCACCGACGACGTGGACCGCGAGGCGTCGTACCTGGACCTGCTCGTCGACCGCCGCGTGGACGGTGTCATCATCGCGGTCAGCGGCCTCGGCGCCCGCCATGGGGAGTGGCTGGCGGAGCCGCCATTGCCGATCGTGCTCGTGAACACCGTCGCGCCGGGACTGCCCCACCCCTCCATCGCGTCTGACAGCGTCGATGGCGGGCGGCAGGCCGGGACCCACCTGCTGGACCTGGGCCATCGCCGCATCGGCATCCTGACGGCTGGGGCCCGCAACGCGGACGCGCCGGCCCGCGTCGCCGGCGTCCGCAAAGCCCTGGCCGCCTTCGGGCTCGATCCCGATACCGCTCCGGTCGTGTTCGGCGAACCGGACGTCGGCGGGGGCGAAACGGCCCTTTGCCAGCTGCTCGAGCTTGCGCCCGACACGACCGGCGTCGTGGCCTACAACGACCTGATGGCGATCGGTGCCATGCGTGCGATCCGCGCGTCCGGCCGCATGGTCCCGGGCGACATCAGCGTGGTCGGGTTCGATGACGTCGCGATCGCGGCCTACACGGATCCCCCGCTGACGACGGTCGCGCAGTCGATCGCCGAGCTTGGCCGCTGGGCGGTCGAGCGACTGGTCGAACGGCTTGCAAGCACCGAACCGGATCGTGACGCGGACGGAGGTCGGGATCATGTGGTCCCGCGGACCGTCCTGCCGGTACGGCTCGTCGCGCGCGGGTCCAGCGGCCCGCCGCCGGGCTGAGCGTCGTCAGGACGCACGCCGTGCGTGCCGGCCCTAACTACCGCCCGGCGTTACGCTGACGCCGACGCCTCGGACCAGAACCTGCCGGCCTCCTCGGGCGGGATCGAGGTCACCGTTTCGGGCGCGGCGTCGCGCTCGAGCCGGGCGAGCAGGACCGCCAGAGCCGGCACGCCGGCAAGCCCCCAGTCCTCGACGACCAGCGAGCCCGCCGCCGCCGCGAACCGCAGGTCCAGCCGTTCACGGATCGCGGACCGTCCCGACGCCGCGGCCGCAGCGGCCACCGCTCGGATCCCGGACGCCTGCAGGGCCGCGAGGAACGTGTCGCCGGCGCCGGTCGGATCGACCTCCGCGTCGCTCGCCGGCGAACGGTAGCGCAGCAGCTCGGCGCGGCCGTCGGGTCCCAGACGGATCAGCAGGCCACCCGCGTCACCCTCGGTGACCAGCAAATCCGTGCCCGGCCCCAGCAGGTCTTCGAGGGTCGCCAGCGGGACGTTCGGCGCCACGTCGTGTCGGCTCACGCCGATCAGGTCGGCACGGCGCAGGACGGGCGATGGGCCGGGCGGCAACTGACGGACCCGCGCGCCGGGCCGCAGGTCGCGCAGGAAGCCCTGCCACGCGACGGCCACGTGGGCTCCGGCCGGGATCTTCGCTGCCCAGTCGTCACGGATCTCGCCGGCGACCGGCACGACGGACCAGCCGGGTGCTGCCATCCAGTCCCGGGGCAGGTCGACGACGGGGAGCGAGACGCCGGGCTGGACGCAGGTCTGGACCCGCCCGGCCGGCGTCTCGACGTTGTGGTACACGGGCCCCTCGGACAGAGCGACCGGGAGGAACTCGACGCCGGCCTGACGGAGCATCCCGAGCTCGTGCGCCCCCGCGGCCTCGGCATCGACGCCGACGACCGCCGCGGTCCGCAGCCCGAGCCGAGCGGTCGTGAGGGCCGCGTACATGACGCCGCCGCCGATCCGCCACCCACGCGGGTCGTCGGGCGCGATGTCGCGACAGGCCGAGCCGACGTGCACGACCTCGATCCGGGGTCGAGTCATCCCACCTCCCGCGCGTATACTGCCGGACCCGGCCAGCGAGGATCGAGCGAGCGGTGTTCTTCTACGAACTCCACGAAGGCGACGACGAGGTGTACTCCGACGTGCTCGTCGTCAGCGAATTGGAGTGGGAGCCGCAGGAGTTCTTCGACCTCGTCCAGCGCATCCGCACCGACCTGCGCGACCAGTACACCGAGGACACGCTGATCGAGGCGATCGCCGCCGTCCTCGAGCGCGATCATGGCTTCGTCTTCGTGAACGACGAGCGCCTGGTCGCGGCGGTCAACGTATCGACCCAGGATGCCGACAACTTCCTGGCCGATCTCGACCTGGATCCGGACGACGACGACGATGATGACGACGACGAGGAGCCGCGGGGCGACTACCGCACCCTGCTCGCCGAGCTGGACCTGGACGACCGCTCCCGGACGAACTGATCGCGCGCGACCTCAGCGGCTGAACAGGATCTCGAGCACGTCGCCGTCCTTGACCCGATAGGTCTTGCCTTCGGAGCGGAGCCGACCGGCCTTCCGCGCCTCGCCCATCGACCCGAGCGTGAGGAGGTCCTCGTAGGCCACGGTCTCTGCGCGGATGAAGCCGCGCGCGAGGTCCGTGTGGATGGCACCCGCCGCGTCCACCGCCGTCGACCCGTCCGGGACCGGCCACGCCCTGACCTCGTCGGGCCCCGCCGTCAGGAACGAGACCAGCCCCAGCAACCGGTACGAGAGGGCGATGACCCGGTCGAGGCTCGACCCCTCGATCCCGAGCTCCTCCATGAACGTGGCAGCCTCATCCGGCTCGAGCTCACCGAGCTCCATCTCGATCTTCGCCGACAGTGCATCGACCATGGCGTGCTCGTGCTTGTAGCCGCCCGAGATGCGCTCCACGAGCCCACGGGCGGACGCAAGGTCGCCCTCGCCCACGTTGAGCAGCACGAGCACGGGTTTCTCGGTGAGGAACCGGAAGCCCCGGATCGCCTTCTGCTCGTCGTCGTCCAGACGCAGGTCGCGGATCGGCGCCCCTGCCTCGAGACCTTCATGGATGCGGCGCAGGACGACCTCCTCGCGCTCGGCGGCCTCCCGTTCGGCTTGCGTGCCATGCCGGCCGCTCCCCTCGAGCCGCTCGAGCCGGCGCTCGGTCATGGCCAGGTCCGCGAGCGTGAATTCGAGGTCCAGCTGCTCGAGGTCCCGGGCGGGATCCACGCCGCCGGCCGGGTGCGGGTTGGCCGGATCCTCGAACGCGCGGACGACGTGGAGCAGCGCGTCCGAATCGCGTAACCGCGCCAAGTGGTCGGCGGGCAGCTCCTCGGTGCCGACCCGGCCCTCCGACGACGCGGGTGGCGCCGGGAGGTCGACGTAGGTCACATCGGCCTGGACGACCTTCTTGGGCTTGAAGATCTCGGCCAGCCGGGCGAGCCGCTCGTCGGGGACCTTCACGACCCCGACGTTGAGCGTGACCCCGCCGTACCCGCCGGTCTCGGCGTGGCCGCGCGTCAGCGTGTTGAAGACGGTCGTCTTGCCCGAACCGGCAAGACCGACGATGGCGATCTGCATGCCGCCGATCGTAGCGGCCGGGACCCGAAGGCGGGTCGCGGACTAGTAGCCGGCCGTCGGGTCCACCACGTTGAGGAGCGGCTTCCCGGCGGCAAACCGGCGCAGGTTGTCGCAGAACAGCTCGACGCTGCGGTCGAGGACGCGGCCGCTCGACCACGCCGTGTGGGGCGTGACGATGACGTTGTCCAGGTCGTAGAAGGGCGACGTCGGCGGAAGTGGCTCGTCGCGGAAGGTGTCGAGCACCGCCCCGCCGAGCGGGCCCTCGCGCAGCGCCCGCAGCAGGGCACGCTCGTCGATCAGCCGGCCACGGGCGACGTTGATAAGCCACGCCCCGGGCTTCACCTGGGCGAGCGTGGCGTCGTCGATCATGCCCTCCGTCTCGGGCGTCAGCGGCGCCGCCAGCACGATGAAGTCCGATTCGCCCAAGAGCTCCGGCAGGGTCTCGGGGCCGCCGACCCGATCGAGCATGGCCTCGCCGAACGAGCGCTCCGCCCGCTCCTCCTCGGATCCGCTCGCCTCGCTCGGGGGCTCGCCGCCGACAGCGCCCGGCCGCCGGCGGACGGCCACGACCCGGCACCCGAATGCCGTCGCGAGCGCACCCACGGCCCGCCCGATGGAGCCCAGGCCGACGATGCCGACGGTCACGTCGCGGAGCTCTGCGCCTTCGAGCGGCTGCCAGGTCCGTTCCTGCTGGAGCTCGAGGAGCTGCGGCAGCCGCCGGCTGACGGACAGGATCATCATCAGCACGTACTCGGCGATCGGGCGGCTGAACACACCGCGCGCGTTGGTCACGACCACGCCACGCTCGAGGGCGGCGGGGGTCAGGGCCCCCTCCACGCCCGACGTCGCCGAATGGACCCAGGCGAGGTTCGGCGCCCGCACCAGCAGCCGGTCGAAGGCATCCGAGTTGAGCCAGCCGCGCAGCATGACCTCGACGTCATCGAGCGGACCGTCGGCCAGACCGTCGACGGAGACGGTCACCAGCCGTGCCCCGGGCGCGGCGGCCCGGATGCGTTCAAGGTCCCGTGAGCGGTAACGGGCCGACAGGATCGGGCTGAGCGCGATGGCGGCGGGAGTCCCGCCTGGACCGCGGCCCGGTCCCGCGGTCGTCATGACGGGCTCGCTGAGGCCGGCCCGTCGAGGACGCGCGCGATCCAGCGCTGCGGGTGCTCGATCTCCCCGTCACGGGGCAGCGTTTCCGGTCCCTCCCACAGCCTGGCCAGGGCCGCCTTGCCGCGAGCATCGGCGATGGCGCGAACGAAGATCTCGCCCTTCTTGTACTGCTCCATCTTGAGATCCATGCCGGTGAGTCGCAGCATCGCGCGCTCGAACGGGGTCCGCTTCGAGCGACGCTCGTGGAACCGGGCGCTGATGCGCTCGACGTCGGGCACGAGATCCCGCCCGACCTCGTCCATGACGTAGTCACTGAAGCCTTCGAGCAGGCTCATGACGGCCTGCGTCTCGCGGAACAGCCGACGCTGTTCCTCGCCCATGATCCGCTCCATCCAGTGCTCGCCGCCGCCTTCGCCGCGGAGGGCGCGACCGAGGCCGCGCATCGCCTCGCGGCCGAACCCGCGGACGTCGCTGCCGAACAGCGTCAACTGCCGCTCCAGGCGGGAGGCGAGGTACGGCCGCAGCCAGGGATGCGCCTCGAATTCGAACGCGTGGGTCGTCTCGTGCAGGGCGATCCAGGTCCGGAACGGCCCGATCGGCACGCCCAGCGTGCGCGCCGTCTCGCGGATGTTCTCCTCGACGAAGAGCAGCCGGCCAGGGGCGGCCTCGGCGGACAGCAGCGCGACGTCGTACTGGCCGAGCACGCGTTGGCCCATGAAGCCGAGCAGCAGCCCCAGCTGGCGAGTCGTGATCCAGCGGTTGGCGAGGGCCATCGCGGCCTTGCCGAGGCCGCTGCCGGCCGGCACGACCTGGTCGAGGAGGTCCTTCTCGAGCTTGCCGATGAGTGACGCGAAGGACGCGGTGTTGGCGCGCACCCAGCCGGCCCGGTCGACGACGCCGGAGCGCTCCACGACTCCCGGCAGCTCCGTCCCGAGCGCGCCCGAGAGGGCCGGCACGATGTGGGCCATCGCCTCGGCATAGGCGGGCTCCGCCTCCCGGAGCTCGGCCGCGGTCAGCGTGCCCGGAGCGTGCTGCAAACGTGCGATCGCTGCCCGCTCGACGGCCGGCCAGTCGACGAGGCCTTCGCGTGCGGTCCGCTCCATCCGTCGCCCGACCACGGTGGCGGCCGCCCCAAGGGCCGATCCGATGAGGATGCCCGCCTGCCATGCCCGGTCGTCGCGCCAGGATTGGCGCCGCTCGCGACGCGCCATCAGGCGAGCACGCGCAGCTCGACCGACTCGACGTCCGGGAAGTCCGTCCCGAATAACCGACCGGCGAGCTCCCCGAACCGGCCCGCATCGCCCGTGGTCAGCTGGCGATGGCTGCCTGGCGTCTCCCCCGGCGCATCGAGTCCGTTCACGCCGAGCAACTCGGCCAGCGCGGACGCGGTCGCCGTGGCCGAAGCGACGATCGCCACGCGCTCGCCGACGATGCCCTCGATGATCGGGCGCAGCAGCGGGTAATGGGTGCAGCCGAGCAGGAGCGTGTCGACGGTCGCGCCGGGCGGGCGCGGGAAGATCGATTCGCCGTCGGCGTCGCGCTCGCCGAGCAGGGCCGCGAGACTCGCCGCGACCGTGGCCTCGGCCACCGGGCCGCTCAGCTCGCCGGCTTCCACCAGCGGCACGAGATCGGGCGTCGCGTGCTCGTACACCTCGACGGCCGGGTTCTCGTCCTTGATCGCGTTGAAGTAGGCGTGGGAGCGGATCGTCGCCGGCGTCGCGATCACCCCGACGCGCCGGTTGCGCGTAGCCAGCGCAGCCGCCGAGGCACCCGGGCGGATGACGCCCAGGACCGGCAGGTCGTAGCGCCGCCGGAAGGCCGCGATGCCGACTGCCGTGGACGTGTTGCAGGCGACCACGAGGGCCTTCACGTCGCGCTCGACCAGCGCATCGAGGGACTGCGTCGAGAACGTCAGGACCTGGTCATCGGGTCGGACCCCGTATGGGGCCCGCGCGTTGTCGCCCAGGTAGATCGTCGACTCATGCGGGGAGCGCCGGACGATCTCACGGAGGACCGTCAGGCCGCCGACACCGGAATCGAAGACACCGATCGGTCGCGGGTCTGCCACGGAAGCCTTAGCGACGCCCGGCGCCGACCGGCGTTCGCGCGGCGCCCATGAGCTCCGTTGCGACACGCGCGACGTCCTGGCTGACGGCCGCGTTCGGATCGGCCAGGACGAACGGCACACCTTCGTTGTTGGAGCGGACCACGAGCTGGCCGTCGGACACGACGCTGTGCTCCGGGACCCGGCCCAGGGCCTTCTGCAGGTCGTCCGGCGAGATGCCGCCGGGACTGTCGGCCCGGTTCACGAGGTAGCGCACCTTTGACGCCGGATAGCCGATCGAGCGGAATGTGTCGGCCATCGCGATCGTGTTGTGGATGGTCGTCGAGTCGTAGGTGACGATCTCCACGATCGTGTCGCTCGCGTCGAGGAAGGCCAGGTTGATGTCGTTGATGGAACTCGACATGTCGATCACGATCGAGGTGTACACCCGGCGCAGCAGCGACAGGATCTTGTCCACGTCGCGAGCGGTGATCATCTCGGCCATCTCGATGCGAGGCGGCGCGAGCAGGATGTCGATCCCCGACGGGTCGCGCCACAGCACGTCGGACAGGTCGGATTCGGCGATCCGGTCGGTCGGCAGGTCGAGGATCGACGGCGCGTCCTGGGGCACCTTGAGGAGCGAACGCAGGTCGCCGAACTGGACGCTGCCGTCGATGAGCACGGTCCGCTGCCCGAGCTGGCCCATCGAAACAGCCACGTTGAACGCGATCGTGGTCTTGCCGACGCCGCCCTTCGGGGCGAAGATCGAGAACACCCGGGTCGACTCCGTCGACGACGTCGCCTCGAACTCCTTGCGGACGCCGGAGATGCGATTCATCAGGTCGAAACCGGAGAACGGCATCGCCAGTACGCCGTAGATGCCGTTAGCCGGGTCGACCTCGACGGGGTTCTGCGGCACGGTCAGCACGATGACGGGGACGTTGAGCTTGGCGGCGTGGATCTGCTCGACCAGCTGGAGGCCCTTGATCCGACCCTGGAGCAGCGCATCGACGAGCACGACGTCGGGCCGGAGCTCGCCGATCTGGGCGAGGGCCTTGCCGCCGTCGGTCAGGACATCGAGCACCTTGACGGTCTGCTGGGTATTGAGGAGGCCACGGATGTACTGGGCGACCTGCGGCACGTCCTCGACGATCAGGAGGCGGGTCTGGTCACTGCGGTTTGACATGCGTTTCGACGATACCACGCGCTCCGTGCTTGGCGGTCACCCGGCCGCCACGCGGGGCAGCCGTCAGCGCCGCTCGGCGATGAGGATCGCGCGCTCCGAGCCCGGACCGATCGGCGAGAGGTCGTAGCCACCGGCCAGGACCTCGACCCGCAAGCCGGCATCCTCCGCGAACGCAGCGAGCTCGTCGGCCGACACCAGCCGCAGCCGGTCGTGCCGGACCCAGCGCCGTGGCGGCTCACCCTGCCGACCCTCTTCGTAGATCGCGCTGAGCGCGATCGTGTTCGTGGCGGCATCGTGCTGCGCCGAGCCGACCTTGGTCACGACCGTGCCCGACTCGGGGTCGGTCCGCGGCCATTCGAGCATGACGCGGCCGTCGTAGCGCCCGAGGTCGTCGGCATCGGGCAGCCAGGTGTCGACGGCCGCGAGCCCGCCCGGGGCGAGGTGCGCCGCGAGCGTCCTGAAGGCGTTCCGCTGGTCCTCGCGGCTCGGCAGCAGCATGATGGAGTTCAGGGCGATGAAGGCGAACGAGTACGTGCCCGCGTCGGGCAGCCGAAGGTCGAGCAGGTCCGCCTCGACGAACGCCAGTCGATCTGCCGGCACGCCGGTCGCCGAGGCCCTCGTCCTGCCCCGATCGAGCATCGCCGGGTCGCGGTCCACCGCGGTGACCCGATAGCCCGCGAGGGCGAGCGGGACCGCCAGGCGGCCGCTTCCTGCGGCCAGCTCCAGGATCGGCCCATCGGCCCGGTCGGCGAGCGCCAGGTACAAATCGAGATCGCCGGGATCGTTCTCGAGATCGAGGTCGTACAGCCGGGCGAGCGCGGCCGCCGTGGCGGCATCCGGCCGGTCGAGCATGATCCGCGCTGCTACCCGGTGGTACGGCCCGCGGCCGGTTGCCAGCGGGCGGCCGTCCCGTCGCGGCGACGCACGGCAAGGGCGCTGATCGCCTCGAGCGCGGCCCGGTTGGCGGCCATGGCGGTGGTCTCCGCGTGGTCGTACGGCGGTGACACCTCGACGATGTCCATTCCGGCGAGATCGACCGCGCCCACGACCTGGCGGATGGCCCGCAGCACCTCGCGGGTGAGCATGCCGCCGGGCTCGGGTGTCCCGGTCCCGGGCGCAAGGCCCGGGTCGATGACGTCGATGTCGAGGCTCAGGTAGATGACGTCGGGGCCGTCGAGCGCCTCCTCGATGGCCTGAGCGACGACGGCCTCTGCGCCGCGCTCCTCGATCTCGTGCATGAAGTGGTAGCGCAGCCCCTCTTCCTGCATCCATTCGAAGGTCTCGACCGGCGGCCAGTAGCCGCGCAAGCCGACCTGCACGAAGTTGCGACCCTTGACCGCCCCCGATTCGATGAGCCGGCGCATCGGCGTCCCGTGGCCGGCGAGGACACCCCAGTCGTCGTTGGCGGTGTCGGCGTGGGCGTCGAAGTGGACGATCCCGATGCTCCCCGGACGGCGCACCTCGGCGATGGCCGTCGCGCTCGGCCAGGTGATCGAATGGTCGCCGCCGAGGACGATCGGGATCGCGCCGGTCTCGGCGACCTCGCGGACCTTGCGGTAGATGAACGCGTGCGCGCGTTCGATCCAGGCCGGCACGATGTTCGCGTCGCCGGCATCGACGACGGTGAGGACATCGAACGGCTCGACGCCGAGCTGGAGCGAGTTGATCGAGCCCGACGTGTACTGGGCCTCCCGGATCGCCCGAGGCCCGAAGCGGGCGCCGGGCCGGTGACTCACCGCGTCATCGAACGGCGCGCCGATGATGGCGACATCGACCCCCCGGCGACGCAGCTCGACCGGGTCGGTGATCCACGGCAGGTTCATGAAGGTGGTGGGGCCGACGTAGGTCGGCAGCTCGTAGTCGCTGAAGGCCTCGAACGGCTGGTCCCAACCGTTGGCCGCAGCGAAGCCGCCCGCGGCGACGCCGGGCTCGACGTTCGGGTCGTGGGGGCGCTCGGCCACGTGGGTTCCTCCGGAGACGGGCGCAGGCCATCGGATGCGGCCGCGTCGAGGATCCGTCTCGCTGGGGGCGCCGCCGGTTCGAGAAGAGCGTCCAGCGGGGCGCGCCGTGGTCGATGGTAGCACCTGGCCCGGTGCATGCTGAAGGCGGCCGAGGGCCAGCGCCTGGCCAGTGCCGGCTGCGTGGGGCGCAGGCGCTCCGCTCAGCCGGCGCGGAATTCGGCCCAGGCCGCCTCGACGAGCGCGGGGTCGCAGAACAGCTCCACCGCGGTCTGTGCGATCAGCGTTGCCGCGAGGAGCGTCGTCTCGTCGGCGCGCGGTGTCGCCGCCGCGTCGCGGAACAGGATGGAGTGGCCCGCCACCCCTTCGTCGCAGATCGCGAGGTCGGGGTGGATCGTGGGGCAGACCCAGCTGACGTTGGCCATGTCGGTGCTGCCCGCATTCGGATCGTCGCCCATGTCCTCGATCCCGTAGGCCGCCATGTTCGCCCTGAACCGTTCGGCCAGCACGAGGTTGTTGCGCATCGTGGCAGCGCCGCCCGACACGGTCACCTCCGCGCTCGTTCCCGTGGCCAGCGCCGCGGCCTCGCACATCTGGACGAAGCGGGCCTTCATCTCGCCGTAGTACGCCTGATCGTCGCTGCGCAACATGAACCAGGCGGACGTGCGGTCCGGGATGATGTTCGCGGCGGTCCCACCCTCGCGGATGATCCCGTGGACCCGCGAGCTGGGCTTCAGCTGTTGCCGCCACAGCCCCACCGAGTGGAACAGGGTGATCATCGCGTCGAGGGCGTTGCGCCCCTTCCACGGATCGGCCGCTGCGTGCGACTGCAGCCCGGTGAACACGACCTCGACGTCCTCGGACGCGAGCGGATGGCTCTCGACATGGTTCCGGTCGCAAGGGTGGAAGAGCAGCGCCGCATCGATGCCCGCGAACAGGCCGTCGTCGATCATGATCTGCTTCCCGCTGCCGCGCTCCTCTGCCGGCGTCCCGAGGAAGACGATCTCGCCGGGGAGGTCGTCCGCGATGGCAGCGAGGGCGATCGCCGCGCCCACGCCGGACGCCGCCATGGTGTTGTGGCCACAGCCATGCCCGAGCCCCGGAAGGGCGTCGTACTCGGCGAGGATCCCGATCCGCGGACCCTCGCCGCCGCGCCCGCCGGCGTGCGTAGCACGGATCGCCGTCGCAAGGCTGCCGGCCGGATGCTCGACGGCGTAGCGGTGGCCCCGCAGGATCTCGGCGATCCAGGTCGCCGCCTGGTGCTCCTCGAAGGCCGGCTCGGGGGTGGCATGGATCCGGTGGGACAGGTCGATGACCTCGGCGCGCGCTGCCTCGACCGCGGCTGCGACCCGTGCCTTGAGGGCGCCCTGCGGCTCGGCGGGGCGAACGGCGATGCGGTCGGGCACGGGTCCTCCGGGGTCGTGACTGGGGGTCGCGCGACGGTTCGGTCGCACCTCGATGGTATCGCCGCTCGCGGCTGCCCGTGCCGTCTGCGCGTCGCCGGCCTAGCGTTCCGCGGAGAGCGTGGCCTCCGCCACCGACGCCAGCGCGAGGATGAAAAGTGCGATCGGCAGCTCCAGCGCGCCCTGCAGCCGGAGCACGATGAAGATCGCGACGATCAGCCCGATCCAGCCACCGCGACGGGCTGCCCGGGTCCAGTCACCCCGGTAGGCGATCCGGCGGTGGCGGCCGAACACGACGAGCCAGACCACGGGCGTCGTCGTGAGACCCACGGCCAGCCCGATGAGCGCCGCCCCGACGAACCCGGCCATCGGATCCGCGATCGGGTCGCGGGTCGTCACGACCAGGGCGACCAGGAGCCAGACGACGCCGGCCGCCGCGAAGATCGCGAGATTGACCAGCCGGTCGCGCGATTCCATCGTCAGCGAGTCTAGGGTGTCGGCTCCGTCCCACGCCCATGGCCGCACGACGCGCTCCAGTCGCATGATCGATCGCGTCCTCCGTCGATGCGAGCGAGGTGGGGATGCTCCCCGGACTGGGCAGGTTGGCCATGGTGGTCCCGCGTGTCACCTCGGGCGGATGCCCTATCGAGCTGCCGCGATGCTCGACGGGCAGATGTCGCGGAACGGGCACCACGAGCAGGCCATGGCATCCGGTGTCGCGTGGTAGTCGCGGGCGCGGATGCCGGCCGCGGCGGTGGCGATGCGCTCGCGTGCCTTGGCCAGGCGCTTGGGGTCGACGTCCACCTTTCCGACCAGACCCGAGTCGAGGAAGTGCAGGGCGACCTGGTCCGGCAGCCGGCCGGTCAGCGCCTCGTAGCCCATGGCGTAGATCTGGAGCTGCAGCGACTCCCGTGCGCGTTGCCGGGCGCGGGCTGGATCGCGCAGGTCCGATGACTTGTAATCGGTGATCGTCACGTGCTCACGGCCGAGGATCCCGAGGGTCGGGGTCACATGGTCGGCCGTGGGGACCGGGCTGGCCGGGTCGCGGCGGTCGTCGTCCGATACGGGCTGGATGTCGACCCGGTCCCACCGGCCGCGTACCCGGTCACCGCCGAGGGTGAAGCTGAACTCGCGTTCCACGTATGTCGGGATGACCGCGTCCGGGAGGAGCTGCTCCTCGCGGAAGCGCCGCAGCGCGATCCGGGCGCCGGCGAGGCGCGCCTCCTCATGCTCCCGGCTCACGAACCCCTCGTTCGACCACGCGGACTCGAGGACCTCGTCCAGCTCGCCTTCCGACATCACGTGGCCGCGGGCGTGGCGAGAGTGGAACAGCTGCACGACCTTGTGCATCGCCGCCCCGTACACCAGGGCATGATGCGGCGCGGTCGGGACGCGCAGCACGTGCGTGTACTTGTACTTGAGCGGGCAGGTCAGGTACGCGTCGATCTGGCCGAAGCTCAGGCTGAGCGGCTCCTCGATCGGGCCGCGCTCCGCCTCGACCGCCACGTCGACCGCCGCCAAGGACGCGAGGCGTTCCTCCGCCGAGGCGGGGGGGACGCCGGCCCCCGGCGCCGGTCCGGTGGCCGGCAGGTCCAACGCCTCCATCACGAAGGGCGAGACCCGACGGGCGCGGGCACCACCGTAATCGGCAGCGTGCGACAGGATGAGCTCGTCGCGAGCCCGGGTCATCGCCACGTAGCAGAGCCGGCGCTCCTCCGCGAGCGACCGTTCCGGGGTCGGGACGTCGCCGCGCCCGAGGTCGGCCGGCAACGCCAGCGGCTCCGCCCGCCCGTTGCCCGGGAACCTCCCGGCCACCATCCCAGGCAGGTAGACGACGGGAAACTCGAGGCCCTTCGCCTTGTGGACGGTCAGCACCGCGACCGCATCCGCATCCGGATCGAGGTCAGCCGTCGCCGGGTCGTCGCCGGCATCGATCAGGGTCTGGAGGTGCCCCGCCACGAACATCGCCCGGTCGTCGGCCAGGAGGGCCGACTGGGCGCGGATGATGTCGAAGAAGCGAGCGACGTTGCCGAGCCCCTCCTCCGCGGCGGTCGTCGGCGTCCGTGCCAGGCGGGCCAGCAGCCCGCTGTCGCGGAGGAAGGCGTACAGCACCTCCCCGGCTGGCCGATCATGGGCCATGGAGGTGTAGCGCGTCAGATCCTCGACCAGTCGGTGGACGGACTGCCGGGTGGCCGGAGATACCCGCAGGATGCCGGGCTGCCGCTCGAGCTCGTCGAGCGTGTCCCAGACGGACCTGTTGCGTCGGCGTGCGGTGTTCACGATCGCCGTCAGGTCTTCCCCGCCGAGGCCATACACCTCCGACGCTGCCAGGGCATAGAGGTCCACGCTCGAACCCGGGTCCGCCACGGCCCGCAGGAACGACATCAACAGGCGGACCTCAGGTCGGGCGTAGAGACCCGAGGATCCGGAGAATCGCCACGGGATGGCGGCGACGTTGAGGGCTCGGAGGATCGGGTCGGCGTGGCCGTTCGCCCGGACGAGCACGGCGTGCTCGCGTGGCCGAGCGCCGGCTGCGATCCGACGGGCGATGTCGCCCGCGATCCAGTCGGCCTCCTCCGAACCCGTCGCGAAGGCCTCCAGGCGCACCGGCGCGGCAGCACCGTCCCGTCGCTCTGCCCTCAGCCGCTTCGTGATGCCGGCCTGGACCTCGAGACGGTCGGGGTCGTTGAAGCGGACGAGCCGATAGGACGCATCCAGGATGGTCGCGAGCGAGCGGTAGTTCCGCCGGAGCACGACCGTCCTGGGGGCCCGGTAGCGCGCCTCGAAGTCGAGGATATTGCCCACGGCCGCCCCGCGGAACGCATAGATCGCCTGGTCGTCGTCGCCGACGACCGTGACGTTGCGATGGGGTTCCGCGAGGAGTGCGACGAGCTCCGCCTGGGCCCGGTTCGTGTCCTGGAACTCGTCGACGAGGATGTACCGGAAGCGTCCGGCGATCGCCGCCCGCGCCGACGCGGAATCGCGGACGAGGCGCAGGGCGAGTGCCACCTGGTCGCCGAAATCGATGAAGCCGTTCGCCGCGAGCAGCTCCTGGTAGCGGCCGTAGGCGCGCGCCAGCTCCACCTGTCGACGGGCATCCTCGGCGAGCGATGCCGCGCGTTCACGGTCCGACGATCCGGCCGCCGTATCCGCGAGGACCACGGCCTCTGCCGCGACCCGGTCCGCATGGGCGGCATAGGCCGCGGGGGTGACGTCCTCGTCCTTGCAGCGGCTGAACAGGGTCGCGAGCGCGCCAAGGAAACGGGTCGGGTCGCCCAACGGGCGGTACTCCTCCAGCTCGAACTCGTACAGATGCTCGCGAAGGAAGATCACGACCTCCGCGCGGGACAGGACGCGGACGTCCGGCGCGACCCCGAGCTCCAGCGCGAACTCCCGGATGAGCCGGTCGCCGAACGCGTGGAACGTCGCGATCGAGGTATCCGTGTAGCCGTACGGGACGAGCTGGTCGACCCGGACGGCCATCTCGTCCGCCGCCTTGTCCGTGAAGGTCAGCGCCAGGATCTCCGACGGACGCGCCCGGCGCGACGCGATGAGCCACGCGATCCGGCGGGTGATGACCTGGGTCTTGCCGGTCCCCGCCCCCGCGACCACGAGCAGCGGCCCCTCCCCATGCGTCACCGCGCGGAGCTGGTCCGGGTTGAGACCACCGAGCAGCGCCTCCATGCCGCTCCGCCCTTCCGCGACACCCGTCGCGGCCGGGTCCATGACCGGGACGAGCTCCCGCCACGCGGGGATCTGCTCGAGCGGGACCGGGCCGCGACGACGGGCGCGAACGACCGGCCTGGTCACGGTCGAGGGGACGGTCGAGGCGGCGCGGGGGTCGGCGATGGGGGCCATGTGCGGACCATCGCCGACCGGTGTGACACCTAGGCTGTCAGGCGCTTGCCTGGCGGATCGCGGCCGTCTCCTCGTCGGACAGCGCCGCGTCCGAGCGCCCGCCGCGGATCGCCTTCGCGTACACCCGCGTCCCCGAGCGGGCATGGAGGCTCGAGAGGACCCAGCCGTTGCCCTCGGCATCGAGCAGCGCGAGCGCGAAGCTCTGATTGCCGCCGGTTTCCTCGAACGGGTTGTAGCGGACGATCCCGACACGCTGGAACGCGCGCAACGCCGCCTTCTCGAGCGCGGTCGTGCGCGTCGTCAAGCGCTCGACCTCGCGGCTCAGGCCGTAGACCTTCTCGAGGTGCGCGCCCAGCATGTCCTCCAGGCTCCCCCCTTCCTCGCCGCGGGTGATGCCGCGCAGGCGGCCATCCACGCGGCCGACCCGCCGTGCGAGGAGGATCACCAGCAGGAGGAGCAGCAGGGTCGCGGCAACGAGCGCCGCGAGGACGACGCCGAGATAGGGCTGAACGACGGCGTTCAGGTCGATGGGAATGTCCTCCAGGGTAAGGCCGACCGAGTCTACCAGGGCCCCCTCCCCGGCCACGCACCCGGCGGCCGCGGTCGGGATGGGGTGCTATCCTCTGCCGCTGGCGGACGCATTCGAGCCCGTACCGACCGACCGATCCCTGGAGGCAGTCCGAACCCATGCCCAAGCGTGCACGCGGCGCGAACCGCCCCGGCCAGCGCGCGCCGCTCCAGCGCTCACCGGCGGCCCGCCGTCCAGCCGCGGTCCCTCCCCTGGCGAGCCCGATGGCGGCTCCTCGACCCGTCACCCTGACCCCCGAAGAGGAGGCCCGCGCCGCCGAGATCGAGGCACGCCTCCTCGCTGCCGAGCGGTCGGCGGAGGAGGCGGCCCGCCGGCAGGTCCGTGGGCGACGTGGCACGGAGCGCGAGGCACCCGTTCGGAGGGGCTCGATCGCGGTCCGCGCCTCGGAGGAATACGCCTACGTCATGCGCGACATCCGGCGCATCGCCCTGATCGGCGGATCGTTGGTCGTCCTCCTGATCGCCCTGTGGGTCGTGTTCCAGGCGACCGGCACGGGACCCTTCTCGGCCTGAGCCTCTGGGCCGTGATCGCGGCCCATGGCGCTACCATCGGCGGGACATGCCCGCAAATCGCCGCGCCGCTGGCGCTCGCCCCGAGGCGCTCTTCCAGCCACCGCCCGAGCGCCAGCCGCTGGCTGCCCGGATGCGCCCGCGAAACCTCGATGAGTTCGTCGGTCAGTCGCATCTCGTCGGTGAGCGCGGACCGCTACGCCGGAGCATCGCCCGGGGTCATCTGGCGAGCCTTCTGCTGTGGGGTCCGCCCGGGCACGGGCAAGACGAGCCTGGCGCGCCTCCTGGCCGGCGAGATCGGCGCCCACTTCTCGACGATCTCGGCGGTCATGGCGGGCGTGGCGGAAGTCCGCTCGTTGATCGCCGAGGCACAGGACCGCATCGCCCTGCACGGAACGCGGACCGTGCTCTTCCTCGACGAGATCCATCGATTCAACAAGGCCCAGCAGGACGCCCTCCTCCCCCATGTCGAGGACGGCACCATCACGCTGGTCGGCGCCACGACCGAGAACCCCTACTTCGAGGTCAACTCGGCGCTCCTGTCGCGGATGCGGGTCTGGCGCCTGGAACCGCTGAGCGACGAGGACGTCGCGACGGTCGTCCGCCGCGCGCTCGAGGACGCGGAGCGGGGCCTGGCCGGCGTCCTCGGCCCGGAGGGTGGCGTTGCTCTGGCCCAGGACGCCTTCGACCACCTCGTGGGGCTTGCCGGTGGCGACGCCCGCGCGGCGCTGAACGTCCTCGAGGGCGCGACCGCGCTGGCCGAGGGCGAAGGGATCCGTGACGCCGAGGGCACTGGTGACCCCGCGGCTCGAGGATGTCGAGTCGGCGGCCCAGCAGCGGGTGCTCGCCTACGACCGCGCCGGCGACGGGCACTACGACACGGTCTCGGCATTCATCAAGAGCCTGCGTGGCAACGACCCCGACGCGGCGCTCTACTGGCTGGCGGCGATGATCGCGGCCGGCGAGGATCCCCGGTTCATCGTCCGGCGACTGATCATCGCCGCGTCGCGAGGACGTCGGGAACGCCGATCCGCGGGCGCTCCAGGTGGCTGTCGCCGCGGCCCAGGCCCTCGACCACATCGGCCTGCCCGAGGCGCAGTACGCGCATGGCCCAGGCCACCGTCTTCATCGCGTTATCGCCCAAGAGCGACTCCGTGGGCCGTGCGTATTCCGCAGCTCTCGCTGACGTCATCCGGCTCGGATCGCTGCCGGTGCCCGAACCACCTGCGCACGGCCGGGGACCGGCGGATGAAGCAGCACGGGATCGGCGTCGGCTACCAGTTCCCGCACGACTTCGAGGGGACGATGTCCAGCAGCAATACCTGCCCGACGACCTGGTCGACCGCCGGTACTACGTCCCGAACGACCAGGGCCACGAGGTCGCGATCGCGGCCAGGATGGCCGACCGCGAAGCGGCCAGGACCGGCAAGCCGCGGCGCAAGAACCGTCCGGACCCTCCGAGGGCGTCGATGAGCGACGCGTTGAAGCCGAACATGGAGAACCGCAAGAAGCTTGCCGACACGCAGAAGCGACGACGCCGACGGCGGCTGAGGACCGCCGGGCGCGGGCTCGTCCGCGGTTCGCCGGACTCAGTCGTTCTTCTTGTCGTTCCCGTTGCCCTTGTCGTCGCCGTTGCCCTTGCCCGGCTTGGCCTCGGCGGGCTCCTCATCGGGCTCTTCGTCCGCTTCCTCGGCGGACGGCACGGGTGTCGCGGTGACCTCCGGCGCGGGCGTTGCACTCGGAGCCCCGGCGGCGGCATCGCGACCGTCACCGGGCGTGCTGCCCATGGCCATGCCGGCGACGAGCGCCAGCGCGAGGACCCCGACGATCCCGGCCATCGCCAACGTGCTCCGAGCAGGTCGGGTCGGCAGAAGCGTGGCGCCGGACGACCGCGCCGACGCGGCGGGTGCCGAGTCGACGGCGATCGCCCCGACGGGCTGCGGAGGTTCCAGCGAAGCCGGCGCCGCGACGACGCCCGGTGCGGCCTCGATCGACACGGGGGCCGCGGCGGCCGCGGCGGCTGCCGTGGGGAGCGTCACCACCTCGGTCGGGGCCGATGGATCCGGCGGGATGACGAGCGCCGCCGGGACGCCAGGGAGGCGATGGAGGTCGGCAGCCATTTCGGCCCCGTCCGCATAGCGGTCGGCAGGATCGCTCGCAAGAGCCCGAGCGAGGACCGCCCAGGTCGCGTCGGCAAGGCCGTCTGGGCGGGTCACGGGCGTCGCGGCCGCTTCGACCCGCGCGGCGAGGGTGGTCGCCGGGAATGCGGCGACGCCGGTCAGCATCTCGTACATGACCGTACCCAGACCCCAGACGTCCGTGGCCGGGGTGGCTGGTTCACCGGCAAGCCGCTCCGGGGCGAGGTACCGAAGGGTGCCGACCACGCCGTCCTCCGCCGTGAGCGCCGTCGCGTCCATCAGGCCTGCCGCGATCCCGAAGTCCGACAACCGCGCGACCCCGTCGTCGCCGATCAGCACGTTCCCGGGCTTGAGGTCCCGGTGGACGATCCCGCGCTCATGGACCGCCGCGAGGCCGTCGGCGACTGCGGCGGACACGGCCAGGGCCTGGTCCTCGTCGAACCGATGATCGTCCGCTGCGAGCTCCGCGACGGACCGGCCCGCGACGAACTCCATCACGAGGGCCGGCTCGTCATCGTCCACCACGGCGTCGCGCACGCCGACCACGTTCGGGTGGCGGATGGCCTCCATGGCCGCCGCTTCGCGGCGGAACCGTTCCCGCGCCCCCTCGTCGGCGATGAGGTGCGGGTGGAGCCGCTTGATCGCCACGACCTCACCGGTCCGTTCGTCGTGAGCGCGCCAGACCGACGCCATGCCGCCCATGGCGTGCGCGTCGAGCAGGCGGTATCGGCCCCCCAGCAGTCGTCCGTCCATCGGGTGCTTGTACCACGGAGGGCGGCAACGGGGCGATGACCCAATCGGCTCAGTGGCCTTGCAACCCCCTGCCAAGCGTCACACTGGCCACGACCGCGGCGAGGTGCCGCGACCGAGGAGAGCCCGTGCCGCGATCGCCCGTCGCCGTCGTCCGCGACCTGCTGCGCCGCTTCGTCCCGCGGGGCGCCCTGCTGCTCTCGGTGCTGACGTTCATCGGCTACTTCCTGGGGCTCGTCCGGGAGCGTGTCCTGAGCCAGACGTTCGGGCTCGGCACCGAGCTCGACGCCTACAAGGCAGCGTTCCTGATCCCCGAGCTGCTGTTCAGCGTGATCGTGGCCAGCGGCCTGGCCGCCCCGTTCATCCCGATCTTCACGGGGCTCAAGCGGGACGCGGGCGACGAGGCCGCGCACGACTTCGGCAGATCGATCCTCACGCTCGCCGTGCTCGTCATGGGGGTCGTGTCGCTCCTGCTGTTCATCATCGCGCCGCTGACGGTCGAGGTGGCGGCGCCCGGCTTCGACGCCCCGGCGCGGGCGCTGTACACGGACCTCTTCAGGGTCATGTGCTTCACGCAGCTCCTGTTCGCGGGTTCCATGGCGCTGGGCGAGGTCCTCGTCGCCGAGCGGCGGTTCTTCTTCTACGGGGCAGCGCCGCTGCTCTACAACCTGGGGATCGTCATCGGGACGGTCCTGCTCGTGGGCGCCATCGGGATCTTCGCGCCGGCGGTCGGGGCGGTCCTGGGCGCCGCCATGCACCTCGGGATCAGGCTGGTGGGGATCACCCGCACCACGTTCCGCCCCTGGCCACAGCTCCGCCTGCGCACACCGGCGATCGCCGAGTTCTTCCGGCTGCTGCTGCCCAAGGTCGGCAGCGGGCCGATCGACCCGCTGACGTTCATCTTCTTCACGAACCTCGCGTCGACGATCGCGGTCGGCAGCGTCACGGTCATCGACCAGGCCCGCAACTTCCAGAGCCTGCCCGTGAGCCTCATCGGGGTGACGTTCGCGCTCGCGACCTTCCCGGTCCTTGCCGCCCGATACGCGGCCCGCGACCGACAAGGGTTCACGTCGATGGTGGTCCGGAACGCTGTCACCATCGGCGCCCTGACGGCCGGCGCCGCGGCCGGCCTGATCATCCTCGGCCCGCTCGGGATCGAGATCCTCCTCGGCGGCGGCGAGTTCGGCCCGGACGACGTCGCACGCACGGCACAAGTGCTCGCCGTCTTCGCCCTGTCCGTGCCGTTCGAGAGCCTGGGCCATCTGCTGAGTCGGGCGATCTACGCCACCCACCACACGCTCTGGCAGGTCCTCGCGTCGCTGGTCGGGTTCGTCGTGACGGTCGTGACCGCGCAGGCGTTGGTGGGCGGCCTCGGTGTGCTCGCGATCCCGGCCGGGTTCACGCTCGGCAGTGCCGTGCGCTGCGTGCTGCTGGTCGCGGTCCTGGCCCGGCGGATCCGGCGGATGCCAAGCGCCCCGGTGGCCGACGCTGTCTAGCGGGCCGTCTCGACCGGGATCGTCGGCGCCAACGTGATGTACAGGCCATCACGGTCCGGATACTGCCCCTCAGGTCGCTTCCACGGCAGGAAATTTCGCTGCATCTCGGCGGCGTCCTGGAAGGTCCCAGGTTTGTCGGACCTCCCCCAGATCGACGAGATCCGCGGGTACCAGGGATCGAGGATGTAGGCGCCCTCGAGCTTGACCTTTTCGAAGATGCTTGGATCCGCATCGGCACGGAACCCGGTCATCACCCAGGTGTGGGCACCACGCCAGGCGAGCAGGATGACCGGCGAGTTCGTCTCCTGGATGGCGATCGCCGAATCCAGCAGGGCCCGGCCGCGCGACTCGTACGCCCGGATCTCGTACCCGGGCGCGCCATAGGCGTCCAGCGCCAGGGCCATCGCTGCCGGGCCCCAGTCACCGTTGTGGCTGTCGGCGTAGGACTCCCAGGCCCGGACCTGGCTCGCGATCTTGCGCTGGGTCGCCTCGGAGGTGTTCACCTGGCCCAGCACGGCGAGGACCATCTGCACGCCCGCCGGCGCGCACCAGTCCTTGTGGGCCTGCGTGGCGAAGACGGCGCCGGGGTCGGAGACGATGTCGTAGTCGATCGGCTTGCGCTTGGGTCGCGGCGTCGGCGTGGGGGTCGGGGCCGGGGTGGGTGACGCCGTGGCGCCCGGTTCCGGCGTGGCCGGCACGGGCGTGACCTCGGGCGTCGGGGACGGTGTCGCCGGCGGCTCGGTGATCCGGACGGTGCCGAGGGTGGCTCGATCCGGGACGGGACCCGCCAGGAACCGGTCGACCCGCATCAACACGGACTGCCAGCGCTCCCCCGCGCCCAGGATGTCCGTCGCGACCGCGAAGACACCGAGCGTCCCGCCGACGACCGCCAGCAGCAGGACGCCCACCACGAGGTGGCGAAATCGGCGGCGACGTTGGCCTGGCATACGGCGGTTCAAGAGACGATCGACTCCGGCTGGGGCACGCGCTTCTGGACGCCTGACGACGCCGGATTGCGACGCCGTGGTCGAGGCCAGTGTTCCCCAGACACGGAAAACGTGCCGCCCAGCCTGACCGCGCCGTTCGTGGCACCATCGGTCCGGCGGCATCCCAGGCGTCGGCCCATGCTTCGCCACCAGACCGTCGCGGCCCTGCCCAGCCAAGGAGCGTCCCGTGGACCGTTTCGAGCCCAACCTTCGCATCCCCGGGCCGACGGCCCTGCCCGCGACGGTCCGCGAGGCGGGCGCCCGCCAGATGATCAATCACCGCGGTCCGGAGTTCGCCGCGATGCTCGGCCGCATCCTCGAGGGCATGAAGCCGTACTTCGGCACGTCCTCGGACGTGGCGATGATCACGACCGCCGGCTCCGGCGGCCTCGAAGCCGCGATCGTGAACACGCTCTCCCCGGGCGATCGCGTGCTCGGCGTGAGCATCGGCTCGTTCGGCGACCGCTTCGCCAAGATCGCCGGCGTCTACGGGGCCGATGTGACCCGGCTCGACGCGGAATGGGGCTATGCCGCGGCACCGGACGAGGTTCGCGGACGCCTGCGCGCCATGCCCGACGTCCAGGCAGTCCTCCTCACCCACAACGAGACATCGACCGGGGTCATGAACCCCATCGGTGACCTCGCCGCCGCGATCCGCGAAGAGCGACCCGACGCCCTCATCCTCGTCGACAGCGTGTCCGGCCTGGGGGCGGTCCCCTTCCAGATGGACGAGTGGGGTGTCGACGTCGTCGTCACGGGCTCCCAGAAGGCGTGGATGTCCGCCCCGGGCCTCGCCATGATCGCCGCGTCGGCGCGGGGCTGGGCCGCCATGGAGACGGCCCGGATGCCGCGGTTCTACCTCGACCTGCGGGCGCACCGCGAAGCGGCCGCGTCCGGGCAGACCCCGTTTACGCCGGCCATCGCCGTCGTCTACCAGGTCGACGAGGGCCTGCGGCTGATGGCGGCCGAAGGCGCCGCGAACATCTTCGCGCGGCACGAAGCCTGCGCGGCCGCGGCGCGGGCCGGTCTCGCGACCCTGGGGTTCGAGCTGTTCGCCGATGCGCGGCACTACTCGCGAACCGTCACGGCCGCCGTCGTCCCCGATGACCTCGACTGGAAGGCCTTCAACACCCAGCTCAAGGCCCGTGGCCTGGTCATCGCCGGCGGGCAGGGCAAGCTGACCGGCCGCATCTTCCGCCTCGGCCATCTCGGGTCGGTCACGCTCGAGGAGATCCTCGGGGCGATCGGCACGCTCGAGATCGTCGCGCTCGAATCAGGACGCGCGGTCCAGCCGGGTGCCGCCGTGGCCGCCGCCCAGGCGGCCGCCCTCGCGACGTACGGCATCGCCGCCCTCTCCGCCACGCCGGCGGGCGCCGGCGCGTGAAGGTCCTCGTCGCGGAATCGGTCGCGCACGAGGGCATCGAGCTCCTGGCGGCTCGCCACGAGGTGGACGAGCGTATCGGCTGCACCCGCGAGGAGTTGACGGCACTGCTGCCCGACTACGACGCGCTCATCGTCCGCAGCCAGGTCCAGGTCGATGCCGACCTGATCGCCGCGGGCGCGCGGCTGGTCGTGATCGGGCGCGCCGGCGTCGGCGTGGACAACGTCGACCTCGACGCGGCGACGCGTGCCGGGATCACGGTCGTCAACGCGCCGACGGGCAACACGATCGCCGCCGCGGAGCATACGCTCGCCCTCCTCTACGGCGTCGCACGCCGGACGGCGGCCGCGGACGCGTCCGTGCGGCGCGGGGAGTGGAACCGGACGGAGTTCACGGGGCTGGAGCTGCGCGGTCGGACGCTCGGCATCGTCGGTCTGGGCAAGATCGGCCTGGCGATCGCCGACCGGGCTCGGGCGATGGAGATGATCGTCGTGGGCGTGGACCCGTACGTGACCGCCGAGCAGGCGGCTCACCATGGCGTGGAGCTCGTCGACTTCGACTCGGTGCTGGCGCGCGCCGACATCGTCACCGTCCACGTCCCGCTGACGCGCGCCACCAAGGGACTCATCGGACGCGCAGCCGATCGCCAGGCTCAAGCCCGGCACGATCGTGCTCAACGTGGCTCGCGGCGGGATCGTCGACGAGGCCGCTGTCGCGGACGCCCTGGCCTCCGGTCACCTCGCGGGCGCCGGCATCGACGTCTTCGACGAGGAACCGCCCACCGATTCGCCGCTCCTGACCGCGCCGAACACGCTCCTGACACCGCACCTGGGGGCGTCGACCGCCGAGGCCCAGATCCTCGTCGCCGAGGAGGTCGCGGCGCAGGTGCTCGACGTGCTGGACGGTCGGAGCGCGCGCTACGCCGTGAACGCGCCGTTGCTCACGCCAGAGACGGCTCGGGCGATCGGGCCCGTACCTGCCGCTCGCCGAGGTCCTCGGTCGATTCTTCGCCCAGTTCTCGCGCGGGGGCGTGAAGACGCTGACGCTCGAGATCGCCGGCGAGCTGGCAGAGCACGACGGGTCTCCATTACGGGCCGCTGTCCTGCGCGGGCTACTCGAGACCGTGACCACCGAGCGAGTCAACCTCGTCAACGCCGGCGCTCTCGCCAGGGCCCGCGGCATCACCGTCGTGGAACGCAAGACCCCCGATGCCGGCGCGTTCGCGTCCCAGCTCGCCGTGTCGAGCGAGGGTCGGGGCGGCCCGGTGAAGGTCGCCGGCACCGTGGCCGGCGGCGAGCCCCGGATCACCGGCCTCGGTGAGTACCGCCTCGACATGGAGCCGGCCGACGTCATGCTCATCACCCGACACACCGACAAGCCCGGCATGGTCGGGCGCATCGGGGCGATGCTCGGCGAGGCCGACGTGAACATCAGCGCCATGCACCTCGCCCGCACCCGGCCACGCGAGGACGCCCTGATGATCCTGGCGCTCGACGACGACGTGCCACAGGCCGTGGAAGACGCCATTCGCGCCCTCGACGCCGTCATCGAACTGTGGGCCATCCGGTTGGGTCGCGACCGTTGATCGCCGGCCACAGCGCGAGCCCGCTCATCCCCGCAGGCCTCGACGCGACCGTCGTGCTCGTCCGTCACGGCGAATCCGAATACATCGTCCAGGGGCGCTTCCAGGGCCAGGCCGAGACGCCCCTCTCGCCGACCGGACTCCGCCAGGCTGCCCTCGTCGCCGAGCGCCTCGCCCACCCGCATGACCCGCCGGCCATGCCACTGCCGGAAGGCCCGCTCCGCGAGCTCGTCCATTCACCGTTGCGACGCACGGCCCAGACGGCCGATGCCGTGGCCGCGGCGATGGGCCCGCCACCGCCCGCGCGTCCCGAGCCCGGCTTCCTGGAGATCGGCCAGGGCGAGTGGGAGGGCCTCCATCGCGGCGAGATCGAAGCTCGCTTCGCGGACACCCTGGCGGCGTGGCGACGGACGCCGACGACTGCCTGGGCGCCCGGCGGTGAGTCGCTCGCGCAGGTCGCGGCGCGTGTCCGGCCGGCACTCGCCGGGGTGCTCGCGGCCCTCGCAGAAGGTGGCACGCCGGGTTCCCTCGATCGTGACCTCGTGGCGGGCTACGGCCCGCGGGACGGTGACGGCGTTCCGCCCGAGGTGCCGTGGTCGGTCGTCGTGGCCCACGACGGGGTCTTCAAGGTCTGCCTGCTGACGCTGTTCGACCTACCCCTCGAACGGTTCTGGATGTGGACGATGGATCTCGCCGCGATCACCGTCGTCGAGTTTCGGGCGGGCAGGGCCGTCCTGCGGGCGCACAACCTGACGGGTCACCTCGCGAGCCTGCTCGACGAGGCCGCCCAGGAAGCCCAGGAAGCGCGCAGCCGGAGCGGCGCGCTGTAGGTCGGTCGGGTCGCCTGGGCGGGCTGACCCGCGTGCGGTAACGCTCGAGGCCTAGCGGGTGCGTCGTCGCCGGACGCGACGGACGAGCAGCCGCAACAGCCCGACGCGGAGCCGCCGGTGGGCTTCGCGCAGCACTCGCATGCGATCCGGTCCGAGCACGCGTCCGCCATAGGCGACTTCCACCTTCGCGTGCGCCACGGCCTGGAGCTCGGGACGGATGGTCGGGACCATGTCGCCGAGCGCGCCCGCGTACTCGTAGACCGTCTGGTTGGGCCGCGGCGCGAAGCCCAATCGCGACGCCAGCCGAGTTACCGACCCGTAAGTCCCCTCGGCCGACACCGGGCCGCGCGGGCCGCGCTGCCAGGCGATCGCCCCGATCGCCGCCACGACGACCGCCAGCAGGATCGAGACGGCGATGAGCGGACCCGTCGACCCAGGCGTCTGTGGGCCGCCGGTCAGGCCGCCACCTCCGGGCTGGTCGCGGGGCAAGGTCTCCTGTGGCCGCAGGAAGCCCGGGCTGCGTGATGCCCGGGCCGTGGCACTCGCCTCGGGGCGGCCGGACGGCAGCGGCGCGAGCCGCGCGACCGATCCGGTCGGGTCGAAGTCGATCCAGCCGTAGCCCGGGAAGTAGACCTGCACCCAGGCGTGGGAATCGCTGTTGCGCACGACCGATACGCCGGTCCCGTCCCTGCCGTCGCCCGGCAAGAAGCCCTCGACGAGCCGGGTCGGGACGCCCATCTCCCGGAGCAGCACCGCCATCGTCGAGGCGTAATACTCGCAATACCCGCGCTTGATCCGGGCGAAGCACTCCACGATCGAGATGTCCGAGCAGTCGTGGTCGCGCACGTCGGTGTCGTACTCGAACCTGGTCGTATCGCGCAGGAGGTCGCGGGTCGTGTCGGCCAGGTCGTACGGCGTCGCCTGTGCGCCGGCGATGGAGCGGATCTCGGCCAGCAGCGCAAGCGACGCCTCACCGAGCGCGTCGTCGGCGACCGTGTCGGGTCCGTAGAGCGCCAGGATCTCGGCGGGATAGTCGGCGCCGGCATTGCGCAGCCTGGACTCGGTCGGTCCCCCGTCGGCCTCGGACGTGGGAACGAGGGCCGATACCGTGTATGGAGCATCGGACGACTCGCGCCGCAAGCCCTCGAAATAGCCGCTCTCGCCGATCAGCATGACCCCGGTCGACACGTCGACCGAGAAGGGCATCGTGGGCGTGAACACCTCCGAGCGGGGCGCCTGCGGCGTGATCGTGACGACCAGCGGGCGCCTGCCGTCGAGCGCGACCCGGTCGGCGGTGCCGTCGAGGAGCTCGTCCCCTGGCCCGCGCTGGATCGCGCCGGGCTCCGACCGACGCCATCCCGTGCGGTCGAACGTGTGATACACGACGGCGGCGAGATACGGGAAGTCATCCTCGTCGGACGCCATCTCCACGGTCAGGAACGGGTCGTTGTTGGTCGTCCAGGACCCGGTGATCCGGGCGTTCTGCCCGAACGATGGCCCGATCGACCGGCCGGATCCCGATGACGGCAGGAACGGCTCGATGGCACGCGACCAATCGAGGACGCGAGCGCCGACGTCGGTCCAGGCCCCGGCCAGGGGCGCCGACGCCGCGAAATTCGTCAGGAGCAGCGATCCAACCACGGCGGCCGAGATGAAGACCGTGCCGCCGCGGAGGTACAGGCCGGAGATCGCCGAGGGGTCGCCGATCCGGCGGCGCAGCCAGTCGGATTGCTCGTCGAAGGTGTGGAAGCGCACGAGCAGGAACAGGCCCGCGACCGAGAAGATGACGAGGTAGAGCAGCTGGTCGCGGACCGTCAGCGACATGTTGGCCAACAGCAGCAGGCCGATCGCGACCACCGCGTTGAGCGGTCGGCGATGCCCGAACGCCGCATAGCTCGCGAACTGCGAGGAGCCCCACACGACGAGACCGAGCACGAACAGGTGATGGCCGTACTCGAATGTCGAGAGGTGCCGGTGGACGATCAGGTCGGACCAGGCCGTGACGACGCTGTCGGCCGTCCGCTCGAACAGCACGCCCGGGGCGGCCCCGTCGGGGATCAGCACCCAGCCGACGAGCAGCGTGGTCAGGAGCGCGGCAAACGCGGCTCCGATGAGGTGGGTCGTCCAGCGGCCCCAACCGACCGTCGGTCCGAGAACGCCGCTGGCCACGCCACCGAGAGCGGCCCAGAACAGGAAGTCGGTCACGTCGCCGTCGCCGAGCACGAGGATCGCGTCGTCAAGGGACCACGCCAGCGACAGGCAGAGCGCGGCGACGAGGATCAGGGCGAACCAGCCCTGCGCCGGGGCGAGGACCGGCCGTGTTCGACGCCAGGACGGCCGGTCGAACCCGAACGTCATCGACTCAGCACCTCACCGAGCGCCTTGCCCGGGACGACGGTGAAGGCCGGCAACTCGTACTCGGCCAGGGCGTGGCGCAGGGCGCGGGCGCGCTTCGCCGCGACCTCGGCCGCCTCCGCGTCGACGGCCGGCTTCTCGCCGATGACGGTGGCACGGGCCTCCGCGTCGACTCGGGCGTAGGCCGCGGCGTCGACCGTCACGACGACGCACGCGACGCCGCGCGTACGCAGAGCCGCGAGCGGGCGGACCCAGGACGGATCGAGCGACGCGGTGACGATCACGGCGGTCATCCCGCGCCGGAGACGGCCGACCGAGGCGATGAGGGTCTCCACGAGCGGCGCGGACGAGTCGGCCTCGACCGCCGCCAGCAGCTGCATGATCTTCTGCTGCTGGCGACCCCCACGGTCGGCCGGCAGGTAGGCCGTCCGCCCGGCGTTCACGGTCATCCCCACGGCGCGGTTCTCGCCGAGCGCCTTGTCGGCGATGGAGGCGGCCGCGCGGATCGCGGCCTCCGTCGTGGACTCCTCGCCGTGGCCGGCCTGGATGCCGCGCTGGAGGTCCAGGATGATCCACGCATCGGCGGTCTGCTCCAGGTCGAACTCCTTGACCTGGATCTCGCCATGGCGCGCCGTCGACTTCCAGTGGATCCGGTTCATGCTGTCGCCCGGGGCGTACGGCCGCACGCTCGTCGCGAGGGGCGTCGTCTGCAGCGTGCGTTCGGGCGAGGCGTGGCTGCCCTCGAGGTTGGCCGCCGGCAGCCTCCACATCGGAAGCGACTCCAGCCGCGGATAGACGACCACGCTGACGCCCTGCCCGACGGTGGCCGCGGCTTCGAAGAATCCGAACGGGTCGCCGGTCCGGATGTGCAGCGGCTCGATGCGGAAGTGACCTCGGCGGGTGAGCGGCGTCCGGATGAGCCAGGACCGTTCGCTCATGCCGCCGAGCGTGATGGGTCGGCCGGGCAGCCCGCCTGGCAGGGTGGTCGGGTTGTGGACCTCCAGCCACGGCTTCGGAACGCGGCTGCCGTTGCGCAGCGTGTAGGTCACGCGCATCCGGTCACCGACATGCCCATGGAGCTGGCTCACGGCGTATCCGGCCTCGAGATCGGACAGGCCGAGGCGAACGAGCACGTACGAGCCACCGACCACGAGGATCCCGAGGTAGAGCAGGTAGAACAGGAATGGGTAGCCGGTCGAGAACGCCGCGACCACCAGCACCGTCACCAGCACCAGCGCCTGCAACCGTCGGAACATCGCCAGTGCCTTCCTCGGGTCCGCCGGGGCGGCTACGCGCTCGGGGCGGCCTTGCCGGCCGCGGACGTCCGCAGCTCGGTCGGGCCGCCGCCGGTCGGGCGGACGCCGTCGATCGACGTCGAGTCGAGGATCTCGCGGACGACCTGCCGGGCCTGCACGTCGTGGATCGACGAGCTGGTCTTGATGATCAGCCGATGGGCGAGCGCCGGCTCGGCGAGGGCCTTGATGTCGTCGGGGATGACGTAGTCGCGCCCGAGGAGCCCCGCCAGCGCCTGGCCGGCGCGATATAGCGCGATGGATCCGCGGGGCGATGCCCCGAGGTACACGTCGGGGTGGTTGCGGGTGGCCCCAACCACGCGGACGATGTAGTCGGCCACCGTCGAGTCGACGTAGATCTCGCGGACGGCTTCCTGGAGCCCGCGCAGGGCGTCGACCCCGAGCACTTCTTCGATGTCGTCGAGCGGGTGGGTCCGCTTCTGCTCATCGAGGATGACGATCTCCTCGATCGGCTGGGGATAGCCCAGCCGGATGCGCAGCATGAACCGGTCGAGTTGCGCCTCGGGGAGGGCGAAGGTGCCCTCGTACTCGATGGGGTTCTGGGTCGCGATGACGAGGAACGGGTCGGGCATCGGGTAGGTCGTGCCGTCGATCGTCGCCTGTCGCTCCTCCATCGATTCGAGCAGCGCCGACTGGGTCTTGGGTGTCGCCCGGTTGATCTCGTCGGCGAGGACGACCTGGCTAAAGATGGGGCCCGGCCGGAACTCGAACTCCTGGGTCTTCTGGTTGTAGATGGAGAGGCCCGAGACGTCGGACGGGAGCAGGTCCGGCGTGAACTGGATCCGGCGGAACGTACAGCCGAGACTCCTGGCGATGGCCTTGGCCAGAACGGTCTTGCCGGTCCCGGGCACGTCCTCGATGAGGAGGTGGCCCCGACACAGGAGCGCGACCAGGGCGAGCCGCACCTCGTGGTGCTTGCCGACGATCACGCGCTCGACGTTGGCGAGGACCTTGTCCCCGGTTTCCTGGATCTTCGTCATCTGCCTCTCTCACGGGGCGGCGGGTGCGACGGTCCGCCGATGGTCGAACGTCCGGGGGTGCGACATGCCACGGTCTGGGTCGGTGGTGTCGAGGGATAGTACGTCGGAACCGTCATTTGGGTTCCGGAGTGGTCGGAGCGCGATCCACGGCCGCACCGCCGCCGATCGCGCCGCCACGGCCTCGCCCGGATTGGCCAGACTTGGCCGATGCCGACCGGTCGTCTTCGAGTGCTGTACGTGATGCATACCGCGGCGCCCGACGGGTCGAGCGCCAGCCTGCAGTATCTGATCGCCCACCTCCCAAGGGACATCGTCCAGCCCTTCGTCGTGTGCCCGGAGGGGCCGGTCGCCGAGGCCCTGCGGCGGTCCGGTGTGCCGGTCCTCACGATCGGCGGGGTCTCGATGCTGCATTCGATCGCCGGGATGCCCCTCCGCGGCCGACGTCTCATCGAACTGGGCCGGACGATCCTGAACCTCCGCCACGGGCGGGCCCTGCGCGCCGCCATCGAGCTCGTCCGGCCCGATATCGTCGGTGGTCGATGGCGAGACCGGGGTCATCGTGCCGCCACGCGATCCGGCGGCGCTGGCGGACGCGATCGTGCGGCTTGCCGACGACCCCGAGCTTCGGTCACGAATGGGTGCCAGCGCCCGCAGCGCGGTCGCCGCGAGATCGGACCCGACGCTGGTCGCCGACCGGGTGGTGGCGATCTACCGCGAGGTCAGCATCAACCGCGGAAGAGCGTCAGCCCCCCGACCCACGCCGTCATGAGGCAGCCGATCGCACCCATGACCGCGAGGAACGGTTCGCCGCCCGCCCATGACGCGACCGCGACCCCGCCGAACAGGACCGCCAGGACGGCGGCGATCGACGCGAGCCCGATCCGCTCGATGAGCGGGCGGCGCTCGGGTGGCGCGGCGTCGGGCTCACGTGCATCGGCCCGCTCGACCGGGTCGGTCGGGTCGGCGTCGGTTCGGTCGTTCGAGTCGGTCATTCGGACGAATCGAGCCACATCTCCATCAGGTTGCCGGCGATCGGGGCGGCCACCTCGGCGCCGCGTCCGGCCTCCTCGACGAGGACCGCGATCGCCACGCGGGGCGCGTCGGCCGGCGCGAAGCCGATGAACCACGAGTGTGGCTCGCCCTGCCCACCAAGCTCGGCGGTGCCCGATTTCCCGGCGGTCGTGACGCCCGGGATCTTCGCCCCGGTCGTGTAGCGCCGGCCGCGCTCCGACTCGACCGCGGCGACCATGGCCGCATTGATGGCGGCGGCGTCGCCGCCGTCGATCACCCGGCGGACGGTCTGAGGGCCGATCGTGCGCGACCCACGCTCGCCGACGATGGAGGTGACCAGCCGCGGGCGGATCAGCTCCCCGCCGCTCGCGACCGCGCTGGCCACGAGCGCCATCTGCAACGGCGTCACGAAGGTCTCGCCCTGGCCGTAGGCGGCGTTGGCCAGCTCGACGTCGTCGACGAAACCACCCGGCGCGGTGCCACGACCGTTCGTGACCTGCGAGATCGCTGTCGGCAGCTCGAATGGCAGGGGCTCGCCGAACCCCAGTCGCGCCGCGTACTCGACGAGATCGGCGCCGCCCGTCTCGAGCCCGGTGAGGGCGTACCAGATGTTGCACGACACCTCCGTCGCGCCGACGAGGTCCAGGCGCTCCGACCCAGTGAATCGATGGTGGCCGTCTCGGACCCGAAAGCCACTCACGAGCAGGCCGTCTTCCTCCGAACGCGGTTGCTCCGGGTAGGTGGTGCGCGGCGTGACCGCACCGGAGCCGAGGCCGGCCACGGCGGTGACGATCTTGAACACCGACCCGGGCACATACCGGCCGAGGGTCGCGCGCGGCAGCAACGGCTGGTCACCGTCGTCCTGGAGCGCCGCGAACGTGCGGTCGGCCGTGGCCGGGTCAGCGAGCTCGGACGCCGAGTATGTCGGCGTGGAGGCGAGCGCGAGGACCTCGCCATTGCGAGGATCGAGCATCACGATCGCGCCCTTGCGGTCGCCCAGGGTCCGCACTGCCTCACGCTGCAGGTCGTACGACAGCGCGAGGGTCAGGTCCTTCGGGTCGTATGGGTCGGTCCCGAACTTGCGCAGGGCGTCCGAGACGGGGTCGCCGGCCAGCCCCGACAGCTCGGCGTCATACGCCAGCTCCAATCCGGCTCGGCCGTAGCGGCTCGACGCATAGCCCACGACCTGGCTGAACGCACCGCTCCGGTACACCCGGTACAGCTCGCCGTTCGCGTCCTTCTCGTTGCGGACCAGGGACTCGCCGTCGCGAGCACGGATGATCCCGCGGGGCACGGTCCGTGCGGCCGCGATGACGGCCGGGTCGAGCGGCGATCGGACGAGTTCCGGGGCCTTGATGACCGCCCAGTACCCACCGGCGCCGGCCAGCGTCCCGAAGGCGATCCCAAGGACCAGCGCGACGTGGACGATCGTCCGTCCCAGCGGGCGGCGACGCGACGAGGTGGCGAGCATCAGGCCCTCCCTCGACGTAACCGACGTCGCCAACCCGTGGTCTCGCTCGGCGGCGGCGGTGGCTCCACTCCTCGATCGGACAGGGCGAGCAGCAACCCGACCACGACCGCGTTCGCCAGCAACGACGAGCCGCCATAGCTCACGAACGGCAGCGTGACGCCGGTCAACGGCAGGACCTTGAGGTTGCCCGCGGCGATGATGAAGGCCTGGACCCCGACGACCAGGGCCAGCCCGGTGGCGAGGATCGCGCGGAAGTCATCGGCCGCCGAGGCGCCGATGCGCAGCCCACGCTGGATCACGACGAAATACAGGCCGAGGATGGCGATGACGCCCACCAGGCCAAGCTCCTCGCCGAGGGCGGCGAGCGGGAAGTCGGTGTGGACCTCGGGGATCGGCAAGCGCCCGCCCACCATCGGCAGGCCCTCTCCCAGACCCGTGCCGAGCAGACCGCCGCGCGCGAAGGCGTGGAGCGACTGGACGATCTGGTAGCCGGCGCCAAGGGGGTCGGCGAACGGGTCCAGCCAGATGTCGACGCGGTCGCGCACGTGGCCGAAGAGGCTGGCCATCAGCGCGCTGCCGGCGAGGAACAGGGCCAACCCGATGACCACGAGGCTCAGGCGGCCGGTCGCCGCGTACGTCAACGCGAGGAACACCGCGAAGAAGAGCAGGGCCGCACCGAGGTCCCGCTGCACGACGACGATGCCGAGGGCGATCGCCCACATCGCCACCATCGGCGCGAGATACGGCAGTGGCGGCAGCCGGAGCGGGCCCAGCCGCGTGTCCTGTTCGATCAGCAGCGGCCGGTTCTCCGACAGGTAGCCTGCCAGGAACACCACGAGGATCACCTTGAGCAGCTCCGATGGCTGGCCGCCGATCGGCCCCAGCCGTAGCGTCAGCCGCTGGCCCGCGACGTCCGCGCCGAAGATGAACGTCAGCAGGAGCAGGGCGATGCCGACGGCCGCCCACGTGTACTTGTAGCGTCGCAACCAGGCGTCCGAGCGCACCGCGACCGCGAGCGTGGTGGTGACTGCGATCCCGAGGACCAGCCAGACGAGCTGGACGTCGCCGAGGCCGAGCGCGGAGTCGCCCTCACCGAGCGTCGCGAGGTCCTGGGGCAGGCGCTGCATCAGGAGCAGCGAGATGCCACCGAGCAGGCCCACGACCGGCAGGAGCACCTGGTCCGTTCGCCGGCCCGCCAGCACCTGTGCCACATGCGCCAAGGCCAGCGCTCCCAGGTAGATCGCCAGCCCGGGTGCGTCGGCCAGGCCGAACTCCCCGTCCCTGCCGAGACGCAGCGACAGGCTGCCCATCAGCAGCGCCGCGGCGGCCAGGGCCAGCAACCGGGCCTCGACCCAGCGCGGTCGCGGCCGGATAGGCCCCAGGATCCGCGGAAGGGCGATCGCCGGGTTGCGACCGCTCGCGGCGGTCACGAGGACCGGGCTCGCTCGAGTCGCAGACGGACCTGGCCGATCGACATCTCGTCACCGAACCCGAGCGGCGAGACCCCGTCCACCGCTCGTCCGTTGACGAACGTGCCGTTCGTGCTGCCGAGATCCTCGACGTACCAGCTCCGGCCACGGAACGTCAGCACGGCGTGCTCCGACGAGGCGAATGGATCGTCGACGACGATGGCGTTGTTCACGTCGCGCCCGAGCGTCGTGATCGCATCGAGATCGAACGAGCGGCCCGCCTCGGGCTCCCCGGCCGGTGACTCGACCACGATCAGGCGACCGGGCGACGCGCCGGGCTCCCGGGCGGCCGCGCGCAGGTCCCGCAGGAGCGAGCCCACGACCCGGGCGAGGAACAGGTACAGCAGTGCGAGGAACAAGAGTCGAACCGCCCAGATGACCAGCAGGAACGGATCCATCAGTTCGCGTCCCCGGTCGCTTCGACGACGAGGACCGTGTCGCCGAGCTCGATCCGGTCGCCCGCGCCGAGCACCAGCTCGCCGACCGGCGCGCCATTGACCCGCGAGCCGTTGGTGCTGCCGAGGTCCGTATATACCAGGGTCCCGCGCCGACCGCTGACCCGCGCGTGGTGCCGCGACACCCGCCCATCGGCCACCACCAAGTCGTTGTCCGCGGCTCGCCCGATCGTGAGGCTCGTGCCATCGAACTCGTACCAGAACTCGTCACCGTCGGGCGGAGCGACGCGGAGTCGCGCCGCCGGCGCACTCGGTCGCGGGATCGTGAAGACCATCGTGTCAGTCGGGCCGCCGCCAGCATCGCCGTGGCTCGCCGAGTCGTCCGCTCGCTCGCCGTCCTCCGCCGCGACCGACGCGAGATCCGGGGCGACGTCGCGTCGCTCCCGTCCGGCGATCGGATCGGCGAACCGCGCGACCACGCGGATATCGGTGCGATCGACCGTCGTGTCGGCGAGGAGATCGACACGCGGCCGGTCGACGAGCGTGTAGCGGCGGGTCCTGGCGAACACCAGGGCCCCGTCGGCGAGCTCCGACGCCAGGGATCCCGTCATGTCCCCGAACGCCTCGAGGTCGGAGGGATGGAGATGGATCGTGAACCGGTTCGGCGCGAGTGTCCGATCGGCCGAGGACAGGCGCTCAGCCTCCATCGCGCGCTCGATCCGACGCTGCAGCTGGACGGGCTGGAGGCGTGCACGGAATAGTCGCGCGGACGGACGCTCGAAGAGGCGTTCGAAGAACCGCTCGATGGCGGCCAGCGGCGGCATGGTCGGTCGCGGAGTCTAGCAGAGGGGCTGCTCGGCGCCCCGCAGCCGCTCTCCCACCCGGGACCATCCGCAGCCGACCCGAAGTACCCCCGGGCGGGGGGGCGGGAAAGTCCCTGCGGTATACTCTCGCCCCTGTTCGAGCGGTGCGCCCGCTCAACATGTCCAGCGCACGCCCCGGGGTCCTGATGCCGGAGATCCTCACCGAGTCCTTCTGCGAACGATGTGGCACGCGCTACACGTTCGAATTGGCCGCGCCCCGGGTCGCCCGCCTCAAGGGCATCAGGGTCATGTCGCGCGGTCTCAAGAACTTCGTCATGTCGGACGACACGTCCATGGACGAAGCCTTCGCTGCGGCGCGCAACGAGACCGACCGTGAGGTCACCTCGCAGCAGCTGGACGCGTTCCACAAGACATTCAACTTCTGCATGTCGTGCCGCCAGTACACCTGCGGCAATTGCTGGAACGAAGGGGAAGGGCGTTGCCTGTCGTGCGCGCCCCTCGGCCAGGGCCTCCTGTCGACGCAGTTCCCCGACCTGGACTCCTCCGGCGGGGCGCTCCTGACCAACGGCAGGAATGGGTATGCCCAGACCGAGAACGGGCACGAGGAGACATCACCGCTCGACACGCTGTCGTGGCCGACGACCGACCAGTTGCCCGATCCCGAGGAGGAAGCGCGGGCCGCAGCTGAGGCGGAGGCGGCAGCTGAGGCGGAGGCGGCCGCCGCGGCCCACGCCGCGGCAGAAGTCGAGGCCGCCGAGGCGCGTCGACGAGCGGAGGAAGCAGTCGCTGCCGAGGCCGAGGAGGCGCGCCGCCAGGCAGAGGCGGCAGCCATCACCGAAGCCGAGGCGGCCGAGGCGCGCCGCCAGGCGGAGGCCGCAGCCATCGCCGAGGCCGAGGCAGAGGCTGCCCGGCGCGAGGCGGAGGCCGAGGCGGCCCGGCGCGAGGCCGAAGCCGCAGCACTTGCCGAGTTCGAGGCTGCCGAGGCACGACTCCGGGCGGAAGCTGCCGCCGCCGCCGAAGCCGAAGCCGCCCGGCGCGAGGCAGAGGCGGCAGCGCTCGCCGAGTTCGAAGCCGCCGAGGCCAGGCGCCAGGCACTGGCCGCGGCCGCCGCCGAAGCCGAAGCCGCGAGGCTGCACGCCGAGGCCGTCGCCGCCGCCGAAGCCGAAGCCGCGAGGCGTGAGGCGGAGGCCGCCGCTCGAGCGGAGTACGAAGCCGCCGAGGCGCGCCGCCAGGCGGAGGCCGAAGCCGCGGCCGAGGCCCGTCGCAAGGCTGAGGAGGACGCCGCCGCGCAGGCCGCAGCCGCCGAGGCGCGCCGCCAGGCAGAGGTGGCAGCCGCCGCGCAGGCGGAAGCCGCGCGGCGGGAGGCAGAGGCCGCAGCCGCGGCGGAAGCCGAGGCCGCGCGACGCGAAACGGAGGCGGCTGCCGCAGCCGAGGCGGCGCGACGCGACGGAGAGGCTGCCGCCGCAGCCCAGGCCGCAGCCGCAGCCCTGGCCATCCAGGTCGCGGCCGCCGATGCCGCGGCCGCGGACGCCGCGATCGCCGACGCCAGCCGGGCCGCAGCCACACTCGAACCGGCGAGCCCACCGACCGATGCTTCGGAGATGGACGAGCGAGCGGCCGCGGCCGCGGCACAGACATTCGATCTCCTCCGCCGGCTGCGTCCGGGGCAGTCGCTTGATGACGAGATGGACGCGATCGAGCCAGAGGTCGCGACCGCCGGTGGGACCGGCGAGCCCGAGCCTCGTCCCGAGTCCGAGCTCCGTCCCGACGTCGTCCCGCAGCCGACCTGGCAGATCATGGCGCCGGATGGCGCACCCGCCACGCCTGCGACCGTCCCGCCCCCGGGCCCAGCAACCGCGACGCCCGCCGACCCGATCGCCGCGAGCGCCGAGCCACAGTGGCCGGCCCAGCCCGAGTGGCCCAGTCAGCGACCCGCGGTCGGTCTTCCATTCCTGGGCCGTCCGGCCGCAGCGTCCGGCGGGATCGAGGCCCTCTGGGCCGAGTCTGCCCGCGAGGTCACCGCCCAGATCGACGGCCCGGCTGCACGCCCCACGGGCGTGCAGCCGTGTGTCAGTTGTGGCCTGTCACTCTCCGCGACGGCCAGGTTCTGCCGGCGCTGCGGAACCCGCCAGGCCTGACGATCCGGCCTGGGCCATCGCCCGGTCGTCACGAACCCGGACCCACGCGGCGCCCAACAGCAGGATCTGGAACGTGAACGAGAGCCAGGCGAGGGCGACGAACGCCGTGGCCAGCGAGCCCGTGATGAGGGCCGCGCCGATCAGTCGAGGTGCCACGAACAGGAACAACTGGCTGAGCGCCACGATCGCCACGCCCGCGACGAGCGAGGGCAGCCAGATGGCGCTCGCGGCGGGCGCTCGCGGCGGCACCACCCGGTAGACGATCGCGATCGCGAGCACGCCGATGGCAGCCACCACGGGCAGGGACTTCAACACGCTACCCAACGCCGAGAGGGCCGGCGAGGAAGCCGGCAGGAGCACTTCGGCTGCAGCCGCCAGCGAGCCGCCGACGATGAGGGCGACGACGACACCGACGAGCCCGGCGACCGAGATGAAGCCCCTGGCCGTGCGCCGGAACACGTCCCGCTCCCTTCGCTCGGTGAAGATGCGGGCCATGGCGATGTCGAGGGTGACGTAGAACTGGCTGACGGTCCAGACCAGGCCGACGATGCCGACGACCGAGGTGATCGCGGCGCCGTCGGACAGCGTGACGAGGGCCTGGTCGACCAGGTCGCGCAACGGCGGCAGCAGAATGCCGATCGCCCTGGCGAGCCTCGCCTGGAGCGTCGGGTCGTCGACGAGCCAGCCCGCGATCCCCAGGGTCACGAGCGCGACCGGGAACGCCGCGAACAACGCCGCGAACGCGAGGCCATTGCCAAGCAGCCCGCCCGGGGCTCGGCCGTACACGTCGAGGACCGTCCGGAGCTCGGCGACTCGCGGCCGATCGAGGAACCGCTCCAGGATCGCCGCCGGCTGCATCCGCCCGCGGGTCAGTCCCGCAGCTCCTCGAACAGGGCCGGCTGCACGGCATCCGCCGGCACGCGACGTGGCGCGGCGATCAGGGCCCGGATCTCACCGCGTCGAACGTACCGCCGACCACCGAGCTTGATGCTCTGGAGCCGGCCGATGCGCGCCCAGCCACCGATGGTCGAGGTCGCGAAATGGACGTTCGCGGCGGCCAGGATGGCCCGTGCCTCAGCCAGCGTGATCCAGTCCGCTGCGGAGGGCATCGGTCAGTCGGCGGTCGGTGCGCGTGTCTTCGACGAAGGACCCGTCTCGGCCGATGAGGGTGACCCCTTCTTCGACTCGCCGGTCGCCGAGGTCGAAGCCGGCGGCGATGCGCCGGCGCCGTCGGTCGATGAGCGGGCGTCCTTCGAGGCGGGATCCGTCGACGCGCCGGTCTCGGTCCCGGACGATCCTGCGTCGGACGACCCGTCGTCGCCGCCACCGACGGACGCGGCGCTCTTGACCGCCGCTCGTCGCTCCTTCTTCGCCCAGCCCGAACCCTTGTAGTGCACGCTGGCGGCGGTGATGACCTTCCGGACCGGGCCCTTCCCACACAACGGACACGATGTGGGCCCGTCGTCGTGGACGCCGTGGATCACCTCGAAGCGTCGAGCGCACGCGGCACAGGCGTAGTCGTACAGGGGCACCCGGTGCGCGCTCCGGGTCAGCCGCGGAGCAGGCGCATGCCGCACTTGGGGCAGTAGAACGCCCGCTCGTGCGCCGAGGCAAACCCGCAGTGGGCACACACGAGGCCGCCGCGACCGGCGGCGGGCATGGGTCGCTCGACGGCGGTGAGGCCCATCGCATACTGGTTGGCCAGGATATTGGTCAGGATGCCGGCCAGCAGCTTCGCCCCGATCCGGTCGGTGTCACCCCGAACCCCGCGACCGCCCCAGCCCACGACCGCGCGGCAGATCATGTCGCCCGTCGCCTCGTCCCAGTGGGCGGCGACACCGCCGAGGATCGCGTTGTACTCCGGATAGCCGCTCGTATCCACCTCACCGTCGAGCAGCGAGCACACGAATGTGTCGAATGCGAGGTCGATCGCATCGATCGACTCGAGCACGACAAGGGCGTGACGGGTGATCGGCGAGTGCACGTGGTGAGCGTTCAACCACTGCATGGCCTCGGACGGACGCGAGATCGTCGGCGTCGCCTGGCTGAACTCGATCGGCAGGGGCTCGACGACTTCGATCTCTTCCTTCGCCAGGCCGACCAGCATGGACGGCAGGTCGGTCATGGCCTGTTGGCCGGCGCGCATCCGAACGCCCTCGCTGGTCTTGCCCGCGTAGTACAGCTTGAGCTGGAAGTCCTGGGCGACGACCTCTTCGGGCAGCACGGCGGACGACGTCGGCGCCGGGGTCGCGGCCGCGGCGGCGGCCTCGTTGGCGTTCTTGCGCTTCAGGAAATCGAGCGGCACGGACGAACTCCCGGGAACGGTCAGGATCGGGCGCCATCGTAGCAGGGGCGCCGAGCCCGGGACGCTCGCACTCCGGCGCGCGCGATCCACCGACCTCGGCTAGTCGCGGGCGAGGATCACGACCTCCAACCCACGCAGTGCCAGCATCCCGTCTCCGGTCGGTGCGCCCGGATCACGGTGCGACCCACCGATCGGCCGCCACGGCCCGGTGCCGGCCGCGCCCGGATCGACCGTCGTTCCCCCCTGGGCGAAGTTGGCCACGACCAGGGTCGCCTCGGGGCCGTCCTCGCGCAAGTAGGCCAGCACGTCGTCGCCGCCGATGTCGAGCCGCCGGAGCAGACCGCGCCGGAGGCTCGCCCGACCGTGCCGCAGCGCGACAAGTCGACGGTAGGTGGCCAGCACCGATTCGGGATCGGCGGCCTGGGCGGCGACGTTCCGCGTGGTCGCATCGTCGGCGAATCGGATCCATGGACGACCGGTCGTGAACCCATGGCCCGGTTGCCCGTGCCACGGCATCGGCGAGCGGCAGCCATCCCGGTTCCACCAGGTCCAGCCTTCCTCCACGCGACGAGCCGGCGGGTCGACGATCTCATCGAACGGGACCTCGACGTCGCGATGGCCGATCTCCTCCCCGTAGTACAGGAACGGCGTGCCGCGCAACGTCAGGATCAGGGCGGCCGCCGCCCGAGCCACCGCTTCCGTATCGTCGATGCCCGCCGAGGCGGCCAACCGGCTGGCGTGTCGAGACTGGTCGTGATTCGACAGCGTGACCGTCGGCCAGATGTCGTCGCCGAAGATCGCCTGCCGGCGGTCCAGGACCGCCCGGTACTCGGCGGCCGACCATGGAGCCCGTACCAGCTCCCAGTCGAACACGAGGTGTCGATCGGCGGACAGGAGGGCCGAGGTCTCCGGGCCGCCGTAGAACAGCTCACCGACCGACATCCGCCCCGGCACCTCGTCGACGATGGCGCGGAACCTCGCGATCAGGTCCGGGAAGTCCGGCTGGTCGCGGTCGTAGATGTGCTCCTGGCGATCCCATGCGCTCGTGCCCTCCCGCTCGGGGTTGGAGGGCATGTCCGGATCCTTGAGGAAGATGTTGAAGACGTCCAGCCGGAAGCCATCGACGCCCCGATCGAGCCAGCCGCGGACCATCGCCAGCTGGGCAGCCTCGACCGCCGGGTTGCGCCAGTTGACCTCGGGCTGCTCTGTGAGAAACGTGTGCATGTAGAACTGGCCGCGCGCCGGTTCGTACTGCCACGCCGAGCCACCGAAGAACGACAACCAGTTGTTCGGCGGCAGTGGCCGCCCCTCGGCGTCACGCCCGGACGGATCGCGCCACAGGTAGTAGTCGGCGTACGGTCCGTCACGCGATGACCGACTGGCCTGGAACCACGGATGCTCGTCGCTGGTGTGGTTCATGACCAGGTCAAGGATCACCCGGAGGCCACGGGCGTGGGCCTCCCGGACGAGCCGGTCGAAGTCATCCTCCGTGCCCAGCAGCGGGTCGACGGCGGCGTGATCGCTGACGTCGTAGCCGACGTCCCGCCCGGGGCTCGGGAAGATCGGCGACAGCCAGATGCCGTCGACGCCGAGCCCGTCGGGGCCCAGGTGATCCAGGTGCTCGATGATGCCGGGCAGGTCGCCGATGCCATTCCCGTCGGTGTCGGCGAAGCTGCGCGGATAGATCTGGTAGACGATCCCCTCGCGCCACCACTCGGTCCCGTGGCGGGCAAGGGACGATGCGGGCAGCGTGACGTCGGACATCGAGCCGGAGTCTGCGGGAGCGCCAAGGCCACGGTCAAGGCGAGTCGCAAGCCGATTTGGGTTGGCCCGGCGCGCGTCCCGCCGGGACGTCCCTATACTCCGACGCGATGGCCCATCCCCCTGCCCTTCGGGTGGCGCGCCGCCCGCTGCGTGTCGGCGTCGCGGGCCTCGGAGCCGTCGCCCAGGCGGTCCACCTGCCCCTCCTCGCGCGCCTCCCCGAGACCTTCGCGATCGCCGCGCTGTGCGACCTCTCGCCGGGGCTGTTGGCCGCGATCGGCGAGCGATATCGCGTCCCGCCGGTACACCGTTACGTTGACGTGGGCGCGATGCTCGACGGCGTCGAGCTCGACGGCCTCATCGTCCTGACGTCCGGGTCGCACGGAGACCTCGCCGAGGCGGCCCTGGCGCGCGGGCTCGCGGTGCTGTGCGAGAAGCCGCTCGCGATGACCCTCGCCGAGGCCGACCGCCTGGCCGCCATCGAGGGGCCCGATCGCGACGGTCAACGGTTGATGGTCGGGTACATGAAGCTCTTCGACCCTGCGGTCGAGGAGGCGATCCGCGTCGCGCGGGAGCCCGCTGGACCGCTGGGAGCCCTTCGCGCGGTCGAGGTCACCGTGCTCCATCCGGCGAGCGAGAGCCAGCTCGCCCATGCCCGCCTGCTGCCGCCGCCCGATGACATCGACCCCGACACGATGACCGGCCTACGGGAACGCTCGGCCCAACTCGACCGGGACGCGCTCGGGCCGGCGGCGCCCGAACTGGGGCGGCTGTACAACGGCATCCTGCTCGGCAGCATCGTCCATGACCTGGCGGTCGTCCGGGCCGTCGCCGGCGACCCGGTCGCGATCGATCGAGTCGACACGTGGCCGGAGGCTGCCTGGCCGCCGTCGGTCGCGATCGACGGCCGCCTGGCCGACGGCGGGCGGGTGTCGATCGGCTGGCACTTCCTGCCGGCGTATCCGGCCTACCGGGAGGACGTGAGGTTCCACCACGAGCGCGGGTCGATCGAGCTGTCCTTCCCGGCGCCCTACCGTCTCCACGAGCCGACGAGTCTCGTGGTCTCGACCGGCGGTGGCGAGACCCGCCGCAGGATGCTCCTCGATTCGGTCGAGGAGGCGTTCGAACGCGAGCTTTTCGCCTTCGCATCGATGGTCACCGACGGCGCGCGCGCCCGGTCGGGGATCGCCGACGGGCGCACAGACATCGTCACGTGCCAGCGGATCGCCGCCCGCCTGGCGGGGGCGCGCGGCATCGAGATCGGCGGCGAGGCCGCGCGGACCGCCGGCCCATGAGCCAGGCACCCACCGCAGCGCCCCGCACGATCGTCCACCTCGTCCCGCACACCCACTGGGATCGGGAATGGTACGAGCCCTTCCAGACCTTCCGTCTGCGCCTCGTGGATCTCGTCGACGAGCTGCTCGAGCGGATGGAGGCCGATGTCCGGCTGCGCTTCACCCTCGATGGCCAGTGCGCCACGGTCGACGACTACCTCGAGGTCCGCCCGGAAGCTGAGCCGCTCATCCGCCGACTCGTGGGCGAGGGCCGTCTGGCCATCGGGCCATGGCAGATCCTCATGGACGAGTTCCTCGTCTCGGGCGAGACGATGGTGCGCAACCTCGAGCTCGGCTGGACGCGCGCGACGGAGCTGGGGGGTGCGATGCGCGTCGGCTATCTGCCCGACATGTTCGGGCACGTCGCCCAGATGCCCCAGATCCTGCGGCGCGCCGGGATCGACCGCGCGGTGGTGTGGCGCGGCGTCCCCGCCGTCATCGATCGCAACACCTTCACCTGGGAAGCCCCGGACGGCTCCGCCGTCGAGGCCGAGTACCTGGTCGGCGGCTACGGCAACGGCGCGTACCTGTTCGACGTCCCCGACCGGCTGCAGGCCAAGCTCGCCGAGCACGTCGACGCGAACGAGTCGTTCTATGGCCGACACTCGATCCTCGCGATGTACGGGACCGATCACGCGGTGCCCTCCCCCCGCCTGGCGGACCTCGTCGACGCGGTCAATGCCGATGAGTCGCCGGTCTTCGTCCGGATGGAGACCCTGGCGGAGTACGCGGCGCGGGCCGATGCCCTCGATGCGGTCGACGGAACTGCGGCCGGCGCGGACCGGCCACGCTGGGTCGGCGAGCTCCGCTCGGGCGCCCGCGCGAACATGCTGATGAACGTCACGTCGGCCAGGGTGGACGTGAAGATCGCCGCCGGCGGGGCGGAACGCCTCCTGGAACGCTACGCCGAGCCGTTGACGGCGCTGCATGCGACGGTCTGGCCGGATCGGCAGCTGGAGCTGGCCTGGCGGCGGGTGGTCGACAACTCGGCGCACGACTCCATCTGCGGGTGTTCGCACGACGATGTCGTCGCGCAGGTCCTGACCCGTTTCGCGGAGGCGGACCAGATCGGGCGGGGCGTGCTCTCGCGGACGCTTGGCGAGATCGCGAGCCGCATCCGGACCGGCCGGTGGGGGGCGATCAACCCGTCCCCGGTCCCGCGCGAGGACTTCGTGGAGTTCGATGTCGCGGTCCCGGCCGAACGGGAGTCGATCGAGCTCCGGGCGGGCGACCGGGTGATCCCGACGCAGGAGTGCGGCCGGGCAAATCCCGTCGTCGCCGATCTCAAGCTCCACGGCCGCGAGGTCCCCGAGCTGTTCCGGAGACGCAGACATGGGCGCGAGCTGTTCGGACGCCAGATCAATTCGATCGATATCGAGCCGGACCACCCGGACGGCACGCCCACCCTGCGCATCTACGCCGACGACCTTCCCGACCCGCACGAGCTGGACGTCGAGGAGCTCCTGCGCCGCGTCGAGGCAGCCGTCCTGGCTCGGCCGGACGATGCGTGGCGGGTCACCGTGCGCGCCGCGGAGCGGCGCCGCATCCTCGCCCGCGTCGGCATGCCCGCCCTCGGTTGGACGGAGATCGAGGTCGTGGATCCTGGCGACCCGTCGCAGGCCGGCCCGCATGCCGTGGAACCCGTGACCGATGGCGTCGTGGCTGGACCGCGCCGGCTCGACAACGGCCTCGTCTCGGTCGAGGTCGACGACGACGGGACCTTCCGGCTGTCGGGCGGCGGCGCCGAGCTGGAGGGGGTCGGCCGCATCGTCGACGGCGGCGACCTTGGCGACAGCTACAACTACGGACCGCCCAGCCCGGACGTCATCGTCGAGACTCCGGCGGCCGTGGCGGTCGAGACCGGCGCGGGCGGCCCGCTGCGCGGCAGCCTCACGATCCGGCGCCGCTTCGACTGGCCGGCCGCGATCGACTCGCGGGAGCGCATCCGGACGGCGACCACGATCCCGACCGACGTCGTCACGGTGCTGGAGCTTCGGGCGGGTGAGCCGTTCCTGCGCGTGGCAGTGACGTTCGAGAACCGATCACGCGATCATCGGGTCCGCTTCCATGTGCCCCTCGCCGGGACGGCGTCGGGCAGTGCCGCGGAGGGCCAGTACGCGGTCGTCGAGCGCGGGCTGGAGGTCGAGGCGGGCCACGGTGAGATGCCACTTCCCACCTTCCCGGCACGCGGCTTCGTGCACGCCGTGGGGGTGAGCGTGCTGCTCGATCACATCGTGGAATACGAGGTCGTCGACGCTGGGCGCGAGCTCGCCCTCACGCTGCTGCGGTCGTTCGGATGGATCAGCCGGAACTCGAATCCGTACCGCGAGGACCCGGCCGGACCGGAGGTGCCGGTGCCCGCTGCGCAGCTCATCGGCGAACGAACCATGCGCTTCGCCATCATGCCGCATGGGGGGACCTGGTCGGCGGCGCGGGTCGTCGAGATGGCGGAGCGCTACCAGCACGCCGCGCTCGTCGTTCGCGGTGTCGGGCCGACCGCGGCGGGCGGGCCGACCGGCGACGATGGCCTCGTGCTCGAGGGTCGCGACGTGGTGCTCACCGCCCTCCGACGGCGGGGCGATCGGCTGGAGTTGCGCATCGTGGCCGAGACGGGGAGCACCACCGAGGCGGTCATCCGCGGGGCCTTCGACGCGGCCTGGGACGCCGACCTGCTCGGGCGCCCGATGGGCGCGCTGGCCGTCGAGCCCGGCAGCCTGCGGGTCGCACTGGGGCCGTGGGAGATCCGGACGATCCAGCTGGAGCGACGGGCCGACGCGCCCCCGGGCGATCCGGCGCCATGACGGGCGCATGTCACGCGTGTGTAACGTTGACAGAACCTTCGAGCGGACTCTAGGCTCGCGCTGGATGGCAACCTGCCATCGGCCTTTCCGGTCGACCCGACCACGTGGCGGGCGACTGCGGAGGAGCCGGTAGCGAGCCGTAGGTAGGCCGTCGGCCTTCGATGTGAAGCGAAGCGTCGGTCACACGGTCCGCGCCGAGGAGGAGACCGCGAATGGTCATGCGCACGGCCGCCAGTCGCACCACGTTACGGACCCGCCCGATCGCCGGGTCGAGGCCATCCCATCGAGGAGTTTGTCCATGACACGATCCCTGCGCGCATCTGCGCTGTTGCTCGCTGCTGCGCTGGTCGCAGTCGCCTGCGGTCCCGCCGGGACCACCCTGCCGCCCGCGAGCGGCGGGCCGGCAGCCAGCGCCCCGGCCAGTGGGCCGGCCACCAGCGTCGAGCCGGGTCCCGCCGGCTCCATCAACGTCCTGTCGCTCTGGGGCGGCAGTGAGGAAGAGGCCTTCCAGGCCGTCCTTGCCGACTTCACCGCGAAGACCGGCGTCACGGTCAATTACGAGGCCGATCGCCAGACCTATTCCACGACGCTCCAGTCGCGGATCACGGGTGGCAACCCGCCGGACATCGGGATCATCCCGGGCATCGGCTTCCTGCGCCGTTTCGCCAAGGATGGGTCGCTCAAGAAGCTGTCCGACCTGGGCATCGACACCTCCGGGCTCGCGGCCAACTACCCCGAGGGCTTCCTCGGTGCGGGTTCGGTCGATGGCGAGCTCTACGCTGTGCCTGCCAAATACAACAACAAGGGCACGATGTGGTACCGGCCCGACCTCTTCGAGGCTGCCAACGTCACCCCCCCGACGACCTGGGACGAGTTCAAGGCGGCCCTCGAGACCCTCAAGGACAAGCCCGGAGCCATGGCGCTCGGAGCCAAGGACGACTGGAACCTGACCGACTGGTTCGAGAACATCTACATCCGCCAGTCCGGTGTCGAGGCCTACGACAAGCTGTTCAGCGCCGAGGGCGACTGGGCCGATCCGTCCGTGCAGACCACCGTCACCACGATGCTCGAAGTCATCAACGACGAGTACGTCGTCGGTGGCATCGACGCGGCCGTCGGCCGTGCCTGGACCGATGCGATCGCCCAGGTCTTCAAGCCTGAGCCCGAGGCGGCCGTCTTCTACGAGGGTGGCTTCGTGGGCGGCATCGCGACCGGCCAGACAAACACCGCCCTGGTGATCGGCGAGACCATCGACTGGTACCCCTTCCCGACACTCGGCAACACCGAGGACGTGACCACGTTCGGTGGCGACGTCGTCGGTGCGCTCACCGACAGCGCAGGCGCCAAGGCATTCGTCGAGTACATCGTCACGCCCGAGGCCAACCAGGTCTGGGCAGGGACGGGCGCCATCGTCTCGCCCCACAAGGGCGTCGGTACGGATGCGTATCCGAACGAGCTCGTCGTTCGCGAGGCCGAGTCCCTCACGAATGCGGACCAGATCCGCTACGACGGCGCCGACCTCCTGCCTGCGGGCATCGCCGGCGAAAGCCTCGGTGCCCTGCTCCAGCGGGCCATCGGTGGCGACACCATCGACTGGGCCGACTTCCAGACGCGCGTGAAGGCCGCCTGGGACGCCGAGTGACGGCGTTGCACATCTAGTCACAGCTCGAACGCGGGCGGCCTCACGGCCGCCCGCGTTCTACTATTCCCAGGAGCTGTTCCCACGTCCTCTATCGGGCTAAGGAGGGCGGACACTGATGGGACTCGACGCGCCGGGCGGCGCCCCGATCCAGGTGGTTGCGGAGACGCCATTAGCCGCCCCGGCAAAGGCGCCCGCGCCCCCGCCGGCCGGCCGGCGCTACGACAAGATGACCCTGCTCTTCCTCGGACCGCCGGCGATCCTGCTGGCCGTCTTCCTGGTCTACCCGACGATCTACACGATCGCCCTCAGCTTCAACCGCGGCCGTCGCGGCGAGTTCACCGAGTGGGTCGGGCTCAGCCACTACATCAACCTGTTGACCGGCGACAAGAGCTTCCTCGACCTCAGCTCATTCCCGCCCGAAGGGGCGATCTGGAACAACCTGCTGTGGGCCATCTTCTACACGTCGCTCGTGATCTTCCTCGGACTCGTCGTCGCCGTGCTGGCGTCGCGCGTCCGCTACGAATCGATCATCAAGGCCGTCGTGTTCCTGCCGATGGCGATCGCGGCCACCGCGCTGGCGATCATCTGGAACTTCGTCTACGCACCGGACAGCGAACATCGGCCTGCTGAATGCCATCCTCGATCCGGTCACATCGCGCGGGATCTCCTGGCTCGGCAATCCATCCCTCGTCAATGCGGCGCTGATCGCCGCCGGCATCTGGGGGTCGGTCGGGTTCGCGACGGTGATCCTGTCCGCGGCGCTGAAGAGCATCCCCAGCGAGATCCTCGAGGCGGCACGAGTCGATGGCGCGACCGAACGCCAGGTCTTCTTCGGGATCATCATCCCGATGGTCAGCCTGCCGATCTCGGTCCTGGCCGTGACGCTCCTGGTCAACGTCGTCAAGCTGTTCGACCTGATCTACGTGCTGACGAACGGCGGTCCGGGCGTGAAGAGCCGGGTCATCGCCTTCACGATGTACTACGAGTCGATCCCGGGCGGCCAGTTCGGCCGCGGTGCCGCCGTCGCCGTGATCATGCTGATCCTGTTGATCCCGATCATGGCCTACAACATCCGACGCTTCCGCAGCTCGAGGGTGACCTAGATGACCGCTGTCGCAGAGCCGCGAGCCACGGCCCAGGAGCGGACGACCAGCACACGGATCGTCCAGTTCCTGAACAAGACCCCGATCCACATCGCGCTCGGGATCATCGCGCTGATCTGGCTGGCGCCCGACGATCGGGCTGCTCGTGACGTCGTTCCGGCCGCGCAGCGACATCCAGGTCACCGGCTGGTGGGAGAGCTTCCTGCAGTTCCGCTACACGCTCGACAACTACGACGAGGTGCTGAGCGCGCAGGGCATGCTCCAGGCGTTCATCAACACGCTGCTGATCGCGGTGCCGTCGACGCTCATCCCGCTGGCGCTCGCGTCGATGGCCGCCTACGCGTTCTCGTGGCTCCACTTCCCGTTCCGCGACGGCCTGTTCCTGCTCGTCGTCGCGCTGCTGATGATCCCCGTGCAGGTGGCCTTCATCCCGCTGCTCAAGCTGTTCGCGCCGACCGGGCTGCTGAACAGCTTCGGGGCGATCTGGCTGACCCACACCGCGTTCGCGCTGCCGTTCGGGATCTTCCTGTTACGCAACTTCTTCATCACGCTGCCGCGCGACCTGATCGAGGCGGCGCGCATCGACGGCTCGTCGACGATCGGGATCTTCCGGACCATCGTCGTGCCGCTGTCCGTGCCGGCCATCGCGGCCTACGGGATCTTCCAGTTCCTGTGGGTCTGGAACGACCTGCTGATGGCCCTGGTGTTCGTCCAGCGACGGCGAGCGCGTGGCCGATGACGAAGGCCATCCAGAACCTGCTCAGCCAGTACGGCACGGAGTGGCACCTGCTGGCGGCCGGCGCGTTCATCCTGATGGCCGTGCCGCTGCTCGTGTTCTTCAGCCTGCAGCGCTACTTCGTCCAGGGGCTGCTGGCCGGGCTCCGTCAAGTAGGCGGGACTGCCCGGACCTCTGCGACCATCCGGGTCGCGACCTGGAACATCCGCGCGGCGATCGGCCCCGGAGAGCCGTTCCCGCCGGCCTGGTGGCGCCATGTTCGGCGGGAACGGCTGGAGCGCATCGCGCGCCACATCGTCGACCTCGACGCGGATTTCGTGGCGCTCCAGGAGGTCGCCGTCCTGACGCCTGGTGGCGACCTCCTCGACCAGCCTCTGGAGCTGGCACGCCTGACCGATCGGCACGTCCGCTATGCCGCAGTGCATGCGTTCGCCCTGGTCGAGCCGGAGGATGGCCGTGCGATCGGCGCCGCGACCTGGGGCAACGCCCTGCTCACGCGTGCGCCGATCGAAGACGGCTTCGCCGTCGGGTTGCCGGCCGGGGCCGATGCCGAGCTCGTCGAGCCGTCCGGCAGCGGCCTGCCCCTCGGCGGCACGACGTTCCTCGATGCGCCGTACGGCACCCGGGAGCCACGCTGCGCCATCGGTGGCAGCGTCTCCGACGCCGGCGGCGTGACGCTCGTCAACGCCCACCTCACCTACGCCGGCACCGGGCAGCGCCGGGCACAGGCGGATGCCCTTGCACGGATCGCGAGCGACGTCGACGGTCCGGTCATCGTCGCGGGCGACTTCAACGCCGCGATCGAGGCAGGCGAGCTAGGCTCGCTTGCTTCGGGGTTCGATGACGCCTTCACCGCGGTGGGCGTCGAGCCGGGAGACGCTCGGCGGGCATCGTGTGGGCCTTTGCCGATCGACCACCTCCTGAGTCGCGGGCTGCGGGCGCTCGATTGCCGCGTCGTCGCCGAGGCTGGTGACGCCTCGGATCACCTGCCGGTCGTGGCGACCTTCGCGCTGCCGCCGTCGTCGTCGAACCCCTTCTGACCGCGCCTCAGCCGCTCAGACTCTCGCGCAGCCGGTCGACCTGCTCGGCCAGTTCCGCCTCCCGTGCCCGTGCACCGGCGACGACCGCCGGCGGAGCCTTGGCCAGGAACGTCTCGTTGGTCAGCCGCTCGCGAGCGGCAGCCAGCCAGCCTTGGGCTTCGGCCAACTCGCGCTCCAGCCGTGTCCGTTCCAAGGCACGCGCGCCGTCGTCGACCCCGCTGGGTCGGACGGTCGCCTGGATCTCGCCCGCCGGTGCGACCACCGTCAGGTCTCCGGCCTGCCGAGTCGCGTCGAGCGCCTCAGGGGTCAGCTCGCGGTGCAGTGGCCGGGCACGGGCCAGCCGTTCGAGCGCCGGACGCAGTGTCTCGAATGTCGCGCCGTACTGGGTGGGCACGAAGACCCGTGTCTCGAGCCACGCGCCGGCGGGAAGCCTGGCCGTCGCCCGCGCGTTGCGCAGGTCGCCGACAAGGCCGATCAGGGCACCGACCCGACCCTCCGTCGCAAGGTCGCGCTCGCCGGGCGCAGGCCAGCGCGCCACGATGAGCAGGCCCGGATCCGACGCCCGATGGGGGATGGCGGCCCACAGCGCCTCGGTGACGAACGGCATGACCGGATGGAGCAGTCGGAGATACGTGTCCAGCGCCTCCACGAGCGCCCACCATGTCGTCTCGCGAACCTCGTCCGGGAGTGACGCATCGGCCAGGCGGACCTTGGCGAGCTCCACGCCCCAGTCGCAGAACTCGTTCCAGATGGCGTCGTACAGGACGCGCGTCATCTCGCCGAACGCGTAGTCGGTCAGCGCCTCATCCACCGCGCTCACCGTGGCGGCGGCGCGTGACAGCATCCAGCGCTCGGCCGGCCCGAGGTGGCGCGCGTCCGGTAGCCGGCGTTCGGCGTCGGCGGCGATCGACGCTGGGCGGGCGCCCGCCACGAAGCGTGTCGCGTTCCACAGCTTGTTGGCGAAGTTGCGGGCATTCTCGAGCTTCGTCGCGCCGAAGCGCTGGTCCTGTCCGGCGGTCGTCCCATGGATGAGCGCGAATCGGAGGGCGTCGGCGCCGGTCTCATCGATCACACCGAGCGGGTCGACGACATTGCCCTTCGTCTTGGACATCTTCCTGCCTTCCGGGTCGCGGATGAGCCCGGACAGATAGACGGTGTGGAAGGGCTCGAGGCCGGTCAGGTGGATGCCCAGCATCACCATGCGGGCGACCCAGAAGAAGATGATGTCGTAGCCCGTCTCCATGACCGACGTCGGGTAGAAGCGCGCGTAGTCGGGCGTCTCGTCCGGCCAGCCGAGGGTCGAGAACGGCCACAGCCCCGAGCTGAACCACGTGTCGAAGATGTCCGGATCCTGCTGGAGATCGATCGACGGGCGGCCGCACGTGGCACACGTCGCGGGTCCATCCGGATCGGCCGAGACCGTGACATGGCCGTCGGGGCAGTACCAGGCGGGGATGCGGTGGCCCCACCACAGCTGACGACTGACGTTCCAGTCGCGGATGTTCGTGAGCCAGTGCTCCCAGGTCTTCTCGAACCGCTCGGGCAGGATCGTGATGCGGCCCGAGCGCGTGGCCTCGAGGGCACGTGCCGCCAGCGGCTCGGTCCGGATGAACCATTGCGTCTTGAGGCGCGGCTCCAGGACGTCATCGCTGCGCTGGCAGCGTCCCACGACCATCTCGTGCCGCCGCTCCTCGACGAGGTCGCCACGCTCTGCGAGGGCGGCCACGATCCGTCGGCGAGCCTCGTACCGGTCGAGGCCGTCGAACTCGGTGCCCGTGTTCGCCACGGTCGCGTCGTCGGCCAGGATCGTCGGCGCCGGCAGCCCGTGGCGCTTGCCGGTCTCGTGGTCGGCCTGATCGTGCGCCGGGGTGATCTTCACGGCACCCGTCCCGAAGGCGCGGTCGACGACCGTGTCGGCGATGACCGGGACATCGCGTTCCACGAACGGGATCCGCACGGTCTTGCCGATGAGGTCGCGATACCGCTCGTCGTCGGGATGCACCGCGACCGCGGTGTCCCCGAGGATGGTCTCGGGCCGGGTCGTGGCGACGACCACCGACCGGTCCGGGGCCGGACCCGGCTCGCCGGTCGCCTCGTCGAGAAGGTGGTAGCGAACGAACCAGAGCGTGCCCGTCTCGGGCGTGGCCACGACCTCGAGGTCGCTGACACTCGTCCGGCAGCCGGGACACCAGTTCACGAGGGCCTCCGTCCGGTACGCGAGGCCGTCGCGGTAGAGGCGCTCGAACGCGACACGCACGGACCTGGCGGAACCCTCGTCCATGGTGTAGCGCAGCCGGCCCCAATCGGCCGAGGCACCGACACGGCGCTGCTGGGCAAGCATCACGGGCCTGGTCGACTCCGAGAACGCGATCATCCGTTCGAGATAGCGCTCCCGCCCGAGCGACTGCCGGCTTTCCCCTTCCTTCGCGAGGATCGCGTCGAGGACGAACTGGGCCGCGATGCTCGCGTGGTCGAGGCCGGGCAGGAACAGCGCCGGATGGCCGCGCATCCTCGCGTGGCGCGTCATGAGGTCCTCGACCGTCGTGCGCTGGGCGTGGCCCAGGTGCAACGAGCCCGTCACGTTCGGCGGAGGCTGGATGATCGTGAACGGCGTGAGATCCCGGTCGGCCGTCGAGCCCGCGCCATCGGGCGCGAAGACGTCGGCGTCGAGCCAGCGCTCGTAGATCGCGCCCTCGACGTCGCGTGGGGTATAGGCCTTCGGCAGATCGGCCATGACTGGATTCGCTCCCGGAAACGACAAGCCCGCTCGTCCAGCGGACGAACGGGTCGTGGTACCACCTGCTGGTTCGGTTTCGGATGCCGTGGCGGTCATCCCGCCGGGCTGGTCCGGCACCCTCGCGACGCGCTATCGGGCGTCAGGCGTCACGGCTCGCGAGCGACGTTCGCGTCGTCTGATCCCGCGCGGCTTGCACCCTTCCCGCGCTCGCTTCGGGTCATCCCGACGCTACTCTTCTGCGGTCATCGCCGTGAAGGCGGGGAGTGTAGCACGGGCCGTGTCGCCGGCCGGCCGCCCGGCGATCCCGCCAGCTCCTGCTACGCGCTCTCGCCCCGTTCGGCCAGCCACTCCTCGTAGTTCGTCTCGTCGACGCCCTCGTCGACGTCGGACTTGGTGAGCAGCAGCGGCAGCCGTCCCTCGCGGATCGTCTCCTCGGTGATGATGCACTTGCGGATATCCGTGCGCTCCGGGATGTCGTACATCACCTCGAGCAGCGACTCCTCCACGATCGAGCGCAGCGCTCGGGCCCCGGTCTTGCGGTCCAGCGCGACCTCCGCGGCCGCCTTCAACGCCCCCGGCGTGAAGGCCAGCTCGACCTTGTCGAGCGAGAGGAACTTCTGGAACTGGCGAGTGACGGCGTTCTTCGGCTCCGTCAGCACCCGGACCAGGTCCTCGGCGGTCAGTGCGGTCAGCGTGACCATCACCGGCAGCCGACCGATGAACTCGGGGATCAGGCCGAACTTGAGGAGGTCCTCCGGCATCAGCTTCTCGAGCACCTTGCCCCGCTCGGCGGCGCCCATCGGCGTCTCCGACCCGAACCCGATGGCTCGCTTGCCGACCCGCTCCTCGACGATCTTCTCGAGGCCGTCGAACGCGCCGCCACAGATGAACAGCACGTTCGTCGTGTCGATCTGGATGAAGTCCTGGTGGGGGTGCTTCCGACCGCCCTGCGGTGGCACATTGGCGACGGTGCCTTCCAGGATCTTGAGCAGGGCCTGCTGGACGCCCTCGCCCGACACGTCGCGCGTGATCGACGGGTTGTCGGCCTTGCGCGCGATCTTGTCGATCTCATCGATGTAGATGATCCCGCGCTGCGCTCGTGCGACGTCGAAGTCGGCAGCCTGGATCAGCCGCAGCAGGATGTTCTCGACGTCCTCACCGACGTAGCCGGCCTCGGTCAGCGACGTCGCGTCGGCGATGCAGAACGGTACGTCCAGCACCCGGGCCAGGGTCTGGGCGAGCAGCGTCTTGCCTGAGCCCGTCGGCCCGACGAGCAGCACGTTCGACTTCTGGAGCTCGACGTCGTCGACCTGATGGCCGGCATTGACACGCTTGTAGTGGTTGTACACCGCCACGGACAGCACCTTCTTGGCCCGGTCCTGGCTGATGACGTACGAGTCGAGCGCGTCCTTGATCTGGTGCGGGTTGGGAAGCTTCGAGGCCGCCTGCTTGGGGCGCGGCGTCTCGAGCATCTCCTCTTCGATGATCTCCTGGCACAGGTTGATGCACTCGTCGCAGATGTAAACGCCCTGCCCCGCGATGAGCTTGCGTACCTGTTCCTGACTCTTGCCGCAGAAGGAACAGCGGTAGGGGACCTTGGGTCCCTTGCTGCTGCTGCTGGTGGAGGTCACGTGCCGGCCCGACTCCCTTGCCTGTCTATTCGCTCTTGGAGGAGCGCTTCGGTTCGGGTGCCGCCGGTTCCACGGACTCCTCCGCGGCCTCCTCGGCAACCTTCTCGTCGTGATGCTGCGCAGTCAGCGAGTCCCACTGCTCCGAGTACACCGCGTCGATGATGCCATAGTCCTTGGCCGCCTCGGGAGACATGAAGAGGTCCCGGTCCGTGTCCTTGCGGACCTTGTCGAGGGACTGGCCGGTGTGGCGCGAGAGGATCTCATTGTTGCGCTCGACCAGGAACTCCCATTCCTTCATCTGGATCATCGCGTCGGGTGCGTTGCCGCGGAACCCGCCCGACCCCTGGTGGATCATGATCCGCGCGTTCGGCAGGGCGTAGCGCTTGCCCTTGCGGCCGGCCGACAGCAGGACGGCCGCCATCGACGCCGCCATGCCGATGCAGATCGTGCTCACCGGTGCGCGCAGGTACTGCATGGTGTCGTAGATGGCGAGTCCCGCGTTCACGACGCCGCCGGGCGAGTTGATGTACAGGCTGATGTCCTTCTCCGGATCCTCCGAGTCGAGGAACAACAGCTGGGCGATCACGAGGTTGGCGAGGTGATCCTCGATGGCGTCGCCGAGGAAGATGATCCGCTCGCGCAGCAGCCGGGAGTAGATGTCGTAGGCGCGCTCTCCGCGGCTGGAGGTTTCGATGACCATCGGGACGAGCATTCGGGGGTCTCCTGGGCGATCCGTTGTCGAGTCTTGGCTGGGTCGGTCGGTCATCCGGCCTTGGACGGCACGTCGCTTCGCTCGGTCTCGGCCGGCAGGTCGCTGCCGGCCGGCAGGTCGGCGGCGTGCTCAGTATCGGTGGTCGCCGGAGCGGCCATCGCCGGCTGGTCCTCGAGATGTGGCAGCGGCGGATGCTCGGGGTGGTCGGCCAGCCACCCATCGACGATCCGCTCGACGACCCGGCTCCGTCGGAGCGTGCTGCGGATGAAGGCGCGCCCACGGTCGGATGCGAAATAGCCGGTCAGGCGCTCGTCGCCGGCGTAGCGCTCACGGCCCTGCGCGACCTCGGCGTCCACGTCCACGTCGTCGACCTCGACGCCCTCGGCGTCGGCGATCTTGGAGAGGACCAGCAGGGTCTTGGCGCGCCGTTCGGCGCTGGGACGGAACTCGGCGTGGAGGTCGTCGCCGGACTTTTCCACGGCCTTGAGGTAGGCCTCCTCGGTGATGCCCTGGCGGGCGAGCGAGGCGCGGAACTCGTCGTGCATCACCTCGACCTCCTGGTCGATGAGCACGTCCGGGAGGTCCACCGTCGCGTTCGCCACGGCATATTCGATGACCCGATCGGCGAAGCCGTGACGCGCCCGGTCGAGCGCGTTGCCCTCGAGGCGCCGGCGGATGTCGCCCCTCAGCTCCTCGACCGACTCGAACTCGCCCAGGCTCGCGACGAAGTCCTCGTCGAGGTCGGGCTGGACCTTCTCGCGCAGCTCCTTGAGCTCGACGCTGAAGTGCGCCGACTGGCCCGCGAGGCTCTGCTCGCCGTAGTCGTCGGGGAACAAGATGTCGAACTCGGTCGCGTCGCCGACGTGCAATCCCACCAGGTTCGATTCAAACCCGGGGATCAGGCGCTCCTGCCCGACGATCAGCGGCATGCGCTCGGACGTGCCGCCCTCGAAGGGTTCGCCGTCCTTCGTGCCGATGAACGAGATCACCGCGTAGTCACCGTCCTGTGCGCCGCGATCCTCGACGGGGCCGAGCGTCGCGTTCTGGTCCCGAAGTTCCTCGATCACCTGGTCAACGCGGGCGTCGTCGATGACATCGATCTCCGGCGTGAAGTTGAACCCGCGGTAGTCGCCGAGGGTCACCTCCGGTCGGACCGGGACCACCGCCTTGAAGATGAGCGGCTTGCCTTCCTCGGCCTGGACGACCTCCACGTCGGCGTTGCTGAGCGGGAGGATCTCCTCCTGGACGATCGCCTCACGGTATGCGTCCTGCATCAGGTGATCGACCGCCTCGTCGAGGACGACGCCGGGCCCGAGATGTCGCTCCAGGACCGGACGTGGCGCCTTGCCCGGGCGGAAGCCTGGGACGCGGGTCCGCCGCGCCAGCGCCCGGACGGCGTCATGCATCGCGCGATCCAGACGCTCGGGAGGAAGCTCGATCTCGAGCTGGACGGTCGACTTGGGGGCAGGTGTGCGGGTGATCTGCATCGCCGGGAAGTATAGGGCGGTCACGAGTTCGGGCGGATCGGAGGCGATCGCGGGGGGTCGCGATCATTTCAGATTCTCTTCAGGGAACGCTCACCCCGTTGGATCGTGACGGCCGTACGGTCATCGAGGCGGCCGGCGAATGCGCTGACCCCTCATCCTCGACCACCACGAAAGGAGCGAGACCGTGATCATCCAGGTCGTCAACTTCAATCTCAAAGACCTGAGCGACGCCGACTACCGCAGCCTATGTGACGGGCTGGCCCCGGAGCTTGCCCGGGTTCCCGGGCTCATCTCGAAGGTCTGGCTGGCGGACGAACCGTCGAACACGTATGGGGGCGTGTACACATGGGTCGACGGCGAGGCGCTGGACGCCTTCGCCCGAAGCGACTTCTTCAAGGCGTTCGCGACCAATCCGAACTTCTCGAACATCACCTCGACCGTGTTCGGGATCCTCGAGGGCCCGAGCCACGTCACCCGGGCTTCGATCGCGATCGCAGCCTGATTGACGGACAGCGCAGAATCGCCCGATGACCCAGACCATTCGCCAGCTGATCGATGAGCAGGCGACGTGGCTGGTCGGGCGTGACGACGAGATGGATGTCCTTCGCCGGTTGCTCGGCGAGGACGGCCCCGTCGTCGTGTTCGTCCATGGGATCGCCGGCATCGGCAAGTCGGCGCTTGTCGAGGCGTTCGGCGTCGAGGCACGGGACTTCGGGGCGACCGTCCTCCGGCTCGACTGCCGGTCTATCGAGCCTACCGAGCGAGGATTTCTCGCCGCACTCGAAGGCAAGACGGGTGGTGAACTGACCACCGCCGAGGCCGCCGCGACCAGGCTGGACGGACTCGGTGGACGGGTCGTGCTCGTACTCGACACCTACGAACTCGCTCGGCTGCTCGATCCATGGCTGCGGCAGGCGTTCGTGCCGGCCCTGTCGGACACGATCCGGATCGTCCTATCGGGTCGGGAACCGCCCATGACCGGCTGGCCCAGCGCCCTGGGCGGACTCTTTCGCGGACTTCCGCTCGAGAATCTCCATCGCGCTGATGCCGAGGATCTCCTTAGGCTGGCCGGCGTCGATGACCGCGATGCCGACCGTATCTTTCACCTCGCACGCGGGCACCCGCTGTCGCTTCGGCTCGCCGCGTCGGCCCTGGCCGAGCGACCGGAGGTCAGTCTCGAAGCGGTGACCGTCAAGGCGATCGTCGAGGGCCTGACCGACCTCTACCTCGGGGGACTCGATCCGAAGACTCGCCTTGCTCTCGACGCCGCCTCCGTCGTCCGTCGGCCGACCCTGTCGCTCCTCGCGGCAATGCTCCCGGACACCGCTCCACAGGACGCCTTCGAACGTCTGCGCACGCTGCCATTCGTGGAGCTCGGCGACGACGGCCTCGTCATCCACGACACGGTTCGGGAATCGATCGCCGCCCTGCTCCGCTCGTCCGATCCCGCGCGTTCCAAGCGATATCGGGCGGCAGCGTGGCGCCAGCTGCGCGACGAGGTCGCCCACGCTTCCCAACATGAGATGTGGCGCTACACGGCAGACCTGCTGTACATCCTCGAGAACCCGATCGTCCGTGAGGCGTTCTTCCCAACGACCGACCACCTCCTGTCCGCCGAGAACGCGCGGCCAGATGACGGCCCGGCGATCACCGACATCGCGCGGCGACACATGCCGCCCGCGTCGGCAAGCGAGATCGAGGCGTGGTGGCGCCTCGCCCCCGAGGCGTTCCGGGTCCTGCGCGACCGCGTCGATACGGTCGCCGGCTTCTACACCGTGTGCGAGATCGACCGCGTGAGCCACCGACTCGTCGAAGAGGATCGCATGCTCGCCAGGTGCTGGGAGCATCTCCGGCGGCACCCAGTGCCGCGCGGCCAACGCGTCCTGTACAGCCGGGCTTGGCTATCTCGCGATCACGGCGAGGCCCCGTCTCCGGTCCAGGCCGCCAGCTGGCTGGACATCAAGCGCCTGTACATGGAGATGCGGCCGACGCTCCGGCGTATCTATTCGATCGTCCAGGACGTTGCAACGTACGGTCCGATGGTGGCCCCGCTGGGTTTCGAGTTGCTTCCAGGCGATCCCATCGAATTCGATGGCGTGCCGTACTACGCCACGCAGAATGACTTCGGTCCGTCATCGATCGACGGCTGGTTGGCCAGGCTCGTCGCCGCGGAGCTCCAGATCGACAGCGACTCGATCCTGGATCTCGTCCAGCGCCAGTTGGTGCTAGACGGCCGGAGGGTCGATCTCACGAAGCTCGAGTTCGACGTGATCAGTTACCTCCAGCAGCGCCAGGGGCGTGTCGTTGAGCGAGCCGCGCTGCTTCGCGACGTCTGGGGATACGAATACGCCGGCGGTAGCAACGTGATCGAGGCCAACGTGCGCTCGCTACGGCGGAAGCTAGGAGACCGCGCGGCCTCGATCGAAACCGTTCGAGGACTCGGCTACCGCTTCGCGGCGCGTGGGTCGGAGGCCGACACTCGGAACTGAAGGCCGATCCAGCGTCATCGCCGTCTCGATCGAGGGCAACGATGGTGCCGATGCGCCCGACGACGCTGGCTGACGACGCTAGACTCTCGGCGGGCGAGTGGCGGAATGGCAGACGCGCCGGCTTTAGGAGCCGGTGCTGCGTGAGCAGCGTGTCGGTTCGACCCCGACCTCGCCTACCAGCGACCGGGAATGGTCGTCAGATCCCTGTCGGGGCGGTCTCGTCGGCAGGACTGTCGGGCGGGTCCCCGCGCCCGTCGCGTCGCACGGCGGCGATCCGGTCCTGCGCAGAGGTGCCGGCCCGCTCCGCCTGTTCCCGGGCCCCCTCCATCCCCTGCCCCGCCCGCTGGCGGATCTGGTTGAGGCGGGTCGAGAGCCCCCCGGGTTCCGGCGACAGGAGCGAGTCGCCGGCGGCCTTCGCGGCTCGCGACAGGAGCGGCCGTACCACGGCTAGCAGGAGCACGGTCTTGAGGCCCTCGCGCTCCTTGTGCGCCTTCTTGGCGTAGTCGGCGAAGTCGCGCTCCAGGGCGGCGCCCACCCTGTCGCCGTCGTCGCCGAGCTTGCGCAGCGTCTTCTCGACCTGCTCGGGCAGCATCCGCTGCGGCATCGGCTTCCGCTCGCCCCAGATCTTGCGGCGGGCGGCGGCGAACAGTCGTTGCGGACCCTTGAGCGCCAGAAACGCGATCGCACCCGCGACGGCCGCTGCCTTGGCCGGGCTGCGCCGGACCTGCGCCGGGATATCGACCGCGGCGCGACCCGAGGCCCCGAGTCGCTCGAGCTCCCCGTCGAAATCCGCGCGAGCGGCTAGGACCCGGTCCCGGGCGGCATCTTGCTCTGTAGCCACGCGAGCGTCTCCTTGCTGGTCTCGATCGTCTGGGTCGGGTAGAACCTGGCCATGAGCGCTTCCGTATCGACGCCCGTCCGAGCGATGTCAGCGACCATCAGGCCGATCCAGGTGAGGTAACCGGCCGCGATGGCGATGCCGATCCCCACTTGCGGGCCTGTGTTCACGGCCGTCACAGCACCGACCAGCGCGCCGATGACGGCGCCACCGAGCAGCGCGCCGAGACGACTTCCGGCGCCGGCCGTCCGCAACGCGGCGACGAGGCCGCCGACCAGGCCGATCACCGCCCAGATGGTCGCGCCCACGACGAGCGGCCGGACGCCCGGCTCGACACCGGGCAGGACCGAGTCGCCGATCGACGTGTAGAGACGGTTCGGCAGGGCGAACGCGAGGAGCACGCCGATGCCGATCCCGACGACGAGTGCGACGACGAAGGCGCGGCCGATCCGCGCACCGCTCCCGGAACCGACGATGACCGCGAGGCTGCACGCCACCGCGATCGCGGTCAGGAGGAGCACCCCATGGAGCACACCCCAGCCCAACGAGCCCAGCAGCCATTCGCCGAGGAACAGCGACGTGCCCACGAACAGCAGGATGAGGGCGAGCATGACCACGGCGATCGCCACGCCGACGAAGGCCGCGACCCTGGCGATCTCACCCTTGATCGCCGACGCTTCCGCCTTGGCCAGGTCGATATGGGCCCTTGCCAGCCGCAACCCGGCGTCGCGCGTGAAGCGGATCTGGGCACGCAAGCCGGGCGGCTGCGGCGGAGACTTGGGTTCGGGGTCGGGCTCGGGTGAGCGGCGCTCGTCCAGGGTGGTTGCTCCGACTCGGGGTTCTGAGGGCAGACCGCCGGCGGGCGGCGGGGCCGGCCGCGATGATAGCAGCGCCCGGGTGACGGCCGACCGCGGCGCGACCCCGGCCACCTCGCAGGACCGTTACGCTGCCGGCCATGTCCGAACCGTCTGGCCGCCGCCGGATCATGAGCGCGGAACTGTTGAGCATCGGCTCCGAGCTGACCGTCGGTGAGACGCGTGACACGAATGCGGCGGAGCTCGCCCGCTCGTTGACGGACGCCGGCGTCGCGGTCGGGCGGATCACGGCGGTCCCCGACCGGCTCGAGGTGGTCGCCGAAGCCTTCGTCATGGGGCTCGCGCGGACCGACCTCGTCGTCAGCACCGGTGGTCTCGGACCGACGCCGGACGACCTGACCCGCGAGGCGATCGCTCGCGTCTGGGGTGAGACCCCGGTGGTGGACGCGGACCTTGAGCGCTGGCTCCGGGACCTGTGGGCGCGCCGAGACCTGCCGTTCCCGGAGACGAACCTCAAGCAGGCCTGGCGGATCCCGTCCGCGGAACCGCTCCCGAACCCCAATGGCACGGCGCCCGGCTGGTTCGTCACCCGCGCCGATGGCCGGATCGCGATCGCCCTCCCCGGACCACCACGCGAGATGCGGCCGATGTGGGCCGATCACGCGCTCCCCCGCCTGCGGGGGGGCGGCCTTGGGGCCGAAGTCGCGGTCCGCACCTACCGCCTGATGGGGATCGGCGAGTCGCAGGTCGCCGAGGTCCTCGGCGAGGAGCTGCTACGCAACGCAAACCCCGAGGTCGCGACCTATGCCCGCGCCGAGGCGGTCGACATCCGGATCAGCGCGGTCAGTGGAACCGATCCGAGCGGCGCGGCCCGGAGCGCCAGATCGCTCGTTGCGGCGGCCGCCGCGGTCGTCACCGAGCGCCTGGGACCCCACATCTGGGCGGAGGGCGACCTGACCTGGGCCGACGCGATCGGCACCCGACTGGCGGAACGAGGCTGGCGTCTCGCGCTGGTCGAGCTTGGGACCGGCGGGCAGGTCGCGAGCCTGTTCGGAGACGTGGACTGGATCGCCCTGGCCGAGGCCCGTCCTGACGTCCCGATCGGCGAGGAGGACGCCGACGCGACCCTCACCGATCACGCCCGGACCGTCCGCGACCGGGCCGGCGCAGACGTTGGACTGGCCGTCCGTGCCCGGGAGGGTGGCGGTGACACGGCCGTCTCGGTGGCGGTCGTGACCCGGGATTCGGAGCACCGCGAGACGCGCCGCGCGTTCCTTGGCGGGCGTCTCGGTCGAACCCGGGCTGCGCTCACCGCGGCGTCCGTGCTCTTCACGGTCTTGCGCGACGCCCCGGAATAGCGGCCGGCGACGACGTGGGGAGCCCCGCCTCAGCGATGCGAGGTCGCGAGGAGCCCTTCGAGATCGACCACGACGATGGCGTCCCGCTCGAGCCGCACGAGCCCGTCGTCCGTGAACTGGCCCAGCAGCTTGTTCACGCTCTGCCGCGTACACCCGACCATCGCCGCCAGGTCCGCCTGGGTGAGGTTCGTGCGGAGTCGTACCGAGCCATCGGGCATTGACGTCCCACCCTCTCGAGCCAACCGCACCAGCCCGGCGGCCAGACGACCAGTGATGTCGAGGAAGTGGAGCTCCTCGACGTGGGTCGTCAGGCGCCGAAGCTCCCCCGCGATCGAGGCGAGCAGGGCATCGCGGACCCCGGTCTCGGTGGCGATCAGCTCGCGGAAGCGTTCGCGCGGCAGGACGACGGTCTCGGCGGGCGTGAGCGCGGACGCGCTGGCCGACCGCGGCGCGCCATCGAGCAGGGCCAGCTCCCCGAAGACGTCGCCCGGGCGAAGGGTCGCGAGGATGGCCTCGTCGCCGGTCTCGGACGGCAGCGAGATCTTGACCTCGCCGCTGACGATCACGAAGAGGGCATCGCCCGGATCGCCGACATGAAAGATCACCTCACCCCGGCGGAACCGCCGCGAGCGCATGCTCGCAGCCAGGCGGTCGAGGGCAGCCGGTTCCAGTCCGTCGAAGAACGGGATCGCCGCCAGTGACGCGAGGACCGGTCGGGCGCCGAGCATGGTCGCATCGTAACGGGTGTCAGCCAGCCGACAGCCGATGGGCAATGGCGGCGCTAGCATGCGCGCGATGAGCGATTCGCCGGGACCACGCCTACGGCTCACCGTGCTCGGCTACAGCACCGCCGCACCTCACCAGGCCGCGGCCACCGCGGGCTACCTGCTGCAATGGGGCGACACGAACCTGTTGCTCGACGTCGGGCTCGGGGTCGTGCGCAACCTGCAGCGCGTGCTGGATCCCCATGCTTTGACGGCCGTCGTGGTCGGCCACATGCACGCCGACCACTACCTCGACCTGGTCGGTCTCCGCTACCTGTTCCCATGGGGTGACGCGGTGGACGAGCGGCTGCCCGTCCACCTGCCGCCGGGCGGCAGGGCCCGTCTCGACGCTCTCGCCGACGCGGTGAGCGAACGGGCCGGGTTCTTCGATGGGTCGTTCGCCGCGGCGGAATACGACCCGGCCCGGGAACTGGCGGTCCGGGAGCTGCGGGTGCGCTTCTTCGAAGGTCGCCACTACATCCCGGCATGGGGTGTCATCGTCGAGGCGCCAGACGGCAGTAGGTTCGCGTACACCGGCGACACGGGCCCGTCCGCCGCCGTGGAGGCCGCCGTGCGGGACGCCGACCTCCTGCTCGTCGAAAGCGCGATCGTGTCGCCGCGGCACGACGATATGCAGCGCGGGCACCTGACGGCGCCGGAGGCGGTCGCGCTGGCACGGTCGGCCCGCGCCCGCGCTGCGCTCCTCGTCCACTACGACCCGGATCGCTTCGCGGAGATCGATGCGGTCTGCATGTCGGCCGGGCCGTGGGTGCGACCCGCCATCGACGGCCTCACGGTCACGATCGATCCGGGCACGCACCGCATCGACCCGGCGGAGCGCTCGCAGACGCCCCAACCCTCCCCGGCTTAGGTCGCGCCGGGGCCCGCCGTGGCCGCCATCGCGGCCCGAGCGGCCTGTTCGCGGTCCAACGCGGCGGCCGCCGGATCGTCGGACGCACTCAGGTCAGCCGCCTGCTCCCAGAACGCGGCGGCTTCCGACGCGGCGCCGAGTGCCAACGCGGACTCGGCGGCTTCCCGGAGGAGCGGCACGGCGCGTGCGCTGTCGCCCGACGCCACCCGGTGGGCGGCGACCTGTCCCGGTGTCGCGGCCCGTGGCCGGCCCTCGAGGTGGTCTGCCAGGCGGGCATGGAGCGTCCGGCGCCGGCTGGCCAGCATCCCGGCGTAGGCCGCATCGCGGATGAGCGCATGGGCGAACCGCCACTCCCCGTCGTCGCCGCGGCGGACCAGGGCGGCCTCGGCCAGGTGGTCGAGAGTCCGCGGCGGCAGGGATTCGCCAAGCAGCTCTTCGACCAGCGCGTTTCGAAACGTGATCCCGATGATGGACGCCACGCCGAGGGCCTCGCGCCCCGCGGGCTCCAGCGCATCGATGCGCGCCCCGAGGACGGCGCGCAGCGTCACCGGGACGCCCGGTGGTCCGGTCTCGACCATCGAGACTCGGCCGTCGCGCCACTCCAGGGTCCCGTCCTCCAGGAAGGCCCGCACCGTCTCGCCGATGAACAGCGGGTTGCCGCCGGTCCGCTCATGGATGCTGCGGATGCCGTGGGCCTCGACCGCCGCGCGGGCGATAAGCGTCGCGAGTCGCGCGGTCTCGGGCTCGGCGAGGCCCTGCAGATCGATCCGCACGGTGCCGGGACGATCGACCCACGCCGGCATCCCGCTCGGCCTCGTGCCCGCCAGCACGATCAACGGATGGGCCGCCGTCGCTTCGAGGATCAGCTCCACGAGCGTGACGCTGGACGGGTCCAGCCAGTGCACGTCGTCGATGACGATGACGCGTGGCCCCGAGTTCGTGATGAGCCGCTCGATGTATCGGCGAGCGACGTCGCCGAGCGCGCTCGCGACCTCGGCCGGGTCGGACGGCATGAATGGGGCCTCCTCCTCCCAGCCGGTGAAGGACGCGTCCCGAGCGATCGCTGCGATCGCCCCGCCGAACCGTTGCACCTGTTCTGGGGAGAGGTCATCGGTGAACAGGAGCTGTCGCGTGAACTGGCCGGAATCGACGCCGTGCTCGTCGGCGACGGTCTGGGCGAAGAGGCGCGCGAACCGGTACGGCTCGCCCTGCGCATAGGACACGTTCTCGGTCCATGTCCAGGTCATGCCGGCGTTGCGTGCCGGGGCCTCGGCAGCAGCGAGCAGGCGCGACTTGCCCATGCCCGCTTCGGCGACCACGGCGACGACACCGCCCCGACCGGTCTCCAGGCATCGATCGATGACGCCGGTCAGCACGGCCAGCTCCTCGATCCGGCCGACCATCGGACCTGGGGCGGCCGCCCGGTATGGGATCCAGGCGCCGGTGCCCGCCTCGCCACGCAAGGCGTGGAGGGACACGGGCGTCGACTGGCCGCGCAGCACGACCGACCCCCGCTCTTCGGTGGCGAGGCGACCGCGGGCCGCGGCCAAGGTCGCGCCTTCGAGGAGGATCTCGCCCGGACGGGCCAGGGTCTGGATGCGCGCTGCGGTCGTGATCGCCTCGCCGGTCAGCCCGAGGTCGCCTGCGCCGGCCGGGCGCCCCGCGACGACCTCGCCGGTCGCGATCCCGATGCGGACCTCCATCGGCTCACCGCCGTCGCCGATCTCGTGCAGGCCGGCGCGGATGGCCATCGCCGCCAGCGCCGCCCGGACAGCATCGTCGTCGTGTGCGCGCGGTGCGCCGAACACCGCGAACACGGCATCGCCGATGAACTTCTCGCGCGTGCCATCGAACCGCTCGATCGCATCGGCCATCGTCGCCAGCGCGGCGGTGACACGAGCCCGGACTTCCTCGGGGTCGTGCTCGGCGATCATCCGGACGTAGTCGACGAGATCGGCGAAGAGTGCCGTCACGATGCGCCGGTCGCCCGGCTCGTCTGTCGCGGGCGGGTCGGCCGCGACAGTCAGGCTTGCGGTCGCGCTGCGGGCTGCGGAGTCGCCGTCAGCGTCGAGGGGCGCGCCGCAGCGATCGCAGAAGCGTGCATTCGCCGCTCCCTGGGACCCGCAAGACGGACAGCGCATGCCCGGGGCCCCGATGGCTCAGGAGATCGAGATGAGCGGCCTTGCGGCGGCGGTGGCGGCTCGCACGCTCATGCGCGCGGCCACCGTCTGGGCAATGCCGGTCAGGGCCCGGGCTGCAGCACCCGGCTCACGCTGTGCCACGGCCGGTACACCCACGTCACCGCCCTGGCGCACGGTGATATCGAGCGGGACGCCGCCCAGGTACTCGAGCCCATGCTGCGTCGCGAAGCGCTCGCCGCCGCCCCGTCCGAAGAGCTCGGTCAGCTCGCCGCAGTGCGGACACGCGAACGCAGTCATGTTCTCGACCACGCCGAGCACCGGGACGCTCATGCGCTGGAACATCGCGTGCGCCTTGGTGACGTCGCTGATCGACACGTCCTGGGGCGTCGTGACGAGGACCGCACCGCTGATCGGCACGGCCTGGGCCAGGGTCAGCTGCGCGTCCGACGTACCGGGCGGCAGGTCGATCACGAGGTAGTCGAGGTCACCCCACTCGACGTCGCGGAGGAACTGCTGGATGGCGCCACCGACCAGCGGACCGCGCCAGACGATGGGTTGACCCTCCGGCACGAAGAACTGGATCGAGATCGTCTTCACGCCGTAGCGCTCGAGCGGCGTGATCTTGTTGTTCGCGCTGGCCTTGGGTTGACCTTCGATGCCCATCATCTGCGGGATGTTCGGCCCGGTGATGTCGGCATCGAGCAGGCCCACGCTGGCGCCGGCCTGCGCCAGGGCCACGGCCAGGTTGACGCTCACGGTGCTCTTGCCGACGCCGCCCTTGCCCGACGCGACGGCGATGATGTTCTTGACCCCCGGGACGAGCTGCTCGGCCTGGCGCGGCTGGGCGCGGCGGACCATGGCGCCCCAGGTGATCTCGACACGCTCCACGCCGATCCCGGCGAGGACGGCCCGGGTGTTGCCCTCGATCTCGTCCTTGAGCGGGCAGGCGGGCGTCGTCAGTTCGATCGTGAAGGCGACCGCGTCGCCGTCGATGACGATCGACTTGACCATGTCGAGCGTCACGATGTCGCGACCGAGCTCGGGTTCCTGGACGGCACGCAGGGCGTCGAGGACGGCCCCTTCGGTGATGACGGTCATGCGCTGGTCGAGACCTCGTTCTGACACAGGAAACGTCGATATCGTACAGCGCCCGCGGGAAGTGGCCTGCGGCTGCGAGGCACTGCGTGCGCCGCGAGGCCGCGGCCACACGAAGCTCACCCCATCCCGGCTGTCGGGCGACGAATCTCGTGCTCGATCGCAGGTCGACGCGCGGTTCCCGAGTCCTTGACACCCCGAGCGACGCGCCCATATCCTCGGCCGCATCCGGGGCCCCGGGGGCTCGGAGCGGTCCAAGGGCGTGGGAGGACGCATGGACCGGCGGTCCGCGTCCCGCGAGGACGCCCATCGGACGCCCAGGAGTGCGAACGAACGTGCCCGTCGTCGACGTCAGGCTCCACGACGTGGTCAAGCGATTCGGCGACGTTATCGCCGTTGATCACATCGACCTCGAGATCCAGGATGGGGAGTTCTTCAGCCTGCTCGGACCCTCGGGCTGCGGCAAGACGACGACCCTGCGCATGATCGGCGGGTTCGAGGAGCCGACGTCGGGACTCATCGAGCTCCAGGGCGAGGACGTGACCTGGCTGCCGCCCTTCAAGCGCAACGTGAACACGGTGTTCCAGAACTACGCCCTGTTCCCGCACCTGACCATCCACGACAACATCGCCTTCGGCCTGCGCCGCAAGGGCGTGCCGGACGGCGAGGTCAAGCGGCGCGTGGCCGAGATGCTGGAGCTCGTCGAACTGCCCGGCTTCGACCGACGCAAGCCGACCCAGATCTCGGGTGGGCAGGCCCAGCGCGTCGCGCTCGCGCGCGCGCTCATCAACAAGCCCGCGGTGCTCCTGCTCGACGAGCCGCTGGGCGCCCTGGACCTCAAGCTGCGCAAGCAGATGCAGGTCGAGCTCAAGCGCATCCAGCAGGAGGTCGGGATCACGTTCATCTATGTGACCCACGACCAGGAAGAGGCGATGACGATGTCGGATCGCATCGCCGTGATGCACCGAGGGCGCCTCGAGCAGCTGGACGACCCGGAGAGCCTGTACGAGCGGCCGTCGACCCGGTTCGTGGCGGGGTTCCTCGGCGTCAGCAACCTGCTTCCCTGTTCCGTCGAAGGCACCGACGGTCGTTACGCGACGGTGCGGATGACGAACGACGCGAGCGTCCGCGCGCCGAGCGCACTGGTCGGCTCACACGCAGAGGTCAATGTCGGAGTCCGGCCCGAGAAGATCCGCCTGCGTGCCCCGGCCGACGAGACGCCGGACGGCCACAACCGCCTTCCCGGTGTCGTCCGTGACGCCTCATATCTGGGCGTCAGCACCCAGTACCAGGTCGAGGCGCGGGGCGGTGCGCGCCTGACCGTGTATGAACAGAACGTCGAGCGCGCCACGCGCGCGGAGTTGTGGGCCCCCGGCGAGGAGGTCCTCCTGACCTGGTCACCCGATCACAGTTTCGTCGTCGTGGATCAACCCACGGCAGCGGGCACCACCCCCGGCGCGATACCGGACCCCCGATGAGGAGCAGCACGCGATGACGACCGACCGGACCTCCACGATCACCGAGCTGACGCGACGGCGCTTCCTCCAGGGCGCGACCCTGAGCGGCGCGGCGGCCTTCCTTGCCGCATGCGGCCCCACCGGTGGTTCCGGTGCCCCCGCTCCGACGACGGGGTCGGGCACCGCCGGGAGTCCGGCACCGGGCGCCAGCGGCGCCGGGACCGCGACGGGCCCGCTCCAGTTCGCGAACTGGGACGCCTACATCGATGTCGAGGACGACGGCGTGACCTCGCCCACGCTCGTCGAGTTCGAGACGCAGTACGACGTCACGGTCGAGTACGCGAACGCGCAGATCGAGGACAACGAGTCCTTCATGGCCACGATCCGCCCGCAGCTCGAAGCGGGTGTCTCCACCGGCTGGGACCTCATCGTCCTCACGGACTGGATGGCCGCCAAGGTCGTGGCGGCGGGCTGGGTCGAGGAGCTCGATCCGGCCAACGTCGCGACCGCGCTCGCGAACGTGCGGGACGAACTCAAGGGCCTGCCGTGGGACCCGGACATGAAGTTCCACTTCCCCTGGCAGTCAGGTGGGACCGGTGTCGGCTACAACAGCAAGTCCACGGGCCGTGCCCTGACGAAGGTCGCCGACCTGTTCGACCCCGCGTTCTCCGGCAAGGTCACGCTGCTCACCGAGGTGCGCGACACGTTCCCCCTCGTCCACCTCGCCCTCCAGGGGCTGGGCCAGGCGTCGGACACCCCGGCCGAATCGATGACCGTCGCGGACGCCCAGGCCGTCCACGACTACCTCAAGCCCTTCGTCGACAGCGGCCATATCAAGGCATTCACGGGCAACGAGTACCTGACCGACTTCGGCAGCGGCGACACGTGGGCCGCGATCGTCTGGTCGGGTGACCTCGCGTCATCGGCCGGGCCCGACGATGTCTTCGTCTACCCCGAGGAGGGGTCGATGATCTGGACCGACAACATGCTCATCCCCAAGGGCGCCGAGAACAAGTACACGGCCGAGCTGATGATGGACTGGGTCTACGACGTGGACCGGGCCGCGCGGCTGGCCAACTGGGTTTACTACATCAGTCCGGTGAAGGGCGTGGCGGAGGCCATCACGACCCTCGATCCCGAGGCCGGCAGCAACCCGCTCCTCTTCCCACCGGCCGACGTGACCGCCAAGCAGCACCCACAGCCGAACTTCTCCGAGGCGGATGAAGCGACCGTCAACGAGCTGTACGCCGACCTGGCCGGCGTCTAGCCGCGTTCGCGGGAGCCGAGCGGTGCGCAGGGGGCCGCGGTGACCCGTCGCCGCTGGCTCCTGCCGTACCTGCTCATGGCGCCGGGCCTGCTGTGGCTGGCCCTGTTCTTCGTGCTGCCGAACATCCAGATGGTCCTGATGTCGCTGTCCACGGGAAGCATCGGACAGGGCTGGACCTTTGCCTGGGATTTTGACAACTACTTCGGCGCCTTCGGGAGGTTCCCGGACAACTTCCGCAACTCGCTCGTGTACGGCGGGATGGCGACCCTGCTGTGCTTCCTCATCGGCTACCCGCTCGCCTACGGGATCGCGTTCCGCGGCGGCCGGTACCGCACGCTGCTGCTGTTCCTCGTGATCGCGCCGTTCTTCACGAGCTTCCTCATCCGCACCATCTCGTGGCGGATCCTGCTCGGCGATCAGGGGCCGTTCCTGGCCGTCGTCCGTGACACCCTCGGGATCGTGCCCGACAATTTCAGCGTCATCGGCACACCGCTGGCGGTCGTATCCGGCCTCACCTACCAGTTCCTGCCGTTCATGGTGCTGCCGCTCTATGTGGCGCTCGAGAAGGTCGACCGGCGGCTCATCGAGGCGGCTCGCGACCTGTACGCGGGGCCGTGGCGTCGCGGCGGCGCGATCGCCGGATCGATCGCGGGTGGACTGGTCGCGGCGGCCCTGCTCGCCGGTCTCGACTACGCCTCGTTCGAGGGTGGCGGACTTGTCGGGTTCCTCGCAGCGGTGGCCGGGGGCGCGGTCGTCGGTGGGGCGATCGGGGCCTTCCTGATCTCGGAGTCCTTCGTGCGTGTCGTCTGGCCCCTCAGCCTGCCGGGCGTGTTCGCGGGCTCCATCCTCGTCTTCATCCCCGCGATCGGCGACTTCGTGAACGTCGAGCTGCTCGGCAACCCGCGGACGCAGATGATCGGCAACGTCATCCAGAACCGGTTCCTGCAGCAGAACGATTACCCGACGGCCGCCGCGCTGTCGTTCATCCTCATGGCCGGGATCCTCGTGGCGATCCTCGTCTATGCCCGAGTCCTGGGGACCGAGGAGCTGACCGGAGGTCGGTCGTGAGCGTCGCGCCGGAGGTCGCACCGGGGCTGGCGGTCGGCGCGCCGCGAACGGCCGGGCGTGGCGGCCCGATCCTGCGGGCGTTCGAGCGCTGGGGCGTGCCCCTGCTCACCGCGGCGGCGATCCTCTACCTGCTCGTCCCGATCATCGTGATGATCGCCTTCTCGTTCAACGATCCGCCGGGGCGTTTCAACTTCGTGTGGGGCGAGCTGTCCCTTGCGGCCTGGGCCAATCCGTTCGGGCGGCCGCGTCTTGGCGATGCCCTCATGACCAGCCTTATCGTGGCCTTCATCTCGACGCTCGTCGCGACGGCCCTCGGGACGCTGATCGGCCTGTCCCTGACGCGCTACCAGTTCCGGGGCCGCTCGGCGACGAACCTGTTCGTATTCATCCCGATGGCCACGCCCGAGATCGTCCTGGGCGCCAGCCTCTTGACACTGTTCGTCGGCACTGCGACCGAGCCGTGGCGCACGCTGACCGGCGGCGCCTTCTTCCCGCTCGGCCTCCAGACCATCCTGATCGCGCACATCATGTTCAACATCAGCTACGTGGTCGTGACCGTTCGGGCCCGGATGCAGGGGTTTCCGCGTCACCTCGAGGAGGCGGCGATGGACCTCGGGGCCAACGAGTGGACGACGTTCTGGAAGGTGACCTTCCCGCTGATCCTGCCCGGGATCCTGGCCGCCGCCCTGCTCGCGTTCTCGCTGTCGATCGACGACTTCATCATCACGCAGTTCACGGCCGGGACCGAGCAGACGTTCCCGGTCTGGGTCTGGGCCAGCATCCGCAACAACCTGCCCCCGCAGATCCACGTGATCGGCACGATGGTGTTCGTGGTCGCGGTCGGGCTCGTCGCCCTGAACACGATCCTCTCGAGCCGGCGGATGGCCCGTGACCAACGCATCGCGCTGGAGGAGGCGGGGCGCGCCGCCGAGGCACGGGTGGCAGTCGCGGACTGACGGGGACCGGGTCGGGTCGTCAGGGGGGCGCTTCCTGCCCGCGTGATCGCAACCGCTCGAGGATCGGCGCATGAAGCAGGCCGTTCGAGGCGAGGAACGTCCCCGCGTCGATCGCCCGACGCCCCTCGAGATCCGTCACGCGACCCCCCGCCTCCTCGATGAGCACCGTCGGGGCTGCGGCATCCCAGGGCGAGAGATCGACCTCGATCATCGCCTCCGCCGCACCCTCGGCGAGCAGGGCATATCCCCAGAAGTCGCCGAACCCGCGCTCCCGCCAGACCTCGCGAAGGAGCCCCTCGAACCCCGGCGCGCGACCCGAGGCCACGACGTCCCGGCCCGAGCCGTAGAGGACCTGGGCGTCGGCGAGGTCGGTCACCCCCGAGACCGAGATCCGGCGTGGCTGCTCGCCGCGGTTGCGCGCCCAGGCGCCTCCCCCGCGGTGCGCCCACCAGCGCTCGTCAAGCGCCGGTGCCGAGATCACGGCCGCCTGCAGCTCCCCGTCCCGCTCCACGGCGAGGAGCGTCCCGAAGAGCGGGACCCCGCGGATGTAGTTGTGGGTCCCATCGATCGGGTCGATGTACCAGCGGACCGAAGCGTCGCCGGCCTCCGTGCCGTACTCCTCGCCGACCAGACCGTGATCCGGGAAGGCGTCGGCGAGCCGCTCGCGGATACGCCGCTCGATGGCGGTGTCCGCCTGCGTCACGAACGTGCGGTCGGGTTTGGTGGTGATCTGCAGGTCCCGCCGGAAGTGGCCACGAGCGATGTCGTCGGCCTCATCGCAGGCAGCGACCGCGACCTCGAGCCAGCGACGCAGTTCTTCATCCGTGCCGTTCCGGAGCGACGCGGACCAGTCGGCCCCGTACCCGGCGCCGCCGGATACGTCCTTGGCGCCGCCGGCCCCGGCGCCGCGGCTGCCCCTACCGCCGCTCCCGGCGTCACCCGTCGCCCCGTTCGCGCTCATGCCCGGATCCTCTCGTTGGTGGGGTCGTACAAGGGCTCGCGGACCACCTCGAAGCCGACCCACTCACCGAAGAGCTCGACGTCCCCGCGCGTGCCGATGCCACGGTCCGGTGGGAGGTACGCGTAGGCGATCGAGCGCTCGACCGAGAAGCCGTAGCCGCCGCTCGTCACCCGACCGACGAGGACGCCGTCGACCCGAACCGGCTCATTGCCGAGACACACGGCCAGGGGGTCGTCGAGCACGAGGCAGCGCAGGCGCTTGCGCGGGCCGGCGGCCTTGGCCGCGACCAGCGCCGCGCGCCCGATGAAGTCGACGCCCTTGTCGAGCGCCACCGCGAACCCGATCCCGGCTTCGAACGGCGTCTCATCCGGCGTGATGTCGGTCGACCACGCGCGGTACCCCTTCTCGAGCCGCAGGGCCTCGATCGCCCGGTACCCGCCGTCGAACAGGTCATGCGCCTGGCCTGCTTCCCGGATCGTGGCCCAGAGCGTGCGGCCGTACTCGGTCGGGGCGTAGAGCTCCCATCCGAGCTCGCCGACATAGGTGACACGAAGCGCGGTGACTGGGACATGGCCCAGCGTGATCTCGCGCGCCGTGAGGTACGGGAATCCTCCGTTCGAGAGGTCGTCCCGCGTCAGCGGGCCAAGGATGTCCCTGGTGCGTGGGCCCCAGATCCCGAAGCACACCAGCGCCGACGTGACGTCGCGCACCTCGGCCGACCGATCCGTCGGGAGATGTTTGCGCAACCAGGCGAGGTCATGACCCCCGAATGCGGTGCCGGACACCAGCAGGTAGCGGTCCGCCGCGAGGCGCGTGATCGTCAGGTCTGATTCGATCCCGCCGCGCTGGTTCAGCAGCTGGGTGTAGGTCACCGACCCGACCGCTCGATCGACATCGTTGGCGGCCAGGTACTGCAGGAAGGCGGCCGAGCCGGGACCCGACACCTCGACCTTCGAGAACGACGTCTCGTCGAAGAGGGCCGCCGACCGCCTCGTTGCCAGCGCCTCGGCGGCGATCGCCGGTGACCAATGACGTCCGGCCCAACCGCGCGGTCGAAGGTCGGGGTCACCGTACGGCTCATTGACTTCGAACCAATTCGGGCGTTCCCATCCGGACTTTTCTCCGAACTCGGCCCCCTGCTCCACCAGGTCGGCATAGGTCGGCGACGTCCGCAGTGGCCGCCCGGCACCCCGCTCCTCGTTCGGGTAGTGGATGTCGTAATAGGTCGCGTAGTTCTCGATCGATCGGGCGAGGGTGTACGCCCTCGACCGATACGCCGCCCCGAACCGCCGGATGTCCATCTTCCACAGGTCGAGCTCCGGCTCTCCTTCGACGATCCAGCTCGCCATCTGCCGCCCGATGCCACCCGCGCCGGCGATGCCGTGTGCGGAGAAGCCGGCGGCCACCCAGAAGCCGCGAACGTCCGACTCCCCGAGGATGAACTCGTTGTCCGGGGTGAACGCCTCGGGTCCGTTGATCACGCGACTGACCCGCGCGTCCGCCATCGCTGGGACCCGCCGGATCGCGCCTTCCATGATCGATTCGAAGCGCGGCATGTCGGGCCCCAGGAGCTTGCCGTTGAAGTCGGGCGGGATCCCGTCAAGCCCCCACGGCGCCGGCTCACGCTCATAGCCACCCATGCACAGACCACCGACCTCCTCGCGGAAATACACGAGGTTGTCCGGGTCGCGGAGCTGGGGCAGACTCGTATCGACACCGTCGATCGCCTCCGTGAACAGGTACTGGTGGGCGATCGGGATCAGGGGCACGGTCACCCCGACCATCCACCCGATCTCCGGTGCGAACATGCCGCCGGCGTTGACGACGACGTCCGCCGCGATCTCCTCACGCTCGCCGCGGTGCTCGACCGTGACGCCGGTCACCCGGCCACCATCAACGGCGATGGCGACGACCCTCGTGTGCGGGCGGATGATGGCGCCGCGGGCGCGCGCCCCGGCCGCGAGCGCCTGGGCCAGGCCGTTCGGATCCAGCCAGCCATCGGTCGGCAAGTGCACGGCGCTGCGTACCCCCTCGGTGGACATGAGCGGGAACAACGCCTGCGCCTTCTGCGGACCGATGAGCTCGAGGGGCAACCCGAACGTCTTGGCCCAGCCGGCCTGCCGGCGCAGCTCCGCATCCCGCTCGGGTGTCGAGGCCAGGCGCAGCGACCCGACCTCGTGCCACTGCGGATCGACCCCCGTCTCGACCGCGAGACGCCGGTAGAGCTCGGCCCCGTACATCATCATCCTGGTCAGGGTCACGGAGCTGCGCAGCTGCCCCACGAGGCCGGCCGAGTGGAACGTGGACCCGCTCGTCAGCTCCGCGCGATCGACGAGCACCACGTCACGCCAGCCAAGCTCGGTCAGGTGGTAAGCGATCGAGGTGCCCCCGACGCCGCCGCCGATGATCACCGCCCGGGCGTGCTCCATCCCAGAAAGCGTAGCGGCGGAGCACCAGCACCGCGCGCCAGTTGCAGCGTCGATGGGCATGCATCGAATAGTCTGGCGTGACCATGACCGACGATCCCACCACACGACAGCCGATTCCGGACCCGGGACCCGTCGCCCCGGGGCCCGTGCGGGTCGGGCCACGCGACGTCGCGCTCGCGGCGATCGTCTTCGTCGCGGTCCTCGCGCTGCTGCTCGGAGTCACCCGGATCATCGGCCGTGGGGCCGCCGCGGAGCCGACCTCGAGCGGCGGTCTGGTGCCATCGCCGACGGCGAGCGGGCCAGCCTCGTTCGATCCCGGGCCCAGCAGCTCCACGGCGACCGTGCCGAGCCCCAGCCCGACGAGCTCCCAAGTGCCCGACCCCACCCCCGCCCCGTCCGGCGATCCAGTCCTGGTCGGCGCCGGCGACATCGGGGATTGCGGGGAGGACGACGACGACTCCACGGCCAGCCTCCTTGACGGGATCGCCGGGACGGTCTTCACCCTTGGCGACAACGCGTACGGCAACGGGACGCCGAAACAGTTCCGCGAGTGCTACCACCCGAACTGGGGTCGCCACCTGGCGCGGACCCGGCCTTCCGCTGGCAATCACGACTGGGGTCGCGGCAACCTCGATGGCTATCTCGGCTACTTCGGCGCCAGCGCCACCGGCCCGGACGGGGCGTCGTGGTACTCCTACGACCTGGGCACCTGGCATGTCATCGTGCTGGATTCGTCATGCGACGAGGTCGGCGGCTGCGATGGCGATTCGCGGCAGGTCGAATGGCTCGAGGCCGACCTCGCGGCCTCTGATGCCCGGTGCACGGTCGCGTACTGGCACCACCCGCGGTTCAGCTCCGGCTATCACGGCAACAGCCGGTCCGTGAGCACGTTCTGGGAGCGGCTGTATGAGGCGGACGCCGACGTCATCCTCAGCGGGCACGACCACAACTACGAGCGCTTTGCCCCGCAGGATCCGGACGGCGACCCGGATCCCGAACGCGGTATGCGCGAGTTCGTCGTCGGCACCGGCGGAACCGAGCTGCGCGCGTTCGAGGAGCCCAAGCCCAACAGCGAGCTGCGGGTGACCGGGGTCCATGGGGTGCTCGCCTTGACGCTTCGCGACGGGTCGTACGAATGGGAATTCATCGCCACGGCCGGCAGCGATTTCAGCGACCGCGGGACGGCGCCCTGCCACTGACCGAGCCTACGGGCGGCCGGGCTCCACGCTGACCGCGCGCAGCGCGCGCTCGAAGGCGGGCGTCGAGGCGTTCGATCGCAGCCGATCGAAGTGCTCCGCCGCATAGGCGACGAAGTCGACGTCGAGCGTGCTGATCCCCTGCTGCAGGACGCCCCACATGGCCTCGCGGAAATCCGAGACGATGCGCATCAGCGTGAGGCGCGCGAGGTGGTCGAGTCGGCCGCCCTCGCCATAGGCCGCGAGCAGGTGAGCGTCCTCGTCCGCCGTCAGGTCGTGGTTGACGCTGAAGTTGCCGAGGTCAAAGAACGGGTCGCCCATCCCCGCGTACTCCCAGTCGACGATCCGGATGCGCGCCCCGTCATCGATGAAATTCGCGTTGAGCAGGTCGTTGTGGCACGGCCTGGCTTCGACCGGGTTGGCGAGACAGGCGATCTCGATGCGCCGGCCGATGAGCGCGGCGATGTCGTACGCCGGCGGGATCCGGACGCCGCGTGCCGCCGCGAGGGCGCGGTACGCCTCCACGATGCGAAGCGGCACGAAGAGGCCAGGGATCGGCGGCCCCTCATGGATGCGCCGCAGGGACTGCGCCACGCGCTCCAGGGTGTCGGGCAGGTGGACCGCCTCGTCGCTGACGGGCGAGCCATCGATGAACCGCGTGACCAGGTAGCCCTCCGGCCGGATGAAGGCGGTGACCTCCGGGCCGACGCCGACCCCCGCTGCGGCGACAGTCGCGGCGTGCTCGACCTCGCGGCTGATGCCGAGGAGGTGGGTATCGTTACCGGCGAGCCGGATGACGTAGCGCTCGGCGGCGTCGGGGATCGTGACGAGGAAGTTGCGGTTCGTGATCCCGCCGCTCAGTGCTGTCAGGACGAGCTCGCGGTCGGCGAGCTCCGGGACCCGTTGCATCGCCCGCACCAGGTCATCACGCAGGTCGCCGCCCAGGGCGCCGTCGTCGGTCATCGCTCCCCCTCCTGCCGGAAACGAGATGCGGCGCGACGATCGCTCGCCGCGCCGCATCGCCTCCTCCCGAGGATTGCTGCCTAGCCGATGACGGCCTCGCCGGTGGCGAGGTCGACCTCGACGCGATCCTCGCGGCGGCGGGCGACGAGGAGGTAGTAGATGGCGCCGAAGAAGAGAACAGTGCCCACGAGCGCCTCGAAGACGGGGATCGCGGGCAGCCCGGTCAGGACGTTGGCGGAGCCGTCCGGATTCCTGCCGACGGCGATGAACGTATTGATGAACGGGTTCGACCAGGTGTTTCGCAGGTCGTTTCCGAACTGGCCGAACACCTCGGGCCATGTCCACAGCCCGATGTTGATGATCATCAGGCCACCCCAGACGAGGGCAAGGGCGTTGATGACGGTTCCCCAATTCCCGAGGCTGAAGAACGCCGTCGTCGTGGGCCAACCGCGCCGTCGCGCCGCGAACACCCCGAGGTTGCACAGGAAGTAGGCGAGATAGATCATGCCCGTGGCCGCGATCGCCAGGTAGATCGACCCAAGGGCCCCCATCACGAGCAGCGGCACCGCAGCGAGGACGCCGACCGCGATCGACGCGTACACCGGGGTCTGCAGGGTCGGGCTGACGTGCCCCCATAGAGCGCCCAATGGCAGGCGCCGGTCGCGACCCATCGAGAACATCAGCCGGACCGTGGCGCCCTGGATCGCGAGCGTGCAGACGTAGACGGCGATAAAGATCACGACGAGGTAGAGCTTGCCCATCGTGAAGTCCCCGAACAGGACGAACGTGAGGTTCGCGAGGATCGTGTCCGCGATCGGGAAGCCGAAAGCCTGCCCTGTGGCGACCGCGGCGCCCACATCCTGGAATGAAAGCGTTACGGCCAGGAGGAAGACCGCGCCAACGAGCCCCGACAGCCAGATCGACGACAGGACGCCGCGCGGCGCCTGACGGCCCGCATCGAGCGTCTCCTCACCGAAAGTCCCGGCGGTATCGAAGCCGTAGACGACGAACAGCGCCATGAACATCCCGACCAGGAACACCGGCACGTAGCTGCCTCCGCCGAGGTCGCTCGTGAAGGATGTGTCGAAGAGGATCGCTGGCGACTGATGATTGGCGAAGAAGAGCAGGATCAACGCGAAGACCACCATCCCCACGATCTCCGCTGCTACCCCGATGTTGTTGATGGTCGCGAGCAATCGGACGCCGATGCTGTTGATCGCCGTCGTGGTGATAAGCGCCGCGACGCCGACGAACTGCCACATGTCGAGGCCCGGAACCGGCGAGGCGCTGGCGAGGTCGAAGCCCATGACCGTCGAGAGCACCAGGGGCACCGTCGCGGCGACCGCGGCCACGGTCACCACCCCGGCCCAGAAATAGATCCAACCCGTGAACCAGCCGAGCGTCCGGTTCGAGAGCCGCTTGGACCACTGGTAGATCGAGCCGGCAACCGGAAAATGGCTCGAGAGCTCGGCAAAATTCAACGCCACGAACGTCTGGCCAAGGATGACCAGCGGCCACGCCCAGAAGATGGCGGGGCCGCCGACACCGAACGCCACGGCCTGGTTCGTGAAGGTGCCCGTAGCCACGCTGATGTAGCTGAAGGCGACGGCGAAGTTCGCGAGAAAGCCGAGCGTTCGCTTGAGTTCGGGCTTGATGCCGAGCGAGCGCAGGTGGGCGTCGTCGCGCTCCGAGACGTCCTGCTGATTGACAGATCCCGCCACGATCTCCTCCTCGTACCGCCACGCTGGGGGGCGCGCGGCTGACCTGTGGGAGTGACACGAGGACGCTTGGGACATCCGTCCTTGGCTCCCTCAAGCGGGACGGACGTGCGCGAGGATAGCACCGCGATGGAGGTCGTCAACGCCTTAATCCCGGGCGCGGACGAGACTCGGCCGCCCCGCGCGGGGCGGCGCAGGGCCGATCAGCCTGGGCTACGGATCCAGGCGGTAGAACCGGAACGAGTCGTGCTCGACGGGGAGGACCGTGAAGCCGCTGAAGCCCGCTTCGCGCGCGATGGCCTCGAGCGCGGCCGGCCGAAGCACCGTGCCGGTCCCGACCGATGGCCCCTCGAAGAGGCCGTTCGCCAGGCACGCCACCACGCTGTAGCCGTAGAACAGCCGCTCGGCCTCGTCGCCCGGGGCCGTGAACGTCTCCGCCACCCGCTCGTCGCCGATCAGGACGGCCCCACCCGGCTTCAATAGCCGCCGCGCCGTGGCGAGGACCGCGGCCGGCTGGGCCATGTCGTGGACGGCCTCGAAGATCGTGACCAGGTCGTAGCGACCGGCACTCCCCGCGTCGGCCGCGTCGCCGGACACGAACGAGACCCGGTCGGTCATGCGTTCGTGCTCGGCATGCATCCTGGCGCGCTCGATGGAGCCTGCGTCGATGTCGATCCCGTCGACCTGGATCCCGGGGAACGCCCGGGCGATCGAGATGGATGACCAGCCGGTCCCGCAGGCCACATCCGCGACACGTCCGTCGCCCGCGCGGAGCCGCGCCGCGATGTCCGGGAGGGCGCCGATCCAGTCACCGACGAATGCGGCGAACTGCGGGCGGTTCATCGCTTCCTGCGCCTCGACGACGTCGGGACCGTAGTCCGCCCAGTCGACGCCTTGACCCGTGCGATAGGCATCGAGCAAGGCGGGCATCGTCCGTGCAGCGCCCCTCACGAACCGGGCGAGCGGTGCGACGAGCCACGGGCTCTCCGGGTCGATCAGCACTGCCGCGTGGCCGTCGGGCAGCGTGTAGCGCCGGCCGTCGGGTTCGGCGCTGACGTCGTCGACGTCCAGGACCGCCCCAACGGCCTGGTGCTCGAGCCACTCGCGCGCGTAGCGAGGGTGGATGCCGGCTCGCTCCGCCAGCTCCGACGCCGTAGCCGGCCCGCCCTCGTCGAGCGCGCGATAGAGACCCAGCCGGTCCCCGACGTAGACGGCCTGCATGTCGAGTGCGCCGAGCGCGGCGGCAAGCAGGCGGCCAGCGAGGTCGTCGCGGCGAGCCTCGGCGCTCGGGGCGGATGTGGTGACGGTCATCGATCGCTCTCCGGTTGGTCCGTGTGGTGGACAGCGTGGGACCCGGCGCGCACGACGGGACCCGGGGACGATGCGGCCATCGGCTGCGGCGAGGCCATGGACATCCGTCCAGGGACGGACCAGGCGTTCGTCGCCGCTCAGCCTGCGGCGACGGCCTCGCGCAACGCCTCCGGCATCGGCCGGTGGACTTCGACCGGCCGGATGTAGGCGCTGATCATCTCGCGGGTGCCGTTCACGCCGAGTTCCGTGTAGAGGAAGGACATCTTGCGCCGCTGGGTCGCGAGGATCTCATCCTTCGTCGGCAGATCCCACAGCTCGCGCTTGAACGGGCCGATGGATTTCTTCCGGGTCGTATAGATGAACTGCTCGTCGGTCTGGTCGGGCTTGCGCTCGTCTGCGGCCTCCTCCGAGCACCAGCGCTCGATGGCACTGCGAAGGTCCTCGGGGAACGCAGCGTGGTCGAAGAGGGTGTTCTGGAAGCCTGTCGCGAGGTGGATCTCAGCCGTCTCGACCGCCGGGAAGCGATGGAAGAGCTCGTCCGGCAGCGTCGACGCGCCGTGCTGGACCGCACCGGCCAACCCGTACTCGCGGCGGGCGACGTCACCAAGCTTCTGCAGCACGTCGAAATCGAGCTTGACCTCGGCGACGCTGCCATCGGGCAACGGCACGCCGCCATGACTCGTTCCGGTCTGGACGCTCACCTTGGACAGCCCCACGACGTCGGGCATCCGCTCTTCGAGCTCCCGGCGGAAACCGTCGAGGTAGGCGCGCAGCTCTTCGACGGTCGAATTCTGCGACCCGACCTCGCCGATCTCGCCCCCCACGCTGATCGTCACCCCGTCCGACTCGAGCGTGCGGATCAGCGTGGTCAGCTCGGCGGCACGCCGGTAATTCTCGCGTTGCTGGTCGTCGACGGTCGGCCTCGACAGGTCCACGAGGGTCGAGGAATTGATGTCGATGTTCCGATAGCCCGCCTCGATGGCGAGACGGCAGGCTCGGCGGATCTCCTCGGTCATGGCCTCCGGGTCGGCGGCGTACTTCTTGGCATTGAACTGGTAGTGATCGCCCTGGATGAAGACAGGAGCGCGCCAGCCGGCGGCGATCGCGCCGGCGAGCACGGCGGTCGAGAAGTCGATCGGGCGCTGGTACGTGTATGTCTGCTCGCTTCGCGCGATCTCGAAGATCACGGCGCCGACATCCGCGCTGGCGGCCGCCTCGAACGCCGTGCGAGCCATGTCGAACGTCTGGGCTCGGAGGTTGACCGCGGGCACCGTGAACCCCGCGACCTCGCCCCGTCCGCGGGCGGCATACAGCTCCTGGATGCTGGCGCTCTGCGCACCGAGTGCCTGGCTCGCCTCCCAGACGATCCACTGGGCCGCCGCCTGGGTCGCGTCATCCGTCGAGAACGCCGCCGTCCAGGCAAGGTCGCGGATCGCGGTGGATCGGACTGCCGCCTCGTCGTCGATGACGAGCACGTCGCCCTCGAGATGGGCCGCAGCGCGGATGGTCGTCAGCAGGTCGGCGGTCGAGGTGGCGACGTGGGGCACGGCGAGGCGTCTCCTTGGCAGTCGTTCCCCGTCATGGTACGGCGACAGGCCGTCGCGCCGGGCGCGGGCCGGCCGGGGATCACCAGTAGCGTGCAGTCGCCATCGTGACCACGGCCGTGCCCAGCAGGGCGAGATCGGCCACGGCGAAGCGGCTCAGCTTCTGGCGGATCGCATCGAGCTCGGTCGTCTGGGCGACCGTCGCGACGCCGCCGGCCGTCCCGACCTCGGCTTCGATGGCTGCGGCGCGCTGGCCGGCCGGACCGACGACCAGTCCGCCCCACACAAGCGACACGATGGCGGCGAGCGCCCCGATCGTGAAGCCGATGCCGCTCGGGCTGGTGATCCAGGCGAGCTGGAATCCACCCGAGGCGCGGAAGTACAACAGGCCGCCGGCGAGCACGGTCGTGACCGCCGCGATCTCGAAATAACGGGCCGCCTTGCCCTTGGTCAGCAGGGTGGTGATGAACGCGTCACCGTCGGCACCGCGCAACCGAGCCGTCCTGGTGACGAGCAGGATCATCACGAAGGCGCCGCCCACCCAGGCGGCACCGGCGACGACGTGCGCGAGTCGAAGGGCGATGAGACCGAGGTCCATTGGTCGTGGGCTCCTAGTGTCGGATGGGCTTGTCGGGAGCGGTGCTGCCCCCGAGCCTCGCCTCCGCGGCCCACGCCGGCCATCGACGGTCGGCGACGCGCGCCATGGACGTTCGTCGGAGTCAGATCCTTGGCTTCACGACCATCAGGAAGACGATGGCCACGATGAGCAGGCCCATCCCGATCCCCCCGCGCTGGATGCGCCGGATGAGCGCCATGAGCTCGGGCGGTGGGCCGCTCGCCCCCGGCGGTGGTGGCGAGGAGGTCATCGCGATGACGCGCTCGACGAGATGCCGCTGCACGAAGAACCCGTACCCGTAGGCGATGAGGTACAGCACGATCCCGAGCGCGAGCCACCAACGCTCACGCTCGAGCGGGTTGATCCCGACCACGGCGATCATCGCCAGGCCCGTGATCGGTAGGGTGATGCCGACGGGCAGGACCCGTTTCGACGAGATCGCGTCGGAAACCCGTGTCGCGAAGTTGGCGTGTTGCGGCTCCGCGCCGCCCATCGCTCCCAGGATCGAGAAGGCGAACGTCGGGCCGAACGCCACGATCGCCCCGAGGACGTGCAGGAACAGCAACCACGGGAATAGCCAAGCCATGCCGACCCTCCTCGATCGCCGCCGTAGGAGCGGCCAACACGTCGGAGGATAGTCGCTACGACACCCGCTTCGAGCGCCTCCCGACGAAGTCGACGAGGACGTACTCCCCCAGCCGTTCGGGCGTGGCGTAGAACGCCCGGCCGCGGTTGAGCTTCGTCATATGGGCCACGAACTCCGCCAGGGCCCTGGACCGCTCCAGCATGAAGGTGTTGATCGTGATGCCCTCTTTCGTGCAGCGCTGCACTTCCCGAAGGGTCTCGCTGATCGTCCGGCGCGTCGGCGGGTAGCTGAACTCGACCTGCCCGCCCTCGAAATGCGCCGTCGGCTCGCCGTCGGTGATGACGACGATCTCCTTGTTGGCCGACGCCTCCCTGGCCAGGATGCGGCGCGCCAGCAGCAGTCCGTGCTGCAGGTTCGTCCCGTATTCGTACCCGTGCCACGATAGCTCCGCCAGGGCGCCCGGCCGGATCTCGCGTGCGTAGTACGCGAACCCGATCACCGACAGGTGGTCACGCGGGTACTGCGTCCGGATCAATGTGTCGAGCGCGACGGCCACCTTCTTGGCCGCGAGAAAACAACCTCGTAGCAGCATCGAGCGGCTCATGTCCACCAGGAGCACGGTCGCGGTGCGGGTCAGTTGCTCGGTCCGGAACACCTCGAAGTCGCCGGGGATGAGGCGGACGCCGCGTGCACTCCGCCGTGCAGGCGCATTCTCCTCACGCGCAAGCGCGTTCGTGAGCGTGCCCCGCAGGTCCAGGTGGAACGCGTCGCCGAACTCGAACGGCTTCGTGGTCTCCTCGCGCTCGCCGCCGCGTCCGCCCCGGTCGACCCGATGGCCGCCGAACGCGTCGCGCTCGAGCCGGGCGAACAGGTCGTCGAGGACCTTCTGGCCGATCTTGCGGCTGCCGCGTGGCGTCAGCTCGAGGCGCTCGCCGTCGCGGGTCAGGTAGCCGGCTTCCTCGAGCCTCCGGGCAAGGTCGTCCAGCGCCTCGAGGTCGCGCACGCCGTCATCGCCCATGAGCTGGCGGACCTGCTCGCGATCGATGCCCGCAAGATCGCCGGGGCCGTCGACGTCAGTGAGCGCGTCCTCCAGCCGCTCCATGGCCTGGAGGCGGCCGATCTGGGCGAGCGCACCATCGAGCGTGAGCGACTCCTCGCCGTCGAAGCGGACACGATCGCCGAGACCGCCTGGCAGCAGGAGGTCGAGGTTCGATGCGAGCTCGGCGAGGTCGAGGAGCAGACGATCGTCGCGCAGGAGCGCCTCCATCATCGACTCGAGCTCGGCCCGCTGCTGGGGGCTCATCGAGCGCAGCAGCGACTGCATCGCCGCCATGCGCTGGGCCAGCTGGTCGATGATGTCGTCGAAGCTCTGTGCGCCCGGGAAGAAGCGGCCGTGCTTGGCGAGGAAGTCGCGGACGTCCGGGTCGCCGCCACCGATCCGCTCACGGATGAGCTCGTTGAGATCGCGCACCATGTCGCGATTGGCGGCGAGGTCCTCGGGCGTCATGGATCGGATCGCGTCGCTCATGCCGCCGATGAACTGGTCGAGGACCTGCTTGCCGAGCCGCTCCACGAGCTCGTCGAAGCGGCTCCGCGCGTCGGGCTCCAGGAAGTCGTACTCGCGCAGGTCGCGGATGCGCTGGCCAACGTCGCCGGGCAGAGCGTCGAGCTGGTCGAGCCGCCTGGCTGCCACGTCGCGGAGAAGGTCCTGGAGGTCCGGGTCGGGTCCCTGGCTCGACCGTTCCAGTCGTCGTTCCACACCGGCCCGCTCCTGGGCGACGATCTCGTCCAATTCGTGCCGGATGTCTCCGAGCACGTCCCCGAGGTCGAACCGGTCCCGGAGTTCCTGACGCTGGCGGCCCAGGCGGTCCATGAGGTCCTGAAGGCCAGGCAGGTCCGGGCGGGTCGGGTCACCGCTTCGCCAGCCACGCTCCATGAGCCGACGGAGCGCCTCGGCCAGGTCGCCCTCCGCCATCACGTCATTGGAGAGTTCGTCGAGGATCTCGTCCGCATCGAGATCGGGCAGCCGCTGGGTGCCGTCCCAGCGCGAGTACCGCGCCCGGCGTGCCAGCGCCGCCAGGGCATCATCGTCCGCCGGCTGTGCGGGGGCGACCCGACCGCCGAGATCCCGCGGGTCCGGCGTGTACGCGGTCACCGGTGGTAGACCGTCCCGCCGGGCACGCGTTCCTTGTTGATGCGTCGGGCGAGGTGCAGGCCCTCCAGCAGGAATTCGACAGCGGACGCCACGACCGCGGGCTCCTCGGCGCCGTCGGTCACGTCGAACGTGCCGAGGTCGCGCACCGCGTCGTTCAGGCCCGGCACCTCGCGTGCCCATGCCACGTACTCGCGCGAGGGGGTGCGCTCGCCGGTCTCGACGGTGAAGCCGTCCTCGAACGCGTCGACCACCGGATCGAGGTCATCGAGCGTGACCCGGCGCGTGAAAGTCGCGTATAGCGCCTTCGTGATCAGCCGCTCGACGATGCGCTCCTCGGGCGACTCGTCGCCGACCGACTCCAGCTCGACCTTGCCGACCGTCGATGCGACGACCGCTCCCAGGTCCGAGACGCGTGGCGCACCCAGCAATTCGCCAAGCCGGATCGCGCGCTTCAGGGCGGCCGCCTCGAGGACCTCCAGGTTGGCCACCGACACGCGGACCGACACCCCCGAGCGCTGGCTGATCTCCGGCGAGCGGCGGGCGAGGTGGGTCAGCTCCGCGACGGTCTCCTCCATGAACGGGGGCACGACGACGATCGGCGCACCGTCGGCGACCCCGAAGCGATGCTTCTCCTGGCGGACGATCGACATCTCGTCATCGAGCGTCCGCGGGTAGTGTGTCCGGATCTGCGACCCGAGGCGGTCCTTGAGCGGGGTGATGATGCGGCCACGCGACGTGTAGTCCTCGGGGTTCGCAGATGCCACGACATACAGATCGAGGGGCAACCGGACGGTGAACCCGCGGATCTGCACGTCGCGTTCCTCGAGCACGTTCAGCAGACCCACCTGGATCCGTTCCGCCAGGTCGGGCAGCTCGTTGATCGCGACGATGCCGCGGTTCGCACGCGGGATCAGGCCGTAGTGGAGCGTCAGTTCGTCGGAGAGGTAGCGGCCCTCGGCGACCTTGATCGGGTCCACCTCGCCGATGAGATCGGCGATCGTGATGTCGGGCGTCGCCAGCTTCTCGGCATACCGCCGATCGCGTGGCAGCCAGTCGACCGCAGTGTCGTGACCGTCCCGCTCGACGACGGCACGCCCGGCCGGGCTCACTGGGGCGTATGGGTCGTCGTTGAGCTCGCCGCCCCGCACGATCGGGATCCACTCGTCCAGCAGGCCGACGAGCAGCCGTGCGATCCGGGTCTTGGCCTGCCCGCGCTCGCCCAGGAACACGATGTCGTGTCCGGCGAGGATCGCGTTCTCGATCGAGGGGAGGACGGTCTCGTCGTAGCCGACGACCGTCGGCAGCACCGCCGTTCCGGTGGCGAGTCGATCGAGCAGGTTGGCTCGAAGCTCCTCCTTGACGGTCCGCGAGCGCCAGCCGGCGGCCCGCAGCTCAGCGATGGTGGCGGGGCGCGCGGGGGTCGGCATGCGATGACCTCAGTTGGTGACCGGCGTGGGGCGGTCGGTCGAGGTGGTTCGGGCGACGTCGATGGCGGCACGCACGGCGCCGACCTCGACGATCCCGGCCTCGACGAAGCCGGTCAGGACGGCACGGCGACGATCGACCTCGAGCTCGAAGTCGCCGGCTTTGCGCCCCACGCGAAGGGCGAGCTCCGGGATGACGCCCCAGCCGAAGTGCTCGAATCGATCGACCTTCGGATCCCAGGTGGCAAGGACCGCGGGACCGAGCCGCTGGACATGTCCGTGTTCGTCGCGCGAGGTCGGGCGGACGTAGTGCGCGGCGACGATGCGCCGCACGCCATCGTCGACACGCCGGAGGATGACCACGACCCCCAGGCGGGACAGCTCGTCATCGTTGACCGCCACGGGCGGTCGGTGGAGCGTCTCGAACACCTCATCGAGGGAATCCGCGTGGATCGTGGCCGCCAGGCCGTATCCGATGCTCGCAGCGCGGATCGCGATGCGCGCCTCCTCGCCCCAGGTATACGACGGCAGGTGGTCGGACAGCTCGGGGACGAGCAGGACCGTGTCATCCGGGCGGATGGGCCCGCCCGCGCCGCCGGGCCGTTCCGGTTCCCCGGCGACGTCCGCGCGGGTCGCGCCGCTCGAGCGCTGCCACCCGAGTTCGGATGCCTGCGGCAGCCAGTCAAACGTCTCCATCGAGCCCGCGAGCTCGACCGTGCGGATGCCGGGGGGGAGGAACTCGAGGAGCGCGCCGAGGAGCGAGGACTTGCCGACCTGCCGATCGTGCGCTGCGACGATGATCGGGACGCGGCCCTCGATCAGCAGCCACAGCGTGGCCGCCAGCTCGGCATCGAGCGTGCCGGCACGGATCAGCTCCACGATGGAGCGCGGCGTCGGTGGCACGTGGCGGACGGCCCACCGGCCCCGCGTCGGCGAGGTGTCGGCCAAGGTAGTCTCCGAACGGATCTGCGGTGGTTTCCGGGGTTCCGGGCGGCCAGCGTACGGCCGACCCCGGGGAGCGTCAAACCCCCGACCGGGTGCTCGCGAGGGGCCGGCCGTACCTGTCGAGGGGCGACACGATCGGTCGACTAGCATCGCGACCATGGCCCTGAGGATCGAGCCGCTCACCCCGAAACGCATCCCCGATCTCGCCACCCTGTTCGACGGGGGTGGTGACCCGAAGTGGTGCTGGTGCTCGTACTTCCGCGTGCGCGGTCGCGACTGGACGAACGCCACCCCGGCGGAGAACCGGGAGGTCCTTGCGACGGCGGCTCGCAGGCGGGATCACGCTCCGGGCCTCGTGGCGTACGACGAGGACGTCGCCGTCGGTTGGGTGAGCCTGGGGCCGCGCGAGGACTACGAGCGGCTGGCCTACTCCAAGGTCCTCGCGCCCATCGACGATGAGCCCGTCTGGTCGATCGTGTGCTTCGTCGTCGGCCGGAAGTCGCGCGGTCGTGGCGTCGCGGGCGACCTGCTTACGGCGGCGATCGACTACGCCCGCGCCCACGGCGCGACGACACTCGAGGCCTACCCGGTCGACGTTCCCCGAGGCGAGCGGATCTCCTCGGCCAGCGCGTTCCACGGCACGCTCGGGATGTTCAAGCGGGCTGGATTCAGGGTCGTGGAGCGGCGCCGGTTGAACGCCGCAAGCCCGGTCCGGCCCATCGTCCGCCTCGGACTCTAGGCATCATCCGCTCGGCGTTGCGACCACGCGCAGAGGTCGGCACGGCCGTGCCGCAGGCACGAACCGGCGGCCCCACCCGACCCGCCTACGTCATCTGTCGCCTGTCCGACATCGTCATCCGACGAGGTTGACACGGCCCTGACGAGACGCCTAGACTTCCCGACGGCGCGCAAGTCGCCCGCCCTCGCCTAGCTCATGTTTGGAGGCGGTCTCCGAATGACGATGCTGCTAAATCTCCGACGCACCGTCGCGCCTATCGGCGCAGCGGATCGCGGGAGATCTGTGCCCATCTCGAGCTAGCCGCAGGCGGCAGGACCGCCTTCCGGACAGAACCCGAGCCGTGGGCCCAGATCAGGCCCCCGGCTTTTTTGATGCCCTTCCCTGCCTCGACCCGGCAGACCGAACGGACACCACGAGCCGCGAGGCCACCCGACGAGACGTCGGTTGAAGCCCGCGGCTCGTTCTCTGTCCGGAACCACCTCCCCGACCGCACCCTGGAGCACACCCGTGACCGCCACATTGACCAACCAACTGAAGACGACGACCCCGGTGGCCACGCCGGCAACGTCGGCCGTGACGTCGGCGGTGCCTGCCCTGCTCATGGAGGGCGTCAGCAAGTCGTTCGTCGTCGGCCGCAAGCGCAAGCCCGTGGCCGCGATCACGGACGTGTCGCTGCGCCTCGAGCGTGGGGACATCCACGGGATCCTGGGTGCCAACGGCTCGGGCAAGTCGACGCTCATCCGTCTCATCAGCGGGCTGCTGACCCTCGACGCGGGTCGGGTCGAGGTCTTCGGCCACGACATCGAGCGCGACGAGATCGCGGTCAAGCGCCTGATCAACCGGGTCAGCGTGGACGCCGCCTTCTTCAAGAAGCTCAGCCCGATGGAGAACCTGCTGTTCGCCGCCCGGCTGTACGGGCTCGACGGGAAGACCGCCCGCCGGGACGCGATCGCGATCCTGGCCCGGCTCGGCATCAGCGAGAAGCGGGTCGGACGGCCCGTCGAGCAGATGAGCCGGGGGATGCAGCAGAAGGTCGCGATCGCGCGAGCCCTGCTGACGAGCCCGACGCTGCTGCTCCTGGACGAACCGACCACCGGGCTCGACCCGCGCAGCAAGCTCGACGTCCAGACCTTCATCGAGGAGCTCAACCAGACCCATGACGCGACGATCGTCCTGACGACCCACGACCTGGCCGAGGCAGAGCGCCTCTGCGCCCGGATCACGATCCTCAACGACGGTCGGGTCGTCGCCGAGGACACGCCGGAGGAGCTCAAGACGCAGACCGCGCGACCGTCTGGGCCACGAGGCGACGCTCGAGGACGTGTTCATGACCTACACCGGCCGCTCCCTCGACGACGACGTCGAAGAGGACGAGGCGGCGACGACGAAGACTGACCGGAAAGGAGGTGAGAACCATGATGTTGAACTCGATCGACCTGCAGCTGGCGCGTGAGCGCCAGGAGCGCTTCATCGCCGAGACCGCGCAGTCGCGCCTCGTCGAGTCGCGCCCTTCGCCCATCCGCCGATTCGTCGGACGCCGCGTCATCGCGGTGGGCCAGCGGATCGCCGCGGAACCCCATTTCGAGCTGGCTCGGTCCCGATAGGACCGGGTCAGCTCCCTCGACCCAGGAGACCCTCTCGTGACCATCGTCGCCCATGAGCTGAAGGCCTCATACGCCTTCATCGAGCGCAACTTCTACCTGACGCGTCGCTACTGGGGCTGGGAAGTCGCCTTCCTGGTCTATTCCGTCGCGGGCGCGCTGTCGATCTCGCTCATCGGTGCCGACCAGGGCAGCCCGACGCTGCTGCTCACGCTGATGGTCGGAGCGATCTTCTGGAACTACCTGTCGGTCGTCTTCAGCTGGATCGCCGAGACCATCTCGGTCGAGCGCTGGGAAGGCACCCTCGAGTACACGTTCATGGCGCCGATCCGGCGCTGGTCGCAGCTGCTCGGCTCGGTCCTGTACGCGATGGTCTACGGCCTCGTCCACACGGCCGTGATCTTCGTCGCGCTCGTGCTGTTCTTCCCGCAGCTCGACTTCTCGAACGCGAACCCGATGACGGCGGTCGTGTTCATGCTGCTCGGCTCGTTCAGCTTCGTCGGGATCGGCATGATCGCCGCCATCCTGCCGCTGCTGTACGTCGAGCGCGGCGCGCAGATGACGTTCGTCCTCCAGTCCTGTCTGCTGCTCGTCAGCGGCGTGTACTACTCGGTCGACATCCTGCCGGGCTGGATGCAGGTGCTCTCGCACCTGTCGCCGGCGACGTACGTCCTCGACGGCGTGCGGGCCGGGCTGATCGACGGCACGCCCGTCACCGAGCTGCTCCACGACGTGTGGCCGCTCATCGTGGCCGGCGTCGTCCTCATCCCGTTCGGGTTGTGGGCGTTCGGCCGTGGCGGAGCGCTACGCCAAGCGCACCGGCAAGCTGAAGCGAGTCGGCTGAGCGATGACCCTCGCGGCGGCACCGCTCGGCCTCGGCTGGGACAGCGGGCTGGGACCGGGCATTCGAGCCGTTCGCGGCCGAGGGCCGCCGTCCCGCCCGGGTCGTCGCGGTCCACCAGGAGACCGCGATCGTCCGCGGCGATGCCCGAGGCGATCGTCCGGCGACCGTGTCCGGTCGGTTCCGGTACGACGCGCTCGCGCCTCCGACTTCCCGGCGGTCGGCGACTGGGTGGCGCTGGAACCGCCGCGACCGCGGCTTCGACGGACGATGGGGCCGTCATCGCAGCGGTCCTGCCGCGCCGTGCCGCGTTCGTGCGGAGCGCGGCCGACGCCAGCCGGCGGAGTGCCGGGCACCGCGCCGACGAGCAGGTCATCGCCGCGAACGTCGACATCGCCTTCCTGGTCGTCCGGGCTCGACGACGACTTCAACCTGCGCCGGATCGAGCGCTACCTCGCCGTGGCCTGGTCGAGCGGCGTGATGCCGGTCATCGTGCTCAACAAGGCCGACGTGGCACGCGAGCTGGACGAACGGCTCATCGCCGTCGCGACGATCGCTCCCGGCGTCCCCGTCGTCGTGCTGTCCGCGCTCACCGGGGACCACGTGGCGGACCTGCAGCCATTTCTCGGCTCGGGCACGACGTCCGTGGTGCTCGGGTCGTCCGGCGTCGGAAAGTCGACCCTTCGTCAACGCACTCCTTGGAGAGCAACGCCAGTCGACCGCCGACGTGCGCGAGGACGACTCGCGCGGCCGCCATACGACCACGCACCGGGAGCTGTTCGCGCTGCCGGGCGGGGCACTGCTGATCGACACCCCAGGCATCCGTTCGCTCGAGGTCGCCGGCGCCGACGACGGTGTCGACACGACGTTCGACGACGTCGCCGAGCTCGCCGACACAGTGCCGGTTCACCGATTGCCGCCACGATGGCGAGCCGGGCTGCGCCGTCCGCCGGCGCCATCGCGGACGGGACGCTCGGCGAGGACCGCCTGGTCAGCTACCGCAAGCTCGAGCGGGAGCTCGCCCACGCCGAGCGCCGGGAAGACCCGCGCGCGCGTGCCGCTGAGCTCAAGCGGTGGCGCCAGATCCATAAGGCCGTCGACCGCCACATGGACCAGAAATACGGGAAGGAACGATGACGACCACCGAAGACATCTCGCTGCATCTGGCGGATGCCCCGCCGATCGAGGGGCTTCGCTTCCGCCGGCCCCGTGGCGATGACGACGACTACGAAGCGATGGCCGAGGTCATCGACGGCCGCCAACCTGCACGACGGCGACGAGTCGGTGGAGCTCGGTCGGCACGTCCGGGAAGCGCTCGAGACGTCGATCGGCGTCGACCCGACCGCCGACGTCGTCCTGACCGAGGTCGATGGACGCCTGATCGCCGAGTCCGGCGTCGAACGGACCATGCGCGACGGCGTCGTGGTCTATGACCTGTGGGGCCACGTGCATCCGGACCTGCGCCGTCGCGGGCTAGGTCGTGCCCTGCTGCTCGAGAACCTGCGCCGCGCGGCCGAGCGCGCTGGCGGCGAGCCCCCGGGTCAGGCGATCGAGACACGTTCGCACGCCAAGGACGACGAGATCGGCAATCGAACGCTCCTCGATGCCCACGGGTTCGAACCGATCCGGTGGTTCTTCCTCATGCGCCGAGCGAACCTGGATGACGTCCCGGACGCTCCGCTCCCCGACGGCCTCGAGTATCCGACCCGTGACCGAGGACCAGCACCGCGCGATCTTCGAGGCGGAGATCGAGGCGTTCCGCGACCACTGGAGCTCGCGGGAGAAGACCGACGAGGACTTCGCCCGAACATTCAAGCGCGAAGAGCTCGACACCGACCTGTGGGTCGTGGCCTGGGATGGCGACGAGATCGCGGGCGTCGTCCAGAACTGGATCTGGCCGGAGGAGAACGAGACGCATCGGCTTGGCAGCGCGGCTGGCTCGAACACATCAGCGTGCGCCGGCCGTGGCGGCGACGCGGTCTCGGGCGGGCCATCACCGCCGAGGCCCTGCGCCGCCTGCGCGCCGCCGGGATGACCGAGGGCGCCGCTCGGCGTGGACGCCGAGAACCCGACCGGCGCGCTCGGCCTGTACGAGGGCCTCGGCTTCGAGGTCCACCAGCGCTGGATGACCTATCGGGGGACGCTCAGGGCCTGACCCCGTGACGGGGCGTGGCATCATCAGACGGGACGCCGATTGGAGGACCCGGTGATGCGCTCGTACCTGATCGTGGCCAACCAGACACTGACGAGTGAGTCACTCCGGGAGGCCATCGCCACGCGCCTGGCGGACGGCCCGGTGCGCACCCACGTCGTCGTCCCGCTCAACCCTGTCGGCGGCCGCCTGACGTGGGATGAGGCCGAGTCGCGGAGCGTCGCCCAGGCACGCCTCGACGAGGTCATCGGCCGTCTCCGCGAGATGGGCGCCGAGGCCGACGGGGAGGTCGGTGATCGCGATCCCGTGCTTGCCGTCCGCGATGCGTTGCGAGGTCGGGAGGTCGACGAGGTCATCGTGTCCACGCTGCCAAAGGGGATGTCGCGCTGGCTCGGGGAGGATGTGCCGAGCCGGCTGCGCGATTCCGTGCCGGTGCCGGTCACAGTCGTGACCCAGGAGGCCCAGGCCTAGCCTCGGGCGGGAACCGCTCAGGCGAACAACCGCCTCTCGTCACGTACCAGCTCGAGCCAGGCGCGCTCCCGCCCGATCGTCGTCGTCTCGCCATGGCCGGGCAGGACCGCGACGGCGTCCTCGAGCTCGGTCAGGCGCGCGAGCGATGTCGACCATCGCGGCGGGATCGCCGCCGGGCAGGTCGACCCGACCCCAGCCACCGGCGAACAGGGTGTCGCCGCTGAACAGGAGTCCGTCGTCACGGCTGAGGAGGCAGACGGACCCTTCGGTGTGGCCGGGCGTATGCAGCACCGCCAGCCGGATCTCGCCGAAGCGGATCTCGCCGCCCTCGGCGAGTTCCACGGCCGGGATCGACGTCGCGATCGGGAACGGCGCCCACAGGGGTTTCGGGTCGGTCAGACGCTCACGGTCGAGCGGGTGGACGGCGATCTCCGCATCTGTGTGCTCCGCCACCGCGGCGTTGTCGCCGATGTGGTCCCAATGGCCATGGGTCGACACGATGAGCTTGAGCGTCCACTCTCGAGCCGCGAGCTCATCGGCGATCCAGGCCAGGCACGGGGTCGCCGTGTCGATCGCGATCGCCTCACGTGAGCGGGCGTCCGCAAGCACGTGGACGTTCGTCGCGATCGGCCCCACCACGCGTTGCAGCCGTTCCATCGCCGTCGAGTCGTGGCTGGAGTCGTCAGCCAGGAGCCTCCAGCGTGGTCTTCATGCAGTCGAAGGTCTGGCCGATCATCTTGTTGGCCGTGCCGTCGATCATCCGGGCGCCGACGCTGGCGAGCGTGCCGGCGATGTTCACGTCGGCCTCCCAGTCCATGACCGCGTGCCACCGGCCTCGGTCGTCGGAGAGCCGCATCTGCGCGACGGCGTCGACGGCGCTCCCCGGCGCCTGGCCGTGGGCCTTGATGGTGGCCGCGTCCGGCGCCGTCATCTCGGCGAATTCCATGTTCACGTTGAAGCGGGCGCTGATGAACCCGATGCCCGACCTTCGCCGTCGCCTTGAAATGGGTCGGGTCGATCACCTCGATCGTCTCCACGCCGGGGCCGCACTTGCCGACCTGGTTCGGGTCGATCACGAATGCCCAGACACGGCTCGCGAGGGGCGGCGATGTCGACAGCACCTTCGAAATGCATGCGGTCCTCCAGGGCGAGAGCCGGGGTCAGTCGGGCAAGGATACCGACGGCGGTGTCATCCCGGCCGTACCCGGCGCCGCGAGGAAGGCCGCCGGCTCCTTGATGAACCGGGTCCGACAACCGATCGAGCAGAACGCGTAGATGACGCCATCGTGGTCCGCCAGGTGGCGGGCATGGGCGCGATCGACGGTCATGCCGCAGACGGGGTCGAGCAGCACGATGTCGTCGACGACGGGCTCGAGTGTGATCGATTCGGGGATCCCCGCGGCCACCGTGGCCGGACCCGGCGACGCCACGAAATCAGCCCGGCCGCGGCGGACCTGGACGAGCTCGGCCAGGATCGACAGCGCGATCTCCTCGGCCGTCTCGGCACCCAGGTCCAGGCCGGCGGGCGCACGGAGGGCGGCGATGCGATCGTCACCGACCGTCGTCTCCTCGCGCAGCCAGTCGCGGACGACGGCGGCTCGTGTCGGGGACGCGACCAGCCCCACGTACGACGCCTCGCGGGTGAGCGCAAGGCCGACCGCCTCCTCGTCCCAGATCCCCTGGCTCGCAACCACGAGGTACGGCGATGCATCGGGATCGAGGCCGCGGATGTCGGCAGAAGCGTGGACACGGGCGGTCGGGAAGGCGTCCGGTTCGGCGATCGGATCGATGACCGTGACCTTCCAGCCCGATGCCGCACCGAGCGTGGACAGGGCGCCGGCGATCGGGGTCGTTCCGACGACCCACAGCAGCGGGGCGGGGAGATGCGGTTCCACGTAGATCTCCAGCGTGCCACCGGAGTGGCAGGTCATGACCAGTTCGATGACGCCATCGGCGCGATGGCCCTCGGTCGGGCCATCCTTCGAGAGGCGCAACAGCCGCGGCTGCCCGTCGGCGAGGGCGCGGAGGGCCTCCCGGACGACGACGGGCTGGGCGCAGCTGCCGCCGACCCAGCCCTCGATCGTGCCGTCCGGATGGACGATCCCGCTCGCGCCCGGCCGCGCCGAGGTCGGCTTTCGGACCGCCACGACGGTCGCAACGACGAAGGGACGGCCCGCACGATCGAGCTCGACGGCACGGGCGAAGGTGCTCGTGGGCATGCCGGGGCGCCTAGGAGATGCCCTTCTCGTGGAGGATCGCCCAGACCTTCTGCGGCGTGATCGGGATGTCGATGTTGCGGACGCCGAGGTGCCAGAGCGCATCGACGACCGCGTTGGCGATCGCGGGTGGCGCGCCGACCGTGGCCGATTCGCCGACGCCCTTCGCCCCGATGGGGTGATGCGGTGAAGGCGTGACGGTCTTGGCGACCTCCCAGGCCGGGGTCTCCATGGCGGTCGGCAGGAGGTAGTCCATGAACGTGCCGGCCATATTGTTGCCGAGCTCGTCGTAGGTGATCTCCTCGTACAGCGCCGGGGCGAGACCCATGGTCAGCCCGCCGTGGATCTGGCCGTCCACGATCATCGGGTTGATGATGTTGCCGCAGTCGTCGACGGCGACGAACCGGCGCACATTGACGCGTCCTGTGCCCTTGTCGATGTCGACGACGCAGATGTACGACCCGAACGGGAATGTCAGGTTCGGCGGATCGTAGTAGTTGACCGCCTCGAGCCCGGCCTCCATCCCCTGCGGGTGGTTCGTGTAGGCGGCGAAGGCGATCTCCTGGATCGTCTTGAACCGGTCGGGCGAGCCCTTGACGCTGAACTTGCCGGGCTCCCACTCGAGGTCATCCTCCGAGACCTCCATGAGGTGCGCGGCGAGGGTGCGGGCCTTGGCCTGGATCTTGCGGGCGGCCATCGCGGCCGCTGCGCCGGCGACCGGCGTGGAGCGCGACGCGTACGTGCCCAGGCCATACGGGGCGGTGTCCGTGTCGCCGTACTCGATCTTGATGTCCTGCACCGGAAAGCCGAGTTCCTCGGCGATGATCTGGGCGAACGTCGTTTCGTGGCCCTGGCCCTGCGTCTGGACGCCGATGCGGGCGAGGACCTTGCCGGTCGGGTGGACCCGGATCTCGCACGAATCGAACATCTTCAGGCCGAGGATGTCGAAGTCATGCGACGGCCCCGCGCCGACGATCTCGGTGAACGAGCTGATGCCGATGCCCATGAGCTCGCCACGCTCGCGCTTCTCCGCCTGCTCCTTGCGCAGCCCGGCGTAGTCGATCATGTCCATGGCCTTCTGGAGCGCCGGGGCGTAGTCACCCGAGTCGTACTCCCAGCCGGTCGGCGTGGTGTACGGGAACTGGTCCTTGCGGATGAAGTTCTCCATCCGCAGCTGGGCCGGGTCCTTGCCGATGTCGTGGGCGAGGATGTCCACCATCCGCTCGATGGCGTGGACCGCCTCGGTCACCCGGAACGAGCAGCGATAGGCGACGCCGCCGGGCGGCTTGTTCGTGTAGACGCCATCGACTTCGACAAAGGCGTTGTCGAAGTCGTACGAACCGGTGATGACGTTGAAGAGGCCAGCCGGGAACTTGGACGGGTCGGCGGCGGCGTCCGTGTAGCCGTGATCGGCGATCGTCTTCACCTTGAGGCCGGTGATCTTGCCGTCCTTGGTCGCGCCCATCTCGGCATGGATGTGATAGTCGCGCGCGAACGAATCCGCCTGCAGGTTCTCACTCCGGTCTTCGATCCACTTGACCGGCTTGCCGGTCAGGAACGAGGCCGCGACGGCGAGGACGTAACCCGGGTAGACCGGCACCTTGCCCCCGAAGCCACCGCCGATGTCGTGCGTCTTGACCCGGATGTTCTGCTCGTAGATGGGAAGGCCGGCGCCACCGGCAACGAGAGCGAGCACCGTCCGAATGGCGTGCGGCGCCTGGCTGGTCATGTGCAGCGTGAGCTGCTGGCGAACCGGGTCCCAATCCGCGACACAGCCACATGTCTCGATCGACGCGACATGGATGCGCGGGATGTAGATGTCCTGCTCGACTCGGACGTCGGCCGCTGCCAGCGCGGCGTCGGCCTTGGCGGCATCGCCCGATTCCCAGTGCCAGATGTGATTGGTCTGCTTGTCCGGTCCCCGGTCGGGACGGAGGACGAACGCGTCGGGCTCCAGCGCCTTGTGCGGGTCGATGACGACCGGCAGCGGCTCGTAGTCGACGAGGACGGCCGCGACACCGTCGGCCGCGGCATACCGGGACGTGGCGATGACCGCAGCGACCTCCTGCGACTGGTACATGACGGTGTCCACCGGGAGCACCATCTGCATGTCGCCCGCCAGGGTCGGCATCCAGTGGAGCTTGTAACCCTCCAGGTCCTTGCCGGTAACCACCGCGGCGACGCCCGGGACCTTCAGCGCCTCGGAGGCGTCGATCGATTTGATCGTCGCGTGAGCGTATGGACTCCGGACGATGTCGAGCCAGAGCTGCCCCGGCAGGTTGACGTCATCGATGTACTCGCCGGCCCCGCGGATGAAGCGCGGGTCCTCCTTGCGCTTGACGGAATGGCCCATGCCCCCGATCTCGGGGGAGGTGCGCAGCTCGTGTTCGGTTTCGGTCGTCATGGTCGTCGCTCCCTCAACCGGCCGCGGCCGGTTCGGCCGAGACTTCCTGCCCTTCGACCGTCTCGGCCGCCACGACGGGCGCGGACTCGCGCTCACGGAGCGTGCCGGCGGCCTGCTGGATGGCCTTCACGATGTTCACGTACCCGGTACAGCGACAGAGGTTGCCGCTGATCCCCTCGCGGATCTCCGCCTCGGACGGATCGGGGTTCTGGCCGAGGAGCCACTCGGCCTGCATGATCATGCCCGGGGTGCAGAAGCCGCACTGGAGCCCGTGCTGGTCCCAGAACGCCTGCTGGAGTGGGTGCAGCGTGGCGCCGTCGGCGACGCCCTCGATGGTCCTGATCTCTCGGCCGTCGGCCTGGACGGCGAGCATCGTGCAAGACTTCGCGCTCTCACCGTCGACATGGACGGTGCACGCGCCGCAGTTGCTCGTGTCGCAGCCAACGTGGGTGCCGGTCAGTCCCAGGTTTTCGCGCAGCAGGTGGACGAGTAGGAGTCGGGGCTCGACGTCCGCCTCATGCGTCTCGCCGTTGACGGTGACGGTGATGTGGTGCGTCTTCATCGTGGGGTCCTCGGCCTACGAAAAGGACATGGCGCGGGCCACCGCGCTTCGAAGCGATCGCACGGTCAGCTCGGCGGCCATCGCTCGCTTGTACTCGATGGGTCCGCGGACGTCGCCGGCCGGGCTGGCCTGGGCTCCAGCCGCATCGCCTGCCTGTCGGAATAGCTCCTCCGAGGCAGCCTGGCCGGCCAGGATCGCCTCGGCGTCCGTGGCGGCGAACGGCGACTCGGCGACGGCCGTCAGGCCGACGCCGGCGCTCTCGATGTGCCCGTCCGGCGCGAGCTGGACGATGACGGCAGAGCCTGCCGTGGCGAAATCGCCGACCTTGCGCTCGAGCTTGGTGTAGGCGCCGCCGGCGCCCTTCGGTCGGGCGCGGATGCGGATCTCGGTGAGGACCTCCGCGGGTTCGATGGCGGTCGTGAAGGTGTCGAGGAAGAAGTCGCGGGACTTGATCAAGCGCTCCCCGGACTGACCGCGGCAGACGATCGTGGCGTTGACGGCAAGCAGCATCGCCGGCCAGTCGCTGGCCGGATCGGCGTGCGCGACCGAGCCGCCGATCGTTCCCCAGTTGCGGACCTGCGGGTCGCCGATGACCGACGTGAGGTCGATCAGCGCCGGGTAGTGGTCCTGCACGATCTCGTTGTCGTGGATCTGTCGATGGGTGGCCCGCGCCCCGATCCGAAGCTCTTGGTCGGTCTCGGCGATGCCGTCGAGTCCGGCGATGTCGCGCATGTCCACCAGCAACGCCGGCTGCGCGAGACGAAGCTTGATGAGCGGGATCAGGCTGTATCCGCCCGACAGGAGCTTTGCCTCCCCCTCGCGATCCTTGAGGATCCGTAACGCCTCGTCCAGGTTCGCTGGACGGACGTAGTCGAACTGCGCCGGGATCATCGCGCGCCTGCCTCCTCCCCCGCCACTGCAGGCGGGGACTCATCGGCCCGTCCCCCTCGGACGGGCACCGAACGTCTGGCGTTGGCGAACGACGGTCGAGCAGCGTCCCTCGGGCTCGGCCGTGTCCAGGGTTGCGACTCTGGTCCCGGAAGTATCCGCCCGGTGTCGTTGGCGCGTCAACGGATTTCCGCGGCTCGGGGCTGCGGCGGGGCGGGCGCGACGGGGCGGGCGCGACGGGGCGGGCGCGACGGGCCGGGCGCGACGGGCCGGGCGCGACGGGCCGGGGCGGCCGGGCCGTTCGGCGTGGTCCCGGGCCGTTCGGCGTGGTCCCGGGCCGGGCGCGGCGTGGCGGGGCGCGTTCCCGGGCCGGTCGGCCCGATCAACCTCGGGCTCAGCCGGCGCCTTGCGTGGGGTGCAATATTCGACCCTGGCGTTGCATCGGATGCACGTTCCGGCACCGAGGCTGGCCCCCCGGCCGGACTCTTGCGTTCGACGCAATAGATCGACGTCGAAGGCGGGCCCTTGGTCAAATCCACGCTTCGATCGTGCATCCGGCGCAACGAAACGACGCGGTCAGCCGCCACCGGCCGGGTTCGTCGGAGCTTCTGTGCATCCGATGCAATGGGCCTGTGCCCGGCCCGGGCCCGGCGGCCCGTGGCCGGCGGCCCGTGGCCGAACGAAACGTGGCCACAACGGCCTCAGGCGACGGCGAGGGGGACCCCCGTCTCGAGATACGTCTTGAGGCCGGACACGATGAATTCGGTGCCGCCGGGAAACTCGGCCGCGATGCGTGAGCCGGGCACGATGGCCGTCGTCACGACCAGGCGCGTCGGCCCACCCGCCCCAACGGCCGGCTCGATGGCCCACGTCATGCGGACAGGGCCCTCGGCATCCATCTCGGGCGTCCAGCGCGGATGGAACGACATCGCGACCCGCCGTCCGGGCTCGATCTCGAGGACCTCGCCGTCGGCGGCGATCGAGCCGTCCGGGTAGGCGTACGTGATCGGTGCGCCGACCTCCCACGTCGACGCGACTCGCGTCTCGAAGTAATAGCGGGCGGTGTCGTCACCGTCGGTGATGGCTTGCCATATCCGTTCGGGCGACGCCTTGATGTACACGGAGTAGACGTGATCGACGGGTTCCATCGGAGCCTCCAGCGCTCGCTTCATGAAGGACATCGCCCCGACGACGGGCTCGGCGAACTTGCCGATCCACCGATCGTGCGCCTGACGGATCGGCACAGGGTTCAAGAAGTGGCGCTTCTCCCGACCGACCTTCTGGGTCGTGACGAGATCGGCCGTCTCCAGCACCCCCAGATGCTTCATGACCCCGAACCGCGTCATCTCGGGCAATGCCACACACAGCTCGCCGAGCGTCTGGCCATCGCGCTCGAAGAGCCGGTCGAGCAGGACCCGCCGACCTGGGTCGGCAAGCGCCCGGAAGACCGGAGCCATGTCGTCCGTCATGGGCCGGATGTTATGTGACCAGATAGTCACATGTCAAGCCCTGTAGAACCGACTTTCGGGGGCGCTCCGCGTCGTATCGTCGAACCTGTTACCAGGGAGGACTTCCGATGCGCAATGTGACCTATTCGATGAACCTCTCACTTGACGGCTACATCGTTGGGCCGGACGGCAGCTTCGACTGGACGGCACCCAACGAGGAGGTCTTTCGCTTCTGGATCGACGAGATTCGAACCGTCGGCGTCCACCTGATGGGACGACGGCTGTACGAGACGATGCTGTACTGGGAGACCGCCGACCAGGAAGCATCGCTCGACGACTCGGAGATCGAGTGGGCCGCACTGTGGAAGCCGCTCCCGAAGGTGGTGTTCTCCACCACGCTGTCGGCGGTGCAGGGCAACGCCCGCCTGGCCTCCGGCGGCCTTGCGGACGAGGTCGAGCGATTGCGAGCCGAGTCGGAGGAGGGCGACATCGCGATCGGCGGCGCGACGCTCGCCGCCGAGGCGGCCGCGATCGGTCTGATCGACGAGTACAGGGCCATGGTCTACCCGGTGCTGGTTGGCGGTGGCATTCCCTTCTTTCCCCAACGCCAGCGCCGGGTGGATCTCGAACTCGTCGAGACCCGCAGCTTCAGCTCGAGCGTCGTCTACCTCCGCTACCGCGTCGCGAGGTAGCCCGGCTCGTCCGTCCGGCGCACCTCGCGGGGCGAACCAGGCCGCTGATCCGCCAGACCCGGGGCGACCTCAATCCCGCGGTCGAAACTGTGGCGGCTTCTCGTCCCGCGCCGCGTACTCCGCGGTCTCGGCGACTCGTTTCGCGCGCGTCTCGGGGCGTTTCGCCTGGCCGATCCACGACAGGATGGCCCGCCGCGGCGATCGGCTGAACGCGTCCCAGTGCTCGCGGGCCGGCGGGACCGCGTCAAGCGCCGCGGCCAGATCGTCCGGAACGACGAGATTCTCGATGTCATCGAGCAGGGTCCAGGACCCGGTTCGCTTCGCCTCCTCGATGGCAGCAAGGCCGGCGGGCAACATCCGTCCGTCCGCGATGAGCCGGGCGACACGGTCCTTGTTCGTGCGGGCCCAGCCGCTCCCCGGTCGACGCGGCGAGAACCATTGGAGCGAGCGCTCTTCGTCGAGCCGACCGGCGACCGAATTGATCCAGCCGACGCACAGTGCCTCCTCGACCGCCTCCTCGTAGGGGACGCTGGCCTGCCCGAAGCCCCGACGCCACGAAACGAGGTGGACGCCATTGGAGGTCGCGTGGTTCGCGATGAGCCACGCGCGCCATCCGGCCCGGTCGAATGGACCGGCCATCGGGCGACCGTCGGGCGCCGTGTCGTCGGTCGTCACGCCGACCCGTCCGTCGTCACGCCGACCCGCCCGGCGCCCACGTCACGATGCCGATCGGCAACGGCCGCTGGTCGCGAAGGCCGGCGCGTCCCTCTGGGTCGACCTCGATCACGTCGTCGAGGGCGCCCTGGAACCGACGATCCGAGGCGCTCCGCTCCTCGATCCAGAGCTGCCGTCGCAGAAAGCCCTCGAGCTCGGCGCGCGACTCGAACCGGCGCGGGGCACGCTCGACTCGTTCGATCGACGGTGCCGAGCCGCGCGCCCGCAGCAGCTCCACGAACTCCGGTAGGGCGGGCAGCGAGACCCGCGACTCGCCGTGCACCGGCGGCCAGCACACGTCGGCGATCGATGACGGCTGCCGCTCCATCAGCATCGCGACGCACAGGCGCCGTGACACCGATTCCGTCGCCGCGACGAAAGGGCCGATGGCCTCGATGTCGTACCCGACATGGGCGACCAGCGCAACATCCGCGGCGAACCGGGCGGCATCGGCGGGCGGCCAGCGTGTCTCGACCGCCCGCACGTTGTCGATGTCGTGCTCGGTGGCGATCTCGCGGAGAGCCTCCAGCATCGATGCCGACGCGTCGACCGCGATGACCTCGCCCCCCGACGGTGCGAGGGCCCGGGCGATCGGCAGCGCGTAGCGCCCTGCGCCCGCCCCGATGTCCAGCCACCGCTCGCCGGGGTGCACCAGCCCGAGCAGCACGTCTAGTGCCGGCTCGTCGGTCCGGGTCGGATCCGCCCGGAAGAGCCCCGTGACTGGCGCGTAGAAGTCGGTGCCGTCGGGGATCTCGCGGAACCGGTCCACCTGCTCCCTATTTGCCCGGACACGCGCGGCCCAGGCCGTCTCCAGGAGTGTGACGAGGTCCGCGCGTGTGTCGACGTCGGGATTGCCGCCCGGCACGTCGATCGGCACCTCGCGCACGTGTTCGGGGTGCGCGGCGATGACCGGGCCCAGCCCGCGGTCGCCGGTGGCCTCGGCGATCAGCCCGAACCCGGCACGCTCCACGAGGACCGGGTTGCGGCCAGCGTCGTCCCGATAGCGGGGCACGGTGATCGGCCACGCCGGGTCGACCGCGGCGTCGAGCACGGCCCGGATCGCGACGACCGGCACGCGGGGCTGGTCGCCGAGGACGACGAGGACAGCGGACGGACCGTCGCCGATCCCCTCGAAGCCGAGGCGCAACGAACTCGACAGCCCGCGGCCCGGATCCGGGTTCCGGACGCGCCGCTCGCCCCGCCAGTCGATCGCGCCCTCGACGGCAGGAGCGTCATCACCGAGAACGACGACGACGTCCTCGATCCCGGCCACCGCCAGCCGATCGAGCACGTGCTGGAGCACCGGGCGCCCCTCCAGGGCTGCCAGCAGCTTGCCGCCGCCGAACCGCGATCCCGCGCCGGCCGCCAGGACGATGGCGGCGACGGACCGCGCGGTCATCCGCTCACCCGGCGATCGGGATCGCGCGCTCCTTCATCGGGCGCCCGGAGCCGCCGTAGCGCGCGGCCACGACCTCGGCCAGGATCGCGAGCGCCGTCTCGGCCGGGGCCCGTCCGCCCAGATCCAGCCCGACCGGTCCGCGCAACCGCGCGAGCTCGTCCTCGCTGACGCCGGCCTCGAGCAAGCGCCGTCCGCGGTCGGCCTGCGTCTTACGCGAGCCGACCGCGCCGACATAGCGGCAGCCGCGCCGAAGCGCCTCGATGATGGCCGGCTCGTCGAATTTCACGTCGTGGGTCAGCACCGCGACCGCGTCATTCGGGCCCAGGCCGATCTGGTCCGCGACCTCGTCCGGCCAGCCGACCAGGAGCCCATCGACATGGGGGAATCGTTCCGGGGTCGCGAAGGACGCCCGCCCGTCGATGACGATCGTCTCGAACCCGAGCTCCCGGGCGAGCCGCACGAGAGACCGCGCGACCTCGACCGCGCCCACGACCACCAGCCGCGGCCGGACGGGGAACACCTCCACGAAGAGCGATCGACCGCCGAGCTCCACGGTTCTCGACATGCCCCGCTTCAGGGCCTCGGTTGCCTGTTCGATCAGAAGTGTGTCCAGCGCAGGGTTGCCGAGCGTGCCGTCGAGGCGGCCGTCGTCGTGGACCGCGAGCGTCGGCTCCGGCGGCGCCCCGGCGCCCGGCTCGTGCGGCCCGAAGTCGGCCGGTGGCGAATCACCGGGGAGTGGCGTGACGATCGCCGTCCCGTGCCCGCCCGCCCCGAGGGAGTCGATCGCCGCAGCGACCGCGGTCGACGGGACCGCCGGCTGGACGAGGACGTCGATCGTGCCGCCGCAGGCGAGCCCGACGTCCCACGCTTGCTCGTCGCTGATGCCGTAGCGGATGACCCGGGCGTTTCCGTCCGCGCGGGCCCTGGCGATCTCCTCGGCCGCGGCGCCCTCGACGCAGCCGCCGCTGACCGATCCCGCGATCCGGCCGTCGCTGGCGTACAACAGGACCGCCCCCTCCGGTCGTGGAGCCGAGCCGAACGTGCGCACGACGACGGCCCGGCCGATGTCGACCCCCTCTCCTTGCCAGGCGCTGAGCGTTTCAAGGAGTTCCTTCATCGGATCGGCCTCGCGGTGTTGGGGTCCGCCGGGGTGCCGCCGACGACGGTCGGTGGCGTGGCCGCGCGAGCCCCGGCGTCAGCGGCCACCTCGGCCACCCCGGGGAGTGCCGCGTGCGCGGCCGCCTCGCTTCCACGACGCGTGTCGGCCGACCGAACGCCGCCCAGGATCTCCCCGAGTCGCTCGAGCGAGGCGACCGTGCCGGCCGGCAGGAAGTCGTCGACGTAGGGATATGCCGCGCGCATCCCGCCGGCAAGCGGCTGGTAGCCCGGCGTGCCGGCCAGCGGGTTCAGCCACACCAGGCGATGGCAGTTACGGCGCAGCCGTGCCGTCTCGGCGGCCACGACCGCCGGGTCGCCGCGGTCCCAGCCATCGGAGACGACGATCACGACGCCGCTCGAACGCAACGATCGGCGCGCCCAGCGCTGGTTGAACGTCCGGAAGCTCTCGCCGATGCGGGTCCCGCCCGCCCAGTCGTTGACCGTGTCAGCCACCTTCGCGAGGGCGCGATCGCGGTCCTTGTCACGCAACAACCGCGTGACCCGGGTGAGCCGCGTGCCGAAGACGAATGACTCGGCGCGGACCTCCGAGGAGGCGGACAGGGCCTGGACGAACCGCAGCAGCAGCCGGGAGTGGCGTTCCATCGACCCCGAGATATCGCAGATGACGACGAGGGATCGCGGTTCCTTGCGCGGACGCCGCCAGACCCAGGTCAGGAGCTGCCCGCCGGTCCCGAGGTTTCGGCGGAACATCGCGCGCGGGGCGAGCCGCCGGCCATGCGAGTGCAGTTCGTAGCGGCGGGTCCGACGTTGCTCCAGCCGCGGGACCAGCGCGTCGACCAGCCGCTCGGCGTCACGCAGCTCCGCCGGGGTCATCCGATCGAACTCGCGGTGCCGCAGCATCTCGCCGCGTGAGTAGGCATCGGGCGCGACCACGACCCCTTCGAGATCGACGTCGTCGTCCCCGTCGTCATCGCCCGCCGACGGGATCGGGATGCCCCGCTCGTCGGGGCTCGATTTCGACCCGCTGCTCGCCCGCCGCCGGTTCGGCCTGTCCGGTGGGATCACCATCGAGCGCATCCTCCGCCCCGGGTCGCTCGAGGGGCGGCGCGCCGAGATCGCCACCGCGTCGCCGGCGCTGCCGCCACCAGCGGTCGAACACCGCGTCGTAGGTCGGGCGGTCATCGCACCGCCGGACGAAGACCGCCTCGCCGGCTGCACGGACCTGCTCACGCTCACCCATGTCGACGAGCGGCAGCGCCCGCGCGTAGTCGACTGCGGCGCCCAGGTCGACGGCGAGGCCGGCAGCCCGGAGGGCACGCCCGAACCCCACGGATTCACGAAGCAGCCGCCGACCGTCGACCGTATCGCCCCATGGCGCGGTCACGACGGCGGGGTCGTCATCCACGTGCATGGGATGACTCTGCCACGAAAATTCAGCGGTCGGGTGGCGCCGTGGTGCGATCGGATGCACGCGACGCCGGCGTGCGGCTCCCCAGCGGCCCCGGCGCCGGACCGACGACAACCTCGTAACCGGACGTGTTCGACTTGACCTCCACGGTCCCATCGACGCACTTGATCGCCAGCGACCCGTTGCCGATGCGCAGGTTCTCGATCGAGATCTCCGACATCCACTCAGGCAGGGCGGGATTGACGTACAGCCGCCGTCCCTGTGCATCCGTGGTCGCATGCAGGCCGCACAGGATCGCGATGAACCGGAACACGGACCCCGCGGCCCAGGCCTGCGGGACGTTGGCGCCCAGGTACGGGACCGGGAAGCTGCCGCGGATGCGCGGCAGCCCCGAAAACAGCTCTGGGAGACGTTGCCCGACCAGCCGTTCGGCCGCGTCGAAGATCCCCTTCGCCACCTGGGCGGCCTCGTCCGCGAACCCGTACCGTCGGAACCCACCGGCGATCGTGGCGTTGTCGTGCGGCCAGATCGAGCCCGATTGGTACGAGAACGGGTTATACGCCGGGTGCTCGGCCGACAGCGTGCGGATGCCCCAGCCCGACCACATGTCGGGCGCCATGAGCCTGCGGACGACCTTCTCGGCTCGATCGGGCGGGACGATCCCCGACTGGAGCAGATGACCCGCGTTGGAGGCGACGCTGCGGATCGGTTCCTTGCGGCCATTGAGACCGAGGTAGTACGTCCCCTCCTCCTCCCACCAGAACATGTCGTTGAACCGGTCGAACAGACGCCTGGCCTCGCGCCGCAGGCGGCGGGCATCGGCCGGTCGCTCCAGCACGTCGTAGATGTCGGCCATGCGGATCTTCGCGTCGTAGACGTATCCCTGGAGCTCGCAGGTGCCGATCGGGAGCGGGGAGATCGTCCCGTCCGCCTCGACGATCGCGTCGCCCGCATCCTTCCAGCCCTGGTTGTAGTGCCCGTGCGACGAGCGGCTCCTGTACTCCTGGAACCCGTCCTTGTCCGGATCGCCGTAGTCGTCGATCCACGCCATCGCCGCTTCGGCATTGGCAAGGTATCGCCGCAGCAGCGCCGGATCCGCGCTCCAGTGGTAGAGGTACGAGAGGACGACGACGAACAGGCTCGTCGCGTCGTGCGTCCCGTAATACGGCTGGTAGGGCAGGATCCGGAGCTGGGCGAGCTCGCCGTGCCGGATCTCGTGGGGGATCTTGCCCGGCTCCATGTCGCGCTCCGGGTCATCCTCCTTGGCCTGCAGCTCCGAGAGGCGGCGCAGCGCCCCGGCCGCGAACTCCGGGAAGCCGGAGATGCCCTGCATCGACACGATCAGCGAATCCCGCCCGAACAGCGTGACGAACCACGGCACGCCGGCTGCCGGGATGAAGACGCCTCGCTCGATCCACGGGTCTTCGAGCTTCAACGCCTCGAGGTCGCGGACTGCCTGGTCCCAGGCCCGATCGACGACGAGATTCGGTGTCTCGACGCTCACGTTGGGCAGGTGCTTGACTCCCACCTTGCGCAGGGATGCGTCGACCGCGTTGCACTCGAGCGTGGAGAGGCGCCGTTTCGAGCGGGTGATCGGCAGCCACTTCAGGCACGTGTGCCAGGTGCCCTTCGGCGGGATCGTCGCCACGAACACCAGGCTGCCATTGGCGAACTGGGCGGTCGACGTCGAGCGCTCGACGGCGACGATGAGGTCGCGTCGGAAGTCGCGGTTCATGTAGGTCGACCGCAGCTCGCCCCGCGAGCGGAACCAACGAGTGTTCAGCTCCCCTCGTCGCACGATCTCGCCGTGCTTCACGTCGAAGATGTCGGCGAAGTCGGACAGGACCTCGATCTCGATCGTCAACCGCACGGGGCGGGGCGCGTAGTTGACGAGGTCGTAGTCCTCGTGGACGGCGTCCGCGACGGTCCGGTCGAGGCGGAGGGCCAGGGACTGCCGAGGGATCGCGCCGTCGGTGTCGACCAGTGCGTCGTTCGTGAATTCGAACCGCGCCGAGAAGAACTGGATCGGCGACGAGCTCAGGAGCAGCGGCCGGACGCCGTTGATCCGCATCTCGTACCCCGAGATGAACCGGGTGTCCCGGGTGAAGAACCCGTCTGCGTCGCCCAGGACCCGCCCATCGGGCTGGCACACGAGCACGCGGTCGTCGCGATTGATGGTGATCGTCGACGGTCCGATCTGGACCGGGAAGGTCATCGGGTGCCGGGTCTCCTGGGTTACTCGGGGGCGGATGGCTCCGTGACCGGGGCGACAGCCACCGACGGGAACCTCGTGGACGTCGCGGACAGTCGGTCCGCCGCCGGCAGCACGCAGTGTGCGGTGACCAATGAAGCATAGGCGACCGACACGACCAGGAGTGCCGCGACCAGGACGGCACTCACGAGGAGGACGGCCGCCAGCGCCAGTCCCAACCCCGCGAGCATCATCGGGCGGGCCAGCAGCAGGAGCGCCGTCAATCGTGCGACGTCCGTCGCGGACCAGGCGACTCGTGCCGGGTCGGCCAGCAGGGTCCAGAACGGCAAGCCCGTGAGCCACAGGCCCACGAGACCCCAGCCGGCGAGCACGGCCAGCGAGAAGCCGACCGGGCTCCCGCTCGAAAGCCCGACCGCCAGGTTGGTTGCGAGGATCGCGAACGCCGCAACGCTCAGGAGCCCGCCGACGATGGCGGGGAGCGCCCGCTCACGGCCCGCCCGCCACGCGTCGGCCAGGACGACTTCCTCGCCGCGAACGATCAGTCCCGCCAGCCGCGCGACGCCCACGAGGGCGAGCGTCAGGACCGGCGTCACGAGGAGGGCGGCGAGCCACGCTCCCGACGATGCCAGCACCAGGATGCCCACGAGCGCCGCGCCCCAGACGAGGTTTGCCGGCACGAGGCGGATCGATTGGTAGTACAGGTCGACTGCTGCGGTCCGAAGCGCTCGCCGGAGACCGGGTTCAGGCGAGGCGTCCAGGGCCTCCGCCATCAGCCCTTCACGCCCGTCGAGGCGATGCCGGCCACGAAGTAACGCTGGAAGTACAGGTACAGCACGAGGATCGGGAGCGTCGCCAAGACGACCACGGCCGTCAGGGCCGGCCAGTTGACCTCGAAGAAGCTGCGGAACTGGGCCAATCCCAGGGGCAGCGTCCAGTGGCTCCGCTCCTGGTACAGGATCAGCGGCCAGAAGAAGTTGTTCCAGGCGCCCTGGAACTGCAGGATCGCGACGGCCGCGAGGGCAGGGGCGCCGAGCGGCAGGATGATCCGGGCGAACGTCGTGAAATAGCCGGCGCCGTCGATCTTCGCGGCCTCCTCGAGCTCGCGCGGGATCGACAGGAAGAACTGGCGGAGCAGGAACACGCTCTCGACCTGCACGGCCAGCACGACGATGACCGAGAGGTAGTTCAACGGTCCGCTGGTGACGAGGTCGACCGGGCCGTTGTTCAGCATCAGGTAGACGGGCACGAGCCGGAGCTGGTCGGGGATCATCAGCGAGCCGAGCACGACCAGGAACAGGAGGTCGCGGCCCGGGAACCGGAGCCGCGAGAAGGCATAGCCGGCCGTGCTGCCGAGCACGAGGTTCGTGACCATCACGGATCCCGCGAGCAGGAAGCTGTTGAAGAACAACCGCGGCAGGGCCGGATCGAGCTGCGTCCAGGCCGTTTCCCAGCCGACCAGCGTGAACGGGTCGGGGATGAATGTCAGGCGGACCGAGTCCGGGATCGTCTTGAACGATGTGACCACCGTCCAGGCGAACGGGACGAACATGAGCAGCGCGTAGGCCGTGAGGAAGACGTATGCGATCCGGCGCCGCACGCTCGCGCCGCGGTCGCCGACCGGCCCGGCCGGCGGCCTCGCTACGCAGCTCGACGAGCGCGGGAGTCGTGGACACGTCTGTCACCGGTCAGTACCACGTCGGCGTCTGCCCGAACAGCCGCCGCTGGATGAGCGTCGCTGTGAAGATGATCGCGAACAGCACGACCCCGACGGCGGCCGCGAACCCGAAGTCGAAATCGGTGATCGCCGAGCGGTAGATGAACAGGACGATCGTCGTCAGCGAGTTGTTCGGGGTGCCGTCCGGACCGCCACCGATATAGACCTGATCGAACATCTGCAGCCCACCGATGACGGCGACCGTGGCCACGAAATAGTGGGCGGGAGCCAGCAACGGGAAGGTGATCCGGCGGAAGGACTCCCACGCCCCTGCGCCGTCGATGGCCGCGGCTTCGTACAGGTCCCTGCTGATGGTCTGCAGCGAGGCGAGATAGAACAGCATGAACGTCCCGGACGTGGTCCAGACGTTGAGCACGATGATCGTGTTCATCGAGGTGTTGCTCGTGCCGATCCAGTTGTGCGTGGGCCCGATGCCGAGGGCCTCGAACAACGGGTTGAGACCAAGCGCCGCGCGGATGTCGTTGAACAGTCCGTCCGGAGCGACGATGAAGAGCCACAGGACGGTGATGGCCGCCGAGCTCGCGATCGCCGGGAAGTAGAAAGCCGCCCGGAAGAACGTCTGGCCGCGGATCTTCTGGTTGACCGCGACCGCGAGCAAGAGGCCGAGCGCCATCGTGAGCGGCACCCACACCGCGGTGTAGTAGAGGGTGTTCCCGATCGCCTTGTGGAAGATCGGGTTCTCGAGGAGCGCCTCGTAGTTCGCGCCCGACACGAACTCGCGTGGCCCGCGCAAGCCCCATTCCCAGAAGCTGATGAAGATCGCGTAGAGGATGGCTCCGACCCGGAGGACGAGGAAGAACGCCATCGGGACCGCGATGAGGGTCAGGCCGGCGATGAGCTCGGACCGGCGTTCGCTCCGGAGGGTTCGCTGCGGGGCAGGCGCGGACGGCGCGATCGTCGTCATGCCATGGAGGCTGACGGCGGTCCCGGCGTCCGCGCCTGGGCCCGGGGGCGGCTAGTTGCCGAGCTCCTGGTCGATCGCCGCCTTGGTGGCGTCCACCACCGGCGCCGGATCGTCACTCTTGGCCTCGATCTGCGCGGTCATCGCGTTGTTGAACGCGTCGTTGATGCCGCTGAAGCCCGGGATGAAGCTCCACGGTCGCGCGTTCGCGGCGCCTTCCACGAGGATCTCCTTGCCGGCGGCCGCTTCGACGTCCTGGCGAGACGGGTTGGCGACCCCGCCCTCGGTCCAGGTGGCCATGCCTTCGGGGCCGGTCAGGTACGTGAGGAGCACCCAGGCTGCGTCCTTGTTCGCCGAGTCGACACCGATCGAGTAGCTCACGGTGAAGCCAAGCGTCGCTTCCTGCGTGCCCTTGGGCATCGGCGCCCAAGCATAGGACGTGTCCGGGTAGGTGTTCTTCATGTACGGGTCGAGCCAGCCGCCTTCGAAGATCATGGCGACCTTGCCCTCACCCAGGGACTTGCCACACCAGTCGTCGCCGAGGTCCGCAGCACGTGCCGCCTGGCCACCCGCGAACCAGCCGAGGTACGTCTGCAGCGCGGTCCGCGTCTCGGGCGTGTCGAAGGTGTTCTGGGTCTTGTCTTCGTTGAACAGGCTGCCGCCGCCCTGATAGATGAACGCGAGCGCCCGGTCGAGCGAATGGTTCAGGCAGAACGCCTTCGTGTCGCCCTTGGTCAGTGCCGGGCCAGCCGCCTGGAGACTCGCCCAGTCGGTCGGCGGCTCGATGCCGGCGGCCTCGAGCAGGTCGCTGTTGTAGGCCATGGCCAGCGTGTTGCCGTCCTTCGGGAAACCGAACACGCCGCCGTCCGGTCCGCGGAAGGCGTCGAGATACCCGGGGTAGAACTGGCTGGTGTCGAACCCACGCTCGATGGCGAGGGGTTCCAGATCCTCGAGGACGCCCTCATCGATCCATTCGGGTGCGACGGCCGAGTCGACGTAGAACAGGTCGGGTGGCTCACCGGCGCTGAACTTCGCCGTCATCGACGCTGGGTAGTCGCCCGCCACTGGCTGATAGTCGACCTCGATGTTCGGATACGCCACCGCGAAGTCCGCGAGGACCTTCTGGAGCGCGGTACCCTCCTCAGCGGAAGCCTGCCAGCCGGAGAAGACCACCGTCCCCGAGACGGCGCTCGCGTCGAAGGTCGATGAGGGCGCGGCGCTCACCGCCGGCGCCGAAGCGCCGGGGCTGGTCGCCGGGCTCGCGCCGGCCGGACTCGGACTTCCGCCTCCGGACGTGCACGCGCTGATCATGAAGATGGCCATGAGGCCCAGGGTCACGTGTCGACGCATCGTCGTCCTCCTCCGCGACCTGCCGGCGTCCGGTCCTGGATGCGCCAGCCCCGCGGGCACACACAGCCAGCCGATCAGAAGATCGCTCGACCAGTCTCCGGCTGACCGGGGACGGTGGGGCTATCGCCGTAGCGGGCGGACGTTGCAGCCGCGTTGCACCGGCCTCCTACCCGCGGGCGGCGACCTCGCTCAGCATCCGCGCGGCCTGCTCGCCGCGGATCTGGCGGATGTCCTCCTCGTACTTGAGGACGACGCCGAGTGTCTCGTCGACCAGCCCGGGCGACAGCTCGACCGCGCCGAGCGAAAGGAGGGCGGCCGCCCAGTCGAGCGTCTCCGCGATACCGGGCACCTTCGTGAGATCCGCCTCCCGTAGCCGATGCACGAAACCGACGACTTCGGTCGCGAGCCGCTCGGGCGCGGCGGGGACACGAGCGAGGACGATCTCGAACTCCTTCTGCGCGGTCGGATAGTCGATCCAGTGATACAGGCAGCGGCGCTTGAGCGCGTCGTGGACTTCGCGCGTTCGATTCGAGGTCAGGATCACGCGCGGCGGCAACTCCGCGCGGATCGTGCCGATCTCGGGCACCGTGACCTGGAAATCGGACAGGATCTCGAGCAGGTACGCCTCGAACTCCTCATCGGCCCGGTCGATCTCGTCGATGAGGAGCACCGGCGCCACGCCGTCGACTGCTTCGAGCGCCTGGAGCAGGGGCCGGCGGATGAGGAACTCCGAGCTGAAGATGTCGTGCGCCGTCGCCTTGCCGGCATCGCCGCGGGCCTCCAGCAGCCGGATCTCGAGCATCTGACGGGGATAGTTCCACTCGTAGACCGCGGTATTGACGTCGAGGCCCTCGTAACACTGGAGCCGGATGAGCCGGGCGCCGAGGGACGCCGCCAATACCTTGGCGAGCTCGGTCTTGCCGACGCCCGCCTCCCCTTCGAGCAGGAGCGGGCGCCCGAGCTCGAGCCCGAGGAAGACCGCCGTCGTGAGGGAGCGGTCGGCGATGTAGTCGCGTCGCCGGAACTCCTCGGTCAGCGCCTCGATCGTGCGGGTGCCGACGGGGCGGTCGTCGCGGTCGGCGGCACTGGCGGGGTCGGTCATGGTGGTCGGATGCTACACGGACTGGGCGCCCTGGGGCCTCAGCCGACCCGGACCGCGACCTCGACCGGGATCGCCCGGCGAGCCAGGTCGTCGACCGGGCAATGCGCGCGGCCCCACTCGACGATCTCCCGCAGGCGTCCTTCGTCGGCGGACGCCGAAGCGACGCGGACATCGACACGCAGGCTGAGCGGCCCGGCCGGCACCGACGGGTCGATCCCAAGGATCCCACGGTCGTCGGACTCGCTGTCGACCGTGACCTCGAGGCTCGTGAGCTCCACGCCCTCGACCGCGGCGGAGAGGGCGATCAGCGTCGCGACACATGACGCGTAGCCGGCACGGAACAGCCAGGCCGGCGAGGGCGCGCTGCCACCACCACCGACCGCGGACACCATGTCGGTGGTCACCGACGCGCCGTCCGGGCCTTCGACCCGCACGCGCAGTCCGTCCTCGATGACCGCCGTCGCCGCCGAGTCCCGGTAGCGCGCTTCATCGGGGTGCGCTGACAGGTATTCGCGCGCACTCGCCACCGCGGTCGCGATCGTGTTTCCAGCCATCGTTCCTCCTGTTCGGTCAGCTACCGATCTCAACCATCCGGAGCGTCCAGCTCTCGGGCGTAGGGCGGGAACCGGAAGCGCTGCGAGCGGTTCAGGATGCCGCCATGTCCCAGCTTGGCGACCGTCCGCTCCGATGCCGGCTCCCCGGTCAGGAGCCTCGGGAGAAGCAGGTCGGCTGCGGTGGCCTTGGAGTACGCCCCGCACGTCGGGAGCCCCAGGATCGTGGTTCCCCCGACCCGGGCCAGCCACAGCATCGAGCCAGGGTGGGCAGGCACGCCCCGACGCACCACACGCCCCCCGAGCGTATCGATCGCCTGGAAGAAGGTGTCACGCGGATCGGTGCTCGCGGAGCCCGCGGTCAGGATGAGGTCGGCCGTCTCGGCGCCGCGCGTGAACCGCGCGATGGCCGTCTCGACCGAGTCCGCATCGTCATGGACGTACACGATGTCGAGGATCCGTGAGCCCAGGCCCTCGATCTTGGCCCGGACGCTGGCCTCGAAGCGCTGCCTTGCCGGCGCCCGGATCGACTGCTTCACCACGACTCCCACCCGACGCGGCAGGAATGGCGAGACCCAGACGACAGGCTGCCCGCCGAACCCCGCCAGCCGTGCCGCGGCGTCGATGATCCCCGCGTCGACGATGTGGGGCGCGATCTTGACACTCGCGACGAGGTCGCCGCGCTCGACGATCTGACCGTCGAAGACGGTGAAGATCTCGAGCGGGTCAAGGCGGTTGATGCGTTCGAGCTCGGGGACCAGGACCGTCACGACGCCGGCTGCCGAGGCGACGAGATCCAGGCGGCTCTGATTCGGGCCTCGGGACTCCAGGTTCTCGCCCGCAACCGCCTTGGCCAGGCGGATGGCGGCATCGTCCTCATGGAGCTCACCGGGCTCCGCCAGCAGGATCGTCACGGGTGGCCCGGGCTCCGCCGCCGCGAGGGCCAGGAGGTCGTCCTCCGACAGGCGCCGACCCTTGGTCCAGCGCTTCCCGCCGACCGACAGGTCGCGGGTCAGGACCCCGTCTACCAGCCTCCCGGGTGCGCGCCGACCAGGAATGACTTGCTCGACACGCACGCTCGGATGACGTTCGCGTCAGGCGGGTTGGGCGAGCGCGGTCTCGATCGCGCGGCGCGTGAAGACCACGGCCATCCGGCTTCGATACTCGCGGTTCGCGTGGATGTCGTCGTTGACCGTCTGCCCGTCCGTCGCATGCTCCGCCGCAGCCGCGATGGCGGCCTGCGAGCCGTCGCTCGCCATGAGCGCGTCCTCGACGGCCTTCGCCCGGTACGGGACATCGCCCACCCCGGTCAGCGCCACGCGGGCATGGGTCACGGCGCCGCCGGACGATGCCACCACGGCGCAGACCCCGACGATCGCATACCCGGAGGCGGGGTGCTCGAGCTTCTGGTACGAGCCACCCGCACCAGCCGGCAGCGGGCCGCGGCGGAGCGACGTCAGGATCTCGTCTGGCCCGATGTCGCTCGCGAACGCCCCTTGGAGGAACCCGTCGAGCGGCACGACCCGCTCTCCGCGCTGCGAGCGAAGCACGACCTGGTAATCGAGGGCCAGCGCGAGGGCCGGCAGGTCCGAAGCCGGGTCGGCATGGGCGATCGAGCCCCCGACCGTGCCCCGGTTGCGGACCTGGACGTCGCCGATGTGCCGGAGGCAATCGGCCGCGAACCCGAGCGGCGTGGCCTCGAGCGCCTCGGCGTACGTCGTCAATGCCCCGACCTCGAAGCCGCCGTCCGGCGTCGAGCGGGCTCCCTTGAGCTCGCTCAGCATGCCGATATCAACGAGGCTGCCCGGCGACGCGAGCCGCAGCTTCATCAGTGGCAGGAGGCTCATCCCACCCGCGAGGACCTTGGCATCGCCGGCCGCCAGCGCGTCGAGGGCGTCCTCGAGCGAGGTCGCCCGCCGGTAGTCGAACGCCGCCGGGATCATGCCTGGCCTCCCTTCGCCGACTGGATCGCCGCCCACACCTTCTGGGACGTGTACGGCATATCGAGGTGGCGGATGCCCAGACCGCTCAACGCATCGATCACGGCGTTCGCCGCGGCGGCCGTCGACGCGATCGCCCCGGCCTCACCGACACCCTTCACCCCGAGCGGGTTGACCGGCGATGGGGTCACCGTCTGGTCGAGCTCGAGGTTCGGGAACTGCGATGCCTTGGGCAGCGCGTAGTCCATCATGGAGCCCGTCAGGAGCTGGCCGTCGTCGCTGTAGACGGCGCCCTCCCAGAGCGCCTGACCGACTCCCTGGGCGATCCCGCCGTGGAGCTGCCCGTCCACGATCATCGGGTTGATCTTGTTGCCGACGTCGTCGACGGCGACATAGCGGACGAGCTCGACGACCCCGGTCTCCTCGTCGATCTCGACCACGGCGATGTGCGTGCCGAAGGGCCAGGTGCAATTCGGCGTGTCGTAATAGGCCGTCTCGTCGAGATATGGCTCCATGCCGTCGGGTGCGTCGAACGCGAGGTCGAGCGCGAACGCGATCTCCTGGAAGGTCTTCTTGCGGTCTGGCGAGCCTTTGACCCGGTACTCTGCGCCATCGATCTCGATGTCGTCCGGCGACGCCTCGAGCATGTGCGCGGCGTACCGCCGGGCCTTGTCCTTGATCTTGTCTGCGGCCTTCACCGCCGCGGTCATGCCGACCGATGAGGTCCGGCTGCCGTACGACCCGTAGCCGAACGGCGTTCCCTGGGTGTCCGAGTGCTGGACGATCACGTCCTCCATGGGGATGCCGAGCTCGTGGCTCATGACCTGCGCGTACGTCGTCTCGTGGCCCTGGCCCTGCGGCTGGGTGCCAACGGTGACGACGACCTTGCCGGTCAGGTGGACCTTGATGTTGGCCAATTCCCACATCGCGGCACCCCAACCCTCGCCGACGGCGCCGATCCATTTGCTGGGTGCGACGCCGCACACCTCGATGTAGGTCGAGAGACCCAGGCCGAGGAGCTTGCCGCGGCCCTTGGCCTCGGCCTTGCGGGCCGAGAGGTCCTTGTAGCCGACGGTCTCAAGGGCCATGTCCATGGCCGGCTCGTAGTTGCCAGAGTCGATCGAGATGGTCGCCCCACCCGACGCCCTGTGCAGGCCGGACGGGTTCTCGTACGGGAACTGGTCGGGCTGGATGAAGTTGCGACGCCGGAGCTCGGCACGGTCCATTCCGATCTCGGCCGCGAACAGGTCCATGGCCCGTTCGATGACGTAGGTCGCTTCCGGGCGACCCGCGCCGCGATACGCGTCCACGAACGTCGTGTTCGTGTACACGCCCGTGACCTCGGCGTACACGTTCGGGATCCTGTAGCAGCCGGCCAGGACCCGGGCATAGAGCGTGGTCGGGATGCCCGGCCCGATCGTGGACAGGCGACCGCCCAGGTTGGCCAGGGTCTTGACCCGCAGGCCCGTGACCTCGCCGTCCTTCTTCCCGGCGATCTCCAGGTAGGTGATGTGGTCGCGGCCGTGGATCGTGCTCTGGTAGTTCTCGCGCCGGCCTTCGACCCACTTGACGGGGCGACCACCGATCTTCTTGCTGGCGAACATCGTCAGCGCCATGTCGGCGTAACAGAAGATCTTCGTGCCGAACGCACCGCCCACGTCCGGGCTGATGCACCGGATCTTGTGTTCCGGGATGCCCGTCACGAACGCCGCCAGGAGCAGGCGCTGGATGTGCGGTGTCTGGCTGGACATCCAGACCGTGTACTCGTCGGTGCCAGGGTTGTACCAGCCGATGTCGCCGCGGGTTTCCATCGGGTTCGGGATGAGCCGTTGGTTGACAATTCGCTGACGGACGACGACGTCCGCGTCATCGATGGCCGCGTCGGTACCCGACTTGTCACCGACGGTCCACTCGAACACGACGTTGTTCGGGGCGTTCTCATGGAGCTGCGGCGCACCGGGCTGCATCGCCTTCTCCGCGTCGACGACCGCGGGCAGCGGCTCCCAGTCGACGGTGATGGCCTCGATCGCGTCGTACGCCTGGGCCTCGGTCTCGGCGACGACTGCGGCGACGCCCTCGCCAGTCCACTTGATGTCGTCGGTGGCAAGGATCCGCGGCGTGTTGACGTTGTTCTGGATCCCCGCGCTGCCGCCGGCCGGCCAGGCCATCGGGAGCGGGTTGTACGGGATGTCGGCCCCGACGATCACCGTGACGACGCCCGGCATCGATGCCGCCGCGGACGTGTCGATCGAGCGGATGTTGGCGTGCGCGTACGGGCTGCGCAGGATGGCCATATGGGTCATCGACTGGAGCTTGATGTCGTCGAGATAGCGTCCTTCGCCCGTGATGAAGCGCGGGTCCTCGGTCCGCTTGATCGGCTTGCCGAGGACGCTTTCGGTGACGGGAGGGTCGAGCACGTCGGTCATCGGTCGTCTCCCTTCACACGCCGGCCGGGACGGCGGCTGCGCGGTTGGCTGCCGCGGCTGCGCGGATCGCCGCGACGATGTTCTGGTATCCGGTGCAGCGGCAGATGTTGCCTTCGAGGGCGTCGCGGATCTCGTCGTCGCTCGGATCGCTGTTGCGGGCAAGCAGGTCGGCCGCGGTCATGATCATCCCCGGCGTACAGAAGCCGCATTGGAGGCCGTGCTTCTCCCAGAAGGCCGTCTGGAGCGGGTGGAGCTCATCGGCACTGGTGGCCATCCCTTCGATCGTCGTGACCGTGGCGCCATCGGCCTGGACAGCGAGCATCGTGCAGGACTTCACGGCGCGCCCGTCGACGTGGACCGTGCAGGCGCCGCACTGGCTGGTATCGCATCCAACGTGGGTCCCGGTCAGGTCCAGGTCCTCGCGCAGCGCCTGGACCAGCAGGCGTCTGGGCTCGACATCGAGCTCCCGTGGTGCTCCGTTGACCGTGAGGGAGATGTGTTCACCCACGAGCCGACCTCCTTCGACGACTGAGTCCCGAGCGATCCGATTACGGCCCCTCCCGGGAGTCGCGGTCGCCTGGGTCCTGCTGGAGCATCCGGAGCCTCGGGCCGACGTTCGTGCCGGGGTCGGCGAGAGGTCCGAAGATGGTGGCACCGCGGCGACCCGGAATCAAGTGAGCTGTGGCCTGTGACCCTGGGCGGGGCGGGCGGCTGAAGGCTGAAGGCGGGCGGCAGACGGTCAGGCCGGGGTGGGCGCCGGAGCGGCAGGCGGCCGAGCAGTCAGGCCGAGGCGACATCCTCGATGGCCGCGCCCAGGCCGTCGACCAGCGTGTCGATCTCGCCTTCGGTGATGACGAACGCGGGCGAGATGTGCAGCGCGTGGCCGCGAAGGACGCGCGTCGCGATCCCATGGCGCAAGGCCGCGGCCACGACCCGTGCCGGGATCCCCGGGTCCGCCGCCAGTCGGTCCGGCGCGATGGCGACGGCAGCTGTCAGACCGACGGTGCGGATCTCCCCGACGAGCGGCAGGGCTGCGAGCCTGCGGACGGCGACGTCCAGCACGGGCTCCAGGGTCGCCACCCGTGCGACGAGCCCATCGCATTCCAGGATGTCGAGATTGGCCCCTGCGGCCGCGCACGCCGCGGCATGGCCCGAGTAGGTGTACCCGTGGACGAACATCGGCCCGGGGGCGGGCCCGTCCCAGAATGGCTCGCGCACGCGCGCGCCGACGATCACACCGCCGAGCGGGAAGTAACCGGAGGTCACGGCCTTGGCGAAGAGGATCATGTCGGGCTCGATGGCAAACCGTTCCGAGCCCCACAGCACGCCCGTCCGCCCGAAGCCCGTGATGACCTCGTCGGCGATGAGCAGGACGTCGTGCTGGCGGCATAGCCGCTGGACCTCGGCCCAGTACGACGGCTCGGGCGGATACACGCCACCCGCCCCGATGAATGGCTCACCGATGAATGCCGCGATCTCCTTGCCGCGCGACTCGAACAGCGCACCGAGGCTCTCCGTGTCGTTCGCCCCGACGTTGACGACCTCCTCGATGATCTCGCCGCCGTAGCCGGCCCTGTTGCCGGGGATGCCGGCGAGCGCCGTACCCCAGGCGTGCATGCCGTGATAACCGTGCTCGCGGGAGACGATGACGCGCTTACCGGGTTGGCCGAGGACGTCCCAATACCGCCGCGCGAGCTTGGCCGCCGTATCGACCGCGTCCGACCCGCCCGAGCCGAGGAAGACGACCGCGTCGTCGATGGGCGCCAGAGCCGCCAATCGGTCGGCGAGCGCGAGCGTCGGCTCGGTCGTGTAGGCACCGAACGATGAGTACGCGGGGAGCCGTCGGAGCTGGTCCGCGACCGCGTCGGCGATCTCGTCGCGCCCATACCCCACCGCGCAGTACCACAGGGCGGCCGTGGCATCGAGGAAGCGCCGACCGTCGACCGACTCGAGCCAGACCCCTTCCCCCGACCGGAAGACGATCTCCGCATCCTTGACCACATGCATGTCCGCGAAGCCGTGCCAGAACCGCGTCGATGTCATGCGTTCGATGGTAGCCCCGCATCGGCTGCGGCCAGCGGCCGTCCCGTGTCGCGGTTCGGGTGCGAGTAGACCCGGAGGGCCGTCATGGGGGGACGTCGGCCATCCGGGTCTGGTTCGGTATGGTGGGAGGTGGTCCTGTACAGGCCAATAAGACGGATGCCCTATCGCTCCGGCCGCTCCTGGCGCGGTTCGTATCGACCGAGAGCCGCGCTGCGCAGGTCCACCGAGCGAGGATCCACGGCGGCACGCCGCTCCTCGACGGGCGCGGCCGACAATCGCGCGGCCTCGCCGAGGCGCCGGACCTTCTCGCAGGCGACCGCCCATGACAGGCCCGCCAGGGACCCGGCGGTGGCCAGTCCGACCCGCTCAGGGCCGCGTCCGCCCGTCGATGCCGCGTAGCCGGCTGCCCAAAGCAGGAGCTCCGGGCCGTCGTCGCTTCCCTCCCGCGTCGAGAGGGCCCCGCAGATGAGGCCACGCTCGGTCGGCAAAGCAGTCGCGAGACGCCAGTTGTCGGGACCCTCGACCAGGTCGACGGCCAGGCTGGCGTAGGCCCCCGCGGTCACGCTGTCGATCCCGGCCGCCTCCGCGCTCCCGCCGAGGATGGCGAGGGAGAGGTGCACGTCCTCGCCGAGCCCGGCAGTGAGCGACGCGTGGGCCTCGACGAACCGGGCTCGGTCGTCGCTGGCAGAGATCGTCGTCAAGGCGGGCTCGTGGACTTCGATCCAGCGGCATCCGCCATCAGCCAGGGCGAGCACGACGGCCCGTACCTCGTCCGTGGGCCGGCCACTCGTCACGGGTCCTTCGATGACCGCCTTGACCAGGCCTTCGGTGCGGGCCGCGGTCGTTCGCCACGACGCGACGGGATCGTCGCCGATCGGCCAGCCACCGTCCGTCAGTGGCTCGAGCCCGTGCTGGATCTGGAGCGCAAGGACCGCGTCGAGGACGGCCTCCGCGGCGACCTCCACCGCCTCTGGCGGCCGCGGCAGGGACCCGAGCAGCGTGGCGAACATCCGTCGGCCCGAGGGGATCGCTCGGTCAGGCTCGGATGGCCGTGCCGACCAGCAGGCCCGCCACGACGACGATCACCACGACACCCACGGCGATGACCATCGCGTACCCGGGAACCTTGGCGACGTGCGCCGCGCCTGCCTCCCCGGCTCGTTGCCAGCGCGACGCAAGCGTCTGGACACGCGTCGGGGGGATGAGCGCACCAAGCCACAGACCCGCCACGAGCCCACCCACGTGGGCGGCATTGTCGATGCCCGGCACGACGAACCCGAACACCAAATTGATGAGGATGAGCATCCCCAGCTGGCTGACGAGGGCGCGGCTCTGCTTGTCGACCGGATGGTGGACCCGCCCCGCGGTCAGGAGGAGACCGAAGAGGCCGAACACCGCACCCGACGCTCCGACGGACGGCGCATCGCCACCCAGGACGAAGCTCCCGATCGACCCGGCTGCCGCACACACCAGGTAGAACAGCAGGAACAGCCCTGACCCGTACCAGCGTTCGACGATCCGCCCGGACAGGTACAGGGCATACATGTTGAAAAAGAGGTGGAGCTCGCTGCCGTGCAGCAGCGTGACCGTCAAGAGCCGCCAGTACTCCCCGGTGGCGACGGCCCCCTTGTCGAGCGCGAGGGCCTCGAAGAGCGCATCGCCCTCCGACGACAGCAGCGCCGACAACGAGACGATGACCGATGCGGCGATGAGGACCGTGGTGACCGAGAGCAGCGGCCCGTCCCCGCGACCCTTCGCGAAGTACCGTCGCGCCGTCCTCGCATCGCCGGTCTCCTTCGTGAGCCAGCCGAGACGCGTCGCGATCTCCTGCTTGTGCTCCGGCGGTGCACGGCGATCGGCTTGCCGGTAGGCCTCGATCGCGCCCCCCAGGTCGCCGGCGCGAACGCGCGCCGCGGCCACGTTGCGCCAGGCGGGGTAGGTCGATGGCGTCTCTCCGAGCTTGACCGCGGCCTCCCACGAGGCGAGCGCCGACTCATCCTCACCAAGGCGGTAGCGGGCCTCGCCAAGGCCGACGAGGCCTGCAGCGGTCACGGCCGGATCGTCGAAGCCGATGACGCGGCCGTAGCGGACCGCCGCATCCGCGAACTCACCCGTTTCGAGGGCTCCGTCGCCTGCGGCCAGGAGGGCCATCGCCTCCGCGCGCGTGAGCCTGCCGGTAGATGACGGATCCGGCGCCGCGGCTGGCTGAGGGTCGTCCATCGAGCCGACGATACTAGACTTGCTCCCATGTGCGGACGGTTCACCCAGGAGCGGCCCGCCTCGGAGCTGGCCGACATCTTCGCAGCCGAACCGTTGGTCGACGATCCGGGCCCCCGCTTCAACGTCGCCCCGACCGATGAGGTGCTGGTCGTCGTCCAGCGCGAGGAGCGGCGGGCGATCACCGCCTACCGATGGGGACTCGTGCCGCATTGGTCGACCGACCTCCGGACCGGCTCGCGGATGTTCAACGCGCGAGCCGAGACGCTCACGACGAGCCCGGCATTCCGCGACGCCTTCAAGCGACGACGTTGCCTGGTGCCGGCCGAATCGTTCTACGAGTGGAAACGAGAAGGAACGATCCGCCAGCCATACCGGGTCGTGCGCGAGGACGGGCAGCCGCTGGCATTCGCCGGCCTGTGGGCCGGTTGGAAGGATCCCTCGAACGAGGAGGTCCGCCGAACGTGCACGATCGTCACGACGACGCCCAACGACGCCATGGCCGGGCTCCACGATCGGATGCCAGTGCTGATCGCGGACGACGCGTGGGACCGATGGCTGCATCCGACCGCCGCCGACCCAGGCGAGCTGCTAGCGATGCTCCAGCCGACCGACGAGATCGCTCTTCGGATCTACGCCGTGAACCGCGATGTCAACGACGTCAGGCGGGACGGGCCCGCCCTGATCGAGCCACTCGCTGTCGGGGCGGCCGCACCGGCCGAGGGAACGCTCGGGATCTAGGCCGTGGGCGCGGCCGTCAGGTCGCGGTAGGCAGCGGTGGCGTCATCGCCGCGCGACAGCGCCGCGGCGTAGCGCCCGATCCGTGCCGCGACGCCGGCGTCGTCCGCGCCGGCCGCAACGACGAGCGCGTCGGCCGGCATGCCGGCGGGAACGACGCCCTCCGGTTCCAGCACGACGACGAGACGTGCCCCGGTCCATCCCGCGGCCGAAACGGATTCCGCCAGCAGGTCCGACGAGGGGTGGACGGCCACGAGCACCTCGAAGGCGTTCAGGTACTGGAGCGCCAGCGCGATGTCGGCGGCGTCAAGCGTCGGGCGGGCGGCGGCTGCCGGCTGGCGGGCGGCGGCTGCGGCCACGTCCTCATCGAGGCTTGTGCCGGCATCGACGTCCGGTCGTGAGGCATCGAGCGCGTCGACGCGCGGATCGGCGGGATCGGTGGGCTCGTCCGGTCGCGCCCGGATCGGCGTCAGCCGTGCCGGATCGCGGAGGGTCGCGACATGACCGACGCCCGCCGCCGCAAGGGCGAGTAGCACCGCGTCGCCGGCGGGGTCGTCACCAGCCTTTGAGATCAGCTCGACCCGCGCGCCTGCCGCGGCGGCCGCGCAGGCGATCTCCGAAGCCAGCCCGTCGGGCTCCGGTTCCTCGACGGACCCGCGCAGCCCGAGGTCCCCGATGACGACGATCACGTCCCGGAGCGTAGCGCACGGCGTTCAGCCTTGGAGGCGAGCCATCCGCAGGACGTTCGTTAGTCCACGAGCCCGGCCGCCGTGATGACGGCGTCGACACCCTTCCCGCGCAGAACCTTGATCGTGCCGCCATCGCCATTGATCTTGTACGTATTGGCGATGACTTGGTCGACGACAAGCGTGCCGCCATTCCCGTTGAGCGTCACGTCTGCGAGCGGCGCGTAGACGATCCCCTCGACGACCGTGTACGACGATGAGCCATTCAGCGTCACGGGCGTGGCGACGGTCCGGTCCTGGAAGATCACGATGTCGTTGTAGATGGCATCCGGGTGGGTCGGCGAGACTTCGAACGACGCGAGCTTCATGGTCGCCCCGCTCGAGTTGAGGATGAACTGACCGGCGGCCGAACTGGGAAGTTTCGAGTTGTAGAACATCACCCCGCCGCACAACGTCTCCGGCGTCGTGGCCTGGGCGCATGGCGCATCGGCGATGTTCGCCTTGGCATCGGTCTCGGTCCCGATCGTGACGATGGATGCGTCGCCTCCGATGTCGAGGCCGCCACCGCCGATCCAGTAGATGCCTGGCATCAGGTAGACCGTCCGGTCCTGGGTGACCTCCAGACCGCCGGGGTACAAGCCCGGATACAGGATCCACGCGTCGTTCGAGGGCCCGCCGCCCGAAGGGATCTTGCACTTGGTCGGCGATCCCTCACTTGGCGGAGGCGAACCACCCGGACAATTCTTGGGTGGCGAGGATGTGTGGCCGACCGGCGTCATGACGGCCGCGGGTGCCGGCTTCGCGGGAGCAGGCAGGTTCCGGAGCGGGTCGGGAAGAGCGAATGAGAACTCCGCCTTCGTGCAGGTGATCGGCGGGCCGGAGCCTTCGTCCTGGAACTCGCCGACGACACGGCAAGTCGCGTTGGGCGCGTAGACATTGATGGTGGCGCCGCCGGTGCGGCTCATGCCGACTCCGTCGCAGTCGGCACCATTCGAGTTCGACTGGATGTTCGCGTACGCCTCGATGATCCCGCCACCCGAGACCTGGATGGCCTTACAGGCCGACGGGTCGAGCGCGAGCATCGAGAACGGGAACGTCAGGTTCTGATCGTTCGTGGCGACGCCGAAGGCTCCGATCGGCCAGTTGGCGCGACCGATGACCCCTCCGAAGATCGACGGGCGCGTGGCTTCGATCTGCACCTCGATGAACCCGGGCAGCCCGGCATACCTGCCATGGATCGCGGGGATGTAGACGTTCACGACCTCGTTCGGATCGGCGTCGTCGAACCCGTTCTCGCGTGCGAGCCGACGAGCGGCGTCCTCGGCATCAGCTTCGTTGACGAGGACATAGCGAGCCCCAGCCAGTGCTGCGGCGTCGGCCGCGTTCTGCTGATCCCGCCGCTCGACGAGCATCATCCCGACATCGAAGGCGAGAGCGGCGACGAGGAGCAGGGCCACAAGCCCGCCTGCGAACAGGACGAGGACCTGGCCGCGCTCTCGTTCTCCACTAGTTGTTGATGACAAGACTCGACTCCGAAGTCACGGTGATGGGTGGAAGGGGCACGAGCGGTACGAGCGCCCGGTACGTGGCTGTCGCGTGCACGTTGACCGTGGACCCTCGGGCGTTGTTCGGGTCCCAGGTCGGCGTCACGTTGATCGTGCCCGCCACACCAAGGGCGGAATCCCGGACGCGTTGCTTCACGTTTTCGCCCGGGATGTCGCACGGGGTCGACCCGGGGGCCGGTGGGCCGCTTGGACATCCCAGGGTGTTGGCCCCGTTGACGATGGCGTACCGGGCACCTTCGCGCGTCGCGTTGTTCAGGGTCTCGTAATAGAAGATGAACCGGCCGGCCTCGATGATCCCGAAGAGCAACAGGAAGAACAGCGGGGCGACGAGCGCGAACTCCACCATGGCCTGCGCGCGGGAGCGGCGCCGCTGGGGCGATGGGCGCCGGCTCCTGGCGTCGCTCACGGTGTGGTCCCGATGTCGGTGATCGCGAACGTGCTGTCCCGATCGAAGGTCAGGGTCGTCGGCAGCCCGAGATGGACCCCGAAGAAATCGATGCCAAGCGGGGCCAACAGCTGGAAGTCATGTGTCAGGGTCACCGTGACCGAGCACGGTGTGGGTCGGAGCGGGTCGACGCACGACGAATCGACCGCGCCGCACGTACCCCCGACAGTGGCAGTCATGCAGTAGGCGAACGTCGGGTTCGTGCACCCATTGTCGGGATTGCCGTCAGCGTCCTCGTAGTCAGGTAGATCACTCGCCGCGACACACGCTCGCCTTTGCATCTCCGCGACCGTGCCATCCATGGGTGCCCCGGCCTGCCATTTGCCGGCGCCGAGCGTCGTGCCATAGTCGGCCGCCTCCCGCGCCGCTGACTCCACGCTCATCATCGTGGTGTAGATGCGCGCGAGGTCGAGCGTTCCGAGCAGCAGGATCAGCATGAGCGGGAGCACGAGCGCGAATTCGACCACGCTCTGACCACGCTCGGAGGGACGTCGGGCTGCCATGGGACCTCAGAGGCCAGGTAGTACTAACGGCCTATCACGCTACGTCCCCGGCCTTGCAGTCTACCTTGCGCCCGGTGCACCCCTGCACATGTGGCCGATCCCGCACGAATCGGCGGCCAATCTGGCTCGTCGGCGCATCAGCCGGATGGATCGTCCCCCGAACCCGAACGAGAACCTGAGCCCGGACCTGAGCCCGAGCCCGAGCCCGAACCCCGGCCCGAGGAATCGTCGGTCGACTCGGCCGTTTCCGTGGGCTCGGCGGTTTCCGTCGGTTCCTCGGTGTCCGTGGGTTCCGCCGTCCCCGAGGGCTGGGGCACCGACGGCGTGGGACTCGGCGACGGGCTGACCGCCGGGCTGGGCGACGGCTGCACCGGACTCGGCGAGGGCGAGGGAGCCGGCACCACGCTCGGCGCGGGCGTATCCGGTGCCAGCAGGGCGCCGACGCCGACGGCCGCGAGCGAACCCAACGAGCCGAACGCGACGGCCGCGAGCAGCACGAATGCCAGCGCCTGCGCCCGCACGGCCAATGGTCGGTCACCGCTCCAGGTCAGGCGCCAGGCGTCGCGCACGAGTGTGAAGAGCCCCAGCACGCCGCCCGCGCCGACCGCGCGCGGCGGCGGCTCCGCGGCGATGGCCACCATGACGCGGTCCTCGAAGTCAACGCTCAGACCGACGGTCTCAGCACGGGCGAAGACCTCGAGATCGCGCGCGATGGCGAGGAGGTCGGCGTCGTCCGCGTTGCCGGTGCCGCCGGGCTCCGAGGCATCGAGCTCGGACGGGTCGAATCGATGGAAATCGGTCATCGGTCGTCTCGTTCCACGGCCGCCCGAAGCCGGGCAAGACCGCGGTGGAGGTGGGTCTTGACGGTCCCGAGCGGGCGACCGGTCTCACGAGCGATCTCGTCGAGGGTCGCCTCACCGAAGAACCGCAGCGCGACGACCTCTCGGTACGGCTCGGGCAGGGCGGTCACGGCCGCGCGGAGCTCCGTCGCCCGCTCGGCCCGCATCGAAATCACCGCGGGATCGGTCATCGGCGCCGCATCGAAGGCGGCCTGGTCGGTCGCGCGCGTGATCGGATCGACGGGCCACTGGCTCCGGGTATCGCCACTGAGCGGGTCCCGCCACGTGACCGTTCGCCGCTTGCCGGCCTGCCGCAGGGCGATTCGCACGCCGATGCGCATGAGCCACGCACCGAACGGCCCATCGCCGCGCCAACTTGCCAGCTGCCCGTAGGCGGTCACGAACGCCTCCTGGGCCGCATCTTCGGCATCGGATCGATCGCCGAGGATGCGATGACACGCCCGCACGAGCGCGGCGGATTCGCGCTCGACCAGGCGGCGGAAGGCTTCGCGGTCGCCGGCCAGGACGGCGGCCACGATGGTGCGTTCGTCCGATGTGGCCGCGGTCCGATCGAGCGCTTGAGGATCGATGCCGATGTCTCTCCGTTCTGATGACAGGCGGCGGTCGATCGATGCCGCCGGCCCGGTCGACCGGATGGATGCTGCCACGAAACCGCGCGAACGCGTCGGCGGCTCATGGCGCACGTGTGGATCTGGTTGGTGGAGTCAGTCGCCGCTGCCGGGGCCGCTGTCGTCGTCCGGGCCGCTGTCGTCTTCGGGGCCCCTGTCATCGTCGTCTGGGCCGCTGTCGTCATCGTCGGGGCCGGTGTCGTCGTCGTCGGGGCCGCTGTCGTCCTCGGCGCCGCTGTCGTCGTCGGCGCCGCTGGCGGCCGTGGCGGTGGGCCCAGGGGTGGGCTCGGCGGTCGGCGTGTCCGTCGGGTCGGCGGTCGCGGCAGGGTCGGCCGTCGCGGTCGCTTCCGCGGTCTCGGTGGGCTCGACGGTCAGCGCGTCCGTCGGGTCGGCCGTGGCAGCGGACTCGGCCGTCGCGGTCGTTTCCGCGGTCTCGGTGGGCTCGGCGGTTGCCGTCGGCTCCGCGGTCGCTCGCGGTTCGCCGATCGTCGGGTCGGCCGCCGTCGAGCGCGACATGCCTTCGGCCGCGAAGACGGCTCCAACGGCGAGGAACAGGGTCACGATCCCGACTCCGAGACCGCGCATCAGCTTGGCATCCGTGCGCATCGTTCGATACATCTCCTGGTGGCCGATCGGTCGATCAGCGCCTACCAGTACGAGACGACACGATGCAAGAAGGTTTCAGGGAGCGCCCCGCTCGTTCGGGCTTGTGTCCGCGGCCACCGGCTCGTCGGCGGTGCCCGCATGATCCGGATCCTTGGCCCCGGCGGTCGGCCCCTCGTCCCCGCCCTCGTCGACCGCCACCTCGAGCTCGTCCGGGATCGACGTGAGCGCCTGAGGCCCATCGTCACGCTCGACCGTGATCGTGCCGAGGCCCGCGGTCTCGAGATCCGCAGCGAACGCGTCGGCGTCGCCGACCAGGACGATCGCGGCACGATCGAGCCGGAGGTGGGCCCGGGCAGCAGCGGACACGTCGTCGATCTCGACAGCCTCGATGCGAGCACGGTAGCCGATGAGCTCCTCGAGCGGCAGGCCATGCACCGCAAGGCCGGACAGGGCAGCGGCGACCGCTCCCGGTGTCTCGAATCGGAGCGGGAAGACGCCGACCAGGAAATCGCGTGCGGCGGCCAGCTCGCGGGCGTCGACGGGCGCGTCACGCATCCGCTCCAGCTCGGCCATGGTGTCGAGCACCGCGGGAACGGTCACCTCTGTGTTGACCGCAGCTCGCGCGCTGAATGGCCCGGCGCCACGCCGCAGGTCGTACCCGGCGCTCGCACCGTAGGTATAGCCCTTGGCCTCGCGGAGCTGCATGTTGAGGCGGGAATTGAAGAGCCCGCCGAGGATGGCGCTCATGACCGAGACCGCGTGGAAGTCCGGGATCCGGCGAGGCACACCGGGATGCCCGATCCGGATCTCGGTCTGCACGGCCCCGGGCCGGTGCACCACGCGGACCCGACGACCGGCGGCGGCTTCCGTGTCCACGATCGGACCACCCCGCCGCGGGTGATCCGGCGCCGCCCACGCCTCGAAGAGCTCCCTGGTCATCGCCACGACGTCCTGCCCGCCAAGGTCGCCGGCGACCACCAGCGTGGCGCGTGACGGGTCGGTGGTCCTCGAATATGCGCGTCGCAGCACGCCGGCATCGAGGGTCTCGACAGTCTCGCGCGTCCCGCCAGAAGGCCGGTGGTAGGGGGCTTCGGGCGCGTAGATCGTGTCGATGAATGCCTCGTCGGCGCGCCGTCGCGGATCGGCCTGGGCCTGCAGCAGGTCGTTCAGGCGTTCATCGCGCAGCCGCTCGACCTCGCTTGCCGGGAAGGTCGGGTGGAGGAGCACCTCGGCCAGGAGCTCCAGCGCGGGACGCAGCCTGGCCGACGGCACGTCGACGCTCACGGTCGTCGCGTCCCAGCCGGCCTCAGCGTGGAGCGAAGCGCCGAGCCGTTCGCTCGCCTCCGTCAGCGCGACCGCGTCGTAGCGCTCGGTGCCCTCGGTCAGGGCTCGGGCGGCAAGCACGGCAGCACCACCCTCGTCGTCGGCCTCATCGACGGCGCCGACCGGAAGCACCACGGACGCGCTGGCGAGTGGCCTCCCGGGGAGGTCGGCAACGAGCACGCTGAGGCCGTTGCCGAGCTGCTCCGTGCTGACCGTCGGGAACTCGTACGGTCGGGGGTGGCCCGGCGTCGGGCGCTCCACCACGACGAACCCATCGCGTTCCAGGCGATCGGTGGCCGTCACGCCGCGACCTCCTCGTCCTGCTCCACGTCGGCGGCCGTCTCGGCGTCCGTCGTTTCGTCGGTCTTGCTATCGACGACACCGGAATCCGCCGGTGGGATCTCGGGGAGATAGGTCAGCACGAGCCGGTTGTCGGACCGGAATGTGGCGGCCGCGACCTCGAGGATCGACTCGGGGGTGACCGACAGGTACCGCCCCAGCATCTCGTTGATCAGGCCGGGGTCGTCGAACAGCGTCGCGTACATCGACAGCCGGTCCGCGCGCTCCTCCACGCGCTGCAGCGCACCGAGCTCATCGGCCTCGACGAGCGCGAAGGCCCGGGCGAGCTCATCGGCACTCACGGGCTCGCGTGCGAGCCGTTCCGTTTCCTCGTGGAGCGCGGCCTCGACCCGCTCGACCGTGACGCCCGGCCGCACAGTCGCCCAGCCCGCGACGATCGACGCGCCCCCGATGAAGCCGAGGGTGAACAGCGCGACGTCCTGGGCGATGCGCTCGTCGCGGACGAGCCGTCGATAAAGCCGGCTGCCCTTGCCGCCCGCCAGGATCTGGCCTGCGATCTCGAGGGCATCGAGTCGGCGATCGCCGTAGACGGGCGCCCGGAAGCCGAGGTAGACGCGCGGCAGCGGCACCCGGTCGTGGACGACCTCGCGGATCTCGGCACCGAGGGTCGGCGGCAGCGACAGGTCGCCGAGCGCCGGGATGTCGGGGTTCGGCGGGATTGCACCGAAGTAGCGCTCGACGCTGCGGCGGACCTCCGCGGTCTCGACGTCACCGACCACCGACAGGACGGCGTTGTTCGGGGCGTAGTACGTCCGGAAGAACGCGCTGACGTCCTCGAGCGACGCGGCGTCGAGGTCCTCCATCGACCCGATCGTCGAGTGATGGTAGGGATGCTCCGGCGGGTAGAGGTGGGCCTGGAGCTTCTCCTGCCACGTGCCGTACGGGCGGTTGTCGTAGGACCAGCGCTTCTCGTTCTTCACGACCTCGCGCTGGTTGTCGAGGTTCTCCTGACTGAGCGCTTCGAGCAGCGTCGCCATCCGGTCCGCCTCGAGCCAGAGCGCGAGGTCGAGCTGGTGCGACGGCATGGTCTCGAAATAGTTCGTCCGGTCCAGCCAGGTCGTCCCGTTCATCGTCCCGCCGGCCGCCTGGACCAGCGCGATGTGCTCGGCCTTCGCGACGTGCTTGGAGCCCTGGAACATGACGTGCTCGAAGAGGTGGGCGAAGCCCGTCTTGCCCGGCTGCTCGTGCTTGGAGCCGACGTCGTACCAGACGTTGACCGCGACGACCGGCGCGAGGTGGTCCTCCGCGACGATCAGGCGAAGGCCGTTGGCAAGTCGTTCGTCGCTGAAGGTCACGGTCGGTGTCTGGGCGGTCGGCACGAGCGGCTCCTGGAGATGCGGGACGGTCGTCGGCGGACGGTCGGTCGAGTCGGGCCGATCGTACCGCGTCGAGTCGGTCGGGGCCGTCGGGGGACCCGCCTTGCCGATAAGCCGGGGGCTGAGCGTGCACTCGATGCACGTATCAGCGGCCGGGGGCGATCCCAACCGTCATTGGTGCGCCCGGTGCACCACGTCGAGGTCGAGCTCGCCGATCCGGTCCGACCCTGCACCTTCCTCCGTCGATGCGTGCGTGCCATGCACGCGGTGGCGTCGTCGATCCCAGCCCAGCGGCCAAGAGCGGTACACGGCCACGTTCCGTAGACTCCGCGCCATGACCTCTCGAACGATTCGTGCCCACCTCGTCGTCCTCGCGGCCGTCGCGGCGATGTTGCTGTCCTTCCCGACGGTCGTGGCGGGGCACGCAGAGCTGCTCGAGATGGTGCCCGAGGACGGTGCCACGGTCCAGGGCACGCCCGCCGAGATCAGCGCCACCTTCAGCGAGCCGTTGGAGACCGACGGATCGACGTTCTCGATCCGGGACGCCGCGGGCGAGCGACTCGCTGTCGGCAGCATCGATCCAGACGACCCGACGCGCCTGGTCATCGATCCGGTGCCGGAGCTCGCGCCGGGTCGGTACGAGATCCGATGGCAGGCGGCCTCAGCTGACGGACACATCGAGCGGGATACGTGGTCGTTCACGGTCGAGGCTGCGACCCCCACGCCCGCGCCGACGCCGGATGCCTCGGTCGCCCCGTCGCAGAGCGGCGGTCCGGGCGCCAGCGCGAGCCCGGCGCCGACTCCGTCCCCGACCGCGACCCCGTCAGGATCGCTCGCCCCGGCGGGCGACCCGGCCGGCTCGACGTCGGATGTGCTCCTGCCGATCATCGCCGGCCTCGCCATCGTCATCGTCGCCGCCGCCCTCCTGCTGTCGCGTCGGGGCCGACCGTCGGACGGCACGTGATCACCCGACGCTCTGGTCGCCTGGCCGTCGCGGTCTCGTCGGTCGGCGGCATCGTTCTGGCGGCCCCGGCAGCGGCACTCGCGCATACCCTCAACCCGACCTACACCAGCCGGCTTCCATTGGCGGTCTACCTGGCGGGTGCCGCCGCGACCGTGGCCCTGTCGTTCATCTTCGTGCTCGTCCGTGACGTCCGGGCCGAGCGACCGCCGACCACCGGTCCGGGCCGGATGCCGCCCGTTGCCCTCCGGTTCGGGCTCCGCGCCATCGGCCTGCTGGCCTGGCTGTGGCTCATCGTCCAGGGCATCGTCGGAGGCTCGAGCGACGCCGAGGTTGCCACGCTGTTCGTCTGGGTCTTCGGCTGGGTCGGGGTCGCCGTGGTCTCCGCCCTGATCGGACCGGCCTGGCACTTCCTGGACCCGTTCTCGACGCTCTACGACCTGGGCGCCGCGGTGATCCGCCGGCTCGGCGTCACGTCGTGGGAGCTCGCCGACTACCCGGAGCGACTCGGCCGATGGCCGGCGGTGATCGGTCTGTTCGTGGTGGCCTGGCTCGAGCTCGTGCTCGATGCCGGCGCCGAGGTCCTGTTCGTCGTCGTCGTCGGCTACACGGCGTTCACGCTCGCGATGATGGCCCAGTTCGGACGGGATACCTGGCGTGCGAACGCCGAGGTGTTCACGGTCTGGTTCCGACTGTTGGGCCGCCTGGCCCCGTTCGCCCTTGCCGACGAGGACGGACGTGTCCGGCGCCGGCCGTTCCTGAGCGGTCTGTTGGAGCCGGGCTGGACCAATGCCGATGTGGTCATCATCGCCCTCGGCATCGGCTCGATCCTCTTCGACGGGCTGACCCAGACGCAGATCTGGTTCGATCTCTTCGGGCTCCCCTCGATCCCTGGCGAGAGCGTGCTCCTGGTCGGGTTCCTCGGCCTTGTCGTCGGGCTCGCGCTCGGTGTCACCCGCTTCGTGGGGGTGGCGGCGACCGGAGCCGGGCTGCTGCCGATCGCGGTCGGCTACCTCGTCGCGCACTACCTGACCTACCTGCTCATCGAAGGCCAGCGGATCATCATCGCGCTGTCCGACCCGTTCCAGCGCGGCTGGGATCTCTTCGGGACCGCGTTCTACGAGGTGTCAGGCTCGTGGCTGCCGCCCGGTCTCGTGTGGACCGTGCAACTGGCGGCCGTGGTCGGCGGGCACATGCTCGGCGCGTGGGGCGGCCACGTCGTCGCCGCGCTGGAGGCGCCGCGCGGTCTGTCGCCCAGGACGCTCCGGACCCGGCAGATCCCGCTCGCGGTCGTCATGGTCGGCCTCACGACCCTGACCCTCTGGTCGCTGGGCCAGTCGATCGTCGTGGAGCCCGAAGAGCCAAACGCCGCTCAGACCGTGGCGACGACACGCGGCGGCTGACCCGGCTCGGGGACCCACGCATCCAGCGAGCGGACGCTCGCGACCGCCTCGATGATGTCGGGGTCGAGCGCCTCGGCTGCCGCGACGGCCGTCTCCATCGCGGTCAGACACAGGATCCCCTCCCCCGTCGCGGCCAGCCGGATCTCGGCGGCGTCGCGGACCGCCCCGGATCGCGGGGTCGGGGTGTTCACGACGAGGCGGACCTCGCCCGACGCGATCAGGTCGAGGATCGGCACCTCGCCGGTCTCGTCGTCGGCCGCCTCACCGAGCTTGGCGACCGGCCTGGCATCGTAGCCCGCGGCGGCGATCGCCCGGCGCGTGCCCGGTGTCGCGGCGAATCGATATCCGGCCGCGGCCAGTCCGGCGGCGAGCCGGGGCAGCAGCGCCTTGTCACGGTCGGCGATGGACAGCAGCGCCAGCGCGCCCGCCTCGTTCGGCCTGGGCGGGACGAGCGCTGCGCCCAGGAGGGCCTTCGCCAGGGCGACGCGTGGGTCCTCGTGCAGGCCGATGACCTCCCCGGTGGACTGCATGCCCGGCCCGACCGACGGATCCACGCCCCGTAGCTTGGCCGTCGAGAACGCCGGCGCCTTGACCGCGACGAACGGCGGCGGCGGCAACAGCCCACCGTCCCAGCCGAGCTCCGGGAGCGTGGCCCCGAGCGAGATCCGCACCGCCAGCTCGACCATCGGGACGCCGGTGACCTTCGACATGAACGGCACCGTCCGTGAGGCGCGCGGGTTGACCTCGATGAGGTACACGCCGTCGTCGCGGACGATGAACTGGGCATTGACCAGGCCCCGGGCCCCCAGGGCCAGCACGATCCGTTCCATGGTCGCGACGATGAGGTCCTGGTCGCCCTCGCTGACGAACTGCGGCGGGAACACGCCAACGGAGTCGCCGCTGTGGACGCCGGCCCGTTCGACGTGCTCGAGCAGGCCCGGGATCAACACACGCTCGCCGTCGCAGACAGCATCGACATCGACCTCGACCCCCTCGAGGTAGCGATCGATGCGGACTGGGCGGTCCGGGTCGACGACGGCGGCGGTCGCGAGCTGGCGTGCCAGGTCCTCAGGGGAGTAGCAGAAATCGATGGCGAGACCGCCGATGACGAAGGACGGCCGGACGATCACCGGATAGCCGATGCGCTCGGCCAGGGTCAGCGCCTCCTCGACGCTGTGGGCCATGCCGCCCTCGGGCTGCGGGATACCCAGCCGGTCGAGGAGGGCGGAGAAGCGGACACGCTCTTCGGCCTGGTCGATCGCCTCGAGGTCACTGCCCAGCAGCGTGACGCCGCCCGCCGCCAGCGGCGCTGCGAGGTTGAGCGGTGTCTGGCCGCCGAACGCGACGACCGCCGGCAGGAGATCCGTTCCTGGCGGGGACTCGGCGTCGATCACGCTGCGCACGCTCTCGGGGTCGAGGGGCTCGAAGTACAGCCGCGACGAGGCGTCGAAGTCGGTCGAGACCGTCTCCGGGTTCGAGTTGATCATCACCGCCCGCCAATCGTTGCGGCGGAGGGTGTCGGCCGCCTGGACGGCGCAGTAGTCGAACTCGATGCCCTGGCCGATGCGGACCGGCCCCGAGCCGATGACGAGCGCTGCTGGGCGCGCCACGGGCGGGGCCTCCGGGGCCGACCCCGACGCTGCATAGGTTGCATAGAAATACGGTGTTTCGGCCGCGAACTCGGCGGCACACGTGTCGACCATCGAGTAGCCCGGCACGATGCCGAGCTGCAGACGCGCGGCGCGGAGCGCATCCGGGGTCGTGCCCGCGAGACCGGCCAGCTCCTTGTCGCCGAAGCCCGCCCGCTTGGCCGTGGCGAGGAGTGCGGCCGCCTCGGCGTCCCGACTGTGTGCCAACCGTTCCCCGAAGGCTGCTACCTCTCGTTCGAGCGCCACGTTGCGGCCCATCTCGGCCAGGAACCACGCCGAGATGCCGGTCGCCTCGCCGACGACGTGCTCCGGGACACCGCGCCGGAGGAGGCCGAGGAGCCGCCACAGCCGTGAATTGGACGGCTCCAGAAAGCGGCGCAGGACAAGCGGCGCCGCCGTTCGTTGGGCGTGGCGGGTGGACTCGCACGTCTGGCCGCGCTCGTCGATCCACCGGATCGGCTCGTCGGCGTCCGGGTCCCCGGCGTAGACGCCGGCCAGGTAGTCGAACGTCGAGGTCCACGTCGGATCCTCGGCGAGCGGACCGACGCCCGCCTGCTCGAGCCCGCGGAGCGCCTTGTTCAGCGCCGACCCGAACGTCCGGTCGATGGCCATCACCTCGCCGGTCGCCTTCATCTGGCTGCCGAGCGTCCGATCGGCCGTCGGGAACTTGTCGAACGGGAAGCGGGGCAGTTTCACGACCACGTAGTCGAGGGCGGGCTCGAAGGCGGCCACGGTCGTACCGGTCACGACATTCGGGATCTCGGCGAGCCGCCGCCCGACGGCGATCTGCGCCGCGACCCGGGCGATCGGGTAGCCGGTGGCCTTGCTCGCGAGCGCCGACGAGCGCGACACCCGAGGGTTGACCTCGATGACCGCGTAGTCCGTCGAGTCCGGCGACAGCGCGAACTGGACATTGCACCCGCCCTCGACCCCGAGGGCGCGGATGATGGCGAGCGCCGCGCTGCGCAGCCGCTGGTGGACCGCGTCGGTCAGCGTCTGGACCGGCGCGACCACGATCGAGTCGCCCGTGTGGACGCCGAGCGGGTCGACGTTCTCCATCGAGCACACGGCGATGCAGGTGTCGTCGGCGTCGCGCATGACCTCGTATTCGATCTCCTGCCAGCCGACGAGGCACTTCTCGACCATGACCTGGCCGATCGGGCTGGCCCGCAGCCCGGCACGGACGATCTCGCGGTATGCGGACTCGTTCTCGACGATGCCACCACCGGTGCCGCCCAACGTGTAGGCGGGCCGGACGATCGCGGGCAGCCCGATCGTGTCGAGCGCCTGGCCGATGGCCCCCTCGCGTTCGCTGGGGGTCGCGCCCTCGACGATGAAGCTCGGGGCGTAGGGCTGGCCGATGCGGTCGAGCAGGTCGCGGAACGCCTCGCGGTCCTCGGCCATGTGGATGGCCTCGAGCGGGGTGCCGAGCAGGCGGATCGGGTGGCGCTCGAACACCCCGGCCCGATCGAGCGCCGTCGCGAGGTTGAGCGCGGTCTGCCCGCCCAGGCCCGCGAGCAGGCCCTCGGGCTGCTCCTTCTCGATCACCGCTTCCACCACCTCGACCGTGAGTGGCTCGAGGTAGATGGCGTCGGCGACCGAAGGATCGGTCATGATCGTGGCGGGGTTCGAATTGATGAGGATCGTCCGGACCCCCTCGGCGCGCAGCGCGCGGCAGGCCTGCGTGCCGGCATAGTCGAACTCGGCCGCCTGGCCGATGACGACCGGCCCGCTGCCGAGGATCAGCACGGACGCCGGCTTGGGCCCGGGCGGCGTCACGCGCGCTCGCCTCGCGCTGCCGCGACGAACCGGTCGAACACCGCCAGCGCGTCGAGCGGACCCGGCGCGCCCTCGGGGTGGTACTGCACGGTCTCGATCGGCAGGTCACGATGGCGCAGGCCCTCGACCGATCGATCGTTGAGGTTGATCTGGCTCACCCGGAAGCCGGACGCGGTAGGCACGGAATCCCCGACGACCTGGACCTCGTGGTTCTGCGCCGTCACCTGGACCAGCCCGAGCTCGAGGTCCTGGACCGGGTGATTCGCGCCGTGGTGCCCGAACCGGAGCCGTCGGGTCTCGGCGCCGGCGGCCCGGCCCACGATCTGGTGGCCGAGGCAGATCCCGAGCAGCGGCCGGCCATCCTCGATGATCGAGCCGGCCAGCGCGACCTGGGCATCGAGGCGGGCCGGGTCGCCCGGGCCCGGCGACAGGATCACGCCATCGACATCGGACGACAGCACATCGGAGGGAGCGACCGTGTGCGGGAACACGCGGACGCGCGCTCCCCGCCGCCGCATCGATCGGACGATGTTGGTCTTGAGCCCGAGATCGACGATCCCGACGAGCGGGCCACCCTCGGCCGCGTCCCCGATGTCGGTGATGGCCGCCGGCGACACCTGGCCGACGAAGTCCTGATCCTCCCAGCGCGGGAGGGCACGGGCGGCCGTGCGTGCGGCGGTGTCGTCCACCTCGCCGGGGGCCGTGACGATGCCCCGGAGGCAGCCGTTGGCGCGCAGGTGCCGGGCGAGGGCCCGGGTGTCGACGCCGGCGATGGCCGGGATGTCGTCGTCACGCAGCATCGCCGCGAGCTGCCGGGCGTCCTCCAGCACGGCTGCCGTCGCGTTGGCCACGACCAGGGCGCGCAGCCAGGGATGGGCCGACTGGTCGTCGTCGATCAGTCGCCCGTAGTTGCCGATGAGCGGGTACGTCATGACCACGACCTGCCCGGCATACGACGGGTCGGTGCAGACCTCCTGGTAGCCGGTCTGGCTCGTGTTGACGACGAGGTCGCCTCCGCCGGCGACCGGGGCCCCGAATGCGATCCCCGGGAAGACGGTCCCATCCTCGAGTGCCAGCAACGCCGGCCCGAGATCGCCGATGCGGGGGTCGACGATCGCGGAGGCGCGCGGCGACGGTGGGACGATCACGCGACGGCGACGTCGACGGGTGTGGGCACGTGCCGGGCAACAAACGACCCACCCGCCGCAGGGGCGTGGTGGGCGAGGGCGTGCGCGGTCATCGAGCCTCCTTCGCCGGCCTCACGGGACCGGTACGCCAGCCTCACAGGACCGGCCATGAAAGGACGGCGTCAGGGTAGCATCCCCGACCCTCGTCTCGTCACTCTGCCGGTTCGCCCCCGAGACCGAGTCGATGCGCGACCGCGGCCGCCTCGACGCGATTGGCCACGCCGAGCTTCCCGAGGATGTTCGAGACGTGGACGCTCGCGGTCTTGCGCGTGATGAACAGCGTGTCGGCGATCTCCTGGTTCGACCGGCCGGCCGCGACCAGCCGGATCACCTCCCGCTCGCGCTCGGTCAACCCGAGCTCGTCGGGCGCGGCGGAGGCTCCGACGGCCTCGGTCGTCGCCAGCTCGATGCGGGCGTGACGGGCCAGCCGCTCGATCTCGAGGCGCAGTGGCTCGGCTCCGAGCCGCGCCGCGGACCCGTGGGCCTCGCGCAGCGTCGCCGCGGCCACGCTGCGATCCCCGTTGGCACCCAGGATCGCCTCCGCGGCGCGAAACCGCGCATAGGCGGCGGGCCCGGGCCGGCCCAGGTCGTCCCAGGCGGCGGCGGTGGCTTGCAGTCCGGCTGGGTCGGGGCGACCGGCGATGCGGTCGAGCTCGGCCCGGCACAGGCCCGCGACGGCGGCCCCGCGCGGATCGGTCGACGGGATCCGGGCGCCGACCCTGAGCAGCCGGTCGGCGATGGGGCGTACGTGGGTCTCGATGTCCGGCACGTCGGTTCGGCCGGGTCGACCGCGTCCGAGGGCCGCGGCGTCGGCCTCGGCGCGCAACGCGTGCCAGGCGACCCAGGCCAGGGCCGGGTCCACCGGCCGATCATCCTGGAGCGATGCGAGCGCCTCGGCGACCAGGGCACGCACGGCGGGCAACAGACCCTGCCAGGCGGCGAGCTCTGCGGCGGCGGCCAGAAGGGTCGCCCGATATGAGCGGTCGTGGCCCGACACAGCGATCTCCTCCGCCTGGCGGAGATGTTCGGCCGCGGCCGCGAACCGCCCCTGGTTCGTGTCGACCCGGGCGTGATTGAGGTGCAGCCACACGGCCGAGCGCCCGACCGGGTCGAGCTCCAGCCCCTCGTCCGCCGCCGCCGCCGCCTCGTCCCAGCGACCCAGATCGAACAGGGCCTTGACCACATGGCCCAGCAGCACGCCGCCATACGTGCGCGGCACCCCCAACCGCTGGGCGATCGCGAACCCATCGCGGGCGGCCTGGAGCGATTCCTCGGTCCGACCCAGGCGATCCAGGAGGGCGGCGAGATTGGCATGACCGAGGGCGATCCCCTCGACACCGCCAAGTCGCTCCGCGATCGCCACCCCCCGTCGGTACGTGGCGATCCCGCGGTCCACGTCGCCGGTGACCGCCTCGGCCCAGCCCAGCACGCCGAGTGCCAGGGCCTCCTCGGAGATCGCGGCCACGGCCTGCGCCATCCGGATGGCATCGCGCGCGATGCTCGCGGCGCTGGTCGGGTCGCCACCGAGCAGACTGCAGGCCGGCGGCCTGGGCGAGCGCGCGCGTCCGTGCCACGGACGGCGGTTCCGACGGGATGAGGCGAAGGGCTTCCTCGACGGCCGCCTCGGCTGCGGCGTGGTCCCCGGCCTCCCACAGGAACCATCGAAGACGCTCGTGGAGCGAGCCGAGGCGGTGCTGGTCGACGCGTGACGCCGCGTTGCCGGCCACCAGCGGCTCGCTGGCGGCCTCTTCAGCGACCGCGATCGCCGCTCGACCCAGCTCGACCGCCCGTGCGTAGGCGCCCGTCAGCACCGAACACTCGGCGGCCCGCTGCATGACCGTCGCGCGGTCCATCCGCGCCGCATCGGGCGAGGCCGGCTGCCCACCCCACAGGTCAAGGGCTCGTTCGTAGTGGCGCCGAGCCTCCGGGAACGCGTAGACCCGCTCGGCGGCGACACCGGCCGCGACCAGGGCCGGGATGGCGCGCACGCCATCGCGGGCGGCGACCCAGTGGTACGCCAGCTCCGCCGGCGTGACCGGCACCCCGCCGATCTCCCCACGACGCTCCAGCTCGCTGCCGAATGCCGCGTGCAGACGATCGCGCTCGCCGTGGAGCAGCTCGTCGTTGGCGACCTCAGCCAGGAGTGCGTGTCGGAACGCGTACCCGCCCAGGCCCTCGTCCCGCCCACCCGGCTCGACCAGGATCCCCAGGCTGATCGCCGGGCGGAGGGCATCCGCGACCGCCTGGGCGGGCACGGCCAGCACAGCCGACAGGAGATCCTCGTCGACTCGACGGCCCGCGGCCGAAGCCGCACGCAACAACCGCTGCGTGTCGTCCGGGAGGCCCGCCAGCCGGGCAGCGAGGACGTCGCGCAGCTCCGGCGAGAGGGCGTGCTCCTCCCCGTGGGTCTGGAGGTTCGCCGCAAGCTGTTCGACGAAGAACGGGTTGCCCCCGGTGCGATCCATGACCTCATCGAGCGTCAGGGACCCGGGTGTGACAGCGACCAGCCCACGCAACAGGGCCGACACGTCCTGGCGGTCCAATCCTTGCAGGTCGATCCGTGCGACCCACTGATCACGTTCCAGTTCGGCGACGAAGGCCTGCACCGGATCGCCGCCGTCCCAGCTCCCCGGTGCGCAGGCTCACCAGCAACAGCACGGCGGCGTCCCGCAGATTGCGTGACAGGAAGCCGAGGAGTCCGCGCGTGCCGTCGTCGGCCCACTGGATATCCTCGATGACGAGGACGACCGGTCCGCCGCGTGCCTGGCGTTCGACGACGCCGAGCACGGCCTCGAACAGGCGGGTCTGGCCGGCCCGGTCGTACTCGAGCCTGCTGGGCATCTCCTGGGCGCGCGGCGCGACCTCGGGGAGCAGCCGGGCGACCTCGTGCCTCGCGGGCCCCAGGAGTGCCGCGAGGCGGGCTGGCTCCACGGAGCGGGTCAGGCCGCGGAGCGCCTCGACGAACGGTGCGTACGGGATGGCGCCACTCCCCGCGGGCAGGCACGCGCCACCGAGGACGGTGGCGCCACGCGCGCGCGCCGTGTCGGCAAGGTGGCCGAGGAGCCGACTCTTGCCGATGCCCGCCTCGCCACCGACGATGACCGTGGACCCACGGCCGGCGATGGCGCCGTCGAGGGCGGCCTCAAGGCGCGTCGCCTCGACGTGACGCCCGATGAGTCCTCGATCGGTTGGATCGACCACTGCCCGATGATAGCCACGGGCGTCGCGGCCCGGTCATGCGGTCAGTCCGGGGGACGTCGCAAGCATCCGGGCGCGGACCTTCGCGCGCGCCCGGCACAGGAGGGTCCGGGTCGCGAGATCGGTCCGGCCGATGGACCGGGCGATCTCGGCACCGCGGTAGCCGTGTGACGCGAGGATCAGGGCCTGTCGATCGAGTGGCGCCGAGGCCGTCGAGGGCGGTGCCCACCGCTCGCTGCTCCTCGCTGGCCACGGTCAACGCTCTCCGGTGACGGGGCCCAATCCGAGACGACGAGCTCGGAGCGACGGCGATCGGCGACGGAGATCCGGCGCCCGCGGCTCATCGCCAGGTTGTGGCCGACGCGATGCAGCCAACCGCCGATGTCATCGGGGACGCGTCCCGCCCTGACCTCGTTCGTCAGCCGCTCGAACGCATCGTGGGTAAGATCCTCCGCCGCCGGGACGTCGCGCGTGAGCGATGTCAGGTAGCGGCGGCAGGGCGCTGCTATGGGTGAGATAGGCGGTTCCGACGATGCCGCTCGACATCGAGCCCGGTGTCCATGATCGCCCCTCGCGTCGGGGCCGGCGTCGTGCCGGCCGTGGGGCGACGTTCGGTCTAAGTCGATGGGGCGGACATCGGGCGCAAGCCCACATCGGCGGTGTCGAGCGGCAAAGAACGACCGGGCGACAACGAGGGTCGCCCGGCCGTCTGCCCTGGAATGGGCGTCAGTCGTCGCGGGTGATGTTCCCGCGGATCTCGCCCGGCATGTAGGTTGGCGAATGGACGTTCGCGTAGGTGGCGCCGTTGCGCATCGCCCGGATCAACTCGCCGAATTCACCGGCCGTGATCCCGCGATCGGCGGGGCCGATCACGTTGGCCGCCACGACGGTGCCGGTGACGGTGCCATTCCGCGGGCAGGCGGGCTTGCCACCCCCACCGCAGAGGAAGGCGATGACGCCGCCGTTCACGTCCGGTCGGGCGAAGTGGATATGGGCGAACAGCGGGTTCTCCGAGAAGTCACGGATCGTCAGGCGATAGTGCAGGGTGCTGCCCCTGAGCTCCGCCCGGAACGAGCCGCGCGCGGCGGTCGAGATCGATGGGACCTCGAGATAGCCGTTGAGTGACGCCCGGAACTCGTTGTCGTCGTCGCCCACCGCAACCGGTGCAAGGGCGACGAGCAACAGGCCGGCGGCCGCGATGACGAACAGGATCTTCCGCATCCGATGTCCTCCTACCAATGGCTGTCGAAACGACCGGTCAATCCGCGCGCCGGCTGCCATCCGCCTCCTTCCGATCGCCGGGCGCGCGTCGATGGGGCTGGGACTGGGCCCGTACTCCCGATGGATACGCGGCGCGGCGTGGCACCGGTTTTGGTGCCGGCGGGCACCAATGGGACCATCGGCGCGTGGACGACCCCCAAATGGGTCGCGACGATGCGGTGGAGGTCGTCCCCAACCGACAGGGGCGCGAGCCATGCGCTTGCGTGGGAGGGGGCGGCCTCGCCATGGTCGGCGCGAGGTCGTCGAGCCGCGGGGCGGTCAATCCCAGCCGGGCGCATGCCTGACGCCCGTTCCGTCGCCGAAATATGGGATCCGACGCCCGAGCAGGCCGACGGCGATCGCCGTCGTGATCGGCACGGCGGCCGCGATGCCGATGCTCCCGACGAGAGCGCGCACGACCTCGACCGCGACGACCTCACCAGACACCACGAGCACGGGGTCCTGACCACCGGCTGCGAACAGGATGATCAACGGAAGGGAGGCGCCGACGTACGCCAGGGCGAGCGTGTTGACCGTGGCCGCGATATGTGACCGACCGACATTCATGGCCCGGGCGGCGAGCGCGACCCGGCCGACCCGCGGGTCCGCTTCGTAAAGCTCCTGGACAGTGGCAGCCTGCGTGATCGTGACGTCGTCGAGCACGCCGAGCGCGCCGAAGATCACCGAAGCCAGGATCAACCCGCCGAGGTCCAGCTCCGTCCCGCCGATCGACAGCAGGAAGCCCGCCGATTCCGACCCCCGGAGCGGAGTGAAGCGGGACAGCGAATCGAAGATGGATGCGAGCACCGCCACGAGCGTCAGCGAGATCGCCGTCCCGATGGCGGCCGCCACCGTCTGCCGACGGGCGCCCTCGGTCAGCAGGAACGTGGCGGCGGTGACACCGGTGGCCGCGGCGATCGCGACCCAGGCCGGATCCCAGCCGGCCAGGATCAACGGGACGACGAGCTTGACGATGACCGCCATCGTGAGCGCCAGCGCGATCAGGGAGCGGACGCCACGCCAACCCCCGACCAGGGTGACGGCGACAGCGAAGAGACCGAGCAGGAGCGCCAGGGTCGGCACGCGATAGCGGTCATTGACGCCGACGAAGCCGGCATCAGGGTCGGTCGAGATGTTCACGATCACCTCGTCACCGACGAAGAACTCGGGTCGCGCCTCCACCCCGACGGGTCCCTGGAGGAAACCCTCCACGATCTCCCCGGTCTCGGGGCCACCGGCGATGCCATCGACGACCTCGATGCGGACGTCCGGGGTCCCGGGGTCTGCGGTCGGGATGATCTCGACGATCCGGCCGCGGACGAGCTGGACGGGAGGAAGGTCAGACGGCCGGGGCGCGATGTCCGGCACGAGCGCGAAGATCACGACCAGCAGCCCGATCCCGGCGGCGAGTGCCCGGGCGTGGCGCCGCAGGCCCGCGAACGGGGCGTCCGGCGTCAGGTCACGAGGGGTCACCCGCGGTCCGTCATGCAGGAAGAGACGATACAGGAGGCGACGGCGTCACCCGGGGCATGCGCTCGTCGCCAGTGCTAACAGCGCATTATCGGCCCGTTGATGCGCGACCCTTAGCCTCGCCGCATGGATGCCTTGTACCTGGTGATCTCGGTGTGGCTCGGCTTCGCCGTGGGGATCATGTTCGGCTTGATCGTGTCCGGAGCGCTGGATCAAACGTCGCCGATGGAGTAGCCCGTGGGATGGATGGTGAGCCCGGAAGGACTTGAACCTTCAACCCAGTGATTAAGAGTCACTTGCTCTGCCATTGAGCTACGGGCCCACGGGTCCGGGATGATACCGCACCTGCTCGCACCCGGCGACCGCCGCCGTAGAATCCGGATGTGCCTAGCGACCTCGATCCGGCGGATCTCGCCTCGCAGCGCTGCGTCCCGGCCGACGGATCGACGCCGCCGCTCGGGCACGACGAGGCCATCCGGCTGTCGGCGGGCCTCGATCCCGCCTGGCGCGTGATGGACGACCGGTTGGTCCGCGAATTCGCGTTCCCGACCTTCGGTGCGGCCTTCGGGCTCGCGACCCGCATCGCCCTGCTCGCCGAGGGCCAGAACCATCACCCGACACTCGAAGTGGCATGGGGCAGACTGGCCGTCACGTGGACGACCGATGCCATCGGCGCGCTTAGCGCGAACGACCTGATCATGGCCGCAAAGGTGGACCGGCTCGTCGCTCGTGGCCTGGCCCTCAAGGAGCGCTGACCGCAGCCTGTGCGCTAGGCGGGGCCGCCGGCCGGTGCCGCCTCGCGCGTCCCCTCGATCTCCGGCTCGTCCGATTCACCCTCGATCGTCACCCGAGGGATCCACGCCAGGAAGCCCGGCATCCACCAGTTCCACTCGCCGAGCAGCCGCATCGACGCCGGCAGGAGCACGCTCCGGATCACCGTCGCGTCCAGGAACACGGCGACGGCCAGTCCGAAGCCGAGCTGCTTGATGATCGTCAGCTCCAGGGTCACGAACACGGCGAACACGGCGACCATGATCGCGGCCGCGCTCGTGATGGTCCCCGCCGTGATCGAGATGCCGCGCGCGACCGCCGCGTCCGAGTCGAGCCCGCGATCCCGGGCCTCCTTGATCCGGGTGAGGATGAACACGTGGTAGTCCATCGAGAGCCCGAACAGGATCGTGAAGATGAAGATCGGGACGAACGACTCGATGACTCCCGGCTTGACGTTCAGGATCCCGGCGCCCCAGCCCTCCTGGAAGACGAGCACGAGCAGCCCGTAGGCGGCGCCGGTCGAGAGCAGGTTCAGGATGATCGCCTTGATCGGGATCACGATCGAGTGGAAGGCCACGAGCAGGAGCAGGAACGAGAAGGCCAGGACGAACACGAGGACCTGGCCCATCCCGTCCTCGTAGAAGCCGACCACGTCGGCAGTGAACGCCGCGTCTCCGGTGACCAATGCCTCGACACCGGCCAGCCCGCCAAAGATCCTCGGGACGACCTCGGTGCGCACGTCCCGGACGATGACCCGGTTCGCGAGGTCGTTCTGGTTGCCCGACATGACGAATGACACCAGCGCCACGGTCCCGTCCTGCGAGGTTCGGGTGTCGACCGGGCCGCTGAGACCGTCGCGCGCGAGGAGCTCATCCGACAAGCGATCGATCGCGGCTTGCGTGGCGGGCTCATCGGCCCGGGTCACCACGACCTGGAACTGGAGGGTCGATCCCTCCGGCCATTTCTCGTTCATCAGGTTGATGGCCTGTACGCCGTCGATCGAGTCGGGGAACGACGAGAAGTCCCCCTGCCCGATGTGCAGGCGGAGGACCGGTGAGGCCAGGGCCATCAGCAGGCCGGCCGAGACCGCGAAGGCCAGGACGGGCCGCCGCATGGTCGCCCGGACCACTCGGCCCCAGGGGCCGGTGCCTTCCTCGCCCGCCCGGCCCACGACCGGCAGGCGCAGGCGATTCACGTTCAAGTCCAGGATCGACAGCACAGCCGGCAGGAACGTGAGCGACCCGACGACCGAGATGAACACGACCGAGATCGTGCCGATGGCCATCGACCGGAAGAGCGCGTCGTCGAGCAGGAACAGGCCACCGATCGAGATCATGACGGCGAGTCCGGAGAAGAAGACCGCGCGACCGGCGGTGCTGGATGCGGTCGCGATGGCCGCCAGCTTGTCGCGACGTCGTCGCTCGGTCCGGAAGCGCGTGATCATGAACAGCGAGTAGTCGACCGCAACGGCCAGGCCGATGAGGACGACGAGCTGGCTGGCATACGGGCTGACCGGCGAGATGTACTGGCTGTACAGGGCCAGGACCCCGAAGGCCGCGAGGAGCGAGGTGCAGGCCAGGACCAGCGGCACGAACGCCGCGACGGCCGCGCCGAAGGCGAGCAGCAGGATCCCGAAGGTCAGCGGGATCGTGATCCGCAGGGAGTTGTCGAGATCGTCGTTGACGAGCGTCTCGATGTCGTCGTTGGCGAGTGTGCCGTTGAGGCCGTGGACCCGCAGCTCCGGGTACGCGTCCCGGAGCGACGCCAGGAACGCCGGCACCGGCACGAGACGCTCCACGATCACCGGGCGCTCACCGGGCATGCGGGCCACGACCCGGACGGCCGAGCGGTCGGGCGAGACCAGGCCGGCCTCGGGCGGCGCGCGGAGCGGGTCGATGACCTGGTCGAAGGTCGGCACGACCGCGCCACCGACCGTCGAGGTGAGCGCCGTTGCTCGGGCCACGATCTCGCGCACGGCGGCGGCCGTGGCCTCGTCGTCGACGCTGCCGGTCCCGCTCGCCACGACCACGATCAGGTCCTGGCTCGGGTCCTCGCTCGTGCCGGAGGCCTCGAACACGTCGTAGGCCCGGCCGGATTCGTACTCGGGTGCGCTGTCGTCAGAGACGGCATTCTCGGCATCCGTCCCGCCCGCGGCAAGACTCGCCAGGAAGATCCCGATCGTCGCCACGAACCAGAGGGCGATGACGGGCCACCGATGGGCGGCGCTGAAGGTGGCGACCCGAACGGTCCATGGCGGGCGGCGGGTCTCGCTGGCGGACATCGCGGAAGCCTACCGCCGCTCAGGACTGTGCCGGGGAACGGTCATGGAGTGCGGTGAGCAGGCGATCGATGAACGGGATCTGGGTGTCCTTGATCCGTCGCCTGGCCTCGTCCGGGGCGAACCACTCGACCCGGTCGATCTCCGGGACCGTGATCCAGCGCCCGGACCGCGGCGGCCATTCGAGCGGAAACGTGTTGCTGTGCGCTGCAGCCGGGTCGAGGTCGCCCTCGAGCGCCCAGGCGAGCACCGTCTTGCCGCCCTTCTGCAGGATCTCGCCAAGGTCGATCGGGTCGCCGTCCGGCGCCGGGTGACCCGTCTCCTCCTCGAATTCACGCCGGGCGACCGCCCAGCCCTCTTCGCCCGCGTTGAACTCGCCCTTCGGGACCGTCCAGGCGCCCGCATCGCGCGTCGCCCACAGCGGCCCGCCCGGATGCGCGAGGAGCACCTCGACAGGACCGTTGTCGTGCTGGCGATACAGCAGGAGCCCGGCGCTTCGTCGCGACGTCATCCGACCGCGGCGGCGCGGGACGACGAGCATGCGGCGATCACTGGTTGTCGATCTGGGCTCGTTGCAGGCGGCCACTGAAATCGACGTAGATCGACTTCCACTCCGTGTACGTGTCGAGCGCGACGTGACCTGCCTCCCGGTGCCCGTTGCCGGTCTCTTTCCAGCCGCCGAACGGCAGGTGCGTCTCGGCGCCGGTCGTGCCGGCGTTGACGTAGACGATGCCCGTCTCGAAGTCGCGCATCGCCCGGAACGCCGTGTTGACGTCCTGCGTGTAGATGCTCGACGAGAGGCCGTAGCGGGTCTGGTTGAGGGCCAGCATGGCCTCGTCGTACCCGTCGACCGGGATGACCGAGAGGACCGGCCCGAAGATCTCCTCCTGCCCGATGCGGTCCATCGGCCGCACGCCGGTGAAGATGGTGGGCTCGAAGAAGTTGCCGCTGGACAGCTGGCCGTCGGTCGCCCGGCCGCCGCCCGTGACCAGCTCGCCCTCGGCGCGGCCGATCTCGATGTACGACGCGACCTTGTCGACGGCTCCGGCGTTGATGAGCGGGCCGACATCGGTGCTCTCGTCCAGGCCGGGCCCGAGACGCAGCTTGCGCGTCCGGGTCTCGAGTCGCTCGAGCAGTGGCTCGATGACCGTGCGCTCGACGATGACGCGGGAGGCGGCGGTGCAGCGCTGCCCGGTCGTCCCGAAGGCGCTCCACAGGATGCCGTCCGTGGCCAGGTCGAGGTCGGCGTCTCGCAGCACGACGACGCCGTTCTTGCCACCGAGCTCCAGCGAGAGTCGCTTGAGCTGTCCGCCGGCCTTCGTGGCGATCGCCCGACCCGTGACCGACGATCCGGTGAACGAGATCACGCCCACGTCCGGGTTCCCGACGATCGCGTCGCCCACGTCGGCACCCGTCCCGGTGACGAGGTTGACGACGCCCGGTGGGAAGCCGGCCTCGGCCATGAGCTCGACGAGGAGCGTGGCGCAGTGCGGTGTGTCCGATGCAGGCTTGAAGATCACGACGTTGCCGGTGACGAGCGCCGGCATCATCTTCCAGCACGGGATCGCCATCGGGAAGTTCCAGGGCGTGATGATGCCCGCGATGCCGATGGGCTGGCGGATGCTCATCGCCCATTTGTCCGGGAGCTCGCTCGGGACGGTGTCGCCGAACATGCGACGGCCTTCGCCGGCCATCAGGTAGGCGATGTCGATGCCTTCCTGGACGTCGCCGCGCGCCTCGGAGAGGATCTTGCCCATCTCGCGGGTCATCGCCCGGGCGAGGCGCTCCTTGTGCTCTGCCATGAGTTGGGCGAAGGCGAACATGATCTCGCCGCGCTTCGGCGCCGGCGTCCGTTGCCACATCGGCCGGGCCGCCCAGGCCGCGCTGAGTGCCATGGCCACGTCCGCCGCCGTGCCCTGCTGGAATCGCCCGACGATGTCGCTGCCGTCCGCCGGGTTGTGGCTCTCGAACGTCCGCCCGCTCGTCGACTCGCACCACTCCCCGGCGACGAAGTGGCGGAACGTCGGAACGTCGATCGGGCTCGCGGCCGGCGGTGTCGTGGCGGTCTCGGTCATGGCAGCGAGTGTAGTGCCGGTCAGACCCGCTCGACGGCCATCGCGACCGAGCCGCCGCCACCGAGGCATAACGTCGCGAGGCCGTAGCGGCCCTCCCGGCGAGCGAGCTCGTGGAGCAGCGTCGCGACGACCCGGGCGCCGCTGGCGCCGATCGGATGACCGAGGGCGATCGCGCCACCGTTCACGTTGACCTTGTCCCAGTCGAAGCCGAGCGCGCGGCCGTCGGCCAGCGTCTGTGCTGCGAATGCCTCGTTGATCTCGATGAGGTCGAACGCATCGATCGGCAGCTCGATGCGGTCGAGGAGACGGCGGACGCCCTCGACCGGGGCCAGGAACAGCCACTTCGGGGCGACCTCGGCCTGGGCGTAACCGACGATCCGGGCGAGGGGCTCGAGGCCGAGCCGCTCGACGGCCCGCTCGGAGGCGACGACCGTCGCCGCCGCGCCATCCGTGATCCCTGGGGCGTTGCCGGCGGTGACGGTGCCTTCGACCGCGTCGCCGCGGTCGGCGCCCCCGGGCAGGTCGAAGGCGGGCTTCAGTCTTGCCAGCGCTTCGGGGGTCGAGTCGCGTCGCGGGCCCTCATCGGTCGTGACGACCGTTTCGCGGCCCTTGGCATCGCGCACGGTCACGGGGGCCATCTCGGCATCGAATCGGCCGGCATCGATGGCGGCGATCGCCTTCTGGTGGCTGGCCAGGGCAAAGGCGTCCTGGTCCTCGCGGCTGACCTGTTCCTTGATCGCGACCCGCTCGGCGTGCGTGCCCATGTGACAGTCCTCGATGGCGCACCACAGGCCGTCGTTCACGGTCGAGTCGATCAGCTGGGCGTTCCCGAGCCGCAGTCCGAAGCGGGCGCCGTGCAGGACGTAGGGCGCCCCGTTCATCGATTCCATGCCGCCCGCGATCACCACTTCGGCGTCGCCCGCCCGGATCTCCGACGCCGCGAGCATGATCGCCTTGAGGCCGGAGCCGCACACCCGGTTGATGGTGGTCGCGCTGGTCGTCTCGGGCAGGCCCGCGCTCAGGGCCGCCTGGCGGGCGGGCGCCTGACCGACACCGGCCTGGAGCACCTGGCCCATGAGGACGTCGTCGATCTCGGCCGTCGCCGGGTCGAGGCCGGCACGCTGCACCGCCGCCCGGATGGCGACGCCGCCAAGCTGGGTGGCGGGAACCGTGCTGAGAGCGCCGCCGAACTTCCCGATGGGGGTGCGCGCGGCGCTGACGATGAAGACATCGCCAGTGGGTCGTTGCATGCCCGGATTCTACGCCGCCGACCCCGGTAGGCGGCTCGCCTCAGGGTTTCGCGCGCTTGAGGACCTCGCCTGCCACGATCTCGCGGTGGATCTGGTTCGTTCCCTCGTAGATCTGGGCGCCTTTCGCGTCGCGCATCAGACGCTCGATGCCGGTCTCGCGGGAGTAGCCCGTCGCTCCGAAGAGCTGGACCGCGTCGGTGGCGACCCGCATCGCCGTGTCCGAGGCCGTCCACTTGGCCAGTGAGGAGACCTCCGCAAGTGGCTCGCCGAGGTCCTTGGCCCTCGCGGCTTCCCGGGTGAGTGCCCGCGCCGCGGCTACGTCCCGGGCCATCTCCGCGAGCAGGAACCGCAGGCCCTGCTGCTCTGCCAGTGGGGCACCGAATGCCTGGCGCTCGCCGAGATACCCGGCCGCCGCCTCCAATCCTGCCCGTGCCAGCCCGACGCACGCGGCCGCGATCGAGATCCTGCCCTCCGCGAGGGCCGACAGCGCGATGCGATACCCGTCCCCCTCGGCACCGAGGCGGTTGCTCGCCGGTACCTCGCAACCCTCGAACACCAGCTCGGCGGCCGGACACGCGCGGATCCCCATCTTCCGTTCGTGCGCGCCGAACCGGAACCCGGGCGTCCCTTTTTCGACGAGGAACGCGGTGATGCCGGCGGATCCAGTTTCCGGATCGACCGTCGCGAACACGAGGTAGCGATCGGCCTCGGGTGCGTTCGAGATCCAGATCTTCGTACCGTTCAGGCGGTATGCCGCCGAGCCCGACCCGCCCACCCGGTCCGCCCGTGTCCGGATCGCCGCGGCATCGGACCCCGCGTGCGGTTCGGTCAGCGCGAACGCCCCCAGCGCCTCGCCCGACTGCATCGCCGGCAACCAGCGCGCTCGTTGCTCGTCGCTGCCCCAGGTCACGACCGGGTACTGGGAAAGGATGTGCACCGACAGCGACACGGCCATGGCCATGTCGGCCGCACCCAGCTCCTCCATGACCAACGACCAGCCGAGGTACGAGAACCCCGCGCCGCCGGCGTCGGTCGGAAAGGGCGCAGCGGTCAGTCCCAGGCCGCCCATCGCCGCGAAGAGCGAACGGTCGTAGCGTTCGGCCTCGTCCCGCTCGATCGCGCTCGGCGCCAGCTCGCGCTGGGCGAACTCCCGGGCGGTCGCCTGGAGCAGCCGTTCCTCGTCCGTCAGCGCCGAGCTCACGCGGGCTAGGATAGCGGCGTGCGAGAGCCGGACGTGCCTGCCCGACCCGGGGACGTCCCCGCCCAGCCGCCGCCTGCGGTCGCGCAGGAACTCCCGACGCTGGGTGCCCTGGCCACGGCGACGGGCGAGGCCCGGTCCCAGGCCACGCTGGCCCAACGGGCCCTCGACACGGTCGCCACCGCCACCGCGGCCGACCACGGCGCGATCGTCCTCGCCCACGGTCGCGTCGGCAGGATCGTCGCCGGCAAGGACGTCCCGGCCGCGCTCGAGCACATCGCCGCCGACGTCGATTGGGGCGACGCGCCGGCGATCCGTGCCGTCACGCCGCGCGGCCGGGTCGTCCGCGGGATGGTCGACGCTCTACCGCTCGACCCCATCACCCGGCGCGAGCTGCTGGACGCAGGCGTGCGGTCTCTCCTCGTCGTCGGTCTCCACCGGGAGGACGAGCTCATCGGCGTGTTGGGCCTCGCCTGGCAGCGCGACGACGTGCCGCTCCCGTCCGACGTGATGACCCAGTCCATGGCGACGATGATCGCCAGAGGCCTGGAGCATGCCCGCCTCGTCGAGGAGATCGCGCGGCGAGCCGAGGACGCGCGGCGAGCGACCGACCGGTCGCGACGGATCGATGACCTCTCACGCGCCGGCACGTCCGTCCAGACGCTCAAGGAACTCGTCGAGCGCTCTGGGCGGCTTATCAACAAGACGCTCGGCGCGGCCGGGACGGTCTACGGCATCCTGGCCGGCGTCGCGCCGGAGGCGAACGGCGAGGCGGCCGACACGATCAGCGTCACGGCGGTCCGCCCGCCGATCGAGCGCTGGCTGCAGGATCACCGACCGGACCTTCGATCCCAATTGCAACGCTGGCGGACGGGTGAGGGCGCGTACCTCGGCGCGTTCGAGCCGGGGATCGTGCCCGTGCAGGACCTGGATCTCGGGCGTGAGGCAGGCATCGTGGCATATGCCCTGATCCCGGTCCGAGTCGACGACGCCGTCGTCGGCGGGATCGCCGCCTATTTCGATCGGCCGCTGGACGAGCTCGACTTCGACCGGCGCGACCTCGATCGCGTCGGGTCGATCGCGTCGACGGCGTTCGAGAACTTCCGACTGCGGGAAGCCGTGACGGCTGCCGATGAGCGCTACCGCAGCCTGTTCGAGGGGTCGATCGATCCCATCGTCATCTCGCTGCCCGACGGCACCCTCGTGGACGCCAACGACGAAGCCCTGCGGCTGTTCGGCACCGAGCGCGAATGGCTGATCGGCCGGCGTCCCCCCGAGCTCGCCGACTACGACATCGAGGAAATGGTGGAGCAGGTCAGGAATCTGGCCATCGGCCAGTCCTTCGTGCGCCCCGCGACGGGCATCCGGCGCGATGGCAGTCGGTTCCCGGCCGAGGTCGAGACCGCCTCGATCGTGATCGACGGGCAGCCGCGGCTGCTGGCCCGGATCCGCGACCGGACCGAGTACGTCCGTCTGCGGGCGCAGCTGGCCCACGCTCAGCGGGCCGAGGCAGACTGCACGTCTCGTTTCGGGGGTGACCCACGAGCTCAACAACCCGCTCGCCTCGATCGTTGGCTTCAGCCAGCTCATCCGGCGTGACCCATCGCTGCCGGAGGATCTTCGCCACGATGCGGACCTCCTCGTCGAGGAAGCGACCAGGACCGAACGCCTGGTGGGCGACCTCCTCGACTTCGTCGGGCCGCGATCCCCCGAGCGATATCCAACGGCGATCCGGACGCTGGTCGATAGCGTCCTCCGCCTGCAGTCGTACGACCTGGGCGCGGGCCCCATCACGGTCGATGTGGACGTGCCCGACGACCTGCCCCTGGTGGAGCTGGACCGCGGGGAGCTCCAGCAGGTGCTCGTCAACCTCACCCAGAACGCCGTGGACGCGATCCGTGAGGGCGATGGCGGCAGGATCACGATCGAGGCCGGTCGCGGCGCCCCGGTCGGCGCGGAGGGGCGGGTCTGGATCGCGGTCGTCGACGACGGGCCGGGTGTGCCCGCCGAGACCGTCGACCGCGTGTTCGAGGCCTTCTTCACGACGAAGCCGCGCGGCGACCGTGGCGACCGCGCCGGCCTTGGCTTGTCCGTATCCCGCGACATCGTCCAGTCGCACGGTGGGACCCTGCGCTACGGCCACTCGCCACGTGGTCGCGGCGCCAGCTTCACAATCGAACTGCCGGTGCGGGCCGCTCAGCCGGAGGGCCCGGCAGTGACCGCGGAACCCGAGGAGGGATCGCCGGCGCACACCGAGGCTCCCGCCAGCGCGGTGGGCGGCGGGCGGGTCCTCGTCCTCGATGACGACTCGTCATTCCGCACGTTCCTCGAGCGAGCGCTCGCGGCCCTCGGCTACGAGCCGGTCGTGGCGGCCAGCGGGCAGGGGGCGATCGACCTGGTGAGGGACGGCGACCACGCCGCGATCCTGTGCGACCAGCGGATGCCGGGCATGACCGGGATCGAGGTATACGAGGCGGTCGTGGCCATCCGGCCGGATCTCGCGACGCGGTTCGTCGTGATGAGCGGCGACGTGGTCGATGCGGCGCTCGAGAGCTTCGCGGCCAGCCACCCGATGACACTCCTGGCCAAGCCGTTCGATCTCGCGGGCCTGGACCGGGCACTGCGCACGGTGATGGACGAGGGCGGTCAGTCGCGCGGATAGGTATAGAAGCCGCGCCCCGTCTTCTGGCCGAGATGCCCGGCCTCTACGAGCTCGATGAGCACGTGCGGCGGCCGCATGTGCTCAAGCTGCAGGCCATCCTCGAGCACCTGCATGATGCCGAGACAGACGTCCAGCCCGATGAAGTCGGCGAGTTCCAGCGGCCCCATCGGGTGGTTGAGCCCGACGCGGGCACCGGCGTCGATGTCCTCGGCGGACCCGACGCCCCCCTCGTAGGCGCGCATCGCCTCGGCGAGGAACGGCATCAGGATCCGGTTCACGATGAACCCCGGCGTGTCGCTCGACACGATGACCTGCTTGCCGAGCTCCGCCGACAGGGCACGCACGGCATCGACCGTGTCGTCCGCGGTCGAGGCGCCGCGGATGAGCTCTACCAGCGGCATGACGGGGACCGGACTGAAGAAATGCATGCCGACGAACCGGGCCCGACGGGTGGGATCCATGGCCTCGGCCAGGCGATGGATGGCGATCGAGCTGGTGTTCGTGGCGAAGATGGCGGTCGTTCGGGCGCGCCGGTCCAACTCGCGCCACAGGGCGGTCTTGACGGCGAGGTCCTCGAAGACGGCTTCGATGACCAGATCCGCGGCGGCGACCGCCGTGACGTCGTCCGTCGCGTCGATCCGTGCGAGCGTGGCGTCTCGGTCCTCGGCCGTGAGACGTCCTTTCGCCACGGCTCGCTCCAGGTTGCCCGCGATGCGCTCCCGACCCGCCTGGGCCCGGGCCGCGTCCGGCTCGTACAGGACGACTCCCTTGCCGATGGCGGCATGCACCTGGGCGATCCCGTGACCCATGAGCCCAGCACCGGCCACGAACACGCGCTCGATCGCGGTCATGACGCAAGCCTACCGGGCGCCGGCGCCACGACGGCGGCGCGACGGGCGAGCAGCAGCACGAGCCCGAGTGCGGACGCCGCGGCCCCGACCAGGAACGTCGCGCCGAATCCACTGCTCAGCGCGACGAACCCGAGCACGGCCGGTGCCAGGCCGAACGACAGGTCGAGGAACGCGCTCGCGGTCCCGACAACGGCGCCGCGCTCCGTCTCATCGACCCGCGAGACCGCGATCGTCAACAACGACGGGACCAGGAACGCGACCCCGGCCCCGAACAGGACCGTGCCGGCGATCAGGCCCAACGGGCTGGCCACCAGGCCGAGGACGGACAGCCCCACCGATGTCACGGCCAGCGCGCCCGCCGCGAGCCGCGCTGGCCCGATCTGGTCGGGAAGCTTCGCGAAGACCAGGCGGAGGCCGCAGACCAGCAGCGCATAGATCGCGAACGGGATCCCCGCGCCATCCATGCCGACGACCGCGGCGTGGAGCGGCAGGTAGGCAAGGAATCCCGCCATGCCCCAGGTGCCGGCGAGGATCAGGATCCCCGGGAAGATGGCGGCCGGATGGACGAGCCGTGCGCTGCGACGAGGGCCCTGACGCGGCGTGAGGACGGTCGGCGACGTCTCCGGGACGACGATGCACAGCGCTGCCGCGACCCCGGTCAGGGCGAGTGCGGCCAACCACACGGCATCGAACCCGCCGGCCCGCAGGACGGTCTCGCCGATGAGAGGCCCGATCCCAAGACCCAGGTAGAGCGACAGCGACAACAGGTTGAGGGCCTCGCCCCGGCGTGATGGCGGCGCGATGTCGGCGCCGGCTGCCAGGACGGCGACGAAGAAGAACGACTCGCCGACGCCGAGGAGTGCCCGAGCCACCACGAACAGGGCGATCGAATCGACGGCGAGGTGGAGCGCGAGGGCGGCGATCGACAACAGGCTGCCACCCAGGAGCAGGGGGCGGCGGCCGAAGCGGTCCGCGGCCCACCCCACCAAAGGGCGCATGAGCAATGCCGCGCCCGCGAACGCCCCGAACGCCAGACCGGCGCCGCCGGCATCCGAGTCCAGCGGACCGGTCGCGAATGGCCCGACCACGGGCAGCACGACGCTCCCACCGATGAAGAAGACGAGCGCGGCCGCCGAGAGCGCCAGGAATGACGGCGTGACGAGCCCGACCTCGTCCGCGGGAGATCGAGCCGAGGGCGCACCCGCGCCGGTCACGAGCGCTCCCGGAGGATCGCGTCCAGCAATCGGTCCGCGGCGGTGTACGGGTCGACCCGATGCTCGGCCACGTCGTCGACCATGGCATCCGTGAGCGGTGCGAGCCCGTCGTCACGCAAACGCTCCGCCAGACGCTCGGCGAGGATCGCCCGGATCTGCGCCGCGGCCCTCGAGCGACGCGCCGTGTCGCCGACGCCTTCACGGGCCGTGGCCCGGTGGCGATCGAGGGCCACGAGCAGTTCCGGCACGCCCTCGCCGGTCGAGGCCGTGGTGACCAGCACCTCGGGGCGCTTGGGAGCGGGGCGGTCGGCGGTCGCGGTCGAACGACCGACCGTCGGGACCAGCATCGCGCGCAGCTGCGCGGCCGTGCGCAGGGCGCCGGGCTTGTCGCCCTTGTTCACGACGACGAGGTCCGCGACCTCGAGCAGGCCGGCCTTGATCGCCTGGACCTCGTCGCCCATCTCGGGCGCCTCGAGGACGACGGTCGTATCGGCTGCCGCCGCGACCTCGACCTCGCTCTGGCCGGTCCCGACGGTCTCGATGAGCACGAGATCGAACCCGGCGGCATCGAGCACCGCGGCCGCGGCAGTCGTCGTCGAGGCCAGGCCGCCCGCGTGGCCGCGCGACGCCATGGAGCGGATGAACACGTCCGGGTCACCGGCGTACGACTGCATCCGGACGCGGTCGCCGAGCAACGCGCCACCGGTGATCGGCGATGACGGGTCTACGGCCACGACGGCCACGGCTCGCCCGGCCGCCCGGACGATGCCGATCAGGGCCGCGACGAGCGTGGACTTGCCGGAACCCGGTGGTCCGGTGATCCCGACGAGATGCGCTCGGCCCGCGACCGGGTACAGCCGTCGCAGCGCCGCCTCGGCGAGCGGCGTCCGGTTCTCGACCGCGGTCAGCAGCCTGGCGAGCGCCCCCCGGTCACCGGCCAGCGCGGCATCCGACAGCTCCGTCGCCCGGCTCGCTCCGTGGGGAGTGGTCACCTCCCCCACCCTAGTCGCGCGGCCGTGCGTTGGTCCGGAGGAACTCGGCAACCGCCGAGATCGTAGTGCCCGGCCCGAAGACCGCGGCGACGCCCGCATCGCGCAGGGGCTGGATGTCATCGTCGGGGATGATCCCGCCGACGGTGACCAGCACGTCGTCGAGCCCCGACTCGGCCAGCAGCTTCGTGATCCGTGGCACGAGGGTCATATGGGCGCCCGACAGGATGGACAAGCCGACGACGTCGACATCCTCCTGGAGCGCGGCCGTGGCGACCATCTCGGGCGTCTGTCGAAGACCGGTGTAGACGACCTCGAACCCCTCATCGCGAAGGCCGCGAGCGAGGACCTTGGCGCCCCGGTCGTGGCCGTCCAATCCGGGCTTGGCGATCAGCACCTTGAGCGGTCGATCGGTCATCACCGGATTGTAGACGCGGCCGGACCGCGTCGGCCGTCACGCGCGACGCGGTCCGGAGGCGCGGCGATCTACGTTCCCTACGACCGGCGCAGTGTTCGATCGCGTCAGGCGTTGGTGCGCGCGAAGGCGCGTGACGCGATCCACAGCGAGAACAACGCGAGCGTCCCCATGACCACCGAGCCGACGACGACCTGCGGGTCGTCCCACATGCCGTTGAACAACGCCCGCGCCGCGTCGACCGCGTGGGTCAGCGAGTTGAGCGTCGAGAGGGTCTGCAGCCAGTCCGGCGCGAGCGCCATCGGCAGCATGATCCCGGAGAGCAGGAGCAGTGGCAGGGAGACGGCCTGCGCTACGGGCGCCAGCGCCTCCTCGCTCTTGAAGACGAGCCCGAGCGTGTACGAGAGCAGGGAGAACGTCAGCCCGACGAGCGCGACGATGCCCAGGGTCAGGACCGCCCCGACGGGATCGATCTCCAGGCCGAACGGGACGGCGACCAGGATCAGCAGCGTCGATTGGGCCAGCAGGATCGTCACGTCCCGGAGCGACCGACCGGCCAGCATTGCGAAGCGGCTCATCGGGGTCACCCGCATCCGCTCGACGACGCCGTACCGGATCTCGGCGACCAGGCCGAAGCCGGCGAAGGCCGCGGCGAAGAATGCCGTCAGGATGAGCAGGCCCGGGATGAACCAGTTGAACGCACTGCTGGAGGTGCCGGCTGCGGATGTCGCGCCCTCCAGGAGCGGCGCGAACAGGAGCAGATAGAGGATGGGCTGGAACAGGCCCATCGCGACCCACACCGGCTGGCGCAGGGTCAGGATGAGGGAACGTCGGTACATGAGCCAGGTGTCTCGCAGGACCTTCACGGTCGGGTCTCCCTTCGATGGTGGTGGGCTTCGAGCCGCCTCAGGCGGCCGGCTCCTCGCGGAGCGATCGGCCGGTCTGGCGGAGGAACACGTCGTCAAGGCTGGGGCGGGTCAGAGTCAGGGACTGGGCGCGGAGCCCGGCACTGTCGAGCACGCGGATCAGGTTCGGGATCGCAGTGTCGCCCTGGTCGACATAGAGCCGGACGAGGTCGTCTTCGTTGCTCGCCTCGCGTACGAATGGCTGGTCGCGCACAGCCTGCAGGACATGTTCGACCGCGCCGTCGACGCCGATGGTGATGACGTCGCCGGCGACCTGGCGCTTCAGCTCGTCGGCGGTGCCCTCGGCGACGATCTGGCCGTGGTCGATGATCGCCAGCCGGTCGGCCAGGGCGTCCGCCTCCTCGAGGTAATGGGTGGTCAGGAATACGGTCGTGCCCGCTTCGCGCAGACCTCGGATCTCGTCCCACATCCGCGCTCGCGCCTGGGGATCGAGGCCGGTGGTCGGCTCATCGAGGAACAGGACCGCCGGTCGATGGACGATGCCCAGGCCGACATCGAGCCGGCGCTTCATGCCGCCCGAGTACGTGGCGATCGCCCGGTCGGCCGCGGTCTCGAGATCAAGCGTCTCCAGGATCTCGCTGGCCCGCCGCTGGGCGCTCGCCTTGTCCATGCCATAAAGGCGACCCTGGATGACGAGCTCGCCTCGGCCGGTCTCGGCGGGGTCAGTCGAGCCGCCCTGGGGGACGTAGCCGATCCGCTCGCGGACCGACCCCGGCTCGCGCCGCAGGTCGGCACCGGCGATCGTCGCTTCTCCGGAGGTCGGCGAGAGCAGGGTGGCCAGCATCCGCAGCGTCGTGGTCTTGCCTGCCCCGTTCGGGCCGAGGAAGCCGAAGATCTCGCCGACGCCGACCTCGAGATCGACGCCGCGGACGGCCTCGACCACGCTCTTTCGTGTGCTGAAGGTTCGGACCAGATCGTGTGTGGCGATCATCGTCCCACCGGTCGGTCGTGCCATGGCCATCGTTCGTTCTCCTCGTTCCCGCGGCGTATCCTGCATCTGGGCAGCAGTTGCGCCGTTCAGTCTCTTGGTGCAATATCTGCACTGCGCAGATAATCACCAAGTGAGGAGATGTTGTCAACCATGAACCGCGAATCGATCGATTCCGTCCTCCGCTCCTTGCGCCGCGTCAACCTCCAGGGGTCGCTGTTCGGCCACACGGTGGCCCTCCGGTTCGGCCTGTCCGAGTCCGATATCGAGGCGCTCGAGGTGCTTCTCGACCGCGGCGCGGCGACTGCCGGCATGCTGTCCGACCTCACGGGCCTGACGACCGGCGCGGTCACCCGCGTGATCGACCGCCTGGAGCAGTCCGGCTACGTGCGTCGGGTCCCCGATCCGACCGACCGCCGGCGCGTCATCGTCGAGCTCGTGCCGGAGCGCATGGCTGGCGTCGCGGCTGCCATGGCGCGTGTCGGCGACAAGAGCGCGTCGGAGATCGGCCGATACTCGGAGGCCGAGCTGGCCGTGATCGACGACTTCCTGACCCGCATGGCGGCGATCAGGGACGAGGAGGCGACCGCGCTCAGGGAATCCCGCGATCCGGCGAGCGGAGGTGGATCCGAGCACGCCGCCCCCATCGGCGGGTTGGACCGGGCGCGCCTCCTGTTCAAGTCGGGCGCGCACGAGCTGCTGCTCCGGGGCGCCACCGACATCGACGACCTGTACCGCGCGCAGTTCGAAGGGTCGGTCCCACAAGTCCGGCTACGCGACGGGACCGTGACGATCCAGTACAAGGGCAATTCATCCCTGAGCGCGGGTCCGATCTTCGCGAACTGGCAGTTGTCCTGGCACGAGCGGCGCAGTGATGTCTCGCTCAACGCGGCCATCCCGTGGGACGTCGAGGTCCTCGGCGGGGCCGGCAAGCTCCAGGCCAAGTTCGCGGCGCTCGACCTTCGGTCGTTCGCGTTGACGGGCGGGGTCGATCAGCTCCGGCTGACCCTCGGTCAGCCGGCGGGCGAGGTCCCCATCCGGCTGACCGCCGGGGCCAACAACGTCCGGATCGAGCGACCCGCCGGGGTCCATGTCAGGCTGAACCTCCACGGCGGCGCCGGCCGCATCGACTTCGACAAGCAACGGTTGAACGGTGCGGGCGATACGGAGCTGGAGACCACGGGCGCAACCGAGGCCGCTGACCTGTACCTGGTCGACATCGTCGGTGGCGCCGGCAAGATCACGGTCACAGAGGTCGGCTGACGCTGCCCGCGGGCGGCGGGCGAAGACCGTCACCGCGTCGGGCGGCCCGACTGATCACGCATCGTCGTCCCGTGCGCGGGCGGATCGACGCCGGGCACGGTTCAGTGGCCGAGGCGCGTGATTACGTACGCGGCCCGCCGAAGGCGCGTCTCGGGACGCTTCGCAGCCGCCACGTGGTCCGCGTGCTCCCGTCGGCGCGACGGAGCCATGGCGTCGAACGCGGCTCGCGCGGCGGGGTCCTTGGCGAGGACGTCGGCCAGCTCGTCGGGGATCTCGACATTCGCGGACCGCGAGCGCGCGTCGCGCTCCAGGTCGAACGCGACCGAGTCGCCGGCGACCTTGCCGATGGCCTCGCGCGTCGCCGTGTTGACGGCCATCACGACCTGCCGGCCGACGCCCTTGGCGCGAAACCGGACCAAGTCAGGCGTGCGGTCCCTGCCGTGAGAGATGGTCGAGGAACTCCGAGCGCGTGCGGTCGCGGGTCCGGAACAACCCCAGGACCGACGATGTCGTCATGATCGTCCCGGGCTTGCGCACGCCACGCATGACCGCGCAGAGATGGGTCGCCTCGATGACGACGCCGACGCCCAGCGGCGCCAGCCGATCCTGCAGGAACTCGGCGACCTGCTGGGTCAGCCGCTCCTGGACCTGCAGCCGGCGCGCATACGTCTCGACGATCCGCGGGATCTTGGAGAGGCCGATCACGCGGCCACGCGGGATGTACGCCACGGCGGCTGTCCCGAAGAACGGCAGCAGGTGGTGCTCGCACAGCGAGTAGAACGGGATGTCCTTGACGATGACCATTTCGCTGTAGTCGACGTCGAAAACGGCGCCGTTGATCAGCCGGTCCGGGTCGACGTGGTAGCCGGCGGTCAGCTCGGTGTACATCCGATGGACGCGCTCCGGCGTGCCCTCGAGCCCCTGACGATCTGGATCCTCGCCGATCTCGAGCAGGATCTCGCGAACCGCTGCCTCGACCTTGCCGTTGTCGGTGGATGGCTCGCCCACATGGTCGCGGCCACGGGAACCAGTGATGTCGTCGGTGGCGACCGCCGTCTCCCCGATCTCGTTCTCGATCTCATCGACGAGGCGTCGGACATTGGGCGGCAGGTCGATCGGGCGGGCCATGGCCGCGATGGTACCCGCAAATCGGCGCAGCTTCGCCGGCCGCCGGTCGAGCCGGCGACACTCAGACGCAGATATCGAGGATGGTGATGATGCAGGACGGCTCCGGTGTCGGCGTCGGCGTCGGCCTGGGAGTCGCCCGTGGCATCGGCGTCGGGGTCGGTGCTGGCGTTGCCGTCGGGGCAACGGTCGGGGTGGCGGTCGGCTTGGGTATGGGCTTGGCGGTCGATTCGAGGGCCGCGGTGGCGGTCGGCCTCGGGGTGGGCGCACGCGGTGTGGCCGTGGCGCGCTGCGGCGCCGTCGGCGCCGGTGTCGCTCCAGCAGCCTGTGGGGCGGTGGCCGCTGGTGTCGGACCAGATGGAGGCAGCGTCGGGGCAGTCTGCCTCGGCTCCGCTGCCGTCCCGATCCCGGAACCGGTATCGCTGGTCGGCGGCGGTCCGCTGGGCGTCCCGGTCGCGGACGTGCCACTCTGCGACGTGTCGGTCGGCCCCGTCGACGTCGTGGGACCGACCGCTGGGCCGCTCGTCTGCCGCGCCACCTGCTCGACCGCGGGAGCGGGACTGCCCGCGGTGTCGACCGCCACGCCGTGCCACTCCACGCGCGAAGGCGCGGGCACCATGCTCTTGAAGAGGAGGATCACGGCGACCGCGATGGCCAGCCCGAGGACGGCGCCGATCGCGGTCTGCCGCGACAACGAATCGAGTGACCTGATGGGGCACCTCCGCGCAGGCCGGATCCGAGCCTTGCCCTCGCCACGCGTCGACGAGGATACGCCCTTCGGGTGGGTCGGTCGTCAGCCTGCGACCGTGCCGTTCGGGCCGAACCCGGCGGCGGGCATCGGATCGAAGTCACGACCCTCGGCACCCCGCAGCCATGCCCGGGCGTTCTCGCCGAGCGAAGGCCGGTGGTAGCCACCCTCCTGGAGGATCACGAGTCGGCGGCCCAGGCCCGCGACACGCCGACCGACCTCGTGGTACACGTCGGTCGTGAGGGCGAAGTCGCCGATCGGATCGAGCCCGTATGTGTCGAACCCGAGCGACACGACGACCACCGAGCCCGGCATGGCGACGATGGCCTCGAGCGCACGGTCCGTTGCCTCCAGGTACTCGGCGTTCGTCGCGCCGGCTCGCAGCGGGATGTTCAGGTTCTCACCCGCGCCGTCACCCTCACCGGTCTCGTCGGCGCGGCCCAGGAAGTACGGGTACTGGCGGTCCGGATCGGCGTGGATCGAGACGTAGCGCACGTCGCCGCGGCGCCAGAAGATCTGCTGGGTCCCGTTGCCGTGGTGGTAATCGACGTCGAGGACGGCCGCGCGCTCCCCCGTCGCCGCGATGATCGCGTGGGCGGCGATGGCCGCATTGTTGAAGAAGCAGTACCCGCCGTACATCGCCCTCGCGGCGTGGTGCCCCGGTGGCCGGCACAGCCCGTAGGCGACGTTCTCGCCGGAAAGCACCAGGTCGACCGTCGTGAGCGCCACATCGACGGCGGCCCGCGCCGCCGCGTACGTGCCGGCCACCAGCGGCGCCGCCGAATCGAGGCCCCAGAACCCGGCCCGCCCGCCGACGTGGCGCGGCTCGCGCACGAGCGTCGCGATCGCGTCAGGGCTCATGCCCTCGAACATCGCGCGGTTCGGGTAGGTATCCGCCGAAAGGAACGCACGTGGGATGGCCTGGCTGCGGACCTCCGACCAGGCCACCTCGAGGAAGCGGACGAGGCCGGCGTCATGCACCGCGGTGATCGGTCCCTCGCCGTGCTCGGTCGGCCCCTGGAGCACGAAGCCGCCGTCGGCATCGAGCGACGTACGGATCTTCTCGGCCCGCTCCGCGACCTCGTTGGCGGGCACGCCGACGCCCATGTACGTCTCGGTGACGATGTCGTGCGCGAGATGGAGCGGGCTGTAGACGACTTGCATGGGCCTCGGCGGTCTCAGCGGTAGGCGGACGGCTCAGCGGCGGGCACCGCCGATCGTGGCGATCGCGGCTGCGACCTCGCGCGGACGGTAGCGCATCAGGTTGTGGCCGTCGTGGCGGAATGGCATCACCTCGATCGCGCCGCGCCCGGCTGTAATGCGAGCCGCGGACACGTCCGCCAGGGCCCGCGTCCTGGTGCCGGCCTCGTCGTCGGCGGCGGCCAGGGCCACGATCGGGGCGGACACCGCCGGCAGCGTCGCCAGCGGGTCGTACGTGAACATCGCTCGCACGCACGCCTCGAGCGCGTGCGGCCGGGTCGCGGGGACCACCCGCCCGGCGTGGGTCTCGACGACCGTGGCCAACGCCGCCCGTTCCTGGTCCGCGTCCCACGTGCCCGGGTCGAAGTTCCTCCGATCGGACAGGAACGCGGTCATGGAGCGCATGACCTCGGGTGGCTCGTCGAGACCGCGGAGGAACTCGTCGGCGTCCAGGCCGGTGCTGGCCTCGAGGGCCTCCCAGCCTCCATCGACAAGAACGAGGCCGGTGCAGCGGTCGCCTAGCTCGAGCGCGGCCGTCGCCGCGACGATCGCCCCGAATCCGTGTCCGGCGAGCACGATCCGGTCGACATCCGCGAGCACACCGGAGCCCTCCGCCACCGCGACGGCGTCGGCCGCCTGGACGGCCAGGTCGTACGCGCCGTCCTCGGTCGGAGCGTCGGAGAGGCCGTGGCCGCGCAGGTCCATGGTCACGAGCCGCGGCGTCCCCGAGGTCGCGCCGAGGTGACGGGCGATCGGCGCCCAGATCCAGCCCGTCTGCGAAAGACCGTGGATCGCCAGGACCCCGGGAGCCTTGGGCGACTCGGGGAACTCGGCCGGTCGGGCCCAGTCCAGGAAGTGGATCCGATCGCCGGAGGCCGCCACGACCACGAAACCGGCTGGTTCGGTGGGTCCGGCGGATTCCGACGCCCCGGCGGCTGGCGGGGGCGCGGGAGGCGAGGGCTCCATCGGCCCTAGGATACGGTCGCCATGCCGAAGCGCCGCCGAGGGTCCCGGACAAGCCCGGGCAGTTTCCCGTCCCGTCTCACGGAGCACCGCCGCTTCGAGGACCTCGTCGACGAGGCGCTCGCCACCATCCCGATGCCGTTCGCCGCAGCCCTCGAGGACGTCGCGATCGTCATCGCCGACGAGCCCTCGCCCGACCAGCTGACCCGCGACGAGATCGACGGCGGCGACACCCTCTACGGCCTCTACGAAGGGATCCCTCGGACGGAGTGGGGCGCCGACTGGCACGCCGAACCGAATCGGATCGTCCTGTTTCGGCTGCCGCTGGAAGCCGATTTCGCCGACCCAGACGACCTCGCCGACGAGGTCTGGGTGACGGTTGTCCACGAGCTGGCGCATCACCTCGGCATCGACGACGAGCGGCTGCACGCCCTGGGGGTGGATTGATCGAAGGGAACCACACCTAGGCCGTGATCTCCGCGACGGTCAAGGCAAGGCCGAGGCCACCGAGTACGAACGCGAGCAGCATCGAGCGGGTCAGCCAGCGGAACGTCGGGCGACCCGGGAGGCGGACGTCCGGGTCGTCGGGTCCACCGGGCCGGACGCGATCGAGCCCGACCGTCGCATGGGTCAGGCCCAGGAACATGACGACCTGCGGCGCGACGGTCAAGGCGGTGACGGTGAAGATCAGCGTGCCGAAAGCGAACGTGACGGCCACGACCCCGATCGTCGTGGCGGCCAGACCCACCGTGGCGGCCTCGGGTCCCAGACCCAGCCCCTCGAAGACACGGATCACGACGTCGAGCCCGGTCTCGATCCCGAACAGGACGAGGAGCAGGGTGATGGTCTCGAAGACGACCACGATCGCGGCGGCGAGCTTGCGGGCGCGAAAGACCCGGAACGAGCGTCGGAGCGCCTCGAAAGGATCCACGCCGCCCAGGACCACCCCCGCCAGCACATAGGCGAACGGGCCGCCGATCACTGCCGTGACCAGGGTCGAGGTGATGACGGACGCCTCGACCGCGAAGCCGAACATCGGCGCCGCGATGCTGTCGACGATGCCCTGCACCAGGAGGACCGGAAGGCCGGCGAGGAAGGAGGCCAGGATCGCCGACCAGAACATCCGGCGCGACCGGGCGAGGGCGCGGCGCGTCGACACGGGCCGCTCGACCATCCGGCCGCCGAGGACGGACATGGCGAGCGTCCGGGACTCCACCCAGGCGACGACGAGACCAACGAAGGCCAGGAGACCAAGGCCTGCGAACAGCCCTTCGATGTTCGGGCCGGCGTCGGGCTCGAACGGGATGAAGCCCCGCTCGGTCTCGATCGCCAGGAGGCCCCATGACGCGAGTGCCAGCGGTCCGACGGTGCCCAGCACGATGAGGCCGATGTAGAAGGACGCGCGGCGCATGTCGGTTCCGGAGCGGGCCAGCAGGTCGAAACTGGCCGCGAGGAGTCGACTCGTCGGGACGAGGGGGATCGCCGGGGGCGGGGCGACGGCCCGCACGGGCGCCAGGGGTGCTGCGACCGGCGGCGTCGGCGAGACCGGCAGCGGCGTCGGCACGGGCGGGCTCGCCCACGGCGGCTCGGGCGGCGCGCCCTCCTCGTTCGTCATGCGGATGCGCCCGGCGGTGGTGCGGCCGCCGCGACCAGCTCGCCGATCCGACCGACCTCCACGTTCCCACCCGACAGGAACACCGCCACCCTCTCGCCGTCCCGGATCTCCACCCGACCTGCGAGGACCGCGGCCAGGGCGGCCGCCCCCGCCGGCTCGAGGACCTGCTTGAGCCGTTCCAGGCCGAACCGCACACCCGCAAGGATGGTGGGATCGTCGAGCAGCACGATCTCGTCGACATACCGGCGCACCATCGCGAGCGTCCAGACACCGGCGAACGGTGCGCCCAGGCCATCGGCGATCGAGTGCGGCTGGATGGTGACGATCTCGTTCCGCTCGAGCGCCAGCGAGACCGCGTTGGACCGTTCCGGTTCCACGCCGATCACCCGAAGCGACGGCCGTATCCCCTTGGCCGCGGCCGCGACGCCCGAGATCAACCCACCGCCACCGACGCCGACGACGAGCAGGTCGACATCGGGCACATCTTCGAGCAGCTCGAGTCCTGCCGTGCCGTGCCCGGCGATGACGGCTGGGTCGTTGAACGGGTGCACGAACGTCAGCCCCTCGGCGTCGCGGATCCGCTCCATCTCCGCGAACGTCTCCCCGACGTGCTCGCCGTGCAGCACCACGCGCGCCCCGTATCCCAGACACGCATCGACCTTCGAGCGGACCGCACCCGCCGGCATCACGACGGTGACCGGCACGCCAGCGGCTCGACCGGCCCATGCGTACGCCTGGCCGGCGTTCCCCGCCGACAGCGTGATCGCCCCGCAGTTGCGTGCCTCGGGGGTCAGCGTCGCCATCCGATTCGTCATGCCGCGCGCCTTGAACGAGCCGGTCTTCTGCAGGTGCTCCGCCTTGAGGTACAGGCTCTCGTCGCGCAACGTGACGCCGGTCGCCGCCCGGATCCAGGTCGCAGCCGTCGCCGAGGCCAGGACCGGCGTTCTGTGGACGATGTCCGCCAGACGGTCGGCAGCAGCCCGGATGTCCCCGAGGGGGACGTCGAGTTCAGGCTCGGCGCGCGCGTCGACCTCGGGCATGCGGCGGAGTATCGCACGGCGTACGCTCGGCTCATGACCCGCTACCGCCCGGGCACGGCCGCCGATTCGCAGGCCTGCTTCGAGGTGATGGAGGCGTCGATCGACGACCTCGGGAGGCGCACGGGCACGATCGCCAACGATACGTTCGGGGACCCCGCTGCCTGGGACACGCGCCGGGCGTTGTTCGAGCATCTCGCCGCGACCGGCGAGTCGTGGTGGGTCGCCGAGGACGACGAGACGAGCCGACCGGTCGGGTACGCCAGGACGATCCTGCGAGACGGCGTGCGCGAGCTGACCGAGTTCTTCGTCCACCCGAGGGTGCAAACCGGGGGGATCGGGCGCGAGCTGCTGGCTCGCACGTTTCCTGCCGACGGCGCCCGCCATCGATCGATCATCGCGACCACCGACAACCGGGCCCTGGCGCGCTACCTGCGTGCCGGGCTCGTCCCGCGTCTCGCGATGGGCGGGTTCGAGGCCGTCCCGCGGTCGGTATCCCTTGCGACCGACCTCACCCGCGAGCCGATCGACGCGGCCGGCCCGCCCGTCGCCGACCTGGCCACCATCGACCGCGACCTGCTCGACCTCCGCCGCGACGAGGACCACCGCTGGCTCGCCGATCAGCGAGCGGGCTGGCTGTACCGCCGGGACGGCGTCCCCGTCGCCTATGGATACCACCCGTCGGCGCCGTCATGGGGCGGCCCGATCGCCGCCCTCGACCCCGCGGACCTGCCGGTCCTGCTTGCGGACGCCGAAACGGCTGCCGCGGACGCCGGCCACGACCTCATCACGTTCGACCTCCCTTTCATCGCCAGGACCGGCGTCGACCACTTGCTGTCACGCGGCTTCCGAATCGACCCGTTCCTGATGCTGTTCTTCAGCGACGGCCCGATCGACGGCATGGACCGCTACGTGCTGACCTCGCCTCCGTTCTTCCTGTGACGCTGGCCGGCACGTGACTAATTGCGTGTTTGCGCAAACACTGATATCTTCATCGGAGTGTTGGACTACCTGCCAGTCTCCGCCGAGCCCGATCGCGAGCGCTACGCCGCCGTCGGTCGCGCCCTGGCGGATCCCAAGCGCCTGTGCGTCCTCGAGTCACTCGCCATCGGCGAGCTGTCCGTCAGCGACCTCAGCATCCGGGTCGGCTGCCAGGTCCCCAACATGAGCCAGCACCTCGCGGTGCTCCGCCGGGCGGGTCTCGTGACCAGCCGGCGCGACGGCAACACCATCCTCTACCGCCTCACGGACCATCGTGTCCTCGAGGCGTACAGACTCATCCAGGACATCGCCCGCTAGGCGGGAGGAGGCAAACCACATGGCGGAGATCAAGCACGTCACCGACGAAAACTTCGAAGAGCTCGTCCTCAAGTCCGAACGTCCGACTGTCGTCGACTTCTGGGCCGTGTGGTGCGGACCCTGCAAGATGGTCGCCCCGGAGATGGAGAAGCTTGCTGCGAAGTACGACGGCAAGGTCGACGTCGTCAAGGTCGACGTGGACGCCAATCCGCGCCTTTCCCAGGCGTTCAACATCATGAGCATCCCGACGATCGCGTTCTTCAAGCCGGGCTCGACGCCGCAGGGCGTGGTCGGCTTCCGACCGCTCGAGCAGCTCGAGGTGCAGTTCGGCCTCGCCGAGTATCAGATTGCGGGCAACGGCCAGCCCGTGACCCCCGCAGCCGAGACCGCAAAGACCGAGAGCATCACCGCCGACTGAACCGCCACCTCGCGCCAGCGACGACCCCGGCTTCGGCCGGGGTCGTTCGATTCAGGAATGCCCATGGGGGCGAATTGCCAGAGTCCTTGGAATCCGCCACGGTGGACCAACCCTGCGCGCACGTTCAGCCACAGTGAACGTTCGCGAGGGATAACCTCGCCAACGCGATCGATCGCCGCCGGCGTTGTGCCCGTGGGCCATGACCGTTCACTCACCGTGAATACCGTGCCCTGAGGCATCGGCGACCACGTTCTCGGCCTGCGGTCATTCACTGGCAGGGAATCCCGGAGCTGGCGGGAATCCTGGGGCGGCCACGCCCGTCCGGCCACGCCCGTCCGGCCACGCCAGTCCGGCCACGCCAGTCCGGTCCGACCTGGGCCGCCCGACCCTACGCGCCCGGACCCCTCAGCCGGCGGTGGGCGGACAGGAACCAGGCCCCGGCCCGATCGGCGGCGTGACCATCGACGACTCGCAGCTGCATCTCGACCCAGCCTCGGCCGCGCGACGACGGGCGCACGTCCGGCGTCCGAGTGGCCGCCCCCGCGACCAGCGGGTCGAGCAGGAACGAGGCCGTCGTCCCATCCGCCGACAGGGCGGCGAACACCTGGTCCCCGCGCGACCAGGTGACGGAGCCGTCACCGGCTTCCTCGACCCGGACCTCCAGGCTGTACTGCGCGGCGGCGGCCTCGATGACCTCGCGAAGGGTCACCCGCCGCCTGCCTCCGCGAGGATTGACCGCAGGTCGTCGGCATGGTCCTCGTAGTGTTCGATCGTCTCCTCGCGAAACGATTCGAGGTTCTTGGCGTGCTTGAGCCAGCGCGTCTCCGGTACCACCGTCAGGTAGCCCCTGAGCTCGCCGGGCTGCGTGGCGAATCGATCCCGCAACTCCGGCATCGGCACCGCGGCCCACGTTGCCTCGATCTCCGCGTTGACGGCCTCGCCGCCGCGTGCATCCCAGTCGGCGCTGGTGCGGGCGAAGGTCTCACTCGTCTCGTTGACCGCGAGCTCCTTGGCCGCGCGCAGCGCGACCTCCTGCCAGGCGAGCAGGTGCGCCATGAGGACGCGACCGGACCAGCCATGGGCACTGGCCATGGGTCGGCTGAGCTGGTCGTCGTCGAGGGCAGCCAGCGCCTCGAACGGCGCCCAGGCGTCGCGCTCCTCCTCCAGGAACTCCATCGCGTCGAGATACATGCCCACCATGGTAGACGGCGACGGGGTGGGCTCGGGACGACAGGGCGGTGATAGAGTCCCGACCGATGAACGAGCGGCCGGGCGACCACCAGCCAACCGCCCTCTCCGAGATCGGCGCCGCCGAAGCCGATCGCACCGAGCCGGCGCTCGACGCCCCGTCCGAGCTTGCGGCGGACGCCGGGGCGCTCCGCCTACCGCCCGAGATCGCGCGCAGAACGGGGATCCTGTTCGTGCACGGGATCGGGACCCAGCCGCCGGCCGAGACCTTCCTCGACTGGTCGGCGCCGATCGTCGAACTGCTGACCGACTGGCGCGCCGAGCGCGAAGCCCGCAAGGAACGCGAGGCGCGCAAGGAACGCGAAGCGCGAGCGGCGCGCGAATTGGCGACCGAGCCCGAGCCCGAGCCCGCCGGTGTCCACGCGGAGCCGACGACGCCCGATCCGGCGCCCGGCGACCGCATCGACGACCCGGTCTGGCGCGCGGAGTTCAGCTTCGCGGCGACCTCGCAGCCCTACCTCGAGATCGTCGTCCCCTCGCACGCCGGGATCGCGGAGACGACGTGGGTCGTGACGGAGGCGTGGTGGGCGGCCGACCTGCGGGCTCCGAGCCTCGGACGGGTCATCGACTACCTCCGGCGCCGGATGCGGACCGTCGTGTCCGGCATCGCCCTTGGCTACCGGTCGCGGTCGCCACATCTGCTGGGACTTGCGCGCGAGCGCGCGGTGGTCGCCGACTCGCCGCCGCCGCTGCGCTGGAGGCTGATCGAGGAGCTCGATCACGTGCAGTCCCAGGTTTTCGGTGCGCCCCCCGTCGGCTGGTTCGTCGGCGGGCTCGGGGCCGTCGTGCTGGCCGGGTACGACGTGCTCCGCCGCGTCCCCATCCCGGTCGTCCGCGACTTCGCGGCGCGCCGGATGCTCGACAGCTTCCTCGTCGAATGGTTCGGCGACCTGCCCGTCCTGCTCGACGAGCCCGTGCAATCGGCCAACGTCCGGGCGCGGCTCGCCCGGAGCATCGAGCTCATGCTGGAGGACGACTGCGACGCGATCGTCATCGTCGCCCACTCAGGTGGCGCGCTCGTGACGTTCGAGACCCTGCTCGACCCGGCCTACGAGCACCTCCGCGTCGACAAGCTGATCACGCTCGGCCAGGGACTGGGCCTGGCCTGGCGGCTCGCCGCCGACCTCGAGGTCCAGGAGATCACGCCCGGGCACCGTCTGGTCGGCAACCTCGCGAAGGCGCGGCCGGGCCTTCGCTGGGTCGACGTGTGGGCGTCCTACGACCCGGCCCCGGCCGGTCCCCTGCCCGCCCGGGGTGGCATCAAGGCAGCAGACGCCGAGGATCGGGCGCCGCAACCGCCGGTCGCGCCGGGGGCGCAACCCGGCGTCGATCCGGCCGTGGCCGCGGTGGTGCAGACCGGCGACGAGGGTGCGTGGCTGCTTCGGGCGAACGTCGGCACGCCGGCGCCGACGATGGTCGGGCTCGCCGAGGCGGCCGCCCTCGATCCGGTCGCCCCGACCATCACCGTGGAGAGCCGGCCGGTCACGAACGAGATGAACGTGCTCACCGACCACGGGGCGTACTGGGCGAACCCGGAGGGTTTCCTCGTCCCACTCGTCCGGCATCTCGACGCCGCGCTCGGCGACGCGTCGGCATCGCGCTTCTACCGCAACGACGGTGAGCGAGCGCGCCGCATCCTGTGGCGCCGGGAGCGTGTCGCGGCCCTCGCCACGTGGGCATGGCTGTGCTCATTGAGCGCCATCGTCCTGACCGTGGGGCTCGGCGTGGCCGAGGCCCTCGGGGAACGGCACCTGACCAGGGCGGGCGACAGGATCGCGGCGGTCTGGGGTACGGTGCCCGGCCACGAGATCATCACCGGACCGCTCGAGGCCATCGCGGGCATCGTCGGGGCCTTGCTTGGCGTCATCGGGCTGGGAGAGGTCGGGACCGCCCTGTCCGGTCTTGGTCCGCCCGTGCTGGCCGTGGCCCTCCTGCTCGTGCTGTTCTTCGCGATGGCCAAGGTCGGCATCGGTCGCTGGCGCGACTGGGATCGGCGCGAACGACGCGCGATGCATCCCGAACAGCCGAGACTGCCCGACCGGTCGCGAGCCGCCGGGGAGGCGCTCCTCCTGTTGGCCGGGCTGGCCGGGCTGATCCTCGCGACGCTGGGCGCCGGTCCGCCGGCGGCGATCGTGATCCCGCTCGGAGCTGTCGCGGGTCTGTTGATCCGGGCCGGTCGCCCGTTCCGCCCGCCGGACGTGTCGGAGGCGGCGCCCGAACCCAGCCAGGCCGCCTGAGGTCAGACCGCGACGGGTTCCCGATATTCCCCGAAGACGCCGCGAAGCACCGCGCATTGCTCCCCGAGCGTTGCGTATGCCTCGGCACATCGCAGGAAATGCGGCATGAGGTTCGTGTCACTCGTCCCGGCGCGGGAGGCTGCCTCGCGGAGCCCGCGCAGGGCCGCATCGACGGCCATCGGGTCCCGATCACCGCGGGTCCGATCGAGGCGCGCGAGGTGCCGCTCCAGCGACCCCGGCGGCACCGCCAGGACCGGCACCCGGGTCTCCTCGTTCGCGTCGACGTGGGCGTTGACCCCGACGACCCGTCGTTCCCCCGCGTCGAACTCGCGCTGATAGCGGTACGCGGCATCGGCGATCTCACGCTGCGGATAGCCCTCCTTGACCGCGGCGACCATCCCACCGCGCCGGTCGATCTCGTCGAGATAGCGCCAGACCTGGCGCTCGGTCTCGTCGGTCAGGGCCTCCACGAACCAGGAGCCTCCGAGTGGATCGACGGTGGCGTCCACCCCGCTCTCCTCGGCGATGATCTGCTGCTGGCGAAGGGCCAGCAGCGCGGCCTCGGCGGTCGGGACGGCCAGAGCCTCGTCGTAGGCATCGGTATGGAGCGATTGCGTCCCGCCGAGCACTCCGGCCAGCGCCTGCAGCGCCACGCGGGTCAGGTTGTTCAGCGGCTGCTGCGGGGTCAGCGACACACCGGCCGTCTGCGTGTGGAAACGCATCCAGGCGCTGCGCTCGTTCTCCGCGTGATAGCGCCCCGTCATCAGGTCGTGCCAGATGCGCCGGCTAGCCCGGAACTTCGCGATCTCCTCGAAGAAGTCCGAGTGCGAGTTGAAGAAGAACGACAGCCGGGGAGCGAAGTCGTCGATCCGGAGCCCCCGCTCGAGCGCCGCCTCGACGTAGGCCATCCCGTCGGCGATCGTGAACGCCAGCTCCTGGACCGCGGTCGAACCCGCCTCGCGGATGTGATAGCCCGAGATCGAGATGGTGTTCCAGCGCGGCAGTTCACGCGTCCCGAACTCGATCGTGTCGGTGACCAACCGCATCGACTCGTCGGGCGGGAACAGGAATTCCTTCTGGGCGATGAATTCCTTGAGGATGTCGTTCTGGGTCGTGCCCTCCAGGCGGTCCCGCGGCACTCCGGCCTTCTCGGCGGCGACGATGTACATCGCCCAGATCGGCGCGGCCGGCGAATTGATCGTCATCGACGTCGAGATGCGTTCGAGCGGCAGGCCGTCGAGCAGCACCTCCATGTCGGCGAGCGAGCTGACCGCCACGCCGCACGTCCCGAACTCCCCCTCGGCCTCGGCGTCGTCGGTGTCGTAGCCGTACAGCGTCGGCATGTCGTAGGCGATCGAGAGTCCGGTCTGGCCAGCCGCGAGGAGCTGATGGAAGCGGGCATTCGTGTCCTCTGCCGCGCCGAAGCCGGCGAACATGCGCATCGTCCAGAGGCGGCTCCGGTAGCCGGTGGGATGGATGCCGCGCGTGAATGGCGCGTCGCCGGGCAGGCCGATCCGCGCATCCGCGTCCTCGGGCAGCGACCACGGCCCGTAGAGCCGTTCGATCGGCATGTCGCTGATCGTCGAGAACCGCTCCTTGCGCTCGGGCGCCCGGCGCAGCGCTTGCTCGAGGCGATCGGTCTCCCAGGCGGCGCGGCGGGACGCGACGTCGGACGGCTTCGACGTCGACGAGTCGGTCATGTGGCCGACTCTAGCACCGGCCGTAGACCCTCACTGCCCACCGAACGACTCGACGGCAGCCGCGATCTTGGGGTCCGGCAGGTCGTTGGTGATGACGACATTGACGAGGTCGGACGCCGCTGCCGGCCAGACCACGACCGTCTGCTGACGCGGGCCGGTGACGGTGTCGATCCGATGGCCCGGCCGGCCGGCCAACGTCGGCGTGCTCTCGGCGGTCACCCGGGTGCGATTTGCCACGCGGGCGCTCCCGGCGTAGAAGTCAGCCATCGCGTCGGCCGTCAGACCGGGAGCGCTGAACACGACAAGCGCCGCTGCGCGCGTCCCGCCGAAACCCCACGTCCCACCGGCGAAGCGGACCTCCTCGAAACCGGCCTTGGCAAGGGTGCCGAGGCCCTCCGGGGTGCATTTGCGCCCCGAGTCCAGGGTGGCCGGCGCCGAGTCCTCGAACCGGGTCGGCACCCTGGCCTCCAGCTCCGGGTAGGCCCCCGGCGCCGTGCCGTCCGTGACACACGGGTCGCTCGGATCGAACGCCGCCGGCGTCGGCGCCGCGCAGGCCCCGACAACGAGAAGAAGCAGGATGCGGAGCCACATGACGCGTCGCACGCCGGTCAGCGTACGGGAGGTCGGTCGGGACCGCCGCGCCCGGGATCACGCATCCGTCGCATGGGATGGTGCGCGCGTGCACCTGGTACGGGCGTCCCACGGGTGGTGCCTGCCTGCGCCCGACCTTCGACCTCTGTGTTTCGGGACGGAGGTGCCATTGCCGGTCCTACGTAATCGGACGTAGTGTTCTGCGTACGCCGACCCGCGATCGAACCGGGAATCAGCACCTGGGGCGTCGCGCCACGGACAGGGAAACGGACGCTTTCTCGAGGAGGTTCGAGGGAGGGATCCCGGGTCCCAGTCACGAGCCGAGTAACCGATCTTCGGCCATCAGGCCCGTAAGGTCGCAGGGACGGCAGCACTCATCGCACAAGCGCGCACAGGAACGATCGCCCCCCGGTATCGGGGGGCGATCCCACGTTTCAGGCGGTGCGACCCGGGCGGACGGGCGCCGGGTGTGAGCGCCGCGAGACCCCACGCGAGTCGAGGTCCGCCTGGACCACCCGCGCCGCCGCCACGAGGTCCGGGTCGCGTGTGACGGTGCTCGCGACCCAATCGATGTAGGACGGCTCGAAGGCGGCGATCTCGCCCAGCGTGTGGCCGTGGAACTTCCCGAACTCCATCAGGTGCTCGCGAGCGACATCCAGGGCCGGCGGTTTGGGGCGGCGGAAGTCGCGCAACCGGCCCCGTTCGAGCGGACCCGTCGGGGTGGACGCCCGTGGCGGTTCACCGCGGACGCGCTCGCCACGCAGCGGAGGTTGCACCGTGACGTGCGGGCGCCGCCCGGCCACGGTCCCGCTCCCGTCGCGGACCGTGGTCTGGTTGCGCTGGCGGAACGTGCCGGTCATGTCGAGGCGGCCGGTGACCGGTCGCGTCGGTCGGGGCCGCGGAGGCCCGCCTCGACGGGCCGCGGGTGCGTCCTCGAAATCGGCCCGCTCGCCATCGCGCACCCGGCGGTCTGCGGCGGCCTCGCGGGTCAGGACCGCGTACGCGTCGTTGATCTCGGCCATCCGTCGTGTCGCGGCCTGGACGGCCGTCGGGTCATCCCCGGTCAGGTCGGGATGGTTCGACCGGGCGAGCCGCCGCCAGGCGGCCTTGATCTGGGTGGGGGCGGCACCACGCTCGACGCCAAGGACGACATGCGGATCGCGTTTCGCCACGCCCGTCAGTGTACCGGCCGGGCCAGCGGGACCCGCGCTTGACAGTCCGCGCTTCGGTGCCGTCCCCTACGGCCATGGGATATGTACGCCGTGCCGGTCTGGCGGCGGCCGTCGCGGCCGCACCGCTGGGCCTCGCCTACCGGTTCGCACTGGCGTATCGCGCCCGCGCCGGCTATCCGCGCCAGCACCCGCCGCAGGTCACGCCCGCGGACCTCGGCTTGCCATTCGAGGTGACGACCGCCCGGTCGGGCGACCTCGAGCTGCCGGCCTGGTTCATCCCGGCGCGCGGTGGTCGGCCGGGACCCGGCGTGGCCCTCGTCCACGGCTGGGAGTCGGCTCGCGATCGGACGCTCCCGAACGCGGTCTTCCTCCACGCTGCCGGATTCCATTGTCTGGCCATCGACGTGCGGGGCCATGGCGACAACGCGGCCGAGGACCTGCCACTCAGCGCCGGGGAGTTCGGACTCGATGCGGTCGCCGCGTTCGAGGCCCTCGTGGCACGCCCGGAAGTGACCGTCGGAGGCATCGCCGGACACTCGATGGGCGCGATCGGGGCGATCCTCGCGGGCGCCGCCGATCGGCGGGTCGCGGCCGTGGTCGCGACGTCCGGCCCAGCCGATCCATACCGGCTCACGCGCCAGACGTTCCACCTGGCCCGGCTGCCGATCCCGGACGTGATCGCCTACCCGCTGGCGTGGCTCACCACCCGGGTGTACCTCGCGCCACGTGGCCACACGGTCGCAGAGATCAGCGCGACCCGGGCGATCGCCCGATACCGCGGCCCGATCCTGCTGGCCCATGGCGATGCGGACCAGGTCGTGCCGTTCGCGCACATGGGCCGGCTCGCCGCCGCCGCCCGAGCCAGCCGGGCGGGGAGCGACTCGGCCGTGGTCGAGACGCTGGCCGTGCCAGGTGGCCAGCACTCGTGGCTCTACGAGGATCCCGCCTATCGATCCGCGGTGGCCAGGTTCCTGACGACGGCGCTCGGCGGCCCGCTGGAACCGGACGAGGCAGCGCGGATCGCGGCAGCGACCCCGTCCGAGCGCATCCCCGATGGGGAGCATCGCTTCACGGCCGTGGCGGCCACGCCGGGTGGCTTCCGCACGCTCGCGCACGTCGCGCTGCCGGGGGCGACCCGGGCTCCGGCCGCGGATGTCGCCGCCGACGAACCGGGTCTTGGCTGATGGCCGGCGACGGCGCGGTCTGGGACGTCGTGCACTCGCGGCGCGTCGTCCGTCGTTTCGCCGACCGCCCGCTCGAGCCAGACCACCTGGAGCGGATCCTGCAGGCCGGCCGCCGGGCGAACAGCTCAAAGAATCAGCAGCGATGGGCGTTCATCGTGTGCCAGGACCGCGCCCACCTGCAGGAGCTCTCGGCCGTCGGGCCCTGGGCGGGACACCTCGCCGGCGCGGCTGCGGGCATCGCGCTCGTGACCCCCGATCCACGCACCGCGGAGGCGCCGCTGTCGGTGATGTTCGACCTCGGGCAGGCCGCCGATTCGATGATGCTCGTGGCGTGGGAGCTCGGGATCGGGAGCGTCCCCGCGACCGTCTACGAGCAGGACGTCGCGCGGCGGCTGCTCGGCTATCCGGACGGCCGGCACTGCGAGTTCCTGCTCTCGTTCGGCTACCCCGCCGACCCGGCCGACCTCGAGCGCCCGCTCAAGGCCGGTGGCCGGCGACCGCTCGACGACCTGGTCCACAGGGAGCGCTGGTAGCGTCGCCCCCACCGCGACGGGGCTACTGCCAGCGGAACTTGACGGCCGCGATGCCGAAACACACAACCAGCCAGCCGACGAGGACCGCCGCGCACACCCATAGGGGCGCGAAGGCCGCGCCGCCGACCATGACCTGGCGGAGCGCATCGGACAGGTAGGTCAGGGGGATCACGCGGGCGATGCCCTGGAGCAGGTCTGGCATGTCGTTGATCGGGAAGAAGGTCCCCGACAGGAACATCATGGGAAACTGGATGACGCTGGTCATGCCGTTGGCGGAATCCTCGGTGCGGGCGAATGAGGCCACCACGTAACCGAGGGCGAGGAACGCCAGCGCGCCGAGGACGACGAAGGCGACGACCGCCGCGATCGAGCCCGTCACCTGGACGCCGAAGGCGATCGCGCCGACCGACACGATGATCACCGCCTGGACGAGCGCGATGAGCAGGCGCATCAGGACGTTGGAGCCGACCAGCTGCCAGCGCCGGAGCGGGGTCGCCGCGAGCCGCTTCAGGATCAGCTTCTCGCGATCGGCAACGAGCGGGATCGCGGCGAAGATCCCGACCTGCATGACCGACAGGCCGAGCATGCTCGGGACGAAGTAGCTGATGAAGTTGAGGTTCTCGGTCTGGATCGTCCGCGCGTCGGGCACGACCAGCGGTGGCCGGCCGCCGAGGTTGATGACGCCCAGCGCGTTGCCGACCGCCTGGTAGACGAGACCCGCGAGGTTCGCCCGCGATGGGTCCGTGTAGACCGTCACCGCGACCGGTGCCGCGCTCCCGTCGGCCGTCCCCGCAGCGATGCCTTCCCCGTATCCGTCGCGTACGACGATCACGGCGTCGACCTCACCCTCCTGCATCCTCGCGAGTCCGTCCGCCTCGGTCGTTTCGATGAGCTCGTTCGATCCGACGGCCGTGAAGGTGGCGCGCAACTGGCCCGACTCGGGCGAGGCATCCTCGTCGACCCAGCCGAGCGTCAGCGCCCCGCCACCCCCGCCCTGGAAGATGAACCCGAACAGGAAGATGAAGATCAGCGGGAAGGCCAGCGTCCAGAACAGCGCGGCCCGATCGCGGACGTAGCTCTTGATGTTCGCGATCGTGAGCGCGAGCAGGGCCGTCATCGAGGGTCAGTCACGGAGCGCCCGGCCTGTCAGGTCCAGGAAGACGTCCTCGAGGGTCGCGCGCCGGATCGCCAGATTCCGCGGCTCGAGACCGCGCCGCTCGGTCAGCGCGAGCAGCGCACCGATGGTGGCGGCGACATCGCGGGTGTAGAGGAGCATCTCGCCGCCGTCCTCCTTGACCGACACGACCGCGGGCAGCGATCCGAGATCGGCCGACGCCAGCTCCGGCAGCCGATCGAACCGCACGGCACGTTCCTGGAAACGTTTCGTGACCAGCTCATCGACGGTGCCCATCTCGAGGATGCGGCCGTGGTCCATGATCGCCAACCGGTCGCACAGGACCTCGGCCTCCTCCATGTAGTGTGTCGTGAGGAGCACCGAGCGACCCCTGGCCTTGAGACCGAGGATCAGGTCCCACAACGACCTTCGTGCGGCAGGGTCCAACCCGGTCGTCGGCTCGTCCAGAAAGACGAGCTCCGGGTCGTTGACCAGGGCGAGCGCGACGGCCAGGCGCTGGCGCTGGCCGCCGGAGAGGATCCGCGTCTGGGCGTTCCGACGCTCGCCGAGATCGAGCGCGTCGATGAGCTCCGCGGTCGGTCGGGAGCGCGCATAGAAGCTGCGGAATAGGTCCAGGACCTCGGTCACGGTGAGCTTCGGGTAGAGGGCCGCGGTCTGGAGGCTGACTCCGATGCGCGGCTTGAGGGCGTCCGCACCCCGCGTCACATCGATCCCGAGCACGCTCACCTCGCCGCCGTCGGGCGCGCGCAGACCCTCGAGGATCTCGACGGTCGTCGTCTTGCCGGCGCCGTTCGGTCCCAGGAGCCCGAAGATCTCACCAGCGGCGACCTCGAAATCCACGCCGGCCACCGCCTGGACATCGCCGTACCGCTTGGTCAGGTCGCGGACACGGATGACCGGGCTCCCCCCGATCGCGACGGTCATGGCCTCGATGGTCCCACAGCGCCATCCAGGGGCGCCAGCCTCGTGTGTCTCAATCGTCAGCCGTCTCGTCGGGGATCGTGTCCGCGCCGGTAACCCAGCCGGTCGACCAGTCGATGTCGAGCGCGAGACCGGCTTCATCCGCGGCGACGTCCGACTCCGGCGCGGGAGCCCCGAGTCCCAGGTACGCGTCGATCGCCGCCGATAGGCCGACGTCCTTGCCGATCAACTCGGACTGGATCCACTTCTGCTCCAGCACGTCGCAGTACGCCTGGAGCGGGTCGCGTCCCGGCCCGATGGCAGGGGCCAACGCCCGCAGGCTCGGCTCGAGGACGTTGACCAGCCAGCGCTCCGCGGCTTCCTTCTCGGAGATCGTGCGCTGCTCCTCATGCTCGAGCCAGGCCTGGTGCTCATGCAGGTCGTTGAGGAGCAGGCGGGCCTGCCCCTCGAGGGCGACGATGCCGGTCAGCCGCTCGAGCTCACGGACATGGAACCGGCGATTCGCGACCGCCACCTTGAGGCGGACCACGTTCTCCCCTCCCCCGGTCGGCTCCAGGGTGATCTCGTCGACCGCGAAGCCGAGCTCGTTGAGCCGCCGGATGCGGGCGCGCACAGCGTGGCGATCGTCCGCGGACAGCTCGGGCTCGAGGTGCAATTCGTCCCAGACCGCGGCGTACCGCGCCCGGACGCTCTCGGCGGCCTCGACGGCGTCCTCGGCGGCTCCCTCGCGCCCCTGCATGGCGCCCAGGTCGGCAAGGCCGAAGGCGACGTTCTCGACGAGGATGTCGAGGTCGTAGTCGCGCTGACCGTGCGAGAGCGACGGGTGGATCTCGCTCGTCTCGGCATCGACCAGGAAGGCCTGGATCTTGTCGCCGTCACGACGAAACAGCGTGTTGGCCAGCGAGCAGTCGCCCCAGAACACCCCGGCGCGGTGCAGATCCACGAGCAACCACGCCATCGCGTCGAGCAACCGGTCCCGGTAGGGTCCGGGGCCCAGCGGGAACCGCATGAGGAGCCGGCGGTACTGGATCGAGAACTCGAGGTACTCGGTCACGAGGATGGCCGTGTCCCGCTCCGGGGCGGCGGCGAGCCCGACCGGCGACACGGCAGGGAGTGCCCGTGCCTGCAAGTGGCGCAGGACCGAGAACTCGGTGGTGGCGACCTCGAGCGGCTCTTCCTTGAGCGCATAGGTCCGGCGGCCGCTCGTGAGGAAGCGAACGAGGTGGCGCGATGGGCCCACGGGCAGCTCGCGGACGCGCATCCCCGCGATCGCGCCGTCCTTGTCCGCGCGCCAGACGGCGAGCGGGCGCTCCCACGGCAGGTCGAGGAGCTCGGCGGCACCGGCGCGAAGACGCAGGCGGGGGAAGCCCGCCGTGGTCGGCGCCGGGGGATCCGGCGCTGTCGCGGTGGCGGCCGGTCGTCCCGGCGCGCTCCCAGGGTCCGGCGCCTGCGGGTCGGTCAGAGCTTCTTGCGCAGGTAGGCGGCGACGTTCCCGTCGTAGCCCAGCGATTCGTACAGCCGGCGGGCTTCGGGGCGGTGATGCCCGGCCGTGATCTCGATGAAGGCGGCGTCGAGGCCGGCGCCGATGCGTTCAGCCTCGGCCATCAATGCCCGCCCGACGCCACGTTCGCGGGCGCCTGCATCGACGACGAGCGCCAGCACCCGCAGGATGCGGTCGTCGTGCTCGAAGCGAGGCATCGCGTGGAGCGCGATGAACCCCAGCAGTTCACCCTCGTGCTCGGCGACCAGGACCCTGGAATGGTCCGAGCCGAACCGCGTGAGCCGCTCGACGATGTCGCTGGGGCCGGCGGGGTAGCCCTCGTCCGTGAACAGCGCGGCGATGGTCTCGGCGTCGCTTGCGGCGGCCGCTCGGATGGTCGGGGCGGTGTCGGTCATGGTGGCGATGGTACGGCGTCCACTGCGAGCCGATGGCGGCCGGCGGCCCCCTCACCCGGCAGCAGCCGCTCCGGGCCGATGGGGCCGGGGCGTGCCACGGTCCGCGCCCTCGTGGTTGTCACCTCGGCGGTCGCCGGTTCAGCCGTCGTGCGGCTCATGGCCCAGACCGCCGCCCATCCCTCGCCGAACCGGGCGAGTGTGCCCGCCAGCGGGCCCTCGGTGTCGGGCTCGAGCAGGATGACCGCCGGCCTCGACGCACCCGCCGCCGGGCCCAGCATGCAGCGTGCCCCGAGCGCGTCGGACCGTGGCGCGTCGCTGAACGCGGCGCCGGCCGGGAGCAGGTGTGCCAGCTCGCGGGCCGCCCGGTCCAGCTCGACCGTCGCCCAGCCGACCGCCACGGCGTCGCCGATGTCGTCGGGCAGTTCGACACTCATCCGACCAGCATCATGTCGGGTCCCGGGTCGCCGCTCATGACGAACCCGAGCCGCTCGTACAGCGCGATGGCGGGCGGATTGCCCGCAAACACGCCCAGGTGGACCCACTCGCTTCCAGCGTGGAGCGCGTCGCTGACCGCGCTCGCCGTGACGAGCCGCCCGAACCCGCGTCCGCGCGCGCGATCCACCGTGCCGATCGACGACAGGTAGCTCAACCCGCCGAACGTCGCGCGCCGGGCGACAGCGACCGGCTCCTCGGCGTGCCGGAGCAGGTAGTAGCTGAAGCGCTGGTCGCCGAGCGAGGCCATGGTCTCGGCCACGATCCCGTCCCGCCGTGCCGGCCCGACCCCGAATGCCTCGAACAGCACCCCGACGATGACGTCGGCGGCGCCCTCGGCGGCCGGGCCGTCGATGTTCGACAGGCGCTCCACTACCGTCGCGTCGTCGCGCCGCGTCGCCAGGGCAGCGCGTGCCGGCTCCCCATCGCGCGCGATCATCAGCAGGCCCTTGCCCATGTCCTCGAATCCGTTGGCCGCCAGCCTGGCGGCGAGGTCCGGGGGCTCGTCGTGCGGCGGCGACGCCCAGACATGCGGCTGGCGACCGATCGAGGCGAAGAGGATCCCGGCCTCGCCGAGGCGCCGGTCGAAGGCCGCCGGGTCGCTCGGCCAGACGACGCCCTCGAGGCGATTCCAGAATGGCTCGTGATCGAGGGGGTCGTGGAGCAGCAGCGAGTCGCCCAGATCGCGCAACACGCGCCCCGGAATCGCGTGGACCTCGGCCTCATGCCGAAGAAGCCGTCGGAGCGTGTCGGCGTCGATCGGTGGCGTCACCGTCGGGCGCCTTCCGAAACCGGACCGGCCGTGGCAACGTAGATGCCTGAGACAGCGCCCAACGGTCGTGCCCGACCCCTGGAGGAAGCCATGTCCCGCCTCGTGCTCGTTCTGGCGGCATCCGCCGCGCTCGTGCTGGTTGCCTGTGGGGGCGGCGGCACGACCACGACGCCCAGCGCCGCCCCACCGGAACCAGCCGCTTCCGCTCCCGCTTCCGCGCCGGCGGCGTCCGGCGGTGCCGGTGCCGGAGCGTGTGCGCCCTCCACAGACGCGGGCGGCGTCGAGGCCGCGATGTCGGGCAATGCGTTCACGCCGGCGACGATCACCGCCAAGGTCGGTGACGTGATCGCCTGGACCAACAACGACGGCGTCCCGCATACCGCCACGTTGCGCGACGACCCGGCGTGCACGACGGAGAACCTCGGGAACGGCGAGACGGGTGCCCTGACGTTCAGCGCTCCGGGCACGTACGAGTACTTCTGCAAGATCCACACCGACATGTCCGGGACCGTCGAGGTCACGAGCTAGTCGGCCCGTCGCTCCGCGACGAACAACGCGGCGCCCGACGGAAGGTCGATCGTCGCCGGCTCAGGCAGCCCCGCGTCGACGAACCAACCCAGGAAGCGCTCGCGTGACGCGAGCGCCGTGCCCTGGTACAGCTCGTCGAGCTGGACGCCGGCGATGATCTCGCCGTGCCGCGTCCGGAACTCCTCGGGTCCCGACGGGAGCGGCCAGTCGAGCACGAGCAGCCTCCCGCCGGGCCGCAGGGCCGCCCAGGCGGCGCGCAGGACCCCTGGCGCGTCCGGCAATTGGTGGAGCGCGTACTGGAAGTAGGCGAGGTCGTAGGCGCCGACCGACCCCGGTTCCGTCGCCTTGGCCTCGCGGATCTCGATCCGGTCGGACAGACCCGCCTCCGCGACGGCAGACCGCGCCCGGGCGACCGAATCGGCCTCGAACTCGACCCCGACGAGCTCCAGGGCGGGGAAGCGCTGTGCCATCGCGATGAGCCAGCGACCGCCGCCGCTATGGATGTCGACGACGCGGCCGCCGCGCGACAGGTCGGCGACGAGCTGGGGCAGGGACGCCAGGGCCTCCTGGAAGAACACCGCGACGTCCTGGCGGGTGAGCGTCTCTATCGCGACCCGATAGCGGTCGGGGCGTCGACCGATCGGCGTGCCGGTCCGGAAGAAGTCGGCCATGCCGCCCCAGTCCATCGAGGCGACGATCGCGTGGACGAATTGGCCGCCCAGGAAGTCGGCCCGGTCGCCATCGAGGAGGACGGCCGCCACGTCCTCGTCCATCACGAGCCGCCCGTCCTCGAAGGTCGTCAGGTCGTGGGCATCCGAGGCCCAGGCCCAGGCCTCGACGGCCGCGCGCTGGGTCCCGGTCGCCGCGGCGAGCTCGGCAGGCGTCAGGCCGGCATCCCGCGCACCTCGCACCCCGGCGAACAGGCCGAGCTCGAGTCCCAGGTAGACGAGCCAGGAGCGGTGGAAACCCCCGAGGCTGGCGATCAGTTCGTCGTATCGGTCGTCGTGGCCCATCGGGCCGGATTGTCGCATGGGGCCCATGGCCCGGGTCGGGGCGGCCCGGGTACCGTAGCCACATGCAACGGTTGCGGACCGCGCGAGGTTCCGGGGGTTGATGGATACGGACGATCGTCTCGCCACCGACCTCGCCCGGGACCTTGACCGAAGCTTCGATGCCCTCGTCCTGGCACACCAGGACCGGCTCTACACGATCGCGTTTCGGATGCTTGGCGATGCTCGCGATGCCGAGGAAGCCGCCCAGGACGCCCTCGTCCGGGCCTACAAGGCACTGGCCACCTATGACGCCGACCGGATCCGTGCGCTGCGGGTCCGCGGCTGGCTGACCACGATCGTGCTGAACCTGTGCCGGACGCGCGGTCTGCGACGAGCCGGACGTGGCGCGCCGCCACTCTCGCTCGACGGCGACGCGCCCCCGGCCATGGAGCCGACGGCGCGGGCCTCCGAGGCCCCGTCGGAGGTCGCTGAACGGCACGCCGAGCGCGAGCGCTGGGCCGCACGTCTGGCCGAGCTACCAGCGGCCTACCGCGCCGCCGTCGTCCTGCGACACGTGGACGGCATGTCCTACCCGGAAGCGGCGGCCGCTCTCGGTCGTCCCGAGGGCACCGTCAAGGCCCAGGTCCACCGGGGGATCGCCCTGTTACGCACGATGGTCAAGGCGGAGACCCGCCATGAACTCGAGGAGATGACCGCATGAACCACCTGTCAGCAGCCGGCACCGGCGGGGTGAGCGTCGAGGCCGCTCTTGCCGACCTGTCGGCGACCGCGCCCGCTCGACTCCGGCCCAGCGTCCTGGTCGAGGTGGGTCTGGCGGACGCCTATGCCCGGATCGATTCGCCGATCGGGCCGTTGACCGTTGCCTGGAACGGTCGCGGCGTCGCAACGGTCGACGCGGCCCACGACGCCGCGACGTTCGAGGCCCGGCATCGTTCGCTCACCGGGCGCGAGGCATTCGCGGTCGATGCGCTGCCGGCGCGTCTCGCAGACGCGATCACCCGGCGTCTCAACGGAGATCGACGGGTCCGGATCGAGCTGGACCTGCGCGGCCACAGCCCGTTCGAGCAGGACGTCTGGCGCAAGGCGCTCGAGATCCCGCGGGGCGAGGTCCGTCCGTATGGCTGGGTCGCGGCGGAGATCGGCCGCCCGCGGGCCGTGCGCGCCGTGGGCACAGCCCTCGGCCACAACCCGGTCCCGTTGATCGTGCCCTGCCACCGCGTCGTCCGGACGGACGGGTCGATCGGCCAGTACTCGCTCGGCGGCCCCGACAACAAGCGGACCATCCTGCGCAGCGAGGGCCTCGACCCGGACGGGCTGGAAGCGCAGGCGGCGGCCGGCATCCGCTACACGGGATCGGACACGACCGGGATCGTGTGCCTGCCGACGTGCCGCCACGCTCGACGCACGAGCGACGTGCACCGGGTCGGATTCCGCTCGGTGCGGGCCGCCGCGGACGCGGGCTATCGGCCATGCAAGGTGTGCCGGCCCGATTCGGGGGCGATGCTCGCGGCCTGACCGGCGCGGCCAGAGCCCGCATCGTATGCTGCGCACTTGGACCACCTGCCTATGCCAACCGAACCGGCCCCTTCCCGCGACCGCGGGGCGATCTGGCTCGGCCTGCTGGTCCTCTATCTCGTCTGGGGTTCGACCTACCTCGGCATCGCGATCGCGGTCGAGACGATCCCGCCGTTCCTGATGGCCGCCGTCAGGTTCGGGATCGCCGGGACCGTGCTCATGGCCTGGTCGCTGTTTCGGGCGCGCGGGTCGTTCGTGGCGCCGAATCGCACGGAGTGGCGCGACACCGTCATCGTGGGCACGCTGCTGCTGGGCGGTGGCATGGGCATGGTCGCGTACGGTGAGCAGACGATCCCTTCTGGCATCGCGGCGCTGCTCATCGCCATGATGCCGGTCTGGGTCGCCATCTTCGGGCGCGGGTTCCTTGGCGAGACCCTGCCTCGCCTGGCCGTCGTCGGTATCGTCGTGGGCTTCGTCGGCGTCGCGATCCTCGTCGGTCCGACGATCCTGGGTCAGACGGGTGCGCTCGATCCCGTCGGCCTCGCGGCCCTGATCATCTCGCCGATCGCCTGGTCGCTCGGGTCGCTCTATGCCTCACACCGGGCGATCCTGCCGCGCCAGCCGCTGGTCGCAACGGGGACCCAGATGCTCGCGGGCGGCGCGGTCCTGGCCGTGATGGCCGGGCTCACCGGGGAGTTCGGGCGGTTCGATCCCGCCGCGGTGTCGGGCGACTCGATCGCCGCGCTCGCCTACCTGACGGTGATCGGCAGCCTGCTCGCGTTCACCGCCTACGGCTGGCTGCTGCGCGTGGCGCCCCTGCCGCTGATCGCGACCTACGCCTACGTGAACCCGGTCGTGGCGGTCATCCTCGGCGCGGTCATCCTCAGCGAGCCCATCGATCCTCGAACGCTGGTCGCGGGCGCGGTGATCATCGGCGCCGTCGCGCTGATCGTGACCGCCCGCGGCCGGATGACGGCCCCGGCCCTCAGGTCGTCGGGCGTTCCCAGCCCTGGGCCGGCCACGGCTCAGACCTGAGCGGCCGGTCCTCGCGATAGCCGAGGGCGTAGTCGGCCTGGATGAGCGTGTGGAGCTGGCTCGTCCCCTCGTAGATGACGGCCGCCTTCGAGTTGCGCAGGTAGCGCTCGACCGGGAACTCGTTCGAATAGCCGTTGGCGCCATGGATCTGGATGGCATCGAGGGCGCTCTGCACGGCATGCTCGGTGGCGTGCCACTTGGCGAGACTCGTCTCGCGGGTGTTGCGCAGGCCCTGGTTCTTCAGCCACGCCGCCCGCCAGACGAGCAGCCGCCCCATCTCCGTGCCCGCGGCCATCTTCGCGATCAACTGCTTGACCAGCTGGTGCTCGCCGATCTCCTGGCCGAACGTGTGGCGCTCGTGCGCGTACGCGACGCTCGCATCGAGACAGGCCTGGGCGAGCCCGACCGCCCCGGCCGCGACCGTGAATCGGCCCTGGTCGATGGCGCTCATCGCGACCAGGAAGCCCTCGCCTTCCTCGCCGATGCGGTGCTCCTCGGGCACGACGACGTCGTCGAGGTTGATGAGCCCGGTATTGCCGGCGCGGATCCCGAGCTTGCCGTGGAGCGTGCCGGTCGAAAGGCCCGCCATGCCGCGCTCCAGGAGGAACGCGGTCACGCCCTTGTGCTTCTTCGACCGATCGACGCTGGCGAAGACGAGGAAGTGGTCGGCGACATCCGCGAGGCTGATCCACATCTTCTGGCCGTTCAGTCGATAGCTCGCGCCGTCGCGCCGGGCCGTCGTCTGGAGCGCCCCGGCGTCGGTCCCCACCCCGGGCTCCGTGAGACCGAATGTGGCGATCTTCTCGCCCTTCGCCTGGGGCACGAGCCAGCGCTGGCGCTGGTCCTCGGTCCCCCACTGGAGGAGCGCCAGGGAGTTCAGCCCGACGTGCACGCTCTGCACGACGCGGAACGAGGTGTCGGCACGCTCGAGCTCCTCGCACAGGAGCGCGAAGCTGAGGTAATCCATCCCACCGCCCCCGTACGCCTCCGGGACGGGCGCGCCCAGGAACCCCTGCTCGGCCATCTTGTCGAACATGGCGCGTGGGAAGCCATCGCCCGTGTCCCACTCGCGGATATGGGGCAGGATCTCGGCCTCGGCGAAGGCGCGGGCCGTGGCCTGGACGAGCCGGTTCTCGTCGGTGAGGGCGAAGTCGACCATGGATCGCATCGTACGCGGCCGGTCGCACCCTCGGGGGTCCTCAGTCGCGGTCGGCGACCCGATACACTCGGTCGATGGAGACTGCCACCTCCCCGGCCCCGCACCTGACCCCGGTCCTTGGCCGCTATTTCGAGCGCGACTGGAGCCACGGCCAGGGCCACCGGCTGTACGACACCGTGGGGCGCTCGTACCTGGATTTCGCCAACGGCATCGCGGTCACGGCGCTCGGGCACGTCCATCCCCGGGTCACGGCGGCGATCCACGAACAGGTCGAGAAGCTGATCGGGCCGATCAACGCGATCGGCTTCACCGAGCCCATCACCAGGCTCGCCGACGAGATCGCGGCCACGTTCCCGGAATCGCTCGATTCGGTGATGTTCCTGAACTCCGGCTCCGAGGCCATCGACGGAACGCTCAAGCTCGCGCGACGCGTGACTGGGCGGCCGGGCATCGTGGCCTTCCGGGGCGGCTTCCACGGTCGGACGTGGGGCGCCACGTCCGTCACGAGCTCGAACATCAACTACCGGACGGGCTACGAGCCGCTGCTCCCGGGCGTCCACCTGACGACGTTTCCGGCCACCTATCGCGGGTTCGGGGGTGACGAGGCTGCGGCCGTCGCCGGTGCGATGGCCGACCTGCGCACCCTCACCTCCAACGAGATCCCAGCGTCATCGGTGGCGTGCGTGCTGATCGAACCGGTCCAGGGCGAGGGCGGCTTCACGCCCGCGCCACCAGCTTTCCTCAGGGAGCTCCGGGCGTTCTGCGACGAGCACAGCATCCTGCTCATCGCCGACGAGGTCCAGTCGGGCTATGGGCGGACCGGTCGGATGTGGGCGTTCGAACACTCAGGGATCGTCCCGGATGTCGTGGTCCTCGCCAAGGCGATCGCCAACGGACTGCCGCTTTCGGCGATCGTGTCATCGCGCGAGCTGCAGCAGCGATGGGGCCGAGGCGCGCATGGCTCCACGTTCGGGGGCAACCCGGTGGCCTGCGCGGCGGGCCTCGCAGTCCTGGAGACCATCCGGGACGAGTCGCTCATCGAGAACGTCAACGAGCGCGGGGAGGAGCTGCGCGCGGGCCTGGAGCGGATCGCCGCGGAGGATGATCGGATCGGCGATGTGCGGGGGCCGGGCCTGATGGTCGGCGTGGAGTTCGTGCGGGATCGCGCGACGCGGGAACCAGACGGGACGCTACCGGACCGGCTGTCGGCGGCATGTGCGGAGGCCGGACTGCTGCTCCTCACCTGCGGCAGTCAGCACGAAGTCGTGCGCTGGATCCCGCCACTCGACGTGACGGCCGCCGAGATCAGCGAAGCCGTCGAAATCTTCGGAGAAACGCTGGCGAGCATCCCGCGCGACGAGCGCGACGGCTGACGGACACACCGGGCACGTGAAGAGCGCCCGGGGAGGGACCGGGCGCTCGGAGAAACGTCGCGAAGGAACGTCGGTGGTGGCCCAGCCACGCCCGACGGAGTGGTTAGCGGTTCTGCTGGAGGAACTTCATCACGTCGTCGAGGCGGAAGCGTCGATCGCCCCGCTTGCAGACGCGATAGAAGGGCAGCTCGCCCCGGTCGCCCAGGCGCTTCACCGTGTTGACGTGCAGGTGGAGCATCTCGGCGACTTCGGTCGCGGTGAGCATCGGCCCAAGTTCGTTCATGACCATCGATGCCATGGTTCGGGTTGCCTCAGTTCTTGACGCTTCTCGGCGGCTCCGGTCCCCTGGGGTAGCCAAGGGTAGGGTTCGGCCCGCTTCGAGGCAGACTGTAGGAGTGCGGGGGTGCCCCTCCAAGCCGTACTTTGGGGTACCCGCCAGTACCACGCGCAGGATCGGTCAGTCGCCGCGGGCGATCCGGCGCGCCTTGGCGGTCACGCGCATGAACTCCGTGAAGTGGCGCCATGGCTTGATGTGCGACGGCTCGCCGGCATAGATCGTCCGGACGGGAACGGCGTCGATCGGCAGCCCGAGCGCGATGCAGCGCGCGATCATCTCGACCTCGAATTCGAAGCCCGTCTCGTCACTGTCGAGCAGTCGCGCCATCAGCGTCCGACCGATGAGCCGGTAGCCGGACTGGTTGTCCGGAACGGGCCGGCCGAGTGCCACGGCCAGCGCGATCCCCCCGGCGACGTTCGACAGCCGTCGGAGCGCCGGCATCGAACGCAGGTCACGCTGACCGATGATCAGCTCCGGCCGGCGTTCCTCGAAGCGCGCGAGGAAGGCGGGGATCTCGGCAGGGTCGTGCTGGCCGTCGGCGTCGAGCGTCACGACCGCCGCCACACCAGCGTCAAGGGCATGGCGAAACCCGGTTCGCAGGGCGGCCCCCTTCCCCGCATTCGGTCGCTGCTCCAGGACGGTCGCCCCGGCTGCCCGGGCGCGGTCCGCGGTGTCGTCGTGGGACCCGTCGTCGATGACGACGACCGGCAGGTGCCGGCGCGCCTCGGCCACGACCGGCCCGATCCGCGGTCCCTCCTCATAGGCCGGGATCAGCGCGATGATGGACGCATGCGACGTCGACACCGCCAGAGTATCGCTGGCCCGGGCTTCTCATGACCCACTCAGGAACCGCCGTCAGCCTGCACGACAGTCCACACCTTCGACCTCGTACGACTGCACACGGAGACATCTGATGCCATCCGATCGACCAGGCACCGCGACCGACGAGGTCGCCTTCTCCACCCGGACGCCCGGGCCAAGCCGGCTACGGGTTGCAGCTGTTGCCGGTGCGGGCCTCATCCTCGCGGCCGGAGCCGTTGCGACATCGCTGGCAGCCTCACCACCTCCCTCGGGCGCCGCGACTCCGAACGACCCGGTCTCGGGGACCGTCCTCGCGCCGCTTCCGGGCCTCGCCGGGGATGAGCTGGAGCTGGACCACGGCGGCTTCGGCCGCCACGGATTCGGCGAGATCACGATCAGCGCCATCAGCGGCTCGAACGTGACCCTGGAAACCGATGATGGCTGGACACGAACCGTCGCCGTGAACGGCACGGTCGACGTCACCAAGGGCGGCCAGGACATCGCTGTCTCGGACCTCGCCGTCGGCGACCAGGTGCGGCTCGGCCAGACCCGCAACGCCGATGGGTCATACACGGTCAACGCCCTCGCGGTCGTCGTCCCGGGCGTCCGTGGCGAGGTCAGCGACGTGACGTCCAACGGGTTCAAGGTGACGGCACGTGGTGGAGCGATCTGGACCATCGCGGTCAACGCCGCAACGGGTTACCAGTTCGGTACGGGCGCCGGCTCGCTGGCGGACGTCACGAACGGTGCGATCGTGGTGGTCTTGGGCACCAGCACCGGCGACAACTCGCTGACGGCGTTGACGGTGCGGGTGAAGGCGGACCGGGCGATCGGCACGGTCACCGCGAAGACGGCCGACTCCATCACCATCCGGACGCGCGGTGGCGAGACCGTCACCGTCCACGTCGATGGCGAGACGTCCTATCGGGTCGCCGGCGTCGAAACTGCCGACCTTGACGACGTCGCGGTCGATATGGCCATCGGCGTGTCCGGCCGGACGCGTGCAGACGGCTCGATCGATGCGGATGTCGTCGCGGCCGGGGCCGGGCGGCGCTTCCTGCGTGGCGGGCGGGGCGGGTTCGGCGGGTTCGAGGAACCGGCGCTCGGTCCCGCCGGCCTCGGCCTTCCGGATCTCGACGTGGAGCTGTTCGAGGGCTGACTCGCGCGGGCGGGTGCCGCATCTCCCATGGTCGGCAGTACGAAGGGCGGGATTGAATCTGGGTTGGCCGGGCATACGGTGGACACATGGCCCATGCCGCACGTGCCATCGGGAGCCCGCTATGAACCTGATCCAGGCCTTCGTCGAAGTCGCGTTGGTCGCCAGCGGGCTCTTCTTCCTCGCGGCGGCCTTCATGGATGGACGGCGCGAAACACGCCCGGCGGGTGCGGCCGATGGCGCCGTGGCTCCCCGCGATGCCGGAGGCGCGACCGCGCTCGTGCCACGGACCATCCGGAGCACTGCGCTCGACTGAGAGCCCGCCACGCCAGCCCTTTGGTGCGTTCGCGGTGCACCCGGTGCTACTGCCCGCGACCGGTTCGGCGGTAATCTTGGGTTCGTAGCGGAGACGAACCAACGATGCCTACGTCCGATGAGCCCGCCGGGGGCGGAAGCGGCCGACGCGCCGGCGCCGAAGGGACTCCCCTGTCGGGAGCGGGCAGCCCGAGACCGGTCCACGATCTCACCTGCGCCAATTGCGGCACCCACAACCGCATCGGAGCGAGCGAGCGTGGGGTCCCCCACTGTGGCAAGTGCGGCAAGCCACTGGCCTGGGTCGTGGACGCCGACGAATCGAACTTCGAGGTCGAGACTCGCGCCCAGCCGACCGTTGTCATCGACTTGTGGGCGCCGTGGTGCGGCCCCTGCCGGTTCGTCTCGCCGATCCTCGACGAACTCGCGCACCAGTACGCGGGTCGCCTGAAGGTGGTCAAGGTCAACGTCGATGAGAATCAGGGATTGGCCCGCCGATACGAGGCGATGAGCATCCCGACGATCGTCGTCCTGCGCGACGGCGCGGTCGTGAACCGGATCGTCGGCGCGGCGCCGAAGGAACAGCTGGACGCCCAGATCGCGCCCTATCTCAAGCCGCCGAAGGCCAAGGCCGGATTCGCCTCGGCCTGAGGTCGCCGCTTGCGCCGCCTGCGAAAGCTGGCGTCCCCGGCAGGATTCGAACCTGCGACCTTCCGCTTAGAAGGCGGTTGCTCTGTCCACTGAGCTACGGGGACTCGATGCGGGCGTCAGTGTACGCACGAAGCGGACCAACTCCCCATCGCGACAGCTGGAGGGTACGATTGGACCCACCCGGAAACAGTGGTGAGGAGGATGGAATGCCGAAGTTCATGGACGTCCATCACGGGATGCACGGCATCACGCCCGATGCCCTCAAGGCCGCGCATCAGGCCGATCTCGATATCCAGGGCGAGGAGGGGGTGGATTTCCAGCGCGCCTGGGGCGATCCCGAGTCCGGAATGGTCTGGTGCGTCTCGGAAGCCCCGAGCGCCGAGGCCGTGCAACGGATCCACGAGCGTGCGGGCCATCCGGCGACCGAGGTCTATCCGGTCCCGGTCGAGGTCTGACCGGCGATTTCCGGGCATTAGGGCTCGAGCTGGCGCGCCCATCCGCAGGAAGCCCGCCGTGACCCCGGACAAGCCGGAGGCGGCGGGCTTGGCAGGTCCGAGGTGGCCTCTCCGCCGGCGATGGCCGGACGGTGGGGACGGGGCCAGGCGGGGGACCGAACCCCACGGAGTCGACCGAGACCGTCTCCCTGGAGCCCGGGACCTCGACCCGGTTCCGCATGAACCTCGTGCCTGTCCGTAGCCTACCGCGCCGACCGCCGGGGGACCAGCCCGGAATGACGATTCGGCCGTGCTACACTCCGCGCCCCATCGCGCCGACGTGACGTCGACATGGCGGGACAGGGAGGTTTCGACTCGCCGATGTCGGCCGGACCGAACCGAGCGCCATCGCGCGCAGCCACCGCGGGTCAGCTCGCGCTGGAACTCCCGCTCGACCTGCCGGCGATCGCCCTCGCGCCCGAGTGGAAGGCGCAGCAGCGCCTGTGGGGCCACTCCTTTCACCCGATGTGTTCGTACCTCGCGAGCTTCCCCGCTGCGCTGACCCACGCCTTCATCGCCCGGTACTCGCGTCCGGGTGACGTGGTCCTCGACCCGTTCTCAGGCCGCGGCACCACACCGCTCCAGGCCTGCGCGGAGGGCCGCATCGGCGTCGGGAACGATCTCAACCCGTTCGCCCACGTGCTGACCGCGGCCAAGGTCCGCCCGTCGTCGAGGGCGGCGGCGTCGACACGTCTCACGCAGCTCCGGCTGGCCTGGAACGGAGAGGCGACGACCTGGCTGGCGCTCGCCCTGCGGGTGATCGGCGATCCGGGCGGGACCCTCGTCCCGGGCGCGGGCTCGGGCGATGCATCATCGGAGGATGCGCCGGTCCCCAGCGAAGTCGCGTTGGCGTTCCACCCGGAGACCCTCGCCCAGCTCCTGTTCGTGCGGACGTCGCTGCGCCTGGCCGATCGGACGGACGGCTTCCTCGCCGCCGCCATCACTGGCATCCTCCACGGCAAGAGCGCCAGCTACCTGTCCGAGCTCATGCCGAACACCTTCAGCATGGCCCCGCGTTACGTCCGTGAGTTCGCGGCGCGCACGTCCTTCGCCTCGCCCAGGCGTGACGTCTTCGACGGCCTGGCGGCGAAGCTCGACCGGCTCTTCCGCCAGCCGCCACCGCCGATCGAGGGCGTCGCGCTGCTCGGCGATGCTCGTGAGGTGGCCCCGCGCGCCCGAGCCGCCCTGCGTGAACTTGGCCGCCCGGACCGCGCCCGGCTTGTCGTGACGTCCCCGCCGTATCTGCGGGTCGTCAAGTACGGCTACTACAACTGGCTGCGCACCTGGTTCCTGGGGTTCGATGCCCGTGAGATCGATGCGACCCTCGACGACGCCCACCACCGTGAGCCATACCTCGCCTTCCTGCGCGACGTCCTCGCCAGCCTGCGTCCGGTCCTCGCCGACGACGCCGTGGTCGTGCTGGTGATCGGCGACGTCGAGACGGATCGAGGCCGCCAGATCAAGGGCGGGGTGGGCCTCGCGGAACGCGCGTGGGAGCAGGCGGCGGAGCCCGAAGGCTATCGACTCGCGGGTGTCGCCCTCGACGACGTGGCCGCCCTGCGCAAGATGACGAAGCTGTGGGGATCGGAGGCCGGTCGCGCCACGAAGACCGATCGGATCCTCGTCCTCGGCGCCACGGAAGCGGGCCGTCGTCGGGCGCTGGCCGGAGCGACGCTCGACATCGATTGGGCCTGGCCGCCCCGAGCGCTCCGCGCCATCTGAGGCCCCGACCCGACCGACTCGATACGATGGCCGGGTGACAGCCCTGCCCCGCCCGCTGACCCGAAGTCGACGCGCCCGCGCCGCCCGTCCCATCGCCGCGGTCCTGGCCATCGCCGGTCTGCTGGTCGCCATGGCCCCGACCGTCCTCGCCGAGGACATCCTCACGCTCGACGGTCCGGTCACGGACACCAGCAGCGTCCTGGCGGGGAGCGAGGGCGAGATCGCCGATGCGATCGAACGGACGCTCGCGGACCACGCGGCCCAGGTGTTCGTCCTCTTCGTCAACAGCACGGACGGCGTCCCTGCGGCCGACTATGCGGCCGAGACCGCCGCCGCCAACTCCCTCGGCGTCAACGACGCGCTGCTTCTGGTCGCCATCGAGGACCGAACGGACTACATCTGGGTGTCGGACAGCCTCGACGAGATCACCGACGACGAGCTCGACGAGATCATCTCCGGCATCCTCGAGCCGTCGCTCCAGGACGGCGCGTTCGTCACGGCAGCCGTCGCGACGGTGGAGGCGCTCGGCGAGGCTGCGGGATCGCCGGCACCGACGGCCGGGCCGATCGTGCCGGGTCCAGCGATCACACCCGAACCGTCGGATCCCGGGTCGAGTGGCGATGCCGGCGGGGTCGGTCTCGGTACGATCCTCGCGCTCGCACTCATCGGCGGGGGTGGCTTCCTCCTCTACCGGCGCTGGCGCGACAGTCGTTCGGCGGATGTCGGAGCGCCCCCACCTTCCAACGCGACGGCGGCCTCGGCCCCGGACGCGCTCTCGGGTGAGGACCTCGCCCGCCGGGCCAATGCGCTCCTCATCGCGACCGATGAACGCATCCGCGACGCTCGCCAGGAGGTCGATTTCGCCGAGGCCCAGTACGGCCATGACGAGGTCACGCCGCTGCGCGCCGCCGTCGCGAGCGCGCAGGAGGAGTTGCGGGACGCGTTCACGGTCCGCCAGCGCCTCGACGACGATGTGCCCGAGGATGAGGCCACGCGGGACGCGATGCGGCGTGAGATCGTCGAACGGACTGAGCGCGCGCAGGCCATCCTGGACCGCGAGACGGACCGCATCCGCCAGCTGCGCGATCTCGAGCGCGACGCCCCGAAAGCGCTCGTCGAGCTACCCGCCAGGATCGAGTCGGTCGAGGATCGTCTGCCGGCGGCACGCTCCGTGGTCGCCGGCCTGCAGCGCTACGCGCCGACCGCCTGGCAGCCCGTCGCCGGCCACCTCGAGGAAGCCGAGAAGGGCCTGGCCGGCGCCCGGAACGCCGTCATCGTCGGCAGTGCGGCGATGAGCCGTGCGGACCGTCCCGAGGTCGCCATCGCCACCCGCGAAGCGCTCGAGGGCGTGACCGGGGCCGCCGGCCTGCTGGACGCGATCGAGAAGGTCGCGGCCGAGATCACGGAGGCCGAGCGGCGCATCCCGGGCGAGCTCGCCGAGGCAGAACGGGATCTCGCGGAGGCACGCACGGCCGCTGGTGGCGACGGAGCCGGCGGTGCGGTCGAACCCCTGGTCCAGACCGGGATCGGCGACGCGCAAGGCGCCCTGGAGGCCGCCCGGCGTGCGGCCGTCGCCGTCCCGCTCGATCCCGTCGAGGCGCTTCGTCAGGCCACCGAGGCGCACCGCCGGGCCGACGCGCTGCTCGTGGCCGCCCGCGACGCAGCCGACGCCCGAGCTCGCCTGGTGTCCGCGGTGGACTCGTCGATCCGGACCGCCGCCGCTGAGGTGGACCGGGCCGCGACGTTCATCGCCTCGCGTCGGCGGGGCGTCGGTGACACCGCCCGGACCCGGCTCGCCGAGGCAGACCGGCTGGTCACGGAAGCGTCGGCCTTGGCCGCGACCGACCCGACGAACGCGCTCGAGGTGGCACGCCGCGCGGGGGCCCTCGCTCAGGAGGCCTACCGCCTCGCCCAGACCGATTTCGACGACTGGGACCACGGCGGACCCGGCTGGGGACAGCGGGCCGGGAGCGGCGACCAGACCGCGGAGATCCTCGGCCAGATCCTGGGCGGGGTGCTCGGCGGGGTCATCCGGGGTGGCGGTGGTGGCTGGGGCGGTTCGCCGTGGGGTTCCGGCTCTCGTCGGGGTGGCGGCGGGCTCGGTGGCCTCGGCGGTGGATTGGGCGGAGGCTGGGGCGGAGGCGGGGGCTTCGGTTCCGGCGGATTCGGCGGTGGCGGGGGCGGCGGTGGCGGTCGTGGAAGAGGCGGTCGCTGGTAACGCGGATCTGCGCTTTGCGCGGTCGGCCACCCGCGCCGTACCGTATCGACACGAATCGACTTGAAGGAGACACGACCGATGGCACAGACCTCGATCCTCGGCCGCATCGGACAGCTCGTCCGGGCCAACGTGAACGCCATCCTCGACAGCGCCGAGGATCCGGAGCGGATGCTGGACCAGCTGGTCCGCGACTTCACGAACAACATCGCCGAGGCCGAGGAGGCCGTCGCGCAGACCATCGGCAACCTTCGGATGATCGAGGACGACGCCCGCGAGGCCCGCACCGCGTCGGCCGAGTGGCTGGACAAGGCCAAGGCCGCGTCGCGTCGCGCGGACGAGCTCCGCGGCGAGGGCAACACCACCGAGGCCGACCGGTTCGACGAGCTCGCGAAGATCGCCCTTCGTCGGCAGGTGAGCTTCGAGGCCACGGCCACGACGCTCGAGACGCAGGTCGCGTCCCAGACCGAGCTCGCCGACAAGCTCAAGGACGGCCTCAACAAGCTGCGGGCGAAGCGCGAGGACCTCGTCAACAAGCGCGACGAGCTCGTCAGCCGGGCGAAGATGGCCCAGGCGCAGTCCCAGGTCCAGTCGTCCCTGCAGAGCGTCTCGGTCATGGATCCGACCAGCGAGATCTCGCGCTTCGAGGAGCGCATCCGCCGCCAGGAGGCCCAGGTCCGGGGTCGTGAGGAGGTCGCTGCGTCGTCGCTCGAGGAGCAATTCGCATCGCTCGACTCCGACGAGGATGAGCTGGAGGTCGAGGCCAGGCTCGCGGAGCTCAAGTCAGCCGGCTGAGACCAGGCCCTCGGGCGGTCGACGCGGTCGAGGCCGCGGTCGAGGCGAGCTCCGCGGTCCCCGGCCGGACCCATAGAATGCCGCCATGGAGCAGATGTACCACCCGTCGGACCTGGCCGCGATGGATCCACTCGTCCTGCTGAAGAACCTCGACCACGTCCGCATGACCAGCCGGCGGCTCTCGTACATCCTCCAGCAGCAGGTCCACCTCTACACGCCCGAGGCGAACGAGCTTCGCGAGCAGATCGACCGCTACGTCGAGGCGGAACGCCAGATCGAGGGCGAGATGGCGAGGCGCAAGATCCGCGCCTGACCAAGGCATTCGGGGACAAACGAAAAGCCTCGCCGATCGGGGGCTCGGGCGAGGCTCTTCGAGGATGAGTGCGGTACCGAATCAGGCTCCGGCGGGCACCACGGCGTAGCGGGCGACTGGCTCACTCCCTCGAGCGGGCTCGACGGGAGATCGGATGACGACATCGACCACGGGCTCGACGATCGCCGCGATCGCTGCTGGGGCCTGGATGACCTCGTCGGCGACTGGCTCGATGACGACCGTCATCGGCCGGCGCGCCGCCTGCTCCTCGACCACGATGCGGGTCGAGAGGGCCGCGAGCGCCGGCATGTCGAAGAGACTGAAGCCGATCCCGTATGCGGCGAGGTCATCGGCCACAAGGCCGCGAAAGAGTCCACGCGCCGCGACGGCGCACATCTCGTCATAGAGCTCTGGCCAACCCACGCGCCGGCGGTGATAACAGAAACGGATGAACTCGACCGCGTCAGGGTCGGGTTCCCGCGTGGTGGCAGTCCGAAGATCCATCGATGGCGTGCCCTCCCTTCGATCCTTGGGCGTGCGAGCGCCCCAGTCTCCGCCGCGCGCTCGTTCCTCTCGGCGTCGGGAAATCAGGCCGGCTGGTCGTCGGACGCGGCGACGGACGGTCGGACCAGGCTTCCCGGGTACCGGCCGATCTCTTGCTGGGGCGTTTCGGCGGCCGGTATCGGGCCATCCTATGCCTGTCGGCGTCTCATCGGAAGGGGGCTTGTCCACGACTTCGTCCACCAACTTGTCCACACGAACGCGCGTTCACCGAACAGGTGTGCTGAACGTGCTCGACTTCGGACACGCACCGTCTCGGAGGCGCCGGGTTCGCCTCGTCCGGCTCGACGGAGGGTACGCTAGGGTCCAGCGGGTCCGCTGCCAGCGAGGGAGGAACATGTCGGGACCGGTCGTCAGCGTCGTCATCGTCTCCGACTACGCTGGCGGCACCCCAGGATCACTCGACGACTTCCGCCACTGCCTCGCTGCGCTGGCCGCGCAGGACTTCGATGAACCGGTCGAGTTCCTGCTCTCCGAATGGGAGGGCTTTCGCGACCGGATACCGGCGGAGCTCCAGCGGTTGCTCCCGTCGCTCCGGTTCGTCTTCTCGGATGCCCGGACCTCGTTCGACCTGAAGAATGAAGGCGTTCGCCGGGCGGGGGCGCCCCTCGTGGCGGTCCTGGACGCCGACTGCGACCCGGCTCCCGGGTGGCTTCGATCGGCCGTGGACACCCTGCGGGCGCACCCCGATGTCGGTGCGGTCAGCGGGCGGAGCCTCTCCCCGGGACGGACCCGCATGGCGAGGATCGTGTCCCTGGCCGGTCGCGCGGTGGGCGACGAGGGATCGGCGGGACCGACCCGTCACGTGGCGCTCAACAACATCGCCTACCGTCGAGCGGTCTTCCTGCGGCATCCGCTCTCGTCGGAGGCCGGGTTGTGCGGGTTCGCCGCGCACAGCCAGGACCTCCTGCGGGCGGGCCACCAGCTCTATTTCGACCCAGGGATGGTCGTCGTCCACGACGACATGGACATGGCGGCAGTCCGCGACGTCCGGCGCCAGATGGGGCTGTCCATCGTGCTGAGCCGCCTGGTCGATCCGCAGCACCCGCACGCCTGGCTCGTCCGACTCCGCTACGCGTCCATCCCGATCTTCGTCGCGGCAAAGACCCTCCTCACCTCAAGACGCATCGTCGCGAGGCGGGCTGCGCAGGGCGTGCACTGGTACGAATTGCCGGTCGCATTCGCGGTCGGGTTCCACCGTCACCTGCTCGAGATCCCCGGCATGGTCATGGCGTTCCGCGGCCAGCCGATCCGGCGAACGAGTTTCCGCTGAAGCGGTCCCGGTCGCGCTCCCGCTCCGGTCCCCGAGTTTGATGATGGAACCCAGGGTCTCGGTCGTCATCCCGGTCTACAACGGCTCGAACTTCCTCACGGAGGCGATCGACAGCGCGCTCGCGCAGACGTGGCCAAATAGCGAGGTCCTGGTCGTCGACGACGGATCCGACGATGGCGGGGCGACCATGCGGATCGCCCGCTCGTACGGCGATCGGATCCGGGTCCTCAGCACCGATCATCGCGGGGTTTCGGCGGCCCTCAACGCCGGGATCGCGGCCATGACCGGCGAATACTTCGCGTGGTTGAGCCACGACGACGTCTACGATCCGCACAAGCTCGCGCGGCAGGTGGCGGCGCTCGCGCGGCACGGGCCGGACGCCATCGTCTACAGCGACTACGAACTCGTCGGCCCGGACCTGCGCCGGATCAAGACGAAGGTCATGCCCGACCTGGCACCGCCGGCGTTCCGCCTCTGGCTGATGACGAACGCCGCCCTGCACGGTTGCACCGTCCTCGTCCCACGATCGTGTTTCGACGGCACGCTGTTCGACGAAGGCCTGACGACCACCCAGGACTTCGACATGTGGTTCCGCCTGGCGCGTCACCATCGCTTCGTCCGCGTCCCGGAGATCCTGCTGAAGTACCGGATCCACGGCCGGCAGGAGAGCTGGACGAACCCGACGCGCATCGAGGAGGGCAACCGGCTCCTGATCGGCTTCCTGGAGGACATCGGTCCGCGCGAACTGCAGGCGGCGACGGACCAGTCCCCTTCGACGTTCTACCTGCGGGCCGCCGTCCGCTTCAAGGTGCGCGGATACGCGGAGGCCGCGGCTCGCGCGCTCGAGTTGTCTCGAGAGACCCGGGGGTCGCGCCACGCGCGGCTCTCCCCGGTCCGACTCGCCACCCTGGCTGCCTACCATGTCGCGAACCCGGCCCTTCGGCCGATGTACTGGTGGAAGCGGCTCCACCTTCGTCAGACGCCAGTCCGGGGATCGGCGTCCCCGAGCACGGCCGGGGCCCGGGCCGGCACCCGTCCATCGCCGGATCCGGCCGCCGACACGTGAGCGCGGAACGCACGCGGGTCCTGGTCCTCGGTGCGACGGGCATGCTGGGCCACACCCTGTTCGAGCGGCTGTCCGATCGCGCGGAGCTCGAGGTCCACGCGACGGTCCGCGATCCGCGGCCCCTGGAGGGGCACATCGCGCCCGACCGGCAGCGATCGATCCACCCGGGCGTCGATGTCGCTCGCGTCGAGACGATCCAACGAGTCATGGCCGAGGTCCGACCGGCCGTCCTCGTCAACGCCGTCGGCATCGTCCGCCAGGTTCCGGCGGCCCGAGACCCGCTGGTGTCCATCGAAGTCAACGCGTTGCTGCCACACCGGCTGAGCCGGCTGTGCTCGAACGCCGGTGTCCGGCTCATCCACATCGGGACGGACTGTGTGTTTTCTGGCGCGATCGGGAACTACGCGGAGGATGCCCGACCGGATCCGCTCGACCTGTACGGACGGACGAAGCTCCTGGGTGAGCCCGGGGACGGCGCCCTCACGCTGCGAACCTCGATCATCGGGCACGAGCTGCGCAGCCGCCACGGATTGCTCGAGTGGTTCCTCGCACAGGAGGCGACGGTGCCCGGCTTTCGTCGGGCGGTCTTCTCCGGCCTCCCGTCGGTGGAGCTGGCCCGCGTCGTGGCGAACGTCGTCATCCCCGACCCGGGGCTTGCCGGGGTCCTCCATCTCTCCTCGGCACCAATCTCGAAGCTCCAGCTCCTGGAGCTCATCGCCCGCCGCTACGACCATCCCGTCGAGATCGTGCCGGTCGACCAGCCGGTGCTGGACCGGTCGCTGGATTCGACGCGCCTCCGGGCCTCGACCGGGTACCGATCACCCACCTGGCCGGATCTTGTCGACGCGATGTTCATGGATGCGGTCGAGCGCTACCCCGCTCGCTTCAGGACACCCGTCCGGTAAGGATCGCGGCGACCACGGTACTCACGTCACGAACAAGGTACTCGGGCGGCGGCGTCCAGTCTGGTGGCACGGCCAGTGCCGCCTGCACCGCACCCACGATCGCGTCGGGCTCGGCTCCGCTGAGCCGCGTGCTGCCGACCGCGATGGTCTCGGGTCGCTCCGTGACGTCCCGCAGGATCACGGACGGGACCCGGAGCAGACAGCACTCCTCCTGGACCGTGCCCGAATCGGTCAGGACGCACAACGCGGTGCGCTCGAGGTGCACGAAGTCGAAGAGTCCGACGGGCTCGATCGCGAGGATCCCGTCACCCTCGCCGACTGCGGTCTCGGCGTTGTCGAGCACGGACCTCGTCCTCGGGTGGATGCTCCACACCACCGGTAGCTCCAGATCGTGATGGAGCCGGCGGAACGCAGCGACGAAGCTCGCGAGCCGATGGGGCACGTCAACGTTCTCGGCCCGGTGGAGCGAAACGAGCAGGAAACGGCCGGACGCCAGCCCAAGCCGCGCGATCGCGTCGCTGCGGTCGATCCGGTCGGCGTAGAAGTCGAGGACCTCGCGGATCGGATTGCCGGTCACGCGGATGCGTTCGGACGGGATCCCTTCGCGCAGGAGGTTGGCGCGGCTGCCGGCCGTGTATGGGAGGAGCACGTCGCTGCTGTGGTCGACGATGCGTCGATTGACCTCCTCGGGGACCCGGTCGTCGTAGCAGCGGTTGCCGGCCTCCATGTGAAAGACGGGGATCGACATCCGCTTGGCCACGAGGGCGGCCAGGGCGCTGTTGGTGTCGCCCAGGATGAGGACACTGTCCGGTCGCTCGGCGGCCAGCACACGCTCGGTCGCGACCAGGATCTGCGCGATCTGCTCCATCGTCGTGGCGCCCCGACAGTCCAGGGCGTGGTCGGGGGCACGCACGCCCAGCTCGTCGAAGAAGATGTCGCTCAGCAGCGGCTCGAAGTTCTGGCCGGTGTGGACGAGCACGTGGTCGCACTGCGCGTCGAGCAGCGGGATCAACCGGCTGAGGCGGATGATCTCGGGTCTCGTCCCGAGGATCGTGACGACCTTCAAGCGGCAGCCGCGGGCCGTCGCCTCAGTCCGAGCCCGGGCCGGTCGGCCAGACGCCACCGCTTGTCGGGCCCGAGCCGCAGGCCCTCGAACGGGTCGTCCGCCAGCAACAGGTTGCCGTCGAGGTCGACCCATTCCGCGAGCGACGCGACGACGGCCGACGCGGCGATCCCGACCGACGTCTCCTCCATGCAGCCCAGGAACGTCCGGAAGCCGAGGTCGCGCGCGCGCCCGAGCATGTGCGCCGCCGCTTCGATGCCGCCGCACTTCGCGAGCTTGACATTGACGCCCGCCACCACGTCGACGAGCGCCTCGAGGTCCTCGGGAAAGACACAGCTCTCATCGGCGACGATCGGCAGCGATGACCGTTCTTGGAGCCAGGCGAGGTCCCGGTAGGCCCTCGCCGGGAACGGTTGCTCGATGAGTTCGACCCCGAGATCGACCAGCTCGGGCAGCAGGGCCTCCGCATCCGCGCGCGTCCAGCCCGCATTGGCGTCGACCCGGAGCGGCCCAGGGAAGACCTCGCGGACGGCGCGAAGCGTCGCCAGGTCCGACGGGCCGCCGCACTTGATCTTCAACGCCGGGAAGTCGACCGCGCGGCGCGCCCGCGCGGCGACCACCGCTGGCTCGTCGATCCCGATCGTGAAGTCGGTCGGTGGCAGGCGCGTCGGCAGGTCGAGGATGACGTGGACCGGCAGGTCCAGGATCTTGCCGATCAGGTCGTGGAGGGCGATGTCGATCGCGCACTTGGCCGCGCCGTGCCCTCGGATCGCGCTCTGGAGCAGGGCCCCGGCGACGACCAGACCGTGCTTCGTCGGTTCGAACCCGCGCGGCTGGTCGAGCTTCTCGAGCAGCAGCGGGAACACGGCCGCCATCGTGTCGGGGGTCTCGCCGTAGAACCGGTCGGGATAGCCCTCCCCCACCCCGACCAGATCCCGATAGTCGCTGTGGCGCAACTCGACGACGACCGTCGTGATCCGTGTCCCCTCGGTGTGCTCGGAGCGCGCGATCCGGAACGGGTCCCGGAGGGCCAGCGACAGGACCTCGTGCGTGAGGGTCAGACCCACGGCAACGCCTCGACGGCGTCACGGACGGCCGGCCACAGCCGCTCGGCGCCGAAGCGGACCGGGTCGTCGGCTGGCAATCCGGTCTCGGCCGCGATCGCATCGATGATCGTGCGGGCTTCCGCATCGGATGGGTACAGCGACGTGTTCAGCGCCAGCGCCACGACCCTCGACGGCGCGACCAGCCCGGCGATCCGCTCGTGGATCTCGATGAAGGGCGCGAGGTCCGCGATCGGGAATGTCGCGTCGGGGAGGTGGGTGAAGTCGTGCTCGGTCAACCCGGGCTTATGGACCAGGATCATGGCGTGGGGCGTGGCGCCGTGGATGAGGCCCAGCGTGACGGCGCTATAGGCCGGATGGTCGATGGACCCCTGCCCTTCCACGATGACCCAGTCGGCCCGCGCCTCGCCCTGCTCGACCAGCCACTCGACCGTCCCGTTTGTGAAATCGCTGATGACCCGGTCGACGGCGACACCCCAGCCCTCGATCATGATGCCTGTCTGGCCGGTCGGCACCATCGCAGCCGAGGCTCCGTCGCGGCGGGCGGCCGCCACCAGCTCCAGGGCGACCGACATCTTGCCGATCGCACAGTCCGTCCCGACGGTCAGGATCACGCGCTTGCCCGGCGCATGTCGTCGACCGATCGCCGTCTCCATGCGGTCGGGCGGCCGCCGGTAGTCGATCAGTCGTACCCCGGCGGCCTCCGCGGCGGCGGCGAACTCCGGATCGTCGCCGATGAACTCGTGCAGCCCGGAATGGACGTCGAGCCCCGCCCGGATGGCCTCGAGGATCGTCGCTCGCCACGTCGCCGGCAACCGCCCACCCGTGGGAGCGATCCCGATGAGCAGCCCGTCCGGGCGCACCCGGCCGTGGAGCGTCTCGTCCAGCGTGCCGACGAACGGCACGTCGTACCCCGAAAGCAGCTCATGCAGGTTCCGCCCGGCCATCGTGGAATCCAGGATCGCGAGGATCTCGTCGTGGCCGTAGCGGATGACCCCGAGGGCCGTCTTGGCGTCGTGAAGGCCGAACTGGCCCTCGGTCAGGATGACGAGGTGGCGAGGCTGGGTGGCCGGCTCTGACACGCTCGGAGTCTACGGAACCGGCGACACCCCCGGGCCACCGCCACGGGACCGACGCGCGGACGCAGCCATTGACAGCCCATCGCCCGACGGTAGGATGCGGTCAGCCGAGGTCTCGGGGGCCCCGTGCCACTGGAGCGTGACGCGGGCGAGGGAGGGGCCATGAGCGGGACGTGCAGGGTCTGCGACGAGCCGGCCACCAGGACGATCGGCGCATACGCCTTCTGCGATCGACACTTCGAACGGGCCAACCACGAGCGTCGGGGCGGATGGCAGGCCGATCTCGCCTCGATCGTGCTGCTCATCGGGTTCGTGATCGTCGTGTTCGCCATCGACAAGTTCCTCCAGCCTCGCTTCTCCGGGCCGGCGCTGACCTTGATCGGGCTCGTGCTCGCCATCGTGCCGGCGGCCATCTGGCTCGGGTTCTTCTACCGTCGTGATCGCCTCGAGCCGGAACCGCGAACGATGGTCCTCGGCGAGTTCGTCCTGGGTCTCCTCGTCGCGACGGCGATCGGCATCCCGCTCGTCGACCAGGTCTTCGATGTCGGCAGCTGGCTGTTCGCCTCGCCGCTGGTCCACCTGGCCGGCGGTATCCTGATCGTCGGCGTGACCCAGGAGGCGCTGAAGTACCTGACGGTCAGGCTGTCGGTCTACGGCTCGCGAGAATTCGATGAACGGACGGACGGCATCATCTACGGCACGGCCGTCGGGCTCGGCTTCGCGACGGCGCTCAACGTCGCATTCGTCGTCGAGTCGGGTGGCGTGGACCTCGGGACAGGCACGATCCGGATCGTCCTGACATCCCTCGCCCACGCAAGCTTCGGAGGCGTGATCGGGTACTTCCTTGGCCGCCAGAAGCTCGAGCCGCGCCCGGTGTGGTGGATGCCGGCCGGTGTCGCGCTCGCGGCCGCCCTGAACGGGATCTTCTTCTTTCTGCGCAGCACGGTCGGCCGCGGCACGATCGAGGGACCACTCGATGCGGTTGCGCCGTGGATCGGACTCGTGATGGCGGCCATCGTGGCGGCGGCCGTCACGGCCGCGTTGTCCGCCCTGATCCGGCGCGACCTGGCGCACGGGGCGGGCGCGGGGACGGGGGCATCGTCATGACCGCCGCGGCAGGCACGCGCGCGGGCACGCGGGACCGGCACGAAGCGCGATCGTTCGCGGCGGTCGTCGTCCTGGTAGGAGTCGCGCTCATCGCCGGGATGCTCGTGCGCCTGAACGTCGTCGGCGCTGTCCAGCGCGTGGACCAGTCCGGGCTCGGTGCGGAGCTTCCGGCCGACTGGATCGTCCTGCCAGCTGCGGGCGACAGGCTGATGACCGCTTTCGACCCGCTGGACCCCGACCTACGCTATGGCGTCGCGGCGATCGATGGCGAGGCCGCCGTCGGTGGCGCGCCGGGAACGACCCTCACGCCGGAGGATGCAGCCGCACTCCGTCTCCGCGACCGGAGCCAATTGCTCGAGGGGTTCGCCATCTCCGAGGAAGGTCCAGGCACCCTCGGGGCGGTCCCGACGTACTGGGTCCGCTATGCGTTCGTCGATCAGGCGGCCGGCGAGGCAACGCCGATCGAGGCCATCGAGCACTACTTCCCGGCGGGCGCGCTGTTCCCGGGCGAAGACCGTGTCCTCGCGGTGATCCTCGAAGCGCCGCCCGACGACTTCGATGCCGCCGTCGCGGACTACGAGCGCTTCGCGCGCGCCCTCGCCGAACGAGCCGGGGCGGACGCTGTCGTCGAGCAGGTGGTCGCCCGCGCGTCAGGGGGCCCTCGGCTCGCTTCGATCGGGGGTGCCCTCGGCGCGGCCCCGGCGCGACCAGCGGCGATCGCGGACCTGGTCAACGCGACCGTCCAGATCCTGATGGTGGCGACGATCGGTGGCCAGGAGCAGGTCTACGGCTGGGGCTCGGGCACCATCGTGTCCGCCGACGGGCTGATCCTCACGAATGCCCACGTCGCCATGCCGACCGCGGCCGGACTCGGCGTATTCGAAGCAGATCCGACGCCCGCCGTCGACCCCGAGGACCTGATCGTGGCGATCATCGAGTCCGAGGACCAGCCACCGGTGCCGACCTATCGGGCGACCGTCGTCACGGCCGATGGCTACCTCGACGCAGCCGTCATCCGGATCGACCGGGACCTCGATGGCCAGCCATTGTCGGCGGGGGCGCTGGACCTGGCGCCGGTGCCTGTCGGCGACTCGGACGCTCTTCGCGTCGGCGATCCGCTGACGGTCGTCGGGTTCCCGGGCATCGGTGGCAACACGGTGAGCCTGAGCTCCGGCCGCGCGAGCGGGTTCCTCGGCGACGAGCGGATCGGGGATCGGGCGTGGATCAAGACCGACGCGGTCGTCAGCAGCGGCAACTCCGGCGGCCTCGCCGCGAACGAGGCCGGCCAGCTGGTCGGCATCCCGACACGGGCACAGGACGACGCCGGGGGCTACTCGTGGGTCCGGCCGATCGCCCTGGCGATGCCGCTCGTCGAAGCGGCACAGGGCGGCCGACGGTCCGTGGACAGCGCGTACCTCGTCCCAGGCACCGGCCGCGAACGCCTCACGCTGGACGCCTGGACGGACAGCGACACCGAGTGCCCCGCCACGAACCGAGTGACGGCGTACCCGTCGGGGACTGCCAACGTGGTCGCCTCGCTCACGCACACCGGGTTCGCGAGTGGCGAGGACGTCGTCAGTCAGTGGCGACTGGACGGCGAGGTCGTCCTTCGTGGCGGGTTCCGGCTGGGACAGGGCGCCGAGAACGGTGGCTGCCTGTTCGGCTACGTCTATTCGGATCGCGGGCTGCCTGACGGGACCTACCTGCTGGAGGTCTTCGCGGGCCCGACGCTCCGGGCGATGACGACGGCGCAGACGACGATCGGCTCGGTCGGCACGAGCGGCTCGGCCTCCCTGAGCGGTCGGGTCATCGACGCCGACAGCGGCAAGCCGGTCCCCGGCGCCGTCGTGTTCCTCCTCGCCCCGGGCACCGACCTGCAGACGTGGTTCAACAGCCCGCAGGAGAGCCAGATCGTGTCGTTCGCGAAGACCGGCGCCGACGGTGCGTTCGTGGCCCACGGTCTCAGCGTCGGCGACTCCTACCCCGCCCTCGCCATGGCCGATGGGTATGTGGCCGCCGGCGGCACGATCGGGCCCCTGATCGAGGGCGATAACCCGTTGGCCAACCCGATCTCCATCACCCGTGTCGCGCCCTAGGTCTCCCTCGCTCGCGGGTCTAGCAAGGCGCTCGTTCTGGCTGCTCTTCGGCGGGATCTGGCTCCTCGTCGGCGTCGTGATGCTGGTCGTCGGGACCGGCATGGCATTCGAGGAGCGGGCATGGAGCTCGGAAGCGGTGCGGACGACCGGGATGGTCCTGGCCAAGGACATCGTCCCGGCGGACTCGGATTCGAGCACGCAGTACCGAGTCCGCTTTCGCTTTGCTACCGATGGCGGGACGAGCGCCGAAGGCGATCAGGCCGTCGCGGTCGAGACCTGGGAGGGGTTGACCGAGCGGGGTCCCGTGACGGTCTACTATCGCCCGTCGTCGCCCTCCTCGGCCCGTCTCGATCCCGGTTCGGGTCTGGTCGGGCCGGCCATCTTCCTGGTGTTCGGCGTGGTCCTCGGTGGGGTCGGCGGCGTGCTGGTCCTGCGCGCGGTCCGGGGACTGATACGCGCTCGACGCATGCTGCGTTCCGGTGTCGAGGCCGAGGGGACCGTGACCGGCGTCGAACAGACGAGTGTCACGTTCAACAGGCGGCCGCAATTCCGCGTTCGCTATCGATACCGCGACCGGGACGACAAGGAGCATGTTGGCGACAGCGGCTACCTCGACTGGGAGGAGGCGACCAGTTGGAACGAAGGCGACCGTGTTGCGATCCGGTACGACCCGCGACGGCCGACTGAGAGCCTGTGGGTGGGGAGGATCGAGACATCGTCACACGAGGCCGAGAAGCCTCCACGAATGGTCGACGCGCCCCCAAGCTGAGGCATCACTCGACCGCCAGATCGTCGATCGTCCGCGGCTGCTGGACGGGTCGCGGCGGGACTCAGTCCGCGATCGAAAGGGCGCCGACGCCGAACCGATCGAGGATGGCCTGATAGGTCCCGTCCCCGATCATGGCCTGGAGGGACTCGTCCACGGCCGCTCCGAGCACCGGGTGGTCCTTGGCGAGTCCGATGCCGTTGCGGATGGGCGGCAACGCGATCGAAAGCTCGAAATCGTCCGGTCGGTCCGTGGCCACGAAGTCGCTCCCGATGTAGGCATCGGCGTCGCCCGTCGCAAGGGCCTCGGCTGCCTCACCGTCGTCGTCGAACTCGCGCAGGTCGACCATCGGCTGACCGGCCGCGGCGCAGTCTCGATCGATGCCAGCGCCGCTGTGGTCGCCCTGACCAAGCACCAGGTCGACATGGGTCGAACCTGTCTGGACGGCGAGAACCTTGCCGCAGAGATCGGACAGTCGCCCGATCCCAGCCGGATTCCCTCTGCGCACGACCACGTGCTGCACGCCCTGCAGGTAGGGCACCATGTCGATCGTCTCGAGGCGGGTCTGGGTGATGTGCTGCGACGAGATGCTCATATCGCAGGCGCCCGTCGCCACGGCGTCGATGAGTTCCTCGAACGGCGTCTCACGAATCTCCGGTGCGAGCCCGAGGCGGCCGGCGATCTCCTGCGCGAGCTCGATGTTGACGCCGGCAGGTTTGCCATCGTCGTCCATGAAACCCATCCGCCCCGGCCGGAGGTTGGCGCAGTAGGTCAGGCGACCCGGAGTGACCAGTTCCGCTTGGATGCCGGCGGGGACCGGGCTGGCGGGCTGCGACGGGCTGCTCGGAGCCGACGTGGCGTTGCCGGCGGATGCCGTCGACGATGGGTTCGTGAACGTGAGGTCCGGTGTCGGGCTCGCGGCACTCCCGCCACACCCGGCAACCAGGATTGCCATGAGCACCATTCCAAGGCATCGTGCGGGCGCGAAGCGACGCTCGGGCATCGGTGGCTGGTGTGTGGCTGTCACACGCCGAGTCTACGGTCCGTGTCGGCCGTGGCGTGGACGGTGGGATCGTGTGGATCGATGCGGCGTACCGCACAAACACCCCGGCCGAGCTCGTGGATGCGCTGCGGGCCATCGCCGAGTCGGCGACATACGAGTAGCAGGGCGCTCGATCGTTCACGGGGCTCCGATCGGGCTCCCCGACCGCGCCCAGGACAACGAGAGGCCCGATCCGGGCGCGGATCGGGCCGATGAAGGGCGGGATTGGTACCGCATACCGGATTCGAACCGGTGATCTCCGCCTTGAGAGGGCGGTGTCCTGGGCCTCTAGACGAATGCGGCGCAGTCACGAGGTGGTCGGAGACCCCCGTCGCCGGGCGAAGGATACCAGCGAGTCGGCGAAGCCTCAACCGCCGCGGTAGGGCGACCGGGGCCTGGCGGGGGCCTACAGCCTGTGTGTCTCGAGGAACACGCGGATCGCCTCAGCCACCTGGCCATGGCTCTCTTCCCCGGCCACCAGGCCGAAGTGGGAATGCGCACCGAATGGCTCGAACTCGGCGCCGAGCCATTCGGCGAGCCGCTCGGCATCGTCGAGGCTGATCGTCCGATCGAGCCCGCCGGCGATCACGAGGCGCGGCACGTGGGCAACCACCCGCCGATCGATGGGCACGCCGGCCAGGACCTGCCGCCGCGCGGCGCCCGCCTCGTGGGGCTTCTGGCCCAGCAGGTGCTGGATCTTCAGGATGTCGGCCAGGGTGAGGTCGCGATCGTCGCGCAGGAGCTTCTCGGGCAGCGTCTCCCAACCGATCATGCTGCGGCCGTAGACCTCGCCGATAGCGCGCAGCTCGTGTGGCCGCGCTGGCTCGCGCAGATCCCGGGGCAGTCGGGGGGCAAGCAGGATCAGGCCCGAGATCGCGACCCGCTCGGCGGCCTTCAGCGCGAGCAGGGCACCCATCCCGTGCCCGATCGCGACCGTCGTGGGTCCTAGTCGGTCCAGCCCGGCGACGACGTCCTCCGTATACGTATCGAACGACAACGTTGCCGGGTCCGCGGTCTGCGACCAGTAGTGATTGCGCAGATTGAGGGCGTGTCCTTCCCAGCCACGACCAGCGAAGTACCCCAGATAGCGCTCCCACAGCCACGAGCCGGCCAGCTCGCCGTGGATGAACATGAGGGGCTTTCGCCGTGAGCGGCGTTCGGGCAGCCACGACTCGATGTAGATCCCGCGGTCATGCAGCTCGATTTCGTCCTTGCGAACCGGTCGCCCGTTGCCGGGTGGGACCACGGCCCGCGAGAGGATCTGTTCCGGGATCTGATTCGACATCTGGTTCACCACTCGTGCGGATTGATGATGAGGCCGCTCAAGGCCTTCGGATAGAAATAGGTCGATTTCTGGGGCATGACGTCCCCGTCGCGAGCGACAGCCGCGATCGACGCCACCGGAGTCCCTTCGAGCAAGAACGCGGCATCGATCCCGTCAGCGGCGCGGACAGCGGCGACGGCCTCCGCCGCCGACTTCGTGTATCGGATGGCGCCCGCGTGTACGGCATCCGCATCGATCCCGGCCAGCTGTTCGAGCGCGACCCCGAGCAGTGTCACATCGAGTCCCCGGAGGGCCGAATCGCCCGGTGCGAGGTGCGGCTCGAAGGCGTCATGCCTCGCGGTCAGAAGCGCGCCGCCCCGGCGTGTCCACAGGCCGAACCTGCCTCCGCCACCATCCGCGAGGCCCGCCCCTTCGAATCGACGGACGAGGGTCTCCGCCGTGCCCACGCGCTCCACGTCGAACAGCTCGCCCGCACGCTCCAGCACCCGTGCCGCAGCGTCGTCACCGATGCCGTGCAACAGCCTGTGGGTCGGCAGGACGGTGAGAGGCTCTCCCGTCGACTCGAGGAACAGCGTCAGCAGGTAGTCGAAGGCCGGGTCCTCCTCGCATGAGCGGGTCATCCGCCGCTCGTCGCGGTACTGCAGAGCCGTCTCGTAGCGGTGGTGCCCATCGGCGATGGTGATCTGACCGGTGGACGCAGCTGTCATGAGGCCGGATGCGACCTCGGCCGGGGCACCATCGCCGTCGGCGGGCACTGCCCACAGGCGATGGTGCACGCGGTCATCGTCGGTCACCTCGATGTCGGCTGGGCCGGCGGCGGCGAAGGCCAGCCGCTTGGCGCTGGCTCCGGAGGCGTCCTCGTACAGCGCGACGATCGGGCTCGTGTTGACGCCGGTCGCACGGAGCAGCTTGTAGCGATCCTCCCTCGCGCCCGCGAGGGTCCGTTCGTGCGGCAGCACGCTTGCGTCGGGTCCGAACGTCTCGAGGCGGAGGCGGGCGAAGAACCCGCGCTGGGTGCGCTCCACGTCCGTACCGGGAACGAGATAGGTCTGTTCGTAGACGTAGACCGACGGATGCGGGTCCTTGCGCAGGGTGCCGTCGGACCGCCAGGCGGCCAGCGTGCGGGCCGCGCGCCGGTACCGATCGTCGGGCTCGTCCCCGATGTCCTCTAGGGGGAGGTCGAGTCGGACGACGTTCGCGGGATGGCGAGCCTCGAGCGTGGTGCGCAGCTCGGGGCCGATCACGTCATAGGGCGGCGCCACCACGAGTCCCGGATCGCCCACGACGGATCGGTCGAAACGAAGCGCGCGGAACGGTCTGATCTGGGGCACAGGTTCCTCAGGGTGGCGGCGCGCAGCCGTCGGCTCGTGGGACGGGCCCATCGTACGATAGGTCCTGCTTCGGCTGCGACCGGTGAGGGCCCGTCCCTCGCGTCGCGACGGGTCGTGCTCGGAGCGCAACTTTCCGGGGGGGCCGGGCGTCCTTGCTGGGATCCTCCCACCGGTTCGCCATCGGAGTTCGCGTGCGTCGTCGGACATCGGTCATCTTCTCCACTCTCCTCCGTGCATCGCTCGCGGTCGTCCTGCTGGCCGGGCTCGTTGTCGCGCCCGTCGCCGCGGTCGAGGCGCCGGCCGGTCTCACCATGGAAGCCAGCGTCCTGATGGATGGGCACGCGCGTGTCGGATCGTGGATGGCGATCGACATCCGCGTCGCCAACGCCGGGCCCGCGATCAGCGGGGAGCTGCGGCTCGCCGGCGGTGCGCAGGGGCGCACGCGCTTCGGGACGCGAGTCGATCTGCCGACCCAGTCCGACAAGGTCTACCGGCTGTACGCCCAGCCGCCGGCATTCGGGCGGGAGATCGAGATCAGCCTCTTCGACGGCTCGGCCGTCGTCGCCACGACCAAGGCCGCCTTCACGGTCCACGAACCGACCCAGCTCGTGGTCGGCATCGTCGCCGAGCAGCCGGGTGACATCGTCGGCGACCTGGACCTGCTGCCCAACCAGAACAGCGTGGCACCGCTCACGATCGCCCTGAACGTCGATGACCTGCCCCCGCGCGTGGAGGCGTGGGGCCTCCTCGACCGGCTGGTGTGGCAGGACACCGATTCCGCGCGCCTCACCACCGAGCAGATCGCCGCGCTTCGCGGTTGGGTCGCGGGCGGCGGCCGGCTGGTCATCGTCGGCGGCACCTCGGGGCCCGCCAGCCTGTCCGCGTTCCCCGACGCCCTCCTGCCCTACCGCCCGACGGCGACGACCGATGTCGAACCCGAGGCACTCGCCCCGCTCCTCGGTGAGGTGCCGGCCGGCGCGACCGCGCTGCCGGCCCTGTCGGGTGAGCTCAGCGGTGGCCGAGTGCTGGCGAGTGCCGGCGACCGCACTGTCGCGGCCGATCGGTCCTATGGCAGCGGCTCGGTCACGATCGTCGGCTTCGATCCGACCGCGTCGTGGATCACCGGGACCACTCAAGCGGAAGGCATGTGGCGCCGGCTGCTACCGACGCGCTCGACCGGCGGCCCGATCCTCGGCGACGACAGTCAGATCGTGGCCGCGGCCTCTCAGCTGCCCACGCTTGCGCTGCCGCCGATCGGCGGGCTCATCGCGCTGCTGGGCGCCTACATCCTGCTCATCGGGCCTATCAATTACCTCGTTCTGCGGCGGCTGGACCGCCGCGAGTGGGCGTGGGTCACGATGCCCGTCCTGATCATCGCCTTTGCGGCGGGCGCCTACGGCTTCGGCTCGCTCCTGCGTGGGGCCGATCTGATCGTCAACGAGGTCGCCATCGTCCGTGGATCCCCAGGCGCCACGGAAGGCACCGCACAGGTCTACCTCGGCGTCTTCTCACCCTCGCGCGGGACCTACCAGCTGCGTGTCCCGGGAGGCGCGCTCCTGTCGTCGCCGACCAACGGCGAGTTCATGGGCGGGAACCTCACGACCACGACACTCGACGTGCTCCAGGGCGATCCGGCCCAGGTTCGCGACCTCGGCGTCGGGTTCGGGTCCCTGCGCACCGTCCGCGCGGAGACGGCCGTCAGCGTGCCACTCGTCCAGGCGGAGCTGCGCCTCGAGGATGGGCACCTCAGGGGCACCGTCACCAACGCATCGAACGAGGTGCTGTCCAAGCCTGCTGTCGTGCTCGGTGGCACGGTCGCCAAGCTGGCCGATCTCGCGCCGGGCGCGTCCGCCACCGTCGACGTGGCCCTCCAACCGGTCCAGATGGGCCAACCGTTGTCGGACAAGATCGTCGGGCCGGTCTTCTTCGGGGAGCCGAACCAGACAGGCCCGGATGCCGCCCGGATGTACGCTCGCCACACGATCGTGGACCAACTGAGCTTCGATCCGAACATGGGCTCCACGGGGCAGCTGCCCGCCGACGGCCCGGTCATCCTTGCCTGGGCAGATCGCGAGCTTCTCCCGGTCGAGATCGACGGCGCCGTCCCGCGGCGGATGGGCAACGTCCTCTGGTTCCTGCCGACCGACGTCGCCATCACCGGCACCACCACATTCCGCCAGGATCTCCTGCGCTCGACCGTCGTCTCGTCGGATGCGGCCTTCTTCAGCAAGGAGCCCTTCAACATGAGCTTCGGGCGTGGCACGGTCGAGCTCGCCTATCAGCCCATCGCGTTCGACGGGACGATCGCTGCGACCCAGCTGGCCATCGGCCTCAACTTCGGGGACCCAGGCTTCCTCGTCGATCCCAAACCGATCCAACCGCTGCCTGCGATCCCACCGTCATGCGAGGAGGCACAGGTCGAGGGTTGTCAGCTCCCCAGCTTCGACGGGTTGCCGGAAGTCGAGCTGTACGACCTGACGACCGCCAGCTGGAAGCGCCTGCCGCACCTCGAGAGCGGCGCGCGTTACGCGATTGCCGACCCGGTGCGCTACGTCGACCCGGCGACCGGGACCGTGCTCATCCGGCTGCTGAACGAGAACAGCGACGGCGTGGGGTTCAGCCTCGACCTGTCGATCACGGGAGAGGTCGAGTGACCGAGATCGTCCGGACCGAGGGCCTGGTCAAGCGTTACGACGGAACGCTCGCGGTGGCGGGTATCGACCTGTCGGTCGACCAGGGCGAGATCTTCGGACTTGTCGGACCCAATGGCGCCGGCAAGACGACGACGCTGCGCATCCTGGCGACCCTCCTGCTGCCGTCCGCCGGCACGGCGGAGATCGCCGGCATGTCGGTGACCCGGAACCCCGACCAGGTCCGCCGCGTCCTCGGGTTCATGCCGGACTCGTTCGGGGTCTACGACGACATGAAGGTATGGGAGTACCTCGACTTCTTCGCCCGCTGCTACGGCATCGCCGCCGCCGAGCGGCGCCGGATGATCGGCGACCTCCTCGAGCTCGTCGATCTCGGGCGAAAGCGCGACGACTACGTCCAGACGCTCTCGCGCGGCATGCAGCAGCGGCTGTGCCTGGCTCACGCCCTGGTCCACGACCCGCAGGTGCTCCTGCTCGACGAGCCCGCGTCTGGACTGGACCCGCGCGCCCGCGTCGAACTGCGCGAGCTGCTTCGGGAGCTGCGCAGCCTCGGCAAGACCATCCTGATCAGCAGTCACATCCTCCCCGAGCTGGAGGAGCTGTGCACGAGCGTCGCCATCGTGGATCACGGCCAGGTGCTGGCCCAGGGTCGCGTCGCCGACATCGAGCGGCGACTGCGGTTCGGCGCGGTGCTGCGGGTCCGCCTCCTGCTGGAGGGCGAGGACCTCGAAGCGGCGCGGGCGCGGTTCACGCAGGATCCGGATGTCGCGAGCGCCGTCCTGCACGAGGACGGCACCATCGAGATCGGGTTCCGCGGCGACGACGCTGCGTCCGCTCGACTGCTTGCCGCATCGGTCGCCGCGGGGATGCCGATCGTCAGCTTCGCGCGCGCAGCGAGCGACCTCGAGGAGCTGTTCCTGCAGGTCACGTCGCCCGACCGCGAGCCGCAGGAAGCGGCATAGGAGCCCACCGATGACCGAGATGACCGAGACCGCCGACCTGAGCCCGGCCGCCGTCCTGCCGACGGGCAAGCGGTTCGCTGCCTTCAGCCGGACGGCCGGCGGCATCGCCGCGATCGGTGTCAAGGAGCTGCGCGGACGGATGCGCGGGCGCCGCGCCTTCGCGATCATCACCATCTATCTCGTGCTGCTCGGCGGGTTCGCGCTGATGGCGGAGCGGCTCGTCGAGTCCCAGTCGGTGACGGGTTTCGGCGGTGCATCGGCCTTCGCCGGCGCCGCGATCGGGCAAGGCATCTTCGCGGCCGTCCTGATGCTGATGACGTTGCAGGTCGTGTTCCTGGCTGCCTCCTCGACCGCCGGGTCGATCAGCCTCGAACGGGAGAAGCAGACCCTCGAGCTCCTCATCGCCACGCCCATCAGCTCCCTCGCGATCGTCGTGGGCAAACTCCTGTCGGCGCTGGTGTACGTCTTCCTGCTGATCGCCGCCTCGATCCCGCTGATGGCCGTCGTCTTCGTGTACGGCGGGGTCGGGCCCGAGGACGTCCTGCGTGGCTACGTCGTCCTCGTCGTCACCGCCATCGGCCTCGGGTCGTTCGGCCTGCTGTGCTCGAGCCTGGTCAAGCGAACCACGGCCGCGACTGCGATCACCATCTTCGGCGTTTTGTCCGTGACGATCGGCACGATCTTCGTCCTGGGTTTCTGGCAGGCGATGGGCCGGTTCGATGAGAACGGCAATCGCGAGGGGCTCTTCGGCATCCGGTCGCCCGTGATCCTCGGCTACCTCAACCCGTTCGTCGCCCAGGCCGACGTGATGTGCGGCACGGAGACGAGCTTCGGTGGCGGCTGGTGCACAGCCGTGAACGGTCTCGTGCCGACCAACGACGGGATCGTGTTCATGGAGGAGCCGGTGCCGATGCCCATGCCGATGCCCCCCGGGCCGATCATCGACGGCAAGGGCTTCGAGGGGGACGTCGTGGTTCGCGACGCCCAGGTCGTGGCTGTGGCAGCGCCCGAGGTCGTCCGCATCGCGCCGGACCAGGTCCAGCCGTTCGACGTCCAGCGGGACGCCCTCTGGCCCAAGAGTGTCGCCACCTGGCTGATCCTGTCAGCCGTCTTCTTGCTGCTCGCCGTCCAGGCCGTCTCGCCGACACGGCGGTGGCGTCTTCGCCGCGGCCGGCGTGCGCGGCCAGATCCCGCCGCATGAGCGGTCCATTCGAGCGGATCCGCCGCCTGCGCTCGACGCCGTCGTTCGGCGGTGCCGTCATCCCGCCGGATCCACGACAACAGCTCAGCGGTGATCTCGACCCGGCGCTCGACGCACTTCGTGTCTCGCTCGCTCCCCATCGGCGCCGTCTCTGGCTGCGGCGCATTGTCCGTCGCGCGTGGATCGCCGTGGCTGGCGTCGTGATCGCCGAGGCCGTCCTGTGGACGGTCGCGCGGTTCGTGCCGATCGAGGCGGCGCCGGTCGTGGCGGCCGCGATCCCGATCGTCGGGGCGCTCGTGCTGCTGGTCGCGGTCGTGCACGCCAGGCCGTCACTGGGCGAGACGGCCCTTGCGGTCGACGCGGAGGGCGGCCTGGGTGATCGGGTGTCGAGCGCGCTCGAGCTCGCCGTCGGGTTCCCGGCGTCGGCGACGCCGGCCGACGAAGAGCATGACATCGATGCCCCCAGCGGCGGCCCGTTCGACGAAGCCGTCGAGACCGATCGATTCGTTCGGCGCCAGCGGCGCGACGCACTGGCCGCGCTGCGGGTCGCGCCGAGTCTGTTCAGGCCGCGGTTCTCGCGGTCGCCCGCGCTCTCGTCGCTAGCCTCGGGCGTCGTGCTGGCGGCGGTGCTCATCGTCCCGAACCCGCAGGACCTGGTCATCGCGCAGCAGCGCGACGTCCGCGAGGCCGCCGACCGCCAGGCCGACCGGCTCGAGGACCTGGCCGAGGATCTCGAATCGAAGGGTGGCGAAGCGGACGATCCACGGACCGAGCTTGCCGAAGAGCTTCGCGAACTCGCCCGCCAGCTGCGCGAGCGCCCGGACGAGCTCGCCGTCAACCTGCGTCAGCTGGGCGCGGTCGAGAGCGAAGTCCGCTCACGGATCGATCCATCGACAGAGCAACGCGCGTCCGCGATGACATCACTTGCCCGTTCCCTGTCGCGTGCCGCGACCGGCAACCCCGATGCCAACCGGGAAGGCGACCCGGAGAAGACCCGCGAGGACCTCGAAAAGCTCGGCGATGAGCTGGAAGGGCTCACACCCGAAGAGCAACGCGAATTGGCCCGCGAGCTCGCCGAGATGGGTTCGACGGCGTCGAGCGCCGACGGCGGCGCGGCTACCGCGTTGCGAGACGCCGCGCAAAGTCTCGCCCAGGGCGATACGCAGAGCGCGCGTTCGGCGCTGGATCGGCTCGGCGAGTCGCTGAGCGGGGCCCAGGCCCGCACGGAGACGAACCGCGACCTGGCCGAGGCTGCGTCGCGACTCCAGGACGCCCGCCGCGACCTGGCCGATGCCGGCCGTCCGGTTCAGGGGCAGCAGGGTCAGGGGCAGCAGGGCCAGGGACAGCAGGGCCAGGGGCAGGGCTCACCGGCCCCGGGCCAGGGGCAGGGGCAAGGGCAGGGGCAAGGACAGGGGCAGGGCCAGGGCCAGGGTCAGGGCCAGGGCCAGGGCCAGGGTCAGGGTCAGGGTCAGCGGGTCAGGGCCAGGGTCAGGGCCAGGGCCAGGGGCAAGGGCAAGGCCAGGGGCAAGGGCAAGGCCAGGGGCAAGGGCAAGGGCAAGGCCAGGGCGCCGTCGGTGGCGGCGGCTCGAACGCCCGAAGCCTCGGTCGGGGGAACAGCGGCAACGCCCAACTCGGTCCCCCGCGCGGTGCCAACCGCGCCGCGGAGCTCGGGCAGGACGCGTCGTCGGTCTTCGCGCCGTTCGACCGTGTCGGTCGACCGGGTGATCCCTCGTACGTCGCCGGCACCGGTGGCGATGGCCAGACCCAGCAGGGCAACCAGGTCGGGCACAGGCACGGACAACGGCGCGCTGACCCCGTACCAGCAGGTCTACACGGACTTCGAGCGGTACGCCCAGACGTCCCTCGACCGCGGCTACGTGCCCCTGTCGGTCAAGGACTACGTGCGGGACTACTTCAGCTCACTCGATCCCTCGAACTAACCGACATCGGCCGTCGCGACGGTCGCGAGCACAGCATCTGGAGGCTCAATGGAAGCGCCCGTCACCGATCCAGGCCCCCGCCTCGCGCCGGAAGCGTTCGCCGAACGCGCCGGGGCGATCGAGCGCGAGGTCGGTCGCGTCATCGTCGGCCAGCGGGAGCTCGTCCGTCAGACGCTGACGGGCCTGCTCGCAAACTCGCACGTCCTCCTCGAGGGCGTGCCCGGTCTGGGCAAGACGATGCTCGTGCGGACCATCGCCGACGTCATCGACTGCACATTCAACCGGATCCAGTTCACACCGGACCTGATGCCGGCCGACATCACCGGCACGAACATCCTCATCGAGGAGGGTGGCCAGCGGATCTTCAGGTTCCAGCCAGGGCCCATCTTCGCGAACCTCGTGCTCGCTGACGAGATCAACCGAGCGACGCCCAAGACCCAGTCGAGCCTGCTCGAGGCGATGCAGGAACACCAGGTCACGGTGGCTCGCCAACGGTTTCCCCTGGACCCGCCGTTCTTCGTGCTCGCGACGCAGAACCCGCTCGAGATGGAGGGCACCTACCCGCTGCCCGAGGCGCAGCTGGACCGCTTCATCTTCAAGGTCATGGTGCCGTTCCCGTCGGAGGAGGACCTGATCGCGATCATGGACCGCACGACCGGGGCCGAGAGCGTCACGGCGTCGAAGGTCTGCACCGCGGCCGAGATCGTCGAGATGCAGCGACTCGCGCGGGCCGTGCCGATCGCCCCGCATGTCACCGCCTACGCGGTCAGCATCCTCGCGGCCTCCCATCCCGACCAGCCGCGGGCGCCCGGTCTCGTTCGCGAGTACGTCCGCTATGGCGGCTCGCCACGTGGCGCGCAGGCGCTCGTGACCGCCGGCAAGATCTACGCGTTGCTCGACGGTCGCTTCAACGTCTCGACCGACGACATCCGCGCGGTCGCGATGCCGTCCCTGCGGCACCGCATCATCCTCAACTTCGAGGGGGAGGCGGAGGGCATCACCACCGAGGCGGCCGTTCGGGCCATTCTCGACACCGTCGCCGTCCCGACCGTCGAGTAGCGACGAGCTCGCCATGACCGAGCGATCCGGCCTCGAGCCTGGGGCTCCATCGCCCGCGGCCGCCGCGCCCGGCACGCGCCCGGTCTTCCTGCTCTCCGAGGTCGATCCGACCGTGTTCGACGAGGCGTTCCTGCGGCAGCTCGAGCGCTTGCTGCTGCTCATGCGTTCGCCGGTCCGGGGAGGGCTCAAGGGTGGTCGGCGGAGCGTGAAGCGCGGTCAGTCGGTGGAGTTCGCCGACTACCGGGACTACAGCCTGGGCGACGATCTCCGCCAGCTGGACTGGAATGTCTATGCGCGGCTCGAAAAGCTATTCGTGAAGCTGTTCGTCGAAGACGAGGACGTGACGGTCACGCTCCTCCTGGACGCATCGGCGTCGATGGCCACCGGCCGCCCGGACAAGCTCACGTTCGCCAAGCGCGCGGCCGCCGCCCTCGGCTACATCGGGCTCGCCAGCGAGGACCGTGTGTCGATCAGTGCCCTGACCGGGCGCATGGCGCGTCGACGCCCGGCGCTGCGTGGCTCCGGGCGCGTCTTCCGCCTGCTCGCCGACCTGTCCGCCATCGAGGCTTCCGAGGGACCGACCGACCTCGTCGCGGCCGCTCGTCACGCCGCCGCCCAGCTCCACGGCCGGGGCGTGGTCGTGCTGCTCAGCGATCTCCTCGACCCGGGCGCCGATCGCGTGATCAGAGAGCTGGCGGCGACCGGCTCCGAGATGATCGTCCTGCACGTGCTGTCACCGGACGAGCTCGACCCGGCCCTCGAGGGCGACCTGCGCCTGGTCGACACCGAGACGGGCGAGCGTGTCGATATCACCGCCGATCTCGCGACCATCGATGCATACAAGACCCGGCTCGCGGCATGGAAGGACGGCTTCGCCGACGTTGCGGCCAAGCGCCGCGCCAGCTATGTGGACCTGGCCTCGGATGTGAACCTCGCCGAGCTGATGTTCGCGGAGCTCCGCCGGCGCCGGGTGCTGGGCTAGCCCGGCCGTGCCGTTCACCACGCCGCTCGCGCTGCTCGGCCTCCTGTTCCTGCCGGCCGTCATCGCGATGTACCTGCTCAAGCTGCGTCGCGACGAGGCGATCGTGCCCTCGACCCTGCTCTGGACGCGTCTCGTCGCCGACGTCGAAGCGAACGCGCCGTGGCAGCAGCTGAAGCGAAGCCTGTTGCTGCTCGTCCAGCTCCTGCTCGTCGTGATCCTGGCGATGTTGGCGGCGAGGCCATTCGTCGAGCGGCCCGCCGGCTTGGCGCGCGACATCGTCCTCGTCATGGACACCTCCGCCAGCATGGGCGCCACCGACGTGGTCCCGGATCGGCTCACGGTCGCCAAGGGGGCCGCGATCGAGGCGTTGCGTGACCTGCCGACCGGCGGCAAGGTCAGCCTCATCGCCGCCGGCCGGAGCGCCCGGATCGTCGTCAACGAATCGACGGACCTCGCTCGCGTCCGCCAGGCGATCGAAGGCGTCGCGGTCAGCCAGGGCACAGGTGACCTCGGCGACGCGCTGGAGCTCGCCTCGAAGCTGTCGGCGCGATCGGGCGACGCCCAGGTCCTCGTCGCGACTGATGCGGCGCTCGCCACGCCGACCACCGGGCGCGTCGCGGCCAGAGTCAAGGTCCTGCCGGTCGGGCGCGACCGCAAGAACCAGGCGATCGTCGCCCTGGCCGTACGGACCTCGCCATCGGCCGTGTCGCGGTCGGTGTTCGTGAGCGTCGCGAACGTCGACCTGGAGCGCGCGAGCCGGAGGCTGGAGCTGTGGGGCGATGGCAGCCTGCTCGAGGTGCGCGACGTGCCGCTCGAGGCGCAGGCCCGGGCCGACGTGATCATCGACGACATCGACCGCGATGTCCGCACCGTCGAGGTCCGGCTCGTCGGGAGTGATCCTGCCGTCGTCACGGCCCCGGACCAGCTTGCCGTGGACGACCGGGCCTGGGCCGTCATCCCGCCCGATCGCACGCGCGAGATCCTCATCGTCGGCTCGGGCGACCCGTATCTCGAGACCGCGCTGTCGTTCCTGCCCGACACGCTCCTCTTCACCCTCACGCCCGACAGGTACCCGGCGGATGCCGTTCGTGCGGACGGCACCGAGTGGGACCTCATCATCTTCGAGGGCACGCTCCCGACGACCCTGCCGCGCACTCCCGTCCTCGCCATCGCCCCGCCGCGCACGAGCGAGCTCGGGGCGGTGAGCGGGAGGCTCACGAACCCCGGCATCGGCACGCTGGATCCGGACGAGCCGGTCCTGCGCTACGTCGACCTGTCCACGACCCATATCGCCGAGGCGACGCGCCTGACGACCCCCGAGTGGGCACGCACGATCATCCCGGGCCCGCGCGGCGCGCCGTTGCTGTACGCCGGCACGCGTAACGGGTGGCCGACCGCGGTCCTCGCCTTCGAGCCACGCCGCTCCGACCTCCCGCTCCAGGTCGCGTTCCCGATCCTGCTCGCGAACCTGACCGGCGAGCTCCTCGGGGCCAGCACGGCGCCGACCGAGGCCGTCGAGCCGGGCACGCCCGTCGAGCTGGTCGTCCCGACCGGCGCGCGCGCCCTGAGCGTCAGCGGCCCGGACGGCTCAGTCACCGAGCTCGTTCCGGGCACGACCGGCGGGTCGGCGGTCACATTCGCCGCCACGGACCAGCTCGGGGTGTACACGGTCACCCCCATCGCCGACCCGGCCCCATCGGCGGCGCCGTCGGCGAGTGCCGGTGCGGGTGCCACGCCACGCCCGAGTGCAAGCGGGTCGCCAAGCGAATCCGGTTCGGCGGCGGGGGCATCGGCCAGTCCACGTCCGCCCCAGGACCCGATGGCCCCGGTGCGCTTCGCGGTCGACCTCTTCGATGTCGACGAGTCGACGATCGCCCCGGGCTCGGCGGCCGCGATCGAGGCGCTCGGTACGATCGCCGCGCCGGCGCCCGGCAGCAGCCCGGCGCCCGGCGGCCCGACGGCGACGGAGCGGCCCACGACCCGCGACGAGCTGTGGGTCCCGATCGTGCTGCTCGTCCTGACGTTCCTGTGCGTCGAATGGGCGCTCTACCACCGTGACGGTCTGATCCGGATCAAGCGCTCCCTCCTGACACGCCTGCGGCGCGACGCCGGTGGGACCGCCTGATGGGCGTCAGCTTCGAAGCGCCGCTCGCGCTGCTCCTGCTCGTCCCGGCGATGGTCCTCACGATCGCCCTGTACCTGGGGGCGCGCCGCCGCCTCGGGGCGGGTCGCCGACGCCTCGCGCTTCTTGTTCGAACGGTGCTCCTGGTCGCGCTCGTCTTCGCGCTCGCTGGATTCAGGATCGTCCTCCCGGTCGACAGGCTCGCCACGGTCTTCGTCGTGGACCTGTCCGATTCGGTCGGCAACGAGGGGCGCGAAGACGCGCTCGCGTTCCTGCGCGAGACGCTGGACGTCATCCCACCAGGCGACGTGGCCGGCATCGTGGCGTTCGGTAAGGAAGCGCTCGTCGAGCGCCTCCCGTCGGACCTCGACGAGATCGACCGACTGGCCTCGACACCCGTCCGCTCCGCGACCGACGTCGGATCCGCCCTGCGCCTGGCGACAGCCCTGTTCCCCGACGACGCCCAGAAACGCATCGTGCTCCTGTCCGACGGCAACGACACGACCGGCGGCGGACAGGCCGAGGCCGCGCTCGCCGCGACACGCGACATCCGGATCGAAACGCGTCTGATCGGGCTGGGGGCGTCGGACGAGGTGCTCGTCGAGCGGCTGATCACGCCGTCGACCTCGAACCTCGGCGACTCGGTGGAGGCAGTCGCGGAGATCCGCTCGTCCGTCGCCCAGCCGGCGACCGTCCGGCTCTTCGTGAATGGGGATCTCGCCGACACCCAGCGTCTGGAGCTGGGGGCCGGTGTCACCCGGGTCGTCTTCGACATCGAGCCGACGGAGGCAGGCTTCCACACGTTCCGGGTCGTGGTCGAGGCGGCCCGCGACACCTTCAGCGAGAACGACCGCGCCGACTCGAACACGATCGTCAAGGGGGAGCCGCGAACACTGGTCCTCGCGGGCAACGAGGCGGTGGCGGCGGAGCTGGTCGATGCGCTGATCGCACAACGACAGAGGGTCGACACCATGGTCCCCGAAGCGCTCCCGACCGATTTTGCCGCCCTCGCGACATACGACAGCGTGGTCCTGGTCGACGTGCCGCGCGTGCGTCTTTCCGACCGCCAGCTCGCGGCCCTGCAGGTCTACGTCCGGGACCTGGGCAAGGGGCTCGTGATGGTCGGCGGGCCGGACAGCTACGGGGCCGGCGGCTATCAGCGGACGCCCCTCGAGGAGACCCTGCCGGTCGACATGGGCGTGCGCGACCGGCAGAAGCAGCCCGATGTCGCGCTCGTCGTCGTGATCGACCAGTCGGGTTCGATGGACGCCTGCCACTGCAACACCTTCGAGGGCGGTCAGGGCGGGACCGGGGTTGGCGGCGTGCGCAAGGTCGATATCGGCAAGGAGGCCATCCTGCGGGCCGCGGCGGCGCTGACGGAACGCGACGAGCTGGGTGTCGTGTCGTTCAACGAGCAGGCTCACTGGGTGGTGCGGACCCAGCCGCTCGGCGGCGTCGACGATCTGCAGGGCCAGATCGCCGGCCTGCAGCCGATCGGCCAGACGAACATCTTCGCCGGCCTGGAGCAGGCGGTGGAGTCGCTCGAGGATGCGGTCGCCACACGCCGCCACATCATCCTGCTGACCGACGGCTGGTCGAGCTCTGGCCAGTACGACGCGATCCTCGAGCGGATGAAGACGGCGGGCATCACGCTCTCGACCGTCGGGGCGGGCGGGGGCTCCAACCCGTTCCTCGAGGGCCTCGCCACGCGCGGCGGCGGCCGGTTCTATGACGCGGCGAACCCATCGAGCATCCCGGACATCTTCCTGAAGGAGACCCAGCAGGTGTCCGGACAGCAGATCGTCGAGGAGCCGTTCTTCCCGATCCTGACGTCCTCATCACCGATCCTGCGCGGGCTCGACGAAGGCCTGCCCCGGCTACGCGGCTACAACGGCACGACGGCCAAGCCTGCAGCCCAGACCGTGCTCGTGACGGCACGTGATGACCCGCTCCTGGCGCAGTGGCAGTACGGCCTTGGCCGGTCAGTGGCATGGACGTCCGATACGACCGGCCGCTGGGCACGCGACTGGGTGGGCTGGAGCGGCTTCTCACGCTTCTTCAGCCAGCTCGTGTCGTGGACGTTCCCGGGCGAGGAGACCGGTGGCATCGAGGCTGGCTTCGACACACGTGGCGGCACGACCACGCTCCACGTGGAATCGGTCGAGGAGGATGGCTCGCCGCGCGATTTCTACGACACCACCGCGGTGATCGTCGGCCCGGACTTCGTCCCGAGCGACGTCTCCCTCGTCCAGGTCGCACCCGGGGTCTATGAGGCGCCACTCGGGGAGATCGACCCGGGCGCCTATGCCGTCCGGGTCACCCAGACACGGCCGGGAACGTCGCCGCTCGGGCGCACGGTCGGGTTGGTGGCCCCGACCGCGGCGGAGTACCGCGTCCTCGGGCCGAACGAGGCGTTCCTGGCCTCGTTGCGTTCCGCCACGGGTGGCAGCGTGATCGAGACGCCGCTCGACCCATGGCGCCACGACCTCATCACGACATCGCGCTCGACGGACCTGTGGCCCATCCTGCTCGTCCTGGCCCTCCTCCTGTGGCCGCTGGATATCGCCCTTCGGCGCGTCTCGATCGGGCGGCGCGAGTTCGCGGCTGCCGGGGCATGGGTCCGGGCGATCCCGAAGCGACGGCGCCGGACGGCCGCGCGCACGGCGGCCGGGGAAGGGTTGTTCGCCGCTCGCGAACGCGCGACATCGAGGGGCCTGCGAGCCGCGATCGGCGGTCAGGATGACCCGGCGGATGTGACCGCGACGCCGGGGCCGGCCGTTGTGCCAGCCGCGCCCGCCACGGCGGCGACCCCTGCGCCCGCCACGGCGGCGACCCCTGCGCCCGCCACGGAACCGGCCTCCGCGCCTCCCGACCCCGCATCGGCCACACCGGCGATCGCACCCGCGGCCACGCCAGCCGCCACGCCAGCCGACACGATGGCCCGCCTTCGGGACGCGAAACGACGCGCGCGGGAGCGCTGAATCCCCGCGCCGATGTGCGGCGCTTGAACCGGTGCTAGCCTCGCGCGGATGTCCGATCCACTGAGGCCCCTGTCGCTCGCCGCCCTGGTCCTGATGCTGGCCGCGGCGTGCGGCACGATCTCGACCACAGCCCCGGCGCCGACGCCGGCCGATTTCCAGGGGATCGCGAGCGAGCTCACGAAGCGCGGGATCGCCATCGGCAAGCTGGTCTCGGGAGACGCCGGCTGCCAGGACCCCGTCCTGATCCCGACGGCCATCGGCTTGACCGCCGCGGGTCTCGACCAGAAGGAGCCGGGCCGGATCTACCTGTACATCTTTCGGAACCGCGATTCGTTCGAACGGCTCCGGGGCAGCATCGACGGCTGCGCTCGGTCCTTCGTGACCGACGCTGCCACGTTCGAGACCATCGAGCAGTCCCCGTTCGTCGTCGCCGCGCAGGGCCCCTGGGCTCCGCGGTTCGAGGCCGCGTTCCGCGATGCCCTGGAGGTCGCCGCCGGCACGGGGGACTGAGGACTCCGGGGGCGCTGGGCCCGGTGACGAAGGTCATGGTCCCCCACCCGGGACCCGCACCACCTTCCCATTCGGAACGGGACGACCGGGTCACGGTCCGGTGAGGTCCGGGTGGGGATGCTCGAGTCATGCCCACCCAGCCGCGCTCGGCCCGGTCCCTCCTTGCCCTCGCGCTGACCGTCAGCCTGGTCGTCGCGGCTGCGCCCGGTGCTGCCTTCGGACGACAGCCCGCGGCGGCGGTGACCGATGGAGCCCCCGCCGCCGGACCTCGGCCCGGTCCCGATGCCCGTGACGGCCCCGCTGACGCGCCGGTCATCCGCATCCATGACGAGCGTGCGACGGCCCTCATGGCGTCGGTCGCTCCCGCCCGCTCCCCGATCGTCGTCCGTGTCGCGTGGGTGAGTCGTGCCAGGCCGAACGTTCCCCAGCCAAAGCCCAAGTCGATCTCCAAGGCCGAGCTGGCCGCGGGCGGGGCCACCGGCTCGAGCGGGAACGTCTCGGGCTACAAGGGCCGCAACCATGTCTGGATTTCGGCCCTCGGCGTCAACCGTTCGGTGTCGTTCTTCTCGTGCTCGTCATCGGCCTACCCCGGGAACCGGGTGTACCGCTGGGGCTGCGCCGGGTCGCGGAACATCTACCTCTTCGGGCATGCGCACAGCGTGTTCAAGCCGCTCCATGACGCGTACGTTCGTGGCCGCCTGTCCAAGGGGATGAAGGTCGTTTACGCGGACGGTAACGGCGTCGTCAGCACGTACGCGGTCTCCTGGTGGAAGGTGACCACTCCCGACAAGGGTGCGTGGGCCTATGCCGGCCAGTCCCGCCCGAGCCTGACCCTCCAGACCTGTGTCGGGTCCAGGAGCCAGTTTCGCCTGATCGTCCGCCTGCTCAAGGTCGGATAGGCGCCGCCCGCCGGGCCGACCTCAGACGACCCGCAGGCCGAGCACGTTCCGGGCGATCACCAGGCGCTGGACCTGGCTGGTCCCCTCCCCGATCTCGGTGAGCTTGGCGTCCCGCATGAAGCGTTCGACCGGGTAGTCGGTGACGTAGCCGTAGCCTCCGTGGATCTGGATGGCGGCATTGGTCGCGCGCGCACTGACCTCCGACGCGAAGAGCTTGGCCTCGGCCGCCACCAACCCATAGTCGCGCCCCCGGTCCTTGAGCCAGGCGGCCTTCCAGACGAGTGCCCGGGCGGCCTCGATCTCGGTCGCCATGTCGGCGACCATGAACGCCACACCCTGGAACGACCCGATCGGCCGGCCGAATTGCTCGCGCGTCTGCGCATAGGGGATCGCGGCATCGAGCGCGGCCTGGGCCAGGCCGACCGCCAGCGCTCCGATCGAGATGCGTCCGCCATCGAGGACCTTGAGGAACGTCCGGAACCCCTCGCCCTGGTCGCCGAGCAGGTTCGCGGCCGGGATGGCCGCACCGTCGAACCGCAACTCGCCGGTGGCGGACGCATGCAGGCCGAGCTTGTCCTCGAGTCGTCCGACGGAGAATCCGGGCGTGTCCACCGGCACGATGAAGGCGCTGATCTCGGCATCGCCCTTGGCCGTCTCGCCGGTCCGGGCCGTGATGATGTACGTCCCCGCCTGGCCGGCGTTCGTGATGAACCGTTTGGCACCGTCGAGGATCCACCGGCCGCCATCGGCACCATCCGCGAAACGTGCCGTGGTCCTTGTCCCGCCCGCGTCGGAGCCGGCTCCGGGTTCCGTCAGTCCGTAGGCACCGAGCACGCGGCCTTGGGCCATCGGCACGAGATAGGTCTGCTTCTGTTCGTCCGAACCCGCGAGATGGAGCGGCCCGCAACCCAGGCTCGTGTGGGCCGCGACGATCAGGCCGAGCGAACCCCAGACCCGCCCGATCTCCTCGATCGCGACGGCGTAGGCGAGCGTGTCGAGACCGGCGCCGCCCTCGTCCTCCGGGATCGGGATGCCCAGCCAGCCGAGCTCGCCGATGCGCCGGACGATCTCGACGGGAAAGCGACGGTCGCGTTCATGCTCCTCCAGGACCGGTGCGACCTCGGTCAACATGAAGTCGCGGATCGTCTCGCGGAGCAGCGTATGTTCGGCGGGCAGATCCAGGTCCATCGGCGGCGAGCCTACCACCGCAGCAGGACCACGGTCCCGGTGCTAGCCTTCGGCCCACGATGCGCGAGTCGAGCGCCGAGCACCAGGCGTCCGTCACCGTCCACACCTCGGCCACCGAGTCCGGCCGCCCCGTGCCTTCACCGGCCGAGGCCGTTGGTGGCTCGTCCGGTCTGCGCCGAGCCCTGTTGCTGCGCCTGCGACACGATGGACCGAGCTCCCCCGAAGAGCTCGCCTCGGGTCTCGGCGTGAGCCGGACGGGGGTGCTGCAGCAGTTGCACGCACTCGAGGAGGCCGGCCTCGTGAGCCGTCAGGCCGTCCGGCACGGCGTCGGTCGACCACGCCACGTCTACGACGTGACGCCTGCCGCCCAGGATCTCTTTCCGACCAACTACGACGGCCTCGCGAGCGGACTCCTGGCGGCCATCCGGGCGATCGGTGGCGAGGATCTCGTCGACGGCGTGTTCGACGAACGCCGACGGATGACGCGCGACCGCATCCGCCAGCGGATGGCCGAGCGGCTGCCGGCCCATGCGCGCCTGCTCGAGCGGACCCGGGAGCTGGCCGTGATCCAGGACGAGCAGGGCTATCTGGCGGAGGCCCTGATCGGCGCGGATGGGGTCATCAGGTTGGTCGAGCGCAACTGCGCGATCCATCGCGTCGCCGCCGACAACGGGGCCGCTTGCCAGGCCGAGCTGGACCTTTTCCGCGAGATCCTGGGGCCGGACGTCGAACGCGAGACCCACATCGCCGCCGGCGACCGCTGCTGCACGTACCGGATCGGGAGCGCGAGCGACTAGGGATTCCGGTGCGAAGACGCACCACCGAAGGTACTGGACGCTCGACGCCGTTGGTACGGGGACGCGACAATCGCGATGGGCCTCGACCCGAGAGGCCACTGCCGATCGCATCACCCAATTGGGGGGAGAGGATGACGGGCGATCCGCGATTCGCCAACGGCGTCGCGCGCGATGACGTGACCCTGCAGCGCGTTGGACGGGAGAGCATCCTGCACGACGCCCGCTCGGGTCGAGCGCATGTGATCAACGCCTCGGCGGCTCGTGTCTGGGAGCTGTGTGACGGGCGTCCGTTCGACGACCTGCTGGCCGAATTCGCGAGGCCGTATGGCCTCTCCCCCGACGCAGTGCGCCCGGACGTCGAGCGCGTCCTGGCCGGTTTCGCGGAGCTCGACCTGCTCGCCGACGCGGGGGCGTCCGCGTGACCGGCGCCGTCGTACCGTTTGCCGCCGATGCCTCGGCGCGGACGGCCGCTGCCGCGTGCTACGCGATGCATGGCGTCCACGTCGACGTCATGACCGACGTGGCGGCCGCGGCCGATGCGGTCGCCATCTCCTATGGCGCGTTCGCCACGGATGTTCCCCACGACGCGACATCGGGCCGGGTGTCCGTGGCGGCACGCCGGGCCGGTGACCGGATCCGGCTCGAGGACCATCGTGGCGGCATCGCTGACGTCACCGACGAGACGGCCGCGGTCCTGGGCGTGCTCGACCGGATCGTGATGGCCGTGCTGGACGGACTGCATGCGCGTGGGATCGTCGGGACCCACGCCGGGGCCGTGGCGATCGACGGCAGGGCAGTCCTGCTGTCGGGCCGCAGCGGGAGGGGCAAGTCCACGCTCACGCTCGGGCTCGTCCGGCGTGGTGCCGAGTGGCTGTCGGACGAGCTTGCGCTGGTCGCGCCGGACGACGTCACGATCCTGCCGTATCCACGAGCGCTCCATGTGAGCCCCGCCACCGCGAACCTGTTGCCCGAGCTGTCGTTCCTGCGTGACCGCCCCCGTCACGACCTGGGCGGCGGGAGCGAGTGGTCGGTAACGCCTGAGGACCTGGCGCGGGCATTCGGGACGTGGACAGCTGGTCCCACGCGCCTTGCGGGCATCCTCCTGCTCGATGGCGCCCCGGATCCCACGGGTCCGCCCGGTATCTCCCGCGTCGCGCCTGCGCTTGCCACCATGGAGCTGCTTCGCGGGACCCCGGCGGCGGCCGACGATTTCGCGCGCACGATGCGGCGCCTCTCCGACGTCGCGGTTCGGGCCTCGACGGCTCGCCTGCGTGTCGGGGAACTCGATCGGACGGCTCGACTGGTCATCGACTGGGTCCGGGGATTGCCATGACGGCGATCGAGGCGCGCACGATCGCACGTGCCGGCCTGCTCGAACGCTACCGCAGAGACGGGCGGAGGGAGTGGCTGGACGCGACGGGCAGGAGCATGGAGCCGCTGATTCCCGCGGGCAGCCGGCTGCTGGTCGAGTTCGGGGCGGTGCCGGAGCACATCGGCGACATCATCCTGTTCCGCCGCGCCAGTGGCGCCGTCGCCCATCGGGTCGTGGCCCGTCGCCGCGCCGGCGATCGACAGATGCTCGTCGCGAAAGGCGATGGCGAGCCACTGGCCGACCCGGCTATCGCGACCGACGACGTCCTGGGCGTCGTGCGTGAGGTGCGGCTGCCTGACGGACGAAGCGATGGACTCGCGCTCGCCAGGCGGCGCGGGGCGGCGTTGGCCCGGATCTCATGGCTCAGCGGGCGGGCCGCGCGTCTGGGCGGCCGTGCCGCCCGCCGCCTGCCCGCGGGGTCGCGCCCGGCGGCCATCGCCGCAGTTCATGCACTGGCGGCCCTGCCGACAAGCCTGTTCTTGGCCCTGATCCCCCGGCTCGACCGGGGAGCTTCGGCGGAAAGGAGGTGACGCGGATGGAATATGAAAGCCCGGAGATCATCGCCAGCTACTCGGAGGAGGAGCTGACGAGCGACGCGGCGGTCAGCATGCAGTACGGCGAGATCATCGTCCCGCAGTAGGACCGCGCCAAAGTCTCCAGGAAAGGAGGTGCCCGCCCATGGAGTACGAGACCCCGGAGATCATCGCCAGCTACTCAGAGGAGGAGCTGACGAGCGACGCGGCCGTGAGCATGCAGTACGGCATCGTCGTCATCGAGTAACGCATGCCCGAGTCGAGCGGGGACGAGTCTCGTCCCCGCTCGCTCGATTTCCCCGAGCCATCAGACCGCCAAGGGATCCATGACGCCCGCCATCGAGACCCGCGAGCTCACGAAGCGCTTCCGACCCATCCGGCCACTCCGTTCGGTGCTGCTCGGCCGCGTGCCGCAACCCTATCGGGTCGCGGTGGACGGCGTGACCATCTCGGTCCAACGAGGCGAGGTCTTCGGCTTGCTGGGTCAGAACGGTGCCGGGAAGACGACGCTCATCCGGATGCTGAGCACGCTCCTGCTCCCGTCGTCGGGCACGGCGCGGGTGGACGGCATCGATGTCACCGAGGATCCCCGGGTCGTGCGTGCACGGATCGGTGTCATCAATGGTGACGAGCGCTCGTTCTACTGGCGCTTGACCGGCCGCCAGAACCTGGAGTTCTTCGCGGCGCTGCGTCATCTGGACTCATCGACGACCAACGACGCCATCGACCGGCTCGCCGCGCGCCTCGGCATGGCCGAACATCTCGATCGGCCGTTCGGTCGCCTGTCGAGCGGCCAGCGGCAGGCCCTCGCGATCGTCCGTGGCCTGCTCGATGCGCCGTCCATCGTGTTCATGGACGAGCCGACCCGCTCGCTCGATCCCATCTCCGCGGAGCGTCTCCGCCGCTTCGTCCGTGAGGTGATCGTCGGCGAGCTCGCCCGGACTGTCGTCCTCGCGACCCACTCGATGGTCGAGGCCGAGGAACTGTGCAGCAGGCTCGCGTTCATCCAGGACGGACGCATCGCGGCGTTGGGCACCGTCGACGGATTGCGCCGCGCGATCGGGTACGGCACACGCTGTGAGCTCCATCTGCGCGACGTCCCGAGCGATGTCGCGGCGATCGTGGGTCGTGTCCCGGGCGTGACAGCGCTCCGGACCGATCGCCTCGACGCGGCTGTGGCCGGCGGGGCGACGGTCGCGATACGCCTGACCATGACCTCGCGAGATGCGCTTCCGGCGATCCTGCGGACCCTCGTCGAAGCCGGCGTCGCCGTGCTCGGATGCGAGACGAGCGAACTGTCCCTCGAGGAGATCTATATCCAGACACTCGGTGGACCGGCCAGCCCCGTGGCCGCCGTGATCCCGGAGCCCGCCCGATGACCGTGCTCGCGCGGCCGGCCACGTCCCTCGGGCGGTTGCTGCTGGTGCCCCGCGCGTTCTTCCGGCGCGACCGGCGGATCGAGACGAGCTATCGCGCGGGCCTGATCCTGCGTCTCGGATCGGCCGTGGTGACGATCGGCGTGTTCTTCTTCCTGAGCCGCACCTTCGACGCGGCGGCACCGGGCCTGATGCCGGCCGGGACCAGCTATTTCGCCTTCGTGCTCATCGGGATCGTCGCCCAGGAGTTCCTGTCATCGATCGTCGGCGGGTTCAGCGGCTCCCTCCGCGAGAGCATGACCACCGGTACGCTCGAGCTCATGTTGCTCGGGCGATCGCGGCTCAGCACGGTCCTCATCTCATGGACGCTGTGGTTGCAGGTGTCCGCGGCGCTGGGGGCCGCCGCATACCTGCTCCTCGGCACGGCGCTCGGGGTCGACCTGTCGTCGATCGACGTGCCGACGGCTCTGCTTGGCCTGTTGCTGATGAACGTGGGGTTCATGGGGATGGCGTTCCTGGCGGGCGCGGTCGTCCTGGTCATCAAGCGGGGGAACCCGGTCGGCTGGGCGCTCCGTGGGGCGTCCGTCGTCCTGGGCGGTACCCTCTACCCCGTCGAGGTCCTGCCGGCGGTGCTGCAGGCTCTGGGAGCGCTGCTGCCCATGACCCATGCGCTGAGGGTCCTGCGCGGGGCCATGCTGCACGGTCTGGGCGTGACCGAGCTGGCCTCGCAGCTGGCGGTGCTCGCCGTGGTGAGCTTCGTCTACCTCGCGCTCGGGCTGGCCGCGACAGCGGCCGCGATCCGGCACGCCAGGAACGACGGAAGCCTGGCGGAGTACTGACGGTTGCGCGCACTGGAACCCCTCCACGGCCTCGACCCTGAGCAGCGGGCACTCTGCCTCGGCGCCCGGACGGCCCTCGCGCCCGCCGCCCGCGAGCGCCTCGCGGCAGCGGTCGAGGCAGGTCTCGATTGGGAGCGCCTGTGGACCCTCGCGCATCTCCATGAGGTCGGCCCACTGCTCGCGGAGACCTTCCCGAAGGCCGCGGGCTCGGCCGTGCCGCGCGACTGGCTGGCGAGAGCCACCAAGCGGCGGCACGTGACGTTGAGCACGAACGCCAGGCTGGGTGAGACGCTGATCGCCGTCCTTGGCGGCATGGCGGCGGCGGGTGTCCCGGCGATGCCGGTGAAGGGCCTCGTGATCGCCGAGAGCATGTACGGGAGTTTGGCCGCGCGGCCGTGCGCCGACCTCGATGTCCTCGTGCGGCCGGAGGACTTGCCGTCGGCGAGGGGCGTGCTCCGAGACCTTGGCTTCTTCCAGCGCCCTCGCCCCGGCTACAAGGCGCTCGTGCACCAGTTCCACGACCCCGCCTGGGCACGCGGCGCGGGCGACGATCAGGTCCGGCTGGAGCTGCATTGGGCCCTGTGGGCCGATAGCGCCCGTCGGCTCGGCACGGATGGGCTCTGGGAGCGGTCGGTCGGTGGCACATTGCTCGACGTGCCGATCCGGACCCTGTCGCCCGAGGACACGCTGCTGCACCTGTCCATCCACCGTACGCGCTCCGCCCTGCGCCTGCGCTGGGTCGTGGACGTGGCCGAGTCGTTGCGCACATACGCTGACCGATTCGACTGGCCCGCCTACCTCGATCGGGCGCGCATCGCGGGAGCGCGGACATCGAGCTGGGTCGTGCTGACGCTCGCTCGCGACCTGTTCGATGCGCCGGTCCCGGTAGAGGTCGTCGAGGCGCTGGCCGTGCGTGGCCCGAAACGCCGCCTGCTCGAGCAGACGTGCGGTCGAGCGGCGCTCTTCCGGGCGGCGACGACCGGCGATGTCACGCAGCAACCGCACCTGGTCGTCAGGGCCTTCGAGGAGGATGGCCTCAGACGGATCGCCAGGGTCCTCGCTGGGAGCGCCCTCCGGCCGGTCCGCGAGGCGCTGCACGACGCCGGGATCGTCCGCGTCCGTCGCCGGATGGCCTGAGGGCTACGCTTCTTCGCGCTCCACGACCTGGCGGCGCGCCGGTTCCAGGCGTGGCGCCGGGACATCCGAGACATTCGGCACGAAGGAGGCGGCAAGCGCGGTCGCGACGGCCGCCTCCTGGTCGGCCACGGACAGGATGCCGAGTCTGCCGAGCTGGGCGAGCTCATCCCGGATGTACGTCTTGAGCATCTCCGGCCCATCGGTGTTGATCGTGAACCGGATGTCGTTGCGGCGGAGCGTGTCGAAGATCCAGCGGAACTCTTCCCAGCCCGAGACGACCTTGGTATTCAGGTTCGAGGTCGGGCAGATCTCGAGGACGATGCCCCGGTCCCGGATCATCTCCATCGCCCGCGGGTCATACGCCGCCTTGACGCCGTGCCCGATGCGATCGGGCTCGAGCAGCTCGACGACCCGGGCCACCTCATCGACCGGGCCGGCCTCGCCTGTGTGGACGGTGATCCCGAGGCCGAACTGACGGACCCGCCGCATGAGGCGCCGGTAGTCGGCGACCCTGAAGGTCGATGCCTCGGGACCGGCGATATCGACACCGACGACGCCGCGATCCCGCCAGGCGATGGCCTTCTCGGCGATGATCTCGTTGAGCTCGTACGGGAATGCTCGGTCGAGGCAGAACATCAGCCCGGGCTTGATCGGGTACTCGAGCGTCGCCTTGTCCATGCCGCGCACGGCGGCGGCGATGATGTGGTCCAGGTCCTGCTCGCCGCCGCGGTTGCGCTTCATGGGATTGAAGCGCAGCTCCATCGTCGTGACGTTGTTCTTGCGGTACGCGCCCCCGACTACCTCGTACACGCTGCGCTCCACCGCCAACGGGGAGCTCTGGATGAGCTCGGTCCAGTGGAACAGCTGCAGGTAGCCATCGAAGCTCTGGGTCCGTCGCGAGACGGTGATCATGTCGCGAAACTCCCAGTAGTCTTTCGTCGGCAGCTTGATGCCCTGGGAGTGGGCGATCCCCCACATGATGGCCGGGGTGACGGCGCCACCGAGGTGGCAGTGCAGCTCCGCGAGCGGGATCTTGCGGGAAAGCTGACGAACCATGGTCGCAGGATACCGCCCGGCTCAGCCGCTGGTCACATGCAGAGCGACAAAAACTTCTGTCCGGCGTGCCGGACGAGCTGGACGGTGAAGCCCGCCTTCGAGGTGAAGATCGCCTGATCCGGACCCACCGGGGCGATCGTGCCCTCGGCGGCGTTGATGGCGTCGCTGTGGTCGTAGTCGATGAGACCGACCGGGTCCCACCAGCTGCCGCCGACATCGATCCCGCTCCACAGGCCGCAGTGGCCGAGGGTGAACGGTTGGGGCCCGGCCAGCGCGGAAGGCGCCGAGGAGGGCGCGACCTGGACGCCGACGGCCTCCTGCCGCGCGATATCGAGGTCGCCACCACTCGACTTGACGTGGAAGCCGATGGCGCCACCGGCGAACTCGAGGGTGACGTCGCCCTCCGAGCGCGCGGCCAGTGTCGTCGGGCAGCCCAGCCCATCGGGGCAACCGAAGGGCCCGACCTGGACGTAGCCGATGGATGGGTCGTCTGGGGTGAGCGCCGTCGCGACCTGGGCCGCGACCCGGCGGCAGTCCTGCTCGCCGAGACCGACGCAGGCGGTCGGCACACCATCGATGCTCGCCCCGGCGGCCGCAGTCGCGGACGGCGAGGGCTCTGGCGCTGAGCTCGCGGTCGGGGACGGCGGGGCGCTCGGGGACGGCGGGGCGCTCGCGCACGCCGCTACGGCGATGGCGCCCCAGACCAGGAGGAGGAGCGCGGGGCCCGTGGAGCCTCGTGGAGGTCCGAGGCTGGGGAGCTGCATGGGCCCCCGGACGCGCTGCAGGCCTTGGCGGTTTCTATGTTCTTCGGGGGACGTCGCGATGTCTACCCGGCGAGCGGGACGACGTGTCCTTCGGCGTCGAGGGTGGCCTGACGACGGAGCCGCTTCAGCTCGGCGCCGGGCACCTGGTCACGAGCGTGATAGCTCGAGCGCACGAGCGGCGCCGACTCGACATGCTTGAAGCCGAGCCCCAGTGCTTCGACCTTCATCTCGGCGAACTCGTCCGGGTGGTAGTACCGCTCGAGTGGAAGGTGCTCGATGGAGGGTCGCAGGTACTGGCCGACGGTCAGGATGTCGACGTCGGCGGTGCGCAGTGCCTCGAAGGCCTCGGTCAGTTCGGCGCGGGTCTCACCGAGCCCGACCATCAGCGAGCTCTTGGTGTGGACCGGGTAGCCGATCCTCCGTGCCATCGCCTTGGCCCTGGCAAGGACGTACAGGGAGCGGTCCCAGCGGGCGCGCTTGCGGACGGGCTTCTGCAGACGCTTCACCGTCTCGAGGTTGTGGTTGAGGATGTCCGGGCGGGCGTCCATGACCGTGCGCAGTCGGTCGTCGGAGCCGTCGAAGTCGGGGATCAGCACCTCGATGCCCATCCCGGGCGACCTGTCGCGCATCGCCAGGATCGTCTCGGCGAAGATGCGCGACCCGCCGTCGGGCAGGTCGTCCCGCGCCACGCTCGTCACGACGACGTGCTCCAGGCCGAGCTGGCCGACTGCCTCGGCGACGCGACGCGGCTCGTCGTCGTCGAACCACGTCGGGCGTCCGGTCTTGACGGCGCAGAACCCGCAGGCCCGGGTGCATGTGTCGCCCAGGATCATGATCGTTGCCGTGCGCTGGTCCCAGCACTCCCCGATATTCGGGCAGCGTGCCTCCTCGCAGACCGTGTTCAGGTCGAGGCCGCGGAGCAGGCCCTTGAGCTCATGGAAGTTGTCACCGGACGGCATCCGCGCCCGGATCCAGTCCGGGTGGCGTCGTGCCGCGAGCGAGCCGTCGGCGGCAGGAGTGCCGGCGACGCCGCCACCGATCGAGATCGGCAGGGCCGGCCGAGGGTGCGGTGGGTGTCCCGCCGGCGTGGCCGGTTCGAACATCGGGAGCTCACGAGCCATGTTCGGAGTGTAGTGCCTCGTCCGTGGTCGGTCTGTGAGCGATCAGGCGTCATCGAACGTGGCCCGCAGCCCTGTCCCGAGATCGCGCGGCACGTAGCCGAGCTCGGTGGCCGCCTTGGCCGACGACGCCCAGTACGTGACGCCCAGGCTCGCCCTGAGGACCTCGCCAAGATCGTCAGGAAGACCTACGGCGCGTGCCAGGGCCTCCGGCGCATGCGCTCCGAACCGGATCAGGGCGATCGGCAGCTCGACCCGGGGCAACGACCGGCCACCGATCCTCGCGGCGACGCGCATCGCATCACGCAGGCGTGTGTTCTCGCCGGCCAGGATGTAGGACTCGCCGATCCGACCGCGGTCGAGCGCCGCCACGATCCCCGCGGCCACGTCCTCGACGTAGACAGCGGAGATCCCGACGTCGGCAAGGGCGATGTACCCGAGGCTCCCGTCGTGGGCGCCCCGCAGCTGCTCGCCGATCCCCGTGTGGTCCCGCGGGCCATACGTGACGCCCGGCATCGCGATCACGATCGGGGCGCCCGATTCGATCCGCTCGCGAACGGCGCGATGGGCCAGGTACTTGGTCTCGTCGTAGTAGCTCAGGAACCCCTCGGAGATGTCGCGGCGGTACCGCTCGTCGATGATGCGGCCCTGGGTGTTGCCGGCGACGTTGACGGTCGAGATGTAGACCAGTCGATCGAGCCCGGCCCTGGCCACGGCATCGAGCATCCTGTGCGTCACGCCGACGTTGGCATCGAGCATCGCCGGACGCATGGACGCGGGGATGCCGACGCGATACATGCCCGCGATGTGGATGGCGGCATCGGTCCCGCGCATCGCATCGACGATCGCCGCCGTTCGCGACAGGTCACCGGCCCGCGTCTCGACGCCGAGGTCGGTGAGGGCCGTCGCGCGATCGGGGTCGCGCACGACGGCGACGACGCGGTCACCGCGCTGGACGAGCCGTCGGACGACCGCCAGCCCGACGAAGCCAGCGCCGCCGGTGACGAAGATGCGCATCAGCGACCGGCGCCGCGGCCCGCGCCTGGTTTGGCGCCCTCGGTCTCAGTAAACAGGCGTCTCCGGCCCGATCGCCTCGAGCCAGGTCTTGATCGCCTTGAGGAGCGCCGCGGCCCCCGCGCCGTCGTTCGCTCGATGGTCGATGGCAAGGACCATGTTCATGACCGGGCGGATCGCGATGACGTCGCCATCGGGCGTGTCGAGCACGACCGGACGCTTCGTGATCGCCTCCATGGTGAGGATCGCAACCTCGGGCACGTTGATGATCGGCATCGTCAGGTTCGACCCGAACCAGCCCGTGTTGTCGATCGTGAACGTGCTGCCGCCATAGTCGTCGAGCTTCAGTCGCCCGGCCCGCGCGCGAGCGGCGACATCGGCGATCGCACGGTTCAGGCCACTGATGCTGAGCTGGTCGACGTCGCGCACGACCGGCACGAGCAACCCGTCGTCCACCGCCACCGCGACACCCATGTGGACGCGGCGCTTCGCGACCAGGCCGTCCTCGGTCCAATGCGCATTGAAGGCCGGGAATTGGCGCAGTGCCGCGGTGGCTGCCTTGATGACGAATGGCACGTAGCTCAGCGAGATGCCCTCGCGAGCCTGGTACTCCCGCTTCGCCGTCTCGCGCGCCTTGACGAGGTTGGTCGCGTCGACCTCCATGTGCACGTACGCGTGCGGGACCGCGAGCGCCCGGGTCATCTGCGCGGCGATGCCCTTGCGCATCTGGGTCATCGGCAGGAGGACCTCGTCGGCGCCGTCCGGAAACTCGATCGGGGCGCCGGCGGGCATGCGGGCGGGCGGCGGTGTCGGGGCGGAGGCCTGAGCTGGGGCCACGGCTTGCGGTCGGCCCTCGGCGGCGACTGCTGCGGGTGCAGAGGCCGGCGAGCTGGCGCCGTTGCCCTGGCTCGTCAGCGGCCCTGGCGGGGTGCCGCCGGTGCGGATCGATTCGACCACGGCCAGCACGTCGTCACGCGTGATCCTGCCGCCGCCACCGGTGCCGACGATCTGGTCGGGCCGCAACGCGTGCTCGCGCAACAGGCGGCGAACGGCCGGCGTCATGCGCGCGTCGGGATCGCCCGTGGCGGGGCTCGCCGATGCAGTGGCGGTCGGAGCGGTCTGGGCGGTCGGTGCCTTCTGCTCAGCGGCGGCCCGGGCGGCCGGAGCGGCCGCGGCCGGGGCGGCCGGAGCACTGGCGGGCGCTTCAGTCGCGGCGGCGGGCTGCCTGTCGCTCGGCGCGGACTCGTCCGACCCGGCCGGGCCCGGGGACGACTCGGCGGCGCCCGTGACCGGCTCGGCGGCCGCGGCGGGATCGCGCGGCTCGACCTGGACGGTGCCTTCCGCCTCCGGGCCGCCCTCCTTCTCGAGCGAAGCCGACGAAGGGGCGTCCCCGCCGGCCTCGTCGGCCGTCTCGATGATGGCGATCTCGGCGTTGTTGGGGACCGTCGCTCCCTCCTCCGCCAGGATCTCCTTGAGGACCCCCTCGAACGGCGAAGGGACCTCGGCATTGACCTTGTCGGTGATGACCTCGAGCAGCGGCTCGTACTTGGCGACCGTATCGCCTGGCTGCTTGAGCCACTTGCCGATCGTCCCCTCGGCGACGCTCTCGCCGAGCTGGGGCATCGTCACCTTCGCCACGTTCGTTGCTCCTTCGCGGGTCCTCGTCGACGGTCGTGGCGCCTAGTGTCGCCCATCCGGTGTTTCCGGGTCGAGCCGTGGCCCGAGGGTTCCGGTCCTGTCACCAGGACGCCATCATGCACGACAGCATGATCGAGGGCTCCCGCACGAGGCGCCTGGCCGGCCTCGTGGGCGTGCGTCCAGGAGAGGGAGCCCTGGTGGTCCAGGTGGCGCTCGTGGTCGCGGTGGTCGAGGCGGCGCGCGGGCTCGGCGAGGTCGGCGTCGACACACTGCTGCTGAGCCGCTTCGGCCAGGAGGATCTGCCCGGGGTCCTGCCATTCCTGTTCATCGCCCTCGGCGCGCTCGGGCTCATCATCGCCGTGGGCTACAGCGCCGCGCTCGCGCGCCAGCCCCGCGTGCCCCTGTTCGTGGCGATCCTGGGGTTGTTCGCCGCGACCATCGCCGGCCTGCGGGCCGCCGTCGCCGATGGGGACCCGACGGTGGTGTCGCTGCTGTGGCTGGCGGTCAAGGCGGGGGCCTTGCTGGCGGTCACGGTGTACTGGACCGTCGCGGCGGCATCGTTCGATGCGCGCCAGGCGCGGCGGCTGTTTCCACTCGTGACGGCGGCCGCGATCGCCGGGTCGTTCGCGGGCACCCTCGCGGCGGGTCCGGCGGCCGCCGTGGTCGGGGTGGAGAACCTCGTCCTGATCACCGGGGTGCTGCTCGTCCTTGCGGCCCTCCTCCTCTGGAGGTTGCCCGGCCGGATCGTGAGCCGGGCGCGATCGTCGCGGCACGGCTCGTACTCCGGCCGGGTTGCGCGCCGGATTCGACTTCGTTGCCCGCTCACCGCTGATGTCGCGCGTTGCCATCGCGTACGTCCTGCTGGCCGTCCTGATGTTCTCGGTCGACTACCCGTTCAAGCTCGCGGCGTCGGCGGCGTTCGCCAGTCCGGTCGAGGTCGCGACGGCCCTCGGGCTGCTGTCCGCCGCGGTCACCGGCACGTCGTTCATCGTGTCGCTCACGCTTATCAACCGGGTCTACGCACGGTACGGCGTGACTGTCGGAGCGCTGGTGCTGCCGATCGTCTACCTGCTGGGTTTCGGTCTCTGGCTCGTGCAATTCTCGTTCGCCACCGCGGCGTTGGTGCTGTTCACCCAGCAGGTCACCCAGCGCGGCATCTCCAATGCGGCCTGGAGTGCCTTTTACACGACGGTCCCTGCCGAGCGTCGCGCGCAGGTCCTGGCCTTCAACGATGGCGTGCCGGGGCCGATCGGGACGATCCTCGCCGGCGTCCTGCTGCTCGCGGCAGGACGGATCCTCGGCCCGGAGCAGGTCTTCCTGCTGGGGGCGGGGACGGCGCTCGTCGCCACGGTCGTCGTGATCGGGATCCGCCGGCGCTACGCGGAAAGCCTCGTCGCGGCCCTGCGCGCAGGCGCCGGCGAGGCCGTCCTGGAGGGCGGTCCGGGTGTGGGCGCCCTCGCGAGCGACCCGGCCGTGGGCCGGGCGCTGCTTGCTGCGCTGCGAACTCCGGAACCGGGCGCGCGCGAGATGGCGGCTGCGCTCCTCTCGAGGGTGCGTGTCGCCGGTGCGGAGCAGGCCCTCAGGGAGGCCCTCGGCGACGAGGACGCACGCGTCCGCGCAACGGCGATCCGGGGTCTCGCCGCGATGGATGCATGGCCATCCGACGCCGACCACGCGGAGCTTGCGACCGATCCGAGCCCACTCGTCCGTGCCGCGGCCATCGTGGCGAAGGCGCATCACGGCGAGGGGCCCGATCCGGGCCTCCTCGTCGATCCGTCACCAGAGGTGCGCGCGGCGGCGATCGCCGCGACCCGAGTGGACCCGGCCGCTGCGTCGGCCGTGCTGGCTGCCCTCGACGATTCCGCCGCTCCGGTCCGTCGGGCGGCAGCCGATGCGTTGGCCACGTCGGCGATCGACGCCTCGAAGGTGCTGGGCCTGCTCGACGGCGACAGCGTTCGGGCGCAGCGAGCGGCCCTGGCCGCGCTCGTCGGCCTCGCCGAACGTGACGACAGCGTCGCACCCGCCGTCGCCGATTGGGTCCACCGTCGCCTCGCGCGCGCGACCGGGCTGCGCGACGCGCGTCTCGGCCTGGCTGCCACCGGGCCGCCCGCCGATCCGGTCGCCGGCTTCCTCGGATTCGTCCTCGGCGTCCGCCAGCGTGAGGTCGAGGGCACCGTCCTCGATGCGCTCGCGGTCCTCGGCGCGCCCGACGCACGCGGCATCATCCGCCGCTGTCTCCGCTCGGACGACGTCGAGGTCAGGGCGCAGGCGATCGAAGCACTCGATTCGATGGGCGATCGGCGAGTGGCAAGCGCGCTGGTCCGCCTCCTGGAAGGCGACGCATCGGGGGCGATAGGATCGGCCGATGACGTCCTGGAGCGCCTGGCCCAAGATGACGATGGCTGGATCCGGGCGCTGGCGCGGTCCTGCCTTGGGGCAGCTGGAGGAGACGCCGAGATGGCACGATCCGAGCGGACTCTGGGCGACCTCGACACGATGCTCCTGTTGCGGACCGTGCCGTTGTTCGAGGGCCTCGACCCCGAGGACCTCCAGCGCATCGCCGTGACATCCGAGGAGCGCGTCTACGCGGGCGGCGAGACCATCCTCCGAGAGGGCGACCCCGGCGACGAGCTCATCGTCATCGTCACGGGCGCAGTCCGCGTGCTGCGGATCGGAGACGACGGCGCGGAGCGCTTCATCCGTCGCTACGATGCCGGCGAGCACATCGGCGAACTGGCAGTCTTGCGCGAGGGGCCTCGGGCCGCGACGGTCCTCGCGGAGGAGGGCGGCGTGCGGGGCCTGGTCATCAACGGCGAGGGCCTCAAGGCGATCCTGTACGAGCGCCCAGCGGCCGCGATGGCGATGCTCGGGACCCTCGCCGAGCGTATCAGCAGACAGTAGATTCCGCCGATGCCTGACGCCCTTGACCAGCGTGCCCTGCCGACCGGCACGGTGACGTTCCTGCGTACCGACGTCGAGGGTTCGGTGTCGCTGGCGCGACACCTCGGGGTTCGGTGGGACCGTTTCAACGTCGAGCACCTGGGGACCGTTCTCGCTGCGGCGCTTGAACGGGGCCGACGGCTGAGCCTGGACGACGCGATCGACCTGATGGTCGAGATCGAAACCGGATTGCCGAGCGGGGCAGACGCGTGAACTGAGAGCGAGTGGCGACTCAGGGCGCGGGCGCCGGACCCGAGGTCACCTCGCTGTGCCCTTCGGCGTCCTCGCTCGCGGCCCCCTCATCGAGGACGAGCCAGCCCTGGCGGACCGCGAAGGTCACGGCGCGGACGCGATTGGGCACGCCCAGCTTGTGCAGGATGGTCGACACGTGGTTCTTGACGGTCTGCTCGCTGACGTCCATGACCCGCCCGACATCGCGGTTCCGCATGCCCTCGGCGACATGGCGGAGCACGTCCAGCTCGCGCGGGGTGAGCGGATTGGCCGGCGGTGCGTCCGCGCGTCTCGAGCTCTCGCGGAACGCCTCCATGATCTTGTCGATCAGATCGGGCCTGCCGATCACCTCGTCGCGCAAGGGATCCTCGCCCTCGGCGACCTTTCGGATCACGGCGAGCAGCTCGGCCGGCTCGGCGACGGCAGCCACGTGGCCCGTGGCTCCGATCTCGATGGCCTCGAGGATGCTGGCGTCGTCGTCCTCGCGCCCGACGACCACGATCGCCGCCGTCGGGGCTTCCTCGGCCAGCCGGTGCGTCGCGGCGCTGGTCGCCGGTTCCCGCAGCTGCACGTCGAGGATGAAGACGTCCGGTGCGTCGCCCTCGCTCACTGCCAGGGCGTCATCGGCGGACCGAACCTCGGCAACGACCTCGAGGTCGGGCTCGCGGTCGAGGACCCCGCGGATCCCGAGACCGGCCAGCGCCCTCGATTCCACCAGGACGATCCTGATCGTCTCCAGATCCGGGGGCGTCAGGGGCGGAGGTCGTCGAGCCATGGAGCCATCTCCTCGCGCGTATCGCGCGTGCTTTGCTCCGAGGCTACGCACGAACGGGTCCGGGCGCATGACCCGAAGGGACCAACCTCACGCGAGTCTTTCGTTCCTCAGTACGCCGCGAGCGAACGGATCCCCGCTTCGATCTTCTCCGGGCTGACCATGAACCAATCCTCGAGGGCGTGGTTGTAGGGCACGCCCGGCACGTCAGGTCCGGCGATCCGCGTGACCGGCCCGTCCAGGTAGTCGAAGGCCTCTTCGGCGACGATGGCCGCGACCTCCGCGCCGTAGCCACCGAACCGGTTGTCCTCGTAGACGATGAGGCACTTGCCGGTCTTGCGGACCGACTCGAGGACGGTCTCGGTATCGAGCGGTCGGAGCGTGCGCAGGTCCACGACCTCGACGCTGATACCGTCCTCGGCGGCCCGGTCCGCGGCCTCGAGCGCGTAATGCGCCATGAGGCCGTAGGCGATGACCGATAGCTGCGAGCCCGGGTGTGTGACCGACGCCTTGCCGAGCGGGATCGTGTAGTCGGTATCGGGCACGTCGCCACGCACCGAGCGGTACATCTTCTTGTGCTCGAAGAACAGGACCGGGTCCTCGTCGCGGATGGATGACCGGAGGAGCCCGCGGGCGTCGTAGGGGGTCGATGGGATGACGACCTTGAGCCCCGGAACGTGGGTGAAGAACGCCTCGACGCTCTGCGAGTGGTACAGGGCGCCGTGGACGCCACCCCCGTACGGGGCGCGGATCACCATCGGGACGCCGTAGCCATTGTTCGACCGATAACGCATCCGCGCCGCCTCGGACACGATCTGGTTGAACGCGGGGAAGATGAAGTCGGCGAACTGGATCTCGGCGATCGGCCGGAGGCCGTTGACCGCGGCGCCGATCGAAGCCCCGACGATCATCGACTCCGTGAGGGGCGTGTCGATGACGCGATCGTCGCCGAACTCACCCCACAACCCGTCGGTGGCAAGGAAGACGCCGCCCTTCTTCCCGACGTCCTCGCCCAGGACGATGATGGACTCATCGCGGCGCATCTCGTCGGCCAGGGTCTCGCGGATCGCCTCGATGAACGTCTTCGCCGGCATCAGTCGACATCCTCGGCGTAGACATAGCGCATTGCCGTGGCCGGATCGGGGTCGGGCTGGGACTCGGCGTAGTCGGTCGCCTCATCGACCGACGTCTTGATCTCGGCGGCCAGACGCGTCTCGATCTCATCGGTGAGGACGCCGGCCTCGCTGAGCTGCGCGCGGAAGGCCGGCACCGGATCGCGCTCGCGCTCGGCGGCGAGCTCCTCCTCGGTGCGGTATTTCGTCTGCTGGTCGTCCGATGAATGGCCGGTCAGCCGCGTCACTTTGGCCTCGATGAGGGTCGGCCCGTCGCCCGCGCGGGCGCGCGCGACCGCATCCCGGGCGGCGACGTAACAGGCCAGGACGTCGTTGCCATCCACGACGACGCCCGGGATGCCGTAGCCCGGGGCCCGATCCGCCACGTTGGGGACCGACACCTGGCGGGCGGCCGGTACGCTGATCGCGTAGCCGTTGTTCTCGATGACGCAGATGAACGGGAGCTTGTGGATCGCCGCGAAGTTGAGGCCCTCGTGGACGTCGCCCTGGTTGCTGCTTCCCTCCCCCATGCTCGTCATCGCCACCTGCCCCGTCTTGCGGACCTTCGCCGCGAGCGCGATCCCGACGGCGTGCAGGAGCTGGGTCGCGACCGGCGACGACACGCTCACGAGATTGTGCTCGTGCGAGCCGTAGTGACCCGGCATCTGGCGACCGCCCGAGCTCGGGTCGTTGGCGGTCGCGTACTGGGCGGTCAGGATGTCACGCGGGCTCATGCCGAACGTGAGACACGTGGCGATCGAACGGTAGAACGGCGCGATCCAGTCGTGTCCGCGCTCGAAGGCCCAGGCGATCCCAACCTGTGCTCCCTCGTGGCCCTGGCCGGAGATCACGAACGGGATCCGCCCCGCCCGGTTCAGGATCCACATCCGCTCGTCGAGCGCCCGTGCGAGCGCGACGTAGCGATACATCTCGATCAGGTCGGCATCGGTCAGGCCGACCGATGCGGCGAGGCTGCCGGCGGCGGCGCTCGTCGCGGCGTCGCCCTTGGTCACGGCCATCGGTGTGGATCGGCCTCCCGTTGACTGCTGGATCGCCGAACGCGTCGGCGTCGGTCAGAAGTTGATGGATCGGCCATCCACCGCCATCGCCGCCTCGCCGATGATCTCGGACAGGGTCGGGTGGGCGTGGGTGGAGCCTCCGATCTCCCAGGCTGTCGCGTCGAGCTCGAAGGCGAGCGAGGCCTCGGCGATGAGGTCGGTCGCATGCGGGCCGACGACGTGGACGCCGAGCGTGTCCTGGTTGTCCGTGTTCGAGATGACCTTCGCGAATCCTTCGTACTCGCCCCCGATGAGGGCCTTCGCGATCGCCTGGAATGGGACCTTGCCGACCTTGTACGGCGTGCCGGCGGTCTTGACCTGCTCCTCGGTCAGTCCGATCGAGGCGATCTCCGGGCGGCAGTACGTGGCGCGCGGCTGCTTCGTGTAGTCCATCTCGTGGACGTCGGTCTCACCGGCGATGACATGAGCGGCGATGAGCCCTTCATGGGCCGCGGTGTGGGCAAGCCACAACCCGCCGATGATGTCGCCGATCGCGTAGACGTGAGGCTCCTTCGTGCGCATCCGACCGTTGACCTTGATGACCCCGCGATCGGTCTCGACCTTCGTCGTCTCGAGGCCGATGTCCTCGATGTTCGCGGCGCGGCCAGTGGCGACGAGCATCATCTCCGCTCGCACCTCTTCGGGGTCCTTGCCCTCGGGGCCGACCATGAGGCAGATGCCGTCCTTCTCCGTGCTGACCGCGGCCGGGTCGAAGCGCGCGTTCGTCACGACGGTCATGCCGCGCTTCTCGAAGCTGCGCTGGACGAGCTTGGCCACCTCGGCGTCCTCGAGCGGGACGATCGACGGCGCGTACTCAAGGAGCGTCACCTTGACCCCGACGTCCGCGAACATGCTGGCGAACTCGACACCGACCGCACCCGCCCCGACGATGACGATGTCCTTCGGCAGCGTGGTCATCCGCAGGACGTCGTCGCTCGTGACGATCCGCTTGCCGTCGGGGTCGAGCCCCGGGAGGCTCTTCACCCGTGAGCCGGTCGCGACGATGACGTCGGTCGCCTGCAGGACGCGTTCGCCGCCCTTGCCGGGGGTGCCGTCCTCGGCCGGTTGGACAACGCGGACCTTCTGCGGGCCCTCGAGACGACCACGGCCGGCGACCCAGGTGACCTTGTTCTTGTCGACCAGCGTCTTGAGCCCGGTCCACAGCCGCTTCACGACCTGGTCACGCCGGGCGGCCATCTGGGCATAGTCGATCTCTGGTTCGCCTGGGAGCTTCAGCCCGAAGTCCTTGGCGTGATGAACCTTCTGGGCGAACGCGGCCGATTCGAGCAGCGCCTTGGTCGGGATGCAGCCCCGATGGAGGCACGTGCCGCCGATCTTGTCCTCGTCGACGAGGGCGACCTTCAGCCCGAGCTGTCCGGCCCGGAATGCGGCGGCGTAGCCGCCGGTGCCGGCGCCGAGCACGACGAGATCGAAGTCATTGGACGAGCCGACGGCCATGGGTCAGGGTGCCTCGTGACGCCTCGGCGCCAGCGCCATCGAGCGATCGTCGAGGGGCTGCGCGGGCGGGTGGGTCATCGCGGGCAATCGTACGGCCGGGGTCGCACGAGGCGCAACCGAGAGCGGCCCGGCGGCTGGTGCTAGAGTTCGGCCCGAGCGCCGCCCATCGGATGGCGGCCGGCGATCGAGGTCGTGGCCGAGCGTGGACCCAGCGATCCTGTTCCGCACGGGGTTGCTCATCGCTCTGGCGTACCTCGCCGGATCGATCCCCGTCGGATCGATCGTCGCCCAACGGGTCGGCGGGCCCGACCTGCGGTCCGTGGGCTCCGGGCGGACGGGCGGCACGAACGCGTTGCGAGCCCTGGGCCGCAAGTGGGCCGCTGTCGTCGTCCTGGGCGACCTGCTCAAGGGTGCGCTGCCCGTCCTCCTCGCTCGGTACGTCACGGGCGACCCTCTCGTCGAGGTGCTCTGTGGGGGCGCCGCGGTGGCCGGAGCGATCTGGAGCGTGTTCGCGGGCTTCCGCAGCGGACGTGGCGTGGGTACCGGCGTGGGAACCATGCTCGTCATCCAGCCGCTGGCCGTTGTCCTGGCCGCGCCCGTCTTCGTCGTCGTGATCCTGCTTACCCGCTACGTGTCGCTGGGCTCGTTGCTCGGTTCGGCGGTCATGTTCCCGGTCATGCTGCTGCTCCTGTTGATGGTGCCGGGGACGCCGCTACCGTACGTGATCTACTCGGCGGTCGGTGCGGCCTTGATCTGGCTCGCGCACGCGGACAACATCGATCGACTGATCCACGGGACCGAGCGCAAGTTCGACCTCGGCCTGCTGGTCGGCAAGCGGTCGTCGGGCGGCTGACCGGAAGAATTGATCGACCCGGGTCGGCTGACGGCCCGGGTCGGGGATCTACGCTGGTTCGGCGGGCCGTTGGTCGACCCGCGCCGAGAGGATGTGGGTCAGCCGCCGCGCTGGGTGCGGAAGCAATCGCTGCAGTAGACCGGCTTGCCGCTGGTCGGGCGGAACGGGACCTGGGCTTCCTTGCCGCAGGACGAGCACGTCGCCTCGAACATCTCGCGCGGCCCGCGGTCGCGGTAGCCGCCACCACCACCACCGCCATAGCCACCACCGCCCCCGGCGGAGTACCCGCCGCCGGCGCCGTAGCCACCGTACGAGCTACTTCCACCCTCCGCGTTCCGAGCCGCCTTGCGGCTGGCTCGACACGAGGGGCAACGACGCGGCTCCGTGAAGCCGCGCTGTGCGTAGAAGTCCTGCTCGGAAGCGGTGAACACGAACTCCTGTCCACAATCCGCACAGGTCAGATTCTTGTCGTTGTACACGAAAACGAAACTCCTCTCGGTAGCCGGCGCGATCCCATCGGGTTTCTCGCGTCAGCCGTGAGAGGAGTCCGAGTTTTTGCGTCGAGCTACGTTCTGGCCACGGACGCTTCCATGGCATTTGCGAGCGGGATGGTACGCGCTCGAAACGTGCTTGTATAGCCCCGACTTTGGGGGTATCGGATCACCCGTCGAATGGTGCGACGGCGAACAGGTGACTGAACTGCTTGCACCAGATGAGCGCGCTCCGGAATCGGGTCGGATCGACACCGTCAGGGAGGTCGTAGCCGAACGATCCGTCGGTCGCCTTGAGCTTGCCCAATTCGAGGGCATCGTCGCTGTAACCATCCGCCTTGGGCGAGAGGTAGACGAACAGGTCCGGGCCGTTGCGGACCGAGAAGTCATCGAGCCGCAGGTGGTAGCGACCCGGCTCGACCTCGACGATCGACGCGGTCCCGCTCCCGAAATGGAAGTCGTCGGTCCCGATGAATTCGCCGCTCGCCACGGTCGTGGCTGCGAACGGCGTAGGAGCCGGTGTCGGAGGCGCCGTCGGCGAGCTTGTTGGCGGGACCGACGGCGCCGGGGGGTTCGATGGTGACGGAGCAGGTGTTTCCGCGGTGACCGGGGCGACCGCCGGACCGGGTTCGACGAGCGAGGTGCGGATGAAGATCGGCGAGCCCAGGTACCAGCCCGCAGGGACCATCACGGCCAAGAGCACGGCCGCGACGATCGCGGTGCGCACCGGGTGACGGCGCGCGGCCGCGAACCAGCCGAGGCGACGAGCGACGACGACGGCCCCAACGAGGATCGCGATCGATGCGATGGCGACCGGGATCCGAAGCACGTAGAGCGTTCGCGCGATGTCGTTGGCGATGTCGCCGATCGATGGCATGGGCGCGATGGTGGCGACCCCGTATGACCGCCGTGTGACGGGTCAGCCGGCGATCGGCGGGGCGGCGAGCGCCGGCTCGCGTGCCGGTTCGGCCGGGGAGGGCGACGGCGCGATCCCGTACTCCGCGGTGGCGGTCGCGAGGTACGCCGCAGCCTCCTCGTCGCGGCGTGCCTCGCTCCAGGCGAGCTCGGCGGCCATGATCAGTGCGACCCGGGGGGCGACAGCGGCGCCGCGGTCGGCGAGCTCCGGGCTGAGCCGCAGACGCCGCGACAGGACGTCATCGACGGACAGGGCCAACTCGTTGCGGACCGCCCAGGCGACCTCGGCCTCGAGGTAGGGCCGCCCGGCGACGAGCGGACGAAGCAGGTCGAGCTGCGTCCCGAGTGCGACCACGTCCGGTGCCTCCGTGCCATGTCGGGCAACGAGACGGTTGGCAGCCTCGGGGTGGGCGGCGGCGATCGCGGGACTCCGGGCGATCTGCGCCGTCAGGGCGTCAAGCGCGTCTCGCTCGGCCGCGCCGATGAGGCGGCGATCGGCCGTCGCACTCGGGCGTGCGCGCGCTCCCTCGCGCCCGAGCACGGCGTCGATGGCGTCACGCGCCATCACCCGGTAGGTCGTGTACTTGCCGCCGGCGATCCGAACGATGCCGTCCATCTCGGCCGTGACACGATGCTCGCGCGATGCCTTGACCGTGGAACCGCCGCTCGGGGCGATCAGCGGCCGCAGGCCCGCATATGTGCCCACGACGTCGCTCCTCTGCAGCCCGACGTCGAGTGTCTCGTTCACCGTCCGCAGCAACTCATCGATCTCCCAGCCGTCCGCGGCGGGGCGTGCGGATCGGCCGGTGTACGCGCTATCCGTCGTCCCGATCAGCCAGTGGTCGGGCCACGGGACCAGGAACACGACCTTGCCCGGGACGCGGATGGTCAGACCGGCCGTCGCCGGGATCCGCTCACGCGGAACGACCAGGTGCGCCCCGCGGCTAGGAAGCAGCCGGGTCGAGCGGATCGAGAACGGATGCTCCGGGTCGGCGGCCCAGACCCCGGTCGCATCCACGATCGCGCGCGTCCGGATGTCGAGGTCGGCTCCGGACAGATTGTCGCGGGCCCGGAGGATCCGGAGGGAGGGATCGGCCGTGTCCGTGCGAACACCCGTGGCCCTCACCCTGGTGGCGACGACCGGCTGCGTCTCGGCCTCGAGCGCCGTGCGTACGACGGCCAGCGCCAGGCGGGCGTCGTCCTCCATGCCGTCGTGGTAGAGCAACCCGCCGCGCAGTCCTCGCCGGCGTAGCGCCGGAGCCACCGCCAGGGTCTCGTCGACCGAGAGGCGCCGGTGCCAGCCGCCGTCGTGGCGGGCACCGAGGATGTCGTACAGGGTCAGCCCCGCGTCGTAGAACACCTTGCTCAGGAACGGGATCCCGTGGATCGGGAACAGCAATGGCTGGAGCGACACGAGGTGCGGGGCGTTGCGCAGGAGCCCGTGCCGCTCCGCGAGGGCCTCGCGCACGAGCCCGATCTGGAGCTGCTCCAGGTAGCGCAGGCCTCCGTGGATGAGGCGCGACGAGCGCGACGAGGTGCCCGACGCGATGTCGTCCTGCTCGATGAGCGCGACCTCGAGTCCGCGGGTCGCCGCGTCGAGGAGCGCTCCCGCCCCGACGATCCCGCCACCGACGATCACGACGTCCCAGGTCCTCTCGCTGAGGCGGTCGACGTCGCGCCGACGGCGGTCGATAAGGGCCCCCTCGGGCCCGCCGTCAGATACCGTCGCCTGGGCCGAGGCGTTCGCGCTCAACGTTCGTCGTCGAGGGGCCGACCCCGCGAGATCCGCCAGAGCAGCCAGCCCGTGCCGACGATCAGCACGCCGATCAGGACCGGCCCGTGGAAGATCGCCTGCTGGATCGGGGTGGGAAGGAAGCCGGTAACCGCTGCTGCCCCGACGACCACGACGACGACGGCAGCGGCGAGGGACAGGACCTCGAGCCAGCCGGGCTCGGGCCGTCCGGGTCTGGCGTCAACCACGGTCGGCCTCCTGCGGGATCCCGATCGGAGCGACAAGGATCTTCCCGGCATGGGCGGTGCCTCGTCGGGTCGCCAGGCCCGTCTTGGGTCGGTGGAAGGTCACGGTCAGGTCGGCGCGCACGGCCGGATCGGACGGCTCTCCGCTGGACAGGTCGACTGCCGTGGGCGTATCGACTGCGACCACCGGGATTCCCCCGCTGCGGCATCGCTCGATGAGCTCGACTGCGGACCGGATCGGGTCGCGCAAGGGTCCGCGAACACCGGTGCCGAGCAATGCATCGACGATGACGGCCGCTCGCTCGATGCCGTGGCCGAAGACCGCGACGTCGCGTGCAACGGGCACGTGGACCTTGGCGATCCCCGTGTCGCGGGCGATCCGGTCCCAGTTGCGGGCGGCCGCCGCGCCCCGGGGACGAGCCTCGGTCGCGACGACCGCGACGACGACCTGCGCTCCCGCCAGCGCGAGCCGCCGGGCCGCGACGAACCCGTCACCGCCGTTGTTGCCCGGGCCGCAGAAGATGACGATGGGCCCCGTGCCCCATCGGCCCGTGTCGACCGCCAGCGCGTGGACGGCCGCCGCCACGGCCGTGCCGGCGTGCTCCATCAACCGCTCCTCTGGGACGCCCAGCGCCTGGGCACGGCGGTCCGCGCCAGTCATCGCTTCGGCGCCGATGGCCGGCATCGCCGCGCGATCCGCCCAGCGGCTGCGCAGCGCGCGAAGGTCCATGTCGAAGATCGCGGGGTCGTTGGCGGGCAACGGGGCCGCACCCGCCTCGCCGATCGCCGCGGCGTTCCCGGACGTGCCGGTAGTGCGGTCGCCAGCGGGAAGCGAGGACGAGGACATAGCCGACCAAGCGTAGCCGACCGGGCTGGCGGGGTCAGCCGACGTCAGACGAGGTCCCCAGAGGTGAGGCGAAGTCAGTCGAGGGGCAGGCGAGCCCGGATCGTAGCCCTCGACCCTGCCGAGATCCTGAGCTCGGCGAGCCCGTCGGCCGCCAGCGCGGTGACGGCCGCCTTCACCCGACCGGGTTCGTGGCTCCCGATCGCGCCACCGAACACGACCCATCGCCCGTCCGGAGCGGCACGCAGTCGATCGAGGATGCGCCCGCGCAGCCACCGGTTGGTGGAGGTGAAGGGAGGCGCGGGAACCTGCCTAAGGTGCCTGGCGCGCGGTGGGGGTCGCAGGGCCTGCGCCGGCGCGGTTCCCGGCGCCGGATCGGCGGCCTCCGTCGCGAGCCGGCACCACGGCCGGGCCGGGCAAGCACCGCACCTGGGGTCCCGTGGACGACACAGGGTCGCGCCCACGTCCATGAGCGCGTGCGTCCAGTCGCCCGGCCGATCCGCTGGGACGGCCTCGTCGGCGCGACGTTGCATCTCCGCTGTCGTCAGCGCGTCGGCGGCTGTGCCGGCGAGGATCCGCCCGAGCACGCGACGGACGTTGACGTCGACCGCGCCGACCGCCTGCTCGAACGCGAGTGCCGCCACGGCACGAGCCGTGTAGGGGCCGACGCCGGGCAGTGCCTGCAACTCGGCCACTGACGTCGGGATCCGCCCGTCGTGCTGCTCCACGACGACGCGAGCCGTCCGCCAGAGCGCCAGGCCTCGGCGGTCGTAACCGAGTCCCTGCCATGCCCTGATCACGTCGGCCGGTGTCGCGGCGGCCAGCGCGAAGACCGTCGGGAAGCGCTCCATGAATCGGTGCCAGTGCTCGGCGGCTCGAGCAGCCTGTGTCTGCTGGGCCATGGCCTCGGACACCAGGACCGCGTACGCATCCCGCGTCTGACGGAAGGCGAGCGTCCGGCCGTGTTCGGCGTACCAGGCGAGGATCGCGTCGCGGGCGGCCCGCGGAATGCCGGACGCGACCTTGTCGGGGGGAGCCACACGGCGAGGATAGCCGCAGCGAAGTCGTGGTTGACGGCCAGGTGAGTCGCCGGGCGTACGATGCGAAGCGATCGCTCACGAGGTTGTGCCGGATGGCCATCGAGACCAGCACGTTCACGGGCTTCCGCCCTGAGGCAGTCGATTTCCTGGCTGAGCTCGCCCAGAACAACGACCGCGACTGGTTCCAGCCGCGCAAGGCGGACTACGAGCGCCTGCTCAAGGCGCCGATGGAGGCACTGGTCGTCGCCCTCGCCGATCGATTCGAGGCACGCGGGCTGCCGTTCGAGGCGGACCCGAAACGGTCCGTCTCACGCATCTACCGCGACACGCGGTTCGCGAAGGACAAGTCCCCGTACAAGTCGAACATCTACGCGCGGTTCCCGTGGGTCGGGCCAGGTTCGGGTCACGACGACTCGGATGACGGCGCGCACCCCGCGAGCGCCTACTTCAACCTCATGCCGGGCGAAAGCTATGTCGGGGGCGGGATGTGGAGGCCGGAGAAGGAGCAGCTCGACGCCTTCCGGGCGGCCATCCTGGACGAAACCGATCGGGTCCGCAACGCTCTCGAGGACCCGCGGTTCCTGGCTGAGTTCGGGCCGGTCCGCAGCCACGACGCCCTGAAGCGGGTGCCGCCGGGGCTGCCACCCGACCATCCGATGGCCGAACTGTTCCGGTTCAAGAACGTGGTGTTCGGTCGCCAGATGTCCGATGCCGAGATCCGGTCGCCCGATCTGCCGGACGTCCTGGCCGACGCCTACGCGACTGCGATGCCCGTCTTCCGGTTCCTTGGCACGCTCGGTGCCGATCGGAGCGCGCGGCCGGCCTAACGCTCTTCCGCTGACGTCCTGCGCCAGAGCTCGGCCGCGAGCAACTCGGGGATGACGGAATCGACGATCGCCCGGCGGTAGGTGTCGTCGGTCACGCCGTTCGGTATATGGAGGACGCGCCCGCCCCGCCGCTCGACGGTCTCGATGACCTCGGTATCGGCCGCGGCTCCGGGAAACAGCACGGCGCGATTCCCGGGAACCGCGAGATACACGCCGGTGTGGAGCCAGTCCCCGGTGTCGTAGGCGGTCGCATGGAGCCTCGGGGCCTCGCGCAGCATCAATGCCGCCTGCTCTGCGAGGCCGAGCATGGACGCGTCGGCCAGGACGTGGATCCCGGCCGCGCCATCGATCGCGTCTGCCGTCTCCGTCACCCAGGGCTCCGCCGACTCGATCGCCACCGCGAGGTCTGCGACGGTCGAAAACAACGACCCGGGACGGCGTCCGCCGACCATGGCCAACACGGCGATCGTGGCCCGGAAGGTGCGTGTCGCGATGCCGGACCCTTCGGCGCCTGCGTACAGCGGCAGGACGTGGTCGGCTTCGGATGCCAGCGCCGATGACGGGTCGTTCGTCACGGCGACGACGAGGCTGTGGTTGCGATGCCGTCGCGCGCCAGCCACGACTTCGGCCGTTCGACCGGACGCCGAGATGGCGACGAAGACAAGGTCCGCACCAGGAGCGCTGGGGACACCGGTCGACGCGTACTCGACCCACGCCGACATGCCGCGCGCGCGCAGCTCCGACGCGACAAGCAGGGCGGCGTAGCGAGAGCTGCCCATACCGGCGAAAGCGAATCGTCGGCCCTGCGCCAACGACGACAGCGTGGAGGTGAGCGGGGAACCTGGCGCGTCATACGCCCGGAGCAGCCGCGCGAGCGCGGCCGGCCCGGCCAGGATGTCGTCGAGCAGCATCTCGACCCGATCGGTCACCCATCCTCCTCGAACAGGGCCCGCATCCCCTCGATCGGCGCGTACAGCCACGTCGGCAGGTAGGTCGTCGCGTACGTGAACTCGTAGAGCTCCTTGTCGACCTCGAACGCGCGCAGCAGGGCCGGGTCACGGTCGATCCAGACACGCTGCTCGCGAAGCCCCGTTTCGTACGCCTCGATGAAACGCTCGCGCGCCCGCCGGATCCAGCCGTCCAGATCCAGCCCGACATGCTCCAGCGGCCCACCGTTGGTCGTCTCGGCACGCCGTCGGGCGCTGCGCGCGACGTGGTCCAGCGAACGAAGCATCGACGCGACGTCGCGCAGAGGCGAGCGATGAGCGCGCCGAGCCTCCGGCGGGCTGAGCGGCTCGCCCTCGAAGTCGATGACTCGGAACCCGTCCGGCGCGACCAGGAGCTGCCCGAGGTGCAGGTCGCCGTGGGCCCGGATGACCTCGGGCGTCGTCGAGATCGCGTCGAGCACCGTGAGGGCCTCGGCGATGCGTGGCGCCAGCTCGCGGAGGGTCGAACGCGCGGAGCCCGTCGTCACCTCGAGGGCCGTCTCCAGGTGGGCACGGGCATCGCTGGCCCACGATCGGATCTCGTCCCGCGTCGCCTCACGCGGCGCCATGTCCGGCAATCCGTGGGGCTCGGACAGGGCGGCATGCAGACCCGCGGTCAACGTGCCCAGGTCCGCGGCGATGTCGGTCGCGAATTCCACGCTGACCTCGCCCGGGGCGACGAGCCACGCCGCGAGCATATCGGCCAGCCATTCGAAGGCGTCCGCCCCGTCCGCGACGTACTCTTGCGCCATCGCCACGGTCGAGGTGCCGTCGCGGGCCGACACGACCTCAGCGAACCCGGCGAGACGCGGCACTGCCGGGAAGCCCGCCTCCTCACTCAGGAACGCGGTCATCTCCAGGTCCGGATTGAGCCCCGGCTGCAGCCGCCGGTAGGCCTTGAGGACGAGCCGCTCGGCCAGGAGGACGGACGTGTTCGACTGGTCCGCGCCCAGGTCCCTTTCCGTGCCGGTTGCGATCTGTCGCGCACCGTCAGGGACCAGGTTCCCGAACGCCAGGGCCGGCCGGCACACTAGCGCGGCCAGTACGGTCCCCGGTCCGGGAGTCGTCGTGGCCGCGTCGTCTCGACCCCCGGCGGGCCCGCTCGCGTCGTCCGACGACGCAGTGAGACCCGGGACGATCCGCCCCTCCCCCATCGCGACACCGAGGGCACGCCATGTGCCATCGCCCGGAAGGGCTTCCCGCAACGATGGGCCGGTGAGCCCGAGCGTATAGCGCTGGCGCGTTTGGTCGTCCAGCGTGAGGGTGACGATGGCCAGCACCTGCGGCGCGGCGTCGTCCAGGACGAACGCCTCGTCCAGCGTCGCCGCGATGACGACCCGGCCCTTGGCGCCGAACCAGCGGGCGACCGCGATCGACTCGAGGTCGAGTCGCCCGACGGCGTCCTCGATCTCTGCGCGTGTGCTCAGATCTCTAGCATCACGTGCTGACGACCGTGTCGTCTTCGACCGCATACATGCTCAGGCCTTCGTGACTTGTCGTTGGAGAAGTCTGGACATCGTAGTGCGGGACCAGGAAGTCCGTCCCGCCACGTGGTCGACGATGTTCATGACGGCTTCGCCGCCGGGGCCGGTCTCTCCGCCGTCGATCTTCACGAGGGCCCATGTCGTGTCTGAGGGATCAAGCCTGAAGGCCGCCGGCGTCTCGAACAGGTCACAGGCGACAACCGCCAACGCCAGAAGCCCGATCGTCGAGAGACGCGGCCCCACGGCCACCCAGCCCTCCGACCGCGTCAGTCGGGAGCGGCTCAAGCGACGCTCATGTGACCGTGACGGGCTCGCCCGTGGTAGCCACGCGCTCGATCAAGTCGGCGGCGCGCTTCGTTCCGGACGAGGCCTTGACCCGCTTCGACATCGCCTTCAGGCGCTTCGCCAGCGGCTTGTCGGCCAGGAGCTCGTCGATGGCATCGGTCAGCTCCTCGTCACGGAAGCCATACGTCGAGAGCCGCCGCCCGAAGCCCGTCTCCTCGACGCGCTGCGCGTTGTCGACCTGATCCCAGAACAGCGGCAGCACGATCATGGGCTTGCCGTGGTGGAACGCCTCGGTGACGGTGTTGTTGCCGCCGTGCGTGATGACGAGGTCGACCTTGGGGAGGATCGCCGGCTGGGGCAGGAACGCCTCGCCGACCTGGTTGTCGTGGAGCGTGATCTGGTCCGCAAGCGGACCCTTCGAGACGATGACGCGGTGCTCGGTCGTCGCCAGCAGATCGACGAGACGCTGCATCAGGGTCACGTCCGCCGAGCCGAGCGACCCCAGGGAGAGGTAGATCAACGCCCCATCGCGCTCGGCCAGGTGCGGGGGGATCTGCCAGTCCGTCTCGGGTGCCCGGACCGTCGAGTCCAGCCGGTGCCAGGCCGGCCCCAGGGGGACCTCGCGCTCGTAGTCCGCCTCGCGCGGGTACGAGTAGAGGTTGAGATACAGGGACGCGGCGATGAACTCCGGCCCGAGGTCCCCGTAGGTGAGGCCGGGCTCCCCGTTGGCGCGGCAGAACGCGTCGAAGTCCATCCACATGTCGGCGTGCGTGCGGCGGACCTCGCGCAGGAATTCGGGCCAGGCGCTGCGATCCGCGACGGGGTACCCGCTCGAGAACGGAGCGATGGCCGGGTCCTTCATCTCCATCGGGTTGCACGACACGATGCGGACCCACGGCCGACCGCTGGCCGTGATCGCCGGGAACGCCACGACGTTGTCTTCGACGATGACGTCGGGCTGCACCTCCTCGAAGATCTCGGCCAGTCTCGGGTTCACGTACTTCGCGCCATCGATCAACGCCCGCCAGGTCGGCCCGATGAATCCTTCGAGCTGCTCGATCGTGCTCTTGCGGAAGACGGGTGCCGTGTCCCTGATGAAGTCGATCCAGAATTGGCCCGGGACCTCGGCCTCGGCCGGTGCCGGACCGAGCCGCATGAGTCGCTCCTCGAACCCCTTGGCCTCGAGGGTCCCCGCGAACGACTCCTCGAGCACGAACACCACGCGGTGGCCTCGCTCGCGCAGCACGTTCCCGATCCCGATGCAGTTGTTGGTCGGCCCGAAGGCGCTCTCGGGGAAGAAGACGATCGTGCGTGGGTCGGTCACATGGGTCTCCGCGATGGGGAGCGCTGGTCTCCGCGAAAGGGAGCGCTAGATCCCTGGATACCCGGACGATAGCGTCCCCGACGTCGCGTTACGCGTCCCAACGAACCGGGAGCGACCTGGGTTTCCTGAAGACCACGCCCGTGGGTGGCGTGGCGCCGTCGGCGAGGCGCATCCCCGGCCAGCCGTCGAGCGCGGCGTCCAGGGCGGCCTGGGTCTCAAGCCTTGCGAGGTGGCTGCCGATACACGCGTGCGGACCCTGCGCGAAGGCAATGTGCGATCTCGAGTTCGGCCTCGCCAGGTCGAACCGGTCTGGGTCCGGGAATGTGGATGGGTCGCGATTGGCGCCCGTGAGCGACACGATGACGAGATCGCCGCGCCGGATGGCGGCGCCGCCAAGCTCGGTGTCGACCGTGGCATATCGGTCGACACGCCCGGCGGCGGGCTCCAGTCGAAGCGATTCCTCGATGGCGTTCGCGCCGAGCGTCCTGTCCTGCCGCAGGGCCGCCATCCCCTCCGGATCGCTCAGCAGGTGCCAGAAGACCGAGGTCGTCATGCCCTCGCTGGTCTCGATCCCGCCGAACATCATCACCGCGGCGTTCGAGACGACTTCGGGTTCCGAAAGCGTGCGCGCGGCCGCCGCCAGCACGCCACGATCCAGCCCGATGGTCCCTGCGACGTGGCGACCCAGCGCATCCACGGCCTCCTGGGCGTCGGGACCGATCTCTCCGCCGACCGATACGCGGTCGACCGCCGCGACGATCTCGTCATACCAGCCGAGGACGGTCCCTGGCGCGGCATCCAGCAGATCGAGCGCATCGGCGACGACCTTGACGGCCAGTGGTCCCGCGAGATCGCGCCGGATCTCGGCCGTGCCAGCCGGGGCCAGGGTCGCCACGAGCCGGGCTGCCTCGTCCGCCACCCGCCGGGCGAGGCGCTCCCGAAGGTCGGTGCCGCGGAGGGCCTCCGCGAACGGGTCCCGATGTCGTCGATGCGTCTCGCCGTCGAGCGAGAGCATGCTCGGGCCGACCACCTGGGCTGTCGAGAAGCGCGGGTCGTCGACCGTGTAGCCCTCCGCGTCACGCATCACGGCGATACACAGATCGCGGCGCGTGACCAGCCACCCGTCGAGCACCGGAACCCAGGACACGGGCTCATGCTCGCGGAGGACGGCCAGCGGGCCGTGCGGATCCGTATCGAGCTCCTCGAGCGCGATCGCGGCACCCAGCGGAAAGGCGGCCTGCTTCGACCTCACGAAGCCGAGTCTAGGCGGGCGCCCCCAGGGCGGCCAACAGGATGCCGACGGCTCCCGCCGCCACGACCAGGTCGAGCCAGTGCCAGCGGATCGGCCGGTAGAACGTCCGCCGCCCGGACCCGAAAGCGCGCGCGTCCATGGCCAACGCCATCCGATCGCCGTGGCGGATCGCCAGCACGAGCACACCCAGCAGGAGGCCCGGATGCCAGCCGCCGCGAAGGCCACGCACCCGGCGTGCCTGGCGCAGCGTGGCGAGATCTTCGCCGAACCGCGGGATCGACTGGTATGCGGCCAGCGCCCCATATGCAAAGCGCGGCGACACCCGCGCCTGTTGGACCAGTGCGTCCACGAGACGGGTGGCGTCCGTCGTGAGGGAGAAGACCGCCCCGACCGATGCGATGGCGATGACCCGGCACAGCAGGCCCAGGCCACCGACGGCCGCGACCATCGTGATCCGTACCGGCCCGACCCGAACCAGCTCGGCCGCGGACGGATCGCCGTTCGCTGCCGCGAACAGCATGTTCGACAGGCCGATCAGGACGGCCGCGAGCCAGAGCGGGGCGATCGCCCGCACGAGCACCGCGCCCGGGATGCGACCGAGCCACAGGCCGGCGGTGAGGGCCGCGACCGTGAGGATGAGCGGCGGTCCGATCCGGACCGTGAACGCGAGTCCGGCCAGCCAGACGATCGCGATCGCGAGCTTGACCACCGGGCTGACTCGCGCGAGCGGGCTGGCCAGTCGGGCGTCGTCCAGCTCGAGCCGCTCGGAGATCACGGCGCGCGCTCGGAAATCACGGCGCGCGCTCGTCGGCCACGATCCAGCCTCCGTCGAGCTCGATCGAGCGGTCGGTGGCGTCGGTCACGAAACGCTGGTCGTGTGTCGCGGCGATGAGCGTCGCGCCCGCGGCGAGCCGCTCGTCCAGGATCTCGAGCAGGCCCTCATAGCCATGGCGATCCTGCCCGAACGTCGGCTCGTCGAGGACGAGGACCGCCGGCTCGCGCACCAGGGCGGAGGCGAGCGACAGGCGGCGCTGCTCCCCACCCGAGAGCCGGTACGGACTCTGGCGCCCGTACCGTTCCAGGGGCAGACCCAGCCGTCCCATAAGGATCCGGGCGGCCGGCCGCTCCACGAAGCGCAGCCCCAGCAGGACCTCGTCCTCGACGGTCTGGGCAAGGAACTGGCGCTCGGGGTCCTGGAAGACGTACGAGGCTCGCCGAGCGAGGTCCGCCGGGCGCAGGCGAGCTGGATCGTCACCGAGCAAGCGGACCGTCCCGGCATCGGGTCGCAGGAGGCCGACGAGCAGTCGCGCGAGCGTCGACTTGCCGCTCCCATTCGGACCGACGAGCGCGACGCGTTCGCCCGGGTCGATCCGCATGTGCACGTCGCGGATCACGGGATCGCGGCGGTCGAACCCGAACCGAAGGTCGGAGGCGATGATCACCGGCGCCTGGGTCGCCGGGGAGTCGGCCCGCGGATGTTCCCGCTCGGGCCGTGTCTCGGCGCCGGGGAGGCGGGCCTCGACCGCCGCCGGCAGCCAGATCCCGGCATCGCGCATGCGCACGCCCGAGCGGCCGGCGACGTCCTTGGGGGACCCGACGTCGATCGGTCGGCCACCCTCGTCGAGCGCAAGGACCAGGTCGGCCATCGGCCAGGCCGCCTCGACGAGGTGCTCGATGAGCATGATCGTCGTCGATCGCTCATCCCGCAGTCGGGCCAGACGGGCCATGAAGGAAGCGGCACCGGCCGGGTCGAGGTTGGCCGTCGGCTCGTCGAGCACGAGGACGTCGGGGCTCGGGGCGAGCGCCCCGCCGAGGGCAAGGCGCTGCTGCTGCCCGCCGGACAGCCGCCTCGTGCGTTCCCGCTCCAGGCCGGCGAGGCCCACCTCCCCGAGGACCTGCGGCACGCGATCGAGCATCGTCTGGCGAGGCCACGCGCGGTTCTCGAGCCCGAAGGCGACATCGTCCTCGACGCGCTCCATCACCAGTTGCGTGTCAGGGTCCTGCCAGACCATCCCGACCCGCGCCGCCACGTGGCTCGGCTCGAGGGCACGGATCTCCTGGCCATCGAGCGCGAGGTGACCGCCCAACGACGCCGGGATGTCCCGCGGGATCAGGCCGCCGATCGCGAGCGCCAGCGTGCTCTTGCCCGAACCGGACGGCCCGACCACGAGCAAGGTGTGGCCGGCCGGCAACTCGAACGAGACGCCGTCGAGGGCCAGCCGATCCGACCCTCGATGGCCGACCGAGAGGTCCTGAGCCGCCAGCGCCCCGGGGTGTCGGTCGGCAGTCGTCAGGCGGGAAACCCTTCGAGCACGCCGGCGTTCCGCAGGGCCCGGTGGAGCGCCAGCGATCCCCCGGCGACGATGACGACGGCGGAGATCGCCATGAAGACGAGCCGGACGAGTTGGATGGTCGGGTCCACGGCAGCGAAGTACAGGACCCAGTCATGGACCCACGCCGCGGCGGCGCTGGCTATCCCGGCGAGCGCGAGGATCGGGAAGGACCAGAGCCGGTACAGCGTGAACGCGAACACGAGCTCAGCGGCCGCGCCCTGCACGAAGCCCGACAGGAGCGTGTCGACGCCCCAGGAGTTCCCGAACAGCGCCGATACGCCGGCCGCCACCATCTCTGCGAAGAGGGCCGCGCCCGGCTTGCGGATGATCAGCGGGGCGAGCACGGCGGGAATGAGCCAGACGGCGTAGCCGAGGTCGCGAACCGGCAGGGCGAAGGTGGAGAGGACCGCCAATGGCCCCTCCCATACGATGAACCAAGCCCAGAACACGACACCGAACGCGACGCCGATGACGGCGGCGATGACGATGTCGCGGGTGCGCCAGTGCGTATCGGGCGCGGACGTCGGCGCCGAGGCGTCGTAGGTGGTCGTCATGTCGTCTTCCGAACCTCCGGGTCGAACCAGTGCGAGACACCGCCACCGGTTCGGGGGAGGCGTCATCGGATGACGTTCGGCCTGCTTCCTTCGCCGGTACGAGCCGGATCAGGTTCAGCGGGTAAGTGGCGGATGCCACACTCTCAGCGCTCGGAGCGCTCCCCGGAGGCGGTGTTCGGTTGTCGGCAGAGCCTAGCACGCGGCTTTCGGCGCCCGCTCGGCTCGATATCATCGGCCGATGGGTGTCGCCGATGGCTGGGTCGAGATCGGGGATCGCGTGTTCGTGCGCCGGTACAAGTTCTACGACCAGAACATCGGCGTGATCCTGGGCAGCGGTGAGGCAATGGTCATCGACACACGCGCCACGTACGGGCAGGCGCGCGAGATCCTCGCAGACCTGCGCTCGCTCACGACGGATCCGGTGACCGCGGTCGTTGACACGCATGGGCACTTCGACCACGCGTTCGGGAACGCGGTGTTCCGGCCCGCGACGATCTGGGGCCACGAGGGCTGTGTCACGTTCATGGAGCGGACCGGCGAGGCACGCAAGCCCACCATCGAGACCGATACGCCCGAGCTTGCGGGCATGCTCGACGAGATCGTCATCGACCCGCCCGACCGAACGTTCGCCTCGACCGCGACCGTCGAGATGGGCGGCCGGGCCGTGGGGCTGCGCTTCCTCGGACGTGGCCATACCGACCACGACATCGTGATCTCGGTGCCCGGCACCGGCGTCCTGTTCGCGGGCGACCTGCTCGAGAGCGGGGCGGTGCCATGGTATGGCGACGGGTACCCGATCGAGTGGGCGGCGACGGCCTGGCAGCTCGCTCAGTTGGTCGCGCCGGAGCGGGGCGTGGTCGTGCCTGGCCACGGCGACCATGCCGGCCGAGCCTTCGCCGATGCGCAGGCCGCATCCATCGCGGCACTCGCCACGCTCGGCACAAGGGTGTGGGCCGGCGAGATCACGCTCGAGGACGCGATCGCGGCCCATCCCTTCCCGGAGCACCCGCCGGAGGATGCCCGACGGCCGCTGTTGCGGACGGTCGCGCAGCTCGATGGCGAGCTGGCACCCGCATGAGCGAAGTGCTGTGGAACGTCCGACTGCTCGACCTCGAAGCGCGGGCAGCTACCGAGCGACAGGTCGTCACGATCGACGACGGTCTGGTGACCGCGATCGACGCCGCCGACGGGTCGCCGCCGCCGGACGCCCGCGATCTCGCCGGCGCGACCCTCCTGCCGGGTCTCATCGACGCGCACTGTCACGTGCTGTCGGACACGGATCGGAGCCCGGGCTTCGGTCCGCCGGCGCCGCTCCACGGCGAGGCCCCACGACCGGCGGCGCTCGGGCATTACGTCCTGGCCGCCTCGGCGGCAAGGATCCTCGAGTCCGGCTTCACGACGGTCCGGGACGTCGGCAGTTTCGACGATGAGGCGAGCGCCCTGAAGCTGGCTGTGGACCTCGGGGTCGTGCCCGGGCCGCGCATCCTCACCTGCGGGCGCATCGTCTCCGCCACGGCACCTGGAGGCGTCCTCTTCGGGTCGATGTACCGCGAGGCCGATGGTCCGTGGGAGATGCGCAAGGCGGTCCGCGAGCAGATCCGCCGCGGTGCCGACTACATCAAGTTCATGGCCACGGGCGCCCGCTCGGTCGTCGTCGAGGACCCGGAGCCCCCGCAGATGACCCTCGAGGAAATGACGGCGATCGTGGACGAGGCGCATCGGATGGGTCGTCGTGTCGCCGCGCATGCCGAAGGCCTGGCCGGGACACGCTGGGCGATCGAGGCTGGCGCCGACACCATCGAGCACGGTCTGTCGCTCCACCGTGATCCTGCGCTCCTCGAGACCATGGCTGCACGCGGCGCGGTGCTGGTCCCGACCCTGTCCACGTTCCACGACCTCGCCGAGCGCTTCGCCTCGGACTTCGCGCCGCCGCTGGTGGAGCAGGCCAAGCGCCAGCTGGCCGAGGCGCTCGAGACCGTGACCGCCGCCACGGCCGCCGGCGTGACGTTGGCAGTGGGGTACGACAGCGGACCGCCCGGCGCCTCCGCGAACGAGCTGCTCCGCCTTGCGGAAGCGGGCCTGTCGCCGATGGATGCACTGCGTGCCGCCACGATCGGCAGCGCGGCGGCGCTGGGACGCCCCGACCTGGGACGCGTCGCGATCGGCGGACCGGCAGACCTCATGGCCGTCGACGCCTCGCCGGACGTCGACCTGGCTGTCCTGACACGGCCCCAAGCGATCGTCCTCGTCCGCAAGGGTGGCGTGCCCGCTGGAGCGGACTCAGGGCGCTAGCCGGGGGCGCCGACGCGGACGACCCACCGGCCACGCGCCTCGCCCGCGAGGATCCCATCGAGTGCGTCGTCGAGCGTGTCGAGCGTGACCTCGGTGACGTGCTCGCCCAGGGAGCGCGGTCGCAGGTCGGTCGCCAGCCGGTCCCAGATGGCGCGGCGCCGGGCGATCGCGAGCTGGGAGGAATCCATCCCGAGGAGCGCGACTCCCCGCAGGATGAACGGGAAGACCGTGGTGTCGAGCTTCGGCCCGGACGCGTTCCCGCTGGCTGCGACCGCCGCTCCGCTGCGCAGGGTCCGCAACACATAGGGCAGCGTGGCCGCGCCGACCGCGTCTACCGCCCCTGCCCACCGTTCCGAATCGAGCGGCTTGCCGGGTGCGGTCACCTCGTCCCGTGCCAGGATCCCGGCCGCGCCGAGCGCCCGGAGCCTCGCGGCCTCATCTGGCTTCCCGGTCGCGGCCCACACCTCGTACCCGCGATCGGCGAGGATCGCGAGGGCCGTGCCACCGACCCCGCCGCTCGCACCGGTCACGAGCACCGGGCCGTCGTCAGGTTGGAGCCCGCGCTCTTCGAGTGCCACCACGGACATGGCGGCCGTGAACCCGGCGGTGCCGATCGCCATCGCGTCACGCGCCGACAGGCCCGGGGCGAGGGGCACGACCCAGCCCGACGGCACGCGCTGGAACTCGCTGTAGCCGCCGTGCCGGGAGACGCCGAGGTCGTAGCCGTGTGCGAGGACCGGCGAGCCCTCGGCGATCGATGGTTCGGACGACGAGATCACCTCGCCGGCCATGTCGATGCCGGGGATCAGCGGATTGATCCGGGCGACCTTGCCATCGACCTTCGTCGCCAGGCCGTCCTTGTAGTTGACGCTCGACCAGCCGACACGGATCTCGATCTCGCCAGCGGGCAGGTCGACCGACTGGAATTCGCGCACCCCCCGCTCCACTCGCGCCGGGGTCGTGTCGTCGGGCGCATCCACCTTGTCGGCCACGTACGCACGGAACGTCCTGGGGATGGCTGTCATCCCGGCAAGGGTAGCGCGAGCCCGGTCCAGCGGCGGCGGGCCGCGCGTCGGTGGTGGGCTAACCCCGCCTGAAGATCTCCTGATACCGGGCCCGGAATGTCTCGATCGCCGCCTGGGCCTCGTGCCACTCAGGGCTCTCGGGCTTGATCTCGACCATCCGCCGCTCGGCCGCCCGCCACTGCGCCAGGACCTGGCCTGCCGTATAGATGGTCGGTGGCTGTTCGGGCGATTCGGCGAGGGGCTCGATCATGGCGAGGAAGCGGCCGTCGTCGGTCGGGGTGATCCCGAACTTCACCCGGAGACTGCTGCCATCCGGTCGACGGAGGGTGGCTTCACCACCGATATCTGGGGAGCCCTGAGCCTCCCATTGTTCGCGAAATGCAGCGTCCGCTTCGGGGTCCGGGGCCTCGGGCGAGAGGGCGCCAGGGGGCAAGGCGCGCAGCTGCTCCAGGGTCAATCCAAGGAGCTCGAGCGCTGCCGGGCTGGCGTCGGCTGTGGTGCCATCGGCGTTGATGACCATGGTTGCCACTGTCAATCCGGACCCCCGTGGGCTGGGTGAGGGGACGCGCGCTGACGGAGACCGATCCCCGAGACCAGGTCGGACGGCGATGGTATCGCCACGGCCGCGCGCTGCCAAGGGCTGCCAGCGTTTCGCCACGGTCGATCGCCTCGGTTCAGCCAGGGGGCGTCGGCGTGTGGGTGGGGACGGGGGTCGGAACGGGTGTCGGAACGGGTGTCGGCGCAGGCGTCGGTGCCGGGGTCGGTCGCGGCGTCGGGACAGGCGTGGGTCGCGGAGTCGGGACCGGCGTCGGTCGTGGGGTCGGTGTCGCGGCCGGTGCGTTCTGCTCGCGCCACAGGTACTCACGTAGCGTCAGGCCGCTGGCCCGGACCTTCGCGGCCTTGCTGCGACCGAGATAGCGGTAGTGCCACGGCTCGTACGTGTAGCAGGTCAGCGAGGTCTTGCCCTTCGGGTAGGACATGATGAACCCGTACTTCCAGGCATTGGCCTTCAGCCACGCCCCCGCCTTGGTCGTCCCCCAGTCCGTGTAGTTCCACGGCGCGGACCCTCCGTAGCTGCGGAAGTCCACCGTCGTCGCGAGTTGATGCTCGCTGTGGCCGGCGCGAGCACTCTCCTTGAGCGCCGTGGCGTAGCCGTGGACCCGGACCCAGTAGTCGAACGTCGACTTCTGCGTCGCGTAGCTGCGGAACGCGGACTGCACCGAGAGACGTGCGCCAGCGCTACGAGCGGCCGCGGCCATCGCCCGGAGATCGGCGATCACGTGACGGCGCACCGAGAAGCCGGAGTTGAGGCCGGCGTAGGAGGTCGACCGGAGATCCGGCGGCTTGTAGTTGCTCGCGAGCCGATACCTGGGGTCGAGCAGGGAGCGGTGCCAGTCGCTGTACGAGCGCAACTTCGTCAGCGTGTCGGCTACCTTGCATGACGGCAGGGCCGGCGCGGCCGAGACCGAGACCGTCGCCGCAAGCCCGGTGAGGAGGCATGCGACGACGAGCAGGGCGAGCAGGCGGGGACGTCGATCGGGGTAACGGGCCATGACCCTCAAGATGCCAGCGCGCCACCTCCCGCGTCCACTCCCCCGAATGTACCGCCGCGGACAGGTCCGTGCGGCGTGGCCACGTGTCGCAAGAGGTCCGGATCGAGCGATGCGGTATCATCTCGGCCGCTCCACTGGCGAGTGGCCAAGCGGTAAGGCGCCTGACTCTGGATCAGGAGATCGAAGGTTCGAATCCTTCCTCGCCAGCCAACACACAAGATATGGGCCTCAGAGTGAGGCACAACCACTACATCTTGTGGTTTGAGCAGGTGCGGGCCTCCGTCGCCAAGGAGGCCATACGATGCAATGGGCACCTGACTCTACTGATCTTTGGGCACCTGACTCTGAGCGTCGCCGTGCGTGGGCATCAGACTCTGATGGGCACCTGACACTTATTCAGGCGATCGACCTGTTCCTGGCGGCCAAGTCCGCCGAGGGCATCTCACCGAAGACCGCGACCTGGTATCGGATGATCCTGGCCCGTCTCGGGCGCGCATTCGGGTCTGATCAGGGGGTCGACGGAGTGACAGCGCCGGCGCTCCGCGCATGGATCGTCTCACTCCAGGCCACGCTTGCTCCCGTCAGCATCGCCGGCTACGTCCGGACGCTCAAGGTGTTCGGCAATTGGCTTCACGCCGAGGAGCTCGCGGAAGCGGCCGCTTTCCGGGGGCTTCGAAAGCCGCGGGTGCCGGTCAAGCTCATCGAGCCCGTCCCGGACGACACCCTCCGGCGCTTGCTCGGCCTCGCCTCAGTGCGCGATCGGGCCATCGTGCTGCTCCTCCTCGACACCGGTCTGCGGGTGTCGGAGGCTGCCGGGATCCGTCTCGGCGATCTGCGACCCGATGGTTCGGTCAAGGTGATGGGCAAGGGCCGTATATTGCGACGCCGACCGTGGCGAGGAGGCGGACGCGTCGACCCGGCCGCTCCGTCCCCCGGACCGACGTTGCAGCGATGGTGAGCGGCCCGCAGCAATTGGCTAGCTACGAGCTGACGATCGAGGGAAGTTGCCAACACTTCCAACCGCCAGTCGTCCGGCCGGCACGGCGACAGGGGAAGCGCCCGTGTGGTTGGTGCCAAGGTGCCCGCGCGTATCGGCAAATGTTGTCGTGCGCTTGAACAGTGCGGCGGCGCGCGCGCTGAGCGGTGGGGCGTAATGGTAGCCCTGGGCCAGATCACAGCCCATCGCCAGCAGGAGCCCCGCCTGCGCCATCGTTTCCACGCCCTCGGCTACCACGCCGAGACCCAGCTCTTGGGCTAAGCGGACAACTGCCTCGACGATCGTCCGGTTGTCACCCGCAGTGTCAAGGCCGGCGATGAATGAGCGGTCGATCTTGATTCGGTCGATCGGGAAATCCCGCAGGTGGCTCAGGTAGTTGTAGCCGACGCCGAAGTCATCTATGGCGAGCCGGACGCCTATCTCCTTGAGCTGACGCAGCACGCCGAGGGTCTCCTCCGAGGCCTCGAGCACGGCTGTTTCGGTGATCTCCAGCTCGAGGGCGTCGGCAGGGAGTCCCAATTCGGCGAGGGCGCCGCGGACTTCGTCGATCAGGTCCGGCTGCAGGATCTCCGACGCCGACAGATTGACGCTGACCGTCAACGGCGGGCCGGAGCGACGTCGCGGTTGCCAGCGGCTGACCTGGCGACAGGCCTCGCGCAGCACGAAACGTCCCATCGGCACGATCAGCCCTGTTGTGGCGGCGACGTCGAGGAAGTCCGAGGGTGGCCGTAGGCCGCGGCCCGGCTGGCGCCAGCGAACGAGCGCTTCGAAGCCATCGAGGGTTCCGTCGGCCAAGCGGATCTGGGGCTGGTAGAAGACCTCGAGCTCGTTTCGCTCCAAGGCGAGGCGCAGGTCCGATTCGACCTGCCGTCGATCGACCGTCCCAGCGCTCATCTCTGCATTGAAGACCTCAACACGACCCGGGCCGAGCTGTTTGGCATGGTGCAGCGCAGTGTCGGCCTGCCGGACGAGCTCCTCGGCCGTGACCCGTTCACGCCCCAGCGCCACACCAATGGTCACGGTTACGTACAGCGTGACCCCGCCGATCTGGAACGGTCGGAGAAGACGACTCTGGAGCCGATCGGCTAGCTGGACTACCGCTGCGGGCGTCGTTCGAGCGCGCACGAGGACGCCGAACTGATCCTCGCCGAATCTCGCCAACGTGTCGCTGGCGCGCAGGCCCCCACGCAATCGTTCGGCGACCGCTCGCAACACCTCATCACCGCCCTCATGACCCAATGTCGCGTTGATCTCCCTGAAACGATCGATGTCGAGCAGGAGCACAAGTGCCGGGCTGCGCCGTCGCGCAAGGCCATTCACGACGTGCTCGACCCGGTCGGTAAAGAGCGCGCGGGCGGGTAGCCGCGTGAGTTCGTCGTAGAGTCCCGCAGGATCGCGCGGGTCCGCCTCGGATTCGTGCACTACTGGCCGCGCTATCAGGAGGAATTGCCACGAACTACCCGCGACATCGATCGGGCTCAGCGAGACATCGATCCGTTGAGAATCGATGCCCTCTCGTCTGATCGGCAACTGACGCCGGCCAATCGCACCACCGTCCGCCAGGGTCAAACCCGGCACGACCGATTCGATCGGGAGGGTGATAGCCTCGCCGGCGGACACCCCAAAGAGCCTCGCTGCTTCCGGATTACAGAGGCAGACTCGACCATCGCCGTCGAGCACGATGATGGCGTCGGAGACGCCTTCGAATAGGTTGCCGATCCCGGTGTCGTCCATTCCGTCCATTCGTGTAGGGAAGGGCAATAATGCCGCTTGCGTCACCGCCGGTCATCCTGACCAAAGTCCGGCGCGAGGCTAGTCTTGATCCTGGGCAATCTGCAACGTACGTAGTCAGGGCATTGAATTCGTGCCCCTCGAAGAGGGACCGATGGCCGGCCGCGCCGGCGGCTAATGCTGATAGATCCAAGCCGCGCGGGCTGCACAGAGGCGGAAATCACGGAAAAGGCCAACCTGGCTCGTCCGTGGGCGGTCAGAACGTAGCCCAGGGCGCCACTGGAAGCGCCGCGTCGTCTTGCCGAGGCCCGTTTCATATGACCATCGGGTCGTAGTTCGGTCGCCGACGTGGATGGACGATGTCCACTGACCACGCAAGGCGACTACTCCGGTCCCCGTTGTCCTCCAGAGACTATCGTGCCGAAGCGAACCACCGCGAACAACGCGCTGCGCAATAGGCTTGTAGCGATCGTTGCCGTGTCCGTCGCGTTGATGCTTCTGACCGCGACCGTCGTGATCGGGGCCGTCGCGTGGTCAGCCGACGACGTCGCTGCCAGGACGAGCCTTGTCCACCGACTCGAGGCAGCCGCGACCGGGTACGAGTCAGCGTCGCTTACCCAGAACGCTGAGGCGTACGAGGTCGTGGCCGGGGGCGGCACTGAGGACATCGACCAATACGTCGAAGCCGGCCACGCCCTTGACGCGGCCAAGTCCGCCCTCATCGCTGCGGCGGGAAACGACGCGGGCCTGCAGTCGATCGTCGACCAAACTATCCATGCCTCGGAGGCATGGCGGACGAAGTTCGGCGATCCACTCATCGAGTCGGTGCGGCGTGGGGAGCCGGTCGACATCGAGACGAACGAGGACGGCGAGCAATACGAGATCGTCATGCTCGCCGCACTCGACGAGTTGCGGGTCGCCTTGACGGAGCGCCGCCAGGCCGCGGCTCACGCCATCGCCGACACCTCGAGGATCTTGATCCTGGCGGTGCTGGGTTGCACCCTCCCGATGGTCCTCACGCTCCTCGTAGGGGGGATGTGGTTGTTCCGCTTGATCGGTGCCCCACTCGGACGCCTGAACCGGACCGTCGAGGCCTTGGTGGCCGGTCAGGAGGTGACCTTTGAACCTGAGCGTGACGATGAGATCGGCGCGCTGGCCCTCGTCCTGGAGCAGCTCCGTAGCGACGCGGCCCGGCGCTACGAAGTAGCGCGCCAGGAGGCCGCCCAGGCGGCCGCCTTCAACCAGCTCGCCGAACTCATGTCGTTCGCGTTGGATGAGGACGACATCGTCCGGGCGGCCGTCCGGACCCTCGAGCGCCTCGTCCCGTCGCAGATCGGGGACGTCCTGCTGGTCAATGCCTCGCAGAACCGCCTCACGGTCAAGGCCGTGTGGGGTGATCCCGAACGCACCGTCGGTGACCCGGTCGCAATCGAGAGGATCGACCGCTGTCCGGGGATCCGCCGCGCCACGGCTTACCTCGCGGCTGATGTCGGCGACGGCATGAACGTCCGCTGCCCGGCGCATCCTGCGGTCGCCGGTTCGCTGTTGTGTGTGCCGATGCCGGCGCTCGGTGAAATGGTCGGGGTCATCCACCTCGCCAGCCCCGAGCCCGGCGATTTCGACGCCGAGGAGGTACGGGTGGCGTCCCGGGTCGCCGAGCAGGTGGCACTCGCGATCGCCAACGCGCGCCTCATGACCACGATGGAGGGCCTGGCGATGACCGATCCCCTGACGGGCCTTCATAACGCGCGCTTCTTCGATCCCTACCTCGAACAAGAGCTCGCCGCCGCCGAGCGCGATCAGGCGTCGGTCGCGGTGATCATGATCGACCTCGACCACTTCAAGCAGTTCAACGACGCGCATGGTCACCCCGCGGGTGACGAGGCGCTCAAGGCCTTCGCTCGTGCCCTCCGCACATCGGTGCGCGGCTCGGATGTGGTCGCCCGCTACGGCGGCGAGGAATTCGTCGTGTGTGCCCGGCACGCGTCCCTGGATGACGCTCGAGGAATGGCCGAAAAGATCCGGATCGCCGTCGAAGAGACGGTCGTCGAACTTGGACCGGGCCGGTTCGCGCGGATCACCGCATCGCTCGGCATCGCCAGTACCTCGGATCGCCGGCTCGATCGTCAAGGTCTCATGCGGGCCGCAGATGAGGCGCTCTACCAGGCCAAGGCCGAAGGCCGGAACCGTGTCGCCACCGCGGCGACGTTCGAGCCTCGATCGGCATCGAGGCCGCGGCGCCCTGTCCGTCTGCATCCAGAGACGGTCGAGAGCCTTCCAGGATCCGACGTTCTGACGGTCTGAGCGAACCCGCATCGAGTCCTGGAGCGGACGCGTGCCTAACGGAATATGCCGGGCGATCACTAGCGGACGGGCGCCGTAGAACTGAAGGGTTACGGGCTCACTTTCGGCGCGGCACCGGCCAGGCCTCGACGAGAGAGCCATACTCCGACGATGGACACCAAGCGAACCCCACGACGCTGCCGTCGGCGCGTCCCCGGGTACTCGCGATGCGATGACGAGTGCGGGGCATTCGGTGTGAGCCGACCAGCCATCCGCTATCCCGCTCGTGGAGCATCGCCGTGTCCGTCTCTTCTCTCGCTCGCCATGACTACCTCCCGCTGATCCTCGCCGCCCCCTGCTGGGGCTTCGGCACCGTCATCAGCAAGCGTGCCGTCACCGAGATCGCACCCCTGACCTTGCTGCCGATCCAACTCGGATCGAGCCTCTTGATGCTCGCCGTCCTCATGCGCGCTCGGAATATGCCATTTCGTACCGGCAGCGCCTCGCCCATCCTCGGGCACCTCGGAGTCCTCAACCCAGGTCTCGCCTACGCCTTGAGCCTGCTCGGCCTGGCGACCACCACCGCCAGCCTGTCGGTGATGCTCTGGGCACTTGAGCCACTCTTGATCCTGGTCCTTGCTGCCTGGCTCCTGCGTGAACGTGTCTCGCCCGGGTTGGTGATCTTGTCACTGATCGCCGTCGGCGGGATGCTCCTGGTCATCTACCAGCCCGGCGGCCCCGGCAGCCCGGTTGGAGTCCTCTTGACCGTCGCGGGCGTCGGATGCTGCGCGGTCTATACCGTGATCACTCGGCGGTGGCTTTCGACGGCCGACTCAACCGCGCAGGTGGTGGTCGCCCAACAGGCGTACGCCCTCGCCTTCGCGTTCCTGCTCGTGGCGGCGGCGTGGATCCTCGGTGGCGCCGTTCTCCCCGTCGCCCTCAGCCCGACCGGCTTGGCCTCCGCGATCGGATCGGGCGTCATCTACTACGGACTTGCCTACTGGCTATACCTCACCGGCTTGCGCCGGGTCCCGGCCTCAATTGCGGCCGCCTCGTTTTACCTGAGCTGACTGACGGGCATCCGATCTCGGGCGGGCCGCGGTAGAATCAGAGCCGCCCAGATAGGGCAACAGACTCTTTCCGTTTTTGGGAATGAGCATCTGACTCATTTCGGAGTGGGCACCTGACTCACCCCAATTCGGCGGCCGACGGTGGCCCGCCGCACACTCAAATGGCGGCTCGCGAGCCCTGATTCCGATCTACAGACACTGGATCAGGAGATCGAAGGTTCGAATCCTTCCTCGCCAGCCATCCCCTACCACCGGTAGGGATCGGAGGACCCCGGACCACTACATCCTGGTGGTCATGTGCGGGAAGAGCGTGGCGCGGGCTCCAAGAAGGAGCGCCGAAATGCGCCGGTGTTCACCTGATTCGACTTCCCGACGTTCACCTGATTCGCCGGATCGCGATGTTCACCTGACGCCGCGTACTGCGAGCCGTGACCCGCGCCGCCACCCGTTTGATTCAACGGTTGCCGCCTTCGTCGCCGCCTGCCGCGACCGACCCTGAAAACGTTGCTAGACCTCGTGGAAGGAGGACGGGATGCAGGACGAACGCAGGCCCCGGGCCGTCGTAAGCCGACATACCGCCGTACCGATCTCGCAAGCGACGTCGGGCGCGGCCCGCCTCGGCGGCCCCGAGCTCGACCGCCAGGTAGGCGGCCGCGGCCCCCGCGGTCTCGAAGCGACATCGCGCATCCTCCCGGAGGTTGAGCGCCCAGGCCGGTCGCGCCAGCCCGGTCCCGATGATGAGCCGGCCGCCCATGTCCTCGACGAAGCCCATCGGGACGGTCCGATCCAGACCCGAGCGCCGACCGCGGGTCGTCAGCATCCCGGTCAAGCCGCGCTTGCTCATGGCAAGACCGGCTTCGTAGCTTCGTTGGCGAGTCACAGCGTCCATCACGCCGCCACCGCATCGCGCCCGCTCGCCGGATCCGACGTATGCTCGACGTCCGCGTCCTCGTCCGCGACGCTGTTGGGCAGCCGCAACGAGACCGCGAAGCCGAGCCCGACAAACGCGGCCGCGACCCATGCGGCCAGTCGCGCGGCATCGACGAAGGCCTCCTCCGCCGCCTGCACGACCGCCGCGCTGTCCGGGTCGGCGGCCAGCTCGGCGACGACCAGGCCGGCGCTCTCGCTCACGGCGGCGGCGATGTCGGACGCGACGGCCGGCGGAAGCCCGGCCGTGTCCACGAGGCGCGCCTGGGTGCCGTCGCCAAGTCCGACGGCCAGGATGGTCCCCAGGAGGGCGACCCCAAGGGCGGATCCGAGTTGTCCGATCATCGAGCTCATGCCCGACGCCTGACCGGACGCCGACCGTGGGACATCGACCAGGATGACGCTCGTCAGCTGCGCGATGGCCAGGCCGACCCCGACCCCATAGGCGAGCATGGGGAGAGCGAGAACCAACGGGTCCAGATCGGGCGCGAGCAGGAGGCCCACCAGCGCGATGGCACCGGCCTCCAGCGCAAGTCCGATGCTCACCACCCGACCGGCTCCGAGTCGCTGGGCCAGTCCGAACGCCGCCGGTCCGGCCACGAACGATCCGACCGCGATGGGCAACACCACCAGTCCCGTCTCGAATGCCGTGAGCCCGAGGACCGCCGACAGGAACAGCGGGAGGACGAAGACCAGCCCGAACTCGCCCAGGCTCACGATGGCTCGCGCCAGGTTGCCGCGGGCGAAGGAACTGATCCGGAAAAGCCGCAGATCGGCGAGCACGGCTCGGCCAGCTGACGCCCGTCGCACCTCCCAGACCACGAATCCGACCAGACTCAGCACCGCCGCCGCGAGCGCGATCGGGACGATGGAGATCGACTCGAGGGGCCATGTCCACTCGCCCACCGTGAACGGACGCTTCGGCTCGAGCCAGCCATAGCGGTTGCCTTCGATCAGTCCAAAGACGAGGGCACTCAGACCCACGGTCACGGCCCCGAATCCGACGAGGTCGAAGCCTCCGGACGCCTCCTCGTCGCGACTCTCACGAACGAACGCAAGGGTCCCAATGAGGGCGATCAGGGCGAGGGGCAGGTTGATGAAGAATGCCCAGCGCCAGGAGAACTCGGTGGTCAACCACCCTCCGAGCAAAGGACCCAGGGCGGCCATGCCGCCGAGCACGGAGCCCCACACACCGAAGGCGATGCCGCGGTCGCGGCCTTCGAACGTGGCGTTGATGGTCGACAGCGACGCCGGCAGGATCAGAGCAGCCCCGAGTCCCTGGACTGCCCGGGCGGCGATGAGGATGCCGCCGTCCGGGGCGATGCCGGCGACCAGGCTGGCGGCGGCGAATCCGATGAGTCCCGCGATGAAGGTCCGGCGCCGCCCGAGGATGTCGCCCAGGCGGCCGGCGGTGATCAGGAAGGCGGCGAAGACGAGCGCGTAGAGCGAGTTGATCCACTCCGCGTCCACCAGCCCGATCCCGAGTTCGGCGATGATCGATGGGATCGCGACGTTGATGATTGTGGCGTCGACGATGATCATGGCGACGCCGATCGACAGCGCCGCAAGTCCTAGCCAACGGCGGGCGGCGGGACGGGTACGAGGTTCCGGGTCGGGGTGCATCACGGCGCTCCTGTCATGCGTGGTATGTTCTTGGCGAAACCTTCAGACAGGCGGAGAATACTTGCGCAAGGCAATTAGTGTCAAGAGCAACCATCCGGATGCGCCCGCGCGGGCGGTGACCCGGTTCAGCGGCGACGCCTACGCCGTCAGCGAGGCCCTGATCCGGATCCTGCTCGCGGAGCGTGCCTCGGGTGGCGGCGCGACGGACGGGATGGCCCCCCACGAGATCCGCCTCGCGGTGCACCTGACTCGCCTTGACAGCGCGACGGTCGGCGAGCTGGCCGCTGCCGTCGGCATCAGCCGTGGCTGGGCGAGCAGGATCGTGGATCGGATGGACGCGGCGGGCCACATCGTCCGAGCGCGCGACTCGGGTGATCGACGGGTCGTCCACGTCGCGCTGTCCGACCATGGTCGCCGCGAGATCTCCGAGGCCTACGACTGGCGAGGGCAAGTCGTCGAACAGGCTCTGGGTGCCCTGAGCCCGGAGCAGCGCTCGGCCACCATCCAGTTCCTGCAGGCGCTGGCCACCGGGCTCGAACAGGGCCCGCCGCCTAGCATGCCCGGGTCGCCTCGCGGTAAGCGGTAAGCGCCCGCGCGCGGGCCTCACGGTGGTCGACCATCGGGGCCAGGTAGGTTCCGGGCGGCTGTGGGTGGACCGCCTGGCCCTCCAGTCCCGCCAGCTCCGGCATCCAGCGACGCACATATTCCCCGTCTGGGATCGTGACGGAATGGCCTGACCCGCGGACCTCGAGCGCGGTTGCCAGCGCGGATACGCTGCCGGACATGAACCACAGGCGATTGGCCGAGCTGAATCGTCCGGCTTGGAGACGCTCGTCGATCACGAAAAGGGGGCTATCCGGTCACCGTCGGCCTGCGCGGCGGTCAGCGCTGGGTGGTCGTGCAGACGCAGGTCTCTAAGGACTAGACGACGGTCGTTGTCACGGCACGATCAGCTGTCGCTCGGCCCCGAGCCATTCCCCGACGGCTGCCCTTGCGATGCCCGAACCGGGCCGCATGGCAAGCTCGACCGCCAGCCTATCCAACGCCGGGTGAGAGACCTCGATCAGGGATCGAACGGCCTTCGCCAACTCGAGCGGGGAAACGCGATTCGGATCCGCCGCCAAGCCGTGCTGGGCGGCCACGATCGCCGCGGCGCCGTCGAACTGATCGGTCGAGAAGGGCAGCGCGAGCATCGGAACGCCCTCGGCGAGGGCCTCGGTGACGCTGTTGTTGCCGGCGTGAGTAACCAGCAGGCTGGCCCGCCGGAGGATGCTCACCTGGGGGAGAAAGGGACTGACGAGCCACTCCGACGGCAGCGGGCCCAGGCGGGCCGGGTCGGTGGAACCGGTAGCCAGCGCCACACGAACGTCGAGCCGCCGAAGGCCGTGGGCGATGGCGCTGAGCACGTCGTCCCGGGCCGAGAGGAACGTCCCAAGTGAGACGAACACCAGCGGACGATCCGCATCGCGTTCGAGCCATGCATCGACCTCTGCCGACGGCTTCTCCCGGCGAGGCATCGCTCCGAGGAATGCGTGGGCACCCGGGAGCTCCGCCGTCCTTCTCGGGTCGTGAAGCGCCGACGGGTAGTTCAGCAGGACCAGTTGTCCGTGAGCGGCGAATGCGTCCTCGACTCCAGGCGCGTCCGCGGAGACTGCTCGCAGCGCGTCGTTGTAGGCGCCCGTGAACCTGTCGGCGACATACGTCGCGATGGATCGAAGGTCCGCCAGCTCCTCCGCGCCCGGCGCGAGCGCGGGCGGCCAGGCGCCAGGGACCCCGTAGGTCTCGCCGGCGAGAGGGAGCTGCCGTGGGTGGCCCAGCACGACGTCTGCGTACGGAGCTCCTGCCGCACGGAGGCCGATGGTGGCACCGAACGCGAGGTGGTCGACGATGATCGCGTCCGGTCGCACCTGTCTGAGGACCTCGATCGTCCGGCGTGCGGTAGCGATGGGTTCCCAGAGCAAGTCCTGGGCTCGTGCCTCTGCCTGGTAGCGAAGGGTCGGAACCATCCCTCGGCGGGTGGCCTCGAAGAATGCTCGCAGGTTGTCGTCCTCGCCGGCCGGCTGCTGTTCGGGACGAGCTACGCCGGGATTCGATCCTCGAGCCATGACCAACGGTGCGAAATGCATTCCCGCTCGAGCCACCAGCGGAGCCACCGCAGGCCCGGTGGCCACGACGACCTGCTCACCGGCGTCACGCCAGGCCCCGGCCATGGTGATCAGCGGGACCGCATGCGACGCATAGTCCGGGCTGACGACCAGGAGCGTCACGATGCGATCGAGTCGCGCGAACCCATCGCGATACGACGGTAGATCGACGACATGACCCGCGCCATGCCCGAGATGTCGTATCGCGAAGCCATCGATTCGGCGGCGTACGCCGCACGACCGGGGCTATCGGCGAGATCGAGCGCGCTGGCGACGCCACGCGCCAGCGCCTCGGGATCGCCCGTGTCGACGAGCCAACCAGTCCGGCCTTCCTCGACATACGTCGCCGGCCCGCCTGCCAGCGGCGCTAGGACCGGCAGTCCGGCAGCCAACGCCTCCACGATCGCAAGGCCAAACTCCTCCTTGCGACTCGCGCAGGCATAGGCGCCGCCCGGACCGATCAACCGACCGACGCCGTGTCGGACCGCCGCGAGCAGCTCCGCGATCTCTCCATTGGGCCGGTGACCCAGCAGCACGAGCGCTGTAGTCAGTTCCGGTTGCGCCGCCTGTGCCGCCCGGATCCGGGCCAACTCGGTGGCTTCCGTCGGGGTTGGGTCGTCAAGATCGCCCCCGACGATTACCAGGGTCGCGCGCGCGCGCAACCCTGCATCCGTGGCGAACGCCTCGGCCAGCCGGGCCATTCCCTTCAGCTCGTTCAATCGCCCGACCGACAACACGATCGGCAGGCCGTGGCGGCTCGGTGGTAGCGCCGCGACACGATCGAGCAGGAGCCCCAACGCACCGGGCGGCGGCGCGCCGCCTGGTTCGGCTGCGCCGGCGTCCCCAGGGTCCGCGTCGGGTCCTCCGACGTACCCCAACCCCGTCATAGCGGCGCCTGCGCGTCTGATCTGGGCAATATCGATCCCTTCCGGTACGACCGTGAAGGACCCCGGAGCCGCCATGACATCGATCCCGATGAGCTCGCGCAGCTGGTCGATCAGTCGCTCACGCGGAAAGAGGACCACGTGGTCTGCCTGTCGTGCGAGGCGCTCCACGAGGTGGACGCGATACCAGAGGTGGAGCAGGGCGTCGTCCACGCCGAAGCGCCTTCGGTCGAGATCGCCTGACGTTTCGCGGCTGGCGATCAGGCCGTGCGGGTCGGGCGCGAGGCTGAACACGGTGGGGATCCCCAGCATTGCAGCCACATTTGCTCCGGCCAGGGTGCCGGCGTCCGCCATCCGCAAGTGGATGACGTCCGGCCGGCCGTGGACGCGGATGACGCGCCGTAGACCGCGCTCCGCCGAGATCCGGGCTGGCCATGTGTCGCCGAATGCCGTACCTGCCTCGGGTTCGAGTGCCACAGGAGCGAATCGAGGGCCGCCGACGGGCTGCTCAGCAACGTCGAGGACATCACGCGAGGTGCCGCGGCCGATCGTGACGACCTCCGCGATATCCGGAGTGCGGGCGAGCGCAACGCCGAGCCTGACCAGCAGCGTCGCGATGCCGCCCGTATCGCCAACGCCCGACTGGAGTAGATCGGGATCGAGGACCGCGCCGAGGTGAACCTGCGCCACACGGACGCCCCGCCCTTCCACCGAGGCCGTCGACCCCATAGGCGGCGTTGACCGACCACCCACGATGTCGAGACGCCGCAAGGCGCGACCGGATTCGGCGAGGCGCACCCCTTCCGCCACCCGGTCGTCACCGCGGGCGAGGGCCGCGATGGAGCGTAGCATCGGGGCATGGAGCCGGTCCCCGAGCGCGGCGATCGCCGCCACGCGGACTACGTCCGTCTCGCTGCGGTCGGCAGCTACTGATGCGAGATCCGGCAGCACCTCGTCAACGGGTACGAGTCCGAGTGTCTCGATCAAGGAACGTCGGCCGTCCCCGCCGTTCGTCCGGACGAGCGCTAGGCGTAGAGCCGCGACGACCATCCATGGCTCAGTACGGGCCCACTGAGCCAGCGTCGCCTGCGCGTGCATGCCGCCCAGGCGGCCCGCGATCAGGGCATCGACAAGGGGTTCGAGCAGCTCGGCCGCCGGCGCTCGACCTGCGCTGGCCCAGGCCGCATGCGCCGGCAGCGGACCGGGACGCGCCCGCAACACATCTGCGAGCGCGCGGTCGGCCCGAAACCCCGGGATGGCAGCTAGGGCATGAACAGCCGCGATACCCGTCACGGCGTCGGAACCATCTCGGACGGCCGCGACCAACTGTCCGACGACTGACCGCGCCACGGTCGCTGAGTCGACGGTGGCCTCGATCTCGGCCACGGCGAGCGGAGTGACCCGGATCGCCTCGAGGATGGATCGAGCAGCGGCAACCCGCTCGAGTCCGCTCGGCGCGGGCAACGGCGGGTCGATCGAAGCCAGGCACAAACGAGTCGGAGCCTGATAGTTGCGGTGGCGGGCAATCGACGAGTTGTACAATGTTCGTTCAGTGTACATACACCGATAGGTGCGTCAAGTCTTCGTGGCGCCAGGGACCAAACCTAGGACGAACTTTGTACATCGTCGAAATCTGATGTAGACTCCCCGGGAAAGGGCTCCGACGGTATTCGCCGCCCTCCCTACGCGAAGTTGGTGCCGAATGACCGCAATGGACTGGACTTACCCCGTCGGTTCCGGCGACGCCGGCATCTTCGAGATCGGGCGGCGCCTCGCGGAGGCGCTTGGGCGCGCGCCCGATGCGACGAGCTTCACCTATGAGCCGCGCGCGATGCTGAGGACCACCCGGGAGATCGAGCGGGCCGCGCGAGGCGGCCACCTGTTCGTAGGGTTCCAGAAGGCCGACAAGCTTCTCGTCGAGGCCGACCGCTACGCCGATCTCGTCGCGGCCGACACCGACGTCACGGCATGGGCGTTCGGGCCGAAACCAGCCGATCCCCGCCTTGCGGCGCTCGACTACCGTGAGTCCCGAAATGACACCAGCCAGCTCGACGCCCAGTGGTTTCTCGTCTCTGAGCGGCCCGAGCCGCTGGCGTTCGTGTCGTATGAGCTCGGTGACCGAGCCCGCTTCGGTGTCGGCGGCGCCGCCACGCCGGGCAAGCGGTTCGTCGGCTTCGTGTCGGATGATCCGGATGTCGTCGCCCTGCTCGTCGATGCACTTCGTCCGCTCGGCGCTCCGCCCGCGCCTCGGAAGCCGCGACCGTTGTCGGAGGTCGCCCGAGAGATCGCGGCAGTCATCGAATTCGGCTGGAATCGTCCCCTCACTGCCTGACGTGGGCGACGGTGCGATCATCGTGGCCGTCGGACGCGGCGCAGACCGCGACGCGGTCGTCGCGGCTCTCGGTATGGCCCGCCGCGACAGTCGCTCAGTCGTCTTGGTCGATCGGAGCGCCGAAGGGTTCACCAGCCCGTATTCGGACCTCCGCGGCGACGACGCCGGCCGCCCGTCGCCGGAGCGGCTATTCGATGCCGACACGGCTCGGCGCGAGGGCCACAATTCCGTCGCCGACTTCCTCGACGCCGCACGTTCTACCGGCGTCGAGGCTGGTGCCTGGTACCCCACCAAGGCCGGAGCCGACGGTTTGGCTGACGCCGCTCACCGGTTCGGAGGGGCGATCGTGGTCCTGCCATCAGATGGCACGCAGCCGGGCCTCGCCGAGCGGATCCGCGGGATGGCCCTTGACTCCCTCCGATCCACCGTCGCGATCCCCGTCGTCGTCGCCAATCGGACTTGAGCGTCGACCGCTCAGGATCGATCGCGACCGATCGCCCAAGACCGCCCCGCCATCACCAAGGCGGCGCCGCGGCAGACGCAGCTCGCACAGGGAGCACCCGGACAAGGGTGATCGGCTCAACTCGATCGCCAGCCCCGTACCTGTGGGAGTGTTCGCCTGACACTCCCGGATTCAGACGGCGCGAGGCGCCGGGCTGAGTTCGAAGATCGGCTGGCAAACCCGATCCACGTCGCCTGACTCTGGATCAGGAGATCGAAGGTTCGAATCCTTCCTCGCCAGCCAGCTACCCCACGGGTAGCGGCCCAGGGAACTCCCAACACCACATATGGTGGGTTCGTGCGCATCGAGCAGGGCGTGGACTCCAAGAGGGAGCCACGAGATGCCGCGAAGTTCACCTGATTCGACTTCTGGACATTCACCTGCGTCGAATCGCGAAGTTCACCTGACTCCGCGTACTGGCAGCCGCGACCCGCGGCGTCAACCCTTCGATACAACGGTGGCGGCCTTCGTCGCCGCCTGCCGCGCCGAGGTCCTGTCGGAGCGGACGATCGGGGTGATCAACTGACCGAGCCCCTCGACAGAGATTAGAAATCGGGCGCGCAAAGCGCTGGAAATGTTTGGCCGAGACCTGCCGTCGCGACCCGTCTACCCTTGAATAACGGATCCCGCCGGCTGAGTCGTCGTGATGGCATCCGCGTGACGGTGCATGATCTTCCAGCCCGCGTCTTCCGGGCGCAGAACGGTCGTGACGCGCAACGCCACGCGCGAGAGGTCGTCGCGTCCGCCGACCTTGGTCTCGTAGTGCTCGATCTCGACGATGTAGGCGAGACCGGGAGTCGCGTACGCGGTCAATCGCTCGAAGCCGGTCGCGCCGCCATCTCGATAGCTTGCCGCCGCTCGTGCCATCGTCTCAGCTACCTGGCTCCATCCAACCGCTGGCGGGCCAAACGGGTTGGCGAGGCTCACATCGTCTCGATGCGAGAAGCTGGCCTTCGCCGGCTCCGGGTCTCCGCGGAAGAAGGCGTCGAGGGCAACGTGATATCGGTCAATGGCCTTGTCCAGTTCATCGAAGTCGGCCATGGCATCGCTCCCTTGCCGGTCCATCCAAGCTGTCCAGCCTACTGGTCGAGGCCGCATGATCGGTGCCTTCGCCGCGCGGGTGAGACACGGGCGGCCAGGATGCTCTCGATGTTGTCCTCGGACCTGTCGTGGGGGCCGCAGCGAGAAAGTACGTTCAAGTCACCAGGCCGTCCCAGGCCGTCCCTCTCGAGGGCGCAGCATTTGGGTCAGGACCTTGGCGGAGATCCCACCAGCCTGATGCCACGAACGAGTTTCCTCGTCGCCCGCATGACCGGTTGACACCGGACCGCCCCCGCTGTATAAGTAGCCAACGCTAATTATACAAGCCTCGTCCTCGAGCCGGCGCCTCATCTCGCGCCGCTCGGTCGGGGTCCTCCGACTGGTGGTGCCGCCCTTGGAAAGACTCTCCTAAGCCACTCGTTCCGAATCTAGTGCAACCACGAGGAATCCACCATGAATCGATCAGTTCGGCTCGGCGCATTTGCCGGAGCTTTGGGAGCAGGACTCGTTCTCGCTCTCGTCGTTACCCTCGTTCCGCCCGCAGAGGCCGCTTCGGGCAAGACGTCCGCGGCTGCTTCGGGCAAGACGTCCGCGGCTGCGTTCCACGACGACATGCGCAAGCTGTGGGAGGACCACATCGTCTGGACGCGGCAGTACATCGTGAGCGCCGCCACCCTGCCCGGCGATCTCGCCGACATCGGTCCCACGACGGACCGCCTCCTCGCCAACCAGACGGACATCGGTAACGCCCTGAAGCCGTTCTACGGCGACGAGGCCGGCGAGCAGGTCACGGCGCTCCTCCGCGATCACATCCTGACCGCCGCGCAGCTCATCGCAGCCGCGAAGGCGGGTGACGCCGCCGGCGTTGAGGAGGCGTCAGCGGCCTGGTACGCGAATGGCGACGACATCGCCGTCGCGCTCAATGGACTGAATCCGCGGTACTGGGACGTCGACCACTTCAAGGAGATGATGAAGGCACACCTCGATCGAACGCTGGAGGAGGCCGTTGCGCGCCTCCAGGGACGGTATGCCGACGACATCGTCGCGTACGAGGCGATCCACGCCGACATCCTCGAGATGGCCGACATGCTCAGTGACGGCATCATCCGCCAGTTCCCCAAGACGTTCACTCGTTGAGCGTTCCTGCACGAGATGGTCGAGCCAACTGCGGGCCCGGCCATCTCGGCGCAAGGTCTAACGGACCCGACCCTGTCGATCGAGAACCGCCGCCGCGCGGGACAACGAATCGAGAACGATGGACACCAATGAAATCCTCGAGGGCGTCAACTTCTACAGAGAGGCGCCCGGAGCGGTCAAGTCGCACATGCTGGCGGTGGCTCGACATCTGAAGTTAGCGCCGGGCGATCGGCTGTTCCGGGAAGGCGAGGTCGCGAACGGTTTCGCGGCCGTGGGCATTGGCAGCGTCCGTGTATTCAGGATCGGCGCGACCGGCCGCGAGATCAGTCTGTATCACGTCCGGGATCAGCAAAGCAGTTTGATCGGCATGCTGTCTGCCCTATTGCAGCGCCCGGCGATCGCCACTGCCCAGGCGGAGCTCGAGACGGAAGCCGTCCTGCTGCCGGCGTCGGCGCTCCGCGAATGGGTGGCCACGAGCGACTCGATGCGGACCTTCATCTACGAGACGATGACACGGGCGCTGACAGATGTGGCGACGCTGCTCGAGGATGTCGCGTTTCGATCTATGGAAGGCCGCCTGGCGTCCCTGCTGCTGCAGCACTTCGCGACCGCACCCGTGATCAACATGCGGCATGAAGACATCGCGGCCGAGCTGGGGACGGCACGCGAGGTCGTCAGTCGACTCTTGGAAACCTACGAGCGGCTCGGCGCCATCGCGCTTTCACGCGGTCGGATCGAGCTACGCGACGCGGTCGTCTTGCGCCGGGCTCTGTGACCCCGGTCACTGAGTTTCGATCAGCGTCACCCCAACCTTCGTATTGCCCAGGAACCAGAAGAGAAGGAGTACATGATGCAGGAGCCAAGTCTTTACGAGCGAGTCGGTGGGATCTTCGCGATCGCCGCCGTGGTCGACCATTTCAGCGACGCGATCATCGAGAACGCGATGGTCGGGAAGCTCTCCAAGAACCCGCAGCTCCGTCAATGGAGCGTCGAGCAGCCTCTGCGCCTGCCCGGTCTCAAGTTCATGCGAACCCTGTGGGTCGCCAATATCTCAGGTGGTCCGTTCGAGTACACCGCCACGAAGCCCGGCAGCACGCTGCTCGGCCTGGAGGAGGCTCACCGAAAGCTCAAGATCTCGCCGGAGGAGTTCGACGAAGTCGCGGCCGAGCTCAAGCGGACGCTTGACGTCTTCAAGGTGCCGGAGGCCGAGCAAGGCCAGGTGCTGGGCGCATTCGCGGCCCACAAGGACGAGGTGACCGAGGGGTACCGAACAACCGTCGGCGCCGGCGCTTAGCGCCTGCCCTGACGCGAGGCGTGCTCGGGCGAAGATCCGATGGACATCCGAACCGCCGTCGACGCCATCGGGCTTAGCGTTGATGCCATCGGCGTCGGTGTCATCGTCGCGGCCATCGCGATCGCGGGGCTCGGCTTCGTCCGGGGATTGCTGCGAGCCGAGCCCTTCGGGACGTCATACCGAAGGCTCCGGCAGTCGATCGGTCAGGGCGTCCTCCTCGGGCTCGAGCTGCTCGTGGCTGGTGACATCATCAGGACCGTAGTCGTCGGGCCGACATTCACGAGCGTCGGTGTCCTGGCCGTCATCGTGTTGATACGGACGTTCTTGAGCTTCTCGCTCGAAGTCGAGCTCACCGGACGCTGGCCATGGCAGGCAAGCTCCGGCGCCGGGATGGATCCCGGCCAGGGAACCGAGGTCGCAGCCGGCCGGTGATGCGCCGAGGCGTCGAGGGCTATCTCGGAAGCAGCCTCCGCAAGCCGACGGCGCCCACATCGACGGCAGCCGGGGCAGCGTTTCGGGGGAGATAGAAGAGAGCGACACCAGCGGCCGGCGGTGTCGCAGTATGGGCCACCCATCAATTTCAATAGGACCGCCTTGTTATAGAGCGGGAGGCGATCTAGAGTGTGCCCATGAACCCACACCAGAACCAAGCCATCGAGGAGGTCGCGGTCCTTGCGGAGCCGGTCCGGCGCGCCCTGTATGCCTACGTTTCGGATCAGGTGGAACCGGTCGGGCGGGATGCCGCAGCTAAGGCCCTCGGCATTGGCAGGCCCCTTGCCGCGTTCCATTTGGATCGACTCGTTGAAGCCGGCCTGCTCGACGTCACGTTTCGGCGCCTTTCCGGTCGAGCCGGCCCCGGGGCGGGACGGCCGGCGAAGCTCTACCGCCGATCGGCCCGTGAAGTCGAGCTGACGCTTCCAGCCCGCAACTACGAGATCGCCGCGCGCCTGTTTGCCGAGGCCATGGCAGGAGGCGATGCCGGCACGACGTCCACGAGCCAAGCACTCGACGCGGCTGCCCGCTCGTATGGCACGAGCCTCGGGGTCGAGGCGAGGCGGCTGGCCGGACCACGCCCGAGCAGGTCCGCACTGCTTACGGCCGCGATCGAGGTCCTCAAGGCCGCTGGATTCGAACCGATCGCTGGCGATCAGGACGTAATCACGCTTCGGAACTGCCCATTCGACGCGATCGCGAAGACGCAGCGCGATCTCGTCTGCGGCATGAACCTGTCGCTCATGGACGGCGTCATCGCCGGGCTGCGGGCCAGCGGGATCCGTGCGGACCTTGACCGCCAGCCTGGCATGTGCTGTGTGGTGTGGCGCCGAAATTAGAGTTGGCGGGCGTCCTCCAACGTCGCGTGGGACGTCCCGCGGCTCCGGTTCTCTTCCCGAATCAGAAGCCTGAGTTCTCGTGGCGGAGGTACCGACACGCAGCGCCATTCGCCCTTCGAGCATCTGCAGCGCCAGACTCCCTCGCTGGTGATTCTCGTCGAAGGTTGCACCAATACGGAACGCGACGAGGACGAATCGAAAGGCGCCGGCTTTGACCAGCGTCCTGGCGTTCCGGTCACCGTCGCGATATTCGGCTTCGGCACGCAATCGAGCCGCTTCCTCGGCGAGTTCGAACCGGAGGAGCGGAGCGATCAGTGAGCGCGCTTCGCGCTCGTCGCTTCCGCCCGTCGTTGTCAGCCGGCGGGTCGATTCCTCATCTGGATCTTCTTGGTTTTGGGTCCTGCGCGTATGAAGTCGGCTGTCGCTCGGTGTATCGCCGGCCGCATCAGCGCTGCCCTGTGTGGCTATGAAGGCCGCCGCCGCGATCCGGTGAAGGACCCCGGGCGGCCGGTCCATCAGGTGGCGGACTCCGAAGCCAGCCGCCACGAGGGCGTCCGCGATCAACGCGCTCGAGGATCGCCGCCTCTAACGCGAGCTCGGCCAGGCGAGGCATCTGCGGCCGGGTGACCCGTCGTCATGGCCTCGGCGCCCGCGGCGTAGGCGCCGGCCTCCTCGTTGCAGACCTGAATGAAGGCGAGCTTGCCGTCGGTTCGACGGATGGCGTCGACGACCGGATTGGCAGAGTCGCCGCCCATGCCGTAGACGTTCTGGATACCGGCCTGGACCATGATCTCGACCAGGTGCTCGGCAACGCTTCTTGCCATCAGATCTTCACCACTGCGACGCCGAGCTGTCGCATTTGGCTGGAGGATGTACTCGCTTGTCGTGTCGTGAGCATGTTGGACGCTTGATGCCTCTCGCCCATTCGGTCTGGCGCGCCCGCTAAAGACACCAGCGGGCGCGCCAGGTGTAAGCCCGCTAGACGGCCCGCTTCAGCTCGTCCACGAACTTCTGAGCTTCACGCCGAACGTGATCGGAAAGGCGCGGAATGACGTTCACCTGACTCCGTCCGGGAAGTTCAACCTGATCGACGCCGGATCGACCGAATTCGAGTCCGCGTCACGCTCAAACAAGTCCGACCATCGACCGAAACGTTGGGAGTCCTCTGGATCAGGAGATCGAAGGTTCGAATCCTTCCTCGCCAGCCAGCTGCCCCACGGGCAGCGGGCCGTGTCTGCTGCTGGAGGTCACTGTGTAGCCATACTGGCATACCGACATGACAGCCCCGGACAACGCAGGCCCGCTGCTCGAGACCAAGCTCTTCATCCCCAAGCTGCGGCGCGGCCAGGTCGCACGTCCGAGACTGAGCGAGCGGCTGAGCCGAGGGGCCGAGCGGAAGCTGACGCTCGTCTCGGCGCCTGCCGGTTTCGGCAAGACGACGCAACTGGTCGAGTGGCTGGCGAGCCTTCCTGACGATGTGCCGTCTCCGGCATGGCTCTCGATCGACCCGAGTGATAGCCAGGCCACGACCTTCTGGTCCTATGTCATCGCCGCACTGCAGAGCGTGGTTCCGGGAGTCGGCACGATCTCGCTCTCGTTGCTGCGGGAGCCGCAACCAGCGCCGATCCAGTCGGTCCTTGAGGCCCTCCTGAATGACCTCAGTGCGACCCCCACCCAGGTCGTTCTCGTGCTCGACGACTACCACCTCATCGACGCGCCCGACATCCATGAGGGGGTCGGGTTCCTGCTCGAGCACCTACCTCCGGAGGTCCACATGGTCATCGCCACGCGCGCCGATCCGGGATTCCCGCTCGCCCGCCTTCGCGCACGGGGCGAGCTCGCGGAGATCCGGGCGGCCGACCTCCGGTTCACGGCCGACGAGGCGGTCGTCTATCTCAACGAGGTGATGGGTCTTGACCTGACGACGGCGGATGTCGCCGCGCTGGAGGCGCGCACCGAGGGCTGGATCGCCGCGCTCCAGCTCGCGGCGCTCTCGATGCAGGGCCGAAGCGACGCAGCCGAGTTCATCGCCGGCTTCGCAGGCGACGACCGCTACATCGTCGACTACCTGGTCGAAGAAGTCTTGGAGCGGCAAACCGAGCCCGTGCGGCAGTTCCTGCTTCGAACCTCGATCCTGGCCCGGCTCAGCGGACCATCGTCCGACGCTGTCACCGGCGAGGGTGGCGGCAAGGCGATGTTGGAGCAGCTCGATCGAGGGAATCTCTTCGTGGTCCCGCTCGACGACCGGCGCGAGTGGTATCGCTACCACCATCTCTTCGCTGACGTCCTGCTCGCCCGCCTGATGGAGGAGCAGTCGGACATCGTTCCGGAGCTGCACCGTCGCGCGAGCGCCTGGTACGAGCAACACGAGGAGCCACCCGAAGCCATCCGTCATGCGCTCGAGGCTGGGGACGCCGAGCACGCAGCTGAACTGATGGAGCGAGCCATGCCCGCCATGCGGAGCAGTCGGCAGGAGACTGCGATGCTGGGCTGGCTAAGGGCACTACCGGACATGCTGATCGCGTCCAGGCCGGTGCTCAGTGTCCACTATGCCGGGCTCCTACTCGATAGCGGCCGACTCGAGGGTGCGGAGGCGCGCCTCCGAGATGCCGAACAGTGGCTGGACATGCCCGCCGACGCGGATGGGACGCGGAGCACCTCAACGGGTACGGCGATCGTGGTGGATGAAGCGGAGTTCCGCCGACTGCCCGGGGCGATCGCCGTGTACCGGGCGGCACAGGCGCATCTTCGTGGCGATGTCGCCTCGACGATGTCGTACGCGGCGCGCGCGCTCGACCACATCGGTCCCGACGATCATCTGGGTCGTGGATCGGCGGCGGGGCTCCTGGCCCTCGCGCACTGGACGACCGGGGATCTCGACGCCGCGCACGGCGCATGGAGAGACGCCATGGCGAACCTGGAGTCGGCCGGCCACCTTGCCGACGCCGTCGGTTGCGCGATCGCCCTTGCGGACATCCGCATCGAGCAAGGCCGGCTCCGGGACGCGCTCCTCACATACGAGCGAGGCCTGCGTCTTGCGACCGAGCACCGCTCGACCACGCTGCGCGGAGCGGCGGACATGCACGTGGGCATGAGCGAGCGCTGCCTCGAACGCGACGACCTCGACGCCGCCGTCCAGCACCTTGGCATCAGCAAGGAGATGGGCGAGCACCTCGGGTCACGTCAGAACCCCTATCGCTGGTGCGTCGCCATGGCCCGGACGCGGGCAGCGGAGGGAGACCTGGGCATGGCGTTCGCCCTGCTCGACGACGCTGAGCGCCTGTACGTCGCCGACTTTTACCCGAAGGTTCGGCCCATCGCCGCGGTGCGGGCACGCATCTGGATCGATCAAGGAAAATTGGGCGAAGCGCGCGGCTGGGTGCGGGCGGAAGGCCTGGCGGCCGAGGACGACCTGGCATATGTCCGTACGTTCGAGCACGTCACCCTCGCGAGGCTCCTTCTGGCGGAGTCGAGGCGGGACCGAGCCGGGGAGTCGCTGTCGGCGTCGTTGACACTCCTGGACCGCCTGCTCGAGGCAGCCGTCGCAGGCGGGCGGATGGGTGCCGCCCTCGAGATCCTGGTGCTCCAGGCGCTCGCCCACCAGCTGCGTCGCGATGTCGACGCCGCCCTGGTACCGCTCCGACGCGCCCTGGTGCTCGCCGAACCCGAGGGCTACGTCCGCGTCTTCCTCGATGAAGGCGCACCCATGGCCGCCCTGCTGGCGTCGCTGGACGACCGCGCGGTCTCGTCGTCCTACGTCCGGGAGCTCCTCACATCGTTCGGCCGCGGAGTGAGACGTACCCCGATCAATCAAGACCTCGTCGAGCCGCTGAGCGGCCGTGAGCTCGAGGTGCTGCGCTTGCTGGCGTCGGATCTCGACGGGCCCGGGATCGCGCGGGAGCTCGTGGTCTCGCTGAGCACGATCCGGAGCCACACGAAAGCCATCTACGCGAAGCTCGGCGTCACGAGCCGTCGCGCTGCCGTCCGTCGAGGCGAGGAGCTCGACCTCCTGTCGCGGGCCCAACGACCTCGGGACCGGGCCATCAAGGACGCCTAGCCCGGGATGGTCCAGGCGGACGTCGCCGCGCCCGCTCCCCTGCCGGAGACGAAAAGATCCCCACACCGATCCCCACACGTGGGGATGACCACTCCCCCTGTCCGCGTCCACGTTGGGATTCGCAGCGCCGCACGTCGGATCCACCGACACAGCAAGCGAGCCGGACAAGGAGAGGAGCGCAATGGCTGAACCGCGCGGCCCCGTAGACGATCGCCCCGAGGCCGGACGGTACGAGATCCGTCTCCGGGGCCACCTGGAGACTCGTTGGGCCGCCTGGTTCGATGGAATGACCCTCCGCCACGAGCGCGATGGGTCGACCGTGCTCAGCGGCCCGGTCGTCGATCAGGCGGCCTTGCACGGCCTCCTGCAGAAGGTGCGGGACATCGGCCTGCCGCTTGTCTCCGTCACTACGTCGAGCCCCACGACCTCGAATGAGTGCCCAGCCGGGTAGCGCGCGCTGCGTCGCCGGTCCGGGCCCGCCCATGAAACCGAAAGGAATTTCGCTATGACATCGCTTCGCAAGACTGCGTTCGTTGCAGGCCTGCTGTATCTGATCACCTACCTCGCGATCCCTACGATCGCCCTCTACGGACCCGTGCTGGGCGATCCGGCATTCATCGCGAGCTCGGGTAGCAACACTGGCGTGCTCTGGGGCGCCGTCCTCGAGCTGATCGTCGCCTTCGCCATCGTCGGGACCGGCGTCGTCCTGTTCCCGGTGCTCAGGGGCCAAAACGAAGGCGTCGCGCTCGGGTTCGTCACGTCTCGACTCTTCGAAGCCGGCGTCATCACCGTGGGGATCCTCAGCCTCCTCTCGATCGTGACCCTGCAGCAGGAGGTGGGTGCGACCGCCGGAGCCGATGCGGGCTCGCTGGTCATCGTCGGACAGTCGCTCGTTGCGACCCATGACTGGTCCTTCCTCATCGGACAGACCCTCCTGCCGGGCATCAACGCGCTCCTGCTCGGCTCGCTTTTCTACAAGTCCCGCCTCGTCCCGCGCGTCATCCCCCTGCTGGGTCTGATCGGCGGCCCCCTATTGATCTCGTCCGCGATCGGCCAGGTGATCGGTATCAACGAGCAGTACTCCGCATGGTCGGCCATCGCCGTCCTGCCGATCTTCGTATGGGAGCTCCTGCTCGGCCTCTGGCTGGTGTTCAAGGGCTTCAGGACCGTCCCGGCCATCGCATCAGATAGCCGGGAGCAGGCGAACGCGCCGGCCTACGGCGCCGCCTGACGGGAGCGCCCGGGGCTCGCCTCCGGGCCTTCACAACTCGCCAAACGCTCGGTCGACCGTGGCGCCGTTACTCGGCGCCACGGTTCCGCTGCGGGAGAGTCTGATTCGCCCCAAACAGGGCATCAGACTCTTTCCGATTTCGGAATGGGTTCTGACCGGACCCTGCTCGACTAAGGCCTCATCTGCCGATGGCCTGAGCGGTCACGGCGAGCGCGTCGACCTCAGCCTGGTAGATCGCGCCGATCCGGTCGCCGAGATCCTCGAGGATCGCCGCGATGCGCTCTGGTGGCAGGGGGAAGGTGTCGGCGTAGCGATCCCGGATCGCCCACACCGTGTCCGCAGCCGCGACCACGCGCGACCGACCCCCTTCGCCGGCCATCACCGCCTCGTGCAGTGTCTCGACGGCCTCGACCGCCTCGGCTGCACCGTCGAGATCGGGCGGTACGGCCGCGTCGGCCAGCTCCTCCCATCGGTCGGCGACGCCGCGCCACGCCCGCGCCGCGTCGCCGAGCGCAGGGTTGTCGAGGGCGACGGCCGCTTCATCGAGTGATGCGGCATACAGCTCCCGCAAGTGCCCACCCCACGGCCCGACACGCCCGTCGACGAGTTCGTGGATGGCCGACAGCGAGCCGAACAGGCCGTGGCCGTCGGCGAAGACCCACGGCCACGCCTTCGCGTTCCGCTCGTCGGTCATCAGACGGGCCCACTTGCGCCAGGCCGGGAGCGAGAAGGAGTCGGATGGGGATCGCAGGTGATCCACCTGGTCGTCGAGGCCCGCGCGCATCGCCGCGAGAAGCCGTTCGGCGGGGATCGGTCCGGGCGTCGTTCGTAGCCCGACGATCCGGTGCTTGAATGAGCCGATCCGTCCGCGTGCGGCGGCCATCACGGCCGGTGATACCCGGAATGGGTTCCGGCCACGATCATCCACGAGGTACCAGCCATCGGCGTCACGTCCGAAGACGACGACGACCAGGCCGAAGTACCCCGACTGCGCGTCGGGCCGGCCCCAGGTCCCGATGGACTGGAGGTCGACCGAGGCGATGACGGGCACGCCGGCGTCCAGGCGTGCATCGAGCGCCTCGCGAGCGCCTTTCGCGCCGCCGGTCTCGTGCAGGTCGGGCTCGATGCCGAGCCGATCGAGCGTCTTGCCGGTCCAGCCGGGGATCGACGGGTATTGCCACTGGTTCTGGAACCCAAGGGTGAGCGTCGGCCCGTCGTGGCTCTTGAACTCCCAGAGGATGTAGCCGGCGCCAAGGCCGCCGCCGATGCCGAGGATCGCCGCCTCGGTCAACGGCTTGCCCGTCACGCCCGATACGACGCCCTGGTTCGTCAGGATGTTGGCCAGCGTTGCCGTCTCCGGGTACAAGCCGCCGCGCATCCGATAACCCGACGGGTTGGCGGCGTCGGCCGTCGGCTCCGCGCGATGTCCGTCCGTGGCGCCCGCGACCAGGGTCCGTCGGGCGGCGGCGTATCGCTCGCCGGTCTTGGCCATGCGCGCACGCACGACCCGCTTGAAGGCCTTGTCGGTGGTCATCGGTCAGGTCTCCGTCACGGCCGTCGACGCACGCGCCCACACCGCCACGTCGTCGGCCGGTCGGATGGTCGACCGGTTCGTCCCGAGGATCCGGATCCCCTTTACCGCCGCATCGCCGCGCCGCGTGGGGGCTCGGTCTGGCAGTCGGGCGCGGGAGCGCGCCGTCGCCAGTGTACAACGCCGAGGCGCCGCCTTGACGTCAAAAGGGCCCGTGTCGCGAGGCGGCCGCAGCCGTTGTCGGGTCATCCGAAGGCGACTGCGCTTGCTGTCAGGCTCGTGCGAGTGTGGGCAGCCAACCGGGCTCGGGCTCGGCGATCTGCGCGACGAGGAAGTCGCGCGACGCCATCACGTCGCGGCGCGGCTCCTCGAGATCGGCGAGCAGCTTGAAGCCCTGCTTGCGGATGACCCCGTCGACGATCACCGTCTCGACGTTCGAGATGTCCGCTGCGCACACCACGGCCGCAACGGGATCGATGATCGGCGCGACGTTGACCGCCGAGCCGTCGATGATGACGAGGTCGGCCTTCTTGCCGGGCGTGATCGAGCCCGTGTAGTCGCTGACGCCGGCGACCCGCGCCCCGTCGATCGTCGCCCAACGCAGCGCGTCCCGGGCGGTGATGAGGTCCGGGGTGCCCGTGTTGCCGTCGAGGTCCTCGTCCCAGGCCACCTGGTGACGCCGCCCGCGCTCGGACGCGAGGATGCAGTGCATCTGCGTGAACTGGTCGGCGGATGCCGTCGTGGCCACGTCGGAGCTGAGCCCGACCGGGATGCCCAGCTTGTCCGCCGTCTGGGCGGGCGCCCAGCCGTGACCCATCTGAAGCTCGATCTGCGGCGAGAGCGATACGTTGCCGCCGGAGTCGCGAACCATCAGCCACTCGTCGTCGGTCAGGTGCGAGGCGTGGATGTACGTCGTGTTCGGATAGAGAAGGTCGAGCTCCTTGAGCGCGGAAAGCTGGCCTTTCGTGTATCCGAAACGGTCCATCGCGACGTGGACCGTGATGTTGATCCCGAGCTCCCTCGCAAGCTCCCACTCGTAACGCACGACCTCGGGCTTGCAGAAGTTCGTCCCGCGCGTCGCCAGGGCCATCGTGATCAGACCGCCGTCATCGCTCAGCCTGGACCGCACGCTGCGGGCAAGGTCGCCATCGATCCGCTCGACGCTGCCCGCGTAGTCCGGACCGAACCACCACGTCTGGATCGACGTGTTCGGAAAGCCAAAGGCGAACACGGATCGGATCCCGGTTTCCTGCAGGCCCTGGATCGCCCCGTCCGCGTGGGCGGGCGTGTTCATGATGTGCGACCAGTCGACGAGGGTCGTGATGCCGCCATTGAGGCATTCGAGCGCGCCCCAGCGGTTCGCCGCGAGGACGTCCTCGGGGCGGTAGTTCGGGGCGAACTTGTCGAGGATGGCGCCGAAGTACGCGCCGAGCGTGTAATCGGGCGCGGAGGTGCGGATCGAGGTCTCCCAGGTGTGGCGGTGGGTGTCCACGAAGCCTGGGATGACGATATTGCCGACAGCATCGATGACCTTCGCGTCCGCGGCGTCGAGGTTCGGCCCTACGGCGGCGATCGTGTCGCCGTCGATCAGGACGTCGGCCGACGGCAGCTCCCCGAGCTGGGGGTCCTGGGTCAGGACGATCGCACCCTTGATCAGTGTCCGCTCGCTCACGAGATCCTCCTCCTGTACTGACGCGATGAGTGACGCTGGATACGGGACCGACGGCTCATGTCCAGCCCGGGTCGGATCAACCCCTCGAGTCCTCCTCCTGCTGTCCGGGCTTGCGGAGATGGGCGGCGACGGTCGAGAAGTCGCGGTCGCCATGGCCACCGCCGGATGCCGATCGGATCGCCGCAAGGTTGGTCTCGGCCTGGGGCATCCGGACCCCGACCTCGGCCGCCAGCTCGGCGATCAGGCCCAGGTCCTTGGCCGCGAGGTAGAGGGCGAAGCCGACCGGTGTCGCGTCGGGATCCAGGAAGGCCGCACGCTTGTAGCCGACGTACGGCGCCCCGACCGCACTTGCGGCCACGACGTCGTAGGCCAGCTCCCGCTCGACGCCCGCCCGTTCGGCCAGGACGAGGCCCTCGGCCAGGGCCTGGTTCAGGCCGAAGATCACGGTGTTGACCGCGAGCTTCATCGCTGCCCCCGACCCCAGCGGACCGAGGTGGAAGACCGTCGCGGCGATCGCATCGAGGACAGGCCGGGCTCGGTCGAGGTCGGCCCGCTCGCCGCCGACCATCAGGGTCAGCTTGCCGGCCTCGGCGAGCGCGACGCTGCCAGACACGGGGGCGTCCAGGATCCCCGCTCCGACGATTCGCGCGGCCGCTGCGTGGGCCCGGATCGTGGCTGGCGACACGGTCGAGGAATCGACGAGGACATTGGCCGGGCCAGCGCCCGCCACCAGGCCGTCTGGGCCACCGTAGACGCGGTCGACTGCGGCGCCGTCCGCGAGCATCGATATGCACACGCCAGCTTGCGCGGCGACGTCGCGGGGCCGAGGGACCGCCGTCCCGCCCAGCTCGTCGGCCAGGTGCGTTGCGGCCTCGGCCGAGCGGTTCCACAGGATCAGGTCGTGGCCGGCCCCGCGGAGGGCGCGGGCCATGCCCGAGCCCATGCGTCCTGTGCCCAGCAACCCGACGGAGGCCATCGATTACTTCGCGTCGTCGAGCGTGCGCCGGACCGTTACCACGATCCGGTCGACGCCGGGGATCGCCAGGTCCTCCAGGACCGAAGCCGACGGGAGCGGGATGTGTGGCGTCGTGATCCTGACGATCGGGGCGTCGAGGCTGTAGAACCCCTCCTCGGCGACCAGGGACACGATCTCGGCGCCCCAGCCCCCAACGCGCGGGTTCTCCTCGATTGTGAACAAGCGGCTGGTCTTCGCGACCGAGCGGAGGATCGCCTGGGCGTCGAGCGGGATGAGGGTCCGCAGGTCGATCACCTCGGCGTCGATCCCGTGCTCCGAAGCCAGGACGCCGGCCGCCTCGACTGCCTTGGGAACCATGGCCGCGAGAGCCACGATCGTGGCGTCCGCGCCGGGGCGGACGACCGCGGCGACCCCCAGTGGTGTGACGTGGTCGCCGTCGGGGACCTCGCCCTTCGACGCGAACAGGGCCTTGTGCTCGCAGACGATCACCGGGTCGGGGTCGCGGATCGCGGCGGCAAGCAGGCCGAGCATGTCGGCCGGGTTCGACGGCGCGACGACCTTCAGCCCAGGGATGGCCATGGCCCAGTTCTCGATGCTCTGGCTGTGCTGGGCGCCGAACCTCATGCCCGCGCCGTTGGCCGTACGGATGACGAGCGGCAGCGCGACCTGGCCATCCGTCATGTAGCGGGTCTTGGCGATCTGGTTGACGACCATGTCCCAGGTCACCGCGAAAAAGTCGCTGAACATCAGCTCGGCGATCGGACGCAGGCCCGTCATCGCCGCCCCCATCGTCGCCCCGATGATCGCCTGCTCGCTGATCGGGGTGTCCCGGACGCGCTCGGGTCCGAACCGATCGAACAGCCCCTCCGTGAGCTTGAAGACGCCTCCTGCCGCCCCGACGTCCTCACCGATCAGGACCACGCTATCGTCGCGTGCCATCTCCTGGGCGATCGCCGCGGCGATCGCTCCCCGATAGGTCAGTTCCGCCATGCGGAGCCTCCATCCGCCCAGACCTGCGTCTCGAGGACGTCAAGGCCAGGCTCCGGCGCGCCGCGAGCCTCGGCCTCGGCGGCGGCGACGGTCGCCCGGACGGCCTCATCGATCGCGTCGAGCTCGGTGGCCGCCACACCAGCCGCTTCCAGGCGGGAGCGGAACGCCGGGATCGGATCACGCGCTTTCCACGCGGCGACCTCGTCGTCCGGACGGTACTTGCCGGGATCGGCCCGGGAGTGGCCGCCATGGCGATAGGTCAGAGCCTCGATCAGTGAGGGCCCTTCCCCGGCCCGGGCGCGGTCCATGGCGGTCGTCGCGACCGCGTAGCACGCCTCGACGTCGTTGCCGTCGACGACGATCGGCTCGAGCCCGTAGGCGCTCGCGCGGTCCGCCGCCGGTCGGGCGACCGCGGTCACCTCGCCGATCGGGGTGTATTCCATGTACTGGTTGTTCTCGCAGACGAACACGACGGGCGCCTTCCAGACGGCGGCCATGTTCAGCGCCTCGTGGAACGCTCCAATGTTCGTCGTCCCATCGCCGAAGAAACAGACCGCGACCTGGCCGGACCTGCGGTACTGCGCGGACCATGCGGCACCGAGCGCGATCGGCAGGTGCGCGCCGACGATGGCGTACGAGCCCATCACGCGATGCTCGACCGACGTGAGGTGCATCGAGCCGCCCTTGCCACCGAGGAGGCCCGTCGCCCGGCCGAACAGCTCGGCGAGGATGGGTGCCATCGGCACACCCCTGGCGAGCGTGTGGTTGTGGCCACGGTACGTGCAGAACGTCCAGTCGTCGCTTCGCATCGCCCCGGCGAAGCCGGCCGCCACGGCCTCCTGACCGATCCCCAGATGGGTCGTCCCACGAACGAGGCCCTCGAAGAAGAGCTCCTGCGCCCGCGTCTCCAGAAGACGACACTCCTGCATCGTTCGGTACAGGCGGAGGCCGAGCTCACGCTCGACGGTGGCTGGGGACGTCGTGTCGTTCACCATCGGCGGTCGACCTCAGTAGGCGTTGGCGACGAACAGCTCTTGGGACGGAAACTTCGTGATGACGACCGGACCGTCGGCGGTGACGACGACCTCTTCCTCGATCCGTGCGGCCGAGAAGCCATCCTTGGCCGGGCAGTACGTCTCGAGCGCGATGACCATGCCCTCTTTCAGCTCGACGGGGTGCTCGAGCGAATTGAGGCGGCTGATGATCGGGCGCTCGTGCAGGAAAAGCCCGACGCTGTGGCCGAACTGGAGGCCGAAGCACTCCATCTCGTTGCTGAAGCCGAATTCCTCCGCCTTCGGCCAGACGTTCGCGACCCGGTCGGTCGTCACGCCTGGCTTCATCAGCTCGATCGAGGCGTCGATCCACTCGCGGGCCTGCTTGTAAGCGTCCCGCTGAGCATCGTTTGCGCTGCCGACGCTGAAGGTCCGGTAGTAGCAGGTCTTGTAGCCGAGGAACGTGTGGATGATGTCGAAGAACGCCTGGTCGCCGGGCCGGATGATCCGATCGCTGAAGACGTGCGGATGGGGACTGCATCGCTCGCCCGATACTGCGTTGATGTTGTCGACATGCTCCGAGCCGAGGTCGAACAGGAACTTCGTGACCTCGGCGACGAGCTCGCTTTCGCGGACACCGGGCTTCAGCTTCTCGGCGATCAGCTGGTACGCCCCATCGACCATCGCGCAGGCCGTGTTCAACAGGATGATCTCGTCGAGGGACTTCACCTCGCGAGCGTCGAGCATCACCTGCTGCCCGTCGACGACCTGGATACCTTCGGCCTCGAGGGCAGCCAGCATCGGTGGCTCGACGAGATCGACGCCGACGGGCATGTCGGCGACGCCCTCGGCCCGGAGCAGATCGCGGATCTCACGAGCCGCCGAGCGGAACAGCCCGGCGTCGGGAGCCACGGCCCCGCGCAGCCCGACCATCCCGGCATGGATGTTCTCCTCCAGGAGCCATGGACAGTTGAGACGATGGTGCTTCGCGGCGCTGCCGAAGTCCCAGATGTGGGGTGACCCGCCGCGCGTCAAGAGCGCGTACCTGGTCATCTTGTCGCGTGCCCATTCGCCGATGTGGGTGCTTGTGACGTAGCGGATGTTGTTGAAGTCGAACAGGAGGATCGCACCAGCTTCCGAGGCGGCAAGAGCGGCACGAGCGCGTTCGCCGCGATACGCTCGCAACCGCTCGACGTTCCAGCGCTCTTCCCAGTCGACGTTCATCGCGCCTGGGGAAGCGAACGACGTCCTCATGGGGCTCCAATCCTTTTTGGCCGGCCCGGTACGATCACCGTTCACTAATGCTACACAGCATGGCGGTCCGCGCAACTCTTTCAGCGACGGCGCGTAGCATGGGTGGAACATCAGCTGGAGGCGAGCGTGAGCCGGGAACGGCGGAACGGATCGGCAGAACCCGAATACGCGTCGATGGGCGATCGCCTCCGCCGGGCGCGCCAGGCTCGCGGCCTGAGCCTACGCGGCCTGGCCGAGGTCCTAGGTGTCTCGCCGAGCCTGATCTCCCAGGTCGAGACCGGTCGGGCCAAGCCGTCCGTGAACACGCTCTATGCTCTCGCCAACGAGCTCGGCATCTCGCTCGACGTCCTGCTCTTCATGGACACGCAGCCGCCGACGCTCAGCCGCGCCACCGACGACGGCGCAGAGGTCGTCGAACCAGTCGAGGTCACGGTCCCGCACGCTCCGGTGCAGCGATCCGCGTCGCGAAGCGCGATCCGGCTCGGCTCGGGCGTAGTCTGGGAACGGCTCACGACGGAGTCGATCCGGAATGTCGACTTCCTCCACGTGACGTACGAGGCGGGCGGCGAGTCCAGCCCATCAGATGCCTTTCAACGCCACACGGGCCAGGAGTGGGGCTATGTGCTGAGCGGCGTCTTGACGGTGCGGATCGGCTTCGACGAGTTCGTCCTCCGGCCCGGAGATGCCATCAGCTTCGACTCGGCCACGCCACACCGATTGTTCAATGCGGGGGACACGCCGGCCACAGCCGTGTGGTTCGTGCTCGGTCGCGGCTCTCCGAACATCGCCCGCCGCTGAGCCGTCTCGCGCCGCGACGGAGTCGGGCCCGGCCGTTCAACAAGGCGCTCCATCCTGCAATCAGCCTTGACATGTGTTCACTGGGTTTGCACACTCCGTCCATCGTCGCGACCGACGACGAGGAGGAGAACGAGATGCGCGCAAGTCATCGCTCGCGATCCCGGATGGGCCGATTCGCCGGACTGGCAGCGACCGCCACGCTGGTGCTCACGGCCTGTAGCGCACCCGCAGCGCCAGCTGGGACGGCGCCGCCACCGTCGACCGCGGCATCGCCAGGTGCCGCCAGCCCCTCGGCAGCGGCGAAGACGCTCGAACTTGCCTACCTCTCGTTCGCCGTCGCGAATAGCTATGACGCGCCGATGCTGGCCGCAGCCCAAGCCTCGGCCGCGGCGGGCAACGCGAAACTGACCGTATTCGACGCGAATCTCGACCCTGCCACACAGTCCAAGCAGCTCCAGGACGCGGTCGCGTCGGGCAAGTTCGACGGGATCGTCCTGCAGCCGCTGTTCGGCGCGGGCCTCGTGACCGGGGCCCAGGACGCGATCAAGGCCGGGGTCGCGATCGGCAATATCGATCAGATCCTCGGGACTGACAACACGACTGCCGAGTCCCAGATCGAGGGCCAGCTCGTGAACGTGGTCTTCGTCCCGAGCGAGCTCGGGCGAAAGATCGGGGAGCTCGTCGTCGATGCCTGCGGGACCGCGAACCCGTGTAACGTCGGCTATATCTACTCGGTCAAGGCGGCTGCCCTCGACACCACGTTGCGGGAGGCCTTCGACACAGCCACTGCCGTCAACCCCGCGATCAAGATCGTGGCCGAAGGCGAGTCGTTCTATACGACGGCGCTGGGTCTCAAGGCGTCCCAGGACATGCTCCAGGCGCACCCCGATCTGACCGTGATCACGGGCGCCGACCAGGCGATCACCGGCGCGGTCCAGGCCGTGGCGGCCGCGAACCTCCAGGGCAAGGTCCAGCTCGTGGGTTACGGCGGCGGCGCGGTCGCATTCCAGGGCATCGCGAACGGCGAGCGCTACGGGACCGTCATGCAGGCGCCCGCAACCGAAGGCCGGCTCGGAGTCCAGATGTTCATCGACGCGATCCGGAGCGGAACGCCGGCCCCGGGTGTCGATGTCCTAGCCGACCTCCCGGACGGCGGAGTCGCGACCAAGGACAACGTCCAGACCTTCCTGCCGCTCGCGGAGTGGCCCGGCTGATCGCGCCACCACCGAGCATCGCCCGCATGGCATCAGAGGAGGTCCATCTCGAGGTCCGCGGTGTCGGCAAGTCGTTCGGGGCGACACGAGCACTCGACAACGTGACGATCCAGGTGCGCTCCGGCTCCGTCCACGCTTTCGTCGGCGAGAACGGAGCCGGAAAGTCAACCCTCGGCAAGATCGTTGCCGGAGTGATCGCGCCCGACGAGGGGGAGGTCGTGGTCCACGGCGACGTCGTCTCATTTCGCTCGCCCCGCGAGGCCCTCCAACGCGGGATCGCGCTCGTCGCCCAGGAGGTGGCGGTCGTCCCGCAGCGGACGGTCGCGGAAAACGTCTTCCTGGGAACCGAACCCCGCCGGTTCGGCTTCATTCGGCGCCGGCGCCTGCGCGAGCGCTTCGAGCGACTGGTCGGCGACGCCGGCTTCGAGGTCCCTGCGGACGCGATCGTCGGCTCACTCCCGATCGCGAAGCAGCAACTCGTGGAGATCCTTCGTGCACTCGCCCGCGAGGCCGGACTGATCGTCTTCGATGAGCCGACCGCGTCACTGTCGGCCACCGAAGTGGAACGGTTCCACGAGATCGTCCGTGGACTGGTGGCCCGCGGCCGGACGGTCCTTCTCGTCTCCCACTTCCTGACCGAGGTGCTCGCCCTGGCCGACACGATCACCGTCCTGCGCGACGGACGCGTCGTCCGGACCGGACCTGCCGTCGATGAGACCGAGGACACCCTCGTCGCGGGGATGCTCGGCCGGTCGGTCGGACGGACGTATCCGACGAAGCGACCGCCGGCCGGCGACGCCCCGGTCGCGCTCGCGGTCCGAGACCTCATCGCAGGGGGGGTCGCCGGCGTCTCCCTCTCGATCCGCTCCGGCGAGATCGTGGCCCTGGCCGGCCTTGTCGGCTCCGGTCGTTCCGAGCTGGCAAGGGCAATCTTTGGCGCCGTCCCGGCCGAGGCCGGCCTGCTGATGGCCGGGTCGACGGCGCTGCCCGGACAGCCACGAGGCTCCATCCGGGCGGGTGTTGCCATGATCCCCGAATCGCGCAAGGACGACGGCCTGATGCTGGGTCGACCGGTGCGCGAGAACGTCAGCCTCGCGAGCCTGCCTCGGCTCGGTCGGTTCGGATTCGTTCGCCGCCGGGTCGAGACCGCACTGGTCGGCAATGCACTCGAGCAGGCGACCGCGGTCCGCGTCCTCGACGCGACACCCGCGGCCCTGTCCGGCGGCAACCAGCAGAAGCTGCTCTTCGCTCGGGCACTCCTTGCCGAGCCGATGGTCCTGATCGCCGACGAGCCCACCCGCGGCGTGGACGTCGGCGCGAAGCGCGACCTCTACGAGCTGCTCGTGGCTCTGGCCGGCCGTGGCGTGGCCGTCCTCCTGATCTCGAACGAGGTCGAGGAGATCCTCGGGCTCGCCCACCGAGTGCTCGTCCTCCGCCACGGCCGGATCGTCGCCGAGCTCGCAGGCGACGACATCAGCGAGGAGGCGATTCTCGCGGCCTCGTTCGGTCGCGCGCTCGCGCCGGCATCGTGATCGACCGGACGCCAGTCCCGCCGGTCGCGCCGCCGCCTGACGCGACGATGACGCCCGCCCGTTCGGCGGTCCTGGACCGGGGACGCTGGGCGCTGCGGCGCGGAGGGATCGGGATCCCCTTCATCCTGACGCTGGTCGCGCTGAGCATCGTCAGCCCTTCGTTCCTGCGGTTCCAGAACCTTGCCAACATCCTCGACCAGCAGGCCGGGATCATCATCGTGGCGGCGGCCGGGACGCTCGTCCTCATCGCTGGCGGCATCGACCTGAGCGTTGGAGCGATCTACGGGCTCGCCGGAGCGACGGCGGCCCAGGTCTCATCGTCGGTCTCCGTGCCGGCCGGGATCGCCGCCGCGATCGCCGTCGGACTCGCCGTCGGATTGGCCAATGGCGTGATCGTGACGCGCTTCCGGATCAATCCCCTGATCGGGACACTCGCGATGTCGTTCGTCGTCAGCGGGATCGGGGCGATCGTCACGAAGGGCAATCTGATCGTCGTGTTCGACCATCCCGAATTCCAGACGTTCGCGGCGACCCGCATCCTCGGGCTGACCAGCGCGGCGTGGATGATGATCGCGACCGCGATCGCGATCACAGTCGTCCTCAGCCGCTCGACGTTCGGTCGCTACGTCTACGCGACAGGCGGCAACGCGGAGGCGGCGCGCCTGGGTGGTGTCCGGATCAACGCCATTCGGATCGCGACCTTCGCCCTGAGCGGGGCCGCGGCGGCGCTCGCCGGCAGCATCGATGCGTCACGCGTGCTCAGCGCCCAGGCATCGGCTGGCCAGTTCCTGACGTTCACAGTCCTGACCGGCATCATCGTCGGTGGCACGAGCATCCTCGGCGGTGAGGGCTCGGTCCAGCGGACCGTCGTCGGCTGCCTGTTCGTTGCCCTCGTCGCCAACGGCTTCAACCTGCTGGGACTCGATCCCTTCTACCAGCAGGTCACTCTTGGGATCATCCTGTTGCTGGCCGTCGGAACCGACGCCTGGTCGCGACGGTTCGCCTGACGCGCGGACCATCCGACCAAGCCCCAGAGGTTGGAACAGTGCACTACGTCGGACACATCGATTGGGCCTTCGCCGAGCAACCGGCCGCGGCGTCGGCGACCGCCACGGGCCTTGCTCGGCTCCGGATCGTCGGCAGGCCGCAGGGCGCCGTGCACACGGATCTGGCGGTGGGGGCGCTGCACCCGGGCGGCTGGATCGCGCCGCATGTCCATGCCTACGAGGAGGCGCTGTATATCCTCGAAGGGGAGCTGCTGCTCGATCTCGCTGGTCGCGTTCACCGACTCGTTGGCGGCGACTACGCCCTGATGCCGACGGGCCTGCGCCATGCCCTCGGCAATACGAGCGCCGCCCCGGTCCGGTTCTTGTCACTGAACTCACCGCAGCGCCTCGAGCCCGACACGGGTCGCAGGGACACGTTCTTCGAGCCGGCCCAGGATCTCGCCGCCATGGACGCCGCGGCCCGCTTCCCGCACTTCGGGGACCCGACGTTGCGGCTCGTCGGCCACTACGACGGGACGCCGCCACAGGCCGAAGCCCTCGCGGTCCGCGACCCCGCCCGCGGTCGGGCGCCGGCCGGGATGGACACGGCGATCCTGGCCTACAGTGGGATCTCCGTTCGGATGCTCGTCGACCGCACGTTGGGTGCCGACCACGTGACGATGTTCACGGTCGACTACGAGATCGGCGGCGCGGCGCAGGCCCACGATCACCCGTTCGAGGAGGCCTACGTGTTCCTCACAGGCCGGATCGAGGCTGAGCTCGACGGCCAGCACTACACGTTCGGGCCGGGCGACGTCGTCTTCGCCCCCGTGGGTTCGGTCCACGGCTTCTACAACACTGGCGATGAGCGCGTCCGCTGGATCGAGACCCAGGCACCCCAACCACCGGTGCGCCAGTCGTACCGGTGGGTCGGGCAATGGGAACGCTACGAGCAGCAGCACGAGCCGCAGGAGGGCAAGGGATGACCGACACCGGGGCCGTGGTCGTGGTCGGCGGGACACGCGCGATCGGGCTCGAGATCGTCCGCCACTATATCGATGTCGGGCGCGAGGTCGTCCTGACCGGGCAGTCCACCGCGAGCGTCGCAGACGCCGTCGCCGCCGTGGGGAACCGGGCGACCGGCGTGTGGTTCGACCTGTCCAAGCCACACTCCATCGCCAGTGCACTTGACCGCGTCGGTCCCGTCAAGCACCTCGTCCTCGCGGCGATCGACCGGGATCAGAACTCCGTCGCTTCCTTCGACATCGACAGGGCGATCCGGCTGGTAACGCTCAAGCTCGTCGGCTACACGGCGGTGGTTTCCGCCTTGCGCGCGCGGCTGTCGGAGGACTCATCGGTCGTGCTCTTCGGCGGGATGGCGAAGGAGCGCCCGTATCCCGGATCGACGACCGTATCGACGGTCAACGGCGGGGTGGTCGGGTTGACGCGCACCCTTGTCGAGGAGCTCCGGCCGATCCGGGTCAACTCCATCCACCCAGGCGTGGTCGGCGACAGCCCGTACTGGTCCGAGAAGCCGGCGGCGGTCGAACGCTACTCCTCAGAGACGCCGATCGGCCGCCTCGTCACGATGGCCGAGATCGTCGACGCAACCGCGTTCCTCCTCGAGAACACCGGCGTCAATGGCGTCGAGCTGATCATCGATGGGGGGTGGCACTGCCGCTGATGCGGCCCCGTAGGGCCGAGGACCGATGCTAGGCTTTCGTGGACCGTGCCGCGCGCTGGGTCGATGTATGTGATCGATGACCGTGGTGGATTCGATGCCGCGATCCGCGACATGATCGACGCCGGGTTCGAAGAGTCAGCGCTGGAGATCCGCTACGGTCAGGCCGGCATCGACGCGTTCACGGCGCGCCATCGTCATTGGTTCAGCGAGCTTCTATCGGACGCCGAGGCTACCAGGAACGGTTCACGGAGGATCTCCGCGAGGGGCACTACGCGATCAGGGTTCGGATCGGTGCCCCGCAGGAGGATCAACGGACGCTGGCACACGACATCCTTCACGGCAATGGCGCCCATCACATCGTCTCGGCGGGCCGTTGGTCGTTCGAAACGGACCCGGACTACCGGCCCGCGCGATGACGCTTGATGGGATCGGCGGCCGATCCACCGAGGCGCTCGGCCGGGGTCAGGCGGACTGGCGGCTCAGCGCCCCCATCAGCTGACGTGCTTGCTCGCGATCCTTGTCATTCGGGTGCTGGTGGTCCGCGATGATCCCGCAGTACACGTCGTGGATCGCCTGGCTCATCGTGTCGACGTCGGCCATCGCGATGCCGTCCTCGCGGAGGGCTGCCATCGCCCCATCAGTGCCGCCACGGCCCATCGCCTTGTCCAGGGCCTCGCGCATCGTCGTCATGGGGAATCACCTCCGTCGATAGCGTAGCCGGTCGGCATGCGATTCGGGAGTGGCTCCCCACCTTCCCACGGGTAGCGACCATCGGGAACTCCCACGCCGTAAACTCGAGAACCTCAGTCCCCCGCCCACACGCCGACCGGCTCGAACTCGAGGGGTACGTCGATCAGGATGAGTTCCGCGGCGACGTCCGTAACCAACCCGAGCTCGACTTGCCCGGTGATCTTGGCCGCGTCACCGGTCCGCAGTGACTCGTCGTCGAGCGAGACCCGCCCATCGATCACGTACAGGTAGCCGCCGCGCCCCGGACCGAAGCTGTGCCCGAGCGACCCGTGCTCGGTGAGGTGCGCGACCAGGGCTCGCGCGTCCTGCGCGAGGTCCAGCCCGTCGGTACCGGCCGGGCCCATGATCTGGAGCCAGCGATCGGTCCGCTCCTCCAGCCCGTACTGCCGCTGCTGCACGCGTGTCTCGAGCCCGCGGACGCTTGGCAGGATCCAGAACTGGATGAAGCGCATCGCCTGGTCCGGAGAGCCGTTCTTCTCCGAGTGCAGGTCCCCACGATGCGAGAACGTCATGACCTGCGCCGCACCGGGCGTTAGGCGCCCGTTATTGCCGAGGGAATCGGCGTGGAGGAAGTCCCCTTCGACGACGTAGGTGAGCGACTCGATGTCCTGATGCGGATGGAGCGGCCACTCGGCGCCGGCCACGATCCTGTCGTCGTTGAACACCCGGAGCGCACCCACGCCCATCTGCTCGGGATCGCGATAGCGGTCGAAGCTGAAGTGCCAGCGGGCGTCGAACCAGCCGCCCTCCTCGCGCCAGATGGTGTCCGCCTCGCGGATGGTGATCGCGCTGGTTGGGATCCTCATCGTCGACCTCCTCGTCAGGCGTGCGGCGTCGAAGGCACCGCGGCCCGTAGTTCTTTGCGCGATGCGACTCCGAGTTTGGAGAACACGTTGCTGAGGTGCCACTCGACCGTCCGCGGGCTGAGGAACAAGTGGGCGCCGATCTCCTGGTTTGTCTGCCCGTCGCGGGCGAGGCGGGCGATCTGCAACTCCTGCGGCGTGAGCTCGGTGAGGACCTCGACCGAACGCCTGCGCACCGTCTCGCCGGTTGCCACCAGCTCCCGCCGAGCCCGCTCTGCGAACGCCTCCATCCCGATGTCGGCGAACTGGTCATGCGCCGTCCGCAGCTCCTGACGGGCGTCGACGCGCCTGCGGTCACGTCGGAGCCACTCTCCGTACAGCAGATGGGCGCGGGCCAGCTCCGGACGCAGTTGCGTCCGGCCCAGACGATCGATCGCTTCCCGATAGAGTCGATCCGCCTCATCGCCGGTGGCGAGGAGTGCCCGGCAGCGGGCTTCGATAGCGAGCGCCCACTCGGATGAGCTGCCACGCACATGATCGGCCAGTCGTTCCAATCCGCGCGACGCCACGGGCGCGTCATGCGTCCTGCTGGCGGCCTCGATCAGCTCGCTGAGCGCCCACATCGACACGAACAGCTCCGGCGTGTCATCGCTGGCAGCGACGGCCGCTGGGATGGCCTCGTCATAGCGGCCGAGTCCATTCATGACGACCGCGTTGGCCCAGTGAGCGTATTGGACCGCAGTCCCCTGGCCGCCGGCCGTGGCGTCCCGGATCGTGCCGTCGATGAGCGCAGCGGCCTTGAGCGCGTTGCCGCGGAGTGCGGACAGCACCAGGGCGCTATATGGACCCACTCGGGTGCCGGTGGCGTCCCTGATCGCATTCGCCTCGGCGATCAGTTGCTCGGACTTCGCGAACTCACCGGCGAGGGCGACCGCCTGGCCGAGCACGTTGGCGCTGACCACGAGGACTTCGAGCGCCCCTGAGCGGCGGCCGAACTCGACGCCGCGAGTCGCGATCGCGCGACAGCTGTCGAAATCCCAGAGGTAGACCGCCGCCGCGGTAGCCAGCCAACCCCAGCGCAGGACCTGCTCGAGGGGGACGTCGGTGGCCCCGAACCTCGCCGTCGCGCGCTGCAGTACGGGCGTCGCGGCAGCGCGCCCCGCCGTGAAGATCAACGACAAGCCCTCCAGCAGCAGGTCAGCCGCGCGCGGCGGGTCCGGCGAGGCGGGGGCGGTCAGCGCCGCGCGGGATACCTCCGACAACCCTCCGCCGCTCGAGAGTCGGCCGGCGAATAGAGCCGCGCCCCAAGCCTCGAGGTAGGTATCGCGCGAAAGCTGAGCGTCCAGCGGCGCGAGGGTCTTCGCCGCCCTGACGAGGAGTGGTGGAGCCTCACTCCCTCGGTCCTGTGCGTAGGCAACCTGAGCGTGGAGAAGGTCGATCCGAGCGTGCTGGAACTGGTCGAGCGTCCTCGTCTCGACCGTTGACGCCAGCTCGAGAGCGATGTCGAACTCGCCCGCTTGAAGGCTCGCTTGGGCTGCGGCGAGAATGCGTTCGGTGCGGCGAGCTGGGTCGCCGGTCAGGGCGACGGCTCGCTGCAGGAAAGCCGCGGCAGCCGCCAGTCCACCCCGTGCCTGTGCCTGGACGGCCGACTGCTCAAGGGCCTCCGCGACGCTCTCATCCGGACCGGCTGTGGCGTTCGCAAGGTGCCACACCCGGCGGTCCGAATCGAGCAGCGGATCGCTCTCCTCGGCGAGCGCCCGGTGGACGGTGCGCCGGTCGTCGAGCGAGGCCTCCCGGTACACGACCGAGCGTACCAGCGGGTGGCGGAACCGAAGCTGGACTCCGACGTCAAGCAGGCCCGTAGCGGTCACAGGCCCGGTCGCCTCGGGAGGGATCCCGAGCCGTTCGGCGGCTCTCCTGAATAGGACCGGATCGCCGACGGGCTCCGCCGCGGCAAGCAGCAGCAACCGCCTGCTGTGTTCTGGCAATGGACGCAGACGCTGGAGGAACGTCTCCTCGATCAGTCGTGAGACGGATGCGTCATCCGCGAGGCCGAAGCCACCCGCGAACGCGGCAGGACGCCACGAACGCGGTAGCTCGAGCAACGCCAGTGGATTGCCTCGCGCTTCAGCGACGATCCGCTCGAGCACGGACTCGTCGGCCCTGCCGATCACGGCCGACTCGAGAAGGGAGCGGGCGTCAGGATCATTCAACGGGCCGACCCGCAACTCAGGCAGGCCGACCATGTCCGTTGACCCGCCGGGCTCCCTGACGGCGAAGACGAGCAAGACGGACTCTGCCGCCAAGCGTCGTGCAACGAACTCAAGGATCTGAGCCGAGGCTTGATCCAGCCATTGGGCGTCGTCGACGAGACACACGAGAGGCTGCGTCTCGGCGATCTCTGACAGCAGGCTCAGCACCGCCAGTCCCACGATGAAGCGATCGGGTGGCTCGCCGGAACCGAGACCGAACGCAACGCTGAGCGCATCACGCTGTGGAGCCGGCAGACGATCCAGTCGACCGAGAAGTGGCGCGCAGAGCTGATGCAGGCCGGCGAACGGAAGCTCCATCTCCGACTCGATGCCCGCGGCTCGCGCGACTCGGCATCCTTTGGAGCGTGCCAAGACGTACTCCAGTAGGGCCGTCTTGCCGATCCCGGCCTCGCCACGGATCACGAGCGCACCGCTCATCCCGGCGAGCACCGCGCCCAGGCGCCGATCAAGCTCCTGGCGCTCGGTGAGCCTGTTCCAGAGTGGGCGTTCGGACAACGTCGCCGGCGGCACGATGGTCCCTCATTCGCACCTTCGAAGAAGGGACTCTACCCCGTGAGTCCGGACTCCCTCGTCGGCTCTATGGCTGTCGTGCGCCGATCCTACAACGGGCCACTTCGGACCAGTGAATGACCCGGGGGTGCCCCGGGTGCGACCGATCCGTGCCGAAGGCATGGTGCTCACATGCACACATGAGGAGGCGGTTCGATGGCAGTCCAGATCCCCGATCTCTATCTCCTGCAGGATCTCGAAGACCCGAGCAGAACGACGACCCTCGACGACACGGATCTGCGTGCCCTTCGGTCCGTCGCAGACTGGATCCAGTCGTTCGTGGTCAGGCCCCACAAGGATCTGGGCCGCGATGGGCCGGTCTGTCCGTACGTGCCTCGCTCACTCGAAGGCGAGACCCTCTGGCTCGCTGCCGAGCGAATCGCCAACCGGAGTGCGCCAGAAATGGTCGAGCTCGTGAGCGGCTACCAGCGACTACTCCTGGATGCTCAGCCGACCGAGGGCGACGACGCCGGCTACAGGTTGATCGTGATCGTCTTTCCCGACCTGCCAGCGGAGCGCGCCCAAGGCGTGTTTGACGAGGTCCTCAAGGAGCTTGCGGCCCCGTCGTATGTGGACCATCGAATCCTCTTCGGCCCGTTCTATGAGGGCAACGAGGGGACAGCGATCTACAACCCGAGGTTCCGACCATTCCAATCACCCGTGCCGTTCCTGTTCGTAAGGTTTGGAGTCATCGGCGATTGGAAGTTCTTCGTCGACAACGACGAGTCAATGAACCGGTGGGCACGGCAGTACGGAGAGTCCGCAGTCCCGGTTCTTGCGGCGGAACTCCGCCGGACCAACTGGCGGCGACTCGAAGCCTGACGAGTCCGGCCCCGTCAACCCTCCATGCGGAGCTCCTCGAGGTCGAGCTCTCGTTCGATCGTCCTGAGGGTGTGGTCATTGATCTCACGTCGATCGCGGAGGGCGATGATGGCGGCACGTTCCGCCGAGATGACGCTGCGTTGGATCTCCTCGTGCTCGAGCCGCTCCTGCCGACGCTCGGCCGTTTCGTCGGCATCCTCGGTCGCGAGATGCTGGGAGCGGTCGAGAAGCCCAGACTCCATCCTCTCCAGTAGCGGTTGATGCCCCGGCCACAGCCGACGAGCCCGCTCGACCTCCTCCAGCCCAGCCTGGTACGCGGATGTCCGCGCCAGGGTCAGCTCGTCGCCATCGAGGCCCGCATCCCATGCGACATTCCTCAGGATCGCGGGCAGCGTCAGTCCCTGTCCGACCAGCGTGACGAGGATCACGACGAATGTCACCAGCAGGATGAGGTCGTGCTCCGGGAACGCCTCCGGCAGGGCCAGTGCCGCCGCGAGCGAGACGTCCCCGCGCAAACCAGCCCAGCCCACGACGACGGTCAGCCGGGTCGCCATCGCCGGGTCGCGGCGCGCGATCACTTGACGAGGCGAGTCCGGAAGCAGGCTCGTGACGAACACCCACACGAAGCGGGTCGCGATGACGATCGCCGAGACCACGAGCGGAAGGATGAGGACGTCGGCCATGGGTCGGCCACTCAGCCCTTCGAGGACTCGGGGCAGCTCGAGCCCGATCAGGACGAAGACGAACCCGTTCAGGATGAAGTCGACCAGCCTCCAGCCGCTCAGCCAGAGCGTCCGACTTGCCGGTGTCAGGATCGTGCCGAGCCGGCTGCCGAGGACGAGCCCGGCAGACACGACCGCAAGGACGCCGGACAGCCCGAGCTCTTCGGCCGCGAGATAGGCGCCGTACGCGACGACGATGGAGATGACGACCTCGACAGGTGGATCATCGAGGCGGCGCAGGATCGCGCCCGACGCCAACCCGAGACCGAGGCCGAGAGCCACGCCTCCGATCGCGGCGCCAACGAGCTCGACGACTGCGTCGGAGAAGACGAACGTGCCACTCACCGCGGCCACCACCGCGACCCGGTAGAGGATGAGCGCGGTGGCATCGTTGAGGAGGGACTCGCCCTCGACGAACGTCGAAAGGATGCGTGGCGCTCCGAAGCGGCGGAACACGGCCGTCGCGGCGAGACCGTTGGTCGGGGCGACGATCGCGCCGAGCGCGATGGCGGCGCCCCAACCCAACCCGGGCAGAGCGGCAATGGCCACGATGGCGACAAGGGCCGTCGTAACGATCACGAGACCGATCGACAGCCGCAGCAATGGCACGAGGTTCGTGCGGAGCTCGCGGGTCGGCGTCTCGACGGCGGCCGCGAAGAGTAGGGGCGGCAGGAATAGAAGAAGCGCGAGCCCTGGCTCGAGGTGGATCTCGGGCAGGTCGGGGACGGCTGCGAGGGCGAGGCCGCCGACCACGAACAGGGTCGGGTAGGGAACGCTGAGCCGACGCGAAATCTCGAACAGGATGGCGATCGCGACGAGGACCGCAAGTACGGTGACCAGGAGCTCCATGCGACCGCTTGACTATCAGACGCCGTCCGGCACGTTCGGGCCGATGGCCCGCTCCGGCCAGTGGCCGCGGCGGTCCTTGATCAGCTGCTGCAGCTTCAGGAAGCCGAAGATCAGGCCCTCGGGCCGCGGCGGGCAACCGGGGATGTAAATGTCGACCGGCATGATCCGATCGATCCCCTCGATCGTCGAGTAGCTCCGCTTGTAGCGACCCCCCGAGCACGTGCAATCGCCCAGGGCGATGCACCACTTGGGCTCCGGCATCTGGTCCCATAGCCGGATCAATGGCCCGGCCATCTTGGTCGTGCACGTGCCGGCCACGATCAGGACGTCGGCCTGGCGCGGGCTGGCCCGGAACGGGAACCACCCCCAGCGGTCCATGTCGTTCTTGCTGGTCGCCGCGGAGATCATCTCGATGGCGCAGCAGGCGAGCCCCGAGAGGAGCGGCCACAGGCTGTTCAGCCGGATCAGGTCGAGGACCACATCGGCCTTGGTAGGGATGATCTCGAGGGCGCCAGACCAGCGGGCGTCGTCGCGTCGGCCGAGGCCGCTCGCCTCGAACTCCGCCAGGTGGGTGATATCGCTCTGCTGACCTCCGCGGTAGGCCTCGGGGTCTGCCGCGGTCCACAGCGTGTTTGGGACCACGATCGGATCTGCCGCGGCGTCCCGGCTGCCCCCCACAGGCACGCCCATACCTGGGCTGACTGATACGGGCAGGCGCCTCATCGACCCGACTCCACCCACCGGAGACCAGCGAAATGGAACCGGAGTCCCGTGGGCCGCTCGACCGCGACGAGGATGACCGCGTCGCAGCCGGGACAACGGACGACGTCGCCCGGAGCGCGGTCATAAACGACGAGGGCCCCGAGACGGTTGATCGCGCCGCATCCGGCACAGCAGCCACGGGCATCCGTCATCTCCCGCCCGAACAGCTCCATGAGCGCGCCGCCCAGGGCGTTGCCGTCGACATGCGTTTCGCTGCTCATGACGGACCTCCTGTCGGACCGAAGCGCTCGGTCCTGATCATCTCGGGAGCGTGCCCGAGCTCGACGAGTGCTGACGCCACCGTCTCGACGAATCCGGTCGGACCGCAGACGTAGCAGAGCGGTCGGTCAGCGGGAGGCCAGGCGACCTCCGCGAGCATCTCGCGATCGACTCGCCGATCGTACCCGTCCCATTCCGCCGGCTGTGCGCGCGTCAGCGTGTGGACGATCTCGACCCCCATCTCGTCGCGATCGATCTCCTCCAGCTCCGAGCGGTAGATGACGTCCTCCCACGAGCGAGAGGACACGATCAGCCGGACGGATACCCAGCTGCGCATCGCGACACGGTCGCGAACCATCGCCATCAGCGGCACGATGCCGCTGCCGCCGGACGCGAGTAGGAGCGGGCCGCCGCGACTTGGCTCCCAGACGAAAAAGCCGCCGATCGGCCCCCGGAGCTCGAGCTTGTCACCGGGCCGAAGTTCGCCGGCCAGATACGGCGAGACCTCGCCATCCTCGATCCGCTCGACGGTGATCGCGAGCCGGGTCCCGTCCGTTGGCGTTGCGATCGAGTAGCTGCGCTCGGCCTGGTAGCCGTCCTCGGCCGTCAGGCGAACGTCGACGTGCTGGCCAGGGAGGTGCCCGGGCCAACCTGGCGCGTCGAGCTCGATCGTCCGGATCCGCGGCGTCTGGTCCACGAGTCCGGTGACGTCGGCGAGTTGCCAGTTCAGTCGCCGGCGTATCGCTGTTCGCGCCATGGATCACCGTAATTGTGGTAGCCGAACGTCTCCCAGAAGCCGGGCTTGTCCGTGTCGCGCAGTTCGATGCCGCGCACCCACTTGGCACTCTTCCAGAAGTAGAGATGCGGGACCAGAAGCCTCGCCGGGCCACCGTGCTCCAGCTCGAGTGGCTTCCCCTCGAAGGCGAACGCGATCCACGCCTTCCCCCCGGTTACGTCTTCGATCGGGAGGTTCGAGGAGTAGCCGCCGTACGAGTGCGCGAGCACGAACTTCGCGTCCGTATTGACCTCGCGCAGCAGGGTATCGATCGAGACCCCGGTCCAGGGAGTATCGATCTTGGACCACTTCGTCTCGCAGTGGATGTCGGCGGTGATCTCCTCGGTGGGCAGAGCCCGAAACTCGTCCCATGTCCACGATCTGGGTTCGGCCAGCCGCCCGCTGAGTTCGAATCGCCAGTCCTCCGGGCGGATCCTCGGTGTCGGGCCAGCCGACAAGACCGGGAAGTCATTGGTGGCGTACTGACCAGGCGGAAGGCGTCCCGCAGGTACATCGACCTGGCGCCGCCCGCGGAACGCTCTCGAGATGAACGTCATCGTCCTGCCTCCCGGCCATCTGTCCTCATCATCAGCCGAAGGTGAAGCAATAGGCCTCCGCGCCCGGCTCGAGGAATTCGATCTCGAACCGGCGGTCCTGGATCTGGGCCGTCTGGCGGACCAACTGGTAGGTGCGCTGGTCCGTGACGATCCCGCTGCCGTCGGATCCCACGTCGGTCCCGTGGGTATCTTCCGCCACCCGGCCATCGAGGTAGACCCGGAAGGGGATGGAAGCCCCCTTGGAGGCCGGGCCCATGACGAGATTGACGTCACGGGCATGGAACTGGAATGCGATCCGCCCGCCCGCGTCGTTCAGGATCGCGGCGTGCCGCGTTACCGTCCAGTTCCCCGAGAGGTCCCAGTAGTTGAGGGGCAGTTGCGGGGCTGCGGCGTACACGTGCGGCTGGTCAAAGACCGCGACGTCGTCCGACGCGAAGCCCGTGCTCTGGCCATACCCGACGTATGTCTCGGGTGATCGTAGCGTCCCCCAGTCGGCCGCGACCTCGAGGCCGCGCGGCTCGACGGCGACCAGGTCCAGGTCGAGGTCTGTGGCGCCCGCGTCGATGAGCATCTGTTGCGCGACCATCTCGGCCATCGCGTACTCGCCTTCGCCGAAGTGGTGGTACCGGATGCGACCCTCGGCGTCCGCCACATACAGCGCCGGCCAGAAATGATTCGAGAAAGCCTGCCAGATCGCGTAGTCGCTGTCGACAGCAATCGGGTACTTCACGCCGATGGTGTGCACCTGCTTGACGATGTTGTCCATGTCCCGCTCGAAGCCGAACTCCGGGGTATGGACACCGATGACGGTCAGGCCGGCGTCCGCGTACTTGGCGGCCCACGCACGGCGATACGGGAAGGTGCGCAGCCAGTTGATGCAGGTGTACGTCCAGAAGTCGACCATGACCACGCGTCCGCGCAGCCCTTCGGGTGTCAGCGGCTCCGAGTTGAGCCATGTCGTGGCCCCCTCGAACGACGCGAGCTGACCCTCGACCGGAAGGATGTCCGCATCACCGGCCAGGCGGTGGGCGAGGGATCGGAGGAGGCTCGGACGGGCGGGCGGCGCGGACTCGGTCGCTTTCCCCGGCGGCTCGGCAGCGGTGTTCCGCTCATCGATCATGGGGTGGCCTCCAGACGTGAGTGTGCGCAGCCCGCGTTTCAGAGCGGCTGGAGCGCGCCTGCGCGTGCAGCGGGATGTCCGGCGGCCGGCCCCAAGCCGGCCGCCGGGTCCTGGGCTGAGAAAAGGGTTCAGCCCAGTGACGAAAGCAGCTGCGTGGCGCGCTGGGAGTGCGCCTCCGTCACGGTGACGTCGTACCGGTCCGCGACCACGGCACTGGTCGAGGCGAAGTCGCGCTGGCCGTGTGTCGCCCAGTGTGCGACGAAGCCGAAGATCGCACCCCAGACGGCGCCGATGACCGCTGCAGTGATGGTCACGGCGATCCACTCCGGGCCGACCACGAAGAGGGTGACGAGCAGTCCGACGAATAGACCGAACCATGCGCCCGAGCCGGCGCCCATCAGCGTTGCCCTGGTCTTCGTCAATCGGCCCACGACCTGTTCGACGAGACGAAGGTCCCTGCCGACGATCGCCGCCTGCTCCACGGGGAACCCGGAGTCGGACAGGTGATCCACCGCGCGCTGGGCTTGCTCGTATGTCGGATAGCTGGCGACGACCTGGCCGGAGGCAGCCGACGCGACCCCTCTGGCCGCACGGTCGAAGCTGGTGGCTACGCTCATCTCTGAACCTCCTGGAAAGGGGCCTCGCCCTCGGTCTGCTTGGACAGCCACCACGGTCACATGGATATGGCCCGGATGGCGCCCGTGGAACCTACTGGTAGACATACGGGCGCCCGCCAGGGTTCGGTCGGGCCACCGTCGACACGCCCGCTTCAAGCGGACCATCCAGTACGACTGCCCTTGCTCGCGACCGATCGGCGTCGTAGAGTGCCCGAGCGTCCCCGGTTGGAGGCGAGCGAAGGTCGCTCGCGTCGCGAAGAGGGCCCGGGGCGTGATGGGAACGCTCGTGCGGTGGACGGCTGACGCCGAAACACGGCTGCGGGGGCGGCGTGTCGAACGTGAGGCGCTCGATCGGTTGATCGCGAATGCGCGAGCCGATACGAGCGGCACGCTCGTGCTCCGCGGCGAAGCGGGCGTGGGCAAGACCGCGCTGCTGGACGATCTCGCCGCGCACGCCTCGGAGAGCCGAGTCGTGCGAGCGGCGGGCGTGGAGTCCGAGATGGAGCTGGCTTTTGCCGCGCTGCATCAGCTCTGCATGCCGTTTCTCGATCGACTCGACCGCCTGCCGGACCCACAGCGCGACGCGCTGGGCACCGCCTTCGGTCTGAGGAATGGCGGCGCACCGGATCGGTTCCTCGTCGGACTAGCCGTGCTGACCTTGCTTTCGGAAGTCGCCGAGGAGCGGCCCCTGTTGTGCCTGCTCGACGATGCGCAGTGGCTCGACCAGGCATCGGCGCAGGTGCTCGGCTTCGTCGCACGCCGGCTCGCAGCCGAGGGCGTCGTCATCATCTTTGCCGTTCGGGAGCCCAGCGCGACCGTGGACCTTGCCGGCCTTCCGGAGCTCAAGGTCGGTCCCTTACATGACGCGGACGCTCGCGAGCTCCTCGCGACGGCGATCCCCGGCCGGCTGGACGAGTCCGTACGCGATCGGATCCTTACCGAAGCGGGCGGCAATCCCCTCGCGCTGCTCGAGCTGCCTCGCGCCTGGACCCCGGCCGTCGTCGCGGGCGGCTTCGGGCTGCCCGATGGGGCGTCGGTGTCGGGTCGGATCGAGGAGAGCTTCCGCCAGCGCCTGATGCCGCTCCCTGACCACAGCAGACGTCTGCTGGTCGTGGCCGCAGCCGAACCTGTCGGAGACCCCGTCCGGATCTTGGCAGCTGCGGAACGACTCGGCATCCCGGGGGAAGCAGCCGGGCTCGCCACGACCGCGGGCCTGCTCGACATCGGGGCGCGGTTCCGGTTCCGCCATCCGCTCGTGCGGTCGGTGGTCTATGCGGAAGCCACGCCGTCCGAGCGCCGGCTCGCCCATGCGGCGCTGGCCGAAGCGACAAACCCCAACTTGGACCCAGACCGCCGGGCTTGGCATCTTGCCGCGGCAGCGGCAGGACCCGACGAAGTGGTCGCGCTCGAACTCGAGCGTTCCGCCGGACGTGCTCAGGCTCGGGGCGGTCTCGCTGCCGCCGCTGCGTTCCTCCAGCGAGCATTCGAGCTGACTAGTGAGCCAGACCGGCGGACGGATCGGGGGCTCGCCGCCGCGCAAGCGTGTCTCCACGCAGGCGAGTTCGATGCGGCCCTGGCGCTGTTGGCGGCAGTAGATGTAGCACCGCTCGATGAGGCTCAGCGAGCTCGTGCGGATCTGCTGCGCGGACACATCGCGTTCGCCTCGAGTGCCGGGAGCGACGCGCCACCGCGGCTGCTCAAGGCAGCCCAGCGTCTCGAATCGATCGATGTCGACCTTGCGCGCGAGACCTACCTCGACGCCTGGGGCGCGGCGTTGTTCGCGGGACGCCTGGCAACAGCGGGCGATCTGCTGGAGGTGTCGCGGGCCGCAAAGTCGGCCCCACCGCTGACACACCCAGTGCGACCGTCCGATCTCCTCCTGGACGGCTTGGCGACGCTGATCACCGAGGGACGCAGCGCGGCAGCGCCCGCGCTGCGGCGAGCGACGAGCGCGTTCGTCGGCGACGAGGCCGCGACCCAGGAGAACTTCCGCTGGGGCTGGTTGACGACGATTTCATCCAACGTCCTCTGGGACGAGGAAAGCTGGCACACGATCAATGCCCGTCAGCTCCAGGCCGCACGTGACGCCGGCGCGTTGGCCAGGCTCCCGATCGATCTGACCGCATCGGCCATCCTGATCGCGTGGCGAGGCGACTTCGCCGGCGCGGCTGCCGCGATCGGGGAGGCCGTCGCCGTGACGGAGGCCACCGGCACCAGGATGGCGCCGTTTGCCGCGATGCTGCTCGCTGCGTTCCGGGGACGGGAAGCCGAAGCCGGCAGGCTGATCCAGGCAACCATCAAGGGAGCGACCGCCGGCGGCCAGGGGATCGGTGTCCAATACGCCCACTGGGTCGCCTCGATCCTGTACAACGGGCTTGGACGCTACGAAGAAGCGCTGGCCGGAGCGCAGCAAGCGAGCGAGGAGTCACCGGAGCTGTTCCTCTCCGCCTGGGCACTGCCCGAGCTGATCGAGGCAAGTGCCAGAAGCGGGAAACTCCGAGCTGGCGTTGAGGCTCTCGTGCGCTTGACGGAGGCCACTTCAGCCGCTGAGGGCGACTGGGCGCTTGGTTTGCAGGCCCGCTCCAGGGCCCTGCTCAGTACAGGCAAGAACGCCGAGGACGCGTATCTCGAGGGGATCGATCGGCTGAGTCGCACACGCCTCCGTCCGGAGCTCGGTCGTGCGTACCTGTTGTACGGAGAGTGGCTGCGCCGCGAAGGTCGACGCCTCGACGCCCGCGGCCATCTTCGGAGCGCCTATGACTTGTTCGCCGCGATCGGCATGGAGGCGTTCGCTGAGCGGGCGCGTCACGAGCTGCAGGCGACGGGGGAGATCGTCCGCAAGCGCTCGGTCGAGACCCTCGACGACCTTACGTCGCAGGAGCTGCAGATCGCCCGGCTCGCGGGTGACGGGCGGACGAACCCAGAGATCGGGGCACAGCTGTTCCTCAGCCCGCGGACCGTGGAGTGGCACCTTCGACACGTGTTCATGAAGCTCGGCGTCGGCTCGCGCAAGGAACTCGGCGCGGCGCTACCCGAAAGCGCGCATACGAAGGTTGCCGTCTAGCCGCGCTGTGCGGAAACTACGAACGTCCTGGCACCAGGCAGCATCGGTCGAAGCTACGCGCTTTGGATCGACGGACCGCCGTCACCAGTGGACGTACCAGTCGGGACCACGGGCGCGATCGGCCCCGGCGACGGACGACGCTTGTGTAGACGTGCCGACCTCCACCAGGGCCGTCGTGGCGGACGTCGATTGAGTTGGCGACATGACTGACCGACGCACCGCCGCTGAAGGCGACGCACAAGCAGAACCGGCGCGCCAACGCGTCGAGGGCCCCGTATCGCCGCCGGCGCGCGAGCGCCCGCCGGTCCCGCCGCGTCCCGGGACCGACGGCTCGTCCGCGACGCCGGCGCCCCGCCGTCCCCGGATCCCGAGCTGGGGCGTGTGGCTCATCTATCTGGCGGTCGTCCTCGTCTCGAACTTCCTGCTGTTCGCGCCGCGGGGCACCCCCTCGTCGGCCTCGATCCCGTACTCCGAATTCATCGCGCAGGTGACTGGCGGCAATGTCGCGAGCGTCGAGTTCACCGACCGCAGCCTGACCGGATCGTTCGTGCAGGCAGTGCCTTGGCCGGCGCCGTCGGCGCCGGCGTCACCGGCTCCTTCGCCGGCAAACGCGCCCAGTGCGCCCGCCACCTACCAGACGTTCTCCACAGTCTTGCCGCCGGACGGTGATCCGGCGCTGCTCCCGCTCCTCGAGAAGCACCGCATCGTGGTGTCGGCAGTCGACACGAGCACGATGACCTCCATCTTGGGCTCGATCCTGGGGCTTGCCGGGACGCTCCTCCCAGTGCTCCTTCTTGTGGGATTCCTCGTGTATTCGGCACGCCAGGCACAGCGCGCGCAGCAGGGGATCTTCGGCATCGGTCGATCCAACGCCCGCCTCTACAACGAGGAGCGCCCGAGCGTCACCTTCGAGGACGTGGCGGGCGAGGACGAGGCCAAGGTCGAGCTGACCGAGGTTGTCGACTTTTTGAAGAGCCCTGAGCGCTACCGGAAGCTCGGCGCCCGCCTGCCGCACGGCGTCCTGCTCGTCGGGCCTCCGGGAACCGGCAAGACGCTCCTCGCCCGGACGGTCGCGGGTGAGGCGAAGGTGCCGTTCTTCAGCATCACGGCCTCGGAGTTCGTGGAATTGTTCGTGGGCGTCGGCGCGAGCCGCGTCCGCGACCTGTTCGCGATGGCCAAGAAGACCGCTCCCTCGATCGTCTTCCTCGACGAGATCGACGCGGTCGGCCGGCAGCGCGGAGCAGGGCTCGGCGGCGGCAACGACGAGCGCGAGCAGACACTCAACCAGCTCCTCGCCGAGATGGACGGCTTCGAGGCCTCGACGAGCGTGATCGTGATCGCGGCAACGAACCGGCCGGACGTCCTCGATTCCGCGCTCCTCCGCCCGGGCCGTTTCGATCGTCAGGTCACGGTCGGTTACCCCGACCGTGAAGGGCGCGAGGCCATCCTCCGGATCCACACGCGACGGATCCCGCTCGCAGCGGACATCGACCTGACGATCCTTGCCCGGCAGACCGCGGGATTCGCGGGCGCAGACTTGGCGAACCTTGCGAATGAGGCTGCCCTCCTGGCTGCCCGCAGGGGCCAGGAGACCGTGAGCCTCGCGAACTTCGAGGAAGCCCTCGACAAGGTGTTGCTCGGCACCCGGCAGGCGGCGCTCAAAGATCCCCACGAACGGCGCCTGGTCGCCTACCACGAGGGCGGCCACGCGCTCGTCGCGCTCCTGACGCCCGGCGCTGACCCAGTCCACAAGGTGACGATCGTGCCCCGCGGCCGGGCCCTTGGCGTAACGGAGCAACGATCCGAGGAAGATCGGAGGAATTTCGGACGCGACACGCTCTTGGCCAGGCTCGCGGTGTCGCTCGGAGGGCGTGCGGCCGAGGAACTCGTCTTCGGCCAGCCAACGACAGGCGCCGAGAGCGACCTGAAGGCCGCGACGGACCTCGCCCGTCGGATGGTCGGACTGTGGGGGATGAGCGAGCAGCTCGGGCCAGTGTCGTACAACGTCGGCGATCGAGACCCGTTCCTTGGTCGCGAGTACGCGGCGCCGAAGTCGTACGCCGAGTCGACCGCGGCCAGGATCGACGTCGCGGTGGGGGACCTGCTCGAGGAGGCGCGACAGAACGCGCGGGCCGTGCTGTCAGGTCATCGCGCGGTCCTCGACGCGGTCGCCGAGGAGTTGATCGCGAATGAGACGGTGTCCGGAAACCGGCTCGCAGAGATCGCGGCTATCACGAACGACCGTACCGCCCGGGTCGCCATGGCGAAGGTCCCGGCAGAGGCCTAGCGGAGGCGGCCAGCCTTGCTGAAATGCGGTGAGCCGCACCATCCAACCCGCTTGGAAGGACGTGGGTCATGAGAACGATGCGTGCCGTGCGGGCGCATGCGCGGGGCGGGGCGGAACAGCTACGGCTCGAAACCGTCCCGCGGCCGGAGCCCCGCGCCGGCGAGGCCCTGGTCCGGGTCCATGCGGCCGGGATCACACCCACGGAGCTGGAATGGCCTGAGACCTGGGTCGACCGGGAGGGGCACGACCGGACCCCGATGATCCCATCCCACGAGGTCTCTGGCGTCGTCGAGGCGCTCGGGCACGGCGTCACCCACGTCGAGGTTGGCGAAGCGGTGTACGGACTGGTCCCGTTCGATAACGACGGGGCGGCCGCCGACTACGTGGCGGTGCGCGCTCGGGACCTCGCGCCGAAGCCCGCCTCACTCGATCACAGTCGGACAGCGGCGTTGCCCTTGTCAGCGTTGACGGCGTGGCAGGCGTTCACCGAGCAGGCTCGCGTCCGTCGTGGTCAGCACGTCCTCGTGCATGGCGGAGCCGGCGGGGTCGGCGTCTTCGCCGTCCAGATCGCGAAGGTGCTCGGCGCTCGCGTAACGGCTACTGCCTCGGCCGGGGACATCGAGTACGTGCGCGGGCTGGGTGCTGATGCGGTGATCGATTACAAGGCAACCGCGTTCGAGAAGGTCGTCAGCGACGTCGACGTCGTGCTCGACCCGATCGGCGGGGGGACCACCGAGGCATCGCTCGCCGTGCTCAACGACGGGGGCACCGTGATCAGCCTCCCCGGCCCGCCGACAGTGACGGTGCCGGAGGGACGCAACCTGAGCGTTCGATTCTTCATCGTCGAGCCGGAGCGGCCGCAGCTCATCGAGCTCGCCCGGCTCGTGGATGACGGCAAGCTACGGGTCGATGTGGCCCACGTGTTCCCCCTTGAAGACTTCGCGGCCGCCTACGATTTCGGGCGGACTGCCCGGCGTCGGGGCAAGGTCGTCATCCAGGTCACCGGGGCCGTACCCACAATCATCGAGGGGGCAGTCGGCGCGACCGCCGGCTGACCGGCGGGCAGGCGGGGAGGGATCCGAGGAGGTGGGCTAGTGGCCTTCACTACACGGGGTTTTCGGGGCCGACGTTCGGCAGATGTTACGTCGGGACGAGTCCCCCCAGGCCAGTACGTGACCGGGGATTTCCCGGTCTTGTCGGCCGGGCCGACACCGAACGTCCGGCTGGACGAGTGGCGGTTCGAGATCACCGGCCAGGTGGGTGAGCGCCGCGACTGGACGTGGCAGGAGTTCATCGCCTTGCCGAGCGAGGATGTGACGGCCGACATCCACTGCGTCACGAAGTGGTCCAAGCTCGACACGACGTGGAAGGGCGTGTCGGTCGATACGCTCCTGAAGGACGCCCCTACCACTGCCGAGTTCGTGATGGCTCACTCGTATGGCGGTTACGCGACGAACCTGCCGCTCGAGGACCTGACTGGCGGCAAGGCGTGGATCGCCTACTCCTTCGGCGGCGAACCGCTCGAACCCGAACACGGCGGTCCGGCGCGTCTGCTCGTGCCGCACCTGTACTTCTGGAAGAGCGCCAAATGGGTCCGTGGCCTCGAGCTGCGGGATGAGGACGAGCCCGGTTTCTGGGAGGGCTACGGGTACCACAACTACGGCGATCCCTGGCTCGAGCAACGCTACGCCGGCGACTGAGCTGACGGGTCTCCAACGTGGTCGCGCTCTGGACGGTGAAGGCCGGACGACGCGGGGATCCGCGGCGTCCGGCCTTCGCGCATCAGCGCAGGGAGCGGAACGCAGCCCGCACCTCAGCGGAGAAGAGCTCCGGCTCTTCCCAGGCGGCGAAGTGGCCGCCCTTGGCGACCTCGTTGAAATAGGCGAGGCCCGGATAGACCGCCTCGACCCAGCTGCGTGGGGATGCCCAGATCTCGCCCGGGAAGGTCGTGAAGCCGACCGGCACGGTGACCGCCGGAGGCGGCTGGCCGCTGGCAAGCGCTGCGGCCAGCGCTCGTCCGTCCTCCCAGTACGACCGAGCCGCCGACACGGCGGTGCCGGTCAGCCAGTACAGCGTGATGTTGTCGACGATGTTGTCCCGCGTGAGCCTGCCGACGGGCTTGCCGTCGACGAACGCGCGGGACATCTTGTAGTAGCTGTCCGTGTCGTGGTCGAGCATCCAGGCCGCCAGCCCGACCGGTGAATCCAGCAGGGAGTAGCCGATCGTCTGCGGCCGCGTGGCCATCTCGAGGAAGTAGCCGAAGCCGTCCTGCTTGAACATCGCGACCGCCGCGGCCGCGGCGCGCTCCTGCTCGGTTTCCCTGGGCAGGTGATCGCCGATCGCGAGCACGGCTGTGAGCAGGTTCAGGTGGTAGCCGGCCAGACCCTCGACCGCCTGGCGACCCATCAGGTCCGTCACGAGCGCACCCACGTCGCCGCCCTGGGCGACGTAGCGGGTGTAGCCGAGGCGGCGCATCAGCTCCGCCCACGCGCGTGCGACTCGGGCGGCTTCCCAGCCCAGCTCGGTCGGCTCATCGGAGAAGCCGTAGCCGGGCATCGAGGGCAGGACCAGGTGGAATGCATCCTCGGCGGTGCCGCCGTGCGCGGTCGGGTCGGTGAGCGGGCCGACGGTCTCGAGCAGCTCGATGACCGAGCCGGGCCAGCCATGGGTCATGATCAGCGGCAGCGCGTTCTCGTGCCGCGACCTGACGTGGATGAAGTGGATCTCGACCCCGTCGATCTCTGTCGTGAATTGCGGCAGCGCGTTCAGCCTCGCCCCGATCCGGCCGAAGTCGTACTCGGTCGACCAATAGCGGGCAAGTGCCTGCATCGTCGCCAGCTGCACGCCCTGTGAACGGTCTGTGACGAGCTCCTTGGTGGGCCAGCGCGTCGCCGCGATGCGCCGGCGCAAGTCATCGATCTGCCCCTCTTGGACCTCCACCTGGAATGGCCGAATCTCGGTCTGGGTCGCGACGGCGGTGCTCATGGGAACTCCTTCTGCGAGACCTGATGGGCTCGGTGACGCCATCAAGCTTGTCTTGTCTCGCTCCCGCGTCGCGCCCGTGGCGGACCCTAGTCGACACACTGGTCGTCCCGAGCGATGCCGGCTCGGCATCGCCATCGTCACGGGGCCGACCGTCAGAGGCGATCCTCCAAGCCGAACGCCGCCAGCCGGTCGGCCGTCGGGATGACGTAGTAGGCGCCGGTGACCGCGCGAGCGACGCTCGTCAGGTGGTCGGGTGGCTCGGACTCGTTGCCGACCATGCTTTCGAGCATGTGCACGAGTGGCCCCTGGCTCCCGCAAAAACCGACGAAGACGGTCCCGTGCTTGGACATGGTCCCGTAGGCCACGTTCCGCCGGAAGATCTTGCCGAACCGCTCCTGATCGGTGCGCGAGACGTGGGAGGTCGGCGGTCGCGGGTCCAGCTCGAGGCTGTCCGACTTCCGGCGACCGATGATCGCCTCCTGCGCCTCGACGGGCAGGGCTTCCCAGGCGACCGCGTCGTGCTCCCACTGCTGGAGGAGCAGGATGGACGAGCCCTCCCCGGGCTGCCCGGACGGCACGAGGGCGACCGACGTGGCCTCCACGATGGACGGGTTCTCGCTGCCGTCCTCGAAACCCGTCAGGTCCCGATCGTGGTGGTACTGCCACCCGACCATCTCATGCGCGAGCGCCGCCCGCCCCATGAGCTCGGTGACGATCAACCGAGTGGTGTCGAACACGACGTCGTAGGAGGCGCCCGCCAGCCAGACCACGACGTCGTGCTGCGTGGCGGGCAAGTCGTGGGCGGCGACGCCGTGGATCGGCTCCTCGAACCCGACCACGCCGGCCGGTGCGGCGTCGGGCGCGACGACCGCCCACAGCTCAGGCCGAAACCCCGCCACCAGGTTGACCCCGCCGATCGTCGTCCGGGGCTCCCGGAGACGCGCCACGCTGACCACGACGTCAAGCCCGTCCGCTGCTGCGAGCAGGTCGAACTCGAGGTAGGCATGAGCCGCGGTGCCGAGGGCGAAGATGCCGGTCTGCGGCGATGCCATGCGTCACTCCCCCGTCACGCGCCGCTGGGCGTTGCCGCCTCCCCCCAGGCGTCGGCGCCCAGGAAGCGGTAGGCCGCGAACACCCAGAGGCTCGAGAGGATCGCTCCCAGCAGCAGGGCGAGGAGCCACGGTGTCGGTCGCAGCCAACCAACGACGAGGGCCCCCGCTGCTCCGGCGGCGAAGGCTGTGCCCAGCGGTCGATAGACGCCGGCCAGGCGCTCGGCATCGACCAGCGCGCGCTCGATCACGATCAAGGCGAGCATGCCCAGCGCGACGGAGCCCGACACCAGCCACGCTGTCCCCTCGGGTGTGACGGCATCGTGCGCGTGGACGATGAGGCTGGTCATCCCGGCGCCGGCCGCGGCGATGGACAGCGTGATCGGGAGGTGGCTCAGCAGCCAGTTCGCCAGGGATCGCCCATCCTGTCGTGGCAGTCGCCGGCCGACGACGTCGAAGTAGATCCACCAGAAGCCGAACCCGATCCCGAGCGCGAGCAGCCCCGTCGCGATCGTCGTCGCATCGTGTACTGCCAGAGCCAGTCCATCGACGACGCCGAAGATGACTTCTCCCAGGACGATGATGGTGAACAGGCCGAACCTCTCGACCAGCGACTCGGTCGGCATCACCCCCGGGCTCAGCCCGACCGCCGACCGCCCGGCCAAGACGATCACAACGACCCACATGGCTGAGAATGCTGCCCAGGCGATCAGCCGCTGCTCTGGCGGAAGCAGCGCGCTCGCGAGGATCACCACGATGGATACCACCAGGCCTGCCTCGTACCGCCCGGTGATCACCATGAATTCGGGTCGGTCCTGACGACGGACCGTGTTCCATTGCCACGTCATGACAACCAGGAAGACCGCGTACACGACCGCGAATGCTGGGCCTGTGGCCCCCGGAGCTTCGGCCGTGAACACCGCCAGCAATGCCAGGATGGCCATCTGGATGAAGACGAGGTTGCGTGTCCGTCCGTCATCGCGGCCATGGAGTTCGACGTAGAGGGATCCGTTGACCCACGCGACCCAGATCAGGGAGAAGACGACCACGAACTCGGCGACCCCTCGGACGGTCACGTGATCGGCGAGGTGATGCGCCGCCTGTGCGATCACAGCGACGTAGACCAGATCGTAGAAGAGCTCGAGGAAGCTGACGTTGCGGTCAGGCCGGACCTCGCCGTGCGGCCGCGGCGGACGCCACAGCCACTGCTTGAACCGCCGGCGAGTCTCCTCGGTCATGGCGTCAGCGTAGCAATATGGGGCCCCGGTCAGAGCCTAAAGGAACATCGTGAAATCGGTCCCCGGCGAACTGACGCCCCGCCTGTTGGCGGGGCGTCATACGACGGAGCGCCTGTCAGCGCGTCGAACTCGTCGCACGTCGACGGCCGTTCGCGCCGGTCGCTTCGTTCTGGCCTGACCGGCTGCCGCCGTCCGTCCGCTGTGACGAGGCCGTGTCGGAGCGAGACCCCGAGCGGGATGTCGTGCCGGACACGCTTGCGTCGGCGCTGCCGCGCTCCTCCGGGCCGCCCTGGACCCGGATCTGGTTCATGACATCGCGCACGCCCATGACCTGCTCGGCGCAATCCTCGGCGCGTCGCTTGGCCCAACGATCCCGGACCGTGCCCGTCAAGGAAACCTCGCCGTTTCGGACCTCCACCTCGATGTCAGAGGCGTCGATCTGGTCGTCGGCCATCAGCCGATCGCTGACCTCCTCCCGGAGTCGTTCGTCCGACCGCTGATAGCCCTTCGGGCCGCGTCCTGCGAAGCTGCGATCCGGTCGGCCACCGCCGAACGCCTCGGCACGCGCATTCCAGCCCGAACCTTGGGCATCTCGAGCGCCCCGTCGGTCGTACTCACCCTGGGCGTCCGACTGCTCGCCTTCGCCGGCGCCTTGGTACATCACCGAGTAGTAGCCGACTCCCCGATAGCCTGGACCGTAATAGCGGTACGGCACGACATAGCCGGACCATCCGCCGCCCAATTCGCGGGCGGACCAGTCGTCCTCCTGGCGCGCGGGCGAGTTTGTGGACCGTGGCGTCATCGAGCTCCGGCCTTCGGCGTACTCCTCGTATTCGTCGCTACCGCGTCCCTGGGCGGTTCGAGGATCGTTCCGCCGGAGCCGGTCACTTTCGCGCTCCTGCATCGTCTTCCTCCATTGCTTCCGGGGGTCCGCCAACGAGTGTCCGCCTCTCCCGTGTCTGCGTCCTCGTTGAGTCTCGGAGACCGGTTGCACGTCCGTTTCACATCGCCTTCTTGCTCGGGCGGCGGGTGCGACTGCAAGCGCGGTGCAATCCGCAGGTCTGCATCGCGACCGGCCTGCGATATCGGTTTCGGGGCACTGTCGGCACATGAGCCTTGCGCGCCTCGTGGAGCCAGTCCGGAAGGTGGCCTGGGTGTGCCGCCCGGCCGACGCTCCATTCGATGCGGTGGGCAATCTCGTCTCTGACCGACCCAATCGGTGGAGCCGCGAAGGCGAGGCCACGATCTATCTCAGCAGCGATGCCGGGCTGGCACTGATCGAGTCCGGTCGGCATCCAGAGGATCTGAACGGGGCCTCGCACCTCCTCTGTCTGGAGCTCAGCCTGCGCCGGGTGCTGGACCTACGCAATCCTGCTGTCCGGTCGGCGCTGGACCTACCCGCTGGCGATCGGTGGATCTTCGACAAAGAGCGGACTGTGGCGCTCGCGACGCGCCTGCGCACCTCCGGCGTGTGCGACGCCCTGCTTGTCCCCAGCGCCGGGGCGCTCGACCAGGCGGATCGTTGGAACGCGGTCGTCTTCGCGGACGATCGCGACGCACTGGAACGATGGATGGACGCGCCTCGGATCGCGGGGACGATCATCCTCGGTCCGGCCTCCTTGCCGACTGCCAAACGGGCCGGCCGAATGCGCGCTCTGGATCAGGGTGCCCGGATCGATCCCGAGCCTGCCTCGCGGAGAATGCAATGTGAGGGAGGACGCGAGTGCCAATGCCGTTGAGCCCGGAGCCGGTCAAGGGTCGCGCGGTCAGCGCCCTTCCCCCGTACGTGTCGAATGGTCTCGCGGGCATGCGCTGCCCCGGGATCCCCAGCCTGCGCGGCACCACGATCGTCGGTGGCTTCGCCGGCCTCGACCCACACGACGGGGTCGAGGGCTTCACCCGAGCGCCGTACGCGGTCGCGACCGACGTGCAGCTCAACGGGGTCTGGGCATCGATGGCGCCGGAATGGGTCCGCGTTCTCGAGCAGCGCTACGACTTCGCGACGGGTGAATTGCTTACCACTTGGGCATTCACGGTCGCGGGAACCACGGCCACCGTGGAGACCCTGATCTTTGCCCCGCGCTCCGTCCCGACACTGGTCGCGTGCGAGGCGTCCGTCCGGCTCGACGCCCCGGCCGACCTCGCGATCGCCGGCGGCCTGGACCCATCCGAAGTGCCCGGCTTCGCCGACGCGCAAGCCCAGCCGCAGGATCAGGGACCCAATGAAGGCGTCGACGGTCGACTGCGGTGGCATTCAGGCGGTGATATCGCCACCCTGGGCGTCGCCTACACGACATCGTTCGCCGGGGACGCGGACGCACGAGCGGGAGCCCAAGACGAGTGACGAGCGGGGCTGGTTCTCGACGACGTATCGGCTGCGCGGCCGAACCGGCCGCCGATACAGCTTGAGTTTGTTGACGGCGCTCGTACCGGATCTGTCACACGCCCGTCCGGATGAACAAGCCGGCCGGATGGCGGCGCTCGGGGCAGAACGGGGATTCGGATCGACTGCGACGCGAGAACCACGAGATCTGGGCTGAGGCTTGGCGGGGCCGGATCGAGATCGATGGTGCCGACCGCCGCTGGCAGGCCATCACGGACGCGAGCCAGTTCTACCTCCTGAGCTCGGTCCATGCGTCGTCGCTTGCGAGCACCTCGCTCTTCGGGTTGGCCTACTGGCCGAACTATCACTACTACCACGGTCACGTGATGTGGGACATCGAGACCTTCACGGTCCCACCTCTGCTCCTCCTGGATCCAGGGGCGGCGCATGCGTTGCTGGACTATCGGTACCGGCATCTTCGCGCCGCGCACGACCACGCGGCGATGCACGGATGGCGAGGCGCGATGTTTCCCTGGGAAAGCTGCCCGCTCCATGGCGAAGAGGCGACGCCGGGTGCGCGTCCGTACACCGAGGACCACATCAGTGCCGACATCGCCCTCGCGTTCGCCGGCTATGTGCACGCCACGGGCGATGTCGACTATGCACGGCGGATCGCCTGGCCGGTGCTTCGGTCCGTCGGCGATTGGATCGAGTCACGGGTGGTCCGCTCCGAACGCGGCTTCGAGATCCGCGACACCGTGGGCCCACGCGAGCACTACGAGCGGGTCGACAACGATGCGTTCACGAACATGGCCGCCGCTCAGGCCCTGCGCGAGGCCGCCGCGTGCGCCCGCCTCATCGATTCTGCCGCCCCGCAGGCGTGGGAACGGATCGCCGACGCCCTGGTGTTGCCACGCAGCTCGCGGCGGGGGGCGATCATCAACCACGATGGCGCTCGCCTCGACGAGCCGCAGGGCGGTGTCCCGGAGGGCGCAGCAGGGCTATTCCCCGTGGGATACCGCACGACGAACGCGGTCGAGAAGGCCACGTATCGCTATGCGGCCGTCGAGCAAGCGCCGCAGTACGTCGGCTCGCCGATGCTGAGCGCGCTCCTGCCGGTCTACGCCGCCCGAGCCGGCGAACCGGACCTGGCCAAACGTCTTCTCGAAACGGGTTATGGCGACTACATCAACGAGCCGTTTCTTGAGCCCGATGAGTATCCGACCTCGCGGACCGATCGGCCGAGGGCATCCCCGATGTTCGCGAACCTCAGCGCCTACCTGACGGGGCTCATGTACGGATTTACCGGTCTCCAGCTGGGCCACGACGAGCCTCCAAGTTGGTGCCGCCGTCCGGTGCGATTGCCTACGGGCTGGCGCGCGATACGGATCGAACGTCTGTGGATCCGCGGGAGACCGTGGAGGCTTGAGGCGGACGCCGAGAACAGCGCCAGTCGATTGATCCCGCTGGACCCGCCTGATCGACTGCCCTGAACGAGCGACAGCCCCCGGTGGCCCAACCCGAGTACTCGAAGGCGCCGGCCCCTTCAAGAAGGTGCCGGCGCGTGATCAATGTGACCCATGCGACGCGTCGCTGCCGGGGACGTCCTCGGTCCGGTTCTTGCATCAACCTTGCGTTCCGGTTGGCAAGAGCGTCAGGGCATCGCTCTCGCGAAGGAAATGTGCCAGGTCGAGCGTCTAATGGATCGAGATGACCGACTCGTTGCCTTCCGCTTGAGCCATGTCCACCATGAGGCGCGGAGTGGCGATCCGCGAGCACGCGACCACGCTCATCGAAATCGTCCAGGACGAAGCGGCCTTCCGGACGTGGTACGACCGCACGCTGCCGCGTGTCTATCGGTACCTGCTGGCGCGCTGCGGTGGCGATGAGTCGCTGGCAGAGGAATTGACCCAACAGACGTTCATCGAGGCCGTCCGCCACCGCGCCCAGTTCCAAGGCCGATCCGATGTCGTCACCTGGCTGTGCGTCATCGGCAGGCGCAAGCTCGTCGATCACTTCCGACGCGTCCAGCGCGACGAGCGCAGGTCGCTGCGCCTCATCGAGCCGTCCGAAGTCGCCGATGGGGCCGCGATCGAGACGCGCGGTGCCGTGCAGGCCGTCCTGCGTCAGCTGCCGCATGACCAGCGGCTGGCCCTCGTCTATCGATACGTTGATCAGCTGTCGGTGGCAGAGATCGCGCAGCTCTTCGGCCGCACCGAATCGGCCGCCGAATCGCTGCTTTCGCGAGCCCGGGTGGCTTTCCGGGTCGCATATCGAGGTGACGGCGATGCTTGAGCGTGAGCTGCGCGAGCTGCTCGCCGAACTCGATGTCGACGTTGCCGCGGTGGAGCCCGAGGCGGTCTTCGCAGACTGGTTGTTCGGCGAGCTGCAGGTCGAAGCCGCTCGGTCACGGCGTTGGCCGCGGACCTCGACCCTGCTGGTCGCCGCGCTGCTGGTGGCGGCGCTTGCCGGGGCGATCGCCGTCGGCGCGATGCTCCTCGCGGACGATGACCCGGCCGATCTCGTCCGCCGGTCGCAGGCCGTCTACAGCGATCCACCGCCGTTCACGATGGTGACCACCTCCGGCGAGGTGCCAGCGGACATTCCCGGGTGGTACACGGCCTGCGCAGACCCGAGCCAGCCCGAGTGGCGCGACCTCCTGTGGCAGTACGACTACGACGGGGCGGGCGCGTTCCGACAAGCGTGCCTGTACGGTGGCCCGGCATCCCGGTACGTGGGCGGCTTCGAGGTCCAGACCCCGGCGGGCCATGGCACGTGGGACGCGGCCCAGTGGTCGATCCTGCCGCCGGGCTTCCTCAACCGGCCCACCGGGGCACCCCTCGTGACGCCACTCTGGCTGAACTGGCTCGAGTCGAGCGGGCAGTCGATCGCATGCGACTCGTGGCACATGGGCGGCGTGGATCCCATCGCAGGGCGTCCGGCGCGTGAGGTCGCATGCGGGACCGATCGGTACTGGATCGACGAGCAAAGCAGCCTGCTCGTCAAGCGCGAGATCGGCGGCGCCATCATCGCCCAGGCCACGCGGCTCGAGGTGGGGACACCGCCGACCGCGAGCCTGTTCGAGCTCCACGAGGCCGGCTTCTCGATCCGATTGAACATCGGGAGAGCGCCGATCGAAGTCACGCTGCCGCACATCGAAGGCGGGGAGTGGCGGTCCGCCTCGCTGCAGGGCCAGCCGGCCGCGCTCCTCGTCCAAAGCGACTGCCACGAACCGGTTCCGTGCCTCTCCCTCGCCGACTTCGTCGACGTCGTCTCGGCTCGATCCGACCGTCTCAACGCCGCCGCAGTAAGCCATTCGCACGCAGGGGCCTACGCGGAAGCGGAGGTCGATGCCGCCCTCCAGGCGGGCGTTGCCGTACTGGTGGACAAGCAGAGTGGCTGGCCGCGCTGGGAGTATCCGGGCCTCGGGGTCCTGCTGTTCGAGGCCGACGGTCGGTACGCCGGTCTTGTCGAGACGCGGACGCGCGAGTCCCTGACAGCGGCGATCGACGCCCTCCTGGCCGGCACGGCGATTCCGTCGCCGCCGCCGGGCGACGGCATGTTCGTCGAGGGCGAGCCGGCTCCACCCCTGGCAGGATCGCTGCTCGGCGGCGAGGCCTTCGACCTCGACGCCTTCCGGGGTTCGCCGGCCGTGGTCATCGTGCCACCGTGGCTGAACCCGCGCGCCGACGCCCCGGAGTCCGCCCGTGACGGGATCGGGGATGCGCTGAGGTTGCTGACCGGGGCTCGGGCGGCTATCAGCGATTCCGCGCAATTCGGCGTCATCGCGTGGTCGTCGCCGATGGGCGACCAGCCGCAGTTCGCAGGCTGGGACGCGCTGCTCGGGGAGACAGGGGTGACGCCGATTGAGGTCTCGGTCATCGGGCCCGAGCCCACCCAGGAGAGCCTGTGGACGTGGCTGCGCGGCCCAGTCGGTTACGAGGGCGGCACCACCACCGTGATGGTCGTGCTGGATGCGGAGGGACGGGTCCGCCACGTGATCGGCGGTGCGCTACCCAGCGCTGACGTGCTCGTCGAGATGCTGAAGGAACCATGAGGGGTGAATCATGAACGTGCGGATCGGCACCATCACTCGACTCGGGGTGCTCGCGCTCGCGGCCGCGGCATGTGCGGCCACGCCGGCGTCCACACCTTCGCCCGGTACGTCACCAAGCGCTGGGCAACCCCAATCATCGGCGGCCGAGCCGGCGGAAGCCCGGTTGACCGCGACCCTCGACGACGGAGGATGCAGCCTGGACGGCGGACTGGCGGTGGACCCGGGCCTGGTCGCGATCACGGTCGTCAACGATGATCCCACGGACCGCGCGAGCTTCCAGCTCCTGCGCATCGACCAGGATGGCACGGTGGACGAGCTCGCCACGCACGTCGCCGAGGAGCAGACCCGTATCGATGCCGGGATGGACCCGATCGGCATCCCGGTCTATGCCTCCGAGGTGGCGGGGACGTTGATCGAGGCGGGTACCCAGGACCAGCTCAAGACGAAACTGCAGGCGGGCACCTACGCGATGGTGTGTGCGGACTGGGCCGATGGTGGCACGAGTTCAGTCGGAAAACATCCCGCCATCGGAGGACGGCTGCTGATCGCCGGTGCGCTGACGGTGGGTGCCGCCTGACCCTGTGGCGTCGGTCGACACCGTGGTCTAGAGTGCACTGATGGCCACGGAGGCACCGGTCAGCCAGTCCGGGTCGCCGCGGGAACGCCTCTCGACAGCTCGAGCGCAGGGACCGCGGCCGCTCGGCTACGAACGCCGCTACACCGGCAGCGGACCAAAGGGTCAGCTCGTGTCGGGGACGATGCGCGAGTACGGGGCCGACCCGGTCGCCGCGATGCTTCGATGGCGGGACGCGCACGGTGACCTCGTCCCCATCCGCTTCGGGCCATTCCGTGCGCACATGGCCTATGGCCCCGCCGAGATCGAGGAGGTCCTCGTCGAACGCGCCGCGGACTTCCGCAAGAGCTTTGGCACGCGGATGCTGATCCCGCTCCTTGGACAAGGCTTGCTGACCGCCGAAGGCGACGAATGGCTCCGTCATCGCCGACTCGCGTCACCCGCCTTCCATCGCGAACGAGTCGCTGGCTACGGCCGGACAATGGCCCGATACGCGGAGGACGGCGTCGAGACATGGCGGGACGGCGAGGCGATCGATCTCGGGGAGGAGATGACCGCGTTGACCCTCCGGATCGTCGCCCGCACGCTCTTCGACACCGACGTCACCCCGCGGATCGAGGAGGTCGCCCGTCTCGGCGCCGAGGTCCAGGAGTTCTATTACGGCCGGTTCGCGAGCCTGCGGTTCCTCATCCCCACCTCCCTGCCGACTCCGGGCAACCGCGCCCTGGCCCGCGCGATCCGGCGACTCGACGAGGTCGTGTACAGCATCATCAGGGAGCGACGGCCCGGCGAGGACCGCGGCGATCTGCTGTCGCTGCTGCTCCTCGCTCGGGACGACAGCGGCGCCGGGATGACGGAACGCCAGGTCCGGGACGAGGTCATGACCCTCCTCCTGGCCGGTCACGAGACAACGGCCCTGGCGCTCACCTGGGCGTTCATGTTGCTCGATCGGAATCGGGCCGCGCGCGATCGTCTCGAAGCGGAGCTCGATGCGGTCCTCGGCGACCGGCCTGCGACGCCTGAAGATGTTGCCGGTCTGTCCTACGCGCAGGGGATCGTGAACGAGACGCTCCGCCTGTACCCGCCGGCCTACGTGACCGGACGCGAGGCAGTCCGCGCAACCGTGGTCGGGGGCGTCCCGATCCCCAAGCGCCATATCGTCCTCATCTCGATGTACTCGACCCATCGCGACCCCAGGTTCTTCCCGGAACCCGAGGCGTTCCGTCCCGACCGCTGGGTCGACGGCCTGGAGAAGCGCCTGCCGCGCGGGGCGTTCATCCCCTTCGGGATGGGCTCCCGCAAGTGCATCGGTTCGTCGTTTGCGATGATGGAGGCGACGCTCCTTCTCGCGACCATCGCGCGCCGGCGACGATTCGAACTTGCCGAAGGGGATATCGGGACCCACCCGTCCATCACGCTCCGACCGGCGACAGCCGTCCAGGCACGAGTCCGAGCCGCTCCACAAAACTGACCGAGCGGCCCGCTCGCACGAGCTTGCCCGTGGAGCTTCGGGCACACTCTGCCGCCGCGGGCGTGGCGCGAACATCCCGCTGCGATACGATCGCGCCTGGAGGGCCCTTGGACGATCGACTGCTCGCGTTCGTCGGCGTTTCGATCGCCGTCGTCGTCATCCCCGGACCGGACATGGCGCTCGTCGCTCGTAATGTGGTTCGCCACGGCCGGTCCGCGAGTTTCGCCACCTCCGTGGGCATCTGCACCGGCGTCTTCGGCTGGGCGGTCGCCGCGGCACTCGGCGTCTCGACGCTCCTGGCCACCTCTGCCGCCGCCTTCACCGTGCTCAAGCTGGCGGGCGCGGTCTACCTGATCTACCTCGGGATCTCGACCCTGCGCGCCAGCGACGTCGCCGACGTGGCCGGTCACAACGACCGACCGGCGCTGCCCTGGCACCGGTCGTGGCTGCAGGGCGTGTTGTCGGCCCTCCTCAACCCAAAGCTCGGCGTCTTCTTCCTGACGCTGCTGCCTCAGTTCATCGGGCCCGGGGATCAGCCGGCCGTACGAGCGCTGCAATTGGCAGTCGTCTTCGACCTGATCGGGCTCACCTGGCTCTTCGTGTATACAGAGTTGCTCGGAGCGGTCGGGGCGGCCCTCGCTCGCCCCGGCCCGCGGCGCGTCATGCGCTGGGCGACCGGCACGATCCTGGTCGGCCTCGGCGCCCGCGTGGCACTCGAGCGCAACTGACAGGGGCGGATGCGTCATCCACGCACGAACGTTGCGTTTGGGTGATGGGACTTGACGACCGGCCGGGACCTCGGCCACGCTCGCCGAACGATGGACCCGACGATCCTGAAGCAGCACCGGTGTATGCGCTGGCGGCCCGCCGTGCCAAGAGTGGGTCTGGGGTCGCAACCCTTCTGACGACGGGTAGCGGTAACCACAGACACCTCGGGGCCGCGGACTCCTACGTCGGAGCCGCGGTCTTTCTCTGGCAGAACGACCGACGAGTGACCGCCACGGATCCAGTCTCGTCCGGGCCCACCCCACCCGCTTTCTTGAGGATCGCCATCGATGGCCACGCAACCCGAAAGGGCGCCGACCGGGGCACCTGAGCTCGATCGCACGCTCGCCGACAACGCCCGGTACGCCGCGCAGTTCGACCTGGCTGAGCTCCCACTCCTGCCGGGCCGTGGCCTTGCTGTCCTGGCATGCATGGATGCCCGGCTGACCGTCGAGGACGTGCTTGGCCTTCGGGCGGGCGACGCCAACATCATCCGGAACGCCGGCGGTCTCGCGACCGACGATGCGATCCGCTCACTCGTGATCAGCCAGCACCTGCTGGGCACCAGGGAGATCCTCGTCATCGAGCACACGGGTTGCGGGATGCTCACGTTCGAGGACGACGTCGTCCAGAAGTCGATCGCCGAGGCGACCGGAGTTCGGATCGACCTCCCGCTCCATCCGTTCCCGGACCTCGAGGCGAACCTGCGGGCACAGGTCCAGCGGATCCGCTCGCACCCCTGGCTCAACGCCGTCCCGGTGACCGGCCTCGTGTACGAGGTCGAGACGGGCCGCCTGCGCCCCGTCGCGGAGTAGGCCGGATCCCTTGAGGAGCCGATCCATGGCGACCTACACTCGTTCCGCCGATCCGTTCCGCGACCAGGACGTGATCGATGCGCGGGCGCCTCGCTTCAACCAGGCGACCGTCGGGGTCGGCGCCGTCGTCGCCGTCGTCACCGGCTTGTGGCCGATCCTTGCCCTGCTCGCGCTCCAGCTCGGAGTCGGACTCCGCTTCGGTCGTCGGTACTGTCTGCCGTGCGTGGCCTACTTCGAGCTCGTTCAGCCGCGCCTCGGTGAGGGCTCCGTCGAGGACGCCCGGCCGCCACGGTTCGCGAACCAGATCGGGTTCACGGTGCTGACGGTCGCGACGCTCGCCTACACAGTCGGCCTGTCGTGGCTGGGTGCAGGTCTCGGGGTCGTCGTCGCCGTCCTCGCGTTGCTCGCCGCGACGACCGGGTTCTGCGCCGGTTGCGAGCTCTACCGGGTGGGCGCGCGAGTGCGGGGCGTGCGCAGCCGACACCTCGAGCGGATCGATCTCGCCGACATCGGACTCACGAACCCGCTGCCGGGTGATCTCGTCGTGAGCTTCGGGCACCCGCTCTGCACCGACTGCCAGACATTCGAGGCAGACGTGCGCGCATCCGGACGGCGGCTGATCGCGATCGACGTCCGGGCCCAGCGCGGGCTGGCCCGCAAGTACGGCGTCGCGCTCGTTCCGACGGCCGTTGCCATTGCCCCGGACGGTCGTGTCATCGCCCGGCTCGCCGGCTGACACAGGGTGAAGCCCCGGTCGAATGACCGGGGCCTCGAGGTTCCGAAGGGTCGGTTCGAGCCCTACGGCGCGGGCTTGCCCAGGTCGCTGATCTTGACGACGCCGTACTGGTCGGCAGTCGCCTTGGTCACGACGAACCCGTTCTGGTTGGTCGCGGCGGCGTAGTCGAGCGCGACGAGGCTCTTCGGCGCGAGTGCCGCGTTGAGCGCCGCGGTGGTCGCGGCGGGATCGGTGGTCGCCTCGCCGGCGCCGCCGTTCGCAAACTCGAGGGCGGTCGCCGCGTACTCGACGAGGACGTCGATCTCGCCGGACTCGAGCGCCGGGAACACGATCTCGCGGTTGCCGAGCTGGAACTTGCGCTCGACCGTGGCTCCATTCGATGCCAGGGTCTGAGCGAAGATCTCGCCGAGGATCTCCTGCTCATAGAAGTTGGTCGAGCCGACGATGATGTCGCCCTCGATCCCAGCGCTCATCGAGTCGAAGTTCTGCGCCGTGATCCAGTCCCGGGCGACGTCCGCCACGGGCTTGAGATCGACCGTGACGGCCTTGTTCAGGGTCGTGAGCTCCTCCTGGGTCAGGCGCGAGATCACGGTGTTCAGCACGGTCGCCACACCGGGGTTGGCATCCACGATCTCCTTGCGGACGACCGGGACGATGTTGTCGGCAAGCTGGAGCTGCTGGTCGTCCTCGAGCAGGACGAAGCCGTTGACGGCGATCGCCGGGTCAGAGGTGAACAGCAGTCCGACCTGGATCTGGCCACCGGTGAGGGCCTGGACCGTGAGCGGACCACCGGCGTCGAGCGGCACGAACTCCTTGAACTGGAGGCCGTACTTCTCCTGCAGGCCCAGCAGGCAGAACGGACGCTCCGGGCACTCGGGCGGGCCGCCGAGCACGAGCGTGGACGCGACGGTCGGGCCGCTCGGGGCGGTGGAAGCGCCATCACTGGGGGCAGACGTGGCGGGCGCTGCGCTCGGTGCGGTGGATGGGCTGGCTCCGCTCCCACCCGACGTGCAGGCACCGACGAGCAGTGCCAGCAGCGTCGCCCCGAGAGCGGCCGTGCGGATGTACCGCATGGGTCCTCCTCTTCGCTGGTCGCCTCCGCGCCGATCGGCGCGTCGAGGCCCGGGGAGGATACCAGCGGTCCCCGCATCCGGCCGGGAGCGGCCCGGTAGCGATGTGGTCGCCGGCCGGTGTCGAACCCCGGCGGTCAGATCAGCCCAGGCTCGCCGGGTCGACCCACGGGCAACGGCGCCGAGCCCATACGCCGCTCGCGACCGCTGAGCCCTGGCGACACGACCGCCCCCTCCAGGAAGGTGAACGCGCGCTCGGTCAGGAGCGCGAGGATCGCCACGAGGATGGCCCCGCCGACGAGCTGGTCGAACTGCTGCAGCGCGAACCCGTCGACGATGAATCGCCCCAGCGTCCCGCCCCCGACGAGCGCGGCCAGTGTGGCCGTGGCGACCACCTGGACGGCGGCGATGCGGACGCCGGCGATGATGACCGGGAGCGCGATCGGGACCTCCACGGCGCGGAGCAGCTCGAGCTCGGTCATGCCCATCGCCCGACCGGCCTCGACGGTATCGCGATCCACCTCACGGATGCCGACGTACGTGCTCGTGAGGATCGGCGGGATGGTGAGGACCAGCAGCGCCGGGAATGTCGTCGCGAAGCCGATCCCGAAGAACGTGAAGAAGATGAGCAGCAGCGCGTACGACGGGATCGCGCGCCCGAGGTTGGCGATCGACACCGTGAGGAACGCCCCACGCCCGGTGTGTCCGATCACGAGCCCCGCCGGGATCGCGATCGCCGACCCGACCAACACGACCAGCCCGGACAGCCAGACGTGCTCGAACAGCCGGTTCGGGATGCCGTTCGTGCCCATCCAATTGGCCGGATCCGTGAACCACGCGACGACCTGCCCGACGTCCATGTCAGCGCCGCCGTGTCCACGGCGTCGCGAGCGCGACCGAGTGCCAGCGATGGCGAGCGTCGGCGGCCACCGCCGATCCGACGGTCACGATGGCGCCGACGTAGACGGCCGTGTAGTTCCGGAAGTTGAAGCCGCGCAGCATCAGCTGGCCGAGCCCGCCCTCGCCGATGAGAGCCGTGACCATCACGAGGCCGATCGTCGTCACCGTCGCGATCCGCAGGCCGGCCACGATCAGGGGCACGGCCAGCGGCAGGTCCACCCGGGTCAACCGCTGGCCGGGCGTGAAGCCCATCCCGTCGGCCGCCTCGACGATCTCGCGCGGGACGGCATCGAGGCCCGCCACGATGTGGCGGATCAGGATCAGCAGCGTGTAGCTGACGAGACCGATCTCGGCGGTCAGCAACGACAGCCCGGTGATCGGCACGAGGAAGGCGAACAGGGCCAGGCTCGGGATCGTGTAGAGGACGCCCGGTGAGCCCGCTGACCGGCCCGTAGAACCGCCGATCGCGGTAGATCAGCAGGGCGAGTCCGAGGCTCAGGACGAAGCCCGACCCCGACCGCGATGACGGTCAGGACCACGTGGTCGACCGCCGCGTCGGCGATCGAGCCGAGGTTGCCCGCGGATCCAGTCCCAGTTCATCTGGTCACCTCGACGGCGCGTCCGGTTCGTCGCGGCGGGAACGGTTCGTCGGGCACCACGTGGGCGACCATCGCGCATGCGGTCCGCGATCATCTCGGCGGTCACGAGCCGACGACCGCCCGGTTGCGGTCCACCACGATGCCCGCCTGCACGTCGGCGTCGAGCAGCAGCGAGAGCGCGTCCTTCAGCGTCGCGCGGCGATCGAGCAGCGGTGACATCGGCACCGCGACGTCCTCGCGTCAGGGCGCCCGGCGTCTGGATGTCGTTCGGGCGCACCCAGCCGATCGGCCGATCCGCGTCGTCGACCAGCAGCAGGTACGGGAACTCGTCAGCGAGGGCCTCCCGGCGCGCTTTGGCCGCGTCGTCCCCCGGCCTGGCCATGACGGGCGAACGGAGATCGAGCGTCGCCCACGCGGATCAGTGACAGGCGCTTCAGGCCGCGGTCGGCACCGACGAAGCGCGCCACGAAGTCGTCGGCGGGGGCGGCCAGGATCTCGTCGGGCGGCCCGAACTGGGCGAGGTGGCCGCCGACCTTCATGACCGCGACGAGGTCGCCCATCTTGATCGCCTCGTCGATGTCGTGGGTCACGAACAGGATCGTCTTGGCGAGGTCCTCCTGGAGCCGCAGGAACTCGTTCTGGAGGCGTTCGCGGACGATCGGGTCGACCGCGCCGAACGGCTCGTCCATGAGCATGATCGGCGGGTCCGCGGCCAGCGCCCGGGCGACGCCGACACGCTGCCGCTCGCCGCCCGACAGCTGGCTCGGATAGCGGTCGCGATAGCGGGCCGGGTCGAGGCCGACGAGTCTCCAGTAGCTCCTCCGCGCGCTCGCGTTGCCGGGCCGCCGGCCAGCCCAGGAGCCGTGGCACGACCACCACGTTCTCGCCGATGGTCTGGTGCGGGAACAGGCCGACCTGCTGGATCACGTAGCCGATCCCGCGCCGGAGCTCCGTGACGCTCCGCTGCGCCACGTCCTCGCCGTCGATGAGGATCCGCCCGCTCGTCGGCTCGATCAGCCGGTTGACCATCTTGAGCGAGGTCGTCTTGCCGCAGCCCGATGGCCCGACCAGAACGCAGATCTTGCCGGCGGGGACCGTCAGGCAGAGGTCGTTGACCGCGCCCGGCGTGCCCTTCGCTCGCACGTCGTAGTGCTTGCTGACGCCGTCGAATTCGATCGTCGCGCCGGCGGTATCCATGCCGCTGTCCATCGCACGAACCTTACCTGTCGGCGGCATGAACCTCGGGTGCTGGTCGCGACAGGTCCGCCACGATCCGGCGCGCGGCGTAGGCAGCCCATGATTCGGTCGGTTTCGACTCCGTCTGCTCGAACGCAGTGTTGCTGCTCGTCAGGAGCTGCTCCAACCGATCGATCGTGACGGGATGGCCGACCAGGACGCCGATCCCCTGTTCGACTGCATAGGCCGCGTACCAGCGCGGCCAGTCCCGGTCGTAGGCGCCCCCCAGCTCGGTCGTCTCGAACACGTGATGTGCTTCCGCGGCCTGGACGAGCAGCGCGTTCACGGCGTCGATGCGGTCGCGGTCGGTCATCGTCCGCGACCGCGCCGCTCGATCAGTTCGGCGGTCCACTCGTGCAGCCGGCCGAGGTGGTCGGCGAAGTGCTCGCCACCCGACTTTCGGATCCACCAAGCCGCTTCGTCGTCGGGCTGCTTCAGGAGCCTCCATTCCTCGACCATCCTCGTGCGACCGGCGTTGGCCTGGACCCAGGTGACCTCCCAGGGCTGTCCCGCCATCGACTCGAGGAACATGGCGTTGAGCCCATCCACGTCGATCTCGTGACCCTCGTAGGTCCCCGCGCTCATCCGCTCGAACTGCACCTCCGCCTCGGCGAGCCACGTGCCGACATGGGCGACGAGGTCGCGCACGGTCCAGTCCGGATCGCGATAGTAGCCGGGGATCAGGCACTCCCCAGGTGTCAGCGAGCGCGCCAAGCCCGCGAGCTCGTACCAGCCGGAACGTTCGGCCTCGAGCTCGGCGGCATAGGGGTGGTCCGGCGTCCCCCCGGCGTCCGGTCGCAGTCGGGTCATGGCTCGCCCGGGAATGCGCCCTCGAGCGGCAGCCCGGCATCCTCCCAGTCGAGCAGGCCACCGGAGTAGCGCCGCACGTTGCGATAGCCGCGCCGGACGAGATCGCGATATAGCGCGACGCTGGAGAGGCAGTCGACATGCGAGCAGTAGACGACGACCTCGTCGTCCGGCCCGACCGCCCGGTACAGCTCGTCGGGGGTATCGAAGTGGATCGACCCTGGGATGTGCTTCGCGTCGTACGCCCAGCGGTTCAGCGCCATGATCAGCTTGATGTCGTCGCCCATGTCGAGCTTCGACTTGAGCTCATCGCGCCCGATCGTGCGAATGGGCTCCTGACCCAGGGCTGCGTGCAGACGGGGTTGGTCCATGGCCCCCGATTATGGCCCCTTGCCGCGCGGCCCGGCCGGACCGGACGTCGTCAATGCAGCCGCGACTGCCAGTCCGGCGGCACGCGCCCGGCCGGTCCCGGTACTGGCTGATCGAGGGGGTGGGACTCCGGCGGGGCCAGGGGCGGACCCTCGCCGTACTGATCGACCGTGTAGCTCCAGAACCAGTCCTCACCAGGCTCGAAGCTCTGGACGATAGGATGGCCGGCCGCCGCCGCGTGGTGGCTCGCGTGCTGGGATGGCGAGGAATCGCAGCACCCGACGTGGCCGCAGGCAGCGCAGCGCCTGAGGTGGAACCACCAGCCGTCGGTCGCGAGGCACTCGACACAGCCCGGTCCGCTCGGTGGGACCGCGGGGTCGATCTCTTTCTCAGCCGCCATCGCTCATCCCTTCCCATCGGCTTGTCGACTGCCGCCGCGGCACCTCGAGCCCGGCGCAGGCAGGTATCCAGGTCATGGTAGGCCGCAACGCTGGCGACCGGCACCTTGTGCCTTTTCGACCGATGAGTTTTCCCGCCGATCTCGGTCTACATAACCGAGCCACGAAAACACAGGGAGACGGACCGAGATGACGACGACGGAGATCCGACAGGCAGGCCGACGCGAGTGGATCGGGCTGGCCGTCCTCGCGCTCGCGTGCCTGCTGTACGTGATGGACCTGACCGTGCTGCACCTCGCGGTGCCCGTCGATCAGCGAGGACCTCAAGCCGAGCAGCGCGCAGCTGCTCTGGATCATCGACATCTACGGCTTCATGGTCGCGGGTTTCCTGATCACGATGGGCACGCTCGGCGACCGGATCGGCCGGCGCAAGCTGCTGCTCATCGGCGCCGCCGCGTTCGGCGTGCTGTCGCTGCTGGCCGCGTTCTCGACGAGCGCCGAGATGCTGATCGTCAGCCGGGCCCTGCTCGGGATCGCCGGGGCCACCCTGGCGCCGTCGACCCTGTCGCTCATCTTCAGCATGTTCCAGGACCCGAAGCAGCGCGCGGTCGCGATCGGCGTCTGGATCTCGGCGTTCTCGGCCGGTAGCGCGATCGGGCCGGTGCTCGGCGGCGTGCTGCTCGAGCAGTTCTGGTGGGGCTCGGTCTTCCTGCTCGCGCTGCCGGTGATGGTGCTGCTGCTGGTCCTCGGGCCGATCGTCCTGCCGGAGTACCGGGACCCGGACGCAGGTCGGCTCGACCTCGCGAGCGCCGTGATGTCCCTGGTCGCGGTCCTGGCCGTGATCTTCGGGCTCAAGCAGATCGCCCAGGACGGTCTCGGGCTGCTCCCGATCGCGTCCATCGTCGTCGGCCTCGTCGTCGGCGTCGTCTGGGTCCGCCGGCAGCTCACCCTGGCCGACCCGATGATCGACCTGCGCCTCTTCCGGATCCCGTCCTTCAGCGCGTCGCTGGCGATCAACTTCCTGGCCATCTTCGTGGCCGTCGGCTACTTCCTGTTCGTCGCCCAGTACCTGCAGCTCGTGGTCGGGCTGTCGCCGCTGGAGGCCGGTCTCTGGTCGGTGCCGTCGGCGATCGGGTTCATCGTCGGGTCGAACCTGGCGCCGCGGATCGTCCGCCGGGTCCGTCCGGCGTACGTGATGGGCGCAGGGCTGGCGATCGCGGCCGCCGGTCTCGGCGTGCTGACCCAGGTCGGTGGATCGGACGGCCTCGCGATCGTCGTCGCCGGGTCGGTCATCATCTCCCTGGGGCTGGCGCCGGTCTGTCGGTCTGACCACCGAGCTGATCGTCGGGTCCGCGCCGCCGGAGCGCGCCGGCGCCGCGTCCGGGATCTCCGAGACCGGCGCCGAGCTTGGAGGGGCGCTCGGGATCTCCATCCTGGGCAGCATCGGCGTCGCCATCTACCGAAGCGACGTGGCCAGCGGTCTGCCCGCGGCCGTCCCCGCCGGACGCCGCGGCGATCGCGCGCGACACGCTGGGCGGAGCTGTCGGCGTCGCGGGACAGCTTCCCGGTCAGCTCGGCACGACCGTGCTCGAGGTCGCGCGAGAGGCGTTCGTGCAGGGGATGCAGGTGGCTGCCGGGATCAGCGCCGTCATGGCCATCGCGGTCGCCGTCCTGGCGGTCGTGGTCCTGCGCAACATGTCGTCGGGAGCCGAGCCCGGTGCCAGCAGTGACGCGGAGGAAGGTCGACGCAGCGACCCCGGCAACGCGCATCCGGAGGTCGTGGGCGCAGGTCCTGCCGCGGCGGGAGCGTGATCCTCGCCGGGGTCCGGGCGTCGATCGGCGGGTATCATCGCCCGATGACTGATCTCGCCTCCGGGTCGCCTGGGGCCCAGACCGCGCGGCTCGGCGCGGCGGACGGGCTGGGGCTCCAGCTGGAACCCTACCGCGTCGAATTGACGGCCTATTGCTACCGGATGCTGGGCTCGGCGTTCGAGGCGGAGGACGCCGTCCAGGACACGATGGTGCGGGCATGGCGGGCCATCGACCGCTTCGAAGGGCGGGCGGCCCTCCGGTCGTGGCTCTACCGCATCGCGACGAACGTCTGCCTCGACATGCTCAGTGGCCGGGCGCGTCGGGCCCGCCCCATGGACCTCGCCCCGGCGCAGACGGCCGATTCGCCGCTTGGCGCGGCGCTCCCCGATGGCGCGTGGATCGAGCCGATGCCCGACAGCCGAATGGTCCCCGTCGGCGGGGATCCCGCCGACGTCATGGTGCTGCGCGAGTCGATCCGCCTTGCCTTCGTCGCCGCGCTGCAGCTCCTTCCGCCACGGCAGCGGGCAGTGCTGATCCTTCGCGAAGTCCTGCAGTGGCAGGCGACCGAGGTCGCCGAGCTGCTCGAAACGAGCGTCGCGTCGGTCAACAGCGCTTTGCAGCGAGCACGGGCGACACTCGCGACCAAGGAGGTCGGCGACACACCGGCCCAGCCGACGGACGACGAGCAGCGGGCCCTCCTCGCCCGCTACGTCGACGCGTTCGAGCGATACGACCTCGACTCGCTCACGGCGCTCCTGCATGAGGACGCGACCTGGTCGATGCCGCCGTACGAGCTCTGGCTGCAGACCCACGAGGATATCCGCAAGTGGTGCCTCGGGCCAGGCATCGGTTGCCGGGGCTCGCGCCTGATCCCGACGGTGGCCAATGGCTCGCCGGCGTTCGGGCAGTACAAGCCGAGCCCGGGAGGTGGCTACGAGCCCTGGTCCCTCCAGGTCCTGGACATCAAGGACGGTGCGATCGACGGGATCGTCTTCTTCCTGGACACCGCGACGTTCTTCCCGCTATTCGGGCTCCCGCCGCGACTCGACGCCTGACGCGCCCTGCGCGAGGACCTCGCTGAGGCCCGCGAAGCAGAGCAGCGCCCGCAGCTGCGGCGAGACATCGAGTAACACAAGGCGACGTCCAAGCCGCGTGACGGTCAGCTGCAGCCGAGCCAGGGCATCGACCGCAACGCAGTCCGGATCGACCAGCGCGCGGACGTCGCAGACCACGACACGGGCGGTGCTCACCTCGAGGGCGAGGCGAACGCGCTCACACAGTGCAGGGATGTCGGCGGGATCGATCCGACCAGCGATCTCGACGACCATCGCGCTCGGCTCGGGCGGCCGTCCGAGGACACGGATCGGGACCGGCGCCGGATCCTCGGGGGCGACCAATGGCGGCGTTCCTTCCAGGTTGCTGGATGTGAGGTTCGGAGGCGCCGACGAGTGATCTCGTCGGGCGCCACTTTATTAGACCGCCGATCGCTCCGGAACTCATCGGTGTTGCCGGATCAGGCCTCGAGGACTTCGATAGGCTCCTGGATCAGGGGGAGATGCACGGTGAACGTGGTGTCGCCGACCTGGCTCTCGACCGTGATCCGGCCCCCGTGCTGTTCCACGATGTGCCTCGTGCCGGCCAGGCCGATGCCGCTGCCGCTCACTGTGCCCGCCGTATTCGACGCCCGGTAGTACGGCTCGAAGACGCGGTCGAGCTCGGCGGGCGGGATGCCGATGCCGTTGTCGCGCACGATGAGGTTCGCCCAGTCCTGGCCGTCGCGTTCCTCTTGTGTCACCTGGATCGAGATCTCTCCGCCGCGGGGGCTGTACTTTACCGCGTTCGAGATGAGGTTGCTGACGATCCGCTCGATGCGGGCCTCGTCCCAGTCGCCGACGACGCGAGGACTCTCCGCATCGATCTCGATGGTGTGGCGTGGGCTGATCTTCTGGTACTCGGTGGCGAGCCGGCGGACGATCCTGATCAGGTCCGCGGGGCCCACGTCGAGCTCCAGCTCGTGGCCCATCCGGAGGCGGGTCAGGTCGAGCAGCTCGTCGACGAGACGAACCAGCTGCCCGGTGCTCTCGTCGATGACGTCGAGGCCCTCGGAGATCTGGCCGGAGCCCTCGCTGTCGCCGCGCGCGAGCGCCCGCTGCAGCAGGTTGGCATTGCCCTTGATGATCGTGGCCGGGGTCTTGAGATCATGCGAGATGGCCGCGAGGAACTCGTCCTTCTGGCGATCGAGATCGCGCAAGGGGCTGATGTCCTGGAACACGGCGACGCCCCCGGCCGGATGACCCTGGCCGTCGCTCAAGGGGGCACTGTTCACGAGGATCGGCACCTCGCGGCCGGTGATCGCGTTGGTGATCACGAGCTGCTCGCCGCGCACGACCTCGCTGTGGAAGACCGCACGCGCCAGCGGGTGATCCGCCGGCACATAGGCCGTGCCGTCCACGCGACGCGCCCCATCGGCGCCGTCCGTCGCGATGATCAGGGATTCGGGGACGGTGCCCATGATCTCCGCCGCCGCGGCGTTGCTCAGGTAGACCCGGCCTTTCGCATCCGCGATGAGGATCGCCTCGGGCATGACGTCGACGACCTGGCGCAGACGGGCCAGGCCGTATTCCGCCTCGGCCCGGGCCGCCTGTTCCTGGACGAGGTCCTCGGCACGCATGTTGGCGGTGATGGTGCTCAGCACGATCCCGATGCTCTCCCCCAACTGGTCGAGGAAGGCAACGTGGATATCGTTGAGGCCCTCGATCGACGCGAGCTCCAGGACGGCCCGCGTCTCGTCCTCGAACAGGATGGGCAGCAGCACCACGGACCGCGGTGTCGCGCTGCCCAGCGCCGAGGTGATCGTGGCGTAGTCGGACGGGACGTCGCGCAGATGGATGAGTCGGCGGTCTTCGGCCGCCTGCCCGAGCAGACCGTCCCCGAAGGCGATCGAGGCGGCCGGCTCGGGCGTCAGACGGCGGGGGTACGTCGCCAGCAGGCTCAGTCTGGCCGGCTCAACCTCGGGGTCCGCCAGGTAGAAGACGCCGCGCTGGATCCCGATCAGCGGCGCGAGCTCTGTGAGGATCAATCGTCCGACCATGGTCAGGTCGCGTTGGCCCTGGAGAAGCTGGCCGAAACGGGCGATGTTGGTCTTGAGCCAGTCGATCTCGCGATTGCGCTGTGTCGTCTCGCGCAGGTTGCGGATCATCTCGTTGACATCGTCCTTGAGGAGCGCGACCTCGCCCTGAGCCTGCACCTGAACGGATCGCGACAGGTCGCCACGGGTCACCGCGGTGGCGACCTCGCCGATGGCACGCACCTGGGTCGTGAGGTTCGCGGCCAACTGGTTCACCGAATCGGTCAGGTCCTTCCACGTGCCGCCGACTCCCCGAACGTCCGCTTGGCCGCCGAGCTTGCCCTCCGTGCCCACTTCACGAGCGACCCGGGTCACCTCGCTTGCGAAGGCATTGAGCTGATCGACCATCGTGTTGACCGTGTCCTTGAGCTCGAGGATCTCGCCGCGGGCATCGACGGTGATCTTCTTGCTCAGGTCGCCCCGGGCGACCGCCGTCGTCACGTCGGCGATGTTGCGGACCTGGCCCGTCAGGTTGCCCGCCATCGAGTTCACGTTGTCGGTCAGGTCCTTCCAGGTGCCGGCCACACCCGGGACGTCGGCCTGGCCGCCGAGCTTGCCCTCGGTGCCGACCTCGCGGGCGACCCGGGTCACTTCGCTCGCGAACGCATTGAGCTGGTCGACCATCGTGTTGATGGTGTGCTTCTGCTCGAGGAACTCGCCGAGCACGTCGACGGTGATCTTCTTGCTCAGGTCGCCCCGCGCGACCGCGGTCGTGACCTCGGCGATGTTGCGGGCACGGGCGGTGAGATTGCGGGACATCGCATTGACGTTGTCGGTGAGGTCCTTCCACGTGCCCGCAACGCCGCGAACGTCTGCCTGACCGCCGAGCTTGCCCTCGGTGCCGACCTCGTGGGCGACACGCGTCACTTCACCGGCGAGGGCGTTGAGCTGGTCGACCATGGTGTTGATCGTGTTCTTGAGCTCGAGGATCTCGCCGCGGACATCCACCGTGATCTTCTTGCTGAGATCGCCGCCCGCGACCGCGGTCGTGACCTCCGCGATATTGCGCACCTGGGCCGTGAGGTTGCCGGCCATCGAGTTCACGGAATCGGTCAGGTCCTTCCAGGTCCCGCCGACGCCACGGACATCCGCCTGCCCACCGAGCCTGCCCTCGGTGCCGACTTCGCGCGCCACCCTCGTCACTTCGCTGGCGAACGCGTTCAGCTGGTCGACCATGGTGTTGATCGTGTCCGCGAGTCGCTTGTACTCGCCGCGGAGCGGCTGTCCTTCGATCTCGGACGCCATCCGCTGCGAGAGATCGCCCCGGGCCACGGCATCGAGGACCCGGCTCACCTCCAGCATCGGCTCGGTCAGGTCGTAGACCAGCTGATTGATCGCGGCCTCGTTCCGTGCCCAGCTGCCGGCGGGCCCGATCGAGACGCGGTAGCTGATCCGGCCCTCTCGACCGACGGCCCGGCTGACACGGCGCAGCTCCTGGGCGGTGCGCTGGTTCAGCTCCACGATCTCGTTGAAGGTCGCAGCGATGGCGCCGGCCATGCCCTCGCCGCCCTCTGGCAGGCGCGCGCGGAGGTCACCGTTCCGCAGAGCACGGAGGGCGCTCAGCAAGGCTGCCGGATCGAGCCCTTCGAGCTGTTCGGCGACCGGTTCAATCGGCGTGGCGCGCTGCAGGCTCCGAATCGTGGCACCTTCCATCCGCCTGGGTCGGATCGGCTGGCCTCGAATGTACCGGCTCGTGGATGGTCGAGACCTTGCAGAGTCGTTGCTGGCCGCCGTGATTCCGTGACAAGGTGCGCTCGGCGGACCTACGACCGGTCGGGTCGGCTGGTCAGGGAGACGGACGACTCCCCGTCGCAAACCGTGCCGAGTCCCGGCGCCCATACCCACGGAGCACGCTGTCGACGACCCGGTTCGCGAAGGCGAGCGTGAGCTCCCCCCCGAACATCAAGCGGAAATAGACGGGCCCGACGAGGAGCTCGGTGGCGATCTCGGGGTCGGCGTCTGGCCGGAGGTCGCCGCGTGCGATGCCCCGGGCGATCACGCGAGCGACCTCGTCCCGACGCGCTTGGACGACGGTCGCGCGGAACGGGTCCCCGAGGGTCGGGTTCACCGCGATCTGTGACAGGAGCGCCCGGATGACGGGGCCGAACGGGGTGTCCGTGACGGCACGCATGGGATTGACGACGGCCGCCAGGAGCTCGGTCCGGGTGTCGTCGCTTTGGACGATCTCGATGTGCGGCGCCGCGAGCTCGGCCAGCAGCTCCTGGGCGAGGGCCTCCTTGGAGCCCCACCGCCGGTAGATCGTGGCCTTGCCGACGCCGGCACGCGTTGCGACATGCTCGAGCCGAAGATCGCTGAAGCCATCCTGGCTGAGGAGATCGCGTGCCGCTTCGAGGATCTTGCGATGGACCTCGTCGCTCCTGGGCCTCCCGCCGCGTGACGGCGTCAGGATCCCCGGGGTCGAAGGCTCCTCCTGGACTCCAGGCGCTGTCCGGTTGGTCATGGGGCACGGATGATACGAGACGGACCGTATCAACGCAACCTTCTGCTGCACGGGCACGGGGCTTTGGGTCGCAGCGAGGTTTCGATACGGACCGTCTTGCATCGCAGCCATTGTGTCTGGTATGATACGGAACGTCCCGTATCAACCGGATGGAGAACTTGCTTTCAATGATCAACAACCGCCAGGTCGTCGACCTGATCGAGCGCGCCAACGATGCCGAGCCCGTCTGCCCCTGTGGGCGTCACACCACCCCGGTCTGGCGCGATGGCGCTGTCTGGCTGGAGTGCGCGTCCCTGAGCCAGCCGCGTGACGGCTTCCTCCAGCGGGTGATCGCCGCCGTGACGGCGCCCGCGCACATCCACGCACGCATCGTGGATGCTCCCGCCGCGCAAGGCTGAACCCGGCCGCTTCGGCGGCGAGTCGCACAAGCCCGATTCGCACGAAACGGGCGGGGTCGCCTGACCCCGCCCGCATGGTGGGTCAGCCCTCGAATGAGCAGTCCGTGCGGAACGTGAACGTCCCTTCGTGGATCTGGGCGTCCATGGCCTCGAACGAGCCCACGAAGGACGCCGAGCGGAACTTGCTGCGATCAGCGTTGATGTGCAGGCAACTGCCGTCGTCGAACTTGCTGCGACCCTTCTGGCTGAACGTGGGCCCGACACCCGTCCAGGTCCCATCCACGACGACCGAGCCGGCTGGCGTCTCGCTGCAATCGGTCGCGTCGCAATCGATCGCGGTCAGCTGGATCGTCGTCGGAGCGAGCGTGATCGTGGTCAACCCGTTCGGGCTCAGCGTACCGGCCCCGATCTCGCAGCCGAACACAGCGTGGTGTTCCTGGAACGCGCCGCTGTCCGCGTCGAACGTCTCGCGGAACTCGCTGTAACACGTCTGCTCGGTGGTTCGGTTCGGCTCGCCCGCCGCGCGTAGCTTGCCTTCGAAGACGTCGAGCGAGCGGCCCTCGCAGGTCACGGTCCCAGTCGACTGCGCGATGCAGTCGCTCGTGTAGGCGTACGCGTTGGTTCCCGATTGATAGAAGACAGTCCACGGGCCGGCCGCAGCGACCGGGTTCGCGACGAGGAAGGTGGACAGGAGCGCGACGATCGCAGCCGCGAGTCTGAAACGTGAGCGCATGGACGGTCCCCTGTGTCGGCCGCGACGGTGCGGCCTGTCCACGATCGAACGCGCCTGGGGCGATTGTGTTGCCGGGCATCAGGGGTCCACTCGGTCCGGTCTCGTACACTCGCACGTCGCTGACGTGCGCAACGGCATCGACGCGACCGGATGACCACCGCAATCAAGGGGATCGACCTGCCGCAGTTCGCGCGCGTCCTGCCTGCCATCGCCGCCGGGATCGCGCTGATCTTCTATGTCCGGACCCTGTTGCCGGGTCTCGCGTTCGGCGATTGGGGGGAGATGCAGACCGTCCCCCACGTCCTGGGCGTGGCCCATCCCACGGGCTACCCGACCTACATCGTCCTGTCCTGGGTCGCCCACCACGTTCCGGCGGGATCAGTCGCGTTCCGGGCGAACCTGCTTTCGGCCGTGCTGGTGTCAGGGGCGCTCGCTGTCACCGCCGCCATCCTGCTCCGGTCGGGGACCCGCCCGCTGATCGCGCTGGCGGCCGCGCTCGCGCTGGGAGTCGTCGGGACCGTGTGGGCGGCAGCCACCGTCGCCGAGGTGAATCCGCTTCACCTCCTGTTCGTCGTCGCGCTCCTGCATCGCGCGCTGGTCTGGGCGGAACACCGGCGGACCAGGGATCTGGTCATCGGCGGCCTCCTTCTGGGTCTGGCGCTTGGCAACCACCTGCTCATCGTGTTCGTGGCCCCGTTCGTGGCCCTGTACGTGCTGTGGGTGGGGCGCCGGGAGATCGCCGAGCGGCCCTGGTCGATCGCCGCGGCCGCGGCCGCCGGCCTGCTGGGGCTCGCGATCTACCTCTATATCCCGATCGCGGCGGCGCAGTCGCCGCCGCTCCCCTACAACCATCCGGTCACGCTCGACGCCTTCCTGTGGCTCGTGAGCGGCGGCCAGTTCCGAGGGCAGTTCGGCTTCCTGTCACCCGACGGGCTCGCCGAATTCGTGCGTTCCCTACCGGCGCTCTGGGGGGTGCTTGCACAGCGTGGCACGCCGATCCTGCCCATGCTCGGCGTGGTCGGCCTGCTCGTGCTGGTCCGCCGCAGCACGGCGTTCGGCCTGATGTGCGTCGGCATCCTCATCGCGAACCTCTATGTCTGGGCCACGTACCTGCGACTCGAGCATTACCTGCTCGTCCCGTGGCTCCTGCTTGCGCTCGGTGCGGCGACCGCGCTCGAAGCGCTCGCCCGGGCCCTCGGCGGGCGCACACCGCCCGGATTGCGGGGCCTCGGCGTCGGCCGGCTGGTCGGCGTGGCCACCCTCGGGTTCGCTGCCGGGCTCGCGGTCACGAACTGGGGGGCGGCTGATCGGAGCGGGGATCGAACCGCCGGCACGTTCGTCGACACGGTCCTCGACGCCTTACCCAAGGACGCCGCGATCCTGTCCGAATGGGACGCGACGACTCCCCTGTGGCATGCGCGCTACGTTTTGGGGCGGCGGCCCGATCTGCTCATCGTCGACGACACGAACATCGTCTACGAAGGTTGGGGCGCCCGCGAACGCCGTATCGCCGCGCTGATCTGTGACCGCCGTGTCTTCATCCTCCGGCTTGCGGATGCGGATCTGGAGCCCACACGGGCGGCCTACCGGCTCGAACCGTTCGTGTCGGTCTTCGTGGCCGAAGGCGGACCGAGCGCGACGGTGAATCGCCAGGTGTTCGAGGTGCGGGCGGATGCCGCGACGGACTGCGGGAACGCAGCGGGGGGCGACGGGAGCTGACGCGAGCGTCTCGCGTCAGTGACGCGTCGGCGCGCAGTCCTCCCCGGCCCCCCGCGCGGCGGTCCACAGCGCGCGACGGGCCGCTTCCAGCCGGTCGAGGCCGACCATCGCCGACAGCTCGACCTCGTGCCCGACCCGCTCGCGGACCTCCCGGGCCAGGCCCCGGGCCCAGCGCCGGCCGACCCAGCCCGCATGGGCGCCCAGCGCGCGCGCGATGAGATACCCGACCAGCAGGGCGGCCACGAGGACGATGAAGGGGATCGGCAGCTGGCCGAGTCCGGGCACGACCACCGAGTCCGTTGGGAACTTGATGAGGACCCACAGGACCACCCACACCCCGGCGAACACCAGGACCAGGGTCGCGACCGTCTGGAGCAGGCCGATGAGCGTCCAGAGGCGGCTCGTCGGCACGTTCGCGGCGCGCGCGGCGATCGCCCGATCGACGGCGCGCGCGAGGTCGGGCCCGAGGGCCGCAGGGTCCATGCTCGTGGCCAATGCCGCGCGGGTCGTCGGAGGCGCGACGCGCAACGGAGCCTCGACCGCGCTGCGGAGCACCTCCAGTGCCGGGGCAAGCGAACCCCGCTCGCGCCACCGACGCAGGAAGGCATTTGGGTCCGCGACTCGCGCCTGCCGGCCGGACCAGCGATAGATCCGCGACGTGATCCCGGCCAGCGGCCCGGCACCGCGGGCGCGCGCGCGAGCGCGGGTAGCGGCGACGGCTTGCCGTTCGACCGCCGGCACGTCGATGACGCGGAGCAGCTCATCGGTGACGCGGTCACTCGTGGCGCGCCGCATCGGGCCGTCGACGAAGGGCGTGGCCCGCGCCGTGGGATCGACGCCGGCAGCTCGAGCAAGCCCCGAGATGGCGGCGGCGATGGCCGTCACGACGTGGGCCCGGACGACCCGCTTCGCCTCGATGGCGGCGACGAGCCAGTCGCGCAATGCTCCGACGCCCTCCGCATCCGGCTCGTGCGCCGACGTCGGCAGCACGGGGATCGGCGAGCTTCCAGCCGCCCGGCCGGCGCGGCCCGCTCGAAGGACGAGGTCCCGTTCGAGGTCGCGCCGGATCCGGTCGGCATCGTCGGCCGACAGGCGGTCGGTCTTGTTCAGGACCACGACCTGTCGATCGAGCCGCGGCACCCACTCGGCGAGGAAGTCGTCATGGAGGATCGCGTCGTGGTATTTCTCAGGGTCGGTGATCCAGGCGACGGCATCGACGCGCGGCAGGATGGCCTCGACGCGCTCGCGGTGCGAGCGCTCGATGGAATCCAGATCGGGCAGGTCGAGGATCGCGACGTTGCCCAACGCCTCCTGGTCGTGATCGCGGACCTCGCCGTCGGCGATGCCGAGCCAGCCCAGCAGCCCGGCGAGCTCCGACCGGCTCGAGCGCGCGACCCAGGCGAGGGGCTGGGACGTCGTCGGACGGCGCGCCGAGGCATCGCTCACCCGTGATCCGGCGAGCGCATTGAGCAGGCTGGACTTCCCGACCCCGGTGCCTCCGACGAGGGCGAGGACGTAGGTCTCGGCCGGGAAGCCGAGCCGTTCGTGCACCTCCCGGGCCACGGCGCGGGCGTCATCGGTCGGGACCCCCAGGGTCTCCGCGGCGGCGATCGCCTCATCGAGGCGCAGGAGGCATGCGCCGATCCCGTGCTCGCCCAAGGTGGGGCCTGCCCAGTCCGGGAGCCCGGGAGCCCGATCGCGGTCGGCCGGGGAGCTCGCGGCGACGGTCATCCCGGCGACGACCCGCGCTCGTCATCCCCCGCTGCGGAGCCCGACGGTGCGGTGGCGTGCTCGTCCCTCGGCGGGTCGAACAGCGGAAGCGCGTCCATCGGGACGACGCTCGGCAGCCCGCGCAGCGCATCCGATGCCCTCCGCAGGTCGCCGGCCAACGCATCCAGCTCGTCGGGTGCCGGCGCAAGGCTGTCGAAACGGCGACGCTCCTCCTCGAATGTCTCGATGAGGGATCCGTCGAGACGCTGGCGCGCTCTCGCGATCAACTCGACCATCGCCGCCTCGCCGAACAGGGCGCCGAGCAGCTTCTGGTTGACGAACGCGGTGGCAGCCGCGACGCCGACCTCGGTGCCTGTCAAACCGGCCGTGTGGATGAACGTTGCGAGCATCACTCCGGTCCCCACGGCATTGACCCCGATCGAGGCGCCCCGGGCTAGGCGTCGCTTGCCCTCCCCGGTCTCGGCGATGTCCGTCGCGATCGAGGTGATCCACTCCTCGAGCCTGGTTCGGAGCCGCTCGTCGAAGCGGGCCGACGGACCCCACAGCGTCGGATCCGCTGCCACGGCTTCGGCGACCGCCCGCTCCTCCGACCATGCGGAGGCCGTGCGGCGAGCGGCTTCCGCAGCGTGCAGGCGGGCCAGCGCGATGAGGTCATCGGTCGTCGCCTCGCGGATCTCGGCCACGGGGGCACGCGTCGGTCGGAAGATGCTCGCGATCGCCCCGCGGACCGCGCCGATGCCCCTCGAGAAGATGCGCGTGATGTCGTCGGCACCGACGTAGTCCTGCCAGTGGCGAAGGGCCTCCTCACGCAGGAAGGTCCCACGGCTGACCGCTTCACGGACCGCACCCAGGGCTCGTTCGTGGTGGGTCGCGGCGACTCGGCGGTAGGCCGCGGCATCGATCGCCTCGTGCGCCGCGTCGTCGGCGATCTGGTCGACGAGCGGGCTCAGCCCCGCGAGCGAACCGGCGAGTGCCCTCGCCGCGAGCTGGACGCGTGCCTCGCGGTCGGCACGCAGGTGATCGATCCGTGCGGTCACGAGCCCCACCGTCGCCGCCACGAGCGACTCGCGCGTGGGGTCGACCTCGCCTTCGGTCACCCCGACCACGTCGAGGTCGAGGTTCCCGGCGTCCGCGGCCTCGTCTTCAGCCGTCGCGCCGTCCGCGACGGACACGCCATCGGCCGGCGGACGGGCCAGCCCCGCCTCGGCGAACAGTCGGGCCACATCGTCGAGCACCTCGCGTCGGTCGTCGACGTCGGCCGGCAGACGATTCACGACCACGACGAGCGGCAGCCCACGTTCGCGGACACGAGCGAGGACCTGCCACGGCACCTGGTCGGCGTAGCGGGTGGCGGTCGTCACGAACAAGCACAGATCGGCAGCTTCGACCAGCCGGTCGGCGAGTTCGCGGTTGGCATGCTCCACGCTATCGATATCGGGTGCGTCGACGAGCGCGAGCCCCTGGGCCACGCCCGGATCGACATCGATCCGGAGTCGCTGCGGGGGGATCCCTGCGAGCGTCCCGGCGCGCAGGATGGCGGCGTCGTCGGGATGCGCCAGCACGATCGCGGTCCGGGTCGTCGGCCGCAGCACGCCGGTGGGGCTCGCGGCGCGGCCGGCGATCGTATTGAACAGGGTGCTCTTGCCGGCTCCCGTGGGCCCCAGGAGCAGGACGACGAGCGGGGCGTCCAAGCTGCGTGCTCGGACACGGACATGTCCCGCGAGGTGATCGCGCAGCCGTGCGGCCCGGGTCCGGGCGGCATCGGACGCAGGGCGCAGCCGAAGACGCCGGCCGGCAAGGGTCTCGAGCCGGTCGACGAGGTCGCGCAGGCTCGCCGCGGGAACGGCGACGTCGTCCTGGGCACGGTCGTTCACGTTCACAGGGTGGACCCGCTGGCGGGTGTGCGTGCCGCAGCGGACGAGGCCGCTCTATCGGTTCCGTTGCAGACCGCCGGCGCGCTGGAGCCCGCGAACGCGAACGGCAACACGAGGTGGCGGACGGGAAGGCACATCACGATGACGATCCGAGTTGCTTGAACGCCGAGACCGGTCAGCCCACATTACCTCCCCGCATCGATCGGGGCCGGTCAGCGAGGCGAGCCCGCCGCGAGATAGCCCAGGCGGGCGGGCGGTTCCCAGATGGTGACCTCACCCCAGTCGTGCTCGACGCCGCTCGTCGTCCGCTCGAAGATTCGACCGCCCGGGCGGGGCTCGAGGATCACGGTCGTGTCGGGCTCGCCCGAGGCGGTGTGGTCAGCCGGCCACCACTGGTCGATACGATCGGTCCAGACCTCGAAACTCAGCCGGATGGGCTCGATCATCGCCGCCGCCGGGGACTCGCGGTGTTCGAGGCGATCAGCGAGAAACGCGCCGCGGCGTCGCCCCACACCTCCGCCAGGTAGGCTCGAACCGCCTCGATCCCCTCGTCGTGGAGGCGATAGATCCGCCGGGTCCCGACCGGCTCCTCGCGTACCAGGCCGGCCTCCTTCAGCAACCGCAGGTGACGGGACACGGCCGGTCGGCTGATCGGCAGTGCATCGGCGAGCTCCTGGACCGAGCGGCCGCCGGCCCCGAGCAGCTCGACGATGGCCCTCCGGTTCGGATCGCCGAGGGCGTCGAAAGGGTCGCCGGCCGTCGCCCCAAGGCGACCGGCCATGAACTAGATCGCCCGCATCCGGTTGTTCTTGGGGTCGTGGGTGACCTCGGCCAGACCAAGCGCCTCGAGCAGCGGCGGCATGTACACACCGAACCGGCCGCGAAGTCCCTTCTTCAGGCCATACCAGCCCCCTCGGGGATTATCGGAGGATCGGCCCCATGCCTCGACACTGCCATCGGGCGCCGGCTTCTGCTCGTCCGCGCCGCCGAGGGGCACCCAATCGCCGGCGGCCTTCAGCATTCCGTGCAGCTCGTCGATCGCTCGAGCGTCGTACAGGAGCCGGGTCCCGCCGACCTGGCAGACGATCGCCGGCGGATCGGCCGCGTCATCGCGCCACATCTGGTACTCGGACGTCCCGGGCGGCGTCCGCAGCACCCACGGGTCGTCCTTCGTTCCACTGCCGCTGTAGGTCGCCATCGCTGTCCTTCCCATCATCGGTCGCCTCGATCAGTAACCTTTCGGCTACGGTAACAGGCCGACCACTCGCCGGACAAGGGCAGACCTACGCGGCGTCCGACCTCCCGTGTGCGAGCAGGGCGGCCAGCGCGGTTGCCTCGAGCGGTCGTGCGAACAGGTAGCCCTGCCCGAACTTGGCCCCGAGCCCCACCAATCGGTCGAGCTGCTCGTCGGTCTCGACGCCTTCGGCGACGGTCTCGAGATGGAGCGCCCGGCCGATCGAGACGATCGACCGAACCAGCGCCGCGGCCTCCAGGGACGTGCCGATATCGGCGATGAACGAGCGGTCGATCTTGAGCACGTCGATCGGCAACCGCGACAGGTAGCTGAGCGAGGAATAGCCCGTCCCGAAGTCGTCGATGGCGATCCGGACGCCGAGCGTCTTCAGCCCTTCGAGTGCCGCGAGGCTCGCGCCGGCCTCCTCGACCAGGACGCCCTCGGTGATCTCGAGCGTCAGGCTCGCCGGCGCGAGCCCAGAATCGGCGATGGCGGCGCGGACGTCGTCCACGATGGTCCCGTGGAGGAGCTGGCGCGGGGAGATGTTGACGCTGAGGTGGAGGTCGGCGGGTCCGTCCACCGACTGCCGCTGGGCCTGGACCGCACGGCAGGCCTCCTGGAGCATCCAACGACCGAGCGGCACGATGAGATTGGCCGTCTCGGCGAGCGGGATGAACTGCGAGGGTTCGATCACGCCGCGGGTGGCGTGGGTCCACCGGGCCAGCGCTTCGACGCCGACCGTGCGCCGTGTCACCAGATCGACGATCGGCTGGAACGCCACGGTCAGGCCTCCGGTGTCGATCGCCGCCTTGAGGTCGGCGCGCAGCTCGATCTCGAGCAGGCCACCGCCGGCCATCGAGGCGTCAAACATCTGCCAGACACCCTTCCCGTTGCGCTTGGCCGCGTACATCGCCGAATCGGCCTCTCGGAGGACCGTGGCCGCGTCCGACCCGGCACGGCCGAGCGCCACACCGATGCTGGCCTTGGCGCTGATGTGATGACCGGCGATGTCGAAGGGAGCCTGGAACGAGCGGATGACCCGGTCCGCGACCTTGGCCGCCTCGAGCTCGTTCGTGCGCTCGAGCAGGATGGCGAACTCGTCGCCGCCGAGCCGTGCGGCCGTGTCCTCGGCACGGATCACCTCGCCGAGTCGCCGAGCGACTTCGATCAGCAGTCCGTCGCCAGCCGAGTGACCGAGACCGTCGTTGATCAGCTTGAAGTCATCGACGTCGAAGAACAGCACCCCGACGTCCTCGGTGCCCCGGCGCTGGAGAGCGTGGTCGAGGCGGTCGGCGAACAACGCGCGGTTCGCGAGCCCCGTCAGTGAATCGTGGAAGGCCTGGTGGCGAAGCTCGTCCTCGAGCCGGCGCCGCTCGGTGATGTCGTGGATGAGGGCGCTGTAGTGGATCGTATCCCCGGTCCGGACCGGCCAGATGGACAGCTCCACCGGGAAGCGGCGACCGCTGCGATCGAGGGCCGTGACCTCGATGCGTCGGCCGATGAGCGGCCCGGAGCCGACAGCCGCGAAGCGGCGCAGGCCGGCTTCGTGTGCGGCGCGCTGTTCCTCGGGGATGATCAGCTCGCTCAACCGTCGTCCGATCGCCTCCGCCCGCGACCACCCGAATGTCTCGATCGCACGCTCGTTCCAGTCCGTGATGCAACCCTCGCCATCGATCGCGACGTAGGCGGAGCTCGCCGTCTCGACGATCTGGCGCTGCTGTTCCTCGCTGGCGCGAACGGCTTCCTCCGCGTTGACCTGGGCCGTGATGTCCATCAACACCCCGTGCGACTGGAGGCGGCCGTCCGGCAGCCGATGCAGCGTCGCCTCGTCGCGGACCCAGATCTGCCGCCCGTCGCGGTCACGCAGCCGGAAGCGGTGCTGCAATGGCGTTCCCTTCCCGAAGTGCTCGTTCTCAGCCGCCGCCACATTCGCGGCATCGTCCGGGTGGATGAGCCGGTACCAGAGCTCGGGGTCGCCCATGAGCTCGTCGATGGAGTGCGACAGGAGGGTGGCGGCCTGCGGACTCACGTAGGTCAGCCGCGAGCGAGGGTCGTCCGCGGAGGCGCGCTCGTCGACATACAGCACCGCGGGGATGCGCTCGATGAGTCGCCGGTGGCGCGCCTCGGCCGCCGCCAGGTGGGACGCGGCCTCCCCGGCCTCGTGGATGGCCGCTGAACGCTCGCGCACGAGCTGGACCTGGCGGAGGACCGCGCTGGCGATCACGCCCCAGCCGAGCGGCCGGACGAGCGTGCCGTCGTTGCTCGTGACGGTCACCGTCACCAGGCACCCGACGGCGACCGCCACGGCGATCACCGGCACGGCGTCACGGATGAACCCGCCCAGGCGGACCGAGTACGCCGGCGCCTCGAACCCAAGCCGGAACGTCACCCCGGCGAGTCCGACTGTCACGATCCCGACGGAGAAGAGGTAGTTCGACCACGCCCCCGCTGCGGGCACGGCCGGAGCCTGTGCGACCCACGGCACGTATCCCGCACCGAGCAGGAGCGTGCCGACGAGCAGCAGGAACAGGCCGCCCTGGCTTGGCCGAGCCCGTGTCGCGAGCGCCGCGATCAGGCCTGCCCCGCCGAGGGACAGGAACGAGATCGGCAGGCTGAGGAGCATCGCCCCGCTGATCGCGTCGTGCTCGGTCACGAGACTCCCGAACAGCAGCGTCATGACGGTCGCGATCGCGAGGAAGGTGATCAGGCTATCGAGGTACAGCCCCAGTCGCTCGCGTCGATCGACGCCGTGCCGGATGGCGAGGTCCAGCGCGCTGAAGGCCGGGACGATGGTCGCGAGGAACAGGAAATCGGACGGGGCCGGGACGACGACCAGCCCGAGCATCCCCTGGACGTCCCAGACGATCTGTCCGGCGAACCACATCGTCGTCGCGATGCAGATGGCGATCCGCACGCCGCGCTCGTGCCCGGTCGTGCTCCGGGCGCCGTGGATCGCGAGCGCAAGGGCGATCCCACTGAACAGGGTCCAGTGGACGTTCTCCCAGAGCACCGCGCGACCATCGAGGTCGAGCGCCGTGAGGAGGGCGGCCACGACCGCCACGGCGGCGACGAGCCACATCCCGACGGTCCAGGCGGTGGAACGAGGACGCCTCGCCTGCGCTGGGTCGCCGGCCGGCGACCGGAAGGGGCGATCAAGGGTAGCCATGTGCGGTCGAGCGTAGAAACGGGCGCGTTCGACCGCCATGGCCCTAAAGGGCCGCTTGCATGCGGCGACTGACCGGGTCCCGTGCGGCAGATGCGCCCGGTCAGCGCTCCGCGTCTGCCGCGAGATCCCGGACGATCGCCGCCACGGAACGGCGCAGACGGCCGGGCATCGCCGGGATGCGGCGATTGGCGAGTCGACGAGTCGCGACGCGGGGCGGCGCGGGCGTCGGCTCGGTCGCCGCCGGCTCGGGCATCGGCACGTACACAGGGATCGGGTCGGGTTCGATCGTGGGCGCGGGCGGTGCGGTGGCCGCCGGGACGGTCGGGAGACGCGTCGGTCGCTCCTGGAACGTCGTCGGGATCGCCGCCCAGGGGCGCGGGGAAGCGGCCGCCGCCCGCCAGCCCTCGACATCGGTCGGTCGGAGGCGACCCTCCATGACCGCCTCGAACTCCGTGCCATCGATGCGCTCCTGCTCGTAGAGATACGCGGCGACGTCGCGCAACCGGCGCATCTCGGCGATCAGCGTGCGCCGAGCCGCGGTATAGGCGTCGTCGAGGATGCTTCCGATCGCGCGGGTCTGGGCCTCCCGCACGTCGCGGCTGAAGCCGGCCGCGTCGCCGACGAGCGTCGTGAGGATCCCCCGACCCGTCGGCCCCTCGTCGATCGCCTCGGGATCGCGGCCCATGCCGAACCGGACGACCATCGTCGTCGCGATGCTCGTCGCCTTCTCGAAGTCGTTCGAGGCCCCGCCGGTGATCTCGTGGAACAGCAGTTCCTCGGCGACGCGGCCGCCCATCAGCGCGATGAGCCGTGCGCGCAGGTCCGTCTCGGACGGCAGGTCGTCGTCCTCGGAGCTCGAGACCGTCACCCCGAGGGCCTCGCCGTGCGCGAACAGGCTGATCTCCTCGACCCGGCGCTTGTCACCGTTGACGAAGCCGCACACGGCGTGGCCCGCCTCATGGGCGGCGATGATGCTCCGCTCGCGCTCGTCCATCGAGCGCTTGCGCGACGTGCCGAGGGCCGTCTTGAGCCAGCCGTTGTGGACCTCGACCGGACTGATCGCATCGAGGCCGTTGCGTGCCGCCAGGATGGCCGCCTCGTTGAGCAGGTCGGCGAGCATGGCACCGGAGAACCCGTAGGTCCGCCGCGCCATACCCGGAAGGTCGACATCGGCGGTCAGGGGCTTGCCTCGCGCATGCACGGCCAGGATGGCGAGCCGGCCGTCGCGGTCGGGCAGAGGCACGTGGATCTTGCGGGTGAAGCGACCGGGGCGCATGGCGGCGGGGTCGAGCGTGTCGAGGCGGTTCGTGGCGCCGATGACCACGACCCCGTCCTTCGTCCCGAAGCCATCCATCTCGACGAGGAGCTGGTTGAGGGTCTGCTCGCGTTCCTCGTGACTGTCGGACCCGCCCCGCGACTTGGCCATCGCGTCGATCTCGTCGATGAAGATGACGGCTCGACCGGCGGCCCGCGCCCTCGCGAACAGCTCGCGGACGCGACCGGCGCCGACCCCGACGTACTTCTCGACGAACTCGGATCCCGACACGGAGAAGAACGGGACGTCGGCTTCGGCGGCGACCGCCTTCGCGAGCATGGTCTTGCCGGTACCGGGCGGGCCGTGCAGCATCACACCCCGGATGGCCGTCGCGCCGAGCCGGACGAAGCGGCCCGGATCGCGCAGGAACTCGATGGTCTCGGTCAGCTCCAGTTTCGCTTCGTCGGCACCTGCCACGTCGGCGAGGGTGATCGTCGGGCGTTCACCGGCCAGCGCGGCATCCGTGCGACGCCGGCGGAAACCGCTGCGCGACGGGCGCCAGGCCCGGGTCGCGCCCCGCAGCCGGAAGAACATGAGCACGGCGAGGACGAGCAGGGCACCGGACATCGCGAGGCCGACGAACGAGGGCATCCCGCCCGCGCCGTTGCCGGGATCGAGCGCGATGGCCTCGTCGGTCAGCAGGCGGGCGTAGCCGGCGGCGCGGATCACGTCGAGGGCATCGCCGAGCGGGACCTCGGGGCGAACGACATGGATCGTGCCGCTGAGGGTCCGCGCGATGAGCACGGGCGCCGCCGTGCCGACGGAGGACCCGTCGGCCGGCGTCATGGCGCTGATCGCGTCGATCTCGCCGGTGCGCGCGGCACCGAGCAACTGGTCCAGGGACCATCGATCGCCGGCGGTCGTGAACGTCGGTGTGCCGGTAACCGGTACGGGCGTAGCCGCGCGGCCCACGACGCCCAGCGTGAGCAGGAGTGCGAGCCCCGCGCCGGTGAGGGCGAACGCGAAGAGGACCGCGACGGCGCGCGGCGAACGAAGATTCGGCAAGGCCCGGCTCCCGTGGATCTGTCAGTACTGCAAGGCGACCGTAATGGGCCGAACCCCTCGCGGACCATCGGTGAAAGGTCCCGCCAAAACTACAGCGAATGGATGATTTCGCATGGGAGTGGAGCCTGCTAGCCACGTCCCGCGATCAGCCGGTGATGGCTCCGATCACCGCGTCTGAGAGGGATGGCCAGGCCTCGAGCGCCCATGGCCCGTACTCGCGATCGGTCAGGCAGACGAGGGCGCGATCCAGCGCCGGGTCGACCCACAGGAACGTGCCCGCCCCTCCGAAATGCCCGAACGTCCCCGGGGAGTTTCGGTTCCCGGTCCAATGCGGGACCTTGCCGTCCCGCAGCTCGAATCCCAGCCCCCAGTCGAGCGGCTCGAACCGCCCGACGCCAGGCAGGACCCCGGTCAGGCCGGGGAATGCGGTGCTCGTCGCCCCCTCGAGGGTCGCCCGGGTCACGACCGTCGGTCGCAGGAGTTCCCCCGCGATCGCAGCCAGGTCGCGAAGCGGGCCGTGCAGGCCCTCGGAGGGTCTCGTGACGAGGTGGGTGTCCGCCATGCCGAGCGGCGCCAGGATGCGTCGCTCCAGGGCGACCTCGAAGGAGACGCCGTCGCGTTCGCCGAGCAAGGTTCCGAGGGCATCGAAACCCGGGTTGGAATAGATCCGACGCGTGCCGGGCCGGGCGAGGATGGCCTCCCCTTCGAACGGCAGGCCGGACGCGTGCGCCAGCAGGTGTCGGACCGTGGAGTCGGGGGGTCCAGCGGGTTCATCGAGCCCGACCAGCCCGTCCTCGACGGCGTCGAGGATCGCCAGGGCCGTCGCCAGCTTCGTCACCGACGCCCACGGAACGACGTGATCGAGCGCGCCGTGGCTCGCGACCACGCCGTCTGGACCGACGATAGCCGCCGATGCATGGTCGGCGCCCCAACCGTCGATGGTGCTGAGCGCTGCTGCGAGATGGTGGTCCACGGCGGCTGATGCTAGCCGCCGTGGATGGGTGGCCGCCGGGCGGCCTAGCTGGAGGACGTGTCGGTCGACGGCGACGCCGCCGGGTCCTGGCCGTCGGCGGCTTCGGGGCAGTCGCCCTTGTCGCGCCGATCGGCCCCCGTCCAATCGTCGTCGGTCGATGGCTGGGTGCTCGGGGTCGTCCCCGGCGCCGTGCTCGCTGACGGCTCCGGGCTGGCGGCCATGACGACCGCGGCCCCACCGACGGCCAGCAGACCGAGGGCGAGTCCGAACGTCGCCAGGCCGCGGCGGATGCCGCTGAGCCGCGTGATGGGATCGAGAGGGTCCATGCGTGTTCTCCTGATGCAGGGTTGGGGGTCGGTGCCAGCGCTGGCATCTCGAAGCGTCTCTGTCCGGCCTGAGAAGCATCTGAGCGTGTGGCGACTCCCCGCGGTCGGGCCGCGCTCCACCCGCTTGTCACGAGATCGACGCACGCTCGGCCTACACTTCGCCCATGCAGTTCTTCCGCTCCAAGCCCCAGTCCATCCCCTCCCCCGCCGAAGCCCTCCCGGGCCGCTCCGAGCCGATCGTCCGGCCGGGCATCCACACCGTCCTTGGTACACCACTCGCCGGTCCGTGGCCCGAGGGCACGAAGACCGCGATCTTCGGCCTCGGATGCTTCTGGGGCGACGAGAAGGATTTCTGGCAGCTCCCAGGCGTCGTCACGACCGCCGTCGGCTACGCGGGTGGCCACACCCCGAACCCGACCTATCAGGAGGTCTGCTCCGAGCGGACCGGTCACGCCGAGGTGGTGCTGGTCGCGTACGACCCGTCAGTGATCTCGTACGAGCGGCTGCTCAAGAGCTTCTGGGAACACCATGACCCGACCCAGGGGATGCGCCAGGGCAACGACGTCGGTTCCAGCTACCGCTCGATCATCATCGTCGCCGGCGACGAGCAGCGGGCCGTCGCCGAGGCCTCGAAGGTCATGTATCAGGAGCAGCTGTCGAAGGCGGGGTACGGCTCGATCACGACGGAGATCGTCGACGCCGCGTCCAACCCGTTCTACTACGCCGAGGACTACCACCAGCAGTACCTCGACAAGAACCCGCGCGGCTACTGCCCGAACCATGCGACCGGCGTGAAGCTGCCCGACGATTTCCAGGTCACGCCGCTCGCATACGTGGACTGACCTCTCGACGGCAAAGGGAAGGCGGAGGAGCAGCGCCAGTACGCGCTAGAGGACATCGGGGGCGATCAGACGGAGTTCCGCCGCCCACCATCCAACGTTCCCGCTCGCATCGGGGAATGGGGTGGGGCGAATCACCGCCACGTGCGCCCGTTGCACGCCACAACGACGATCCTCCCGCAGCGTGCTTCCCATGCTCGCATCGGAGAACGGGGTCGGGCGAATCGCCGTCACGTGCGCCTGTTGCACGCCACATCGAGCGAGCCTCCTTTTCGGGGTCTCGGACGACGCCGGGCGGGCCCTCGATTCGCCGATGCGTGCGTCACGTGCTCGGACAGGGGCCGAACTGAACCCAGTAATGTCCGGGCGTGGACAACGTCCCCTCCCCGAAGCCGGACCTGACTGCGATCGTCGAGAACCTCCAGCTCCGGGGTAAATCGGGCCGAATATTGCCGGGGCCAGACGCGGTCAATCCGCCACGTCGCGAAGGTATCCTCCGACGCATGAACGCGAGCGAGGTTCGAGGCGCACTGGAAGCTGACTGGCCAGAGTTGGCCTCGATGCTTGTCGAACATGACGACGATCCCGTCAGCGGCGGCCTCCCTACCTCGAGATGTCCGCCATCACGTGGTTCCTTGCTGACAAACTGACTGCGGGCGCGCGACACCGCGGACTTCGCCGCCCTTTTTCGAAACAGTGGAGCGCTGCCTTCACGAGGGTAATGACGATGCCGTAACCCTCGTGATGGTGGGTCTGCTGGAGGACCTCCAGAACTCGAACATCACCGAGCTGGATCTCAAGGTCTGGGTCAGGTACCTCCGGCCCACGACCCGGCGTGCATGGCAGGCCATCGAGTATTTCTGGAATGAGGACGTCGACACGATCTCGCGCTTCTCCCCGCGGTCACGTCCCGCCTAGAGCATCGGTCGGCGTAGATGCCGGCTCCTGGCTCGACACGACGACATGGTCCGCTCGTGCCAACGCGTCGACTGCATCGTCGAAGTCGGGCTCATGGACAAGGACGTAGTCCGTGTCGAACGTAGAGATCGCGAAGATCGAGATGCCGGCGGCAGCAAGCGGGTTCGCGAGGGCGGCAACGACCCCGATCAGGGTCATGACAAGCGGTCCCTGCACGCGGAAGGCGCGCCACGGACCCTCAATCGGAACGCCCTGCGGCACGTCGTCGTATGCGCAGACTACCGACAGTTCGTCGCTCGTCCGCGTGATCGATGTGAATCCCCTGGATCGCTCGACCCAGGGCGGAACGTCGCTGTCGGCGTCGAGCCGGCACACGGCCAGGCGCATCCACACAGCTTCCAGGTGCAACGACGCTGGCATCGATTCGATGGTACGCGGCTTACCAGCGCCCGACCGGGTCTCGTTTCCCGTGGCTTTGCGGCCACCATCATCGGAACGTTGAGCCGTCGCCATGCCCTCGCCCTGCTCGCCATCGTCCTCGTGGCCAACTGCGAGGCGTACTCGCCGATCCGCACGACCGGGCCCGCGGACGGAAACGAGTCGATGCCGTCCCCGGCCGGCCTGGTCGTGACCGGCGAGCCCGAGGTTACCGATCGACCGGTAGAGCTGACCCTGCTTCGGCCCGACCAGCCTGACTTCCGGCGCGTCACCCGGATCGCCGGCGGCGAAGCCATCGTCGGGGAGTTCGCGGTGTCGGCGGGTGGGTATCGGTTGGCCGGGTCGTTCGGGCCAGGTTTGGCGTGCGGCCTCGAGGTCACGCTCGCCCCTGAGACCACGACCTCCGTGGTGTTTCGGCCCGGGAGCGGCGTGCCTTGCTTCTTCGAGGTCGTCTCGGTCGATTCCAGTGGCTACTGAGGTCAGGCCCCCCCGACGCCTCCGGATAGTCCGTCCAGCGAACAGTCGTACGCGCCGTCGAGGACTTCCTCGCGCGCCGGTGCGTAGCTTGAATGGGAGCCCCGACGCTACGCTGCAGTCCATGGATACCGCAGCCAGAACGGGAGTCGCATGACGCTCCCATCATCCCGGCCGGCGATCCCCGACGGAATCGCCACGGGGGGTGTCGTCGCCATCGCGCGGCGGCTCACGGCCGACGACGCACCGCGGGTTGCAGATGCCCTGGTCGAGGGTGGAGTCCTGGCGTTCGAGATCACCCTCAACGAACCCGTCGATGTCGCCCTGCGTGCCATCGAGTCGGTCGCGCGCCGATCACCCCGGCTGGCGATCGGCGCCGGCACGGTGCTTTCGGCGGAGGCATCCACACAGGCGATCGATGCGGGCGCGACGTTCCTTGTCATGCCTCATACCGACCCAGACCTCGTCGCGTGGGCGGCGGCCAGGGGCATCCCGACGCTCCCAGGGGCGGCGACACCGTCCGAGGTCCTGGCCGGCTGGCGAGCCGGAGCGGCTGCCGTGAAGGTCTTCCCCGCGTCCGTCCTCGGGTCATCGTTCGTGCGCGAGCTCCGTGGACCCTTCCCCGATATCCCGCTCGTGCCGAGCGGCGGCGTCAGTGCCGAGAACGCCGCCGACTTCGTGCGTGCGGGCGCGGTCGCGGTCGGGGTCGGCGGCTGGCTGATCGGAGATGCACAGCCGGCGGGTGTCACGTCCCGCGCGCGACAGCTGGTCGAAGTCGTGGCCACAGCACGAGCGGAACGCTCGCGCTGATCGGCCTTAGCCGCGCTGTCCCACCGACGCGACGGCCCGTTCATCCCATGTCGTCAGGCTCGCGCGGACGTGCTCCCCGACAGCCGCGTCGACCGGCCGGCCGCCCGAAGCGTCGAGGGCGAGAAGTGCGGCACCGGCCACGGGCGGCGCGTCCGAGCGTACGAGCCTGGCCCGCGGCGCGATCGCCTGCACGCCAGCCCCGATCCGCGAACGGAAGGCCGCGTCCGGTGTTCGAAAGACCCCGCCACCCAGGACCACCTCGGGGTCCAGCCGTGTCAAGCGCAGCCGTCGGAGCATGGCCCCGGCCATCGTCACGACCTCGTCGGCCAGCCGGTCGACGATCGCTCGCGCGGCGGCATCCCCGTCCATCGCCGCCGAGAAGACCACCGGCGACAGCTCCCCGATCCGGCCTTGCGAGACTCGGCCGTCATACATCGCCATCGTGAGCGCGTGGGGCGACCTGCATCCGAAGTGTGCCGGCACCGACCGCTCGAGCGCCGTTCGTCGGCCCCGGCCATCTCGCCCTCTCACCGCGGCTGCCAGCCCGTCCCAACCGACATCCGTCGCGCCGCCCCAGTCGCCGGAGATGTCGCCCAGCGCATCGAGTCGCGCGGTGCGGCCATCAGGCGCGATGCCGGCCGCGTTCACGCCCTGGCCGCAGATGACGACGACGCCCCAACCCCGGTCCGAGCCAACCCGCAGCGCCGCGAACGCGTCGTTGCGGAGGAGGTTTTCGCGCGCGAATCCGCGTGCGGCGAGCTGCGCACGCAGCAGCCGGACGTCGGCGGGCGTATCGGCGCCGGCAAGGCAGTACACCCCGACATCCGCTCCATCCCCGGTGGTCGGACCCGCGCGGGCATGCGCTTCCGCCACGAGGGCCGCCAGCTGCTCGATCCCCCGATCGTGGCCGACCTGCTGGTGCGAGCTCGTGGGACCACGAACGGCGGCGAGAAGGCGGCCGTCGTCGGTCACCAGCGCCACGTCCGTCTTGGAGTTCCCGCCGTCGACGGCGAGGACCGTGGTCACGACAAGGCGTCCAGCCGCACGAACGAGACGCCCTTCGCGCGCAAGCCGTCGATGAGCGCGGGCAGCGCCAGGCCTGTGGCCCTCGCCCAGGGATGGAGCAGGATCACCGCGCCGTCACCGTGCGCGAGCGCGGCATCGACGGCCTCGCGGGCGACGCCACGGCCCGTCGCCGCCGACCGCCAGTCGACCGCGTCCACGTCCCAACGCGTCTCGCGATACCCCAGCCCTTGAAGCCTCCCGAGCACGCCCGCATCGTTCGTGCCGGCCCCGAACGGGCAGCGGAACCAGGGCCGCGGATCCTGCCCCGTCGTCCGGCGGATCGCGCGTTCCGCGGCACCGATGTCGTCCGCCATCCCCTTCGCGCTCAGCAACGGCATCCGGGCATGGTAGTGCGAGTGGTTCCCGACGAGATGGCCACCATCCGCGATCGATCGGGCGATCGCCGGAAAGGCCTGCGCCCAGCGTCCCTGGACGAAGAACGAGGCCGTCGTGTCGGTCGCGGCCAGCGTCGCGAGCACGAGTTCCGTGCCACCGGGCTCGTGTCGTCGATCCGGATGTTCCGCGTCGAACGTCAGCGCGACGCGGACGGTCACTTCTCGACCCCGGTGATGACGATGCCGCGCGTGAAGGTCCGCTGGAACACGATGAACAGCACGATCGGGACCACCATCGTCATGATGTTGCCGGCCTGGATGAAGCCCGGGTTCTGATAGTGGATGCCCTCGAACCGGGCCAGCGCCACCTGTAACGGCTGAAGGTCCTGCTCGCCGGAGAGGTAGATCAGGGGCCCGAAGAAGTCGTTCCACGAATATACGAAGTGGAAGATCGCGACCGCGATCACGGCCGGCCAGGCCTGCGGCAGGATCACCGACGTCAGGGTCTTGAGGGGACCCGCGCCGTCGATCGCGGCGGCCTCGTCGAGCTCCGGCGGGATCGTCAACAGGTACTGGCGCAGCAGGAACACGTCGTACGCGTTGGCGAAGAACGTGGGAACGAGCAGCGGCAGCCACGTGCCGACCCAGCCGAGCTTCACGAAGAGCGTGTAGGTCGGGATGAGCGTGACGGCCGAGGGCAGGAAGATGGTCGCGATCAGGACCAGCAGCATCAGGTTGCGGCCGGGGAAGCGGAAGCGTGCGAGTCCGTACGCGACGAGCGTGCACGAGACCACGGTCCCGGTCATGCCGATGACCGCGATCAGGACGGTGTTGCGGAGCAGCAGCGGGAAGTCGATCAGGTTCCAGACGTCGCCGTAGTTGCTCCACTGCGGGGCGAGCTGCCAGGGTTGCTCGAGCGTCCGCCACGCCCCGACCCAGTTGATCGGTCCAGCTCCCGGATCGACGGGGTCGATGAAATCGCTGTCCTGGCGGCCCTTGCGGATCAGGGCGAGCTCGCGGACCTGCCCGTCGATCGGCACGAGGTAGACGTCGTAGGTCTTGCCTTCGTAGTCGTACGTCGCGGGATCGGCCGGGTAGACCGGCGAGTTCAGGGCGCTCGTCTGCTCCGGCGACTTCAGGGACGTCAGGAGCGACTGACAGCAGCGGCGCCAGGAACGCGGCCACCAGCACCGTCGCGAGGAACGTGATCGCGAAGGACCGCGGCCGCCGCTTCGATGGGGCGCCGCGCCGGGCCACCTCCGGGCGATCCAGGCCGGGGCGCTCAATGAGCGGTCCGAGGACGGGGTCCTCGGCGTTCTCGAGGCGACCGGCCGCGGTCACCGCATCACCTCGCGCCCGCGTAGTAGACCCACCGGCGGGAGCTCCAGAACAGCGCGAGCGTGATGACGAGGGTGACCCCGAACAGCAGCCAGGCGAGCGTCGCCCCGTACGACATCTGCTGGAACGTGAAGAAGTTCTTGTAGATGTAGAGGTTGTAGAAGAGGGTCGATCCGCCCGGTTCGCCGGTGCCGTTGTAGAGGACGAGCGGCACGAGGAAGTACTGCATCACCCCGACGACGCCGAGGATCAGCGAGTAGAAGATGACCGGCGACATCATCGGGATGGTCACGTGGCGAAGCTGTGCCAGAGCCCCGGCGCCGTCGATCTTGGCCGCGTCGTAGTACTCGGTCGGGATGCCGCGCAGCCCCGCGAGGTTGATGATCACGCCGGCGCCGATGCCCCAGATCCCGGCGAAGGTCAGCGCCGGGTAGACCCAGTTCGCGTCGAACAGCCACGACGGCGGATCCGCGACCCCCACGAGCATGAGGAGCTGGTTGATCCAGCCCTGGTCGCCCAGCATCAGCTGCCAGATCAGGACCCCGGCCACGAACGGGACGACGTATGGCATGAAGAAGAGGACGCGGAACAGCGCCCGGAGCGATGAGGAACCGGCTGTTGAGGAGCAGCGCGATCCCGAACGGGACGATGATGGAGATCGGCAACCAGACCAGCGCGAACCGGAAGGTCACGATCAGGGACGACCAGACCTGGCGGTCCTCGAGCAGGCGCGCGTAGTTGTCGAGCCCCACGAAGGCGAGCGGCTCCTCCTGGGCAAGGGTGAAGTTGACGAACGTGAGCCCGAGTGTCGCGACCATCGGCAGGAACGTGAAGGCCAGGAAGCCGACGATCCAGGGCGACACGAAGAGGAGCCCCCAGCGCGCCTCACGGCGCGCCAGGGGCGACAGACGCGGCCGGCGGAGGAGGCCGGACCGGCCGCGCGTGGCGGTGGCGACGAGACCCACCGGATCGACGGTCACGACGAGAGCCTACTGGTCCCAGGTCGCCTGCAACTGCGGCCCGGAGCGCCTCGATCTCCGCATCCAGGTCGAGTCCGGGTGTGGAGCCCCACTTCGTGCGGAACTGGCCGAGGACTTCGAGGGACTCGTTGTACTTCGGCATGAACGCCTCGAAATTGGGGTTGTCGGCGAACTGCGACGCTGTCCTTGGCGACCTGCCAGTCGACCTCGGCCGGGAATCCTTCGCTCTGACCGAGCGCCTCGAAGAAGGCGTCCTGGTCGGCCGTTCGCGCGGGCATGCCGCCGTACAGCTGCAGCAGCTTCTGCGAGCCCTCGCCGAGCAGATAGGTCAGCGCCTGGAACGCTGCCTCGGGGTGCTTGGTGCCCTTGAGGATGCGGAACGTGTCAGCGTTGAGCGGCGAGGTCGTCGTGCCGTTGTGCGCAGGGATCGCCGCGAGGTCCCAGTCGTCGCCGGCGTCGGCGACGCCGTACGTGGTCCACAGGAAGTTGTTGCTCATGGCGACGCGGCCCGAGAAGAAGGTGTAGCCGCCGCCACTGAAGTCCTCGCTCTCGGCGACCGGCTGGGTCAGCGTGAAATGTGTCCTTCCACATGCCGTCATACCAGTACTTCCAGGCGTCCTTCCAGGCGTCCGGGATGGTCACCGTGGTGCTGCCGTCGGGCGACAGTGCGCCGGCGCCGAAGTAGGCACCCATGCCGCGCAGGTCGTCGCGCTGCGGGTCGAAGCCGTACTGGACGATCTTCTTGGGGTCGAACCCGGCCTGGGTGGCGTCCTTGCCGTTCGCGTCGACGGTCAGGATCTGGGCGAGCTGCTTGACGGTGTCGTAGTTCCAGTCGACCTCGGTCCCGTCGGGCATCGTGTACTTGTCGCCGTACTTGTGCGGGGGCAGCGCGAGCCCGGCCTCCTCGAAGAGGCTGGCCTTGTACCAGAGCATCGATGGGTAGATGGCGAACGGGATGCCTTCCTGGACCTCGCCGATCTTGTAGAAGTCGACCGCGCCCTGGTCGAACTGCGACAGGTCGTAGCCGCTGGCCGCGATGAGCGGACCGAGGTCGAGCCACTGCCCGTGGAAGGCTTCGGCGCCGCCGACGCCGACCGGCCCGACGATGTCCGGCCCGTTGCCGGACGCGATCTGGGTCGCCAGCGTGTCGCGGGCCGCGTCGTAGGTGACGACCTCGAACTTGAGCGTGATGTGCGGGAACGCCTCGGTGACGGCGGCCGCGACCTCCTCCTCGGTCGGGACCTGGGCGGGGTCTTCGCCGGTACCCAGGCAGCAGTACCAGCGCAGCTCGACCGGCTCGGCAGCGGCGGATCGGCGGCGCCGGCCGTGGCCGGCGCACCGGTCGCATTGCTGGCGGGTGGGTTCGAGACGCGTGCCGCCCTGGGCACACGCCGCGGCGACCAACGTCGCGGCTGGAGAGCAGGGCGAACAGACGCCTGGGTTGCCTCATGGGATCCTCCTCTTCGGGTGGCCGGACACGGTGCGTGATGACGCGCGGATGACCTCCTCCTCTCCTGCCCGTCTAGCGGGCATCGACCAGCACGCCAGCGCGCGTGCCCTCGGCATGTGCGATGTCGCCGGCGACCGTGGTGTGGGCTCGCACGACGATCCGCTCGATGAAGTAGCGGCGTGCGGTCCCCGCGAACGTAGGTGCGGCTGAACTCGATCGGACGGCCGTCGGCCGTGTACGCGATGCCCTTCGATGCGGAGTGCCGGCGTTCGACGCGGCTGGTCGAGCAAGCGCGCCTCGCGGGCGCGGAGCAGGACGGGTTCGAGGGCTTCGCGGGCACGGACGATAGCGGGTGCCGTAGCGGCGCGTCAGCAGGTCGTACAGGGATTCGTGCTCCAGGTCGCTCGCCAGGAGGCCCGGGAACCGTTCGCCGGGAAGATGGACCTGTTCCAGCAGCAGGGGCTCGCCACCGGCGACTCGCAGTCGTTCCAGGTAGAGCGTCGGGGAACCCAGCTCGAGGTCGAGGGCGGAGGCGACCGACTCGCTGGCTGCCTCGGATCGGGCGGCCAGGAGCCGCGTCTCGGGATCCAGGCCGCGCCGCTGCATCTCCGCCGTGAACGAGAGCGCCTCGCTGAAGTCGCGCTCGATGCGGGGATGGAGGACGTACGTGCCGCGTCCCCGCGTGCGCTCGATCCGTCCCTGCTGGGCCAGCTCCCCGAGCGCTCGACGGACCGTGATCAGGCTGACGCCGTAGTGTCGGGCCAGCTCGCGCTCGGGCGGGAGGCGGTCGCCCGGTCGCCAGGTCCCGTCGTCCAGTGACCCGCGCAGGTCGAGATAGACCTGGTGGTGCATCGGGACGGGACCGAGCTCGAGACGGAAGCGTGCCATGCTGCTGGCGGCTCCTCGGTGTCTGGGACGGACGGACGACCGGGCTTGCGCGAACCGCGATTGCTGATAACGTTATAAGCAATGGTGTCAAGCCCCCGGCCCTCAGGCTGGTGGCGTGGAGGGCGGATGGGCACACGGATCACGGTCGTCGGCGGTGGCAGCACCTACACCCCGGAGCTGGTGGAGGGCTTCGCGCGCCGGGCGGCGCGCCTGCCGATCGACGAGCTGGTGCTGCTCGACACGACCCCGACCGGCTCGAGGTCGTGGGCGGGCTCGCCCAGCGGATGCTGGACAAGCTCGACTGGACGGGTCGCCTGCTGCTGACCGGAGATCGGGATGCCGCACTCGACGGCGCCGATTTCGTCCTGTTCCAGTTACGGGTCGGCGGCCAGGCGGCGCGCCTCGTCGACGAGACGCTCCCGCTTCGGTTCGGGGTCATCGGGCAGGAGACGACGGGTGCCGGGGGCTTCGCCAAGGCGATGCGGACGGTGCCGGTCGTGCTGGAGCTCGCCGAGCTCGTCGGGCGGCGCTCCGCCCCCGATGCCTGGATCGTCGACTTCACCAATCCTGTCGGCATCGTCACCCAGGCCCTGCTCGACGAGGGTCACCGGGCGATCGGGCTGTGCAACGTCGGCATCACCCTGCAGCGTCGGATGGCGGCCCACTTCGGGGTCGCGCCCGAGCGGGTGGAACTGGAACACGTCGGGCTCAATCACCTGACCTGGGAGCGCGCGGTCCGGGTGGACGGCGTCGACCGACTGCCCGAACTGCTCTCCGCGCACGCCGAGCTCCTCGCCGCCGAGCTCCGCCTGCCGGCGGACATGATCCGGATGATCGGGGCCATCCCGTCCTACTACCTGCGCTACTACTACCTCACGAAGACGGTGCTCCAGGAGCAGCAAGCGGGACATACCCGGGCCCGGGACGTCATGGACATCGAGGCCCGCCTGCTCGAGCTGTATCGCGACCAATCCCTGGCCGAAAAGCCGGCGCTCCTCGACGACCGCGGGGGCGCCTTCTACAGCGAGGCCGCCGCCCAGCTCATCGCGTCGTTGCACGACGGCGCCGGGGACATCCAGGTCGTCGACGTCCGCAACGACGGTGCGATCCCGGACCTTGCCGACTCGGCCGTGGTCGAGATCCCCGCCCGGATCGATCGCGATGGCGCGCATCCCGTGCCCCTGACGCCGCTGGCGCCCGAGCAGCGCGGTCTGGTCCAGTTCGTGAAGGCGTACGAGGAGCTGACCGTCGCCGCGGCACGCACGGGTGATCGTGTGCTGGCCGAGCGGGCCCTCAGCGCGAACCCGCTGGTCGGCGCCGAGATCGCCCGTCCCTTGCTCGAGGCGATCCTCGAGGGTGACCGCGAGCACCTCGTGCGTTTCGCGACGGTCTGACGCCGACGCGAAACGAAGGTGCAAGGCACCGCGGCCGAGCGCGTGACCGCGTGATCCGGCGCGATGGGGCATGCTGTGGCGCGTGTCCGCCTCCTACCAGTCCCACGCCTACCCCATCGAACGCCGTCCGCCGCCCCGTCGCTCGACGGCCGGCTGGATCGCGATCATCGTGTTCGGATTCCTCGCCGCCGTCGGCCTCCTCGGGGCGGTCGCGGTGCTGGCGGTCTACGGCGCGCTGACCAGGGACCTCCTCGATCCGGCCAAGCTGACCGAGTACGACCTGCCCGAGGAGACGGTCCTCCTCGATCGCACGGGCGAAGTGGAACTGGCCCGTTTCGGCGAGTTCAAGCGCGACGTCGTGACCTTCGAGGAGATCCCGCCGATCCTCCTGGACGCGACGACCGCGATCGAGGACAAGACCTTTTGGGAGAACGCGGGCTTCGACCCCGTGGCCATCATCTCGGCCGGGCTCGACTCCTTGCGTGGCAACAGCCGTGGCGCATCGACGATCACCCAGCAGCTGGTTCGGGCGCGGCTGCTCGACGACGAGTTGCTGCAGGACGAGGACCGCACGATCGAGCGCAAGCTCAAGGAGATCATCCAGTCGATCCGCGTGACGCAGCACTTCGGGGCGCAGGGAGACGAGGGCAAGGAGGCGATCATCACCGCCTACCTGAACCAGATCTACTACGGCAACCAGAGCTATGGCGTGAAGGCCGCGGCCCGCTCGTACTTCGGGAAGGAGCTCGCGGACCTTACCCCCGGCGAGGCCGCGATCCTGGCGGCCCTGCCCAAGTCGCCCTCGAATTACGACCTGGTGCGCAACGCGAACGAACAGTGCGATGAATCGCCGCCCGAAGGCGAGCCCTGTCCGGCAGCGGCCAGCCACCTCATCGTGCCGCCGGACACGGTCATCCTCCAGCGACGCGATCAGGTCCTGGAGCTCATGGCCGAGGACGACCGGACGCCGATCTCCAAGGACCAGTACAGCGACGCCGAGCTCACCGCCGACATCGGCAAGCAGGTCGAGGTCGTTCGCCAGACGGTGCCGCGCTGGAAGGCACCGCACTTCGTGTGGGCCGTTCGCGACGAGCTGACGCTCAAGCTGTGCGGTGAGGAGAACCCGACCTGCGAGGTCCTCGACCAGGGCGGGCTGCGCGTGACCACGACCGTCGACCTCGACATCCAGTCGATCGCCGAGCGCTGGGTGAAGGTCGCGACGATCGTCCCCCACCGGGCCGATCCGGAGGCGGCCGCCGAGGCGCTCGACCTGCGGTATCGACCGTGGATGCGCAACCTCGAGGACAAGAACGTGCGCAACGGCGCACTCGTGGCCGTCGACTACCAGACCGGTGAGCTGATCGCCTATGTCGGGTCCGCCGAGTACTACGCCCGCCAGAGTCGTCCCGAGTTCCAGCCGCAGTACGACGTGATCGGCCAGGGCTTCCGTCAGCCGGGCTCGGCCTTCAAGCCATTCAACTACGTTGTCGGGATCGACGACGGGGTCATGACCGCCGGCGACATGTTCATGGACGTCGGCACCGACTTCGGCGGGGGCTACACACCGAACGACGCCGACAATCGGGAGCGGGGTCCCGTCCGTCTGCGCAGCGCCCTCCAGTTCTCCCTCAACATCCCGGCGGTCAAGGCGATGGCCGTCAACACGCCCGACCACGTCTTCGCCAGGGCGAAGGACTTCGGCATGACCTTCCAGCGCGAGACGACCGATGCCGGTCTGGCCCTGGCGCTTGGCGTTGCCGAGACCCGGCCGCTCGATCTCGTGTCCGCCTACGGGACTTTGGGCAACGGCGGCCGGCGGATCCCACCGACCACGATCCTCGCGGTGAAGGACCGGGCGGGCAACGATGTCGCGGATCCGTACACGCCGCCCGAAGGCACACAGGTCGTCAGCCCGCAGGCGGCGTGGATCGTCACGGACATCCTCAACGGCAACACCGCCCCTCGCATCAACCCGTTCTGGGGCGAGTTCGCCCTGGAGGGACCGGGCGGCGACCGGCGGCCCGCGACGCTCAAGACGGGCACGAACAACGACGCCAAGGACCTCAACGCCTACGGCTACATCGCGCCACCGACAGAGGCCGGCCGAGAATCCGGGGCGTACGCGCTCGCCGTGGGGGCATGGAACGGCAACAGCGACAACACGGCGGCCTCGACGGCCGACGCGCCCGTCTTCTCCATCGATATCTCGACCTACGTCTGGCAGGGCTTCCTCCAGGAGGCGACGGCCGAGTGGGAGATCACGAACTTCGAGCGGCCGGCCGAGGGCCTCACCCAGGTCGCGATCGACCCATTCACCGGCCTGCTCCCGGCGGAGGGCGGCGACAGCGTCGAGGAATGGTTCATCGGCGACAGCGCGCCGGACGCGCGGGTCGAAGCCGACACCTGTGGGGAGAAAGTGCTGACGGTCGCCGGCCACGAGGACAAGTTCGACAACTGGCTCGAGGCGGACCGCGACTGGATCGCGCGTGCGAAGCGCGGCCCCGGCACTCGCGGCGGTCCCGATAACAATCCGACGCAGTACTTCTACAACAACCAGTTCAACCCGTACGGGCGGACGTGGGGCGTCATCGTCGGGGGGAACGGCTGCGGTTCCCCGGCCCCGTCGCCCTCGTGCTTCGTCGTCCCGACCCCCGATCCGAGTGGCGTCGTCCCGTCGTTCGTCGTACCGTCGCCGAGCGGTTCCGAGATCGCGGCGATCCCGTGCCCGACGGCGTCGCCGACGGAGAGCCCATCGGTGGAGCCCAGCGTGACGCCCGAGCCACCCGAGGACACCCCAGAGCCGACCCCGCCACCCGACCCGGAGCCGACGCCCGAGCCCGAGCCGACGCCGGAACCCGAACCGACACCAGATCCGACGCCCGAGCCCGAGCCGTCGGCCGTGGCCGAGCCAGCCGGCGCCTCGACACCACCCTGACCTCGCCCGCCGCCCCGCCACCGACCGGCGCCGTGATCATCGAGCTGCGCGACGCGAGCGTCCGCCGCGCCGGTCGGACGATCCTCGGACCACTCGACTGGCAGGTCCGCGACGGGGAGCGTTGGGTCGTCCTCGGGCCGAACGGCAGCGGCAAGACCACCCTCCTGTCGGTCGCGTCCATGAACCTGTGGCCCACGACCGGGACGGTCGACGTCCTCGGCGAGCGGTACGGCCGCACGGACGCGCGTGAGCTGCGCCGACGGGTCGGGTTCGCCGGGAGCGCCATCGAGGCAGCGATGCGCCCGGACCTGGCGCCCGTGACGCTGATCATGACCGCGCGGCACGGGGCGTTCGAACCCTGGTGGCATGTGTTCGAGGATGCCGACCGCGACCGCGCCAGGGAGCTCGGCGAACGGATGGGGCTCGCCGGCCACCTCGACCAGGCCTTCGGGACGCTGTCGGCAGGCGAGCGACGGCGAACCTCGATCGCCCGGGCGCTCATGCCCGACCCGGACGTGCTCGTGCTCGACGAGCCCATGGCGAGCCTCGACCTCGCGGCGCGCGAGCGGCTGCTGGCCGATCTGGAAGCACTCGCGGGCGAGTCCCGGCCGCGCGTCCTGATCCTGGTCTCTCACCATCTCGAGGAGATCCCGCGTGGCTTCGGGCACGCGCTCGTCCTGGCAGGGGGTCGTGCCCTGGCCGCGGGCTCGATCGAGTCCGTCCTGTCCGACCAGGTCCTCGGTGACGCCTTCGGGCTGCCGCTCACGGTCGAGCGGACCGACGGCCGGTGGACGGCTCGGATGCGGCGGGCCGAGCGACGCGGCAAACACGGCGACACGCGAATGTCACGCGTTCGGCGCAGGATGCAGGGGTGAGTACCTCCGCCTCAGCCATCACGCCGACGCGCGTCGCGCGTCCCGCGAACCTCCGCCTTCTCGCCGCCGTCGCCGGCACGGCCGCGGCGGGCCTCGCGCTCGGTGTCTCCGAGGCGATCGCCGCGCTGCTGGCGGGCGCCTCGTCGCTCGTCGCCGCCGTCGGCCAGGTGGTCATCGACCTCCAGCCACCGGGCGCCAAGGACTTCGTCGTCGCACTGTTCGGCACGAACGACAAGCTGGCGCTCGAGATCATCGTCGTCCTGGCCGCGCTGGGCATCGGGGCGGGCCTCGGCGTGGTCGCGCTCCGCCGGTTCATCGCCGCGGCATCGGGGTACGCCGCTTTCGGGGGGCTCGGGTTCGCGGCTGCCCTCGGCGACCCGCTCGCGAACCCCGCCATCGTCGCCGTCCAGGCGGCGGTGTCGGTCGGGATCGCCCTCCAGACCCTGAGCTGGCTCCTTGCGCATGCGCCGACCACGGCCGACGCCGGGCTCGATCCCGGACAGCGATCGGACCCGGCCCGGCGCTCATTCCTGCTACGGACGGGCGCGGTCGGCCTGTCCGCGCTCGTCGTGGGCGTCGGTGGGCGGAGCCTGCTCGACCGGTCCCGGACGGCTCCGATCACGGCCGGTGAGCTGCCACCCGCAGCGGACACGGTGCCGCCCCTCGCGGTCGGGGCGGACCTCTCGCCCGCGACACCCGGGCTGACGCCGATCGTCGTCCCGAACGAGCGCTTCTACCGCATCGACACCGCCCTGCTGGTCCCGAGCGTCGACGTCGCCACGTGGAGCCTGCGCGTCCACGGTCTCGTGGAGCGTGAGACCACGCTCACCTGGGAGGAGCTGCTCGCGCTCCCGATGTTCGAGCAGTACGTGACCATCGCGTGTGTCAGCAACGAGGTCGGTGGCGACCTCGTCGGGAACGCCAAGTGGACGGGGGTCCGGCTGCGCGACGTGCTCGAGATCGCCGGTGTCTCGTCGTCGGCCACCCAGCTCGTCGGCCGATCGGTCGACGGGTTCACCGCGGGGATGCCGACGGCGTGGATCATGGACCCCGAGCGCGAGCCGATGATCGCCGTCCAGATGAACGACGAGCCGCTGCCACCGGCGCACGGCTACCCCGCCCGGCTCATCGTGCCGGGGCTGTACGGCTACGTGTCGGCGACGAAGTGGCTCTCGGAGCTCGAGCTCACGACGCTCGACGGTTTCGACGGCTACTGGATCCCGCTCGGCTGGTCCAAGGAAGCGCCGATCCTGACCCAGTCGCGCATCGACACGCCCCGCGGCTCGGTCGCGGCGGGGCGCGTGCCCATCGCCGGCATCGCCTGGGCCCCGGATCGCGGCATCGCCAAGGTCGAAGTCGGGATCGACGGCGTGTGGCACGAGGCCGACCTGTCGACCCCTATCTCCGATGCGACCTGGGTCCAGTGGGTCGCGGCCTGGGACGCAGCCCCGGGCCGGCATACGATCAGCGTCCGGGCCACCGACGGGGCCGGCGTCGTCCAGGAGGAGATCCCCTCGCGACCCGCCCCGGACGGGGCCCGCGGCTGGCATACCATCGCGGTCGTGGTCTCCTGACCGCCGGGCGGGTCTGACCAGAAATCGGTATAGAGTCCCTGCTATGCCGCGACGCCGATACGTCTTCGATCCACCCGAGCGATTCGTCGCGGGCACGATCGGCGATCCGGGCAATCGGACGTTCTTCCTGCAGGCGCGCGATGGCGGACGCGTCGTCTCCGTCGCCCTCGAAAAGGTCCAAGTCGCGGTGCTGGCCGAACGGCTGGGCGACCTGCTGGGCGAGCTGGAGCGCCGCGGCGTCCCGCACGGTGGCGTCGAGGACGGGTCCCGCGACGAGATCGCTGGGTCGGGCGTCGACGACGACGCCGCACCGCTCGACGAGCCGCTCGTCGAGGCGTTTCGTGCCGGCTCGCTGACCCTCGGCTGGGATCCCGACGCGGAGCGCGTGCTCCTGGAGGCCCGTGCCCAGGACGAGGACGGCGAGGCCATCGACCCCGACGAGGACGACGAGGACGAGGACGGTCCGGACCTGCTCCGCGTGCGTCTTACCGCGGACGCCGCGCGCTCGTTCGTGGCTCGTGCGGCTCGCGTCGTGGCGGGCGGTCGGCCACCGTGCCCCCTGTGTGGCGCCCCGCTCGATCCGCGCGGCCACATCTGCCCGCGTCGCAACGGCCACTACGTCAACTAGCCGGGTAAGCAGGTCAGGTGACGGATCGCGCCGCGACCCTCGAGGTGCTGCGCGACGGCGTGATCGATGTCGTCGGGCGGGTCATCGGCTCGAGTAACAACGCGCTGCTCGTCACGGTGGCGTGTCCGGGACCCGGGCCGATCGAGGAACTCGCGGCCATCTACAAGCCGACCGCCGGCGAGCGCCCGCTCGACGACTTCCCGGACAGGACTCTGACGCGGCGGGAGGTCGCAGCGTGGTATGTCTCGGAAGCGACGGGCTGGGACATCGTCCCGCCGACCGTGCTCCGGGACGGGCCGTTCGGCGAGGGGATGCTCCAGGCGTACGTGGAGCCGGACCCAACCGTGGACGTCGTCGAGCTGATCACGAGCGCCGATCCGAGGCTGCGGCGGATGGCGGTGTTCGACGCGGCCGTCAACAACACCGACCGCAAGGGTGGTCACATCCTGCCGGTCGACGGCGGCCGTCACACCCACGGGGTCGACCACGGGGTGTGCTTCTCGCCGGTGCCGAAGCTGCGGACCGTGCTGTGGGCCTGGCGCGGTCAGCCGCTGGCCCCCGATGAGCTCGATGGCCTCCGGCAGATCCGCGACGGGCTCGACGGGGAGCTCGGGGAGACGCTGCGCACACTCCTGGGACGCACGGATACGCGGGCGACGATCCGCCGCGTGGATGCGTTGCTGGCGAGCGAGCGCTTCCCGCTCCCCTCACCGACATGGCCGGCCATCCCCTGGCCGCCGTTCTAGGCGGTGGACGAACGACGGCGAGGTCCGCGATCGGACCTCGCCGTTCGAGCATCGGCGGAGCTACGCCCTCCCGAAGACCGCCTTGATGCTGGGCTGCCACAGGTAGTACAGGATGATCGCGGCGATCGCGATGCTGATGATCTGGCCGGAGATGTCCCCGCCACTGACGATCGTCAGCACCGAAAGGACGAGGCTGATGATCTGCAGGGCCACGCCGAGGGTCCAGGCCCACGGTTGCAGCGTCCACGCGCCATAGGCAAAGGCCAGGCTGGCGACGCCGGACGCAAGCAGCAGGATGCCGAAGATGGCCCCCAGTCCGAACAGGGCCGCCTCCCCGGTCGACGCGGCTCCGAGTCCGCCGAGTCCCACCAGGGCGATGCCTCCGAGGATGCTGAGGACACCACCGATGGCCGACAGGACCGCGAGGATGGTGATACCCGTGGGGCGTGCCATGCCCGACCTGGGGGCTGGGCTCGATGGCGGGGGGGTGATCGGGTCAGTCATCTGGTGCTGTGCCTCCCTCTCCGTTCCCACCCGCACGTATGGCGGGCGGCGAATGGACGCATCGTAGTCCCTCCGTCCGAGGCCGCAAGCGGCATTTCGGAATTGGCCGTGCAGGCCGGGTGCAGCGCGCGGCGCTACGATCGGTCCGATGCCCACCTTCGACGCGGACGCGCTCCTCGCCGATCTGGAGCCCGCCCAGCGTGAGGCGGTGACCACGGTCCGCGGGCCACTCTGCATCCTCGCGGGAGCCGGGACGGGCAAGACACGCGTGATCACCCGTCGCGTGGCGTGGGCGCTCGGCACGGATGCGGTTCGGCCGTCGGACGTGCTGGTCGTTACGTTCACGGACAAGGCGGCGACCGAGATGCGCGAGCGACTGGCTGCCCTCGGGCGGAGGGGCGTGTCGGCCTTCACGTTCCATGCGGCGGCCCTGCGCCAGCTCAGGCACTTCTGGCCCCGGATCCACGGTCGCGAGCTGCCGGCCGTCCTCTCCTCCAAGGCCTCGCTCCTCGTCCCACTGGCGCGCTCACTCCCCGGCGGCTATCGCTACCTGGCCGTCCGCGATCTCGCGGCCGAGATCGAGTGGGCCAAGGCGCGTCGCATCGGGGCGGCCGGGTACGTTGACGGGGTGGCCATGGTCGGGCACGCCGGCCCCCTGCCGCCGGACCTCATGGCTCGGCTGTATCGGGATTACGAGAGGGCGCGCGACCGGGCCGGCCTCATCGATTTCGAGGACATGCTCGCGATGACCGTGGAGCTCATCGAGGGCGACGACGCCGTCGCGGCCGAGGTGCGTGGGCGCTATCGATGGTTCTCGGTCGATGAATACCAGGACACGAACCCGCTGCAGCAGGCGCTCCTCGACGCCTGGCTGGGCGGTCGCGATGACGTCGCCGTCGTCGGCGACGAGGACCAGACGATCTACACGTTCACTGGAGCGACCAGCGATTATCTGACGGGCTTCCCGGCTCGATATCCGGATGCGAGGGTCGTTCGGCTGGAGAGCAATTTTCGCTCAACGCCGCAGGTGCTGGGCCTCGCGAATCGCGTGCTGGCGGCGGGACGCTCGGCGAGCGACGAGCGCGCGCCGGGGGTGGTGGCGCGACCCGAGAAGCGGCTCCTGCCCACGCTCGAAAGCGGGCCACCCCCGCACGTGGCCGGGTTCGAGACCGACGAGCGGGAGCTGGCGGGCATGACGACCGAGATCCGCCGGCTCGCACAGGAGGGCACGGACCACGGCGCCATGGCGATCCTCGTGCGGACCAATGCGCAGCTGCCCGCACTCGAGGCGGGCCTCGGCGCGGCCGGCATCCCGTTCCACGTCCGTGGGGAGCGGTTCTTCACCCGACCCGAGGTCCGCCGCGCGATGCGGGTCGCCGCGACGCTGCGGGAGCCTGCCACCGCCCGTCGTGTGGCCGAGACCGGCGACGCGCTGCGATCGCGGGCCGACGAAGACGACGAAGCGGCTGGCGGCTTGCCGTCCCGGCTGGCCGCGGCGTTCGCGCGGCAGCTCGGTGTCCGGCGCGAGGACGTTCCCGAGGGCGACGCCGCACGGGAACGACACGCAGCGGTGGTGACGCTCCTCGAGCTGGCCGCTGATCTCGCCGGGCGCGACCCGGACGCCGATATCGGGACCTACCTCGCCGAGGTCGAGCGCCGCGCCGCGGCGGAGTCGGGCGGGGCGATCGACGGCGTCGAACTCCTGACATACCACCGCGCCAAGGGACTCGAGTGGGAGGCCGTCTTCCTGCCCGCGCTCGAGGAGGGAACTCTGCCGATCCGCCAGGCCACGGAACCGGGCGAACTCGCCGAGGAACGGCGGCTCCTCTACGTCGGGATCACCCGGGCACGCCGCCACCTGTGGCTGTCATGGGCGCGACGGCGGACCGCGGCCACCGGCCGAGAGGGCCGGCGCAGCCGCTCGCGCTTCCTGGACGGTGTCGTGCCGGCGCTCCATCGGGATGTCAGGGTCATCGCGCCGGCGACCAGAGCGCGGGTTACCGCGAGCGACCGCTCGCCACTCTCCAACGCGCTCCGGGAATGGCGCACGGCTCGCGCCCGAACGGACGCCGTGGCACCGTTCATCGTCTTCCACGACAGCGCCATCGAGGCCATCGCCGATCGACGCCCCAAGACCATTCCGGAGCTGCGGCGCGTGCCGGGCATCGGGCCGACGAAGCTCGATCGATACGGCGAGGAGATCATCGCGATCGTCAGCCGCGCGGACGAGCCGCCCCCGGACGATGGTCCGCGTTGACCGAGATCGCCGTTCTGCGGTATCGTTCACACGTCACCGATCTGCGGCGACACCCGGTCGAGCGCCTCGAACAACGGACGCACCCGGCACGCAACGCGGATCACCAGACCGTTCCGGCCCCCATCTCGGGCTGTCCAGAGCGGAGCAACCATCGGCCGCGGCCCAGGCTCTAGATCGCCTGTGGCGCGCCAGAAAGCAATACGAGTATCCGAATCATGATGTCCCGTTCCACCACCACGACCCTTGCCGGTCGTGCCAGTTCCATGCGCCGCTTGCGGCGCCGCACGTCGGTCGCCAACACCGGCTCGCGTATCTTCTGCGGCACCAACGGGTGCCCGAGCTTCCTCGAGGTCGATCCCACCACGGGTCTGGCGACCTGTGCGATCTGCGGCTTCACCCGCCGGACGCACTGACCCGCGGCTTCGCGCCGCTGATCCGCGCGACGACGCCGCTCGACCGATCCCCGCGACGACGTCGCGCCGGCCGGGATGATGGCCACCGCCCCGCGCTGACGCGCCATCCTGCGGAGGTGACCCAGCCCCGCACGCTCGATCGCGCTCGTCTCGCACGCCTGCTCGCCGACGAGACGGCGCGCTTCGCCACCGCCCACCCGCGTTCCGGGGCGCTCCACGAGCGCGCTCGGGGATCGCTGCTTGATGGCGTCCCGATGAACTGGATGGTGCGGTGGGCGAGCCCCTTTCCACTGTTCGTGGACGAGGCGTCGGGCGCCCGGTTCAGCTGCGTCGACGGCCACGAGTACACCGACTTCTGCCTTGGCGACACCGGGGCGATGGCCGGTCACGGGCCGGCCCCGACCCTCGCGGCCGTCGAGCGCCAGCTGCGCCGCGGGATCACCCACATGCTTCCCACGGAAGACGCCATCTGGGCCGGCGAGGAGCTTGCCCGCCGATTCGGATTGCCCGCCTGGCAGTTCACCCTGTCGGCCACCGACGCGAACCGGTTCGCACTCCGTCTGGCGCGCCACATCACCGGCCGCAGCAAGGTCGTCGTCCACGACCACTGCTACCACGGCTCGGTGGATGAGGCCATTGCGCTGCTCGGCGAGGACGGCCGGGTCGTCCCGGTCGGCGCCTCCATCGGACCGCAGGTGGATGTCGAACAGACGACCCGCGTGGTCCACTTCAATGACGTCGACGGCCTCGCCCGCGCGCTCGAGGACGGGGACGTCGCCGCAGTGCTCATGGAGCCTGCACTCACGAATGTCGGGATCGTCCTGCCCGAACCCGGGTATCACGATGCGGTCCGCGACCTGACCCGGCAGACGGGCACCGTGCTCATCAACGACGAAACGCACACGATCTGCGCGGGCCCGGCCGGGGCGACCGGAGCCTGGGGCCTGCGGCCCGACATGCTGGTCATCGGCAAGACGATCGGGGGTGGCATCCCCGCCGCCGCCTACGGGATGAGCCGGGAGATCGCCGACCGGGTCAGCGCCTCGATGCCGGTGGATGACGCCGATGTCGGCGGGATCGGCGGCACGCTGGCGGGGTACGCCCTATCGCTTGCGGCCGTCCGGGCCACGCTCGGCGACGTCCTGACCGACGCGGCGTTCGAGCAGATGCTGCCACTCGGGGCGCGCTGGGCCGACGGCGTCGATCGAGTGCTGCGCGCGCACCACGTCCCGTGGCACGTCACGAGGCTGGGCGCGCGCGCCGAGTATCACTTCATGCCCGCGCCACCACGCACCGGTGCCGAGCAGGCAGCCAACGGCGATCGCGAGCTGGAACGGTTCCTGCACCTGTGGGCGATGAACCGGCAGATCCTCATGACCCCGTTCCACAACATGGCCCTCATGTCGCCCGTGACCACCGAGCGCGACGTCGATCGTCACACCGACGTCTTCGAGGAGGCGGTCAGCGCATTGTTCGACTGAGGGTCGCGTCCGATCGCGGGGCCTTGACGCTATGTCCAGGCGGGGCCAGCATCGGCGGCAACCATTCGCGCCCCAGAGGAGACCTCATGACCGACCCCACGCGTGATCCAGCGAACGCTGCGGGAGATGCGGCCGACACCGTCGGCGATGCCGCGAGCGAAGCAGCGGACACGGCGGGCGACGCGGCCAGAGCGGCGAGCGACGCGGCCTCCGACGCGGCGGCCAAGACCGCCGCGGCCGCGGCCAGGGCCGGCGAGAGCGCGGGGGAGGCCGCAGGGGGCCTGATCGATCGCATCAGGAAGCTCTTCGGCGGTTGAGCGCCGTCAACCGCTAGCGGCGTCGGCGTCCTCGCCCCGCGCGGCCCGCGCCAACCGGTCGAGTTGCGCCGTGAGGTCCAGCGGCCGACGGTGCTGCCGAGATGTCGGCGCCTCCGCGTTCAGGCGCGCGATCGCGGCGTTCGCCGCGGTCACGATCCGAGCCACCTCGTCCCGCGCCCGGGCAAGACCGTGCTCGTCCAGTCGCGGAGCGCGGGCGAACAGGCGGACGAGCTCGTCGACCATGGCGCGCGCGGCCTTGTCCGATTCGATCCAGGGTGGCGCGGCGCCCGCGTTGCGCAGGATCCGGTGCGCGAGGGCCCAGTCGCCCGCCGCCGAATTGTCGTCGAGCGGCAAGCGGGCACCCTGGTGCGGCAAGCGGTCGAATGCGCCGTCCTCGATCGCTTCGCGGATCTGCCGCTCGACGAGCGTCTCCCGCACGCGTTCCCGTGACGGCCGCGCCGGGTCCGGCTGCTCCGGATCCCTGCCGATCCCACTCATACCCCGAGCGTATCCCATCGTCATGACAGGCAAGGTGACGCGGCCTCCGACTATCGTTGCGGGGTGCAGCTGATCGATGGACGACCGGTGTTCGCCGCCACGGACCTGGTCGCGTACCTCGCGTGCGAGCACCTGACCCAGCTCGAACGCGCCGCGCTGGCCGATCTCGTGAAGCGGCCGATGCGCGACGACCCGGAGCTCGACATCATCCGCAGGCGCGGATTCCAACACGAGGCGCGATTTCTGGCCGACCTCGAGGCCGACGGCCGGACCACGGTCAAGGTCGACCTCGACGGGTCGATCGAGGATCGCGGGGACCAGTTGCGGGCTGCGGCCGCGGAGACCGTCGCGGCGATGGCCGCCGGCGCCGATGTGATCTACCAGGCCACGTTCTTCGATGGGACCTGGCGCGGTCATGCGGATTTTCTCCTGCGCGTCGACGACGCCGAGCGCCCCTCGGTGTGGGGCGGCCACCACTACGAGGTCGCGGATACCAAGCTCGCGCGACACGTCAAGGCGAGCGCGATCCTGCAGATCTGCTCCTATGTCGATCAATTGGAACGGATCCAGGGCGTCGGCCCGGAGTGGTTGTATGTCGCCCTTGGCGGCTCGGCGCGCATGTTGGAGCGGTTGCGTGTCGACGACTACATGGCGTACTACCGAAGCGCAAAAAGCCGGTTCCTGGCGACGATGGCGGACGAGGTGCCGGCCACGTATCCGCCGGCGGGGACGTACCCGGAGCCGGTCGACCACTGCGACGTCTGCCGCTGGGCGGCCGAATGCGTGAAGCGTCGCCGCGATGACGATCACCTCAGCCTGGTCGCCGGCATCAGCGGTCGGCAGCGTCGGGCACTGCAGGGTCGCGACGTCGCGACGCTGGAGTCCCTTGGCGAACTGACCCTGCCGATGGAGCCGCCCCTCGAGGGGACGAGCCCTGGTGCGCTCAGCCGCGTCCGCGAGCAGGCCCGCATCCAGCTCGAAGGGCGCCGGGACGGCCCGCGGTACGAACTGTTCCTCCCTGATGCGGGCCAGCCGCTCGAGGTGGAACGAGGGCTGGCGAGCCTGCCGGCGCCATCGCCGGGAGACCTCTTCTTCGACATCGAAGGCGATCCCTACGCATTCGACGACGGGCTGGACTACCTGTTCGGGGTCCTCGATGTCGAGGGCGGGTTCGTGGCGATCTGGTCACGCGACGCGACCGGCGAGTTCACGCTCGATGCCGAGCGGCGGGCCTTCGAGGAACTGATGGACCTTTTCATGGCACGCCTCGCGGCCTACCCCGACATGCACATCTACCACTACGCCCCGTACGAGCCGACCGCGCTGAAGCGGCTGATGGGTCGCTACGGCACGCGCGAAGACGAGGTGGACCAGCTCCTCCGCAAGGGCGTCCTGGTCGACCTGCTGCGCGCGGTCCGGCAGTCCCTGCGCGCCTCGGTCGAGAGCTACTCGATCAAGAAGATGGAGCAGTTCTATGGCTTCGAGCGCGAGATCGACCTGCGCGACGCTGGCAGCAGCATCGTCGCGTTCGAGGAATGGCTGGAACTCGGCGAGGGCGAGCGGCCGGCGTCGACCCATCTCGAGCGGATCGAGCGCTACAACCGCGACGACGTGGTCAGCAACATCAGGCTGCGCGATTGGCTCGAGGATCGGCGGATCGAACTGGCCGAGCGGACCGGGCTCGACGTCCCGAGGCCGGCCGAGCGCGAGGCCCAGGTCTCGGACGAGCTGTCCGCGATGGCGGCCCGCGTGGCCGCGCTCGTCGAGCGGCTCGCCGATCCCGCCGAGGTCTCGACGGATCCCGCCGAGCGATCCCCCGAAGCAGCACGCGCGCTGGCTGCTCGCCCAGCTCCTCGGATGGCACCGGCGCGAGGACAAGGCGATGTGGTGGGAGTTCCATCGACTGCTGGACCTCAGCCCGGAGCAGCTGGTCGACGAGGACGATCCCATCGGACTGCTGACGCCGGTCGGCCCGGTCGACGACGAGCGCAAGGGCAAGCAGGTCTGGCGCTACGCCTTCCCGGCCCAGGACTTCGACGTCTGGCGAGGCGACGCGTTCGATCCGGACCGGAAGGCGGAACGCCCTGGCGCCAGCCCCTGGGACTGGCTGGCCGGCGAGGTCGTGGCGATCGATGCGGCCGACCTGACGGTGGACATCCGCCGAGAGCTCGAGTCGCCCCATCCGCGCGCCGTCGTGCCGCTCCCATGGTTCCGGACGGCGGCCCACCAGGAGCGCCTGATCGAGATCGGCGAGTGGGTCGCCGAACACGACATCGACGCCGCGGGTTCCCATCGTGCGGCGCGCGACCTCCTGATGGGTCGGCCGCCGCGCGCCGGGCAACCGCCAGGGACTGCGCTTGCCACCGACGACGAATCGGACCTCGCCGCAGCGCGGCGCCTCGTCACGACGCTGGACCAGACGCTGCTCGCCATCCAGGGACCACCGGGCTCGGGCAAGACCTACAGCGGCGCCCGGATGATCTGCACGCTGCTCGCGAGCGGGCAGGCGCGTCGGGATCACCGGCACCAGCCACAAGGTCATCGGCAACCTGCTCCGCGCGGTGCTCGCTGCCGCCGCGGACGAGGACGTCGATGTCCGGCCGGTCCAGCACGGGTCGGCGGAGCAGGTGCTCGCGGACGAGCGGGTCGTCCGCGCGAAGAACGCTGACGACGTGCGCTCCCGACTCGACGATGGCCGGGCGAACCTCGCCGCCGGGACGTCGTGGTTGTGGGCGTCCTCGAAGATGAGCGGCGCGCGTCGACGTCCTGTTCGTGGACGAGGCCGGCCAGATCTCGCTGGCCAATGTCCTCGCGATTTCCCAGGCGGCCGATAGCATCGTCCTGCTGGGCGACCCGCAGCAGCTCGATCAGCCGCTCAAGGGGTCGCATCCGCCCGGAGCGGATCGCTCGGCGCTCGGCCCATGTGCTCGGCGACAACGCCACGATCCCGAGTGAGCGAGGTCTGTTCCTCGAGACCACATGGCGCCTGCACCCGGCCTTGTGCGAATTCACGTCCGAAGCCTTCTACGACGACCGCCTGGAGTCGGAGCCGCATCTGCACATCCAGCGCCTCGAAGCGACCGACGCTGCTCTCGACGGGGTCGGGGCCTCGAATCGTCTCCCATCGGACATCCGGCGCCGACAACGAGTCGGCTGAGGAGGCCGAGGTCGTCGCCGGCCTGGCGCGGTCGCTGGTCGAGGGCGGCGCCACATGGGTCGACGAGCACGGCGTCGGTCGGCCCGTGGGATGGGATGACGTGCTCATCGTCGCCCCGTACAACGCCCAGGTCGGCGCGATCAAGCGTCGCCTGCCCGAAGAGGCCCGGGTCGGGACCGTCGACAAGTTCCAGGGCCAGGAGGCGCCCATCAGCTTCTACTCGATGACGACATCCAGCCCGGAGCTCGCACCACGCGGGATGGACTTCCTCTACAGCCGCCACCGGCTCAACGTCGCGACGTCGAGAGCACGATGTGTTGCCGTCGTCGTCGCCTCCCCCGACCTGCTGCGCGTCCGTGCCCGAACGCCGGAACAGATGCGACTCGCCAATGCGTTCTGCCGCTTCGCGGAACTCGCGTCGAAGCCACCGGAACCGGCGCGACTGCCCGCTCCCCGGATGGAGGTCTTGACGCTCGGCCTCGTATGACCGGCCGCTATCATCGCCGCCAATGACTACCGCGTTGCCGCCGACCGAGCTCGAACGCCTGCGGCGGCGGACCGTGTGGGCGCTCGTGGCGGGCGTCGCCCTGGGGAGTACCGGCCACATCGCCGCCGTCACGGTCGCCACGATCGTCGCGAAGGCCATCGCCGGATCGAGTGCCTGGAGTGGCGCGCCGGGGGCGGCCGTCGTCCTCGGCGCGGCCGTCGGCGCCGTGGCGCTGTCGCAGTCGATGGTTCGGCGCGGACGGCGCTTCGGCCTCGTTTCGGGATATGCCCTCGGTGTCGTCGGCGCGTTCATCGGGACCGCTGCGGTCGTCCTCGCGTCCCTCCCGCTCCTGCTCGTCGGAACGTTCCTCATCGGGTTCGGCAACGCCTCGAACCAGCTGTCGCGCTACACCGCCGCGGATCTCGTCCCGCCTGCGCGCCATGCGTCGGCCATCGGGATCGTCGTGTGGGGAGCCACGATCGGGGCGGTCATCGGCCCGAACCTCGCAGCGCCCGCCGGCGTGGTTGCCGAAAGCCTCGGCCTGCCGGAGCTCAGTCGGTGCCTACCTCGTGCCGGTGGTGTTCGTCGGTGCGGCTGCCCTGATCTCGTTCTTCCTGCTGCGCCCCGACCCGTACGACCTCGCCTACTCGGCGCCCTCGGACTCCGAAGGCTCGGATCGGTCGGCGGCGGTCTCGCTCGCGACCGTGCTGGCGCGTCCGAACGTCCCGGTCGCCATCGTCGCGCTCATCGCCGGCCAGTTCGTGATGGTCCTGATCATGACGATGACCCCGCTGCACATGACCGATCACGGCCACGATCTCGCGGCGGTCGGGCTGGTCATCAGCGGCCACACGTTCGGCATGTTCGGGCTGTCGCCGCTGTCGGGTCGACTGACGCGACCGGTTCGGACGCGTGCCGGTCATCCTCGCCGGCCTCGCGACGGTCGCCGCGGCCGCGATCCTGGCCGCCGTCGCCCCGCCGTCGGGCGGCGTGGTGCTGTTCTTGGCGCTGTTCCTGCTCGGCTATGGATGGAACCTCGGGTACGTCGCGGGCTCCGCGCTCCTCACCAGCGGTCTGTCCCTCGCGGAGCGGACGCGCATCCAGGGCGTCACCGACGGCCTGATCTGGAGTTCGGCCGCCGCGGCCAGCCTCGGCTCCGGGGTCGTCCTGGCATTCGCCTCGTTCGCGGCGCTCGGCCTGCTGGGAGCCGCACTCGTGGTGGTGCCGTTCACGATCGTGCTCGCCCGACGCTCCGCTGTGGCCGCCGCTCGCCCCTGACCTCCGGCACCGCGACTATGGGGGCGGCAACTCCCGCGTCGACCCAGGCGGCGAGCACGCGGGCGCAGGCCTCGACCTCGTCGAGTGGCACGTGCTCGTCGGCGCTGTGCGCCACGCGGACGTCGCCCGGACCGAAGATCACGCACGGCGTCGCGCCCACATTGACGAACATCTGCATGTCCGCGCCATACGGTTCGGCGAGCAAGGTGGGACGGCGGCCGGTGACATCCTCGATCACGTTCGCGAGCCCGGCCGGGAGCGCGTGATCGGACGGCACGCGCGCCGACCCGAACCGGCCGCCGGTGATCTCGACCGTGGCCGGATGGTCGCGCAGGAAGTCATCCGCGGCACACGCATCGGCGATGGCCCCCCGCAGGTCGGCCTCCGCCTCCATGGGCGTCTGCCCCAGCCGGACGCCGTACCGGCCGTCGGCCGTCACCCGATCGAGCACGGTCGACGCCCACTCCCCACCCGAGACGATGCCGATGATCGTCGGATACGGCAGGCCGAGCGCTGTCATCAGGGGATCGGTCTCGGCGCTGTTACGGCGGGTCTCGTCGGCCTGGAGCGCGCTGGCGAGCACGAACAGCTTGTCAAGCGCGGACACGCCTTCGCGTCGTTGCGAGGCGTGTGCCGCCCGGCCCGGAACGGTGAGCCGGAACGTGATGGCGCCCGCGTGGGCGACGACGACATCCAGGTTCGAAGGCTCCGTGATGATGGCCAGACCACCCGTCGCCCCGGCCCGGATAGCGGCGAGCGTGCCCTGGCCGCCGTCTTCCTCGGAGGGCACGAGCACGACCATCAGCTCCCCGCCGAGGCGATCGAGATCGCCGCTCGACCCCAGTGCGCGGACCGCACCCAGGATCGACGCGACCCCACCCTTCATGTCGCAGGCGCCGCGGCCGTAGAGCCGCCCGTCGCGGATCTCGGCGCCCCACGCGTCCGTCGTCCAGGTCGCGGGATCGCCGGGCGGCACGACATCGAGGTGGCCGGACAGGATGCGGCGGCGCGGGATCCCGGTCACGCCAGCGGCGCCATCCGCGCCGTCGACGGCGGCCACCCCGGCGCGTCCAATCACGACCGGCAACGACGTGCGCGGCATCTCCTCGCCGGGCCACGCCGGGTCCGCGCGAATGATCGCTGGATCCGGACGAACCACCTGCACTTGCATCCCGAGCTCGCGTAGCGCAGCCGCGGCCCACGCGGCGACACGCTCCTCGGAACCGGTGATGCTCGGGATCCGGACGAGCTCCCGGAGATCGTCGATCAGCCGTCCTCGATCGATGTCCGGCGCGACGGACGCGTCAGTCACGGAGGATCGGTCGCGTCATGCAGGTGGGCCCGCCAGAGCCATTGATCCCGATCTGCGTGGCGGGATAGGTATGGACCTCGCAACCGGCCGCGGTGAGAGCCGCCGAGGTGACGGGGTTGCCCTCGGCGATGATCACGACGCCGGGGCGGACGGCAAGCACGTTGCAGCCGAGCGTCGGGAATTCCGTCTCTGGCACCTCGATCAACCGGATCTCGATGTCGACCAGGAGCTCCCACAGCCCGGCGGGCAGCAACGGCAGGAAGACGACGGCGAGGTCGTCGGCCACCGGCGAGATGACGCTCATCAGGTGGATCAGCTCCGCGGGACCCTTCCAGTACGGGACGTCGAAGACGCGGACATCCCCGCCGACGAGGTCCGCCAGCTGCGCCACGCCGCTCGCGTTCGTGCGCAGCGTGCGGCCCAGGCAGAACAGGTCCGGTCGCAGCCAGAACGTGTCGCCGCCCTCGATCGTGCCCGGCGGGTCGATCCGTCCGAGGGTCGGGATGCCGGCGGCCTCGGTCCATGCCTCCAGGAGCGCGGGCTCGTCCGCCCGGTTCGGCTTGCCGGGACGGAGCGGGATCGCGCCACGATCGGTGACGAGCAGCGGATCGAAGGGATAGACGAGGTCCGGGTCGTCGGTCTCGGCGTCGAGGATGTGGACCGTCGGCCCGAGGCCGGCGAGCACGTCGACGAACGTTTCGTGCTCGCGACGCGCGACCTCGAGGTCGACCGGCGACAGGAAGCCATGTGCGGGATCGTCGAACGCCCGACCGAACGCCTCCCCGGGCCGCTTGACCAGCACGTCGCGCAGGGTCGACGTCATGCTCTGGGCACCGTATCGGCGCTGGGTCAGTGTCATGCCGGAAGGATAGTCGGGAGGCGCTGCGGGGAGTACGCTGGTAGGGCCATGGCTGCTTATGCTGTGATCGCTCGCATCGACCGGGCCGAGCCGCATCTCGCCGGACGGGCGCCCGCTCCCCCGCCCTCGTGGCCGCGTGCCGAGCCCGTGGAGCCGCCGGAGGCGATCGAGCTCGTGGGTCGTCCTCTCGTCCCGATCCTCGCCGAGCGGTGGACCGGCCTGCGAGAGGCCTGGGCCCAGACGACGTTCTACCTGTTCCACGCCGAAGGCTGGCGCTGACCGACCGAGCACGCGACGCCAGGATCCACCGAGGGCGCGACGCGAGGACCGGCCGCTAGGCGAGTGGCGGACGTCCGAACCGCCCGGGATCCAATGCCGCCGGCGGCGCAGCCACGCGTCCGTCCAGCAGATCCGCGATGAGGCGGCCGCTCGCGGGCCCCGTCGAGATGCCCCAGGGGCCGTGGCCGGCGGCGACCCACAGTCCATCGATGCCGGGGACGCGACCGACGAGCGGCCGACCGTCGCGACTCAGCGGGCGGGCGCAGACCCGATGCGCGCGGACACCAGCCATGGCGACGGCCGGGACGAAGGTCGCACCGCGCGCCAGGATGGATGGCAGGACCCCGACCGGATCCGGTTCGTCGTCGAGGAAGGTCGACCCGAGCGTGCTGTCAGCCCCGGCCGGGACCAGGCTGAATGCGTGGCCCGCGTCGACGGCCGCGCTCCGCGACGCGTCGCCGGGCTCGATGTCGATCTCGGCCTCTTCCAGGATGTGGGTCGGCGGCGCCGCCAGCGTGATACTGGCCACCAGGCCCCATGACGCCTGGATCGGCCGCCACGACCCGCCTGGGTCGATGACCTCGGGCGTCCACGGACCGGCCGCGACGACGACCTCCCCGGCCGCGAGCCTTTCCCCGCCGTCAAGCTCGACGCCGGCGACGCGACCGGATACGACCCGTGGTCGCGCGGCCCGCCCTTCCCAGACCGCCACACCGAGCCCCTCCGCCCAGGAGGCGTAGGCGTGCGTGGCCGCGGCCGGCGCGACGGGAAAGCCCATCTCGAGGCGACAAGCTGCCACGCCCCGGGCAACCGCGGGCTCGAGAGCCTGTGTCGCATCGGGGTCAAGGAAGGTCGGGGCAAGCTCGGGGTGCGATGTCACGAGCGTTTCGGTGACCCGCCGCGCCACCGCCGGATCGTTGGTCACCAGCAGCAGACCAGCCGGGTGAGCGGGCAGCGTGAACGGGCCCGCGTCGCGGTCGGCGAGGTCGCGATACAGGCGAAGTGTCTCGAGATGGAGATCGATGAGCACCGGGTCCAGCGGATGCTGGACCACGCCCGAGTTGCGCCCGGAGGCGCCCGCAGCGAGGTGCGAACGCTCGATCAGCACGACGCGCCGTCCCAGCGCGGCGAGGTGCGCCGCCGAGGCGACGCCGACGATCCCGCCGCCGACGACGACGACGTCGGGCGCGCGACCGACCGCCGCCAAACCCAAGCCGCTCATCGTGGCCGATGATGGCATGTCGCGGAGCGGCGACCTGGAGGCGGGTACACGGACGCCCCGACCGAGGCCGGGGCGTCCAGTACGCGGAGGAGGCGCGTTGATGGTTTGCGGAACGTCCGCTGTTACGACGTGGCGCCCACCAGCTCGGCAGGCTCGGCCACGGCGACCTCGTCGGCCGCGATGGCGATGTCGAGCTTGATGGTCTTGCCGACCAGCCAGCCGCCCTGCTCGAGGGCGACGTTCCAGTTGAGGCCCCAGTCGCCGCGGGCGACCGTGGCCGTGGCCGTCAGGCCCGCGTGACGGGCACCGCTCATGCCGGGCACGATGCCCTCGAGGGCGACGTCGAAGGTCAGGGGCTTCGTGATGTCGCGGATCGTCAGGTCGCCGGTGACCTGGTACTCGTCGTCACGGCTGCGTCGGATGTCGGTCGAGACGAAGGTGATGTCGGGGAACCGCTCGGCATCGAAGAAGTCCGGCGAACGCAGGTGGGTGTCGCGGGCGCCGAAATTGGTGTCGACGCTCGCGGCTGCGACGCGGAACTCGCCACGCGATCGCGTCGGGTCATTCTCGTCCAGCTCGATGGTGCCTTGGACGTCGTGGAACGAGCCACGGACGTTGGTCACCATCATGTGCTTGGCCGAGAAGCTGACCTGGGTGTGGGCGTTGTCGATCTTCCAGGTGGTCATGGGGGTTGGGGTTCGTTCCTCCGCGTTGTTAGTTGACCTTGCAACCATATCGCCCTATCGTTGCGCTGTCAACCAGAGGACCGCAGGAACGGAGAGGTGTAGCATCGGGCCCATGACCGTCACCGAGGGCCCGGGCGCCCAGTCCGAGGCGCAGTTGTCCGCGCGTGACCCGCGGATCGAACCCTGGCGCGCCTTCCTGCAGGCGCATGCCCGCATCACGCGACGGCTGGACGAGGAGCTCCGCGCCGAGCATGACCTGTCGCTCGCGGAGTACGACGCGCTGCTGACCATCGCGGATGCGCCGGGTCGCCGCATCCGGATGCGTCAGCTCGCCGACCTGGTCATCCTCAGCAAGAGCGGCGTCACCCGGCTCATCGACCGGCTCGTGCTCGACGGCCTCGTCCAGCGCGATGCGTGCCTGTCGGACGCCCGCGGTGCCGAGGCTGTCCTCACGAGCGCCGGGCTCGAGCGCCTGCGCCGGGCATCGCGGACGCACTTGCGCGGCATCGACGAGCACTTCCTCGCAGCCCTCGACCTCGACGACCTTGCCGTGATCGACCGAACGATGCGGGCCGTGGCCGAACGCGCCGGGACCGACACCGACGGCTGAACCGCACGCGCCCGGTCGCCTGTACGCCGGCACGAGCGGGTTCGCGTATCCGGACTGGAGCCCGCGGTTCTACCCGCCCGGGCTCCGCGGCGACGGCCTGCTCCGTCACTACGCCGGCAGCCTCTCCTCGGTGGAACTGAACAACACGTTCTACCAGCAACCCTCGGCGAGCAAGGTGGCCGCCTGGGTCGACGCCACGCCGCCGACCTTCCGGTTCAGCGTCAAGGCACAGCGCGGCGGCTCATGGCGGGCATTCGGCGGCGAGCCCGAGGCGGGACTCTCGTGGTTGACGGATCCGTACCGCGCGTTCGGCGAGCGGCTCGGGACGGTGTTCTTCCGCGCCCCGGATCCGGTCAAGCGCGACGACGGACGGCTCGCGGCATTCCTCGCTGCCTGGCCGCGCGATCTGCCGCTAACCGTCGAATTCCGCGACCCGTCGTGGCACGTCGACGAGACCATGTCGGCGCTGACCTCGGCGGGAGCGGCGCTGTGCGCCGTCGACGACCCGGATGAGGACGAACCACCCACGCTGCGCCGCACCGCGCCCTTCCTCTACCTGCGACTCCGCCGCCACGACTACACGCGCGACGAGATCGGGGCCTGGGCCGATCGACTGGACCCTTTTCTCGTTGCCGGCGATGACGCGTACGTCTTCTTTCGCCACGACCCTGTGGGACGCGGGCCGGAACTGGCCCTCGAGCTGACGGCGGCGGTCGCTTCGCGTCGCGGCGGGGATCCCGGCTAACGGGCCCAAGGAGCGCCACGCGAGGGTCAGGCGCGCGAGTCCTCCGCGGGACCGAAGGCCACGAAGAGCACCAGCCGCTCTTCGATGTCGTGGAACCGGTGCGTGACGCCGGCAGCCACGAAGACGATCGTGCCCTCACGGACGTCGCGGGCCTCATCGCCGACGGTGATCCGCGCCCGCCCGGACATCACGACATACAGCTCATCCTCGGTGTGGGGCGTCTGGCCATCAGTGGCTCCCGCTTCGAGAACGTACAACCCACCGGACAGGTCCGGAACGGAAAGGAACTCGTGATACGGGCGTGCCGTTGCCGCCCGTGCCGCCTCGAGTTCGCCGAGCTCCCATGCATCCATCGGTCACGACCCTCCCACGGTCGGAGCGTAGCAGCCGTGATCGCCGACGCATCCCGGATATCACGCAGCGGCTCCGCCCCGTCGACAGCCCTCCCATCGACATCCCGGTACCCTTCGTCACCATGCACGACCAACGACGACGCTTCCGGGTCACGCTCGGTGCGCTGTTGACGACGGCGTTCGTCGCGGCATGCGCCGGACCGTCGGACCCTTCGGGGACACCGTCCGCACCCGCCACGGGATCGCCGGCGACCTCACCGGCGGCGTCCGCGTCGGCGTCAGCGGCGACCTCGCCGATCCCGACGCTCCCCTCCCCAGGCGCGCTCGGCCAGCCGCCGCGTCTCAGCCTCGAGCCGGTAGTCGGCGGCCTCGAGTCGCCCCTCGATATCGCCTGGCGGACCGACGATCCCGGCCTGTTCGTGGTCGAGCAGGATGGGCGGATCCGGATCGTGCGCGACGGGGCGCTGGTCGAGCGGGCGCTCCTCGACATCGGCGGGATGGTCTCGGCCGGCGGCGAGCGCGGACTCCTCGGCCTCGCCTTCCACCCGGACCCGGCCGATCGCCGGTTCTTCGTCTACTACACCGCCCTCGACGGAAAGCAGGTCGTCGCCTCCTACGAAACCATGCCGGAGGACCGCGACCGGGCGGACCCGGACAGCGCTGTCCTCCTGTTGCGGATGGAAGACCGGTTCGGCAACCACAACGGCGGTGGGCTGGCGTTCGGGCCGGACGGTCATCTGTACATCTCGACCGGGGACGGTGGCGGCGGCGGCGACCCGCTCGACTCCGGTCGGCACCTGGACACCCTCCTTGCCAAGATCCTGCGTATCGATGTGAACGTCGGGGCCGGGAGCGACCCGCCCTACGGCATCCCCGCCGACAATCCGTTCCTAGATGTCAACCAGGCACGGCCAGAGATCTGGTCGACTGGCCTGCGCAACCCATGGCGCATCCGTTTCGATCGGGTCACCGGCGACCTGTGGATCGGAGATGTGGGACAGGGTCAGCGCGAGGAGATCGATGTCGCTCGGGCCGGCGTGGGCGGGCTGGACTTCGGCTGGAACGTCATGGAAGGCTCGGTCTGCTACCGCGATCCGGGCGACGACTGCCTGACCGACGAGCTCACGCTCCCGGTCACCGAATATGGGCACGACCTGGGCTGCTCCGTGATCGGCGGCACGGTGTACCGCGGTGCGGCCCAGCCCGGGCTGCGCGGCTGGTACGTCCTCTCCGACAACTGCTCTGGCCGCTTCTGGGTCATCGACCCGGCCATCGACGAGTTGCGTGCACCGATCCTGGCGCTCGAGAGTGGACGCTCGATCAGCGCGATCGGCGAGGATGCGGCGGGCGAGCTGTACGCGACCGACCTCGCGGGCGGCGACCTGCTGCGAGTCGCCGTCGACGGCGGGTGACGGTCAGCGCGCCCGGTACGTCACCGTGACGTTGACGGCGACCTCCATGGAGCCAGCCTCGACGGGCGTCGTGGCGTCCTCGGAGACCATCATCCTGGCGGCCTTGTAGCGCGGCTCCGGCGGCGTTGCGACGCCGCCTTCGACGATGTCCGACACGCCCACGATCGTGAGGCCGGCGGCCTCGGCAAGGACATCGGCACGGGCTCGCGCGGCCGCCATGGCCCGCATCCTTGCCTCACGTTCCGCGGGAACCGGGTCGGCCAGCCTGAACGAGAGGCTGTCCATGCTCGTCGCCCCTGCACCCAGGGCCCCGTCGATCACGTCACCGAGCCGAGCCACGTCGCGGACGGTCACCTCGACGACATTGGCGAGCTCATAGCCGGTGAGCACCGGCGAGTGGTCCCCCCGGTAGTCGTAGCGCGGCTGGACGGACAACACCGCCGTCCGTACATCGCGCCGATCCAACCCGGCCGCGTCCATGGCTGCCAGGATCGCATCCATCGTCTCCGTGGCGACCGCCCGGGCGGCGTCGACGGTCGGGCGGGCGACCGATAGACCGAGGCGCAGGTCGGCGACATCGGGCTGCACCGACACACGGCCGGTGCCGCCGACCGTGATGGTCCCGTGATCCGCGTTCGGGCTCTGACGCTCGTCTGACATCGGGGGCATATCCTCCTGGTGGAGGAGTCATGGTAGGTGAGCCGCCGCGGCGAGCTCCACGCTGTCACGGTCATGCAACCGGGGTGCCTCGCGCACCAGTGCGCGCGACACGTGCGCGACCCCACGATCGGCTCGTGTACACCGCCGTCAGTCGCCCCATGTCCGGCATCAGGCCGTGACCCGCACCACCCGGATCGTCGCGATCCGTCGAGGCGAGGGGACGCGGCGTCGCCCGCCGCCCCGTTCCCGGTCGCGGGGTCTGTGGGCGGTCCTCGCGGTCGTCACATCGTCCGCCCTCGTCGTGGTAGGGCTTGCCGGCGTCGTGTCGGTGTCCGCGCTGGGCGTCCTGTCGTCGGACCTGCCCGACCCGAGCGACCTCGGCAAGCTGGCGTTCGCCCAGCCGACGATCGTCTACGACCGTGAGGGCAAGATCGAGCTCGGTCGGTTCCAGGACGAGCGCCGACGCGTCATCGATTACGACGAGATCCCGGCGCTCGTGCTCGACGCGACGACGACCGCCGAGGACAGGTCCTTCTGGGAGAACGCCGGCATCGACCCGGCGGCGCTGATCTCGGCCGTGGCCGAGAACGCGTCGGGCGTCAGCGAGCGGGGCGCCTCGACGATCACGCAGCAGCTCGTGCGGGCTCGCTTGTTGCCGGAGGACGTCATCAACGGCTCGGACCGCTATCTGCGCAAGGCGAAGGAGATCGTCCAGGCGTTGCGCCTGACTGACGAGTACCCCGGCACCGTCGGCAAGGAGCGCGTCATCAGCGCCTATCTCAACGAGATCTACTACGGCCACGAGGCGTATGGGATCGCGGCCGCGGCAGACGTGTACTTCGGGGTGACCGACCTCGAACGACTGACGGTGGCGCAGGCGGCCCTGCTCGCCGGCCTCCCCAAGGCCCCGTCCATGCTCGATCCGTATCGGTACGCGGTGGAGGACGAGGAGGGCCGGCTCGTCGTGCCCGCGGACGCGGAACCGATCGTCCGACGTGACTGGATCCTCCAAGGCCTCCAGACGGCCGGACGCTGGACGAAGCTGACGCCCAGCGAGCTCAGAGCCGCGATGGCAGAGCCGGTGGTGCTCGCCGGGGACCGGCCGGCGCGCATCCCGGGCGGGCATTTCACCTGGCAGGTGCGCCGCCAGCTCCTGGCGATCCTCGGAGCGGACGCCGACCTCGAGCGTGGCGGCTATCGGGTGATCACGACCCTCGATTGGCGAGCACAACGCCTGGCAGAGCGCTGGCTTGGCGCGGCCGCCATCGCGCCGAACATCGCGCCCAAGCGCGCGAATGCCATGCTCAAGACGCTCAAGATCCCGAGCCGGGACCGAACGTGGATCCGTGCGCTCCGTGGCAAGGACCTGCACAACGGCGCACTCGTCGCCCTCGACTATCGGAACGGCGATGTCCTGGCCTACGCCGGCAGCGCCGGCTACGCGCGCGATGACCTCGCGAGCAAGTCGTTCGAGCCGAAGTACGACGCAGCGGGCGACGGTGCCCGGCAACCGGGCTCGGCGTTCAAGCCCATCCTGTACGCCGCCGCGTTCGAGGCGAACCGGCTGAGCCCCGGCAGCCTCCTGCTTGACGTCACGACCGAATTCGATCGACGCCAGGATTGGGCGCCACGCGACGCCGACCAGCGCGAGCGCGGTCCCGTCCTCGTCCGACGGGCCCTCCAGTACTCGCTCAACATCCCGGCGATCCGGGCCCTCGAGCGGGTCGGCAGCGAAAGGGTCGCCGACACCGCGGAGGCGATGGGGATCCGCTTTGCCGGCGGCCGCAAGGCGTTCCTGCAGGCGGGCCTGGCCGGGGCGCTCGGTACGGTCGAGGTGCGGCCCCTCGATCTGACGTCCGCGTATGGCACGATCGCCAACGGCGGCGTCCGCATGCCGCCCCGGATGATCCTCGAGATCCGCGGCGCCGACGGCCGCGCCGTCTGGAAGGCCGACAAGGCCGAGGGCGAACGCGCCATCTCCTCGCAGACGGCCTTCCTGGTCAGCGACATCCTGGCCGGGAACACGGATCCGAAGCAGAACGACATCTGGGCAGCGAAGTTGGCTTTGCGCAACGGTCCCGGGGGCTCGCGCAGGCCAGCCGCGGCCAAGACCGGTACGACGAACGACGCGCGCGACCTTGGCACCTACGGCTATCTGCCCGCGAACGGCAAGGACGGTGTCGGCCTCGTCGTTGGCATCTGGTTGGGGAACAGCGACCACTCGTATCCTCGCGCCCGGGGTGACGCGGCGACGTCGCTGACCGCGGCCGCGCCGCTTTGGCGGGCCTTCGTCCGCGACTACACCAGGACGTGGAAGGTCGCGAAGTTCCGGCGGCCCAAGGACGTCGTCTCGGCCAGGATCGATGCGTGGTCCGGTGGCCGGCCAGGTCCGTGGACACGAGACACGAGGTCTGAGTACTTCACTCGTGGCACCCAGCCAGGTGCGCGCAAGGCGATCGACCAGGACGGCCTCCTCTACCGGGTGGGGTGTGGCGGCTGGCGGGTCGATCCGGTCAAGGCCGAGCTCGGTCGGTCGGCGTGGCGGGCGGACGTCCAGGATTGGCTCCGACGCGCGCATCGTGGTGCCGGCGTGACGGGCCGCTACGACTCGGCCACGGCCTATTTCTGGGGCGAGCGCACATGGGGCGGTCCGTTGATCGGCGCATGCGCACGCCCGAAGCCGCCACCAACTGACGACGACCGGCCTCGCGAGAAGAAGGACAAGGATCCCGACCGGGGCGGCCGGGGCGGGGGCGGAGGCAACGACAACGACAACGAGCCACCGCCGCAGCCCGACGGCGATTGACACGGCGCTGACCTCGCGCCAGAGTCCGCCCTCATGCGCTCCGATGTGACCACCTGGGCGATCCGCGGAATGGGGCTCGCCGTGGGCGTCGTGATCGTCTACGGCCTCCTCCAGCTCGGCATCGCCGCGTCGAACGTCCTGCTGCTGCTGTTCCTGTCGGTCCTGCTGGCGTCGGCGCTCGAACCCATGATCGGCTGGCTGCGGGAGCGACTCCCGGTCGGCCGGGTCGGGACGATCCTCGTCGTCTATCTCGCGTTCTTCGTCGTGATGATCGGGATGGCCTTCATCGTCGTGCCGGCGGCGGTCAACCAGGGCCAGCGCATCATCGCGTCGCTCCCCCCGTTCTTCGAGGAGGTGCGGCTGTGGGCGGAGAACCTGCGGCCGGTGGCCCTCTCGACGTCCATCACGGCCCTCGTCGATTCCGTGGCCGAGATCTTCGCCCCGGCGCCGCCGCCGAACCCGAACGAGGTCGTCGAGGTCGGCACGGCCGTCGCCGAGGCGGCGGTCTTCCTGTTCACGATGCTGGCGATCGTGTTCTTCTGGCTCGTCGAGCACGCTCGACTGCAGCGCTACACGCTGGCCTTCCTGCCGGCGGAGCGGCGGGCGGGGGCCCGCAACGCGTGGAACGAGATCGAGACGCGGCTCGGCCTGTGGGTTCGTGGCCAGCTCATCCTGATGGGCGCCATCGGCGTCGCCACCTCCGTCGCCTACACCGTCCTCGGACTGCCGGGGGCGTTGCTGCTGGGCCTGATCGCCGCCCTTACCGAGGCCATCCCGATCATCGGGCCGCTGCTGGGGGCGATCCCGGCCATCCTGGTCGCCGCGACGGTCTCACCCGAGCTCGCCCTCGTCGTGGCGCTGATCTATCTGGTGCTGCAGCTCATCGAGGGCAACGTGCTTGTCCCGCTGGTCATGCGCAACACGATCGGCATCTCGCCGCTGCTCGTGCTGTTCAGCCTGCTCCTGGGCGCAGAGGTGGGCGGCCTGCTCGGCGCCTTCCTGGCCGTGCCGCTGGCCGCCTCGATCGAGATCGTGCTGTCCCGGCTTCAGGCACGCGAGACGCCGGTCGCGCAGGACCCCGCCGCGATCGAAACACCGGACGAGGCGACGACCGAGGGCTACGAGCGGTCCCTGCCGGACTCGGCCAACTAGATCCAGTTTCGCCAGCGGGCGACGGCGAGGATGCCCAGCGCGAGGGCGATCATCGAGCCAAGGACGAACGCAAAGTTCCCGGTGTCCTCGAAGAACGGCATCGCGAAGTTCATCCCCATGATCCCCGCCAGCACGACGGCAGGGAGGAGGACGGCGGACAACAGGGTCAGAGTCTTCATGACATCGTTCGCCCGCTGCGACACGCGCCCCATGTGGATGTCGTACGTGCCGAGCAGGCTGTCGCGCAGGCCGTCGATGGCCGTGATCGCTCCCTCGAGGCGGTCGATGAGCGCGGGCCACGGTTGGCCGATCGTCTCCTCCACCTGCATCTCCGGCCGCGCGAGCGAGGCGAGCGCATCCCGATGTGGCGCCAGGGTCCGCCGGACGAGGCCGACGCGCCTGCGGACCGAGACGATCGCGCCCAGGACGTCGTCGTCGCGACCGCCGTGGAGGGCCCGTTGGTCGAGATCGTCGATCTCGCGCTCGATCACCTCGGCGACCGTGAAGTACCCGACGATCACCTCGTCGACAAGGCTCGAGAGCAGGTCGGCGGCATCGAGCGCGCCAAGACGGGTCTCGCCCTCCAGGGTCTCGGTGAACCGCTGCAACGCCGCCACGGGCCCGGCATGGACCGTGAGGACGACGTTCCGTGTCGCCACAAGGTCGATCTCGCGTCGATTCAAATGCTGTGGGTCCTTGTCGTCGGCCTCCAGGGCTTGAAGCGTCAGATGAAGCTGGTCCTGGGTTCGCGCCAGGTTGGCGCGGTCGATCTCCTTCGACAATCGCTCGAGGACGGCCCCCGGGAGGTCGAGACGCGTGGCAACGGCGGCGAGCCCGTCCTCGTCGTCACGGCGATCGATATCGAGCCAGAGCAACTGGCGATCGCCGAGTTCCCCGACGTTGACCTGGGCCAGCTCGATCCGGCGATCGTGCCCGTCGGCGTCGAACAGCCTGGCGGCGACGGGGCTCAGTTGACGAGGGCGAGCAACGCCGCGGCGGCAACGGCGATCGCCGCGACCAGGTACTGAAGGACCAGCATCCCTCGATCCGACACAGGCTCGGGATCGTCGATCGCGAATGGGTGATGGGTCCGCTCGGTCAGCATCGATGGTGGGTCCTCGAATGTCGGTGGCAGTGCGCTACGACTCATTCGAATGCTCACGCGCGCGGGCCTGCGGCGATACCGCGGTGAAGCGGCGGCGCATCACGCGTGCGTGACAACGCGTCTGCGAGCCGCCTGCAACCTGCGTTCGGGCACCCGCGAGATGGTGGTGAGGTCCGGGGCCGTAGGGTCGAGTCCGGATCGGTTGGTAACCCCGATCGCCGCCACCCCGTGCGCGGTGGCGCAAGGACGCGACGTTTCTGGAGGAACTCACATGCTCAAGCGTTTGCTGCTCTCTGTGGCCCTGGGGGCCGCACTCATCGCCTGCACGCCCGCCGGCGGATCCAGCCCGGCCGCGACCGTCGCACCCAGCGTGGCCGCCCCGAGCGATGCCGCACCCATGGAATCGCCGATGGAATCCCCCACCGACGACGCGTCGCCGACGGCATCCTGATCCCAGCGGATCGGCGATCTTCGACGCCGGGCCCCATCCCGCGGGGCCCGGCGTCTTCATGCCGTTGTTACGTGCTCGCGCCCCGTCGTAGTCCGCGCGCGGCGCGATGAGCGCGACAGTGAGCCACAGCTCCGACTTGCGAGCGAAGGAACCCCAGCAGGCGGGTGAGAGGCCCGCATGGGGATGGAGGTAACGAATGAGCATCATCGCGTGGATCGTCCTCGGCGCCATCGCCGGGTACCTGGCCGGCTTCCTCGTCAAGGGTGACGAGGGTCTCGGCATCATCGGACACATCGTGCTTGGCATCGTCGGCGCGCTCGTCGGCGGCTTCCTGGCCGGTGTCCTGTTCAACACTGATCCGATCGACGGCGCGCTCGACATCAGCTCGATCGTCGTCGCGACGATCGGCGCCGTGATCACGGTCCTCGTGGTCGGCGCCGTGACCGGTCGCTCTCGCGTGGGCCGCGGCCCCGTCTGATCGACACCCGGGCCCAGCGCCCGGAACATCCCAGCACGCGAAAAGGCCCACCCGACGGGTGGGCCTTTTCGCTTCCGCAGCAGACCAAGGAGGAGCACAGATGTCGGAAATCGTCGAGACCATCGAAGTGGACGTCCCGGTCCGCGTCGCCTACGACCAGTGGACCCAGTTCGAGGAGTTCCCCAAGTTCATGGACGCCGTCGAGCGGGTGGAACAGCTGAACGACACCACCCTGCGCTGGACGGCCGAGATCGCCGGCAAGACGAAGACATGGACGGCGAAGATCACCGAGCAGGAGCCGGACCAGCGCATCGCCTGGACGTCGATCGAGGGCGCCAAGAACGCCGGCGTGGTGACGTTCCATCGTCTGGACGACCGTAAGACACGGGTCGCGCTCCAGCTCGACGTCGAGCCCGAAGGCCCGGTCGAGTCGGTCGGTGACGCGCTCGGTTTGGTGAGGCGCCAGGCCAAGGGCGATCTCGAGCGGTTCAAGGAATTCGTCGAGGGTCGCGGCGTCGCTACCGGCGCCTGGCGAGGCGAAGTCCGCCAGGACGACGTCACGGGCTGACCGTCGCGCCGACGCGGTCCTCGGTGCAGCCGTGAGACCAGTGCAACGCGCCGGGTCCGGTGACATGGGCGACCGTGACGCCCCGGCACCAACACTTGCGATGTGGCTCCCGTGCCACTGGGGGTCCGGGAGTCACCTAACACCCACTGATATGGGGATGCAAGGCCCGATCCCGCTCGCGTCATCGCCGCGTTGGCAACAGGACCCTACCGTGAGCAACGTCAACCGCCGATCCAGGTCCCAGCCGCCCGGCGCGCGACTTACATCGAAACTCCCCAACCGGGAGCGCTTGTGACGGGGCGTTCTCGGACCGCACGGACGGCCCGGGTCCCCTCCCTGGGCCGTCCGTCGCCATTTCCGTCGCATCGCCCGACCCACGGCGACTCGCCGCTCCGGGCAACCGTCGAAGGAGTTTGAGCATGGCCACCACACCACGATCGACGGCGGGAGCCGACGAGACCACCGCCCAGCAGGCCAAGGAGGCCGTCCGCGACGTCGCCGACACCGTCCGTGACGTGGCCAACGAGGCGGTCGCCCGTCTGCCGGAAGCCGCGGCAACCACCCGCGACGCACTCACCGATGCACGGCGCGCGATCGACTCCGGTTCGGACGAGACGCTCTCCGCCGGAACGCTGGTCGCATTCGGGTTCGCCCTCGGCTTGCTGGTCGGAGGAGCGAATCGGCTGCTCGTGCTGCTGGCGCTCGTACCGGCGGCCGCGATGGGCCTGACCCTGCTCGACCGACAGTCGACGACGAAACCGGGCCCTCGCCCTTCGACGACGCGCTGACGTCACGGACCGCGCAAGAACACTCCTGCAAGTCCGTCCTGCAACGTCACCGCAAGCGGACGATCGTCCTCGTCGGGCGCCCTGATAGGTCGCGGCGGTACGTTCTGGTCACGGCGTATTGCAGCGCCACCACCGTGAAGGAGCCGACCACCATGGATGACATCAAGAAGGGTGCACGCGACGTCCAGACGGACGCGAAGCAGGCATGGCGCAAGGCCGACGGCGAAGAGTCGCTCGGAGACAAGGTCGCCAATGCCGGTGACGAGATGCGCGAGCAGCTCGGCAATGCCGGTGACGAGATGCGCGATGTCGCCGACGACACCACTCAGGGCGCGAAGCGCGACTACCGCGACAGCGAGAACGATGCGAAGGCCGCTTGGCGCCGCTCCGACGGCGACGAGTCGCTCGCCGACAAGGTCGGCAATGCCGGCGACGAGGCCCGCGAGCAGCTCGGCAACGTGGGTGACGAGCTTCGCGGCGATCGCTGACCACCTCTGCCACGACTGGCCCCGGCGGCGACGCCGGGGCCTCGTCATGTCCAGCGACCGTCGAGGGCATGCGGGACGTCGCTGGGCGCAAGGGGTTATGCTCGGATTTCCTCGCAGCTGGAACGCCGCCTGCGGACGGAGAAGGGACGGGCGGCATGTCCGAGACGAACGAGGCCGCATCCGACATCGATCAGAGGATCGAGGGTGTCGTCGACGACGCCGATCTCCAGCCCATCGCGGAGGCGCTCACACGGCGGCGGGGCGCCATCCTGGCGGCGTGGCTGAAGGCCGCGCTCGAGCAACCGTTCCACCGCGACAACCCCGCGGCGGCGGTTGCGGACCACATCCCGGTCCTGCTCGAGAACATCATCGCGGTGCTGCGCCGGTCCACATATCACGACGATGTCCAGCCGCCGATGGACGATCCATCGGTCATCGATGCGGCCAAGGCACATGCCCAGGTGCGGTTCGAACAGGGTCTCGGGCCGGTCGCGATCGTGACCGAGTTTCGCCTGCTTCGGCACGAGATTGGCCGTGCCCTGATCGCGTCCATCGAGGATGCGCCGGCGGCCGACATCCTTGCCGGGCAAGCCGTCGTCGACGACGCCATCGATGGTGCGGCGACGGTCGGCTTGAACGCGTTGTCCGATCGCGTAGAGACCCTCCGAGAGGAGTTCCTCGCAACGACGGTCCACGACATCCGGCAACCTATCACCCTCGTGACGGCCTCGCTCGACCTGGCCTCGCGGTGGCTCAGTGAGCCCGACCTCGACCGCGCGCGGGTGACGGACATCGTCAAGGACGCGGTCGTTGCCACGAACGAGATCAACATCATGCTGGACACGCTCGGCGACGCTTCCCGCCTGGCGATGGGGGCCCTGAAACCGGATCCGGAGCCCGCCAAGCTGGAGGCGATCGTCATGGACGCCCTCGCCCTCGTCGATGAGGACACGCGCCGGCGGATCGCGTACCGGCCATCGGGTGACCACCTGGTCGGCATGTGGGACCCGCATCTGCTCCGGCGAGTCGTCTCGAACCTCATCAGCAACGCCGTGAAGTATTCGCCGCGAGGGACCCAGGTCGAGATCCTCACGGAGCGCGGCGCGCATGACCTCGCGCAGCTCGAGATCCGGGACCGCGGCATGGGTCTCTCGAGCGAGGAGGCGACGTCCGTGTTCGATCGGTTCGTTCGCGCCGATCGAGCCCGGACCGAGGGCATCCCGGGGCTCGGCCTGGGCCTGTACGCCTGCCGCGGCATCATCGCCGCACACGGCGGAACGATCGTGCTGCAGTCAGATGGGCCAGGGCGCGGCACGACCGTCGTGGTGGCCCTTCCGCTCCTTGAGGACGACAGCGAGGCCTGAGCACACGCACGAACGCCGCGCTCAGCGGGCTGAACGCGTAACACGCACGCAAGACAACGCCACTGGCCCGCGACATCCGAGGGGCCGCGCAAGGCGCACCCTTGGATCATGTCCCAATCCCACGCCGCACAAGCGCTGCCGGTGGAGCTCGCGTCCGCCCACGCCGCGGAGCACGAAGCTCTGCTCGGCGTGCTGGCGCACGAGTTGCGAACCCCGATCACGACGATCTATGCCGGCAGCGCCGTCCTCGCCCGCGACGAGGATCTCCTGCCAGCCATGCGCCGCGAGCTTGCTGCCGATGTGTACCACGAGGCAGCGCGGCTCTTCCGAGCGGTCGAGGACCTGCTCGTCCTGACACGCCTCGAGCACAACGCCGTGGACGTCACGCGCGAGCCCATCTCCCTGATCCGGGCCGTCGACGCCGGGACGCAGCTCGAGGCTCCGCGCTGGCCCGGACTCCGCATCCTCCGTCGGCTGGATGGCACGCCGCCACCGGTCGCCGCCGACCCGATCGCGCTGGCGCATGCGTTGCGCAACCTGATCGCGAACGTGGGTTGGCGGGCGGCCGGGGAGACCGACCTCGAGATCGCCGTCAGGGCCGAGGACGGACAGGTGACGTGCCGCCTGCTGGACCGGACCGGCACGCTGGCGGCCGAGGATCGCACGACCCTGTTCGACCTGCCGGCCGGCGACCCAGCACCCGGATCACCCAGCCCGGGCATCGCGATGTACGTGGCCGGTCGGCTGATCGAGGCGATGCGCGGCAGCACCTGGGTGACCGAATCGGAGGGCGGCGCCGTCGAGATCGGTTTCTCGCTCCCGTCTTACGAGCCGGCGGCCTGACGACGCTTCTTGCGACGGGGTGACCGGACGGCCGTACGTCTATTGCTCGATCGAGCGGCATCCTCCTCGAGACGCTGTCGTAGCAGCGCCCGGACCGCCTTTTCCTCGTTCGGTGTCGCACTGCTCGGCGGCGTCGACTGTTCCTCCGCCACCTCGACGAGCGCTCCCGGAATGGAGCCGTCCAGATACGCGTCGAGGATCGCGGGATGGACATAACTGCCGCGGGCGACGGCGGGGGTGTTGCCGAGCCGATCGGCGGTCCGCCGGATCGCCTCCACGACGTTCCGTTTCGCTCCGCGCTCACCCTCGCCGGGCTGGAGCGCTCGGAGGGCGCGATAGGCGAGGACCGTCCCGGCCCACGTCCGGAAGTCCTTGGCCGTGAAGTCGCCCCCCGAAGCGTCGCGGAGGTAGGCGTTGACATCGTCGGAGGCCACGTCGCGGACCTCACCGTCGTCATCGAGGAACTGGAACAGGTCCTGACCCGGCAGCTCCTGGCAACGCCGCACGACCGCCGCCAGGCGCCGGTCACGAAGGCCGACCTCGTGAGTCAGGCCGGACTTGCCCCGGAACCGGAAACGCACCGCGGCGCCGTCGATGCTGGCGTGCCGATCCCGGAGCGTCGTCAGCCCGAACGAGCGGTTCAGTCGGGCGTATTCGTCGTTGCCCACGCGGATCAGCGTCAACTCGAGCAGCCGGACCACTGCCGCCAGGACCTTCTCGCGCGACAGGCCGCGCGTCGCGAGATCGGCGTCGCAGCGGCGACGGATCCGAGGCAGGGCCTCGGCGAATGCCAGCATGCGGTCGAACTTGTCGGTGCCGCGGTGCTGGTGCCACTCGGCGTGATAGCGGTACTGCTTGCGGCCACGGGCGTCCCGGCCGCTGGCCTGGATATGGCCGCTCGGCCACGGGCAGATCCATACATCCGTCCATGCGGGTGGGATCGCGAGGGCGCGGATCCTGGCGAGCGTCTCTCTGTCGCGGACCGTCGCCCCATCAGCATCCCGGTAGCTGAACCCCCGACCTGAGCGACGCCGGCTGATCCCGGGCCGCGCGTCCGTCGCGTAGCGCAGTCCGGCCTCGCGCGCGACGGCGCGTGGATCCGTTGGGGCGGCGTCGGGTTCGGCGCGTAGGTGAGCGGGCACGAGCGAACGATGGAGGCAGCGACCGACGCCCGTCATCACAGCCGGGCGGCTCCCGTCTCTCAGGGGCGTCGCAAGGACGTTCGTGTGATATCGATGAAACTCCGCCGTCGGCGGGCGTCGGCAGGCCGATACCCACGAGTCCCGATACTTCGCTCATTCCCACCGCGCCCGTGGGGGAGCCGCGGTGGGAACAACACCAAGGGCGAGCCCGCGCCGACGTCCCCAAGGAGACCCCGAGTGACCGACGCACCGCCCTCACCAGCCGTGGCCGATGGCCGCGCGGCTGCACCACCGTCAGACGTGGCGGCCGTCCAGGTTACCGCCGATCCTGCGCCGGTCGGCGATGCTGCCGTCGTCATCGACGGGGCCACGAAACGCTTCGGGGACGACACGGCGGTCGACGGCATGTCGTTGACGGTTCGGACGGGCACGATCCTCGGCATCATCGGGCCGTCCGGCTCCGGCAAGACGACCACGATCCGTCTGCTGACCGGCGCGCTCGAGCCGACCGAGGGCACGGTGCGGGTCATGGGCGAGGACCCGCGGACGTTCCGCCGTCAGACCCGCGAGCGGATCGGATATATGCCCCAACAATTCACGCTGTACCCGGATCTCACCGCCCGCGAGAACGTCGATTTCGTCGCGTCGCTGTTCGGGATCCTGTGGCGCACTCGTTACCGCCGCACCCGCGAGGTCCTGCAGCTCGTCGACCTGTGGGACGTCCGCGGCCGCCGCGCTGGCCGCCTGTCGGGTGGCATGCAGCGACGCTTGGAGCTCGCCTCGGCACTCGTGCACGACCCCGACGTGCTGTTCCTCGACGAACCGACGGCGGGGATCGACCCGCTCCTCCGAGCCAGCATCTGGAAGGAGCTCCATCGGCTGCGTGATGGCGGCCGCACGCTGCTCGTGACGACCCAGTACGTCAACGAGGCCGAGGAGTGCGACACGGTCGCGCTCATCGCGGACGGCCGACTCATCGCCCTGGCTCCTCCCGACGACCTGCGACGCGAGGCCATGGGCGGAGACGCCGTCGAGATCGAGGTCAGCAACGACTTCGACAGCGCGAGCCTCTCTGCCCTGCCGGTCGTCCGGAGCGTCGAACGCCGCGGGCCGAACGGCCTGCGGGTCACGGTCGACGACGCCTCCACGGCGATCCCGGAGGTCGTCGAGGCGATCACGCAGAGTGGCGGCGACGTGACCTCGGCTCGGGAGGCCCGGCAATCGTTCGACGAGGTCTTCGCGATCCTCGTCCAGCGCGACCGCATGGCTCGCGATCATCTGTCCGAGGAGCACGCCTGATGCGGCCGATCCTGGCCGTGATCGTCCGCCTGATGGCGTTCGTCGGGAAGGAGATCATCGAGACGCTGCGCCGGCCCGGTGCGATCCTCAGCCTCGTCCTGGGCCCGTTCCTGATCATGGCCGTCTTCGGCCTCGGGTACAGCGGTTTCAAGCGGCCGCTCGAGACCGTCATCGTCGCGCCGCCCAGCAGTGGCCTGCCGTCAGATGTCGCGATCTACCAGGAGCTCGCCGGAGGCGGCCTGCACGTCAGCGAGGTGACGACCGACCGCACGGCGGCAGAGGCGCGTCTCCGCGCCGGCACAGCCGATGTCGTCATCGTCGCCCCCGAGGATCCGGACGCGAGCTTCCGGGCGGGCGAGCAGTCGGTCATCGAGGTCCTGGTCGACGTGGTCGATCCGGTCGCTGAGAACTACGCAGGGTTCCTTGCCGCCGGGCTCGCGTCCGCGGTGAATCGCGAGGTCATCGAGCGGGTCGCCGCGGAGGGCCAGGGCTATGCGGTCGCCGCCGGCCAGCCGGAGGCGCAGGCGATCCCGCCGGACGTCGTGGCCGCCCCCACACGCGCCGAGATCCGCAACGTGGCGGCATCGACGCCGCATGTGATCTCGTACTTCGCTCCCGCCGTGCTGGCGCTCATCCTCCAGCACCTCGCGGTCACGCTCGTGGCGATGTCGCTCGTGCGCGAGCGCACGAGCGGCGTGATCGAGCTGTTCCGGATCGCTCCGGTGAGTACCTCCGAAGTGCTCGTCGGAAAGCTCCTCGCCTACGGATTGATCGGCGGTGCGATCGCCGCACTGAGCGTGGCGTTGCTGGTGGTGGGCCTGGGTGTGCCCCTGGTCGGACAGGTCGGGTTCGTGGCCCTGGCGATCGCGCTGCTCCTCGTGGCGTCGATCGGTCTCGGGCTCCTGATCGCCGTCGTCTCCGATTCGGAACGGCAGGCGGTCCAGCTCTCGCTGCTCGTCCTGCTCGCATCGGTCTTCTTCAGCGGGTTCGTGCTGCCGATCACCGAGTTCAGCGAGCCCGTACGTGCGCTCGCCTACACCCTGCCGGTGACCCACGGGATCCGGCTCCTCCAGGACTTCATGCTGCGCGGCGGCACCAATCAGGTGTGGGAGTTCCTCGCACTTGGCGCCATCGCGCTGGTTACGCTCGTGCTGGCCTGGTTCCTGCTGCGGCGCGGGATGACCCGCGCCTGACCCGGCAACTCGTGGAGCGGAAGGAGAACCAATGACCGACGAAACCCGGCCCGTCCCCGGTGAGGACACCGACGAGACCGAGCGCGACACCGACTCGCCGGCCGAGCGCGACAAGGCGACCGACCCGCCCGAGGAGCCGAACCCGTGGCTCAAGGAGGGCGCCGACGCACCGGACGCCGCCGACATCGAGGATCCGGCCGAGCAGCGCTAGGTCGCCCTCGGCCGCTTCGACGCGGGCCGCGAGGGTCTGGGACTAGACCGCGACCGGTGTCCGGGTCCCCAGCCGTGGCAGCAACTCCTTGCGAGCGAACTCGAAGAAGCCAGCCTGGTCGGGACCGACCTGGTGCAGGTAGACGTGGTCGAACCCGGCGTCGATATACGCCTGGATCTTTTCGAGGTGGGTGTCCGCGTCGGGTCCGCAGGTGATCGCCTCGGCCACCTGATCCTCCGTGACACCCTGCACGAGATCGGTGAACTGGGCCGGGTTCGGCAGCTCCTGGCTCACCTCGCCCCGCAGTGCCGCCGTCGGCCACCATTCGTAGGCCGTCTTCCGCGCCTCTCGCTCCGAGGCGGCCCAACAGAGTGTCACCTGGCCGAACCGCGGACCGTCGCCGCCGGCTGCCTCGAAGGCCCGCAGCAGCTGCTTGTCCGGTCCGGTGGCGATGAGCCCATCCCCGATCCGGCCGGCGACTTCGGCCATGCGCTCGCCGCCCGCCGCCAGATGGATGCGCGGTAGCTCCTTGGGCAGCGTGTAGAGCTTCGCGTTCTGCACCGTGTAATGTCGACCGCGATGGCTGGTCACCTTGCCCCGCCACAGGTCGCGGATGATCTCGACCGCTTCCTCCAGCATCTCGGCCCGGACCTCCCATTCGGGCCAGGCCTGACCCAGGATGTGCTCGTTGAGGTTCTCCCCCGTCCCGAGGCCCAGGAAGAAGCGACCCGGCATCAGGTCGGCCGCCGTCGCTGCGGCGTGGGCGATGATCGCGGGATGCGTCCGGAACGTCGGGCACGTCACGCCGGTCCCGACGACGAGGTTGTCGGTGGCCTGGGCGATGGCCCCGAGCGCGCCCCACACGAAGGAGCTGTGCGGGTGCCGCTCGATCCAGGGATGGAAATGGTCCGAGATCAGCGCGAACGAGAAGCCGGCCTCCTCGGAGGCTCGGGCGTTCGCCACGAGGTCGCGCGGGCCGTGCTCCTCGCTCGAGAGCGCGTAGCCGATCGCCGTCACCGCGAGCGGTCCTTCCGCTGGGCCTTCGTCTCGCCGGCTTCGGCTCGCTCCTTGTTCACGGTCCGGGCCGCACGCTCCTCGGCCTCGTCGGTGCTGACACCACGCTCCCGGTAGGAATCCTTGATGTGCTCGTATTGGCGCTCGCGCTTGTCGGTCCAGGCGTTCTGCGGCATGACGCGGTCCTCCGTTGCGTTCCCCATGAGGGCGGGACCGCAGCGTGGCGCGGCATATGTCAGCGACGCGGCAGGAAGATGACGCTCGGGTGTCGCAGACACGTGGCAGTCACGAAACCGGTTCGGCGGCTCAACGCCCGGAGAGCGCCCCGATCCGGTCGGACCGGTGCGCTGCCAACAGCTCGGGCTCGGTCGCCTCGTCGTCCTCGTGCGGCGCGGCCCCCGATCCGCCGCGCGCCTCCTCGAGCCGGGCGCGGTAGACCGCTTCGTACCGGTCGGTCATGCGCTCGACCGAGAAGCGATCGATGACGGATTCGCGGATCGCCCGACGATCGAGCTCGTCGACCCGGTCGACCTTGAAGGCCATCGCGGTCACGTCGTCCCCGAAGAACCCATCGATGCCGTCGCGCAGGATCTCGGGCAACGCGCCGATCCGCTTGGCGATGACCGGCGTGCCGCAGGCCAGCGACTCGATCAGGACGAGGCCGAACGGCTCCGGCCACGAGCCCGGCATCAGCGACGCGTAGCTCTGCGCGAAGAGCTGGTCGCGATCGGGCTGGTCGAGCTCGCCGAGGAACTCGACCGAGGAGCCGGCGGCCTTGAGCGCCGGGCGGAAGACGTTCTCGAAGTACTCGCGTTCCACGGTGGTCGGGCCGGCCTTGGCCGCGATCCGCAGCGGTCGATCGGCGGCCTGCGCGATCTCGATCGCCTCGACGATGCCCTTCTCGGGGGCCACCCGCCCGACGAAGCACAGCGCATCACTGCGACGCGCGCCGAATGGCGCTTCGGTCAGTCGCAGGCCGTTGTGGACGACGGCGGCCCACGGGACGTCCGGGTGCGTGTCGGCCTGGTTCTGGCTGATGGCAACGAGTCCGGGAGGCGGCTCGTGCAGCAGGGCGTCGGCCCACGGCAGGTCGAGGCGGCCGTGGAAGGTCGTCACGACCGGGACCGGACTGACTCGAGCGAGCAACAGGCTTACCCATTCCATGTGGGCGTGGATCAGGTCGAATTCGGTCGCATGGGCGAGGACCAGGTGCAGCGTCAGCTGCATGTACGGCAGGGAGTCGCCGGCGTAGCCGAGCGGACGGAGGGCCTCGGGAACCGTTTCGATGTGGCGACCGGGGACGGCCGAATCGGCGCTGGCGAAGGTCGTCACCTCGTGGCCACGACGGTCGAGCTCGGTAACCAGGCCGTGCACGATCCGCTCGGTGCCGCCATACGCCCGCGGTGGCACGCGCTCGAACGGAGGCGCGACCTGGGCGATGCGGAGGGGGCGATTCATGGGACGGGATACCTCGGAGCAATGAGCGGCCGCGAGCCCGCCGAAGCGAATCTCGCGGCCAGTGTCTCACTCCCGGCCGAATGCCGGGTTGCGGAGCGGGTCAGTAAGGGCGTTCCGACGGGCGGGCCGGGTCCGTTTCCTCGACCTCTTCCTCGGCCTGATCGCCGGCTCCGGCACCGCCGGCCGCGCCGACCGCACCACCGACGACCGCGCCGGGAGGCCCGGCGATCGCGCCACCGACCAGGGCGCCGGCAGCGCCGCCACCCAGGGCTCCGGTGCCCGCACCGGCCTCGTCGTCGCCTTCGGCCGCCTCACCGGCGATCGCGCCACCGACGGCGCCGATCGCGCCACCGACGACAGCTCCCGGAGGCCCTCCGACGGCCATGCCGACGGCTGCGCCGCCGAGGGCACCGGCCCCGGCGCCCATGGCCTCGGTGCCGCCTTCCTTGTTCTCGGGGGCCGTGCCACGGCCCTCGTTCAGCAGGTCGTCATCGTGTGGGTGGTCGTGCGGGGTCGTCGTCGTGTCGTGGTCCACTGGGGGCCTCCTTGTGTATGTCGACTGACCGGCAGATCGCCGGGACGGGACGTCGGGTGACGTCGTGCCCTGACGGTAGGTGCCGTCAGCGAGGCGCGATGTCAAGCCGCGGTCACGTCGTCTATCAGGCGGCTATCAGCGGGACTGGCCGGCCTCACGGACCTGGTCGTCGTCGGCCTGCGGGCCGTCGCGATGACCGTCCGGGGTGTCATCCCCTGCCCTGGGCCCGGACTGCGTGCTATGGGCGGCGATGCGTTCGTCGTCGGGACGGACCCCGCCCGGGATCGTTGCGGCCTGCCGTTCGGGTTCGCGACCCACGTAGGCCCCGGGATCATGGCGCTCGGTGTCCGGATGGTCGGTCCGTTGCCCGTCCTGCGCCGGTGCGGTCGACGCCCGGCGTTCCTGCCGCCGATCGTCGTCGGAGCGCGCTGCTGTCATCGCTCGTCCTCCCTGTTCTGTGTCGCCGGTCGGTGGCCGGTCGACCGCGGATCGTCGAGGCGTCGTTCCTCCGCTGGAGCGTCGGCCTTCTCGCCGACCCCGCCGGCCGCGCCACCGATCGCGGCACCGGCGACCGCCCCGATGGGCCCGCCGACCAGCGTCCCGAGCACAGCTCCCGCGGCGGCGCCCTCGTGACCGGCCGCCGCTGGATCGTCGGCATCAGGGTCGCCCACGGTCTCCGTGGTCGGGACGCGGTCCTTCGGACGCGGCATGGATGCGCGACGTGGATCGTCGGAGAAGCTCATTTTGGTGCTCGCCTCCTTGGGTTGCAGGCCCGGATCGTGCGCGGACCGTCATCCCGCGTGGTCGCCACTCGGGGCGTCCGCCCGTTACGGGCAGGTGACAGCCCCCCGTCGTGGTCCGCGGGGTTGCCACGGCACCCGTGGTTCATACTTCCGAGGCCGAGACATCGGACCAGGGGAGACGCGTTGGCGCAGGACACGGCGGGAGCCGCGGCACAAGCAGCTGGGCGGGCCAAGGGCGAGATCGCCCGCGCACGCGACGTCCGGCTGGGCGGCGGCTACGCTGTCGTCGCAGGGTTGCTCATCGGCGGGGCGGCGGTCGCGGTCAAGGCCGGCCTCAACCAGTTCGCCGGCGGCGACATCGGCTACATCGTGTTGATGGCCGCGGCCGTGCTCGCCGCGTGGTTCGCAGGCGTGATCGGCGGGATGACCGCCATCGTCGGCACCGTGATCGTCAATGGGGTCCTCTTCCTGGGTGGTGACGCGAGCGTTGCGCCGCGGCTCGAGCTCGTGCGCCAGATCGTCTATGTCGTGGCCGCCTCGGCCACGGTCATCCTGGTCGGTTCGCGGCGAGCAGCGCGCGACCGGCTCGTCGACGCGCTCGATGAAGTCGCCGCGCTCGCCGAGGACGTCGAAGCGCGTGATGCGCGTCTCGAGATCATGCTCGCGGCGTCGGGGACCGGCTTCTGGGAGTGGGATGTCGCCGACGGCAGCCTCACCTGGTCCGACGCGATCTTCCGCCAGCACGGCCTGGAACCCGCGCCGGAGGCGCCCGCGTTCGAGGCCTACCTGGACATGATCCACCCCGATGATCGGGAGACCTTCCGGACCGGCATCGGCGCCGCCCTGGACGGTCTCGCGCCCTTCGCGCTCGACTTCCGCGTCGTGTGGCCCGATGGATCGATCCACTGGACCCACGGTGCCGGTCGACTCTTGCGCGACGAGAGCGGCCGGCCGGTGACGATGCTCGGGACGGGCCAGGACATCACTGAGCGCCGTCGCGTCGAGGATCAACGCGATGCGCTGCTCGTTGAGGAGCGCCGCGCCGGTGAGTTCCGCGAGGCGTTCATCGACGTGATCAGCCATGAGCTGCGGACGCCCATCACCACGATCCTCGGCTTGACGCAGATCCTGTCGCGGCCCGGCCGCGTCGACGACGCCGCCTCGCGGGTCGCCCTGCTCGAAGACGTGCGAGCCGAGTCCGAGCGGCTGCATCGTCTTGTCGAGGACCTTCTCGTGCTCAGCCGCGCGGAGCGCGGCCGGCTGGTCATCGACGCCGAACCCCTCCAGCCTCGCCGATTGCTCGAACGGATCGTGGCCCACGAGAGCCCCGAGCTCCCATCGATCGAGATCGAAACGAGGCTTGCCCCGGACCTGCCCGTGGTGGCCGGTGAGGGCACATACGTGGAGCAGATCGTCCGCAACCTCCTGGGCAATGCCGCGAAGTACACCCCGGTCGGGACGCACGTCGTCGTGGAGGCCAGGCGGCACGATCAGGTGGTCGAGGTCCGGGTCAGCGACGACGGGCCGGGCATCCCCGATGAGTCGCTGCGGCGGGTGTTCGACCTGTTCTATCGCGACCCCGACAGTGCGCGGTCGGTCGCAGGCTCGGGGATCGGACTCTTCGTCTGCCGCAGCCTCGTCGAAGCGATGGGCGGCCGGATGTGGGCGATCCGGCGGCCCGAGGGCGGGTCGGAATTCGGGTTCACGCTGCGGGTCCTCGAAGCAGACGACCATGACGTCGACGAACCGGTCGAGCGCAAGCCGGCCTTCCTCCTCGAGCAGCGCCCCGCGGGCGTCAGCACTGAAGCGGCACCCGCAGACTGACCGATCGCGGCGGCGGTCAGCCGGCGAGCGGGTCGATCTTGTCCGGGTCGATACCGAGTTCGCGGATGGCTTTCGCGGCCTTCGACGGCGTCAGATCGCCGCAGCGCGCCAGCGAGACGAGGGTGGCGGCAGCGATATGCGGCGGGTCGATCTCGAACAGTGCGCGCAGGTCCTCGCGCGTGCCGCTGCGTCCGAAGCCGTCCGTGCCGAGCGAGACATACGGGGCCGGCAGCCAGCGCGCGACCATGTCGGGCAGCGCCTTCATCCAGTCCGTGGCCGCCACGATGGGGCCGCCGTCACCGGGGAGCACCGTCGTCACGTACGGGACCCGGGCGTCCTTGGCGTCGGGGTGCAGCCGGTTCCAGCGCTCCGCCTCCAGGGCGTCGCGCCGCAGGAGCGGGAACGACGGGGCGCTGTAGACCTCGGCGGCCACGCCGAACCGCTCGGCTAGCAAGTCACGTGCCGCGATGACGCCATTGAGGATGGAGCCCGAGCCCACGAGCCGGGCCGGATGGGCGTCCTTCCCGAGCTGCGGGGCCCCGGCAAACCGGTAGATGCCGCGAAGGATCCCTTCGTCAACGCCCTCGGGCTTCGCCGGCTGGGCGTAGTTCTCGTTGTAGATGCTGATGTAGTAGTAGACGTCCTCGCCCTGGACGTACATGCGCTCGATGCCGTCGCGGACGATCGCTGCGAGCTCGTACGCGAACGCGGGGTCGTAGCCGCGGACGACCGGCACCGTCGAGGCGAGGATGTGGCTGTGACCGTCGTCGTGCTGGAGGCCCTCGCCCGCCAGCGTCGTCCGACCCGCGGTCGCGCCCATGAGGAAGCCGCGCCCCCGCGCGTCCCCGAAGGCCCACATCTGGTCGCCCGTCCGCTGGAAGCCGAACATCGAATAGAAGATGTAGAACGGGATCACGGCATGCCCGTGGGTGGCGTATGACGTGCCGGCCGCCTGGAAGCTGGCCATGGAGCCCGCCTCGGTGATGCCTTCCTCGAGCACCTGGCCGTCGGTGGCCTCCCGGTAGGACAGCACGAGATCCGAATCGACCGGCTCGTAGCGTTGGCCGAGCGCCGCGTAGATGCCGACCTCCTTGAACAAGGGGTCCATCCCGAAAGTGCGGGCCTCGTCGGGGATGATCGGCACGATGCGCGGCCCGAGCTCCTTGTCGCGGATCAGGTTCCGCAGGATCCTCGTGAAGACCATGGTCGTCGAGACTTCGGTCTTGCTGCCGACAGCGAACTCCTTGTCGACCTCGGGGCCCGGAGCGGGCAAGGGCTTCGAGCGCACGACGCGCTTTGGGATCGATCCGCCGAGCGACGCGCGACGTTCACGCAGGTACTCGACCTCCTCGGACGTGGGACCCGGGTGGTAGTAGGGGGCATCCTTGAGCTTTGCGTCGGGGATCGGCAGCTGCAGGCGGTCGCGGAAGACCTGCAGCTCCTTCTCGGACAGCTTCTTGGCCTGGTGCGTGATGTTGCGTGCCTCGACACCCGGCCCGAGCGTCCAGCCCTTCACAGTCTTCGCCAGGATGACCGTGGGAGCGCCCTTGAACTCCGTGGCGGCCTTGTATGCGGCGTAGACCTTGCGGTAGTCGTGGCCGCCCCGCCGCAGCCTCGCGAGATCGTCGTCGGTCAGGTGCTCGACGAGCTTGCGCAAGCGCTGGTCCGGCCCGAAGAAATGCTCCCGGATGTACGCGCCGCCGGCCACGCTGAACTTCTGGAACTCGCCGTCCAGGGTCTCGTTCATCTGCTGCACGAGCAGCCCGTCCACGTCGCGAGCCAGCAGTTCGTCCCATTCGCGGGCCCAGATGACCTTGATGACGTTCCAGCCCGCGCCGCGGAAGACCGCCTCGAGCTCCTGGATGATCTTGCCGTTGCCACGAACCGGGCCATCGAGCCGCTGCAGGTTGCAGTTGATGACGAATGTCAGGTTGTCGAGACCCTCCCGCGCGGCCAGGTTGAGGGCACCCAGCGACTCGGGCTCGTCCGTTTCCCCATCGCCGAGGAAGGCCCAGACCCGCGAGCCGGACGTGTCGAGCTGGCCCCTGTTGTGCAGGTAGCGGTTGAAGCGGGCCTGGTAGACGGCGCTGATCGGGCCAAGGCCCATCGAGACCGTCGGGTACTCCCAGAAGTCGGGCATCAGGCGCGGGTGCGGGTACGAGCTCAGGCCCTGGCCCGGCTGGCCCTCGCGGCGGAAATGGTCGAGCTGGTCCTCGGTCAGACGGCCCTCCAGGAACGCGCGGGCATAGATTCCGGGCGCCGCGTGGCCCTGGTAGAAGATCTGGTCGCCGCTCCCGTCCCCATCCTTGCCGCGGAAGAAGTGGTTGAAGCCCGTCTCGTACAGGCTCGCCGAGCTCGCGTATGTCGACAGGTGGCCGCCGATGCCCGGAAAGCGGGTGTTCGCTCGTAGGACCATCGCGACCGCGTTCCAGCGGACGATGCGCCGGATCCGAAGCTCGATCGCCTCGTCACCGGGGAAATCGGGCTCCTGCTCCGGGCTGATCGTATTGATGTAGCGGGTCTGCGTGAGCGGCGGGAGCCCGATCTGGAGCTGGCGGGCGCGCTTGAGCAGCTTGTAGACCAGGAATTGAGCACGCGTCTCGCCAGCCTGCTCGACGACCTGGTCGAGCGACTCCATCCAGTCCTCGGTCTCGGCCGGGTCGATGTCGGGCAGCTGATGCTTGAATTCGTCGAAGTACATGCGAGGCGACTCCTGGACCGCGCGTCCGCGGCAGATCGTACGGCGGCGTACCGCCGTCAGGGGGTTGCGGCTGGGGGACGATGTCCGCCGTTCATGCTCGCTCGAGGCGGAAGGTGAGGTCGAGCACCTCGGGGCGGACCATGCGCTGGGCCGCCGGATCGCCCGCATATTTGCGCAGGAGACCGGCCGATGTCCGCTCGATGGATGCGGCGTCCGCAGCCGGGACGGCCCGCGCCGGGAGACGACGATCGTCGATGTGCAGCGCCACCGCAGGGTTCGACTGGGCCTCGCGATACCAGCGAGCGTGTGGCCCACGGTACGACCGAACGAAGACGGCTCCGTCGTCGACGACCGCCCAGATGATCGTGCGGTGCACGGCGCCGGCGGCGTCGCTGGTCTCGATCTCGACTTCCTCGGTCCGGTCGATCAGATCGAGCTCCTCCTGGCTGTAGCCCATGCTCGAAAGGGTAGCCCATCGCCTCGGTTCGGGAGGACCACCGAACGGGCCGGACGCCCTGTAATGCCGATGTAACCGGATTGCAATACCGGTCGGCATCGCCCGTCAGGCCACGGCGACCATGCTCCTTGGACTTCGAGCCCCGCGCTCGCTCGGGCGTGCGCGCTCGACCGGTCCGCGCAGCACGAGCTGGGAGGCACCGGACACCGTCCACTGATCGAACGAAGGAGTCCCAGTCATGTCCGATCCCCACTATGACCGCGATACGGTCGTCGTCCGCGACGGCGGTTCCAGCACCGGCCTGATCCTCGGCATCATCGCCGTGATCATCGTCCTGGCCGGCGCGTGGTACTTCCTGGCCGGCCCCGGCGCCAACACGAGCACGACGCCCACCGACGTGAACGTGGACGTCACCCTCCCGAGCGTGGCACCCGCCGGCTCCTGATTCGGTCCCCACAACGTCCGGCACGTCGGATCGACGTGCCGGACGTGACGTATCGGGCCACGGCCGTCACCATGATGCCGACCCAGGAGGTTCAGGTTTGAGTACCCAGCCACTCGTCCTCGTCGCGGACGACGAGCCGCGCATCACCAAGCTCGTCTCGATCGCCCTCGGTGAGGAGGGCTTCCGCGTCGTGACCGCCAACGGCGGCGAGGAGGCGCTCCAGAAGGCCGAGGAGGTCCGGCCCGATATCGTGCTCCTCGACATCGTCATGCCGGACCTCGATGGCATCGAGGTCATGCGCCAGCTTCGCGAGCGACGTCCGGTCGCGGTGATCCTCCTGACGGCGAAGGGTTCGACCGCCGACAAGGCCAAGGGACTCGACCTCGGCGCCGACGACTACATCGCCAAGCCGTTCCACCCCGACGAGCTGGCCGCCCGCGTGCGCGCGGTCCTGCGCCGCTCGTCCGGCGCAAGCCCCGGATCGGGGGTCCTCGCGTTCGACGACATCGAGATCGACCTCGAGCGTCGCATGGTCACCCGAGAGGGCGAGCTGGTCCAGCTGTCCCGAACCGAGTGGCTGCTGCTCCAGCACCTGGCCGCCAATGCCGGCAAGGTCGTGCTCCACACCGAGCTCCTGACGAAGGTCTGGGGCCCCGAGTATCGCGACGACCTCCAGTACCTGCGCGTCTGGGTCTCCCGCGTCCGTCGCAAGCTGGGCGCGGAGCCCGGTGAGCCCGGCCGGATCAAGACGTTCCAGGGCATCGGCTACCTGCTCGATGTCGAGCCGCCGGTCGCACCGGAGACGGTGGCGCCGGAACCGGCCCCGGACGAGCGCTCGGCCCTGATCGGCTAGTCCACCCCACACGACCACAGTTCGGGCGAAGAAGCGGCGCCCCCGGCGCCGCTTCTTCGCGTCACGGCCCGCGAGTTGCACCTTGTGCGCCCGACGCACGTAACGACCAACAAGAGCCTGGATTGGTCGAGTCGAGGCCGATTGTGCGCCATTCGGTGCATGATGTGCACGTCCGGGCACCAAACGTGGCCTCGGCGGAGTCTCATTCGCCGTTACGTGCGCCACATGCACATGGGCCACCTGACCCGGCCGCTTCGGGCGAAGCGGCACCCCCGGCGCCCCCGGCGCCGCTCCTTCGCGTCCGGCCTGACCTCCACGGCATCGTGGCGAGATCGACATCCCCGGACGCTTATGCCGATACGCCCGCCGTACGGGCACCGAAACCACACGATTCGCTGTCGTAACCGTCCTCGGATGTCGATCCTGCCGGGATGCGAGGGTCAGATCGCCCATAGTCGTCCCCAGATGACGATGCTGCCGCGAGCCGAGAGGTCGAGGCTGCTTAGCCAGCTCGGGCGCGTGGGCCGATGCCACGTACCCCTGATAGGCTCGGGCGATGCGGCGGTATGACCCGGCCACGGCCCTGATCGTCGTCGACGTGCAGAACGACTTCGCCGATCCGGCGGGTAGCCTGTCCATAGCGGGCGGCGAGGGCGTCGTCCCGACGATCGATGGCGAGGTCGCGAAGGCGACCGTTGCTGGGGGCTTGGTGGTATTCACCCAGGATTGGCACCCCAAGGTCACGCCGCATTTCGCCAAGGACGGCGGCATCTGGCCCGTCCACTGCGTCGCCGACACGTGGGGCGCCGCCCTCCACCCGGACCTCGTCACGGCGATGGGCGCGCGGCGGATCCGTAAGGGTTCGAACGGCGAGGACGGCTACTCGGGGTTCACGATGCGCGATCCGACGACCGGTGAGGAGACCTCGACCGAGCTCGACGCCCTGCTGCGCGACGGCGGAGTCGAGCGCGTCGTCGTCGTCGGCTTGGCCACCGACTACTGCGTAAAGGCGACGGCGCTCGACGCGGTCCGGCTCGGCTATGAAACGAGCCTACTTACCGACGCCATCGCCGCCGTCGACCTCGCGCCGGACGACGGCACGCGCGCGATCGAAGAGATGGCCGCGGCGGGCGTCCGTCTCTTGCGGAGCGCCGATTCCGTGAGCACGGGCTAGCGATGCAGCTCCACCTCGTCGACGCGACCTACGAGCTCTTCCGGGCGCACTATGCGCCGCGGCCTGACGTGGTCGGCCGGGACGGGATCATCCTCTCCGGTGTCTCGGGGCTCTGCGACCAGCTGCTCTACCTGCTGCGCGAGGAGGGCGCGACGCACGTCGGCTGCGCCACGGACCGCGTGATCGAATTGTTCCGTAACGACCTGTTCGCGGGCTACAAGTCGTCGGCCGGCATGCCACCCGAGCTACTCGCGCAGTTTCCCATCGCCGAGGCCGCCATCGAGGCGCTTGGGATCGTCCTGTGGCCGATGGTCGATTTCGAGGCGGACGACGCCATCGCCGCGGCGGCCGTGCGCTTCGCCGACGACGATGCGGTCGACCGGATCCTGATCTGCACCCCGGACAAGGACATGGCCCAGCTCGTGCGGGACGACCGGGTCGTGCTCTGGGATCGCCGCAGGGGAATCACCTACGACGACGCCGGCGTTCGCGCGAAGTGGGGCGTGCCACCGGCCTCCATCCCGGACTGGCTCGCCCTTGTCGGCGATTCGTCGGACGGGTATCCGGGCCTGCCCGGCTGGGGCGCGAAGGGCGCGGCAGCAGTCCTGGCCCGCTACGGGCACTTCGAGGATATCCCCGGCCGCGCCTCGGCCTGGGAGGTGCCGGGGGTCGGGGGAGGCCGGGCGGTCGGCCTTGCAGCGGCCCTGCGAGAGCATTGGGCGGAGGCGCTCCTCTACCGGGACCTCGCCCGGCTGCGCACCGACGCGGACGGCGTGCCGATCCGCCAGCGAACGCCCGACGAGCTGCGCTGGGACGGGGTCCCTCGTGCGGCCTGGGAGGCCTTCTGTGAAGAATGGGGCCTCGACCGCCTGCGGAGCCGCCCACACCGGTGGCTCGACGAGGACCGGGCCGGCTAACGAACGAGCTGGGAACGTCCCCGGCCGCCCGATTTCACCGCTAGTGAACGCATGCACGCCCAAGCGCCGATGCCGGGCGTGGAACCGCCAGCCGTTCATCGACGGTGAATGATCGCCGTTGGAGTCGGAGTACGCACAAACGGCGGATGGGTTCGCCCGTGGGCAAAGCGATCCCTGCGATGTCCCCAACGTTCACCACGAGTGAACCGGAGTGCCCGGCGCATTACGCCCGCTGTGCGACACGCGCAGGCGGCGACCTACCTCACGAGCTCGAGCAGCGTCCCGTGATGCGCCACCGGCGCGGCGAGCATGCCGATCGACGACGGCGCGTGGGCCAGGTCGAACCACCGGCCGCCGTCCATCGCCGTCACCCGCGCCCCGCCCCGCTCGGCGATGAGCCCGGCAGCCGCGATGTCCCAGGCCGAGAGCCCGCCCTGCTGGATGAATGCGTCAAATCGGCCGTTGCCGACATAGGCGAGCGCCAAGGCCGCCGAACCCATCGAGCGGGAGATCCGGATTACCCTGCGCACGGACCGCGACCGACCGACGGCCGACCTCCCACTGAGCGCGAGGGACACGACGAAGTCGGACACCTTGTCCTTGTCGGACGCGGTGATCCGATGGCTGGGCGAACCGAGGGAGGCGGCGAGCAGCGCCGGCCCGTCCGCGGTGGCGGCGAATGTCTCGCCGCGGGTCGGGTCGTGGACGATCCCGACAGTCGGGAGCCCATCGACGATGAGCGCGATCGACACGCAGAAGAACGGGATGCCATTCGCGTAGTTCACGGTCCCATCGAGCGGATCGATGATCCACAGCCGACCACGCCCCGACGTCGGGGCCTCCCCCGCGACGGCCCGGTGCTCGCCACTCTCCTCGGCCAGGATCGCGTCGCTGGGATGGCGCCGGCGGATGGCATCGATGACGAGCTCCTCGGACAGGTGGTCCGCCTCCGTCACGACGTCGCGAGCACTCTTGTGGTCGATGCGCTCGAGCCGCTCGTAGCGATCCATCAACACTTCCCCGGCCCGGGCGGATAGGGCCAGGCCGAACGCCAGGTCGTCGGCGCTGGCGGGGAGCGGACGGGCCGCCACCCGGGTCACGGCGTTCGGCACGTGACGGCGAGCTGCCGCGGCTCGGGCCCGAACTCGGTCACGACCGCCGGGAATTGCCGCGTCTCGCCAGCCTCGAGCCTGGGGCTCAAGACGAAGGCGCTGCGGCTCACGCCGCGGTCCGCGGCATCCACGATCCGGCACGTCGTCTGGCCGGCGGCCGTACCCTCATTGGTCACGGTGACCGTCGCGGCCAGCCCGTCCGCGGTCGGCGTCGCGGCCGAGATGGTCGCGGGGAACGGCCCGCTGCCGGCGATCGAGAAGCGCGCCGCCACCAGCAGCAGCACGATGGCGATCGCCACGGCCACGAAGACGGTCCCGTGCACCTGGGATGCCGAGGCGTCGCGCAGACCGAGCGGGTTGCAGCGCTCGCACAGGCCGATCCCCGGACCGACAGGCGCTCCGCAGCGCGCACACGGGTGAGTATGCTCGGCCGGGGAAGGCGAACCAGGCGGCTTGGGCGCTCCGAGCGTCGACGCCGCGCCTGTTGGGACCGGGAGACCGGGATCGTTCGAGGTCACCCGTGGATGGTGCCACGAACATCGGTCACCAGCGGTCGACCGCCTCCACGAGCGCGTCGACATCGTCGGTCGACCTCGCGAGCACGATCGCCCCATCCGCCCCGGCCTCGCGCCACCGTTCCCACGTCTCGCGCGGTGCGTCGATCCACGGGGTGCCGCGGATGGGCTCGTTCCCCAGCCAATCGCCCTGGAAGCCGACGAGCACGGTCTGGTCCTCTCGCCGCTTCCCGGTCGCCGCGAGCTCCTCGAGGTAGAGCGGCAGGTGCCGATCGAAGTTGTCGTCGAACGTGGACCAGCCATCGCCGATCCGGGCCGCCAGCCGGGCACCCGGCGCCGTTTCCCCACCGATCACGATCCGCGGCGATGGATCCGGGACCGGGTGCGCGACAGCCTCGGACAGCGGGTAAAACGGCGAGGGCCTGGTGACGGGTCCGCCCGTCCACAGCGCCTGCATCACCGCCACGGCCTCCTCGAGGCGCTCAACGCGCTCGGGCGCCTCGGGGAAGTCCATCCCGTACGCGGCGTGCTCCTTCGGGGCGCCGCCGATCCCGATCCCGAGGATCAGCCGCCCCCCGCTGGCGATCTGGAGCGTCGAGGCCATCCGGGCCACGAGCGCGGGATGGCGGTTCATGACGTTCATCACGAATGGTCCGATCGTGGCGCCCGACGTCCGCGCGGCGGCCATGGCCAGGATCGTCCAGCACTCCACGACGGGCACCGTCCGGTCGCCGCGCCCGATGAAATGATCCCAGGACCACAGCCCCGCGTAGCCCGCCTCGTCGAGCCTGCGCGCGCTCTCGAGCCACCAGACGGGCTCGGCGCCGATCGCGCGGATGCAGACGCCGATCGGGAGGCGGGGCGGGGTCGGGTCGGTCACGCGGGGCTCGATGCGGTTGCGGTCGTGGTCGACTGCCTTCGGACGCCGGCCACCGCCTAGAGCCCGGTCTCGAACAGCCGCACGTCCTCCGCGGCGATGGCGTGCCCGTCGCCCCGCGTCGGCCCCAGTGCGGCGCCGGCACCGAGGCCATCGAGGTCCGCCGGGAACCGCCCGATCAGATCCAGCACGACCTTCTGGATCCGCTCCGCGTTAGCCTGGAACACCTCGAGGACGTCGGCGGCGTTGACGGCCTCCGTGCCCTCGTGGACCCCGGCGTCGTAGTCGGTGATCAGGCTGATGTTCACGACGGCGATGCCGAGCTCACGACAGAGCCACGCCTCGGGGTACTGGGTCATGTTGATGACCTCCCAGCCGGCATCGCTGAACCATTTCGACTCGCTCTTCGTCGAAAACCGCGGCCCCTGGATGACGACGACGGTGCCGCGCTCGTGGACCTCGATGCCGTGCTCCCGGATCGTCTCGATCGCGAGCCGCCGCAGTGTCGGGTCGTACGTCTCGGCAGATGAGAGGTGCGTGACGACGGGACCGTCATAGAAGGTGTCGGCGCGACCGCTCGTCCGATCGACGAACTGGTCGCACACCACGAAGTGGCCTGGCTCGACCGCGAGTTGGAGCGAGCCCGCGGCGCACGGCGAGATGGCCGCCTTCACGCCGAGGGCCTTCATCGCCCAGACGTTCGCCCGATAGTTGATCCGGTGCGGCGGGATGGTATGCCGCCGGCCGTGGCGCGGCAGGAACGCCACCCGGCGGCCAGCGATGTCGGCGAGGAAGATGGAATCCGACGGCGGGCCGTAGGGCGTGTCGACCTTGATCTCACGGACCTCGTCGAGCAGCGCGTAGAACCCCGAGCCCCCGAAGACGCCGATCTCCGCGGTGTCCGCCACATCCACTCCTTCCGTCGATCGTCTGCGTCGCGAAGTGCGACACGTCTGCCCTCCGGGGCCCCCCGATTCTAGGCGGCCGGGGCTAGGATGGTGACAGCCGCGCTCCGCGGTGCCATGGAGTCGCCCATGACCGACGAGACCCCGAGCCCGACGACGCGCATGCCGGTCCCCGACGCGACGCCGGACTCCCCGCCCGACGCCCCGTCGGATGCCCCGACCGAGGGCTGGCCCGGGACGACGGTGAGCGACGGAACGACCGACCCGGCCAGGTCCGCTACGCCGCCGCCCGTGGCGACATCGGACGTCCCCGCCCGGCCGCCGCCGGTCGTGCCGGTCGCGCGGCGCGACGACCGGGACCACGGTCGGACGGCGTCGATCTTGTTCGGCCTGGTGATCCTGGGCGTCGGGGTGTGGTTCTTCGCCGAGCACACCCTAGGGATCGAGCTGCCGCGCATCCGCTGGAGCCAGATCTGGCCACTCTTCCTGGTCGTCATCGGCCTGTGGGTCGTGCTGGGGTCGATGCGCCGCGGATCGAAGTGACCGACTGGGTCGCGGGCGACGGCTCGGCCCCCGACCGGCTCAGCCTGACGGATTGGCGGCGCCGGATCTCGGCCCTCTACGCCGAGGTCCGCGCGATGGCCGCCACGGACCCGGCGGCTGCCCTCGCGCACTGGCGTGCCGTTCGTGAGCGCCTGTTCCGCGAGCATCCCCAGTCGCCCGTCCCGGCCGCGACCCGAGCCCATTTCCGGGCCATCCATTTCGACCACGACCCGTCCCTCCGCTTCCATGCCGTCCTGGAGCCGGCGCCGCCACCGCAACCCGGCGCACTCGCGCTGGAGCTGCCCAACAGCGGGGCAGACAGCCCCGCGTTCAGCAGGATCGGCCGTGTCGCGCTCCCCTTCCCCGATGGCGAGCGGACCCTGTCGGTGTTCTGGATGGCGGGCTATGCGGGCGGGATCTTCGTGCCGTTCCGCGATGCGACGAACGGGGACATGACGTACGGCGCCGGCCGCTACCTCCTCGACACCGCGAAGAACGCCGACCTCGGCGCCGCGCCGGGTCCAGACCCGTCCAGCTGGGCACTGATCCTCGATTTCAATTTCGCCACCCAGCCATCGTGCGCATTCGATCCGCGCTGGGCGTGCCCCCTCGCCCCGCCCGAGAACAGGCTCGATCTCCCGATCCGGGCGGGCGAACGCCTGGCCTGATCCGGGCAGGACGCCACGGCCGGATCCAGGCTGGACGCCGCGGCCGGCGGCGCGTAGCATCCGGGCTGGCGCCCGCCCGCGCCGAACCTCCTCGCCGGTCCCCACGCGACCGGCCCCGCGGAGGCAAAGGGGATCATGTCCTCGGGCAGGATGCTCGTGCCATCTCGTCCGTTCCAGCACGGCCGTGGCACCCAGGGTGCGTGGGACATGGGTCGCCGGCCGGGAACGAGGCAAGAACGATGACACAGCGAAAGCACCTCAAGGCGCGCGTCCGAGCGCGCATGGCGCACACCGGTGAGCGCTACGCAGCCGCGCGCGCCCACGTGATCCCAGACGCCCCCGCTGCGATCGCCTCAGCCGCGCAGTCCGCACCCGGTGGGACGAATCCAGGCGCGAACGCGCTCCGGGTCGTCCTCGCCGACCTGGGTCTCGAGATCGGCGAACCGCTGGCCCTGACGATCGGCGGTGGGGCCGGGATCGGGGTCTTCCAGTTCCACTACGCCAAGGAGGACTTCTCGAGCCTGTTCCTTGCGGGACGGCATGCGTGGGACGACGACCTCCGCTTCATCGACGGCGCCCTGCGCCGTCTCGGCCTGGACCCGATGGTCGCCGAGACGGGTTCGGCGCGGACAGCGGATCGCCAGTTGCGCGAGGCGCTGGCGGATGAACGACCGGCCGTGGCATGGGTCGATGCCGCCGAGCTCGGGACCCGCGGTTACCCGCCCGAGTTCAGGGGTGGCGCCTATCACGTGGTGGTCGTCTGGTCGCTCGACGACAGCCGCGGCGTCGCCGTCCTCGACGACCTGGCCGGAAGTCCGGTCGAGGTGTCGATCGAGACCCTCGCCCGCGCACGCGCGAGAATCGGCAAGTTCCGCCACCGTCTGCTGCGGCTGCCGGCGGACGCTCGTCCGCCAAACGACGACCGCATCGGCACCGCGATCCGGGCAGGGCTGGATGCGTCGGTCGAGGGATTCGAGCAGCCACGCACCCGCAACTTCAGCCTCGATGCGCTGGAGGATTGGTCGGCGCGGCTGCGTGGGTCGGGCAAGGACGCATGGTCCACGGTCTTTCCGCCCGGGGCGCGCCTGTGGTCCGGATTGGCGGCGATTCACGACTACGTCGAGCACTACGGCAGTGGCGGCGGCCTCCTGCGCCCGATGGTCGCCGCCGGCCTGCGCGAGGCAGCGGCGCGGATCCCCGATCCGGCCCTGGCCGACGTCGCGGCACGCTACCAGGAGCTCGCCGGGAGATGGACGGCGCTCGCGCGCGCGGCGCTCCCCGACGACGTGGTGCCGCTTCGGCGCACACGCGAGCTCCAGGACCGGCGCGCACGGCTGTACGCCGACCGCGGTGCCGACGCTGCGGCCGACCTCGCGGCCGCCTGGGCCGAGATGGCGGCGATCCGCGCCGACATGGCCGACGGCTTCCCGCTCGACGACCGTGCGACCCGCTCGCTCCTCGACCATCTGGCGACGCGGGTGGACGCGCTGCACGAGGGGGAGGCAGCCGCGCTGGACGCGCTTCGGGCCGCCCGCTGAGCCTCCGACGGTCGCTGCCGAACGAACGTACCGGGTCGCAGCCGGACCCCCGGCTCTGGTCCGGGAGGATCCGCCATGGGCATGATGCATGGCACGGCGCCGCCCCTCGGTGGCGCCGTCGCCGATCGTCTCGCCGTGGAGTCCCGTGCGCCTCTTCGTGAACCCCCGCCGCCCCGTCGACGAGCGGCTGCTCTGGTCGCGCGATACCCGGTTCGTGCACCGGCTCGCGTCGTTCGTGGCGGGCGCCCGCGTGCTCGAACTCGACTCGGGAGCGATCGTCATCGCCCCCTCCAGCGAGCTCACCGAGCTCGTCGCGAACTCCATCGCGCGCGAGGCGCGCGGACCGGAGTACGGCATCGTGACGGTCGACGCCGAGCTGCCCGAGGCCGATCGCTACCTGATGGCCCTCTCGGCCGCCGTGCAGATGTCGGGGCTCGCCGAGCGGATCGGCATGTCCCAGACCACCCAGGTCATCCAGACCAAGACGCTCGACTACTTCTTCAGCCTGCGCAAGCTCCACGCCGTCAACTTCCAGCCCATCGTCGAGCTGGCGACGGGGGCCCTGTACGAGCACGAGTGCCTGTTCCGCCCGAACATGCCCATGCTCCCGCAATCGATCGCCTCGATCGTACAGGCCGCGATCGACACGGACCGCTCGATCGAGCTCGACGTGTTCCTGATCTCCACGATCCTCGAACGAGCCGGGGGGGTCGACCAGCGCCGCCGCGCGGACGGCGAGAGCCCGTTGCGGATGGCGCTCAACGTCACTCCCGCCAGCCTGCTCGACCCGCGCTTCGAGGCGACTGCCTTCGCGACCCTGGTCCGCGACGCCGGACTGGACCCGCGCAAGATCACCCTGGAGTGCACGGAACAACAGGCCGTGGCCGACGTCGTCCGGCTCCAGAAGGCGGTCAAGGCCCTCCGTCGGGTCGGCTTCGGGTTCGCGGTCGACGACGCCGGGGCGGGCTACGCAAGCTTCTCGCTCATCGCCGCCCTCAAGCCGACCGTCATCAAGATCGACCGGGACATCGTCGCGGGCATCGCCCGGGACGACGCGAAACAGGCCCTCGTCGAGGCGTTCGTGTCCTTCGGTGCCCGGATCGGCGCCCGACTTCTGGCCGAGGGCATCGAGAAGCGATCGGACCTCGCGATGGTGACCGAACTCGGCGTGCATTTCGGCCAGGGCTACCTGCTGGGCCGGCCGGCCACGGAACCCACGCCGCCACGCAACATGGAGAAGCTGCGCGTTGCGGCCGCGCGCCGTGTCGCCCGGGTCGCGGCATCGCACGCCATGATCGCCCCGCCGGGCAGGACCGGGCGGAGCGCACGCGCCGCCGACTGACATCGGTCCACCCCGGGGACGCTCCGGGCCGGGCCGCGTACCATCGCGGTCATGCCGACACCGACACCGACACCGGCGACGTCGACCATGTCGCCGACCCGCACCACCCTTCCCGAGCACGTCCGCGCGTTCCTGGCCGCGACCCGCTTCGCGACGATCGCCACCGTCGATCCGGACGGGAGCCCGCGTCAGGCCGTCATCTGGTACCGGCTCGACGGTGACGAACTCGTCCTCAACAGCCGGGCGGGCCGGCGCTGGCCGGCGAATCTCGAGCGTGACGAGCGCATCTCGGTGGCCGTCAGCGACGCGGCCGACGGCTATCGGTGGGTCGGGCTGACCGGCCGGGTCACGATCGTCGACGACCGGCCGACCGCCCAGGCAGATATCGCCGAGATGGCCCGCCGCTACCACGCGGCCGACCCGGCCAAGGCGGAGCGACTCGTGCGCGATCAGTTCGAGCGTCAGCGCCGGGTGAGCTTCCGGATCGTCATCGACGCCGTGCACGACCACCTCGACTGACCGGCATGGACAGCGCGCCGATCCGGTTCGGGCTCCAGCTCTGGTCGCAGGCAACGGACTGGCCGTCGTTCCGCGATTCCGCGCTCGCCGCAGACGCGGCCGGCTGGGATTCGGTCTGGACGTGGGACCACCTGCTGGCCATCTTCGGGCCATGGGAACAGCCGATCTTCGAGGGCTGGTCGGCGATGACGGCGCTCGGGGCGTTGACGACCAACGTCCGCCTTGGCCTGATGGTCGGCGCGAACACCTTCCGCAACCCGGGACACACCGCCAAGCTCGCCACCACGCTCGACCACGTCTCCGGCGGACGAGCCGTGCTCGGCATCGGCGGCGCGTGGTTCGAGCGCGAACACGAGGCGTTCGGGATCGAGTTCGGGAAAAGCCCGGGCGAACGCCTGGACTGGCTGGACGAGTCGGTCATGCTCCTGCGTCGCTTGCTGGACGGCGAGCGTGTCGACCACGACGGTCCCACGTACCCGATGCGGGACGCGGTGTGCGAACCGCGGCCGGTCCAGGCTCACCTTCCGATCCTCATCGGCGGTGGCGGACGCACCAAGACCCTTCGAACGGTGGCGCGCCGGGCCGACGCCTGGAACAACTCGGGGTCGTTCGAGGAGATCCGCGATGCGGTCGAGACGCTGGAGCGCCATTGCGCCGACGTCGGCCGAGACCCGGCGACCATCGATCGGACAGTGAGCTTCCATATCATCGTGCGGGACACGGCCGAAGCGGCACGGGTCCGGACGGAGGAGCTGATCACCCACAACGGCGTCTCGGCCGAGCGGTTCGGGACGTACCTCGCCGGGCCGCCCGCGGACATCGCGAATGAGCTCCGGCCGTACATCGAGCTTGGATTCAGGACGTTCATCGTGCGGATGCCCGCGCCCTACGACCGCGAGACCATCGAGCGTATGCCCGAGGTCGGCGCGCTCCTCCGGGGATGAACGTCGTTCTCCTCGCCGGCGGGGTCGGCGGGGCGAAGCTGGCCGAGGGCCTCGCGGCGCACCTGGGGGCGGACCTGACGGTCGTGGTGAACACGGGCGACGACCTGGAGCTGCACGGCCTGGCGATCTGGCCGGACCACGACACGGTGGCTTATACCCTGGCCGGGCTCGACGACGAGGAGCGCGGATGGGGCCTGCGCGATGAGACCTGGGCGGTCATGGACGGGCTCGCGGCCCTGGGTGACGAGCAGTGGTTCCGGCTCGGCGATCGAGATCTCGCGACGCACCACTGGCGTACGGACCGCCTGCGGGCGGGTACCCGCCCGACGGACGTCGCGCGCGATCTGTCCGTCGCGCTCGGGATCGCGCCGACGATCCTTCCCATGACCGATCAGCCGGTCCGGACCGAGGTCCTGACCGACGACGGCTGGCTGGAATTCCAGGAGTACTTCGTCCACCGCCACCAGGCACCCGAGGTCGCGGAGGTCCGCTTCGCGGGCATCGACGCCGCCCGCCCGTCGCCGGAAGTCCTCGCGTCCCTCGCTGCGGCCGAGGTGATCGTCATCGCGCCCTCGAACCCGATCGTGTCGATCGGGCCGATCCTCGCCCTGCCCGGGATGGCGGCGGCCCTGGCGGAGGCGCGCGCCCGGGGCGTTCCGATCGTCGCGGTGAGCGGCATCATCGGCGGCCGGGCGCTGAAGGGCCCGGCGGACCGCATGCTGACGTCGCTGGGCCACGAGTCGAGCGCGCTCGGCGTCGCGCGGCTGTATGCCGACCACGCCACCGCGTTCGTGCTGGACGAGACGGACGCGGACTCGGCGGCGGCCATCGCGGATCTCGGTCTTCGACCGGTCGTCACGGACACGATCATGACGGACGACGCCGGACGCGCACGCATTGCTGCCGTCGTCCTACGGGCGGCAGCCACGACGGTGGCATGACGCCGACGACGACCGCGCGCACGATCTACGCCGTCATCCCCGTCGGCGCCATGGACGGGGCGAAATCCCGGCTCGGCGCGGTCCTGGATGCCGAAGAGCGTCACGACCTCGTCGTCCGCCTGGCCGACGCGACGATCCGCGCCGCCGTAACGACGCCGGACATCGCCGAGACGCTCGTGATCACGCCCGACGACGCGGTCCGGGAGCTGGCGCTCGCCGCCGGCGCGCGGCCCCTCCGCCAGCGTAGCCTGGGCCTGAACGCCGGCCTGCGCGAGGCTCGCGAGGAGGCGGTGGCCGCGGGGGCGACGGCCGTGCTGATCCTGCCCATCGACCTGCCACGGATCTCCCCGGGCGCGATCTCGGCGGTCGTCGACACGCTGGCCGGCGAGGACGGCCCGCTCGTCGCCATCGTCGCCGACCGTCACGGCCGTGGCACCAACGCGCTGCTTCTTGCCCCGCCCGACGTCATCGACGTGCACTTCGGTGGCGACAGCCGGGCGGCCCACGTCGCCGCAGCGGAGGCGGCCGGCGCCAAGGTAGTCCAGCTCGAGGGCCCGCTGCGCCAGGACCTCGACACGCCCGAGGACCTGCTGGCGATCCAGTCCGCCGACGAGGACGCCGTCGTTGGCTGAGCGGATCGAAGCCGTCGCGATCCGGGGCCTCGGCGAGATCGTGCCGGGCGACGATCTCCCGGCCCTCATCGCCGAGGCCCTCGCGACGGCGACCGACGTCGGCCCGCTTCGCGATGACGACGCGCTCGTCGTGACCCAGAAGATCGTCTCGAAGGCCGAGGGCGCCATCGTCGACCTCACGACGGTCGAGCCGAGCCCGGTCGCCCAGGAGTTCGCCAGGCGCTACGACCGCGACGCGCGCCAGGTCGAGGTCGTGCTGCGCGAAGCGCGGCGGGTCGTGCGGATGGCGAACGGCGTGATCATCACCGAGACCCACCATGGGTTCGTGTGCGCCAACGGCGGGATCGACGCGTCCAACGTGGGCCCGGCGTCTGGATCGGTCGTGACCCTGCTACCGCGCGATCCCGACGCGTCGGCGTACGGGATCCGGGCGGCGGTCCGTGAGCGCCTGGGCCACGACGTGCCGGTCGTCGTGTCGGACAGCTTCGGACGGCCGTGGCGGCTCGGCATCGTCGATGTCGCGATCGGCGTGTCCGGGCTCCTGCCGCTCGACGACCTGCGGGGCGAGCCGGACGCCGACGGGCGGATCATGCGCTCAACGGTACGCGCAGTGGCCGACGAGCTGGCCTCCGCGGCGGAGCTCGTCCTGGGCAAGACCGCCGGCCGACCCCTGGCGCTCGTGCGCGGGGCGTCCTTCCGCCGCGGCGAGGGGCGCATCGCGGACGCGCTGTTGCCGGCCGAGATGGACCTCTTCCGCTAGGGCGGACCGCGCCCTGAGCGGGCCTGTGCGCTAGGCTCCCGCGATGCACCCCGGAAACTTGCGATGAAGCTCGGCCTCCAGATCGACTCGTTCACGTGGCCGGGTGGAGCCGAGGCCATCGGCCCGACGCTGGCCCGCGTCGTGCGCGACGCCGACGACGCGGGCCTCGACTCCATCTGGGTGATGGACCATTTCTTCCAGATCCGCGGCGTCGGCTCGCCCGAGGAGCCGATGCTCGAGGGCTGGACGACGCTCGGCTTCATGGCCGCCCACTCGACCCGCGCCCGCCTGGGGCTGATGGTCGGTGGCGTCCATTACCGGCAGCCGGGTCTCTGGATCAAGGCGGCGACCACGCTGGACGTGCTGTCCGGCGGGCGGGCGTGGCTCGGCATCGGTGCCGCCTGGAACGAGCAGGAGTCGCGGGCGCTCGGCTTCCCGTTCCCGCCGCTCGCTGAACGCTTCGAGATGCTCGAGGACACGCTGCGCATGGCCCACGGCATGTGGTCGGGCGAACGGGGCACGGAAGGCTCGCTCGAGGGTCGCCGCTTCCACGCCGGTCGACTCCTCAACTCCCCGCAGTCGCTGTCGCGGCCGCGTGTCCCGATCATGGTCGGCGGGGGCGGCGAGAAGAAGACGCTCCGGCTCGTGGCCCAGTACGCGGATGCGTGCAACGTCTTTGGATCGCCCGAGGGCATCGCCCGCAAATACCGCATCCTCGACGAGCACTGTGCGGCGGTCGGGCGCGATCCGGCCGAGATCGAACGCTCGACGCTCCAGGGCGTGAACCTCTCGCCGGACGGTGGCCGGCGAGCAGAGACCGCGGCGCAGTTGGTGGACCGCTTCGGCGACCTCGCCGACGCCGGCGCCGAGCACATCATCTTCAGCATCCCCGACGTCCACGATCCCCGCCGGATCGAGGCTCTGGCGCCGGTCATCCCCGCGCTCCGGGCGTTGTAGGCCCTGGCCTCGGTCAGGTCCGCATACTCTAGGGGGGTATCCGAAAGTGCTACGATATCGGTCATGAGTGACAAGGAGCCATTCGGCGGTCTCAGCATCGACCTCAGCGGTGACACCGGTGTGTCGGCGCCGGCCGCGACCCCCGTCGCGATCGCTCCGGACGTCCCGACCACCGCGACCGGTGGGCCGAGCACCGTCACCAGCGGCGAGGGGCGGGTCGATACCAAGATCCTCATCATCGGCTCCGGCCCGGCCGGCCTGACTGCCGCGGTCTACGCGGCGCGAGCGGGCCTGGAACCCGTCGTCATCGCGGGTTCGGCGCCGGGCGGCCAGCTGATGCTGACGAGCGACGTGGAGAACTACCCGGGCTTCCCCGAGGGCATCCAGGGCCCTGATCTGATGGCCGCGATGCGCGCCCAGGCCGAGCGGTTCGGCACGCGCCTCGTCGATGTCGATATCGACCGGGTCGACTTGTCCGAACGTCCCTTCCGGGTGTGGGCGCGCGGCATCGAGTACCGGGCCCAGTCGGTCGTCGTCGCAACTGGCGCGTCCGCGCTGTGGCTCGGCCTGGAGAGCGAGACGAAGCTGCGCGGACGCGGTGTGTCCGCCTGCGCGACCTGCGACGGGTTCTTCTTCCGTGACCGCGAGATCGCCGTCGTCGGCGGGGGCGACACGGCGTTCGAGGAAGCGACCTACCTCACCCGCTTCGCCAACAAGGTCCACCTCCTCCATCGGCGGGACACCTTCCGGGCGAGCAAGATCATGATCGACCGCGCCTACGCGCATCCCAAGATCGAGATCCACCCCAACGTCGCGGTCGACGAGGTCCTCGGGGACGCAAAGGTGGAGGGTCTCAAGCTCCGCGACACGGCCACTGGCGAGACCTCCGAGATGTCGGTCGATGGCGTGTTCATCGCGATCGGCTACGTCCCGAACACCGCGCCCTTCCGCGAATGGCTGGAAGTCGACTCGAAGGGCTACCTCGTCGTACGCGACGAGACCGGTTCCAACGTCGAGGGCGTGTTCATCGCAGGCGACGTCCACGATCACCGCTACCGCCAGGCCGTGACCGCGGCCGGCGACGGGTGCAAGGCGGCCATCGACGCCGAACGCTGGCTCGAGGCCCAGGGGATCACCGAAGCCGCGACCGCGACCGCCTGGTAATGGGCTTTCCGCGGGGAGGGACCCGCGCCGTGACCGGCGGCGTCGGACGCGGCGGCCGCGGCAGCGGCGGAGGCGGTCGTGGTGGCCCGTTCGGTGGCGGCGGCCCGTTCGGGATGCCGAACGCCGACTTCGAGCCGGTCCCGAAGGAGCGGCGTGGCCGGACGATCCGCCGCATCCTTGCCTTCTTCCGGCCGTACCGGCCGCAGATCGGCGTCGTGCTCATCGCGATCCTCGCCACGAGCCTCATCGGTCTCGCCAACCCGTACCTCCTGAAGCTCCTCATCGACGAGGCCATCCCGGAGCGGGACTTCGGCAAGCTCAACCTGTTCGTCGGGCTGATGATCGTGCTGCCGATCCTCACCGGGCTCATCGGCGTCGGACAGGCGTACCTGAATAACGTCATCGGTCAGAACGTCATGCAGGACCTGCGTGGCGCGCTGTATGCCCACCTCCAGCGCATGCCCCTGCGCTTCTTCACCGAGACACGGACCGGCGAGATCCAGAGCCGGCTCGCCAACGATGTCGGCGGCGTGCAGTCGGTCGTGACCGACACCGCCAGCAGCGTCACGAGCAACCTCGCCGTGGCGCTCAGCACGGTGGTCGCGATGTGGCTGATCGACTACCGGCTGACGCTGCTGTCGCTCGGCCTGCTGCCGTTCTTCATGTACCTCACGTTCCGGGTCGGGAAGGTCCGCCGCGACGTCTCGACCGAGACCCAGAAGTCGCTCGCCGAGATGAGCGCGCTGACGGAGGAGACCCTCAGTGTCAGCGGCATCCTCCTGTCCAAGACGTTCGGCCAGCAGGAGGCGTCGAACCGCCGCTTCCGCGGCCTCAACGCGACACTCGCAGCACTCCAGATCCGGCAGGCCATGGTGGGTCGCTGGTTCTTCATGATCATCGGCACGATCTTCAGCATCACGCCGGCGTTCGTGTACTGGCTCGCCGGGTACCTGACCATCCAGAACGACCCGACCGCGCCGACCATCGGGGACATCGTCGCGTTCACGACGCTGCAGAGCCGGCTGTTCTTCCCGCTCGGTCAGCTGCTCAACGTGCAGGTCGAGATCCAGGGTGCACTGGCCCTGTTCGACCGGATCTTCGAGTACCTCGAGATGGATCCCGAGATCGTCGATGCGCCCGATGCGATCGCGCTCGACCCGGCGTCGGTCCGGGGGGCGGTCCGCTTCCACGACGTGTCGTTCGGCTACCCGACCGAGGCGGTTCCATCGGCACGGGCGATGGAAGCGGTGGCCCGCGGCCATGACCACGATGACGAGGTCGAGATCGAACCCGCCCTCGCGGCGGCACCCGTCGACGCGCCGGCGCTGGCGGCCATCGTGGACGCCATGGATGGCGATGGACATGACGCCCTGGCCGTCCCCGCCATCGAGATCGTGCCGCAGTTTGCCCTCGAGGACGTGGACCTCGAGGCAGCGCCCGGCGAGCTCGTGGCGCTCGTCGGCCCATCCGGATCGGGCAAGACGACGACGACCTACCTGATCCCGCGGTTGTACGACGTCGATACGGGCGCCGTGGAGATCGACGGCATCGACGTGCGGCGGATCAAGCTCGCGTCGCTCGGTGCGCTGATCGGCGTCGTGACGCAGGAGACCTACCTGTTTCACAACACCGTCCGCGAGAACCTGATGTACGCGAAACCCGAGGCGTCCCAGGAGGAGCTCGAGGCTGCGACGCGCGCCGCGGCCATCCACGACCGGATCACGGAGCTGCCCAAGGGCTACGACACGATCGTCGGCGAGCGCGGCTACAAGCTGTCCGGCGGCGAGAAGCAGCGCATCGCGATCGCGCGGGTCCTGCTCAAGGATCCACGCATCCTGATCCTCGACGAGGCGACGTCGGCCCTCGACACCGTGTCGGAGCGGCTCATCCAGGCGGCCTTCGAGCGGTTGATGGAGGGCCGCACGACGATCGCCATCGCGCACCGGCTGTCCACGATCCTCCGCGCCGACCGGATCCTCGTGTACGACCGCGGGCGCATCGTCGAGCGGGGCACGCATGCCGAGCTGCTTGCCCAGGGCGGCCTCTACGCGCGGCTGTACCGGGAGCAGTTCCTGTCCGATCGGCCGGCCGACGCGACGGCGCCTGCCGCGGCCGACTGAGCGGGATGCCGACCCGCAAGACGGTCCGCCTCGAGCATCGGGGTGGGCTGCTCTTCGCCGCCGAGCCAAGCTCGGGTCACGCGATGGCGTTCGACGAACGGAAGTCGAACAAGGGCGCGAGCCCGGTTGAGACGGTCCTCGCGTCACTTGCCGCCTGCACGGCGATGGACGTCATCTCGATCGCGTCCAAGAAGCGCCAGGCGCTCACGTCGTACGAGGTCGAGGCGAGCGGGACACAGCGCGACGATTATCCGCTGGTCTACACCGAGATCGACCTGCTGCACGTCTTTCGGGGCGACGGCCTGTCAGAGGCGGCGCTCCGCCGATCGATCGAGCTGTCCGCGACGAAGTACTGCCCTGTCAACGCGATGCTGTCGGCCGGGGCGACCATCATCCATCACCGCTACCGGATCTCATCTGGCGGGGCGCGGCCGTTCGAGGCGTCGGGGCTCGTGATCTCGACCGGCCCGTATCAGCGGCCCGACATCATCGGCTGAGGCGACTCGCGAGATCGGGCGCGAGGCGCAACGATCCGGCCGCCAGGACCGCGCCGACACCGACGAGTGGGCCGGCGAAGCCAACGGGACGCGGACCCGCAGGCTGTACCGTCAAGGCGAGCTCGTCCGGGTAGCCGACCGGTACCGACGCGATGCCCCAGCCAGCCCGGTCGGGAAAGGCGACGATCCTCCAGTCGCCCGCCGGCAGGGTCACCGTGCCCGCGTACAAGTCGGGCGCCTGCAGTCGCAACGGAACGGCGATCTCGGGGATCTCGGGGACGTCGGTGCCGCTGATCCTGGCGCCGCGAATCGCGAGGATGCCATCCATCACCCCCGGCGCCTCGAAACCAGCAGGGCTCGTGTGGGCCACGTCGACCCACGTGCGGACCACGATCCGGATCGGCTCGCCAGCCACCGGTGCCGCCGGGCTGACCTCGATCGAGAAGAACGGCATCTTGGCCGCGACCGGGGTGTCGACCGACGCGCCGATGACGACCGCGAACGAAGTGGCCCGCAGCAGGCGCAACGATCTCGACGAACGACGCATCGGTTCCTCCCGGCATCGTCCGTACACCGCACGGACGCCGGAGGTTCCCAAGGTCAGCCAGCCACACTTGCATCTTTATGCACAACTGCTGTATCGTCATACGCCCCATGACGACGGTCCATCCGATCCCGGCGAGCCATCCGAGCCAGCCTTCCGTGAGAGGCTCCGTGCGCCCGTGAGCGCAGGACTCGGGTCGCCCGCAGCGGTCGCGACGGACCGGCCGTCGGGGTTCGTTCCGCGCTCCGCACGCGGCGTCTCGCCGGACGGCGGCCCGCCCCGGATCCGTGTCGGGATCATCGGGGCGACCGGCTATGCCGGCGGCGAGCTGGTCCGCTTGCTGAGCCGTCACCCGAACGTGCAGATCGTGGGCCTGGCCGGTCGAGACCGCGCTGACGAGCCGATCGCTGGTCACCACGCCCACCTGGCGACGACCGCCCTGACCGTCGGGACCGACCTCCCGGACGTCGATGCAGCCTTCCTGGCCCTGCCCCACGGGGCGGCGGCTCGGCTCGTGCCGGAGCTGCTGGCCACGGACGCCGCGGTGATCGACCTGGGACCGGACTTCCGGTTGCGCGACGCCGGGGACTATCCCCGCTGGTACGGCTTCGAGCATCCCGCCCCCGAGCTGTTGGACGTGGCGGTCTACGGCCTGCCCGAGCTCCATCGCGCCGAGCTCACGGCGCTCGTGGGCGCACCGGTCGCGCTCGTCGGGGCACCGGGCTGCTACCCAACGGCGACCCTCCTGGCCCTCGCGCCCCTGGCGCGTGCCGGCCTCATCGGCGACCTCGTCGTCGACGCGAAGAGTGGCGTGTCCGGCGCCGGCCGCGAGGCGAAGCCGGACATGATGTTCGGGGAGGTCAACGAGAACGTGAAGGCCTACGGCCTGGGCGGCCACCGCCATGTCGCGGAGATCGAGCAGGAGCTCGCCGCCGTGGCCGCGCGCGAGGGCGTGGACCCCGGCGCGAACCCGGGCGCCATCACCATCGACTTCGTTCCGCACCTGGTCCCGATGACCCGCGGCATCCACTCGACCAGCCACGTCCGCCCGACGCGCCCGATCACGCAGGTCGAGCTCGATGCGCTGTATGCGGCCGCGTACGAGGGCGAGCCGTTCGTCCGGGTCGTGCCGGCGCCGCCATCGACCAAGCACACGGCCGGCAGCAACCACGTGCTCGTGCATGTCCGACTCGATGAGCGCACGGGACGGATCATCGCCATCGGGGTCGAGGACAACCTCGTGAAGGGCGCCGCGGGCCAGGCCATCCAGGCGTTCAATCTCGTCCACGGCCTGCCGGAGACCGCGGGTCTCGAGCAGCTCCCGATGGCCCCGTAGGGCGTGGCGAGCCGTCAGCCATGACGACGACCCTGCACGGGACCGCGACAACCCGTGCCTCGTCCGATCGCCTCCCGGTCGAGCGCCGCGCCGCGTTGCCGCCCGGCTTCCGTGCCGGCGGGATGGCCGTCGGGATCAAGGCCTCCGGACGACCGGACCTGGCCCTCGCGGTCACGACCGACGGTCCGGCCGCAGTCGCGGCGGTCTACACCCCGAACGCGTTCGCGGCCGCGCCCGTGTCGCTGTCGCGCGCCAATCTCGCGGCGACGTCGGGGGACCCGCGCGGCGGGTTCGGCTGGGCAAGAGCCGTCGTCTCGACGAGCGGCTGCGCCAATGCCGCGACGGGCGCGGCCGGCGACGCGGACCAGGCCGAGGTCGGACGGCTGGTCGCGGAGGCACTCGGTTTCGACCAGGAGCACGTCCTCCACCTCTCGACCGGCATCATCGGCACGCGACTGCCGCTCGACCGGGTGGCGGCTGGAGTCGAGACGCTCGCGCCCCGCCTCACCTCGGACGACGCCGGACTCGGGGCGGCGGCCGACGCCCTGCGCACGACCGATTCGATCACGAAGCTGGCAACCACGATCGTGGAGCTGCCCGGGCCGGACGGCGGGGGCTCGACCGTCGGCGTCACCGTCAGCGGCATCGCAAAAGGGGTCGGGATGATCCATCCCAACATGGCCACGATGCTGTCGATCCTCCTGACCGATGCGACCGTGGAGCCGGCGGTGCTGTGGGACCTCCTCCGGCCGGCCGCGACGAGAACGTGGAACCAGCTGTCGGTCGACGGCGACACCAGCACGAACGACACGGTCTTCGTCCTGGCGTCGGGCGCGACGCCCAGCGCCCCGGTGACCGACGGCAGTCCGGCCGCGACCGCCCTCGGCGGCGCGATCGAGGCCGTGGCGCGTGACCTCGCCCGTCAGCAGGCCGCGGACGGCGAGGGCGCCACCATCCTGATCACCGCCGCCGTCCGGGGGGCTCGCGACGACGCGGACGCCCGGGCCGTCGCTCGCGCGATCGTGTCGAGCAGCCTGGTCAAGGCCGCCGCGCACGGCAAGGACCCCAACTGGGGACGCATCGCGGGGGCCGCGGGCAACGCGACCGTCGCGAGCCGGGGCGTCCTCGAGGCCGCAGGGCTGGGTCCAGAGGCGGCCGCTACGCGCGCCGGGCAGCCCGCGATGCTCGACCCGGACCGGCTACGCATCCGGATCGCCGGCCACCCCGTCTTCGACGGGGCCAAGGGCGGCCCGCTCCGATTCGATCGCGCCGCGGCGCGCACGGCGATGGACGCGGAGGAGCTCCTGATCGAGCTCGACCTCGGCCTTGGCGACGGCACGGGAGAGGCCTTCGGCTGCGACCTGACCGAGCAGTACGTCATCGAAAACAGTGAGTACACGACGTGAGCGAGATTCTCGTCGTCAAGCTCGGCGGCACGACGATCGCCGATCAGTCGCACGTCCTGGCCGACGTGGCCGCGGTCGCGCGTCGTCGTCCCGTGGTCCTCGTCCACGGCGGTGGCAAGCGCATCACCGAGTGGCTCGAGCGTCTCGGCGTGCCGAGCCGGTTCGAGGGCGGCCTCCGGGTCACGGACGCACAGAGCCTGGAAGTCGCCGCCGCCGTCCTGCGCGGTGTGGTCAACAGCGAGCTCGTCGCCGCGCTGCGCGACCTGGGCGTCGATGCGGTCGGTCTCAGCGGCGTCGACGGCGGCCTGCTCGTCGCCGAGCGCATCCCGGAGCTCGGGCTCGTGGCCCGCGTCACCGATCTCCGTCGGGACCTGCTCGATGCGATCCTCGTGGGCGGCCAGGTCCCGGTCGTCGCGCCGCTCGCCCGCGATGCCGATGGCATCGTGTGCAACGTCAACGCCGACGACGCGGCAGCCGGCATCGCCGCCGGGCTCGGGGCCCGTCAGCTGGTATTGCTGACCGACGTCGACGGCGTGCGCGACGCGGACGGACACAAGCTCGAGACCCTGACCGTGGCCGAGGCCGAGCACCTGATCGACAGCGGGGTCATCGCCGGCGGCATGGTCCCCAAGGTCCGGGCCGCCCTGTCGGCACTCGGCTGGGAAGGATCCGAGGCGATCATCGCGGACTCATCAGCCGACGGCGCACTGGCGCGCGCCCTCGATGACCATGCCTTCGGGACCCGCATCACGGCCGGCCGGGCCGCACCGGTCGGGGCCGTATGACGGCCAGCCAGGAGCTCAAGCTCCTGCGCCAGCGGGCGATCCGCCAGCTCGTCGCCTCGCGGCCGGTGGGCAGCCAGCGTGAGCTCGTCGATGCGCTCCTCGAGCAGGGCTTCGACGTCACCCAGGCGACGGTCAGCCGCGACATCACGGAGCTCGGGCTGCTGAAAGCACCACGCGCGAACGGCCATGCCTATATCTCGCGCGAGGATGTCGCCGCTCCCCCGCCGGCTGCGTCGGACGAACGCCTGCGGCGCATCCTCATCGACGTCCCGGTCACGGTCGGGCGCAGCGGTCTGATCCTGGTCCTGACGGGCACGCCGGGGACGGCGAGCGTGGTCGCCCAGGCGATCGACGAGTCGACGCTCCACGAACAGGAAGGCACGCTGGCGGGCGACAACACGCTCCTGGTGCTGTTCGCCGACGAGTCGCGTCTCGAGCGCTGGCTCGAGCGCTTCCGGGCCCTGCAGGACTCGCTCGCCGTGATTGCCACATCCACGCAGCTGAGCTCGGAGGCGCATCACTCGCCATGAACAAGGTCGTCCTCGCCTACTCCGGCGGACTCGATACGTCGGTCGCCGTCGCCTGGCTCCGCGAGCAGTACGGGGTGGAGGTCGTGACCCTCACCGTCGATCTCGGCGGCGGGTCGCTGCGCGAGGGGGTCGAGGCGCGGGCGATGTCCGCCGGCGCATCGCGAGCGTACGTGGTCGATGCTCGGGATCGCTTCGTCACCGACTTCGTGTGGCCGCACCTGCAGGCCAATGCGCTGTACCAGGGCGCGTATCCCCTGGCCACCGCGCTCGCTCGGCCGCTCATCGCGCAGCTGCTCGTCGAGGTCGCCAAGCGCGAGGGCGCCGACGCCGTCGCCCACGGCTGCACCGGGAAGGGCAACGACCAGGTCCGCTTCGACGTCGCGACGCACGCGCTCGACCCGGGGCTCGAGGTCGTGGCGCCGATGCGCGTCGGGATGGGGCTGACCCGCGATCAGGAGATCGATTACGCAAACGAACGCGGGATCGAGATCCCGATCACCAAGGAGTCGCCGTATTCGATCGACGTGAACCTCTGGGGGCGGTCGTGCGAGACCGGCGTCCTCGAGGACCCGTGGGTCACGCCACCACCCGATGCCTACGAGTGGACCGTCGCGCCGTCCCAGGCGCCGGGACCCGTCGAGATCACGATCGAGTTCGAGGGCGGGATCCCCGTCGCCCTTGACGGGGAGCGGCTGGCGCCCGTCGCGCTCGTGGAGCGCGTGCACGACCTCGGCGGCGCGCACGGTGTCGGCCGGATCGATCATGTCGAGGACCGCCTGGTCGGCATCAAGAGCCGCGAGATCTACGAGACCCCCGCCGCGACGATCCTGCACGGGGCCCACCACGCGCTGGAGGGTCTGACGCTGTCGCGCGACACGCTGCGGTTCAACCGGTTCGTCGCCGACGAGCTGGCTCGCCTCATCTACGACGGCCTGTGGTTCAGCGCCCTGTCACGCGACCTTCGCGGTTATGTCGCGTCCTCCCAGCGGGTCGTGTCGGGCGAGGTGCGGGTCCGGCTCGATCACGGCCAGGCCGTGGTGGTAGGGCGGCGGTCGCCGCTGTCCCTGTATGACAAGAGCCTCGCGACGTACGACGCGGGCGACGCCTTCGACCACGCGTCGGCCGTCGGGTTCATCGAGATCTTCGGGCTGCCATTGCGGGTCGAGGCTGCGCGGCACGGCGCGGTGGGGTCCCGCCACGGCGCGGCCTGGAGCTGGACGGAGCCCCTGCTCGATGGGCTGCCGACCTCGGTCACCGACCCGGAGCCGGCCGCGGTCTGAGGGGCGGCGAAGACGTCCGCCATCAGGTGGTCGCCGACCCCTCGGTCCCGCCCTCGAGCACCCGGAGGCGCTGCAGGACCTCGATCGCCGCCAGCAGCTGGCGGCAGAAGTCGTCGCGCTCGGGTTCCGTCAAACCCAGCCAGCGCACCGCGAAGTCTCGTTCGCCAGGTTCGAGCGCGGCCCACTCGTCGTCCGTCATGCGTACCCCTCGTGGCGTCCTCGCCAGCGGCCGACTCCGCGGCTGCGGAACGTCACCACGAATAGTGCAATGCCCCTGCAAGCCCCCCGCAAGGCGACGGCCCGGACGGGGGCCGCGACCTTGTCGTCGTGTGCGGTTTCATGGAGGTACCCCCGGAACACGCAACGCGAGGAGAGTCATGCTTGACCAGCAGACGCGCCAACAGCTCCAGTCCAAGTTCCAGCAGATCAAGCCGCAGCTCAAGGGTCAGTTCAGCGGCCTGACGGATCAGGACCTCGATGCCGGTCGGACGGACCCCGACACGCTGATCGATACGATCAGCCGGAAGACCGGACAGGGTCGCGAAGCGGTGGAGCAGACCGTGCGCAGGCTGGTGACGACGTCTACCAACTCCTGACGCCACGCACCAGTGACGGGCCGGCCGAGAGGCCGGCCCGTTCTTGTTCGGGCGCGACGCTCCGTGCCCCTGGTCCGGTCGCCGGATCGGGCTCGTGCCGGCTGTCAGGACCGGCCCGGTCACCCGGCGACGACCCGCGACTCTTCCGATCGCAGGTGGGCATACCCCGGCTTCACGACCTCGTTGATCAGTCGCAGGCGTTCGTCGAACGGCGCGAACGCGGACTTCAGCGCGTTGATGGTCAGCCACTCCATCTCGCCCAGTCCGATCCCGAAGGCCTCGTCGAGCGCGGCGAATTCGCTGCTCATCGAGACGCCGCTCATCAGCCGGTTGTCCGTGTTGACCGTGACCCGGAAGCGCAGCCGGCGCAGGAGATCGATCGGATGGTCGGCGACAGACGTCGCCGCGCCGGTATGGACGTTCGAGGTCGGGCACATCTCGAGTGGCACGCGCCGGTCACGCACGAACGTCGCGAGCCGCCCGAGCTCGACCGAGCCGTCGTCGCGCACCGTGATGTCGTCCACGATCCGAACGCCGTGGCCGAGCCGCTCGGCGCCGGCGAACTGCAGCGCCTCCCAGATCGACGGGAGCCCGAACGACTCGCCCGCGTGGATCGTGATGTGGAAGTTCTCCCGGCGGATGTACTCGAACGCATCGAGATAGCGCGTCGGCGGGTAGCCCTTCTCCGGTCCTGCGACATCGAACCCGACGACACCCGCGTCGCGCCAGCGGACCGCGCACTCGGCGACCTCCACGGAGCGCGCGGCTTGGCGCATGGCCGTCACGAGCATCTTCATCACGATCGGCCGGCCGGCGGTGGCGGCCCGTTCGGCGCCGATCTTGAAGCCCTCCAGGTTCGCAGCCACGACCTCATCGAGGGTCATGCCGCGCTCCGTGGACAGCTCCGGGGCGTAGCGCACCTCGGCGTAGGCGACCCCGTCCGCGGCCAGATCCTCGGCGCACTCGGCCGCGACCCTGATGATCGCGTCGCGCTCCTGCATGACCCCGACGGTGTGGGCGAACGTCTCGAGGTACAGCTCCAGGGACTTGCGGTCGGCCCCGCGCCGGATGTGGGCCGCGAGCTCCTCCGGGTCACTCGTCGGCAGCCCGTCGTAGCCGTATTCCGCGGCGAGGTCGATGATCGTCGCCGGCCGCAGGCCACCGTCGAGGTGGTCGTGGAGGAGGGCCTTGGGTGCCCGTTGGATCGTCTCGGTCCGGAGCATCGTGCTCGGATGGTACAAGGCCCGGGGCGGCCCGCTGGGGGTGGCTCGCTGGGGGAGGATCGCTGGGGCCCAACAGGCTGTTCCGGATTCACCGGCGGTGAACAGAAGCGAGGCGGAGGACCGCTGGGTCGACATCGTCTGCCCCAACCGACCGATCGTACGCCCTCGGTGAACGTCGGAGCCTGAAGGGGCGCGACGACGCGGTCAGGGATCGACCCGACGACGCTAGGGCGTGGATACGTTCACTGCCAGCGAATCGGTTGCTACGATCCGGGTCTGGCGGGCTCTGCATCCAGGCGCGCACGGGCCGCGCGCAGCGCCTCAGCCACGCGGGTGGGCGCGGTACCGCCGATCACGTCGCACGACGCGAGGGCACCGTCCACCGACGCGGCCCCGCGCAGGCTGTCACCGATGGCCTCCTCCGCGGCGAGCGTTCGCGCCCCCTCGTCGCCGCTCGCCCCCAGGGCGAGGCCGATCATCGAATCGGGCACCTCGTCCAGCCCCACGCCGGCCTCCTCGGCCTGGGCCACGAGGGAGCCCACGACGTGGTGCGCGACACGGAACGGGATCCCGCGACGGACCAGCGCATCGGCGACGGCGGTGGCGGTCGTGTAGCCCACGTCCGCGGCCGCGCGCATCCGGTCCCGGTCGACGGTCAGGGTGTCCAGCATCCCGGCCAGCACCCCGAGGCTGGCCTCGAACACGGCCACCGCGTCGAACAGAGGGCCCTTGTCCTCCTGGAGGTCGCGCTGGTAGCCGAGCGGCAAGCCCTTGAGCAGGGCCAGCACCCCGGTCAGCGCGCCGATGACGCGAGCGGCCCGGCCACGAACGAGCTCGGCGGGGTCCGGGTTCTTCTTGTTGGGCATGATCGACGAGCCCGTCGAGAACGCGTCGCTGGCACGCACGAACCCGAAGCCGGGGTTCGACCACCACGTGATCTCCTCGGCCAGCCGGCTCAGGTGGATCATCCCCAGCGCCACGGCCCCCATGGTCTCGACGACGAAATCTCGGTCACTGACGGCGTCGAGCGAGTTCGCGGTCACACCATCGAACCCGAGCTCCGTGGCCGTCGCCTCGCGGTCGAGCGGATAGCCTGCCCCGGCCAACGCACCTGCCCCCAGCGGCGAGACGTTGGCGCGACGCCGGGCGTCGGCCAATCGACCCCGGTCGCGCTCGGCCATCTCGACGTAGGCGAGCAGGTGATGCGCGAACAGCACGGGCTGGGCCGGCTGGATGTGGGTCGTCCCCGGCAGGACAGCGGTGCCCTCACGCTCGGCGAGTGCGACCAGCGCACGCTCGTAGGCGAGCAGGCCCGCGTCGAGCGAATCGATCGCCCGCCTGAGCCATAGCCGCAGGTCCGTGGCGACCTGGTCGTTGCGCGAGCGACCGGTCTGCAGCTTGCCGGCGACCGACCCGACCCGGTCGGCCAGGGCCAATTCGAGATTGAGATGGACGTCCTCGAGCGCGGGGTCCCAGTCGATGCCGCCGGCGGCCACCTCCTCGGCGAGCCCGCGCAGCCCTCCGACGAGCTCGTCGACCTCGTCGTCCGTAAGGAGCCCGGCCCGGCCGAGCCCGTGGACATGGGCGATGGAGCCCGCGATGTCGTCGGCGGCGAGCGCCCGATCGAGGTCGATCGAGCGCGTGAAGTCGGCGACGCGCTGGTCGTTCTCCTCGCCGAACCGTCCGCCCCACAGTCGCATGCCGCCTCCGTTCGTGTGGCGGCCATGCTAGCGGGTCGCCCGTGTACCCTTGCACGCTGTGTCGACCCTCGACGAGCGCGACGCCCGCCGGGCTCGGGTCGCGGTGAGCGCACTCTTCCTGGTGAACGGCGCGCTGATCGCCAACGTCCTGCCTCGTCTGCCGGCGCTCAAGGCCCAGCTCGAGCTCACCAACGTCGCCCTCGGAACGGCCGTCGCGGCGATGCCGGTGGGCGGGCTGCTCGCGGGCGCAGCTGCCGGAGCGCTGATCGTGCGGTTCTCGAGCCGGCGGGTGACGGTCGGCACCGGCGTCGCCTTCGGTCTGTTCCTCGGCTCGATCGGCCTCGCGCCGAGCTGGCTGGCGCTGGCCGCGGCGTTCCTCGCACTGGGCGTGCTCGACGCGATCATGGACGCGGCGATGAACGCGCACGGCATCGCCGTGCAGCGTGGCTACGGTCGCTCCATCCTGCACGGCTTCCATGGCTGGTGGAGTGCCGGGACGCTCCTGGGTGCTGCCAGCGGCGCCCTTGCGGCGGCAATGGACGTGCCGCTCGCAATCCACCTCGCCGTTGTGGGGACCGCGCTGGCAGGTGTCGCTTTGGCCGCGATGCCCTTCCTGCTGCGTGATCGGTCCGTGGACGTCCCCGAGCCGGGAGTCGGATCCGAGTCCGGGTTGGAGTCCGGGGTCCAAACCGGCGCCATTCGGCGGGCCGTGCGCTTGCTGCGGCTCGTGGCGCCATTCGCGCTGATCGGCGTCCTCGGCGTGATGCTGGAGGACGCCGCCTCGACCTGGAGCACCATCTATCTCACGGACGTCCTGGGGGCGGCCGTCGGTCTGGCGGGGCTGGCCGTCGTCCTGTACACGGCCGGGATGACGATCGGGCGGCTGTCGAACGACCGCTGGATCGATCGCTGGGGGGACACCGCCGTCGCCCGGTGTGGCGCCCTGCTCGCGAGCCTCGGCCTCGTGCTCGTCGTCCTCGCCGGCGCGTGGGCCGCGGTGCCGTTGGCGGCGGTCGCGTTCGGCCTGGTCGGTCTCGGGACGTCCCCACTGTTCCCGGTCATGATCTCGGCCGCCGGGACGGTGCCCGGCGTCCCGGCCGGGCAGGGCGTGGCCCTCGTGTCGTGGCTCGCCCGCGGCGGGTTCGTCATCGCTCCGACACTGGTCGGCCTGGCCGCTGACGCCGTGGGCCTCGGTGCCGCGCTGCTGATCCCGCTCGTCGCGGGGCTGACCGTCACGTTTCTGATGGGCGGCCTGCTCGCGTCGAGCGGTCGCACGACACGGACGACCGCCGGAGCCATGCCCTTCGACGCCTGACAGGACGCAGCGAACCGGCGACTACCCCGCGACGCCGCCGTCTGACCGAGCCGTGGCGAGGTCGCCGGTCCGCGCGGGACTCGTCCGTGGCCCACGGGCGCTCGGGATCACGAACCAGCCGAGCGTGGCCGCCGCGAGGGCCATCGCCGCCCCGGCCCCGAAGACCGCCACGTGACCGAGCGAGTCGTACAGGATCCCGCCGACGACGTTCGAGACGATGGCCGCGATCCCGAATGCCGTCGTCTGGAACAGCGATTGACCGGTCGCCTGGAGATCGGCCGGCAGGAGCGCCGCGATCGTCAGCACGACGGCGACGATGACACCGGCAAAGCCGATGCCGCTGAACGCGCGGGTCGCGATGATCGCCCCTGGTGACTCCAGCACGGTCCACGACAATAGGCAGAGCGCGTAGATCAGGGCGCTGCCGACGAACATGCCACGCAATCCGATCCGGCGGCCCACGGCGGCTGCCACGAGCATCGTCGGGATCTCGGCCGCGGCGGCGGTGCCCGCGGACAGGGCGACATCGGATGGCGAGCCACCCAGCGCCTCGAGGCGCAACGGCAGGTACGTGAACCCGACGATGATCCCGACGAAGAGCAGGCTGGCCGCGGTGAGGACGAGAGGCAGCCGAGGGGCGACCCGCAGCGCGACCCCGACCGAGCCCGACCGTGAGGCACGTCCGGCTTCGTCCGGTGAGGTCCCCGTACGGCGTGTGTGGGCGGCAAGGTCGGCGCGCCCCACGTCAGGGACCCAGCCCGCGATGACCGCGATGGCCAGTGCGGCCAGGCCGAGCAGCACGAACGCGGCGCTGTACCCGGTCACGTTGTAGATGAAGCCCGCGGCGATCGTGCCGATCGAGAACGACAGGCTCGTGAGCAACCGGACACGCCCGTAGTCGCGGCCGCGCAACGCGTTGACGGTGACCGCGTCGGCGAGCGGCTGCCACGACGACTCGAAGATCCAGAAGATCGCGAACAGCACCGCGATCACCAGGGCAGGCCACGGCAGCAGCAGCGCCACGACCGCGAGCCCCGCACCGATCGAGCAGATCTGGAGCGTCCGCGACCGGCCGAGCCGCACGTCTGCGAGGTGCCCCCAGGCTGGCACGGCGATCGTGAACCCGATGGCGCCGATCGACGAGATGGCCCCGATCTCCCCGGCGCTGAACCCGAAGCCCCCGAGGATCACGGAGATGAACGGGTAGAAGACCCCGAGGGCCACGCCGACCGCTAGGACGAGGAGGCGGACGGCGATCACGTGGCCGATGGTATCGCCGATGTTGCAGACTCTGGTCATGACGTCCCCCCGACCCGAGCAGCCGGTCGCGCTGCGCGCCGTCGGGCTGGGCCGCCAATTCGGCGATCGGTGGGCCGTACGGGGCATCGACCTCGAGGTCCATCGAGGTGAGGTGCTCGGGCTGCTCGGACCCAATGGCGCCGGCAAGACGACGACCGTGCGCCTGCTCAGCGCGCTCATCGAGCCGACCGAGGGCACGGCCGCAGTCGACGGGTTCGATGTCCGGACGCAAGCCGACGATGTCCGCGCCCGAGTCGGCATCCTGACCGAGACGCCGGGTCTCTACGACAAGCTGTCGGCCACGACCAATCTCGACTTCTTCGGACGCCTGTACGGGCTGGACGCCGATCGTCGCGCGGAGCGGATCGAGGTCTATCTCCGCCTGTTCGGCCTCTGGGAGCGCCGGCACGACGTGACCGGCACGTTCAGCAAGGGCATGAAGCAGAAGCTCGCCATCGCACGGGCGTTGCTCCACGACCCCACCGTCGTGTTCCTCGACGAGCCCACCGCGGCACTCGATCCCGAAGCCGCGTTCGTCGTGCGCGAGGCCATCGAGACGTTGCGGCGGGCGGGACGGACCATCGTCCTCGCCACCCACAATCTCGACGAGGCGGACCGGCTGTGCGACCGCATCGCCTTCGTCCGCGCGGGCCTGGTCCGGGTCGACTCGCCGGCCGCCCTGCGTGGCGCGCTCGGGACGAGGACGCTCGCCATCCGGCTGGCTGGGAGCCCCTCGCCGGCCGAGATCGAGGCACTGCGTGCGCTCGGCGGCATCGCGGCGGTCGACGCGGTCGATGGCGTGCTCCGCATCGGCGCCGACGACCCCGAGTCGGTCGCCCCGGCGATCGTTCGGACGCTCGTCGGATCCGGTTCCGACATCGTCGAAGTCCGGATCGAGCGGACGTCGCTCGAACAGATCTACTTCGAGGTCATGGGCGTCCAGCCGGTCGCGGACGGCATCGAGACACCCGACTGATGCGGGCATCGATCGTCTGGACGATCCTTCGACGCGAGTGGATGGAGATGCTCAGGAACCGCCTGCTGCTCGCGACGATCCTGCTGCCGCCGGTGCTCCTCACGGTCGCACCGATCGTCCTGGCGGGCGCCATCGGCGAGGAGGCGCTGCCCCCGGAGCTGGCCGCGCAGATCCTGACCCAGAAGCCCGAGTGGGCGTCGTTCACTCCTGGCGAGCTGGCCGGAGCCTTCGCGGTCCAGCAGTTCCTCGTGTTCTTCCTGCTCATGCCCGCCTACATCCCACTGTCGATCGCGACGTTCTCGATCATCGGTGAGAAGCAGGCTCGCTCCCTGGAGCCCGTGCTCGCCGCGCCGATCCGGACGGTCGAGCTGCTGGCCGGCAAGGCCATCGCGGCCGTCGTGCCTGGTGTGCTGGCAGGCTGGGTGACGTACGTGGCCTTCGTCGCCCTCGCATCGCTCGTCTACGGGCCGGCGCTGCTGGGCGTCGTGACCGACGGATCGTGGCTGGCCGGCGTGTTCCTGCTGGGGCCCGCAGTCGGCCTGTCGTCGGTCGTGGCCGGGGTCATCGTCAGCGCGCGTGTGAACGACCCGCGGGTCGCTCAGCAGATCGGCGGCGTCGTCATCATCCCGGTCGTGGCACTCGTGCTGGTGCAGGCCACGGGCACCCTGCTCGTCGGTCCGAGCGGGTACGTGCTGCTGGCGGCGGTCGTGCTGCTCGTGTCGCTCGCCGGCCTGCGTGTCGGCGTGCGGCTGTTCGATCGGGAGGCCATCCTGACACGCTGGCGATGAGGTGCTGGAAGGCCCGGAAAACTTGACATACCGTGGTAGGCCAACGGACCTATGATGCTTGGATGAACGTCCGCGCCACCCCGGTCGAGTGGGTGCTGTTCATGGCACTCGGCTTCATGTGGGGGTCGTCGTACCTGTTCATCAAGATCGCGGTCGACGCCTTCGGGACGTTCACCCTGATCGCCCTGCGCCTGCTGATCGGCGCTGCGTTCCTGTGGGTGGCCTTCCGGCTGAATGGCACGTCGCTGCCGCGCGTGCCGCGGATCTACGGCCACCTGATCGTCATGGCCATCGTCAACATCACGATCCCGTTCGCGCTGATCACGTGGGCCGAACAGTCGGTCGACAGCGCCCTGGCCGCGATCCTGAACGCCACCGTGCCGTTGTTCGTCATCGTGATCGCGCCGCTGTTCCTGCCCGACGAGCCCATCCGCCTCAACGGCATCGTGGGACTGGCCGTCGGGTTCATCGGAGTCGTGCTGCTCGTCTCGCCAGGGCTCATGAACGCGAGCGGGGACCTCCCGGGGAGCATCGCCCTGCTCGGGTCGTCGCTGGCGTATGCGCTCGGCAACGTCTACAGCCGCCGGAATGTGCGCGGCCTTCCGTCGCTCGTCCCGGCCGTCTTCCAGGTGACGATCGCGCTGGTCATCGTGTCGGTCCTGGCACTCGTGCTGGAACGACCGTGGGAGACGGTCCGAGCCGACGTCAGCGACTGGTTCGCCGTGGCCTGGCTGGGGGTGTTCGGATCCGGTATGGCGTACGTGCTGTACTTCCGCCTGCTCGGGCGGTGGGGTGCCACGCGGACCGCGCTCGTCGCCTATCTCCTGCCGGTGTACGGCATCGTCCTCGGCTTCCTCGTCCTCAACGAACGGGTCGATCTCACGCTGATCGTCGGGACGGCGCTGATCATCGCGGGTGTGGCGCTCGTCAACGGTCCCTGGGGCCAGCGCCGGTTGTTCGCGGCGGCCCGGCCGACGGAGCCGGCCTAGGCGGCTTCGCCGCCACGTCCACGGCGCTACCGACCCGCGACCGCCAGCAGGATCGCGCCGACCACGATGAGCACCGACGCACCGATGCGACGGACGCTCTCGCGACGCTCGACCGCCTCGCCCAGGCGGACCGAGCCCCAGGCGGCGGCGAACACGGTCGCCGACTCGCGCAGCGGCGCGACCCCGGAGAGCGGCGCCACGCTCAATGCCCACAGGATGAGGACGTAGGCGCCGAGCGTCAGCCAGCCACCGATCGCCGCGCTCCGGACCTCCCCCCGGCCGCCGGCGAAGACGTCACCGCCCGCGACGAGGCGGACCCAGACGACGAGGGCGGCGGACGTGGTGACCCACAGGATCGCCGCATAAGGGAGCGGGTCGATCAGCCGCGTTCCCAGCCGGTCGAGCGCCGTGTAGGTCGCGATGGTCACGCCGGTGGCGAGGGCGAACGCGATCGCAGGGTCGAAGCGCGCGCCGGTCGGACCGCCGCCCAGGCCCCTGCCCCCCAACGCGCGCCACGGTCGCTGAAGCACGAGGAAACCGGCCAGCAGCGCCACGACCCCGATCGTTCCGGCGAGGCCGAGCCGCTCCCCGAAGAGTCCCACGCCGATCGCCACGGCCAGCAACGGGGCCGTCCCCCGGGCGATCGGGTACACGACCGACAGGTCGCCGCGCCGGTAGGCCGCGGACAGGAGGACGAAGTAGCCCGCTTCGATGATCCCGGAGGTCAGGCCCAGCGCGATGCCGGCGACGGGCAGGGCCGGTGCCCCGGCCACCCACCACGCAGCGACGCCGATCGGGACGATGCCGACCGTGGCCGCCAGCATGCCCACGGTCGCGGCGCGTAGCGGCTCCCCGGCGGTCTTGAGCCGGACGTTCCAGGCGACGTGCAGCAGGGCGCTGAGCGCGACGATCGCGATGACGAACGGGTCCACGCCCCCGACGTTACCTGTCGAGGTCCCGCCGCTGCAGGCCGATGGCGCCGAGGACGAGCCCGCCGAAGGCGAGTATCGCGGCCGCGATCATGCCGACCGGCTCGAAGACCCCGGCGATGGGCTGACCGAGATGGCGATAGAGGGAAAGATCCAGCACGAACTCCGGGAGGTCGAGCGCGGCGCCGAGCGTGTCCAGCAGGAACGTGGCAAGGACCACGTATCCCACTGCTGGGGCTGCCCACGACGCCCTGACCAGCCCGCCCACCGCCAGCCCGATCCCGGCGAACGCCGCTGCGGCCAGCCCGAGCACCCCGATCCCGGCGATCGGCTCCGAGATCGACCCGCCCTGGGTCGCGACCGCGACGGCGACGATCGCCCCGAGGACGACCGTCGCGAGCCCGATCGCGGCGAGCACGCCGAGGCCGCTCCGGAGCATCCACCCGATCCGGCTCTGGGGAGCCGACATCACGACCGCCAGCCGACCACCAGTCTCGTCGCCTGACCAGGCGGCCACGAACGAGGCGCCGGCCAGCCCCATGAGCAGCGAGCCGAAGTTGAAGAACGCGAGCTGCAGCACGCCCGACGGCTGCGAGATGTCCACGTCGGGATAGATGATCCTGATCAGGGCGGCGATCTGGGGGATCGAGGCGATGCTCTCCGCGAAGGCCTGCGCCGAGGCGACGATCAGCGTGGCGTAGATCCCGATGCCGACTCCCCAAGCCATCGCCGTCGCGGCTCGGTCGGCGAGCTGGCGCGTGAACGGCCCGCCGACCCCGGCCGGCAGGGATGGCAGCCGAAGCCAGCGCAGCGCCCCGGAGTCGCCGAGGTCGCGCCGGTCGAACGCGAGCACGCCGACCGTGAGGAGCATGACGATGACCGCGGCGAGGAGCCCGAGCGATGGCCAGTCGGCGACGCCAGCGAGCGGCCGGTGGCCGGCCGTCCACGCATACCAGGAGAGCGGTTCCAGCGACGCGATCAACGGCGACAGCGAGGCGTACGACGAGATGAGATAGCCGCCGAACAGCGTGATGAGCCCGAAGGCGAGCGCCCGCGTCCGGCCGACGAACGGCGACGTCGCGAATGCCACGGAGCCTGCGGCGAGCATCAGCAGGCCGTACAGCAGCGCCTGGCCGAGCGCCGCCGACAGCGCGATCTCGTCGCCGGGAAGCGACCCGAACGCCTCACCGACGAAGTAGGTGATGAGCGCGAAGATGAGCATCGCGGCGACGAGCGCCGTCAGGTGGCCGGCGAGCTTCTGGAGTGCGATCGAGCGCCGCGAATGCGGCGTGGACGCCAGCAGGTCGAGACTCCCCCTGCCGGCTTCCCCGGCCAGCGTTCCCGAGAGGGCCAGCACGGACCATATCCCGAACACGACCGGGAGCACATTGCCGACACGCCAGGACAGGAACCCGCCGAGCGTCTCGATGCGGATCGGGTCCCCCAGGAGGCCGCGCAGCGCCTGTGGCAGCGCGGTGATCCCGGCGATGAACTGCTGGCGCAGCTCGATCGTCGCGAATTCCGGCGCCACGCCGTACGGCGCGCCGGTGCCCAGCATGAACAGGCCCGCGACCAGACCGACCCCGAGCGCCGCCCGACGGCTGTCGCGGACCGTCTTCGAATAGACCGAGCGCAGGCCCATGAATCGCGACCAGGGCGCAGAGCGAGGCGCCCGCCAGGCGACGATCGGTGCGTCAGCGCCCATCGCCCGCCGATGCGCCGGTGCCGGTCGTGCTGTGCTGGCCGTACTGGGCCAGGAAGACGTCCTCCAGGTTGGGCTCGCGGCTGACGACGTCGACGATCCCGTGTGGCGCCGCCGCGCCAAGCACGCTCCCGATCGGTCCGGCGACACGCATCCGTATGGTCGAACCGGCGACTTCCACGTCCGAAACACCGGGGATCGCGGCAAAGATCCCGGGCGCGACGGGACCGCCGAACGTCAGCTCGACGTGGTGGAACGCCAGCCGACGGATCGCGTCGATGGTGTCGACCTGCACGATCCTGCCCTCGCGGATGATGGCGACCCGGTCGCAGGTCCGATCGACCTCGTCGATGATGTGCGAGCTCAGGAAGATCGTCCGGCCTTCCCGCCGGGCTTCCCGAACGATCTCGAAGAACGTCTGCTGGACCAGCGGGTCGAGTCCGGCCGTCGGCTCGTCGAGGATCAGCAGGTCTGGTCGGTGCTGAAGCGCCACGACCAGACCGACCTTCTGCTTGTTGCCCTTCGAGTACTCGCGGAAGCGACGGCTCGTGTCCAGATCCAGCCGCCCGATAAGTTCGGCCACGTAGCCCGGGTCCACGCCGCCCCGCAGGTTGCCGAAGTAGGCGATGTTGTCGGCGCCGGTCAGCCGGTCGTACAGGTCGAACTCGCCGGGCAGGTAGCCCAGCCGCCGGTGGATGGCCACCGGGTCGACCGTGGACTCGATGCCGAACACCTCGGCCCGCCCCGACGTCGGACGGATCAGGTCGAGCAGCACGCGCATCGTCGTGGTCTTGCCCGCGCCATTCGGGCCCAGGAAGCCGAAGATCTCTCCCTCGAGCACGTCGAGGTCCACCTCGGTGATCCCGCGATGCGACCCGTAGCGCTTGGTCAGTCGCTCGGTGTGGATGACCGCCGTCATGCCGCCGGCGAGGACGGTCTGTCGGCGCGCTCCGCGCGTTCCTTGAGCGCTCGCAGGTGTGCCTCCACGCGCGCCTCCAGCGAGTGCCGACCCAGTCGCACGAGGATGATCGTCCAGCGATCCACCGGCTCGAACGTGGCCGCGTGGACGACCCGGGTCCCGCCCGCGACCGGCTCCAGGCGCCAGCCCCACTCGCTCTCGAAGCCCGAACCGGTCACGCGCAGCCGGAAGACCGATTCCGGTCGCGCCTCGAGGCTTTCGACGTGGGCACGCTCGCGCAGGAGCCCCAGACGGGCACGAGCCGTGCGGGTCGTGGCGGCGGCCGGCCACGACGGCGCCGCCGGTCCGAGCCGCAGCTCCGGGAAGAGGAGCGCAGACGCCGCGGGATCGTGGAGGCTCGCCCACACTGTCCGCGGCGACGCCTGGATGAATACGCGCCGCTCGACCAGGCGATCGCCGCGCAGGTGGTCGCCCGGACGGCGGAAGCCGACCTCGGGGTCAGGACGCACGGCCATCGCTCAGGTCCCTATCGGGTGCCAGACCGTCTTCATCTCGAGGAAGGCGGCGATCCATTCGGGGCGCTCGGCGGCGCGGTCGTCCAGCCAGTCGAACCGCGTCTCGTTGACGGTCGTTGGACGGCGCGACAGGCGCTTGACGTCGTCGGCGGCCAGCTGCTCGGCCTCGACACGCATCGACTCGGGGACACCCCAGGTATCGAGGGCGTCGACGTCGACGTGCGCGGCGAGGACCGGCACGAGCTCCTTGCGAAGGCCGGTGAGGATGTTGACCACGCCACCGGGCACGTCCGATGTCGCGAGGACCTCGCTCAGCGTGACGGCCGGCAGCGGCCGGGCCTCCGAGGGCAGCAGCACGACCGTGTTGCCGCTCACGAGCGGCGCGGCCAGTCTCGAGACGAGTCCCAGGAGCGACGACGTCTCGGGCGCCACGACCCCGACCACGCCCGTCGGTTCCGGGATCGTGAAGTTGAAGTAGGGGGCGCCGACCGGGTTGGACGAGCCCAGGATCTGGGCGATCTTGTCCGCCCATCCCGCGTACCAGACCCAGCGGTCGATGGCACGGTCGACGGCCTCGCGGGCGCGCGGCTCGCGAAGGCCCTCTGCGGCGACCACCTCCGCGACGAACTGGTCGCGCCGGCCCTCCATCAGCTCCGCGACCCGGTAGAGGACCTGCCCGCGGTTCATGGCCGTCTTCGCCGACCAGCCCGGGAACGCCTTGCGGGCGGCCCGGACGGCGTCCCGAACGTCCTTGCGCGAGGCACGGCAGGCGTTGGCCAGCGGCGTGTCATCCGCCGCGGAGACGAGGTACGACCGACCGCTCTCCGACCGGGGGAACGCGCCGCCGATATACAGCTTGTAGGTCTTGCGGACCTCGATCCGGTCAGTGACCCCGTTCGACGACTCTCGACGGGTGACCGCTCGACGGCCATCGGACGCCATCAGCGGTCCTCCAGGCGCACGTAGGCGTGCAGCCCGTGCATCCCGCCCTCGCGCCCGAACCCGGATTCCTTGTACCCGCCGAACGGCGACGTCGGGTCGAACCGGTTGAACGTGTTGGCCCAGACGACCCCCGCCTTCAGGCGCGCTGCCATGGCAAGGATCCGCGAGCCCTTGTCGGTCCACACCCCGGCCGACAGGCCGTAGGCCGTGTTGTTGGCCTTCTCGATCGCCTCATCGGGCGTGCGGAACGTGAGCACCGACAGCACCGGTCCGAAGATCTCCTCGCGGGCGATGCGGTGGCTCTGCGCGACATTGGTGAACAGGGTCGGACGGAAGAAGTACCCCCGGTCCGGAAGGTCACAGGCGGGCTGGTAGAGATCGGCGCCCTCGGCGACACCCGATGCGACGAGCTCGGTGATCTTCTCGAGCTGCGCCTTCGAGTTGATGGCTCCGACATCCGTGTTCTTGTCGAGCGGGTCGCCGACCCGGATGGTCGAGAGCCGGTCCTTGAGCTTGTCGACGACGGTCTCCGCGATCGACTCCTGGACGAGCAGGCGCGAGCCCGCGCAGCACACCTCGCCCTGGTTGAAGTAGATGCCGTTGACGATGCCCTCGATCGCCTGGTCGAGCGGCGCATCGTCGAACACGATGTTCGCCGCCTTGCCGCCGAGCTCAAGGGTCAACGCCTTGTCGGTCCCGGCCACGGCCCGGCCGATCTTCTTGCCGATCTCCGTGGACCCCGTGAACGCGACCTTATCGACGCGGTCGTGCGTCGCGAGGGCCATCCCGATCTCGCCGGGGCCAGTGATGATGTTCACGGTGCCCGGCGGCAGGTCCGCCTGGACGCAGACTTCCGCGAAGAGCAGCGCCGACAGCGGCGTCGTGGAAGCGGGCTTCAGGACGACGGTGTTGCCCGCGGCCAGCGCCGGGGCGATCTTCCAGGCGAGCATCAACAGCGGGAAGTTCCACGGGATGATCTGGGCCGCGACGCCGAGCGGCCGGGCGACCCTCCCCGGGAACGCGTAGTCGAGCTTGTCGGCCCAGCCCGCGTAATACCAGAAGTGGCTCGCCGCGAGCGGCACGTCCACGTCCCGGGATTCCTTGATCGGCTTACCGGAGTCCATCGACTCGAGCACCGCGAACTCGCGGGAGCGCTCCTGGAGGATGCGCGAGATGCGGAACAGGTACTTCGCGCGTTCGCGACCGGACAGCCGGCCCCACGACTGCCGCTGAGCCCGCCGCGCGGCGTTGACCGCCTTGTCGACATCGGCTTCGGTTGCGCGCGCCACCTTCGCGAGTGGCTGCTCCGTGGCCGGATCGATGGAAGCGAACGTGGCACCGCCGGTGGCCGCCACGAACCGGCCGTTGATGAACACGCCGTACTGCTCGCGGAGCGTGACGATGCCGCGCGCCTCGGGCGCCGGCGCGTACTCCCACGGGATGGCCTGACCGTCGCCGAGGCCCCAGCTGTTCGGGGCGCCCTCGGGCGCGGGGATCACGCTCGTGTTGCTCCGACCGGCCATGGACGCATTATGGCACCGGGCGCGCGAGTCACCCGCATGGAGGTCGGAGATGCAGCTTCAGGCCTCGAACGCCTCAAGTTCGGGGCGCGTCGGTGGATCCGCTCCCGGACGCGCACAGGTCAGCGCGGCGACACGGACCGCGACCTGGACCGAATCGCACACGAGGTCGATGGACGCGAGATCGTCCCGCGTTCGGCCGGCGCCGACCCAGGTTGCGAGGAACCCGCCGCCGAACGCGTCGCCAGCCCCGACCGTGTCGACCACGTCCACCCGCGGGACGGGCACGGACGCGCGGCCCGAGGCTGTCCGGATCTCCACGTCGTCAGCGCCGTGGGTATGCAGTACGAGCCGCGCGCCGAGCTCCAGCAGGCGGTCGATCGTCGCGTCCATGGGGTCGTCCGGTCCCAGGAACCGCAGGTCGTCGTCGCTCACCTTGACCACGTCCGCACGGCGGGCGACCCGGTCGATGCGTGCGCGGAACGCCGCCGGATCCCGCGTCGCCGGCGGGCGGCAGTTCGGGTCGAGCATCACGAGCGCCGCCCGATCCGCCTCCCGGATGAGCCGCTCGATCGTGGTCGCCACGGGCTGCAAGACCAGCCCGAGGGTCCCGATGTGGAGAACGTCCGCGGGACCGATCGCGAGCGCGGCCACGTCGCTCGCCGCCAGGCCCGCGGCCGAGGTGCCATCGACATAGAACCTGTACGTCGGGGCGCCATGGTCGTCGAGCTCGACGATGGCCAGCGTCGTCGGGTCGTGCGTCGCGGCGACACCACCCTCGGCGACGCCGTCGCGCAGGAGGTCGGCACGGACGTCCCGCCCGAACCGATCGGTCGAGATGCGTCCCACGAACATGACCGATCCGCCGAGACGGGCGATGGTCCGAGCGGTGTTGTAGGGACCGCCGCCCGGGCGCGCCTCGAAGCGCCCATCCGGACCGACCATGAGATCGACCAGGGCCTCGCCGGCGACGACGATCATGGCCCGATGGTAGCCGGCGTGTAGCCTGCTCGGATGCAGCGCCTGACCGGTGTCCGAGAACTGCTCGACGGGCCCCTGGATGACGACCGGGCCCTCGTCGGCAACCTGCGCGACCTCGCGCGGGCGAACCGCTGGCTCGGTGGACGCGCGCTGTCCTCGAAGGGCCTGGCGGCGTTGGTCCCGGGCGGGATGCCCGTGACCCTGATCGACGTCGGCACGGGCGGCGCCGACATCCCCGTTGCGCTCCTCGACGAGGCCCGTGCAAGCGGTCGCCGTCTGTCGGTGACCGCGACCGACGATCGACCCGAGATCCTGGATGCCGCCGGGCGCCTCGAACCGCGGTTGGGCACCATGACGGATCTGACCCTGTGCGTGGCCGACGGACGCTCGCTCCCATTCCCGGATCGCACCTTCGACATCGCGCACTCGTCGCTCCTCCTGCATCACCTCGAACCGACTGCGGCGGTCGAGGTCCTGCGCGAGATGGGGCGCGTGGCTCGGCGCGGGATCGTCGTCAACGACCTCGTCCGCTCGCGCCTCGCCTGGGTCGGGGCATGGTTGTTGAGCCACCTCCTCACCACGAACCGCTTCACCCGACACGATGCGCCGATGTCGGTGCGGCGCGCCTACACCGTTGGCGAGCTCACGGCCCTGATCGCGGCCGCGGGCCTCCGAGTCGAGGTGTCAGCGGTCGGGGGGCCGATCGGGCATCGGGTCGTGCTCGCGGCCACGGCTGCGCCACCGCCCGTGGGCGGGCGGGATCCATCGTGATGAGCCTCGGACCGGCGGATGAGGTCGACGTCGCGATCGTCGGTGGTGGGCTGGCGGGGTGCGCCCTGGCGACCGCCCTCGCGCGCGGCGGCATCGACGTCGTCGTGCTCGAGCGACAGCCGGCGTGGCGTTGGCGGGCCGGCGGCGTGTTCAGCTCGCCGGTCACCCTCGACGTGCTGCGTCGTGTGGGGATCCGCGAACCCGCCCTGGCGGCGGTGGCTCGACCCATCCCGGCGATGCGCCTCGAAACGCCGGGCGGGGCCGAGGTGCGCCTGACCTACGGCACGGAGGCCGGCGGGCCGCCCGCTGTCGGCTTCGACCGTTCGACGCTGGATCCGGCCCTGGAGGCGCTCGCGGTGGAAACCGGCGCGATCGTCCGACGCGGTGTCGCGGCCGAGTCGGTCGACCTGAGTGGCGATCGACCGCTCCTCACGATCCGTACTGCGACCGGGCCGGGCAGGCTCTCGTGCCGGGTCGTCGTGGGGGCAGACGGCGCCCATTCGCTGGTCGCGCGAGCGGCCGGCGTGGCGCGGCGGACCCGGCTCCCCGAGCGGGTCGGGCTGAGCTATCACCTGGCCGACACGCGAGCCGACGCGCCGCACGAGGCGCGCCTCCAGGTATTCGCCGACGGGTACATCGGGATCGCCCCGGTACCCGGAGAGCGGGTCAACATCGGGATCGTGCTCGGTCGGTCGTGGCGCGGACGGCTCGCCCGCGACGGCGCCGTCGCGACGTCCCAGGCGATCGTGGCCGCCGTCCCGCCGGCCTACGACGACCCGGCTGCATGGCCGAACGCGGAGCGCTGCGACCAGCTCGCCGGCGTGGTCCCCCTCGGCGGCCGGGTCACGCGACGTGCCGGCCGGGGGTGGTTCCTGGTCGGGGACGCCGTGGGGTTCCTCGACCCGTTCACCGGGGAGGGCCTCCATCGGGCGCTGGTCTCGACCGAGCTCGCCGCCGCCGCGATCCGCGTCGCCCTGGACGCGACGCCACGGGCGGACGCCGTCGCCGCGGCGTACGACCGGGCCATGCGCCGCCGGTTCGCCGCGAAGGACATCGTCTCGTGGCTGGTCCAATCGTTCCTCGGCCGACCCGCGCTCTTCGAATACGCCGCGCGCCGGCTCGCGACCCGGCCGGACGTCCGTGCGACGATGGGTCTCGTGATGGGTGACCTCGTGCCGGCGTCCCGCGGTCTGGACCCGCGCTTCCTCGCGTCGCTGCTCGCGCCGTGAACGACGAGGACAGGTTGGGCACGGCCGGGGACGGGGTGGGCACGGCCGGGGACGGGGTGGGCACGGCCGACGTCGCCGACGCCGCCACCGGCCGGACCCGCGTGGCCGCGTACGCCGTCGGCCTGCGACGATGACGGCCGCCTCCTGCTCTGCCACATCGCCCCGTCGGTCGGTGTCGGCGACATCTGGACCCTGCCCGGCGGTGGCCTGGAGTTCGGCGAGCCCCCACAGGTCGCGGTCCTGCGCGAGCTGACCGAGGAGACGGGCTATACGGGCGAGCTCGACGGCCTGCTCGGCGTGAGCGATCGGGTCTTCCAGGGAGAGGACGGCACGGAGCGACTCCACGCCATCCGGATCCTCTATCGCGTGGCGATCGTCGCGGGTGAGCTGCGTGACGAGCCGGACGGTTCCACCGATACGTGTCGTTGGTTCGCCCCGTCGGAGGCTCGCACCCTGCGGTTGGGCGAGCTGGCCCGGCACGCGCTCGACCTGCTCGCGAAACGCTCCGCCTGACGCCGGCAACGTCAGACACGATGCACAGCGAGATCGCCATCCGCATCGCCGCCCCGCCCGATCTTGTCTTCACCCTCGCGCGGGACGTCGAGCGCTGGTCCGTGCTGCTGCCCCACTACGCGCGTTCGAGGGCCGTCGAGCGACGCGCGGACGGGAGTCTGGTGGCTGACTTCATCGCGCGCCGGCCGTTCATCGGACTGCTCGGGTTGGGGCTGCCGGTCGCGTGGCGCTCGCGGACCTGGTCGGAGGCGGGGTCCCGGCGGTTGCGGTTCGTGCACGTGGCGGGCGCGACGCGGGGCATGGACGTGACCTGGCGCATCGATCCCGCGGCGAACGGCGAGGCCCCGGACGGATCAGCCCCGGAGGGCGCGGGCGCGGGTGCCGGAGGCGCCGCCTGTACGGTGACGATCGAGCACGACTTCGCGCCCCGCCTGCCCGGCTTCGCGACGTTCGTGGACCGGTTCTTCACCCGCCCGATCGCCGGCCGGACCCTGGCGACCTTCAAGGCCCTCGCCGAGGCCCTGCAGTCCGACGTCGCGCCACCGACGAATCCTGACCGATGAGCGCTCGGCGGCGGGTCTGGATCACGGGCATCGGTGTCGTGACGCCCATCGGCACCGGCGTCGATGCGTTTCGAGCCGGCCTGCGTGCGGCCCGCTCGCCGGTCAGGCTGATCGACCGATTCGACCCGTCGCCCTTCCGGTCGCACGTCGCGGCACAGGTCGACGACTTCGACCCGCTCGCCTGGATGCCGCCCAAGACCGCACGCCAGCTCGACCGGTTCAGCCAGTTCGGGATGGTGGCCGGCCGGCTCGCGCTCGACGATGCGCGGCTGACCCCAGGCGCGGACGGCGCGGCCAGCCCGGATCGCATCGGCATCTACCTCGGCTCGGCGCTGGGTGGCATCGCTTATGCCGAGGAACAACACGAGCGGTATCTCGAGAAGGGCATCCGCCAAGTGGCTCCCAACCTCGCCCTCGCCGTATTCGGCGGCGCGGCGCCGGCCAATCTCGGCATCGCGCTCGACGTCCGCGGCCCGATCCTCTCGACGGCGAATTCCTGCGCGTCCGGCGCGGTCGCGCTCGGCGAGGCGCTCGGGGACCTGCGCGAGGGTCGGGTCGATGCCGCGATCGCCGGCGGCTGCGAGATCCCGCTGTCGCCCCTCGCGTTCGGGGCGTTCGACATCATCCGGGCGCTGTCGGCCGGACATAACGACGACCCGGGGCACGCCGCGCGTCCGTTCGACTCGGATCGCGACGGCTTCGTCATGGGCGAGGGCGCGGCGCTGCTCGTGCTCGAGGATGCCGACGTCGCGGAACGCCGGGGGGTGACGCCCTACGCGGAGCTCCGCGGCTACGGCGCGACGTCGGACGCTCACCACATGGTCCAGCCTCGCGCCGACGGGCGCGAGGCGGCGCGCGCCGCGACCATCGCGCTCGAGGACGCCTCGACGGATGCGCACGCGGTCGACTACGTGAACGCCCACGCATCGTCCACCCCGATCGGTGACGTCGCCGAGGCCCGCGCGATCGTCACGGCCCTCGGCGAGCGGGCTGCGACGGTCCCGGTGAGCGGCACCAAGGCGTTGTACGGGCATCCGCTCGGGGCGTCGGGCGCCATCGAGGCGGCCATCTGCGCGCTGGTCATCCGCGACGGGTGGGCGCCGGCGTCGGTCAACCTCGTGGAAGCCGATCCCGACTCTGCAGCGCTGCTCCCGGGCCTGCTGCTCGACGCTCGGCCGGGGACCTACCGACGCGTGCTGAGCACCTCGTTCGGTTTCGGCGGCTTGAATGCCGCCCTGGTGCTCGGGGCGGTCGACTGAGCCGCGGCGCCCTCGGTGGCGATCTCGACGGCCGCCGTCGAAACACGAGGCCCGACGGTGGTCGGAGCCGGTGCGCCGATCCGGCGCCACCACGCATAGGCGCCGGCACCGATCGCGAGGGAGAGCAGGCCGCCGACGGCCACGGTCGTGGGGATGCCGGCGACCGAGGCGAGCGCCCCGGCCGCGATGCCGCCGATCGGCATCGACGCCGAGAAGACCGTCGTGTAGACGCTCATCACGCGGCCGCGCAGGCCGTCGGGCACCGACAGCTGGATGGTGGCGTTGGCGGTCGCGGCCATCGTGATGCCGCCGGCACCGACCGGGATCATCAGCGCGAGGGAGAGCGGGAACGAGGTCGAGAGAGCCAGCGCCACCGATGCGACACCGAGCACCAGGGCGCCGGTGGCGATCCGGACCGGCCGTGGCCGCCCGCCGACGACAAGGGCGACCGCCGCACCCAGGGCGCCGAGGCCCGACGCCGTCATGAGGAAGCCGTAGCCCGCGGCGTCGCTGTGGAGGACGTTCGCGGCCAGCGGCGGGATCAGGACGGTGAAGTTCATCGCCACGGTCGCGACCAGCCCGACGACCGTGACCGCGAGCAACACGACCGGGGTGTCGCGGACGAACCGGAGCCCCTCGAACAGGTTGTCGAAGACAGCCCGCACCGACTCTGGACGCGGCAGCAGGCGAGCCATCTCCAGCTCGTCGTCGCGCATCATCCGCAGGCCCACGATGACGGCGACGAAGCTCAACGCGTTGATCGCGAACGCCGTCGCGATGCCGAACAGGCCGATGGTGAGCCCGGCCACGGCAGGCCCGACCACGCGGGCACCGTTGAACATCGCGGAGTTGAGCGCCACGGCGTTCCCGACGTCGCGGGGGCCGACCATCTCGTACGCGAACGACTGGCGAGCCGGCATGTCGACGGCATTGGCGCAGCCGAGCAGGATGGCGAGCAGGACGATCATCCAGACCTCGACGAGTCCGGTGGCGGTCAGGACCGCGAGGATGGCCGCGAGGATCATCATGACGACCTGGGCGGCAAGGAGGGTCTGGCGCTTGGGCAGGACGTCGGCGAGGATCCCGGCGAACAGGCCCAGGATCATCACGGGCAGGAACTGCGCGGCGGCCACGACGCCGAGCCACAGCGGATCGCCATCGGTGATCGTCAGGACCAGCCATGCCTGCGCGACCTGCTGCATCCACGTCCCGATGAGCGAGATGGCCTGGCCGGCGAAGAACAGCCGGTAGTTGCGGTGCCGGAACGCCGTCATCGCCCTGGTGCGCACGATGCGGCGCGGCGCGAGCCCGGACGGTCCGATCATCGGCGGCCCCTGGGGGCGGGGTGCGGTCCGTCGCCGGGATGCGGATCGGGCCCGCCGTCGAGGTTCGCGAGATGCTCATCGAGGTGGCGCCGTCGGGCCCGCGCGTCGGCGATCATCGAGTCGAGACGGGTGCGCTTGGTCACGAGCGTCTCGATCTGGCGGTCGACCCGGGCACTCGCATCGAGGAGGAGGGCGCGCCGCTCGGCAACGTCGCCGGTCGTGCGGAAGCGCACACGATTCCGCTCGCGTGCGGCCTCGTCCTCGAGGAGCTGGCCGATCTGGGCCAGCGAGAACCCGGCGTCGTCGCGCAGGCTTCGGATGAAGCGGAGGCGCTCGAGGTCGGACGCGTCGTACAGCCGGTAGGCGCCGTCCGACCGGGCCGCGGGCTCCAGCAGGCCCATCTCCTCGTAGTAGCGGATGGCGCGCGTGGTCAGCCCGGTCTCGGCGGCGACATCCTGGATTCGAAGGAGGGTCGGCGCGACAGGAGTCGCGGAAGTCTTTGTGGGCATCGGGTCAACGATACCACAACCTTGACGTTCACGTGAAGGTCGACGGGGCAGGATGGATCGCCCGGGGACGTCTTTCATGGATGGATGACTGTGCTCGACCGGGTCTCGCGTCGCCAGTTCCTTGGCGGTGCCGCCACCATGGCGGCAGGAGCCGTGTTCGACTCCTGCGCGCCGACGACGAACGCGCCGACGGAGCCGACGACGCCGAGCGCTGACCCGGGCGGGCGCCTACGCGACGTTCGAGGAGGATCGGAAAGGCACGATCACGGTCGGGAAGCTGGCGGACCTCGTGCTCCTGAGCGACGACCCGCGGGCGGTCCCGAGGGTGTCGGGGCTTGACACGGGGCGACCAGCCGCGTATATATCGGCTATCGATATATCGACAACCGTAAGAGTTGGAGTTCCCGATGCCCCCGAAAATCCCCGAGTTCGGACGGTTCGCCGAACCGTCGCTGCTCATCCTGGTCAGCTTGAGTGACGGGCCCAAGCACGGCTACGCGATCATGCAGGACGTAGAGCAGGGCACGGGCCGGCCGATGGGCGCCGGGACCCTGTACGCAGCGCTCGCGCGTCTTGAGCAGCGTGGCCTGGTCGAGCCGTTGCCCCCGATCGACCGACGTCGTCCCTACCGGCTGACGGCGGTCGGGGCGACCAATCTCGCGGAGCAGCTCCGCGGCCTGTCCAAGTTCGCGGAGATGGGTCTTCGCCAACTGGGCGAGCCGCGACCGTGAGGTCGTTCCTCATGCGCCTGTATCCGGCGACGTGGCGCGCACGCTACGGCGACGAGTTCGAGGCGATCCTCGAAGAACGGCCGCTCGGACCGTTCGACGTGGCCGACATCGCGCTGGCCGCCCTCGATGCCCACCTCCACCTGCGCGGCCTCGACGCCGCGCCCCACCGACAAAGGGGGTTCACGATGTCTCTTCGACTGGGCGGCTCGGCCGCAATCGTCGGCGCGATCCTGTTCCTGGCCGGCTTCGTCCTGATATCGATCGACGATGCCGAGGGCGTCGAGGCGTTCCCCGGCGCTGCGGTGATCCTGGCCGGGACCGCATTGCTGCTGCTGGCCCTCATCGGGCTCAGCGCCTTCCAGGCCCGTCGACATCCACGGCTCATCTGGGCCGCGTTCGCGGTCCCGGCGATCGGCCTCACGATGACGGGTGTCGGCATCGTCGCCATGGCGGCCCGCGGAGACGGGCCATTCCTCGGGGGCCTCAGCCCGTGGGAGATCTGGATCCTGGGCGTCTTCGCGACGGTCGTGGGGTCGGGCCTGTTCGCGATCGCCACGTACCGAACCGGCGCCTTGCCAAGGCCGGCCGCGGGCCTGCTCGGCGCGGGCTCAGCGGTGCTGCTCGGGGTCATCGTCGTCATGATGGGGCTCGTCGGCGTGCCCGAGGGCCTGATTCCAGCGCTGAGCCTGATCGGCCTGGTGGCCTTCTGCGCCGGCTGGGTCGCGCTGGGCGTGACGGCCGTCCGGGTCGACCAGCCGGCCTCCGTGACGGCTTGACAACGGCCTCGGCCCGGTTGCTGGGCGTGGCCGGGATCCTGGGCGGAGTCGTCCTGCTGGCGGCGTTCGTCATCGAGATCCCGCCCGCCCTGAACGACGCCAGGCTCGTCTCCTTCAGTCTGGGCGCGATCGCGGTGGTTGTCGCCCTGTACCGGCGCCGGACGGCCGGCTCCCGAACGCTCTTCCGCGTAGCGAGCATCGCTGCGGTCGTCGCCAACGCGTGGCACCTGTCGATGGTCGTCCTGTCGATCGGCCGCGCCAGCCCGTTCGCCGGCGACTTTGGACTCGTCTCCTTCTACGCGGCGCTGGCCATGTGGCTCGCCGATGCCGCGTTCGGGGCGGCGGCACTTCGGAGCGGCGTGGCCTCCCGCTGGGGGCCGCTGGCGCTCGCCATCGGATCCGTCCTCGCGATCGCGGGCATGGGCCGCCTGGGACTGACTTCCCCAACGAATCCCACGATCTTCGGCCCGGTGGCCCTGACCGGCGTAGCCCTCAACGGACTCGGCTGGATCCTGCTGGGCCTCGATATCGCCTCGGGAGGACGGCTTGTCGTCCCGAGCGCGATGCCGCGTGGCCTCAGTCGAGCGTGAAGTGGTCCGGGTCCTGGTAGCGGCCCGTCCGCTGGAACTCGATCTGCATCAGCACGTCGTTGAGCAGCGACGACGCCCCGAACCGGAACCAGTCCGGTGACATCCAGCGCGGCCCGAGGGTCTCGTACAGGATCACGAGGTACTGGATCGCCTCCTTGGCGGTCCGGATCCCGCCGGCCGGCTTCATCCCGACCTGACGGCCGGTCGCTCGCTCGAAGTCGCGGATCGCCTCGAGCATCACGAGCGAGACCGGCATGGTCGCAGCCGGTTCCACCTTGCCCGTCGAGGTCTTGATGAAGTCGGCGCCGGCCGCCATCGCGAGGATCGACGCGCGCCGCACGTTGTCGTAGGTCTCGAGCTCACCGGTCTCGAGGATCACCTTCAAGTGGACGTCCCCTGCCGCCTCCTTGACTTCGACGATCTCCTCGAACACCGTCGCGTAGTCGCCCATCAGGAACGCCCCGCGATCGATGACCATGTCGATCTCGTCGGCGCCAGCGTCCACGGCCGCGCGAGTCTCGGCGAGCTTGATGTCACGGAACGTCTGGCCACTCGGGAACCCGGTCGCGACGCTGGCGACCTTGACGCCGCTGCCCTTGAGCGCGTCCTTGGCCTCAGCGATGAGGGCCGGGTAGATACAGACCGCGGCCACGGACGGGATCGTCGGGTCACCTGGCTTCGGGTGCATGGCCTTGACGCACATCGCCCGGACCTTGCCGGCCGTGTCCTTCCCCTCGAGCGTCGTCAGGTCCATCATCCGGATGGCGAGATCGAGCGCCCACAGCTTCGATTCCTTCTTGATCGACCGTCGCTTGAGGGCGTCGACCCGCTCCTCGACCCCGACCTGGTCGACCGTGCTGACCCGCCCGAGCAGGCTGCCGAGCGGATCGCCGATGGAGCGCGAGCGCCCGTCCCAGGCGCGGATGAGCTCGTTCGCGCGCTGGCGGGCCAGCGTGTCGGGGCGCTTGGTGGCGGTCATGGGACGGTGAGGATACCGCTATCGTGTAGCCATGCCCACACGACCGCGAGCTCCCCTCCGCCTGGGCCTGACCGGGGCGGTCATGGCGCTCTCGCTCGGCCTCGCCGTGCCGACCGTCCTCGCCGCCTCGCGAGGGGTCGCGATCCGCGACTTCGCGTTCTCTCCTCGGACCGTCGAGATCCGCGTCGGCGACACGGTCACCTGGACGAACCGCGATAGCGTGGCTCATACCGCGACGGCGCGGAACGGTTCCTTCGACACAGGGACGCTCGCGGACGGCGAGTCGGGCTCGGTCAGGTTCACGTCAGCGGGGAGGTATCGCTTCCTGTGCACGCCGCACCCGCAGATGACGGGGACGGTGGTCGTCCGAGCGGCGCGGACCGGGGTCGTGCCGCCGGACACGTCGACGGCGGTTGCCGTCGGCAGTGGGACGACCGACTCGCGCCTGCTTCTTCTGGCGGCGGTCGCCGGTCTGGTCACGATGATCCTGTGCACGCTCGTCGCGGACCAGAGATCCAGGACGCGCAACGAAGCCAAGTCGAGGCTGTCGCGCCGCAGGTACGCCCTGCGGGCGACCGGGGAAGACTGACGAATGCGACCGAGGAAGACTGACGAACTTGCCCACGGGCCACGTTATGGTCGACAGGGGCCACGTGATGGTCGACGCGGGCCGCCGGAAGGCGCCGAAGGGTCCCGAATCGAGCGCTGACGTTCCGTAACAGGCGTGCCAAGCAAGTTACGACGAGTGCAACGGTCACGATCGACCATAGCGTGCCCACGGCACAAGTCATGCAGGTTGTCCCCGGCCCCGCCCGTTGTCCCCGGCCCCGCCCGTTGTCCTCGGCTCCGCCCGTTGTCCTCGGCTCCGCCCTTGTCCCCGGCTCAGCCTGTTGTCCCCGGCTCCGCCTGTTGTCCCCGGCTCCGCCTGTTGTCCTCGGCTCCGCCCGTTGTCCCCGGCTCGCCTGTGCCACGCCTCCCCCCAGGTGATTCCCGCCCCGCTCGTTGTCCCCGACTGCGGCGACTCCGGCCGCGTCCGGGCTGGCCGCGAGGGCTACCATCGAGACCACGATGGCCGACCAGCTCGCGCTCCCGCTCGATGCGACCGCCGACCGACTCCCGGACCTGCCCGACCTGCGGCCGATGCTCGCGCGCCCGCTCGCGGAGCCGTTCGATTCGGACCAACACTTGTTCGAGCCGTGGTGGGGTGGGACGCGGGTGCTCGTGTTCGTCGGCCCGGCCGACGAGGCCGGCTCGGGCGACGTGCGGGTCGTGGACGCCGACGGAACGGATCGGACCGCGGCACTCCCCGAGCTCGCGGGCACGGCCGTGCGAGTCGCGGCCCGATCGGCGGTGCTCGACGGGGAGCTGGTCGTGGTGGACGCAGACGGCCGGGCCGATGCCGCAGCGCTGGCGGCGCGCCTCGAGGGCGGCTCCGGGCGCGTGGCGGCGTTCCTCGCCTTCGACCTGCTCCATCTCGACGGCGTGTCCTTGCTCAATCAGCCGCTCGTCAAGCGACGGGGGGCGCTCCGTCGCATCCTGCGGCCGGGCGATGAGGTCGTCGCCGTTCCTGCGATCGCCACCGAGGGTCGTGCGCTGTTCGAGGCCATCGTCGCGCAAGGCCTGGCCGGGATGATGGCGCGCCAGTGTCAGGGTCCCTATCTCGCGGGCGTTCGAAGCCGCCTGTGGCGCCTGATCCCGGCCGTGGCCGGCTCGATCGCGGCGGCGGAGCTCGCCGATGCGCCGGCCGAGCCCGCGGCGACCTCGGCGACGGCGCCCGTGCTCGCGATGCTCAGCCGGTTGCCACTGGACGAGGAGTCGTGACGGGCGCCGGATGGCCCCGCCGGGATTGCCCCGTCGGGACGGCCTTGCTCGCGACGACGCCGCCTAGCCCGCGTGTCGAGCGGCCGCGATGAACCGGCGCAGCCCCGGGCGCTGGCCGTAGAGCAGGACCCCGGTCGCGTAGATGCGGACCGTGGCGAGCGCCACGACGGTGATCGTCAGGAGCAGCAGGCCGACCGACAGCGCCACCTCCCAGGGCTGGACGGTGCTCACCATGAGACGCGCAAGCATCGCGAACGGGCTGAACGGCGGAACGAACGACGCGATCCTGCCGATGAAGCCGCCGCCGCCCAGCAACACGACCAGCGCGGAGAGATAGCCGCCCATCGCGACCAGGCTGAGCGGCAGGGACAGCGTCTGGAGGTCGTCGGGCCGGCTGACGAACGAGCCGACCGCGGCGTACACGAACGCGAACAGCGTGAAGCCCATCAGGAAGAACGCACCGTAGGCGAGGAGCAGCCCGACGGTCAGACCCCCGATCGGCAGGCCGGCGCCGCCGGCGCCAAGCACCGAGCGAGCGATCTGGTCCTGGAAGGCGAGCACCAGCACTACCGGGATCGCGATCGCGGTGTACTGGGTGAGTCCAGCACCCCCGATCCCGACGACCTTGCCGAATACGAGCTGGCGCGGTGACGCGGCGCTGATCATCAGCTCCATGACCCGGCTGCTCTTTTCCGTGGCGACGCCCGTCGCCACCCACATCCCGTAGATCAGGATCGTGATGAACATGAGGATCACGAACACGGTTCCGAGGAAGCTCCGGCTGGCTGCCTCGATCGCATCGACCTGCTCGCCGCCCTCGATCGGCCCGTTGAGCGAGCGGTTCCGAAAGTCGGGCGTCTCGAACCTCCCGAGCTCCGAGCCAGGTGGCAGCGAGCTCGTCCAGTCGATGATGCCGACGGACAGGGCGGTGAAGCCCGCGAGCTGGCTCGCCACGGCGTCGGCGGGTCCGTTGGTCACGTACGTGACGTCCAGCCGGTCGTCGCGGTCCCGGACGACGTGGATGATCGCGTCGATGCGCTGTCGGGCGAGCTCGGCCTCCGCGGACTCCAGATCGGGCGCACGCTCGAACACGAACGGCGCTGTCCACGTGTCGGGGTCCGCACCGACGGGCGCGATGTTCATGATCCCCTCGGCCGTGGCCATCGTCGCGCTGGCCAGCAGGTCGTCGTCCGAGACGATCACGATCCGGTCGATCCGTTGCTGGTCGAAATAGCGGAGCGCGATCGGCGTCAGCGCGACACCCAGTGCCAGCGCCATGAGGATCACGGTCGAGACGAGGAAGAGCGGGCTGCGCACACGGTCGCGATACTCGCGGCGGGCGACGATCGCCGCGTTCGGCAGGAGCGGATCGCGCCGCGCCATCAGGCGGCGTCCTCGTCGATCGAATGCTCGAGCGTGGGCTCGAGCGTGGCGTCGTCGCCGGCCGGGTGCCCGACGTACTCGATGAAGATGGCCTCCAGCGACGGCTCGGCGACCTCGAAGTGGGTGACGAGCGCGCCGCGGGCGAGCGCGGCGGCCAGGACCTCGCGGGGCTCGGTACCGGGCGTGAGCTCGAGCTCGGTGAAGCCGGCCGCCGGCCGGACTGCGGCAACGCCATCGATCGAGATCAGCCAGGTGGGCAGGATCTCGCCCTCGACGCCGAGGCGTACCGTCCGAGCCAGGCTGGTCCGCTTCAGCTCAGCGAGCGTGCCGGACGCGACCACCCGGCCGTGGTCCACGATGGCGAGCGATTCGCACAGCGCCTCGGCCGCCTCCATCTGATGGGTCGAGAACACGATCGTCCGGCCTTCATCGCGGAGCTCCACGAACGCCTCCCGCAGCAGCGCGAGGTTGACCGGATCGAGGCCGGTGAACGGCTCGTCCATGAGCAGGACGTCCGGCCTGTGGAGGATCGCGGCGATGAACTGGACCTTCTGCTGGTTGCCCTTGCTCAGCTCCTCGGCGCGACGGTCGGCGTAGTCCGGGATGTGGAACCGCGCCAGCCAGTGCTCCGCCTGGCGCCTCGCCTCGGCCGGGAGCACGCCGTAGAGCGACGCGAAGTAGACCAGCTGGTCCAGGACGCCCATGCGCGGATACAGACCGCGCTCCTCGGGCAGGTAGCCCCATGTCCGCCGCGGGACGTCGACGCTGCTCGCACCCTCCCAACGGACCTCGCCGCTCTCCGGCTGCACGATACCGAGACAGACCCGCATGGTCGTCGTCTTGCCGGCCCCGTTCGCACCGAGAAAGCCGAAGATCCGGCCCTTGGGCACGCTGAAGCTGAGCTCGTCGAGCGCCAGGGTCTGTCCGAACCGCTTGGTGATGCGGTCGATCACAAGAGTCACGGTCGCGAGCATAGCCTTGAGGGGGCGATGCCGCCGCTGGTCCGAAGGTCCGGGGTGTGCGACGATCGAACGCGTGACCACGCCTTCACCCGCGTTCGCGCCCGCCACTCCCGAAACCACCGCCGTGAGCATCCACGCCGAGAAGGCCGACCGCACGCTCACGATCGAGTGGAGCGACGGTCACCGGACGACGTACGACTTCGAGGCACTCCGCTGGCTGTGCCCGTGTGCCCACTGCCGAGGCGAAGCCGGGATGCCCGGCTGGCTCGACAGCGCACCGACGCTGACGGCGGAGCAGACGAGCCTGACCGACCTCCATGCCGTCGGCAACTACGCGGTGTCGCCGCACTGGGCGGACGGTCACCGGACGGGCTACTACCCGTACGTGCTGTTGCGGGATCGTTGTCCGTGCCCGGGGTGCACCGCGCGTCGTGTGGGACCGCCCGCCGCCGGGCCCGTCCCCGCCGCAGGCACGCACGAGGAGCATCGCTAGAGCGTTCACCCGGCCGTGCTATCCTCGCCGGCCAGTCTCGTGCCGCCACAGGGACGCCTGCGCGCACGCACCGCACCCGGAGCCCGACCCTCGAGATGGCCGCAGTCGAACCCGGAACCCGCGCCGCATCGATCGCCCCACGCGGTCGACGGGCCGCCCGGCGCGAGCCGTCGGCGGAGCTGCCCTATCTGAACCGCGAGCTGTCCTGGCTCGAGTTCAACGCCCGCGTGCTGCACGAGGCGCAGGACGAGCGGAACCCCCTGCTCGAGCGCGTCAAGTTCCTGTCGATCTTCGCAGGCAATCTCGATGAGTTCTTCCAGGTCCGGGTCGCCGGGCTGCGCCAGCAGATCGAGGCCGGTGCGGTCACCCGCTCCCCCGACGGGCGCACGCCGGGCGAGCAGCTTGCAGCAGCCCGCGAACGTGTCCTCACGCTCGTGGCCGATCAGTCGGCGATCTTCGTGGATGTGCGTCGAGCGCTGGCGGCTGAAGGCGTCGAGATCGTCGACTACGCCGACATCCCCGAGCACCACGCCGTGCTTCGCCAGCGCTTCCATGACGAGATCTTCCCGGTCCTGACGCCGCTGGCGGTCGATCCCGGCCACCCCTTCCCGTACATCTCGACGCTGAGCCTTTCGATCGCGGTCGGCCTGCGGGACCCGGAGACGGGCGAGCGCGTGTTCGCGCGGGTCAAGGTCCCCCAGATCCTGCCGCGCCTGATCGAGGTCGAGCTCGATCACTTCGTGCCGATCGACCAGGTCATCGAGGCCAACCTGCAGGACCTGTTCACCGGGATGGAGGTCGTCGAGTCACACCTCTTCCGGGTCACCCGCAACGCCGACTTCACGGTCGAGGAGGACGAGGCCGACGACCTGTTGATGGCAATCGAGGAGGAGTTGCGCCGCCGGCGCTTCGGTGAGGCCGTCCGGCTCGAGGTGGAGCGCACGATGCCCGCGGCGACGCGGACGCTGCTGCAACGCGGCCTGGGCCTCGAAGCCGACGACAGCTACGAGATCGCGGGCATGCTCGACATGACCGCGCTGTGGCACATCGCCGATCTCGATCGACCCGAGCTGCGCGCCAAACCATGGACCCCGGTCACGCCGCCGCGCCTGATCCCGCCCGACGAGGACGAGCCCGCCGACGTGTTCGCCGCCGTCCGGGCGGGCGACATCCTCGTCCACCACCCGTACGACTCGTTCGCGGCCTCGGTCGAGCGCTTCATCACGCAGGCCGCCGACGACCCCGACGTGCTGACGATCAAGATGACCCTCTACCGGACGTCGGGCGACTCGCCGATCGTCCAGTCACTGATCCGGGCCGCCGAGCGGGGCAAGCAGGTCGTGGTGCTCGTCGAGATCAAGGCCCGCTTCGACGAGGAGGCCAACATCATCTGGGCCCGCAAGCTGGAGCGGGCCGGGGCACACGTCGTGTACGGCCTGGTCGGCCTCAAGACACACTCGAAGACGGCGCTCGTCGTGCGTCGCGAAGGCTCGGGGCTGCGGCGGTACGTCCACATCGGCACCGGCAACTACAATCCGAAGACCGCCCGCCAGTATGTCGACCTGGGCCTGCTGACCGCCCGTCCCGAGGTCGGCGCGGACGTGACCGACCTCTTCAACGTGCTGACCGGCCTGTCCCGCCAGCGCACGTTCCGGCGGCTCCTCGTGGCCCCGCACAGCCTGCGCTCGGGGTTCCTGTCGCTCGTCGACCGCGAGGTGGCGCACGCCGCGGCCGGGCGACCGGCGCGGATCGTGCTCAAGCTCAACGCCATCGTCGACACCCCGGTCATCGAGGCCCTCTACCACGCCTCCATGGCGGGCGTCGACATCGACCTGATCATCCGCGGCGCCTGCTCGATCCAACCCGGCGTGCCCGGGATCTCGGACCGCATCCGCGTCCGCTCGATCATCGGCGAGTTCCTGGAGCATTCCCGGATCTGGGGGTTCGAGAATGGCGGTGACCGGCAGTGGTACATCGGGTCGGCCGACCTCATGGACCGCAACCTGGATCGCCGGGTCGAAGCCGTCGTCCCCGTCGAGGACGGCGAGGCCAAGATGCGCATCGCCGAGATCATCGAACTGCTGCTCGCGGACGATCGACGCTCGTGGCAGCTCCAGCCCGACGCATCGTGGGTCCGTACGGAGGTCCTCGAGGGCCGGCCGGGCACGATCGACACCTTCGAGACGCTCAAGGAACGTGCCCTGTCGTCCGCGCAGGTCGCGGCGGTCCCGCGCCGCCCGGGTTCGGGCGCCGGTTCGATGGATCCACGAGCGTGACCGCCGAGGGGACACGGCCCGTCGAGGTCGAGCTCAAGTACCGGGTCGGTGAGCTGTCCGCTGCCGAGCACCTCCTGACCGCGGAACGGGTCGGGCCGTTCGTCGTGAGCGGCGGGGCGGCACGGTCCACGCAACTCGAGGATCGGTACGTCGATACCGCCGACGGCGCCCTGGGTCGTGCCGGGTTTGCGGTCCGCCTCCGGCAGACGGGTGGTGACACGATCGTCTCGATCAAGTCCCTGACTCGGACGAGCGGGCCCGGTGGCGCGGTGCGCCGGGAAGAGCTCGAAGGACCGGCGGACCGCGTCTCGGCCGCCCTCGATTGGCCCGCGTCCGACGCCCGCGCGCTCGTCCTCGAGCATGCCGGTGATGCGCCGCTCGTCGAGCTCGTGACGATCCGCCAGCTTCGGCGGAAGCGCGAGCTGCGCTCGGGCCGGAGCCGGATCGAGCTGAGCCTCGACGAAGTCGACGTCGTGAGCCGGGGCCGGATCGTCGAGCGATTCGTCGAGCTCGAGGCGGAGCTGACGAAGGGCGATGAGGATGCACTCGAAGCACTCGCCGCCGCCCTCGACGCCGAGCCCGGGCTGCAGCGGGCGCTGACGAGCAAGTTCGAAGCCGCGCTTGCCGCGGTCGATGGCGCTGCCGCCAATGAACCGGTGGCGCTGCAACCCGTCGCCACGCGCGACCCTGAGCCGGTCGCCCCGCGTCTGGTGGTCGGCAAGACCCCGGGCGTGACCGCCGACGACCACGTCGCCGAGGCGGGTCGCAAGGTCATGGCGTTCCACCTCGCACGGATGCTCGACCACGAGCCTGGCGTGCGGGCGGGGATCGAGGCCGAGGCGGTCCACAAGATGCGCGTCGCCACCCGTCGCCAACGTGCCGCCTGGCGGGTCTTCGGCGAGGCGTTCACCAAGCGCCGCACCAAGCGGTTCCGGGACGGCCTCCGCGAGACGGCCCGCCGACTCGGCGCGGTGCGCGACCTCGACGTCCAGCTCGAGGCGGTGGACCTGTACCGCGCCGACATGCCGGTCGCCGAGCAGCGTGCGATCGAGCCGCTCCCCGCCGCCTGGCGACGACAGCGCGACGACGCGCGGGCGATGCTGCTGGAGGAGCTCGATTCGGCCGGGTACCGGCGCTGGGTGGACGATTACGTGGAGTTCGTGCGCACCGAGGGCGCCGCAGTTCGGGGGGTCGGGGCGGTCCAGCCGCATCGGGTCCGCGACACGGCACCGTCGCGGATCTGGGCCGCGTACGAGGGCGTCCGGGGGTACGAGACTGCGCTTCGCTGGGCCGATGTCACCACGCTCCATGAGCTGCGCATCGCCGGCAAGTGGCTGCGCTACTCGATGGAATTCGTGCGCGAGGCCCTCGGCCGCGGGGCGGACCCGCTCATCGCCCGAGTGACGGCCCTCCAGGACCACCTCGGGCTGATGAACGACGCCGACGTGACCGCATCGATGACCCGCACGTTCCTCCTGGAGCACGCCGGCGACCTGAGTGCGCAGGAGAGCGCCGCCATCGGGCGCTACCTCGTCGACAGGGAGAAGGAAGTCGCGCGGCTGCGCCGTACGGTCGGGGCGACCTGGCGCGGTGTGGCCGGTGTGCGATTCCGGCGGGCGCTCGGGCGCGTCGCCGCGGAGCTCTGAGCCCGGGGTCTAGCGCGGCCAGCCGTGCGCGAGCTCGGCGAGGCGGTCACGCCACTCCGGTCCCGCGTGCCGGACGACGAGGATCGCCCCCTCACGCATCCCTTCCTCGGACACGCGCACCTCGTCCACCGCGTAGCGGCGCATGACGGCTTCGACGATGACCGCGCCCGCGGGCAGGAGGCGCGCGCGGGTCGGTTTGACGGCGTAGCGGTCCGATGTCTCGGCCGCGGGTCGGGACGTCAGCGTCTTGACGGCCTCCGCCAGGCGGGTCCGGGTCAGCCGGCGATCCGCGGTTCCGGCGGCGGTCACCTTGAGGAGATTCGACGCCGTCCCACCGACCGCGACCAGGTCGGTCGGCTCGGCCGGCAGCGCGTCACGGAGGATCGCGTCCGCGGCGGATGCCATCGAAGCGAGCTCGTCCATGGTCGGCGGGTCATGACGAACGGATCGCGTCGTGAGTCGATCGGAGCCGAGGCCCAGGCCGGCAGCGCGCGCCAAACCGCCGGCCGCGACGGCGCAGAACTCCGAGCTGCCGCCCCCGATGTCGACGACGAGCGTCTCGTGCGCGACCGGCTGGCCTCGAGTCACCCCCACGAGCGTGAGATAAGCCTCTTCCTCGTGTGACAGCACGTGGAGCGGGACGCCGGTGGCACGCTCGACCTCGGCGACGATCCGCGCGGCGTCCGCCGCGCGGCGGATGGGCTCCGTGCCCATGAAGGTGATGGCCGCTGCCCCCTGCCCTCGAGCGGACGCGGCAAAGCGCGCGAGCGCGCCGACCAGCTCGTCCCGCCGCGCGGGACCGAGATGTGCCCCCCGGTCGACTGCGGCGCCGAGGCCGAGGAAGGCGGACTCGTCGACCAGGGGTCGAAGGTCATGCCCGTCCGTCTCGGCGACCAGGACATGGACCGAGTTGGAGCCGAGATCGACCGACGCGCCGACCGTCCGGCGATGGCTCACCAGGGCCGCTGGCGACGCCCCGGAGCGACGATCACGCGCCCGCGCCGGCGTCCGTGCTGGCCGACGGCTGGCTGGACGGGCGGGTGGCGCGACGGCCGCGCGGGGTGCTCGCGGCGCCGGAGGCCTTGCGCGTGGTGCCGGATCGCCGCGTCGGGGACCGCCGTGCATTCGCGGCCGTGCCCGCGGACGTCGTGGCCGCCGGCTTCGACGTTGCAGACTTGGACGTCGCGGCCTTCGTCGTCGAGCGCTTGGCCGCCGCGGCCTTCGTCGTCGAGCGCTTGGCCGCCGCGGCCTTCGTCGTCGAGCGCTTGGCCGCCGTCTTCGACGTCGTGGACCGGGCTGTCGCCGGCGTGGCGGCGCTGGGCGCGTTCGACGCGCTCGCAGCGGAGCGCGCCGTCGGCTTGGTGGCGGACCGTGCCGCCGTCGACTTGGCGGTCGACCTGCGCGTGGTCGTCTTCCTGGTCGTCGACTTCGCGGCGGTCCGCGTGGTCGACGCCTTCGCGGCGGTCGACCTCGTCCCCGCCGACTTCCTGGGCCTCTTGGCCGCGGTCGACTTCGCCCCCGACTTGGGCGCCGAGCGGGCGGTCGACGCGGCGCCGGTCGCGGCCGTCGTCCGCGCGGCGGTGGCTGTCCTCGTGCCCGTGCGCGTCGTGGATGCCTTCCGCCGCGTCGTCCGCCGCCTCGGTGCGGCCGCACGCAAGGCGCGAATGCGCGTTCCGGGCTTGATCGGAGACACGGCCGTCGCGGCGGTCGCCGCCGCGGATCCGACGTCCATGGCCGCATCACCCAGCACGCCGGCAGCGTTCCCCGCAGCGGCCAGTGCCCGCTCGCCGATGCGCGCCACCAGACCCGCGACGTCGGCGGCGGCTTCGCCTGCCTGACGCTGGCGCTTGGCGACCTCCTTGCGACCCTTGCTCGCCTCGGCCTTCGCGAGTTGGCCAAGACGCTTGGTCTCGGTCGCACGGGCTGCGTCCAGCTGCCGCCCGAGGTCCCTGAGCTCGCGTGCCGCTTTCTTGGTCACTGGCGCGGACGCGTGCTGGGCGGATGCGATCAGTTCTCCGACAGCGGCGAGTACGTCGCCAGGGATGCTCACGACCCGGGCCTTGGGTGACCCATTCGTCGACTTTGCCATGGTTCCTTCTCCCTCTCCTCGTGCGCGCCCGATGTGAGAGCGACACGAAACGGTATCACTCAGAGGTTAACTCCCCAAGCCGGCACAGACAGCCCGGGAATCGCGTCTGCGAACATCCTGTTAACGAGCCGCCGACGAGCAGTTAGCGTGGACGATCCAGGCTCGCCAGCATGTCGATCGATGCGCGGCCCAGTTGGATCGCCCTTGCCGACGGAGGTCCGCTGGCGGAGGTCGGCGAGCACGCGACCGAAGCGAGGATGCGCACGACCCGAGACCCGGCCACATTCGCCCATCTCCTTTCGGCGATACGGCCACGGATCGCGATCCTGGCCCGACCTCCCGCGTGCACCGACGACATCGACGCTGCGCTCCGTGAGCGGCGGCGGCGCCCAACGCTTCGGCTTGTGGTGCTGAGCGCGCCCGATGCCGTTCAGGAACGGCTCGATGCCTTGCGCGCCGGGGTCGATGAGGCCCTCGCGGACACCATCGAGCCCGCGGAGCTGGCGGCCCGCCTGGAGATCCTCGAGGATCGGGCCCGGACCCGGCACGAGACGGTGCTGGCGATCACGGACGACGTCTCGCTCGACCTCGTGGCGCACGAAGTTCGCCGCGCCGGGACGCTCGTGCACTTGCGACCGAAGGAGTTCCAGCTGCTCGCGATGCTGGCCGCCCATCCCGGCCGCGCATATACGCGACGCCAGCTGCTCGACCGCGTCTGGGGACACGATCACGAGGGCGACCCGCGCACCGTGGACGTCCACGTCCGCTGGCTCCGGAGCAAGCTCGAGCCGCAGCCGGACGTCCCGGTCCACCTGATCACCGTTCGCGGCGTCGGGTATCGGCTCGACCCGGGACCACGCTAACGAAACGGATACACAGGGTCGCTCCAGCGTTGACATTCGCGGGCTACACCTGTGGTGGACCCATCACCCACACCAGGAGGAACCCGTGCCCGACTCCGCACATCCTCGCCGCGCGCTCGGTCGCGCACTCGCCGTCGCAACGGCTGCGTCGCTGACGGTGGGGCTTGCCGCCCCGGCCAGCGCCGCCTCGTCCGTTTCGACCGGCCCGAACAGCGAAACCGCGCCGTACATCCTGCCCGTTGCCGACGGCGTCCACATCCGGTCGTTGTTGACCGTGGGCGATGCCGGCGCCGCGTCCGATGGCTACGAGATGGTCGGCATCCCGGACGGCATCGGCGCCATCACCCAGGGCGCGAACCTCATCGTGTATCTCAATCACGAGCTTCGCGACACGGTCGGCATCCCGCGTCGCCATGGGCAGACCGGCGCCTTCGTCTCCCGTCTCGTGATCGACCCCGAGACCCTTCGCGTCAAGGAAGGCTCGGACCTGATCGACCCGGGCGTCCGCTTCTGGGACTACCCGACCGGCACGTACGTCACGACGGGCGCTCGCTGGGCCGACGGCACGCTCCAGGACCAGACCTTCGGCCGCTTCTGCTCGGGCACGCTGTCCGATCCGGACCTGTTCTACAACCCGACAAGCAAGGCTGGCTACAAGGGGCAGCTCTACTTCGGGAACGAGGAGGACGGTGACAATGGTCGGGCGTTTGCGATCACCAAGGACGGCGCCGCGACTGCCCTGCCGCGGTTGGGTCTGTTCTCCTGGGAGAACACCGTCCCCGCGCCCAACTCCTCGGACACGACGCTGGTCATGGGACAGGAGGATGGTCCGGGCGACGGCAGCCAGCTGTGGGTATACATCGGCGCCAAGCAGCGCGATGGCGACCCGGTCGCCAAGGCCGGTCTGACCGATGGCGCGGACTTCGTCGTCGACGCCGTGAACGAGGCCGTCACGACCGATGCGGCATGGCGCGCCGTGTATCCGAAGGGTGTGCCGGGCGACGTGGACCTCGCCGAGATCCCGTGGAACGCCACCGGGGCGACGCAGAACACCCGGGCGAAGGCACTAGGGCTCAACCTGAACCGGGTCGAGGACGGCCACTGGGATCCCCAGCGCCCGAACGACTTCTACTTCCTGACGACCGAAGGCGGCGAGAGGACCGGCACCGATCTCGACAGCCGCGACGGAGGCGGCCTGTGGCGGTTGCGCTTCGAGGATATCGAGGAGCCGCACGCCGGTGCGACGCTCACCCTGCTGCTCGACGGCAGCGAGGTCATCGGCGGGGGTGAGCCCAAGATGAACAAGCCCGACAACATGACCATCGACAGGCACGGCAACGTCCTGATCCAGGAAGACCCGGGCGGCAACAACCACCTAGCCCGCATCGTCGCCTACCGGATCGCCGATGCCGCCCTCGGCGTCGTCGCGCGGTTCGATGCGAGCCTCTTCGGCACCGGGGCGAACGCGGACCCGGATCGCCTGACGATCGACGAAGAGTCGAGCGGGATCATCGACACCGAAGCCCTCCTGGGCGCCGGGACGTTCCTCTTCGACGCCCAGATCCACACGGCCAAGGGTCTGCCTGCCGGCACTGGTCCGGGCACCGCACAGGAATTCGTCGAGCGCGGTCAGCTCCTCACGCTGACGATCGACGACTGGTCGGACATCTACGGGGATTGACCCAGGCGGCTGGGGGCCGCCGGTCACCCCTCGGACGAGGACCGGCCACGGCCGGTCCTCGTCCCCCGCTGTTCCGGGTCCTCTCACCCGGCCGAAGTCGGTCCCGCGTTAACCCTCCCTTAACCGGCCGCAAAGCATCCGTTGACGGCGCCTCCCGAACCTGAGCGATGTCAGACCGGAATGGACTGTCCACGGAGGCCGCCCATGCGCGGCGCCCAGTAGGAGGAAACATCGCGTGAAGACCACGAACTCCAGGCGCTGGGGCGCACTCGTGCTGGTGGCGGCCCTCGCCGTCGGCGCGTGCAGCTCGGGCACCGGCACATCGGCCGCGCCGACCACGAGCGCCGCCCCTGTTGGCAGCGCACCGGCGTCCGAGGCCCCGACCGCTGCGCTACCGGACTGCCTGTCCTTCGCCGACATCTACTCGCAGGTCGGCCCCGAGTCGACGGGCTTCGACAACTGGACCGACGGGCAGGAGATCGCGACGGCCCTGGGCTCCACGACCACCTTCCCCGATCTCCCGTTGTCGATCACGGCTCCGGGCGAGGAGTCGGGCACATTCGACAGCTTCGTCGAACTCGTGCTCGAGGGCCCGGCGGAAGAGCGGACCATCCCGGAAGATCAATGGACCACCCGCCCCGACTACACCAGCAGCTCGAACGACAACGCCATCGTCGACGGTGTCAGCGGCTCGGCCGGTTCGCTCGGATGGGTCGGCTTCGCGTTCTATGAGGAGAACCTCGACACGCTGCGGGCTTTCGACATCTCCGAGGAAGCCGGCGGGACGTGCGTCACGCCGGACGCCACGACCATCGCCTCGAACGAGTACCCCATCGCACGCGACCTGTTCATCTACGTCAACAAGGCCAAGGCAGCCGCGAACCCGGCCGTCGTCGCCTACGTCGACTTCTACCTCGCCGACGGGACGATCGACTCGGTCCTTGAGACGGTCCCGTATGTCCCGCTCGGGGCCGCGCTGGCCGAGAGCCAGACCGCCTGGGAGACCGGCAAGGCCGACGCTGCAGCCGACCCGAATGGCACGATCTTCGTGAGTGGCTCTTCCACCGTCGAGCCGATCTCCGCCGGCGTCGCCGAAGCGTTCAAGGCCGCCAATGCCGGCTTCGACTACACGGTCGAGGGCCCGGGTACCGGTGACGGCTTCGCCAAGTTCTGCAACGGCGAGACCGACATCTCGGATGCGTCGCGTCCGATCAGCGAGGAAGAGATCGCCACCTGCACCGCGGGCGGTATCGAGTACGTGGAACTGAAGGTCGCGATCGACGGGATCGCAGTCATCACCCAGAAGTAGCCACCCCTCCTCCTGCGAACGGGCCGGGCCGACTCGGAGGCTCGGCCCGTTCGTCTATCCTGAACCGCTCTGAGACGAGGTCACATCGAACCATGGCCCACGCCGAGGCCGCTGTCCCATTCGCACTGGCGCTGCGCGGCAGTGCCGCACGCCGACGCCGCGAAGCGATCGTGCGGGCGATCTTGCTGGTGGCAGCGCTGTCCTCGGTCGTGATCAGCGGGTTCATCGTCTACACGGTCGTCTTCGAGGCTGCAAAGTTCCTCGCCGGCATCGACCTGTCCGACCTGGTGGCGCTCGGCTGGTTCCCCAGGCGCGGCCTGTTCGACGTCGCCACCCTGGTGCTCGGGACGCTGATGGTCACGGCGATCGCGATGGCGGTCGCGACCCCGGTCGGCCTCGCGAGCGCGATCTACCTCTCCGAGTACGCGACGCCCAGGGTCCGCCGTGTCATCAAGCCCGTCATCGAGATCCTGGCCGGCGTCCCGAGCGTGGTCCTCGGGTTCTTCGCCCTGACATTCATCAACCCGACGATCGTGCAGGGCCTCTTCCCCGAAGCGCCCGCCTTCACCATCCTGGCGGCGGGCCTGGCGGTCGGGATCCTCTCGATCCCGCTCGTCGCCTCGGTAGCGGAGGATGCCATGCGGGCAGTGCCCCGGTCACTCCGGGAAGCGTCGTACGGCCTTGGGGCGAGGCGATTGACGACCAGCCTGCGGGTGGTGTTCCCGGCGGCCATCTCGGGCATCGTCGCGGCGCTGATCCTGGCCGCGAGCCGCGCCATCGGCGAGACGATGGTGGTCGCGCTCGCGGCGGGCGCCACCGGCGGCGGCATCCGCAGCATCGACCCCCTTGCGCCGGGCCAGACGATGACGGCGGCCATGGCCGCACTCGCCACGGGAAGCGACCAGGTGGTCGGCGTCGGCAATGCGTTCCAGAGCCTCTTCTTCGTCGGGGCGCTGCTGTTCGTCATCACCCTGATCCTGAACGTGCTTGGTGAGACCTTCGTGCGCCGGACGCGGCAGCGCTACTAGGGGCGAGGCATGTCGACCATCGGCTCCACCGCCATCGCCGGATCCGTCGCGCGATCCCTGCATCGCACGCGCCCTGACGTGACCGGCCTGGTGTTCCAGCTCCTCCTGCTGCTGAGCCTCCTCTTCTCACTTGCCGTCCTGGCGGTGCTGCTCGTCGATGTCGGGCTGCGGGCGATGCCCGTCCTCGAGACCCGCGGCGTGGACTTCCTGACGTCGCCGCTCTCCTCGGATCCGGCCAGGGCCGGGATCGCCCAGGGCTTGTTCGGCACGTTCCTGATCGCCATCCTCGTTGCGATCTTCGCCTTTCCGATCGGGATCGCGACCGCCGTCTACCTCGAGGAATATGCGCCGGACAACACGCTGACGCGATTCATCAACGTCAACATCCGAAATCTCGCCGGGGTCCCGTCAGTGGTCTACGGCCTGCTCGGGCTGACCGTCTTCGTGGCGTTCTTCGCGGCCATCGGCGCAGGCAACGGCCGCAACCTGCTGGCCGCGATGATGACCCTCGGCGTGCTCGTGCTGCCGATCGTGATCATCACATCATCCGAGGCGTTGCGAGCGGTCCCGAACGCCATCCGCGAGGCGGGCTACGGCGTCGGCGCCTCGCGCTGGGAGGTCACGAGCCGGCTGGTCCTGCCGGCGGCGGTGCCCGGCATCCTGACAGGGACCGTGCTTGCACTCGCCCGCGCCCTCGGTGAGACCGCGCCGCTGATCCTCATCGGCGGGGTGATCGGCGGGTTCTCGACGCCCGGAGGCGCCTCCATCGTCCAGCAGCTCACCGGCGCGTATACGGCGCTGCCCCTGACCGTGTTCCAATGGTCGAAGCAGCCGCAGGACGAGTTCCGGGCACTGGCTGCCGCCGCGATCGTCGTCTTGCTCGTCGTGACGCTGCTCGCCAACGCGATCGCCGTCGTGCTCCGCAACCGCTACGAACGGACCTGGTAGATGACCGCATCCGAGGATGACCTGATGAACCAAGCCACCGCACCCGCACCGCCCACGGAGTCGGTCGCGATCCGGATCGATCAGGCGGCGCGGCGCACCGACGGTGATACCGCTGAGCCCGGTCCCGAACAGTCGACCGCCCCGGTCATCGAGCTCCGCGATATCAGTTTCTACTACGGTGCGTTCCGGGCGGTGAAGGACATCTCGATCTCGGTACCGCCGCGGCGGATCACTGCATTGATCGGACCGTCCGGCTGCGGGAAGTCGACGCTGCTGCGCACGATCAACCGGATGAACGACCTCATCCCGGGGACTCGTCTCGAGGGCGAGTTGCTGTACCACGGAGAGAACCTGTACGCGAAGGAGGTCGACCCCGTGGAGGTCCGGCGCAGGATCGGGATGGTCTTCCAGAAGGCGAACCCGTTCCCGAAGTCGATCTACGACAACGTCGCGTTCGGCCCGCGGATCAACGGGATCAAGGGCGACATGGACGAGATCGTCGAATCCTCGCTGCGCCGCGCCGTGCTCTGGGACGAGGTCAAGGACAAGCTCAAGCAGTCGGGGCTGGCCCTTTCCGGCGGGCAGCAGCAACGCCTTTGTATCGCTCGCGCGATCGCCACCTCGCCGGACGTGATCCTCATGGACGAACCATGCTCGGCGCTGGACCCGCGTTCCACCCTCCAGATCGAGGAGCTGATGGCCGAGCTGCGGCAGCAATACACGATCGTGATCGTCACGCACAACATGCAACAGGCGGCGCGCGCGTCGGACTTCACGGTGTTCATGAACATGGCGGAGGATCGAGCGGGCTACGTGGTCGAGCAGGGCGAGACGGTCGGCATCTTCACGAACCCGGTGAACCAGGTGACCGAGGACTACGTGTCCGGGCGCTTCGGATGAACGAACCGGACGACCTGACTCCGCAAGCCGAGGCACCGAGCCTCGAGATCGACCGCCAGGTCGATGAACTGCTGCAGGCGGCCCAGGATCAGCCGGCGCTCCCGGGATTCCATGCGCGCCGCGATTCCCTTGACTTCCAGGAGCAGGAGATCAAGGACGCGGTCCTGCGGATGGGGTCGCTCGTCGAGGAGGCGATCCGGCGGGCGAGCCAGGCGCTCACCACCCACGACGCCGACCTGGCCCTCGACATCATCAAGGCAGATGCCCGGATCAACGACGCCCAACGGGAGGTGTCGCGGCTCATCAGTGTGACCATCGCCACGCAGCAGCCCGTCGCGCGCGACCTGCGCTATCTGCTGACGCTCGATCACGTGACCTACGAGCTGGAACGGATCGGCGACCACGCGTCATCGGTCGCGAAGCAGGTGATCAAGCTGGCGCCGGAGCCGCCACTCGCCGATTACGTACGGCTGCCCGAGATGGCGGAGCGCTCGGCCGTCCTCGTCCACGGCGTCCTGCGCGCGCTCGTCGACGCCGACGCGGTCGCGGCGCGGGAAGTCGCCGTGCTGGACGACGACATCGATCGGCTGTACCACGCGACCTTCGACGAGGTGGTGGAACTGATGCGCCAGGACCCGGCCAATGTCGAGCGCGGGACGCGGATCATCATCGCGTCGCATTACCTCGAGCGGATCGGCGATCGCTCGACCAACATCGCTGAGGACATCGTCTATCTGGTGACCGGCGACGTGGAGGACCTCAACCCATGACGAGCGACCCCGGCGACGCCCGCGATCCCATCCGCGTGCTGTTCGTGTGCACCGGCAATTCGGCCCGGAGCATCATGGCCGAGGCGCTGCTGCGCCAGCACGGCGGCGACACATTCGAGGTCTACAGCGCCGGGACGGAGCCCAAGGGCATCAATCCGCTGACGCAGCGAGTTCTGGCCGATGCGGGCATCGATGCGTTCTGGGCGCGCTCGAAATCGGTCGACGAGTTCCTGGGTCGATCCTTCGACTACGTCGTGACCGTGTGCGACCAGGCGCGCCAGAGCTGTCCCGTGTTCCCGGGCGTCCACGAGTCGCTCCACTGGGGCTACGAGGATCCGGCCGCTGCCGAAGGCACCGAGGAGGAGCGCCTGGCGGTCTTCCGCAAGGTCTTCATCCAGATCGGCGAGCGGGTCCGGCAGTTCGCGACCGTCACCAGCCGACAGCCTGCCTGATGCTGCTCCACCTGCTTCGCCACGCCCATGCCGGCGATCCGGACGCATGGGATGGCCCGGATGCGGCCCGACCGCTGAGCGACAAGGGCCGGGACCAGAGCGAGCGACTCGGGACGTTCCTCGCCGGCATCCGCTTCGGGACCGACGCGCTGATCACGTCGCCGAAGCTCCGAGCCGCCCAGACGGCTGAGCTCGTCGCCGCACACCTGGGGGTCGAGGTCGAGGTCGACGACCGCCTCGGCGGACCGCTCGACCTCGATGGGCTCAAGGCCGTCCTCGCCGACGCGCAGGAGCCGGAACGACCGGTCATCGTGGGTCACGACCCCGACTTCAGCGAGCTCCTGGCGCTCCTGTGCGACGCACCGAACGTGCCCATGCGCAAGGGCGCGCTCGCGCGCATCGAGGCCGATCGGCCGCTCCACCCGGGCGGCGGGACGCTGCGCTGGCTGATCCCCCCGGACTCGCTCAGACCGGAGCGCTGACCGCGGGTCGTGCCGCCGCGCCGCGACGACCGGGTGCGACCAGGTCGCTGACCGGGATGAGGCCGCCAGGGATCATGCCGCGAGCGATGGTGGCGAGCCGCACGGCGACATCTGGCGCGAGCCGGTAGTAGATCCACTGTCCACGCCGCTCGGAGGTGACGACCCCGGCCTCGCGCAGGACGCGCAGGTGATGGGACACCGTGGGCTGGCCCACGTCGCATGTCGCGGTGAAGTCGCACGCGCAGGTCTCGTTCGACTCCGCGAGCTCGCGGACGATGGCGAGACGGGTCGGATCGGCGAGGGCGGACAACAGCCGGACGTCGGGATCCTGGGTGGGCGTTCGAGAGCTTCGTGCGGTGCGTGCCATGACCGGCAGCATATCGGTCGTTTTCGATATTGACAACCCTCGGACGCTCGGGCATATTGACCAATGTCGATATAGAGCCGCGAGGACGACTGATGACCGCGACGCAGGCCACGCCGATTGACAGCCCGAGCCCCGACGCCATCACGGACGAGGTCCGGGCGCGATACGCAGACGCGGCACGCGCGGTGCTGGACCGGGATACGGCCGCGGACCCTGCCGCGAGCTGTTGCGGCCCATCCGTGATGACCGATCCTGCCGACCCCGCATGGGGGCGGCTGCTCTACGACGACGCGGAGCGCGCCGCCCTGCCGGACGCCGCCGTCCTCGCCAGCCTGGGCTGCGGGAACCCGACCGCGGTGGCGGAGTTGCGTCCGGGCGAGGTGGTCCTCGATCTTGGCTCGGGCGGCGGCATCGACGTCCTGCTGTCGGCGTCGCGCGTGGGTCCGACCGGGTTCGCCTACGGCCTGGACATGACCGACGAGATGCTCGAGCTCGCCCGGCGGAACGCGGCGGAAGCGGGCGCCACGAACGTGGAGTTCCGCAAGGGCCGGATCGAGTCGATCCCCCTTGGCGATGCAGCGGTCGACGTCGTCATCAGCAACTGCGTCGTGAATCTGTCGACGGACAAGGCGGCCGTCCTGGCCGAGGTGGCCCGCGTGCTGCGACCGGGAGGTCGGGTCGGGATCAGCGACGTCGTAGCCGACGATTCCCTCGCGCCCGAGGATCGCGCCGACCGCGGCAGCTTCGTCGGCTGTATCGCCGGCGCGTTGTCCTTCTCCGAGTACAGGGCCGGACTCGAGGCCGTGGGCCTCGCCGAGATCTCCGTCGAGCCGACACACGCGGTCAGCGACGGTCTGTACGGCGCGATCGTGCGGGCGACCAAGCCGACCTCGTGGACCGCGGGCGACATCCGTCCGGTCGACCTGCCCAAGCCGTCCAAGGGCGCCGTGGCGGTGCTCGCCGAGGGTGGCGGCTGTTGCGGGGATGGCTGCGGCTGCGGCTGACGATCAGTCGGTGCTGACCGGGAACGGCAGCGCAACCGCGTCCGGCGCCAGGCGGCTGCGGCCGTGCTCGTCGAACCGATCCAGCCCGAAGTCCGTGACGTCGGTCAACGACGTCGAGCCCTCCACAACCAGGTCCGCCGCCACCCGCGCGACCGCGGGTCCCCACATCATCCCGTGACCCGCCGCCGAGGCGATCGTGACGCCGCCCACCATGGATCCGTCCGGGCGGCGGGCGGGCGCGAGGATCGGAAGATGGTCCGGTGTGTAGTCGATCGTCGCCGCCCAGACGCGACGCAGTCCGAGGTCGCGAGTCAGCGGCACGTACCCGGCCAGGCGCTCGCGGTATCGCTCGTACGCGGCCCAGTCGATCGCCCGGGCCTCGCCGGGCACCTCGTCGGGGTCGCTCCAGCCGAAGAGCAGCCCGCCCTCCTCGAGCCGCCAGTAGAGGCCGGCCGCGAGGTCGAACACCATCGGCATCCCCTCGACGGCGAACGCGTCGTGGGGCTCGAGCACCGCGACCGTGTGGCGGGCCGCGCCGGTCGGTATGCGGAGCCCGGCGATCTCGCCGACCGACCGGAGCGACGGCCCGCCCGTCAGCAGCACGCGCTCCGTCTCGATCGTGCCGCCGCTCGTGTCGACCGCGGTGACCGTCCCGCCGTCAGCGGACAGGCGCAGACCGGTGAACGCGGTCCGCTCGCGAAGCTCGACACCGGCCGCCTGCATCGCGAGCGAGTAGGCTCGGACGTTGCGAGGTGGGTCGATGTGGCCGTCGCCGTCGCGGTAGCTGCCACCACGGTGGCCGTCGGGCGCCAGGGTCCCGACCATCGCCGTCGCGGCCGCTGCGTCGAGCCAGCGAACGTCGGTCAACCCCGCCCGGTGCTGCATGGCCACGCGTTCACGCCCCAGCCGTTCGTCCTCCTCCGTTACGGCGAGGATCAGGTAGCCGAGCTCGCGGAAGCCGGAATCGGTGCCGTACGCGGCATGCTGGCCGCGGTAGAAATCGATCGACCAGCGCCCGAGTGCGACGGTCGCGGGCGTGCCGCCCTGCGCGCGAACGATGCCCGCCGCACGAGATGAGGCGCCCATCCCGGCCAGCCCGCGTTCGAGCACGATCACGCGCCCGACGCCGTCGGCGGCCGCGAACACCGATGCCCATCCCCCGACCGTCCCCGCGCCGACGATCACGAGATCCGCCCGGTCCGTCATGCCGCCTCCTGTGGGTCGCGTGGCGCGAGGATAGGACGTGCCGGCTCCCTGGTCAGCGCCCGTCGCGCGGGGCGATCACCCGTCGAGGACCGTCGCCTCCACGGAGCTCGCGATGACCCCCATCCGCTCCAGCCGGGCTGCGGTCGGCCGCCGGCGCAGGGTCCACGCCGCGACGTCGAGGCCGTCCGCCCGGACCCGCGCCAGCGAGCCCGGATCGATCGCATGCCATTCGACCGAGATCGCCTGACACTCGAGCTCGACCGCAGCCGCGAGCGTCGCGGGTTCGAGGTCCCGGGCATTCAACCAGCGCGGCCACGTCGGGACGAGGCCGGCGATGCGTTCGAGGGTATCCGGCCAGAACGACGAGACCACGGCGTTCACGAGGCCCGGACCGCGGCCGGCCGCCAGGACCTCCACGACCGCCCGATCGTGCCGGCCCTTCAACTCGACGTCGAGGAAGGCTCGGTGCGGCAGGGCGGCGAGGACGTCCTCCAGCGCCGGGACGCCCAGCTCCTCGAGCGCGCGTGCCCGCACCGTCCCGACCGCCTCGGGCCGTCCCTGCACGCGGGCGAGCGTCTCGTCGTGGAGGAGCACCGGGACTCCGTCGGCAGCCAGGCGGACGTCGAACTCGACACCGTCGCAGGCAGGCGACTTGAGCGCGGCAAGGAGCGCGGGCAGCGTGTTCTCGGGGGCGTGGCGCCAGTCGCCGCGGTGGGCCAGTCTGAGCATCCTTCCCACGGCTAGTCCGTCCCGTCCGGCGTCGCGGGGAGGGCAAACGAGAACGTGGACCCGGATCCCTCGACCGAATCAGCCCAGATCCGTCCACCGTGCTGCTCGACGACGTGACGGGCGATCGCCAGGCCCAGACCCGTCCCGCCACCCGCCCCGGCCCGGAGCCGCGACCGATCGACCTTGTAGAACCGCTCGAAGACGCGACCCTGGGCGTCGCGCGGGATGCCCAGCCCGTGATCCTCGACCGAGGTCACGACCTCGTCGCCCACGAGCCGAACGGCCACGACGATCTCGCCGCCGTCGGGGCTGAACTTGACGGCGTTGTGGACGAGGTTCAGGACGACCTGCCCGAGCCGGGCAGCGTCGCCGCGGATGGCCGGGATCCCGGTCGGCGCGTCGATCCGCAGGGTCGCGCCCTGGCGATCGGCAAACGATCGGAGCCGCTCGGCGGACTGCGCGGCCAGGCCCGCCATGTCGACCCCGTCGACCATGTCCAGTGTCCCGCCACCCTCGATCCGTGACAGGTCGAGGAGCTCGCTGACCATCTGGACCAGGTGCCCGGTCTCGACGTCGATCTTGGCGATCCGCTCGCGCATCTTGGCCGGCAGCGTGACGTCGGCCGATTCTGCGTCGCGTGACAGGGTCTCGGACAGCAGGCTCACCGTCGTGAGCGGCGTGCGCAGCTCGTGTGACAGGTTATCGATGAATTCCGTCCGGATCCGCTGGAGACGGCGCAGCTCGGACACGTCGTCGACGACCAGCCAGACACCGCCCCGATGGGCGCGGCGCGCGAGCACCGTCAGCTTCGGCCCGTCCGCGTCGGCTCGGCGGATCTCGTTGCGGGCGGTCCCCTGGGTGAGGGCGACCTGGGCCAGGGATTCCACGCTCGCGTCGAGGAACGCCTCCATCAGCGATCGACCCACCAGGGCCCCCGGCGCGAGATCCAGCAGCGTGTGCGCCGCGGTATTGGCGGCGATGACCCGCATGCCCGGATCCACGCGCAGGATCCCCGAGCCGAGCGCCTGCAAGAGGCCCGCCTGCTCCGCGGCGGCCTGGGCGATCTCCTCGTCCCGGCCGGCCAGATCGGCGCGCAGCCGGCGGACGGTCGCCTGGGCGTTCGTTCGTGCCCGGCCGTCGCGGATCGCGATGGCTGCGACGACGAGCGTGACGACGGTCAGGCCCAGGCTGATGACGATCCACGGGTCCATGGGTCGAGCATCGCACAGGCCGCGGCCCGCGGTCCCGGTGTCAGCTCCCGGCGCGTCGGCCGACGCGCGTCCCCCAGGGGGCAAGGCGCGGGATCAGCGTTCCAAGCCATGGTGCCGCGTGCCGATCGAACTCGCGCGCGGGGAATGCGTGGCGCAGCACGAGCAGGTGCGCGATGCGCGCGGCCGCACGCCGTGCCGGGGCGCCGTGACGTTCGCCGACGCGCGCGACGGCGTCGATCGCGGCCGCTGCGTCTACCGAGCCAAGTTCGCTCGAGACCCGGAGGGCGTCGTCCTCCTCGGGCGACGTCGCGCGTGGCCATGGCGCTGTTCCCAGCCGTTCGCGCGTGCCGGTCGTGGCGAGATCCCGGACGTCCTCGGCGCTGAGGGCACGCAGGCGCCCCAGGAGGTCGCCGACCGCCGCGGTCGCCGGTCCGTAGCGTGGCTGCCCGACGGCGGCCTCCCAGCCCCGCGTCAGCCGCTCTCGGGCACGTGGGCCGGCCGGATCGCCGAGCAGCGCCTCGAGGATGTCGCCCAGGACGATGTCGGCCAGCTGGCCGACGACCGCGTCGCGTGTCGCAAGGTCGCGCCGGGCCGCACCGGGCAGGTTGGCCATCGCGGCTCGCTCGGCCCGGTCGATGACCGCGTCGAGCTCGGGCGGGACGAAGCGTCGGAGCGTGGCCAGGAAGGCGATCGGGGCCGGCTCGGCCAGCGCCAGTCGATCCAGCTCGTCGCGCGTGAGGCGACCGACTCGTTCGACGACGGCGGTCACGCGTTCGGCCGTCGTGGGCGGACGACGCACCGGGCGCCACGCCGGGGACCGATCGCCTCGATCCCCACGGTCGGACCAGGCGGGTCCCCGGGGCGGACGCCCAGTCCGGATCCCGCCGCCGTGCTCGCCGTCATAGCGGCGTCGCAGATCCGGGTCGCTCAGCCAGTCATGGGCGACGTTGATCCGCTTCGCGAGCTCGAGCGCCTCGGGTCCCGCGATATCGGGATGGTGCTTGCGCAGGAGTCCCCGCCAGGCGAGCTCGATCGCCTCGGCGCTGGCATCACGGGGGACGCCCAGACGCGCGTACAGGTCGTCGCTCGGGAGCGTCGGGCGTGGCGGCATGACGCTCGACATCGTAGTGGTCGCGGGAGGGTCGGCTCGCTATGCTCGCGGGGCAGCCGCCGACGGCCGGGGGGTGTCGAGAAGGGGATCGACGTGAGCTTCATCAAGAAGGCCCAGGAAGCAGCCGCACAGGCCGCCGAGGGCGCCCGTCTGCGGGCGCAGGAAGCGGCGACCGCCGCCGGCCGGACCGCCGGCGACCCGGCCACGCAGGACATGATCGGCAAGAGCCTGTCCGGGGCTGGCGCCGGGGCCCGCGAGGCCATCGGCATGGCCAAGCGCGGTGTCACCACCGTCATCGAGAAGATCGATCCTGGGACGCTCGCCGAGTTGATCATCAAGGCGACGGCCCTCCAGGAGATGACCAACAAGGCGCTGCGCAAGAAGGGCTCCCCCTACAGGATCTCCGAGATCTCGATCTCGGCGTCGATCCCACCTGCCGTGAGCTTCGCCATCCAGCGGCTGGACGATGAGCCCGAGGCGGTCGACGGGGCGATCGTGTCCTCGAGCGACCTCGTGGAGCAGATCGTCGAAAGCGGGGATCTCGTGCTCGCCCTGGACGGCACGACCGTGGATCCGGCCGCGGTCGAGCCACGTCCGGTCGACACACCGCCGGGAGCGATGCCGCCGAGCGCCATCTCGAGCGACTAGGGCGCGCCGTCCAGCGCCGACTCAGAAGCCGTTCACCAGCTTCGCCTCGACCTCCTCGAGCGGCAGCGTCGCCCGTTCGCCGGTGGCGCGTTCGGTGACCTCGATGCCGCCGGCCGCGAGCGATCGTGGCGAGACGGTCAGGATCCAGGGCATGCCGAGCAGCTCGGCGTCCGTGAACTTGACGCCCGGTGACTCCTCGCGATCGTCCCACAGGATCTCGTGCCGCGGTCCGGCCCCCTTGGCCAGCTCGTGCAACCGTTCCGCGATCTCCTGGACGAGCGGCTCCTTGTTCGCCCCGATCGAGACGAGGTGGGCGGCGTACGGCGCCACCTCGGCCGGCCAGGCGATGCCCTTGTCGTCGTGGTGGGCCTCCACGATGCACGCGACGTTCCGCCCGACACCGATGCCGTACGAACCCATGACGATGGGGTGGGCCTGGCCGTCCTCGCCGAGGTAGGTCGCGCCGGCGGCGTCGGAGAACTTCGTGCCGAGCTTGAAGATGTTCCCGACCTCGATGCCGTTGCGCAGGATGACCGGCTTGCCGCAGGCCGGGCACGGATCGCCCTCCTGGACGTTCGTGATGTCGGCGACCACGTCTGCGGTGAAGTCCCGCCCGACGTTCACGTTGCGGTAGTGGAACCCCTCGCGGTTGGCGCCCGCCACCAGGTTCGCGGACCGCGCGACGAGGTCGTCCACGACCACGACGGTGTTGCGGGCGCCGATCGGCGACCCGTAGCCCGGCTCCATCCCGGCTGCCTTGATCTCCTCGACGGTCGCCGGCCGCATGCCACCGATGGCCTTGGCGGCATTCCCGAGCTTGGTCTCGTTGACCTCGTAGTCGCCGCGCACGATGGCGGTGACGAGGCGGCCGTCGCCGGTCGTGAAGAACGCAGCCTTGGCCGTGCGCTCCGGACCGATACCCAGGAACGCCGCAAGGGACGCGATGGTGGTCGTCCCCGGTGTCGCGACCTCCTCGAGCGGCAGCGGGTCCTCTGGCGCGGGATCCGGCTTGGGGACCGCGGCGACCTGCCGGTTCGCAGCGTATCCGCACGCCTCGCACAGGACCAGGACGTCCTCGCCTGCGGGGTTGAGCACCATGAACTCGTGCGCCTGCGAGCCGCCCATGATCCCGACGTCGGACGACACGGCGACGGTCCCGAGGCCCAGCCGTTCGAAGGTGCGGACGTATGCCCCGTATTGCGCCTCGTAGCTGGCATCGAGCCCTGCCGCGTCGCGATCGCAGCTGTACGCGTCCTTCATGACGAATTCGCGCACGCGGATGAGCCCACCGCGGGCGCGCGGCTCGTCGCGCCACTTCGTCTGGAAGTGATAGACCTGCATCGGCAGCTGCCGGTACGACTTGACGATGTCGGCGAGCAGGATGCCGACCACTTCCTCGTGGGTCATCGCGAGGACCATGTCCCGGCCGTTACGGTCCTTGAACCGGCCCATCTCGGCCCCGATGGCGTCATATCGACCACTCGCTCGCCAGATGTCGGCGGGGTGGACGACCGGCATCTCCATCTCCTGGCCGCCGATCCGGTCCTGCTCCTCGCGGATGATCTGCTCGACCCGGTCGCTGACCTTCTTGCCGAGCGGCAGCAACGAATAGATACCGGAGCCGAGCTGGCGGACGTAGCCCGCTCGCAGAAGCAGGCGGTGTGAGGGCATCTCGGCCTCGACCGGGTCATCGCGGAGCGTGGCGAAGAAGAGGTGGGACAGTCGCATGGCCGGGTAAGGATAGCGGCCGAGGCGCGGCCAGCGGCGCCGTCAGAGGCCCGCCCGCCGGGAGGGTCGTCCAACGCTTCCCCGGTTGGCATTTGCGGCGCTGGATCCGGTGGCGGGGCATTGTGTCGGCGGGGCGTGGTTTCCCGGCCGCTCGCTAGGCCTGCTCGCGGGCTGCGGTCGCCGGCCAGATCGCGCCTGGATCGCCACCCCCGAGCTCGACCCAGCGGAGTGCGTAGGCGAGACGGACGGCACCCGGATCGTCCCGCGCTGTTGCGTGGAGGGTCAGGTGGAAGGCCTCCCGGCCGTACGAGGCGGCCAGCGCCTTTCGACTCCGGAGCGGCGCCAGGTGGGCGTGCACCAGCTCGATCTCACGACGGAATGCCGGCTGGCTCCAACGTGCCGGTCGACGGGCGGGGTCGCCGCCGACGCGAAGCAGCCGGATGGCCTCCGACGCCAGCGCCCGAGCGGGCGCCAGCACCGGAGCGGGAGCGAGGAAGCCATCCGCGGGGAGGAGGTCCCCGGATGGCGCGGAAGTGCTGCCGACCGTGCCGCCGCCGTGGCGCTGGGCGAAGCGGATGGCGAGGTCGCCCGTGGCCTCGGGCTGGCGGGTCATGATCGACATGCCCCTAGCGTGGACATCACCTGTCAACGCGCGGTCAGCACCGCGTCAACGTTGCGTGTCGGGCTCAGCTAGGACGGGCGGCGAAACACATACCCGACGCCGCGGACCGTATGGATGAATTCGGGATTGCCCGGATCCTCCTCGATCTGGCTGCGCAGCCAGTGGACGTGTACGTCGACCGTGCGGGTCTCGCCGGCATAGTCGTAGCCCCACACCTTCTCGAGGAGCTGGTCGCGCGTGAAGACCTGACCGGGGTTGCGCAGGAGGAACGACAGCAGTTCGAACGCCTTGGGCTTGACGGGCAGCGTCGCGCCGTCGCGCAGGAGCCGATGACCCGCGAGGTCGGCCTGCACCCGACCCAGGTCGACGATCGCCGGCGCCGATCCGGTCGCGAGATTCGTCTCGGATCGGCGGAAGAGCGCGCGGATCCGTGCCGTGAGCTCGCGCAGCGAGAATGGCTTCGTGACGTAGTCGTCCGCACCGAGCTCGAGTCCCAGGACCTTGTCCAGCTCGGAGTCCTTCGCGGTGAGCAACACGATGGGGGTCCCGGATTCGGCTCGGATGATGCGCATGACCTCGATACCGGACAGCTCGGGCAGCATCAGGTCGAGCAGGACGAGGTCGGGACGCTCCCCCCGAAACTGTGTCAGGGCCTCGCGCCCGTCGGCCGCCGCCACCACCCGGAATCCGTCGGACTCGAGCGCCTCCACGAGCGTCTCGCGCAAGGTCGGTTCGTCCTCGACGACCAGGATCGTTCGTGCCATCCGAGGCTGAGCATAGCCGCGCGTGTTAACGCGGCGTTATGACGCCGTCAACGGGACGCCTTGAGCCGCTCGGGAGCTCCATGAAGTACTCGACGAACTCGGTACAGCGGCCCTCGTCGTCGAAGCGGAGCGTCCACAGGTTGAAGTACAGGTCGCGCAGCGAGCCGTCCGGGTTCGTATAGCGACTCTCGCCGATCGCCACAGCCCGGTCGCCTTCGATCGCGTACGGCTCGTACTGCGCGGTCCAGCTGTCGGGGTCGTCGCGGCTGCTCGCGTCGCCGGACGGCTCGGTCCATGCCTGGACGATGGCCTCGCGTCCGGTGACGGCCTCCGGGTCGTAGGGGTGATATCTGTAGGTGGCGGTCTCGGCGAACAGGTCGCCGATCGCCCGTGGGTCGTACGTCCGCCACGCATCGACGTACCGATCGAGCCAGCCCTGCACCTGCTCGTGCGTCACGCTCACCTGCGTCTCCTCCTGCGGATCATCTGCACGGCAGCCTCATGGTCGATCATGACGAGCGCTGTCAGGTATCGGCGAGGACGGCGATCGCCCGGTCCAGCCGCTCGAGCACTCGCTCGCGTCGGAGGGCCACGAGCGTGTCGAACAGGGGCGGCGTCGCCGTACGGCCGGTGACCGCGACGCGGATGGCCATGAACAGGTCGCCGGCCTTCCAGCCGCGACGCTCGGCCAGGGCCCGCAACGGTGGCTCGAGCTCATCGGCCTCGAAGGCGACGTCGCCCACCGCGGCGATCGTCTCGCGCGCGGCGCCCAGGCCCTCGACGGTGGTCGCTGCGTCCCATCGTTTGGGCACGAGCACCTCGGGATCCAGATCGAGCGAATCGACCCACAGGAACCCGACCAGCGCGCCGATCGCGCTGAGGGTCGGGAGGCGCTCCTGGATGACGGGCAACAGCGCGCGCAGCTCCTCGTCGGTCGGCATCCGCTCGATCCGTCCCGCATCGAGCTCCTTCTGGACGAACGGCCGGAGTCGATCGATGAGGTCGTCTGCTGACAGCCGTCGGATCCACTGGCCGTTGAGCCACTCGAGCCGCTCGCGGTCGAAGACCGCGCCCCCTTTGTGAACCTCGCGGATGTCGAATTGCTCGACGATCTCATCGAGCGAGAGGACCTCCTCCTCGGTCCCGGTCGCCCAGCCGAGCAGTGCGAGATAGTTGACGAATGCCTCGGGGATGAACCCCTCGTTGATATAGGCCTCGACCGACGTCTGGCTCTTGCGCTTGCTCATCTTCGTCCGGTCGGCATTCAGGATGAGCGGCAGGTGGGCGAAGCGCGGCACCTGGTACCCGAGCGCGCGGAACAGCAGGATGTGCTTCGGGGTGTTCGAGAGGTGGTCCTCGCCTCGAATGACGTCCGTGATCTCCATCGTCGCATCGTCGACGACGACCGCGAAGTGGTACAGCGGCGAACCGTCGCTCCGCACGATCACGAAGTCGCCGCCGAGATTGCTGACGTCGAACTCGACCTGCCCGCGGACGATGTCATCGAAGCCGACGACGCCTTCGCCGACACGGAAGCGCAGCGCCCCGCGGCGGCCCGCTGCCTCGCGCGCTCTGCGCTCGTCGGGGGTCAGCGCCGCGCACCGACCGACGTAGCGGGGCGCCTGCCTGGCCGCTTCCTGAGCCTTGCGGTCGGCGTCGAGCTCCTCGGTCGTGCAGTAGCAGGGATAAGCGAGGTCATCGCCCAGGAGGCGCTGGGCCGCGGCGGCATAACTCGGAAGGCGCTCCATCTGGCGGTATGGCGCGTGGGGACCGCGCGCCGGCTCGCCGGCGACCTCGGGGCCCTCGTCCCACGTCAGGCCGAGCCAGTGCAGCCCATCGAGGATGTCCTTCTCGTGTTCGATCGTGCTCCGCGCGACGTCGGTGTCCTCGAGACGGAGGATGAACGTGCCCCCGACGTGGCGCGCGTGCAGATAGTTGAACAGCGCCGTGCGGGCCGTACCGATGTGGAGCGGGCCGGTCGGGCTGGGGGCGATCCGGACTCTCGTGATGGGGTCGGGCATCGACCGATCGTAGCAGCGAGGTCGGGCGGCGGCCGGGGGCCTGACGTTTTCCGGGAGCGAGCGTCGGCGGGTCGGCTCAGTGCCCGCCGGCCGCGCCCGCCGGCACCCGGTGGAACAGCGACGCATCGGCGTCGCCCGGCAGGACGCGGACAAGCGCCGCCGGCCGCAGTCCCAGCGTTGCGCGCCCGAGCGGGCCATCCAGCGTCAGGGAATCCAGCGACTCGGAGCGCGCAAGGATCGTGATCGGCGCACCGGGCTTGAGTGCGCGGGCCTCGAGGTAGGAGAGGAGCCCGGCGTCCTCCTCGGCCTCCTCGGTGATGCGATAGACGGTCGCGCGCGCGCCGGCCTCGATCTCGGACAGGCGGACACCCGCCGGCCTTCGCTTCGCGATCGCAGCATCGATGGGGTTGCCGTGCGGGCACGTCTCCGGATGGCCGAGCATCTCGTCGAGGCGCGCCTCGACCCGTGGGGAGATCGCGCCCTGGAGACGCATGGCCTCCTCGTCCGATTCCGCCCAGCCGAGCCCGATGACACTGGTCAGCAGCCACTCCAGCAGCGCGTGGCGACGGAAGATCGCATCGGCCACGGCGCGCCCTGCGGTCGTCAACCGGAGCTCGCGATCGTCGGCATGATCCACGAGTCCGTCGGCCACGAGCCGGCGAAACATCTCGCTGGCCGCCTGCGTGGTGACCCCCAGGTGACGCGCCACCTGCGCGGCGGTCGCGCGGGTCCCGTCGTCGGCGCCAGCCGTCACGCGCAGGGCGAGGAGGTACTCCTGGGCCGCGGCGGACAGGTCGCGCTGGTCGTTGCGGCGGGGCATGGCCGAAGGATACGGGACGGCTGCGGCTCGGGATCGCGGTGGTCCGGGCTAGCTGCGGCCGGTCGTGCGAATCTCGCGCGCCACCCCCGAAAGGAGGCCGACGACCCACGCGATCACGAGCAGCCCACTCAGCGCCAGACGGCCGGCGGCGGTGTCGTCCGGGTTGCCGGTGGCGGACAGCAACAGCGCGGCGGGGATGGCCGCGGCCAGCGTCGCGAGCGTGGCGACCGCGGCGATCCTGGCCAGCCGCCCGGCCGCGAGCAACACCACCAGGAGCGCGATCTGCGCGACCCACGTCGACGATGCCACCGCGTCGTCACAGCCCGCGGCGAAGCGCCCGCACCCGGAGATCTCACCAGCCAGCCAGCCGACGCCGAGCGCGATCGGGGCCCAGCCAACGACCGCCCGTGCCACTCGACCGACCGCGCCGGGCCGATCGTCGTCCAGCCACGAGCGGATGGCCTCGAGGACACCGTCGGTCGTGAGGCGGGGAGAGCCACGGTCCGGGAACGAGGTGCGGCTGACGTCGCCGCCCGACGCACGCGCGCCACCGCCGGGCGTGTCCTCACCGGTCCAGGCCGACGAGCCGTCGTACGGCGCCGTGCGCGTCCCGCTCCGCTCGCCGGTCGCGCGGCGTCCAGGGGTCCCGCCCGGCGGCTGCCGTGTGGACGCAGTCTCGGAGCGTGGCTGGCGACCGGCCGTCGCCTCCCACCAGGACGCGGCGGTATGCGTCGCGCTCGGCTGTTCGCCGGTCGTGCGCCCGTCGAAGCGATGGCCGGTCGGCCCGACTGTTTCTGGCCCCGGCGCCGTGCCGTCGGGGGGCGGGGAACTCTCCGGGGCGCCCGCGGGCGAGGCATCGGGCGACGCCGCTGCTCCCGGCGGAGCCACATGCGCCGCCGTCGCGGGTCCGGCCCGATCTCGATCGTCGGCGCTCCCCTGCCCGGCCAGCTTGCGGCGCGCCCGTGCCTGGTACTCCGGCCCGTGCTTTCGGGGGTCGGCGTACTCCTTCGGATTCAGCGTCCAGTACGTTCCTGACGTCGTGCCGTACCACGACGCGCCGCCCCAGTCGGGCTCGAATGGCTCCGCGTCGGCCCCGTCGTAGGAGGTCGAGCCGAGTGTGGCCTTGTTGGGCGGTCGCTCCGGTCGATTTGGGCGGCCACTCGGCGGCCCGTCCGCGGGCGGACGACCAGCTGCCGGTCGGCCCGTCGACGTTCCCTGGCCCGGACCGGCGCTCGCCCCCGACCCGGGCGCGCCGCCGGGTCGCGTCCGCCGAGAACGGCCGCCGTAGGCTCGATAGGTCGCGTCGGTCCGGTCACGCTCGGCGTCCCAGGCCCGCCGCGGACTCGCCGGCCTGGGCGTCCCCGATCGACGTGTTCGGGCATCGGGTCCGGCGATCGCGTCGTAGGCCGCCTGGATGGACAGGAACCGCTGGAGCGACGCCTCGCCCGCCGCGTCTGGATGGTTGGCCTTGGCCAGGCGTCGATAGGCCCGGCGAACCTCATCGAGCGTCGCGTCGCGTGTCAGGCCGAGCGTTCGGTAGGGATCGCTGTCGGGGGCCATGGTGGGACTATCTTGCGGCGGATCCGTCCGAAGGGTGGGGCGGACGCCGGCGGGCCGTTCAGCCGATCAGTTCCCCGACCGGCACGAGCTCGAAGTCGGCGATCGATTCGGCGCCGACCCGGCCGTGCGGATCGAGGATCGTCGGCTTGTGATAACGCGCCAGGACCCGAAGGGCCTGGCCGTCCAGCACGCCCGCCTGGCTGAGCGCCTCGACAGATGCCGCCCAGGTCCCGCGGTCGTAGCCGTCGCCGTCCTCGATCTTGACGGCCATCCCCGAGGCGCCCGTCCCGGCCGTGCCGGCACGCGGCCCGGGCAGGATGGCCAGGCCGCGCAGCGCCTCCATCCCGGCCTTGCTGATGACCCGCCCCTCCACGGCCTTCATCAGGGAGGTATCGAGGCGATCGTGCCGACCACCGATCATCTCCGGATTGGCGAGCATCGCGTCACGGACCTGGGTCAGTGCAGGCGCCAGGGCGCGCCGCGGATCCTTGGCCGGCACCGCGCCGGGGTCGGCCAGCAACGCGTAGGCCTGGGCCACCTGGCGCAGCGGGAAGGCGAATGTCTCGACCCCGCAGCCATCGATGGCCGTTCGCAGACGCTCCGGGGTCGTCCCATAGGCCCGCGCGACCGCGCTGCGGTACGCAGCCTGGGCTGGGTGCTGTGGCTCCCAGTAGGTTTCAAGATCCCATCCCTTGAGCCGGGAGAGCAGCAACGTGACGGCGTGCTGCCCCGAGCACATGTGGCGGATGGGGCTCGCCTTCTCGCCGTCGCGCGCCAGCCGCGCGGCGGTCAGGGCGTCGAGCGGCATGCCCTCGTTCCCACAGGCGAGCAGGGCCTGGCTGACCCCGGCGCGGCGGAATACACCCTGGATCGTGCGGACGTGGAAGTCCTCGCCACTGTGCGAACTGGCCATGATGGCGAGCTCGGCCGGTTCCAGGTCGAAGGCCTCCACGCCACCCGCCTCGATGAGGGCGAGCACGCCGAATGGCTTGACGGTCGACCGCAGGGTGACCAGGCGATCGGGGTCGCCGAGCTGGTGGATGAGTCGGCCGCTGACGTCCGCTTCGACGATGTCGCCGCGGTGGACGCTCTCTTCGATGCCGTTCCGTAGCTGGCGCACCAGGACCGGTGTCTCGGACCGGGCGCGAGGCTTCACGCGCGGCCGGCCGTTCCTGGGCGTCGCGCGCTCGGTGATGGCGGTCACAGCCGCGAGGATACCGCGCGGAGGTCGCCGGGGCGCGCTCGGGTAGTACGGGTGGGGGATGGTCCCTCCGAACCAGGCCCGGCATCGTCGGAGGCTGGTACGGTGCGTTCGTCCGGGGATGCACCGCCCCCGCAGCCACCCTGTCGCTGGAGATCCATTGGCACGACCGATCCGACACGCCGCCCCAGCGCGCCCGGTCCAGCGCATCCGCGTCCACGGTCGGCGCTGGCGTGCGCCCGTGATGGCCGTCGTGGCGCTCCTCGTCCTGGCCGGCTGCTCGAGGGATCTGTCCGCGTTGGTCCCCTCGCTCGCCCCGGGGCAGACCGCCACGCCGTCGATCGGGGCCGGACCGTCCACGGCCGTCGTCGCGTCCCCGAAACCGAGCCGCGCCCCGAAACCGTACGACCTCGCGATCGCGGCATTCGCGAAGTCGGTCGCCAGCAAGAAGCTGAGCTACAGGATCGCCTTCGAAGGCAAGACCGCGCTGTCCGCGGACACGCTGGCGACCGTCGGTCGGATGGACGTGTCGGGCGCCGATTTCGCGTCCTCGTGGACCTACGACCTCAGCCGCGACTATCCGGGCGCCGGCAAGATCCGCGTCGAGGTCCGGGCCGTGAAGGGCAAGGGCTACATTCGGAGCGACGGCGGCTCGTGGACGGCGATGAAGGGCTTCAACGTCGCCACCGACACCTACGCGCCGTTCAAGGCGGTTGCGACGGCGGAGGACGTCACGTACCTGGGACCTACCATCATCGATGGAACCGAATTCCACAAGATCTCGATCCCCAAGGCCGTGCTGATCCACCCGACCACCATCCCGGGCCTGGTCCGGCAGGAGAAGGTCGACGGGTCGACCCTGGAGCTGGTGATCGACGACAAGGGCCGCCCGCGACGGGGCGCCTGGCACCTCAAGGCGCAAGCACGGGTCGGGCAGAGCGGCCAGCTCCAGCGGATCGAATACGACCTCGACCTGCAGTTCTCGAAGGTCGGAGACAAGCTGTCGATCACGCGGCCCTGACGCCGGGTCAGGCGCCGGCCGTGGTGCCTTCTTCGCGCCAGCTGTGGACCGGCTCGTAACCGAGGACGCGGCGGGCCTTGTCGATGGAAAGCAGTGTCTCGTTCCCCTTCAGTTCCTTGCGGACGGGGACGCCGGGAAACCGTGCGGCGATCAGCTCAGCGGTCGGACGTGTCATGACGGTGTCGGCATTGGCGATCACGAACACGTCCATCCCGGTCGTCTCGTGCCGGAGCGCCAGACGGACCGCCTGGGCGCCATCGCGGGCATCGATGTATGACCACAGGTTCCAGCGGCGCAGCTCGGGGTCGGCATCGTAGCCGGGGAATGCCGCGTAGTCGTCCGGCTCCATCACGTTCGAGAATCGCAGCCCGATCATCTTGAGCCGCGGGTCCCAGCGGCAGAACTGGCGCGCCATCTCCTCCTCGAGGTCCTTGCCGAGCGAATAGGACGTCGCGGGTCGAACGGGGACCTCCTCGTCCACCGGCAGATACGGCGGCGGTGTGTCGAATGGCAGTCCCAGGACCGTTTCGCTCGATGCCCAGACGACGTTGCGGATCCCCGCGTGCCGCGCGGCCGAAAAGACGTTGTACGTGCCCATGAGGTTGTTGGCGAAGATCGCGGCATCGGGGACCATGCCCGGGCCCGGGATCGCGGCCAGGTGGACGACCGCATCGAGGCCGTCGTGGCGGTCGTCGATCCTGGTCAGCGCCTCCAGCGTCTGGCCGAAATCCGTGAAGTCGACACGCGTGAACGCGACTCCCCGATCCCTCGGCGCCTGGAGATCGAGGACCAGGAGTTCCTCGTCATGGGCGAGGAGATCGGCGACGACCGCACGTCCGAGCTTGCCGCTTCCGCCCGTGACCGCGATCAGCATCCGGTGACTCCCGCGCCGTGTCTGGACGTCCGATGATAGGCGCGACCCGGGTCCGCTGACGGCCGGTCGGGCAACCGCCGGACACGACGAAGCCGGGCAGCCCATCGGTGGGATGCCCGGCTCCAGCGCTTCATCAGCCCGTGGCCAGCAGGGCCTCCAGGCGGTCCCATGTCTCGATCGCACCACCGACCATGCCGGTCGCCAGGGCGCCGTCGATCGCCTCGGGCGAACCCATGTGTCCGATGGAGGTGATCTTCGTCTTGCCGTCGACCTCCTCGAGGATATGGGTCTCCGGCCCACCCATCGGGCCGACGCCCTCGACGTCGAACATGAAGGTCCACTTGTAGCCCGAGGGCGGTGTGACCTCGAGGTACTCGCCGTAGAAGGTGACGTCGTCGCGGTGCGGTGCCCTGCTGATGTAGCGCCACTTGCCGCCTGGCCGGACGTCCATCTCCTCGACGACCGTCGTGCTGCCGCGCTGGCCCCACCAACGCGGGACGATCTCGGGGTCGGTCAGGGCCTTCCAGACCTGTTCGCGGGATGCGTCGAACGTTCGCTCGAACACGAGGTCGGCGCCATCGGAGTAGATCGTCGTGGTGTCGGTGCTACCCCGGTCGATTCGGGTCGCGGTCATCGTCGTCTCCCTTTCCTTGGTCCTGGCTGTCGTTGGTCCTGGCTGTCGTTGAGATCGCGGAGGAACGCATCCAGCCGTTCGAAGCTTTCCTCCCAGTGCCGTCGGTACTCGCCGACCCAGTCGGCGACGTCACGCAACGGGCCTGCCCGCAGTCGGCGTGGTCGCCACTGTGCCTGCCGTCCCTGCTCGATCAGTCCGGCCCGCTCAAGCACCCGGAGATGTTTGGAGATCGCCGGCTGGCTCATCTCGAACGGAGCGGACAGGTCCTTGACGGACGCCTCCCCGTGGGCGAGGCGGGCCAGGATCGCCCGCCGGGTCGGATCGGCCAGGGCGGCGAACGTCGTACTGAGCGGATCGGGGTCGGTGCGGGTGTCGTCTGCGTCCATGCAAATCACCGAGTGGTTATATAACCTGTTGGTACTGTACGGCCATCCGGCGAGGATGTCAATCCCCGATTCGCTCGGCGTCCGCGTCGGCCGCACCCGAGCCAGCGACGTGCCCGTTCGGCGACGATCCTCGCGGACGGGCAACCGAGGTCATACCGGAGTACCTGGGTCTGCCGCGACTGCGGCGAGACGGTGCTCCACCAGTGGCGGGCGCAGTGACGTCAGCCGGCCGCGTCGGTCCTGGATGAGCCGCCCGGCGGAGGCTCCAGTCAGCGCGCGCGCCGGTAGTGCATGGCGACCGCGCCGCTGCGGAGCGGCTTCGCCGAGACCAGCTCGAGCCGTCGCGTGCTGGGCAGCCCGTTCTGGTACAGGGTCGGGCCGTGGCCGGCGATCCTGGGGTGGACGAGGAACTTATACTCGTCGATCAGATCCAGCCGGTCGAGCTCGGTCGCGAGCTTGCCGCTACCGAGGAGCACGCCGGCCGGGGTGGCGTCCTTGAGCTTCTGCACGCCCGTGCGCAGGTCGCCGGCGATGTGGTGACTGTTGGTCCACGGGAAGTCCGTTCGTGTCGACGACACCACGTACTTCGGCTTGGCCTCCAGCTTGACCGCCCACTCGCGCAGCGCCGGCGGCGCCTCCTCGTCGCCGCGGGCGACCGCCGGCCAGGAGCTCTCCATCATCTCGTAGGTGACGCGGCCCCACAGCATCGCCCCGCACTCGTCGATGAGGCGGGTAAACAAGGCGTGCGTCTCGTCGTCGGCGATTCCCTCCTGGTGGTCGACGCAGCCGTCCAGGGTGACGTTGATGCTGAAGGTCAAGAGTCCCATGCGGCGAGTCTAAGCCACGAGGAGAAGGCTCCCGTCGACGCGCTGGCCCGCGAGCTGGGCGCGACGGGGCTGCTCTAGTCCCGGCGGACTGACGCTCCCCGAGAACCGGAGCGTGACCGAATGCCAGCGTCGCGACCGACCCTTCGCTGGCGCTTACCTGACCGCCGGTCGTCGGAGTCGCACCGCCAGTCAAGTGGGGTTCTGGATCAGGCGTGCCGGGCTGCTCGTGCCGCGAAACCTCGTTTCAGCGGAGGCGCGTAACGAGTGGCTTTCACCACGATCCGCCGCCTCAGCCGCTGTTGCCGGTCCCGAACTGGCGATCGCCTGCGTCACCGAGGCCGGGGACGATGTAGCCCTTCTCGTTGAGGCCTCGATCGAGCGCGGCGCAGTGGATCTCCACGTCGGCGTGGGCCGCCTGCACAGCGGCGACCCCCTCGGGCGCGGCGATGAGGTTGATCAGCTTGATCCGGACGGGTTTGACCGCGCCCCAGCGCTTCAGGACGTCGATCGCGGCGGTCGCCGAGCCGCCGGTCGCGAGCATCGGGTCCAGGATCAGGCACAGGTCGACCGACGCCGAGTCGGGCAGCTTGTTGTAGTACTCGACGGGGCGGAGCGTGCGCTCGTCGCGGAACAGGCCCAGGTGCCAGACCTGTGCGGTCGGCATCAGCTCGAGCATGGCGTCGACCATGCCGAGGCCGGCGCGCAGGATCGGGATCAGACCGATGCGCTCGCCGAGCTCGCTGGCCTCCATCTCCTCCATCGGGGTGCGGATCTGGAGCGGTCTGGTCTGCGCGTCCTCGAGGGCCTCGTAGCCGAGCAGCCAGCTCAGCTCCCGCACGACCTCGCGAAATTTCTTGGGCTCGGTGTCCACGTCGCGCAGGACGGCGAGCTTGTGCAAGACGGCCGGGTGGGTCGAGACGTGGAGGGTCGCTGGCGCGAGCGCGGGAGCGTCGGCGGGGTCGGGCGTGTCGGCGTCGGTCGGGGCTGCGTCGGTCACCCCCGCATCGTAGCGCGCCGGTGCTCGGTGAGGCGGCGCGTGCCGGGGTCGAACCAGACGAGGCCGGGCTCTGTCGGGGGTTCCGTGCCCCCGGCGAGGGCGGCCATCCATCGGCGCGAGGATCCGGGGAAGGCCGCGTCGATGATGTTGGGGTATCGCCCGATGGCCGCGCGATTGGCGGCGCTGGCCCGAACGACCCAAACAGTCCCGACACGATACGACCCGGCGTCGCCGCTTGCAGTGGCGATCGCGTGATTCTCGGCCTCGGCGGTCTTGCGATTGGTGGCCCGGATGGCCGCCCCGAGGTCGCCGAACGTGTTCCAGCACTCGTCTGGATCAGGACCCGATGGCGGTCGTCCCGAATGCCGACATCCGTCGAGCGGAGGGGGTCACTGGGACGCGTCGGCAGTTCGAAGGTGCCGTGCCGACCGGTGGCCGCTGCCAGCCGGAGCACATGCTCCTGGATCTCGAGGTGGCCGGTATCGGCGGGGGCACGGGGTTCCCCGAGCGGTCTAGTGAAGGCGACCGCGAGCGGTCGTCCCAGGGTGATCCCGAGGGCGATCCAGGTCTGGAGCGGAGCGCCGAGGCCTTCGCCGCGTTCGATCTCCGCGATCCGGGTCCGGCTGAGCCCGACCCGCCCTGCAAGGTCAGCGAGGGACATTCGCATGGCGCGGCGCCGATGGCGCACGGCCGATCCAAGCGTGCCTGACATGGTCGCCGCCTCGCGCTGGCCCTGGATGACTGCATTGGTGCGCCTGACCCGCCTGACCACCTCACAAACCTCCCGCAATGCGGCGGGATTCCGCTGGGACCGTACCAGCGAACGCTTATCGAAGCCTCAGCGGCAAATCTCCGGCGACTTGATGGCTCGGTACGCGCTTCCCTTGCACGAAGATCGCGTCGGCGAGCGCGCAGACGAGACTGTGGCGCCCGATGCTGGTCTCGATGTGGTGGTTGGAGCGGTCCCAGCGCACGCAGGGATGAGATCGGACCGGCCGCGGGCCCGGCCTGTGCGAGAGCATGGCCCGTCACGGGCCTGTGCGAGAGCGACGCGCGGCACGCCCGGACACGATAGCCGCCCGGCACGGACCGGCACGCACAGGTCGCGGCCCACGACCAAGCGAAACGGCCGGCCCGTCGAGGGCCGGCCGTCACGCATCTGCGAGCTACCGCGAGATCAGTTGCCGCCTGGCGTGACCTCGACCGTGCCCTTCACGAAGGACGCGCCCTTCGTGTCGGCGTCGGCCAGCTCGCCGAGTGCGGCTTCCGCGAGGTCCGTCCGGTAGGCGTCGGCAGGCGGCGCCTCCGTGATGATGCCCGCACCGATCGAGACATCGACGGTCTGCTGCCACTGGGCGGGATCGATCATCCCGATCCCGTTTGGCGACGGCCAGATCAGCGGGTTGATCTCATTCATCATCCAGGCCTGATGACCCGCGCCCAGGGTCGAACCCTGGTCGACGGTGTACTGGATGCAGTCGGCGGGGTTCTCCCGGCAGTAGATCCAGCCCTGGAACGATGCCTTGAGGAAGTTCTTGGCGATGTCCTCGTTGCCCGCTTCGCCCAGCCACGAGGCTCGCGCGAAGATGGCGTCCTGGAGCATCGCCGTGCCCTCGTCGTTGTAGTTGATGACGTTCAGGTCCGTCGGCTGGTACAGCGCGCCGGTGTCCGGGTTCGTCGCCTCGAGGACCTGGGCGTACTCGTTGTAGATCATCGCCTCGGCGACGTCGATCTGCTTCGAGAGCAGCAGCGTCATGTCGAACGGCTGGATGACCTTCTCGTAATCGGTGCCCGCCTCCAGGCCGGCCTTCTTGGCAGCCGCCGTGACCTCGAACTCATTGCCGAAGTCCCAGACACCGACCTTCTTGCCGGCGAAGTCCGCGGGTCCGGTGATGTTGGTTTCCTTCCAGGACACCGAAAGCGTGCCGGATCGCTGGAACACCTGCGCGATATTGACGAGATCGGACGCGGGATTGCCGATGCGCGCCTCGAGCACCTTGGGCACCCAGCTGATCGTGAACTCGGGCCCGTCGGCCGCCGAGCCTGCCGCCTGCGGGATGACATCGGGACCGCCCGGCACGATCGTCAGGTCGATGCCGGCCGCCTCATAGAAGCCCTGCTCGACGGCCGCGAAATAGCCGGCGAACTGCGCCTGCGGTGCCCATTGCAGCTGCAGCCGGACGGCTGCCGAAGCCGGCGCCTCGGACCCTGGTGCCGCGCTCGGCGCGGTGCTGGGCGCCGTCGAAGCAGCCGACGGTGCGGCGCTCGTCCCGCCGCCCGACGTACACGCCGTGAGCAGGACGCTGGCGGTCGCCGCCAGCGCGAGGAACTGGTTCCTTCGCATGTCGTAACTCCTCCTCCGATGGATGCCGCGCCCTGCGCGGACGCTCGTCCGTCCGCGCGATGCGCGGACGCTTGTCGGCTCGCCCTCGGCCTCCCCGATGGACGGCTGCCTCCTCATGGTTCCCCGGCCCGCAATGATGCGTGCCACGGGATCACGACCCGTTCCACGGCTGCGATCGCGAGATAGGACACGATCCCCGAGACCGCGCCGACGACGATCGCGGCCCACGTCACGTCGAACCGTAGCGCGCTTGCACTCTGCACGATGACCCGTCCCAGCACGTCGCTGGAGCCACCGAAGTACTCCCCGACGATGGCACCGATCAGGCTGAGTGTCGAGCCCACCTTGAGTGCCGTGAAGAAATACGGGAGCGCGTTCGGCACGCGCACCCGCCACAGGATGGACCAATCCGACGCCGCGTACGAGCGCATGAGCTCGAGCGCGGCGGGTTCCACCGAGGTGAGCCCGCGGGTGACGTTGACAACGACCGGGAAGAACACGAGGACCGCCACGATCATCATCTTGGACAACGGGTTGAGGACGCCGAACCAGTTGTTCATGAGCGGCGCGAACGCGATGATCGGCACCGCGCTCGCGCCGATGGCCAATGGCAGCAATAGCTCACGGGCCGTGACGAACCGTGCGGTCAGGCCCGCCATCACGACCCCTGCGACGGTGCCGATCGCCAGGCCACCAAGCGCCTCGAACAGCGTCGCCGCGGCCGCCTTGCCGATCGGCCACCGACCAGCGCCCCACGATCCGATCAGGGCACTGACGATCTCCGATGGCGCGGGCAGGGGCAGCCCGCGCAGGTCGATGTTCTGGACGACCAGCTCCCACAGCCCGATGGCCCCGACGAACACGAGCACGGCCGGCAGGTACCAGCGGATCCGACGCAGCCATGCGGCCGCGCCCATCCGTCCTTGCATCGCCGGTCGCGCGGTCGCGACGCTCACCCGATGCCTCCCTCCGCGGCGGTTCGATCCGCCGAGGCAGCGGCTCCGTCGTCGATGGGCTCCTCGCCGATCTCGTCACCCGATCCACGGCGCCAAGGGCCTCGCGAACCGCCGTCACGAGCTGGAAGTAGCGTGGTTCCTCACGCGTCGCGACACCACGAGGTCGCGCCAGGTCGATCTCGATGACATCGGTGATGCGCCCGGGCCGCGCACTCATGACGACGACGCGTGAGGACAGGAAGACGGCCTCGGGGATCGAGTGGGTCACGAACACGATCGTCGTCCCGGTAGCCTCCCAGATCCGGAGGACCTCCTGGTTCATCCGTTCGCGCGTCATCTCGTCGAGCGCGCCGAACGGCTCGTCCATCAGCAGGATGGCGGGCTCGAATGCCAGTGCACGGGCGATCGCGACGCGCTGCTGCATCCCACCCGACAGCTGGTAGGGGTGGTGCTTGAGGAAGTCGCCGAGCTCGACGAGGTCGAGCATCTCCTTCGCCCGTGCGGTCCGCCGTGGACCGTCGTACCCCATCAGCTCGAGGGGGAGCTTCACGTTGTCCTCGACCGTCCGCCAGTCGAACAGGACGGGAGCCTGGAAGACCATGCCGTAGTCCCGATCCCGGCGCGCCCGCGCGGCCGGCTTCCCGTTGACCTCGACGGAACCGGCGGTCGGAGCGACGAGGTCGCCGATGACCCGCAGCAGCGTCGACTTGCCACAGCCCGACGGACCGATGAGCGAGACGAATTCGCCACGGCGGATGGCGAGGTCGATGCCGGACAGCGCGGTGGTGACCACGACGCCGTCCCGCGCGAACGTCTTGTCGACGCCGGTGATGCGGACGACGGTGTCTGCGGTCGGAGCGGCGTCGGCATGTGCGGCGTCGGCATGTGCGGTGTCGGCCCGTCCGGTGTCGGTCATGGACGGACCCTGAACGCGCGCGTCACAGCTCGGGGACCGCCGTACGGCCGCGCAGGACGAACATCTCGAGCACGCGGATCAGGGCGAAGAACGAGACCCCGAGCAGCGACGAGACCAGGATGGCCCCCCACAGTTTCTCCGGACTGGTGATGTAGGCCTGGTTGAAGTTGATGATCGCCCGCCCGAGACCGTCGGGGATGCCGCCCGGACCCTCGCCGATGATCGCGCCGACGATAGAGGCGGTTGCCGCGATCTTCAAGGCGGTGAAGAGGTATGGCAGCGATGCCGGGAGGCGCACCTTGCGGTAGATGTCCCAGGCCGACGAGGCGTAGGACCGCATGAGCTCCAGGGCTCGCGGGTCGGGCGAGCGGAGCCCGCGGATCATCGCGATCGTCACGGGAAAGAAGGTCAGGTAGGTCGCGATGATGACGACCGATGCGACGCTCGGACCGAACGCGTACACGACCATCGGCGCCAGCGCCACGATCGGGATCGTCTGGCTCGCGACGACGTACGGCACGAACGCACGCTCGGCGAGGCGCGAGTGCACGAAGAGGGTCGCGAGGACCAGGCCGAGCAGCGCCCCGACGATGAACCCGATGGCCGCCTCGCGCCACGTGTAGAACGCAGCCCCGGCAAGGAAGGTGGCCAGATTCTCGTCCGCTCCGCGCTGCACCGGCTGACCCAGGACGTTCAGGATGTTGAACCAGTGGGGCAGGTTGAGGTCGTTCGCGAACGACCATCGAAAGGGCGGGGTGTGGAAGACATCGATCCCGAGCCCCAGCGCATTCGGGAACCGCCAGGGCACCCCGCCAACGAACTTGACCGCTTCCCACAGCACGAGGACGGCCAGCGCGAAGGACCCGAACAGCACCACTTGTCGGCGCCTCGAGCGGCCCCGAGACGACGCCGTCGCGGCAACCGTCATCCGATGCTCGAGCCCGCGATCCGCGCCACCCGGCTAGCCCGTCACCGCCGCGTCGGCGATGTCGAGCGCGGCATCGATGATCTCGAAGCCGGTCGCCAGCTCGTCCTCGTTGATGCACAGCGGCGGGTTCGTGTGGATCGAGTTGTTGGCGAGCATCGTGTACAGCCCGTGGTCGCGGAAGTACCTGCCGATGGCCTTCATCTCGTCCGACGTGCCGTTGAACGGCGTCATCGGGGTCCACGGGTCTCGCGAGCGGACGAGGTCCAGGATGCCGAACAGCCCGAGGCTGCGGTGCGCCCCGACCGACGGATGCCGGGCGGCGAGACGCTCGTGATGCTCGCGCATGCGCGCGCCGAGGCGGGCGGCGTTGTCGATCAGGCCGTCCTCCTCGTACACCCCGATGGTGGCCAGCGCGGCCGCCAGCGAGACCGGGTGCGACGAGTAGGTCAGCCCGCCGTAGAACATCTTGTCGTTGAAGGCCTCGGCGATGTGATGGCGCATCGCGACGCCACCGAGAGGCAGGTACGACGACGTCAGCCCCTTGGCCATCGTCATCAGGTCCGGGACCACATCCCAGTGATCGACCGCGAACCAGCGCCCCGTCCGTCCGAAGCCGGCCATCACTTCATCGCAGACCATCAGGATGCCGTTGCGGTCGCAGATCTCACGCACGCCCTGGAGATACCCGTCGGGCGGGATGAGGATGCCGTTCGTGCCGACGATCGTCTCGAGGAACACTGCCGCGATCGTGTGGGCGCCCTCGTAGCGGATGACGTCCTCGAGGCCCTGCAGCGATTCCCCCACGGGACGCGGCTCCGCTTCTCCCCAGCGATGCGTGTCGGGGTAGCGCACGACGCCGACGAGGCCCGGCTCGTTCGCCAGCCGGCGTGGGTCGCCGGTGAGCGTCATCGCCCCCATCGTCGCGCCGTGGTACGAACGGTAGCGGGCCAGCAGCTTGTATCGACCGGTGTAGTGCCGGGCGAGCTTGATCGCGTTCTCGATCGCCTCGGCCCCGCCGAGCGTGAAGAACACCTTGTCGAGGTCCCCCGGCAGGATCTCCGCCAGCTTCGCCCCCAGGCGCGCGCGGATCTCCGTGGCGAAGGCCGGCTGGACGTATTGCAGCTTCGTCGCCTGCTCCGTGATGGCGTCGATCACGCGCCGGTCGCCGTGGCCGATGTTCACGGACATCAGCTGGCTGTTGAAGTCGAGGATCCGAGCGCCGTCCGGGGTGTACAGCCAGACGCCCTCGGCACGATCGATCGCAATGGGGTCGATGGCGCCCTGCACCGACCACGAAAAGAAGGTGTGCTCCCGCGTGAGGGCGACGATCTCGTCGGTCGTCAGCGCCCCCGAAGCCGTGCCGATGCCCATGGGTCCTCCTCTGCGCCCGCGAGCGCGAACCCGGATTACAGCACATCCGGGGCCAGCTGTAGCCCCAGGCGCAACGATGGCGTCAGCCCGCGAGGATCCGCTCGCGAAGGCGCTCCATGCTGGCGGTCGCCTCGGCGGCCATCGCGTCCCTCACGGCGAGATCGATGGCTGCCGGCGGGCGCACCACGAGATCGGGCAGGCTCGGGTCGTCGAACGCGCACACGAGCTCCGGGCGACCCAGCCGGCGCAGCAGGTTGCGGTTCTTGTCGGTCGTGCTCATCGAGATCGAGGGGATGCCGTAGCTCACGGCCACGACCGTGCCGTGGAACTTATGGCTCGCCAGCAGCGAGCACTCCCCGATCGCGCGCGTGAGGACTGCCAGGTCGTCCGAGGCGATCCGCTCGGCGTCGTCCAGGCCGAGCTCGTCGAGGGCACGCTCGTCGCGCGCCCGGACGTCACCGGTCGAGAGCACGATGGTGCGTAGTCGATAGCCCAGGTCACGACCGCGCGCCGCGAGCGAGCGCACCGCGGTGTAGTCGTCGCCGCCCTCGCGCCACCGGACGGCGATCCCGAGGATCGGCGGATCGGCAGGCCGCTCCACGGCCGGCAACGGCAGGGCGAAGACGAGGTCGGCCGACGAGTCGACCTCGACCCTCGGCCGGAGGTGCTCGCGGATCCACGCCGCGCTCTCCTCGTCGCGCACGGTGATCGAGCGAACGTTGCGATGGCGCAGGAAGTCACTGAGCTCCTTGACGACCCTGGGCTTGGCAGGTCGCCATGTCGGGACCCCGACGCCGATCACGTGGACCGGCCGGCGGAGGTAGTCGGCGAGCCAGTACCGATCGCTCGTGGCCCACGAGATCAGCAGATCGCCGCCGCCGATGACGATGGCATCGTGGTCGCGGACGACGTCGCGGACCGGTCGAGCGAAGTACGGGCGGGTCGCGGAATCGAAGACGACATCGATGTCGGCGACCGGGCCGAGATATCGGTCGAACACGTCGAGGAACAGCTCGTCCCCGTAGTTGCCCGGTCCGTAGAACCCGACGAGGCCGACGCGTGGTCGGGCGTTGTGGCGGCGTCCGGGGCGTCCGATCTCCGGAGGCCAGCCCACGACCGCCCGGTCGGGTGCGACGCGACGAGCGGCACGGCCAGCGACGCGGCGAACGCGGGTGGGGATGCGCACGGCGGCATCATGCCAGTTCGTGCTCCGGTGCTACGGTTCGGGCATCACCCACCCGACTGGGAGGCTTCCATGGATCGCGCCGGGTTCCGCGACTGGCTCCAGCGCTACAACGACGCGTGGCGGCTCAACGATCCGGTGGCCATCGGCGACCTCTTCAGTCCCGATGTGCGGTACGCATATGACCCGTTCGACGAGGCGGTCGTGGGTCGGGCGCCGCTCGTGGCCTCATGGCTCGACGATCCCGACGAGCCGGGGTCGTGGCAGGCGGACTATGACGTGCTCGCGATCGACGGCGACGTGTTCGTTGCGCACGGCCGGACCCGCTACCTGACCGACGACCGACGGGAGGTCGACCGCGAGTTCGCCAACATCTTCGTCTGTCGGTTCGACGGCGAGGGCCGGTGCCGCGAGTTCACCGAGTACTACATGCGCCGGCGGCTGGACGTGGCCTCCGACGAACCGCCCGCCGCGGGCTGAGACTCCCCGCGGGACGGACTCGTCGGCCCGCCGTCCGGTCTGGCCGCCCGCACGACCCGCAAGGCGCCCGGGAGCGTTCGGAACCTGACCGGCGTCGTACCCAGGTCGGTGCCATCGGCGCGTGCCGGCAACGGGTGGGCGCTGGTGATCCCGACCGATCCCGAACGATAGGTCGAGACGTGCGGGGCATAGCGTCGCCGACCGAACGCGATCGCCGCGAGGTGGCGCACCAGCTCCCACTTCGAGAACCCACGAAAGACGCGGATATCGAACTTGCCGTCGTCCAGTCGTGCGTTCGGGGCGACCGTCATGCCGACGCCGGTATATGGGCCGTTGGAGACGGTGACCATCAGAGCCCGGGTCCGCACCAGACCGTCGTCCAGTTCGAGTCGCATCCGCGCGGGACGGTAGCGCAGGGCGACCCACACGGTCCGGAGGATCGAACCCCAATCGCCGTCATCGAACCGGGCTGCCTCGCGGAACATCGCGGCATTCATGCCGACGGAGCCGGATTCGAAGAACCGTACCCGCTGGTCGTCCGCGGTCGTCGCCTCCCCGACGTCGATGCTGACGACCTCGCCGCCCGCGATCAATGCGGCCGCCGGCTCGAGCTCGCGCGGGACACCCAGCGCTCGCGCGATGTTCATGACGCTCCCGAGCGGAAGCACCGCGAGGGCGGTGTCCGTGCCGAGCAGGTCCTCGGCCACCAGCCCGGCCGTGCCGTCGCCACCGGCGGCCACGACGACGTCGATGCCGTCGGCGACCGCCGATCGGACCGCCTCGTGCGTGGCCTCCTCGGATCCGGGTTCGAGCACGTCATCGCCAAGCCCGTGCCGCTCGGCGAGGGCGCACAGGTCCTCGGGCGTGCAGGCGTTGGTCGTGATCCCGCCCTTGGAGCCTGCGGTCGGGTTGCGGACGATGCGGTACCGCCGAGGCACCAGCGGAGCCTCCTGGGCGGTCACGGCCTGACCCCCGCCCGCGCCGCCTTGATTCGCCGGTACAGGCCCGCCAACCCGATCAGGTAGGCAAGGCCGAGCAGGTACGACGCCGTCACGTCCGTGAACCAGTGGTGACCCTGGTGCACCCGGCTCGGACCGACCAGCGCGACGAGCGCGAGGAGTGGCGCCAGGAAGAGCGCGCGCCAGGTCGCCGGGCGAACGAGCGTCGCGACAAGGTATGCGAGGAAGCCGTAGACCCCGACGTACGTGATCGTGTGCCCGCTCGGGAAGCTCGAGCCGCCGAGCGGCGCCGCAACGACCCGCAGGTCGACGCCCGCGACCGGCCGAGGCCGGCGCATGACCGTCTTCACGACGCTCGCCAGGAGGGCCGTCCCCCATGCCCCCAACGCGAAGGCCGCTTCGAGCGGCAGACGCAGCACGAGCAACCCCGCCGCGATCGCGGCAGGGATGAGATGGCTCTGCGGGGGAAAGCCCGGCCACGAGACCGCGCGCATCGCCGGCTGCAGCGCGGGATGGTTCCGCCGCTGCAGCTTGAGCGTGATGGCGAGGTCGAGCGCGTCGCTCCGTCGCGCCCGGACCAGCCCGAAGAGCGCGGCGAACCCGACCATCGACGCCCAGGCGACGAGTCGCGCGGTCCTGCCGCGACGGACGGCGACCCGAGGTGCCACGACGGCGTCGGGAGGCGGCGGGAGCGTCGGAAGCTCCGTCGGGAGCAGATCGATCGCGGCACGGGCGGGCTGCACGTCCGCCAGCATGGCCGGTACCGCCTGCGGGCCGGTGCCGGGCGAGTCGCCGGCCCGTGGCAGCCACGTTGCAACTCGGGGGCGAGCCATCGGGGTGCGGTGTACCCTCTCCACTTCTCACCTACCCCCACACGCTCGAGGGGAGACCCGATGTCCCGGAACGTCCGCGGCGCGCTCGTCCAGGCCAGCTGGACCGGCGACAAGGAATCGATGATCCAGAAGCACGAGGAGCGGGCGCACGAGGCCGCCAAGCAGGGCGCCCAGTTCATCCTGTTCCAGGAGCTCTTCTACGGCCCCTATTTCTGCCAGGTGCAGGACGCGCAGTACTACAGCTACACCGAGCTGATCCCGGACGGACCCACGACGAAACGGATGCAAGACCTTGCCAAGGAGACCGGCATGGTCGTCGTGGCGCCGATGTACGAGGAGGATGAGAAGGCCTCGGGCATCTACTACAACACGGCCGCGGTCATCGATTCGGACGGGACGTATCTGGGCAAGTACCGCAAGACCCACATCCCGCACGTCAAGGGGTTCTGGGAGAAGTTCTACTTCCGGCCTGGCAACCTGGGCTATCCGGTGTTCGAGACGGCGGTCGGCAAGGTCGGCGTCTACATCTGCTATGACCGCCACTTCCCGGAAGGGGCGCGCGCGCTCGGGCTCAACGGCGCCGAGATCGTGCTCATCCCGTCCGCGACGTCGCGCGGACTGTCCGAATACCTGTGGCGCATCGAACAGGTGTCGCACGCGGTCGCCAACGGCTACTTCGTGGGAACGATCAATCGCGTCGGGATCGAGAAGGACATCGGGGACGACGACTTCTACGGGCAGAGCTACTTCGTCGACCCGCGTGGCCAGTTCATCGGCGACGTGGGCTCGGCGCACGATGAGGAGTTGATCGTCCGGGACCTCGATCTCGAGAAGATCCAGGAGGTCCGCAACACCTGGCAGTTCTATCGCGACCGCCGACCAGACGCGTACAGCGACCTCGTCGCACCCTGACGACCGGGGATGCAGTTCGGCTTCACGCTCAAGCCTGAGCACACGATCGAGCGCACGCTCGCCCTGACCCGGCAGGCCGAGGCGAGCGGGTTCGAGTACGGCTGGCTGTTCGACAGCCACGTTCTGTGGCGCGACCCGTACCCGCTGCTCACGCTGATGGCCGGCGCGACGGAGCGCCTGCGGTTGGGAACCTGCGTGACCAACCCCGGGACCCGTGAACCGACCGTCACGGCCTCGTCGCTGGCGACCCTGAACGAGCTGTCGGGCGGCCGCATGGACCTGGGGATCGGCCGCGGCGATTCGGCGCGACGTGTCCTGGGCAAACCCCCGATCACGCTCGCCCACACGGAGGAGGCGATCCGGGTCATCCGGGCGCTGGTGGCGGGTGAGCGCATCGCCTACGAAGGCACGGACCTGCAGTTTTCGTGGACGAGCGGCTGGACGCTCCCCGTGTGGGTCGCGGGCTACGGCCCGATGGCGCTCGCGATGACCGGCCGGGTCGCGGATGGCCTGATCCTGCAGCTCGCCGACCCGGACCTCATCCGCTGGTTCGTCGGCCAGGTGCGCGACGCGGCACGCGCCGCCGGACGCGATCCTGCGAGCGTTTGGATCCAGGCCGCGGCCCCGGCCCACGTGGCGTCCCGGGACGTCGGTCGTGAGCGAACCCGCTGGTTCCCCGCGCTCGTGTCGAACCATGTCGTTGATCTCGTCAACAAGTACCCACGGGAGCAGCTCCCGGAGAGCCTGACGGGCTACATCACCGACCGTGAGGGCTACGACTACCGGCATCACGCCGAGGTGGGTTCGTCCAACGCGGCCTTCGTCGGGGACGAGGTGACGGACCGCTTCGCGGTCCTTGGATCGGCCGACGAGCACATCGCGAAGCTGCAGGAGCTCGCGGACGCCGGCGTCGACCAGTTCAATCTCTATCTCATGAACGGCGACGAGGAGGCGCAGCTCGAGGCCTACGGCCGCGACGTGATCCCGGCGTTCCGCGCATAGCCTTTCGGTCCGGTCCTGTGTGGGGCCGGCTGGCCCCATCGTCAGGCTTCTCAAACTGACGGGGCAGGTGCAGGCTGTCTCAGCTCGCGCGGGCCCCGGTCTCGCGCCCCGATGGCGCGGATCCCGCGCCGAGGAGTCGCATCGATGAACGTCCTCCGGCGCAGCCACGACCCGTGGTGGGACCTCGAGGGTCGGGGCGCGAAGCGATCACGCATCCGCCACAAGCTCGTCGCCGACCTGGCCTTCGCGCTCGCCGTCGTCGCCTGCGGGCTGACGGCCGCCGCGTGGCTGCGCGTCCTCCTGCCGGTCCTGGTCCAGAAGCTCGGCCTAGGCTGACGCGCCGCGGGTCCTGCGGTCTCCGGAAACGCCGAGGTCCGGCCTCGGCGCATCCCCTACCATCTGCCTCCTGACCGGTCTCCGTCCATCGCCCAGGAGGGATCGATGCGCACGCTCATCACCAATGGCACCATCGTGACCGCCGACGGCTCGCAGGCCGCCGACGTGCTGATCGATGGCGAGACCATCGTCGCCATCGGCGCGGGGCTCGCGGACGCGGGCATGACGGCAGACGAGTCGATCGACGCGGCCGACAAGTACGTCATCCCGGGCGCCATCGATGTGCACACCCACATGGAGCTGCCATTCGGCGGGACGTTCGCCAAGGACACGTTCGAGAGCGGCACACGGGCGGCCGCGTTCGGCGGGACGACGTCGATCGTCGACTTCGCGGTGCAGTCACGCGGTGCGAGCCTGCGCGAGGGCCTTGACGCCTGGCACGCCAAGGCCGAGGGCAACGCTGTGGCCGACTACGGCTTCCACATGATCATGAGCGACGTCAACCACGGGACGCTCACGGAGATGGACAAGCTCGTCGCCGAAGGCGTGCCGGACTTCAAGCTGTTCACGGCGTATCCGGGCGTCTTCTACAGCGACGACGGCGCGATCTTCCGGGCGATGCAGCAGACCGCGAAGAACGGCGGGCTGATCATGATGCACGCCGAGAACGGGATGGCCATCGACGTCGTCGCGGAACAGACGGTAGCTGCCGGAACGACGGATCCGATCGGGCACGGCCTCGCACGCAAGGCGGTCTTCGAGGGCGAGGCGACCAACCGCGTGATCCGCCTTGCCGAGGCGGCCGAGGTGCCCGTGTACATCGTCCACCTCTCGGCGAAGGAGGCCCTCGAGGCAGTGCGCGACGCGCGTGATCGGGGGACCGCGGCGTTCGCTGAGACGTGCCCCCAGTACCTGTTCCTGTCACTCGACGACCTCGGCCATGGATTCGAGGGTGCAAAGTACGTGTGCTCGCCCCCGCTGCGCCCCAAGGAACACTGGGACGACCTCTGGACGGGCCTCGTGAAGGACGACCTCCAGGTCGTCTCGACGGATCATTGCCCGTTCGACTTCGAGGGGCAGAAGGAGCTCGGGCGGGGTGACTTCCGGAAGATCCCCAATGGGCTGCCGGGCGTCGAGGACCGAGTCGACCTCCTGCACGATGGCGGCGTGGTCGGCGGCCGCATCACGCGGGAGCGCTGGGTGGAAGTCATCTCGACGGCGCCGGCCAAGCTGTTCGGCATGTATCCGAAGAAGGGCTCGATCAGCGTCGGCGCCGACGCGGACCTCGTCGTCTACGACCCCAACCGGCGGCGCACGATCTCCGCGAAGACGCACCACATGGACGTCGACTACTCGTGCTACGAGGGACGCGCGGTCCAGGGCGCCAGCGACGTCGTGTTGTCGCGCGGCTCGGTCATCGTCCGTGACGGCCAGTTCACCGGTCGCAAGGGTCACGGCCGCTTCATCAAGCGCGCCACCGCCGATCACGCGCGGATGGCCTGACCGCTGGGTCGCCACCCCGGCCGATCGGGCAGGACGGCGCCGTCAAACGAACGGACCCGCCGGAACGGGTCCGGCGGGTCCGCAAGGAGGGGTGGGACGGTGACGACTAGGCGGCGTCGGCCGGTCTGCGGTTGAAGATTCGAAGCAGCGCCAGGATGAGGATCTCGACCAGGGTCCAGCCGATCAACGCGACGAGCGCCGCGATGTCGAAGCGCGACCCTTGATCAGCGGTCACGCGATCGATGGCGAACATGCCGCGGAACGGCTCGACGAATGGGTCAGTGATGCTGAGGATCATCGAGACGACGTCGTTGCCCACGTTGGCGACGAGCAGCAGGAGGATGATCCGCAGGATCAGCGCCGCCTGGAGCACGCCGAAGATAAACGTGACGAGCCGTGACAGCGTGGTAACGCCGCTCGGGCCGGCCGGGACGTAGGCACGCTCGGTGGTTCGCACCGCGGCCGCCTGCGCAGGCGGAGCGGCCGCGTTGGGCGAGATGACGGTCGGGTCGACCGTCGTGGTCTCGCGTGTCGTCGTTCGTTCGTAGTCGGTCATGGTTGGGCCTCCCTGGGACGGGCTTACCCCCGCAGCATGGGCCGCCAGCGCCCTGCCACACCTCGCAGCGCCCGCGCGGGCCAGTTGCATCGACATGTCAGCCGTCGGTCCGATTCGGATCGCGCGGAGGGTCCACGACGACGACCCGCTCCACCGCCTGTAGCTCGTCCGCGACCTTTCCACGTTCGACCGCGAGGTCGAGATCGGCTATGGCGCCGCCCGCAGCGCGATCAGCTGGCCGAGGCTGATGGTGGCCGCCGACGCGGTGGCCACCCGGTTGCCGGTCGCACCGGCGGCGCCGAGCGCCTGGTCGGAGCCCTCGATGACGGTCAGCCGGGAGGGCGCCGTGCCGGCCTGCTCGCCGCGCTCGGTCATGCCCGCGGGCGGGGTCACCGTGGGGCTGATGGCCGTGCTGTAGAAGGCCACCAGGCGGTCGTTGGCGGCGGTCGTCGTGACGCCGAGCGCGGTCAGGCTGGTCGAGCTCGCGTTGACGCTGCCCGACGAGACGTCGATCGGGTTGGTCGGGTCGACCCCGCCGTAGGCGTGGATGGCGCCCGCCGCCAGGCGGCCGGCCGAGAACGTGAAGGTGTACGTGGCGGGCTCCGCGGCGGTGGCGATCTTCCACCACGAGACGTGGCGCAGGTTGGCCCCGTTGGCATCGTCGCGGATGAGCGTCCAGCCGGCCGGCGGGGTGCCCGCCGAGCTGCCCCGGATGGCGACCGAGGCGAGCAGCAGGTCGCCCGTGGCGTACGTCGCCGGGCGCGGCACGACGAGCGTCGTGACGATCGCGTTGTTGGTCGCATAGGACGCCGACCTGAACACCGGCGCGGCGCTCGGCGTGGCGTCGGTCACGGTCCAGCTGAACGTGTCGGTGGCGTCCGGCCCCGGGCCGATGCCGTCGGTCACCGTGACCGACACGGCGTACGGGCCGGGCGCGGCGGTGAAGGCGATGGTGCCGCTGATGAGACCCGTGCCGGGGTTGATGCCGAGGCCCGCCGGCAGGTTGCTGGCGGCGTAGGTCAGCGGGTCGCCGTCGGGGTCGGTCGCCCCCGCGTCGAGGTTGATGGCCGTGCCCTCGGGGTCGGTCCGGTTGGCCAGGTCCTGGTCGAAGGTGGGGGGCTGGTTGGGCGCCGGCACGTCGGTCACCGTCCAGGTGAACGTGTCGGTCGCGTCGACGGTCGCGCCGTCGCGCACGGTGATGCTGACGGCGTACGGGCTGCTCGCCGCCGCGCTCGAGTTGATGGTGCCCGTGATGAGACCCGTGGTCGTGTTGATCGACAGGCCCCCCGGCAGGTTGCTGGCGGCGTAGGTCAGCGCGTCGCCGTCGGGGTCGGTCGCCCCCGCGTCGAGGTTGACGGCCGTGCCCTCGGGGTCGGTCCGGTTGGGCAGGTCCTGGTCGAAGGTCGGCTCGTTGTTGACGGGCGGGGCGCCACCGGACGCCCGCAGCGCGATCAGCTGGCCGAGGCTGATGGTGGCCGCCGATGCGGTGGCCACCCGGTTGCCGGTCGCACCGGCGGCGCCGAGCGCCTGGTCGGAGCCCTCGATGACGGTCAGCCGGGAGGGCGCCGTGCCGGCCTGCTCGCCGCGCTCGGTCATGCCCGCGGGCGGGGTCACCGTGGGGCTGATGGCCGTGCTGTAGAAGGCCACCAGGCGGTCGTTGGCGGCGGTCGTCGTGACGCCGAGCGCGGTCAGGCTGGTCGAGCTCGCGTTGACGCTGCCCGACGAGACGTCGATCGGGTTGGTCGGGTCGACCCCGCCGTAGGCGTGGATGGCGCCCGCCGCCAGGCGGCCGGCCGAGAACGTGAAGGTGTACGTGGCGGGCTCCGCGGCGGTGGCGATCTTCCACCACGAGACGTGGCGCAGGTTGGCCCCGTTGGCATCGTCGCGGATGAGCGTCCAGCCGGCCGGCGGGGTGCCCGCCGAGCTGCCCCGGATGGCGACCGAGGCGAGCAGCAGGTCGCCCGTGGCGTACGTCGCCGGGCGCGGCACGACGAGCGTCGTGACGATCGCGTTGTTGGTCGCATAGGACGCCGACCTGAACACCGGCGCGGCGCTCGGCGTGGCGTCGGTCACGGTCCAGCTGAACGTGTCGGTGGCGTCCGGCCCCGGGCCGATGCCGTCGGTCACCGTGACCGACACGGCGTACGGGCCGGGCGCGGCGGTGAAGGCGATGGTGCCGCTGATGAGACCCGTGCCGGGGTTGATGCCGAGGCCCGCCGGCAGGTTGCTGGCGGCGTAGGTCAGCGGGTCGCCGTCGGGGTCGGTCGCCCCCGCGTCGAGGTTGATGGCCGTGCCCTCGGGGTCGGTCCGGTTGGCCAGGTCCTGGTCGAAGGTGGGGGGCTGGTTGGGCGCCGGCACGTCGGTCACCGTCCAGGTGAACGTGTCGGTCGCGTCGACGGTCGCGCCGTCGCGCACGGTGATGCTGACGGCGTACGGGCTGCTCGCCGCCGCGCTCGAGTTGATGGTGCCCGTGATGAGACCCGTGGTCGTGTTGATCGACAGGCCCCCCGGCAGGTTGCTGGCGGCGTAGGTCAGCGCGTCGCCGTCGGGGTCGGTCGCCCCCGCGTCGAGGTTGACGGCCGTGCCCTCGGGGTCGGTCCGGTTGGGCAGGTCCTGGTCGAAGGTCGGCTCGTTGTTGACGGGCGGGGCGCCACCGGACGCCCGCAGCGCGATCAGCTGGCCGAGGCTGATGGTGGCCGCCGATGCGGTGGCCACCCGGTTGCCGGTCGCACCGGCGGCGCCGAGCGCCTGGTCGGAGCCCTCGATGACGGTCAGCCGGGAGGGCGCCGTGCCGGCCTGCTCGCCGCGCTCGGTCATGCCCGCGGGCGGGGTCACCGTGGGGCTGATGGCCGTGCTGTAGAAGGCCACCAGGCGGTCGTTGGCGGCGGTCGTCGTGACGCCGAGCGCGGTCAGGCTGGTCGAGCTCGCGTTGACGCTGCCCGACGAGACGTCGATCGGGTTGGTCGGGTCGACCCCGCCGTAGGCGTGGATGGCGCCCGCCGCCAGGCGGCCGGCCGAGAACGTGAAGGTGTACGTGGCGGGCTCCGCGGCGGTGGCGATCTTCCACCACGAGACGTGGCGCAGGTTGGCCCCGTTGGCATCGTCGCGGATGAGCGTCCAGCCGGCCGGCGGGGTGCCCGCCGAGCTGCCCCGGATGGCGACCGAGGCGAGCAGCAGGTCGCCCGTGGCGTACGTCGCCGGGCGCGGCACGACGAGCGTCGTGACGATCGCGTTGTTGGTCGCATAGGACGCCGACCTGAACACCGGCGCGGCGCTCGGCGTGGCGTCGGTCACGGTCCAGCTGAACGTGTCGGTGGCGTCCGGCCCCGGGCCGATGCCGTCGGTCACCGTGACCGACACGGCGTACGGGCCGGGCGCGGCGGTGAAGGCGATGGTGCCGCTGATGAGACCCGTGCCGGGGTTGATGCCGAGGCCCGCCGGCAGGTTGCTGGCGGCGTAGGTCAGCGCGTCGCCGTCGGGGTCGGTCGCCCCCGCGTCGAGGTTGATGGCCGTGCCCTCGGGGTCGGTCCGGTTGGGCAGGTCCTGGTCGAAGGTGGGCTCGCGGTTCACGTTGGTCACGGTCCAGCTGAACGTGTCGGTGGCGTCCGGGCCCGGGCCGATGCTGTCGGTGACCGTGACCGACACTGCATAGGGGCCTGGCGCGGCGGTGAAGGCGATCGTGCCCGTGATGAGACCCGTGGTCGAGCTGATCGACAGGCCCCCCGGCAGGTTGGTCGCGGCATACGTCAGCTGGTCACCGTCGGGGTCGGTCGCCCCCGCGTCGAGGTTGATGGCCGCGTTCTCGAGGTCTGTCCGGTTGGGCACATCCTGGTCGAACGTCGGCGGGCCGTTGACGTTGGTGACGGTCCACGTGAGGGTGTCGGTCGCGTCGACGGTGGCTCCGTCGCGCACGGTCACGCTGACCGCGTATGGGCTCGACGCCGCGGCGGTGAACGCGATGGTGCCCGTGATCAGGCCCGTGCTCGCGTTGATCGACAGCCCGGCTGGCAGGTTGGTGGCGGCATACGTCAGCGGGTCACCGTCTGGGTCGGTCGCCCCGGCGTCAAGGCTGACGAGCGTGCCCTCGGGGTTCGTACGGTCGAGCACGTCCTGGTCGAAGGTGGGCTCACCGTTGACGTTCGTGACGGTCCATGTGAAGGACGACGGAACCGCGGGACCCCTGCCGTCGCTGACATTGACGGTCACGTTGTACGGGCTGCCCGCTGCCGCGGTCAGGGCGATCGTCCCCGTGATATGACCAGTGAACTGGTTGATCGAGAGACCCGCCGGCAGACCGGACGCGCTCCAGGTCAGCCCATCGCCGTCGGGATCCGTCGCCGCAACCGCGACGTCGACGACGCTGCCCTCTGGGTGAGTCTGATCACCCGGGCTGGTGACCACGGGTGGATTGTTCGACATCGGGGTCCCGGTCGTGAAGGTCGATGTCGGTCCGGTCGTCGTCAGCGAGCCGTCGGTGACCGACGCGTACCACTCGTATTGCGTGGCCGGCGCGCGACCCGGCCATGTGATGGTCGCGGTCGAGCCGGACGGCCCCGTGACGCTCCCGAGCGCCTGGAACGGCGTGGTGCCAGCCATCGCGAAGTCGACGGTGAACTGGCTCGACGCGTCGGTCTCGAACGTCCCGAGCGTCGGCGAGTAGGTGTACGCGTAGACCTTGTTCTCCGACGGCTTGAACGTGTAATAGCGCAGCCAGCCGTTCCCGCCCGCCGGCCGGCTCTGGTAGTCGGTCAGCAGCTGATGTACCGGCTGACCGCACGAGTTATTCGATGTGAGCCGACCCTCACCCGGGTAGTGACCGTTGACGACGAAGCGGACGTTGCAATTCGGCGCGACGAGGTTGTTCCAGACCGTCGAGGCCGTCTGGCCGCTCGACCGACCGGTGATCGTGCTGGTCCCGCGGGCGTTCGACGTGTTCAGGAACGCGTGCGTGCTGATGATGACCGTGCGATCCGGATACCGATCGATGATCTCGTTCGCCCACGCGGTGGCGTACGTCGGCATGTCGATCTCAAGGTGGACGACCAGGAAGTCGATGCCACCGGCGGAGAACAGCTCGTAGTTGTCCTTGTTCAGTCGCTGCGTCTGGCCCGCCTCTTCGCCCAGCCAGCCGCCGTACCAGGGCTTGGAAGGCATGTTGTAGCGCGATGGCGGGAAGTACTGGTCGTAGAACGAGAAGTTCTCGCCGCTCGTGCTCATGTCGTGGTTGCCCGGGGCCATGTTGTTGGGGACCCCGGCGTCGTCCAGGACCAACATGGACGTGTTCGCGCGCTGCCACTCGAGCTCGATGGTGTTGAAGTTCTCCGTGATGTCGCCCAGGTGGCTGACGAAGACGACGTTGAGGTCATCGACGTTGTCCCGGATCCACTCCGTCTGCCGGGTGAAGGTCGGGAAGTTGGCGCTGTCGACGTAGTGCTGGGTGTCCGGGATGACGACGACCGTGAAGTCCTCGCCCGGAGAGGCGACGACGGGGCGACCGAAGAAGCTCGTCGTCACCGGGTCGCCGTCAGGATCCGACACGTTGACGCTGAGACCGGGCGAGACCGATACGCCGGTGGAACCATCGGCGGGCGATGGCGACGTTGGCGTGGATGGAGCCGCGTTCGCATCCGAGACGAACGGGGTGCCCGGGACCCAGGCCGGCGCACCGGATGTCGTTCCATCCGACCCGCTCGCGATGCTGTTGCCGACCTCCGTGCCGGTCCCCTCGTTCATGCCCCAGCGGGCGACCAGGCCAGTGGCTGACTCGATCTCGTTGCCCATCGTCGCCTGGATCTGCGCCTGGGTCCGCGCCGCGTTCCAGATGCGGACCTCGTCGAGAACGCCAGCGAAGCGGCCGAGGGGGGCGCCGGTCGTCGTCATCGCGGTCGCCAGGGCTGCGTGCTGGGTGCTCGCGTTCTCCGGGGTCGCGTTCTCGACCTCGGTCTTGTCGAGCGTGCCATTGATGTACAGACTCCAGGCCGTCCCGTTGTAGGTGACGGCGACGTGGTACCAGCTGCCGATCGCCAGAGGCGTGGTGCCGCTGATCGGATGGGCGGCGCTGGCGGCCTTGTCCTCGAAGTCGGCCTGCAGGACGCCGGTCGTCTCGTCCAGGCCGACGAACCAGTTCATGTTCGTGGCGGGCGTCTCGCCCTCCGTCCGTCCCTTGGTGATGAGTGGCACGGAGTCGGGGAGTCCGCCGCTGACATCCGCGATCCCGACGCCCGTGCCGTCACGCCGGACCCAGGCCTCGATCGTGAAGGTGTTGAGCCCCAGCTCGGGGGCGGCACCGAACGTCACGTGATCATTCGTGCCGTCGAAGTCGATGGCGTGCGGGGTCGGCTCGAACGGCGTGACGACGACCTCGCTGGAGGGCACCGATTCCTGATCGGCCGCGTCGACGGCAGTCACGATGTAGCGGTACGTCGTGCCGTTCACCAGCCCGACATCGCTATACGCCGTCGTCGTGAGCAGCGTCCCGCCGTTGAGCGGCATATCGGTGGCCGGGTTCGGCGTCGTCAGCCCGCGGTAGAGGTTGTACCCGGCGAGATCGGCCTCGCCGTTCGGGTCCCATGTCAATGTCGCGCTGTCGTCGGAGGCGGCCCCGGCGAAACCCGTCGGAGCGGCCGGGGCCGGGTCTCCGACAGGGTCGACCGTCGAGGCGACGCCGCTGTCAGTGAAGCCCGCTGTCGTCGGGATGAACTCCCAGCTGTAACTGTGCTCGTGCAGCGTGAACTTGAGGACACCGAACCTGGTGCTGTCGAACACTTGACTGTTGGCCTTCAACGTGCCCAGGGCGTAATGGCTGCGGCCGCCCGTCCCGGCCACGAACTGGCGGATGCCGTTCGGATCGGCGACGCCGGTCGGCGACTGCGGGGCGAACCGCTCATAGCTGTGGTCGTGGCCCACGACGATGATCTCGGCACCGAACTCGTACAGCACGTCCCACAGCGGGCGGGAGACGGGATCGTTGCCGTGGACGACTGCGGAACTGAAGAGCGGCTTGTGGAAATAGGCCATGACGTTCATGTCCGGGTTCGTCTCGAGGTCCGTGCGCAGCCACGTGGCCTGGGCCGCCATGGCCGCGCCGCTGATCTCGCTGTTCAGCGAGTACATGCGCCACGTGCCTCGGTCGTAGGCGTAGTAGCCGAGCGACGGATCGCCCGCCGCGGCACCGAAGTATCCGAAGTAGCCGGCCGCCCCGGCGGTCGCATAGTCATGGTTCCCGGGCGCGGGCATCGTCCGCGCCTTGTGTCGACCCCAGGACGGGTGGTAGCAGTTCGTGAATTCGGCGGCGGTGCCGCTCTCATACACATTGTCACCGACGGTAAAGACGGTTCCTGGGATGGCGTCGAGCAGGGCGGCCGTCGCCTCATCGTCGTTCTGGCCGCAGACGGCGATGTCGCCCGCCCCGACGAGCACGGGGTCGGCCGGCATCGGCGCCCCGGCGATCCTGGTCGCCGCTCCGACGATCGTCCCGTGCACGGACCCCACCGAGCTCGGGACGCTGGTGGACGTCTCGTTCATCCCCCACCGCGCGAGCAGGCCAGGCCCGGAGGTCAGCTCGACGTTCTTCGTCGAATCGATCTGGGCGGCTGAGCGAGCGACGTTCCAGACCCGCACCTCGTCCAGCGCGCCATCGAACCGTCCTTGGTCGAGACCGGTCGAATCCAGCGCGGTGCCGAGCGAGGCGTGCTGGATGCTCGTCGCCTCGGGCGTGGCGTTCTCCGTTTCCTCCGCCTCGATCACGCCGTCGAGGTAGAGCCGCCAGGTGGTCCCGTCGTACGTGGCGGCGGCGTGGTGCCATCCGGCGGAGATCACGGTCGTCCCGACGATCGGGTGGTTGGCGCCGACGGCGGTGTCCTCGAAATCGGCCGCGAGGACGCCGGTGCCCGCCTCGATGCCGAGGAACCAGTTCATGTTCTGGTTCGGCGGGTCATCCACCTCGCCGCGACCCTTGGCCACGAGCGGGATCGCGCTGACGCCACCGGCGCCGCCACTCGTGGCGGCGGGTGTCCCCGCGCCGTCGCGGCGGAACCACGTCTCGATGGTGAACGTGGAAGTCCCCAGCCCGCTGGCTGGACCGAAGGTCACATACCCGCCACTGAGATCGAGTGCGTGGCTGACCGCGACAGCCACCTCCGGCGTCGCGTCCACCTCGTTCGATGCGGCAGATGGATTGCCCGATGTGTCGACCGCGACGACGACGTAGTAGTAGGTCGTGTCGTTGACGGCCGAGGCATCCGTGTAGGCGGTGCCGGTGATCGGGTCGGGCCCGCTCAGGGCGGCACCGGCCGTCGACACGCCGGCCAAGGTGGCCCGATAGACGCGATATCCAGCCAGATCGGTAGCGGTGCTGGCCGTCCAGGACAACCCGACGGAGGCATCGCCGGCCGTGGCCGTCAACCCGGTCGGAGCGGCTGGCGCGGTCGTGTCGAGGATGACGTTGAACGGTGAACCGGAGGCACGGGCGGCACCGGCGCCGATGATCGAGCCGTTCGTGGCGGCCGGGCTGGTCACGGCGTCGCCGACGGTCGTTCCGCCACCCTCGCTCATGGGCCAGCGGGCGACGAGCCCCGTGGGCGGTGTCGCCAACTCGTCGTTGATGTCGCCGCGGATCTCTGCCTGGCTGCGCGCGGAACTCCAGACGCGGACCTCGTCGAGGGCGCCCTGGAAACGGGCGGCGTTGTTCGGGGTCCCGTTCGACTGGAGCAGCGTCCCGATCGCGGCGTGCTGGATCGTGTCCGAGCGAGGGGGCTCGCCCACGAACAGCGTGGCCTCCAGGCGGCCATCGAGGTAGAGACGCCATGTCGTCGCCGTCGTATGTGGCCGCGGCGTGATGCCAGACGCCGTTGGTGATCGGGGTCATGCCGCTGACGGGATGGTTGAGGCCGGGGCTCGTCGCGCCGGAACCCTCCTCGAAGTCGGCCGCCAGGACGTCCGTCGCGTTGTCGATGCCCAGCATCCAGTTGGCGTCGAGGTTGGATCCGCCGGCGGCGTCGACCTCCGGGCCTCCATTGGCCACGAGCGGAAGGAAGTTCGTGAATCCACCCGTTCCGGTCGTGCCGCCCGTGCCCTCGCCGGTGCGCTTGAACCAGGTCTCGATCGTGAACTGGCCGAGGTCCAGCTCCGTGGCGTTCCCGAAGGACACGTACGCCCCCGCCGTACCGAGGTCGAGCGCGTTGCTCCCCGGGCCGGGCTGCGGCGTCGCGCTCGCCTCGTTCGAGGCCGTCGACGGGTTGCCCGAGTCGTCGACCGCAACGACCACGTAGTAGTAGGTGACCCCGTTGGCGGCCGTCGCGTCGTTGTAGCCGGGGCTGGCCAGCGGTGTCGTGCCGCTCAGTGGCGTGCCGGTCGTCGGGACACTCGGCGAGGTCGCGCGGTACACCTGATAGCCGGCGAGGTCGGTCTCGGCGTTGGCGTTCCAGCTGAGGTTGACCGTCGCGTCGCCGGCCGTCGCGACGAGCCCGGTCGGCGCTGCCGGCGGCGTGGTGTCGAACGACGATGTCGAACGGCGCGCTCGCGACGCGTGTGGCGCCGGTGCCGATGATCGCCCCGTCCGCGGACGGGGACGTCGTGTCACCGACGCTCGCACCGCCACCTTCGCTCATCGGCCAGCGCGCGACCAGACCTGTCGTGCCGGCGGGCGGATTGTCGTTGATCGACGTGCGGATCTGCGCTTGCGAGCGGGCGCTGTTCCAGACGCGAACCTCGTCGAGTGTGCCGGCGAACCGGGCGAAGCCACTGATCTCGGGTTGTCCGTTCGACCTGAGCATCACGCCCGAGACCGGCATGCTGGGTCGTGTCGTCGCGAGGAGGTGCCGCGGCGCGTGGACGCCTCGAAATCGCCGTCGAGATACAGCGTCATCGTCGTGCCGTCGTAGGTGACGGCCGCGTGATGCCAGGTGTTCAGCGTGATCGGGGTCGTGCCCGAGAGGGGCTGGTTCGCGCCACCGTCCTCGGCTTCGAAGTCCGCCGCGATCACGTCGGTGGTGGGGCCGTCGTTGATCCCGAGCATCCAATTGGCGTCGACGACCGAGTTCTCCGCCTCGGGACCACCGTGGGTCACCAGCGGCAGGAAGCTCGGGATGCCGAGGTTCCCGGTCGTGCCAGGCACGCCGGCTCCCGTCCGCATGAACCATGTCTCGATCGTGAACTGCGGGAGGTCGAGCTTCGCCGGATCGCCGAACGTGACGTACGCGCCCGAGTTGCCGAGGTCCAGAGCGTTCTCGCCGGCGATCGGCGGATCGTGGACGACGTCCGTACCCGAATCGGTGAACGTGGCTCCGTTGACCGGAAGGAACTTCCAGTCATAGGTCGTCGGATGCAGCACCAGCTTCAACACCCCGAAGGTGTCGTCGTCGAGGGCGTCGCTGGTTGCCAGCTGGGTCCCCGCAGCCTGGTGGCTCGCCCCGCCGGTCCCGACCGTGAAGTGGCGGAACCCGTGCGTCGGATCGACGGCCCCGGTCTTGTCGAGCGGCTTGAAACGCTCGTAGATGTGGTCGTGCCCAACGAACGCCAGGTCGACTCCGGCGTCATACAGCTCATCGATGAACGGCTGGAGCAGGGTGTTGTTCGTCACGCCCGAGCTGAACCGAGGCTTGTGCCAGACGACGATGACGTTCTTGTCCGCGTTGGCGGCGAGATCCGCAACGAGCCACGTGTGCTGCGCGGAACCGACGCCACAGCCGCCCGCGACGAAGCCGCATTCGGAATCGAGATTGACGACGTGCCAATCGGCGTCGAGGTCGTAGCTGTAGTAGCTGTTGCCGTCGGAGTCCGTCGCGTTCGGGGCGAAGTATGCGAAATAGTCGGTAAGGCTCGGCGATCGCGACCCATTGCCCCAGTCGTGGTTGCCGGGCGTCGGCCGGATCCGCGACTTGAAGGGGCCCCAGCTGGGATCGAAGCAGCCAACGAATTCCGCGGCATTGCCGAGTTCGTAGACGTTGTCGCCGGTCGTGATGACCGGGCCGTCGAGGCCGGCCATGACCGCCGCGGTGGCCTCGTCTCCGGTGCTTGTGCAGGACGCGATGTCGCCCACCACGACGACCTGCGTGCCGGCTTCGGCCGCCGTATGGAAGGTCCATGTCGGACCCGTCGTCGTCGTGGTCCCATCATCGACCGCTGCGCGCCACTCATAGGTCTGACCACCGCCCAGACTGGCCCAGGCAAGCGTGGCGTGGGCCCCAGACGCGACGCCGGGGACCGTTCCGATCGATCGGAAGGTCCCGCTCGACAGCGGCCTGCCGAAGAACTCGACGCTGAGCGTGCCGCCGTCGGGGTCGCTGACGGTGACGTCGAGCGTCGGCGAGGCAGTCACCCCCGTGGCGCCGTTGGTCGGTGCGACCAGGACGGGTGCGTTCGGTGGCTGTGTGAACGCCAGGTTGAACGGCGCGCCCGCGATCCTGGCCGCCGGGCTTCCCACGATCGACCCGTTCGAGGCGCTGGGGGTGCTCGCGGTGTCGGGGACGGCGATACCGCTCGTCTCGCTCATCGGCCACCGGGCAACGAGGCCAGCTGGCGCGCTTGCCAGTTGGCTGTTGATCTCGGCACGGATCTGGGTCTGGTTTCGGGCGCTGCTCCAGACGCGGACCTCGTCGAGGACGCCGTGGAAGCGGGCAAGGTTACCGGCGTTCATCACGCCAGCCGAGGTGAGCATCGCACCCAGGGCCGCGTGCTGGCTGGTGTCTGAGCGGGGTGGCGGCGCGGCCTGCGTGACTTCGAGCTGACCATTCAGATACAGGCGCCAATTCGTTCCGTCATACGTTGCCGCGGCGTGATACCAGGTGTTCATCGCGATGACGGAGGTGCCGCGGACCGGTTGGTTGGCCCCGCCGGCCATGGCTTCGGAGTCGGCGGCGATGACGTCGGTCGCGTCATCGATCCCGAGGAGCCAGTTGGCGTCGACGACTGAGTTTTCGGCCTCGGGGCCCCCATGCGTCACCAACGGGATGAAGCTGGCGATCCCGCCCGTCCCGGTGGAGCCCGCGGTGCCCGCCGCGGTGCGTTTGAACCAGGTCTCGATCGTGAATTGCGCGAGATCGAGCTCAGCGGGATCACCCAACGCGACGTAGGTGGCATTCGAGATCGTGGCCGGCGTCGCGAGCTGACGAAGCTCCAGCCCGTTGTCGGCCGGATGGACGGGCGGGGTGAAACCCTCGACCCGAGCCGGTGCGCCGACGAGCGTGCCGGTGTGACCCGAGCCGGAGCTATCGGCCGTGGTCGTCCCCGTGAGCTCGTTGAGGTGCCAGAGGCCGAGCAACGCCGGGTCGTCACCGATCTCGACGTCCTTTGATGCCTGGATCTGGGCCAGGCTTCGGGCAGCGTTCCAGACTCGGGCCTCGTCGATCTCGCCGTCGAAGAAGCCGGCGGCGGGGACTGCGCCGCTGGACCCGATCGCCGTGCCGAGCGCCGCGTGCTGGATGCTTGCCGATTGCGGGGTGAAGGCTGTGCCCAGATTGACTGTTCGGTCCAGGACCCCGTCGAGATAGATGTTCCAGGTCGAACCGCTGTAGGTCGCCGCCGCGTGATGCCACACGTCATTGGTGACGACCGTGGTCGCGGTGACCGGATGGTTGCCGCCGTTGACCGTGTCCTCGAAGTCCGCGACGAGGACGCCGGTCCCTGCATCGATCCCGAGGAAGTAGTTGACGTTGAGATTCGCCGGGGTATCCGCCTCGGCGCGCCCTTTCGTCACCAGGGGGATCGCTGACGCGACTCCTCCTGCGCCGGTACCAGTGCCGATCCCGGGGCCGGTCCGCTTGAACCAAACCTCGAGCGTGAATGACGTCGCGCCCAATCCAGGTGCGGCACCGAACGTGACGTGCTGATTGCTGCCGTTGAGATCGAGCCCCTGGCCGGCCGCGGCGCGTACTTCAGCGATGGGGACCGGGATCGGCCCGACCACCGGCCCGATCAGGGACGCGCTGAGCAGGCCGACCTGAAGCAGCGCCAGCCAGACAGCGATCCTGCGCGCGCTCGTTTCCGCCACGCCCCCCAAGGCCTCCCCGAACTCCGTCAGGGTCATTCGCTTCGTCAACCGGCTCCGTTGGACTGCATCCGAGGATGCCGGAAGTCCTTGGTGACGGGCCCGCCGAAAGTACTAGGCGGCGCACGCAGATGCAAGTATCGATGGGCGGAGTGGTGCTTGTTGGCACCACTCCTCGCGGTCGCGGCAGGCCCTCAGAACAGCGCTAGCGGGTCCTTGGGAACCCCAGGTCGACCTTCGAGGTCCCGGGGTCGGGCCAGCGGGACGTCACGATCTTGGCTCGCGTGTAGAACTGGACCCCCTCGGGTCCGTACATGTGCAGGTCGCCGAACAGCGAAGCCTTCCAGCCGCCGAAGCTGTAATACGCCACCGGCACCGGGATCGGGACATTGATGCCGACCATGCCGGTGTTCACCTCGAACTGGAATTGCCGGGCCGCTCCCCCATCACGGGTGAAGATCGCTGTCCCGTTGCCGTACGGGTTGTCGTTGATCAGGCCGACCGCCTCGGTGTAGGTCGGGACGCGGACGATCTCGAGGACCGGGCCGAAGATCTCGTTGCGATAGCACTCCATCTCGGGGCTGACCCGGTCGAGCAGCGAGACGCCCAGGAAGAAGCCCTTCCCTTCCTGGTAGAGAACGTGCTCCCGCCCGTCGACGACGAGCTCGGCCCCCTGCGCCGGACCCGAATCGAGGTAGCTCGCCACCTTGTCCCGGTGCTCGCGCGTCACGAGCGGGCCCATCTCGGCCTCCGGGTCCGTGCCCGGCCCGACCTTGATCTTCGGCAGGCGCTCCTTCAAGGCGTCCACCAGCGGATCGGCGATGTCGCCGACGGCCACGACCACACTGATCGCCATGCACCGTTCGCCGGCCGAGCCATAGGCCGCGGAGACGGCCGCGTCGGCGGCCATGTCGATGTCGGCGTCCGGCAGGACGATCATGTGGTTCTTGGCGCCGCCCAGCGCCTGGACGCGCTTGCCGTTCCTCGTGCCGGTCTCGTAGATGTAGCGAGCGATCGGCGTGCTGCCTACGAAGGAGATGGCCGCGATGTCCGGATGCCCGAGGATCGCATCGACCGCGACCTTGTCACCGTGGATGACGTTGAAGACCCCGTCCGGGACGCCCGCGTCGTGCAGGAGCTCCGCCAGGAAGTTGGCGGCCGAGGGATCCTTCTCCGACGGCTTGAGGATGAACGTGTTGCCCGCGGCGATCGCGGTGGCGAACATCCACATCGGGACCATCGCCGGGAAGTTGAACGGGGTGATGCCCGCGACGACGCCGAGTGGCTGGCGGATCTGGTACACGTCGACGCCCGTGCTGACCTGCTCGCTGAACCCGCCCTTGAGCAGGTTCGGGATGCCGGTCGCGAACTCGAGGTTCTCGAGGCCCCGGGCGATCTCGCCGAGCGCGTCCGATGGGACCTTGCCATGCTCCGCCGTCAGGTGCGCCGCAAGCTCGTGACGCTGTTGATCGACGAGGTTGCGGATCTTGAACATGATGTCGGTGCGCTTCGAGATCGAGGTCGCACGCCACGCGGGGAAGGCCGCCTTGGCCGCCTCGACGGCCGTCGCCACCTCCTGCACCGAGGCGAAGTCGACGTGGCGGGTCAGCATCCCGCTCGCGGGGTCGTAGACCGCTCCTTCACGGCCGGATGCCCCCGGCACGATGCGTCCGCCGATCCAGTGGCTGACCCGACCGGTGGCGGTGGTCTTGGGGGTCTCGGGTTCGGCGACCTGGGTCATGGTGACGGTCCTCATGCGGCGCTACGGGTGCCCGGCAGCTCGACTGCGGGCGCGGGATAGATACCGCGCACGATACTCCGTCGCGCCGCTCTGTCTCGAATCCGGCCACTGCCCGGCTCGGTCCCGTCAGAACTGCGGTCGCGTCTCGGGATCTGGCCAGGCAGGCTCATCGTCGCCGATGGCCTGTGCAGCCTGGGTGTGCCGCCGACGCATCCACCACGCGAGCGCGACGAGCGCGACCACCGACCCGAGGGCGATGCACCCAGCGAGGACACCCCCGGCGGGCAGGGGCCCGAGCACGCTCGGATCGCGCCACGTGACCGAGATCGCGGCACGCGCGGAGGCCCACGCAGCTACGGCGACCAGCAGCACGCGACCATCCTTCGCGGCACCGGCGGGCCCCAGCGCGGCGATCACGAGCGCCAGGACGAGACTCGCGATCCCTTCGTACAGCTGCGCGGGATGCGAGGGCAGCTGGGGGGCAAGCGACCCCCACGGACCGGGACCCAGGTATGCGGTGGACCACGCCGCGTCGAGCAAGGAACCCTGTCCGCTGCCGCCGACCGCCATCGCGATCTTGCCCCCACCCAGCACGAGGAGCAGCGGCACGGTGAGGACCTGCGCCCAGCGCGCGACCGGGGCACCGAGCAGCTTGCCGACGTAGGCGCCGGTGATGACGCCACCGACCACGCCCAGCCCCAGCTCGAGCCCGCCGCTGGCTGGGTCGAACACGCTGAGCGGACCCGTGCCGAACGCCTCGGGAAGGACCGCCAGCTGACCCAGGCGCCCGCCGATGACCGCGCCCGGCACCGCCCCGACCACGACGTAGAGGAGGTCGTCGGCACGCAGCGAGGCACGGCGGGCGAGCAGCCCGGCGAGGATCAGGGTCGCGGCGATCACGAGGGCGAGCGCGACGGTCTGCCATCGAACGACGAAGCCGTCGCCGAGACGCAGAATGGGGTCGAAGTCGAACGCGATGACGGCGATCGGCACGATCCCGGCAGTGTACCCGCGCACCGCATGTCGGCTGGCCGACACCAAGGCTGTCACCCCCTGCGTGGCGGGCGGATCGCCCAGGCGCGACCATGCCGGGCATCCGGTCGTTGCGCCAAGCGCAAGTGACCGTGACTGGGGGGAAGGGATCGGCCAGCCTGGGGGCGGTGCCGGTCAGAGTCCGACGTCCGGTCCTCGGGGGACGGGCCGGACGTCGCGACACCTGTGAGGGACGTCCCGTGTCGCATCGCTCCGTCGCGCCCGCGACCCTGGAGATCACGCTCCTGGGCCGCTTCTCGATCCGCACCACCACCGGACAGGACGTCCGGATTGTCGCCCGCCATGCGCAGGCGCTGCTCACCCTGCTCGTCCTCACCCGCCGCCCGCGGACCCGCGAGGCCATCGCGACCGACCTCTGGCCCGAGTCGATGATCACCGCGACCGGGCCGCTGCGCCAGGCGTTGTACCAGTTGCGCAGCGCCCTGGGGAGCGCGGGGCTGGACCCGGACGTCATGCTCGAAGGCGACGCCGAGACCCTCGGCATCCGTCCGGAAGCCATCAGCAGCGTCGATACGGACCAATTCGAGGCCTGCATCGCGGACCCGGCGTGTCGTGCAGAGATGGCGGTCAGCCTCTATGCCGGTGATCTGGCGGAAGGGCTGGGGCACGACTGCTTTGCCGCTGAGCGCGAGCGGCTGGCCGACCGGTACGAGGACGCGCTGGCGACCGTCGCCGCGCAACGGCTGACGGCCGGGGACATCGAGGGTGCTCGCCAGGCGGCTGAGCGACTCATCGCCCGGGATCCCCTCCGGGAAGAGGCCCACGAGGTCCTGATCGCCGCGCACGGCCTCATCGGCACGCGGTCGCAGGTCGTCCGCCAGTACCGGCGCGTCCGCGAGGTGCTCGCGCGCGACCTCGCGGAGCGCCCGCTGCCTGAGACCGACGCCACCTATCGACTCGCCCTCTCCCGCACGGTCGAGCGGTCGCTCGAGCGAGCGACGGCCATGGAGCGGCCGGCGATCACGAGTCTCGCCGCCGTCAGCTGATCCACGCCTCGTGACCGGCGTAGCATCGGGCGATGTCCCGTGCCATCGCCCGTGTCGCGATCCGTCCCGTCGCTGTGCTCATCCTCGTCGCGGCGTGTAGCGGCGGCGCCGGCGCATCCGGGGTGGGAGCCACGGGATCGTTTGACGGCCCGGCATCGAGCGCGGAGGTCTCGCTCCCGTCGTCTACCACTGATCCGGTCGTCGCCGACGCCGCGACCCGCCTGGGCGTGGATCGCACACAGGTAAGGATCGTCATGGCCCGGGCCGAGACCTTCCCCGACGGCTCCCTCGGATGCCCGCGCCCGGGCGAGATGTATACCCAGGCCGTGGTCGAGGGATACCACGTCATCGTGGAGGCCAACGGAACACAGCTCGACTACCGCGGCAACGAGCAGCGCCAGTTCCGGATCTGCGAGAACCCCTGACCGACGCCAGGATCACGCGGCGATGGCCAGGGGTGGGCCCGTCTTACTCCGGCTCGGTCGGGACCGTGGGGTCGGGTCGTAACTCCATCTCGATGTCCGGGGCGACCGGAGCCGCGGACGTCGGCAGCGGGATCGTCCGCTCGGCGTCGGGGTGGGATTGCTCGACCGCGGGAGCGACCGGCGTTGCGCCGCCGCCCGGGGATGCACCGCCTGGCGTGGCGCCGCCAGCCGGCGATGCCCCGCCGCCAGGCGCCGCCGATCCGGCGGGCGTGTCGCTGCTCGACGGTTGCTGGCACGCCGCGACCATCGTCACGACGAGGACCCCGATCCCGAACAGGAAGAGACGCATCGCCATCGGGATAGTCTGCCCGATGGCGCGAGAATGAGCCCCGGGCGACGGATGGATCGCGAACATGTCGAGGCCCCCGGCGTTGCCGGGGGCCTCGTGTCCTGGCTCGGGGCGATCAGGTCCCGAAACGCTAGTTCCGGCTAGGGCGCCGGCACCACGCGAACGGTCGCGTAGCTCTTGTCCTTGGCGACCTTGGTGACCTCGATCGAGACACCGATCGCGACTCCCTCGTCGCCGGGGTTCCCGGTGCCGAGTGGGCTTGCGAGACCGAGGTCCGCGCCGTACCACTCGGGCAGTGGGTTGCCGTTTTCATCGACGACACGCGTGCTATACGGTGCGTTGCCGTCCGACGGGACGACCGTCGACGCGTCGATGTCACGGAAGAAGAACCGTGGGCTCCCTCCCGGTGTCAACGGGGGCCGGACTTCGATGCCCGGATACCAGCCCTTGGTGTCGGTGAACTTGCTCACGGGAGCCTGCGCCCCGAAGTCCGAGCAGTACTCACTGAACGGCTCCGCGGGGAGTGCCTCGTAGCACTCTCGGAACGGGTACGTCGGCTGCACGCCGAACGCGATGTTCGACGACTGCGGGCGCGACGGGAGGTTATTGAGGGTCGTGGGATCTTTCTGGGCCGCCACTCCCTGCCGCCGGAACGGGTCGAAGTGGCTGTCGACGAGGAGCAGGCCGCCCTTCGAGCCGGTGCTCGGGAGGGCCGTGGTCGTCGACGTCACGTGGTTGTTGTTGCCCCACGTCGTGTCGCGGTACCAGACGAGCATGCCAGGGGCGTTGTACCTGATCTTCTCGACCTTCCACGCGTCGTGGAGGTAGGTCGAGTCGTACGTGTACTGCAGGCCCTTGTCGAAGCCGTCGAAGTTGCGCCACTCGGCGAGGTAGTAGTGGGCACGAGTCGACGTGCCGGTGTCGAGGTGCCACCCGGCACCGGTCGTGTTCGTGAAGGTGGACACCTCGGTCACCCAGTCGCCGGCCGTCTCCGCGTCATCAGTCCAGACGGTGGCACCGCCCGCAGTGATCGAGAAATCGTCGGCGAACCAGCCGCGCTCGAGGAAGGCCTCGTCGGTCGCAAGCCGAAGCCGGAGCTTGATGTTCTGGCCGGCGAAAGGCGCCAGCTTGACGTAGTCGGGACGCCAGCCGTGGCTGTCACCGGTCAGGCCGTACTTCTTGTCACCGAAGTCGTGCATCCGGCCATTCGGATCGGGGTACCCGTCCGGTGTCGTGACTTCGACGTCTGCACCCGTATAGACCTTCTGCTCGGTCCACGTCGTGCCGCCGTCGGTCGAGACCTCGATGAACCCGAAGTCCCAGTCCGCTTCGATGACGTAGTTGTTCCAGAGGTTGAACCTGGCGTCGGCGCTGTTCGGGACGGCGATGTCACGTGTCAGCCGGACGTCCGCCCAATCCTGGTCGGCGCCCGAATACCACATGTTCGCGCCGCTGTGGGGATCCGCGAGGTTGATGACCTTGGGCGGCAGGTCGATCTTGATGCCGTCCTTCGTGCCGCGCGGGGTGCGCGACGTCTGCCCGAGTTGGACGTTTCGCGAGTTGTCGCCCGGGCTGAAGATGAGCGGGTCGGCCCAGCCGAGTACCCACTTGTCCCAGAGGCCCATGTGCGTCGGGAGCGACTGGAAGATGGGGCCGCTGTGCGAGCCGGTGCTCATGAGATCCCAGAAGTCCACCGCCGACTCACCCAACCCCGACGTGTCATAGAGGTCGGGGAGACCGAGGTCGTGGCCGTACTCGTGGGCGAAGACGCCGACGCCGGAGTCCTCGGGCTGCACGATGTAGTTCCAGACCTCGATATCGGTGCCCGGGACCTGATGGCCGCCGGCGATCGTCGAGGAGTGTGCCCAGATGGCGTACACGCCCTCTGCGCCGCCGCCACCGGACTTGTCCTCGCCCGCATGGACGAGCACCAGGTGATCGACGATGCCGTCCGGCTCGAGGAAGTTGCCGTCTCCGTCAAGGTCGCCCTGGTCTTCGACGTCGTAGTCCTCCCAGGGGAAGTCCGGCTGGGCGGCTGCGAGGGCGTCGACCGCGTGCTCACCCAGCGTGCCGGCGCCGCCCGGGTTGTCCGGGTGGCCGTTCATCGACTGGATCGCGCCGGCTTCCCACTCCCCCTCGTCGTTGAGGAAGCAGCGCGAAGCGCCGTACCAGCCCTCGGAGTGCGGCACGGTCACCCACGGTGTGGCCGAGCCATCGACCGTGTACGCGCCCTTGGACATCTCCTCGTACATGTTCTTCATCGTGTAACCGGAGATGTCGATGCCTGGCTGGCCATCGGGACCGGTCAGGTCGGGCCTGACGCGCTCGGTGATGCCCTCCTTGGTGTAGAGCATCTTGTTGAAGTGCGCAGGCGAGAAGTCCGGCACCCAGAACGTGTTGTTGTCGTCGTGGCTGTACGTCGCCGGGTCCGGGATGTTGTTGTGGAGCGGACCGTTCTGGACGGTGCCGTCCACACAGTCGCGGCTCTCGAACACCGTCTGCGGGACCTTCACCCCGGTGAAGTCGTCCCTCGCCGTGTCGTTGAACTCGACGAGGATGGTCAGGAGCTGCGCCTCCTGCGTGGACTTGGCGTGCTTGATCTGGCGGGGGCTCTTGCCCTCCTTCATCGCCTTCGCCTCGAGCTTGGCCAGCGCGCGGGCAGCGCGCGGGTTGCCCGAAGCGAACTTGCGATCGAAGGCCATGGCCTTGTCGAAGTTGGCGTTGCCGGCCGGCCGGAACACGCCGTCCTTGCCCTTGCGTTCCTTGCCGCCGGTCTGCGGTTCCAGCCGCGGCGCGACGTAGTTGATGTAGTAGTCCGCGCCGTTGTCGACGGACGGGGAACCTTCGTCCGCGCTCGCGACTCGCTGGGCGACGAAGAGCGCCGAAGCGAGGAGCGCCAGGACGATGAATGGCGTGACCAGCCGCAGTGCGGCCGAGTGCGTCGTTGGTCGCAAGATCCGAGTTCCTCCCTGAATTCGATCCATGTGACGCCCGCGCAGGCGGCGATGCGCGCGCTTGCGCCGGGGGCCGCGGGGCAGGATCCAGCCGGCGTCTGAGCCTCCAACTTCAGACGCGGCGATCTCAGTCCGAGGCCGGGGATGGTGCTCCCCAAGGCTCGGACGGTTGTGTAGAAGGACCCTACGCCTCGCCGTCCTGCCGGGTCAACTCGGGCGGTTCAGCCACCCTCGACAAGGCGTTGCCCGTGCGCAACATCAGGCGGCGTCCCGCGCCCGAGGACCTCGATCAGCTCCCTGACGGCGCCCGCCGAACGATCGAATGCCGCCTGCTCCTCGGCGGTCAGCTCGATCTCGAACACCCGCTCCATGCCGCCGGCTCCGAGGACGACGGGCACGCCGACGAAGAGGCCGCGGGTCTTGAACTCGCCCTGGAGGTGCACGGCGCACGGCAGCACGCGCTTGCGGTCCAGCAGGATCGCCTCGACCATCTCGAAGGCGCCGGCCGCCGGGGCGTAGTAGGCGGACCCGCTCTTGAGCAGGGCGACGATCTCGGCGCCGCCATTGGCCGTGCGTTCCTCGAGCGCCGTCACGCGGTCGGGTGGGAGCAACTCCGTGATCGGAACGCCGGCCACCGTGGAGTAGCGGGAGAGCGGCACCATCGTATCCCCGTGGCCACCCAGGACGAAGGCATGGGTGTCCTCCACGCTGACACCCAGCTCCATGGCGATGAACGTCCGGAAGCGCGCCGAGTCGAGCACGCCGGCCATGCCCAGCACCCGCTCGCGCGGGAAGCCGGATGCCTCGAGCGCGACGTGGCACATCGCATCGAGCGGGTTCGTGACCACGATGAGGATCGCGTCCGGGGAGTGCCTGGCCGCCTGTTCCACGACCGAGCGGACGATTCCCGCGTTCTTCGCCAGCAGATCGTCGCGACTCATTCCCGGCTGCCGGGCCAGTCCCGACGTGACCACGACGATGTCGCTCCCGGCGGTATCGGCGTAGTCGTTCGTGCCCATGATCCCCGCGTCGTGGCCGACGACGGGAGCGGCTTCGGCCAGGTCGAGGCCCTTGCCCTGCGGCAGCCCCTCGACGATGTCGACGAGCACGACGTCGGCCAGGCCGGCCTCGGTGATGCGCTGGGCGGTGGTGGCGCCCACGTTCCCGGCGCCGATGACGGTGACCTTGTTGCGGGTCATTGGGTCGGAGTCTCCTTCGGGGGTCTGCGGGCGGTCAATTCTATGCCCGCGCGGTCGGCGGGTCGTCGTTCGTGGTGCGCCGTGATGGACGCTCGTCGATGGTGACGGTGGTGCGTGCGCCCGACGATCGAGGCCGACACATCCGTATCGGAGCAACGTTGATGGCCAAGTCCACCCCCGTCGCGATCCTTGCCGTCCTGGGCGCGGTCATCGCCGTCCTGGGCCTGTTCGTCGCGGGCAACGTCGTCATGGTCGGCCTCGGGCTCGTCGCCGTGTTCGGTGCCGGCCTCCTGGACGTGCTGGCCATCCGGGCCGCACGACCATGAGCGGCCCCTTGTCGTGAGCGATCTCCTCGTGCTCGTGGTCCTCATCGTGCTCCCGGCGGCCGTCGCCCTCGTCCCGCTCGCCGTCCTCACCCTCGGTATCGCGGCCGTGTCCGACCTCGACGGGCAGGGTCTGGTCACGTCGCTCGAGCCCAGGGATGCCCGATCTCAGCCCGCGGCGACCCCGTCGTCCGTGGACGTCGCCGTGGACGGACCGCTCACGAGCGGCCCGGCGGCCCGGATGTCATCGGTCACGCCCTCCGCGTAGGCTGCGAAGTTCGAGTCGAACATCGCCGCGAGGGCCAGCGCCCCCCGGTCGTACGCATCCTTGTCCGCCCATGTGCTGCGTGGATCCAGGAACGAAGACGGAACGTCCGGGCAGGTCAGCGGGACCTCGATGCCGAAGACCGAGTCGACTCGCATCTTCACCGACCCGAGCGCGCCTCCGAGCGCGGCACGGACCATCGCCCGCGTGTGGGCGATATCCATGCGCTCGCCCGTGCCGTACGGTCCGCCGGTCCAGCCGGTGTTGACGAGCCAGACCGTCGCGTCGTGCGTGGCCAGGCGCTCGGTCAGCATCGCCGCGTACTCGCCCGGGTGCCGTGGCATGAACGGCGCTCCGAAGCAGGCGCTGAACGTCGCCTTGGGCTCCTTGATGCCGACCTCGGTGCCCGCCAGCTTCGCGGTGTAGCCGCTGATGAAGTGGTAGGCGGCCTGGGCATGGGTCAGGCGTGAGATCGGCGGCAGCACGCCGAATGCATCGGCCGTGAGCAGGACGACCGTCCGAGGGTGACCGGTCATGCCGGTCGGGTCGGCGTTGCCGATGAAGTGGAGGGGATACGCCCCACGGGTGTTCTCGGTGAACCGCTCCGAGTCGAGGTCGAGTTCGCGTGTGTCCGGATCGAGATCGACGTTCTCGAGGACCGTCCCGAAACGCCGCGTCGTCTGGAAGATGTCGGGCTCGTACATGGGCGAGAGGCGGATCGTCTTGGCGTAGCAGCCACCTTCGAAGTTGAACAGGCCCACGGGCCCCCAGCCATGCTCGTCGTCACCGATGAGGCTTCGCTCCGGGTCCGCGGACAGCGTCGTCTTGCCCGTCCCGCTGAGTCCGAAGAAGACGACCGAATCGCCCTCCTTGCCGACATTGACCGAGGAGTGCATCGGCAGGACGCCCTCGTCGGGCATGAGGTAGTTCATGACCGTGAACGCCGACTTCTTGATCTCGCCCGCGTATTCCGTGCCGACGATGAGGATCTCCATCCGCTCGAGGTGGACGAGGATCGCCGTCTCGGTGCGGGTCCCCTCGGTCGCCGGGTCGGCCTTGAAGGAAGGGACGCAGATGATCGTGAAATTGGGTTCGAACCCGTCGAGCTCGTCGGCGGTCGGTCGGCGGAACAAGTTCCTGGCGAACAGGCTGGCCCAGGCCGTCTCGGTGTAGACCCGCAGCCGTCGCTGATGGGCGTGATCGGCACCGATGTGCAGGTCCTGGGCGTACAGATCCTTCTCGCTGCAGTACGCGACGAGTCGGGCACGCAGCCGGTCGTATTCCGCTTGCGTGATGGGCCGGTTGACCTCGCCCCACCAGATCTTGTGGCGCGTGGACGGCTCGTCGACGATGAACTTGTCCTCGGGCGAGCGACCCGTGTGCTTGCCGGTCCGAACGACGAGCGGGCCATCCGCAGCGATGACGCCCTCGCCGGCCCGGATCGCATCCTCCACCAGCTCTGCCGACGAGCGGTTGACCTGCAGTCGGCGGCCCAGCGGCGGTCGGACGCGGCCGGCGCTCGGCGTGGGGGGACGGTCGGGGCGGGCGGGATGCGTGGTGGCCATCAGGCGTCGGACTCCTTGGGCGCAGGCGATCACGTCGATCGACCGGCCGCGCGTGATGCGGGCCCGCACGGGCTCGCAGGAGTCGGCTTCCACAGTCGCGTTGGGCCGGATTGTACACGTCGCGGCGGCCCCAAGTTGCGACACGGTCGCGGGAAGGTTGTGAATCAGATTCGTGCCAGATCGGCGGTCGAGCCGGCCGGCCGCCGCAAGTTGACGGCACGGCTGGGCGCCCGTAGCATCGCCGCACAACTGAAGAGCGCTTATCAAGAGTGGCAGAGGGACCGGCCCGTTGAAGCCACGACAACCTACTGGCGCGACGCCGGCAAGGTGCCAATTCCGGGCAGGTCTCCTGCGAGATAAGGGAACTCTTCGGAGCCCCCTCGAAGCGATCAGGGTCGTCCCGTCCGTACCGGTCTCCGTGCCGCCCCGTGTGCCTACCCCGGAGACCCGCCGATGACGACCGAGATCCTGTCACCACCCGCCGCGAGCACTCCCCGCGTTGCCGACGCGCCCGCACCGTCCCCGGTCCGCCTGACCGGCATGGCCTGTCGCAACTGCGGCCTGTCCCAGCCCCTGGCGCTGGCCTACGTCTGTCCGGCCTGCTTCGGGCCGCTCGAGGTGACCTACGACATGGCCGTCGTCGCGGCCACGTTGACCCACAAGTCCGTCGCACTCCGCTCGCCGGGCATCTGGCGCTATCTCGAATTGCTCCCCGTCGACGCGGCCCCGGCGCGGTCGCTGCCGGTCGGGTCGACACCACTGCTCGATGCCGCGCGAATTGCGCCGACCCTCGGCGTCGATCGACTCTGGCTGAAGGACGACACCCGCAACCCATCCCTGAGCTTCAAGGACCGGGCAGTGGCGATCGCGGCCGCCCGCGCGGTCGAGTTCGGCGTCCCCGCCCTCGCCTGTGCCTCGACCGGGAACCTGGCCGGTGCGACGGCTGCCGCGGCCGCCGCGGTCGGGCTCCCCGCGTACGTCTTCATCCCGGCCGACCTCGAGCCCGCGAAGGTCGACCACGCGCTCGCCTATGGCGCCACGGTCGTGCCCATCGACGGCACGTACGACGACGTCAACCGCCTCTGTTTGGAGGTGGCCGACGAGACCGGCTGGGGTTTCGTGAACATCAACCTGCGGCCGTTCTACGCCGAGGGCTCAAAGACGCTCGCCTACGAGATCGCTGAGACGCTCGGCTGGCGCACGCCGGACGTGATCGTGGGACCGGTTGCGTCGGGCGCGATGTTCACCCGCGTCGCGCGCGGCTTCGAGGAGCTCGCCGAGCTCGGCCTGGTCGAGCGCAGCCCGATCCGGTTCGTCGGTGCGCAGGCGGCCGGGTGCGCCCCCGTCGCCACGGCCTGGGCGGCCGACACGGACGTGATCACCCCGGTCCGCGAGCCGGAGACGATCGTGCGCTCGCTTGCGATCGGCAATCCCGCCGACGGGCGCTACGCGGTCGAGGTCGCGCGCGAGAGCGAGGGCTCGATCGAGGCCATCGCCGACGACGTGACCGCCGGCACGATCCGCGACGTGGCACGCCTGGAGGGCATCTATCCGGAGACCGCCGGCGGCGTGACCCTGGGCGCCGTCGCCGCCGCCCGGCGACGCGGCGTCATCCGGGACGGGGACGAAGTCGTCGCGCTCCTGACCGGCAACGGCCTCAAGACCCCCGACGCGCGGCTGGTGGGGCTCGCAGACGGCGGCACGGCGCCGGCCCGACCCGGCCAACCCGGGCTCGCCCCGGTCATCCGGCCAAGCCTGTCCGCATTCGAAGCCTGGCTCGACGACGCGTCGTGAGCACCGTCCGCATCCCGCCGACCCTCCGTACGGCGACCGGTGGCGCGAAGCTCGTCGAGGTCCCGGGCGGGACCGTGCGCGAGGTGATCGCGGGGCTGGTCGCCACCCACCCCGGGCTCGAATCGCAGTTGATCGCGCCGGACGGCGACCTCAATCGCTTCGTGAACGCGTTCCTCAACGACACCGACGTGCGCCATCTCCAGGCGCTCGAGACGCCCGTCGGCGAGACGGACACGCTGGTGCTGCTACCGGCGATGGCCGGCGGCTGATCCCGGATGGTCAGGCGCGGTCCAGGGCGCCCGCCAGGTCGGCGATGAGGTCGTCGACGCCCTCGATCCCGACCGATAAGCGGACCAACGCCGGATCGACCTCGAGCGGCGACCCAGCGACGGACATGTGGGTCATCGCGGCGGGGACCTCGATGAGGGACTCCACGCCGCCGAGCGACTCGGCGAGGGTGAACAGCCGCGTCCCCTCGGCGATGACGATCGCCCGCTCCGCGGCGGACCGGGGATCCCCCGCCGCCGGCAGGAACGAGACCATCCCGCCCATGCCCGGGTAACGGACCTCGGCCACGTCCGGTCGCCCGCGCAGGAACTCCGCGATGGCAGCCGCATTCGACTGATGGCGCTCGACCCGCAGGTGCAGGGTACGCAGGCCCCGCAGCACGAGGAAGCAGTCCTGCGGACCGGGCACCCCGCCCATCGCGTTCTGGAGGAACCGCAGCCGCTCGGCGACCTCGTCGTCCGAGGTGACGGCGAGCCCCAGGATCGTGTCGGAGTGGCCGGCGAGGTACTTCGTTGCGGAGTGGAACACGATGTCTGCACCCAACGCCAGGGGTCGCTGGATGGCCGGCGATGCGAACGTGTTGTCGACGACGATCAGGGGTCGCCGGCCACCTTCGGACGCCCGACGCTCGACCGTCGCCGCGACGGCGGCGATGTCGACGGTCTTGAGCAGTGGGTTGGTCGGGGTCTCGAACCACACGAGCCGGGTCCGTTCCGACAACGCCTCCCAGAGCACGTCCGGACCGGCGGCCAGGTCGACATAGGAGGTCGCGACGCCGGCCCCCTTGCGGACACGCTCCAGGTAGCGATACGTGCCGCCGTACACGTCGTCCCCGACGACCACCTCATCGTCGGCGCCGGCGAGCTCGGCGATCGCGGCCGTCGCCGCCGATCCGGACGCGAAGGCGAACCCGTGGCGACCACCTTCCAGCACGGCGATCGCGCGCTCAAGGCGCTCGCGTGTCGGGTTCTGCGAACGGGCGTATTCGTAGCCACGACGGGGCTTGCCGACGCCGTCCTGCTGATAGGTCGAGGTCTGGTAGATCGGCGGCGCGACCGCGCCGGTCAGCTCGTCGGGCTCGGCGCCAGCGTGGACCGCGAGGGTATCGAAGGAGAGGGCATCCTCGTCGGGGTCGCGCATGACGGCCATCATGGCACCCGCGCGATCAGCTCGTGGCGACCCATCCATCAAGGTCGAACACGAGCTCCTTCCCGTCGATGTCGTCGATCTGGACCCCGACCTGGCGGAAGCCGAACCGGGCCGCGATCGCCAGCGATGCGACGTTGTCGGGCGCGATGGACGCCCGGAAGCGGTGGATCCCGTGCTCCCTGGCGGCCCAGTCGAACAGCGCGCGGACGACCTCGGTCGCGATCCCCTGGCGCCGCTCCGCCGCCTCGACCCGATACCCGATCTCGACCCGACCCGTCTCGTCGGGCGGACTGTGGAATCCACACGTCCCGACGACCCGCCGCGTCCCGTCGGGCTCGGTGCGGACGATCGCACGGCCGAGCCAGGGCTGTGCCGCCGGATCGACCGTCAGGTCGGCGATCCGGAACTGCAGGAAGTGATCAAGCTGCTCCGGAAGGTCGGACGGGATGTCGGCATCGACCTCCGCCGCGGCGGCCGCCAGATCCCCTGACAGCAACGACTGCATGAACGGCATGGACATCGAGACCAGCTCGAATCGAGGGGTGCGGATCGCTGGGATGTCGTTCACGGCGCCCATGATGAGGCAGCGAACCCATCACGAGAACGTGATACGTTCTCATCGCACGTTTCCCGATCGATCGAGGACCAGATGAAGCGTCCCCGCGGTTCTTGCCCGAGCAGTAGCCTGTGAGCTCGCCGAGCACGTTGCGGGCGAACGTGCTGCCGACGTCGTCGGCCGCAAGCTCGGTGGGTCAATAGGAGTTTGACCGTACCCTTCCGGCCACCTCCAAGCGCCGACGCGACCTACTCATAGGGTCGGATTCGGAACCGTCTTCCGTCGCATCAAGTCCGGGCAGTGTCGACCGCGGTCTAGCCGCCTGAGCTCGGGTGGTGAGCCAGGTACTCCAGCAGGTCGAGCTTCGTCACCACACCGGCCGGGCGCTCGCCGCGGACCGCTACAAGCGCTGAGGCATTGCCACTCAACAGCGCGAATGCCTCATCGAGCGTGGCTGACGCCTCGACCAGCGGGAGGGGCGGGTCCATGACCTCGCCGACCGTGCGCTCGACGACGCTCGGGTCGCGGTAGGCGCGATCGAGCAGGCCCTTCTCGCTGATCGAGCCGACGAGCCCGACCACGTCGTCGCCCTCGGGCTCCTCCGACACCGGTAGCTGGCTGATGCCGTACGCCTGCAGGGTCGAGATCGCATCGCCGACCCGCTCGGTCGTGCGCGCCACGACGACGGGCGGACGGTCGGTCGCGTGGTGCCGATCGGCCAGCAGCACCGCGATGCGGGTAGCCGCTCCGGTCGTGGCCATCAGGCCGTTGATCCGCATCCACTCGTCGTTGTAGAGCTTCGACAGGTAGTTCCGGCCGCCGTCGGGGAGCAGCACGACGACGAGCGCATCCGCCCAGCCGTCGGTCGTCATCAGGTCGCGGAGCACCTCGCGGGCGGCCACCATCGCCGTGCCGCACGATCCGCCGGCGAGGATCCCCTCCTCGCGTGTCAACCGGCGCGCCATCGCGAAGGCGTCGCGGTCGCTGACGCGCACCCAGCGATCGACCACGGACGGGTCGTATGTGCCCGGCAGGAAGTCTTCGCCGACACCCTCGGTCAGGTAGGGCCGGGCGGTGTCGCCCGACAGGATCGAGCCCTCCGGATCGGCCCCGATCACCTGGATCGCGGGGTTGCGCTGCTTCAACACACGTGCCGCCCCCGTGATCGTCCCGCCCGTGCCAACGCTCGCCACGAAATGGGTGATCCGACCCTCCGTCTGGTCCCATAGCTCCGGGCCGGTGGTCTGCTCATGAGCCGCCGGGTTCTCCTTGTTCCAGTACTGGTCGGGCTTGAAGGCACCGGGGATGTCCCGCGCCAACCGGGCCGCCACGCTGTAGTAGCTCTCGGGCGACTCGGGCGCGACGTTCGTGGGGCACAGCACGACTTGGGCGCCGTACGCCCGCAGCAGCGCCTGCTTCTCGGTCGACTGCTTGTCGGCCATGACGAAGATGCAGCGGTAGCCCTTGAGTGCTGCCGCGATCGCCAGCCCGTGGCCGGTGTTGCCGCTGGTCGGCTCGATGATCGTGCCACCCGGCTTGAGGAGGCCGTCTCGCTCAGCCGCCTCGATCATCGGCAGGCCGATCCGGTCCTTGACCGAACCACCGGGGTTGAGCATCTCCATCTTCGCCAGCAGGAGCGGCTGGCGGTCCTCCTGGCCGAGGTCCCTGGTCACCCGGCTGATCCGGACGAGCGGGGTGTTGCCTACGAGGTCGAGGATGGTCTCCGCGTACTGCATCGCGGGCGAGTATAGGCGGACCGGACCCGCGGTCAGCGGCCCGTCAGCCGTCGCGGTCGAGGCGTCCGGGTCGGAGCAGGAGCCACGTGAGCCGGCGCCGCAACCGGCGCGGGTGGTCGGGGGGATCGATGGTCGTCGGGTGGAGCATCTCGACCACCGGTCCAAGGAGCGTGCCCAGCCGATCCGTCATGACCCGGGCCGTGGTCAGCTCCTCACGCGTCCCGGGCAGGGGCAACGGCGCACCCGCTTCGAGGCCCGCCAGCTCCCGCGCGGTCATGCTGGGGAGGATGCGCGACGCCATCCGCCGGCCCAAGTAGAGCTCCTCGGTCCCGGCCATCGCCAGCGGCAGGATCGTCGCGTCCGTGCGGAGCGCGATGATCGCCCAGCCGGTGCGCATCGAGCCCAATCGCCCGGGCGGGCCGCTCACGGTCCCCTCGGGCATCTGGACGAAGACGGCGCCCGCCGCAAGCACGGCCCGGGCCGAGGCGACGTGCGTGTCGATGCCGACGCCGCCGCGCCACACGGGCAGCAGGCCCCCAAGTCGACGCACCAGCCACTCGCGCCAGGGTGACGTGAACGTCGATGGGCCACTCCCCAGGATCCAGCAGCGCGGCTCCACGGGAAGGGCATGCATCACGACGAGCGGGTCCATCCAACCCCGGTGCGCGCCAGCCACGAGCAGGTACCCGCCGGCCGGGATGTGCTCCTGTCCGGAGGTATGGATGCGGAAGCGGAAGAGCCCGAAGCAGACGAACCGGACGAGCAGCCGGACGGCGCGGTATAACAGTGACGCCCTGGCTTCGGGCGGTCGGCCCAGCCAGGCCAGCCCTTCCGACACGCCACCGCGGGCGGCCGCCATCGCCTCGGGCGAGATGCGGCCGGGCGGCGGGCGTCGGCGGGTCGGCGCGGGCCCCGACAGCTCGGGGCCGGGTGCGTCCGCCGGCCGCTCGCCGCCCTCGGTCACGGGTTCGGTGTCGGGCCGGCCTGGTCGGCGTCGCGGATCGTGTCGGGATCGGGGGCCGTGTCGGCGTCGGGGCCGGCCAGATTCGCCCACGGCTCGTCGATCGGCTTCGTCATCCATGCCGCACCGAGTGCGCCCCAGGTCGCTGCCTGCGGGTTGGTCGGTGGCCGGTCACTCATCCGGCTGGCCCGGTGCCGCAGGACAAGCCCGACGACACCGACCGCGATGAACACGAGCGACACGATCTGCGCGGTCGGCACGCCGAAGAGCGTCCAGTTGTCCTCGCGCAGGGTCTCCAGCGCGAAGCGGGTCGCGCCGTACCAGACGAAGAAGGTCAGCAACAGGTCACCGGGCCGTAGCCACGACCGGAGCCGGTAGCCCAGGAAGATGAGCACGACCGCCCCGATCAACCCGGAGATCGATTCGTACAGGAACAGCGGGTGGAATCGAGTCGCCCTCCGGCAGCGTCTCGCAGGCGTACGCGGCGAGACGGTGTGCGCAGTCGATCGGGATGCCCCACGGCGCGTCGGTCGGCGGGCCGTACAGCTCCTGGTTGAAGTAGTTCCCCCACCGCCCGATCGCCTGCATCACGAAGAGCGCCGGCGCGACGATGTCGGCCCAACGCGTGAACGAGACGCGACGGCGTCGCGCGTACCACCACCCGGCGAGCGTGCCCGTGACGATCCCCCCGTACACGCCCAGCCCGGAGTACGGCGGCAGGACGATCTTGAGCGGGTCGTTCGCGTAAAGCGCCCACTGGTCGATCACGTGGTACAGGCGGCCACCGATGAGGGCGGCGATCGCCACGATGACGATCCCGTTGCCGACGACGTCGGGGTCCTCGCCGGCCGCCCGCGCGAGCCGGACCAGGACGACGTAGGCGACGGCGAGCCCGATGGCGTAGCACAGCCCGTACCAGCCGATGTCGATGGGTCCGAGCTGGAAGGCGATGGGATCGGGCGGCATGTCGAACATCCGCGGAGTGTAGCCGCCGACGGCTGGCCGGCCGATCCGTCCCTATACTCAGCCACGGTGAACGCCGAGTTCAACTGGTGGGTGCTCATGGTCGGGCTCGTCGCGGGCGCGGGGCTGGTCTGGTTCGTGTTCGCCGATCAGCGCCGGCGCGACGTCGACATCGATACCGAGGAACGTGCGCGCGAGGCGCTCTGGCTATCGGCCAGCCTCGAGGACGAAGGACATCACGTCCCGCCCGAGACCGCAGAGCGATTGCTGGCCCTGCATCGTGCCTACCTCGAGGCGCCCCCGCCCGATGACCCGCCGCCGCCGGACGGCTCGGTCTCAGAGCTCGCCGGCGATGACCGGCGGCGCGTCGATCGCGGGGCTGTCGAGATCGGCGAGTGACACGCCGAACCACGTGCCCGGCGTCGCCTCCCTGATCGCGGGCGTGTCGCCCACCCAGAAGGCGAGCTCGTCACCGAAGAACATCCGCCCCACGTTCTCTCGCTTGCCGGCCAGCTCGACCCAACAGCGGTATTCCTTGCCGGCCGGTGGCCGGTCCAGGCCCCTGGCCACGACGACGAGCTCGGTCGTCTCCGCCGAGAACAGGAGCGAACCCGAGCTGGCACCACCGGTGGCGGCCAGGGTCACCCGCTCGTGGTCGGGCTGGGCGCTGATCTCGATGGTCGCGCTCGTCACGGCCTCGAGCCCCCGGATCGCCCGCTCCTGGTCGGCCACCCGCTGGGCGGTGCCCTGCGCGACGAACAACGACGCGCCCGCCACCGCGAGCGCGACGACCGCGGCCAGCCCGGCGACCCACGGAAGCAGGCGCGCGAAGCCCTGGCGAGTCGCCGGAGCAGATCCCGCGTGCCCGGACCCGGGTTCGCCGGCGGTCGCGACGGCCGCAGCGGCCTCGCCCCGGAGCACGCCGTACTCGCGGACGAAGGCGAGGGTCCGATTCCGCAACTCGGGCGCCGGTGTGGTCCGAACGACGTCGCGCAGCAGGGGCGCGGCCCGGCCGAGGCGCTGGAATTCACGGGAACACGACTCGCAGCCCGCGAGGTGACCGGCGATCGCGGCCGCGATCGCCGTGTCGCCGGCCATCAGCCGATCGAGCCCATCGGGCTCGACGGCCGCCAGCTCCAACTGCTCGAGGACGTCGTCGTGATCCATCTCTCTCCGTGTGCCGTGTCAGCGATCCGGTCCGGCCATCGGGGCCGGCGCCAGGTAGCGTGTGAATTCGGGGCCGACCCCGCTGCCGAGGACCGAACGCAGGCGCAGGAGCGCCCGCCGGGTCCGTGTCTTGACCGTGCCGAGCGGCCAGCCGAGTCGGGCGGCGATCTCGGTCTGCGACAGGTCCTCCCCGTAGGCCAGGATGATCACCACCCGTTCCGCCTCGGGCATCTCGGCGAGTGCCGCCTGCAGCGCTCGACGTAACTCGTGCAACGCGACTTCCGACTCCGGCGACTTCACCGGAGCGGAACCCGCGACGATGGCGCCGCTCGCGAGGACACGCTCGAGCGCGTCGGCGTCCGGCTCCTCGCCGCCACCGAACGCCGAACCCGACGCCGCGGCAGACGACAGTGGCACCAGCCGCGGCCGACGGCCGGCGGCCCGAAGTCGATCGACCGTCCGATTGCGCGCGATCGTATGCAGCCAGGCCGCGAGCGACCCGACCGTCGGATCGAATGTCTCCGCGCGGTTCCAGAGCGCCAGGAACGTCTCCTGTACGACTTCCTCGGCGAGTCCCCGGTCAGTCGTGAGTCGATAGGCCGCTGCGAAGACCGCATCGGCATGACGGTCATAGAGCTCGGCCAGGGCGTCGTGCGATCCCGCCGCGACCTCGTGAACGAGCGCGACATCGATGCCCGGACCCTGACCGTTCCCTGTCATCGGATACGTCCGAGGTCGGCTCTGCGGTTTCCGATCGGCGTGGTCACCACGCACCGGCCGCTCGATGCTTGACGACGGGCAGCGTGCCGGCCGGCAGGTGGGCCTCCAAACAGACCACGCCATCCGGCCCCACGACGGCATCGTGGGCCGTCCCTGCCGGAAGCTCCAGGCGATCGCCCTTGCCCAGATCGGCCCGTTCCTGCCCGAGCCCAAACGTGATCGAACCCGACGAGACCACGATGACCTTGTCGTAGGCGTGATCGTGCGCGACGTATCGGTCGCCGGGGTCGTTCGACCACGCCCCGGGGTCCAGGCCCTCCCCCACCAGCCGCTCGCGCAGAGCAGTCGCGTCGCCCATCGATCAGGCCCCGATGCCTACGCCGATGATCGAGCCGATCAGGAACGTGATCGTAGCGGCAGCCAGGCCGATGCCGAGCTGACGCAGCCCGCTGAACAGGAGGCCACGGCCGGTCAGCACGCTCACCCCGGCACCGACGGCGAACAACGCCGCGAGGCTGGCTGCCAGGCTGATCACCGTGATCAGCTGGCCACCGCCGAACAGGAACGGGATGACCGGCACCGTCGCCCCGGCGGCGAACGAGATCATCGAGCCGATCGCCGCCCCCCACGGCGAGCCGAGCTCGTCCGGATCGAGCCCGAGCTCCTCCCGAACCAGGATGTCGAGCGCCGCGTCGGGATCCTGGAAGAGGCGGTGGGCGATGCGGGCCGCCTCGTCACGGGCGAAGCCCTTGGCCCGGTAGGCCGCGGCGAGCTCGGCCTCCTCCTCCTCGGGCATCGCCTCCATCTCGGCACGCTCGAGGGCGATCTGGCGCTCGAACAGCTCGCGCTGGCTCTGCATGCTGATGTACTCGCCGGCGGCCATGCTGAAGGCGCCCGCCAGCAGCCCGGCGATGCCGGCCAGGACGACGAAGCTCGGATCGGCCGCCGACGCGCCGGCGACACCCATGACCAGCGACAGGTTGCTCACGAGCCCATCGCTGACACCGAAGATGACGGCCCGCAGCGTGCCGGATCTGGCGCTCGTGCGATGCCACGTCTCGCGCCGTCCGATATCGGCGGCCGACCTCGCTCGCCTGGCGACGCCGACCCCGTCGCGGTCCGCCGCGATCGCGCTGCCGGTCGCCAGGCGCTCCCAGATCTGGGCGTGCTCGCGTTCGTCGGCGGCGATCGACTCGACCTCGGGAGAGGCGCCCTGGGCGACGTAAGCGTCCTCTTCATCGCCCTCGAGGGCCTTGACCAGGTCCGCGACCGAGCGTGTCCCGAACAAGCGAGCGACCAGCATGATGAAGCGCACCCGTGGCCTCGGACCGTCCGGTGGCGGCACCCTCGCGCCGAGCTCGGTCAGCTTGCTGGCCCAGATCTCCGCATGTCGTCGCTCGTTGCCCGCGATCCGGCGGAACGCCTCGGCCCGCGTGGGGTCCTTCTCGATACCCGCGAGCGAGTCGTACAGGACGATCGCGTCGCGTTCGAGCTTCAGGTTCTCGAGGCTTGTCGCGAGATCGATGGGCGCCACGCGGCGCATCGTACCCGTGCGCGCAGGTTCTGGCGGGGATGCGGCCGGGCGCACAGGGACCGGGCCCGCCGCCTAGACTCGCGGTCTCATGGAGCCCGTCATGACCCGGTACCTGTCCGCGGCGGACGTGACCGCGGCGATGCCGCCGGTAGCGGAGCGGCTGGCACTGGCCGAGCGGACGATGACCGCGCTCGTCGCCGATGCGGAGCTGCCGCCGAAGATCGGCGTCCACCCCCGCCCGCCGGGATCGTTCGCCCACGCGATGCCGGCCGCGTTGCGCGACCCGGGCGGCGACGATCTCCTCGGCATGAAGTGGGTGGCGGGGTTTCCCGACAACCGAGCGAGCGGCCTTCCCGCGATCCACGCGGTCGTTATCCTGACCGATCCCACAAGCGGGGTGCCCACGGCCATCCTCGACGGTGGCCCGATCACCGCGCAGCGGACCTCGGCCGTGTCGGGGGTCGCCCTGGCCCGGTTCGGTCCGCGCGGGCTCGATCGTGCCCCACGCGCGGCGATCATCGGGGCGGGCGTGCAGGGCCGCAGCCACCTCGATGTGCTCGGCCACGTGCTCCCAGGCGTGGAGCTCGTCATCCACGACCGCCATCCCGATCGTGCCGATGCGCTGGCGCGAACCGCCCAGGACACGCTTGGGATCGCGACAGCCAAGACGGCGGGCTCCGCTCGTGCCGCCACCCGGGACGCCGACGTCGTCATCACGGCGGTCTCGTTCACGGGCCCCGAGCGTCGCCAGACGATGACAGGCGACTGGCTGGCGCCGGACGCGCTCGTCGTCCCGGTCGACTACGCGACCATGTGCGCGGCCGACGTCGCCCGCGACGCGGCGCTGTTCCTCGTGGACGACCGCGGGCAATTCGTCGTGAACCGGGAGGCCGGGCAATTCGACGGGTACCCTGACCCGACCGCGACCCTCGGCGAGGCGATCCTCGAAGGCACGGCCCGGCCGGACCGGGGGCGTGTCGTCGTCACCCACCTGGGTGTCGGCCTGGCCGACGTGATCTTCGCCGACGCCATCGTCCGGCGAGCCGAGGCAGCCGGGCTGGGCACGGCACTCACCGGGTGACGGGCAGGAGGCGTCAGGTGCGGTTCGCGAAACGGCTGGTGGTGGTGCTGCTGGTCGTCATCGTCGTCGGCCTCGCGGCTGGAGCCGGGGCCGTGGTCTGGATCACGGGCCGGGCGATGCCCCAGACCACCGGCACGATTCGCGTCCCCGGTCTCGATTCCGCCGTGACCGTCGACCGCGACGTCCACGGCATCGCCCACATCACCGCGACCACGCCGCACGACCTGTTCGTCGCCCAGGGCTTCGTCCATGCCCAGGAACGGATGTGGCAGATGGAGGTGTGGCGAAGGATCTCCGCCGGGCGGCTGTCCGAGGTCTTCGGTGCGGGATCGCTGGACGACGACCGGTTCATCCGGACCCTCGGTTGGCGACATGCCGCGGAACGGGATCTCCCCGCCTTGTCGGCCGGCGCGCGCGACATCCTCGACGCCTACGTCGCCGGGGTGAACGCCTGGCTCGACACGCATCGTAGCGACCTCGGCCTCGCGTTCGTCATGACCGGCGTCAAGCCGGAGCCCTGGACCGTCCTGGACACGCTGACCTGGGGCAAGGTCCAGGCCTGGAACCTAGGCGGCAACATGGACAGCGAGCTGTTCCGATTCCTCGCCGATGCGCGGCTCGGTGACCCCGGGCGGACGGACGAGTTGTTTGCGACACGTGAGTTCGGGCCCGTGATCGTCCCGTCGCCGGACGTCGAGCCCATCGGGGCGAGCGTAGTGCCGAACGTGGGGCGAGCCACCGTGCCCCGCCCGGCAGACACGCCGGAGCCCGGTCCGCCGAGGGCAGCGACGCTGTCGCTGACCGACGCAGACGCCGCCGCCTGGCGAGACGTCGCGGCCATCGGCGACGACCTCCTTCGACTGGCCGGTCTGGACGGCGCTGGCGGTGGCCTGGCGTCGGACCACGGCATCGGCTCCAATGAGTGGGTCGTCGGGCCATCGATGTCGTCGACCGGCGGCGCCCTGCTGGCCAACGACCCGCATCTCGGCATCTCGATGCCGTCGATCTGGTTCGTGAACGGCCTGCACTGCGCGACGGTCGGCGAGGAGTGTCCGTTCGACGTCGCCGGCGTCAGCTTCCCGGGTGTCCCCGGCGTCGTCCTGGGCCACAATGCGCGGATCGCGTGGGGCGCGACGAACGCCGACCCGGACGTCCAGGACCTCGTGATCGAGCGGCTGGATCCCGCCGATCGGAGCCGCTACGTCGGCCCGGACGGCAGCGCCTTGCCGTTCACGACCCGGACCGAGGAGATCCGCGTGTCCGGCGGGGACCCGGTCAGCATCGTGGTCCGCGAGACCGTGCACGGACCGATCCTCAACGACGTCGACGATCGATTGGCGGACGCCCCGCTCATGGCGCTTCGCTGGTCGGCGATCCATCCAGCCGCGGCACCCGATCGCACCTACGAGGCCATCCTGGGGCTCAACACGGCCGCCAGCTTCGACGAGTTCCGTGCGGCGCTGTCGCTGTACGGCGCGCCGTCCCAGAACTTCGTCTATGCCGATGTCGACGGCCACATCGGCTATCAGCTACCGGGTTACCTGCCCGTGCGCTCCGATCCGGACGATCGCGGCGATCGGCCGGTGGACGGCTCCACCGGCAACGGGGAGTGGCTCGACCCTGTCCCGTACGAGGAGCTGCCGTGGGCGCTCGATCCGGTCGACGGCGTGATCGTGACCGCCAACAACGCGGTCGTTGACGATGGGTACCCGCACTTCCTCGGCCGGGAGTGGGACCCCGGGTATCGAGCTGAACGGATCATCGACCTCGTCAACGACTACGGCCAGGACGGTCTGACGGTGGAGGAGATACGCCGCATCCAGAACGACACGTCGCCACCCCGCGCCGAGGGCGTCGTCCTGTGGCTGGACGAGGCCCTGCCCCCCACGCCCGATGGCATCACCATCGCCGACCGGATCGCGACCTGGGACGGGCGTTGTGACCTGGACAGCCACGGATGCGCCGCATACATGGCCTGGGAATACCGGGTGCTGCGCGACCTGTTCGACGACGAGCTCGGGCCGCTGGCACGCGACTACGTCGGCAGCCCGTGGAGCTGGGTCGCCCTCGAGCAGCTCATCGGGGATCCCGGGTCCCCCTGGTGGGACGACACGCGCACGCCGGCCGTCGAGACCGCCGAGGGGATCGCCCTGCGAGCCATGGACGAGGCCGGGGCCGAGCTTCGAGCTGCCCTGGGTGACCCGGACGTGTGGGACTGGGGCCGGCTACACACCGCCACCTTCAAGGAGGCGACGATCGGGACGGGCAGCGGGATCGGGCCGTTGGAGTGGTACTTCAACGAAGGACCCGTGTCCGTCCCGGGCGCGGCAGGCACGATCAACAACTCGTACTACCGCCTGGAGCGCGCCTACCCGGACCCACTGGACCCGGAGTTCCAGCCGCTCGCGATCGATCAGCTCTTCACGGTCACGAACCTGCCGTCGTACCGGCTGGTCGTGGACCTCACGGACCTCGACGGGGCGCGCATCGTCATCACCACCGGCCAGTCGGGTCACCCTTTCGCGGACCATTACGACGACCAGATCGACGCCTGGCGAAGCGGTGACGCGATCCCGTTGCCATTCAGCCGAGAGGCGGTCGCCGCGGCGTCGACCGCCCGACTGACGCTCGACCCGTGAGCCCGCCGACCGCGGACGTCGTCGTGATCGGGGCCGGCACGATGGGTGCCTGGACCGCCCTTCGATCACGGCGTGCCGGCTGGACGACGACGCTCATCGATGCCTTCGGTGCCGGCCACCCGCGCGCGACGTCCGGGGACGAGACACGCATCCTGCGCGCGGCGCATGGGGCGGACACCTTCTACACGCGCTGGTCCCGCGAGGCACGGTCGGCCTGGCAGGCGTTCGAGTCGGAGGTCGGCGAGCGGTTCTTCGTTCAGGTCGGGATGCTCTGGTTCGCCCGCCGCGAGGACGGGTTCGAGGGGCATTCACTCGCGGCGCTGACTTCGCTGGACATCCCGGTCCGCCGCCTGTCGCCGGCGGACCTCGCCGACGGCTGGCCCCAGATCGCGGCGGATGACCTGGCCTTCGCCGTGTACGAACCGGATGCGGGTCTGCTGATGGCACGCAACGGCGTGGCCGCCGTGGCCCGGTCATTCGCCCGCGACGGCGGCCGGTTCGAGCTCGGGTGGGCGGTCCCTGGCGCCACGGACGGTCGGCGCCTCGTCGACGTCGTCACCGGCGACGGCACGCGCTATTCCGGGGGCACGTTCGTGTTCGCGGCCGGGCCCTGGTTGCCGCGCCTCTTCCCCGACGTCGCGGGCGCGCTCATCCGCGTGACCAAGCAGGACGTCATGTTCTTCGGACCGCCACGTGGCGACGGCCGGTTCAACGCCGAATGGCTTCCGTGCTGGGTCGACTACGACGCCGCGACGTACGGCCTGCCGGCGATCGCCGGTCGGGGCATGAAGCTCGCGCCCGACCGCTATGGCCCGCTGTTCGACCCGACCGATGGCGACCGCCAGGTGGACCCCGAGTCGGTCCGGCTGGCGCGGCGCTACCTCGCCCGCCGCTTCCCGGCGATGGCCGGCGCACCGGTCGTCGAGACCCGGGTCTGCCAGTACGAGACGACGCCCGATACCGACTTCGTGATCGATCGCCATCCCGACTTCGACAACGTCTGGCTGGTCGGGGGCGGTTCCGGCCATGGGTTCAAGCACGGACCCGTCATCGGGAGCTATGTCGTGTCGCGCATCGCCGGGGCACCGGCAGGCTCCGACGAGGATCGCTTCTCGATCAGCAGGGTCCGGGAGTTCCGCCACAACCTGCGCACCGGCGCGGAGAGCCCGCTGGAGGGCTAGAGCGTCGAGGGACCGGTGAAGTCCTTGCGCAGGTTCATCGAGAACGGCGAGCGGATGGTCGCCTCCGGGAACAACACCGCGTCCTCACCGGGCTCCGTGATCCACTCGACGAGATGGCGGTTCACGATGATCGTCCCGAGGTCGCGGGCGACGACTGACCCCGCCACGCTGTAGGCCATCGTCACGCCGGTGAACGGGATCATCGGCTCGCGCTGCAGGACGTTGCGCATGGGGTCGTGGCCCGGCGGGATGTGCAGGCGGCCCAGGATGATGTACGGCCCGATCGACAGCTGCATGCGCGCTTCCTCGAGCGAGACCCGCTGCTTCTCGTCGCCGCGCGGGCCTGTCCCGGAGACGGCGAGCAGGTCGTTGCGCTCCACGCTGACAGAGTCCTGGGCCACGACGTGGCCGTCGGCGAGGCTCTGGATTTCGACCTTGTGGAGCCGGAACCGCTCCTGGCCGTTGAGGAAATCGGTCAGGCGCTCGCCGAACATCGTGATCTTGCCGGAGATGGTGCAATCGCCCGCGAAGCCCTGGAATTCGACGCCCTGCATGATGGCCCGACCGTATCGTCTGGCACCCGCCATCCGCCACCGAACATTGGTACCGCACCGGTACCAGCCGGGACTTGTTCGGTGCCCTTGGCCGCACCCGGACCAGCCCAGCGATGGCGTTGCACCATGGGTGGCGCGGCACCATGGATGGCGCGGCACCATGGATGGCGCGGCACCATGAAGAACTTGCTCGGGAGCCACGCTATGGCAGGCCCCGCTGGTACCGACACCCGCCAAGGCTCAGATCGGGGACGTACTGTGCACCGGGAGCCCGCGATGGCCAGAACCCAAGGATCCGACCGGGCCCAGCACCCCAGAGCCCGCCATAACGTGCCCGAGGTGCATGTCCTTCATGGTTGCGGGTCCCGGGGACCCAGCGCGCCGCGGCCCAGCGCGTCGCGGCTAAGCGCGCCGCGGCTCGGCGGCCGGGCGATCAGCACGCCGCGGCCCCGCGGCCCCCGGCGGCGGCCATCGCTCGGGCCGGCGCCGCTACTCGCTGATCTCGAGCGGCCCGTCCGGGACCTCGATCAGGATCCGTCCGTCGTCGACCACCACGGGGTAAACGGCCAGCGGCTCCTCGGCCGGCGGGTCGAGCGGCTCACCGCTCACAAGGTCGAAGCGCGACAGGTGCAGCGCGCAGGTCAGCGTGCCGTTGGTCAGGAAGCCCTTGTCGAGCTCGAAGTACTCGTGCGAGCACACGCCCTGGACCGCGGTGAGCTCCCCGCCGATGTTGATCACCAGGACCTGGTCGGTGCCGTCGACCCAGGCCATCTTCATCTCGCCATCGCCGACTTCGTCGACGCCCAGGAGGTCGATCCGCCTCATCGCGGGTCACGCGACGAGGGGCGGAGCGAGCGACGTTGTGGAGGCATCAGGCGGCGGCTGCGCCCGTCGCGCCGTCCGTGCCGGCTGTCCACTTGGCCTCGAGCAGCTCACGCAGCCGAGCCTGCGCGGATGCGAGCGGGACGCGCGCGACGACCGGCTCGAGGTAGCCGAGCACGATGAACTTGCGCGCCTCGTCGCGCGGGATCCCGCGCGACTCGAGGTAGAAGAGCTGCAGCTCGTCGACCGGCCCGACGGAGCTCGAGTGCATCGCCCGGCGGCAGTCCGGCTGGTCGATCTCGAGCGACGGGATGGCGACGGAACGAGCCGACTTCGAGAGGTTCATGCCGAACTCGCCGAGGAAGCTGTCCGTGCCGATGGCGCTCTTCTCGATCGTGATGAGTCCCTTGAGATAGGTCCGCGCCTTCTCCAGCAGTGCCGCCTTCGACAACAGGTCCCCGGTCGTGTCGCGGCCGATGTGCGTCGTGAACGATGTGAGGTCGAACAGCTGCTCCTCGGCGCCGAACACGATCTCGACCTGCTCGACCGAGCTTCGGTCACCGACCAATCGGTTCTCGACGCGGCTGCGGACGAGCCGGCCGCCCAGCTGTGCCAGCGCCCACTGGAGCGTGGCGCCCTCGCCGATGGTTGCGTGCCGATGCTGGAAGGCGACGGTGTTCGCGTCGAGCTCCTGGAGGCTCGCGACCTGGAGCGACGCCCCCGCCCCCAGGGTCACCTCGGTCGTGCCGGCGAAGAATGCCTGGCCGCCGGTCGAGGACGCGGCGCCATCGGACGCCACGAGCTCTTCCACGATCGACGCCCCCGCGCCGTCCCCGAGCCGGATGAGGGTCCGGGTCAGCAGCGCGCGGTCAGGTGCCCCGACCGCCCAGCGGACGATGATCGGCTTGGCCAGCCGGACACCGGCCGGCACGTCGACGATGACGCCCTGCGACCACAGGGCACGCGTGACCTGGGCGAACTTGTCGTTCGCGGGCAGTGACGGGGCGCCCTCGATCAGGTCGCGGATGGCCTCGATGTCGTCGAGCAGGGAACGGATCGCGACGCCGGCCTCGTGGGCCGCATCGGAGACCTCGGCGGTGATCACACGGCCCTCGCTGATCTCGATCAGGCCGTCGGCGTCCTCCGGGAGCGTGCCCACACCGCGTTCCATGCCGTGATCGGTCACGAATTCGACCGCTTCCAGCCGCGCGGCGCGCAGGTCGATATACGGCGTGTAGAGGAGGTTGGACTCACCCGGCAGGGCCGCCCAGGTGGCGAATGCGTCGCGCCGGTCGGCGGCCAGCCAGTCGGGCGAATCGGCGAGCACGTTCGCCAGCGCGCTCTCGTCGACCGGCAGCGAGAGCTCGTCGAGGGCCCGGCGCGCCGGCCTCGGTGAGGCCGGGGCGGTCATCCGAGCGACCCCTCCATCTCCAGCTTCACGAGCCGGTTGAACTCGATGGCGTACTCCATCGGCAGTTCCTTGGTGAAGACCTCCAGGAAGCCCTGCACGATGAGGTTGGTCGCCTCGTTCTCCGTGAGCCCACGCGCCATCAGGTAGAAGACCTGGTCGGCCGAGACCTTCCCGACGGTGGCCTCGTGGCTCATCGTCGTGTCGTCTTCCTGGATGTCGATGTACGGGTAGGTGTCGCTCCGGCTCTGGTCATCGAGCATGAGCGCGTCGCACCGGACGCTGGCGACGACGTTCGTCGCGCCCGGGGCGACCTTGAGCTGGCCGCGATACGTCGCCCGGCCGCCGTCCTTCGACACCGACTTGCTGACGATGCGCGAACGGGTGTTCGGGGCGAGGTGGATCGCCTTGGCGCCGGTGTCCTGGTGCTGGCCCTTGCCCGCGACTGCGACCGAGATGATGTCCGCCGTGGCGCCTTCGCCACGGAGGTAGATCGCGGGGAACTTCACGGTCTTGCGCGAACCCGTGTTCGCGTCGATCCACTCGACGGTCGAGTTCGTGTGCGCGTGCGCGCGCTTGGTAACGAGGTTGTACACGTCGTTCGACCAGTTCTGGATGGTCGTGTAGCGGACCTTGGAGCCCGGCAGCGCGACGACCTCCACGACCGCGGCGTGGAGTGAATCGGTCGCGTAGATCGGGGCGGTGCAGCCCTCGATGTAGTGGACCTTGGCGCCCTCGTCGACGACGATCAACGTGCGCTCGAACTGCCCGGTGTTCTCGCCGTTGATCCGGAAGTAAGCCTGCAACGGGAGCGGGACCTCGACGCCCTTGGGGACGTACACGAACGAGCCACCCGACCAGACCGCGCTGTTGAGTGCCGCGAACTTGTTGTCCTCGGGCGGGACGATCGTGCCGAAGTGCTGCCGGAAGATGTCCGGGTATTCCTTGAGCGCCTGGTCGGTGCCCATGAACACGACGCCGATCTTGGTCAGCTCCTCACGAACGCTGTGATAGACGACCTCGGAGTCGTACTGCGCGCCGACGCCGGCCAGGAACTTGCGCTCCGCCTCGGGGATGCCGAGCTTCTCGAACGTCGCCTTGATCTGCTCCGGAACGTCGTCCCACGACTTCTCCTCGCGTTCGGACGGCTTTCGGTAGTAGACGATCTTGTCGAAGTCGATCTTGTCGAGGCCGTCGGTCCAGGTCGGCATCGGGCGCTTGAGGAAGTGCTCGTAGGCGCGCAACCGGAACTGGAGCATCCAGTCCGGTTCGTCCTTGAAGCCGCTGATCTCCTCGACCGTCTCGCGCGTCAGGCCGCGCTTGGTCTCGCGCAAGTAGGCGATGTCGTCGTGGAAGGCGAACTGGTCGCGCTGGTCGGTGACGATCTCGCGGGTTGCGGTCATTCGATCCTCGGTCCTCGTCGGATGCGGCGTCCGGGCGCCGCGGGACGGCCGTCTTCAGCCGCTCAGCAATTCCGACCTAGATTATCGGGATTAGCGCTCGAAGCGTCAACGAGGACCCTGTTCCGCCCGCACGAGCGCGAAGACACCGCCCCGAAAGTGGGGCGGTGTCAACGGGTGTTGGCCGCTGGGCGAGCGCGGGTGACCTGTCAGGTGCGGGCCGGCTCGTCGCTCGTGCTCTGGTTCGTGCGCTTGCCGTTGGTCTTGCCGAAGCCGTCAGGCGTATCGCTCGGAGGCTCGGCGAACGGGCTGTTCGCGTCGCTCGTCGCGTCGGCAAAGGCCGACGACTTGACCGGCGCCGGGACCGCGGCGTCGAACGCGTGCGGCTCGTCCTCGTCCCACGCGGCGCGCCGCTCGGCCATCTTGTCCTGGATCTGCTGCGCGGCCAGCCGGATGCGGGCCTTGATGCTCGGGGAATTGGCGAGCGTCCAGCCGACAAGACCGAGCGTGACCGCACCGGCGATGACGAACGGCAAGCGCGACGGCCGCTTCACGAGACCGGCATCCTGGGCCGCGGACCTGGCGTTCTTCGCGATGTGCTTGCGCGCCTCGCGAAGGTCCTTGCCGGCGTCGCGGATCTCCTTGGAAAGATCGATGTTCGGCATCTCGAACTTCGACGGATCGACCTTGGAGAGATCCATGCGCGGGACCTCGAGCTCCTTGCGGAACTCGTTCAGGTCCTTGCGGACCTCGACCAGCTCCTTGCGGGCCTCGCCAAGCGCCTTGGCGATGTCGTCACGGGACATCTCGGGCAGCCGCAACTCGGGGAGTCGCTCTCTCAGGTGTAGCTCAGGCATCGCTCGCCCTCCTGCTCTGGGGTGTGGAGGGTCAGACTACGCCTTGGCGCCTTTCGCGCCCGCCCGAGACCACGCGTGCCGGGTTGCGTCCACGTGACGGCTAGCCCGGAAGGGTCGAGCGATCGGATGCCCCGGTCAGGTCTTGATCCGCAGCGTCGCCCACGTTCCCCAGTTACCGGCCCTGTCACGCGAGCGGACCCGGACGTCGTAGGTGCTGTTGCGGCTCCACTCCTTGGCCATGGTGGTCGACGTCGTGACCGGGTAGCTGACCCACGAGCCGCCGTTGCGGCGGCGCTGGACCTGGAAGTACCGGAAACCGGACGTCAGGACCTGCAGCCGGGTGTCGCCCCCCGCCCACTTGACCCAGACCCGAACGTATCGACTGCTGAGGGTTCGCTGCGCCGTCTGGAGGACCTTCGACCAGGCGCCCGTGCGGTCGGGCCCCTTCATGTACACGCCGGCCCAGTAACGCTTGCCGGAGGGTGCGATCGCGAGTCCGAACCCCACGTAGTTGTAGCCCTTCGACATGACGATGGCCTTGTGGCTCGGCGAGCCCATCCAGCCCTTGACCGCGAAGGCCGCCGAGTAATCGAGTGCCGCCGCGGTGTTCCACGCGATGATCTCGCCCGCCCCGTACCACGTGATATCGGCGCCGGCGATCATGTCGAATACGTCCGTCCCGTTTGACTGGGTGTGGCTGAACCGGCCCGTATTGGCCATGTACGCGGCCCGGTCGCCGGCGAGCTCGGCCAGCCGGCTGTCCCACCGGAGCGGGACGAGACCGGCCGCGGTCCGACGACGATTCGTCAAGGTCAGCACCGACTTCTCGGCATCGGCCACGGCCGCATCTGACGGGGAGCTGTCGGCGGCGACGGATGAGGGGACGAGGCCCGCCAGCAGGAGGAGGGCCAGGGCAAGTGGACGGAGACGGCGGGCAGGGGATGGCATGCCCCGACTGTCGTCTCATGGTCGCGCGGCCGATACGAACCAGCTGTCCCAAGGGTGCGGGGCGGATGGTCATGGTCCGGACCGCACCCCTGTCCCACGGACCGCCCGCCTCTGCATCTGTGCGCACCGCTCGTCTCACCGCCGGCACCGGAGGGCATCCTCCGACGATGTGGGACCATGGCGCATCCGAGCAACAGCACAAACAAGGAGTCGTCATGTCCGCCATCCGTCGGGCCGAGGTCACATGGTCGGGCGATCTGACGTCCGGCAGCGGCACGGTCAGCGCCATCTCGAGCGGGGCGTTCGACTCGTTGCCAGTCAGCTGGGCCGCACGGACAGAGTCGTCCGACGGCAAGACGAGCCCCGAGGAGCTCGTGGCCGCGGCCCACGCGTCATGTTTCGCGATGGCCTTCTCCGGTGGGCTCGGGCGAGCCGGGACGCCGCCCGAGCGCCTCGATGTCTCCGCCGAGGTCACCTTCGACAAGCTCGACGCCGGCTGGCGGGTCGTGTCGAGCGCGCTGACGGTGCGCGGCGTCGTGCCGGGCATGTCGGCCGAGGACTTCGTCGCCGCGGCCGAGGCGGCGAAGGAAGGCTGCCCGATCAGCCAGGCGCTGAAGGGCAACGTCGAGCTGAGCGTGGACGCCACCCTGGAGCGTTGACCGCGGGCACGCGCATACCTCGGGGCCGCTCGAGGCCCGGTCGGGCCCGGGCCGCTCGGGGGGCTCGGGCCGCTCGAGGCCGCTCGGGCCCGGGCCGCTCGGGGGGCTCGGGCCGCTCGGGCACGGCATGCTCCTATCGGCGAACGAACCCCTAGATCGGGGCGCGCGAGCCCGAAATCAGGGGCCATGTTCCTCGTGGGGTGCGTGTGACGCACCAACGGCCGCTGGGCGGGCCTTCGATCAACGATAGGAGCGCCGGGTGCACGCGCGCCGCCCCCGGTCGGCCGTGGCCGGGTGCACGCGCGCCGCCCCCGGTCGGCCGGGGCCGGGTGCACGCGCAGCGCCCGCGGTCGCCCGGGGCCGACCGCCGCCCCCGGTCGGCCGGGGCCTAGCCCACGGTCAACAGTCGACGCGGGTTGGCGACGGTCATCGTCTCGATCTCGGCGTCGCTGACGCCGGCCTCGCGGAGCCGCGGCAGGAACGTCCGCGCGAGGTACGTGTAGCCGTTGCCCTCGTAGCGCGTCGAGCTGCGAGTCGTGGCAGACGTCCTGGGACAGCAGGATCCGCTCGGCGTGGCCGCGTGCGAGCAGCTCGCACAGCAGCTCGCCACCGCGCCGGCCTCGCCGTGTCGCTCCGCGGCCGTGAACGACATCCCGAGGAAGTCGAACTCGACGTTCGCGCCGCGCTCGACGATCGCGAGGTAGTGGTCGAGGACCGGGTACGAGTCGGCGTGGCCGATGACGACCCGCGTCGGGTCCGACGCCCTCCTCCTCGAAGATCCGGAGCTGGTCGAGCCCGACCGGCGACAGGACGGCGTGGGTCGTGATCGCCAGACCGGTCCGGCGCGCGGCCCGGGCGGCGGCCCGGTGGACGCGCTCCTCCAGGGCGGAGACCCACGGCTTGTCCGTCCCGATCTCGCCGATGATCCCGGGCCGGATCGCCGGTCTCCCCCACCCCGTCGGTCGCCTCTCGGACGAGCTCGTCGGCCAGGTCGTCGACCGATCGGCGGTCGATCCGCAGCCTCGGCCGGGTAGTAGGCGCTCGCGATACCAGCCGCAGCCCATGACGATGTGGAGCCCGCTCGCCGCGCGCGATGCCCGCCAGCCAGCCGGGGTCGCGCCCGACGCCGGGCAGCGTCAGGTCGACCAGGCCGCTGCCGCCGGCCGCCCGGTATGCCGCCAGCTCCTCGAGGATCAGCGGCTCGTCGCGGGTCAGCTGCCAGTAGTCCCAGCGGTCGTGGATGTGCCAGAGGGCGATCTGGGTGTGCTCGTGCGGCAGCGTGAACCCGAGCTCGGCGGGCTCGATCGGACCGAGGACGGTCTGGACGTGGGCCATGGCCCGCGATGCTACGCCGTCGCGCCGGCTCGGCTGCTCGGCCGCGTGCGGCGGCGAGCAGGACATCGAGGACGGCGCGCGCCCGCCGCACGGAGTCGGCCGGCCGGTAGCGCGTCGCCGGCCTCGATCCGCTGGAGGAGCAGGCCGTCGAGCAGGCGCCAGGAAGCCGCGGGCGAAGCCGTCGACGTCGAGCCAGGCCGGCAGCTCGCCGCGAGCGACGCCCTCGCGGAGCAGCATCGGCGCGGCCCCGACGAGCTGCTCGCGACGGCGGGCGAGCATCTCGCGGACGCCGGGCTCGCCGATCGGCCTCCGCCCAGGCCTGGACCAGAGCCGACCTGCCCGGCGGCGCCCTCGAACTCGTCGATCGTCTCGACGTAGTAGGCGAGCGCGACGGCCAGCCGCTCGGCGGTCGTCGGTCAGCGGCGCGAGGCGGATCGGCCAGCTCGTCGAGGCCCTGCGCCGAGATCAGGTCGCAGCTCTGGCAGGAAGAGCTCGTCCTTGCCCGAGAAGTACGTGTAGATCGCCCCGACCGACAGCCCGCTCTCGCGGACGACGTCGGCGATGGTCGCGCGGTGATAGCCCTTCTCGGCGAAGACGTCGATGGCGGCGCGGACGATCCGGTCGCGGACCTGCTGCTCGTGGGCGGCGCTGATGCGGGGCACGATCGACTCCTGAGAGGAACGGTCGGCTCCCGCAACCGTAGCGCATGGTCCACGCACGAATGCAACCGCCATGGGTTGACAAAGAGAATGACTCATTCTCTATGGTTGACCTGCATCCCGGCCACGCCGACGTCCTGCGAGGACCACCGATGTTCAGCTCGCTGGGGAGCCTTCGTCTACCGCTTCCGCCGTCCCGTCGCCATCCTCGCCGTCGTCCTCGCCGTCGCCTCGACGACGCTGGCCTCCCAGACGGCCGACGCGCTCAGCTCGGGCGGCTGGCTCGACGCCGATTCGGAATCGGCCGACGGTCGCCGAGCGCCTCGACGCCGAGTTCGGCGCCGGGAAGGAGCTCGGTCATCGCGCTCTTCCGCTCCGACGACGCCGGGCGCGGACGCCACGCTCGCCCGAGTTCCAGGGCGCCGATCGCCGACGTCGCTCGACGAGGTCGCGACGGACGACCGCGGGTCAGCGGCATCGTCGGCTACGCCGAGACCGGCGACCGGCGCTTCATCAGCACGGCCGGCGACGCGGCCTACGTCGTCATCGAGCTCGACATGACCGACGAGGAGTCGGTCGACCATCGTCGAGGAGCTGCGCGACGTCGATCGTGCCGCCGGCCGGCTACACGTACCAGCTGACCGGCTACGGCCCGATCACGCAGGACTCGGCCGAGCAGTCCGAGAAGGACCTCCAGCGGGCCGAGACCGTCTCGCTCCCGATCGCTCGCGCTCGTCCTCATCCTCGTCTTCGCCTCGCTCGTCGCGGCCGGGATGCCGCTGCTCGTCGCCGGCCTCGCGATCCCGAGCGAGCCTGGCGCTCATCTACCTCGTCGCCCAGCAGGTCGAGATGAGCATCTTCGTCCTCAACATCGCGACGATGCTCGGGCTCGCGCTGGCGATCGACTACTCGCTGTTCATCGTCAGCCGCTTCCGCGAGGAGCTGCGCCGCGGCCGGACCGTCGGGGAGGCGGTCGAGCGGGCCGTCGCGACCGCCGGCAAGGCGGTCGCGTTCAGCGGCATCGCCGTCGCCATCGGGCTGTCCGGCCTGCTGCTGTTCGAGGCGCCGGCCATCCGCTCGATCGGGATCGGCGGGTCGCTCGTCGTCCTCTGCTCGGTCGTCTTCGCGCTGACCTTCCTGCCGGCGTCCTCGGGATGCTCGGGCCACCGCGTCAACGCGCTGTCGCTGGCGCGGGCTGCTCGGCCGCTTCCGGCCGATCGACCGACGACGTGCGACGCCGCGCGGCCGTCGCGCTGGGAGCGCGTCGCCCACGCCGTCATGCGCCGCCCGATCGCCGTCCTCGTCCCGACCCTCGCCGTCCTGCTCCTCGCCGGCACGCCGTTCCTGCGCCTCGAGCAGGGCGTGCCCGGGCGCCGAGATCTATCCCGCCGGGCGTCGAGAGCCGCGACGCCTACGTCGCGCTCCAGACGGAGTTCGCCGCCGGCGAGACGACGCCGATCGTCATCCTGGCCGACGTCGCAGGGCGACCCGACCGACGGCCGCGAACATCGCCGCGCTCACCGCCTACGCCGACGAGCTCGACGCGCTCGACGGGCATCGATCGGGTCGAGGGCCCGTTCGCCATCCGCGACCCGCAGACCGGCGCGGAGCTGACCGCCCGACGCAGGTCGCCGCGCTGTACGCCCTGCCCGCGGACCAGCGGCCGCCGGGCCTCGACGCGCTGCTCGCCCGCTACGTCCGCGGCTCGACCGTCCGGCTCGATGCGATCAGCCCGATGTCGCCGTCGCGAGCCGGCCGCGACCGACATGATCCCGGTCATCCGGGCGCTCGACGCCGGGGCACGGCATCACGACCCAGGTCGGCGGCAGCGCCGCGACCGGCCACGACTTCCTCGTCTCGCAGGCCGAGCGCGCGCCGTGCGCCGTCGGGCTGACGCTCCTCGCGAGCGCCGTGATCCTGTTCCTGCTGTTCGGCTCGATCGTCATCCCGATCAAGGCCGTGCATCATGACCCTGCTCTCGATCACGCGCCAGCTTCGGCGCGCTCGTCTGGATCTTCCAGGAGGGCAACCTCTCGGGACTGCTCGACTTCGAGCCGCTCGGCTACACCATCGCCGGCAACCCGATCATCATGTTCAGCGTCATCTTCGGCCTGTCGATGGACTACGAGGTCCTGCTCCTGTCGCGGATCCAGGAGGCGTACCGCCGGACCGGCGACAACACCGCGTCGGTCGCCGAGGGCCTGGCCAAGACCGCCGGCGTCATCACCGGCGCGGCGCTGATCATGGTCACGGTCTTCGCGGCCTTCGCCCTGGCCGAGGTCATCACGATCAAGAGCATCGGCGTCGGGCATGGCGATCGCGGTCGCTCGTCGACGCGACGATCATCCGGGTCCTGCTCGTGCCGGCGACGATGCGCCTGATGGGCCGCTGGAACTGGTGGGCGCCGGGTCCGCTCGGCCGCCTCGCCGACCGGCTCGGGTTCAGCCACGTCGAGGACGAAGACGTCGACGCCGATGCGCCAGCGGGGACGCCAGGCGCGGCACCGGCGCCGGCCGGGTACGCTGGCACGCGATGGACGAGCGACCAGACCCGAACGTGACCCGGCTGCGGCCCCGACAGCGGCGGTCGCGTGCCCGGGCGCCGGCGGCGGTCGCGTCTACGGCTGGGAATGGGGCCCGGACCAGGCGCGCCGGCCAGGCCTGCCCTGGATCGGCATCTTCCTGCTCGTGTTCGGCGGGCTGCTGCTCGTCCAGCAGCTGTTCCCGGAGGCGCGCTCGCTCGGGTCGCTCGTCGTCCTCGCCATCGGGCTCGCGTTCCTCATCAAGTGGGCGATCGACCGCGGCACGGGCTCGCTGTACGCCGGGGCGATCATCACGGCCCTGGCCGTGCCGGGCGTGCTCAACGACGCCGGGCCTCGAGCCCGGAGGGACTCGGGACGTTCTGCTTCGGGATCGCCTTCCTGTTCATCGCCGCGGTGCGCGCCGCGTCCGGTGGCGGGCTCGGCTGGCAGGCCTGGTTCGGCGGCCTGCTCGCGCTGCTCGGCGGCGTGAACCTGCTGTCGCCGCAGGTCGGCGGGCTGGTCGTCCCGGTGGTGCTCGTGGCCCTCGGAGCCGTGTTGGTCTTCGGCGGCGCGTTCCGGCGGGATCGTCGGGGCTGAGCGCGGGCCGCTTGGGCCGCTTGGCCTTCGAGGCTGAGCGCGGGCCGCTCGGCCTACGGCGCGGGAGCGGCGGGAGCGACCGTCGTGCCCTCGACGGCTTCGGTGATCGCGTCCGCCAGGACGTCGGCGATCCGGATCGAGCTCGTCGTCGGTGACGACGAACGGCGGGCCGAGCAGGATCGTGTCGCCGTCGATGCCGTCGGCGTTGCCCGTCCCCGAGTAGACCAGGACACCGCGCCGGCGGGCGGCGGCGACGACGGCCTCGGTGACGTGCGCGGCGCGCGGGAACGGCCGGCGGGTCTCCCGGTCCGCGACGAGCTCGAGGCCGACCAGCAGGCCGCGGCCGCGGATCTCGCCGACGTCCGGGTGGTCCGCCGAGCCGGTCGCGCAGCGAGGCCGAGCAGGCGCTCGCCCTTTCGCGGCGCTCGCCGCGACGAGGTCCTCGTCGTGGAGGATGCGCAGCACCTCGCGCGCCACCGCCGCCCCGACCGGCGCGTGCGAGTACGTGAAGCCGTGGACGAACCCGCCACCCGCCGTCGTGACCGCGTCGTGGACCGGCCCGAAGCGGCGACGAACCCGAACGGCCAGTAGCCCGATGTCGCGCCCTTGGCCGCGACGAGCAGGTCCGGCCGGACGCCCCAGTGGTCGAGGCCGAACCAGCGCCCGGTCCGCCCGAAGCCGGTCATCACCTCGTCGGCGATGAGCAGGACGCCGTGACGGCGGCAGACCTCGGCGATCGCCGGCCAGTAGCCGTCCGGCGGGACGGCGGCGGCGAGCGTCGCCCCGACGATCGGCTCCGCGACGAACGCCGCGACGCGTCCCGGGCCCAGCGTCGACGATGGTGCGCTCGAGCTCGGCCGCCAGTGCCTCGGTGTCGCCCAGCGCGTGCGCGCCGGGCAGGCCCGCCCGGTACGGATAGGCCGCCGAGACGTGTCGGAACCGGCCCGAGCCACGGCTCGTACGGCCGACGCAGCGGTGGTCGACCGGACAGGTCGAGCGCGCCCAGCGTGTTGCCGTGGTAGCTGCCATGCCGCGCGACGACGATCGTCCGCGCCCGGGTTCGCCGCGTGCGAGGTGGTAGGCGCGGGCGAGCTTGAGCGCGGTCTCGATCGCCTCCGATCCGCCCGAGACCGGGTAGATCGCCGGGTCGTCGACCGGCAGGACGCCTGCCGACGTCCGCCGCGTACGCCTCCAGCGGTTCGGTCGTGAAGACGCTGCCGTGGGCGTAGGCGAGCCGTCCGGCCTGGTCGGCCATCACGGCCGCGATCTCGCGTCGGCCGTGACCGACGTTGACGACGATCGCGCCGCCGGCGGCATCGAGGTACTCGCGGCCGTCGCCGCGCGGATCGTCGACCCGCTCGCCGAGACGGCGACGGGTGGATCGGGCATCGTGGCGCGGCGGAAGACCCGGCCGGTTGACATCGGCGCGATGGTACCCGGCGGACCGCCCGGGGAACCGTCACGGGCGCCGCCGGTGTACGGGGTACGGTTGAACGTGGAGGGCCGTCCACATCGAAGACGCCGATCTGATCGCACGCGCCCGCACCGGCGACGTCACGGCGTACGAGGCGCTCGTGCGCCGGTATCAGGACGTGGCCATGAGGACCGCCCATCTCGTGTGCCCGGAGGCCGATGCCGACGATGCCGTCCAGGAGTCCTTCCTCAAGGCCTTCGCCGCGCTCCCACGCTTTCGAGACGGCGCACCCTTGCGTCCCTGGCTGCTGCGGATCGTCGCCAACGAGGCTCGCAACCGGCGCCGATCGGCCGGGCGGCGGCAGGGGCTCGCGCTGCGCGCGGCCGCGGTCGAGCCACGTGGCGACGCCGCGCCCGGCCCGGAGGCCGTGGTGATCGCCGCCGAGTCGAGCGCTGAGCTGATCGCAGCCCTCGGGACCCTGCGCGACGAGGATCGCGAGGTCCTGGGTGCCCGGTTCCTCCTCGACCTGAGTGAGGCCGAAACGGCGGAGACGCTCGGCCTCCCCCGTGGAACCGTCAAGTCCCGCACGTCTCGGGCGCTGGCCCGGCTGCGCGACGCCCTGACCGCCACGGGGTTGGCACGATGAGCGAGCAGCGGATGGGCCTCGCGGCTCGCGACGACGCAGGTCTCGAGGCGCTGCTCCGTGGGAGCGCCCCGGCTATCGACTGGCCGTCGGCGAGCCCCCTCGGGGCACCCGACGTCGCGACCCGCGTTCGCGCCCGCCTCGTCGCAGCGCCGCCGGCGCCGAGTCGGCCCTGGATGGCGTGGCGACCCATGCGTCGTGGCCTTGCGCTGGCCCTCGCCGCCCTGCTCGCCCTGGCCGCCATCGCCGGCGCGGTCGGGCTCGGCCTGCCGGGACTGCGCCTGATCCTCGGTGAGTCGGGTGTCAGCGCACCCCCGTCCCCGTCCCCCAGCCGGACCACGCCGCCCGGCCCGCTCGGCGGCAGGATGGGCCTCGGCGACCCCGTGCCCATCGAGGACGTCGAGCGGTTGACCGGCGTCGCGCCGAACCTCCCGACCGATCCGGCCCTCGGTCCGCCGGACGCCGTCTACATCCGCCCTGAGCAGGGAGACCAGGTGGCCTATGTCTGGGCCGCGAGTGACACGCTGCCGGAGACGTCCGAGCGGGGTGTCGGGCTCATCCTCATGCAGTTCGACGGGCTGGCAGACGAGGGCTACCGCGAGAAGCTGATCGGTTCCGGCGTCGAGATCGAGACCGTCTCGGTGGACGGCGAGCGCGGGTTCTGGATCTCGGGTGCGCACTTCTTCTTCTACGTCCACAACGACGGCGCGAGGATCCATGAGGAGCGACGCTGGGTCGGCGATGCGCTGATCTGGGCGAAGGGCAGCACGACCTATCGCATCGAGAGCGGCCTCGGCCGCGACGCGACGATCGAGATCGCCCGCTCGCTCGAATGAGGTCGGGCCCGCCGCGCCCTCCAACGCGGCCGGCTGCGACCCCCGAACCGGCCGGCCGCGACCGCCACGGTGGCAGCGGCTTCTCAGCCGGTTCTCATCGACCGGGCCCACGCTACCCTCCGAACCCAACCCCTCGGAGGCACCGCCAGCATGACCCGCAACCGCACCATCCTCTCGTTGCTCGCCGTCGTGGCGATCGGCGTCGGTGGCTATGTCGCCTATGCCAACGTGCTTCGCGGGGACGATATCGCTCCCCTCGCACTCCCGAGTGACACCCCGTCCGAGGCGGCCACGAGCGCTCCGAGCGCGACACCCGCTGGCGCAGGCGCGACGACCGAGCCGTCGACCGCCGCTGCCGGCGAGGCGGTCGCCGGGACCTGGGCCGTCAGCGACGGCAGCGAGGCCGGCTATCGCGTCCGGGAGCAGCTCGCCAGCCTCCCCGCCGAATCCGATGCCGTCGGCCGGACGAATGACGTCACCGGGAGCATCACGATCGTGGACGGCGACGCCGGCGCGCAGCTGACCGCGGGAGAGATCGTGGTCGACACGACGACGATCGCGTCCGACGAGGATCGCCGCGACGATCGATTGCGGCGTGAGGGCCTCGAGACCGATGCGTTCCCGACGGCCACCTTCACGATCACGCAGCCGATCGACGTGCCGGCGTCGGCGGCGAGCGGGACGGCCACCGACCTGACCCTGGTGGGCGACCTGACCCTCCACGGCGTGACGCGCTCGGTGGAGATCCCCGCCCAGGCACTCCTGGAGGACGGCACGATCCAGGTCGCCGGGAGCCTGCCGTTCCAGCTCGCGGACTTCGAGATCACCGCCCCCAATGTCGGCGGGTTCATCGTGTCGATCGCCGACGAGGGCACGCTCGAATTCCTGGTGACGTTCGCCCGGTCGTAGGTTCGGGCGCGACCGACTACTTCGTGTAGACGCCGCCAGGATCGAGTTCCTCGCGGACCAGCCGCAGCTCCTCGGCCGTCGGCGGCGGCGTTGCGGCGAGGTCGGGCGCGACCTTGATCTGCCAGCCGATCGTGTCGCGGACGGCCTCGATGGTCGCGCCCGGATGCAGCGAGTCGAGGCGCATCTCTCCGGTCTCGTCGAAGTGGTAGATGCCGAGGTCGGTCACGACGACGGTCGGGCCTCGACCCTTCCAGCCGCCCTCCCGCCGGATCCGCTCGGCTTGCTCGGCCCCGCCCAGGTTTCCGGGACTCGTCCGGAAGTCGATGGTCTCGACGAAGCTGCGCCGGCTCTGACGCATGATCACGAACACCTCGCGGGCGTTGATCGCGATCTCGCACGCGCCACCGCTGCCGGGCAGTCGCGTCTCCGGGTGAGCGTAGTCCCCGATCACCGTCGTGTTGATGTTCCCGAAGCGATCGATCTGGGCGGCCCCGAGGAACCCGACGTCGATGAGCCCGCCCTGCAGGTAGTAGCCGAACAACTCGAGCATGCTGACGACGGCCGTGGAGCCGGTCACGATCGTCGGGTCGCCGATGGACAGCGGCAGCCGCGACGGCCTGGCCCCGAAGACGCCGGCCTCGTAGACCATCTCGAGCTCGGGTGCGACGGTCCGCTGGGCCAGGTTGACCGCGATGTTCGGTAGACCGACGCCGACGAAGCAGACGCCCTGGCCCTCGAGTGCCCGAGCCGCGGCGACGATCATCATCTCGGACCTGGTGAATGTCGCCTCGGTCACGGGACCGCCTCCGCCCGGCGCGCCATGTGCACCGGACGCCCGTATCGGCGAACGAGACCCGGTCCGTCGTCCGGATGTGCGCCCGGTGCACGCCACGGCGAACGAACGGCCGGGATCGCTCCAGATGCGGTCTCGAGCCAGCCGTCGATCGCCGATAGGTGCGTCACATGCACCGATCCAGGGTGGCTGCCCGTCATCGGTACGCCCCGTAGTCCACCGAACCGGACGGCGCAGGGCCGGGCTGCAGCGACGCCACGCGCTCGGCGCCGAGCTTGTCGAGATAGGCCGCACGGCCATCGAGGTCGTACACCCACTCGCGCAGCCAGGCCTGCACCGCGTCCTCGTCGCGGGTGATCGGGTCCCAGTCGAGATAGAAGCGATTGTCGCGGTCGTACGTCCCCTGGACATACGAGGGATGGGCGCCCCATGGCTCGACGACGACGGCATCCACGATGAGGCCCGGGATGATCGTCCGGTTGGGGTCGGCGCGGATCACGGCCTCATCGACCAGATCCTCGACCACGACGATGACACGCTCGGCCGCGAAGGCTGCCTCCTTCTGGCACCCGAGCAGGCCCCAGACCTGGGTATCACCGCCCGCCGAGGCGCGCTGCGCGTGGACGATCGCGACGTCCGGCTTGAGGGGCGGCACCGCGTAGATGCGGTCATCACCGTATGGCGACTCGATCGGCCGGATGAGCGGGTTGGCGATCGGCAGGTCGGTCTCGAAGTAACTGCGCAGTGGGAAGAACGGCAGGTTCATGGCGCCCGCGGTGTAGCGCGCGACCATCCCGAAGTGGCTGTACTCCTCGATCTCGAGCCGTTCGTCGGGGAGCTCGCCCTCGATGCGACGGCGGATGGCACCCAGCCCTCCGACACCCGGGTTGCCGAGCCACGAGAACACGAGCTTCGACGCGACGCCGCCGGCGATCATCTGGTCGTAGACGAGATCCGGCGTGAGCCGCGCCAGCGTCAGGTCACGCTTTCGCTGGCGGATGATCTCGTGGCCGGCCGCGAACGAGATGAGATGCGTGAAGCCTTCGATGGCGACGGTGTCGCCGTCGCGCACGAGCTCGGCGATCGCGTCGCGCATCGACGCGACCTTGGAGGTCGTCATGGGTCCATTCGGTCTCGGCGTCGACGGCCGGCGGCCGGGCTAGCCGGCGGCCTCGACCTCGGTGAACGCGCCCGCCGCCTCGGCTGCGTCGAGGATCGATCGGCCGCCACCGGCCACGGCCGCGACCGCCTCGCTGAAGATCCGAAGCGCCGTCGCCATCTCGTCCTCGCGAACGATGAGTGCCGGCGACATCCGGACGCTTGTCTTGCCGCATTCGAGCACCAGGAGCCCACGCTGGAAGCAGGCCCACTGGACCGCCTCGGCATGGTCGGCCGTATCGAACTCGACCCCGAGCATCAGGCCTTTGCCACGAACATCGGTCACGAGCCCGTCGAAGCGATCGATGAGCGGCCTGAGACCGGCGAGCGCCTGGTCGCCACGGGCTGCGGCGTTGGCGATCAGCCCACTTTCCAGCAGGTCCATCGTGACGAGGGCGGCCGCACACGCGACCGGGTTGCCGCCATAGGTCGAGCCGTGTGCGCCGGGACCCCAGGTCTCGAGGAGATCTGCCCGGGCGATCATCGCGCCGAGTGGCATGCCCGATGCGATGCCCTTGGCCGTGAGGATGATGTCGGGCGTGACGCCCCAGTGCTCGACCGCCCACATCGTGCCGGTTCGGCCGGCGCCGGACTGGATCTCGTCGGCGATGAGCAGGATGCCGTGCTCGTCGCAGATGGCCCGCAGGCCCTCGAGGAACCCGTCCTCGGGGACGATGTAGCCGCCTTCGCCCTGGATCGGCTCGACGATGATCGCCGCGACCTCGCTGGCCGGTGCGAGCTTGTCGAACAGGACCTCGTCGAACCACTTGAGGTCCTGGACTCGGCCGTACGGCGCATGGAAGACCCCCGGCAGCAAGGGCCCGAATCCGGCGTGGTACTTCGACTTGGACGCGGTCAGGCTGACGGCGCCGTAGGTGCGGCCGTGGAAGGCGCCCAGGAACGCCACGATGTACGGACGCTTGGTCGCGAAGCGGGCGAGCTTGATGGACGCCTCGACCGCCTCGGCGCCCGAGTTGCCGAGATAGGCCCGCGCCTTGGCGGCGATGGGAGCGGTCTCGGCCAGGCGACGGCAGACTTCGGCGTAGACCGGCAGGTAGAAGTCCGACGCCGAGAAGTGGATCAGGTCGGCGGCCTGTTCCTTGATCGCCGCGACGACCTGCGGGTGCGAGTGGCCGGTCGAGGTCACGGCGATCCCGGCCGCGAAGTCGAGGAAGAGGTTGCCGTCGATGTCCTCGACCGTCAGGCCGTCACCGCGAACGGGGACGATCGGGTACGCGCGCGGCAGACTCGGGGAGGTCCAGGTCTCGTCGAACGCCACGTGTGCGCGGGCCTTGGGGCCAGGCAACTCCGTGACGATGTACGGGACGGGACGATCGCCGGCGAGACGCGACGCGGCCGATGACAAGGGGCACCTCTTCGGGGTCATGGGACGGCAGGACTGCATAGGGAGTATGCAGACTGGATACTGTGCGGCGAGTATAGCGTGCGCCGATGGGCGGATCCGGGACTGGCTCGTCGCCGGGATCGGCCCCTGGCCGGCTCAGCGCGACTTGATGGCGGGATCGTCACCCCGGGACGGTTATGGTCGGTCCCGGCATCGCATCGGCCCCGAAACGGCCGAAACGCGACCGTCCTCGTCTCCCCATGACGATTTAGCCGCGCATGGCCCCGACATTGGCCATAAGCGTCCCCCGATGTCGATCTTGCCAGGGTCGGCAGGTCATGCCTACGGGAATCAAACGCTGCGGCTCGGCGGGGTCAGAGCTTAGGGAACCGTCCAACCAGCGTTGGAGGTAGTCCCGAACCGACTCCGTGACCCAAAGTCGACTGTCCTCGATCGGGTTCCAGACGAAGACGCGGTCGAGGACTGCGATCCAGCGACCAAACCAGGCCCAAGCCATATTCGCCGTACACGCCGTCTGACTCGGAAAGCAGCGAACGCAGTTGCTCGGGGAACGAATCTCCCAGGCGGGCCTCGGCCATCTCCAAGCGTTCCTCGGAAGCAGGGGCAAAGTACTCCGCGGCGGGCTCCAAGCGCTTGATCAAATCACGCAAGTCCCGACCGTGCGTTCCATGGTTACGGCGTGCAGGCCCGGGCCGCCCGCGTCGACTTAGGGCCTGTAGCCGAATTCTCCCGTTCGGATCCGCTGATTCGTACCACCTGAGCTGACATGACACCGGGCCAGGATCGCGGGCATGAGCTACGCGATCGCCCTCAGCGACGAGCAGTGGGAGCTCGTGGCCGACCTGTTCGACCCGCCGCGGCGGCGCGGCGCGCCAGCGCTGATCCCGCGCCGCCAGATGGTCGACGCGATGCTGTTCATCGCCCGGACCGGCTGCCAGTGGCGCTACCTGCCCGAGCGGTACGAGGCGTGGACCGCGGTCTGGGCCGAGTGGCGGCGCTGGCGGGCGTCCGGGGTGTGGGCGCGGGCGATGGTCCGTCTGGCGGCGATCGTCCGGGTGCTCCACGATCGGGAGCCCGGGCCCTCGATGGTCATGGTCGATGCCCAGACCGCCCGCGGTGCCCGCTATGGCCCGACGTTCCACGAGCCGGGTGGTCGCGGCGGCCGGACGATCGGCACGAAGCGGACGCTGCTCGTCGAGATCCTCGGGCTGCCGGTCGCGGCCGAGGCCGGCTCCGCTCGCCCGCACGACGTGACCGCCGCCCGGGAGCTCCTGCGCCACGAGCTGCCGGGCCTGGCCCGGGTCCGGGCGATCGTCGGCGACCGCGCCTACCGCGGTCTCATCAGGTCGGCGGCGCGCAAGGGCATCCGGCTTGAGGTCAAGGCGCCGCCGCCGGGCCAGGCCGGGTTCACGCCGGTCTGGCCGCTGTACAAGATCGAGCACGTCTTCGCCCAGCTCGGCCGATGGCGGCGGCTGTCGCGCTGCTACGAGGGCTCCGAGGCGAGCGCCAGAGCCTGGCTCGAGGTCGCCTCGGTCGGGTACCTCGCCTGGCGCGCCTCGATCTGACCACCGGCAGAGCCTGGGTCGGACCCACCGGACGATCGCGCCTCTGCCTGCCCACAGGGGTCAGCGTGGTGCCTGTCGCCGAGATGAATTGACTCCGCCATGCCCGGAGCGGGAACATCATCCTCGTCCCGAGATCGCGGCCCTCACTGACATTCGGGAGCGTGCCTTGTCTGATCACTTCGACACCGAGGACTCGCGGACAGACATCTGCGACCTCTACATCTTCCGCTCGCCGTCGGGCGGCGACCGCTCGGTAATGATCCTCGACATCAATCCGGACGCCTCGGCCCTCGAAGTCAGCTTCGATCCGGCCGCGAGCTACGAGCTCAAGATCGACACCGACGGCGATCTCGAGGCGGACGTGGCATTTCATGTCCTGTTCGCCGCTTCGCCCGACGGCCAGGGGACGGCGACCGTCCACCGAGCAACGGGGGCCGCGGCACGGGGGACCGGTGCGATTGGTGAGACGGTCATTACCGATGCGCACGTGTCGATGGACGGCTCGTCCGAACCCGTGGCGTCGAACGGCTACCGGTTCTTCGCGGGCCTGCGGAGCGACCCGCACTTCAAGGACATCAAAGGCTTCCAGAACAACTTCCAATGGACCGGCGACGATCCGGTCTCGAGACGGAATGTCTTTGGCATCGTGCTCGACGTCCCGAATGCGGCGCTTGGGCGGTCGCCGATCCGCCTTTGGGCTCGAACCATGACGGTGGTGGGCGACAAACTGACCCAGGTCGATACCGCGGGGCGGCCCGGGATCAACCAAGCCTTCAACCGACGCGAAGCCGATCTGCTCGCGTACGACGAGACGTCTCCCGCGAATCAGCGTGCGCTGTTCGGCGACAAGTTCGTCGCCTTCCTCCAGTCGCTGGGCTATCCCGACGCGGAGGCCCACGAGCTCGCGCTCGGGTTCCTCCCCGACGTGCTCGAGTACGACCTTGCTAAACCGCCCGGCTATCCGAATGGCCGGCGGCTGACGGATGACACTGCTGACCTCCTCGCCGCGCTCCTGACGAGGGGCCGGATCACGAGCGACGGGATCGGCCCCCACACGGACCTTCTCGACGACTTCCCCTATCTCGGCGCGCCGCACCCAAGCTGAAAACGCCCTCGCCGGACGTCCCGCGGCGACTGCGCGTGATGATCACGCTCAAGCAGCGCCACCTCACCCGCGGGTCTATTCCCGGGCTCATCGCCGGTGCGGGTTGGAGGCAATTCGGCCACAGGCCCTTAGTCGACGACAGTGTGCGACTGCTCCCGCAGGAACTGCGCGACGTAATACATCGAGAGGCCGGCCTTGCCGGTCGATCCACTGCCCTTCCAGCCACCGAACGCCTGCACACCCGGCCACGCCCCGGTCGTTGCGCCGGCCCGCCGGTTGACGTACACGGTGCCGGCCTGGATCCGGTCGAGGAAGGTCTGGACCTCGGCCTTGTCGTCCGAGAAGATGCCGGCGGTCAGGCCGTAGATGGTGTCGTTGGCCAGCGTCAGCGCCTCGTCGAGCGAGTCGACGGCGTGGACAGCGGTCAGCGGCGCAAAGAACTCGTCACGGAACACCCGGTGGTTCGCGGGCAGCCCGCCGACGACCGTCGGCTCCACGTAGAAGCCGCGCAAGAGGTCGCCGTCGCTGAGGTGCTCGCCGCCGGTGAAGACCTGGCCATCGCGGCGCGCCTCGGAGACCGCCGCCTGGTGGCGGTCGACCGCCTTCTGGTCGATGATCGGACCCAGCCAATTCGCCCGTACGAGCGGGTCGCCGATCGTGATCTGTTCGGTCTTTTCGACGAGCCGCTGGACGAGCTCGTCGTGGACCGGCCGCTCGACGTAGACGCGCGAGTTCGCCGAACACTTCTGGCCGCCGAACCCGAATGCCGAGCGCATGATCCCCTCGGCCGCCTCGTCGAGGTCGGCGTGACGCGAGACGATCGCCGGGTTCTTCCCGCCCATCTCGACGATGCACGGGCGCGGCCAGTCCTTCGAGAACGAGTGGAAGAGCTTCATCCCGACGTCGTATGAACCGGTGAAGACGATGCCGTCGATGCCGGGGTGGTCCTGGAGCGCCTGCCCGACCGCATCGCCCGGACCCATGACGAGATTCACGACGCCCGCGGGCACGCCGGCGTCGATGTAGGCCTCGAGCATCTTCACCGCCGACAGCGGCGAGGCGCTGGCAGGCTTGATGACGACCGTGTTGCCGGCCATCATCGCCGCGCTCGACGGCCCGGTCGCAAGCGCCATCGGGAAATTGAACGGCGACACGACGGCGAACACACCGTGCGGTCGCAGGATCGAGCGCGTGTGAACCGCCTCGTCGCCCAGGTTGTCCATCGGGTGGTCGTAGCCCCCGTTGTCCTCCATCGTCTGGGCGTAGTAGCGGATCAGGTCGGCCGATTCCTCCACCTCACCGAGCGCCTCGATCCGGTTCTTGCCGACCTCGATGGCCATGGCCGCGGAGTAGTCCATCAGCCGGTCGCTGATGAGCTCCGCGGCGCGGCGCAGGATCGCCAGGCGTTCCTTCCATGGCGTGGCTGCCCAGGCCGGCTGGGAGACCCGGGCCGCGGCGACGGCGTCGTCGATATCGGCGGTCGTGCCCTTTGCGAAGGTGCCGAGCACGAGATCGCGGTCGATCGGCGAGCGGACGTCGAAGTTTGCCTCGGCGTCGCGCCACTCCCCCGCGATGTAGTTGCGATGGTGCGCACCGAGCCCGGCCTTGACCCGCGTCACGGCCTCCTCGAAGCCGCTGTGCATCTCCTCGTTGTCGGCGCGCAGGGTCGCGTACGTGATCTTGATGCGCGGCTTGGCCTCGGACGTCATGGTCGATGGATCCTCGTGTAGGTCGTGTCGCGCGCGTTGCGCGCCGGTATGTTGGATGCAGTCTACGTCGATGCGGCTGTGCGTCTGCGACGTCACGGCGAGCGGGTGTCCAACACACACTCGTGCGATGGGGCGTCGCATGGCCGTGCAACGACCTCGTCCCGTCCGGCTGGTCGGACTCGTGGCCCTCGTCCTTCTCCTCGCGATCGTGGCCACCGCCGCGGTGCCCCCTCTGGTGCTGCGCGATGCGCGTGCGCCCGCTCACGTGGCGCCATACGTGGGCGAGGCCCGGGCGAGGCTCCTCGGGGAGCTCGACGATCTATTGCCCGCGCATCTCCGGTTCGTCGCCGCACGGTGCCGGGAGGACGGCGGCGCACTGCTCGTGTTCGAGCAGAGGGAGCCGCCTTATCTGGGTGTTCGCTACAGCTACGTGATGAGCGGAACGTGGCCTCCGACGGGCTGGGGTGGCGGGATCGGAATGGAGGATCTCGACGGCGACCCGGAGATCGCCGCGTTTCTCATGCCCGGCGAGGTGCCCTGCGAATAGGGGGACGGGCGACTGACCCGGCTATCGGATCACGCCAGCGCGCCCACCACGTCCTTGAGAGACGCCGCTACCGCGTCGGGTCGCCGGCCGCCACGTTCGCGGGCCGCGATCTCGACATCCTCCATCGCATGCTTGCCGGACAGGACGAAGACGCCGCGCAGGCCGGCCCGCTGGGCGGAGCGGATGTCGGTCCGAACGTCGTCGCCGACCATCGCGATGTCGGCCCGGGCGAGATCTCGGCCGACGGCACGGCGGAGGTCGGTGATGGCGACCGAGAAGAACTCGGGATGCGGCTTGCCGACGATTCGAGCTCGCTTCTCGGTCGCGAACTCGAGACCGGCGACGAAGGCGCCGGAATCGAGCGTCGGGCCTTCTGGCGTCAGCCACCACGGGTTCTGGTGCATGCCGACCAGGACCGCTCCGCCACGGACGAGCCGGAACGCGCGGTTCATGTTGTCGAACGTCACCTCCTCGGGGGAATCGCCGATCACGACAGCCGCCACCGTCGCCCCGCGCACGCCGGCCTCCTCGTGCGTGAGCAGGCGCTGGCCGGCGAACTCCTCCTGGGCGTCTTCGGACGCGAGGACGTAGAGCGGCGCCCCCGGAAAGTGTCGCGCGGTCCAGGCCGCCGACACCGACAGCGCCGACTGGAACCGCGCCGCTGGTATCGGCGCGCCGATCTTTCCCGACCATCGTGCCAGGGTCGCCCTGCTGACGGCCGATGTGTTCGTCACGATCCGGTACGGGAAGCCGCGCGCCTCGAGCGTCGCGATCGCCTCGGGCGCGCCGGGTACGGCCTCCCCCGCGACCACGATCACGCCATCGAGGTCGAGCAGGAGCGCCCGCACGCCCTCGAGCGCCGTGCGCAGGCCGGCCGTGGCGAGGGTCGGCTGCAGGGTCGTCATCGGCGAAGCGTACCGACTATGCTCGGACGGCGAAGCGGAGGACGAGATGGGCCTGCTCGAGGGCAAGACCGCGCTGATCTTCGGGGTCGCGAACGACCATTCGATCGCCTGGGGAATCGCGCGGGCGCTCCACGACGAGGGCGCCGAGGTGGGCTTCTCGTCGATCGAGAGCCTGATCGAGAAGCGCGTTCGGCCGCTCGCGACCTCGATCGGGTCGACGTTCGTGGAGCCCGCCGACGTGCAGTCGGACGACGACATCGCGCGCGTGTTCGAGCGCTGGGGCAGGAGCCACGACCGTCTCGACGTGCTCGTGCACGCGCTGGCGTTCGCGAAGCGCGAGGACCTGGCGGGGAGCTTCGTCGACACGTCGCGGGACGGGTTCGCCCTGGCACTCGACGTCTCCGCGTACTCGCTGGTCGCTCTCGCGCGCGCCGCTCGGCCCTACCTGCGGGCGGGGTCCTCCATCCTGACACTGACCTATCACGGTTCGGAGAAGGTGACCGCGAACTACAACGTGATGGGCGTCGCGAAGGCCGCGCTGGAGTCCTCGGTCAGGTATCTCGCGGCTGATCTCGGGCCGGACGGGATCCGGGTCAACGCGATCAGTGCGGGGCCGGTCCGGACCCTTGCCGCCAGCGGGATCGCCGGGTTCCGCAAGATGTACGGATCGTTCGCGGAAGTCGCGCCGTTGCGCCAGAACATCACGCCCGAGGACGTCGGGCGGAGCGCGGTCTATCTGGCCTCCGACCTCTCGAGCGCCGTGACCGGCGAGATCCACTACGTCGACGGCGGGTTCAACATCGTGGGCGTGCCGACGGGCGACTGAGCGACAGGGCAAGCGCCAAGGCCGCAGTCCTCCGCGGTCGGGACAGGGCTGGTTGCGTCAGTATGACAAGGGCGCTTGACCAGTACGTGCGGGTCCGCTTACCATCTCGCCGTCGATACCCATCCTCAGGAGCGTGCACGTGGAACTTGGCGCATTTTCGAGTGGTCTGCTCACCGGACTTCGCGAAGGGGTCGAGGCCGCCCTCATCGTCGCGATCGTCCTGGCTTACCTCGCGAAGACCGGGAACGCGCGATACGCGAGTCGAGTCTGGCTGGGTGCCGGGGCCGCGATCGCCACGAGCCTCGTTGTGGGCATCGTGCTGTTCCAGACGGTCGGCGGGTTCCAGGAACCCTACGAGCAGATCTTCGAGGGCATCACGATGCTCGTCGCCGCAGCCGTTGTCACGTGGATGCTGTTCTGGATGCGACGCCAGGCGGCCGGCGTCAAGGGCGAATTGCACGCTGCTGTCGACCGCGCGTTGACCGAGGGCAGCATCTGGGGCCTGGCCTTCCTCGCCTTCACCGCCGTGATCCGCGAAGGCATCGAGACATCGCTCTTCCTCGTCGGACAGGTCAACTCGGCCGATGACGCGGCATCGAGTTTGCTGATCGGCGCCGTCATCGGCCTCGCCATCGCGGTGGGGATCGGCTACGTGTTCTACCAGGGCAGCCGGCGGATCAACCTCGCCTCCTTCTTCCGCTGGACGGGCGTGGCATTGATCTTCATCGCCGCGGGCCTGCTGAGCCACGCCATCCATGAGTTCATCGAGGTGGGGGTCATCACTGTGGGGACACAGACGGCCTTCGACATCAGCGGCGTCCTGTCGCACGAGGACGGGATCGGGCAGTTCCTGCGCGCGCTGTTCGGGTACTCGGCCAACCCGGAGGTCATCACGTTCATTGCGTGGGCCGGCTACATCGTCATCGTGCTTGCCCTCTTCCTGCGCCCGGTCCGACGGGTGCCGGCTCCGGCCGTTGCCGCCACGTCGCACCCGGTCCAGGGCTAGACCGAAGGATTCGACGCACTGATAACGCCACGGGCGAGACCGGTCGGTCAGGCTGGCCCCTCCGGCTCGCCCGCCGATCGGCATGACGCGCAGCGGCCGATCATCGTCAGGTGCGTGACGTCCACGGCGAAGCCGCGCTCAGTGGCGAATGCGTCGACCGCCGCGATGACGGCCGGATCGTCCGCCGTCAGCTCCCACTGCGCCCCGCAACGCTGGCAGTACAGGTGGCCGTGCTCGCTGTCCGGTAGCACGTGGAATTCCTCGCGGCCATCCGCCCCGTGGCTGTGGCTGAGCACCCCCAGCTCCTCGAGGACGTCCAGCGTCCGGTAGACCGTCGACGGGATCGTGCCCGGATCGAGCTCCCGGCACCGTTCGACCAGCTCGGCCCCGGTCACGTGGCCGTCCGTCCTGGACAGCACCTCGACGAGCACGCGGCGTTGCGGTGTCCAGCGCAGACCGCGCGCGCGGAGTCGATCGGGGATGCCCGACCACGTCGCAGACGATCCGGCGGACACGGCGGCCGACCGGCCCGAATCCGAGCCGGGCGGCGCGATCGATCCGGGACCAGCCATGGCGCGAAGTATAGGAGGGTCGACGCAACCTGCCGCAGATGCAACGGCTTGCGATAAGTGCCCGCCCTCGGCTAGGATTCTGCCCCCGCGCGCCACACGGAAGGCCCCGATGCTGCACCTCATCGCCCAGATCGACGCCAGCCCGGCCGGGCTCGGGGTACTCATCACAGGCCTCCTCCTGGGGATCCGTCACGGCATCGACTGGGACCACATCGCTGCGATCACCGACATCACCAGCACGACCGCTGCAGCGACGGCCGCCGAGGCCGCCCACGCCCGGGAGCATCGAGGCGCCCCGACACACCAGCATGGGCACGGCGGGTCGACCGAGCTGCAGGCGCACGGAACCGCACCCGCAGCGCTCCCCGTTCCGCCGCAGTGGCCGGCCCCGGAGCGGCCGGGGCGAGCGCCGGCGCGGGCGCGGGCGTCGCCGGGGCGCTCGACCGGCGCGGGCTCGGGGCGGACCAGCTGGAGGCCATTCGACTCGGGACGCTGTATGCCGTTGGTCACGGCATCGTCGTCATCGCGCTCGGGATCGCGGCATTGACATTCGGGGCGCTCTTGCCGGCCTGGCTCGACCCGGTCATGGGCCGCGTCGTCGGGCTGACCCTGGTCGGCCTTGGGCTGTGGGTCCTCTACTCCGTCTACCGCTACGCGCGCAGCGGGGAAGCGTTCCGTCTGCGGAGCCGCTGGATGCTCGTCTTCGACGGCGCCCGCTACGGCTGGCGTCGGCTGCAGGCGCGCCTGCACGGCCACGAACATGTCGAGCCGCTGGAGATGAGCTCGTACGGCACGCGGACCGCGCTCGGTGTCGGGATGATCCACGGTATCGGAGCCGAGACCGGCACGCAGGTATTGCTGATCGCGGCCGTCGGCGGCGCGGCGAGCGCCGGCCTGGGCGTGCCGATGCTGCTGGCGTTCGTGCTCGGCCTGCTGATCTCGAACTTCGCGATCGTCGTCGTCAGCTCGGTCGGGTTCGTGGCGAGCCAGACACGCGAGCTGATCTATGTGGTGGTCGGCGCGGTCGCCGGCGTCTTCAGCCTGATCATCGGCTCGGTGTTCCTGTTCGGCCTCGATGGCGTGCTGCCTGACCTGGAGTCGATGCTGCCCTTCTAGGTCGTACCCTTCGCCCGTGGCGCAAGACATCCGGCTTGGCCTGGGCGCGAACGCCGGGCAGTTCGCCCTCCTCGTCGGCGTCAACGCGCTCGTCGGGGCGATGGTCGGGCAGGAGCGGACTGTCCTGCCACTGCTGGCCGAGCGCGAGTTCGGACTGGCATCCGCGTCGGCGACGCTGACGTTCCTCGTTGCGTTCGGATCGTCCAAGGCGTTCGCGAACCTCGCCGCCGGTGTCCTCGCCGACCGGCATGGGCGCAAGCCCGTCCTCGTCGCTGGCTGGGTCGTCGCGCTGCCGGTCCCGATCCTCATCATCGCCGCGCCGGACTGGTGCTGGATCGTGCTGGCGAACGTGCTGCTGGGGATCAATCAGGGCCTGACCTGGTCGACGACGGTGATCATGAAGATCGATCTCGTCGGCCCAGCGCGGCGTGGCCTGGCGCTCGGATTGAACGAGGCGGCGGGTTACGTCGCCGTGGCCGCGGCGGCATTCACCACCGGACTGATCGCGGAGGAGGCCGGGCTGCGGCCGGCGCCGTTCCTGCTCGGTCTGGTCGTGGCTGGCCTCGGGCTCGGGCTTTCGGCGTTGGTCGTGGAGGAGACGCGAGGGCACGCGTCCTTCGAGTCCGACGCGGCCGGCCACCACGCCGCACTGGCGCTCATGTCCGCGCCCGCCCCCGCGCCCGCGCCCGCGCTCGCGGGATGGTCGGCCGTCGTCCGGCAGGCCTCCATCGGCGATCGACGCCTGTTCGCCGCCTCCCAGGCCGGCCTGGTCAACAACCTCAACGACGGCATGGCGTGGGGCCTGTTGCCCCTGTTCTTTGCGACCCGGGGGCTTCCGGTCATCGAGATAGCGATCCTCGCCGCCGCGTACCCGGCGGCCTGGGGGATCCTCCAGGTCGGTACGGGCGCGCTGTCCGACCGGGTCGGACGGCGGCCGCCGATCGTGGTCGGGATGTTCGTCCAGGCGGCTGCGATCGGGGCGATCGCGGCCGGCGATGGGTTCACGACGTGGTTCGTGGCGGCGATTTCCCTCGGGGTGGGGACGGCACTGGTCTATCCGACCCTCATCGCGGTCGTCGCCGACGTCGCCGCACCCTCGTGGCGGGCGTCGGCGATCGGCGTCTATCGCCTGTGGCGAGATCTCGGGTTCGCGATCGGCGCCATCGTCAGCGGCGTGATCGCCGATACGGCGGGCATTCCGGCGGCGATCTGGCTCGTCGCCGTCCTGACCGCGGCATCGGGCTTGATCGCCGCGGCTCTGCTCGACGAGACGAGGCCTCGTGGCGGTGCCACGGCGCCGCTCGAGTAGCATCGACGCGTGGCCAGGGATTCGATTCGATCCCTCCTGACCGGGCGGCTTGGCGCGCCCGGGGCCGAGCCACGACATTTGGCCGTCCGCCTGGCGGCAATCGGCCTGCTGCCGCTCGCGACGGTGCTGATCGCGGTCGTCGAAGGCCCGCCACTTCGGCTCCCGGACGCGTCACCGCTCTACCTCGTCGCCGTGGTCGGCATCGCCGTCGTCCTCGGGACCGGTGCGGCGATCGCCGCCGCCGTCACGTCGTTCCTGCTCTACGACGTGCTCTTCGTCGAGCCGCGCTTCACATTGCAGGTGGACGACCCTACCGAGTGGCTCGATCTGCTGCTGTTCCTGTTCGTCGGCGTCGTGATCGGTCACCTCGCGGCGCTCCAAACCGAGCGAGCCAACGAGGCGGTCCGCCGCGCCGGCGAGTCCCGTGCGCTCTTCCGGATCAGCCGGACACTCGCGACCACGACAAGCGTGTCGGACGCGCTGCCCATCATCCTCGGCGACCTGTTGGCCGAAACAAGGATGGACCGCATCTGGGTAGCCAGGCAGGATGCCGGCCGCGAACTGGTGATCGCCGACTCGGGCGCCGGCAAACGGCCATGGCACAGGATCCACGTCGTGCTGACCCGGACGCCCGGCGATCTGCCGGCGCGCTGGGTCCAGGAACACCACCCGCAGGGCGGCCCGGGCGCTGCCCAGCCGGATCCCGACGTCCGGCTGTTCCGGACGACGATCTCGGTGGGCGATGAAGCGGTCGGGTCGATCTGGGCGACTCGCAACCGGGCGAACGGGCTGCCCGACCGTGAGGAGACGCGGCTCCTGAGTCTGGCTGCCGACCAGGTCGGGCTGGCCGTTCGCCGGGAGCGGCTGGTCGAAGCCGCAAACGCCGCAGAGATCGCACGTCAAGGCGAAGCACTCAAGGGCGCCCTGCTCGACTCGGTCTCTCACGGGTTCCGCACACCGCTCGGGAGCATCCGGGCCGCGGCCGGGAGCCTCCTCGACCCACAAGTGGCGTGGTCGGACGAGGAGCGACGCGCGGCCGCGCGCACGATCGACGCCGAAGCCGAGCGACTCAACGTGCTCGTGCGGAACCTCCTCGACATGAGCCGGATCGAGGCCGGCGAGCTCCGCCCGAGCCTCGAGGCGCTCGACGCCGAAGGCCTGATCGGCCCGGTCGTCGAGCGGGTGACGCGCGCGCTCGACCAACCGCCGGTCCAGGTCGCATTCGGCCCGGACCTCCCGCCGATCCGCGCCGACGCCAGCCTGTTCGACGAGATGCTCGCCAACCTGCTGGAAAACGCCGCCCGCTACGCCCCGCAGGCCGTGACGCGGGTCAGCGTGACGGCCTGCGACGACGGCCGGGTGCGAGTCCGGGTCGAGGACGCCGGTCCCGGTGTCCCGGCGGCATCCCTGCCGCGCCTGTTCGACAAGTTCTACCGTGTCCCGCGCCAGGGCGAGGGAGCGCGGCGCGGACTCGGGATCGGGCTCGGCGTCGTGAAGGGCCTCGCGGAGGCCATGGGCGGCGAGGTGGCCGCGGGCGTCAGCTCGCTCGGCGGCCTGGCCGTGGACGTCTTCCTCGACTCGGCACCCGAGCCGCCCGGCGAGACGGGCGCGACGGGCGCGACGGGCCAGGCTGGCGAGCTCGGGGCCGAGAGGCCGGCGTGAAAGCGGACGTCCAGCGTGGACCTCACGTCCTGCTCGTCGAGGACGACGGCTCGACACGGTCTTTGATCGCGGCGAACCTCGAGGCGCACGGATATCGGGTTCGCGAGGCGGGAACAGCCGCCGACGCGGCGCGCGCCTGGGACGCGCAGCGGCCGGACCTGGTGGTCCTCGATCTCGGCCTGCCCGATGCCGACGGCATGACGGTCATCCGACGCGTCCGGCGGGACGGCACCACCCCGATCCTCATCCTGTCCGCGCGCGACGAGGAGCCCGACAAGGTGGCGGCCCTGGAATCGGGCGCCGACGACTACGTCACCAAGCCGTTTGGCCTCGAGGAGCTGCGGGCGCGAGTCGCCGCGCTCCTGCGACGCGCGGCAGGCCCGGCTGCGGATACGACCGGGTCGATCGCGCTCGGTCCGCTCGTGCTGGATATCGCGGACCGGAGTGTCCGCGTCGGTGACACACCGGTCGAGCTGACCCCACGCGAATACGAGCTGCTCAAGGTCCTGATGGGCCAGCCGGGGCGACTGATCACCCGCGGGACGCTTCTGCGCGCCGTCTGGGGACGCCCATATGTCGAGGAGGACCACTACCTCCATGTCTACGTGAGCCGGCTGCGGCGCAAGCTCGCGGCAGCCGATCCGACCGGCACGATGCACGACCTCATCACCGCGGAACCTGGCGTCGGCTACCGCATCCGGGAGCCGTGATCGCGGCGCGGGTCACGGTGTCGGACCGAGGCAACAGGTGTTGAGGAGTTGTTGAGCGGCCAAACGGCCCCCGACCCCGGTTTCCTCTTGGAGGCCCGGCATACGTTCGAGATATGCACGAAGTCGGCGCGAAGGCCGCGCCCGGATCACCGCCGGATCCACTCGACGTCGCCCTCCGGGAGATCGACGTCGCCATCGAGCTCGTCCTCTCCGGCCTTGCCAGGGTCGTCCAGTTGTCGGGTCTCGAGGCCGCCGAGCGTGCCGCCGCCCTTGGGCTGGCCCTGGCCCAGGCAGCGGGCGTGCGCTTCGAGCTCCATCGATCCGAGGGTTCGCCCGGCACCGTCAGCCTGCGCATCGGACCGCTGGAAGGGGGCGAGGCATCACCCCCAGTCCGGCCCCGAGACCGGTCGTGATCGGCGGGCGACGGCAGATCAAGGGGCGCAGGTCCGGCGATCGTCGAGTCAGGGTCGAACGCCCGCACTCTCCGTACTTCCGATACGCGGGTCCCGGCGCGCTCGTCGCGCGCGAGGCCGCGTCCGTGCCCCGGACCCGCACCGGGCGAGCCGTGGCGCGGGTCCGTCAGGTCGTCTTCGGTCGGCCGCTCGCGAACGAGGAGGAGATCGGCGAGCGATTGTCGAAGAAGAAGGCGCTGGCGATCTTCAGCTCCGACGCCATCAGCTCGTCGGCCTATGCGACCGAAGAGATCCTCCGCGTCCTGATCGTCGCCGGCGTCGGCGCCCTGCTGCTGTCTGTCCAAGCGGCGATCGCGATCGCGATCCTCCTGGCCGTCGTGTCCGTGTCGTACCGGCAGGTCTGCCGGGCATATCCGAACGGCGGCGGCGCGTACGTCGTCGCGCGCAAGAACCTGGCACCGATCTTCGGACTCATCGCCGCGGCCGCCCTGCTCATCGACTACGTCATGACCGTCGCGGTCTCGACGGCGGCCGCGATCGCGCAGATCCAGTCGGTCATCCCGGCCGCCTACGACGTGCGCATCCAGATCGCGTTCGTCGCGATCGCGCTCATCACCGTCGCGAACCTTCGCGGCCTCCGTGAATCCGGGAACATCTTCGCGGTGCCGACCTATCTCTTCGTGGGGCTGGCGCTCGCGATCGTCGGGATCGGAGCAGTCCGGATCGCATCCGGGAGTGCTGGCCTGGTCCCGCCGGAGCCCACGGCGCTGCCGTTCGGAACAGAGCAGCTCGGTGTCCTGCTGCTGCTCAAGGCCTTCGCGGGTGGCTCGGTCGCGCTGACCGGCGTCGAGGCGATCGCCAATGGCGTGCCCGCCTTCAAGCCACCCGAGTCGAAGAACGCGGCGAACACGATGACGGCCATGGCCATCCTGCTGGCCATCCTCTTCGTCGGCATCACAGTCTTCGCCGTTGCGTTCGGCCTGCGACCGACGGGCGACGGCGGACCGTCCATCGTCGCTCTCGCGGCGCGGACGGCGTTCGGCGAGGGCTCGCCGCTCTTCTACACCTTCGCCACCAGCACTGCGCTCATCCTTTTCCTCGCCGCGAACACGAGCTTCAACGCCTTCCCGCGTCTCGCCGCGATCCTGTCCGAGGACGGCTACATGCCGCGCCAGTTCTCCTTCCGTGGCGACCGGTTGGCGTACTCGTGGGGGATCGCCCTGCTGGCGGCCGTGGCCTTCGGCCTGCTCTGGCTCTTCGGCGGCGACACGCATGCGCTCATCCCGTTGTACTCGGTCGGGGTATTCCTGTGCTTCACCCTCAGTCAGGTCGGAATGGTCAAGCACTGGTTGCGAGTCAGGGAGCCCGGCTGGCGCTGGCGCCTGGGCGTGAATGCCGCGGGCGGCGTGCTGACCGGCGTCGTGCTCGGCATCGTCGTCTTCGAGAAGTTCGTCGATGGGGCCTACCTGGTCGTGATCCTCGTGCCGTTCCTCGTCGGCATGATGCTGTTCATCAGTCGCCAGTACATGCGCTCTGCCCGCCAGCTTGCCGTCGACCCCGGCCTCGTCGTGTCGCCGCCGCACCGCGAGGAACGCGTCGTCGTTCCCATCTCCGGGATCGACCGGGCGTCGATCCAGGCGGTCAACGTCGGACGCTCGATCGACGACGACGTCCGCGCGGTCTACATCTCGACCGATCCCGAGGGAGCGGCCGCCATCCGAGGGGCCTTCGAGCGTCAGGTTCCCGGCGTACCGCTCGTCGTCGTGGAGTCCCCGTATCGAGCCCTGGCGGGCCCCCTCCTCGCGTACCTCGACGTGCTCGATGCCGCGTGGCCGCCTGACAAGCCCGATCCGATCACGTTCGTGGTCATCCCCGAGTACGTGGCTCGCAGCTGGTGGGAGCGGATCCTCTACAACCAGTCGGCGAAGCGGTTGCGCAAGGTGCTGCTCGGGCGTCGCCACACGGTCATCGTCAACGTGCCCTACCGGCGCGAGGATCCCGAGGACGAGACGAGGCCCCCGGCGCTCAGTCCGCCGAGCGCACCTGAAACCGGGCCAGCGCCCGTGTCGTGAGCAGGAAGCCGCCGACGATCACGACCACGAGGATCGCCACCGCCACGACGGGCTCGAGCACGTCGACGCCGACGTCCTCGCCGGTCACGGCCGCCGCGACGCCGAGGGTCCCCTGCCGGATCGACATGAACCGGGTCCCGTCGAGCAGCCCGGCCAGCACGCCCTCCCATAGCAGCGTGTAGCCAAGACCGACCACGAGCGCCCGAGAGGTCACCACGCCCAACGCCGAGAACGCGACGGCGTACGCGGTGCCCCCCGCGATCGCCGCGAGCGCGAAGCCGATGGCCGTCGACACCGACTCGCCACCGAAGCCGCCGACCAGCAGTCCCGTGACGATCAGCGGCGGGACCACGAGCGCGGCGGTCAGTGCGGCGGCCACGGCGAGCTTGGCCAGGGCGATCCTCCAGCGTGGGATCGGCTTGGCAAGCAAGAAGACCGCGGTGCCGTCCTCGACCTCCGAGCCGATCGTCGCCGTCCCGAACACCAGCGCGATGAGCGGCAGGACGGTCCGGACCACGAGCGTGTCGAGGATCTCGGGCGCATCGCTGCGGCCGCCTCCGATCCGGATGAGGAGTCCGACGAGGACCGGCAGGAGGGCGAGCAGCAGCATGAGCAGGGTCCGTCGCCGGCCCAGCAACCCGCGCAAGGTGACCTCGAGCAACGCGCCGAACGCGGTCACCGGCGCACCAGGTAGCCGAACACGCTCTCGAGCGAATCGTCGGTCGGCGTCACCTCGTGCAACCGGATCCCGGCCGCTCGCGCGGTCGGGGCGACGATCCGGGTGAACGCGCCGTAGTCGGACGTACGGATCGCCAGCAGGCCGTCGATGAGCTCGGCGCCGAAGACGGCGGGCTGGGTCAGCAGCGCCGCCGCCAGCGCGCGGTCATCGGACGAGCGGATGGTGAATCGGTGCGGGCGATCGGTCATCAACCTCCGGATCGAGCGAAAGTCACCCGACGCCGCGAGCCGGCCCGCGTAGACGACGAGGACGGCGTCGGCCAGCCGCTCCACTTCTTCGAGGATGTGCGACGAGAACAGGATCACCCGACCGGCGGCCGCCATCTCCCGAAGCAGCTCCATCATGTGCAGTCGCTGCCGAGGATCCATGCCGTTGAACGGCTCGTCGAGCAGGAGGATCCGCGGGTCGTGGACGAGCGCGGCGGCGAGCTTCGCCCGCTGGCGCATCCCCTTGGAGTAGGTCCGCAGTTGCCGGTCCGCCGCGTCGATCAGATCGACCGTGGCGATCGCCCGTTCCGTGGCGGCCTCCCCGTCCGGCATGCCCTGGAGGTCGGCGTTGAGCCGGACGAACTTGCGGCCCGTGAGGTAGCCGGGGACCGCCTCGCGTTCCGGGACGAGCCCCACCTCGCGATAGACCGAGGGATCCCCGAAGGCAGGCCGGCCATCGATCCGCGCCGCCCCTGCCGACGGCGCCAGCAGTCCTGACAGGAGATGCAGCAGGGTCGACTTGCCGGCCCCGTTCGGGCCGAGCAGGCCGGTCACGCCAGGCCCGAGCGCGAACGAGATATCGTTGACCGCCACGACGTTGCCGTACCACCGGGACACGTGCTCGAGCTCGATGGCGGCGACGGGAGGCCCCGACGCCACGACCGGCGAAACCGCCGGGCCCCTCGCGGGATCGCTCACGCGGTGATTCCGAGGTAGCGGCGCACCACGAGCAGGACGCACGCGAGCGTCCCGCCGACGGCCGCAACGAGGTACGCCCACCCGGGCAGGTTGGCCGCGACGATCGTCGGGTTGGGGGAGATGGCATCGAAGACCGCCGCGTTGACGCCATCCATGATGTCGCCGGGGCTGGCCAGCACCAGCACCCGAGCCAGGTCCCCGACGGCCAGCTCGGCCATCAGCGCGACGACGATCGGCGGGATGATGAACACGGCGATGATCGCGGCCGTCGCGTACGCGCGCCGCGGGGTCCAGGCTGCGATGACGGTCGCGACGCCACCCAGGAGCGCCGACGCGAGGAGCGCCACGAGCACATAGCGCGGCACGTCCGGGAGGTCGTCACGCAACCCTGTCAGCGGGTCCGGGGCCGCGAGGATGGCGCCCACGGAGAGGACGACCTGCGGCACGATCGAGATCACGAAGATCGCCAGGAAGAGCCCGCCGGCCCTGGCCAGGGTGTAGTCGATGCGGGTCAGCACCCGCGAGAAGTACAGCGGCAGCACGCCGTGGCGCTGGTCACGCCCGAACAGCTCCGGCGCCTGCGCAGCACAGAACAGCATCACGAGTGTCGAGGTCAGGTTCTGGTAGGTGTCGTGGCGGATCGGGGAGGCCTCGTCCAACGCGTCTCCCGCCCCGGCCTGTGCAGCCAGCGCCCTGATCCCGACCGCGAGGACCGCCGGTCCCACGGACAGCGCCAGCAGGAGGAATGGGACGATCTTCGCCCGCCCGCCCCGACCGATTCCGTAGGCCGCGCGCAAACTTTGGACGAGCAGCCCGAGCGCCACCCTGGGTCGCCCGAGGCGGGGACCGTGATAGCCCTGGTAGCCCAGGTCGTAGATGCTGCTCGCGCCGCCCCGTGCCTCGGTCATCGGAACAGCTCCTCGAGCCCGCGGCGGCGCTGCTCCATCCGCACGAGCGGCAGGTCCAGGTCCGCGACGGTGTCGCGCACGAGGTCCCAGGGCCGCTCGTCGGCGAGCTCCACGAGCACGGTCCGACCGTCCACCGTGGCGCTGACACCGGACGCCAGCAGCGCCGCCGCAAGCCCGTCGGCACCTTCCTCGACCTCGACCGCGAGCGTCCCGGTGCGTTCGGTGAACTCGTGCAGGGGCGCGGCCCGGATTAGCTTGCCGGCGTCGATGGCGACGAGGAAGTCGCACACCCGCTCGATCTCACCGAGCAGATGGCTGGCGACGATGACGGCGATCCCGAACTCGGTGCCCGTCCGCCGCACGAGCGCGAGCATCTCATCCCGGCCGGCCGGGTCGAGGCCGTTCGTCGGCTCGTCGAGGAGCAGCAGCTGGGGATCGTGGACGATTGCCTGGGCGAGCTTGACCCGCTGCTTCATCCCGGTCGAGTAGCCGCCGATTGGCCGGTAGCGCTCCTCGTACAGCCCGACGTGGCGGAGGACCTCGGCCGCTCGTTCACGGGCGCCGGCCGCGGGCAGGCCCGACAGGCGGGCCATCTGGCCGACGAAATCGGTCGCGGTCGTATCCGGAGGCAGGCTGTCGGACTCCGGCATGTAGCCGACGAAGCGGCGAAGGGTCGTGCCGTCCGTCCGCACGTCGTGGCCGAGGACCGAGGCGTCGCCAACGGTCGGCGGGAGCAGCCCCAGGAGGATGCGCAGCAGCGTGCTCTTGCCCGCCCCGTTCGCTCCCACGAGGCCGATGATCCCGGGTTCGAGCACCAGATCGAGGCTGTCGAGGGCGACGACGTCGCCCGGATAGCGCTTGGTGAGGGCCGTGGTGACGACGAGCGGCATGGCTGCGAAGCCTACCGGACCCGCGATCCGGCGGCCGGTCAGGCGGCGACGACCTGGTTGCGGCCGCCGCGCTTCGCCATCTGGAGCCCGACGTCGGCGACTTCCACGAGCGTCTCGAGCGACGACACGTTGGGTCCGAGCGATGCGCACCCGGCCGATACCGTCGCGTGCAGGACCTCGCCCTCGCTCCCCTGGAACGCGACGGCCTCGAGCTCGAGACGGATCTCGTCGCCGACGCGCGACGCTTCCTCCAGGCTGGCGCCGTCGAGGATCGCCAGGAACTCTTCGCCGCCGTAGCGCGCGACGAGGTCGCTCGAGCGAAGCCGGCGGGTGAGGATGGAGCCGAAGACCCGCAACACCGCGTCGCCCTTCGTGTGGCCGTACCGCTTGTTGAACTGCCCGAAATGGTCGAGGTCGAACAGGATGGCCGCGACGGGGTGGCGCAGGTCAGGATCGAGGCGCGCCCGAGCGGCAAAGAGCCGGGCCAGCGATACGTCGAGGTGGCGCCGGTTCCAGAGCCCGGTGAGCGGATCACGGATGGCCGCATCGGCCATCTGCGCGTGGAGCTCGACGTTGTTGAGTGCCAGCGAGATGTGCGAGCCGATGAGCGACATCGCCTCGAGCTCCAGCGCGGAGAACCGGCGGGTCAGATCGAGACGCGTGACCGCGACCGCGCCGATCACGACCTCGCCACGCAGCAGCGGGAACGAGGCGCAGACGAGCGTGTCCGGGACGCGCGCCCCGCGCAGCGTGGCCGGGAACTCCGACCGCTGGACGATGTCCTGGGAGACCACCGTGCCGTCCGCGAGCGTCTGGCCAGCGGTACCTTCGCCCGCCCGGATGCGCGCCCCGACGTAGCGCTCGTCGCCACCGCGGATCGCCACGATGCGGTCCTCACCGCTGGTCGGATCGCGCAGGATCAGGGTCGTGATGTCGACCTCGAGGACGTCGGCGACGGCGCCGATGATCGACTCGTGCGCGGTCACGGGCTCGAGGCTGGCGTTGATCGAGCTGCCGAACCTGGCGAGCCGGCCGAACAGCGCGGCTCGTTCCTGGAGGGCCTGTCGTTCGCGTCCCAGGGCCAGCGCGACGGCGACGCGGTCGCCGACCACGGTCATCGTGTCCAGGTCGCCCTCGTCGAGCGGGGCGTCCCCGGGACTCTCGATGTTGAGGACGCCGAGCATCGTGCCATCGACCGCCAGCGGGACGCTGACCTCGCTCCGGACGTTCTGGTTGGCCGCGGCATAGTCGGGATCGAGCGACACGTCAGCGACGAGCTCGGGCTGGCCTGTCCGCATGACGCGGCCGACCACCCCGATCGACCCATCGAAGCTTTCGATGACGTCGTCGTAGCCGCGCTGGGCGCCAAGGCGCATGAGCGACCCATCGACCGTGTAGATCGAGACGTAGCGATATCCGAAGTGCGCGACGAGGAGGTCCATGACGTCCTCGAGGGCCGCCCGGTTCGGGCCCCTGGCCGTGAGTGCCCGGCCGACGGCCTCGACCGCGGCCATCTGGCTGGCGCGCCGGTTTTGACCGGCCGACGCGGCTCGGGCCGTTGCGATCGCGCGCTCCATCGACAGGACCGTTCGCCGCGTCCCGATCGTCAACACGACCATCGTGACGGCGAGCGCGACGCCACGGTGCAGGACACCGGGGACGAAGGTCCCGGCCGTGACACCCGCGAACAGGAACGCGGCCATGGCCGCGCCGCCGAGGATGACCGCCTGGCGGGTGCCCAGGACGGCTGCCAGCGCGACGATGGGCAGGTACAGGCAGGCCAGCGGCAGCGTCGAAAGATCGTCGGCTCGAAGGCTCATCCAGAAGACGACCGCCAGCGCGATGAGCAGGCGGACCGTATCGACGGCGGGCGACCGGCCCACCGGGACGCGCAGCGCGAGCGTGAACTGGACGGTGAGATAGATCGCGGACGGCGCGATGAGTCCCGCCGCGTCCGCACCGGCGATGTGCTCGATCACGAGCGCGGAGAAGACCACCGCGATCGCCAGCAGGACGTGCGGGTCCGCCGCCAGGCGGGTCGTGGCTTGCCGCCACACGGGACGCATGGATTCCATCACGCCCGACTGTGGCCCCTCAGGTACCCCACGTCGACCACACGTTTGGGGCATATGGGGCTATCCATCTGGCAGGGTGACGCCGGCGGCAGCGCGCCCGCTCGGGGCTGGCCGCCTTCAGCGCCAGTTGAGCGTGCCGGCCGCGTCGTCCGCCGTCTCGAGGATCTCGGCGAGCTCGAAGCCCTCACGGGGCTCGATCGCCAGGAGGAGGGTCGCGCGGCGCAGATCCATGACCACGACGCGCGTCGTGCGATCGGGCTCCAGGAAATACGTCGTGCCGTCGGTCGCGAACAACTGGATCCGCGCCGAATTGATCGGAGTCATGTCGGACGACAGGCCGCCGCGACCATCGATGCGGACGTTCGCCGGCCGCGTGGCGCTGACCCCCTCGGTCGTGATGAAGGCCTCGATGAGATCACGGGCTCGCTCGCGTGGCTCGCGCGGGCCATCTTCCGGATAGACCTCGACGATCCGCCCGGCGAACGTCATCACGCCCTCGTCCCGACGGAGCGCGACGGTATCGGCCGTGTGCGTGGCGGTCGACCAGCCGTCGCCGAGCTCGATGTCGAACGCCGGCTCGAACCGCGAGGGTGCGTAGCGACCGGGCCCGAGCCCGCACGGCAGGTCGAAGAAGATCTCGCACAGGTCGGCGACGTCGCCCGGCGGTACTGCGGTGGGCTCTGCTTCGGCCGGGGCAGGTGTCGGGCTCGGAGGCTCCGGCGTGGGTTCCAGGGTCGGCTCGGCCGTGGGGTCGGGATCTGGCTCGAGGGTCGGGTCGACCCCCGCGACATCCGTTGCGCGAGGTGGATCGGTGGGGACCGTCGCCCCGTCTCCGGGCATGGCGGCCAGGAGCAGCGCACCGCCGAGGACACCCACCAGGGCGAGCGCCGCGAGGACGGCATTCGGGCCACCGGACAGGAGGGTCCGCGGCATTGCGAACGCTGACCGCCGCTCCGCGGATCCTCGTCGAGGCGCGGGCGACACCGGCCGGGGAGCCGATGCGGCCGTTCGTGACGCACGCGCTCCGCGCTTTCGAGCGCCGGTGCTCGGGTAGCCATCGGAGATCGCGACGACGCTCGTCTGGCTTGCCAGGTCCGGCGCTTCCACGATCGGCTCGAGGGCCGCCGCCATCGCGGTCCCGTTCGGGTACCGGTCACCGGCATCGGGCGCGAGCGCGCGACGGACGACCGCCTCGAGCGCCGCGGGCACCTCGGGACGGACGGCCCCCGGCGAGGGGGCCGGGGCGCCGACGCGTGCGAGGGCGATGGCATCGGTGGTCTCACCGGTCCAGGCTCGGGTGCCGGTCAGCGCCTCGAACAGCACCAGGCCCAGGCCGTAGATGTCCGAGGCCGGGGTCGTCGTCAGGCCACGGGCTTGTTCGGGGCTGAAATAGTGGACCGACCCGAGCGTCGTCCCCGGCAGCGCGGCCTCCGCGTCGGCGGCCAGGCGGGCGATCCCGAAGTCGGTGACCATGGCGCGGCCGTCCGCGGCGAGCAGGATGTTGCCGGGCTTGATGTCGCGGTGGACGATGCCGCGCGTGTGCGCGACGCCGAGCGCACGGGCGACGTCGAGCCCGATCCGGGCGGCCTCGCGCGGCGCCAGACGTCCACCGCGGCGGAGACGGGCGGACAGGTCTTCGCCCTCGACCAGGGCCATGACGAGGTAGGCCCGGTCGCCGTCCGTGCCCGTGTCCAGGCACGCGACGATGTTGGGATGGCGCAGCACCGTCGCCGCGAGTGCCTCGCGGCGGAACCGGTGGGCGAGATCGGGGTCGGTCGCGACCTCCGGCCGAAGGATCTTGACCGCGACCTGTCGTTCGAGGCGCAGGTCCATGGCGCGGTGGATCGTCGCCATGCCGCCGCGACCGATGACCGGCCCGAGCCGGTAGCGCCCACCGAGCAGGCGCTCGGTGGCGTCCTTGGCGGCCGGGTATCGCGCATCGGTCACGCCCGGACGATAGCCCAGGTGCGGCGAACGCCCGTCCGGCGCGCCCTGCCGGACCCGTCAGGCTACGCTGGCGGCATGAGCGAGAGCGAACAGGCGACCCGCGAACTGCTCGTCGAATTGCTCGGCGTGTTCTATGCCAAGAACTGGGTGTCCGGCACCGGCGGCGGCATCTGCGGCCCGGCGGACAGCGGCGGTCTGTTGCTCGCCCCGAGCGGTGTGCACAAGGAACGCATCCGGACCGACGAGTTCTTCACGATCGACCCGACCGACGAGCGGGTCCTGCGCAAGCCGGACGACGCGACCCTCCGACCGAGCGAGTGCAAGGCCATCTTCGCGCTCGCCGCCCGCGAGCGCGGTGCCCGGAGCGTCGTCCACTCGCACGCGCTCTCGGCGGTCCTTGCCGGCGACGTCGCGGGTGACGCCGATCACGTCGCGATCCGCGATCTCGAGATGCTCAAGGGCATCCGCGGGGTCGGCAATCGCGATGTCCACCTGCTGCCCGTCATCCGGAACACGCCCCGCGAAGCGGAACTGACCGAGCAGCTGGCTCGGGTTTTGGGCGATCGGCGGTTCGACGACAGCTTCGCCGTGGTCGTCGCGGACCACGGCGCGTACATCTGGGGCGACGACGTGTGGGAAGCCAAGCGCCACACCGAGGTCTATCACTTCCTCTTCGAAGCAGTGGTCGCACGGCGCGGCCGACAGAAGGAGCGCACGTAGATGAGCGGAGCCCACGACCACGCCGGCGAGATGCAGCACATCTGCCCCACCTGCCAACAGCCCGTTCGCCACGCCAGGATCGACGTGATCGACGTCGCCGCGGCCGTCGAGGCGGACAAGCTCACCGAGGGCGACGTGTTCAAGCGGACGTATCTCGGTCACGGCACCCAGTCGAGCGTCTTCGTATTCCAGGGCCATCCGGGGCCGTTCAAGACGCACGTCCATGTCACCCATGACGAGATCGGCTACGTCCTGGCGGGGACGGGCGAGGTGACGGTCGGTGGCGTGACCCGACCGGTCAAGCAAGGCGACGTGTGGGTCATCCCGGCGAACACGGCGCACGGCGGCCGGTTCGAGGACGCCCCGCAGGTCCTGTTCATCTCGTCGCCGATCGACGATCCGGACAACCAGGATCGCGTCTGGATCGATTGAGTCGCCGACCGCCTCCCTCAGCCGGCCGTCGGCTCGAAGAGGTGCGCCGCGGCCGCCCGGGTGAGGGCTTCGGGGTCGTTGATCGGTCCATCGCGAAGGCTGCCCTGCAGCCACAGGGTCGCGATGCCGTGCACGAGCGCCCACGCCGCGGTCCCCGCGATCCGCATGGCGGCATCGTCTCCCTCGACCGCGGCGACCGACCCGACCGGGCCGTAGAGCATCGAGGCTGATGCTGCGCTCGCGCGAACGAGTTCTGGATCCCGGGGATCGAGGAGATCCGGCCGGAACATGACGGCGAAGTGGCCAGGATGCGCGACCGCATAGCCAACGTACGCGACGCCGACCTCAAGGAACGACGAGGTGGCTGCCCACACCTCTTCCGTGGCTTCGGCCAGCCCGTCGAAGCCCTCGGTCGCGATCGCCGTCAGCAGGCCTGTCCGGTCGCCGAAGTGATGAGTCGGGGCGGCATGGGAGACGCCGCATCGCCGGGCAAGGTCGCGCAGGTTGAGCGCGGCGACGCCATCGGTCGCGATCGTGTCGAGCGCCGCGTCCAGGAGGGCGCGGCGAAGGTTGCCATGGTGGTAGGGCATCGTCGCGCCATGATACGCGCAATCTAGTCATTGACAAGTTCGCCGACTGGCCGCATCTTGTCGACGACAAGTTACTGCCACGGCCACCGAAGGAACGACCCCGCATGGACCCGACGCTGATCCTTTCCGATGCCGCCCGCACCACCGCCGGCGTGTTGCTCGTCACGATCGTCCTGATCGAAACCGGTGGGTTGTACCTGCTGTCGGTCGTCGGTGGGCGGGTCGAGCGGACGCCATTCCAGGTCGCGTTTGCGCGAGCCGGTCATGCCCACGCGGGGGTGCTGGTGACCCTGGCGCTCGTGATCCAGCTGCTCGCGGACGCGGTCGTTCTCGAGGGGCCGGTCGGGTGGCTCGCCCGCAGCGGCGTCGCCGTCGCGGCCATCCTGATGCCGCTCGGGTTCTTCCTGTCCTCGATGGCGCCAGGCGCGACGCGACCGAACCGATTGGTCGCCCTTGTCCTGATCGGCGCCGTGTTCCTTGGCCTAAGCACTGCCGGCCTCGGAATCGCCCTGCTGGCGAGCTAGCCCCCCGCCAAGCACCGCTGCAACGACCTCATTGTTGGTTTCGCGCGCCGAGTCTCATGAGGTGTACGAGAAACGTGAGGAGGCCGACGACCAGGCTGGTGAGAAGGATCGGAGCCGGGGATGCTGGCCCGGCACCGATCGGCTCCGTGTCAGTAGCGGGCACTCCGATCGCAGCTGGGGCCACGAGTGCGAGTGCTTGTCGGATCGTCTTGGCACCCGCGATGCGCCGATCACTCGTGTACCAGACCTTCTCGAAACCGTCACCGAGAAGCACCAGCAGGTCGAGTTCTTGTCCGTCCCGCCGCCAAACGACGGTATTCCAGGTGGCTGCGCCATCGCCTGCCTCGAGAAACGCGGTGCTCAGGAGAATCTCGTCCCCTTCGTCGAGCCCAAGAAGACCGAAGCCGTCGCACGGGTTCGAGTACAACTCGACAGTCCGACCTTCTGCTAGACGCTCGCTGTCGCGGTTGGCGTATACCTTCGAAACGGCCATCGCGATGTAGGTGTGCGGAGGATCGTCGCCCTCGTTGCGGATCGAAACGATGTTCGCCTCGAACGTGTATCCCTTCGCGTCGCTCGCGTGGTCCGGCATCACAGGCCGACAGAACTCGGCCTGGGCTGGCGGCGCCATTGCAGCGACCAGTCCGACCGCCAAGGCTGAACCGGCAACGAGTGCCAGCGCTCTAGTCACCATCTTTTGGGCCGCGTAATTATCGCTCATGCCGAGTGACTCCTACGACGCCCGAGACGCCACCACAGTGACTCGGCCCGCTGTCGCCACGTGTTGGCGGGTCAACCGCGACCGGCCGAGCTAGCCGCGGCGGTCAGATCGCGCGAACCGCTCTCCGGGAAGCACGTTCGGGCGCCCCGAGGGCTGACCCCCTTGTCGCGGCCCCGGGCGTCCGCCCGGTCCGCCGTTGCCGATCCCCTGTCCGGGCCGGTGCTGAGCCGGCCGACCATGCGCCGGGCGTCCCTGCGCCGGTCGTCCCTGTGCGGGCGAGCCTCCTGGATGGAACGCCGGCGACGCGCGCCGCGGTCCGGCGTAGCCGCCGCGATCGGATCCACCGCCGGCGCGTGGACCGCGCGGGCCCCGCGGATCGGGTCGGCCGCGACCAAGGCCGCCACGCAGGATCGGCTCGGGGCGGACGGAGCGGTCTGGCTCGAACCCGGCGATGACCTCCTGCGGGATCGTCGCGCCGAGGACGCGCTCGATCTCGCCGAGGAGCTTCAGCTCGTCGACGCACACCAGCGACACCGCGTGGCCCGGCGACCCGGCACGCCCCGTGCGACCGATGCGGTGGACGTAGTCCTCGGGCACCATCGGGAGCTCGAAGTTGACGACGTGCGGAAGCCCGTCGATGTCGAGCCCGCGCGCGGCGATCTCGGTCGCGACGAGGATCGGTGTCCGGCCCGACTTGAAGTCGGCGAGCGCCCGGACGCGCTGGCCCTGGCTCTTGTTGCCGTGGATGGCGACGGCGGCGATGCCCGTCGCGGTCGAGCTGCTCGGCGAGGCGGTTCGCGCCGTGCTTCGTGCGCGTGAAGACGAGCGCCTGGTCGATCGACGCCGGTGCGGATCAGGCTGCTGAGGAGCTCGCGCTTGCGCTCGCGGTCGACCGGATGGACGACCTGGGTCACGAGCGGCGCGGCCGAGTTGCGCGGCGTGACCTGGACGGACGCCGGGTCTTGGAGGAAGCCGCGCGCGAGCGATCGGATGTCGTCCGAGAAGGTGGCGCGAGAACAGCAGGTTCTGGCGCTTGGCCGGCAGGACCTCGAGCACACGACGGATGTCGCGGATGAAGCCCATGTCGAGCATGCGGTCCGCCTCGTCGAGGACGAGGATCTCGACGGTCGAGAGGTCGATCGTGCGCTGGCCCAGGTGGTCGAGCAGGCGGCCGGGTGTGGCGACGACGACGTCGACGCCGCGCCGGAGGGCGTTGACCTGCGGGGCGAACCCGACACCGCCGTAGATGGCGGCCGAGCGGACGCCCCAGTGGCGACCGTAGACCCGAACGCTCTCCTCGACCTGGAGCGCGAGCTCACGGGTCGGGGCGAGGACGAGGGCGCGGATGGGCCGCCGACCCGAGCGCGGATCGATGTTCGGCGGCCCCATGTTCTGGAGCATCGGGAGCACGAACGCGGCCGTCTTGCCGGTGCCCGTCTGGGCATCGGCCATGAGGTCCCGCCCGTCGAGGACGAGCGGGATCGCCTCGGCCTGGACGGGGGTGGGCTCGGTGTAGCCCTGGTCCGCGACGGCGCGGAGGAATTCGGGCGCAAGCCCGAGGGGATCGAAGGACATGGGGAGGAAGGACTCCTGACGGGGCCCACCCGCGCCGATCGCGGGGCCCGGTCAGGGCGCTTGGTTGGTTCGGGATCGAGACGGGGTGAACCGGGGCGCCGACCGGAGCGCCTCATCGAGCACGAGAAGTTCGAAGCATAGCCGACCTGGCCCGGAAGCGTCGACTGCGGCTCAGGTGGCCGCTACCGTCAAGTCCAGTCGGACAGGATCGCGGCGGAGCGATCCCCCCATCCGCTCGCTGGCTCAAGCGCTACCAGCACTCGCCGCATCGCGGACGCCAGACTGGTGGTCGTATCTTCGACCGGCGGCAAGGTCCGACCAAGGTGCTCGAGGGATCGGGGGAACGTGGCGAGTGCCTCGGTCACGTGTGCGGCCGCTGCGCCAAGGGACTTCGCGCCCCCCAGGTACTCCTCGGCGACGCCGGCGGCCTCGTGGTCGGCGTCGACGATGTCGAGGATCCGGCTCTGCCCCGGCGCGATCGCGGCCATCTCGGTCTCGAGTGCTGTCGCTGCTGCCTCGAGCGGCGCCACGTGCGCTGCGTATCGCTCCGCAAACTTCGATACGTCCGCCGCCGTCGGCTGTTCGGGGAGGGCCGAGGTCGCTTCGTTCAATGCCTGGACGACGGCTAAGACTCTGGCCGCTGCTTCATTGGCGTGGAGGACTTTCACGCCCGTCCCGATCACGAGGGACTCGAGCTCAGGCCAGTCACGTCTCACCATCCGTTCGATGGTAGCAAACGGTGCGGTCTGGGGACCGGCGGTCGTCGGTCTTCGCCGAGGCGAACGTGAATCAAGGGTTGGAGCGGGAGACGAGGCTCGAACTCGCGACATGCAGCTTGGAAGGCTGCCGCTCTACCAACTGAGCTACTCCCGCGTACGCCAAGACGCTATCACGACTCCGCTGATCGTCGGAGTCGAACGCCTGACGTTGCGGGTCACTCGGTCGCCCCGATCGACAGCGCCCGGGGGATGAACTCGGGAATCCGCTCGAGCAGGTCCCAAAGGCTCCTCGAGAACGGGGGTGTCGGGCGAGTCCCTAGCCGATCGACCGCCACGATCTGGCGCCGGATCGTGGCCGCGCCGACGAGTTCGACCTCGCGCACCGAGCCGCCCGCCAGGGCATCCGCGACTGCCGTGCCGGGGAGCAGCGCGACCCCGAGCCCTCGCTCGACCATCCGCTTCGCCGCCTCGATGTTGTCCACTTCAGTGACGCCTCGGGGGACGACGCCGGCGACACGGAACAAGGCGTTCGTCAGCTCGTAGTAGCTCGACGTCCGGTCGAACAGGATGAGCTGGGCGTGCTTGATCTCCGATACGTCGACCCTGCCGGCCACGGCGAACGGATGGTCCGGCCGGGCGATGAGGACGAGCTCGTCCTCGTAGAGCGGGCGGCTGCGGACGCGCGCGTCGCGGAGCTGGCGAACGATCCCGAGTTCGACCTCGCCGCGAGCCACGAGATCGACGATCTCTTCCGAGTGCCCGGTCCGCACTCGCAGGCGAACGTCCGGGTGTCGCTCCGTGAAGCGAACCAGGACTTCTGGGAGGACGTAGGCGCTGACCGCGGGTGCGACCGCAAGCGCGAGTTCACCGACGATGCCGTGTTCCACCTCCCGGACGAGAGAACTGCCGCTCCTGATCGCTTCGATCGCGCGATCCGCGTGGGGAAGGAAGGCGCGGCCCGCAGGGGTCAAGAGCATCCCCGAGTGGGTCCGCCGGAAGAGCGTCGCGGCGAGCTCCGCTTCGAGCGCCTGGAGCCGGGCCGTGAGCGCCGGCTGACTGATCGACAGGGCATCCGCCGCGCGGCGCATGTTCCCCAGCCGGGCGATCTCGACGAACCCCTCGATCTGTGCGAGCTGCATGGGTTTCGCCTCCAATGGATGATCAGTATTGCTGATGGAACTCTACCAAACGTTCGATTGGACTGATGAGAAACGGGGTCGTACAGTCGCCTTCACCGGTACGACGAGGGGTTCGGATGAAACTCGATATCGAGATAGGACAGCCAGTCCAGCAGACCGCAGGCGCAGCGGAGCCGTCGCATCCATGGATCAGCGGCGTGGTCGGCGACGGCCCGGGAGTCGAGCCCGCTCTGCGCCCGTACAGCTTCACGTCCGAGTGCGAGTGCCCCGACGATTGCCTCAGGGACCACGAGAACGAATGACGACGGCGATCGAACAGGCCGCGACGCCGATCGACGCTGACGGGGTGGGCATCGCGACGGACGCCTTCGAGACGCAAGTCGTGGCCGCCCGCGAGTGGTTCGCCCAGTCGCGGTTCGATGGCATCGTCCGTCTCCACACCGCCCGGGAAGTGGCCGCTCAGCAGGGCACGATCCAGCCCGACTACACCGTCGCCCGCACCGCGGCGGAAGCGTTCCATGCCCGACTTCGCGAGCTGTTCTCCAACGGCGAGCAGATCACCACCTTCGGTCCGTATTCACCCGGCCAGGCGGTGGTGATGAAGCGAATGGGGATCGAAGCCATCTATCTCGGCGGCTGGGCAACCTCGGCAAAGGGGTCGAAGACAGAGGACCCCGGTCCGGACCTTGCGAGCTACCCGCTCGGCCAGGTCCCGGACGAAGCGGCCGGCCTGGTCCGCGCCCTCCTCGCCGCCGACAAGAACCAACACTACGCCCGTTCCCAGATGAGCGAGGGGCAGCGACGAACGACCAAGGAAGTCGACTACCGCCCCTTCATCATCGCGGACGCCGATACGGGGCATGGCGGCGACGCGCACGTTCGAAATCTCGTCCGTCGATTCGTCGAGATCGGCGTGCCCGGCTACCACATCGAGGACCAGAAGCCAGGCGCCAAGAAATGCGGCCACCAGAGCGGCAAGGTCCTGGTGGCCCAGGACGAGCAGAACAAGCGGCTCAATGCAGCGCGACTGCAGCTGGACATCATGCGAGTGCCGGGCATCATCGTCGCCCGAACCGATGCCGAGTCGGCGACGTTCCTGGACAACCGCAGCGACGAGCGTGACCAGCCGTTCGTCCTCGGGGCGACGAACCATGACCTACCGAGCTATCGGGTGGGCTTCCTGGCCATCCTTGGGGCGCTGCACGACCTCGGGTTGGACGAGATCCGGGGTCACCTCCTGTATGCGGTGCCTGAGGACGACCTGCGCAAGGCTGCTGCGTGGCTCGTGCGCGTCGGACTGATGCCGCTGATCGAACGAAACGCCCAGGCCGTTCGCGAGGCCGAGGTCGGGGCCTCGACCGAGGAGCTCCTTGACGCCATCGACACCAGGTACGCCGAGCTCTGGCAGGAGGCAGCGGGTCTCAAGACCTATGGCGAGGCGGTCGCAGAGATCCTCGAGTTCCGGACCGCCGATGGAGAGGCATTCGCCAGCACGCTCGAGGAGTGGCGTGCGTTCGCGAGCCGTGCGTCCTTCTCCGAGATCCGCGACAAGGCGGCCTCGCTCGACATCCGAGTCACCTGGGACCCCGAGCTTCCCAGGACGCCTGACGGTTACTACCAGGTCCAGGGAGGGATCGATTACGCGATCGCCAAGTCGCTTGCGGCGGCGCCGTTCGCCGACCTGCTCTGGATGGAGACCAAGACCGCGAACCTCGGGGACGCGCGACGATTCGCCGAGGCGATCCATGCCGAATATCCCGACAAGATGCTCGCCTACAACCTCTCTCCATCGTTCAACTGGGACACCACAGGGTTGACCGACGACGAGATGCGGCGCTTCCCCGAAGACCTCGGCAAGCTTGGCTTCGTCTTCAACTTCATCACCTACGGAGGCCACCAGATCGACGGCCTCGCGGCCGAGGAGTTCGCGACGGCGTTGCGAGAGGATGGGATGCTCGCCCTGGCCCGGCTCCAGCGGAAGTTCCGGCTGCTCGAGTCTCCGTACCGGACGCCGCAGTCACTCGTCGGCGGAGACCGGCTGGACGCGGCGTTGATGGCCGCTTCGGGGCGGACCGCAGCGACGAAGGCGATGGGGAAGGGCTCGACCCAGCATCAGCACCTCGTCCAGACCGAGGTGCCGACCAGGCTGCTCGAAGGATGGCTCTCGGCATGGGCGACCCGTTGGGACTGGCCGGCGACCATCCGGGTCGAGTTGAGGCCGCACACGGCAGGTTCCGACCTCCTCGAGCTTCGAGTCCTCGACGACTCGGACGAGCCCCTCGCGAACGTGATCTTCGCAAGCATCGTGGACCGCCGGGGCCGGAGCATCCTCTCGATCCGTGATCAGAACACGGCGCCATCGATCCGCAGAAGGCGACTGATGACGCTCGTCCAGCTCTTCCTGATCCATCGCTACCGCGCCGGCTCGCTGCACTACCTCACGCCGACAGACGACAACCGATCGCAGGCGCAGCGGATGCAGGATCTGGGCATCTTCACGGTCGTGCGGACCGAGATCGGCCAGATCATCGTCGCGGACGTCGACCGCGAACGCGTCGGCGAGCTGGTCCGACCGGAGGCGGACTCCCTCGCGGAACTGATCAGGAAGCCGATTCCCCAGCACGCGTAGCGTCGACCCGCGGCGACGAACCACCGAAACCCGACATCGGCCGTCCGCTGCGGCTGCGTCCGGTGGCGGATATGTGCGGAAAGGTGGACAGCGGGGCAGTTCCGACGTACCCTCCGAAACCTGCGCACGTAGTCCAGGAGTGCCGCCGCGGCCCCCAATGCCGCGACCCTAGCCACTCCACTGCGAGGCAGGGGGTCTCGATCGCGTTGCGATCGGGGGGGAGATATGAGGCCTAGCGCGCCGCGCTTCGCGCCGACTCGCGTTCCCGTTTCGACCTGCCTGGTGCCTCTGCGCGCGACGAAGAGGGAGCGATGGACACTCGCTGTCTTCGCCCCAAGGCTGGGTGCCCAGGCCTGGCGGAGGAGGTGGGCGTAGGACACAACTCGAGACGCCGCCCCTAGCCCAAGTGGCGCGACCTCGCGGTCGTGAACGCGCCCAAATCACCACATGCAATATCGGGGTTCATCCATGCGACGAATCGTCTCCAGTCTCTTCGTGATCGGCGCCGTCCTGGCCCTCGTGGTCGGAGCCGGCACGTTTGCACTCTTCACCGACACCCAGTTCGGGACCGGCCAGATCAACGCCGGCACCATCGACCTGTACCTGTCCGACGGACGGGGCGACGACAACGGCGAGAACGAGTTCATCTTCGAGGACATCGAGAACCTGCTTCCGGGCAACAGCGTGTCCTGGACCATGAATCTCCAGAACCGGGGCACCGGGGCTTGGGACCAGACTGACGGCACGGTGATTCTCGCGCAGACGGTCGTGAGCGATCCCGGCAATGACTGCGGGACCGCACTGACCTTGACGTGGGACCCCAACAACGATGGCGACGACCACGGTTCGACACTCCATGTCGCGCCCGGCGCCACCGGCCAGGGCGACGTGATCGCCACGCTCCCGAGCACCGCTAACAACGCGTGCCAGGGCGTGGTCTGGAACGTGACCGCGACATTCAACGTCACGCAGCACTGACCTGGGGTTGCGTTCCGCGCCGGGCCCTCGGCCCGGCGCGGAACCCTCCTGGACGCATCACTTGATCAAGATCCTCTTCCGAATCCTGGGCGGTCTCGCCACCGCAGCCGTGGTGGTGATCGTGATCACCGCGGTCGGCCTCGTCGTGGTCCCGCGGCTGGCCAACTGGACGGTGCTGGTCGTGCTCTCCGGGAGCATGGAGCCGCGCATGCCCACGGGCGGCCTTGCCTTCGTCGAGCCCGTCGATGAGGCCGCGATCCGGGTCGGGGACGTCGTGACGTTCCCGGTACCAGGCCATCCCGGCGCGCTCGTTTCGCATCGAGTCACGTCCGTCGAGCAGGTCGCGGGAAAGCCGGTACTGATCACGAAGGGCGACGCGAACGATGAGCCTGATACCTGGCGGACACCGGCATCCTCGGTCAAGGGAGAGGTGGCTGTCACGGTTCCCTATCTGGGCCATGCCGCCCAGTTCCTCCGCACCCCGGCGGGGTACCTGCTCGTGCTGGTCGTGCCCGCTATCGTGATCATCCTCGGCGAGCTCGGTGCGATCGGCCGGGAGCTCCGCAAGATGCGTCAGAAACGAGCCGGCGCATGACGTTCGGTCGCCGCCGGATCGCGATCCTCATGACGGCCGCACTCTGCAGCCTCTACACCATGACGTGGCTCCCCGGGACCCGTGCCGTGTTCGTTGACGTCCAGGAGGCGATCGGCCAGATCTCCAGCGGCACCTGGGCGACCGGACCTGACCTGCCCGCGGAATGTGCGGGCATGACGTTCGGAGAGACGATCCTCGGGACTGCGGGTAACGACGTCATCGCGGCGGGCAACGGTGGCGCCCTGATCTTCGGTCTCGGCGGCGACGACGCGATCGCTGGCGGCAATGGCAAGGACTGCCTCGTCGGTGGTGACGGAGCGGACGTCCTGCGAGGCGGCAACGGCGAGGATGTCCTCATCGGCGGAGACAGTCAGGACACCATCGATGGAGACAACGGACCTGACCGCTTGTTCGGCGGACCAGGCGATGACACGGTGAGTGGCGGCGGCGGCCCCGACCACATCGACGGCGGCGATGGCACCGACTCCTGCGACGGCGGCAGCGGCCCCAACGTCATCCTCCGCTGCGAGCCAGGCTCGGAAGCTGGCCCCGAGGCCGAAACCGATGTCGACGCCGACGCGCCCGGTGAGGAGGGGCGTGAGCCGAGCCTCCCGGGCTCCATTGACACGTCAGACCCCAGCAGCGAGTTCGGGCGTGGTACGGAGATCGACCGGGCGAAGTTGCTCGAACCCTGCCCCGCCGCAGCCGACTGCGTCGTCTACGTGGTCCGGGCCGGCGACAACCTGGTCAGCATCGTCCGCTTCTTCGACGTCTCGCTGCGCGACGCGATGGACCTCAACGCATGGCTCGGGATCGCGCCACATCTGCCCATCGGGGTCGAGCTCCTGCTGCCCTGGCCGGAATGGCTCCCCGGGCGCCCCGGTGATCCGGTACCGGGCGATCCGACGCCGGGCGATCCGACGCCGGTCCCGACGCCGGGCGTTCCGGGGCCGGATCCGACACCGGACCCGACACCGGGCGATCCGACGCCCGTCCCGACCCCCGACCGGACGCCAGACCCGACTCCGGATCCGACGCCTGACCGGACGCCAGACCCGACACCGGATCCGACCCCCGAGCCGACACCGGACCCGACCCCCGAGCCCGAGCCGACACCGGACCCGACCCCCGAGCCCGACCCGACTCCGGACGCAACACCCTAGGCTGGGGTCGGGGCCGATCCCAGGTAGGCCTGATCGGGATAGCACCATGCCCACGCCTCACCCGGCTCGATCGAGCGCATGACCGGGTGACCGGTCGTTTCGAAGTGCGTGCGTGCGTGGTGCTCGGGCGAGCTGTCGCAGCACCCGACGTGTCCACAGGTCAGGCACATCCGGAGCTTCACCGGCGTGGTCCCGTGTGCCTCGCATGACGGACACGACGCGGACTGGGGGCGTACCTCCCCGGCTCCCCCGTGGTCAGCGGCATGAGCGCATGGTCGGTCACTGATCGATCGCTGGAAGGCGATGCGGCGGACCGCATCGGCCAGAGAAACGCGCATCTCGGATCGCCTCCGTCCTTGACGTCGGCGCCCCATGGCCCCGACGTCAAGGTGACGCGCGGTCGGGTTCCCTGTTGCAGATCGGCCGTCGCGGAGACGCGGTCAGCCCTTGCGTTCGAGGATCGGGCGGGCGACCTCCGGCTTGTCGACGACGAACGCGAACATCGCGCGGTCGCCCCATCGACCGAGGAACAGGTGGCCGTAGATGTTCACGCCGGCGTCGGCGAGGGAGCGCGAGAGGCGTGCCATGCCACCAGGCTTGTCGTCGACCTCGGTCACGAGGGACTCGCCCTCGATGTAGGTGTAGCCCTGCTCGTCGAGGACGGCCTTGGTGGTGGCGTCATCGGCCGTCGTCATGATCACGTGCCCGGAGTCGCCGATGCTCCCCCCGCCGATCGCGCGCAGGTCGACGCCGCGCGCCGCCAACGCCTCGGCGAGGGTCGCCATGGCCCCCGGCTCGTTCTTCAACTGGACCACGAACTGGTTGGCCATGGTGACGACGGTCCTCCGGCGGGCGAACTTCGGGAGCGCCTTCGATTCTATCCCTCGCGAGTGCTACGGTCCGACCGTGCCCGATACCGACCTGCCCCCTGCCGTGGCGACCGCCCTGCGCGCGCCGTCCGAGGGCGCGCGCTTCGCCGTCGAGGCGGCCGGGATCCCGTGGTCGGCGCTGGCGTGGGGCGACCCGGCGGCGCGGCCGCTGTTGTTGATCCATGGCGTGACGTCGTCCGCGGCGACCTGGTGGCGGATCGGCCCGGCTCTCGCGGCGACCGGCCGTCGGGTGGTCGCCGTCGATCTCCCTGGGCACGGGGCGACCGGCCACTGGCAGGGCCATCATCGGTTCCGCGACAACGCCGCCGATGTCGCGGCCTTCGTCCGGGCCGCCGGGCTCGAACGGGAGGGGCTGCAGGTCGTCGGGCATAGTTGGGGCGCCGTCACGGCGGCGGCGTTGCCGACCGCCGGCCTGCGACCCGTCACCCTGGTTCTCATCGATCCACCCGCCCTCGCCCATGCGGCCATCGCCCTTGAGGCGTCGGACCCCGCGCAGCAGACGTTCAACGACATCGGGGACGCCACGGCCGCCATCCGTGCGGCCAATCCTGCCTGGGAGGACGGTGACGTCCACGCCAAGGCCGAGGGCCTGACCCAGCTGGACGAGGCTGCCGCACGTTCTGTGCTCCTCGACAACGGCGACTGGGACGGCGGGCTCGCAGACCTGGCAGACCCCGCCGCGGCTGGGATCGCGACCTGGATCGTGCGCGGGGAGCCGGCGACCGGCGGGTACCTCGGCGATGAGCATGTACCAGCCTTCGCGGCCCTCATCGGCGCGGACCACATCATCACGATCGCGGGCGGGCCGCACTCGCCCCACCGGACCCACCCGCTCGAGACGGTCACAGCGCTGCTTCGCGCACTCGGCACGGACCGCTGATCGGTCGCGGCCTTCAGTCCGTGATCGAGACGACGTACGAGAGGGTGGCGTCCCGATACCGCCCCGTCACCTGCCAGCAGCCCGAGGTCGGGAAGACCACGCCGACGAGCATCGCCGTGCCGACGGCGCTGGCGTTCGTGCCGCCGCTCACCTCGAACGCGCCAGGCCCGTCCAAACGGGTGCCCACGACCGTGATCGCAGGCTCCGGTTCGGCGCCGGGCGTCCAGGCAGCGCTCCACCAGAAGGTCTTCTGGCTGAACCCATCCGCGTCCTGCGGCAGATCGCCCCGGCCCAGATCTCGCCGTCCCGGTCGAGCATCGTCCAGAGTCCGTTCGACCCGAACCAGTCCGACGCGTAGAGGTCGGGGGGCACCGAGGGGTACGGCCGCGGGGGCACGAACGGCGGCGCGGGTCGCGTGACGGCGCAGCTCGCCGGCCCCGCCGATCCCGCCGACGCCGGCGCCGACACGGCCGCGGACTGACCACCGACACCCCCACCGAGGCGGGAGTCCGTCGCGACGAGCGCGATGACCAGCGCTGCTGCCACACCGATCGCGGCGAGGCCCAGAGTGCGGAGCACGGATCGGTCCACCGGCACGACCTGTGGGCCGGTGGCCGTGAACATCATTCCATCCACGTCGGGGGGAGCCGGCTGTGCAGCGCGCCAGCGTTCGCCGGCCTGCTGGAGCAGGGCGTCAACGTCATGCATCACTCACCTCGAGCAGGGGCCGGAGCCGCAAGCGCGCGTCCGACAAGGTCGACTTGACCGTGCCCTCCGAGCAGCCCATCACGGCGGCCGTCTCGGCCAGGGACAGACCGACGAAGTAGAAGCAGTCGATGGCCAGCCGCTGGCGAGGGGCGAGTCTCGCCACGGCGTACTCGACGTCCACCCGCTCATCGGCCGATCTGACCCGTGCGGCCACGTCGGCCATCAACGCGAGCGGACGACGTCGCCGGCGGGCCTGTCTCGCCTGGTCCGCGGTGATAGCCAGGAGCCATGCCGCGGGCGTCCCCCGGCGCGCGTCGTACTGGCCGCGCTTGCGCCAGGCACGGGCCAGCGCTTCCTGGACGATGTCGTCACGGTCGGCGTCCGGTGCCAGCCGGGCGGCGAGCCGCGCCATCGCGGGCAGATGGGGGCGCAGCCACTCGGCGTACGCCTCGGCCGTGTCCGGGGCATTCGCGGCCGGTTCCGGGGCTGGCATCACGAACTCCACACCTGTATACGGCTCAAGAGAGCCGTCCGGTTGGGTCCGTGCGACCAGCCCGTCACGCCCGGGTTGCCTGCTCCTCGTCCCGGATCGCGACGGCGCGGCGGTATGCCTCGACGTACTTCGGCGCGGATCCCGTCGTCCAGCCGAAGTCGACGGCCATCCCCCGTTCGAGGAGGGCGTCCCAGTCCGGGCCGCCGCCGGCGCGCAGCGCAAAGGCCCGTTCGCAGGCCGAAAGGAGGGCGTCGGGGGTCGGACCCTCGAAGACGAACCCTGTGCCCTCGCCCGGGCCGGCCGTCACATCGATCACCGTGTCGGCCAGCCCGCCCGTGCGGTGCACGATCGGCGGTGTCCCGTACCGCAACGCGATCATCTGACCCTGGCCGCACGGCTCGAACCGCGACGGCATCGCGAAGAAGTCGGCGCCGGCGTAGATCTTGCGCGCCATGGCACGATCGAACCGCTCGATGAAGGCGACGCGTCGCGGCGACGACTCGGCGAGGGCGCGGAACGGGTCGGCCAGCGACGGGTGGCCGCTGCCCTGCACGATGACACGGCCGCCGAGAGCGAGGAGGTCGGGGGTCGCGTCGGCCAGGAGGTCGAAGCCCTTCTGGGGATCCAGGCGCCCGATCATCCCGATGACGGGGCCATCGTCTTCCGGATCGAAGCCGACCTGCGCCAGGAGGTCCGCCCGGCACGCCCGCTTCCCGGCAAGGTCACCGCGAGCGAACGGCGCAGCGAGGTCCGGGTCGGTCGCCGGGTCCCAGACCGCGTTGTCGAGGCCGTTCAGGATCCCGATGAACCGGTCGCCTCGTGCCCGCAGCAGACGATCCAGGCCCATCCCGAACTCGGGTGTCAGCGCCTCCCGCGCGAACCCCGGTGAAACGGTATTCACGATCTCAGCGGCCTCGATCCCAGCCGCCAGCAGGTCGACGCCATCGGCGTTCTGGCCGGGCGCGTCGCCACCCGGACGCAGGCCGAGCTGGGGTAGCGCCGCATTCGCGGTCCAGCCGTGGTAGGCCAGGTTGTGGATGGTCATGACCATGGCGGTCCCGCCCACGATCGGGTCATCCCCGTAGGGCCCGTCGCGGAAGATGCCGGCCGGCCCGGCCTGCCAGTCGTGCAGATGAAGCACGTCGACCGGGCGTCCCTCCGCGCGCAGTGCCTCGATCGCCGCCCGGCAATACAGCCCGAATCGCCAGGCGTTGTCGGCGTAGTCCGAGGCGTCGTCCCCGTAGAAGCCCTCGCGGTCGAATGCGGGCGGGTGGTGCACGAGCCGCAGACGATACCCGTCGGCTGCCACGTCGACGATCGTCACCTCCGAGGAGCCGGTGCGCGCCCGCGGGTCCGGGATCGCCAGCTTCGTCGTCCGAAGAACGGCGGTCGGATCCGGATCGGGAACCCCGCGGTAGCGTGGCAGGAACACGTCGACGGGTCCGTCGACACCCTCCACGGTCGGGTCGCCGAGTGCCCGCGCCAGGGCGTCCACCACGTCCGCCAGGCCACCGGTCTTTGCCCACGGCTCGCATTCGGCGGCCAGGAACGCCACGCGCAGTCCCATCCGGCCCATGGTAGCCGCCGGACATGGCCGGCGGCGCCGGACCGCCGTGCGACTAAACCGGTTCACATGACCTCGGCGAACCGCTATCATGCGCGGCCATGGACCCCGTCTCCGTCCCGTCGATCCCGGCGGCCAGCTTTCCCCTGCCGCCCCGTCTCGAAGGCCTTCGGCGACTCGCCTACAACCTGCGCTGGGCATGGGACCCGCGGACGCGGAACCTCTGGAGCCTGATCGACCGGGCGGCCTGGAATCGCTACCGCAACCCCATCCCGGTCATCAGCGGTCCGACGGAGTGGTCCCGGCTCCTCGACGACGAGAAGTTCATCGCCGAGTACCACGACGTCCTGGCTGGATTCGACCGGTATGTCACCGACGGCTCGGGCCACTGGTTCCAGCGCCGGCACGGCGACAAGCTCGACGGCCCGATCGCGTATTTCTGCGCCGAGTACGGCATCCATGAGTCGCTCGGGATCTATTCCGGCGGCCTCGGGGTGCTCGCCGGCGACCACATGAAGTCCGCAAGCGACATGGCGTTGCCGTTCCTGGGCGTCGGGCTCCTCTACCGGAAGGGTTACTTCCGCCAGTCCATCGACGCCGACGGGCACCAGGAGCACAACTATCCGGACTACGACCTGACCCGCCTGCCGATCTCGCGGGTCCAGGACGAGAACGGCCTGCCGCTGACGGTCAGGGTCGAACTGCCGGGCCGCGTCCTGGCGGTGGCTGTCTGGCTCGTCCAGGTCGGGCGGGTGCCGGTGCTGCTGCTCGACACGGATGTGGCCGAGAACGCGGTCGAGGATCGGCCGATCACCCACATCCTCTACGTGCGTGGTCGCGAGATGCGGCTCCACCAGGAGCTGGTCCTCGGTATCGGCGGCGTGCGGGCGATCCGTGCGCTCGGGCTGACGCCCGCGGTCTGGCATCTCAACGAGGGCCACTCTGCGTTCCTGCTGACCGAGCGGGCTCGTGAGTACGTCGCCGCCGGAGCCGCGCTCGACGACGCCTGGACTCGCGTCCGACGGGACAGCGTGTTCACGATCCACACGCCGGTCTCGGCGGGTAACGAACGGTTCGACGGGGAGCTGGTTCGGCGCGTCGCGGGTCCCCTGCTCGATGCCGGCGGTGTGCCGCTCACGAACGTCCTCGAGCTCGGGCTCGGCACGGACGGCGATCCGACCCAGTTCGACATGACGGCCTTCAGCCTTCGCCTGACCAACGGGGCCAATGCGGTCAGCAAGCTCCACGCGGCGACCGCGAACGCGACGTGGAAGGACGTCATCGACCACGAGATCCTGGCGATCACCAACGGCGTTCACCCACCGACCTGGGTCGGCTCGCCGGTCGACGAGTTGATCTCGCGCCACCTCGACGCGGACCTCAGCGCCCTTGACGCCGGGAGCGGGCAGGACGAGTTCTGGGAGCGGCTCGATCGGATCCCCCGCGCGGACCTGTGGGAGGCGCACCTTCGCCAGAAGCGCGAGCTCTCGATCTTCGTCCATGGCCGGCTCCGCAGCCAGTTCGCCCGCCACGGCGAGGCGCCGTCGATCCTCGCGGAGGCCGGCACGGCGCTGGACCCCGGGATCATGACGATCGGGTTCGCCCGCCGCTTCGCGACGTACAAGCGCGCGGCGCTGCTGTTCACCGACCTGGACCGCTTGGCTCGACTCCTGTGGGACCCGGACCGGCCGATCCAGGTGATCTTCGCCGGCAAGGCACATCCGGCCGACCGGCCCGGACAGGGCGTCATCCAGGAGATCTTCCAGCGCTCGCGCTCTGCGCAGCTGCGCGGGCGGGTCTTCATCCTCGAGGACTACGACATGCGCGTCGCGCGGTTCCTCGTCCAGGGGGTCGACGCGTGGCTGAACAACCCACGCCGGCCGCTCGAGGCGTCGGGCACGTCGGGCATGAAGGGCGCCCAGAACGGCGTCCCCAACATCAGCGTGCTCGACGGTTGGTGGGACGAGGGCTACGAGGGCGACAACGGCTGGGCGATCGGTGGTCGCGAGCAATCGCCTGATGAGGCCGCGCAGGACTGGTCCGATGCCCAGGACCTCTATCGCCTGCTCGAGGAGGAGCTGATCCCGGCCTACTACGAGCGCGAGGCGACCGGCGTCCCGACCCGCTGGACGAACGTCATGCGTCGCTCGATGGCGAGCTCGCTGTGGCGGTTCTCGACCACGCGGATGCTGCAGGACTACGCCGAGCTCCTGTACCTGCCGGCCGCCGGCATCGAGGTGCTCAGAACGGTGGCGCAACCGCTCGTGACAGAGGCCGGTTGACGACCTTGCCGCCGCGCATCTCGCTGGCGCTCGCCCTGCATAACCACCAGCCCGTCGGCAATTTCGGATGGGTCTACGCGGAGGTCTTCGAGGGGGCCTACGTCCCGATGATCGAGGCGCTCGAGCGACATCCCGGCGTGCGGCTGTCGCTCCACTACAGCGGGCCGTTGCTGCGCTGGCTGGTAGCGGAGCGGCCCGCTGCCATCGAGCGTCTGCGCGCGCTCGTTTCGCGCGGTCAGGTCGAGATCCTGGGTGGCGGCTTCTACGAGCCGGTGCTCGCCTCACTCCCCGAGCGCGACCGGGTCGGCCAGCTGACCCGGATGGCCGACGAGCTGGAAACGATGTTCGGACAGCGCCCGCGTGGCGCCTGGCTGGCCGAACGCGTCTGGGAGCCCGACCTGCCGACCTCGCTGGTCGCCTCGGGCTACGCGTGGACGATCCTCGACGACGCCCACTTCCGCGCCGCCGCGATCTCCGAGGAGGATCTCTGGGGCCCCTATACGACGGAGGACCAGGGGCACCTCCTCCGGGTATTCGGGACGGAGCAGGGGCTGCGGTACCGGATCCCGTTCCGGGACGTCGACGAGGTCATCGACTACCTTCGGCGGCACGCGACCGAGTCGGGCGATCGGGTCGGGATGATGGGCGACGACGGCGAGAAGTTCGGCGCGTGGCCGACCACCTGGGAGCACTGCTGGGGGGAGGGCCGTTGGGTCGAGCGATTCTTCGGGGCGCTCGAGGCGAACGCCGACTGGTTGACGACGACGACCCCCTCGGTTTGGCTCGCCGACCATCCACCGATCGGCCGCGTCTACGTACCGACCGGGAGCTACGCCGAGATGGGCGAGTGGGCGCTCCCGGCCGACGAAAGCCTGGTGTTCTCGAGACTGCTCCACGACGCGCAGGAAGGTGGACGGCCCGAGGCGCGCTGGCTGCGCGGCGCGTTCTGGCGCAACTTCCAGGTCAGATACCGCGAGATCAACGACCTGCACAAGCAGATGCTGCGCGCCTCCGATGCCGTGGCCGCGATGCCCGACGGACCTGACCGTGAGCGCGCGACCGACCACCTGTACCAGGGGCAATCGAATGACTGCTACTGGCACGGCCTGTTCGGCGGGATCTACATCAGCCACATGCGTCTGGCCACGTACGAGCACCTCATCGCTGCCGAGGACCTCGCCGAGAGCGCGAACGGGACCCTCGTCGCCGCCGAGTCCCGCGACCTCGACATGGACGGCGTCGACGAGATCCGCCTGGGCGACGCGGGGCAGGTCGTGACCGTCGACCTGGACGGTGGTGGTGGCATCGGCGGCTGGGACATCCGCGCGGTCCGGCACGCGCTCACCGCGGTCATGCGACGCCGACCGGAGGCATATCACGAGACGCTGCGCCAGTTCGAGGCCGCCGGCGCGCGGGTCGGCGGCGACGGCTTCGAGATCGGCGCCCCGGGGGACGAGACGCCGGCCTCCATCCACGGCGTGGTTCGAGTGAAGGAGCCGGGCCTCGCAGCGCGCCTGGTCTATGACCGCTACGAGCGCCGTTCGGGGCTCGTGCGAGCCCTCGGGCACGAGGTGACAGCCGACGACTGGGCGCGGGCCCTCGCCATCGACCTCGGGGATGCGGTCGATGGCGCGTTCGAGCTGGTGGATCTCGGGCCCCGCCGGCTCGTGACGCGTCGCGACGCCACGATCTGCGATGCCTCCGTCCTGGTGACCCGGACCCTGCGGCTGGGTGGAGACCGGCGCGCGCCCACGCTCGACCTGACCGTCGACCTGGATCATCAGGAGGGCCCCGGCCTCGATGCCCGCATCGGCCTCGAGTGGTCGACGACGATGCTCGGGGGTGGCGGCAACCCGGCGGCCTGGTGGGAGGTCGACGGCGAACGCACCCGCCACGACACGGCCGGGACGGCGACCGCCGTGGCCTCGATGGCGCAGGGCAACGATCACATCGGCCTGACCCTGACGACGTCGTCCGACGAACCCGCGGACGCGTGGTGGGCGCCGATCGAGACGATCTCGAACTCCGAGAACGGGTTCGAGCGGGTCTACCAGGGCAGCGGGCTGTTGCTCTCGTGGTCCGTGCAGCTTCAGGCCGGCCAGCGCTGGTCGCGCACGGTCCGCCACGTCGCCGCCACGGCCCGCGATCGGAGCGTGGAGTGAGGCACGTCGCGTGAGGCACGTCGCTTGAGCCGCCCGGCGCTCGTCGTCCACGGGCACTTCTACCAACCGCCCCGGCTCGACCCGTTCAGCGGCGCCATGCCGCTCGACCCGAGCGCCGCGCCGGCCCGGGACTGGAACGCGCGGATCAGCGCCGACTGCTACCGGCCGAACGCCGAGCTCGGTAATCTCGGCGCGATCTCGTGGGACCTGGGGCCGACGCTCGCGGGTTGGCTGCAGGACGGCGACCCCGTGGCGTACCGCGGCTTTCTCGAGGGTGACCGGGGCGCCAATGGCATGGCCCAGCCCTTCCATCACGCGATCCTGCCTCTTGCGTCCGCGGCCGACCAGCTGACCGAGGTCCGCTGGGGGATCCGCGACTTCGAGGTCCGGTTCGGCCGTCGCCCCAGCGGGATGTGGCTGCCCGAGACGGCGGTGGACCAGGCGACCCTGCGGGTCCTCGTTGACCACGGCATCCGGTACACGGTGCTGGCGCCCTGGCAGGTCGTGGGCGTTGACGGGGGCGAGCTCGACACCCGCCGTCCTGTGCGCATCGAGGCGGGTGACGGCCGGTCCATCGTTGCGGTGGTGTACGACGGGTTGCTATCGGCTGCCGTGTCCTTCGATCCGGCGGCGTCGGTCGATGCCGACTGGTTCGTGCGCGATCGGCTCGTGCCCAGGCTGACGCAGGAGCCACTCCCCGGGGACTCGCCGCCGCTCGTCGTGATCGCCACGGACGGCGAGCTCTATGGTCACCATCAGCCGCTGCGGGACCATTTCCTGGCTCGGCTTGTCGGTCGGACGGCGCCGGTGGACCGGCCGTACGCGACCCCGAGCCTGACCGCGGCCGTCGAGGGCGCCTCGGCGGCAGGGCTTCCGGTCGCGCGGCTTCGAGACCGGACGTCGTGGAGCTGTCACCACGGCGTCGCCCGCTGGGGCGCGAGCTGCGAATGCGTGCCCGACGGCGCCTGGAAGGGGCCGCTGCGCAGCGCCCTGGACCGTCTCGCCGGCGGCGTCGATGCGGCTTCCGAGCAGCTGGTCGGGGCCCTACCCGGCCGACCGGACCCGTGGGCGGCGCGCGACGCCTCGGTGGATGTGCTGCTCGGCCTGCGGACGCCGGCGGCGTTCGCCGATGCGTGGCTTTCGCCGGCGGCCACGGCGACCGACCGCACGACCTTCGCGGCCGTCATGGAGGCCCAGCGCTGGCGCCTTGCGATGTTCGCGAGCTGCGGCTGGTTCTGGGACGAGCCGGCCCGAACCGAGACGGCCGGGACGCTCCGCGCCGCGGTGCGTGCGGCCAGGCTTGTCGATGGGCTCGCGGATACGGCGCTCGAGGACCGGCTGGTCGCGGATCTCGCCCTCGTCTCCGCTGACGGCATCGGGCTCCTGGACGCGGCCCTCGCCGCGGTCAGCGCGTCACGCGCGAGACCGCACCAGGAAAACCGCCCGATACCGAAGGCTCGTACCATCGCCACATGACCCCCGACACGCACGGCGCAGTCGACACGCGCTTCTCACGCCGACTGTTCCTCGCCGACCTGGGCCGCGGCACGATCGCCCTCGCGGTCGTCGGCATCGCCGGCTGCACCCCGTCAGACACGACCGCGACCGGAGCGCCCCTCAGCCCGTCGACGGCTGCATCCGTGCCGCCGTCGGCGGATCCGCCTGTGACCTCGGCCGCCCCATCCGCATCGTCATCCGCCGCGGGCGGCGGCACGGCCTGGGAACGCGTCGACCTTGGGTTCGTGTCGGCGTACATCCTCGCGCGCGGCGGCGAGGCGGCCGTCGTGGATACCGGGACGGCGGGGAGTGAAGGCGACATCGCCGCGGCGCTCGAACGGATCGGCCTCGGCTGGGACGCGGTGGGACACGTGATCGCCACCCATCTGCACGGCGACCACATCGGCAGCCTGCCCGCCGTGCTCGAAGCGGCCGCGGATGCCACGGGGTACGCCGGGGCCGAGGACCTCGCCGGGATCACCTCGCCACGGCCGCTGGTCGCCGTCGCGGATGGCGACGACGTCTTCGGCCTGACGATCGTCGCGACCCCCGGCCACACGCCGGGCTCCATCTCCGTCCTCGATGAGGCCGGCGGCATCCTCGTGGCGGGCGACGCCCTCGGGACGTCAGCCGGCGCAGTCCAGGGCTCGAATCCGCAGTTCACGGCGGACATGGATGCCGCGATGGCCTCGGTCGCCAAGCTCGGCGCCCTGCAGTTCGAGACGCTGCTCGTGGGGCACGGCGATCCGATCGTCGGTGGCGCGTCAGAGCTGGTCGCCGCCGCGGGCTCCCGGTGAATCCGTCAGCCCGCGGCCTGCGCGCCACGGGCTGACGAGGAGAAGAACGATCGAAGGGCGGAGGTTCCCGATTGCTATAGTTGAGTAGGCCAACGCGAGTCTAGTTTGGACTACTTGACTATGTCAATGGATGACGGGGGGAGCCTCAACGCCCCGGCCGGCAGCCCCGGCGACAGCCTCGATGTCGAGCGTGGCTCGGACGTCCCGATCTCCACGCAGATCTACTGGCAGCTCGCCTACCAGATCGATTCCGGCCGCCTCCTGCCAGGCTCACGCCTGCCCCCCGTCCGGGAGCTCGGTGCCGCGCTGCGTGTCAATCCCAACACGATCCGCGCGGTCTACCGCCGCCTGGCCGACGCGGGGTACGTCACGAGCCGCCACGGCGCCGGTACCCACGTCGCCGATCGACCGCCGCAACGACGTGGGGCCGAGGCGCTGGCCGGCGTGGTCGCCGAGATGCTGCGTCGTGCGGCACACGCCGGCTTCACGGCGGACGAAGTCGCCGCGGCCACGTTCGCGGCCGCTTCGGAACGCAAGCGACCCGGACCGCTCGTCCGTGTCCTCTTCGCGGAATGCACCAGCGCCGACGCGGGCTACGACGCGGAACGCCTGGTCGATGCCTTCCCCGAGATCGAGGCCGAGGGAGCGCTCATCGACGACCTGCCCGAGCGGCTCGATCGGTTCCATTACGACCTTGTCGCGACGACGACCTTCCATGCCGATGAATGCCAGGTGCTCGCGGCGGGTCGTGTGCCGGTCGTCGCGATGCTCGTGGGACCCGGGTACCTGGAACTGGTCCACGAGATCGCGGGCCTCAAGCCAGGTTCGACCGTCGGTCTCGTGTGCGCATCCGAACGCGGGGCAGACAACATGCTCGACGTCCTCCGGCTGTCCGGCACGACCGGGATCGATATCGTCACCGCCCTCACGAGCGAGCCCGATGCACTCAAGCAGGTCGATGCCACCGCCGACCTGATCCTGATGTCGCGCGACGCCCTCGCGGCCGGACTCGATCGGGGCCTCAGCAAGCCCGATCGCGTGCGGTCGTGGACGTACGAGTTCGATCCGTCCGGGTTGGAGCTGCTCCGCCGCGCGATCGAGCATGCAGCCGCCGGGCGCCCGACGGAGCCGGTCGGGGTCTGACGCACGCGCGAACCGCGTGCCATCCTTCGGCTCGATGCGCGACTTCCATGTGCGCCGCACGGCGCGCGAGCGCCACGGCATCGATGACGCCCTGCTTGGGGAGCGTGGCGACCTCGCGGTCGCCGACCTCGCAGCCATCCGCCACCTCGCCTCCCGGATGAACTCGGTCCGTGCGGCCGGCGCCCCGTCGGTCGGTGCGGGCGAGATCGTGGCGCTGGGGATCCTCCATGAGGTCGCGCACCTGCTCACGGCACGCCTCGAGGCTCTCGACAAGGGGGCCGTGGCCCGCGCGCTGCGCGACGTCCGTCGCGAACTCGGTGAGGAGGCCGAGCTCGTTCTGGACCGATTCGCCGCGGCCTTCCCGGGTCTCGGATCAGGGCCGGAGCCCCCCCACGTCCGGCTGGAAGAGCTGCTGCTGACCCGCATCGCGAACGAGAACCCGGCCCTGGGGCCCCTGCGCGAGCTCGTCGACGACACGACCCTCCGGGAAGGCACCCGCTATGACGATGTCATCGGCGTGCTGGAGCGCTCGTTCGCCGCCGGACGCGGGCTGGAGCAGCCGGACGGGTCGCGGGCCTCACTCATGGAGCTCCTGCGCGCCCCGGCCCGGCATGTGCCGACGTCGCTGGCGGGCCAGCTACGTTATGTGCGGGACCACTGGAGCGCCCTGCTCGGCGCCGACCTCGACGCGCTCATCGGCCGGCTCGACATCGCGGTCGGGATCCTTGCGGAGGAGGAACGCGGCCTGCACCAGCGGTTCGGCGGCGGAGCCGGTGACGCCAAGGACCGAACCCCCGACGTGCCCTCGTTCACGGCAGCCGTCGCCGACGAGCCCGAGGCGTTCTCGAGCGATTCGGCGTGGATGCCGCGTGTCGTGCTCATGGCGAAGAGCACCTACGTGTGGCTGGACCAGCTGTCGCGGCGCTACGGTCGCGAGTTGCGGACGCTCGACGCGATCCCCGACGAGGAGCTCGACACCCTCGCCGCCTGGGGCGTCACCGGCCTGTGGCTGATCGGGCTCTGGCAGCGTTCGGTCGCGTCCGAGCGGATCAAGCGCCTGCGCGGCAACCCCGATGCCGTCGCCTCGGCCTATTCCCTCGACGACTACCGGATCGCCGACGACCTCGGCGGCGAAGCCGCCTATGCGAACCTTCGCGACCGCGCCTGGGAACGCGGGATCAGGCTGGCCAGCGACATGGTGCCCAACCACATGGGCATCGACTCGCGCTGGGTCATCGAACATCCGGAGTGGTTCCTGTCGCTGCCCGAGCCGCCCTTCCCGGCCTACACCTACACCGGGGTCGACCTGTCACCGGACCCACGGGTCGGGATCGGGCTGGAGGACCACTACTGGGACGACACCGACGCGGCCGTCGTTTTCAAGCGCACCGACCGGGAGACTGCGGACGCGCGTTTTGTCTACCACGGCAACGACGGCACGAGCTTCCCGTGGAACGACACGGCCCAGCTCGACTTCCTGTCGGCAGAGCTCCGCGAACACGTCATCGGCGTGATCCTCGACGTCGCGCGGCGGTTCCCGATCATCCGCTTCGACGCGGCCATGGTCCTCGCGCGCAAGCACATCCAGCGGCTCTGGTGGCCGCTGCCCGGGTCCGGCGATGGGATCCCGTCGCGCGCCCAGTACGCCATCCCCCAGGAGGAGTTCGACCGGCGGATGCCGAAGGAGTTCTGGCGCGAGGTGGTCGATCGTGTGGCTGCCGAAGTGCCGGGCACGCTCCTGCTGGCCGAGGCGTTCTGGATGCTCGAGGGGTACTTCGTCCGGACGCTCGGGATGCACCGCGTCTACAACAGCGCCTTCATGCACATGCTGCGTGACGAGAACGGCGCGGGCTATCGCAAGCTGATCCGCGAGACCCTCGAGTTCGATCCCGAGATCCTCAAGCGCTACGTCAACTTCATGAGCAACCCGGACGAGGAGACGGCGCTCGAGCAGTTCGGCGAGGGCGACAAGTACTTCGGGGTCGCGACCGTGATGGCGACCCTGCCCGGGCTGCCGATGCTGGGTCACGGCCAGGTCGAGGGCTTTGCCGAGAAGTACGGCATGGAGTTCCGGAAGGCCCGGCTCCAGGAGGCACCCGATCCCGGGCTGGTCGAGCGGCATGAGCGCGAGGTGTTCCCGCTGTTCCACCGGCGCGCGTGGTTCGCCGAGGCGCACGACTTCCTGCTGTACGACCTGGTCACCGACGGCGGGGGCGTCGACGAGAGCGTCCTGGCCTACTCGAACGGATCGGGTCCCACCCGCTCGCTGGTCATCTATCACACCAGGTTCGGGTCGGTCGCCGGAACGATCCGCGAGTCGGTGCCGTTCGCGCGCCGATCTGCAAGCGGCGCGAAGCGCCTCGACCGGCGGTCACTGGCCGAGGGCCTGGGTCTCACCGACGATCCCGCGGTGTTCGTGACGTTCCGGGACGCGAGAACCGGCCTCGAGTACATCCGGGCGTCTCGCGAGCTCTGGGAACGGGGGCTGTGGCTGGCGCTCGACGCCTACCAGGGCCACGTCTTCTGGGAGTTCGCTGAGGTCCACGATGGGACGGCAAGCCAGTGGCGGCGGTTGGCCGAGCGTCTCGGGGGCGCGGGCGTGCCCTCGCTCGAGGGCGCGCTGCTCGAGCAACAGCTCGAGCCCATCCACGCGCCGCTCCGGGCGCTGTTCGACGGCGGCCCGGTGCAGGCGATCATCGACGGGGCGGCCAGCGCCAGCGACCTCGATGCAGTCGAGACGCGGCTGGTGGCGGTCCTCGAAGCCGTCGGCGCCGCGACCGGGGTCGAGGGCGACGCGATCGCGCACGCGGCGACGATCCGCGAGGACATCGAGGCGGCGTTCCCGCCGATCTCGGCCGGCGCCGCGGCACCAGAACGCGCAGAACCTGCGGCCGTCCCCACGCTGTCCCCCACTGATGGGGCAGCGCTGGTGGTGTACCTGATCGTGTCGCGGCTGGGGGCATTGGTCCCGGGTGCCGACGTCGCTGCCACGAGCCTCGCCTGGTACCACGAGTTGCGGCTCGGACCGGTCATCGCCGCCGGCCTGCAGTCGAGCGGGTTGGACGATGGCGCCGCGTCGGCCGCCGCCGACACCGCGGCGACGTTGCTCGCGCTCCCGCGGCCGGCCGCCATCCGTGGACGCGGCCGTCAGCGCGACCTGCGCCTGCTGGAGCGATGGCTGGCGGGCGAGCCTACCCGCGCGGCGCTGGGCGTCAACGACTGGGAGGGCGAGGAGTGGATCGACCGCGACCGCCTGGCGTCGATGCTTGACTGGGCCGTTCGTCTCGACGCCCTCGACACGGGCGCGCCACCCGACACGGCCCTCGCGGAGCGTGTGCTGGCCGCGGCCGACGGAGCTGCGTACCAGGTCTCCCGGCTCCGAACGGCGCTCGCGGAGCCCCCCAAGGATCGGGGCGCGCGGGGCGGGGCCGGTCGCGATGCCCCGTCGGGGAAGAAGGACCGTTCGTAGACCGGGGTCAGTCCAGCAGGATCCGCCGCAGCAACGACGTGGGCGGGGCCCCATGCCCGATGACCGCCTCGAGGTGCGGGCGGTACCGGAAGCCCGGCGTCTCCCCGAACCCGCCCGGCAGCCCGCGCGGCTGGATCGTCGCCGGGTCCTTGCCCGCGGCCCCGGCCGCCCGTCGGCGCGCTTCGAGCTCGATGTCCCACATCTCCATGGAACCCGCGAAGTAGGTCGAGAGCTGGGTCGAGGACAGGCGGGCCCGGTCGTACTTGGCGCGAGCCTCGGCCTCCTCCTGGAAACCGCCCTCGACCATCAGCGTGACGGCCTCGTCCTCGGTCATCCCGCGGGTGTGGATCCGGGCGTCGATGATCGCGTTCGTCGTCGAGCGCAGGTAGAACTTCCAGTGGGTCAGCAGCAGCGCGCCGTCGTCCGCGCCGTAGCCCGCGTCCACCATCACCTGGGTCACGTACACGGCCCAGCCCTCGGCAAAGAGCCCGCTCGCGAAGACGGCCCGCGGCAGCGATGGCGATCGATTGGCGTAGACGCCCTGGAGGTAATGGCCGGGCACCGCCTCGTGGATGGTGAGGAGCCGCAGCATCCGCGCGTTGTCCTCGCGCAGGTATGACTCCCTTCGCTCGGGCGGCCAATCGTCGGGCATCGGCGTGATGGCGAAAAACGCCTTCTGACCCTTGTCCAGCGGGCCCGGCGGGATGAGCATTGCCCCGCCGAACGCCCGAAGGAAGGTCGGCGTCCAGCGGATATCGAGTGGTTCGTCCGAGAGGCCGATGAGGTCGCGGTCGCGACAGAACGACTCGATCCGGCGGTTCTCGGCTCGGCAGAAGTCGAGCAGCTCGTGGGCCTCCGGATGCTCGGCGGCGATCGCATCGAGCACCCCGCGCACGGTCTCGGCCTCGTCATCGGGGAGCGGCGCGCCGCGTCTCCAGCGCGGCCACAGCTCCCGGGCCAGCCGGACCATCTCCGCCCGGACCGCCTCGAACTCGCGTTCGGCGGCGGCGAGGATCCGCTCGTCGGTCAGCGTCTCCGAACGCATCGTGTGCCGCATCTTGCGGGCGAAGAGCTCCGCCCCGAGCCGGCCCTCGCCCTCGCTGCGCGGCAGGACCTCGTCACGCAGGTGCGCCTCGAAGCCGGCGAGCGCCCCCTTCGCCGTCGTCGCCGCGGCGTGGAGCCGGCCACGAAGCGCCGCCACCACCGCATCCTCCGGGGCGGCCCGCTCCGCCTCGAGGAGGGCGTCGTCGATCAATTCGGCGATGCCGGGCAGCTGCTCGAGCGCCTTCTCCGTCTGGAACCTGCCCACCGGTCGGCCGTCGCCAGGTCCCTCGAGCGCCGTCCTCGCTCCGTCGAGCAGGGCCGCCAGCCCCTCGAGCCGGCCCGCGACCGAGGCGAGTCTTTCGGCCAGGGGCGCGAAATCCCGGGCGATCAGCGGGAAGATGCCGTCGCCCGCCAGGTAGACCCATTGCAGCGGGTCCCAGGTCTCCTCACGCAGCTCGATCTCCGCAAATCGCTGGGCCTCGAGCTCGAGCACGAGGAGGTCGCGGTCGATGGCGTCACCGACCGTGAGCTCGCCGGTGGGGAGGCCGCGGAACTCGGACAGCCACCGATCGATGAACGCGAGGCGGGCCCCCCGGCCGGCCTCTGTGGCGTCCGGCCAGCGATCGTCGTAGCGGTGATCCCCGAACGCCGTCGCAGCGACCGGCTGGAGTTCGACGAACTCGTCGAAGAACGCCGCAAAGCGGCGCTCGAAGTCGGACATGACCGGAGTCTAGGTGAAGACCGGCCCCGCCGACGCTCGGCGGGGCCGGTCCGCCGTCAGGCGGGGGCCCCGACGGCCTCGGCGGCTGCGGCCTCGCGCTCCTTGCGGCCCTGTCCGAAGCGGAGGTACAGGGACGGGACCACGAACAGGTTGAGCAGGGTCGAGGTGACGAGCCCACCCAGGATCACGATGGCCATCGGGTGCTCGATCTCGTGGCCCGGCAGGTCTCCCGCGATCGCCAGCGGGACGACCGCGAGACCCGTCGCCAGGGCGGTCATGAGGATCGGCGAGAGGCGTTCCCGGGCACCGCGGATGACGAGGTCGACCCCGAACTTCTCGCCCTCGAACTTCTCGAGGTGCTGGAAGTGGTTGATCATCATGATCCCGTTGCGGGCGGCGATGCCCAGGACCGTGAAGAAGCCGACGAGCGCGCCGAGCGAGATCACGCCGGTTCCCAGCCAGGCGGCCAGGATCCCGCCGACGAGCGCCGATGGCAACGTCAGGAACGAGAGGATCGCGAGCCGGGTGCTGCCGAACGCTGCCTGCAGGAGCAGGAACACGCCGATGGACGCGGCGAGCGCGAACAGCAGCAACCGATTCTCGGCGGCCTGGCGCTCCTGGTATTCCCCGAGCATCTCTGGGTGGTAGCCCTCCGGGAACTCGGTGCTGGCCAGGGCGGCCTCGACGTCCGTGATGACCGAGCCGAGATCGCGCCCCTGGACATTGGCCTCGACGTCGATCCGACGGGCGGTCTTCTCGTGGTTGATGTGGCCCGGCGACGGCTGGATCGAGACGTCCGCGATCTCCTTGAGCGCGACCTTGCCGCCGGACGCGGTGTCCATCAGCAGGTTCCCGACGTCGGTCAGACTTTGACGCACTTCGGGGATGCTCCAGACCTGGATGTCGTACGCCTTGCCACCGTGGAAGACGTCGCCGACCTCCTCGCCCGCCATGTAGGCGGAGGCCGTCCGCCGGACGTCGCCCGGCTTGACGCCGTGGCGCTCGGCAGCCGCGAGGTCGAGCTTGACCTGGATCTGCGGGATGTTGACGAGTTGCTCGGAGTGCAGGTCGATGATGCCCGGGATCACGTCGAGCTTGCCCTCGACGGTCTCGGCCAGCTCGCGCAGCTTCCCGAGATCCTCACCGTAGATCCGGATGACGATGGCATCGCTCGAGCCCGTCAGGACCTCGCGGATCCGCTCCTTGAGATAGGTCTGCACGTCTCGCCGCAGGCCGGGATAGCCGTTGACCACTTCCTGGACGGCGGCAAGCGTCTTGTCGTAGTCGACGGCCGGGTCGACGCTGATCCAGTTCTCGCCGAACTCGACGCCGTAGGGCTCATCGGCCTGGAACGCCTGGCCGATATGCGAGCCGCAGTTGCGGACGCCGGGGATCTCACGGAGCTCCTTGCAGGCCTCGATCGAGATGCGCGTCTCCTCGGCCAGGGATGTCCCGGGCGCCGTGACCCAGTGCATGAGGAAGTCGCGTTCCTTGAAGTCCGGCAGCAGCGACTGGCCCAGCTGCGGCCAGATCCCGATGCCGGCCATGCTGATCAGGCCGACCGTGAGGAATGCGGGCCGGGTGGTCCGCAGGATGCGCGTGATGAGCCGCGCGTAGGCATCCTGGAGCCGCCGTGAGATCGGCGACCGGCTGCGCTCGATGGGCGCGTTGCGCAGGAGGAGGTAGGCCAACGCCGGGGTCACCGTCAGGGCGACCACGAGCGATGCCAACACGGCCAGCCCATACGACACCACGAGCGGCTGGAAGAACGCACCCGACAGGCCCTCGATGAAGAAGACCGGCGCGACGGCGACCACGTCGATGAGCGTCGCGTAAACGATCGCGCTGCGGACCTCGAGCGACGACTCGAGGATGATCGACGCCGTCGATCGGTCGCTGCCGGCGAGGCGGTGCTGCCGCAGCCGGCGCGTGATGTTCTCGACGTCGATGATCGCATCGTCGACGACGACGCCCACCGAGATGACGAAACCCGCCAGGATCATCGTATTGATCGTCACGTCCCTGACGTACAGCACCATGGCTGCCGCCATGAGCGACAGGGGGATCGCCACGAGGCTGATCAGCGCGGTCCGCCACTCGAACAGGAACACGATGAGCACGGCGAAGACCAGGATGCTGCCGAGCAGCAGCGCGTTCGAGAGGTTGCCCAGCGCCTGATCGATGAAGCTGGCCGGCCGGAAGATCGCCCGATCGATGGTGATGCCCTGAAGGCCAGGCTCGAGCTCCTGGAAGGCCTCGTCGACCCCGCGCGTCACGTCGAGCGTGTTCGCCCACGGGAACTTCTCGATGATGAGGAGGATGCCGAGGTCGTCGTTGATGACCGCGTCGCCGATCATCGGCTGGTGGTCTCGGACGAGTTCGGCCACCTCGGAGATGGGGATCTCGTTGCCCCCTCGCCCGGTGACGGTCACGTGCGCGAGGTCGTCGACATCGATGATCGGTGGGACGTGATGGACGTTGAGCCGCTGGTTGGGCGTATCGACGTATCCGCCGGTGCCGGTGAAGTTGCCGGCATTGAACCGCAGGATGCCTTCGTCGAGCGCTTCCGACACGGCGTCCATGACGTCGTTCATGGCGACGCCGTGCTCGGCGAGCTTGGCCGGGACGACACGGACCTGCGGCATGTCGAGGCGCTCGCCCCAGATCTGCACGTTCGCGACGCCGGGCACGCTTAGGAGCCGCGGTCGGATCGTCCAGTACGAGATCATCGACATGTCGATGAGCGAGACTTCGTCAGACGACATGCCCACCTTGAGGAACCGGCTGGTCGCCGACAGTGGCTGGATCATGAACGGCGGCGCCGCCCATGTCGGCAGGGTCGGGGTGATCTCGGCCACCCGTTCAGCGACGAGCTGACGGGCATGAAGGAGATCGGTGCCCGGCTTGAAGATCATCTCGATCTGTGAGAGCTGGATGACCGACTTCGAGCGGATGATGTCCAGCCCGTCGACCCCGGCAAGGGCCTGCTCGAGCGGGACGGTGACCAGGTTCTCGACCTCCTCGGCCGACAGGCCGATGCAGATCGTCTGGATCTCGACCTTCGGTGGCGCGAACTCCGGGAAGACGTCGACCGGCATCGCCCGCACCTGGGACGTACCGAAGATCATCAACCCGGCCGCGACCGCGAGGACGAGGAAACGGAACCGAAGGCTCGCGGCGATGATCCGGCGCATCATGACTGCAGACTCCCCCCTGGTGCTCGGCGGCGGACGATCAGTGCCCGCCGCCGACGCCGATCTCGGCGCCGTACAGCTCTGCGGCACCGGTAGTCACGACTGACGTGCCGACCTCGGGACCCGCCGACAGGACGGCGGTGTTCCCATCGATCTCCTCCACCGTGATCTGCGCGCGCAGGAACACCAGCGGTTCGGTGTTCACGTAGGACCAGGTGTCGCCCTGGGCGTCGTAGATGACCGCCGCGTAGGGCACGGACAGGGCGGAGCCGGATCCGGCCACGGGGGCCGTCTCGAGACCGAGCCGTTCGGCCGCCCTGGCGGACAGCGTGAGTTGCTTCAGGCCCGAGGCTTGTTCCTCCAGATGGATGGCCTCTTCCTTCGGGGCTGAGGTGGTTGCCTGGTTGCAGCCGCCGAGGACGACCCCGACGAGTGCCAGGGACATCAGGGTCCGCGTGGTTCGGTTCATCTCTGTACTCCCCCTTATGCCGGTGTCGGCTCGAATGCCGGCTGTTCGCTCAACAGGGCCTCGGTCTCGGACGCTGGCTTGGGACCGGACCGCAGATAGATGCTCGGGAGGATGAAGAGGAGGACCAGGGTCGACGAGACGAGCCCGCCGAGGACGAAGACCGCCATCGGCCGCATGACCTCCAGCCCCGCGACGTCGCCGAGGGCGATGAACGGCAGCGCGAAGGCCGCGGTCCCCAGGGCGGTGATCAGGATCGGCCCGAGCCGCGACTGCGCCCCGGCGATGGCGAGCTCCATTCCGTGCTTGGCGTCAGCAGCGCGCTCCAGCCGCTGGCAGCGGTCGACGAGTGCGACCGCGTGGCGGACCGTGAGGGCGACGACGGTGATCAGGCCCGCGAGCGAACCGATCGTGACGAGGTCACCCGTCATGAAGGTCGCGACGACGCCACCGATCGCGGCGGCCGGGATCGCGAGGAGCACGAGGAAGGCCAGGCGCCAGGCCCCGAACGCCGCCTGCAGGAGCAGGAAGGCGAGGAGCACGGTGCCGATGAGGACCGCGATCAGGCGCATCTGCGCGTCCTGCTGGACGAGCGCGGCACTGCTGACCTCGGCGTGATATTCGATCTCGAATGGGATCGCCGCGATGCGGCTCTTGACGTCCGCCACGACGGCGCCGACATCACGTCCGACCACATCGGCCGTGACGTCCACGTATCGCATCACGCCCTCGCGGTTGACGACGCTCGGCGACGGGGCGACGCGCACGTCGGCGACCTGACCCAACCGGACGAGACCCTGGTTGGGCGTCTCCATCAGGAGGTTCTCGACATCGGAGATGCTGTTACGGATCGACGGGTCACCCCAGACGACCACCTCGAAGACCTTCTGGTCCTCGAACAGGTTGCCGACCTCGATACCCGACATGAGCGACGTTACGGCGCGCCGCACGTCGCCGGCCTTGACCTCGTACCTGGCGGCGGCCTCGAGATCCACTTCGATCTCAACGGTCGGCTCCATGACGACGGTCTGGACCGCCGGGGCGCTGATCCCAGCGACGTCGGTGATGGCGGTGCGAACCTCGTCCGCCTTGGCCTGCAGGACGTCGAGCTCCTGGCCGTACAAGCGGACCGACACGTCACGCTCGCTCGTCCCGAGCACCTCGCCGATCCGCTCCGACGCGTACGTCGAGACGGCACGCTCAAGGCCTGGGTACCCGGCGACGGTGTCCTCGATGGCGGCCAGCGTCGCGTCGTAGTCTGCCGACGGCGACATGGTCAACCAGATCTCGCCGAGGTTCACGCTGCCGCGCTCATCGGACATGATCGCGCGCCCGACATGGGCGCCCACGTTCTGGACGCCGGGGATCGCGCGCAGCTCGGCCGTGGCCCGTGAGATGACACGCGCCATCTCGGGTCGCCCGGTGCCGGGCGCGCCATCCCAGTTGATCAGCAATTCACGCTGACGGAAGGTCGGCAATGCGGAGTCGCCAGCGGCGGGGAGGGCAGCAGCGCCCAGGACGATCACGGCAGCGACGACCGCGAGCCCCGCCGTCAGGGCCGCCGGGCGGATCCTGGCGGCGATGCCTGACAAGCTGTTCCGGTACCAGCCGCGCGCTCGCCGCAAGACGGGCGACTCGCGTCGGGTGCCCGGATCGCGCGTGAGGACCAGCACGGCGAGGGCCGGTGCCACGGTCAGCGACACGAACATCGCGGCGAGGATCGCCGCCCCATACGCGATGGCCAGCGATGGCAGGAACGCGCTCACCCCGCCGACGACGAACAACAGCGGGACGAGGGCACCAAGGATGATCAGGGTGCCGTACACGAGCGGCGAGCGGCTCTCGACAACGGCGGCCGTGACGACGTCGCCCTTGGAGAGTTCGCCATCGCCTTCCCTGGGGGTGTGCAGCCGCGTCAGGACGTCGTCGACCACGCCGGCGGCATCGTCGATGACGACGCTGATGGCCACCAACAATCCGGCCAGGGTGATCGCGTTGAGCGACGCGCCGGCCAGGTGCAGCACGATCGCTGCGGCCGCGATCGACAGGGGGATCGTGACGAGGCTGATCAGCGCGGCCCGCCAGTCGAAGAGGAGCGCGCCCAGGATGACCGCGATGAGGAGGAAACCGATCAGGATCGCGAGCGACACGTTGCCGAGCGAAGCGTCGATGAAGGTCGCCTCGCGGTAGAGGGTCGTGTCGACGGCGATGCCCGGCAGGCCCGGCTGGAGGGCCGCCATCGCTGCCTCGACGTCGCGGGTCACGTCCAGCGTGTTGACGTCGGGGAACTTCTCGACGACGAGGATGAGGCCGGCCCCGTCGTTGACGAGTCCGTCGCCGATGAGCTGCTGGTGGTCCTCGACCACGGTCGCGACGTCACCCAGCTTCAGCGGGGCAGCGCCGTCCTCGGGCTCGATCGCCACCTGCGCGAGGTCCTCGGCGTTCTGGATCGGAAGGATGTGCTGGATGCCCAGCCGCTGCTGCGGCGTGTCGATGAACCCTCCCGTCCCCGGTGTCGAGGCTTCGAGGAAGGTCAGCGGTGAGAACCACAGCGCGTTGCCCGCGGTCGACACGATGTGCTCGAGCGAGACGCCGTTGGCATCGAGCCTGGCCGGGTCGACGAGGACCTGGAGCTGGCGCTCCCGCTGTCCGAAGATCGAGACGTTGGCGACCCCCGGGACGCCCATCAGCCGAGGTCGGACCGTCCAGCGCGCGAGGACCGACATGTCGATGAGCGACTTTTCCTGCGAGCTCAGGCCGATGACCATGAACCGGCTGAGCGACGACAACGGCTGGAGCATCACGGGGGCCTTGGCGACGTTGGGCAGCGCGTGGGCCTGGGTCAGCCGCTCGGCGACGACCTGTCGAGCCTTGAAGATGTCGGTTCCCGGCTCGAAGATCAGCACGATCGAGGACATCCCGGGGATCGACTCGGATCGGATCTCGTCCAGGAAGGCGACGCCGTGCAGCAGGTCCGCCTCCAGGGGGACCGTCACGAGCTCCTCGACCTCCTCGGCCGACAGGCCGAGCGCCTCGGTCTGGACCTCGACGTAGGGAGGCGTGAACTCGGGCAGGACGTCCACCCGTGCGTTCTGGACCTGCGTCGCTCCGATCAGGAGCAGCGCTCCGGCGATACCGATGATGAGCAGCCGGAACCGGACGCTCGTGCCGACAAGTGCGCGCAACATGTTGGCCTCCCCCACGACAGCACCCAGCCGGGTCGCGCCGTACTCTTGGCGGACCTCGGTAACGGCGCCCTCCCCCAAACGTGATCTCGTGTCGCGCGGGATACCCGCGTTGACCGGAATCACCACGAACCGTCATCGGGCGCCGAATCTGCGAACTACATCGTTGTAGCCAACAACGCTCCCCGCCTATACTCAAATCGCATCAATTGGGGGGTAACGGATGACCATCGGCGGCACTCACTGGGACGTTCGGATACGCGAAGCGGCCCGCCTGGAGCCAGCGGTATACCGCCGTGCCGTGGACGTGGTGTGCGCCTTGCTCGCGGTCGCACTGTTCCTCGGGATCGGTGATCCCGAGATCGTCCTGCAGGCGCTGTGGCTGACTGTCGCCATCGGCGCATTCGTCTACGGTCTTCGCGCCGCCCTCGCCCGGATCGCGATCGCCACGGTCGTCATGGTCGCGTTCCTCTGGATCGCCCTCGCGGTCGGCGTGCCGCCGTCCGAAGAGCAGCTCGAGTTCACCGAATGGCCGCTGATGGTCACCATCGCCGGGATCGTCGCGGTCCTTGCGGATCGGGTGTCGAGCTCCGCTCGCCACTACGCATCGCTCTACCGGCAGGCGAGCGAGCGGCTGGTCACGGCCCACGAGGACGAGCGCGCGCGCCTCGCGCGCGATCTGCATGACGGCGTGGGCCAGACCCTCACCGCGGTGATGCTCACGTTGGACGCGGTCGATCGGGAGTTCACCACCGACGATGCCGTGGTGACCGGCGCCACGCGGACCTCGCTCCATCGCGCGCGCACGCTCGCTGCCACCGCCCTCGCCGAGACACGAGACGTGGCCGCGCAGCTGCGGCCCACCCGAGTCCATGAGATCGGGCTGGGAGCGGCACTGCGCAACCTGGCGGGCTCGGCAGGCACCTCCGTCGAGCTTCGCTTCGACCCGGACCTGCTCCCGCCCGGCCTCCTCGAGCCCGAGGTGGAGATCGACCTCTACCGCATCGTCCAGGAGGCGGTCGGCAACGCCGCTCGCCACAGCCGCGCCAACCGCATCTGGATCGGGGCGAGGATCGTGGACGGGACCGTGCGTCTCGTGGTGGGCGACGACGGGGTCGGGTTCGCGAGCGCCGACCGCGAACGGGGTCTCGGGCTCGACGGGATGCTCGAGCGCGCGGCGATCCACGGGGGCACGGTCGACGTGCGCTCCAAGGCCGGGGACGGCACCCGCGTCGATGTGGTCGTCCCGGTCACGAATCCCGCCGCGGAGACGACACCGACCGCTCGTCCTGTCCTGGACGTGGTCCGCTGATGGATCGCTCGCACGAAGTCTCCGGGACGGACCGGGAGGCACATCCCAAGGTGGTGGCGCGGACCATCGAACCTGCCCCTCCTCCGCTCCCGAGGATGGCCATCGGCCAGACGATCCGCATCGGTCTTGTGGATGACCATCACCTGATCCGTGAAGGCCTCCGGCTCGTCCTCCAGGATGTCGATCGTTTCGAGATCGTCGGCGACGCGGAGGATCATGCGTCGGCACGGGAACTCGTCGCGACCGAACGACCCGATGTCCTCCTCCTGGACCTGACGTTCCCGGAAGGTGATGCGCTCCCGCTGCTGCGCAGCCTGCGTTCCCAGTACCCGGCGCTTCGGATGATCGTGCTGACCATGCACGGCGACCCCGAGACGGTCCGCCAGGCGCTAGCGGCCGGAGCCGCCGGCTACCTCGTCAAGGGCGCGCGGTCGATGGAGCTCGTCGAGGCCATCCGGGCGGTCGCACGAGGCGAGCGGTACCTGCACAGCAGCGTCACCGGGACGGTCGTGGAAGACTCGATCCGTTGGTTCGAAACGGGCGCCATCAGCCCGCGCGAACGCGAGGTCCTGAGCATGCTCGCCTCCGGGCAGGCTCCCGCCCAGATCGCCAAGTCGCTCGACATCAGCATCCACACGGTCCGCCGGCACATCGCGAACCTGTCCGACAAGCTCGGCATCCATGGGACGAACGCGCTCACCCGGTACGCCATCCGCCAGGGGCTGACGAGGGACTAGCACTAGCCGCGCCGCGGCGGCCGACGCGTCGGAGCCGTTCGGCGCCGACAAGCCGGTTACGATCGGCCGGATGACGCACCAACGCTGGGTCACGCCGATCACGCTCCACGGAGCGAGGGTTCGCCTGGAGCCGCTCAAGGATGCGCACCTCGACGACCTGGCGCGCGTCGCCTTCGACGACGCGATCTGGCGCTGGACCATCGCTCGTCCCATCGACGAGCCCGGGCTCCGTGCCTGGTTCGATCAGGCCCTCGCCAACGCCGCGGCCGGCACCGAGGTCCCGTTCGCGACCGTCGACGCGGCGAGCGGGCAAGCCATCGGCAGCACCCGGTTCATGACGATCACGCCCGAGCACCGCCGGCTCGAGATCGGCTGGACCTGGGTCGGCACCGAGTACCAGCGCACCGGCGCGAACCGCGAGGCGAAGCTGCTCCAGCTGACCCATGCCTTCGAGACGCTGGGCGCCGAGCGGGTCGAGTTCAAGACCCACGCCCGCAACGAACGATCCCGTGGCGCGCTCCTGGGCATCGGCGCCACGTTCGAGGGCGTCCTGCGCCATCACACGATCATGCCCGACGGCTCCAACCGCGACTCGGCGTTCTACAGCGTGCTGGCCTCGGAGTGGCCCGTCGTCAAGGCCCACCTGCAGCGTCTGCTCGCTCGTTGACCGACATCACGACGACCGATTACCACACCGGCGGCGAGCCGTTCCGGATCGTCACCGGTGGCGTGCCCCCGCTCGAAGGGGCGTCGGTCCCGGAGCGGCGCCGCTGGGCGGCGGCGAACCTCGAGCCGGTCCGGCGGCTGCTGGTCAATGAGCCGCGCGGCCACGCCGACATGTACGGCGGGTTCGTGACGCCACCCGACGACGCGGACGGCGACCTGGGCGTCGTCTTCTTCCACAACGAGGGCTACTCGACGGCCTGCGGTCACGGCACCATCGCACTGGTGACCTGGGCGATCGACAGCGGGCGGGTCGCTGTCGCGCCGGGCGCTCGCGAGGTCGGGGTCACGGTGGATGTCCCGTCGGGCCGCCTCGCCTGCACCGCCCGGCTCGATGCGCACGGCCTTGTCGATGCTGTCTCGTTCCGGAACGTGCCCGCCTTCGTCCTCGCACGCGACGTGCGTCTCGAGACAGCGCTGGGTCCGATCACGCTCGACATCGCGTTCGGTGGCGCCTTTTACGCGTCGGCGGACGTTCGCGACATGGGGCTGCAGGTCGAATTGCGTGCCCTTCCGGAGTTGATCGCGCTGCAGCGTGAGCTCCGCCCGGCGATCGAGCACGCGGTGGAGGTCGTCCATCCTGAGCAACCGGATCTCGCCGGCATCTACGGCGTGATCTTCTGGCAGCCGATCGAGGACTCGGTCCCGACCCAGCGCAACGTGACGGTCTTCGCCGACGGCGAGGTCGATCGATCGCCGTGCGGGTCGGGGACATCGGCACGCCTCGCGATCCTGCACGAGCGCGGCGAGCTCGAGATCGGAGGGGCGCTCCGTCATCGGTCGATCGTCGATTCGGTGTTCGATGGCCGCGTCGTCGGGCCCGGTCCGGCGGTCGGCGGCCATGGCAGCGTGATCACCGAGGTCGAGGGGAGCGCGTTCCGGACCGGTGAGCACACGTTCACGCTCGACGAGCGCGACCCACTGGGCACGGGATTCCTGCTCCGCTGAGGGACTATCCTCGCTGCACACCGATCCATCGCCCACCCAGGAGGACGTGTCGTGAGAGGCTTCGTCATCGGTACGGTCGTGACGGCCGTCGCGTTCTACATCCTCGTCACGCTGCTGCCCGGCATGTTCGGATACGACGGCGGGATCGTCGGCCTGCTCGTCATCGCCGTCATCTTTGGGGTCATCAACGGACTGCTCGGGCCGATCGTCAAGGCCGCGACGCTGCCGATCTCGTTCATGACCATGGGTCTCATCGGGTTCGTCGTGAATGGGGCGCTCCTGCTCGCGACGGCCTTCGTCTCGGACCTCATCGGCTTCCCGCTCACGGTCGGCGACTTCCCGCCGGACCTGCTCACGGCCGACACCCTGGTCGCCGCGGTCGTGGGGGCCCTCGTCCTGAGCCTGATCTCGACCGTCATCCGGCTTGTCGTCCCCGACTGAGGTCGCGGTCCAGGCATCGTTACGCGCCGCCGCGCGGCGCTTCGGGACGCCGCTCTTCGTCACGGACGTCGCCGCCCTCGATGGTGCGTGCACGGCCGTCCGGGCGGCGTTCCCCGACCCGATCCTCCGCCAGTACTCGGTCAAGGCGAACGACGTGCCGGCGGTCATCGCCGAGGTCACCGCGCGCGGCTTCGGCGCGAACGTCGTCTCGCGCGGCGAGTGGGCGCTCGCACGGCGAGGGGGCGTCCCGAACGAGCGGATCACGCTCGAGGGCGTCGGCAAGACACCCGTCGACCTGCGCGATGCCGCACGGGCCGCCGCTGCGGGGTCGCCGCTGCGCTGGATCGCCCTCGAATCCCCCGAGGAGGCCCGGGCATTGGCCGCGGCCGTGCGGCGGACGGCGACGCCCGGGCTCCGCCTCGATGTCCTGTATCGGCTCAACCCGGACGTCGCACCCGAGACCCATGCCGGCCTGGCCGTGGGATCCGGCGCCGCGAAGTTCGGCATGACCGAGACCGAGATCGGCGAGGCCATCGAGTCGGGTGGCGGTCCCGACGGGCCGCTTCGCCCGCGCGGCGTCCACCTCCATGTCGGCTCCCAGCTCGGGGCGATCGACGCCTGGCGCGATGCGGTCCGGAAGGCGCTCGCGATGGCCGCGTTGTGGCGTGGGTCGATCGAGACCTTCGATACCGTCGACTTCGGTGGGGGCTTCCCGGTCTTGCCGGCGGGCCAGCCGTTCCCGACTCCCGAGCGCTTCGCGCGCGAGCTCCCCGCGGCGCTCGAGGCGGTGCCGGCCGAACGCCGGCCGACCCGGCTCGCCATCGAGCCCGGACGCGCCCTCGTGGCACGAGCCGGTTGGCTGGTCGCGCGGGTCCTGCACGTGCGCGACCGGGCAGGTCGCCAGGTGGTGCTCGACGCCGGCATGACGGAGTTGATCCGTCCCGCCCTCTACGGGGCCCATCACCCGATCGTGGCGCTCACGTCGCTGGGGGGGTCGTTCGATCCCGAAGCCGGCGGGCGCGCCACGGCCGCCGGCCCTCGCGGTGTCGGGCCCGCGCGCGTCGAGGGCCCCATCTGCGAGTCGACAGACTCCCTGGGCAGCCACGACCTGCCGCCGCTGCGCCGCGGGGACCTCGTCGCCATCGCCGACGCGGGGGCGTACGGGGCCTCCCTGGGCTCAACGTACAACGGGCGTCCGCGGCCCCCACAGATCCTGCTCGGGATCGATGGCGCGCTCACCGTGGGCCGCCGGCGCGGCACGCTCCGGTCGCTCGGCTGATCGCCCGGGGCCGATCCCGGCGCGCGCTCCGCTAGGCTTCGCTGCAGATGGATGCGCGCAGCCGATTCGGGGATCGCCTCACGGCCGGCCCGCTGCTGGCCGACGGGGCGATGGGCACCCTCCTCTTCGCCCGCGGCGTGCCGCAGCGCGCCGTCCTCGACGAGCTGGTCGCCACTCGTCCGGACCTCATCGGAGCGATCCACCGTGAGTATCTGGCCGCCGGCGCCGACGTCATCACCACGGCCACGTTCGGGGCGAACCGGCCGAGGCTCGCCCCGTTCGGCCTCGGCGATCAGGCCGGTCGCCTGGCGCGTCGCGGTGGCCAGCTCGCGCGCGAGGCTCGTGACGTGGCCGGGCGCGACGTGCTCGTGGCGGGCTCCATCGGTCCGCTCGGCCCGCCCGTCCGGGACCTGCTCCACCTCGACGACGCGACGGTACGGGGCGCGCTCCGCGAGACCATCGACGGTTTGCTGGAGGGCGGGGTCGACCTGTTCTGGTTGGAGACGTTCTCACTGATCGACCACCTCCGCATCGCCATCGAGGAGGCGCGCGGAGCGGCATCCGATCAACCGATCGTCGCGCTGCTCACCTTCGGTGAGGACATCGCGCTCCCGGACGGGACGACCCCCGAGGCCGCCGCGGCCGGCCTGGCCGACGCGGGTGCGGATGTTCTGGGAGTGAACTGCGGCGCCGGCCCGGTCGGCTGCCTCGACGCGCTCGTCGCGATGGGTCCCGGTGTGGCCGGGCGCGCGATCCTACCCAATGCCGGGCTGCCGCAGCGGATCGAGGGCCAGTTCGTCTACGCCGCCGGCCCGGACTACTTCGGCCAGATGGTCGATGACATGGTTGCCGCCGGCGCTGCGATCGTGGGCGGGTGCTGTGGGACGACCCCGGACCATGTCGCCGCGATGCGCTCCGCGATCGACGCCGGGGCCAGCGTGCCGCGGCCCGGCGGGGCCGCCGCGTCGCTGCCCCCGGGGCCGTCGCGCCGAGCCCGGAACGACGGGCACACACCCCGATCGCCGTCCCGGGCCAGGGCGCTGAAACGGGGGCCGCCGGGGACGTGCCGCCGCCGACGGGTCTCGCACGAGCCCTCGCCGAGGGCCGCTTCGTCATCTCCGTGGAGATCGATCCGCCGCGCTCCGTCCGGATCGGGCGGACGATCGAGGCTGCCCGACTCCTCCAGGCATCCGGTGTCGATGTCGTGAACATCAGCGATTCCGCCATGGCCCGGGTCCGCATGGGCGCTCTCGCTGTCGCCTTCGGCGTCCAGCACGACCTGGATCTCGAGTGCGTCGTCCATGTCACCACCCGCGACCGAAACCTCATGGCCCTCGAATCCGAGCTGCTCGGGGCCCACGCCCTTGGCGTCCGGGACATCCTCGCCCTCACCGGCGATCCGCCACGGATCGGTGACCTGCCGGGCGCGACCGGTGTCTGGGACGTCGACTCGATCGGCCTCGTCGAGATCCTCACCCGGCTCAACCGCGGCGAGGACGCCGCGGGCTCCCCCATCGGCCAGCGAGCCGGCTTCACGATCGCCTGCGCCCTCGACCCGACCGCGGCCGACGCCGGCACCGAATGGGACCGGCTGGAGCGCAAATTGGCCGCGGGCGCACACCTCGTGATGACCCAGCCGCTCTACAGCGTCGAGCAGGTCGAGGTCATGTTCGCGGAGGCGCAGCGGCGGTTCGGGCCGGGCGGCATCCCGGTGCCGGTGCTACTCGGCGTCCTGCCGCTCCAGAGCGCGCGCCACGCCGAGTTCCTCCACAACGAGGTACCGGGCATCACGATCCCCGACGCGGCGCGATCCGCGCTCCACGAAGCCGGCGAGCACGGAGCCGAGGTCGGCCTGCAGATGGCCCTGGAGCTGCTCGCGGCCGTCGACGACCGCGTCGCCGGTACGTATGTCATGCCATCATTCGGGCGCTACGAGCAGGCGGCCGAGCTCGTCCGTCGCCTCCGTGCCCGTCACGCCGCCACGAGGGTCTCCGTCTGATGCGCCGTCACGCCAGCGCGTTCCTGCTGCCGGTCGCGACCGCGATCACGCTGCTCCTGCCGGTGGTCGCAGCGGCCGCCGGTCCGCCATTCCCGGATCCCGTCGACGGCCAGGCCGTGTACGACACCGCGGGCATCCTGTCGGAGGGGGCGATCGCGGACGCGGAGGCGACGATCGACGCGATCGAGACCCGGACCGCGGCGGAGATCGTCGTCTACAGCCAGCTCGTCGACTACGGCGTGACGACCGAGGAGACCGAAGCGCGCGCCCGCGCGCTCATCGACCAGTGGGGTGTCGGCCGGCGTGGGTTCGACGATGGCCTGGCGATCTTCTTCGACATCGACCCCTCCCGCGAACACGGCCAGGTCCAGCTGTACGCGGCGCCCGGCTTCGAGGCCACGTTCCTTACGAACAGCGAGCGCCAGGCGATCTTCGAGGATGACATGCTGCCGTTCCTGCGGAACGCGGACTTCGATGGGGCGCTCGGGGTCGCCCTGGACCGGATCGACGCGGCGGCGACCCCGGATAACGCGGCGCGGCTCGAGACCGGCCGCCAGATCAACGCGGTCCTGGGGCTGGTCGGGGCCCCGATCGCGTTCATGGGCCTGGCCGGCTGGGCGTTCATGTCGTGGCGCCGCTTCGGCAAGGATCCCGTCTACCTCGACGACGCCTCCATCCTGATGCCGGCCCCGCCGCCCGACCTCACGGCGGCATCGGGCGCGTTCGTGATGGACGGCCGGACCTCGCGCCGGGCGCTGACGACCGCGATGCTCGACCTCGCGTCGCGCGGCCTCATCGGGTTCCGCGAGGACCGCGGCCTGCTGGGGCTGTCGAACAAGGTGGGCATCGATGTCGGGCCGCCGACGCTCGATCCCGTCGAGGAGGCGCGACGCGCGCTCAACGCCCGTCGGCCGATCGGGCCAGCCGAGGAACTGGCACTCACGGAGCTGCGCGACCTCTCGGCGGGCGAGGAGGACGGCTTCATCGACGCCGACGAGCTGCCCAAGTTCGGTTCGTCGGTCTCCCGATTCGACGCCAAGCTCGAGTCGCATGTCGTGGGGAAGGGCTGGATGGTCGAGAAGCCGAGCAAGGTCATGGCTCGCTGGAGCGGGAAAGGCGTGCTCGTGATCGTGGCTGGGGCGATCGCCGTCTTCGCCGGCATCAACGTCCCGATGGCGGGACTCGTGATGATCGGCGCCGCGACGATCGCCGGCGGCCTGGTGATCATCGGATTCGCCCGGGGCATGCCGTCGGTGACGATGCCCGGCGCGATGATCCGGGCGATGCTGGCTGCCTACCGGCGCACGCTGCAGAAGACGATGGAGCAGGCACGCTCGATGCAGCAGGTCGTCGACGAGTCCGGTCTGGACTGGCTCGAGACGCCCGATCAGGCCGTCGTCTGGGGCACGGCCCTGGGCCTGCAAGGTGAGATCGAAAAGGTGCTCGAACGGAGCCTCGACGACGTACGCGATCAACGCGCGACGGCGAACGCGACGTACTTCCCGGCGTGGTATCGAACCTCGGACGGCTCGTCGTTCGCGAGCGGCGCCGCGGCGGGGAGCGGCGGGAGCATCTTCTCGGCCTCGGCCGTCCCCGACCTCGGCGGGATGATGTCCGCGCTCGGCACGATCGGAAATTCGCCGTCGTCGTCAGGGAGTGGCGGCGGCGCGTTCAGCGGCGGCTCGTCGGGCGGTGGCGGCGGCGGGTCGGGCGGCGGGTTCTAGCGAACCGCTACGGTGGGGGCGGCGGCTCCGGCGGCGGGTTCAGCGGCGGCTCGTCGGTGGTGGCGGCGGCTCGGGGCCGCCTTGCCCGGCGATGGGCGGCGGGTTCTAGTGAACCGCCACGGTGGCGGCGGCGGCTCGGGCCGCCTTGCCCGGCGATGGGCGGCGGGGCGCGGACCGCATCCTCCTCGGATTCGCTCTCAGTGAACGACTGCAGGGTCAAGCGTTCGCACTTGCCTCTTGGGCGACTTTCCTTCAGTGACAATGAACACGGTGACCACACCAAGTCGTGGGCCGGGTCCTTTGCTCGAACGGACCCTATTCGCCACGTTTTCGTTCGCTGGCGGTGAAACTAGGCGCGCTCATGAGCCTGTCCAGGCTGGACTCCTTTGGTCGCCGCGTCGCCTACGCCCCGAACATCTCGCGGCAGGCGTCCAGCCCCTCGATCTCGACGGCCGGTCGGGGCCGCGCCCGCCAGCCGTCGACGGTCATTCGAAATCGCTGCGTCTCGCGCGCCACCCCCTGCGGCGCCAGCGCGCCCCGTCCGTTGTCCTCGTAGCCGATCGACCGGGACACGCCGCTGGATGCGACGTTGTCGAGGAACGCCTCGGACTCCGCGACCCGCGCACCCAGGCCGTCGAACGCGAAGGCGAGCACCGCCTGGCGCATCTCCTTGCCCAGGCCCCGGCCCTGCCAGTCGCGTGCGAGCCATGATCCCGTCCCGACGGTGCGATAAAGCCGGAACGCCTTGCCGTGGAGGGACTGGGCGCCGATCGGCAGCCCGCCCGATTCGACCATCAGGTTCAGGTTCCAGTCATCGGCCGTCCAGGTCGCGCGCATGAGCCAGTGATGCTGCATGGAGCTGCGCTCGAACTCCGGGCTCGGGAGCACGGACCAGGCGATGCCGAACGGCATCTCGTCGGGCGGGTGGATGCCTTCGCGAGACAGGTCGACGAGGGCCAGGATCTCGTCATCCGTCGGGAGTCGCAGCACCAGATGCTCGCTGCGGATTCGCAGCCCGAACAGCGGCCACGCCGCTTCGAGCGTCGTCGGATGCGGGGCGTCGGCGTCCATGGGCGGCCGACGGTACACTCAGGCCATGGGCGCTGTCGAGACGATGGAAGACTTCTTCGAGAAGCTCAACGGAGGCGATCGCGAGGGCGCGGTCGCGCTGATGGACGAGAAGACCGAGATGCGCGTGCACGTCGGAGACAGCGTCCAGACGCTTCGCGGCGTCGAACGGGTAGGAGGCTGGTTCCTGCGCGGTGACGCCGGCCTGCGCATGATCCCGGGCGGGATCCGCGACACGGGCAACACCTACGAGGCCGACCTCCTGGTCGTGCGCCCCGGGGCTCCGACCCAGCACATCGATGCGACCTTCCGCGTGGAGGCCGGCCGCATCACGGCCATCAACATCGCGCCGAGATAACCCCCCGGTCCGATTTCAGGGCGCCGGCGACTCCGATGCTCCGCCGTCGACCTCGTCTGAGGTCGGCACCGGGATGATGATCTCGTCACCCACCTTGATGAGGTTGGGGTTCTCGATCGTGTCCTCGTTGGCCGCGAGCAACTCGTCGAGGGTCAAGCCGAAGGTTCGGGCGACCCTCGAGAGCGTGTCGCCTTCCTTGATCACGTAGACCTGCGGGGTCGGTGCCGGCACCGGCGTGGGGAGGGGCGTCGGCGTCGCGACGGCTACCGTCGGCGTGGGTGTCGTGCCGGGATCGTCGTTACCGCCCACACCAAGCAGCGCGGGCAGGAAGAACAGTGCCAACGCGGCGACGGCGAGCGCGCCGGCCAGGACGACGAGCCGCGGGAGGGCGGGCATCGCCGGCATCGATCGACCCGGGCGAATCTGCGGGTAGGCCTCGTAGCGCCGCTGGCCTTCCCACGCCGGGCCGTCGACGCGTCCACGCTCGCGTTCTCGTTCGCGCTCCCGTTCGCGCTCGCGATCCCGGTCGCGGGTCGAGCTCACACTGGGTGGACGGCCCGAGCGGGCGACCGGGGGCAGGCCGTCGCGAGCCGCGCGCGGACCGCTCCGGCCGGCCCCACCGACGAGGCCGGCGAGCTCCGGGTCGGCCACGGCCGAGGCAGGGTCCAGGGACGGACGGACGGACGGCTCGTCGTCGACGTCCGCGTCGGCGGCGGCGCCCACCCCGCGTGCCAGTCGATCGGCGGCGCTTCCGGCGAGACCACGACCTTCGTCGCGGGCAGGCGCGAGGTAGTCGGTCGTGTCGCCATGGGCGCGGCCCGCGCCGGCGCCCGCGCCTGCCCCGGGCCCGGTCGACCCGACCACGCCCGCCGCACCGGCCGCCGCGCCCGACGCCCATGGTGGCGGTGCCGCCCAGTCACGCGGCGGGTTCCGTCGTGGTCGTTCCTCGACGGGCCGCTCGTCGCGCCCGGGTACCCAGGGAGCGTCCTCGCCGTCGGCGCCCTCGTCCGCGCCATCAGGGCCCTCGGGACCGGCCGCCGCGACCGTGGCGCCCTCCGGCGTGGGTGTGGGTGTGCCACCGGCCCGAGCGTGGGCCGCCTCGCGCCGGGCCCATTCCTGGAAGGTCGGGCACACCGGGAACGCGCTCGAGAGGCAGTACGCCTCCTGGTGCGCCAGGGCGCGTGGGGCGGGCTCCGGTTCGGCGTAACAGCGGTGGCGGTGATCCGGTCGATCCGCCCGCTCGTCCCGCTCGTCCTCGAAGGCCACGAAGGGGCAGGCCGGCGAAGCGTCAGCGCTGGGCAGCCCTCGCTCCGTCATCGCCGCGATGATACCCGTCGGACCCGTGCGCGGTGAGTGGCGAACCCCGAGGCGCTGCACGTTTGACATGCCCGGCAGCGGCTCGGACACTTCGAGTGATCCCCCGAGACGGTACCGTGAGGCCGCATCCCCAGTGCGAAGGAGTCCCATGTCTCGCTTGACCCGTCGGCTCGCCCCGACCACCACCGCCCGCGCCCACTGCGACCTGCCCTGCGGCGTCTACGATCCCGAGCAGGCACGTATCGAGGCCGAGTCCTGCCACAAGATCAACGAGAAGTACGCGGCCAACGAGGACGCCACGTTCCGGACACGCGCCATCGCGATCAAGGAGCGCCAGGCGGACCTCGTCAAGCACCACCTCGACGTCCTGTGGCACGACTACTTCAAGCCGGAGCACCTGGCGACCGTGCCGAACCTGCACGAGCTGTTCTGGAACGCGAACAAGCAGGTCTCGAAGGTGAAGGCCTCGACCGAGACGGCCGATTCGAAGAAGCTGCTCGAGATGATCGACGAGATCGACGCGGCCTGGAAGGCGACCGGCGGCCTCGACAAGACGCGCGTCGCGGGGCGCCCGGTCTGACAGCCACGCAACGTCTCCGACGCATCCCGAGGCCCCGTCGACCGGCGGGGCCTCGTCGTACCGAGCGCCTGGCCGACCGCCTGCGTGGGCCATGGCGCCTGGCGATCGCAGGGGCGAGCATGGAGCCCGCGATCCAGCCTGGCGACTGGCTGCTCGTGGATCCGACGACCGTCCGCTGGCCGCGGCGTGGCACGATCGTGGCGTTCCACGAACCCGACGGCGGCGCGCTCTCGGTGAAGCGTGTGGCGGGGGGCCCTGGCGACCGAGTGCCGTTCGAAGGGGGATACCTCGAGCTGGCGGACGACGAGGCATGGCTCCTGGCGGACGCCACGGCGGAGCGTGCGTCGGAAGCCGGGTTCGGGCCACCGATCGACTCGCGCCGCTATGGACCGGTGCCGGTGGCGCTCCTCGTCGGCCGGGTCTGGTGGCGCTATGGCCCGTGGCGGCGTTTCGGGCGACCGTCGAACCCCTGACCGTTGGGCCGGTGGACGCCCTCTCCGGGGTGCCCTAGGCTTCACGCGACCACCGTCACTCCAGGGGGAACCCCACACTCATGACCATCACCGCGCGCTGCCTTGGCGGCGCCATCTCGATCGCGCTCGTCGCGCTCAGCCTCGCGGCATGCGGCGGCTCGACACCATCGGCAGCCGTGTCGGCCGCTCCGACCACTGAGGCGACCCCGGCACCGGCCTCGGCCGAGCCGACGACCTCGCCGGACGCATCAGCGACCGCGACGTCCGGCGCGAGCATGGCCACGACCGGACGCATCGAGGTCGCGGAACACGGCTTCGCGCTCACGCTGCCCGCTGGCTGGACCCGGGTCGACCTCAGTGAGGGCGACCTCGACGCGATCATCGCCGCGGCAGGCGAGGTCGACCCCGCGCTGGCGCAGCAGTACGCCGGTCAGATCCAGGCCATGATGGCGGCCGGTCTCGCGATCTTCGCCTTCGGGCCGGACCCGGCGAGCGGCACGAACCTCAACGTCCTCGCCCTGCCCGGGGCCGGCCTCAGCCTGGACCTGCTCGAGCAGCTCAACACCGCCCAGATCGAGGCGATCGCGGGTGACGAGGTCACGGTCGAGCGGGTCACGCTGCCCGCGGGCGAGGCGATCCACTATCGCTACGAGATCGCTGCCGCAGGCCTGCCGAACGGGGCGTCAGTGGACCAGTACCTGGTCATCGCCGGAGACAAGCAGCTCGTCGTTTCCGTGTCGAATGGTTCGGAAGCCGACGCGCAGTCGATCGCGAACTCGATCGAGGTCCTCGACTAGGCGCGAACCGCAGCTCCAAGTGCGACGCCCGCCGCCTCGCAGTCGGACGCGAATGACGCCTGCGCCTCGAGCGTGGGCGACCAGCGGGTCGGGAACGCGATCAGGCGGGCCAGCCCGATCGAGGCGAGCCGCGCGATGAGGTCCACGCGGCGCTGACCGGCGTCGCGCATGTGCTCGTCGCGGGCGTACAGCGAGAAACGCAACGAGCCTGGGTCGCGGCCCTCGGCCTCGCAGCGTTCTCGCACCTGGCGCATCCTGTCGGCGATCTCATCGGGCTCGATGAAGACGTAGTTCAGCTCATCCGCGTAGCGGATCGCGTACCCGGCAGTCACGCGCCGCCCGTTGCCGCCGACGATGATCGGGATGCGCGGTTCCTGGAGGCCGCGCGGCTCGTTGATCGCGCCACGCACGTGCGCGTAACGACCCTCGAAGGTGGCGCGCCCGGGGGCCAGCATCTCGGTGATCACGGCCAGGTGATCGCCGAGGACCGCGAGCCGTTCGGCCAGGGGCGGGAAGCCGTAGCCGTAGGCCCGCCACTCGTCCTCCTTCCAGCCCGCGCCGATCCCGAGCTCGAAGCGGCCCCCGCTGATGACGTCGATGGTGGAGGACTGCTTCGCCGTCAACGCGGGGTTGCGAAAGCCGGTGCAGATGACCATGTGCCCGAGGCGCACACGCTTCGTGGCGATCGCCAGGGCGGCCAGGACCGCGAACGACTCCAGGGTCATCTCGTCGATCGGCTCGGGGACGGTATGGAAGTGATCGAACACCCAGAGCGACTCGAAGCCGAGTGATTCGGCCCCCTCGGCGAGCTCGATCGTGCGAGCCCATGCGTCCTGCGGTCGCCAGCCGTCGTATTCGCCCTTCCAGCCCTGCGGTGCCATGAGACCGACCTGCATCCGTGCCTCCGTACGCGTCATCCTGGACGTCGCAATGGTGACGGCTCCGATGGTTCTCCGCGTCGCGTCGCGCGGGTCGTCGGGCGCCCGGACCATCCGGCCGCCTATGCTCCCGTCATGAGCACGACCACCTTCGACCCGGCCGCCCCGCTGCCCGGCGCACCCGATCCATGGCGGTCGACCACACAGCCGAGCCGTCGCGGGTCGCCGCCATTCCACATGACGGACATGATCGAGGCGGAGCCGGCGCTGGCCGCGCGGATCCTCCAACGGCATGAGGATGCGTCGAGTTCGGCCGGAGCCTTGGCCGGCGCGATCACGCGAGCGATCAGGGCCGGCGGTCAGGTCGTCGTGACTGGCTGCGGCACGTCAGAGCACGCCGCCCAGGGCGTTGTCGCCATCCTCCGCGAGGCGGTTCGCGCGGCGGGACTGACCGGCCCGGGAGGCATCCCGGCGCGCGAGCCCGTCACCGAGCAGGCCCTCGAGCTGTCCCTGGATCCGCCGGCCACCGGCCTCGTCATCGGCGTCTCCCACGAGGGTGCGACAACGGCCACGAACGCGGCGCTCGCAGCGGCCCGGGCCGCGGGCGCCCGTACCGCGCTGATCACGGTGACGAGCCGCTCACCCGGCGCCGAGCACGCGCACGTCGTCGTCGAGACCGAGGAGCTCGACCAGGGCTGGTGCCATACGGTCGGGTACTTGAGCCCGCTGGTCGCGGTGGTCGCCATCGCCGCGCACATCGCGCGCCGACCGGTCGACACGGACCTTCGGACCGGCGTCCAGGACCTGCTCCAGGCCGGTGTCGATCGTGCCTCGATCGCGGAGGCGGTCGCGGCCCGTCTGGGCGGCCTCCGAACGATCCTCGTCGTGGCGTCCGGAGCGGACCGGCCGGCCGGGCGGGAGCTGGTGCTCAAGATCGAGGAGGGCACCTGGATCCCGGCCGCGTACCGCGACCTCGAGACGTTCCTGCACGGCCATCTCGCTGCGACCGACGAATCGACCGGCCTCGTCCTGGTGCTCACCGACCGGGATCGCCGCGCCGAGCGGGTGGAGCGGGCACGTGGCGCTCTGCGCGCCGCCCGGGTGGTCGGCATGGAGACGGCCGCCATCGTGGCCGCCGACATCGCCGCCGAGCTGCCGACCGAGCTCACGCCCGCCGGCCGCGTCGTCGTCCCCGAAGCGCCCGCCCTCCCCTCCCCGGTCGCGGCCCTGTTGGGGACGGCCACGCCACTCCAGATCCTCACCGAGCGCCTCGCCCGCGCGCGTGGCGTGGACCCGGACGCGATCCATCGCGACGTCGCCAAGTACCGCGAAGCCGCCGACGCAGCCGACTAACGATCGGTCTAGCGAAGCGCGCCGCGGATCCCAGGGTTTGGTTTAGCGAAGCGCGCCGCAGGGCGGTGCTGGCGAAGGCGCCGGGGAGCACGAGAGCGAGCGTACCCACAGGTACGTGAGCGAGCGCGCGGACCCGGCAACGAACGCCAGCGCCGGCCTGTGGGGTGCCGATCTCCCGGTCCGTTGCTCAGGCACGACCGACGAGCTCCTCCCCCATGACGTCGATCATGTCGAGGTCCCAAGGGAGGAAATCCTGGAGCATGACCCGCTCGATGCCCGCCGCGGCGAACCGCTCGAGCTGGGCACGCGCCTCGTCGGGCGTCCCGAAGACCCACCGCTTGCGGCGCTCGTCGAGCCAGGCCTCGGCATCGGCGAACTCGTCCGGGCCGAACAGCTCGAACAGGGCCCGCTCGCGCGCTTCGACCTCGGCCCGGTCCCGCCCGACCAGCACGCCGGCCATCGTCGAACGCGCCAGCGACGCCGCCGCGCGATCGATCGCGCGGCACGCCTCGTCGAGGGCCTCGTTCACCTCGACCGCCTTGTCGGGCGATGAGGAGCTCAGGTTGAACTCGTCGGCATAGCGCGCGGCGAGCCGGTAGGAGCGGGGCGAGCCCTGGCCACCGACGATGATCCGCGGCCGCGCCCCGCCGACCGGGGTCCGTGGCCGCCCCGCGACGTCGACCGGTCGTGGTCGAAAGAGCGCATCGCTGACCCGGACGCCCGTGATGCCCTCGTACGACCAGCCGTCCGGTTCGCCCCACAGGCCATGGAGGATCCCGAGCTGGTCCTCCATGAGGTCCGCCCGCTCCTTGATGGGCGGGAATGGGAGACCCAGCTGTTCGTGCTCGATGGCGTTCCAGCCCGCGCCCACGCCGACCTCGATGCGTCCGCCGCTCATCTCGTCGACGGTCGTCACGACCTTGGCGAAGACACCCGGGTGGCGAAACGTGGCCGGGGACACGAGCACACCCAGACCGATGCGTTGTGTCTCACGCGCGAGCCCGGCGACGATCGTCCAGGCATCCGTGGTCGGCTGGCCGACCGGCCCTGGAAAGCTCGCGAAGTGGTCGGCCCGAAAGTACGCGTCGAAGCCGTTCGCCTCCGCCCGTTTCGCGGCGGCCAGCTGGTCGGCGTAGCTCATGCCCTGCTGGGGCTCGGTCATCAGGACATAGCGCATGCCGTACTCCTGCGTGGGACGTCAATCGTTGAGGTTGACATGATGATTTAGTCCGCTTAGATTGTTCACGTGACACGAACTAATCTGCGGTCATCCACCGCGAGCGCGAGCGCCGGGCCAGCGGACGACTCGTACGGTCCCATCATCGCCGACTTCCGCGCCTCGATGGCGCAGCTGAAGTGCGCCTCGAGCGAGCGACTCCTCCGGCTCGGCATCAGCATGGCCCAGCTCCACATCCTGTACACGCTCCAGCGGACCGGCGAGATGACGATGAGCCGTCTTGCGGAGGTGCTGAACGTGTCCCTCTCGAACGCGACCGGTCTGATCGACCGGATCGAGGAACGCGGATTCGTCGAACGGACCCGGGTCCCGGAGGACCGTCGCGTCGTGCTCATCCGCGTGACGGACGCGGGCCGCCGGATGCTCGACGAGGTCGATGCCATCAGCGACGAGCTGCTTCGGTCGGTCTTCGACCGCATCGGACGCTCCCAGATCGCCGGCGTGGGGCGGGCGCTGGCCGCACTCCGGCGCGGCCTCGAGGAGTCGACCGGCCTTCACGTGGATCGCCACGCGCCCTCCATCCCGACTTCACGATCCGGCTCGACCATCCGCGGTGCGGAGCGCGCCCACCCACCCGCCCACGCCGACCGTCCGGTCGCGTCGGCATCACAGAAGGACTGACCGATGGAGAGCTTCCCCACTGATACGAGCGGCCGCGCGCCGTCCCTTGCGGAGGATCCCGCCCTTGGCCTCAGCCATCGCCAGAAGTTGGAGATCCTGTTCGCGGTCCTCCTTGGATTGTTCCTCGTCGCCCTGGACCAAACGATCGTCGGAACGGCTCTGCCGCGGATCGTCACCGATCTTGGCGGTAACGAGTTGTACACCTGGGTCGTCACCATCTACCTGCTGACGAGCACGATCACGGTGCCGTTCTACGGCAAGCTGTCCGACCTCTACGGACGGCGGCCGATGTTGATGATCGGCATCAGCCTGTTCCTCCTCGGCTCCGTCCTGTCCGGGCTCAGCCAGGAGATGTGGCAGCTCATCCTGTTCCGCGGCATCCAGGGCCTGGGTGCGGGCGCGCTCTTTCCGATCGCCCTCGCGGTCATCGGTGACCTCTTCACGCCGGCCGAGCGCGGCAAGTACCAAGGTTTGTTCGGGGCCGTTTTCGGGGTCTCGTTCCTTATCGGTCCGGGCCTCGGCGGCTTCCTGACCGACAACGTCGGCTGGCACTGGATCTTCTTCGTCAACCTGCCGATCGGCATCGCCAGCCTCATCGTGATCTGGCGGCTGTTGCCGACGATCAAGCGAGCTGGCGTGTCTCGTGATCTCGACTATCTCGGGGCCCTCATCTTCACCGTCGCGATCGGGTTCCTGCTGGTCGGGCTCACCAACAAGTCCGGCTTCCACCTGGTCGGTGCGCAGAACGTCCCCAACGATTGGGTCGAGCTGACCGTCGGCGGGTTCATCGCGATCGGTCTGCTCCTCAGCGCCCTCTTCGTGTGGGTCGAGTCCCGGGCCAAGGAGCCCATCGTTCCGCTGGACCTCTGGCGCAACCGAACCTACGTCTCGTCGATCGTGTCGACGTTCCTCGTGAGCTTCGGCTTCTTCGGGGCGATCATCTTCCTGCCCCGCTGGTTCCAGGTCGTACGTGGTGAGTCGGCGACCGCGTCGGGCTACCTGATCTTTCCGATGCTGATCGGGCTCATCGGCAGCTCGATCATCGCCGGGAGCCTCGTCTCGCGGACCGGCAAGTACAAGGCGCTGGTCCTCTCGGGCCTCGTGGCCATCGTCGTCGGGATCGGCCTCATGACGCAGCTGCGCGCGGACACTGAGTATCCGATCCTGTTCCTGTGGATGTTCATCGCCGGCCTCGGGATCGGTCCGAGCCTGTCGGTCTTCACGATCGTCGTCCAGAACGCGGTGCCGTTCTCGAAGCTCGGCGTCGCGACCAGCAACCTCACGTTCTTCCGTCAGATCGGCGGATCCGTCGGGCTGGCGATCGCCGGCACGCAGTTTGCGACCGCGCTCAACCAGGAGCTTCCGGCTCAGCTCGAGCCCGTCAAGGCGCAGCTCCTCGCCGGCGTGCCGGAGCCGGCACGCGCAGCCGCCGAGGCGGGCTTCCAGCAGCTGGCGGGCGGCGATATCAACCTGAACGACCTCACCGGCGTCGGCCAGAGCTTCGGCACCGTGGTCCTCGATCGGGCACCGGCGCAGTTCCAGGCCTTCATCCAGCCGTTCGTGCCGCAGTTCGACCAGGCGTTCAATAACGCGATGAGCCTCGCCATCGCCCAGACGTTCTGGATCGGCGTCGTGACCGGGATCGGTGCCCTGCTGGCCGCGTTCTTCATGCGGGAGCTGCCGCTCCGATCGACCAACGAGAGTCCGGCGCCCACTGCCAAGGCTGCTCCCGACGGGGCCCGACCGCTGCAGCCGACCGGCACCCCCGCCGACTGACTCCGCTCCTCCTTCTCGCTCGACGACCCCGGCGGCGAACACCCCGGGGTCGTCACTCGTTCACGCGTAGCATGGGGCGATGCCGGTGACACCCGCGCCCTTTCGACCGCGGCTGCAAGCGCCCGGGACGGCGGATGCGCCGTTCGAGGTCATGCTGGCCGTCGATGACCTGCCGCCTGGCACCATGCGCCGCATCAGCCGGGGCGACCTGGACCTGTTGCTCGTGCACACCGACCGCGGAGTCTTCGCGACGAACGACCGCTGCCCGCACATGAGCGCGCCGCTGTCCATCGGCGTCCTCGATGGGTGCATCGTCCAGTGTCCGCTCCACGAAGGACGGTTCGACCTCGCCAGTGGCGACCCGGCCCAGATGCCGACCACCGGGGGACTCGACCCGGACGGCGTCTACCACCCGACCTGGTCACCGGCGGGTCGGGACGCGAAGGTGGACCCACCAGGGACCAAGGCGATGGCCCGCCGGCTGACACGGGTCCGCCGCTTCCGCTACTACCCGGTCCGCATCGTGGACGGCCGGATCGAGGTCGCGATCCCCGTCTGACGGCGGCTAGCTCTCGGCCTGGTCGCGCCGTGCCGGCTCCTTGACCTCCGAAGGCTCGATCGGCCTGGTCGACTCCGCCGTCGCCGCCGCCTGGCTGCGCCGTTGGGCGACGTAGGCGTTGATGATGTCGCACGCCTCGGCGGGGTCATCGGTGAGACGCAGCAGGTCGACGTCCTCGGCCGTGATCGCCGCCTCCGCGAGCAACGACGCGCGGATCCAGTCGATCATCCCGGTCCAGTACTCGGTCCCCATCAGGATCACCGGGAAGTCCTGGACCTTCTTGGTCTGGATGAGCGTCAGCGCCTCGAACAGCTCGTCCAGCGTCCCGTATCCGCCCGGGAAGATCACGAACGCGTCGGCGTACTTCACGAACATCACCTTGCGGGCGAAGAAGTAGCGGAACTCGACCCCGAGGTCCACGTATGGGTTCAGGCCCTGCTCCATCGGCAGCTCGATGTTGCAGCCGACCGACAAGCCGCCACCCTCGTGGGCGCCGCGATTGGCCGCGGCCATGATCCCGGGGCCGCCGCCGGTGATGACCGCGTAGCCCTGTTTCGCCAACATCGAGCCGAGCTCGCGGGCCATCTTGTAGTACCGATGGTCGGGCTTGGTGCGTGCCGACCCGAACACGCTCACCGCCGGGCCGACCGCCGCCAGGGCATCGAACCCCTCGACGAACTCGGACAGGATGCGCAGCGAGCGCCACGGGTCCGAGTCGAGGAATTCGGGGCGGGTCGACGGACGCTGCAGGAGCGCCTCGTCTTCTGTTCGGGCGGCTCGGCGCACGGCGTCGCCCGGGGCGTCGGGGCGGACCGTGACCCGGCCGCTGCGGTGGCGGCCGGCGGCCTTGTCGGTGTTCTGGGATTCGGTCACGTCGGTAGGATGCCACCGTGGACATGTCGCCGAAGTATCAGCGTCGCGGACGGTTGATCACGGCCGCGTCACTCATCGTGGTCGGGCTGATCTGGATCGGGCAGGGTTTCGGGCTGTTCGGCGCGTCCAGCTTCATGTTCGATCAACGGTTCTGGGCGGCGGTCGGCGCGGTGTTCGTCGTCGCGGGGTCGATCCTTGGGTCCATGCCTGGCGGGATCGACCGGAGCGTTGAGCCAGGTCATCCAGGTCGCCTCGGCCGGCCCGGCCGTTACCACGTTGCCGTGCCGGACGAGTGGCAACCGGATCAGCCGACTATCGGTCGCGAGTCGCTCCGCGATCTCCGCATCGCGCATCGTCAGGTGCGCCAGACCGCCGTCTCGGTACGGTTTCGACGTCTCGTCGAGCAGCGTCCGGGGTCCGAGCCGATCTACGAAGCGTCGCAATTCTCCCGGGGCGATGGGTCGTTTCTTCAGGTCGGCGTAGTGCACGACGATGCGTCGCTCGCGGAAGAATCGAAGGGCCGCACGAGTGGCCGGCGAGTCGTCGCGCCCGAACACCTGGATCTGCGGCATCTTCCGCGTCGGGACCTTGCCGAGAGGGGCGGGCACGGCCGTAGCGTAGCGTGACGACCGGGTACCATCGAACCGACATCACAGGAGGTACCCGCGTGACGGTCTGGTTCACGGTCCAGCTCACCGATGCGCCCGGCTCGCTCGCCCGCGTCGCGACGGCGCTCGGGGAGCGCGGGGTGAACATCACCGGGATCGTCGGCGTCGCGGAGGACACCGATGGCGCGCTCATGCTCACGACGTCGGATGCGGCGGCGACGCGCGAGGCGTTCGGGGCGCTGGGACTGGCGTTCGAGGAGCACGATCCCACGGGCGGCATGGAGCCCGAGGCGATGACGGTCGGCGATCTGCGACCCGGGGCGGCCGGTCGCGGCTCGCTCCCCTGAGCGACGGTCCACCCGGCGTGCCCCGTCGATCGGCGGTCGAGACCGCCGCGATCCGGTTCGACATCGTCGACCGCGTCGAGGCGATCTCGGCGATCGCGGCGACCACGGCCGCGATCGGCGGGCGCATCCGCGCGCTCGCGACCGTCCGACCGATCGTCGGGGATCCGCCACTGGTCGAGATCGAGCTCGAGGTCGAGGGGGTCAGTGAGGACGACCTGGTGGCGGCACTCCAGGCGGTCGAGGACGTCCGGAGCATCCACCGGACGCAAGCCCTCGGCACGGTTTTCGGGAAGCGGATCATCGTCGTCGGCGGGGGTGCCCAGGTGGCGCAGGTCGCCCTCGGCGCCGTGAGCGAGGCGGACCGGCACAACCTCCGGGGTGAACGGATCTCGGTCGACACGATCCCGCTCGTCGGCGAGCCGAGCATCGCCGCGGCCGTGCGGGCGGTGGCAGACCTGCCGCGCGCCCGGCTGCTCGTGCTTGCGGGCTCGATCATGGGTGGCGACATCAGCACGGCGGCCGACGAACTGCGCGCGGTCGGCATCCCGATCATCGCCTTGAACATGGTCGGTTCGATCACCGACCACGTCGACCTCGTGGTGTCCGACCCGGTGCAGGCGGGCACGATGGCCGTCATGGCCGTCGCCGACACGGCGACCTTCGACCTGGACCGCCAGCGCGGTCGCCGGTACTGAGCACGGGTCTCGGTATGCGCATCGCGACCTGGAACGTGAACTCGCTCAAGGCCCGCCAGGAGGCGGTCGAACGATGGCTGCAACGGGCGGATCCCGACATCCTGCTGATGCAGGAGACCAAGCTCGGCGACGCGGATGCGCCAGTCATGGCCTTCGGGATGGCCGGATATCAGCTCGTCCACCACGGCGAGGGCCGCTGGAACGGGGTCGCGATCGCCGCCCGCGACGGCCTGGCGATCGACGACATCGTCATGAACTTCGGCGACGGCCCGGTGCGGGACTCGGGGCCCGGCGGCACGGCTGGCGCCGAGGACGATTTCGACCCCTTCGACGAGGCCCGGATGCTGGCGGCGACCGTGGACGGGCTGCGGATCGTCGCGCTGTACGCCCCCAACGGTCGTGTCGTGGGCTCGCCCTTCTACGAGGGCAAGCTCGCCTGGTTCGAGCGCGTCGGCCGGTGGCTGGACGATGAGCGGGCCGCGGGCCGCGGCGACCGACTCCTCGTCGGCGGCGACTTCAACGTCGCCCCGGCCGACATCGATGTCTGGGATCCCGCCGCTGCCCATGGCGGTACCCACGTCAGCGAACCCGAACGGGCAGCGGTGCGCGCCCTGATCGACCGGGGCCTGATCGACACGTACCGGTCCCTCCACGACGAGCCCGGCCGCTACACCTGGTGGGACTACCGCGCGGGCATGTTCCACAAGAACTTCGGGATGCGCATCGACCTGCTGCTGGCTGGCGCGTCGGTCGCCGAGCGGCTGGTGGATGCGGAGATCGACCGGCAGGCCCGCAAGGGGCCTCCGGTGCCGTCCGATCACGCGCCGCTGACGATCGACCTGGATGAGCCCGGCAAGCCATATGACCCGGACTGGGCGGGGGCGCTGGCACGCATCGCCAAGCGCACCCGCTGACGTTGCGGAGGGCGGGACGACGTACACCGCGTCTCATGTGCCGAACGTAGGCTCGGCCGTCCGATGATGGCCCCCAGCGACGTCGCCACGACGGAGATCCGCCTCATCGACCTGGAGAAGCGCTTCGGCGCCGTCCGGGCGGTCGATGGGATCTCGCTGGATGTTCGTCCCGGCGAGTTCTTCTCGCTCCTCGGCCCGTCGGGCTGCGGCAAGACCACGACTTTGCGGATGATCGGCGGCTTCGAGCTGCCGACCGCCGGGCGGATCGTCCTTCGTGATCGCGACATCACCACGGACCCGCCCGACAAGCGCCCGGTCAACATGGTCTTCCAGCAGTACGCCCTGTTCCCGCACCTCGATGTGGCCTCCAACATCGCGTTCGGACTACGGCGCCGGAAGGTCGCAGGGGCCGAGATCGGCCGGCGCGTCGGCGAGATCCTGGAGCTCGTACGCCTCGAGGGCTACGAGCGGCGCAAGCCCGACCAGCTGTCCGGTGGCCAGCAGCAGCGGGTGGCCCTGGCCCGTGCGCTTGTCAACCGCCCGACCGTGCTCCTGCTCGACGAACCGCTCGGCGCGCTCGATCTCAAGCTGCGCCGCCAGCTCCAGCTCGAGCTCAAGCGCATCCAGGCCGAGGTCGGGATCACGTTCGTGTACGTGACTCACGACCAGGAAGAAGCCCTGACGATGAGTGACCGGATCGCCGTCATGCATGCGGGACGCGTCGAGCAGGTGGGCACGCCCGAGGAGCTCTACGAGCGCCCATCCAGCCGGTTCGTCGCCGACTTCATCGGGTCGACCAACCTCCTGCGCGGCGTCGTCGAAGCGGATGGGTCCATCCGCCTGACGACGGGCGAGCTGGTCCGGGCCGCCCACGACGGCCTCGGCGCCGGCGCCGAGGTCGAGATCAGCATCCGCCCCGAGTCGATCGACCTCGTCGAGGCCGACGTCGCGGGGAGCCTGCGGGGGCAGGTGGAGCAGGCCGCCTACCTCGGCACGAACCTGAGCTACCAGGTCCGCACGGCGGACGGCCTGGTCCTGTCCGTCCTGGCACCGAAGACCGGGCGCCGCCTCCCGGTCGGCAGCGATGTGGGGGTGTCGTGGGCCCCGTCCGAGGCGCTGGTCCTCGGCGTCCCACCCGTGGGTCCATCCCCTGAGGAGGAGCGATCATGAGCGAACGGCACGATGGGTCGACGATCGACCTCGAGCAGGCGCTGGTCCGGTACATGGTCAAGGAGCGGCTGTCCCGGCGTGACCTGCTGGAGCGCATCGCGCGCATGGGCGCCGCGGCGGCCCTCGCCCCGGTGATCGCGGCGTGCACGTCGGGCGGGGGCACGGCATCGCCTTCGGCATCCACGGCCGCCAGCCAGGCACCGGCCTCCACGACCCCATCGGCGAGCATCGAACCGACCCCGGTCCCTTCGCCGGAGGGCGAATTGTTCGTCTACAACTGGACCGATTACATCGGAGAGGACACGATCCCGTCCTTCGAGGAGAAGTACAAGGTCAAGGTCAAGTACGACTTCTTCTCGAACACCGATGAGGCTTACGCGAAGCTCGCCAGCGACGGCGGCGGGTATGACGTGTCATTCCCGATCTCGGTCGACATCCCGGCCTTCGTGGCCAAGAACGCGCTGCTGCCACTCGACAAGTCGTTGATCCCGAACGTCGTGAACCTCGGCCAGGAATGGTCGGATCCCGGCTACGACCGGGGGAACACCCACTCGGTGCCGTACATGTGGTGGACGACGGGGGTCGCGTACGACACGACCAAGATTAGCGACACGCTGACCAGCAGCAAGGACCTGTGGGACGAGCGCTGGGCGCAGCACATCGCCATGCTCGACGACTTCCAGGAGACCTTTGCGACGGCGCTCATCCAGCTCGGCTACAGCGCCAACACCACGAACACCGCGGAGCTGGACGAGGCACTCGCCCTCCTGCAGACGCAGAAGCCGCTCGTCCGGCTGTACAGCACGGACACGATCACGACGATGAGCTCGGGAGACGTGTGGATCGGGCAGATCTGGGGCGCGGACCTGTACCAGATCAACCAGGAGAACGAGAACGTCGTGTACTACATCCCCGAGGAGGGCGGTGTCCGCGGGTCGGACACGATCGCGATCTTCTCCGGGGCGGAGCATCCCATCGCCGCGCACCTGTTCATCAACCACCTCCTCGACGCCGAGGTCAGCGCGGCGAACACGAACTACATCGGCTACATGGGGCCCAACGCCGCCGCGAAGGAATTCATCGACCCGGCGATCCTCGCGGACCCGGCGGTCAACCCCGAACAGGCCCTCGTCGCGAAGCTCCAGGAGCTCCTGGACCTCGGGCAGGACGTGCGCGACGAGTACCTGACCCGCTGGCAGACGCTCCGCGGTGGGTGAGGCGGCCGACGCGCGTCGCCTCGATCCGGCCGCCGCCGCAAGTGCGGCGGCCAGCGAAGACCGGCCCACGCTGGGCGCCCGGCTGGCGTCGAGCGTGCTGCTCGTCCCGGGGGTGGCCTGGTTGATCCTGTTCTTCGTCGTGCCGCTGGCGATGATCTTCCTGGTCAGCCTGGGGACTCGCGACGAGGTCGACCGGATCGTGCTGGACCACCTCTCGCTCGACAACTACGCCCGCGCATTCGATCCGCGGTTCCTCCCGACGTTCCTCAACTCCCTGCGGTACGCGGCGGCGACCACCATCCTGTCCCTCGCCATCGGCTACCCGATCGCGTACTGGATCAGCCGCTACGGCGGGCGGCACAAGGCGCTGCTCCTGGTCCTCGTGATGCTCCCGTTCTGGACGAGCTACCTGATCCGGACTTACGCCTGGATGATCATCCTGCGCGACAACGGCGTGGCGAACTCCCTGCTCCAGCTGGTCGGGCTGACCTCGGAGCCACTGATCCTGCTCAATACCGACTTCTCGGTGATCCTGGGCATGACCTACGGCTTCCTGCCGTTCGCGATCCTGCCGCTGTACGTCTCGATCGACCGGCTGGACCCGGCGCTCGTCGCCGCCGCACGCGACCTGTACGCGAACGGACGACAGGCCTTCCTCCGCGTCACGCTGCCGCTCACCGTGCCGGGCATCGTCGCGGCCACGGTCCTGACGTTCATCCCGGCCATCGGCGACTTCGTGACGCCGGACCTGCTCGGTGGCGCGCAGACGACGACGATCGCGAAGGTCGTCCAGGAGCTGTTCCTCGAAGGCCGGGATTGGCCGTACGGCGCGGCGCTCGGGTTCGTGCTCATGGTGGTGACCCTCGGCGGCACCGCGGTCGCCCTGCGGCCGCTGCGGCGGGAGATCGTCGGGACATGAGGCGTCCGCGATGACCGGCCGCAACCGATGGCTGACCGCCTATGCGCTGCTGGGCTACGCGTTCCTGTTCGGGCCGATCGTCGTCCTGATCATCTTCTCGTTCAACGATTCGCGGCGTAACTTCCAGTGGCGCGGGTTCACGCTCGACTGGTACCCGACCCTGCTCTCCAACGACGAATTGCTGGACGCCCTGTTCGTCACGCTCCGCGTCGCGGGCGTGGCGGTCATCGTCTCGACGGTTCTCGGGACGCTCCTGGGGCTGGCACTGGCCCGCTTGCGGTTCCGTGGCCGCGGGGCGACGGAGACGCTGCTGCTCGTGCCGATGGTCACACCCGAGATCGTCATGGGGCTGTCGTTGCTGGTGTTCTTCTACCAGCTGTTCGGGTCACGAGGGTCCTTCACGCAGCTGGCGCTGGCGCACATCACCTTCTGCATCAGCTACGTCGCCATCGTCGTGCGGGCCCGGGCGGCCGGCATGGACCCGCGGCTGGAGGAGGCCGCCCGCGACCTCGGGGCGTCGGCGCTGGGCGCGTTCCGCTTCGTGACGCTTCCCCTGGTCATGCCCGCGGTGCTGTCGGGAGCCCTGCTCGCGTTCGCGCTGTCATTCGACGATTACGTGGTCAGCACCTTCAACGCAGGCGTCGGCTCCTCCACGTTGCCGCTGTACATCTACGGCAAGGTCAAGTTCGGGGTCACCCCGGAGATCAACGCCATCTCGACGATCATCGTGGCGGTCACCGCGGTCGCGGTCCTGGCCGCGTGGCGCATCGGTCGGCGACGGGCCGGCCGACTGACCAGGATGGAGGAGCCCGCGGGCTGAGGGACCTCGACGGCCTCGATCAGCGCGGGGTGGTAGCCCTGGAACGCGCGGCTTTGCGGGCCGCGGTCCCCGGCGCGTCGAGGCCGGCGCCGTGGCCGTTGGTTCCGTTCGTTCCACTGGAGGCGGCGCGGACCACGGGAATCGGCTCGCCGCCGCGCGTTCCCTTGACCCGCGACGTGAGGAACGGATCCCCGACGTAGCGATCCACGACCATCCGGTCGAAGTTGTGGACCGGGAACTCCTGGTTCGAGTAGCGGCCCGCCACCCACGATGACGAGCGCGTCCCCCGCTGCTGGAGCTCGCACACGTGCCAGTCCTGCGTGTTCGTGAGGTCCCAGAAGGCCACGGCGTCGGACGGATCGAAGCTTGGCATCGCCATCGTCGAGGGCTCGAACAGCCAGTCGCAGGTCACGAGCGTCCGAGCCGGGCCCTGCGGGACCAGCCGGTGCACGAGCAGGTAATCCGGATGGATCGATACGAACGTCATGGGCCACAGGATGTAGTAGTCGATCCGTCGCTCGTCCTGCGCGGTCATGCCGGCCATCGCCGGCCGGCCGCGACGCGAGCCCTGGCCGCCGTCGAGGGCCATCGTCTCGACGCCGTCGGCGAGCTCCATCCAGCCGCCCTGCCACGCGCCGTCCGGGTCGTGCTCCTCGCCCAGGTCGTATGGGGTCAAGTGGTTGAGGTGCGGATGCAGGCCCGGGCAGTGGTAGCACTCGCTGTAGTTCTCCGCGATGAACTTCCAGTTGGCCGCGACGTCGTATTCCACGTGCTTGGCCGACCGGAGCGCGCCGAAGTCGAAGCGGCTCCAGCGCTCCACCAGGTCGCCGAGCTGCGCCGTCAGCCGAGCGGCTTCGGGGTCCAGGTTGAGGAAGATGAAGCCCTGCCACGTCTCGAGCCGGACACCGGCGAGCCCGAACTCCCCGAGGCTGAAGTCCTCGAGATCCTCGGTGTGCTTGGCCCGAACGAGCGACCCATCGAGGTCGTAGATCCAGGCGTGGTACGGGCACTGGAAGCGGACGACCTTGCCGCATGGCTCCTCGGCCACCGCGGTCCCGCGATGGCGGCACACGTTGTGGAATGCGCGAAGGACGCCCCCGCGGTCGCGCACGATCATGAGCGGGTCGTCGTCGAGCTCCACGAGCATGTACGTGCCGGGATCCGGGACGTCCTCCTCACGGGCGACCATGACCCAGTCGCGACGCAGGATGTTCGCCCGCTCCCAGTCGAAGATGGCCGCGTCGTGGTAGACGCGCTTGGGCAGGAGCGACGCGCCGCGATACTCGCGGCGGACGCTCGCGACCTCGGCGGCGGTGAGGATGCTGTCGGTCATGACTTGGGGACGTCCTTCTTCGGATCGATGAACGGGATGGCGGCCGTGCGCGCCGGCCAGCGCCCGCCATCGGGCGCCTCGATCTCGAGCGGCATTCCGGGGGCGGCGAGCGCGATGGGGACCCACACGTAGCCGATGTTGCGCTCGAGCCGCGGCGACCAGATGAGGTCCGTGACGGTCCCGACGGCCTCGCCGTCGTGGCGCGCGACACACTTGCGCGACAGCTCGAACGGGAGCGCGTCACCATCGACCTCGATGCCGACCAGCTTGCGCTCGACGCCGCGGACCCGGATCTCCTCGAGCGCCGCCTTGCCGATGTAGTCGGCCGCCTGCGGCTCGACCAGGCGCTCGAGCCCCATGACCTCGAACGGGTTGTTCTCGATGGTGATGTCCGACCCGTAGTTGAAGATGCCGGCCTCGATGCGGCGCGCCTCGCACGGGGCGATCGGTCGGATGTCGTGGGGGCGGCCCGCATCCATGATCCGGTCCCACAACTCCGCGCCGCGCGTGGGATCGCGCAGATAGACCTCGTAGCCGACCTCGCCGGTCCAGCCTGTGCGGCTGATGACCACGGGGATGCCGTCGAGCTCGGTCTGGAGCGTCCAGTAGTACTTGATGTCGTGGATCTGCGGTCCGAACAACGTCGCCATGACGTCCTTCGACTTGGGGCCCTGGACCTGGACCGGGTAGACCTCGGGCTCCCGAACCTTCACGTCCATGCTGCTGTGGACGGCCACGCCGCGAGCCCACAGCCCGGCGTCGCTGTCGGCGAGCGCGAGCCACCAGCGGTCGGCCTCCACCCGCAGCAGGACCGGATCGTTGACGATGCCGCCGTCCTCGGCCGTGATCAGGACGTATTTGCCCTGGCCCACGGCGCATTTCGTCAGGTCCCGGCAGGTGAGCGTATTGACGAACGCGGAGGCGTCCGACCCCGTGATCTCGACGATGCGCTCCACCGCGACATCCCACAGCGTCACGCCGTTGAGCAGCGCCCAGTACTCCTCGACCGGGTCCCCGTAGTAGCCCGGCAGATACATGTGGTTATAGATGTCGTAGGCGCTACAACCAGCCTCGAGGGTCTTCTCGAAGAAGGGCGAGCGCCGGTACCACGGCCCGAAGTACAGGGTCGAGGAATTGCTTGTCGCAGGCGTCGCCATCGGGCTGACCATCAAATCCTCCTTGCGGGCCTCCCCTCTGGATGGTCAGCCATCCACGGTCTATTGCCTCTCGCGTTCCGCCTGATGCGCTGCCTGTCTCATCGGACGCGACGCTCCCCCGTTGGACGCGACGCTCGCCGTTACTCGAGCACGACCCGTTCGTGCCAGTGCGGGACGTGGGTCGCCAGGCCGAGCGCCCGGACCTTGGGCTCCAGGGCGATCTGCGCGTCCGGATCGCCGTGGACCAGGAACACGCGCCGCGGATAGCCCGGGTCGCCCGGACGCTTGCCCTTCGTGAACGCGCGCAGCCACGCCAGGAGCTCTGTCTCGTCGGCATGCGCCGAGAACCCGCTGATCGAGCGGACCTGACAGCGGACCTGTCGCGGCTGGCCATTGAGCCGAACCTCCCTTGCACCCGCCTGCAGGTGCGCGCCGAGTGTGCCCTCGCCCTGGTAGCCGACGAACAGGATCGTGGCATCCGGGTCGTCGATCAGCCGGCTGAGATGGCCGACGACCCGTCCGCCGGTCAGCATCCCGTTCGAGGCGACGATCATGTACGGCCGATTGGCCCGCTCGATCGCCTGCGACGCACGAACCTCGTTGGTCACGATCTGCTCCGGGTAGTCGAGCGGGGATTCGCCCTCCCGCAGCAGCCGTGCCGTTTCCTCGTCGTAGTAATCGGGGTGGCGCCGATAGATGTCGGACGCCTTCGATGCCATCGGCGAGTCCAGGTAGAGCGGCAGCAGGGGGATGTCGCCGCGCTCGATCAGTCGGTCCAGCTCCCAGACGACCTCCTGGGTGCGGCCGATCGCGAAGGACGGCACGAGCAGGACGCCGTTCGCCTCCGCCACGAGATGGATGGTCTCGACCAGGATCCGGATGGCTTCGTCCTGGGGCTCGTGTTCGCGGCCGCCGTACGTCGACTCGACCAGGACATAGTCCGCGGCGGTCATCACGGTCGGGTCCCGCAGGATGGGCGTGCCGGGTCGTCCGAGGTCCCCGGAACAGACGATGACCCGCTTCTCGCCGCCCTCGCGATCCTGCACGACGAGGCGGATGATCGCCGAGCCAAGGATGTGGCCGGCATCGAGGAACGTGGCCCACATGCCGGGCGCGACCTCGCGTTCCTCGTCGTAGCCGATGGACCGGAAGTGCTCGATCGCCCGTTCCGCATCCTTGACCGTGTAGAGCGGGGCATCGAGGTCGATGTCGAGGGCGGGCGGCTGGCTCCGCAGCTCCGCCTCGGGATCGCGCGGCCACGACCCGGATGGCATGGGCTCCACGCTCGTCTCGACGTGCTCGCCCACCCCCGGCGCGACGGCTGTAGCGATCGCCGCCGGCCGGGCCACGGAGCCCCGCGGCGCGCCGGCCGTCTCGACCGCGACCTCCTCCTCCGAACCCGCGGCGGCGGCGAGGTCGACGGCGGCCTGGTACGCCTCGGACTCCTTGCGGTCGTCCGCCTCGACCTCGTCGGGATGGCGCTTCTCCCAGCGGGCCTCGCGCTTGGCGAATTCCTCGTGCAGATGCCCCGAGTCGAGCAGCACGAGCTTGGCCAGCTCGACCGTTCCAGCCGTCGCGTGGATCGGGCCGTCGAACCCGCCGTTGACCAGCAGCGGCAGCAGCCCGCAGTGATCGAGGTGGGCATGGGTGAGGACGACGGCATCGAGCTCGTCGGGCTCGAACCCGAAAGGGATCCTGTTCCGGATCGACTCGTTCGGGCTGCCCTGGAACATCCCGCAATCGATGAGGACGCGGGCGCGCTCGGTCTCGACCAGGAATTGGGAGCCGGTGACGGTGGTGGCACCACCCAGGAAGCGGATCTGCATGCGGGCCATGGTGACAGCCCGCACGACCGTGCGGGTATCGCCATCGCCGCCGGAGATGACAGCGCCCTCACGAGCGGCGTGCGCCCGCCTCGCCGGCGTCAGACGGCGACGACCAGCGTGTCGACCGCGATCGCCAGGAAGAGCAGCGAGAGATAGCTGATCGAGTACCGGTAGAGGCGGATGGCGCCCTGCGTGGAGGCCTCCTCCGACGCGCCCCGTCGCCACAGCCCGTAGGCCTGCCAGATGAACATCGCACCGAGGCCGACGGCGGCCCCCAGGTACAGCGGGCCCATCTTCGCCACCGGCCACAGGACCAAGGAGATCGCGACCATGAGCAGCGTGTACAGGCCGATCTGGCGGGTCGTCTCGGGGATGCCGCGGACGACCGGGAGCATGGGCACGCCGGCTGCCGCGTAATCCTTCCGGATCCGCAGCGACAGCGCCCAGAAGTGGGGCGGGGTCCAGTAGAAGACCAGCGCGAAGAGGATGAGCGCAGGGATGCCCACGTCACCGGTCACCGCGGCCCAGCCGATGACCGGCGGCAGGGCGCCGGCCGCGCCACCGATGACGATGTTCTGTGGTGTCGAGCGCTTGAGCAGCATGGTGTACACGACGACGTAAAAGCCGATGGCGAGCAGCGTCAGGAATGCGGCGAGCAGGTTCACGAACCAGGCCATCACCACGAACGACACGACACCCAGGACCAGGCCGAAGACGACGGCACGCTCGGGCTCGACCTGGTGGGCCGGCAGCGGCCGGCGACGGGTGCGCGTCATGAGCCCGTCGATGTCGCGATCGAGGTAGCAGTTGATGGCGTTGGCGCTGCCCGCGGCCAGCGTCCCACCGACCAGCGTCCAGGCGACGAGCACGCCCCAGTCGCCCCAATCGACGCCCGGCACCCAACGCGTCGCAAGCACCATCGCCGGGACGGTCGTGACGAGCAACAGCTCGATGATCCGCGGCTTCGTGAGCGCGATGTAGGCGCGGATCGAGTCGCCCGTGGTGTGACCCGGGGTTGCGGTGGTGCCCGAATCCGACGCCGAGTCGTTCCGATCCGCGTCCGCACCCTCACCGCTGCCGACAAGCGTCATCCGGGCCGCGTAGAAGCTCGTCACCGACAACCCCACGTACGACGCGAAGATCACGGCGCCGAGCGCGAGGTGGAGCGTCTGCGACCAGCCAGACAAACTGGTCAGGACCTGTAGCCCACCCACGACGACCTGGATCGCGTACAGCACGGCAGCCCCGACGGTGAGACGAACGATCGTCGGTCGATCGCGCTGCGTGCGCCAGGCGACGATCGCGACCCCGGCCACGAATAGTCCCACCACCGCGGCGACCCAGCGATGCAGGACGTGGGCCGATGTCGCATCGGTCAGGGTCGGGAGAAGCGTTCCGCCCATCAGCGGCCAGTCCGGGAACACGAGCGCGGAATCCGTCGCGGTGACCTGTGACCCGAACAACAGCAGGGCGAACGTCGCGATGGTCGTGAAAGCGGCCAGCAACGTGAACCGCTGGCTGCCGCCGCGACCAAGGCGGGCCGGGAAGCCGGCCCGGACCGTCACGAAGACCAGGAGCGCGACGAGCAGGAGGGCAGCGGTCAGGTGCGCCGACACCGACTCCCCGCTGTTGCCGAGGCGGACGGTCTCGCGGCCGAGCCATGCCTGGAACCCCACGAGCGCGACCGTCGCGATCGATGGCCACAGCAGCGAGGGCCGGTCGCGGTGGTCGCGGACGGCAAGGGCCGCGAGGCCCAGGATCTCGAACCCGATGACGGCCGCGATCGTCCGATGCGTCCATTCGATCCACGCCTTCGGGTCGTCCACCGGCGGCAGCAACTGGCCGTGACAGAAGGGCCAGTCCGGGCAGCCAAGACCGGCATCGGTCGCGCGCACGATGACGCCGACGACGACCAGCAGGATCGTAGTCCCGAGGGTCGCTGCAGCGAGCTGTTGGAAGCGGGTCAACGGGTCTCCTGGCGCGCGGGACGGGTGCGCGCGATGGCGCGCGGGTCACGAGTCGGGCGGACGCCGCTCGCATTCTACCGCCCCACCTCGTCGCATCCCCGGGGGCACCGTGGGCCGGCCTCGGCTAGGCTGTGGGCATGACCCCCCGCTCCCGCCTGGCGGTCCTGGCCGCGCTCGTCCTGCTGCTGGTCGCGTGCGGCCCCGCCGATCGGGGGTCCCTGCCGTCCGCGTCGGCGGCCGTGCCACCGTCGGGGGATGCGTCGCCCGCGACATCGGGCGTCTGTGGGACCACCGCCCCGCCGAGCGGCATCCCCGAGGGTTGGAACGTGGCCGCCCAGCAGCCATCGGTGTTCCCGCAGATCATCAACCCGAGCGGCTCGATCGCCTGCGGCCAGACCCGGCTGATGTTCTCGTTCCTCGATTCCCAGAACGTGCCGGTTGCGGCCCCGGATCGGACGGTCGAGGTCGCGCTGTTCGACCTTGGCGCGGACCCGGCGACACCCGTCCTGACCGGGCCTGCGACGTTCATCTGGGCGATCGAGCCGACAGTGGGCGTGTACGTCTTCGATGCCGATCTCCCGAGCGCCGGATCATGGGGCGCAGAATTTCGGACCGCCGTCCGGGACGCGCCAGCGGAGACGATCCGCCTCGGGTTCGACGTGCAGCAGGAATCGACCGTCATCGGCGTCGGCGATCCGGCGCCGGCCTCGGACACGCCGACGCTGGCCGACGTGGGAGGCGACGCGCGCAGGATCTCGACCGATCCTGAACCGGTCGGGGCCTTCTACGAAACCTCCGTGGCCGACGCGCTCGCGGCGAAAGAGCCGTTCGTGGTGGTCTTCGCGACGCCCAAGTTCTGTGCCACGGCCCAGTGCGGACCCACGCTCGACCGGGTCAAGCCGATCGCCGCGGCCCACCCCGAGGTGACGTTCATCAACGTCGAGCCGTACGAGCTCCAGCTCGTCGACGGACAGCTGCAACCGGTCCTGAGCGGGGATCCAGCCCAGCTGACGCCGGCCGCTGCGACCACCGACTGGCGCCTGCCGACCGAGCCCTGGGCATTCGTCGTGGATCGCGACGGCATCGTGACCGCGTCGTTCATGCTCATCTTCAGCGACGAGGAGCTCGAGGCGGCCGTCTCGGCCGTCGAATAGCGGGCCGACGGTCAGCCGCCCGAGTCCTCGAGTCGCACGGCGAACCGGTCACCGCCCTCCGACCGATAGAAGACGCGGACCGGCTCCGCGGTCGCCTGGTGCTCGGCGAGGTGCCCGGGCGGGAACTCGCTCGCGTTCTCGAGCTCGCCGAGGCGAAACTCCAGGATCTCGCCACCAACCCGTCGCAGCGTGAACCCGCGCACGTCGGCCAGACCGGCGCTGTCGACGGCCACGATGACACCCTCGACGGACACCGCCTTGGGACTGCCATCCGGGTCGAGCAACGACGTGTCGCTCAACAGCAGCGCCGCGCCGCCGGTGACGACGACGACCACGATCAGCGCGAGCGCGAACAGGTTTCGGGTGCGGCGATCCACTCGTGCTCAGGTGCCGTCCGTGGTGCCGGTAGCGTCCGTGATGGCGGCGCCGGCCGTGGCCCCGGTGCTGCCCGGCGCAGCGATGGGTTCCCCGGCAGCGCACCGGGGGCAGTTCGCCTCGCCCGGTTCGTACGTCGGCAGGTCCAGCTGCCAGAGAGAACGCAGCGGGTACGTGCGGCCGGTCGCCGGGGATGTGAGGGTCGCGCGCCCGCCGCCGCGATCCACGAGCACCACGCACTCGACGATCTCGCCGCCCGTCGCCTCCACGGCCGGGATCATCGCGAGGAGCGATCCGCCGGTGGTGAGGATGTCATCGACGAGCAGGACGCGCTCGCCGGGCAGGATCACGAAACCGCGTCGGAACTCCCGACGCACCATGCCGTCCGGGTCGCGAACCTCCTCGGCGAAGATGCTGCGGAGCCCCAGCTGTCGCGCCGTCTCGAAGGCGAGGATCACGCCGCCCGTCGTCGGACCGGCCACGAGATCGACGAGTGGACCTGGCGCGTCGCCACCTCCGCGCATCCGTGCCGCCCAGAACCCGCACAGCTCACTCGTGGCGGCCGGGTCGGACAGGACCGCGAACTTCTCGACGTAAGCATCGGCGTGTCGGCCGCTCTTGAGCTGGAAATGCCCCTCGCGGAACGCGCCGGACGCCCGAAACAGGGCCTCGGTTCGCTGCGCGACGCCGGCACGAGCCGCCATCTCGAGGGCGGGTTTGATGGTGGTCACGTCGTGAATCCTAGCGGCTCGCGCCGACCGGCCTCGTCATGGCCGGTATTCGACGCCCTTCGCCGAGGGCGTTCCCGCCCGCTCCGGCAGCGCCGTGCCGACCAGGGCGAGGTGGGTGGCGACGCCGGCGCGCCGGCACTCGGCCGCCAGCTCGTCCACCAGCCGCACGGGCAGGGTCGGGTCGGCGAAGATCGCGGTGCCAACCTGGACCGCCACGGCGCCGACCGCCAGGAAATCGAGGACGTCGGCGAGCTCCGTCACGCCGCCGATGGCGACGACCGGGATCCGCACGGCCTGGGCCGCCTCGTAGACGACGCGCAGGGCCACGGGCTTGACCGCCGGCCCGCTCAGGCCGCCGTAGATGTTGCCGAGCAACGGGCGGCGACGCCCCGGCGCGACGGCGATCCCGGACAGCGTGTTGATCGCAGTCAGGGCGTCGGCGCCGGCATCGGCGATGGCCCGGGCGATGGGCCGGATGTCGGCGACGTTCGGCGACAGCTTCACGAGCAGCGGCAGGTCGGTGGCGCGCCGGACCGCGGCGGTCACCTCGCCTGCGGCGCCGGCGTCGATGGCGAACTGGAGGCCACCCTTGCCGACGTTCGGACAGGAGATGTTCAGCTCGATCGCGGCGATCCCGGGCACGCCTTCAAGGCGGCGGGTGACCTCGACGTAGTCCCCGACCGATTCACCGGCCACGTTCACGATGACCGGCACCTTCCAGGAGGCCCAGGTCTTCGCGTATTTCTCGATCACCGCGTCGACGCCCGGATTCTGGAGGCCGATCGAATTCAGCATCCCGCCCGGGGTCTCGGTCACCCGCGGCGTCGGGTTGCCGATGCGGGGCTTGAGCGTGGTCCCCTTGCAGCAGATCGCGCCGAGCCGATCGACCTCCACGACATCGCCGTACTCGACCCCGTAGCCGAACGTCCCGGACGCGACGAGGATCGGGTTCGGCAGAACGAGCCCACGCCCCAGATCGACCGACAGGTCGATCTCGACAGCGTAGGCGTCGTCGGCCGGGTCGGCGTCGTCCGGCCTGTGGGCATTCGCCACGGGAGACGCGATGCGCGGCGCCGACCCGGCTCGAGGGGTGGCGGTCGGTAGCGACGGGCGGCTGCGACGGGGGAGCGGCGTACGGCTGGACCCGGCGGGCCGGCCCGAGGATGTCACGACCCGGCGCTTCGCCTTCACGACCAGGCGCCCTCCCAGACCAGCTCCTCCGCGGCGAAGACCGGGCCCTCGCGGCAGACCCGTTGCGGGACACCGGTCGTGCTCATCACGACGCAGCCGAGGCACGCACCGACGGCACAGCCCATGTTCTGCTCCATCGACACCTGCAGGAACGCCTTGCGTCTCGCGGCAGCGGAGCCGACAGGATCGGCGCGACCCCCGCCACGCTTCCGGCCAAGGTTGGCGACGCCGAGTCGACCGCGGCGGCCCTCTGCCTGGCTCGCGAGCGCAGCAAGCATCCCGGACGGACCGCAGGCGAACGCCTGATCGGCCCAGGCCTCGTACTCGGGGACGAGGTCGGTGACGAACCCCAGGCGACCGAGTGACCCGTCGTCGGTGGCGACCACGTACTCGATCTCGTCGGGGAGAAGGCTGGATGGATACACCTCTCGCGAGCCTGCCGCGCCGAACAGCAACGTTACCTGGCGGCCGTCGCGGATCGCCTCGTCGGCGAGCATCCGGACCCCGGCCATGCCAAGACCGCCGGCGATCAGGAGGAGGTGGCGACTCCGGGGATCCACCTCGAACGGGCGGCCCAGGGGGCCCAGCAGGTCGACCGCATCGCCCTGGCGCAGCCGCGTGAACCACTCCGTGCCGCGCCCGATCACCCGGAAGTGGATCGTGATGACGCCGGTCGCGACGTCGGCGGTGTTGACCGAGAATGGGCGGCGCAGCACCATCCCGGAATAGTCGCCTGTCCGCGCATGCACGAACTGGCCCGCCCGCGCGCTGCTTGCGATGGTCGGCGCGTGGTACGCCTGGAGCCACTGACCCGGCAGGATCTCGCGGCTCTCCACGAGCTCCGCCGCGGCGAGCCGCATCGTCACGCGGTGGGGCGGTCCTCCCGGTCCGGCGGTTCGTCCTCGACGTCGACCACGTCCTCGACGTCTTCGACGTCCGCCGTATCCCCGGCATCGGCGATCGCGGGCTCCCCGTTCCCGGTCTCGGCCACGTCGGCGGCCGCGCCTGCGTACTCCGGAGCGACGGCCGGGAAGGCCTCGGCCAGCGCGTCGGCGAGGTCGCCGAAGACGTCGGTCGGGTCGTAGAACTCGACGAGCTCATCCGGTCGCCGTCAAGCGTGCGCCACGCGCCGTCCGCCTCCTCGGGGATGACCTCGGCACGGAACTCGCCGGTCGGCGGTGAGCACCAGCCGCTCGTCGTCGTCGTCGACGATCACGAGGTCGCCGAGCAGGCCCGATGCAGCCGGCGGCCGCGCACCTCGAACTCGCTCCAGCAGGCGCGACTCGCTGCGCTGGCTGCGTTCCTGGTACTCGAGGGCGAGGTCGTACAGCCGCCGGGCGGCCGCTCTCGTCGTCCTCGAGCGCGGCGGGCTCGCGCTGGCCGGCCGCCCACGAGTCGGCCGCGGCGGCGTACGGGATCCTCGCCGAGGGAGACGGTCTCCTCGGGCGCGATGCCGGCCGACCTCGAGCAGGTCGTCCGCCGCGGTCGGGGCCTCGCCATGCCCGCCGCCTCCGTGGCGGCGTCGGCGAACGCGGCGTAGATGTCGGCCGGGTTGTACAGCTCCACGAGCTCGGCCGCCGATTCGATGACCTCGGTCTCGCTGACCCACTCGCCGGTCGATTCGTCCTGAGATAGCGGCTTCGGCTGCGGAAGGAGAGGTCGGGCGCGATCGACAGGTAGTCGGGCTCCTCGTCGATGAGGGTCAGGCCGCCGATACGCCGCGAGGCGCTCCTTGTGGCGATCGAGGAACCGGCGAAGCTGGTCGGTCGCTCTGGACGAGGAAGTCGGAACGCTCGAGGGCGGCGTCCGCCGCGATCTCCCCGAGCAGGTCGTTGCGGCCCGTATCCATGGGTTGCCTCCCGTTCGGTTCGTCGCCAGGTGGTCGTGCTTCGCGTCGGATGCTCATGTCTCGCTCTCGGTCGTCGGGTCAGCGATGGTATTCGAGGTCGGGACCCATTCGCTCGCGCAGGAACATCGAATGGTGGCGCTCGAAGATCCACTCGCCGGCCCGGTGGCCGAGGGCGCGGGTGGCTTCGTCGCTCTCGAGCTTGTCGAGGGTGGCGTAGTCGGGCAGGTCGAGCAGGATGACGTTGTCGAAGTCCCAGCCATGCGCGACGTTGTACCAGCCGATGAACCGGATCCCGAAGCGCGCCTCGTACTCCCGCACCTGACGCGGGAAGATCGTCTTCATGAAGAACTTGAAGAACGGGTCGCGGCCGCGGCGAACGGAGAAGTAGGTCGCGAGCACGGGCACGGGCGGTGCGGTCCTCCTGGCTGTCTGGGCGGCGGCCATTGTCGCACGGGGCCCGGGCGCGACGTTCCGTTCCGCACCACGGCGGGGTGGCAGGATCGACATCGGGAGGCGCTGACGACCAATCCGATCTCGCCGGGGCCGAACCGCGTTCGGCCCGGTCGTTGCTCCCTGTGTCCGGCTCAGCAGCCGCGCCCTCGTCCTCGAGCTCGCCGACGGTCTTCGTGGCACTCCCCAACGGCCGCCGCCGGCCACGCCGGTCGGCCGCCACCAACCGGAGCAGGAAGATGATCGTCTGGCCCGTGATCAGCAGCAGCAGGATCACGCCGAACAGCAACACGGCGCTGACGACGTCGGGCCACCGCCACACGACGGTGAGCGGGGTGAGGACGACCAGCACGACCAGCACCACCAGCTGGAACCGGAAACAGCCGAGCCCCGGGCCTCGCTCGGCGTCCAGCTCCTCGCCCTTGTACTTGACGGGCCCGGGCTGACGTTGCGGCCTGGGCGATGTCGGGTCGGCGGCTGGATCGTCGTCGGTCACGAGCCGGAACGATACGGGAGGCGGCAGGAACCCGCCGAGCGCCGCTGACCTGCCCCCGCTACCCCGTCGTCGGCTCGGTCGCAAGACCCTCGACCACCTCGACCCCGGGCAGCTCCAGCAGCATCGAAGGCGGCGCGATGACCTTCCACGACCGCGAGCCGCCACCAAGCACGACGCGCTCGCGCTTCATCACGCGCGCATCGACCCAGACCGGCAGGTCGAGCGGCAAGCCGAAGACCGTCACACCACCGATCTCCATGCCGGTGATCTCACGTGTGGCCTCGGACGGCGCAAACGACGCCTTGCGCGTCCCGAGTCGATCGCGCACGGTCCGGTTCACATCCAGGCGGTTCGGGGCGAGCACGACACACGCGGCGTAGCGCGGCGGATCGCTCTTGCCGATGACGAGGATCGTGTTCGCCGAGTCCTCCGGCGAAAATCCATAGGCTGCGCAAAAGGCCGCCGTGTCCGCCAATGCCGGATCGCAGGCGAACAGCTCGTAGTCCACCCCGAGCGGATCGAGGGCTTCGACCAGGCGGGCGCGGCCGGCGGGGTCGTGCGCGTCGGTCATGACCGCAAGCCTACGATGCGCGACCGACAGACGACGGACGGCGGCCGCTCCACGACCGACGGGCGGCTACCATCGAGCGCGATGACCGACCGATCGACCATCCAGCATCCGACCGCACCGCCCGACATCGACGCGTACCTCGCTCGCTTCGACTGGCACCCGGAACCCGAGTTGATCGGTTTCCGGGACGAGGGTGCATCCCGCGCGGCGCTGAGCGAGCTCGGCGAGCGGACCTGGGCGGCTGCCCTCGAGTTCCTGTACGGCACGGCGATGATCCGCGCCATGGGTGCTCCCTCGGCCTACGCCGAGGCGCGGCGCCGGTACTACGGAAACGACATGACCGGCCCCGGTCCCGCGCCGAGGGCGCCCACGCCGGCGGCCGAGGTCATCGCCGAGTTCACCGACCGCCTCGCCGGCGGCCTGATGAATGCGCAACATCCCCGCCAGTTCGGCTACTTCACGCCTCCTCCGCTGCCGATGTCCATCATGGGCGAGCTGCTGGCCCAGGTGGCGAACCAGGGCGTCGACGTGTGGCATGCCGGCCCGTTCGCGGCGTTCGTGGAGGAGGAGGTCGTGCGCTGGCTGTGCGACCTCGTCGGTTATGGACCGGCGGGCTTCGGGCTGCTGACGAGCGGCGGCGTGATGGCCAACTTCATGGGCATGACCCTCGCCCGCGACCTGCACCTCGGGAAGCTCAGGGGCCTGGACGGGCCGCCTCGGGGAGGCGCGCTCGACGGCGCCCGCGTCTACACGAGCGACCAGACCCATTTCTCGATCGCGCGGGCGCTCGATGAGCTCGGGTTCCCAGCGGACACGCTCGCCGTGCTGCCCGCCGACGACGAGTTCCACCTGCGGGGGGCCGCAGTCGCCGCCGCGGTCGCTCGCGACCGCGCGGCCGGGCTGACACCGTTCGCCATCGCCGCCGTCGCCGGCTCGACGAACACCGGGTCGGTCGATGCCATCGGAGAGCTCGCCGATGTCGCGGCCGCCGAGGACCTGTGGCTGCACGTGGACGCCGCATACGGCGGCGGCGCCCGACTCTCCGACCGCGACAAGGGGCGCGTCCCCGACCTGCAGCGGGCCGACTCCGTGACGGTGGATCCACACAAGTGGTTCTTCCAGGCCTACGACATCGGGGGCCTGCTCGTCCGCGACGGGCGGGCGCTCGGGGCGGTCTTCGGCGGCCGAGCGCCCGAGTACTACCGCGGCGGCGAAGCCCACGACGGCAGGGGCCCTGATGACGATCACGGTGGTCACGACGACCAGCTCAACTTCTACAAGCTGAGCTTCGAGGGCACCCGTCGCTGGCGCGCGCTGAAGCTGTGGATGACCTGGAAGCACGTGGGTACCACCGGCTTCGGCCGACTCATCGAGGCCAACGACGACCTCGCTGCCCATCTCGCCGCGCGCTGCGCCGACTCGGATGATTTCGAGGCCGACCCGGCGATGCCGGAGCTCTCAGTCGTGTGCTTCCGACACCGGCCGCCGGGAGTCGCAGGCCCCGACCTCGACACACATCAGGATCGACTCCAGGCGGCGCTCGAGGCGTCCGGCGATGGCTGGCTGACGACCACTCGCCTTCGTGGCTCGACCTGGCTCCGGGCCGGGATCGTCAACTATCTCGCCACCGAGGCCGACATCGACTTCCTGCTTCAGAAGCTGCGCGAGCTCGGGCAGGCAACATGACACGGTTCTTCGTCGTTGCATTCGTGGCGATCGCCGTCGGGGGGATGCTGGTCGGCTGCTCGTCGGTGACGCCGCCGCTCCCTTGCGACGTGACGATCTTCGCGCTTCCGGCGAACTCGACGATGGCGCCAGGCGACCCGCTGCCTCCGGGGTCTCGGGTACTGGCCGCCCCTGATGATTTCGATCGCACGGCGTTCACCATGGGTCGGGACTCGATGGATCATCCCGCCGTGAACCTCGAGCTGCGAGGCGATGCCATCGGCCGCGTCGGGGCACACTCGGCCGGCCACCTCGGCGAGTTTCTGGCGATCGCCATCAACGGCAGTGTGGTCGCCGTACCGATCATCCAGGCCCCGATCCCCGACGGAAAGCTCCAGGTCACGTCGGGCGCCCCGGATGGCGACCAGCTGACGACGCGGTTCGCCGGCTGCGTTCGCTAGGGACTATGCCCGGGCAACCTCGCCGCCCGACCGCCCGACCTACCGTCTAGTCCCGCCGTCGAGAGCGCGCCGCCAGCCAGTCCTGCAGCCGGAACCACTCGCCGGCGAACGGCAGGAACCATGGCCGTCCCTCGAATGGGGCCGGCACGAGCGGGAACTTCAGGCGCGTCAGGGCCGGTGCCTCGCCACCCGCCAGCCACTGTCCGACCCGGGTGCCGAGGTGGGTCATCAACGCCACCCCTGTCCCACAGCAGCCCATCGCGTAGGCAACGCCGTCCCGCGTCCGCCCGACGTGCGGCATCCGGTCGAAGGTGAACCCGACATTCCCGCCCCATGCGTACTCGATCCGGTGGTCGGCCAGCTGTGGGTGGACTTCGAGCAGCCCACGGTGGAGGATCTGCGCGGTGTGGTCGATCGAGGTGGGCAGGAAGGACGCCCGGCCGCCGAAGATCACCCGCCTGTCGGCCGACACGTGCCAGTAGTACAGGAAGTTCTTCGTGTCGAAGAACGCGCGGCCCTTCGGGGAGAGCTCGTGGGCCAGCCCTTCGGGGAGTGGCTCGCTCGCGATGATGTACGAGCCGATGGGGATGATCCGGCGGCGCAGGGACGGGACGACGCCGTCGGTGTACCCGTTCGTAGCGACGAAGACGTCGCCCGCAAGGATCCCTCCGCGCGTCGTTTCGACTACGAACCGCCCGTCGGCCCCCCGTCTGATCGACCGCGCCCGGACGCCCTCGTGCAGGTCAGCGCCGGCTCGCGCCGCGGCTGAGGCCAGACCCGCGAAGTAGCGACCGGGGTGGAGCAGCCCACTCCCCTCGACCGCCAGCGCGCCGTAATAGGCGTCGGTGCCGATCTCCTCTCGGATCCGTTCGCGGGGCACGACCGTGGAGGTGACCCCGACCGACGCGAGGCTGACCCGTGCGTGCTCGAGCTCGGGGACGTGCGACGGCGCGAAGGCGAGCTCGAGGTGGCCACCCTCGCGGAAATCGCAGTCGATCGCCTCCTCGTCGATAAGGCGTTTCACGAGGTCGTAGGAATCCAGGGTCTCGCGATAGAGCGCTGCTCCGGTCTCCTGGCCGTAGCGCTCGATGAGCTGGCGGGCACTCCACTTGTACCCGGCATGGACGATGCCGCCGTTGCGCATGGACGCCCCCCAACCGAGGGTGTGGGCCTCGACGAGCGTGACCGCCACGCCCCGGCGGGCCAGCTCGCGGGCGGCATTGATGCCGGCGTACCCGCCACCGATCACGACCACGTCGGCCGTATCAGGGAGGTCCCGTCCCGACCGATCCGGCAGTGGCGTCATCGACGCGTGCCAGTACGGGCGGCGCTCGTAGTCCGGGTTGAGTTCGCCTCGGGGTGCCATCGAACGGAGCGTAGCCGAGTGCCGGATGCACGGAATCGCGGAGCCCATCCGGTGCGCCAGGCATGGCCCGAAAATCAGGGGAACACGAAACGAGGCTGTCGGCTACGATCGGTTGGCTATCCCGGCCGGGTCGCCGGGGATCAGTCGACCGACCAGGCTGGGGACGGATGCGAACGATCGCGATCATAAATCGCAAGGGCGGCAGCGGCAAGACGACGACGGCCGTCAACACGGCCGCTGCGCTTGCCGGACTGCAGCAACCCGTCCTGCTGATCGACGTCGACCCACAGGGCAGTGCGTCGGATTGGCTGGACCGCGAGGGCACTGATCGGGGCATGCGCGAGGCCTTCACGGTCACCGGCGACCTGGCCCGGCTCGCCACTCCGACCGGCACGCCCAGCCTCGAGATGGTCCCGTCGACCCCGTGGCTGGTCAGTGCCGAGAAGTCGATGCATGGCGACCTCAGCCTGGGCATCTCGCGGGCCATCCAGCGCCTCCCCCCGCGCTGGGCGTTCGTCATCATCGACTGCCCGCCGTCGCTCTCGTACCTGTCGATCGGCGTGCTCATGGGTGTGTCGGAGCTCGTCATCCCGGTCGAGGCGCATTCGATGGCGATGACCGGGGCCGTTGCGGTCATCGACGAGCTTCCGTCCGTGCGGTCGCTGAATCCGAACCTTGGATCGGTCTGCCTGCTCCCCTGCCGGGTGAGCCGGACACGACATGCTCGGGCGGTCATCGAGCTCCTCGAGGCCGAGTACCCGAACGAGATCGCCACGTCGCGGATCCGCGAGACCATCAAGCTCGCGGAGGCGGCCGAGGCGCGGCAGCCGATCACGGAGTTCGCCCCTGACAGCGTGGCCACCAGCGACTACCGGGCCTTCGCGCGGGAGCTGCTCACGTATGACGTGCCAGCCGCCAAGGGCAGCACGTCATGGTGGAAGTCGCCACTATCCGTGTTGTCGGGCAACCGATGACCGGCTCTCCATCCGACCGGAAGCCGACCGCCGCCGCGGTCGAGGCGTTGGTCCGCTCGATCGAGGCCAAGGAGGCGCAGGGCCCGAGCACGCGCCCCGCCCCGGACGTCGAGACGCCGGCGATCCGGAGGGACAAGCCCGATCCGCCGATCGACGCGACCGGGGAGCGAGCCGCGACGGACGACGCGCTTGCCGGGTCCGACACCGCCGCCCCGGCACCGGCTGTCCGAGGGGTCGGAAAGGAACCGCCGGCGCCCCCCTTGTGGACCCAGATCCAGCCCGACCCCGGGACGGAGCTACCCCCGGTCTCGGCCGAGCTTCCCGTCGGACCGACCCGACCGCCAGCCACCGGCTGGGCCTGGTCACCGACCGCGCGCGGACCACTGCCAGGTCTCATCGATCGCCAGCTCTGGGACTCGCTCATCGCCGAGGAGGCCGTGCGCCAGCGCCGATACGGGCGTCCGACCGCGGTGGTCCTGGCCGAGCTCGACGGCCTCGAGGAAATGGTCGAGCGGATGGGCCAGGCCGCGATGAACCGCCTGGTGCCCCCGTGCGCCGAGATCCTCGTGTCCATGGTCCGCGACTCGGACCGGGTCGCCCGGTTGACCGATGCCCGATTCGGCCTGCTGTTGCTCGAGACGGACATGGACGGTGCCGCGCGGTTCGCCGCGCGGATCGCGGTCGCCGCCGAGCGGTGGCTTGCGGGAAGTCAGTGGCCGGTGCGCCTTATCGTGGGCTGGGCGGCTCCCACCAGCAGCGACGAGCTGCGGCGCGCCGTCCGGGACGCCGAGGCGCACCTCGACAGCCGCCGCGACTGAGCAAGCGATCGGTGGGTCTTAGCGACCCGACTCCGGATCGAGCATCGTGGGCAGGCGCCAATCGGGCTCGGGCGCGATAACGCGGTCCGCAGTCTCCCCGCTGACCACCGCCAGGTGGTGGAAGAACCGGGCGCGCCGGTGGGACACGATGCGCGCGTCCTGACAGGGACAACCCGGCGCCAGGCAGCCGGACGGACGTGACGGACCCGCTCCCGACCTTGGCCTCGTATCGCTGACGTCCATGTCCTGATCTCCTGCGCCGAGTCTGGGCTCGACCCCGGATGCTCACCTTGACTGTGCGCCGTCCGAAGTACCAAGGTGACGCTCCGTACGGCGATTTCGTTGCATCCGCGAACCAGAACGTCGGCAAGCCGACACGCGACGCGGCTCGCGTCAGGCGGTCGGCGCCTCGTAGGCGAGCCGACCGCCCGCCATCGTGAGGAGCACGCAGCCCGGGAGCTCCATTCCGAGGAGGGGCGAGTTCTTGCCGAGCGAGTGCAGCGACCCCGGTGACACGGTCCACCGGTCCGAGCGATCGAACACGACCAGGTCGGCCGCGGCACCCTCCGCCAGCCCGACGGAGCCGTTGCGTCGCGACCGGCCGCCGATGACCCCGGCGGGACCCACGGTGAGTGCCGCGACGGCCTGCATCAGGGTCAGGCGACCGGCGTCCACCGCGGCCAGGACGAGCCCGAGCGCCGTCTCGATGCCACTGATCCCATTCGCCGCAAGGCCGAACTCGACGGCCTTGTCGACCTCGGTGTGCGGAGCGTGGTCGGTCGCGATGGCGTCGGCCGTGCCATCGGCCACTGCGGCCAGGCAGGCCATGGCATCGGCTGGCGACCGGAGTGGCGGATTGACCCGCAGGGACGACGCGTACGGGGCCGCGATCAGGGCGCCATCGCGCCAGGCGTCGCCGTCTTCGCCAACCTCCCAGGCGAACCGACGGGCGCCCGCGATCCACTCGTCCGTCAGCGCGAGGTGATGGGGCGTGACGTCGCAGGTCACGGGCAGGCCGGCGGCCTTGGCGCGCCGGACGAGGTCGAGGGCTCCCGCTGTCGAAACGTGGGTCAGGTGCAGCCGCGCGCGCGGCACATCGCGCCGGACGTCGGCGAGGATCGCGAGGTCACGCCCGACCGCCGCCTCCTCGGCCGCGGCGGGCCAGCCGCGAAGCCCCAGCACGGTCGCGACGAGTCCGTCGTTCGCTTCCGAGCCGTCGGTCAGCGCCGTGTCTTCCGGGTGATCGACGATCGGGAGTCCGAGCGCGCCGGCGTAGGCCAGCGCATTGCGCAGGATCGACGCAGACCGAACGGGCGACCCGTCGTCCGAAAAGCCGACGACGCCAGCGTCGGCCAGTTCCCCGAGGGCCGCGAGGGTCTCTCCCGCGCGACCGCTCGTCACCGCGCCGTGGGCGAGCAGCTCCACGGGTGACCCGGAAGCGACAGCGGCGGCATGCATCCGGGCGAGCACCCCTGGCTCGTCGAGTGCCGGGGTCGTGTTCGGCATCGCGCAGACCGTCGTGAATCCACCGTGCGCTGCGGCCGCCAGCCCGGAGGCCACGGTCTCGGCGTCTTCGTTGCCGGGCTCGCGCAGGTGCGCGTGCAGATCGATGAAGCCTGGTGTCACGACGACGCCATCGGGATCGATGCCGTCGGCTTCCGCTCCGTCGAGCCACGTCACGGCCTCGAGGATGCCGTCGCGGACGACGATCTCCCCGGGCCCCTCCCGCCCCGCAGCCGGGTCCACCAGCCAGGCACGTCCGATATCGAGATCGGTCATGCGGCGGGCGAGGCGCTCGGGTCCGCCCCCGCCACTCCCGCGAGCAGATACAGCAGCGCCATCCTGATCGCGACGCCGTTGGTCACCTGATCCGTGATGACCGACTGGGCGCCGGCGGCCACGTCAGCGGCGATCTCCACACCCTCGTTCATCGGGCCTGGGTGCATCACGAGGGCCCCGGGCGATGCCAGCGCAAGCCGCGTGGCGGTGAGCCCGTAGCGGGCTGCGTACTCCCGCATCGACGGCAGCAGCCCCGACGCCATCCGCTCGCGCTGGATCCGCAGGGCCATGACGACGTCCGCGTCCCGCAGCGCCTCCTCGACGTTCGCGGTGACGTGGAACCTCCGCCCCGCCGCAGCCCCGCGCCCCGCCCACGCCTCGAACCCGCGCAGCAACGTCGGCGGCCCGCACAGCCACAGGTCCGCGCCGGCCGCGGTCAGCGACCAGATGTTGGAGCGGGCGACCCGCGAATGGAGCACGTCACCCAGGATCACGACCTTGCGTCCGGCGACGGAACCGCCCGGCAGCCGGGCTCGCATCGTGTACAGGTCGAGCAGCGCCTGCGTCGGGTGGGCGTGCCAGCCATCGCCTGCATTGAGCACCGAGCCGCCGAAGATCTCGGCGGCGAGATACGGCGCACCGGACACGGCATGGCGGATGACCAGCATCTGCGCACCGAGCGCCTCGACCGTCCGCACGGTGTCGACCAGCAATTCGCCCTTCGTCACCGAGGATGTCCCTGCGGCGATGTTGACGACGTCGGCGGAGAGGTTCTTCGCGGCGACCTCGAACGAGACGCGCGTCCGGGTCGACGCCTCGTAGAACAGGATCGTCACGTTCCGCCCGCGCAATGCCGGCACCTTGGTGATCGGTCGCGCGAGGACCTCGCGCATGGCGTCCGCCGTGCGCATCACGAGGTCGAGGTCTACGGCTGTCAGGCCATCGACGTCGAGGAGGTGGCGATGACGCCAGCCGACCGGCTGGCTCTCGGGCGCCACGTCGACGGACGGGACGACCACCTCGGTCGCCACGGGTCCGTCGATCACGGCGCTCACCCGACCGGCTCGCCCGCCCCGATGGGCTCGGGCACGTCGACGATCCGCTCGATCTCGACCCCATCCTCGCCATCGGTCTCGTCGAGATGGACCCGGACCAGCTCCTCGCGCGACGTGGGAACGTTCTTGCCGACGTGATCGGCCCGGATCGGCAGCTCGCGATGCCCGCGGTCGACGAGGACCGCCAGGCGGATCGCCTGCGGTCGACCGAAGTCGACGAGGGCGTCCATGGCGGCGCGGATCGTCCGGCCCGTGTACAGCACGTCGTCGACGAGGATGACCGTGCGGCCGTCGATGCCGGACGGAAGTTCGGTGCCCTTCACGACGGGCTGCTGGGCGACCAGCGAGAGGTCGTCGCGATAGAACGTGATATCGAGCGCTCCGACCGGTACCAGGACACCCTCGTTCTCCAGGATGGCCGCCGCGATCCGCCGCGCAAGCGGCACGCCGCGACGCTGGATGCCGATGAGCAGCAGGCCATCGGTGCCCGCCTGCTTCTCGACGATCTCGTGGGAGAGGCGGATCGTCGCTCGACGGATCTCGTCGGCGGTCATGATCCGGCGTCCGGTCACTCGCTCCTTCCCGGCCTCTCGGGGCCACACGGGCGGCCTCACGGGGCCGCGGCCGAAGGGTCAGTGCGAAGGATACCGCGGGGGCCGAGCGTTCAGTAGACGTGGACGGTGACGTCCACGATCCCGCTCCATGACGGGCAGCCGCAGATCTCGAAGAAATCGGGTCGATACAGGTCCACGATGCGGGATGGTTGCTGTGGCCCGTAGTCGTTGACGACCCGCTCGATGCAGCCGCCCGCACCGCAGATGACGACGATCGTGCCGCGGGGCAGTCGCATCGCGGTCGTGCCGTTGTCGTAGAACGTGGCCTCGCCGCGGAGTGTGTACTTCGCCGGCTTGCGGCTGGAGTGCGCACCCGGGTCGGCCTGGCGCAGGTTGGCCCGTCCGGTCGGGCCGGACACCGCCGCGGAGCCCGGTTCGATGAAGGGGGCACGCTCGTGGACGACGCCCGCGGACAGGTAGCCGCCGTCGAGCCCGGCGATCTTGAGGGCCGAGGGCGCAGACGCGGGGATCGAGAGCGACTGGAACGCGGCGGCCGGCACCGGCTCCAGGGCGCTGGGGGCGCGGGAGCCTGCGAGACCCGGCAACGCGGCCAGGGCGAGGGCGGCAGTGAGCACCGACCCCACGACCAACCATCTGGGTCGCACGATAGGCCGGGAACGATACGACGGCGGGACGCGGATTGCACGCCTGTCGGCGTCTGCCGGAACGGGGATCAGCGGATGACGACGAGATCCTCACCGGGTGCGCTCTCGACGGAGCCGACGCCATCGTCACCCCAGGCGACGATCTGGATCCGACTGCCCTCGCCGTCCTGGCCGGGCGGGGTGGCCCAGGCAAGGCGTCCCTCGCCGATCGAGAACCCAGGCAGTGCCGGCACCCCGGTCGGGGCGTCGTCGGCGACTTCCAGTTCGCCGTCCCCATCGACACGGTACAGCGTGAGTCGGCCGACGCGGGGATCGGCGGCGTCGGCGACCCACACTGCGACCCATTCACCACGCTCGTCCCAGCGGACATCGAAGCCGGCCGGGGCCGTGTCGGCAAGGACCAGTGCAGCAGACGTGACGCCGCCCTCGGCGTCGCTCGCACCTCGGTCGGTCCAGCGGAGAAGTTCCAGCCGACCAACGTCCGGGGCCCACGTGGCCAGGTCATCCGCCCGGGTGATCGACCCGGACCAACCGATCGCGCGGCGGCTCGTCGGGTCGACGACCGGGCGCCAGACGTCGCCGGCCGGCGACTCCTCGCCGGTGGCCGGATCGATCCGGACACTGGCCGGCGAAACGGCTTCGCCCTCCAGTCGCGCCGAGTGCGGCCTGCTTGCGACGATCTGGTCGCCGTCCCACGACGCGAACACGCTCCCGCCGTCGGTGGTGATCGCCCGGGCCGCCTCGTCGCCCACGCGCCAGACATACACGTCAGCCCCACGTGATCCGTCGGCCGGCCGTGCGGTGAACGCGAACCACGAGCCACTGGCCGAGAAGGCGGCCGATTCGCCGACGAGCTCGATATCGCTGGCGATCGCGAGGCTCGCGGCGACGGTCGGCTCGGGCGAGAGGCTCGGCGACGGGATGGCCGCGGTCGCCGGGGGCGTGGGCCCGCTCGTGTCGGTCCCGGGGCTCTCCGTGGGCTCCTGCGACGACATGGCGTCCGACGGCGTCGGTGTCGAGGAAGGGGCCGTGGTGGCTTCGGCCGAGCCGGTCGCCGCCGGTTCGAGGGACCGGCCCGCGTCCTCCGTGGGCGTCGGCGTCGCCGATGGAGCTGCCGTCCGGGCGGGCTCGGGCAGGTCGACCAGGACCAGCTGATCGCCCCCGGAGCCGTCGTCGGCGATCATCACCGCCTGGCCGTCGGTCGGGGATCCGATGATCGTGTGCGGGGTCGAGTCCACGGCCAGCCGCTGCTGTGCCTCAAGCTTGAGGGCCGGGCATCGCGAGGTCCCGTTGGTGGGGCAGACCTCGTCCACGGACGCGTTGTTGAACGCGAGCGTGCCATTGGCCGTCTTGTCCACCCACTGCACCGACCCCGCACCGACGGCGAATGGCGTGGCCTGGGCACCGTCCGGTCCACCGCCCGCGGCGTCGCTGGGAGCGGCGGCCTGACCGTTCGTCGCACCGGGACCTGCCGGCGACGGCGTGACGATGCTGCTCGACAGCGTGCTGACGCCGATCACGAGGGCGACGACCGCGATCCCCGACAGGGCGCCGATCGGGATGCGGGACCCACCGAGGAAGGCAACCCCGCCGGCCGCGTGTCGGTTTCCCGCCTCCTGTTCGATCGCCGCCGACGTCCGTGCCCAGAGGTCGCGCGGAGGCTGGGGCGGCGTGTCGCGAAGCCCACGGAGGGCGAGCCGGTCGGCCGCGTACTGCGTGGCCACACTCGCGCAAGGGGAACAATCAGTTACATGCTCGTCGAGCCAGGCCGCCTCGTCCGGGCCGAGCTCACCGGCCATCCGCTCGGCCAGACGCACGCGGGCGCGCTCGTGGGGTGAACGCCAGTGATCGGGTCGGCGTGCGACGCGCCCGAAGCGACTCATCGGTCCACCCGAGCCGTCGTCCCGCGCTCGCGGGCTGCCTCGGCGACGGCCTCGGTCTCCCGCTCGGCCGCGAGCGCCTGGCGCAGGCTCTCACGGGCGCGGGTCAGGAGCGCCCGGGCGGCCACGTGGCTGACACCGAGCGCGGATGCAAGCTCGAGGCCCGTCAAGTCGTGCAGTTCGGCGAGCAACAACGCGGCGCGCTGGCGCTCCGGGATCCGGGCCAGGGCCCGCTGCATCTCGCCCGACAGCCGGCCCTCGAGGGCCAGGTGCTCAGCCGACGGTGCCGATCCCTTCGATTCGCCGGTCCACGGCAGGAACCGGATGATCTTGCGTCGTCGGATCTCATCGAGCGCGACCCGATGGGCGATCTGGTACAGCCACGCGCGTGCGTTCTCGGGCTTCTCGAGCGTCGCGTAGTTCTTGTACGCCTTCACGAAGGCGTCCTGCGTCATGTCCGCGGCCATCTCGGGGTCGCGCATCATGCGCATCAGGTAGGCGTAGATCTCGCCGTGGTGCTTGGCGAACAGGGTCTCGACGAAGACGCCCGCCTCGTCGCGATCCCAGGTACCACTCATCGGGCGGCCCCAGACGGCGAGGACGTCGATGGTGCGGCCGAGCGGGTCGCGCAGACGGGCGGTTGCGTCGGATACCACGAGGACTCCGTGCGGGTGAGGTCGGGGCACACGGCCGATGGGGGGCGCGCGCTCGATGGGCCAAAGACGTGGCGCCCTCCCCCGATGTGACGCCCGCTGCGCTCGGGCACGGCGCGAATCAAGCGGACCCACCTCCCTCCGAACCGCTACGGCCCAGCAATTCCTCCACGGCGTCCTCGGGCGAGACGGGATTGACCGGCAATCCGGTTCCCAGCTCCAGCCCGGCGATCTCCCGCAGGCGGGGATGGATCTCCCAGTGCCAGTGGTAGGTGCCATCGACCTGCTCGCGCAGCGGCGCGGTGTGCAGCACCAGGTTGTAGGGCGGGCCGTCGAGGGCGCCGGCGAGCCGCCCGAGGACGTTGCGCAGGGCCTCGGCGGTGGCGCGGATGTCCGGCCCGGTCGCCCGCCCGAAGTCGGCCTCGTGGCGGCGCGGCACGACCCAGATCTCGAACGAAGAGCGCGAGGCGTACGGCGCGAACGCCACGCTGTCGGCATCCTCCCAGACGAGGCGATCGGGCCGCCGTGTCTCGTCGCGAACGAGCCGGCAGAACGGGCACTCTCCCTCACGGATGACGAAACGCGCGGCACCGCCCAGTTCCTCGGCGATCCGGTGCGGGATCTGGGGGAGGTCGTACAGGTCCAGGCAGAGGTGGTTGGTCCGGGCGCCGGCCTGGGCGCCCCAGTTCTGGACGACGGTGAGGTACTCCGTCTGGCTGGTCGTCCGCGACTCGGCCAGGGCGTCGCGGGCGCCGGTCACGAGCGCCTCGATGAGCTCGGTGCCGACGGCGTGCAGGGGGCGGTGCTCGCCGGGCGGCGCGATGACGGTGCGCCAGCTTCCCGTCGCGCGCGCCTGGGCGAGCGAGACCTGGGCGAGCCCGTGATCCCGATCGAGCTCACGCGCCTCGACATCCGTCCCGACGACGTGGAAGGCGAAGTCCTTCAGCATCCGCGTGCGGACGCCGTCCCCGGCCGGGCTGGAGCAGTTGGCACACCCGAACATGCGATCGTCCACGGGCTCTGCCGCGCGGGCGAACCGGTCGCGATGGAACGCACGATCGACGATCGTCGCAACCCACCAGCCCGTGATCGGATCCTTGCGCAGCTCGAACAGCCCACTCGCCACAGCCGTTCAGTCCGCCATCGCCAGCGGCGCGCCGATCGACGACGCGAACGCCTGCGCGAAGATGCGGGCGGCACGCTCGACCGACGCCGTCGAGGGGCGACGGCTCGGCCCGCCGAGCTCGGCCGCGATCGAGGTCGAGGCGACCCCCGGCAAGCCGCATGGATCGATGAGTTCGAAGTCCGCGAGGTCGACCGTCACGTTGAGCGCGATACCGTGAAAGCTGACACCGCGTTCGACGCGCAGGCCGAGGGCGCCGATCTTGCGCGGAGCCGGACCGTCGGGGTCGCACCAGCAGCCGGGATGACCCTCCCGGCGCCCGGCCGCGACATCGTGGGCGGCGCATGTCTCGATGAGCGCGGACTCGAGCGCCCGGACCAATGGGCGGACCAGCAACCCACGCTCGTTGAGCCGGATGATGGGATAGGCCACGAGCTGGCCCGGGCCGTGGTAGGTGACCTCGCCGCCCCGCTCCGTGCGTTGGACCGCGATGCCGCGCGCTTCGAGCTCGGCCGCATCCGCGAGGATGTGCGCCGGATCCGACCGGCGGCCCAGTGTCAGGACCGCCGGATGCTCCAGGAGCAGCAGTTGGTCCCCGATCGTGCCGGCGGCTCGTCGCTCCACCAACCGCTTCTGGAGCGCGTGCGCCGCAGGGTAGTCCACCCGACCCAGCCACCGGGCGCGCAGCGGCGCGGACCCACCGGACGGCTCCCCGGCGCGCGCGTCCGACCGGGGATCGATCAGTGCGGCCTCCACCCCCGCACGATAGCAGGGAGCCCGCTCGCGCCCGTCCGGTGGCCCATTGGTACCAGTCCCCCGTAACCCTCGGGCCGTATGCGGGAATCGGCGGTGGGCGGTACATTACAGGCCCATAACAGACCAGCCCTCAGGTAAGGCACTCGCCGATGATCTCTGCCCGCGTTCGCCCCCGCTCGTCGATCGCCAACCCCGAGCTCGCCCGCTCGGCCGTGGTCGACCTCCCGCCCGCCCCAGCCCCCACGCGGCTGCACGTCCCCAGCCTCGTCCGCGACGCGGTCGCCACAGCACGGCGCGCCGGCCAGCGCGAGCATGAACAGGTGATCGTCCTCACGCTCGTTCCGGTGGCTGCCCGCCGTCGCTGACCCGGTCATCCCGCCGGGGCGCGGGCTCGAGGATGACGACCGGGATCGGCCGGCCTGCCGTCGCGCGGTAGGCGACGAAGTCGGGGTTCCCGGCGTCGAGACGCGGCCAGAGTCGCGCCGCCTCCTCGGACGTCGCGGCTCGAGCCCGCACCGGTCGCGGTGGGCCGCCGGTCTCGACCTGCGCGTCGGGCGTGCCTTGCAGGTTCAGCCACCAGGCCGGATCGGTGGCAGCTCCGGCATTCGATGCGACGACGACGAGGTCCGAGCCGTCGACGAGGTAGAACAGGCCACTCGTCCGGGGCTTGCCACTCTTCCGCCCGGTGGTGTGCAGGAACAGCGTCCCGACGCCTTCGCCGCGTGGCGGCCTCGTCCCGAGCCGGCCACCGCTGACCCGGCGAAAGGCCCCGTGGAGGAACCAGACGACGCGGAGCACGGGACGCGGCGGGGTCATGCGTCTGGGGCGACGTCGTGCACCGCCGAAGTCTACGTGGGGGCGACTTGCGTGAACGACCCGATCACGACCCGCCGCCGCGCGGGCGTGACGGCTCGTGTGGATCACTCGATGCCGAGGTCCTCGAGATGGTGGCTCTGTTCGAACCGGTCGAGCAGGCCGTCAGGCGCCAGCTCCAGCGTCAGGCTGACCGAGCGAACGAGCGTCTGCAGCGCCGCGTCGGTGGCATCCTGCAGGGGGATCGCGATGTTGGCGCGGATCCACTCCTGGTCCTCGGCGCGCGGCAGGTCGCGTGGCCCGAACTCCAGGCCCTGGACGACGGCCTCGTAGAGCGCGATCGCGACCTTGTCCCTGGCGTGATCGCTTGCGATGTACTGGGCGATGAGCCGGCGGCGCACCGGGGGCGGCGTCCCGATCATGTGGCGGCCTCCTCGAAATTCGACCTAGTCATCGGAGCGTAACCGCGCGGAGGCCGTTGAGCGCAGAGCCGGTCGGCCCATCGACGGGAGGCCGATGGTCATGTTCGGACGGCTCGACGCCCGGGCCGGTCGGCGCCCGATGGTCCGCGCCGCGACACCACGAACGCGCGGATGTGGAGCAGCCCAGCGATCGCGAGCAGGCCGGTGGACCAGGTCGGGATGGTCCGCGCTACTGCGTCGGGAAGGAAGATGTCGGACACCGAACCATGGGCTGCTCCCATGCGCTCGGTCAGCGGCGTGATCGGACAGACCCCATCATTGGCGAGAAACACCGCGGCCTCCGCCGCGACCGCCGCAGCGGCGATCCCAACTGCGCGGTCCCGTCGACCGACGAGACCGGAGACCACCAGCCAGAGGATCGCGACCAGCTCACCCGCGAAGATGACGGTGTGGACTGCCTTCAAGCCGGCAACGGCCGCAGGATGTCGCACTTCGGCCAGGTCCTGACCAGTGCCCGGAGCGGCCACAGTGAGGCCCGCGACGGCGGCCGTCGACGCCTCGTCGGTGGTCAGCGCGCGCGCCACGGGCCCAAGGGCCTTCGGCGACGGCTCGCGCGATCGCCGCGGTGTCACCCCAACGAGACTCATAGGCCACGACAGCACGTATGACTCCCCCGCAGTCGATCCGGATGTTGGCTCTCTAGTGAGGAACGCGTCCTCGAACCAGGTAATGAACTTGGCGTTCGCACGGAGTTCGCTCGCCGTATCGAGGATCCGCTCGTCAGTGCGCCCGTCCCGTCACCCTGGATGCAGCGAGCGTCTCTGCGTTGAGGGTGTCCGCGATCTCCTCGGCCCAGGCCTCGATCTCGGCCCAGGGTCGGTGATCGCCGTCGGCCGCGCCGACCATGCGGACAATCGCCTTCTCCGCGAAGCCAAGTTGTCGGCGATCGAGCCGCCCACCGAAAAGGCGATGCTCACGCGCTCCGGACAGCTCGATCATCGGGGCGACGTCCACCGGGGGACTCTCTGGCTTCAAGGGGTCCCCGACCGGTCCCGTTGAGAAGAGCCAGACCGGCATGGTGCGCATCCGGCTGGAGGTACGCTCGACGAGCTCCTTCGCCGGGCGTAGCCAATGTCCGGCATAGACGGCCGAGCCGAGGACGACGGCGTCGTAGCCGCTGAGGTGGCCGACCTCTTCGGGTCTTCGGGTCACGACCTCGATGCCGGCTCGCTCGATCGTGCCGGCGATCACCTTGGCGACGTCGTTCGTCGCCTCATGCCGGGACGCAGCACTTATGAGAATACGCATGTGGGGTCTCCTTCGACACGATTCGAACCCATGCCGGCGTTGGCGGCGAGGGCCGGACGGACCCCAACCCTCGTGACCTATGTCCCGACCTGCTGGCGGACTCGCCCCACCTCGCCATGACCAATGCGCGGTCGATCGTGGGTAAGCGCGCTGGGCCTGTCTTGGACGTGGCGCAGACGAAAGCGGACTGAAGCCGCGAAAGTCGAAGAATGGGCCCTTCGGCCCTGCGATTCCGTGACCCTTCGGACTCGACCGCTTCGCTGCTCGCCGCCATCCTGAAGCTCCCCCACGAAGGAGCGAGCGATGACGAGCGAGTACGATCAGTACGGGTCGCCCCTGAACGTCCGTAGACTCATGGCGCCAGATCCGGTGACCGTCCGGGCCGACTCTTCACTGGCCGAAGTCGCCGAGACACTCGCTGAGTACGACCTGAGCGGCATGCCCGTCGTCGATCGCGACGGTGCAGTGGTCGGCGTCATCAGCCAAACCGACATCGTTCGCCTGCGAGCGGGCTCGATGCAAGTCTCAGGTTGGCACGGCTTGCTTGTCCGTGACTTGATGACGCACCCGGCCATCACAGTGGCGGCGTCCGCGTCTCTGAGGCACGCCGCGCGAATCATGACCGAACACCACGTTCACAGGCTGGTGGTGGTGGCCGAACCCGCCGGCACTCCGATCGGCGTGATCTCCCAGAGCGACGTCGTTCGCGAGGTGGCCGCACTGACCGCTGAAGACTGAGCACCCTTGTCGTCGGCCCGACCCTCCGATGGCCGACCGGCGGCGCGTTTCGCATCGGCACATCTGAGGAGGCCACCATGACACTCGTCGCTGAAATCATGCAACCCGCGGCCCAGGCATCCGACACCATGCGAGCCACCGTGTTCCGCGGCCCGGGCGACATCCGCGTCGAGCAGGTGCCCCGGGCCCATGCGGGAGCCGGCGAAGCCGTGATCCGGGTGACCTTGACGACCATCTGCGGCACGGATGTCCATATCGTCAAGGGCGAGTACCCCGTCCGGCCCGGCCTGATCATCGGTCACGAGCCTGTCGGCGTCATCGAAGAGCTCGGCGCCGGGGTGACCGGCTACGAGATCGGTCAGCGCGTGCTCGTCGGTGCGATCACGCCCTGCGGCCAGTGTCGCGCCTGTCTGTCCGGCAACCTCAGCCAGTGCGGCCACGGCGACGGCTTCGAGGCCCTCGGTGGCTGGCGCTTCGGCAACACGATCGACGGCGCGCAGGCGGAGTACCTCCTCGTCCCAGCGGCCCAGGCGAACCTCACGCCGATCCCCGACGGCGTCACGGACGAGCAGGTCGTCCTCCTCGCGGACATTGCCTCAACCGGCTTTGCCGGTGCCGAGTCGGGAAAGGTGCGGATCGGCGACGCGGTCGTCGTGTTCGCCCTTGGTCCCATCGGGCTATGCGCGGTCGCGGGCAGCAAGCTGATGGGCGCGTCGCTCATCATGGGGGTCGACAGCGACCCCGTCCGTCTCGAGATGGCCAAGCGCATGGGCGCCGATGTCGTCCTGGACTTCACCCAGGTCGATGTGGTCGCGGAGGTCCTGAAGCTCACGGGCGGCGGTGCGGACGTGACGATCGAGGCGCTGGGCACCCAGGGCACGTTCGAGAACGCCCTCCGCTCCTTGCGACCCGGCGGCACGCTGTCGAGCCTTGGCGTGTACTCGGGCAAGCTCGAGATGCCGTACGACGCCTTCTCCGCCGGCCTCGGCGGTCACCGCATCGTCACCACCCTCTGCCCCGGCGGCAAGGAGCGCATGCGACGGCTCATCGCCACCGTCGAGTCGGGTCGTTTCGACCCACTGCCGCTCATCACCCATCGCTTCTCGCTCGACGACATCGCCGAGGCCTATGACCTGTTCAGCAACCGCCGCGACGGCGTGCTGAAGGTGGCGATCCACCCGTAATCTGAAACCGGCGCGCACGATCCGGGCAGATCTTGGCGATGCTTGGATGTGATCGTTGGGCCAATTGGCCCAAGGCGGCGCCGCGGCAGACACAGCTCGCACAGGGAGCGGCCGGACAAGGGTGATCGACTCAACTCGATCGCTATCCCCTACCTGAGGACATGCCATGACCTTCAATGAGGACATCGTCGCGCGAGCGATGCGCAACACGCACTTCCGGGAGGTCCTCTCGACCGGCCCACACAGCCAGGTCGTCGTGATGTGCGTCGCGGCGGGCAGCGAGATCGGCGAAGAGACCCACGACGATGTCGACCAGGTCCTTGTCATCACGGCGGGCGAAGGCGAGGCTGTCCTGGACGGCGTACGCAGCCCCGTCACGGCGGGCCGACTCGTCCATGTGCCAGCGGGTACACGACACAACTTCATCAACGTCGGATCGGCTGACCTTCGGCTCTACACCATCTACGCGCCGCCGGAGCATGCTCCGGGAACGATCCATCACACGCGGGCCGACGCGGACGCCGACGAGGCTGGGAGTCGCACGTCAAGCGCGCGCTAGGCTGGTCGTCAAACTCGACCGTCATGCCTGGCGAGCATGACGATCCTGAATCAGGGCAGTCGATCCAGCCTCGGCGCGGAGGTGCGGTCAGTTCCCGTTGAGGCTGCGGCTGGGCGTGTCGACACCGGCCGTCACGTGGCCGTCGCGAACCAGTTGAGGGTGGCCGTGGCCGCCTCCCCATGGGGTGTAACTTCCGCGCCGAAGGCCCGGGCGAACTTCGAATGGTCGACGACCCAGGGCGCCTGGCGCTGGTACTGCTGTTCCTTGACGGCCCGCAGGGTCGGGCTGAGCAGGGCGGCGAGAGTTAATAGCGCCGACGGCATCGTCCGCACCTTCGCCGGCTGGCCTGCGGCCTCGAAGACGAGCCCGGCGAACTCCCGGGTCGACAGCGTCTCCGCGCTCGGCACGTGCCAGACCTGACCGAGCGCGGTGTCGTGCGTGCCGAGGGTCACCAGGGCGTGAGCGAAGTCGGGCAGGTAGGTGAACGTGTGCGGCAGGTCGGGATCGCCGAGGAGCTGCGTGGACTTGCCGGCAAGGGCTGCATCGAAGAGTCGTTCGCCGGCGGTGGACTGACGACCCCGGGGGCCGTAGTAGTCGGACGCCCGCCCGATCGTCGCCCGCACCGTGCCCGCCGCGTGGGCCTCCAACAACTGGTCGGCGAGGGCAGCCCGGACACGACCGTTCGGGCCTGTGGCGCGAGACGCGAGGTCTTCGGTCAGCGGCCCGTCGACCGGGCCATAGGCGTACAGGTTGTCGGCGTAGACGATCCGGGCGCCGGTCGTAGCCGCTCCACCGAGCACTCCGCGCATGAGCGGCGGAAGGAGTTCCGGCCATCGGTGGTAGGGCGCCGACGCGGTGTGATACACGACCCCGGCACCGACCAGCGCTCTGCGCGCGGCGTCGGGATCGGTGATGTCTGCCTCGACCACGTCGACTTCGGAAGGGAGGTTCGCAGCCGCGTTACGGACGATGGCGCGAGCCGGAAGCCCTCGCGCGACCAGCTCGTCGATCACGGCTCGGCCGACCGGTCCGAGGCCGGCGACGACGTGGATCATCGGCTCTGACACGGTGACTCTCATCCTTCCTGGGTAGATGTCAACATCGATATAGAGGATCGACCCGCAACCCGATCGCTCCGCCGCGTTCTGGCGGTCGGGCGTGAAGCTCGCCGTCAAGGGGGCCACTCTTACGATTCGATGAAGACCGTCCGATGGTGGCTCGCAGTCAACGACCAATGACGACGGACGCTAGGTCAGACCCGCTCGACGGCCATCGCGACCGAGCCGCCGCCACCGAGGCATAACGTCGCGAGGCCGTAGCGGCCCTCCCGGCGAGCGAGCTCGTGGAGCAGCGTCGCGACGACCCGGGCGCCGCTGGCGCCGATCGGATGACCGAGGGCGATCGCGCCACCGTTCACGTTGACCTTGTCCCAGTCGAAGCCGAGCGCGCGGCCGTCGGCCAGCGTCTGTGCTGCGAATGCCTCGTTGATCTCGATGAGGTCGAACGCATCGATCGGCAGCTCGATGCGGTCGAGGAGACGGCGGACGCCCTCGACCGGGGCCAGGAACAGCCACTTCGGGGCGACCTCGGCCTGGGCGTAACCGACGATCCGGGCGAGGGGCTCGAGGCCGAGCCGCTCGACGGCCCGCTCGGAGGCGACGACCGTCGCCGCCGCGCCATCCGTGATCCCTGGGGCGTTGCCGGCGGTGACGGTGCCTTCGACCGCGTCGCCGCGGTCGGCGCCCCCGGGCAGGTCGAAGGCGGGCTTCAGTCTTGCCAGCGCTTCGGGGGTCGAGTCGCGTCGCGGGCCCTCATCGGTCGTGACGACCGTTTCGCGGCCCTTGGCATCGCGCACGGTCACGGGGGCCATCTCGGCATCGAATCGGCCGGCATCGATGGCGGCGATCGCCTTCTGGTGGCTGGCCAGGGCAAAGGCGTCCTGGTCCTCGCGGCTGACCTGTTCCTTGATCGCGACCCGCTCGGCGTGCGTGCCCATGTGACAGTCCTCGATGGCGCACCACAGGCCGTCGTTCACGGTCGAGTCGATCAGCTGGGCGTTCCCGAGCCGCAGTCCGAAGCGGGCGCCGTGCAGGACGTAGGGCGCCCCGTTCATCGATTCCATGCCGCCCGCGATCACCACTTCGGCGTCGCCCGCCCGGATCTCCGACGCCGCGAGCATGATCGCCTTGAGGCCGGAGCCGCACACCCGGTTGATGGTGGTCGCGCTGGTCGTCTCGGGCAGGCCCGCGCTCAGGGCCGCCTGGCGGGCGGGCGCCTGACCGACACCGGCCTGGAGCACCTGGCCCATGAGGACGTCGTCGATCTCGGCCGTGGCCGGGTCAAGGCCGGCACGCTGCACCGCCGCCCGGATGGCGACGCCGCCAAGCTGGGTCGCGGGAACCGTGCTGAGAGCGCCGCCGAACTTCCCGATCGGGGTGCGCGCGGCGCTGACGATGAAGACATCGCCGTTGCCGTCGGCCTGGTTGAGGTCAGTCATCTTGGGCTCCTCTGGGTTGCCGTGGGGTTGCGATCGTCTGGGGTCGCCAGGGTTGAGGCTTACGTGTACAACCCGCCGTCGATCGAGATCACCTGGCCGGTGATGTAATCGCCACTCGAAACGAGGAAGGCGACGGCCTGGGCGATCTCTTCGGGACGCCCGAAACGGCCCATGGGGATCTTGTCGAGGATCTTGGCGCGGACCTCGTCCGGCATGGCCGCGATCATCTCCGTCTCGATGAAGCCGGGGGCGATGACGTTCACGGTGACGCCCTTGCGAGCCAGCTCGAGCGCCGCGGACTTCGTGAAGCCGACGATCCCCGCCTTCGCGGCCGCGTAGTTCGCCTGGCCGAAGTTGCCGTGGAGGCCGATGACGGAGCTGATGCTGACGATCCGACCGTACCCGGCCTGGACCATGTGCGGCAACACCCGGGCGGTCAGGTGGAAGACGCTACTCAGGTTCGTCTGAAGGACGTCGTCCCACTCCTCGTGCGACATCTTGGCCAGGGAGCGGTCGCGGGTGATCCCGGCATTGTTGACGAGGACGTCGATCTTTCCGAAGCGCTCGACCACACCCGCCACGGCGGGTTCGATCGCCGCAGGATTCTGGACGTCGCAACGGAACGCGAACGACTCGCCTCCGTGGGTCGCGATCTCGGCGGCGACCGTCTCAGCCGCCTCCTGGTTGCTGGCGTAACCGACGGCGACCGATGCGCCATGCCGTCCGAGCTCGAGCGCGATCGCCCGCCCGATGCCCCGGGATCCACCAGTTACGAGGCACGCTCTGCCTGTGAGTTCACCCATCGCAGAAACCTCCTCGAGTCAGTGATAAGAGAAGAGGTGGCCGGCGATCAGATCGCGGGCCACCTCCATGGTCGTGCGTGTGGGGTTAGCGCTTCGCGCCGTCGGTCGTCTTCGCGGTCGCCTTGACGGTGGACTGCCAGGTCTCGAGGGTCGCCTGCTGGGTTCGCTTGACGAGCTCGGAGAACTGCGCGACGGCCTGCTTGTTGCTCTTGACGCTCAGGTCGAAGAGGCCAAGGCCGGCATCGATCGCGGCATTCTGTGCACCGAATGCTGTCTTGAGAACCGCTTCGCTCTGCGTGGACCAGGTACCGAGGAGGTCGCGGCCGAGGATGCTGGACTCGTCGAGGTAGGAGCGCGCAGCCTCGATCGAGGCCTTGGCGGTCTCGGTGTTGGTGCGAGCCGCCTGTGCGGCGATGCGGCTGGCTTCGGCGACAGCTGCGGTCGCCGACTCGGGCATGTCATTCATGGTGGTGGACACGGGTGTCTCCTTCGCCTATTATCCAATTGGCGCTACTCGCCATTTGACTCTAGGTGCATCCTGCACTTAGTCAGCCCAGATGTCAAGTCGCCACGACCGAACGAAGTCGAGAATTTCCACGAACGATGCCTGACCGCCCCGCCAGCGCCCAAGACCGGACGCCCGGTGAAGATGCGCCGCGCGAGCCGGATGACGAGCGCGGACCGCTTCCCGGTTGGCCGCCGCGCGACATCCTGGCGCCGTTCGTCCTGCTGGCGGTGTCGCTGCAGCGGTCGCACGGATACGTGATCGAGGACTACCTGCGGGCGCTCGGCCTGTTCGGGATCACGATGAGCACCCTGTACCGCACCCTCCGTCAGATGGAAAAGGACGGATTCCTGGCATCGACCTGGGAGCCCGGGCCAACCGGGCCCGCGCGGCGGGTCTACACGATCACCGATACCGGCCGCGTCTGGCTCGACTCGTCGGCGGCGATGCTCGGCACATATCGCGATACGATCGACCGGTTCTTCGGTCTGTACGGCGCCGGGTCGGGCCCGACCCAAAACCAGTCAGATGAGTCGACGGACGAGAAGGAGACAGATCGATGACCAGGACCGGGAACGCGGGGCAAGAGACCGATCCGTTCGAGACCTGGCGCCAGCTCTACGACGCGAATGAGCGCGCCTGGACCGTGGCCCTCGAGCAGGCGATGGGTCGCGCCGAGTACGACGAAGCGAGCGGAAAGATGCTCCAGACGATGCTTGCCGCCCAGAAGTCGGTTCGCGACAGCATGCGGAGCTATCTCGAAACGATGAACGTACCGACGCGCGAAGACATCGCCCGACTCGGCGAGCTCGTAGTCGGGCTCGAGGAAAAGATCGACCAGGTCGTTGATCGGCTCGACGCGATCGACGCGGCCGTTCGTGCGGTGCCGGCTGGACCAGCCGGACCCGCAGGGCCCACGGGACAGCCCGGGCGCACCGGGGCCAAAGGCCCGGCAGGGCGGGTCGGTCGCGCGGGGGCGCGAGGACCGGCCGGGGCCATCGGGCGCGCCAAGCCCGCGGAGCGTGCCAAGCCCGCGACGGGCGCGACGCCGGCCAGACGCGCCAAGCCCGCAAAGGGCGCGTGATGTCGTCCACGCCGCCGCCGGCCTGGCCCGACGCCCGGGCCGTCTGGTCGTCCAACGATCGTGCCCTCGAGATGGCGCGTGCCGTGCTCGGCGCAGCCGACGCCCCCGTCGGTCTCACTCCGAAGGAACTGATATGGCGCAAGAACAAGGCCCGCATGTACCGCTACGTCCGGTCCGAGCCCGCCACTCACCGGACGCCGATCTTCCTCGTCCTCCCGCTCATCAACCGCGCCTACATCCTCGACCTGCGTCCAGGGGCGAGCTTCGTCGAGTTCCTGTTGAGCGAGGGCTTCGACGTGTTCCTCATCGATTGGGGCACGCCAGGCGACGAGGACCAGGCCCTCGATGTCACGACCCTCGTGACCCGCTACCTGCCCCGGGCCGCAAAGGCGATCCAGCGAGTCAGCGGCACGGACCAGATGACGGTCCTTGGCTACTGCATCGGCGGCACCCTCGCCACCTGCTTCGCAGCCCTGCATCCCGAGATCACCCGCAATCTCGTCCTGCTGACGGCGCCCCTCGATTTCTCGGACGCCGGTCAGTTCGGTCGGATGACGGCCCGCGGAATCTTCCCCGTCGACCAATTGACCGACACGTTCCCGACGGTGCCGGCACAGTTGCCGGACATCGGCACGAAGCTGCTCAACCCACTGGCGAGTTACGTAGGCACCTATCGCCAACTGTGGGACAAGCTGGGCGTCGAGAATTTCGACGTCAAAGGCTGGCAGGCGATGTACCGCTGGGTGAACGACAGCGTCCCGTTCGCCGGGGCGGCGTTCCGCCAGTGGATCGTCGAGTTCTACCAGGAGAACCGGCTGGCAGCGGACATGCTCGAGATGGAGGGGCGGCCGGTCCGCCTCGCGGACATCCACTGCCCCCTGCTCAACATCGCGGCGAGTCGCGACCAGATCGCCCCCCGCACGACGACGAGCATCGTCACCGGCCGCGTCGGCAGCGACGATGCGTCGGAGATCGTCATCGAGGGCGGTCATGTGGGGATCGTGGTCGGCCGTTCGGCCAGCCAGAACCTATGGCCAAAGGTCGGAACCTGGCTCAGCGAGCACGACTGAGCGCTGCCGCTGGGCCTCGGCGCCAACGCAGCGCGGGCAAGGCCCGATCAGGCGGATAATCGCCGCCCGGTCGTGGGCGATCCAGCAGGCCGGGTCTGACCGTCACGGCCGGGCTCGACACTGAGGCACCGCCAGCCGAATCCCCGCAGGGAGGCTCCCAAGTGGACCAGCGGCATGAGTGTCTGGACGGCAACGAGGCGGCCGCCCGCATCGCCTACGCGCTGAGCGAGGTGATCTCCGATCTACCCGATCACCCCGGCCTCGCCCATGGCGGAGCACTGCGACGATTGGGCCGCGGCCGACCGGCCGAATCTGTGGGGGAAGGTCCCGGACGTCGTCGAGATGCAGTCCGAGGCGGGCGCGGCGGGCGCGCTTCACGGGGCCCTCCAGAAGGGCGCGCTCGGAACGACGTTCACGGCGTCGCAGGGACTCCTGCTGATGGTCCCCAACATGTTCAAGATCGCGGGCGAGCTGACGCCGACGGTGATCCATGTCGCCGCCCGGACCGTGGCGACCCACGCCCTGTCGATCTTCGGCGACCACAGCGACGTGATGCACGCCCGCACGACGGGCTGGGCGATGCTTGCGGCGGGTTCGGTCCAGGAGGCTCACGACTTCGCGCTCGTGGCGCATGCCGCGACGCTGCGGGCGCGGGTGCCGTTCCTGCACTTCTTCGATGGCTTCCGCACCTCGCACGAGATCAACAAGATCGCGCTGCTCGAAGACGACGACATCCGGGCGCTGGTCCGCGACGACGACGTCCTCGCCTTCCGCGGCCGGGGCATGACACCCGACGCACCGGTCGTCCGTGGCACCGCCCAGAACCCGGACGTGTTCTTCCAGGCTCGCGAGGCGTCGAACCCGTTCCACCTCGCGGTGCCCGGCATCGTCCAGGAGGTCATGGACGAGCTGGCCGACACGGACCGGCCGCCAGTACGGGCTGGTGGACTACCACGGCGCTCCCGACGCGGAGCGGCGTCATCATCGTGATGGGCTCCGCCGCCGGCGCGGTCGAGGAGACCGTCGACACGCTCGTCGCCGCGGGCGAGCGGGTCGGGCATGCTGCGGATCCGCCTCTTCCAGCCGTTCCCGGCCGACCAGATCCTGGCCGCCCTGCCGACCACGGTGCGAGCGATCGCCGTCCTCGACCGGACGAAGGAGCCGGGCGCCGTCGGCGAGCCGCTCTACCTCGAGGTCGTCGCAGGCCTGGCCGAGGCGATGGACAGCGACGACTCCGCCGTTCGCGACCGCGCCGCGGGTCATCGGCGGCCGCTACGGCCTCTCCTCGAAGGAGATGACGCCGTCGATGATCAAGCCGATCTTCGAGGAGCTCGACAACGACTCGGCCCAAGCGGCACTTCACGGTCGGCATCTACGACGACGTGACGCACCTGAGCCTGCCGATCGACGGCGGCTTCCGGCAGCCGCGTCCGGCGGGCGAGGTCCAGGCGCTGTTCTTCGGACTCGGCTCGGACGGCACGGTCGGCGCGAACAAGGCATCGGTCAAGATCATCGGCGAGAGCACCGACCTGTTCGCCCAGGGCTACTTCGTCTACGACTCCAAGAAGTCGGGGTCGGTCACCGTGTCGCACCTGCGCTTCGGGCCTGAACCCATCCGGTCGACCTACCTCGTCGAGGACGCCGACTTCGTCGCCTGCCACCAGTTCGGGCTGCTCGGCAAGACCAAGGTGCTCGAGCACGCCAAGCACGGAGCGACCTTCCTGCTCAACGCCCCGTACGGGCCCGACGAGGTCTGGGAGCACCTGCCGGGCGGCGTCCAGCAGCTGCTCGTCGACAAGGAGATCGACTTCTGGGTGATCGACGCGCTGGCCGTCGCCGACGAGGCCGGCATGGGCAGCCGGATCAACACCGTCATGCAGCCGTGCTTCTTCCAGCTCGCGGGCATCCTGCCGGCCGACGAGGCGATCACCCGGATCAAGGGCTTCGTCGAGAAGACCTACGCGAAGCGCGGCGAGGCGATCGTCCACGCAACTTCGCCGCCATCGATCGCTCGCTGGAGCGCCTCGCCCACGTCTCGCTCGGCGGCGTCACGAACGACATTCCCGACGACTCCGGCCGTGCCCGATGACGTGCCCGACTTCGTCGCCCGGATCACGTCGCGGCTGATGGCCGGCGACGGCGACCGGCTGCCGGTCAGCGCGCTCCCCGTCGACGGCACGTTCCCGACCGGGACGACGAAGTACGAGAAGCGGGCCATCGCCCAGATGATCCCGATCTGGGATCCGGCGATCTGCATCGACTGCGGCAAGTGCGCGATGGTCTGCCCGCACGCGACGATCCGGATGAAGGTGTTCCCGTCGTCCGCCGTCGAGACCGCGCCGGCCGACTTCCTCCACAAGGAGTTCCGCTCGCGGGACCTGCTCGACCATCGGCTCACGATCCAGGTCGCGCCCGACGATTGCACCGGCTGCGGCGTCTGCGTCGACGTCTGTCCGGCCAAGAGCAAGACCGACACGAGCCACAAGGCGATCAACATGGAGCCTGTCGCCGAGCACCGCGACGTCGAGCGACCTCGCTGGGACTTCTTCCAGTCGATCGCACCGCTCGATCGCAGCCTGATCCCGCTCGATTCGGTCAAGGGCAGCCAGGTGCTCGAGCCGCTCTTCGAGTTCTCGGGCGCCTGCGGCGGCTGCGGCGAGACGCCCTACATCCGCCTCGTCAGCCAGCTCTTCGGCGACCGCATGATCGTGGCCAACGCGACCGGCTGCTCGTCGATCTACGGCGCCAACCTGCCGACGACGCCGTGGACGGTCAACGCGCGCCGGGCGCGGTCCGGCCTGGAGCAACTCGCTCTTCGAGGACAACGCCGAGTTCGGACTCGGGATGCGGCTCGCGCTCGACGCCCAGACCGATCACGCGCGGCGGCTCGTCGAGCGCCTCGCCCCGGAGATCGGCGCGAACCTCGTCGGCGGCCTCCTCGACGCGGCCCAGGACACCGAGGCGGAGATCGGCCTCCAGCGCGAGCGAGTGGACCGCCTGCGCGAGGCGCTCGCCCGCGATCGACGGTCCGGCGGCCCGGACGCCCGACACCTGCTGGCGCTCGCCGGCGACCTCGTCCGCAAGGGCGTCTGGATCATCGGCGGCGACGGCTGGGCCTACGACATCGGCTTCGGCGGCGTCGACCAGGTCCTCTCGTCCGGTCGCAACGTCAACATCCTCGTCCTCGACACCGAGGTCTACTCGAACACCGGCGGCCAGGCCTCCAAGGCGACGCCGCGCGGCGCCGTGGCCAAGTTCGCGGCCGCCGGCAAGGGCACGGCCAAGAAGGACCTCGGTGCGATCGCGCGTTCGTACGGCAACGTCTTCGTCGCCCAGGTCTCGATGGGCGCGAACGACCTCCAGACGACCAAGGCGCTGCTCGAGGCCGATGCCTGGCCGGGTCCGTCGCTCGTCATCGCCTACAGCACCTGCATCGCCCACGGGATCGACATGAGCAAGTCGATGACCCACCAGAAGGACGCGGTCAAGAGCGGCTACTGGCCGCTGTACCGCTTCCGCCCCTCCGAGATCGAGGGCGGCAAGCCGTTCAAGCTCGACTCGCCCACCCCATCGATCCCGATCGCCGACTTCGTGGCGACCGAGACGCGCTTCGCCGTCCTCCAGCGGACGCATCCCGAACGGGCCGCCGAGCTCGCCGACGCTGGCCCAGGCCGACGCCGACGAGCGCTGGCGCTACTACGAACAGCTCGCCGGCATCGAGCGCACGGTTCCGCATGTCCATCGACCGGACCCGGACATCGTGCCCGAGGTCGAGAGCGACGCGGGCTATCGCTACGAGAGCGAGGGGGACGAGGCATGACCGTCGACCTCCGCACCCGCTACCTCGGTCTGGAGCTCCGCTCGCCGATCGTCGCCTCGGCCGCGCCGCAGCAACGGTGAGCCGGCGATGGCCCGGCGCCTCGAGGCGCGCCGGCGTCGGTGCGATCGTCCTCCCCTCGCTGTTCGAGGAGGAGATCCTGGCCGAGGAGATCGAGCTCAACCGCTCGCTCGAGCAGGGCACCGAGCACTTCGCCGAGGCGCTCGACTACTTCCCGGCCGTCGACGGCTTCATCGGTGCGGCCGACCGCTACCTCGCCGTCGCTCGAGCGGGTCAAGGCCCAGGTCCGCGGTGCCGATCATCGCGAGCCTCAACGCGAGCACGCGCCGGCGGCTGGGTCCGCTATGCGCGGCGCATCCAGGACGCCGGCGCCGACGCGCTCGAGCTGAACCTCTACCACGTCGCCGCCGACCCGCGCCAGGACGGCCGCCGACATGGAGGCGGCCGACCTCGAGCTGATCGCCGCCGTCCGCGCGTCGATCACCATCCCGCTCGCGGTCAAGCTGAGTCCGTACTACTCGGCGTTCGCGAACTTCGCCGCCGCGGCGGTCAGCGGCCGGCGCCGACGGTCTCGTCCTGTTCAATCGCTTCTACCAGCCGGACCTCGACCTCGACGCGCTCGAGGTCGTGCCACGGCTCGAGCTGAGCCAGCCCTGGGAGATGCGACTGCCGGTCCGCTGGATCGCGATCCTGCGACCCCAGCTCGGCGCCGGGGTGTTCGCTGGCGGCGACCTCCGGCGCCCAGACGGGGACCGACGTGGTCAAGGGCCTCATGGTCGGCGCCGACGTCGTGATGATGACCTCGGCCCTGCTGCGCCACGGCCCGGAGCACGTCGCCACGGTCGAGGCCGAGCTGCGGGCGTGGATGACCGAACACGAGTACGAATCGGTCGACCAGCTCCGGGGCAGCGCCAGCCAGGCGACGGTCGAGGACCCGTCCGCGTTCGAGCGCGCCAACTACATGCAGACGCTCCGCTCGTGGGTTGCGCCTCGCGAGCTGACTGCCACGCCTCCGCATCACGAAGCCGACGAGCTGCACGAACGGGCGTGACGCGGGAACCTTCGAGTCGCGGAGAGCCGATGCGCCTCAGCCGGTCGCCGGGATCCGGCAGGCGAGGGCGGTCGATCCGGTCGCGCGAGCCGCGGTCACGACCGGGCTCTCGGTGGCACTCAGCCGCGCCGCGCCCGGCTCCTGGACGACGAGCGCCGTGACCATCCCGAACATCCCGTCCTGGCCCTCGGCGTGCTGGAGGATGTGACAGTGGAAGGCCCAGGCGCCAGGCTCCGAGCAGTCGATGACGACGTCCCAGCGCTCGCCCGGATTCACGCCCAACGTGTCGCAGGTGAACGCCGCCGGCCCGAGGGGATATCCGTCACGCGCGACGACCCGCATCGGCATCCCGTGGAGGTGCCACGGATGCATCATGTTGCCCTCGTTCATGAACCGGATGACGATCGTGTCGCCGAGCGTCGCGACGATGGGCGAGGTCGCCGGGAAGCCGCGGCCGTTGATCGTGAAGCCGCCGAGCGAATCGTTGCTCACCCAGATGACGTCCTGCGTCGCGCCGTACAGCTGCTCGTACCGGTCCCCTGGATCCCTGGGCTGCACGATGAAGGCACCGAGCAGGCCCCGTCCCACCTGATCGGTCGCGTTGTGGTGTGAGTGGTACATGTGCGAACCCGGCGTGCGCGCGACGAACTCGTAGGTGAAGGTTCCCCCCGGCGGGATCGGATCCTGCGTCACGTGCGGCACGCCGTCCATGTTGTTCGGTAGCTTCTGGCCGTGGAAGTGGATGCCGGTGCTCTCCCGCATGTTGTTCGTGAAGGTCGCGCGCACACGATCGCCTTCGGTCACCGTGATCCGCGGCCCCGGCCAGGTGCCGTTGAAGCCGAGCGCCTGGACCGGGTCCCTTATCGCATCGATCTGGTGGTCCATCTCCTCGACCGTGAGCTCGAAGATCCTGACCCCGCCCTCGGTCCGCGGCTCGAGCGGGACGTTGCCCTGCCGCGGCAGGGAGGCACCCTCGCCACCGAGGAACCGTTCGACGACCGCGAGGGCGTTCGCGTCGTGATCCGTCGCCGGCGCGCCGGACGGAGCGCTCGAAGGCGCGGAGGAGGCGTGGTCCATGGAGGGGACAGCCGACGCCGCCCCGGGTGACGCGCTCGCGGCACCGGTGGGTGGCATGCTCGGACCGAAGGACCAGGCGGGGCCGGCGGCCGCGGGTGCGCAGGCGGCGACGCCGACGGCAACCAGCCCGGTTCCGGTGACGGCGGCAGCGCGCAGGAATCCTCGCCTCGTCAACTCGGATGGCGGCGCCACCTCACTGTCGAGTGGAAGTTGATCGGGTTCGGCGATGGCGCCCGGGGGGCAGCGTTGATCGACATGCCGACAGCATGCGCCCGACGAGGTTCCGACGGGAACGGGACAGGCGGCCCGATTCCGGCGGGCCAGAGGGCCCGTTTCGCCTTCGGCCGTCCAGGACGCCCTGGATGACTCGATGCCGAGCTCGGCCGCCAGCTGCTCCTCGTAGCGCCGGACCCCGGTGACGGCCGATCAGTCGCTCCGCTGCCCGGCCTGGTGCCTCGCGACGAAGGCGGCGGCCTGCGCACGGCGTTCGAGATTCAGCTTCGAAAGGATCGAGCTGACGTAGTTCTTGACGGTCTTGTCCGAGAGGAACACGTCCGCGGCGATCTCCTTGTTGGTCTTCCCCTCTGCCACCAGCATCAGGATCTTGCGTTCCTGTGCGGTCAGGCCCGATAGCTCGTCCGTATCCCCGCCAGATGCCATGCGTCGGATCCGGTCGAGGACCTTCTCGGTTACCCCTGGATCGAGCAGCGACTCGCCACGACCGACCGTTTCCAGCGCAGCCACCAGGTCGCGCGCCCGGATCTGCTTGAGCAGGTAGCCGGAGGCGCCCGCGATGATCGCCGACAGGACCGCCTCTTCGTCTGGGTACGACGTGAGCATGACGACCCTGGTCCCGGGCAGCTCAGCACGGATCTCGCGGCACGCCTCGATCCCTGAACCGTCAGGGAGCCGGACATCCATCACGACGATGTCGGGCTCGTGGATGCGCGCTTGCTCGATCGACTCGGCGACCGTGCCCGCCTGGGCGACGACCTCGAAACCCTCGCGCCGGTCGAGGAGTGCGACAAGGCCCTGCCGGACGACCTCATGGTCATCGACGACGAGGAGTCGCAGGGAGGACGGCCGAGCGGCCGCGGGATCGGGTTCTTCAGACATCGGCTCGGGCGGCCTCTGCGTACCGTGCGACCGGGATGCGGACGATGATACGGGTCCCGGACCCCGGGGCACTCTCGACGACCAGATCGCCGTGCAGCGCGGTCGCGCGATCGTACATGTTCGCCAGGCCGTAGTGGCCGTGCGGCGGCGTCGCCATCGGCTCGAAGCCCCGGCCGTTGTCGCTGATCTCGAGCACCAGGTCCGTGCCCTCCGGCGCGAGGCGCACTGTGGCCTTGGTCGCCCGGGCGTGGCGGGCCACGTTGGACAGCGATTCGCGGGCGATCTGCAGGAGCTCGGCGCGGACGTGCGCCGGCGGCTCGACGAGACCGTCGGGCAGTTCCAGCGCGACCTCCACCAGGCTGTTCTGGTGGAGCTGCTCGGCCAGGGCGACCAGGAGACCGACGAGATCGTTCCGATCCACCAGTTCCGGGCGCAGTCCGAAGATGAACCCGCGGAGGTCGCGGATGGTGTCATGCAGGGCATCGATGGCGCGATCCACCCGGGCCTGCGCCTCGGCGGGGTCCTCTTCCAGGAGCTCGGGCATGTCCTCGAGCGAAAGCGAGACGCCGTAGATGCTCTGGATGATGCCGTCGTGCAAGTCCTTGCCGATCCGGTCGCGCTCCTCGATCACGGCGAGCCGGCCGACCGCCTCGTGCAGTCGAGCATTCTCGATGGCGATACCGGCGTGCTGCGCGAACAGCTCCGTGAGCCGCTGCTCGTCATCGCTGAACTCGGCGGAGGCTTGCTTGTCGGTGAGATAGAAGTTGCCGATGATCCGACCCTTGATGCGCACGGGCACGCCGAGCAGCGACCGCATCGGTGGGTGGCCGGGCGGGAAACCGGAGCTGGCGGGGTGCGATCCGATGTCGGGCACCCGGAGCGAACGCCCTTCGGTGATGATCAGCCCCAGCAGCCCGTGGCCCTCGGGCAGGCGGCCGAGACTCGCCCGTTCCGCTGCCGTGATACCGCTCGTGATGAAGCGCTCGATCCGTCGGTGGTCGTCGACGATGCCGAGGGCCGCGTACCGGGCACCGACCAGGGTCCGCACGCGATCGACGATGAGCTGTAGCACGGTCTCGACGTCGAGCTCGCCGGCCACGGCGCCGACGGCGTCGCTGAGCGCCTCCAGCGCGGCGTTCGAGGTGGTGTCGTGACGTCTGGCCATGTGGAGACGGTACCAAGCCCGCGGGTAACGGCCAGGTCAGGCGGCTGCGGGTCGATCCGGCCGGCGCGACGCGGGGCGGACGACGAGCACCGGGCACGGCGCGCTGCGCACGACGTGATCGGAAACGGAGCCAAGGAGCAAACGCCCGATCGATCCCCGCCCGCGGGTCCCGACCACAACCAGGTCGACGCTTTCGGCTTCGGCGGCCGACACGATCGATTCTCCCGGATCCCCTGTCCAGATAAGGAATGAGACCGTGACCCCGATCGCCCGGCCTCGCGTGACGAGCGCCTGCGCGGCATCGTTGCGTCCGTCGCGGACCTCGTCCCACCGAATGCCGATGCGACCGGTCTGCTGGTGCATGTCGTTCGGATCGATGACGCTCACGACGAGGAGTTCCGCACCGTGGCGGTGAGCCAGGTCGAACGCCCGGTCGGTCGCGAGCTCCGAGGTCGGACCGAGGTCCGTGCCCAGGAGCACGCGACGGATGTCAGACGGGAGAGCTGTGTCGGTGAAGTTGTCGTCGGTGGGGAACACGGTGGCCTCGGTAGCCGACGCGCCGGGCCTGGAGGCCCGGCGCTTCGGAGGTGGCTGGATGTCCGGGAGCGGCACCCGGTTCATGGCTGTCTAGGCCAAGGTGGTGGCCGGGCGAAGGGCCGGAGCCTTGGCCTTCTCGGTCTCGGGTCGCGTCGCCCACACCAGGCCGATGCCCAGGAGGAAGACCGTGGCGCCGAAGCCGGCGAGGAGGGCGGCGACGCCCAGGCCGATCTGGAGGGCCGAAGCGGTGACGCTGCCGACACCGAGCGCGCCGATCAGCGCGTGTGCCGTACCGGTCCATAGCTGCTCACGGGCGCCAGCTTCGATCGGGTTCGAGCGGTCGAAGCCGGTCCAATAGCGGCCATCATTCTGGAACTCGTACGTGCCAGGGGCGTAGACCGTGCCGTCCTCGGTCGTGACGGTCTCGTCGAGCACGACCGTCGCGGTTCCGTGCAGAGTGTGGTACGAGATCGTGGCCATCTGGTACATGTACTCAGAGGCGGTGTTGACAAGCGGATCGTTCGGGTTGAGCTCCGAACTGTCGACCGTGTAGCCCCAGTCATTCGTAAGGAGCGACATGATCGCCAAGGCTCCTTCGGTCTCGCCCCGATCGACGAGCTGTCCGGCTTCGTTGTAATTCAGGGTGACGTTCTGCGCGGCGCTGAACGCCTGGAGGGACCTGGCTCCCTGGTCCGTCTTGTAGTAGGCGAATCCTCCACCCGCGATGAACGCGAGTCCGATGACCGCCAGCATGACGCCAAGGACCTTAAATCGACTGTTCACGGTTCCATCCTCGCTGACTACTACTTGTTGGTTCTGTCTGAACCAGAGTCCGCCAGGGGGTGGATGGGGTCTACGGGCCATGCCGACCCTTCTGAGGTGCAGATGGACCCTCGCCGGGGGCCGAATGGCCCCATCGGATCAGCTAGCGTCGCACCAGATGACGATTTCGCGCTGCCGACCCTCATGACGATTGTCATCACCAGTCGGTGATTCCCTTCACTACCGGTTGCGGTCGCCAGGGCCGGACGATGCGGTCGTGCACGTGAGGGTTCGAATACCTCCTGACGACCTTCGCCCGTAGCGGCTACTTGCGTCGCGCCCTGGACGCCGGTGCAGCGGGCTATCTGCTCAAGGACGCGCCATCGGCAACCCTTGCTGAGGCGATCCGCGCCGTGCATGCGGGTCGGCGAGCGATCGATCCCGAGCTGGCGGCAGATGCGTGGAGCGAGGCCGACCCGCTCACGGATCGCGAGCGCGAGGTCCTGCGTCTCGCGGGCGAGGGGCTCGCCAACGCCGAGATCGCGGGCGCGCCTCCACTTGTCGGACGGCACGGTGCGCAATTACCTGTCGGAGGCCATCGGAAAGCTGGGAGTCACGAACCGAACGGCCGCCGCGCGGCTCGCCCGCGAACGGGGCTGGCTTTGACCCGAGGAATGCGTCACTAGGCCCGCGCGGGTGGGCGAGAACGGCGAGGAGACAGCCCTCGGTGGTAATCTGAAATGGCAGCTGACGACAATGTCTGATGGCTCTGAGCGGGAGTAACTCAGCTGGCAGAGTGTCTGCTTCCCAAGCAGAATGTCGCGGGTTCGAATCCCGTCTCCCGCTCCACTCCCCCTCTTGCTAACCCCTGGTCGCGCGGATCGCGTGCAGGTCCGCCGCGAACCGCGCGGCGCGCGCGACCCAGGCAACCGGCGGTTCACGGTCCTTCACGACCGGTTGGATCGAGACGAACTTGCCGTCCCAGACCATCGGCAGCGGGGCATAGCGCCAGGGCGTGAAGAAGCGGCGAAGCCTGTCGTCGCTCAGCTTCGTATCCGGCGGCATGTCGTAGCCGTTCTTGTTCTGGCGACCGAACAATGGGCCGACCACGCGAACGCTCCGGACCCGGAATTCGTCGGTCAGCAACGGGTCGGCTGTCGCTTCGAAGCCCGTGAGGATCCAGCCATGGCCGCCGTTCGAGACGGTGAGCGCTACCGGCAGGCCTGTCCTGCGCAGATTGGCCACGGCCGACCGCAGCCCGGCAGCGAAGGAGCGGCTCGCGACCAGCCGGTAGCGATCGTCCACGAAGTGCCGGAGACCGGCGGTCCACCCCTGAGGGTCGACGCCGGCTGACTCCGGCAGGTCGTAGCGGTTCTTGGAGCGCATCCAGTCGAAGTACCGACGCTGGCCGCTGGTGGAATGGTCGTTGTCCCGTTCCACGATGTTGCGCACAATCTGGACGCCGGCGGCGGTGCACCACAACCACGTCTTCTGTGTGGTGAAGACGCCGTCGCGATAAAGATCGATGCTGCCGTCCCAAGCGGGCAGCAGGCGGGCGGGCGCGGCGGGCGCGGCAAGGTACGCGGCCGGGGCCGCCAACCCGGGCTGGGGGGCCGGTCGATCGGCATGTGCAGACGGTGCAGCCGCGACCATCGTGGGGAAGCAACAGACGGCGATGCCCAGCGCGGCCACGGTCGCTCGTGCCCGGCTCGAGGCTGTCGGACGAGACATGCGTCTCATCGTGCGCCGATCGGCGAGATCGTGCCATGAGGCCACTGGCGGGATCGTCATCCCGGGACGGTTAAGGTCGATCGGCGGAGCCGCATCGGCCATATGAGGCTCGAACCTGGCCATAACCGTCATCTGGTGACGATCCTGCCGCGAATTGGCCGAGGACCGGCCATAAGCATCTGCCCATGACGATCCTGCCGAAATCGGGACCGGCGGGCTCTTAAAACTAGCCGTCTCCGGGGATCGGCCGGCTCTTGGGACCGGCCGTCTCCGGGGATCGGCCGGCTTCGGGGATCGGCCGGCTTCGGGGATCGGCCGACTCCCGGGAGTTCACGCGCGCTGTGACAGCTCCCCGAGGCGCTCGGTCAGCCGCAGGTTCTCGGCATAGTCGATCGGGACCTCGACGAGCGAGGGCCCATCGACCGCCAGCGCGCGCTCGAGCGTCGGGTAGAGATCCGCGGCCGAGGCCGGCCGGAAGCCCGCGATCCCGAACGACGCCGCGTAGGCGACAAAGTCGGGGTTCCCGAACTCCACGCCGAACGGCCGCCCGAACTCGTTGCGCTGCTTCCAGTCGATGAGTCCGTAGCCGTCGTCCCGCCAGACCACGACGCAGATGTTCGCGCCGATCCGCTTGGCGGTCTCGAGCTCCTGGCTGTTCATCAGGAAGCCGCCATCCCCACACAGCGCCACCACCTTGCGGTTCGGGTGCACGAGCTTGGCGGCGATGGCGCCCGGGATGGCGATGCCCATGGCGGCGAAGCCGTTCGAGATGATCACGGTGTTCGGCTCGTACGCCTGGTACAGCCGGGCGACCCAGACCTTGTGGGCGCCGACGTCCGACACGACGATGTCGGACGGGCCCATGGCCCGACGCAGGTCCCCGATCGCCCGCTGCGGCGTGATCGGCCAGGTGTCGGTCGACTCATGGGCGCGGAGCTCGTCGAGCAGCTGCGTTCGGAGGTCGGCATGGACGAGGATCTCGCGCGACGCGTGCCGCGCGGACGCATCGCGCCCACCCACCCCATGCGGCAGCACGGCGTCGAGCAGCCGTCGGAGTGAGCCATCGATGTCGCCGATGAGCTCGACTTCGGGACGGTACGCCGCGTCGATCTCGGCGGGCTGCGTGTCGATGTGGATGACCCGCTTGGAGCCGTCGGGATCCCACGACGAGGGCGCATATTCGACGAGGTCGTACCCGACACAGATCACGAGATCGGCCCGGTCGAAGCCCGACAGGACGTGGTCGCGCGCCTGCAGCCCGACCGCCATCAGCGAGAGATGTGACCGGTCGTCGATGGCGCCCTTGCCCATGAAGGTCGCGGCGACCGGCACGTGCAGGCCCCGAGCCAGCGCTCGGAGCTCCGGGGCGGCGCCGCGTCGCAGGATGCCGTTGCCGGCCAGGATGATCGGTCGCTCCGAGGCCGCGACAAGACGCGCGGCGTGGTCGATCGCCTCGTCGGTGGGCTCGGGGAAGTAGGCACGACCGGGCAGCAGCGGCGCGATCGCCGGGTCATCGGGCCCGAACGTGGCCGCGGCGATGTCTTCGGGCAGCTCGATGTGGGTCGGCCCCGGCTTCTCGAGCATCGCCACGCGGAATGCCTTGCGAACGATCTCCGGGATGCCCCCGGCCTGCTCCACCCGCGTATTCCACTTCGTCACGGGCTCGAGCATCCGGACGATATCGACGACCTGGTGCGCCTCCTTGTGGAGCTTCGACGACGCCGCCTGTCCGGTGATCGCGACCATCGGTGCCCGGTCGAGGAACGCGTCGGCCACGCCCGTCACCAGGTTCGTCGCGCCAGGCCCGAGGGTCCCCATCGCGACCGCGGCGCGTCCGGTCAGCCGCCCGTGGACGTCCGCCATGAAGGCCGCGCCCTGCTCGTGGCGGGTCGTGACGTGCCGGACCCTCTCGTGGCGCGAGAGGGCGTCGAGGATGTCCATCGTCTCCTCGCCCGGTACGGAGAAGACGTAGTCGCAGCCCTCGGCCGCGAGACAGTCGACGAGCAGGTCGGCGGCGCGGCGCGTCTGACCGGATAGCAGTGGTTCGGGCATGCCCCAAGCGTAGGCGAGACGGCACGCGGGCGATGCCCGCCGATGCGATTCCTCAGCCCGTCGGCCGGCGCTGCGACCTCCCTCGCTACTGGGGGCTGCGGTACGCTCGCGAGCCCAGGAGGAGGAAGCGTGCGCCCGAGCCTGCAGATGATGCCCCCGCCGCTCATCGACCGGATCGTCGATGAAGCCAAGCGTGTGCTGGCCGACGTCGGGATGGAGGTGCGCGGGCCCGAGATGCGCCGGCGGTTGCTCGATGCGGGCCTCCCGACGAACGCTGCCGGCGACCGCGTGCTGTTCCCGAGGGCCGTCGTCGAGCGGGCGATCGCCACGGCCCCGAGCGCCTTCACCCTGTTCGACCGCGATGGCGATCCGCACGCCGACCTGGGCGGGGATCGGGTGCACTTCGTCCCGGGCTCCTCCGGCCTCAAGACCCTCGACCATCGGACGGGTCAGGTCCGTCTCGCCGATTCGACCGACTTCGTGGAATACGTCCGGCTGGCCGACGGGCTGGAGCACATCGCCTACCTCGCGACAGCCTTCTCGACCAACGCCGACATCGAGGCCCAGGTCTCCGACGCATGGCGCTTGTACATGACGCTGACCAACTCGAAGAAGCCCGTGGTATCCGGCGCGTTCACCGAACACGGCGTCGGCCGGATGGTCGAGATGATGCAGCTCTTCCGGGCCGACCGCGCCGATCTCATCACCCGTCCGATGTCGATCTTCACGATCACTGCTACCGGCAACTTCCGCTACAGCGAGGACTCCTGCCAGAACCTTATCGACTGCGTGGAGGCTGGCGTGCCCGTCGAGATCGTGCCGGTCACGCTCATGGGGCTCATCGCGCCGGTCACGACGGTGGGGGCGACGGTCTTCCACACGATCGACGTGCTGGCCGGCATCACCATGGCCCAGGTCATCCGGCCGGGCGCTCCGGTCCTGTTCGGCGGGGCGCCGGCCACGTTCCACATGAAGGTCGCGAGCTCCCCGATGTCGGCGATCGAGGCGCTCCAGCTCGATGCCGCGTACGTCGCGGTCGCGAAGTCGCTTGGGTTGCCGTGCCAGTCGTACATGGCCCTGTCCGACGGGCCGATCCTGGATGCCCAGGCAGGCGCCGAGACGTTCGGCAGTGCGCTCATCGCGGCGCTCGCCGGGGTCAACTCCGTCAGCGGTCCCGGCATGCTCGACTTCCTGCTGGTGTTCAGCCTGCCGAAGCTCGTGTTCGACAACGAGATGTGCGGCCAGGCCCTGCGCTTCGTCCGCGAGATCAAGCCGCTCGACGACCTGCCGGTGGACCGGCTGATCGAGCAGCTGATGGCCGATCAGCACCTGATCATGGCCGAGCACACGATGGCCCACTGGCCCAGCGAGCTCTACCTGCCGTCGGCGATCGTCGATCGCGACAACCGCGAGAACTGGCTGAAGGCCGGCGGCAAGGACACCTACGTGCGCGCGATCGAGGAGGTCGAGCACCGGCTCGCGGCCTACCGGCCGGTCGAGACCGACCCCGCGATCGATGCCGAGCTGCGGCGGATCATCGCCTCGGGTCTCGAGTCGCAGACGGAGCTGCCTCACATCCCGCCGGCAGCCGAGCCGACGGCGGCCGCACTCGCCCACCAGGCCGGGCCTGTGCGCCGGCGAAACCCGCGTCGCGGCGGCTGACCGGGCGTTGCGAACCGATCCATCGCAGGAGGCCGCCAACGGATCGCCGTCCGCGCCATGGGACCCGGTGCCCGAGGATCCGATCGGTCGTGAAGGACGCCTCGTCCGCCTCCGTGAGGCCGCGCTGGCAGACGCTCCGGTGCTCGACGCGCGGGACGCGGATCCGGAGATGGCCGGGGAGTTCAACGACCTGGGCCAACTGTCGCCGCAGCCCCTCGCGGAGCGGCTCGCGGACGGCCAGCGGCTGGTGAGCCCGGAGCGAGGACGTCTGCTCGTCGAGCGCATCGAGGATGAGGCGGTCATCGGTGACGTGAGCTGGCACCCGGTCCAGTACGGGCCCAACGAGCAGTCGCGCGCCCTCAATGTCGGGATCGCGATCTACCCGGACGCGCGTGGTCGTGGCTTCGGCACCGAGGCGCAACGGCTGCTCGCCGAGTTGCTGCTCGAGCACTTTTCGATCGAGCGCGTCGAGGCGAGCACCGACGTCGACAACCTCGCCGAGCAACGCTCGCTCGACAAGGCCGGATTCACTCGGGAAGGTGTGATCCGGCGGGCGCAGTATCGCGCCGGGGCGCATCACGACCTCGTCAACTACTCCTTCGTGCGCGACGACCTGGAGCGCGACCGCTGACGCCCGCGTCAGGCCCCCGCCGCCAGCCGCCGCGGGGCGATCAGCCGATAGGCGTCGACGAGCAAGGCCGCGAGCTCGTCCCAGTCGACCGGAACGTCGAGATATACGCCGATCCACCCGCGCCCACCGACGTATGGCGGCCGGAAGAAGCGGACCGGGTCGGCCTCGACGAGCGTCTCCTGCACGCCCTCCGCGGCGGCGATCCAGACCGCGCGCCGATCGTCGTGGTGGCGGTCGGCCGAGGTCACGAAGGTCCGCTTGCCCACGAACCAGGTCGCCTCGCCGTGACTCGGCCGTTCGGTCACCTCGGGCAGGCGCTCGCAGATGACGCGGATGCGGCCGTACGGATCTCCGTCAGTCGCCATCGCCCCTGACCTGGCTGCGCACCGGTTCCGGGATGGGCTCCGGGACGAGCTCTCCGCCGCGGACCGTGGCACCCAGCACGATCGCCGCCGAAACCAGCACGACGTTCTTGATGATGTACTGGCCCTCGAGCGTCGGCACGAACGGAAAGATGCTGAACGTCTCGGCCGGGAACATGGCGAGCGGCGTGATCGTGCCGAGCATCTGGACGAACAGCAGGAGCAGCGTCACCCGCATCCAGCGATTGATGAACAGCCCGACGCCGATCGCCATCTCCCAGACGGCGAGGACGGGCAGCGCGACGGCCGGCTGGACGACGCCCAGCGTCAACGCCTCGATCGTGCGGGCGGCGAGGTCCTCCGCCGGGCTCGCATCCGGGAACAGCTTGAGGGCGCCGAACCAGAAGAAGACGATGCCGAGGGCGAGGCGAAGCAGGGTCAGCCCGTGGTCGGCCATCCACTCGGTGATTCGCCGGTCCAGGCGGTCGAACCAACGTGGCGCAGTGGTCATGGTCGCGAGTGCCTCCGTGCGTGGTCCCGGTTTGTACCACGGACCCGCGGGGCTAGGCGGGCCCGGAGCCGATCTCGCGCTTGCGCCGGGCCACGAAGGCGTCCAGCGCCTCTGTGACCGCGGGGTCCAGCGCGGGGGGCACGGCCACGGCCAGGAGGCGCTTCCAGATGCCGTTCGCCCGCTCCGTCGCCGTGCGCGATCCATCGGCCTGCCACGTCTCGAAGTTGCGCCAGTCCGACACCATGGGTTCGTAGAATGCTGTCTCGAACCGCTCGAGCGTGTGGGCCGTCCCGAAGAAGTGCCCGCCGGGCCCGGCCTCGACCATCGCGGCGAATCCCAGCGACCCCTCGTCCACGACCATCGGCTGGAGCACCTCGGAGATCATCTGCAGGATCTCCGCGTCCACGATGAGCTTCTCGTACGACGCCGTCAGCCCGCCCTCCAGCCAGCCCGCACCCTGGTACAGCAGGTTGACGCCGCCCATCACCGCGCCCCAGACGGCCATCTCGGCCTCGTAGGCGGCCTGCGCGTCCACGACGTTCGATGCGGTCGCGTTCGACGACCGCCAGGGCAGGCCGTACCGCCTCGCCATCTGGCCGCTGGCGAACTGCGACTTCACCGATTCCGGTGTCCCGAACGCCGGCGAACCCGTGCGCATGTCGACATTCGAAGTGAACGCCCCGTACACCATCGGGGTGCCCGGCCGCACGATCTGCGCCAGTGCCACGAGGAAGAGCGCCTCGGCGTTCTGCTGGGCGATCGCGCCGGCCAGCGAGACGGGGCTCATGGCCCCGGCGAGCGTGAAGGGCGTGGCGACCACGGGCTGCCCGTGGAGCGCCATCTCGATGAGCCCATCGCTCATCGGGCCGTCCAGGCGCAGCGGCGAATTCGTGTTGATGATCGTGATGAGTGAGGGCTCGCGCGCGAGGACGTTCCGGTCGATACCGCGGATGAGCGTCGCCACCTCGATCGCGTCGTCGACCACGGTGGCTCCCGTCCCCAGGCAATGCCACGTCTTGTCGAGCTCCGTCGCGAAGGTGCGGTACTGGTCGAGGTGGCGAGTCTCGACCGGCAGGTCGGTCGGCTCGAGCGGCCCGCCGCCCTCCTGGTGGAGCACGTCGAGCGCGCCGATCAGCCGCACGTAATCGACGAAGTCGGCGAAGTTCCCGGGACGACGGCCGCGGTCGAGGTCGCTGACGAACGCCGGCCCGCCGACCGCGCAGAAGACGAGGTTGTCGCCGCCGAACAGGACGTCGCGTTGCGGGTTGCGGGCATGCAACCGGAACTCGCGGGGCGCCTTTTCGACGAGCGATTCCACGTGCGCCGGATCGAGCCGGACCATCCGCGTCGCCCGATCCACCTGCGCACCCGCCCCGTCGAGCGCATCGAGCGCCCGCTCGCCGAGGACTTCCATGCCGATCTCGGCGAGGACCCGCAGGGACGCGCCATGGATCGCCTCGACCTGGTCCGCCGAGAGGATCTCGATCGGGCGGTATGGGTTGACGAGCCGGCGCCAGGGCAGCTGGCGGACGCCGGCGACCGTGCGCCGCGGTCGACGCCGGGAGGCCTCGGGCGTGGTCATGGCGGCTGATGCTACGCGCCGCGGGGACGGGCGGGACCCGGGTCCCACGCATCGCCCCGGCGTCGCGGTCTTCTCACGTGCTTCTCAGACGCCGCGCTAGGCTGAGCGACATGCACCTGCTCGTCATCGAGGACGATCCGCGCCTGTCGCGCCTGCTCAAGCGGTTGCTCGAGGACGATCGGCACGTGGTCGAGCTCGCCACCGACGGCGAGAGCGGTCTCGAGATCGCCGAGGACGCACCCGGCATCGAGTGCGTGATCCTCGACATCGGCCTGCCCGACATCAGCGGATTGGAGGTCGCCCGCCGGCTGCGCGCGGCCGGCTCGGACGTGACGATCATCATGCTGACGGCGCGCGACACGGTCGGCGACCGCGTCACGGGCCTCGATACCGGGGCGGACGACTACCTGGTGAAGCCGTTCGCGTTCGAGGAGTTGTCCGCCCGGCTGCGGGCCCTCGCGCGCCGCGGTGCGCCGGCCGGCCGCAGGACCCTGCCAAACCTCATGGTCGGCCCGATCACCCTCGACGAGACCGCGCGCCGGGTCACGGTCGATGGCGCCGCCGTGGATCTCAGCCCGCGTGAGTTCTCCCTCCTCGAGTGCCTGCTGCGCCATCCCGGGCAGACCTTGTCGCGCGACCAGCTGCTCGACCAGGCATGGCCGTTCGGGGTCGCGGTGACGCCCAACGCGGTCGACGCGTATATCCACTACCTGCGCGACAAGCTCGGTTCGGCCGGGAGCTTCATCCAGACCGTCCGCGGCGTGGGGTACCGCCTCGCCGATGCCTGACGGCGTCGTCGCCCCGACCGTCGACGGCTCGCGGCCCGAAGTCACCGCTGCCGAGGCGCGGCTGCTGCGGCGCGTCCGGCTGAGCCTCGCCCTGTGGAGCGGTGGCATCACGCTGGCCGTCCTCATCGTGCTCGGCGTCGTCCTCTTCGTGGCGGTGGACCGGTCGCTGGCCGCGTCCGGCACGCGCCAGCTTACGGAGCGGGCGCGGGAGCTCACGCAGGGCCGGCGACCCGGTCCGAACGACGACTTCCAGAGCGGTGGGTTCAGGTTCGGCGGCATCGGCTCCGGGACGTACAGCCTGCTGTGCGACCAGGAAGCGCGCGTCATCCCGCTGCCAGGCCAGGGCCTGGTGCCCGACGGCCTCCCGCTGGCCGACGGGATCGATGCGGCACGGGCGGGGGGCGACGTCGACATCCGCACGGCGACGATCGCGACCGACACCCCGGTCCGCGTCCTGACCGAGCCCGTACGGGTTCGCGGCCGGACCGTCTACCTGCAGGTCGTGGCCGACCGGACCACCGAGCAGCGCACCCTGGCTGCACTCGTGACCGTGCTCGTGGTCGGCGGCGCGGCCGGGCTGCTGATCGCCAGCGGGGTCGGGGCCGCCTACGCGAGTCGGGCCCTCGTCCCGATTCGTCGGTCGCTCATCCACCAGCGCGAGGCGCTGCGCCGCCAGCGCGAGTTCGCGGCCGACGCCTCGCACGAGCTGCGCACGCCGTTGACGGTCATCCGCGCGAGCGTCGACGACCTTGGCCGACACGCATCCGAACCCGTCGCGAACGTCGGCAGCGCGCTCACCGACATCCGCGACGAGGTCGACCACCTCACCTCCATGGTCGACGACCTGCTGCTCCTGGCCCGCTCGGATTCGGGCGCGGTCGAGCTCGAGCGGGTGGCCGTCGACCTTGGTGACGTGGCCTCGACCGCCGCGGCGGCGCTGTCACGACCAGCCTCGGAACGAGGTGTGGCGGTGCTCGTCGACCCGGCCCCGGCCGAGCTGCTCGGTGACCCGGCGCGCCTCCGCCAACTGGTGATGATCCTCATCGATAACGCGATCCGGCACTCGCCCGAGGGCGGCCGGGTGGCCGTGCAGGTCCGCGTCGAGGGCGGACAGGCGACGGTCGTCGTCGACGACGACGGGCCGGGGATCCGACCCGAGGATCTGCCGCGTGTCTTCGATCGGTTCTACCGGGCGGCCGGAGCGCCCGGCGGCGGAACGGGTCTCGGCCTAGCCATCGCCGCATGGATCGCGGAGCGCCATGACGGCCGGGTCGAGGCGGCGAATCGGGATGGGGGCGGCGCCCGGTTCACGGTCCGCCTGCCGATCGCTCGTCCGGCGGCGACCACCTAGACTTCTCGACCGTGAGGTCGACATCGAAGGTGGCCGACGCCCGCTGGCCCATCTTCGGCCGGGACGGCGACGGCGTTGCGTGGCGACCCGACCCCGCTGCGGCCGAGGCTTCCCGGCTCGCTCGCTTCCTGCGCACGACCGGCGAACCCTCCCTCGAGGCACTGCAGGCGCGGGCGGCGGTCGACCCGGGCTGGTTCTGGGGCGCTGCCGCCGACGACATCGGTGTCGCATGGGCCCGTCACCCCGCGACGGTCCTGGACCTCGCCGACGGCGCGGCCTGGGCACGCTGGTGGATCGGCGGTTCGTTCGATTGGTCGTGGGCCGCGACGGGCCCCCGGGCCGCGCGTGATCCCGCCGGACGGGCGATCAGCTGGGAGGGTGAGGACGGGACGGTCCGCGAGCTCACGAATGCCGAGCTCGCGGCCGACGTCGAGGCCGCCGTCCGGCGCCTCACGGAGCTCGGGGTCGCCCCCGGCGACCGCGTCGGCATCCTCCTCCCGATGCTGCCCGAGACGGTCGTCGCGGTCCTCGCGGTCTCGCGGCTCGGCGCGATCTTCACGCCGATCTTCTCGGGCTACGCCGCCCCGGCGATCGCCGCCCGCCTCGTCGACTGCGGGGCGACGCTGCTGATCACCGCCGACGGCTTCCTGCGGCGCGGCGCGTGGGTCGATCTCAAGAGCGTGGCTGACGCCGCGGTTGCGGCGGCGCCATCGGTGAAGCGCGTCATGGTCGTGCCCCGCGCCGGTGAGGCGCTCGCGGTCCCGTGGACGGCAGGGCGGGACGAGTGGTGGGGCATGCCGTCCGCCCTGGACGACGAACCGGACGGCCCGGGACTCGTCGGGCGGGAACCCGAGACCCCGTACATGATCATCTACACGTCCGGGACGACCGGCCGACCCAAGGGCGCGGTCCATGTCCATGGCGGCTTCCCGATCAAGGCCGCGCAGGACCTCGCCCACACCTTCGACCTGACCGAGCGCGACACCCTGTTCTGGTTCACCGACCTCGGCTGGATGATGGGCCCGTGGGCGATCGCCGGCGCGCTGCTCCTCGGCGCCCACCTCGTGATCTACGAGGGGGCCCCGGACTTCCCCGGCCCGGACCGGCTGTGGGACATCGTGGCGCGCCACCGGGTCACCCATCTCGGGCTCTCGCCGACCGTCATCCGGGCCGTCATGGCCCACGGCGACGAGCCCGTCCGCAGCCACGACCGCTCCTCGCTCCGCGTCCTCGGCTCGACCGGTGAGCCGTGGAACCCGGAGCCCTGGTGGTGGTACTTCCGCGAGGTCGGCGAGGGCCGCTGCCCGATCGTCAACTACTCGGGCGGCACGGAGGTCTCCGGCGGCATCGTGGGCGGGAACGTGATCGGCCCGATCAAGCCCGCGAGCTTCTCCGGCCCATGCATCGGGACCGCAGCCGACGTCGTGGACGAGGCCGGCGCGCCCGTTCGCGGCACCGTCGGCGAGCTGGTCATCCGCGCCCCGCTCCCGGGCATGACCCGCGGCTTCTGGAACGACCGGGCACGCTACGAGGAGGCGTACTGGTCACGCTGGCCGGGCATCTGGGCCCACGGGGACTGGGCGTCCGTCGATCCGGACGGCTTCTGGTTCATCCACGGACGGTCGGACGACACGCTCAAGGTCGCCGGCAAGCGTGTCGGCCCGGCCGAGGTGGAGAGCGCGGCCGTGTCCCATCCATCGGTCCTCGAAGCCGCGGCCATCGGCGTCCCGCACGCGATCAAAGGCGAGGCCATCGTCGTCCTGTGCGTCCTCCACCCGGGCGAAACGGACGACGACGACCTTCGTGCGGCGATCGGCGCGACCGTCGCGACCGAGCTCGGCAAGCCGCTCAAGCCCGAGACCGTCGCGGTGGTCCGGGCGCTCCCGAAGACCCGCTCCGGCAAGGTCATGCGGCGGGTGATCCGGGCGGCCTGGCTCGGCCACGACCCGGGCGATCTCTCCGCCCTCGACGATGCCGCGGCGGTCGACGCCATCCGGGTCGAGATGCGTCGGATCGGGGTCTGGGCTAAGGTAGGACGGGCTCCCGCGATCGCGCGGAAGAACAACAGACGCACCAGGAGTTGCCCTTGCGCCGCCTGCCGTCGTTCGCGATCGCCGCCGTGCTCATCTTCTCGACAGGCTCGGTCGCGCTTGGCGCCGACCCCACCGAGGTCCGTGAACGGGAGGCGTCAAACCTGGGCAGGACCCGAGCGGCGAAGATCCTCGGGCGCGGCGCCGACACGATCCGTGCACTTCCCTATGGCGAGCCCGTGACGACCGTCGGCGGTCGGCGGTACTGGACCGGCGTCTTCGGCGGATCTGCCGAGCAGCAGGCCTTCGTCGCCGTCAATCTCCAGACGGGCGAGACGCTCGACGCGGCGTCGTACCAGCGCAACGTCGAGCGGGCGATCGATCGCGAACCGCGCGTGACGCCGCCGGCCCGGCAACGCGTCGACGACGCCAAGCGGACCGGCGCGTCGCCGCTCCTGGCCTACGTTTTGGCCCCGGTCGACTACACCCCGGCGGTCGAGGCCGTGAAGCGGGCCCACCCGGAGGTGAAGTGGGACGGTGATCGGCCCTACGGCGACGACCTCGACGTCCTCGGCTCGGTCAGCCACGAGCTGATCCGGGCCAAGGCCAGTCTCGTCGCGAAGCACCGCGAGTCGTTCGTCGCGGATGCGCGACGCCGCGGGGCCCGCGATGTCACTCAGCTCGACCTCGCGCCGATGGTCTACGCGCGCGTCCCGGCCGGCCAGGTCGACGCGCTGGCCGAACACACGTCCGTCCGCCAGGTCCGCGCGCCGGCCGGCTGGGCGCCCACGATGAACGTGGCCCACGACGCCGTCGGCGCGAACTGGACCGACCAGCGCGGATACACCGGGGGTGGGGTGGTCATCGGCATCGTCGAGTACGCCCGTGTCGACTACTCCCGGCCCGGGCTGTCCGGGACCCGGCGCACCAGCTATCGGGTGAGTTCGACCGGCCAGTCCTGCTCGAACACACGAGGGACATACAACAACTCCGCGGCGATCAGCCACGTCAGCTGGGCCGCCGCCATCGCGGTCGGGCGTGGGTCCACCTACAAGGGCATCGCCAACGGCGCGCGGCTGGTCGACGTCTCGGCCGACTTCAACCCGGCGGCCGACGCCGCCGATCCGCGCATCCTCAAGGCCGTCGACTGCGCGATCCTCGACGGGGGCGCACACCTGATCACGATGTCGCTCGTCCAGAACGACTCGAGCCGTTTCTCGACCTCGAACGCCTACTTCGACGCGGTCGTCTGGGACCACCATCGGCTGATCGTCGGGAACGGCGGGAACAACTACTCGGAGTCGAACACGCACTGCCCGGGCTCGACGGAGCGCGTCCGGAGTCCCGGATCCGCCTGGAACGTGTTGGCGGTCGGCGGAACGTCGAATGGCGGCACGCGCCTGTGGTACCGCGCCGACCGCTCCGAGCCGTCGTACTGCTGGGAGGATCCGCCCGGGCACAGCGGCGACGTCAACGACCGGGTGAAGCCCGAGCTCGTCGCCCCCGCCCAGACCGTGAGCTCGGGGTTCTTCAGCGGCAGCGGGGTGTCGGCATCGACGCCGATCGTGGCGGGCATCGCCGCGGCGCTGCTCGACCAGCGGCCGTCGCTGCTCAACTATCCCGAACAGATGAAGGCGATCCTGCTCGCCGGGGCCGAGGCGAAGCACGCGCTGACCCCGGGCGGCAGCCAGAGCGTCAGCGCCGAGGGGCTCGGGACCGCGTCCGCGAAGTGGGCGAGTCGGGTGGCGGAGCGTGACACCCGCCTCGACACGGGGAGTTACGGGGGGATGACCTTCCGGGCCGAGGAGCGGGGCGACTGCCACCGGGCGCCGGCCGCCCAGTCGATCGTCTTCAGAGTCCCGTACACGTCGCGCAAGGTCCGGTTCGTCATCGACTGGCTGGCCCACACGCGCGCGGCCGACCCGCGTTCGGGCTCGACCTTCACGCAGCGCTACGCCGACTTCAACCTCACGATCCGCAAGGGCTCCACGGTGGTCGGCAGGTCGAACCGAAGCGCGTCGAACGTCGAATGGGTCGATTTCAGCGGGGCGACGCATGGCGCCGGCAAGTACACGGCGGTCGTGACGCCCGTCCGCTGGGGCTGCAGCGTGACGACCGAGCCGGTGGGCTGGTCGTGGGTCAGCTTCTCGACGCCGTAGGGACCGTCGCCGCCGTCGGGCTCGCTGCCGTGCTCGCGGTCACGACCGGCTGCGCGCCCGTGGGCCCGACCTCACCGCCGTCGTCCGGGTCCGGCGAGTCGCCCGCGCCGTCGCTCCCGAGCTCGGCGGAGCCGAGCGAGGCCTCCGCGTCCCCCGCGGTCGATGCAGGTGTGGGGCGTCTCGTCTGGCTGGCGGACAGCGCCGGGCGGTTCGGCGTGTGGACGACCGACCTGGCGGGAGGCGACGTCCGCACATTCGCTGCCGGGCTGGACGAGGCCGGGACATCGTTGCGTGAGCCTCGCGCCGTCGGCGATGACGTCGTGGTCCTGCGCGACACCCCGGCGACGACCGAGCTCTGGTTGCTCTCGGAGACCGCCCCGCCCAGGTTGCTGCTGGATCGGGTGGTGTCTGTCGTCGAGGACGGGGAACGCGAGGTCCTCGCGGTCCGGGATGTCGACGATCGGCGGTCGATCCTGCGGGTGCCGCTCGGCTCGGGATCCCCGGCGGTGATCGCCGAGCTCGGCGTGCCCGATCACGGGCCGCAGGTCGGGCCGTTCGGCTTCGCGCTCTCACCCGACGGGGGGACCGTCGCCGCGGGCTGGGTCGGTGGACCGGTGGAGGTCGTCGGCCCGGCTCCCGCGAGCCTTCGCGACGTCGGTGCGCCGCTCGTCGTCGCGGACGACGGCCGCCTCGTCGCCGTCACGGGCCGGGCCGGTGAGGCCTACCTCCTCGAGGGGGATCGGATGGTCGATCTCGCGCCGCCGGAAAGCGATCCGCTGGCCGCCCCTGGCTCCGGGAATGTGGCTTGGGCGGTCGTCGGCGACGATGGGACGCTCCGTGCGGTCGAGGTCCGCGACCTGCTGGTTGGGGCGAGCGAGACGTATCCGGCCAGCGGCACCGCGACGAACGTGCACGTGCTCACGTCCGGCCACGTCATCCTGGAGGCGACGGCTTTCGATCCGCTGGTGCGGGCGGTCGGCGTGGTCGACCGACGCGGCGGGGGGTTCGCGACCTTCGACGCGCCGGCGCCGGTGGTCGACTAGACGCGAGACGCGCAGCAAGGGCCGCAATGGGCCTGTTACCGTGAGCGTGAGGACGGCCGCCACGGTTGCAGTCCGCGGTGGCGCACGCTCGGCGTCTGCCGGCCAGATCGGCCGATGCTCGATCCGAGGGAGGACCCGATGACCGGAGTCACCGACTGGGGCGACGCCCTGTTCCTGTCGCTCACCAACGCGTTGAACACATTCCTGGCGGCCATCCCGCAGGTGATCGGTGCCCTGCTGATCATCATCATCGGCTGGGTGATCTCGAACCTGCTGGCCCGCATCGTGCGCGAGCTGCTGGAACGGGGCGGCGCGGACCGGCTGTTCGCCAAGCACGGGGGCGCCGTCTACGGCACCCGTTCGAGCGCCTTCCAGCCGAGCCTCGTCGCGTCCGAGATCGTGAAGTGGATCGTCCGCTTCATCTTCCTCGTCGCGGCCGCCAATGTCCTGGGCATGCCGCAGGTCAGTCTGCTGCTCAACCAGGTCCTGCTGTGGATCCCGAACCTGCTGGTCGCAGCGGTCATCCTGCTCGTCGCGCCGTTGCTCGCACGCTTCGTTCGTGGGGCCATCGAGGTCGGGGCCGGCCAGATGGGCTTCTCGAACGCCGCCCTCCTCGGGCGCATCGCGGAGATCGCCATCGTGGCGTTCTCGGTCCTTGTCGCGATCAACCAGCTCGGCATCGCCGCCGACCTGATCAACATCCTGTTCATCGGCGTCGTCGCCGCGGTGTCGCTGGCATTCGGTCTTGCCTTCGGGCTCGGCGGTCGCGAGGTCGCCGCCAGGATCACCCAGGACTGGTACGAGGGCATGAGCAGCGCCACGGAGAAGGTCCTCGAAGCGGCCAGCGCCGCGGACGAGTCGCCGGCGACGGCCTCGCGGTCACCGCGCACGGCGCGCACGAGCAACGTTCCGGAGGGCGACCCGGGCGCGATCTGACCTCTCCTCGTCCGGCCGACTGACCCGGGCGACCCGGTCAGCGCCCGGTATCGAGGCCGGCGAGCGGATCGAAGCTCTCGGTCCGCTCGGCCACCGCGTCCCCGCCGATGGCGCGGCGGCCCACGGCGCCCTCGCCGTGGTCGCCGCGCCTGGGAGGCTCGCCGACGACGGCCCGCCAACCGAGATCGGCGAGACGCTCGAGCGTGGCCATCGCCGCCGTGACCATCGCCGCCGCGTGGGCCTCGGCCGGGCCGCTCAACGGTCCGGGATCCGACACGCCGGCGACGTCGGCGGCCGTCGCCGCCGCGGCACGCCCTTCCGCCGCGGCCCGGCGCGCGTCCGGGTGGCTCCGGCGCATGACCAGGGACTCGGTGCCTGCCCTGGCCAGCGCGGCCGCGAGGAGGTAGGGCCACGCGCCTGCCGCGGCCGACTCCTGCTCCGGACCCGAGGGCTCGTCGAACCGCATCACCTGGTCCGGGAACGCCCGGCGACGGACGACGACCTCCGCGAGCACCCGGGCGGTCGCCGCAGGCTCATCCGCCAGCCAGCTTGGGTAGGCACCCACGACGATCCGTTCGGCGGCGATGCCGTCCGCGCGCGCGAGCGCCACGCCGACCAGCTGGAGCGCGAGGGCCCGGCCGGACCTGGTGGCGACATCCGAGGGCACGCCCGAGGCGAGATCCGGTGCCACCACCAGCGGCCCCGGACCGATCGAGACGAGCGTGTCCGCGCGGCGGTGCAGCCGGCGAGCGAAAGCATGGTCCGCAAGGGCACGGTCGGGGTCGACGCCGCCCGCCACGATCTCGGCCACCGGATCCGCCTCGACGAGATCGACCCGCTCGAACGCGGCGACGACCGCGCCTTCCGGCACGCCGAGCGGCGGGATCGCCATCCCGAGCCTGACATACCCGCGCCGCTCGGCCGCGACCCCGTCCGCCACGCGGCGGAGACGGGCAAGGGCGCGCTGGCTGCCCGACGGGGCGGGATCGCTCGCCGCGGGGTCGTCGGCCTCGGTCGCCGGAGCCCCGGTCCGTTGACCCCCGCCCGACGCCGCGCGGCCATTTCGTAACGGCGGCCGTTCGCGCGGATGCCATTCCGGCACGTCCAGCCCGGCGTCGTGCAGCCGGTCCGCCAGCTCGCGCCCGATCGGGACCTCGACACGGAGCAGGTCGTAGCCCGCCTCCGCCAGGTCGGCCACCTCGTCGAGCGCATCGTCGAGATCGGGCGCGGCGACGGTCGTCCCGAGCCATGGCCGGCGCGCCTCGCCGAGCAGGTCGAGCAGCTCGCGGCGGGCGACGCGGTCGCTGTCCATCCGCTCGATCGCGGCCCCGGCCAGGCGGGCCGCCTCCGCCTCGGCGACCGCCCGTCGATCGGGCTCGCGCAACAGCTCGGCCTCCAGGTCGAGATCGACGGCGCCGGATGCCACGTCCATGGCAAGCTGCTGCGGATCCAGGTCGTACTCGAGGAGGGCGATCGCGAACGGCAGGGCGATCCCGCCGCCGAGGCCGTCGCGCGTACTCGCCATCCAGCGATCCACCGCCGCACCGGCGAGCGGCCGGCCCGAGCGGTCGACGCCCGCCACGCCGAAAAGGCGCAACAGCGCACGCTCCTGGCCGAGGGTCGTCGAGGCACGAGCCCGCGCTCCCCACGCCCCCGCCAGCGTTTCCGCTCGCTCGGCCAGTCGGTCGATCGCGTCGAGGGCCTGGGTCGGTTGGCTCACGTCGCCAAGGATAGGGGCGCGGGCTCAGCCACCGACCGCCACGGCCAGCCGATTCATCGCGAGGAAGGCGCGGAACGCCACGAGCGGATCGTCGGCGCTGAACCGGACGGTGCGGTCGCCGACCCGCTCGCTGCCCGGCACGATGGCGGCATGATCGGCCAGCACGCCCCGGTCGAAATCGATCTCGACCACGACCGGCGGGCCGACCTGCAGCGTCTGGAGCTCACCGGCTGCAGCCCGACGAACGGCGCGCTCGGCACCATCGCGGATCCGCTCGGCCGCCACCGACGGGTGGACCGAGGCGGCCGAATGCCCGCCGTCCGCGGTCTTGACGATCACCCGCTCCGTCCATGGGAGCCAGTCGGGCACCTCCTCGGCGAGCGCGTCGTCGCCGGTCACGAGGCCGACGGGGATCCCCCAGGCCCCCAGCGCGAGGGCGTTGAGTCCGTACTCGCCGGTCGGGCGCCCGTCGAGCCGTGATTCGACCGGCGCGCCCGAGTAGGTGTGCGCGATCGTGCCGCGCGGGTGGCCCGCCCGGGCGTGATAGCCCACGAACAGGGCCACGTCGAAGCTCGGCGCGCCGTCCGGTCCCGGTCGTGCGCCGGCCACCATCGACCACGCCTTCTGGCCCTGGAGGACCGTCGCCGCGCGATGGATATCGACGGCGGTCAGGTTGAACATCCCGCCATGGCTGTCGTTCACGAGGATCGTCGTCGCACCGCCGGCCAGCGCGCCGTCGATCGCCGCGTTGGTCTCCGCGACCATGAGTCCCACGGCGGCCGGGTACTTGGCGTCCTTGGACCCCGTCGGCGCCGGATGGCTGATCCCGGCGATGCCTTCCATGTCGACGCTGATGTAGACCCTCATCCCGCCGTCTCCGCGCCCGGCCGTGCGGGCTCGCCGATCCAGACGTGACCGTCCGTGAACTGCTCGGCCTTCCAGATCGGCGCACGCGCCTTCGTCTCGTCGATCGCGTAGCGGGCGGCGCTGAACGCCGCGTCGCGATGCGGTGCGACGGCCACGACCGCGATGGACGTCTCGCCCAGGGGGACCGCCCCGGTCCGGTGGACGATGGCGAGTCGCTCGACGCCGAAGCGTGCCGCGATCTCATCGGCGATCTCGGTGAGGACGGCGAGGGCCATCGATTCGTGGGCCTCGTACTCGAGCGACTCGACCGAGCGGCCGGCGTGGCGCGCGGCTTCGGCCTCCTGACCCGGGGCGGGTGTGCCCGGCGTCGCCCGCGTCCGGCCCAGGAACCCGACCACGGCGCCATCCTCGGGCGAGGCGAGGCGATCGGTCAGCTCGGCGAGGACCGTGGCGTCGAACGCGTCCGCCCGAAGCTCCAGGATGCGTGCCGGCCCGCCGGCCGATCCTTCGCCGCCCGAGACCGGCGGGATCATGGCGACCTCGTCGCCGTCCTGGAGCGTCATCGCCCCGTCGGCATAGGCGCCGTTCCGCGCGAACCGGACGTAGTCGCGTCCCGGCTCGAGGGCTGGATAGCGAGAGACCAGCGCGTCCCAAACATCCGTGACGCTCGCGCCGTCGGGCAGGTCGAGGCCGACCTCGCGTGTACCCGCCAGCTCGCGCTGGACCGCAAAGAGGCGGACCCGGACCCGCATCGGGCTAGCCGTGCCACGTCGCGATGAGGAGGCCGTCGCCCAGCGGCAGGATCGTGGCCCTGAACCGTTCGTCCGCGAGCACCCGCTCGCAGAACCGCCGCAGCGCGGCGGTATTGGCGTCGTTGGGGTCGGCCGGGCGGGACCCCGCGACTCGCCCGCTCCAGAGGACGTTGTCGGCGACGACAAGCGCGCCCGGAGCCAGCCGTCCGTCGACGAGGGCATCGAGGTAGGCCTCGTACTCCGGTTTGAGGGCGTCGATGAAGGCCAGATCGAACGGGCCGGCGAGCGCGGGGTCGGCGGCCTCGAACGCCTCGAGTGCCTTTGCCGTGAGGACCGTGATCCGGCGATCGGGGATGCCCGCCTCCCGCCACCAGCCGCGCGCGAGGTCCGTCCGTTCCTGGTCGGGGTCGATGGTCACGATCGAGCCGTCCGCGGGCTGCCCGAGGGCCATCCACAGGGTCGAGTAGCCGTACGCCGTCCCGACCTCCACGATCCGTTGCCGGTCGCCCGCCAGGACCGTCAGGACGCGGCCGCTGTGGCGATCGACGATGGGGATGCCGAGCGGCTCGGCGGCCGTCTCGATGGCGACGAGCGCTGCGGCGGGCGGAGCACCGATCGACTCGATCCAGTCCAGATCCGTCGCGTCCGGGACCCAGTCGCGGTCGTTCTTCATCGAGCGCCTCCGTCAGACGAGCAGACCGGCGCCGAAGTAGAGGCCGGCGGCGAGGATCGTGCCGGCCGCGATCGTGCCGACATTGATGTAGAGAAGCCCGGTCGCGGACTCCATCGAGCGGGTCTGCGCGGTCTTGAGGGCAGCCCAGCAGACGATCAGCGGGAAGAGCAGCCCGACGATCAGGCGCAACCAGACGAACAGCGCCCAGTCGCCGGTGAGTGCGCTGAATGGCGCGCCGTCGGCGGGTCCAGCACCCGTCGCGACCCACGCCACGAAGAGGAGGAGCTGCAACCCGACGACGGTGAGCAGGGCACGGGACAGCAGGATCAAGGGCGCCTCGGGCAGCTTCGGGGTCACGAGGTACCAGTGGCCAAGGATCATCGCCGCGAAGACCCCGCCGGTCGCCGCGGACAACACCGCGAGTTCGACGAGCAGCAGCAGCGTGCCGAGCGAGCCCCCACCCCAGGCGAGCGCTCCACCGACGATCGTCAGCAGCCCGGCGACGACCGCGAGCACCTCGATGGCTCCGGCCAGGCGGGGCCGCATCCGGCGGGCGACCAGCGCCAGCCCGGCGAGGCCACAGAACGTCAGCAGGACCGCGCGACGTGGCCCGTCCCAGGTCGGGTCGAGGGCGACGGGTGAGGTCCCGAGCGACGAGGGAAGGGCCCCGTCACTCAGCCACGCGAGCAGGCCGAAGGCGACCGCGCAGGTGGTGGCGAAGCCGAGGTAGCCTCGGGTCGCGGTCGATCGCCGCCGAAGCAGGGTGACGGCCGCGTACGTGCCCAGGGCGAGACCGGTGAGGACGGTCCAGTTGATGAAGGCCAGGTTCTGGGCGATCTGCGCTGCGGCCACTGCGCGAGTGTAGCCGCGTCGCTAGCATCGACACGGACAGGAGGGATTGCGGACATGGGACTCCCGGTCGGCACGACGATCACCTGGTACGGCCACGCCTGCATGCGGCTCGACACGGCCGGCGGCAAGACCGTGCTCATCGATCCATGGTTCGCCAATCCCTCGAGCCCGATGTCCGCGGACGCCGTCGACCGCTGCGACCTGTTGCTCGTGACGCACGGTCACTTCGATCACATGGGCGACGCCGTCGCGCTGGCGAGCCGCCTCCGACCGGCGTGGCCGTGCATGCACGAGATGAGCCTGTGGCTGGCGCGCCGATTGCCCGGTGGCGGCGACGCGGCCATCGGCATGAACAAGGGGGGCACGGTGGAAGCGGCGGGCCTGCGGGTCACGATGGTCGGCGCCGATCACTCGGCCGGTGACTGGAACCCGGGTGGCGAGACGACCCTCTATCTCGGTGAGCCGGCGGGCTTCGTGATCGAGCTCGAGGACGGTTATCGCGTGTACCACGCGGGCGACACGCAGGTGTTCGGCGACATGGCCCTGATCCGCGACCTCCACCATCCGGACCTGGCGATGCTGCCGATCGGCGGGCACTTCACGATGGACCCGACCGCCGCGGCCCTGGCCGTCGAGTTGCTGGGCGTCAAGGACGTGATGCCGCTCCACTACGCCACGTTCCCGATCCTCGCCGGCACGCCCGACCAGTGGCGGGCGGCCCTGTCGGCGCGTGGGCTGGGCGACGTGACCGTCCACGCGCCCGCCCCGGGCGAGACGGTCAGGACCGCCTGACGGGGGCCGATCCGAAAGCCCGCTCGAGATCCTCCCCGCGCATCCCACCGATGGCCTGGAAGACGAAGGTCGGTGACGAGCGGTCGCTCCGCCCCGAGATGATGATCCGGTCGTTCATGACCGTGACCTCGACGTCGCGCATCGGCCGCTCGTGTCGAACGGTGATCTGGCCCGTATCGACCGGCCCGAAGACCCGAAACCGGTCCCCCTCAGGGGCGGGCAACCGCGCGAGGGCATAGCAGGCCCCGATCTCCAGCCCGGCGCTTCCGGACAGGTAGATGCCTGTCGACAGGACCTGCGTGTCCAGTGCCATCTGATCACCGCCGGCGTCCGCCCCGGGTCGCCCACGCTTGCCCACCCGCCGGGGCGGACGGCGCGTGCCATTGCCACCGGCGAGGGACGGCGCGGCCGGCAGGATCATCCCCTCGGGCACAGCCGGTTCCCCGATGCCACCCAAGGCGCGGCCGCACGCCACACATTCGGTGACCCAACCGTGGACGGGTGCCCCGCAGGCCGGGCACCGTCCAGGTGGCGCAAGCGCGAGCACCGCCATCGCGAGCGGTCCCAGGAGCGCGCCGAACACGAACCAGATCCCTGGGTGACGCGAGCGCTGCGCAGCGAACCAGGCGGTGAGCGGCGCGAAGACACTTGCCACGAGCAGGAGGGGAAGGTTGTCCAGAAGGAGCTGCACGCTGCCTCCGCTGACGACTCGGCGGACCATCCTACTTCGCGGTCGGGCGAAGCGCCGCGGGTCGGGTGTCTGGCGTCAGCAGCCCCAGCCGGGCCCGATTCGGTGCGGCGGCGCACCGGAAGTCGCTCGTTGAGCCCCGATGGCTGACAATAACGAGGGATTTGGTATGAGTTAGCAAGTGTAAATGCTAGGTCGGTCGGACTAAACTCTCATCGGACGCCGGTACTTATTCGCCGGGGTGCCATCGCACTTATCAAGGACCCGGTTCACGGGGCCAAGGCATCGCGATCGAGGATCTGCCCGGGGGAAGGGAGAAACTCGTGTGACGTCGCAGCAAGGGGCTCGCTGCGGCCATGGGGGAGATGAGATGCGTGTCACGGTGGTCGGTTTGGGGTATGTCGGCCTGGTTACGGCCGCATGCCTCGCCGAATGGGACCACGATGTGGTGGGTATCGATGCCAACCCGCAGAGGCTCGACGCCCTGCGGGACGGACGGATGCCGTTCCACGAACCACGACTCCCGGAGCTCGTCGCCGATGGCGTCGCGAGTGGCCGTCTGTCATTCGCGAGCGACCTGGCTTCCGCAGCTGCTGACGCCGATCTCGTGATCGTTGCCGTCGGCACCCACGACGGCAACGGCGGCTGGCAGACGGACACCGTCCGCGGCTGCCTGGCCGAGGTCGTGCCCGCCATGGCGGAGGGGGCGACCCTCGTCATCCGCTCGACGCTGCCACCGGACTTCATCCGGCAGCTCCCGAGCCTCATCAGCGGCCGGCGCACAGCGGCAGAACGCGGACCGTTGGCCGTGCTGCTCAATCCGGAGTTCACGCGCGAGGGCCGCGCCGTCCACGACTTCCAGACGCCCGATCGAGTCGTGCTGGGCATCGTCTCCGACTTCGCCGGATCCGGCGAAGCTGCCCTGCGCCACCTCTACAAGGAGGCGGGTGCCCCGATCGTCGTCATGGGCGCGATCGACGCGGCGATCACCAAACTCGGCGCCAACCTCTTCCTTGCGACCAAGATCAGCTTCGCCAACGAGCTCGCCGAGATCTGCGACGCGTTCGGGGCGGATGTCGCCACCGTCGTGGACGGCATGTCGTACGACGCGCGGATCGGCGGCGCCTTCCTGAAAGCGGGCGTCGGGTTCGGCGGCTCGTGCCTGCCCAACCAGGTCTCCATGACCATCCGGACCGCGGCGCAGGTCGGTGTCCCGACCCCGCTACTGACCGCGGTCGACGAGGTCAACCACCGTCGCCGAGTCCAGGTCGTCGAGCGGGCGGCAGCGCTCCTCGATGGGACCGTGCGGCATCGGCGGGTCGCCTTGCTTGGTCTGACGTTCAAGCCGGACACGGACGACCTGCGCGACGCCCCCGCGCTCGCGATCGCGAAGGGGTTCATCGATGGTGGGGCGGAGGTCGTCGCGTACGACCCGATGCCCACCGCCAGGGAGCGGGCCGGTGCGATCGTCCCGGGCCTCCGGATCGTGGAGAACGCGGGCGACGCCATCGCCGGGGCCGATCTGGCCGTGCTCGTCACCGAATGGCCCGAGTTCGTGGACCTCGACTGGGGCGCCGCCGGCGCCACCATGCGACGACGCGTCGTCATCGATGGACGCAACGTCCTGTCCGGCGAGCAGTTGGCGGCGGCCGGGTTCACCTACGCATCGTTCGGACGGGGCAGCCTGCTGCCCGGGGACGCCCCGGCGGATGGGCTCCTTGCCGGCCTCCGACAGGGGGCACTTCGCTGGGGCGAGGGGTGAGTGCCTCGCGCCGCCGATGGGTGGCGATCAGCGCGTCCGCCGCGATCGCCGGTCTTGGGTTCGGACTGTTCGTCGGCCAGTTCGGGCCGCGCCTCGCGCCGGGGCTCGACATCTCGATCACGGTGCTGGGTCTGGGCGCCCTCTTGGCGACGCTGGTGGCTGGCCCCCGGGGGTCCTTGGACCCATCGACCTCGACGGAGGATGTGGGCTGGACCGAATTCCGACGCGAGCTCCGCCGTTCGCGGCGTGGCATCCGGCCACTGACACTGCTGCGGATCTCGGGCGACCAGCTGCACGGCGACGGAGGCGATCTCGGGGCACGCTCCCGCCAGCTCGGGCAGCACCTGCGCCTCGTCGATCGCACCTGGGTGGACGACGGCAGCATCTATGTGCTCCTGCCGGAGTCCTCCCGCGACGCCGCGAACGTCCTCATCGACCGGATCCGCGCACAGGCACCCGGTGAGCTGCCCGACCAGGTTCGCGTCGCGTCCTTCCCGGAGGACGGACTGACGGGCGGCGCCATCATCGCGGCGGTCCACGATGGCGCCCTGGATTCCGTGCCCATCCCGATCCACCAGCGACTGGCCGAACACGCCGATCAGGCCGACCTCGGCGAGCGCCGCGTCGTCGACGCGGGTGAGGGTGCGGCCTTCGCCATCGACGAGCTGGCCGTCGGCGACGCGGCCCGGACATGACCCAGCCGCCCGGCCTCGACCGGACCCCGGCGCACTACCTCGCCATGAAGCGGAGCCTGGATCTCGCGATCTGCGTGGTGCTGATCCCGATCGTCGTGCCGGTCGGGCTGCTCATCGCCCTGCTGATCAGGCTCGACTCGCGTGGCTCGATCATGTTCAGCCAGATGCGGACCGGCCAGCACGGGGTCCGCTTCCCCATGTACAAGTTCCGCACGATGGTGCAGAACGCCGACGAGCTCAAGGCGTCCCTGCAGCACCTCAACATCCTGCCCGCGCCCGACTTCAAGATCCCCGACGACCCGCGCATCACGCGCGTCGGCGGGTTCCTCCGCAAGACCAGCCTTGACGAGCTGCCGCAGCTCATCAACGTGCTCCGTGGCGAGATGTCGATCGTCGGTCCGCGCCCGACATCCTTCTCCGCCAGCACCTACGACCTGTGGCATTCCGAGCGACTCGAGGTCCCGCCCGGGATCACCGGTCTGTGGCAGGTCAAGGGCCGCGGGACGATGACGTTCGACGAGCGCCTGCGCCTCGACATCGAGTACATGGAGCACCGGACGATCCTGCTCGACCTCAAGCTGATGGCCATGACCGCGCTCGCCGTCTTCCGCCGATCGGGAGCCTGATCGGCTCGCCGCGGTGCGGCATGGAAGCAACCGACGGAACTCGGCTACGATGCAGCGCCACCGCCACCCACATGGAACGCTGTTGATCGTGCCCGTCGTCGCCGCCCGCCCATCGTCAGCCCCGGGTGGCCTAGCGTGACCGAGCCGCGTGCCAACAGCTGGCGCCGCCGCGTCGGCCCCGAACACGTCGCCGCGATCATGTCGGCCGTCCTCGTCCTTGGCGGTCTTGGCGTCGCTTCGGCCATCGGCGCATCGGACGGGGGCGCGAGGCGCCCGGCCGGCCCGCAGGCGAGCCTCGCTCCCACGCCGACGCCGCATCCGTTCCTGTCCAGGGCGCGCTCGGCCCTGGATCTCCACGAGCGACTCTCCGCGGAGCGGGACCTCCTCGAGGCGGCGCTTGCCAAGTCCGGCTTCGATGCGGCCGGCGTCGTCACGGCGGTGCGCAAGATCAACGCGAGCGTGAGCGTCAACGTGGCCATCGCGAGAACGCTCGTGCAGGTCCCGGGGTCGCGCCAGGTCGGCGAGGCCCTGCTCGAGTTCTACACGTCCGTCGCCGAGGAGGCGGATGCGACCCTCGGCATCTCACTGGCGGACGAAGCCGGGTATCGCGCCGGGGCAGAACGGCTGCTCGCCGTACTCGAGCCGATCGACTCGCTCCAGGAGCGGCTGGAAGCGCTCATCGCGGTGGCGCGTGCGACACCCGCCCCTACGCCCAGTCGGCAGCCGAGTGCCACTCCTCCGGCCACCCCAGCCCCGACACCCACCCCGGCCACGCCCCCGCCGACATCCGCGCCCACGGCGCCACCTCCGACACGGACGCCCGCCCCGGTCGCGACGCCCGCGCCCACGGCTGGGTCACCGTTGCCGTTGAACGGCGAGGTCGGCAATCCCGGCTTCGAGGCCGACACCGCCACCCCCTGGACGCTGGTCGTCGAGGCCCCGTGGACCGCGACGCTCACCATCGACGACGAGGCGCCGGCATACGAAGGCTCGAGATCGGCCCGGATCGACATCCCGGCGGCATCGGAGGCCCGGTCGGCGATCTCCCTGCGGCAGGGCGGCATCGACGTCGCGCAGGGCCGACGCTACCTGTTACGTCTCGCGTTGCGGGCAGCCACCGAGCGGGACGTCAGGGTTCGCGTGGCCTCGTCAGCGGGTGCGACCTACGGCACGCGCCTCGTCAGCGTCGGGCCGACGTGGGCAGTCGTGGAGTTCGAATTCGGCGCCTTCGTCGAGGACCCCGCGGCGGTCATCGAGATCGACTTCGGACGGTCGACGGCGACCGGCTGGGTGGACGCCGTCCAGATCATGGACGCTCCGGGCCTCTGACGAACCAGCGCACCTGTCGACGCAGCCCGTCGTCGGGGTCGATCGTGGACTGGTAGCCGAACGTTTCACGTGCCCGCGTCGTATCGGCCTCCGTATGGCGTTGATCGCCGCCACGCGGAGGGCCTCGCTCGATGACGGGCGTGACGCCCAGCTCGTCGGCGATCGTCGCGATGGCCTCGTTCAGGGTGATCCGGCGCCCGCCGCCGATGTTGTAGACGCCGCCGACGCGGGCACCGGTGATGGCCGCGATCGTGCCGGCCACGGCGTCCGACACGTACGTGCTCGATCGACTCTGCGAGCCGTCGCCGAAGACCGTGATGGGGCGGCCCGCGGCGAGCGCCTCGACGAAGATCCGGTACGCCATATCGGGCCGCTGGCGCGGCCCGTAGATCGAGAAGTAGCGCAGGATCGCGGCGGGGAACCCGAAGGTCCGCACGTACGCGGTCACGAGCTGCTCCGCCGCGAGCTTGGTGACGCCATATGGGGAGATCGGGATCGTCGGCATGTCCTCGTCGCCGATCGCATCGAGGCCGTAGACGGACGACGTCGAGATGTAGATGAAGCGCTCGACCTCGCGCGCCCGGGATGCATCGAGCAGCCGGCTCGTGGCGGCCACGTTGCACGTCAGGTACAGCTCGAAGTCGGTCCAGCTGCGGGTCAGACCCGGCATGGCCGCGAGGTGCGCGACGACATCCACACCGTCGAGGAGCGGCTCGATGGGCGCCGTGCGGAGGTCGGCCTCGTGGAACGTGAACCCCTCTGTCCGGCACAGATCCACGAGGTTGTCTTCCTTGGACGCCCGCGGGTAGTACGGGATGAAGGCATCCACCCCCACGACCTGGTGACCGGCCGCGATGAGCGCCTCGGAGAGGTGCGAGCCGATGAACCCGGCCGCCCCCGTGACCATCACGCGCACGGGTCAGCGCCTCACTGCGGCACGGCTTGGTGGTGGTCTGAACGGCACGAGGACCTCCGGCGGCTGGCGGGCGGGCTCAACATACGCGAGCACCGTTCCGGCGGACAACCGCTCGGCATCCCGAGGGGCGTCGGGAGCGCAGATTCTGGTGCAGGCTGGCATCGGATGCGCGCGCGGGCGTCACTCGCCTCCGTCGAGGATGTCGATGGCGTCGACCGCCACGATGGCGCGCCCGGGTGTGCCGACGACACGGAGCCGGATCGAATGGTCGCCATCACCGGCCCACGACCGCTCGTAGACGACGACGGACCCGACGAAGTCCGCCGCGCCGAGATCGATCCGGCCGACGGTCGCACCATCGACGATGACGTCCACCTGACCGCGGGTGGGGCCGATCGGCGCGCGGACAGCCACGGCTCGGCCGTGGAACCGCAGCGTCAGGGTCGCCCCACGTCGTGTCGAGTACCGGACGCGGCCGTCGGAGTAGGCGTCGGACGAGGCGGTCGACCACGATCCGGCCAGCCGAACGGCGCGGTTGCCGTCCTGGTAGCGGCGGAGCCTGACCGACAGACCGTCGTTCCAGGCCCCCGCTCCTGCTCCCTCGGTGACGCCGCGAAGCCGGAACCGATGACGGTGACCGGGGGGGAGGCTCAGGTCCACCCGTCGACCCGACCCGTCGGCGACCTCCCGGTACCGACCGTCGTCGACGGCCGCCTGGAGTCGATACGTGAGGGCGGACTTGTCACCCTCGGCCCGCACGCCGCGGTCCCACGAGACCCGGATGAGCGCGCGGTCCGGGCGAACCTGGCCACGCAGGAACTCGATGTCCGGCGTTGCCACCCGCGGTCCCCGTCGTGGCATCGGCCCGGCGGACGGGGCGGGCGTGGGGCTCGGGCTGGGCACCGGCGTCGGGGCGGGCGTCGGTGCGGGCGTGGGCCGAGGACTCGACGCAGCGGGCGTCGCGGCCACGTCGGTCCCGGTCGGGCTCGGCGACGCCATGGCCGTCGTGGCGGCCGGCTGGAACAGGACCGACCACCTGAGCGCGGCCAGGTCGGCGCCGTCGCTGGCGCGGTACTCATCACGCAGCGGGAGGAATTGCCGCTCCGGCCAGAGCCCGTACGCGAGCTCCCAGAGCGGTCCGGCGGGTGGGCGACTCGCTTCGGTCGCGCCGGGCCAAGCGCTGGGGTCGCCCCAATGGATCGCCAGGTGCTCGACGGCCGTGCGCACGGTGGCGCCGGTGGCGCCACGCTCGTTGAGGATGTCGCGCCCGTTGTGGCGCGCGATCCGTGCCGCGAGCAGCCGATACGTCAGGGCCTCCTGCGTCGCGCTCCTCGGCGCTGGTTCGTCCGGGTCGAGTCGCAGCCGGCCGTCGGCCAGCAGGAGGTCGAGCCGATCCCGCCACTCCTCGATCGCGGTCCCCAACCCGGCCTCGTCCTCGAGGTAGGCACTCACGGCCACGCGAGCCAGCACGGCGGCATCGCCGCGCATGTCGTTCGATCCGGACGGGTCCGGGCGCATGTCGCGCAACCATGCCGCGAACCGGTCCGCCTCCTCGGTCGTCAGGGTCGAGGAACCGCGGATGAGGTCGGCGGCGAAGACGAACGCCGGTAGGTCGCGTGCGACGCGCCACAGCCGATCGCACGTCGTGGGGCTGCAGCCCGGATCGAGCGCCGCCCCCGTCGCCCAGGCCTCCAGGTAGGTCGCCGTCCCGCGCAGATGCCGCGGGTCGCCTTCCAGCACCGCCGACACCGCCAGGGCGAGGACGGCCTTGCCGTCGTCGCGCAGGTCGCCCACCGCCTCGGGGAGCGGGCCCGGGCGTGGATCGCGCTGCAGCGCGCGCCGGGCCTGGGACCGGACATCCTCCATCAGGGACTCGTAGGGCTGGGTCCCGATCCGGCCGAGCAGGCCGTTGGTGGTCAGGTCGTCGACGTCGATGAGCGTGGCTCGAGCGACGGGCGGTGGCGCGCTCGCAGTCGGCCTGGGTGCGGGCGCGACGGCGACGACCAGGGCCACGGTTGCCAAGGCGAGGGCACCCCCGCCAGCGAGCACGACCAGCATGGATCGGTGACGCCGAATGAGCCCCACGGGCGCACTGCCCGTCATCGCGGCGATTCGTCGGGCATCGGCATCCTGGGCGCGATGAGTGCCCTCCTCGAGCTCGCGGGTTCCATGGCGCCCGTCGGTGCGGCACGTCGGTGCGGCACGTCGGCGTCCATGGATGAGTCGCGCATTGTATCGTGCAGTCCCTCCCGACCGATCAGCGCGCCCCGGGCGACCGCGGGACGACCTGGAGCGTCCATGCCGCATCCCGATGCCTCGATCCGACGAGCATGAGTGACGAAGGCGACCTCGCCACGCCGACCGGCTCGATCCCGACCGCGGCCGTCACCGACCCCGGCGATCTGAGCGCCTCCAGCCGCCACGTCCGCGGCTCCAGCCTGCTGCTGCTCGGCCGGATCATCGCGATGGCGACCAACTTCGTCGTCCAGGTGCTCATCGTCCGGTACCTCTCCACATCGGCGTTCGGGGCGTTCGCCTACGCGCTGTCGCTGGTGACGCTCGGCGAGACGCTGGTGACGCTCGGCGTCCATCGCGCGGTCGCGCGCTTCCTGCCCATCTATCAGGTGCGGGAGGAGTGGCCGAGGCTGTTCGGGACGATCGCACTGGTCGTCGGAACGATCGTGTCGCTCGGTCTGGTGCTCATCGTCCTCGTGGTGGGCCTGGCCGGGACCGTCGGTCCGTCATTGGTCGACGACGAGCTCGCAATGTCGCTCCTCGTGATCCTCGTGGTGCTGGCCCCGATCCAGGCGGCGGACACGATGTTCGCGAATACCCTCGCCGTGTTCGCCAGCCCTCGGGCGATCTTCGTGCGGCGGTTCGTGCTGTCGCCGGTGCTCCGCCTGGTCGTGGTCGGCCTGCTCGTCTTCGGACGGTTCGATGTCCAGTTCCTGGCGATCGGGTACGTGGTCACCGGAGCCATCGGTGTCGCCGTCTACGCCTACCTGCTGATCCGGGTCCTCTCGCAGCAGGGGCTCCTCCGGCACCTGGATGTCCGCCGCCTGCAGCCTGCCGGCCCGCGAGATGTTCACCTACTCGATCCCGCTGCTGAGCACGGACCTCGTCTTCCTGCTCATGAACACCACCGACGCCGTGCTGCTGGGTGCCTACCACGGCGTCGACGAGGTCGGCGCGTGGCGGGTCGTGCAGCCGCTCGGCGGCCTCAACCAGCTGGTGCTGTCCAGCTTCGCGCTCCTGTTCGTGCCGGCGGCGTCGCGCCTGTTCGTCCGCGGCGCGATCGGGGAGATGCGCGGCCTGTACTGGCAGACGGCGATCTGGATGGCGGTCTCGACGTTCCCGATCTTCCTGGTCACGTTCGCCCTCGCGGAGCCCGTGACCGTGGCGCTGTACGAAGAGCGCTACGCGTCGGCCGGGATCTATCTGAGCCTGCTGGCCATCGGGCGGTATGTGGATGTCGTGCTGGGCTTCAACGGGCTGACGCTGAGCGTGTTCGGGAACGTCCGGGTCCTCGTCGCCGTGAACCTGATCGCCGCTGCGGCCAACCTTGGCCTGAACCTGCTCCTCATCCCCCGCTTCGGCGCACTCGGGGCGGCCGTCGGCACGGCCTCGACCCTCGTGCTCTACAACATCGCCAAGCAGGTGGCGCTGGCACGGTCGACGGCGTTGCCGGCGTTCGAACCGCGCTACCTGCGGGTGTACGTGGTCATCGTGCTCGCCAGCGTCGCGTGCTACGGGCTCCAGACGATCGTCCAGCCGCCCCTCCCGATCGGCCTGCTGGTCGCGGCCGGCTGCTCGCTCGTCGTCCTGCTGGTGAGCCGCGACCAGCTGCGGATGGCTGAGACCTTCCCGGAGCTCATGCGCCTGCCCTTCGCCCGCCTCCTGGTGGGCAACGGCCATCGGGACGAACCCCGAGCGTGAAATAGACTCACGACATGTGGCGGCGCCGGGGGAACCTCCCCATCCTGTTCCTCGCAGCTGTCCTCGTCGCCGTGGGCGTCACGACGTCATCGGACACGCCACTCGCGCCCGTCGCCAGCCCTTCGCCCACTCCGACGCCCCCGCCGGTCCCGGCCGTGGACGGCCTGTGGCGGTCACGCGCTGACCTCGCGGCCCTGGCGACGAGCGGCCCCGCCTGGACCGCGCTCGTGGCCGCGGCGGAGGAGGGGCCGGGTGCTCCCGTCGACGTCAGCGACCAGGAAAGCCGGCACACGACGCGGACGTTCGCCACCGCCCTCGTCGCGGCTCGACTCGGCGGCGCATACGTCGACGACGTGCGGGATGCGATCGACGGGGTGATCGGCACGGAGTTCGGCGACGACGGCGGCCATGGTCCGGCGAACCGGGCGCTTGCCTGGGGCCGCAACGTCGGGGCGTACGTCCTCGCGGCCGACCTGATCGACCTCGCCCGCGTCGACCCGGCGCTCGACACGCGGTTCCGTGCCTGGCTGCGAACGATGCTGACTGTTTCGAGCGTCGAGGGCGCCGCGGATCTCTACTCGATTCCCGGCGGCGACGCGACCGATCCCGGGAACTGGGGGGCGTGGAGCGGCGCATCGCATACAGCGATCGCCGCGTACCTCCGCGATCCGGCCCATCTCGAGCTGGCACGCCGGTCGCTGGAGCGCTTCCTCACGACGGGCGAAGGGTTCCAGTACCGCGAGACATGGGCGATCTCACGCGACGAGCGGGGCTGGTCGACCGCTGCCGATCGGAGCGGGCCCATCCCGCCCGTCAACCCGCCCGGCGCGAGGATCGATGGGCACGACGTCGACGGCGTCCTCGTCGCGGACATGCGGCGGGGCAGTCAGCGCTTCGAGTGGCCGCCCGATCCGACCACCTATCCCCGGGAGGCCCTGTCGGGGCGCGTCATCCAGGCCGAACTCCTCGATCGCCTCGGCATGGATCCCTTCTCCTGGGGCGACGAGGGACTGCGACGAGCCGCCGACCGACTCGTGGCGCTTGAGGCCGAGACGGGCGACGACTGGTACGAGGCCGAGCAGGCGCCGATGTGGATCCTTCGGGGTCACTACCAGGACGCCGGGTTCGAAGCCGAGGGCCCGGTCGTCGGTCGGATGATCGCCGGAACCGACTGGACGCACGCCGGCTCGCCGTAGCCAGCGCCTGCGTCGCGAGGTGTGGCGCGCTTCTGTGGTGCGTGCGCGCACCGCCCCGAGCACCCTCCGAACGCACCTATCCGGTACTAGGGGTACTATCGTCGTCCACAAGTGGGGGAGGCACTGATCACGATGCACGGTCGGCGGACGCCCAAGTTGCCTACGCGCCCGCGCGCTGAGCGCCGCCTGGTGCCCTTGGTCGTGCTGTCCGTTGCCCTCCTGGCGGGCAGCCTCCCCGCCGCCGTCCCCGTGTTCGCGGCGACCCACACGTTCACGGCGACCGCCGACTCGCACACCCAGTCCTCGAGTGTCGCCGGCAACTACGGCACGCAGGCGACCATGCGCGTGCGGGGCGGGACGACGATCAATCGCTCCTATGTTCGCTTCAACGTCACTGCCCTGGACGGAGCGGTGTCATCCGCGAAGCTCCGACTGCACGTCGCGGATGCGTCGCCACAGGGCGGTACCGTCCACCGCACGTCAGGCGGGTGGACGGAGCTCGCCATCAATTGGAGCAACGCTCCTGCGCTCGACAGTACCGTCCTGGCGACAGCCGGCAACGTCGTCGCCGGCACGTGGATCGAGCTCGACGTCACGAGCGCCGTCACGGGTAACGGCGAGGTCAACCTCGGGATCCAGTCGACGAACTCGAACAGCACGCTCTACGCCACCAAAGAGACGCTGATCGCGAACGCCATCCCGACCTTGATCGTCACGACGGGAGGCCCCGGGCCCACGCCCACGCCAACGCCGACCCCGACGCCCACGCCAACGCCTACCCCGACCCCGACGCCCACGCCAACCCCGACCCCGACGCCCACGCCAACGCCGACCCCGACGCCCACACCGACCCCGACGCCCACACCGACCCCGACGCCCACACCGACCCCGACGCCCACGCCGACCCCGACGCCCACGCCGACGCCGACGCCCACGCCGACCCCGACCCCCACGCCCCCGAGCGGGCCCCTGACCTACCCCGTCGTGGCCGATTCGCAGGTCAAGTCCACGAGCGCGACCGGAAACTACGGATCGCTGAACTCGGTGCGCCTGCGCTTCACCGCCACGGAGATCTACCGGACGTACCTGAAGTTCGACGTCGCGGGGTTGACCGCGCCACCGACCAGTGCGCGCGTCCGGTTGTTCGTGGCCGACGGTGGACCGGACGGCGGACGCATCCACTCGGTGGCGAATACCTGGACGGAACCGACGATCAACTGGAACAACGCGCCCGCGATCGGCGGCACGCAGCTGTCACAGGTCGGAGCGGTCGTGACCGGGACCTTCATCGAATTCGATGTCACCGCGGCCGTGACCGGCAACGGCACGTTCAGCTTCGGCATCCTGAACTCCGCGTCGGACAGCGTGCTGTTCTCGAGCAAGGAGGGCGCGAGCCCGCCACAGCTGATCCTGGTCGGGTCGGCGGCGCCGACGCCCACGCCGACACCCACGCCCACGCCGACACCCACGCCCACGCCGACACCCACGCCGACGCCCACGCCGACACCCACGCCCACGCCGACACCCACGCCGACACCCACGCCGACACCCACGCCGACACCCACGCCCACGCCGACACCCACGCCCACGCCGACACCCACGCCCACGCCGACGCCGGAGCCGACACCCGAGCCCACCCCGGAGCCGACACCCGAGCCCACGCCGGAGCCGACACCCGAGCCCACGCCGGAGCCGACACCCGAGCCCACGCCGGAGCCGACACCCGAGCCCACGCCGACACCGACACCGACACCGACACCCACGCCCACCCCGACACCGACGCCGACACCGACACCGACGCCGACCCCGACCCCCACGCCGACCCCGACCCCCACGCCCCCGAGCGGGCCCCTGACCTACCCCGTCGTGGCCGATTCGCAGGTCAAGTCCACGAGCGCGACCGGAAACTACGGATCGCTGAACTCGGTGCGCCTGCGCTTCACCGCCACGGAGATCTACCGGACGTACCTGAAGTTCGACGTCGCGGGGTTGACCGCGCCACCGACCAGTGCGCGCGTCCGGTTGTTCGTGGCCGACGGTGGACCGGACGGCGGACGCATCCACTCGGTGGCGAACAGCTGGACGGAGTCGACGATCAACTGGAACAACGCGCCCACGATCGGCGGCACGCAGCTGTCACAGGTCGGCGCGGTCGTGACCGGGACCTTCATCGAATTCGATGTCACCGCGGCCGTGACCGGTAACGGCACGTTCAGCTTCGGCATCCTGAACTCCGCGTCGGACAGCGTGCTGTTCTCGAGCAAGGAGGGCGCGAGCCCGCCACAGCTGATCCTGAACGGGGCGACGGGAGAGCCCGCGCCCGTGGCGAGCTTCAGCGGCACGCCGACCAGTGGCTCGGTCCCTCTGACGGTCCAGTTCACGGACACCTCCACCGGCGGCACCCCGACGACCTGGGCCTGGGACTTCCAGGATGACGGCATCACCGACTCCGCGCTCCAGAACCCGTCGTTCACCTACGCGGCACAGGGCACGTATTCGGTCCGGCTGACGGTCTCGAACCCGGCGGGCAGCAACTCGCTCCTGCGGACGTCGTACATCGCCGTCGGGCCCCCGAGCGGCAGCACGGTCACCTTCGTGGGCGCCGGCGATATCGCGGAGTGCGGGCCGTCGAGGATCTTCGATGAGGCGACGGCAGCGCTGATCGACGACATCCCGGGCCAGGTCTACACGCTGGGTGACAACGTGTACGAGACCGGGACTGCGGACGAGTTCGCGAACTGCTACGAGCCGACGTGGGGCCGGCACAAGGCCCGGACCCGGCCATCGGCCGGCAATCACGAGTACGACAATCCTTTGCGGCCGCCGCCGTACTACGCCTACTTCGGGGCCTCGGCCGGCGATCCGGCCAAGGGCTATTACAGCTACGACCTCGGCGACTGGCACATCGTCGTCCTGAACAGCGAGTGCGGCGAGGTCGGTGGTTGCGACGCGGGATCCGCCCAGGAGACATGGCTGCGCCAGGACCTGGCGGCCAACAGCGACATGTGCACGCTCGCCTACTGGCACCATCCCCGGTTCTCATCGGCCGGGCAGACCACGTCGAACACGGTGGCACTCTGGAACGCCCTGTACGCCGAGGGTGCGGAGCTCATCCTCAACGGCCACGCGCACGTCTACGAACGGTTCGCCCCGCAGTCGCCGACCGGGGTCGCGGATCCGAATGGGATCCGCCAGTTCATCGCCGGGACGGGCGGCAGGAGCCTGTCGAACCACGGGGCCGCGGTCGCCAACAGCCAGGTCCGCAACGACGCGACGTACGGTGTCCTCCAGCTGACCCTGCGGGCGACGAGCTATTCGTGGCAGTTCGTCCCCGTCGCCGGGCAGACGTTCACGGACACGGGCAGCGCGAACTGCCACTGAGGCACGCGCCGCCGACGGGTCAGTCGGGGGGCATGCGCGCGACGACGAGGTCGTCCAGCTCGATCGATGGACGCTGCGCGCCGGCGGCGCCGCGGAAGCAGACCTGGTCGACCGATGTCGTCCGCCCTGGGAACGCGACTCCTTTCTGGCGCAGGACGGCCGAGCCGCCATCGTCGTCGATCGCCAGCGCCATCGTGCGGGTCGAGAGGTCGATGTCGATCGTCACCGCGTACCAGGCGTCCGCCAGCCAGCGCGCCGGAGTGACCACGGCTCGTCGGCCGTCGAAGTAGCTGAACGTCCCACGCGAGTCGAACCGGATCTCGGCCGCGTCGCCACCGTTCCCGCGCACGAGGGCGAGCACGGGCTCCGAGCGTCCGTCGCCGCGCGAGCGCACGTCGAAGGTGAGGCGAGCATGACCGGCCTTGACCTCGGCGTAACTGCGGCAGACCCTCGGCGCAGGCCCATCCGAGACCGCGATGACCTGGGCGACCCCGCCCCGGCTGCCACGGATCCTGACGGTCGCGGCGCCCTCATCGAGCGCCCGACCGCTCCACCCGGCCGGGAGCCGCTCGCGATCCCGCCAGTTGTCGAACGTGTCGTTGACGAGCACCTCCGGCCGTCCGGCGGGCACGGGCGGGAGCGACGGGATCGGCACGGACTCGCCGGTCTTGAGCACGCCGTGGAGATACCGGGCCGTCGTGTTGTCGGACGCGATGACGAGCAACCCGCTCTCGAACGTCAGCGACTGCTTCGTCGAGCTCGCATTGCTGATCTTGGGATCCTCGGCGTTGCTGATGAGCAGGGAGCCCTGACCGGTCTCGAACGACACGTCGTCCAGCGAGCTGCGCTTGTAGTAGATCGAGCCGCCGCCGAACGGCGCCGACGCGATGACGTACACCTCGCGGCGCTGCTCGTCGATGAGGACGATCGGCCTCGTGTGCCGGTCCTTGATCCTGGCGACGACGTTCTCGCGCCAGACGCCCTCACGATCGCGAACAGCGAGGATGATCTGCGGCGAGAGCGGGTTGGGGTTCGGGAGCTGATCGAGCGACGTCTTGAGCGCCGCATAGACGCGTCCGTCCGCGTCGGCCTTGATGTTGACGTGGTCGTCGGGCTGCTTCTCCCCGCGCGACACGACCTCGACCGGACTCCACGCGTCGATCGGGTCGCCATCGCGGTGGACCGAGAACAGCACCCTGTCCTCGTTCTGGTTGCTCCACATCAGCCCGGTCGAATCGCCGAAGCTCACGACCGAGGCGATGTCGTCGTCGGAAACGGCGGTGCCTTCGACGCTCGGCGTGAACGCCGGACCCCAGTGATGGTCGTCCCCCTCGGACGCCCGCACCCACACCCGTCGCCCGAGCGTGAACGCGATCCAAAGGCGGTCCGTCCCGTCGCGAGCCAGGACGACCGATTCCATGCCTGTCTCGCTCAGCCGGATCGGAAAGTCGGGATCCAGCCGGTAGACGCCGTCGCGGAACGTGAACCGGGTCACCCGGACCGCGTCGGTGGCTCGATCGCGCGTGCCGGCCGTGGCGACGTAGAGCTTGTCGTCGACCGAAAGGGCATCGGCCCGTGCGCTCGGTCGTTCGTCGACGAGGGTGCCGGTGTCGACCCAGCCGGAACGGGACGGGTCCAGCTGGTAGATGTGCAGCTCGTCCGAATCCGGCTCGTGCAGCATCCCCCACCAGGCGCCGTGCGCGTACCACAGCTTCGACTGCGACTTGCTGGCAGTCGGGGAGTCGACGACAGCGGCGTCGAACTGGAAATCGCGATACGTCAACGCATCGGGCAGGCGCGGCCGCTCCACGGGTGGCGACAGCGTGCGGCCCGGGGCGCGCGGCGCCGACGGCGTGGGCGCCTCGACCCGGAGCAGCACGACCGCGACGACCGACACGAGCGCGACCGCGGCCAGCACCGCCAGGCGCGCACGCACGCTCACGGCGGTCCCCCCGGCACGAACCGGTCGCCGACGGGGACCCCGGGGGCCGCCGGTATCATCGCGGGATGCAACGGTTGGAGATCGCGGCCATCGTCTTCCTGGTCGTCGCCGCGGTCGTCTTCATCGCCTCAAGACGGGTCGGGCGCGGTACGGATCACGGGCCCGCGACGCGGGCCATGATCGGGTCGGTGATCGGGCTGCTGGGTGCTGTCGTGATCCTTGCCCCCCAGGTCGATGTCGTCCCCGACTGGTGGCAAGGTCCCATCGAGCCCATCCTCATCAGCGGCGTCACGCTGCTCCTGCTGCTCGGCTCCGTCTATCGGATGGTTCGCTGATGCTACCGGAAGCCGCTGTGTGGGCCTCGGCACGAACCCTCTCCCCCACCCGTCGCTCATCGTCCGGAGCGTAAGGCGCTACTGTTCACGCCGCCATCAAGCGCAGCGCAACCGCTCGTCCAGGGGGAACCGCACATGACCGATGCCACGCTCGAGAAACATCCGGGGGCTTCGGACACCGAGGTTCGCCAAACGGTCGACTTCGACCTGCACGGCCTCGCGCGGATCCGGCTCATCGACGCGACGACGAAGGACATCCGGACGGTCGCCCGCCAGGTCGGGCCGATCCAGGCCCCGGTCACGGGCGAGGCCGACATCACGATCCGGTTCGTCGACGACGTCCCCGTCAACGGGACCCTGCGCGTGGTCGGGCTGGACCAGGGCGGCTACACGGACGATTCGTTCCTCGTGCTGCGCAGCAAGCACAAGGCCCAGGGTCGCGTGCGGGTCCCGCTCGACGAGGTCGGCGGGCGGTTCGAGATCCTCTGCGAGCGCGGCGCCGCCGCGGTGCCACAGCTGATCCCGATCCTCAACCTGACCGTGCTCGCGCACGGCGCGCTGCCGCTCCATTCCTCGGCGTTCGTCATCGACGGCATCGGTGTCGCCGCGTGCGGGTGGTCCAAGGGCGGCAAGACCGAGACGCTCCTGTCGTTCATGCGCCAGGGGGCCCAGTACGTCGGGGACGAGTGGGTCTACGTGACGGCGGACGGGAAGTGGCTCCATGGCATCCCCGAGCCGATCCGGCTCTGGGACTGGCACCTTGCCCAGATCCCCGAGTACCGCGGGCACGTGTCGCGCAAGGACCGGATGAAGCTGTCGACGATCGGGGCGGTGGCGTCCGTCCATCGCGGTCTGCCGCGGAACGCGCGCCGGCGGGTCCCGGGCGCCCATGCCTTCGACCGCGTGATGACGCTGCTCGAGGGCCAGCGCCACGTCGACCCGCCCGCCGAGCAGCTGTTCGGTCGTGATCGATGGGTCGAGAAGGCGCCCTTCGACCGCCTGGTCTTCCTCGGGAACGCGAAGATCGACGGCATCCGGGTCGAGCCCATCGATCCGCTGGACGTCGCCGAACGGATGACCTTCTCGCACGTCCATCACCGCCTGGGCTTCCTCGACTACTACTGGCAATACCGGTTCGCCTTCCCGGATCGCCCGAATCGGCTCGTCGACGAGATCGAGAGCATCGAGCGCGGGCTGCTGCGCCAGCTGTTCGCGGGCAAGACGGCGATCGAGGTCCTCCACCCCCATCCGGTCGACATTCCCGACCTGTTCGACGCGATCCGACCCCACCTCGGCTGACGCCGATGGGCGTGGCGGCCGGTCCCCCGGGGCGGCTCGAGGCGATCCGCAGGGTCGACTGGCGGTTCCTCCTGCCGGAGTCGGCGCTCGGCACGGTCCTCGTTGTCGAACCGGCCGAGCCAGGCCTGCTCGCCGCGCTCGGGCTGGCGGCCGAAAGCGTCATCACGACCGGCGATGAGGGCGCGCCCGCACGACCCGACCTTGTCGTGGCCATCGGTCCGGACGACCGTTCGCTTCGCGCCGCGATCGGGCAGGTGCCGGACGGCGGCTGGCTCTATGTCGGCTCGGGCGCCGGACGGTCCGGGCGCGCCGGGCGGGCCGGGCGGCGCGTGTCGCTGCGACGGGTCGCGCGGGCGGTCGAGCATGGCGGGCTCGTCGACATCCGCCGGTCGTGGCACTGGCCGACCGAACCCTCCGCCCTGGAGATCGCGCCACTCGACGATGTCCGCGCGATCCGGCTCGCCCTCGACCGGCGGCGCAGCGGTCGTGCGGCACGGCTGAAAGCCGGGCTCGCGATGATCGCGCTCAGGGTCGGGGTGTTGGACGCGATCGTGCCGGGCTGGAGCGTGGTGGCTCGCCGCCCGGCAAACGGCGTTCGCGGCGAGGGACCCGATCAGGCCGCGACCGATCGGGTCCGCGCCGGCCTGCCAGGCGGATCGGCGGCGGGGGTCGTGCTGCTGACGCCGCGTTTCCGGGCGTCGCGGCACGTCATCGGATTGGCCCTCCGGCCCGATGGCGACGGGCTCGCCGCCGTGATCAAGCTGCCACGACTCGCCGACGACGATGGCGGCATCCGGCGCGAGGGTGCCGCGCTGGAGCACGCGGCAGTAGCGGGTGTGCTCGGCGTGCCGGCGGTCATCGCACTGTCCGGCCCACCGGGGCCGGCACTGGTCGAGTCCGCGCTCGATGGCGTCGTCATCGGGGCCCGCGAGGTCCGGGCCCGGCCGACCGAACTGCTCGATGAAGTCGAGGCGTGGACGCGCACGCTGGCCGGAGCGCCGGAGCGTCGCCACGTTCCGTTCCGGGCGCTGTATGCCCCCGCGCTCGAGCGGATCGCGACCGCGGTCGGCGCCGCTGGGTCGATCGGCAGCCTGGTGACCCGAACGGCCGCGGTCCTCGTCGCCTTCGGAGACGTCGCCCTTCCGCCGGTCCTCGAGCATGGCGACCTGGCCCCGCCGAACCTCCTGCGGCTCGCCGATGGTGGTCTGGGCGCCGTGGACTGGGAGGTGGCCGATATCGATGGGCTCCCCCTGGGCGACCTGCTGTTCTTCGCCGCGTTCACCGCGAGCAGTCTTGCGGCCGGCGCCGACGACGCTGTCCAGGCCGCCTCGCTCACCCCGGCCGAGCCCGCCGTCGCACGACAGGCCGCCTTCCTGGGCATCGACGCGACGCTCGTCCCCGCGCTGACTTTGGCCATGTGGGCTCGCTGGGCCGATCGGCAGCTGGGGCGTTTCACGGATGCCTCGACGCCGCCCGGGGAGCGGCTCCCGGCCCGCCACGTTCGGTCGTGGGACGCCGCGGTCGCCCGGCTGGAGGGCGTCGGCTGACGCCGCCACCGGGCCACGCGACCGCGGTTGGGTACCATGCCGAGACCCACGACCTCCCAAGACGAGTGCGAATGCGCGTCCTGTACCTGACCAACGGCTTTCCATATCCACTGACGAGCGGCTACCTGCGGCACTTCCACCTCATCCGCGAGCTGGCTGCCGACCACCAGATCACGCTGCTGTCGCTGGCCGGTGGCGGCTACCGCGTCGAGGACGCCGAGGCGATACGGCCCTTGGTCGAGCGGGTCGAGGCCTTCACCCACGAGGGCGGCTCGCCGATCGGTAAGGTCACCCGTCGGTTACGGGCGCTGGGCGGCGGCGCCGAGACCCCGGCGGTGACCGCGATGGCCGCGAGAGCCGCGGAGCTGCACAGCGACCAGCCGTTCGACGTGGTCGTGCACAGCGGCAAGTCCACGCACCCGGTCCTGGACCGGCTCCCGGGACTCCCCGTGGCCGCCGACCTGTGCGACGCGACCTCGAGCCGCCTGGCGGGCGCGATCCAGTTCGCTCGACCCGTGCGTCGGCCGGTCCTCTGGCTCGACCTGCAGGCGATGCGCCGGATCGAGGCGGGCATCGTGCGTCGCGCCGCGCACGTGATGTTCGCGTCCGAGCGGGATCGACAGCTGATCATGGGGACGTCCCGTACGCCCGAGGCATCCATCGTCCCCAACGGCGTGGACCTCGACTTCTGGACACGGATGAGCCCGACGCTGGGCAGGGACCGGATCGTCTTCACCGGGGCGATGCACTACCCGCCCAACGTCGACGCCGCACTGGTCCTCGCCGAGGGGGTGCTGCCCCTGGTCCGGCGTCGGATCCCGGAGGCAGCGCTCGACATCGTCGGCCGCGATCCTGCCCCTGCCCTCCTCGCGATCGCCGGGCGGCCGGGTGTCCGGGTCACGGGGTTCGTCCCCGATGTGCGTCCCTATCTCGACGGCGCGTCGGTGTTCGCCGCCCCGCTGCGGTTCGGCGCCGGGATCCAGAACAAGCTCCTGGAGGCGCTCGCGATGGAGCTGCCGGTCGTCGCGTCAACGCTGGCGATCGACGGCCTGCGGGTCGGCAACGAGGCACCACCGGCGGTCGTCGCGGATGACCCGGCCGTCATGGCCGACCGCATCGTCGAGACGCTCGAGACGACCAGGCGGGACCCGGCCGCACCCCCGAATGCCGCCGGCCGCGACTACGTCGAAGCGTCGTTCCGCTGGGAGACGAGTGGACGGCGGCTGGCCGAGATCCTCCGCTCGGTCGCAGCGATCACGCCGCCGGTCCCGGCCGCCGTGCGGCCGGACGCGGCAACCCGCCCGTGACGCCCGGGTACCGACGGCGCACGTTCTCGGTCGCATTGATCGGGCCCGACGGCGCCGGCAAAACGACGATCGCGCGGATGCTCCCCGAGCTCCTGCCGATGCGCACGACGTACCTGTACATGGGTGTCGCCGCCGAGTCGAGCAACAGGCTCCTGCCGACGACCCGTGTCATCGAAGCCATCAAGGCGCGGCGTCGCGCGGGCAGGACGTCGGAGGCCCGATTGGACCGCTCGGAGGCTGCGTCAGATGTCGCATCCGCCGATGCCGGTGCGACGATCCCGGCGGCGCGTCGGCGGCGTCGTCGGAACCCGCTGAAGCGCGCGGCGAGGGCCGCCGGCGGAGGGCTCCGGCTCGGCAATCGCCTGGCCGAGGAGTGGTACCGGCAGGCCCTCGCCTGGGGCCACCAGGCGCGCGGGGAGGTCGTGCTCTTCGATCGTCACTTCTACATCGACTATCACGCCGCCGACATCGCCGGCGAGCCGACTTCCGGCCGGCGCCGCTTCCACGGCTGGATGCTGCAGCACCTGTACCCGCGCCCGGACCTGGTCGTCTACCTCGACGCGCCGGCAGACGTGCTCCTGGCCCGCAAGGGGGAAGGCACGCTCGAGTCGATCGCCCGGCGGCAGGCCGACTATCTCGCGCTCGCCGAGGAGGTCGAGCACTTTGCCGTGGTCGACGCGAACCGCCCGCTCGACGACGTGACGTCGGACGTCATCGAGGCGATCGTCGCCTTCGCGCGACGACCGCGGAAGCGCCGCGCTCGACCCTCGTGACGCGGATCCTCGTCACGGATGCCCGACGGGGAAGCGCGCTCGCCTTCATCCGCTCGCTCGGACGCACGGGCCACCATGTCGTCGCTGCCGATTCCGCCAGCCCGAGCGCCGGGATGCGGTCGCGCTTCGCCGCGGCCCGCGTCCGATACCCTGCGCCACTCGACGACCCGGTCGCGGCAGGTGAGGCGCTGGTCCGGGCGGCGCACACGCATCGGATCGAGCTGATCGTCCCGATCACCGACGAAGTGATCATGAGCCTGGTCGACCGACTCGCCGACCTGCCCGCGGAGACTCAGGTGGCGATCCCCGACCGCGACGCCGCCGGCGTCGTCGGCGACAAGCGCGCGACGCTCGACCTGGCCCTCTCGCTCGGCATCCCCGTCCCCGGTTCGGTCGCTGCGACGTCCCACGAGGACATCCGCGCCGCAGCCGAGCAGATCGGCTTCCCGGTCGTCATCAAGCCCACGGCGTCCCGGACCCATGGCCCGGATGGGACGGTCGTCCAGCACGCTGTCAGCTATGCCCGCGACCCCGCGGGTCTCGAGCTCGCGATCGCGTCGCTCGCCGATCCGAATGTCCTCGTCCAGCGGTTCTGGGAGGGCGAGGGCCAGGGCGTCGAGCTCCTGCTCGACCATGGACGCCCGCTCGCCGCGTTCCAGCACCGCCGGCTCCGAGAGGTCCCGGTGACCGGTGGCGCGAGCTCGCTGCGCGAGAGCATGGAGATGGACCCGGGGATGCTCGACCATGCGACGAAGCTGCTCGCCGCGCTGTCCTTCCATGGGCTGGCCATGGTCGAGTTCCGGGTCGGACCGGATGGGCCCGCATTGATGGAGGTCAACGGCCGCGTCTGGGGGTCGATGCCGCTCGCGGTCGCGGCGGGGATGGACTTCCCCGCCCGTCTGGCGGCGCTCTATGCCGGCGACCGGGCGGGAGAGTCGAGCGGTCCGCCGGCGACCGACTACGCGATCGGCGTGCGGTCACGGAACCTCGAGCTCGACCTCGTCTGGATCGGGTCGGTCCTGCGCGGCTCGCGCCGACCGTCGCTCGCGCCACCGCCCGGCCGTCTGGCCGCGCTGGGCGCACTGGCGGGACTCGTGGATCCCCGGGTCCGCGACGACATCCTCTCGTGGAGAGACCCGGCCCCGGGCGCCGCGGAGCTCGTCCGCATCGTCGGCAAGCTCGCAGCCAAGGCCAGGTCCTGAAGTTGCGCGCCTTCCTCCGCCGCCTCGCCCGATCCCCGCTGGCACAACCGGTCCTCGCGGCCGTGGCGACGGTGCTGGAGCCGGCTGGCCGGCGCGGCCCGAGCGAGGTGGCGATCATGACCTATCACCGCGTGGACGAGCCCGGTGCGCGCCCCTACCTCCATCCGGGACTCATCAGCGCCACGCCGGACGTCTTCGAGGCGCAGCTCGCAGAGCTGGCCCGCCGGGCGAACCCGATCGGGCTTGCCGACCTCCGCACCGCGATGCGGGGAGGGCGCCGGCTCCCGCCCCGGCCGGTGCTGGTCACGGTCGATGACGCCTACGAGGATTTCGCGGAGCACGCCTGGCCGCGCCTGCGCCGGCTCGGCATCCCGGTGACGCTGTTCGTGCCGACGGCCTACCCGGGCGACCCCGCCCGTCGGTTCTGGTGGGACCGGCTGTCGCACGCCCTGCGGACGAGCCCCAAGTCGGCCCTCGAGGTGAACGGCGTCCGCCACGATCTGGGCGACGAGCGCTCGCGGCTGGCGACGTTCCGCCGACTGCGCACGATCGTCAAGACGGCGCCCCACGAGCGCGCCATGACGATGGTCGAGGACTGGTGCGCCACGCTGGGTCTCCCCGACGCGCCGTCCGGCATCCTCGACTGGGCGATGCTTCGCGACCTCGCGGCGGAAGGCGTGACGATGGCACCCCATTCGCAAACCCACCCGCTGCTGACACGCGTGGATGCCACCGCGCTGGCGGGCGAGATCGGCGGGTCACGCGAGGACCTCGAGCGGGAGCTCGGCCCTGTGGCCCCGGTGTTCGCCTATCCGTCGGGCGATCACGACGACACCGTGGTGGATGCCGTCGCCGCGCTCGGCTTCGAGGCGGCATTCACGACCGAGCGCGGCCTGATCGACCTCCGGACCGCCGAACCCTTCCGGCTTCGCCGCATCAACGTCGGGGGCGGGACATCGATCGCCGCGCTTCGCCTGCAACTCATCCGTGGCGTCGGCGCACCACTCGGAGCGTTCGAACGGGACTGAAGTCCCAGACGGGCTACACTACCGACCGACTCGTCGCCGGATCGGGGCATTCCGGCGGGAACGTCCTCGCCCGCTTGCCCGAGCGATGCGATGTGTCGATGGATCAGCCCACGCGCGAGGGTCCCACCGTTGGAACTGTCAGGGTATTTCGCGGTCCTCCGGCGCTGGTGGTGGACGCTCATCGTCGCGATCTGGGTCGCCGGTCTCGCGGGCTTCGTGCTCGGTTCCCAGGTGGCGCCGACCTACGAGACGCGCACCCGACTGCTGGTGGGCCCGATCAACACCGATATCGAGACCCTCCGCGCCGCCGGCCAGCTCGTCCAGACCTATTCGGAGCTGACCACCAGCCAGCCGCTGCTCGAGTCGGTGACCCGCGAGCTGGGGCTTCCGCTGACGACCACGGAGCTGCGCAGCCGGGTTCGATCGACCGCGGATGACGTCACCCGCCTGCTGACGATCCGCGTCGTCGACGAGGATCCCGAGCGGGCCGTCGCGATCGCGTCGACGCTGGGCGATGAGCTGATCCAGCTGGCCGCCGGTGGTACGACCCGGCCCGAAGGCGAGCTCATGACGGTCGACTTCCCGGAGACACCGACGGACCCGGTCGCGCCCCAGATGTCGTTGATCGTCCTCCTGGCCGGACTCGGCGGTCTCGTGGCGGCGCTCGTCGTGATCCTGCTCGTCGAGTACCTGTCCGACTCGTTGCGTGGTCGCGAAGACCTGGAACGCCTCATCCCTGCGCCGTTCCTCGGCGAGGCGACGCTCGAAGAGACGGCCACCGCCCGGACGCACCGGCGCCTGCCCGCGGAGGGCCGATCGGCCGCGACGTATCGCCAGGCACTCGCCAAGATCGAGCGGTCGAGTGGACGCCCGGCGGCGATGCTCGCCATGTTCGGGCCCGCCGGACAGGCGGCCGTGTCGGACGCCGTGGTCGCCCAGGCGGTGGCGATCGCGGAGGTCTCGGACCGGGTCGTGATCGTCGATGTCGGGGGCGAGCTGTCGGCACGGCTCGGGTTGACCCAAGCCGCCGGGCTGCGGGACTGGCTGCTCGATCCGTCGCGCTCGCTCGACGCCCTGCACGTGCCGCTGACCCGGAACGTCTCGGTCATCCCGGCCGGTGCCGGTGGCGCCATCGAGGCAATCACCGCGTACCAGGTCCAGCGACTCAAGGAGCTGCAGGCCGACGATCAGAGCTCGTCGCTCATCTTCGCCGGTGGCTCCCTCGACACCACGCCCGCGGGCATCGTCCCGGCGGCCAGCGCGGACGCGGTGATCGTCGTCGCGGTCCGCGACCGTACCCACCGCGCGGAGCTCCGGCGCCTGACCGAGACCCTGCATCTCATCGGAGCTCCGCTCGCCGGCTCGCTGCTGCTGGTGCCAGGCGACCGGGCCAGCCGCGTCCGGGCGGCCGGGGTCCAGCCCGAGGATCCCGTGACGACGGCTGGGTTGATCCGACCAGCGGTCGAACGGCCCGTCACGGTCACCTCCACGCGACGCCCCCGCCGCCCCGGCTGATCGCCGTGCGCGTCCTGGTCACTGGGGGGGCGGGCTATATCGGCTCCCACACGGCCCGTCACCTGCGGGCGCGCGGCGACGATGTCGTCGTCCTCGATTCGCTGGCGACCGGGCATCGAGCGGCCGTCGGCGACCTGCCGATCGTGGTCGGGGACATCCGTGATATCGAGCTCGTCGAGTCGATCGTCCGCGAGCGGCAGATCGAGGCCGTCGTGCATTTCGCCGCGCTCAAATCGGTCGAAGCATCGGTGCACGACCCATTCGGCTACTTCGACGTCAATGTCGCGGGGACCATGGCTCTCGCCCGTGCGGCGATCGCCGGTGGGGTCGAGCGGTTCGTCTTCTCGTCGTCGTGCGCCATCTACGGTGAACCGGACCGGCTGCCCGTCGACGAGCGGTGCCGGGTGGCGCCGGAGAACCCGTACGGCCACACGAAGCTCGCGGCCGAGGGGCTCCTGACGTCCCTCGAGGCGGCGTCAGGCATGCGGACCGTCGCCCTTCGATACTTCAACGCCGCCGGCGCGTCCGAGGACGGCTCCACGGGCGAGGACTGGTCCGGGGCCGTGAACCTCGTCCCGTCGGTGTTGCGCGTGGCCGCGGCGCGGGAGCCGGTCGTGCGGATCTTCGGCACGGATTTCCCGACACCGGATGGGACGGCCATCCGCGACTACGTTCACGTGCTCGACCTCGCCGAGGCGCATGCGCGCGCTCTCGATCACCTCTCGGCGGGTGGCCCGTCGGTGACCCTGAACATCGGCACCGGCCGCGGATCGTCGGTCCGCGAGGTGATCGCCGCGGCAGAGGCGATCGTCGGCCACCGCATCCCGGTCGTCGAGGCCGGCCGCCGGGCCGGCGATCCACCGGCGGTCTGGGCCGATTCGCGTCTCGCCGCCGACATCATGGGCTGGACGCCTCGACGCGACCTCAAGGCGATGCTGGAGACCGCGTGGCGGTGGCATCAGGCCCATCCGGAAGGCCACGTACGGATGCGAGCCGGTGCCTGAACGCCCCGCGACGCGACCCGCCGACGGACCGGGGCTCCGGGTCGCCTACGTCATGTCCCGGTTCCCGAAGCTGACCGAGACGTTCGTGCTGTTCGAGATGCTCGCGGTCGAGCGGGCGGGCGTCGCGATCGAGCTGTATCCGTTGCTGCGCGAGCGCACGACGACGATGCACCCCGAGGCCGCCCCGCTCGTCGCCCGCGCGCGGTACCTGCCCTTCCTGTCGTGGTCGATCGTCAAGTCTCAGCTGTGGTTCCTCCGGCATCGCCCACGCCGCTACGTCGGGACGATCGCCGCCATCGTCCGGGGCACGTGGAGCAGCCCGAACTTCCTCATCGGCGGGTTGGGCATCCTCCCCAAGGTCGCCCATGCTGCGAGGTTGATGCGAGCCCAGGGCGTCGACCACGTCCACTGTCACTTCGCCAACCACCCCGCGATGGCGGGCTACATCATCCACCGCCTCGTGGGCCTCCCGTTCAGCTTCACGGCCCACGGTTCCGACCTCCATGTCGACCGCCACATGCTCTGCGAGAAGGTCGCGGCGGCCCGGTTCGTCGTCGCGATCTCCGACGACAACCGGCGCGTCATCGAGGCGACCTGTCCCGGGGCGGGCGGCAGGGTCGAGGTGATCCACTGCGGCGTCGATACGGCCGTCTTCCAGCCGGCCGATCGCCGGGAGGACGAGGCGGTCCCGGCGGCGACCCAGGACGCGCAGGATCGGCCGCTCGAGATCCTCGCGATCGGAACCCTCCACGAGGTCAAGGGCCAGTCGGTGCTGGTCGACTCGGTCCGGGTCCTGCAGGAGCGCGGCGTCGCGGCGCGGGCACGCCTGGTCGGGGAGGGCGCCGACCGATCGATGCTCGAGGACCGGATCGCGACCGCCGGTCTCGACGGTCGCGTCCAACTCCTTGGCACCCGGACCCGCGACCAGATCGTCGAGCTCCTCGGGTCGACCGACGTCCTTGTCGCCCCCAGCGTGCCGACGAGGGCGGGCAAGCGGGAAGGCATCCCGGTCGTCCTGATGGAGGCGATGGCCAGTGGCGTGCCGGTGGTGGCGAGCCGGCTCTCCGGCATCCCCGAGATCGTCCACGACGGCGAGAACGGTCGGCTGTTCCCGCCTGGCGATCCTGGCGCGCTCGCCGATGCGCTCACGGACCTTGCCGGCGACCGGGCCCTGCGCGAGCGGCTCGGGCGGGCAGCCCGCGAGACGGTGCTGCGCGACTTCGATGTCGACGTGAACGCGCGGCGGCTCATCCAGACCATTCGGGCCGCCGCATGAGGCGGATCGCGTTCTGGGTCCTCAACGGGATCGTCGCGTGGACCTACGTCGGGTTCCCGCTGCTCGTCCTGGCCCGCGGGCGCTGGAGCCGTCGCGCCATCGACGCGGCCGACATCACACCGCGGCTCACCATCGTGATCGCGGCGCACAACGAGGCCCACGCGATCGGCGAGCGGGTCACGAACCTGCTCGGCCTCGACTACCCGCCCGAACTGGTCGAGATCATCGTGGCCTCGGACGGTTCCACCGACGCGACGGTCGCCGTGGCCTCGGGGGCGGGGGCGGGGCGGGTGCGCGTCCTCGACCTCGAGCGCATCGGCAAGGCGGCCGCCCTCAACGCCGCGGTGGCCGAGGCCGGCGGCGAGATCCTCGTCTTCTCGGATGCCAACAGCGAATTCGCGACCGATGCGCTCCGCCGTCTCGTGCGGCCCTTCGCCGATCCGGCGGTCGGTGGCGTCGCCGGCGACCAGCGCTACCGGTCCGACGACGGCGACGCCGCCCGCGGCGCCGGCGAGCGCCAGTACTGGGACATCGATCGGTGGCTGAAGCGCGCGGAGAGTGCCTCGGGGAGCGTCATCTCGGCGACCGGGGCGATCTACGCGATCCGCCGGGAGCTGTTCGAGGAGGTCGCGACGGGCGCGACCGACGACTTCATCACGTCCACGGCGGTCGTCGCCCAGGGGCGGCGCCTCGTGTTCGCGGACGACGCCATCGCGTATGAACCCGTTGCCCGCGACGAGCGTGCGGAGTTCGGCCGCAAGGTCCGGATCATGACGAGGGGCCTGCAGGGTGTGCTGATGCGGCGGGCGCTCCTGGATCCGCGACGCTCGGGCTTCTACGCCGTGCAGCTCGCGACGCACAAGCTCCTGCGCCGGCTCGTGGCGTTCCCGCTGCTCGCGCTGGCCGTGCTGACGCCGACGCTCTGGAACGCCGGGCCGATCTACCGGCTGGCCACCGTCGCGCAGGGCGCTGCCTACGGCCTGGCCGCCATGGGGCTGCTGCTGGCCGACCGGCCGATCGGGCGGCACAAGTCGCTGGCCATCCCGGCGTTCTTCGTCACGGCCAACGTCGCGGCCATGCACGCCGTCGCCAATCTCGTTCGTGGCCGGCGGATCGACCGGTGGGACCCGATGGCGTCTCGTTCCCAGGCCACGCCGGCGACCGAGCGCGAGGCTGGCACACAGCTGGAGGGCCCGGCGGTCGGTGGCCCGCGCCTCTCGATCGTGGTCCCGGTCAACGCCCAGGGCGACCTCGACAACATCCATGCCCTGCTCGACGATCTCGACGGGTACCGCGGGCCGAACGGGCTCGAGACGATCCTCGTGGTCAACAACTTCCCACCCGAGTCGCCACCCGCGGCCGCCCAGGCCGACCTGGAGCGCCGCGGGGCGCGCGTCCTGACGTTTCCGAGCCTGCGCAAGCCCGGAGAAGCGATCGGGTTCACCGCTCGGATCCCCGGCGCTCGGGCGGCGACGAGCCCGTGGATCGTCTCGTTCGATGCGGATTGCCGCGTCCCGGACGCGACCAGCCTCCTCGACTGGTACGTGCGCGCCTTCACGTCGGGCGCGGGCGGGGCCTACTCGCACGTCGGGTACCGCGACCTGCGCCCCGGCCTCTCGATCCGGGCCCGCATCGCCGCGCACCACGGCGCTCGCTGGATGAAGCGCAACGTCCTCGGGATCCCGACCATCCGGGGCAGCAACTACGGGATCCACCGCGACGTGCTGCTCGAGCTGTACGACGGGGGCCTGCTCGCGGACGACATGAACGTCGGACCGGCACTACGCCACACGGGCCTGGACGTCGCATACTCAGGCGATCGACGGCATGTCGTGCTGACCAGCGGCCGCATGTTCCGCGGCGGGTGGCGGAAGCTGGCCCGCTATCTTGGGTATCGGTGGCGGTACAACCGCCGGGTCCTGCCCGTCCGGACGGACGCCGCTCGGCACACCGGCCGGATCCGTGACCGCGATCGCACCTTCATCGACAACGAGCTGCAATGACCACACCGCAACAGCGAGCGCAGGCCACCCTGGGGACCCTCGTCGAACGTGGCGGACCCGCCGTCACGAGCGACCGCGGTCGCGACAACGTCACCTCGGTGTTGATCGTCGCGGTGGCCCTCGTCGTGGCCGTCGCGAGCGCCGTCATCGGGGGGCCCGTGCCCCTGATCCTCGTGTTGGTCGGCGCAGCCACCATCGCCGTCCTGGGCCGGCCCGAGATCGCCACCCCCATCTTCGCCTTCGTCTTCTATGTCAACCTGCCCACGATCGCGACCCGTTTCCACGGCGTGCCGGCGGAGATCGCCGTGCTGTTCGGGCTGATCCTGGTCGTGCCGGCACTCAAGTACGTGCTCGTCGAGCGTCGACCGATCGTCTTCCCGGTGCCATACGGCCTGATGTTCGCGTACCTCGCGGCGGCGCTCACCTCGACCCTGCTGTCCGCGGACGTGGAGTCCTCGGCGCTCGCGCTCAGCCTCTTCGTGTCGGAAGGCCTCCTGCTGTACATCCTCGTGGTCAATGTCATCCGCTCGTCGGAGACCTTGCGCCAGGTCATCTGGGCGCTGTTGATCGCCGGTGCGGTCATGGGCGCGCTGTCGGTCTGGCAGGAGCTCACCCAGAGTTATGGCAATACCCTGGGCGGGCTGGCCCAGGTCCACGAGGTCGGGTTCGGTGTCGGTGACGACATCGGCGGGCGGATCGTCCGGCCCCGCCTCGCGGGCCCGATCGGAGAGCAGAACCGCTATGCGCAGATGCTCCTGGTCCTCGTGCCGTTGGGCCTCTTCCGATTCTGGGGCGAACGGCGTGTGGCCCTCCGTGCCCTCGCGGGCGTGTGCACGTTGTTCATCCTGAGCGGCATCCTGCTGACCTTCTCCCGTGGCGCGGCGGTCGGTCTGGCCGCCCTGTTCCTGACGATGGTCGCCCTCCGCTACATCCGCGTGCGAGACCTGCTGGTCGTGAGCCTCGCGACCGCCATCCTCGTCGGGCTCGTCGCCCCGCAGGTGCTGATCCGCCTGGATTCGCTGGCCGGGGTCGGGGCGCTCATCGGCGCCAACCAGGAGGATGCGGACGGGGCGATCGTCGGGCGCGCGACGTCGAACCTCGCTGCCCTGAACGCGTTCATCGATCACCCGCTTGTGGGTGTCGGGCCGGGGCAATACTTCCGGCGTTTCTCCCAGGAATACGGCAATGACCTCGGGCTCCGTCACTTCGACGGGGACCGGCGCGCCCACAACCTCTATCTCGAGACGGCCGCCGATCTCGGCATCTTCGGCCTCTCGATGTTCCTGGCCGTGATCGGGGCCACGATCGTGCCGCTGTGGCGGCTCCGGCGTCGTCTGGCGGAGACCCGGCCGGACCTCGCCAACATCGCCGCGGGCTTCTTCCTGAGCGTCCTGGCGTATCTCTACACCGGCGTGTTCCTGCACCTTTCGTACGAGCGTTATTTCTGGATGCTGCTCGCCTTGAGTGCCGTGGCCGCGGCCGTCGTCCGCCAGGAAGCCGGACCCGAGCTGACCGACCCAACGCCCGCCGGCCCGGTCGCGAACCCGGCCCGTGGCCGGCCTCAGCGCTGGCCCATCCCCTCCAACCCGGTGGGCGCCGACCAGCGCTGAGCATCGGGCCGGCGCACGCCCGAGCAGGCGGTGCGCCTCGGCACCAGGGTCCGGCGGGCGAGTCGCGGGGGAGTCTGGTGCGGGAGGGTCCCGTCCCGCCGCACGACCGGGGCCGGGTACCCGGGCGCCCCGCGACGGCGGCCAGCCCCGAAGGTCACACGCGGTTCTGACCGGTCGGGTGATGTTCACCCGGCCGGCCCGCTCCTACCTTCGAAGGGACGCTGTTGCTCCGTCCGCCGTCAGGACGCCGCCGTCACCCGTCTCGTCCCCATCGTCGCGCGGCACCCCCATCGGCGACCCCGTCGAGCCCGGCGCGACCGAACGAAGGGAGCCCCGATTGCGCGACATCAAGCAAGGCCTGATTGCGCTCGTCCTCGGAGTCGCCGTCGTCCTCGTGGGTCAGGGCATCGTGCCGGCCCAGGCGGGCTCGACCGGGATCTGGATCAGCCAGGCCAGGCTGCTGAGCCTGCCGACGTCCGGTGCGGCGTGGCAAGCGCTCGTCGACGTCGCGTCCGCCTCGACCATCCCCGGCAACGCGAGCCTGATCGACCAGGATTCCACCCACAGCCGGAACACGATGGCGACCGCCCTCGTCGCCGCGCGGCTCGACTCGAACATCATGCGGGCGAAGGTCCGCAACGCCCTCAAGCTCGTCAAGGGCACGGAGGAGGGCACCGAGCTCGCGAGCAATCGCCTTCTGCAGCTGGGTCGCAACATGCCCGGCTACGTGATCGCCGCGGACCTGATCGGTCTGCGCACGTTCGATCCGGCCTTCGACGCGTCCTTCCGAACGTGGATCAGCGGCATGCGCAACAGGCAGTTCCTGGGGACCTTCCGATCGATCGTCAACTCCGACGAGCACGACCCCGCGAACTGGGGCGCCTACGATGGGGCCGCCCGCGCAGCCATCGCAGCCTACCTCGGGGACAGCGCGGACCTTGCGCGCAGCGCCGCGGCGCTCAAGTCGTTCGTGAGCTCCGTTCCCGACGGCCGGTGGATGTTCCGGCCGGACAAGCACGACATGTCCTGGCAGTGCAGCTACCCGGATGCCAGCGGCTACACGGCCATCAATGCGCCATGCACCAAGGATGGCCGGAACCTCGATGGCGTGCAGGCCCAGGACATGGCACGCGCGGGCGCCTTCCAGTGGCCGCCGGCCTACACCGCCTACGCCAGGGAGAACCTCAACGGCCGCACGATCCAGGCGGAGATCCTGTTCCGGGCCGGATACACCCAGGTCTTCCAGTGGGGGAACCAGGGCCTGCGGCGCGCGGCCGCAGCGATCCGCCGCTTCGCGGCGACCAATGGCGACTGGTGGGAACCGGAACAGCTCGTGTACCGGATCATCGCGACGAGGTCATCGGCCACGACGTGGGGGCTGACAGCCCACAGCCGAGGCCGTTCGGTGATCGGCGTGGACTGGACCCATCGGCCCACCACCTCGAGCAGCTACGTCGACATCCCGGGCGCCGCTCCGGCCGCGACGCCCACGCCCAGGCCGACGACCGCGCCGACGTCGACGCCGACGACCGCGCCTACGGGCGCACCTGGCCCGACCCCGGTGCCGACCACCAGACCGACCGCGGCGCCGACGGCCGCGCCGACGGCGATCCCGACCCCCGCTCCGACGGCCGCACCGACTTCCGTGCCCACGGCCGCGCCACCCGCGGCGGCGCAGGGGGATCGATCGGTGCTGGAGCCCGTCGCCGACAGCAAGATCAAGTCGACATCGCCCGACGGCGTGTACGGCTCCGCCGACCTGTGGGTCAAGGGCACGGAACGCGCCGCGCTGCTGAAGTTCGACCTGGCCGGTTTGCCAGCCGGCACCGTCACCCAGGCGCTCGTCCGGGTCTACGTCCTCGACCCATCGAACATGGGCGGCACTCTCTACCCGACGTCGACGGACTGGGCCGAATTCGAGCGTCACGTGGAACACGCGACCGGCCGTCACCGGTGGGGCCCTCGCCACGAGTGGCAGGGTCGAGCTGGGCGACTACGTCGAGTTCGACGTGACGAAGGCGGTCAGGAACCGCGGGATCGTGTCCTTCCTGCTCACCGACGGCGGCACGAACTCCGCAGTGTTCGCATCGCGCGAGGCCGGGGCCGCCACGTCACCGCAGCTCCGGGTCACGATCGACTGACCTGCCTCCATCGATGGACGGCCCCGAACCGACGCGCCGGTTCGGGGCCGTCGTCCGTTTCGCGTCAGTTACGAACGGTGAACGGGATGACCAGCAGGCCCCGATTGACCGAACCGACCGGCGCATTCGCGTCGGCGATGAGGACCAGCTTGTGGTTGCCGTTCCGCAGGCGTGTCGTGTCGATCCTGATCGTGCCCCAGAAGGAGCCGGCTCCCGAGCGGATGCTCGTACCTGCCTTTCCGGCATGGAAGTCCGCATCGAGGATCGCACGGTGCGCTGTGACCCGGATCCCGCCCGACCCGGCCGTCATCCGGACCACCGGCGACCAGGTCCCGCTGACGGACGTCATCGGCACGGCTCCGATGCTGGCGTTCGCGTAACCGGTGCCCGTGTACCAGCCGCGCGCCTCCGAGGACCACGCGTCGCGATAGTGCTCGATCGTCTTGCCGTTCTTGAGGTACGCGAGCCAACCGGTGCTCGCGATCATCTCCTTGCCATCCGGTTCCTTGACCTGCGCCCGGAACCGGAATTCCTGGCGGCCGTCACGAGCGGCCTTTCTCGTGTCGACGTAGGTCGTGAACCACTGCGTGCACGTCGTCTGCGCGCACTTCCAGCTCGGGGTGAGCGCGACCGACCGGATCTCGAAGGACTCGCCCACGATGCCGATGTTGACGTGGGTCAGCGTGCCCGGGTTGTTGTGCATGATGACCCGCACGTCGAACCGGACGATGCCGGCGATCTTCTGCGCGTGCGGGAAGCACGTCCCGACGTGGATGTGGCCGTGATCGGTGCCGCTCTGGCCGGGGGTGCGGTACCACCACGCCTGGGATTCGAGGAAGATCCGCTTCGTCGGGTAGCCCGTGCACGCCTGCCGATCGATGGCCGCCGACGCGGTCGAGGCCGCCCAGGGGACCACGGCCGCGACGATCAGGAACGCGACGATCAATCCCGGCAGGGGACGCCTCCGACGCATCCGACGGCGCGACGGTGCGTCCTGGGTGGGCGCTTGGATGGGTGACGGCGTGCCTGTTCGACGGACAGGACTCATGGGAAGACCTCCCTCGGACGCCATCCGAGGCCCACGACGAGTCCTCATTGGGGGAGCCGTTGAACCGAGTGCCTGACTGGTGACGTCTGTGGCTTCGCGGCGGGCTTGGGGGGCGCCCGGACAAGCACCTTACCACCGGTGCCAAGCCCGACCCGGATCCGGCCGCCCTCCACGCAGGGATCCCGGCTGCTCGCGGCCCCCGTGGAACGGGCGTCCCACGGGGCGGGACCGTGCCATCCGAGGGCGCCGTGGCCCAAATCCCGCCGCCCCGGCGTCAGCTCTGGCGGCCCGGTCCCCCCTCGGCGTCGTCCGCGCGGCGGGCGCCGGCAAGCCGCTCGTCGTACCGGCGATCGCGCCAGGCGAGCGCCGCCTTGAGCCCGTCGCGGCGGACGATCGCGTCCCATTCACGCTGCTCCGGGGTGTCGGCGGCATTGATGATCGCCCCGAGATCGAGCCCGGCCTCGACGGCCAGGCGGAACCCGGCCGCGTCCATCGCCCTGTTGAGCATCCGCTTCGTCGGCCCCATGACCTCGGGCGGGGTGCGCGCCAAACGGTCGGCGAGGGCGTCGACCTCGGCCGCAAGCTGGTCGGTCGGCACCACCCGATTGACGAGCCCGATCCGCTCCGCCTCGACCGCATCGATGAGGTCGCCGGTGAGCAACAGCTCCCGGGTCTTCTTCTGGCCGATCAGGTAGGGCATCAGCAGCGTCACCGGCGCCGACCCGTAGCGGATCTCCGGCTCGCCGAGCTTGGTCCCCTCGGCCGCCACGACGAGGTCACAGGCCATGGCCAGTTCCAGCCCCCCGGCCAGCGCATAGCCGTGGACCTGGGCGATGACCGGCTTCGGCGAATTGAGCAAGCGAAGGGTGGCCGCGACGTCGGCCGCCAGCAGCTCGCGCCACCTCACTGGGCCGCCGATCTCCCCCTCCGCCTCCTCGGTCAGGTCGTAGCCCGCCGAGAAGGCCCTCCCGGCACCCTCGAGGACGATGACCCTCACCTCGCTGTCCGATTCGGCGTCGTCGAGGGCGGATGTGAGCGCGTCGACCAGCGCGCCGTTGAGGGCGTTGAGCTTCTCCGGCCGGTTGAGCGTCAGCCGGACGCCCCACGGCATTCGCGCCCGGACGAGGACGGGTTCGTCAGGCATCGATCGCGGCGGTCGCCGTCGCCGTGGTGACGGGCGGGGCGAGCACCACCAATGCATCGACCGCCAGGGCGCCGGCGGCCGTGGCGATGACCGGGTTGAGGTCGACCTCGAGGATGTCGGGGCGCGCGTCGGCCAGCCGGGAGAGGGCCACGATGAGATCGGCGATGGCGCCGCGATCGACCGGCGCGCCGCCACGCAGGCCGTCGAGGATCCGCGCGCCACGCAACCCGGCGAGCATGCCGAGGGCCACGTCCCGGTCGACCGGCGCCAGCCGGATCGCCACGTCATCGAGCAATTCCGTCAGCACGCCGCCGAGTCCGACGACCACCGCACCACCGAAAGACCCGTCGCGGCGCATGCCGACGATGAGCTCCACACCGGGGTCCGCCATCGGCTCGACGAGCAGCCCACGGACGGCCACGCCCTGGTGGCGTGCGCTCGCGAGGAGATCGTCGGCCGCCGCCCTGACCTGCTCGTCGCCGCGCAGCCCGAGGCGCACGAGGCCGAGATCGCTCTTGTGGGCAAGCTCGGCTGCGTCGATCTTCAGGACGACCGGGCGACCGTCGAAGGAGCCGGCCGCAGCGACCGCGGCAACGGCGTCGGGCGCCGTCAGCGACTGGGTCACGGCCACCCCGGCTGATCGGAGGAGCTCCAGGCTCTCGTGTTCGGACAGGGCCTGCGGCGTCATCGGCACGCCTTCGGGATCGGGGGGTGCGCCGTGCACCGCGCCATCCGAGGGCGGGGGTTCCAGCCCGTTGGCAGTCCGATCGCGCGCGAGCGCCGGCCACTCGGCGCGCCACGGACCCTTGTCGAGCCGTCGTGTCCGCGCACGCTCCCAGCCGGCCAGGGACGCGATCGCGCTGAAGGCCTCCAGGGCGCCACGCAGGAGCGGTGCGCCGTCGCCCTGCTCATCGAGCACTGCCTTGGTCTCCGGCGGCGGCTCGCCCGAGGTCAACGACACGTACACGGGCAGCAGGTGGGGCCGGTCGCGAGTCGCGGCGAGCAGCTGCAGCGTCACGTCATTCGCGGTCGCGACCTCTGCCGGCATCGACCTGTACGGGAAGTCGTGAACGAGCACCAGCACGTCGTAGGCGTCCGAGGCGGCCATCGATTCGAACACGGCTCCGTAGGCGATCGGGGGGTCCGCGGCACCCCACGGATCCATGGGGTTTCCCACGTAGCCCATCGTCGGCAGGTGCTCCAGGATCCGCGCGCGCGCGGTCTCGGGGAGCGGCGGCAGGTCGATGCCCGTCTGCGGCGCGAGATCGGCGATGAGCGAAGCCTCTCCGGTGCTCACGGTGACCACGCCCGTCCGGCCGCGACCGACCGAGCGTCGGGTCCGGCGCATGCCCTCGACGAGCTCGGCGGTCTCGAGCAGCTCATCGAGGTCGTCGCAACGGATGACGCCGGCGGCGTCGAGCGCCGCGTCGGTCACGCGCGCCTCGCCGGCGAGCGAGCCGGTGTGGGCGACGGCCGACGCCTGCGCCTGATCGCTCCGACCCACCTTGACGGCCATGATCGGCTTGCCGAGCTCCAACGCGCGATCGGCCAGGGCGAGGAAGCGTTCCGGCCGCTTGAAGCCCTCGAGGAACAGGATGACCGAGGTCGTCTCGGGGTCGTCGAGGCAATAGGCGAGGTAATCGCAGACGTCGAGGACGACCTCCGTCCCGCAGCTGATGATCCTGGTGAACCCGACGCGCGAGCCCGAGTGGATGAACGCATCCGTGACCGAACCCGACTGGGCGATGCCGGCGACGCCGCCGCGCGGCAGATAGGGCGAGACGTCGCCGATGTACGCCGACGAGTTCACGGTCAGGTCCATCACCCCCATGCAGTTGGGGCCCACAAGCGCGATCCCATGCTCACGTGCGATGTCCGCGACCTCGCGCTGCATGGCCGCTGCGGCCTCACCACCCTCGACGACGCCGCCGCCCGGGATGATCACCGCTGGGATGCCTGCGGCGGCGGCGGCGCGCGTCACCATCCCCGCGCGGAGCGGGTTCAGCGCAACGAGCGCCACGTCCGGTCGCTCCGGCAGCGCGTCGAGCGAGGGATAGCACGGCTGGCCGTGCAGCTCGTCGTAGCGCGGATTCACGAAATGGCACCGCGTCGCACTGCCGGCGACGCGCAGGTTGTCGCGCACGGTCTCGGCGATCCAGCTTCGCGGCGACGCCCCCACGACCGCGATGGAACGGGGCGCGAACAGCGGCCGCAGATCGATCGTGCCGGACGACCCGCGGCCACTCACCCGACGACCCGGCCGACGCCGCGCTTCTCGAGCGCCCGCGCGATGATCAGTCGCTGGATCTCCGAGGTGCCCTCCCAGATCCGATCGACCCGAAGCTCCCGGAAGAAGCGTTCGGCTGGGTTCTCGCGCATGTACCCGCGACCGCCGAATACCTGGACCACCCGGTCGGCGCAGCGGAACGCCGCCTCCGAGGCGAAGAGCTTGGCCATCGAGGCCTTCGCGTGGACGACCTTCGGGTCGGCGCCGCTGTCCGCGAGCCAGGCCGCCTCCCGGGTGAGCAACCGCGCGGCGGCCGCGTCGGCGGCCGAATCGGCCAACGGAAAGGACACACCCTGGAAGTCGAGCAGCCGCTGGCCGAATTGCACTCGCTCACCGGCCCAGTCGACGGCGAGGGACAGCAGGCGTGCCATGGCGCCGGTGCATCGCGCGCCGATGTGGATGCGCTCCTCGACGAACCACTCGTTGGTCAACTCGTCCGCGCGCCCAACGCCGCCCAGGACCGCCGTCGCGGGCACCCGGACGTCCGAGAGGGTGAACTGTGGATGGCGATCCGCGAAGGTGTGCATGTAATCCGGGTCATGGGACATGGTCACCCCGGGCGTGTCGTAATCGACCAGGAAGAGGGTGGGTGACCGCTCGGAGCCATCGACGACCTGGCAGTGGAAGATCATGAAGTCGGTCTCGTCCGGCGGCCCCGTCACGAACCACTTCTCGCCGTTGAGCACGTACTCCCCGGTCGCCTCGTCGCGGACGGCGGTCGCTGCGAGGGCTCGGGCGTCGGATCCGGCCCCGGGCTCGGTCACGGCGTAGCTGCCGAACCGCTCGCCACGAAGACTCGGGTCCAAATAGCGTGCCCGCTGCTCCGGGGAGCAATGGATGAGCGCGTTGTAGGCACCCGGGATGTAGGACCAGAGACCACCGGTCGACTGCCCCAGCTCCTCGTGCACGATCACCTGCTCGAGCATCGTCCAGCCCTGGCCACCGACCTCGCGTGGCAGCGACCCGCCGACCAGTCCGGCCTCGATCGACGCGTGCCGGATCCGGGCCCGCGTCCCGTCCGGCAGCCGGCCCCCGGCGGCCTCGAACGCGGCCTCCAGTGGCTGGAGCTCCTCGCGCACGAATCGTCCCGCCCGCGCCTGGAGGTCGGACTGCGAACGACTCAGCGTGAAGTCCATCGCCCCAAGCATGGCGCACGAGACGCACGGACCTGCGCGACCGTCGCGGGCCGCGGGACGATCCCCACGGTGAAGCCCGCCCTCCCGGCTCCGCCGTGACGGCATCCGCAGGTTCGGGCACAATAGGTGCACACAAGTGGGGTTTGGGACCCCGCCACCGCATCGCGAGCGACGCGCTCCCCAGCCACCCCATACGGCCCCCTGTCGCCCTGGCCGAGCAGCGGAACCCGCACCGCCCAGTATCACGGTGCGTCACGTCGTGCCGATCCTCGAGGAGGGAGCATGATGTCGAAGGTCCGGAGCCGCGCCCAGGAGTCGTCTCGGGTCATCACCGGCGCAGCCGGTGACCAGGGGGGACGATCGTCCGTCCCGGGACCTCGGCACGCCCCGTCGCCGGTGGATCGTCGGCCAGCGATCCGACCCGGTGGGCCGGGCAGGTCCCTGCTGACGATCACGGCAGGAGTGGTCCTGCTCGCCAGCCTCGCCGGCTCGGCGTTCACGGCCGCGGCGGCCACACCCACCGTCACCCTGGAGTCACAGGCATGGTGGCGAAGGGCCGGCATCAGCGTTCCCGCCCGCGTCGGCGCGCACGTCCACACGAAGGCGACGGTGCCTGCCGACGGCCACCCGGTGACCGGTGTCCTCCAGATCCCCGTCACCGTGACGTTGCACGACGCCCGGGGGTCGACGAACTGGTTCCGGATCGGGACCGAAAGCCGCGAGCTGTTCCAGCGTGACCTTCGCATCGGGCCATGCCATGACTGCTCGGTGTCGTTCGTGGCGACGATCGACCTGTCCGCGGTCTCGACCGGGCGGCACGAGTTCCGGATGACGGCCAACAATCCCGACGAGGATCCCGACCTGGCCGGTGAGCAACGGATGTTCCAGTCCACCGGCTATCAGATCTGCGTCCGCTCGTGCTCACCGTCGTATCGCGACGGCGGGGTCCACATCGAGGCGCGGGGCTGGTACGAGGGCGTTGATTATCAGAACGCACGTCTCGACACGAGCCCCGGCAATATCCGCGCCGGTGGGCTCATCGAGGTGAACTTCGCCCCAGGGTCAGGAGGAGCGCCGACCCGGTTCGCCGGGATCTATATCGACCCGGACATGCATGCCGGCAATGCCGGGACGGTCGTGCGCGAATGGTCGGGCGAGTTCAGGGGATCGGTCCGGATGCCGAACATCGCGCCCGGGCCGCACCGCCTGGTCCTGGTCTCGAGCGACGGCCAGAACGCCGGTGTCCTGGTCGTCCCGTTCACACAGGGGACTGCCCCCGCGCCGACGGAACCTCCGGAGCCGACGCGGACACCCGCGCCGACCCCTGCCCCGACGCCGACTCCGGCTCCGACAAGGACTCCTGCACCCACCGATGAGCCCGAGCCGACCGAGGAGCCCGAGCCGACTCCGACGAAGCCGCCGGACACCCAGATCGTCACGACCCGCATCGGAGACAGCTCGGGATCGATCGCGTGGCAGGGTCGCTGGGCGCTGGCCGCCCACTCCTCGTACTACGGCGACTCCGTCCATTGGACCAAGACCGAGGGTTCGCAGGCGACCCTCGTGTTCACTGGTACCCGCATCCGCTGGATCGGGCCGAGCGGTCCGACACGCGGGAAGGCCCGTGTCTACGTCGACGGTCGAAGCGTCATCATCGATACGTATTCGTCGAGCTTCCAGGCCCGCCGGGTGCTCTACTCGAAGTCGCTAGCGGACGGGCGGCACACCATCAAGGTCGTCGCGCTCGGAACGACGGGCCGACCAGTGATCGCGATCGACGCCTTCGAGGTCACCGACCCGAGGTAGCGACCAGATCGGGCGTCGGTCGACAACGGCCGACGCCCGACGCCCCGGAACGCCCGTCAGCCTGGCTGGGCGAGCACCATGATGCGGATCTCGGTCATGTCCTCGATCGCCCAGCGGATGCCCTCACGCCCGAGGCCCGAGTCCTTGACCCCGCCATAGGGCATGTGATCGATCCGGTAGGTCGGGACGTCGTTCACGATGACGCCACCGACCTCGAGCTCGTTGAACGCGCGCCACGCCCCGCTCAGGTCATTCGTGAAGACCCCGGTCTGGAGCCCGAACATCGAGTCGTTGACCCGGGCGATCGCGTCGTCGAGGTCGCTGAACCGGAAGGCCACGACGAGCGGCGCGAAGGCCTCGTTCGAGCAGACCTGGGCGGCGACCGGCACGTCGGTCAGGACCGTCGGCGGGAAGAACGTGCCGTCGGCCTTGCCACCGGCCAGGATCGAGCCGCCCATGGCCACCGCCTCGTCGACCCAGCGCTGGGTCCGCGACGCCTGGTGCTCGTCGACCATCGGCCCGACGTCGGTCGTCGGATCGAGCGGGTCGCCGAGCTTCAGCTTGCCGACCCCGTCCAGGAACTTCGCCATGAACTCGTCCCAGATCGCCTCGTGGACGAACATCCGCTGGACGCTGATGCAGACCTGGCCGGCATACGCGAATGCCCCGACGAGGACGCGCTTCACGGCCCAGTCCAGATCCGCGGTCGCATCCACGATGACGCCGGCGTTGCCCCCGAGCTCCAGGACGACCTTCTTCTTGCCCGCCCGCTCCTTCATCCGCCAGCCGACCGATGGGCTGCCGGTGAAGGTCAGGAGCTTGAACCGCTCGTCAGCCACCATCCGGTCGCCCAGCTCCCGGGTCATCGGCAAGATGCTCACCGAGCCGGCCGGCGCACCGGCGGCCTCGACGATCTCGGCCACCGTCAGCATCGTGAGGGGATCCTTGGAAGGTGGCTTGAGGACGATCGGGTTCCCCGACGCGATGGCCGGCGAGAGCTTGTGCGCCGCGAGGTTCAGGGGGAAGTTGAACGGGCTGATCGCGGCGATCGGGCCGATCGGGAACCGGCGTGTGATGCCCACCCGGTCCTTCGAGGCGGGCATCAGGTCGAGCGGGATGAGCTCGCCCGTCATCCGCTCCGCCTCCTCGCCGCCAAGCCGGAACGTGAGGACCGCCCGATCGACCTCGACGAGCGCGTCCCGGATGGGCTTGCCGGCCTCGAGCGAGATAAGGCGACCGAGCTCCTCGCGGCGGGCCTTGATGCCGGCGCTGATGTCGCGCAGGATTCGGCCTCGCTCGTAGGCCGGCAGGTGACGGGTGACCTCGAATGCCGCGACCGCGGCCTCGACCGCCTCGTCGTACTGCTCCGGTGTCGCGTTGTACGTGGCGCCGGCCGGCTCCGCGGCGTTCGCCGGGTTGGCGACCTCGAGCACGTCCGGCGACTCGACCCAGCGGCCGGCGAGGAAGATGGGATGCGGCTTGGTGCCGACGACGGTCATCGCGAGCGTGCTCCTTGTGAACTGGGAATCCGGGTCAGTGTGGCAGGTGGTCGCGATTCCGAACATCCCCGCGTGTCCGATCAAGCCGCCGTGCCCGTGCCGCGATGCCGACGCGACCGGACGACGTCATGTCGGGAGCGTGCCGCCAGAGACCACGGCGTCGGCGCCGACCAGCCAGCGAGCGGGGTTGTCGACCATGAGCCGGCGGATCGCGGCCTCGTCGAGGCCGCGCTCACGAAGGGCCGGAAGCACGCGCCGGTGGATGAACGCGACACCGTCGGGGTTCGCGGCGATGTGGCGTGCCTGGTCCTCGGCCGGACAGCAGCCCGGCCCAGATGGGATCGTCATGGCTCACGACGACGCGGTCACCGTAGCCGCGCTCCACGAGCTCGACGATCATGCCGATCCGGTCGTCCACCGTGCGGCCACCGTATTCGGGCAGGTTCCCGCACGGGATGCGGTCCATGCCGATGACGTAGCCGCGGTCCGCGAGCCCGGTCAGGTAATCGAGCTCGTACGTGTCGTCCGCATGGCCGATGACGACGCGGTCCGGCGGCACCCCGAGCTCGTCGAAGATCGCCGCCTGCGCCTCCCCGATCCGGTTCCGGGCGGCGGCATGGGTGATGATCGGAGCGGCGGTGTCTCGATGGGCGATGGCGACCGCCTCGAGGACGCGCCGATCGAACGGCGTGACCTCGTCCTCGCTCGCGACCTTCAACACGCCGCAGCGCATCGCCGTTCCGTCCGCTCCGGTCGTAAGGTCGGCGATGAACAGGTCGGCGAGCTCGGTCACCGAGCGGTTGCTCATGAACACCGAGGGCAGGAGCCAGTGGCCCGAAGCCGCCAGGATCGTGACACCGGATCGGCGTGACACCTCGGCGAGAAGCTCGACGTCGCGGCCCAGGTCGAACGGAGTGGCATCGACCATCGTCGTGAGTCCCGCCATCCTCGCCGCGGTCAACGCCGCCACGGCTCGGTCGACCAGCGCTTCGCGGCCACCGGCGAGGATCGCCGCGCTTCGGGTGACGCCGGCCGCGCCGCAGACCACGTGCTCGTGCACGAGGACGTGGCCAAGGTCGCGAGGCGCGACTGGGCCGGTCACGGACTCGATCGCGGACACCATCGGGGTCCCCTCTTCGGTTCGGGTCGGCGTTCCTGAGATACGATATTCTAAATCGGGTTCGGAGGAGGGCGCGTCCCGGACGACCCGCGCGCCCGCTATCGTGAGACCCGCGCGCCACCACCGCTGGCCCGCTTGGAGGTCGAGCCATGTCGTCGGAGCCGACCGCACCGCCCCTTCCTGCGGACCCGTTCCGGTTCGACGGTCGAGTCGTCTTCCTGGCCGGCGCGGGCGCCTTCGGGCGGGCCGCCGCCCCGGCCTTCGCACGACGCGGCGCAGCCGTCTTCGTGATCGACCTGGACCCTGCCGCCGTCGATACGACCATCGCCTCGGTCCGGGCGGCCGGCGGGAACGCGGACGGGCTCGCGGCCGACGCAGGTGACCCGGACGCCGTCGGGCGGGCCTTCGACGCTCTCGACGCTCGATTCGGCCGGGTCGACGTCCTGCTCAACGTGAGCGGCGGCAATCCGAAGGTCGGGCCGGCGGAGGACGTCGACGTGGCGGTCTGGAACGAGGTCCTCCGGATCGATCTGACGGCCAAGCTGCTGACAGCGCAGGCCGCGGCCCACAGGATGATCGCCGTTGGTCGTGGCGGCAGCATCGTGAACATCAGCTCGATCGCCGGCAGCAGCGTCCTGGGTCGGGAGACCCTCGCCTACGGCACCGCCATGGCCGGGGTGATCCAGTTGACCAGGGAGCTGGCGATCGCCTGGGCGCCGTACGGGATCCGAGTCAACGCGATCCAGCCCTGCCAATTCGTCAATCCCGGGCTGCAGTCGATGATCGACGATCCGAGCCAGGCCCAGACCGTGGCACGGATCGTGTCCGGGATCCCGCTCGGGCGCATGGGCGCGCCGGAGGAGATGGTCGGCCCGCTCGTCTTCCTCGCGTCCGACGCCGCCTCGATGATCACCGGCGTGACCCTGCCGGTGGACGGCGGGAACCTCGCATTCAACGCAGGCGGCTCGCCAGCGACTCGCTGACGCTTCCGGGCCGGATGCGGTCGTTCAGGCGTCCTTGAAGTAGCGCGCCACGCTCGGGTCGGCCAGGCTGATCTCGTTGAGCGCCTGCAATCTGCGGCGATGCTCCAGTACGGTCTCGCGGACCTTGGCGGCATCACGCCCCCGGATCGCCTCGATGCGCGCAAGCGCGATCCCAAGCAGCGCATCCCACGACGCATCGAATGGATAGACGAGCGCCTTGTCGTAGCGCAGGCCGACCGGCCCCACGACGACGCGGATGAGGTCCAGCAGCCGCGGGAAACCGGTGCACGCGAAGAGGAGCAAGTGGATCTGGACCGCGAGCTCGCCGAACCGCCGCTCGTCGCGGTCGCGTCGAGCCCGCACCAGCTCCTTGGCCACCTTGTCGACCGCGGCGAGCTCTGCGTCGGTGATGCGCTCGACGACGATCTGGTAGGCCGGCATCTCGAGGGCGTCGACGAGGAAGCCCTGCTCGGCGATCTCGTTGCGCGACAGCCAGCGCACGATCGCGCCGCGATACGGGATGGTCTCGACGAGCCCGTCGGCTTCGAGCATCGCGATCGCCTCGCGGACCGGTGTCTTGGACACGCCCAGGCGAGCCGCCAGGTCCTTCTCGACCAGCCGCTCGCCGGGGGGCAGGTCGAAGGCGACGATCATGTCCCGCAGGGTCTCGTAGGTGGCACGCTTGTGCGTGCGAAGGTTCATGTCGAACGGCACGATCGCCTCGGCCACCCGCTACCCTCCATCCCGGCTCGACCTTCCGGTCCGAGCCTTACGCGACTGCCTCCGGGCCCGGCCCGTGCCAGTCGGGATCGGCCCGATGATACGGCGTCGGGTTCGCCGTGCGTGCCAAACCTGCGCGGGCTAGTTCGTATATCGTATCTCACATATTGCATTCTCTTGGCCAAGATGCAACGATGCGTTCCCTGGCTTCGGACGCCGAATGGTCGACCGTCGCAAAGGCCGTGCAGGATGGAGGAGTCGCATGAACAAGCTCGAGAGCCGCCGATGGTCGGCGCTCGTCATCGTCGTGATGCTCGTGGCTGCCTGTACGGGCGCCACGGCGTCGCCCTCGCCGGCGCCGGCCAGCCAGCCCCCCGCCACCGTCGCGCCGTCCGTCGCGCCGTCCGTCGCGGCCCAGCCGTTCGCTGGCGAGACCATCAACGTCTCGACCTACTCGTCGGTCACGGACTTCGACTTCTACAAGACGATCCTGCCGGAGTTCGAGACCCTGACCGGGATCAAGGTCAACTACGTCCAGCAGCCAGTCGCGGCGATGGACCAGAAGATCCCGCTCCAGCTGTCGGCCAAGGACACCTCGCTCGACGTGTTCTTCACCGGCTCCGAGAACATCGGCAGCTACATCGGCATCGAGGGCGTCGAGCCGCTCGACGCCTACCTCGACGACCCGGCCCAGACGCCGGCGGACTACGACTTCGACGACATCGCCCCGGCGGTCCAGGCGGCCTGCCAGAACGGCGGCCAGAACTGGTGCATCGCCTCCAAGACCGGCGGCGCCGTCCTCTACTACAACACCCGCATGTTCGAGGAGGCCGGGATCACCGCGCCGCCGCAGAGCCCCGCGGAGCTCCTCGACTACGCCAAGCGCCTGACGACCGACGACCACGCGGGCTTCTGCGTCCGCGGCGACAAGACCCAGAACCTGTACGCCGCGTTCATGCTCTGGCAGTGGTTCTACGCCTACGACAACGATGTCACGGGCAACTACTTCGACAAGGAATGGAACTTCCTCCTGTCGGAGGACCCGAACGCGACCGAGTTCGCGACGTGGTATCGGGACATCACCCAGAACGCCGGCGCCGGACGGCATCTCGACCTACCTGGTCACGAACTGCCTCCAGGACTTCCAGCAGGGCCGCGTCGCGATGTGGCACGACGACTCCGGCACGATCCCCGAGGTCCTGGATCCGGAGAAGTCGCGCGTCGTCCGAGGAGACCGCCTTCTGGGCGCTCCCCTGCCAGCCGGTCAACCCGGACCACTGCTCGCTCGTGCAGCCGTTCGGCATCTGGATGAACCGCGCCTCGGAGCACAAGGGTGCCGCGTGGCAGTTCATGCAGTGGCTGACCTCGAAGGAGACGCAGGCACAGGCGGCGACCGGCCGGCGCCCTGCTGACGCCGTCGCGCCTGTCGGTCCTGCAGGACCCGGCCGTCGTCGCGGCCATGCCGGCGACCTTCCCGGAGGCCCTGACGACCGTCCTCGGGCAGCCGAACGTCGCGCTGCTGCCGTTCATCCCCGAGGGGGTGGCGATCCTGCCGCCGATGCTCAACGGCCTGTCCGAGCTCAACGGCACGGACCGCCCGATCGCGGACGTCATGGCGGACATGGGCGCCGGCGTCGATGCCATCATGAAGGAGGCCGGGTACCCGAAGCCGTTCCCCGAGTGATCCATGGATTCCACCCGCACCGAGGCGCATGAAGGGACACCGTCCCCCGTGACACGCTCCTCCGTCCGACAGGCCCCCGCCACGCGCGGGGGCCTATCGGCGCTCCTCGACCGGTCCTACCTGGTCGTCGCCGCGTGGCCGGCCCTCGTCGTGATGGTCGCGGTCACGGCGATCCCGTTCGCCATCACCATCGGCCTGGCGTTCACCAACTACGACCTCGTCCGGAGCGACGACTGGCGAGTTCGTCGGGCTCGACAACTTCGCCCGGCTGCTGGCCGACCGCCAGACGCCCCAGATCGTCTTCAACACCGCCTACCTGGTCATCGCGACGACGGCGCTCGAGACGGTCTTCGGGCTCGGCCTGGCGGTCCTGATGGAGTCGGCGATCCGCGGCATCGGCCTGATCCGGACGGCGTACCTGCTGCCGATCATGACCGCCCCGATCGTCGTCGCCCTGACCTGGCGAGCGATGTTCAACAACGACGCGGGCTGGATCAACTACGGGCTCAGCCTCGTCGGACTGCCGAGCCGACCTGGCTCGGCGAGGCGGCCCTGGCCATGCCCGTGGTGATCATCGCCGACATGTGGACGAGCGTGAGCTTCATGGCCATCCTGCTCCTGGCCGGCCTGCTGGCCCTGCCGGTCGAGCACGCCGAGGCCGCCGAGGTCGACGGCGCGAGCAGCTGGCAGGCCTTCCGGCACGTCACGCTGCCCGGCGCTCCAGCCGGTCCTGTTCGTGGTCATCATCCTGCGCTTCATGGACGCCTTCCGGAAGTTCGAGGGCATCCAGGTCCTGACCACCGGCGGCCCGGGCATCGCCAGCACGCCGCTCAACCTGCACATCTACAACACCGGCCTGTTCTACCACCAGATCGGCTACGCCGCCGCCTACGGGGTCGTGATGATCGTGCATGATCGCCGCATCGGTCGGGCTCGATCTACCTGTGGCTGGGGCGATCTCGATGAGCCGTCGCAAGCGCCGTCAGACCGCTGCTCAGCGCGGCCATCCTGATCGGCGGCCTCGTGTTCATCTTCGTGCCCTACCTGTGGATCATCCTGACCGCGTTCAAGCGTCCGGTCGATGCCGCCGCCGTGCCGCCGATGATCTTCTCGCCGATCACCACGCGGAACTTCGAGGCCCTCGTCGAGGGGCCGTTCGCCGGTTCGCTCGTGGCGTCCGCGATCATCACCGTGGCGACGACCGCGGCCACGATGCTCGCTCGGCGTGCCGGCCGGCTACGCCTTCGCGCGCGGCCGATTCCGGGGGCGTCGCTTCTTCACCGGCTGGCTGCTGCTCAGCCGGATGGTCCCGCCGGTCATCTTCATCATCCCGCTGTTCCTGTTCTTCCATCGGCTCCGGCTGATCGACACGTACCAGGGCCTGACCCTCGCCTACATGACCGGCCTGCTGCCGTTCACCGTCTGGATGTGCGCGTCGTACTTCCAGGACATCCCGATCGAGCTCGAGGAGGCGGCGCGGATCGACGGCGCGAGCCGGACGCGGACGTTCCTCGACGTGGTGCTGCCGCTGGCGCGGCCGGGCGTCCTGACCGTCGGGCTGCTCATCGCGATCGCCGCCTGGAGCGAGTACTTCATCCCGCTCATCCTGGCCGGCATCAACACGACCCCGGCCACCGTGGGCCTCGTCAACTTCATCGGCATCGACACCCTCAACTGGGGCGCGATGGCGGCGGGCGCGCTGGCGCTGGTCATCCCGACGTTCGTCGTCACGCTGCTCGCCCAGCGCGGCATGCTCCGCGGGCTGTCGGCCGGGGCGGTCAAGGGCTAGCCGGCGATCGCCATCAGGCGTCGGGTCGGAGGATGGTCTTGAGCCCTCGCCCCCGTTCGACCGACTCGAACGCCTCGACCGCCTCCGCCAGGCGGAAACGCTCCGGTGTGAAGCGATCGACGTCGAACGTGGAGTCGGCGAGCCAGGCGGCGGCGCGTCGGAAGGTGTCCGGCGTTCCCCCGAACGCGCCGACGATCGACAGCTGCCGATAGTGCAGGTCGTTCATGTCGAGCTCGATCGAGCGCGCATCGGGCGGCAGACCCGCGAACGCCAGGACCCGGCCGCCGGGCTCGACGAGATCGATCGCGGTCGACGAAGGCCTCCGGGGACCCGACGGCGACGATCACGACCTCGAACCCGCGGGCGTCCAGGGTCGCCAGCACCCGGTCCTGCCAGCCCGCGTCCATCCGGTCGACGATGGATGAACCTACGATCGACTCGGCACGGGCCACGCGGTCGAGATCCGGGTCGACCGCGCACACCATCGCGCCGATCGACCTCGCCAGCGCGACGTGCAGGACGCCGATCGGGCCCAGGCCGAGGACGAGGACGTGCTCGCCCCCCTGGATCCGGACCTGGTCCTGGCCGTTGATGACGGTGTGGAGCGGCTCGACGAGGGCGCCACGCTCGATGGGCGCGGGCGGGTCGAGCTGGACGACGCCACCGGTCCGGATCCAGTCAGCGGGCACCGCGAGGCGCTCGGCCATCCCGCCGGGCAGGTCGTAGCCGAGGACGCGCCGGCGGGGACAGAGGTTCGCATGGCCAGTCCGGCACGCTCGGCACGCGAGGCACGGCGCGCCCGGGCACACCGCGACCGGCGTGCCCGGCGCGAACGCCGCAACGTCCGACTCGATGACGACGCCCGCGATCTCGTGCCCGGGGACCTGCGGGCCACGGAGCCGTGGGCTGCCGTGCCGCCACGTCCGGACGTCCGATCCGCAGATGCCGACGGCGAGCGGCCGCAGGACCAGTCCACCGGACGGCAAGGCCGGCTCGGGGACGTCGTCGAGCCGCAGATCGCCCGGGCCGTGGAGGACGACCGCCTTCATCGGTCGGCGGCGTCCGCGAGCGCACGCACGGTGGGGCGGGTGTCGCGCACGAGCTGGCAGAACCAGCGATAACGTTCGTCGTAGGTCCCCTTCGTGCCCGGGTCCGGCGCGACGTGCCGGTCCGCCGTGAACCAGTCCGCACCAGGCACCGCAAGCCCGACGGCCTCCGCCGCGAGCCGCGCAGCGCCGAGCGCGGCACCCGCCGGGCCGGTCGCCACGTCTTGCGGCCGTCCGGTGACATCGGACACGACCTGCAGGGCGAGCTTGTTCCGTGTGCCGCCTCCAGCCGCGCGCAGGCGGTCGGTCGGGACACCGGCCCCGTCGAACGCGTCGAGCAGCTGCCGGATGCCGAACGCGATGCCCTCGAGGGAGGCCCGGTACAGGTCGCCGCGCGTGTGGCTCAGGCTCAGTCCGGCGATCATGCCGCGCGCAGCGGGACCGTCGACCGGCGTCGCCTCCCCAGCAAACGACGGCACGACGAGCAACCCGTGGGCGCCGGCCGGCGAGGCCGCCGCATCACGCGCGAGGGCGTCGTCGACCTCGTCGGCGGGGAGCGTCGAACCCAGGATCGCGCGAACCCAATCGACGAGCGCACCCGTCGTCCTCAGGCCGGCCCCGATGGACGGCCGACCTTCGGTCAAGCCCTCGGTCACCCACAGGCCACCGGTGCCTCGGGCCGGCCGCGCGAAGGTCGTCAGCGTCGTCGTACTGCCGTGGGTGATGGCGATGACGCCCGGCCGGCTGGCGCCCACCGCCAGCGCCTCCATCGGGCCATCGCTCGTCCCGACGAGCACCGGCACCCCGACTGGCAGCCCGGTCGCACGAGAGGCGGCGTCCGTGACCGGTCCGGCGATCTCATTCGGCCAGCGTCGGTCCGGGAGCCGCCCGTCCATGGCCTGGCGCTCCGCTGCGTCGGCTCGGCGCAAATCCCAGGTCCGCCGGCGGACATCGATGAACGGCCCGAAGTACGACGCCTGGTGATGGTCGATCGCCGCCACCCCGGTGAGCCGCGCCACGATGAAGGACGTGGCGGTGTGCCACGTGGCGGTCCGTGCAGCGACGGCTGGCTCGTGACGGGCAACCCACGCCAGCTTCGGACCAACCGACTGGCTCGTCAGTGGGAGGCCTCCCCCCGACGGATGGCCGCCTGGCCGATGCGCGCCTCGAGCCGCGCGATCTCGTCCGTCGCTCGCGCGTCGACGCCGTACAGGATCCCGGCGCGCAGCGGGATGCCGGCGTCGTCGACCGGCACGAGGCATGGCCCACAGGTCGTCACCGCGACCGCGCGGATCCGTCCAGGGTCGCCGACGGCCGCGACGAGCTCTTGGCTCAGCGCGGCGGTGTCCCCCCACCAGACGGCCTCGGCATCGTGCTCGACCCAGCCTGGCTGCGGTCGGTCCACGGTGTGGCCCCGCCAGGCATGGGCGACGACCGTACCGTCGGCCAGGCAGGCGACACCCTTCGAGTTGGTCGTGCCGATGTCGATGCCGATCACGACCGCGTCCGCGGCACGACCGCGGCTCATCCGGCTGGCAGGACGGCGTCCCACCATGGCCGCGCAGTCGCGTCGGCGATGGCGACGAGGGCGTCCATCCGCGAGCGCCCGTCGTCGGCGAGGGACGCGGCCGGGTCCGGCGTTCGGATGGCCGGTCCCCAGACGCCACGGCCGGCGAGGAAGCCCGACGCGCCACCGCGACCGGCGGCGGCTACGGCAGCCGGGAAGCGATCGACCGGGACGCCCGCCGACAGCACGACCCACGGCCGGCCGATGGCCGCAGAGATCACGGCACTCCGCTCGGTGATCTCGTCCGGCGTCCCGGTGCCGAGCGTCGGCACGTGCGTCTTGTAGAGGTCGGGCTCGAACTGGGCGAACTCCTGGGCGGCGGCCAGGATGGCCTGGTCGACCGCCGGACCGTCCGTCACGCCCCGGACCTGGACGAGCCCTTCCAGGACTGACACGACCCCGAGCCGGTGGCAGCCGTCGATGAAGTCGCGGACGAGGACGCGGCGCGGCTCGACCGGATCGTCGGGACGCCAGATCACGAGGAACTTGAGGGCCGTGGCTCCTGCGTCGACCAGCGCATCGGTCAGCGCGGCGCGATCGAGCTCGCTCCACTCGAGCGGGCCACCTGGCGCCTGGGTGAAGCGATCAACGGCGACGATCAGGCCGCAGCTGGGCGCCAGCGCACCGGCGGCGACGATCGCACGGAGTCCGTAGTCGCGGTCGATCAGCATGCCCGACGCCGCGGGCGACAACCGCCGTGCGACCTCGACCTTGAACGTCGACAGGTCGGCGTCCGTGCCCCCATGACCCGCCCCGACGAGCAGTGTCCGAAGCGACTCGCGCTGGTCGATCGCAAGCATCGTGAATGCCCCGCCCGCACGCGCGAGGCGCGCGAGCCCGGCGCTCGGCGATCCGTGATCGGTGCTGGCCTCGTGCGTCATCCCACGCTCCTCAGCCGGGCCGCACGGGGGGTTCCCGCGGCCGTTGTTTGAGATATCATATGCCATCATCGCGGAGCGACGACCACTAACGACGCCCGAGGATCCACGGTGCCCGACGCCACGACTGCCATCGACACGACCCGATCCCTCGAGCTCTACGCTGCGCAGTTCCGGCTGCGAACGTTCGAGCGTCGGGCCCACGAGATCTACATCGAGGGACTCATCAAGGGAACCAGCCACCTCGCCACGGGCCAGGAGGCGATCGCCGCTGGGTTCGCCGCCGCGATGCGGCCCGACGATTACACGTTCTGCACGTATCGAGGCCACAACCACGTGCTGTCGCGTGGCGCCTCGATGACCGGGTTGTACGCCGAACTGATGGGCCGGGCCGGAGGGCTGCTGGGCGGCAAGGGCGGCTCGATGCACCTGACCAGCGTCGAGCACGGCGCGATGGGCTCCTATGCGATCGTCGGCGCCCACCTGCCGATCGCCGCCGGCGCGGCGTGGTCCGCCCAGCTACGCGGCAGCGGCCAGGTCGCGGTCTGCTTCTTCGGTGACGGCACGACGAACATCGGGGCGTTCCATGAGGCGCTCAACGCTGCCGCGGTCTGGAAGCTGCCGGTCGTGTTCGTGTGCGAGAACAACCAGTACATGGAGTACACGGCGATCGGGTCGGTGACTGCGGTCGCTCATCCTGCGGCGGACCGCGCTTCGGCCTACGGGCTCGAGGCGATTCTCATCGACGGCAACGACGTCGAGGTCGTGTACGCGACCGCGGTCGCCGCGATCGAGCGCGCCCGGGCGGGCGAAGGACCCAGCCTCATCGAGGCTGAGACCTACCGGCACGGCGGGCATTCCCGGGCCGATCCGGCGGCCTATCGACCCGCGGATGAAGTCGCCGCCTGGATGGCACGCGATCCGGTCGTGCACTCGCGCGCGCTCCTGATCAAGCGAGCCGTGAGCGAAGCCGACATCGACGCCATCGAGGCGGGCATCGCCGCCGAGGTCGAGGCGGCGATCGACGAGGCGCGGGCGATGCCCGAGCCCTCCGATGACACGCTGACGACGAACGTCTGGGAGGACGGCGGAGCGGCGTGGCGGACCTGATCGCGACGCCACCGACGGAGGCCGACCTCAGCGAGCTCGCGGCTCGTGCAGCCGACGCGCGGCGTCGCATCGTGGGTGCGGTCGGCCGGGCCAGGGCCGGGCACCTCGGCGGACCCCTGTCGGCGGTCGATGTCCTGACGGTCCTCTACGGCGGAGTCATGCGGGTCCGGCCTGACACCCCGGATTGGCCCGAGCGCGACCGGTTCGTCCTTTCGAAGGGGCATGCGTCGATCGGCCTGTACGCGGTCCTCGCCCTCGCCGGGTACTTCCCGGTCGAGGAGCTCGACACGTTCGATGCCCTCGGCACGCGCCTGCAGGGCCACCCGGACATGACCCGGCTGCCCGGCCTCGACATGTCGACGGGCTCGCTCGGCCTCGGCATCTCCGCTGCCGTCGGCATGGCGCTCGGCGCGAAGCGGCAAGGCCGTGACGTGCGCGTCTTCGTGATGGTCGGCGACGGCGAGTGCCAGGAGGGACAGGTCTGGGAAGCCGCGACCTTCGCCGCCCGCGAGGGCCTGGACCAACTCGTCGCGATCGTCGACGTCAACGGCCTCCAGCAGTTCGGCTGGGTCGATCCCGAGGACGGGACGCGGCACCGGCCGTGGCCGACCGACCGGCTGGCCGCCATCTGGGCCGCCTTCGGATGGCGCCCCCTCGTGATCGACGGCCACGATCTCCGGGCGATCGCCGACGGGCTCCGCTCCGCGGTCCGCGATGCGACGCCCGGGCAGCCCACCGTCGTCCTGGCGGAGACCACGAAGGGTCGGGGCGTCTCGTTCATGGAGGGTCGGTTCGAGTGGCACGCCCGCGTCCCGACCGACGAAGAGTCGGCGCGTGCGCTCGCGGAGCTCGGCGCATGAATGCGTCGATGTCGGTGGGGTCGCCCGCGCCGGCCGGACCGCCGCCGACCGGCTCGCCGCGCCCGATCCGATCGCAGCGCGAGGTCTTCGGCGAGACGCTGGCCGAGATGGCGCATGCGCGCAGCGACATCGTCGTGCTCGACGGCGATCTCGCCAATTCGACCCGGGCCGACATCGTGGCCGAACGCGCCCCGCACGCGTTCATCGAGGCGGGCATCGCGGAGCAGAACCTGTTCGGCGTCGCGGCCGGCCTCTCGACCATGGGCCTGACGCCCTACATCAGCACGTTCGCCTGCTTCGCGGTCGCCCGGGCACTGGATCAGATCCGGGTGACCATCGCCCAACCTCACCTCGGAGTGAAGATCGTCGGCGGCTACAGCGGGATCCTGACCGGCTCCACGGGCAAGACCCACCAGATGGTCGACGACCTCGCGATCATGCGCGCGATGCCGGGCATGACCGTGCTCGCGCCCGCCGACGACATGGAGGCCGAGGCGATGCTCCGGGCGGCGGCCGACCTGCCCGGTCCGGTCTACCTTCGGCTGGCCCGCGACCCGGTTCGGCGCGTCTTCGATGAGCCGACGTGGCCGGGCACCGGACCGCGCTCGCTGCGCACCGGCGACGGCAGGATCCGGCTGGTCAGCACCGGCACCCAGACGTCGAGGACGCTCGAGGCCGTCGACGCCCTACGAGCGGATGGCCGCGCGGTCGACCTCGTGCACGTGCCCGTGCTCAAGCCGCTCGACGGCGAGGGACTGCTGGCCGAGCTCGCCGGAGCGGAACTCGTCATCACGGTCGAGGAACACAGCATCGTCGGCGGGCTCGGCGGGGCCGTCGCCGAGCTCCTGGCCGACCTGGGCGGTGGACCCCGGCTCCGGCGGATCGGACTTCGGGACGTCTTCGGGGAGTCGGGCCCCAACGATGCCCTGCTCGACCTCTTCGGCCTGTCCGCCACCCGGGTGGCCGACCAGGTCCGCGCCTGGGCCGACGAGTACCTTCCATGACCATCGCCGACCGCCCCCTGGGAGACCTACGATGTCGGAGCTGACCTATCGAGCTGCCGTCGCCGCCGGCCTCGCCCAGGAGATGGAGCGCGATCCGTCCGTCGTGTTCCTCGGCGAGGACGTCGCCGCGGCCGGGGGCGTGTTCAAGACGACTGCCGGCCTGCTCGAGACGTTCGGTCCGCGGCGTGTCCTCGACACGCCCATCTCGGAGCAGGCCATCCTGGGCATGGCGATGGGCGCGGCGATGACCGGCATGCGACCCGTCGCGGAGATCATGTTCAGCGACTTCCTGGCTGTCTGCTGGGATCTCGTCGTGAACGAGATCGCCAAGACGCGCTACATGACCGATGGCCAGATCAGCCTGCCCCTCGTCATCAGGACCGCGAACGGCGGGGGGATCCGCTTCGGCGCCCAGCACAGCCAGTCCGTCGAGAACTGGGCGATGGCCGTGCCCGGCCTCAAGGTCGTCGCGCCGTCGAACGCGGCCGACATGAAGGGCCTGCTGGCCGCCGCCATCCGGGATCCCGATCCGGTGCTCGTGTTCGAGCACAAGAACCTGTTCGCGAGCAAGGGCGAGGTCCCCGACGGCGAGCATGTCGTGCCGCTCGGCCAGGCTGCGGTCGTCCGCGAGGGCGACGCGGCGACCGTGGTCGCGCTGGCCGCCATGGTCCCGGTGGCGCTCGCGGCGGCCGAGACATTGGCTGCGGAAGGCATCGAGGTGACGGTCCTCGACCTGCGCACCCTCGTGCCCGCTCGACATGACCACCGTCCTGCGCTCCGTCGCGGCGACCGGCTGGCTGTTCACGGTCGAGGAGAACCCACGGCTGTGCGGCTGGGGCGCCGAGGTCGCGTCGATCGTCGCCGAGGAGGGCATCGACGACCTGTCCGGCCCGATCATCCGGATCACCACGCCACACCTGCCACTGCCCGCCGCCGAGAACCTCGAGCGGCTTGCCATCCCAACCCCTTCCCGCGTGGCGGACACGATCCGCCGCGCCCTCCGCTGATCGCGTCCCACCACGAGGAGCCCGACCCCGATGGCTGCTGAGCCCCGCTACCTGGTCATCCGGACCGACGACATCGAGCCATTCACCCACCCTGGAGACCCGGCGTACCACTCCCAGCACGTGCTGGGCGAGGAGACGACCGGGCGGCACGACCTCCTCCTCAACCAGGGCACCGTAGACCCGCATCAGGGTCTGGGCGGCGGGAATCACCCCGACAACGACGAGATCTACTACATCGTGAGCGGGCAGACCCTGGTCGACCTCGGCGGCGACCCGAACGACGGCACCGGCTGCGAGACCTATCGCCTCGTGCCCGGGCATGGTCGCGTTCATCCCGGCCGGCACCTTCCATCGACTCCGCAACGACGGCGACGAGCCGCTCGTGCTCCTGACCATCTGGCCACAGCCATCGGTCACCGGGGCCAACGGCATCCACGACGAGCGCCTCGAGACCTGGGGCACCGGATTTCGGCTGCGGGACGGGCGTGAGCTCATCGCGACCGGTGGGGCCGCCCGGGTCGTCGCCCCGAGTGACGGTTGGGACCCGCGCGTCCCGGGCTGATCAATCGAGCCGGGGATCGAAGACCGTCTTGAGGCCGTCCCGACGGTCGAACGCGGCCAGCGCCTCGGACCACTCGCGGAGCGGCAGCACGCTGCTGATCAGCGGATCGAGCTCGACCTGTCGCTCGCGAACGAGCCGGACGGCGCGGAGCCAGGAGGCCGGAGAGCTGCCGAACCCGGCTCTGACGCGCAATTCGCGAGTCACGATCTCACCGAACGGGACGCTGATCTCGCCCGACAGCAGACCCATCTGGACGAGCGTCCCTCGCGGTCGCAGCCACGTCAGCGCCGATTCCCACGGCCGGTGGGGCTCCGGACGCTTCCACGACCACGTCGACCCGTCGTTCGGCGCCCGCCTCATCGAGGCTCGCCCGGTCCGCGGGTTCGTCGATATCGCGCGTCTCGAACCCCAGCCCGCCGGCGACGGCGAGGCGCGCTCGATCGGCGGCGGTCCCGACGACCATGGTCCGCCCGCCGGCGACCCGCGCCAGCTGCGCCGCGAGGAGGCCGACGGGTCCGGGGCCCGTGACCACGACCGTATCCCCGGCCTCGACCACTGCCGGATCGAACAGCGAATTGCAGCCGCAGGCAAGTGGCTCCATGAGGGCCGCGGCTCGGTCGTCCAGCCAGTCTGGCAGCCGATGGAGCTTTGCGGCCGGGACGACGCACCGCCGACGCGAACCCGCCGTCGACGCCCGATCCGACGGACAGCCGATCGCGGCAGAGCATGGGTCGCGCGGTCCGGCACCAGTCGCACCGGCCGCACGTCGCGACCGCCGTCTCGGGGGCGACGAGCGCCCCTAGCCACGCCGGGTCGACGCCCTCACCGACGGCATCGACGCGCCCTGCGATCTCGTGCCCGAGCGTCACCGGCGGCCGCGAGGCGTAGTCGCCGGCGAGGATGTGCAGGTCGGTGCCACATATGCCGGCAGCGGTGACGGCGATGCGCGCCTGACCCGGGCCGGGCTGCGGGACGGGGACCTCCTCGAGCGTGAGCGTCATCGCCTCCGGCGTGGCCTTGCGCAGGGCGAGCATCAGGGACGCACCTGCCGCGCGGCCCCGTGCGCCGGCCCGACCTCGGAGATCGGACCGTCGCTGAAGACCGCGTAGTCGTGCGACGGCAGGAGGTAGTCGGCCGCCCCCCGCAGTGCGTCGAGTGAGTCCATCGAGGCGTCCACGTCCACGTGGTAGCCAGGCGGCAGGTCCCGGTCGACGTTCTCGTAGGTGGACACGGCGTCGCCCGCGATGGCGAATGACCCGTGCTCGGTGTCGACGACGAGCGCCTGCGACCCGGGCGTGTGGCCGGGTGCCCGAACGATTCGCAGGCCGGGCATGAGGTCATGCTCGCCGTGCAGGGTGCTCAGGTTCGGGACGAGGTACGGGGGCGTGCCCCAGCCCGAGGTCGGAGCCAGGAAGGCCTTCCGAAAGAAGCGCCCTGGCGCGATGGCGTAGCGGAGCTCGACGTCCTGCACGAGCACCGTGGCCTCCGGGAACAGGTCGCAGTTCCCCGCGTGGTCCCAATGGAGGTGGGTCAGGACGACGTACTCGACGTCCTTCGGGTCGAGACCGGCGAGGCGCAGGGCATTGGCGGGCTCCTGGTCCGGAGTTCGGTCCAGCGCCTCGCCGATGAACTCGGCGGGCCGCGAGCCGGGTGGGACGCTGGTATCGACGACGACCGTCGTCGGGCCGCGGACGACCCAGATCACGCGCGGGATGCGGACGATCGTCCCGGCGCCCACCGTGTAGGTGAGCATCGAGGCGTCGAGGGTCGATGTCCCGGTATCGACCGCGTGGATCGTCCAGCGCGGAATCGCGGCACCCACCACGGACACCTCCGAGCGTTGCATCGTTTGAGATATCATATCTCATCGGTCCGGGTCGGACCGCCATCCTGGGAGGGTGCCTGTGGTCGGCAGCGTCGAGGGCCTGTTCCATCCGGTCATCGCAGCCAGCGACCTGCCCGCCATGGTCGCGTTCTTCCGTGACCTGCTGGGGCTGCGGATCACCTTCGACGACGCGCACGACCCGGCGGCCATCCATGCGCTCTTCGGACTCGAGGCACCGACCGTGCGGGCGGTCGTGGTCTCGTGCCCCGACGGCTCGGAGATCGAGCTCGTGCAGCTGACCTCCGAGACGCGGTCGGTCGCCCGCCGCTCCCCGTTCGATCCCGGCCTGATGGCGGTCAACCTGCTGGTCCGCGACGTCGACGCGATCGTCGGGCGGCTGATCGCCGCCGGGTACCCGCCGACGTCTCCGGTCGTGCCACAGACGCTGCCGGATGGCGGCACGATCCGGGTGGTCGTCTGTCGAGCGCCCGACGACGTCACGATCATCCTCGTCGAGCTGCCGCCGGGGAGGACGTCACTCGCTGCCCCAGCGCCCCCGTCGCCGGAGGCCGCTGCATGACGGCCGCCGCACCGACTCGCAGCGTGGTCGTCACCGGCTCGGGCCAGGGCCTCGGCCGGGCGATCCTCGAGCGCCTGTCGAACGACGGCTGGGCGACGGTCGGGATCGAGATCGACCCGGTCACCGCCGAGGATGCGGGTCGCTGGCTGTCGAGCAACGCTCGGCCGGGCTCGGTCGTCGTCGGCGACGTCGCGGAGCTGCCCGACCTCGAGCGGGCGCGGGATGCGGCGGTCGCGCACGCCCCCCTGCTCGGCTGGGTCAACAACGCCGCGGTCGTTGCCATGGATTCGGTGCACCAGCCTGACCCGGATGCGGTGCGGCGCCTCGTGCGCGTCAACGTCGAGGGCACGTATTGGGGCTCCTCGGTCGCCGTCCGGACGTTCCTCGCCCAGCGCTCGGGCGGGTCGATCGTGAGCCTCGGCTCGATCCATGGCAGGGCCGGCTTCCCGAACTGGGCAGCCTACGAGTTCAGCAAGGCGGGCATCGTGGGGTTCACGCGGAATCTCGCGGTCGAGTACGGGCCGGCCGGCATCCGCGCCAACACCGTCGACCCCGGCGCGATCTGGACCGAGTGGAACCAGGCGATGGTCGCCCGGTCCGCGGACCCGGACGCCACGTACAAGACCCTGTCTTCGCTCGGGACGCTGGGCCGCGTCGGGCGCCCGGACGAGATCGCCTCCGTCGTCGCGTTCCTGCTCTCGGACGACGCCTCGTTCGTGAATGGGGCGAGCATCCCGGTGGACGGCGGCGCTGGCGCCCGCAGCATCGCGTCCCCCGTGGCCGACGACATCCTCGCCGCGCGACCACCCGAGACCTGATCGGTCCCTTCCGGCCGGCAGGGCACTGCAGGCGCCGCGGCACGTCACCGCAGGCGCCGCCGCACGGACCGCGGGCGCCCCGGCCCGGCATACTGCGGGCCATGGCCACGCGGACCGACCTGCGCAATGCCCTCGTCGTGCGCCCGGGCTCGCGCGTCAGCCTCGCCAGTCGGGACCATGGCGAGACCCACGGCTGGGACAAGGAGGCGGCGGACCTCGCCCTCCCGAAGGAGACAGTGCGACTGGCCGAACTCCAGGACCGTTTCTGGGCCGAGGCGAAGCGGGCGGTCCTGGTGGTCCTCCAGGGCATCGATGCGGCCGGCAAGGACGGCACGATCAACAAGGTGATGGAGGCGTTCAACCCGCAGGGCTGCCCGGTCACGAGCTTCAAGGTCCCCTCGGCCGAGGAGCTTGCCCACGACTACCTCTGGCGCATCCACAAGAAGGTGCCGCGCAAGGGCGAGATCGGCATCTTCAACCGGTCGCACTACGAGGACGTGCTCGTGGTGCGTGTCCACGACCTCGTCCCGCGCAAGATCTGGTCCGCTCGTTACGACCAGATCAACGAGTTCGAGCAGAATCCTGACGGAGAACGGCACGACGATCGTGAAGTTCTTTCTGGCGATCGACCGTGACGAGCAGCGCGAGCGGTTCCAGGCGCGCTATGACGACCGCACCAAGCGCTGGAAGTTCTCGATGGGGGACCTCGACGAGCGGAAGCGCTGGGACGACTACCAAGCGGCGTTCGACGATGCCCTGTCGAAGACCTCGACCCAGTGGGCGCCCTGGTATGTCATCCCGGCAAACCGCAAGTGGTTCCGCAACCTGGCCGTGGCGACGATCCTGGCCGATACGATCGCGGCCCTCAAGCCGACGTACCCGCCCGTCGCAGACGACGTCCCCGCGAACCTGGTCATCGAGTAACGGGGTCCCGCGTCAGCCCGGGGCGCGGCGATCGAGGCAGTCGGCGAGCTCGATGAGCCAGCCGCCCGACGCCCCGCCGTGGTCGCCCATCGCCTCCGGCTCGACGCCGATCATCGCCCGTCGCCAGGCGGAGCTCTTGCCGATGTGCCCGAGGTCGACCGCCAGTGCTGCGACCTCGGCGAGTCCGGCTCGCGGCAGCACGTCGGTCCAGGCCTCCGTATACGCGTCCCGCACCCGGCGCAGTTCGACACCGTCGTGTTCGAGCCCGGTCCGATGGGCGATCGATCGCAGGGTCGTGGTCAGCGTCCCGAACGGGTGCGCCACCGTCGCGTCGCCCCAGTCGTAGAACCGGACACCGGCCGGTCCCATGAGGATGTTCCCGCCGTGGAGGTCGCCGTGCTCGATCGTCGGCCCGATCCCGCTCGAACGGAGGGCCGCCGTGAGCCCCGCGACCACGTCACGCCGGCGACGGAGGGCCGGCCGCGCGCCCGGGCACCGGCCTCGACCTCATCCGGGTCGAGTCGCGACCACACCTCGTCCGCCTCCAGGAGACCGTCGAGGATGCCCACGAGGCGCTCCGGCCGCTCGTCGGGGACGCCGACAGCGACCAGGGCATCGACGCGATCCTCCACCGAGCGCTGGACCTCGGCGTAGAGGGGCAGCACGCGGACCCAGGCGTCGAGATCGTGGTCGCCACGTCCCTCGGGTGCCTGGTCGCGCAGCCCCGGGCCACCGTCCGGGAGCAGCATCCAGCCGCGGGCCGGCTCCACGGCCAGCGGCACGAGCACGTGCGGCGTGCCCCATGCCGCCAATCGATCGAGGAGGGCCGGCTCGTGACGCGGCCCGGAACCCGCAGCCTTGCACCAGAACGGGCCCCCCTCGGTCGGGATGCGGAACACCGTCGACCACGGCCGGATGTGCGGCTGCTCGATGGGGCCGGTGACGACGTGGCCGGCCGCCCCCAGCCGGTCTGTCGCCCAGCGCAGGATCTCGGCCCGCCACGCCGCGGCCGTCCAGATCGACCGGCCGACCGGTGTGGCGTTCAGCGGCGCTTCCCGCCGCCGAACAGGACGCCGAAGACGCCGCGCACGATGTCCTGACCGAGACGCGAAGTCACGACCTTGCCGCCGGTCCGGAGCGCGGTGTCGATGGTCTTCTGGCGCGCCTTGGCCGCGGCGACCGCGGCCTTCTCCTCCGCCTTACGCTGTCGCTCGGCCTCGCGCTGGGCCCGCTGCCCGGCCGCGTCGATGGCCTTCTGCTGACGGGCCAGCTCGCGCGCCTGCTGCGCGGGGGTCATGCCATTGAGCCCCCCGGCCGTGGTCGGATCGAGCCCCGCGCGCGTGGCCGCCTCGACGGCGGCGCTCCGGGCGGCGGCGAGCCGTGCCGTGATGCGTTCGTGGGCGCTGTCGCGGTCCACGGTGGGACCGTATCTCGTCTGGTAGGTGCTTAACGCGATGGTCGAGGCGAACTCGTCCGGCGGCATCGGCGCCATCAGGGAGTCGGGCGGCAGCAGTCGCGTGGCGGCCAATGGCGTCGGGACGCCGCGCGGCGTGAGCACGGTCACGAGCGCCTCGCCGGTGCCCAACGACGTGATGGTCTTCTCGACGTCGTAGAACTCGGTCATCGGGAAGGTGCGGGCCGTCTTGCGCAGGGCGTCGGCATCGTCCGGGGTGAACGCGCGCAAGGCGTGCTGCACCCGATTACCCAGTTGGGCGAGGACCGATGACGGCACGTCCGTCGGCGCCTGGGTCACGAAGTAGATCCCGACGCCCTTGGACCGGATGAGACGCGCGGTGCGCTCGACCTGGTCCATGAGCGCCTCCGAGGCGTCGTCGAAGAGCAGGTGCGCCTCGTCGAAGAAGAAGCACAGCTTCGGCTTCGGCAGATCGCCGACTTCCGGAAGGCTCTCGTACAGCTGGGCCAGCATCCAGAGCATGAAGGTCGAGAACAAACGCGGCTGGTCCATGACATCCGACAACTCGAGGATGCTGACGACGCCCTGGCCGTCGGGCGTGGTGCGAAGCAGGTCGTCGACATCGAACTCCGGCTCACCGAAGAAGACGTCGGCCCCCTCCTGCTCGAGCACGACGATCGAGCGCAGCAGCACCCCGACCGAGGCCGCGGACATCCCGCCGTAATCCTCGAGGATGGGCTTGCCCTCGTCGGACGAGAGGAACTTGAGCGTCGTGGCGAGGTCCTGGAGATCGAGGAGGGGCAGGTCGTTGTCGTCGCAGTACTTGAAGACGAGCGCGAGGATGCTCGTCTGCGTCTCGTTGAGGTCGAGCACCTTGCCGAGCAGGAGCGGCCCGAAGGAGTGGACCGTGGCGCGGACCTGGGCGCCCTGCCTGCCCGTGAGTGACAGGAACTCGACCGGGTGGCCACGTGCCTCGAACTCCCAGGCAAGGGAGGTCGCGCGCTCCTGGACCTTCGGGTTGGCGGCGTCCCCCGGCAGCGCGATCCCGGACAGGTCGCCCTTGATATCGGCAGCGAACACGGGCACGCCAGCCTTGGACAGCTGCCCCGCCATGAGCTGGAGGGTCTTGGTCTTGCCCGTTCCCGTGGCGCCGGCGACCAGCCCGTGGCGGTTCAGGATGGACAGCGCGACCCCCACCCGGGTCTCGTTGTGCAGCTCGCCCTCGTGCATCGCGCTGCCGAGGACGAGCGACGGCTCATCGAACGCGTAGCCAGCGTCGATCGCGTCCCGAAACGCCTGATCCATGCCGTCTCATCGCCTCCGATGGGTGGTCTGCTGGGGGAGCGCAAGGGTAGCATCGGCCTTCGGCAGCGCGGTCCGGAGTCGCCACGACCCGGCCGTGACGGCCCGCTAGGCGTCCGGGCTCGGGTAGCTGCCCAGGACGCGGGTCATGGTCGTGACACCGCGCACCTGCTCGAGTGCGGCGGCCATCGCCGGTTCGGACGCGTCGCCGTCGAGGTCGATCCAGAACACATACTCCCAGGCCCGTTCCCGGCTGGGCCGCGACTCGAGCTTGCGCATGTTCAGCGCGTGCTCGGCAAGCACACGCAGGACGGCGAGCAGCGTTCCTGGCTCGTTGCGGACCGCGACGACGATCGTGGTGCGGCGCAGGACCGGCGGATCCAGGAGCGGTGGGACGGCCGCGTCCAGCCGCGCCAGCACCAGGAAGCGCGTGCGGTTGTCCGGCAGGTCGCCGATCTCCTCAGCCAGGATCTCGAGGCCGAACAGACCGGCGGCCCGTGGCGAGAGGACGGCCGCCGCCCCGCGCTCGCCGGACTCGACGATGGCCTTGCCCGCGCCCGCCGTGTTGTACGTCGAGAGGAGCTGCCAGGGCCGTTCGCGGAGAAACCCCTCCGCCTGGCCGAGTGCCTGGATGTGGGAGTAGACCCGCTCGATGTCGTCGATGCGCTGGCCGGGCAGGGCGGCCAGGCAGAGCCGCACCGGGACGACGACCTCGCCGGCGATCCGGAGGTCGTGCTCGATCAGGAGGTCGTAGTTCTCGCGGACGGTGCCGTGGATGACGTTCTCGATCGGCACGACGCCCGCGGTCGCATCGTCGGACGCGACCGACTCGAAGACGGCGCGGAAGCTCCCGACCGCACGGCGTTCGATGTCCCCGAAGGCGACGAGGACGGCATCCTCGGCGAACGCACCGGGCTCGCCGGCATACGTGATCGGCTGGCTCGGCATCGTGGACATCGCAGGCGAGTCTAGCGGCCGCGAGGGACCGCGCCCGGGCCAGGGTTGCCGGGCCTGCACTGGAACGACCGGCCCAGAAGCGTCAGCCCTGGCGGTTGAACCAGTCGGTCGTGTCGATCTCGCTGGCGTCCTCGTCGAGCTCGGCCCGATGGGCACGGGCCGTGCCGGCGGTCACCGGTGCCTTGACGCGTGCGCGCTTGCCGGTCGCCGCGGCCTCCTCCGGCGCGCCCTCCCAGTGCGCCTCACCGAGCATCGCGTTGAGGGCGACGATGTAGGCCTCGATCGAGGCGGCGATGATGTTCGTCCCGCGCGCCTCGCCACCGTATTCGCCGGTGCCGCGCTTGCCCGCGGCGTCGGGCGGGGCGATCCGGACGGTCACCGCACCGATCGTGTCCGTCCCCTCCCCAAGCGCGTGGATGTCGTAGGCGAGCAGCCGCGGGTGCCCGTCGAGGATCTCGGAGAGCGCCTGATCGACGGCCCGGAATAGCGCATCGATGGCGCCATTGCCCTCGGCCGAGGCGCGCCAGTGATGATCGCCCGCATCGATGATGACGGCGCCCCGGCTGCGGGCGTTGGAGCCGGACTGGACGGTCCAGCGGGCGAGGTGCAGCGTCGGTGTCTCGGTCGTCGGTTCCGGCATCCGCGATTACCTCCGGGTCGCTGTGGCGGGGCCATCGAGCGGGACGTCGCTGGTGGGCCCGGTCGTGAAGTGTCGCTCATCGCGCCGGCGCAGCTCGGCGCCAGACTTCCAGATCGCGTACTCGAGCGAGTCGGCGAGGGCCGACGCCGACGCGGCGATGATGTTCGTGTCGCTGCCCATCGTCGACCACGTCCGCGCCCCGTCCTGGGAGTCGATGATCACGCGCGTCCGCGCCGCCGTCGCGGCATCCCCATCGAGGATGCGCACCTTGTAGTCGACGAGATGGACGTCGTCGATGGCCGGATAGAACGCACGTAGCGCCTTTCGGAGCGCCGCGTCCAGCGCGTTGACCGGGCCGTTGCCGTCGGCCGCCGTGTGCAGCACCTCGCCATCGACCTGGACCTTGACCGTCGCCTCGGCGAGCAGCTCCCGCCCGTCGCGCTGCTCGACGAGACAGGTGTAGTCGAGGATCCGGAAGGGTGCCGCGTAGTCGGCCGCGTGCCGCCGGATGAGGAGCTCGAACGACGCCTCGGCGCCTTCGAAGGCCAGGCCATCGGCCTCGAGCTGCTTGATGAGGTTCGAGAGCTCGCGCGGATCGATGCCCTCGAGGTCATGCCCGAGCTGGCCGGCCCGGATGGCCGTGTTGGCGCGACCGCCGAGCTCGGAGACCACGAGCCGGCCGACGTTCCCGACCGATACGGGTTCGACGTGCTGATACGAGCGCTCGACCTTGGCCACGGCCGCGCCGTGGACGCCGCCCTTGTGCGCGAACGCCGACCGCCCGACATAGGGCTGGTAGTCGTTCGGGGTGAGATTCGCGATCTCGGCCACGCTGCGCGACAGCTGGGTCAGGCCCTCCAGCCTGCCGCCGCCCGCCGGGACGAGCGTGTGCGGCGTCTTGAGCGCGAGGTTGGCGAGGATCGAGACCATGTTCGCGTTGCCGGCACGCTCGCCGTAGCCGTTGATGGTGGCCTGGACGTGGCGGATGCCGGCGGCGACGGCCGCCATGGAATTGGCGACCGCGAGCTCGGCATCGTTGTGGGTGTGGATCCCCCATGTCACCGGCGCCGCGTCACGATCCGCATCGAGCGTCGAGCGAACGTCGTCGACGATGCGCGTCAGCTCGCCGGTGAGCGTGCCGCCGTTGGTGTCGCACAGGACCAGCGTGCGCGCTCCCGCTTGTCGGGCCGCGCGCAGGGTCGAGAGTGCATAGTCACGGTCGTCGCGGTAGCCGTCGAAGAAGTGCTCGGCGTCGTAGATCGCTTCGCGGCCGCGATCGACGATGAAGCCGATCGAGTCGGCGATCATGTCGAGGTTCTCCCCCGGCGTGGCGCCGAGGACCTCGGTGACGTGAAGCAGCCACGACTTGCCGAAGATCGTCACGACCGGGGTTTCAGCGGCGACCAGCTCGCGGAGGTTCGGGTCGTCGGCCGGGGTGTTGGACCGGTGCCGGGTGGACCCGAATGCGGCGAGCTTGGCGGTCTCCCAGCGCATCGTCCGGGCGGCACCGAAGAACTCGATGTCCTTGGGGTTCGAGCCGGGCCAGCCGCCCTCGATGTACGGCATGCCGTATTCGTCGAGCATGCGCGCGACCCGCAGCTTGTCGGCCAGCGACAACGTCACGTTCTCGCCCTGGGTCCCGTCCCGCAGGGTCGTGTCGTAAAGGATGACCGGCGCGTCATGTCGATCGCCAGGGCTCATGCCGGCACCGCGGCTTCGAGGGCCTCGATCACGGCCGTCGCCATGCCGGTGGTACCGACCACCACGAGGCCGTCGTCGGCGTCGGCCGGATCCGCCAGATCGGGCGTCCGCCAGCCGTCGTCCAGCGCCTGGCGCACGGCCGCCTCGATGGCTTCCGAGGCATCCCTTCGGTTGAACGACGTGAACATCATCATCGCTGCCGACAGGATCGTCCCGATCGGGTTGGCCCGATCCGCGCCCGCGATGTCGGGCGCCGAGCCATGGATCGGCTCGTACAGCCCGAACGTGCCGTGGCCGGTCTGCCGGTCTGCGAGCGACGCGGACGGCAGCATCCCGAGACTCCCGACGAGCACCGCCGCTTCGTCCGAGAGGATGTCGCCGAACAGGTTCTCCGTGACGATCACGTCGAAGTCGGCCGGACGGCGGATGAGCTGCATCGCGCATGAATCGACGAGCTGATGGCTCACCTCGACATCGGGGAAGCGCCGGCGCTCCTCGTCCACGACCCGTCGCCAGAGACGGGACGTCGCGAGGACGTTGGCCTTGTCGACACTGGTCACGTGCCGACGCCGCAGCAGCGCGTACGCCCCAGCCACCATGAAGATGCGCCTGATCTCATCTTCGCCATAGGGCATGGTGTCGACGGCTCGTCGATCGCCATGTTCCTCCGCCGCCTCCTGCCGCTCCCCGAAATACACGCCGCCCGTCAGCTCGCGGACGATCAGGATGTCCACTCCCTCGAGCAGCTCGGGGCGCAAAGGCGACGAGGCGACGAGCGCCGGATGGACCGTGACCGGCCGCAGATTCGCGAAGAGCCCGAGCCCGCCGCGGAGCGCGAACAGCGCCTGCTCGGGCCGGACGGACGCGGACGGATCGGACCACTTCGGCCCACCGACGGCTCCCAGCAGGATCGCATCGGCCTCGCGACACACGTCGACGTCCTCGGGCCGGATCGCGATGCCGTACGTGTCGATGGCGATGCCTCCGGCGAGCACCTCGGTCCAGTCGACCGTGAACCCGAACCGCCGCCCGGCGGCATCGACCACCCGCCGTGCCGCAGCGATCACTTCCGGTCCGACCCCGTCCCCGGGGATCACGACGACGCGGTACGTCGTCGTGCCACTTCCGCCCGAGGATGGAGCCTCCGTCATGGGAGGCCCTCTCCGGCTCGAAGGTTCGCGAAGGCCACATCGACGCCATTGATATGGGCGCCGTGGAGCTTGTTGGTCGCCACGAGATACGCGTCGAGCGATGCCTCGATGATGTTGGTCGATAGGCCGTGGCCCGACACGACCAGGGCGTTCGGTCCCTCGTCAGACGAGCGACGGCAGCGGACCAGCACCTGGCCCTGCGCGTCCTCGCCGGCGGACACCGCCTTGATCTCGTACTCCGCGAGCGTCGGGTGCCAGCCGAGGACCGGCTGGAGGGTGTCGTCGACGGCCTTGAACAGCGCGTTGACCGGGCCGTTGCCGGTCGCCTCGGCACTCCGTTCCTCGCCGTCGACGCTGAGCGTCACGGTGCCGACGGCATTGCCGCTATGGGACGAGGTCACGCTCCAGCCCACGAGCGCGACGCTCGCCTCGACCTCGGCCGCACGCTGTTCGACGAGCGCCAGCAGGTCGGCGTCGGTGACCTCCTTCTTCGCGTCCGCCAGCTCGATGGCCTGGCGGTAGATCACGTCGAGCGCGTCGCCCTCGAGATCGTGGCCCAGCTCGCGCAGCTTTCCCTGCAGCCCGCGGCGGCCCGACAGCTTGCCGATCGTCAGCTGGCTGCCGGTCAACCCGATCGACTGGGGGGTCATGATCTCGTACGTCAGCGGGTTCTTGATGACGCCGTCCTGGTGGATGCCCGATTCGTGGGCGAATGCGTTGCCGCCGACGATCGCCTTGTTCGGCTGGACTGCGAAACCGGTCAGGTAGGACACGAGACGCGAGGCGGCCGTGATGTGCTCCGTCTGGACGCCGGAGCCCAGGTCCGGAAACTGGGTCGGCCGGGTCCGCAGCGCCATGACGACCTCTTCGAGCGATGCGTTGCCGGCGCGCTCGCCGAGACCGTTGATCGTGACCTCCACCTGGCGCGCGCCGGCCTGGACGGCGGCAAGGGTGTTGGCCGTGGCGAGACCCAGGTCGTTGTGGCAATGGACGCTCACGGTGGCCGCGTCCCCGACGAGCTCGACCACGCGCCGGGTGAGCGCGCCGAACTCGGCCGGGATCGCGTAGCCGACCGTGTCAGGGATGTTCACCGTCGACGCGCCGGCCTCCACGACCGCTTCGTAGACCTGGAGCAGGTAGTCGATGTCCGTTCGCGAGGCATCCTCGGCGCTGAACTCGATCTCGGCGTCGCGACCGAGCTCCTCGCGCCCGTGACGGACCCACCGGACCGCCTCACGGAGCGCGGTCTCGCGATCCACCCGCAGCTTGTGCTTGAGGTGGATGTCGCTGGTCGCGATGAAGACGTGGAGATGGGGCTTGTGCGCGACCCTGATCGCCTCGATCGCCCGTTGCGGGTCGCCGTCCCGGCAGCGCGCCAACGCCGCGACCGCGATGTCCTGCGGCGTCTCCTGCGCGATCCTTCGAACGGCCTCGAAGTCGCCGGGGGAGGCGGCCGGGAATCCGGCCTCGATGACGTCGACCTTGAGACGGGCCAGCTGGCGGGCGACCTCGAGCTTCTCCGCCGCGGTGAGTCCGGCACCCGGCGCCTGCTCCCCGTCGCGGAGCGTCGTGTCGAAGATGCGGACGCTGCCCGGGGCGACGAACGGCCCGTCCGGCCTGGCTACCCCGCCGCTCACCGGGACGCCCCCGGTGTCGTGGCGGCCGCCTGGGCCTGACCGGCCTGCACCTCGACCGGGTTGAGGAACGGCATCTGCGCGCGCAGGCGTGCCCCGACCTGCTCGATCTGGTGGTCGCGGTCGGCGGCTCGCAGCCGCTCGAACTCGTTGCGACCGCTCTCGTTCTCCTCGATCCAGCGGTCCGCGAACGACCCGTCCTGGATCTCGCCCAGGACGGCGCGCATCCGTTCTCGGACGCTTTCGTCGATGAGCCGCGGCCCGCTGACGTAGTCCCCGTACTCGGCCGTGTCGCTGACGCTGAAGCGCATGAAGTTGAGGCCGCCCCGATACATGAGGTCGACGATGAGCTTGAGCTCGTGCATCGTCTCGAAGTACGCGAGCTCTGGCTGGTAGCCGGCCTCGACGAGGGTCTCGAACGCCATCTTCACGAGGGCGGACGTGCCACCGCACAGGACGGATTGCTCGCCGAAGAGATCGGTCTCGGTCTCCTCCTTGAACGTCGTCTCGAGGACGCCGGCGCGCGTGTTCCCGAGCGCACGGGCATAGGCCAGCGTCCGGGCTCGGCCGGTGCCGGACGGATCGCGCTCCACGGCGAACAGGGCGGGGACGCCGCCGCCGGCCTGGTACACGGACCGGACCAGGTGGCCCGGACCCTTCGGCGCGACCATCCCGACGTCGACCGTCGCCGGCGGGTCGATCCGCCCGAACCGGAGATTGAAGCCGTGGGCGAACATCAGGAGTTGTCCCGGACGCAGGTTCGGCGCGATCTCGGCGTCGTACACGGCCTTCTGGGCGGTGTCGGGCACGAGGATCATCACGACGTCCGCGGCCCGCACCGCATCTGCCACGTCCGCGACGCGCAGGCCCGCCTCCTCGGCGTGGGCTCGGCTCTTGGAGCCGGCTGCAAGCCCGACGACGACGTCGACCCCGCTCTCGTGCAGGTTCAGGGCATGCGCGTGCCCCTGGCTCCCATACCCGATGATCGCAACGGTCTGCCCCGCCAAGGCTGACGGGTCAGCATCGTTGTCGTAATACATCTTGGCGGTCACAGGACTAATGCCTCCATCGGTGAATTGCCACCCTCAACGTCAAACTGCTTCGCGCGCTCCGAGGTCGGAGCCGAAGCTCCGCCCGAGGATTCATCGCTTGATCGCCTCCTCGATGGACCCCGAACCCCTCGCCATCACCACGGCGCCGGTGCGGACCAACTCCTTGATGCCATACGTCCGCACGAGCGACACGAAGGTGTCGATCTCGGACTCGGTGCCTGTCACCTCGACGATGAGCGAGCCATCGGCGAGGTCGACGACACGGCCGCGCGACAGCTCGACGAGCCGGAGCACCTCATCGCGATTCGAATCGGTCGCCCGGATCTTCACGAACGCGAGCTCGTGCTCGACCGTCGGATCGGACGTGACGTCCTGGACCTTGAGCACGTCGATGAGCCGGTAGAGCTGTTTCGCCGCCTGCTCGACCGCGACGTCGTCCCCATGCAAAGTGATCGTCATCCGGCTGGTGTCCTCGCGGTCCGTCTTGCTGACGGCCAGCGAGTCGATGTTGAAGTTGCGGGCGCGCATGAGGCTGGACACGCGATTGAGGACGCCAGGCTTGTTCATGACGATGGCCACGAGCACGTGGCGACGGGTCTCCCCACCGCCCGGAAGCGAGCGCGCCGGCGGCGGGGCCACGTGCGCCGGGACATGCGACGCCGGATCGGTGGGCGCTCGTCCGTTGGTGCTCGGGTCGACGGGCACCTGTTTCCCGCCCGAGGATCCGCTCATTCGTCCGCCCCGCCCCAGTTCTCGATCAGGTCGGACAGCCCCTTGCCGGCGGGCATCATCGGGAACACGTTCTGCTCTTCGGCGATCTCGAACCAGATGAGCGCCGGGCCGTCCACGGCCTGCGCGGCGCGGACGGCATCGTCGACCTCGCCCGGTGTCCGGGCCCGGAATGCCGGGATCCCGAACGCGTCGGCCAGCTTCGCGAAGTCCGGCCCGGGCAGGCTCGCGGAGTGGTAGTTCCCGGCGTAGATGATCTCCTGCCACTGGCGGATCATCCCGAGCTTCTTGTTGTCGAGGAGCGCGATCTTCACCGGGATGTCGTCGGCGACCAGCGTCATGAGCTCCTGGAACGTCATCTGGAAGCCACCGTCGCCGGTGATGGCCCACGTCTCGCGGTCGGGGCGGCCCAGGGCGGCGCCCATCGCGGCCGGGAGCGAGAAGCCCATGGTGCCGAGGCCACCCGAGCTGACGTGCGAGTTGGGCTCGCGGAAGCCGGTGTAGCGGGCCAGCCACATCTGGTTCTGCCCGACGTCGGCGACGTAGGTCGCGCGGTGCTCCGTCAGCTCGCCGATCCGCTCGACAACGTAGTCGGCCGACAGCAGGCCGTCGCGCCAGGCGCCCGAGCCGTGCCACGACGACGCCTCCGAGTCGCGCCTCCACTCGGCCAGCTGGTCGAGGTACGCGCGGCGCTCGTCCATCGAGGTCTCGGGCACCATCGGCGTCAGCGCCCGGAGGACGCGCCCGGCATCACCGACGATCGGCACCTCGACGGCGACGTTCTTGCCGATCTCGGCTGGGTCGATGTCGACATGGACGATCCGGGCGTACGGGGCGTAGGTGCGCACGTTGCCGGTCACCCGGTCGTCGAACCGCATCCCGATCGCGATCAGCAGGTCCGCACTCTGGATGGCCCGGTTCACGTGCTTCCAGCCGTGCATGCCCATGTAGCCGTAGGCCAGCGGATGGGTCTCGTCGATGGCGCCGATCCCGAGCAGCGTCCAGGCCACCGGGATCGAGGTCTTCTCGGCGAAGGCCCTCAGGTCGTCCCACGCCTCGGCATGGAGGACGCCGTGACCGGCCAGGATGACCGGCCGCCGGGCATTGGCGATCTCCGTCGCCGCGGTCTTGAGCTGGCGGCCATGCCCGTCGAGGTTCGGGCGGAAGCCGGGGAGGCCCGCGACGATCTCGTCCGTAGTCGGGTGCGCCGCCCGGGTCTCCTGCTGGAGCGCGTCCTTCGTGATGTCGATGTGCACGGGCCCCGGCCGGCCGGTCCGCGCGATGTGGAAGGCCTCGGCGACCACCCGCGGCAGCTCGTCGGCGTCGCGGACCAGGTAGTTGTGCTTCGTCATCGGCAGCGTGATGCCGTTGATGTCGATCTCCTGGAACGCGTCCTTGCCGATGAGGGCGGAGGGCACGTTGCCCGTGATCGCGACCATCGGCACCGAATCGAGCATAGCGGTCCCGATGCCCGTGACGAGGTTCGTGGCACCGGGCCCGGACGTCCCCATGCACACCCCGACCGTGCCCGTGACCCGGGCGTAGCCGTCGGCGGCGTGAGCGCCGCCCTGCTCATGGCGAACGAGGATGTGGCGAAGCTCCGGGTAGTCGCCCAGCACGTCGTAGAGCGGCAGGATCACCCCGCCCGGGTAACTGAAGAAGATGTCGACGCCCTGGCGGAGGAGGGCCTCGCACAGGACGTCGGCGCCGATGCGCGTGCGCTTGAGGTCCCGCGCCTCGTGGAGCATGCCCTTCTGGGCGCGCTCGACGGCGGCCGCGTGCGCGGTGCCGTCGGCAGGCACATGACTGCGTCGGCTCCTGGCGGCCGGGCCCGCGGCTCGGGCGGGATCGGTCTTCATCGTCATTTCGGGCCCTCGTACGTGGCGGACATGCAAAAGACCCTCGCCTCCCGGCGAGGGTCCCTTCGGTGATGCGGGGTTCGAAGCGCCTTAGCGTCCGTTCCTCCGCGTCCCTCCGTTCTCCCGCCGGGAGCCGGTAATGAGCCCAAGAAGGCCATCAAGCCCCAGAAGCGAGCGAAGAAGCGCGAGGAGCGATACGTCGGAGAACTGGTCCGGCTCGACGGGCACGTGGACGCGGCGACCGTCTGTCGTGATGACGACGGCGACCATCCGGCCATCCTGCCGATCGAATTGGCCCACATCGGCCTCCAGTAACGCTGCATCCGCCCGGTTGGGGCCGTGCGGTCCGCGCAGTCTAGCAGGCTTGGAGGGTGCGTCAACGTTCCCCCGATGGTCCTGTTCGCCGCAGCGGGACCGTAGACTCCGCGCGAGATGGCCGAAACGCAGGTCGCCCGCCGTTCGCGCCGGTTCGCCTTCCCGGTGGTGATGGAGCGCCTCACCGCGCTGCATTGGCTGGCCGTCATCGTCACCGTGACGACATTCGTCGTGTACGCGCTGACCGCGTTGCGCGGCGTGAGCTTCGGGGACTGGGCGGAGATGCAGCACGTGCCGGCCCGTCTCGAGGTGCCGCACCCGACGGGCTTTCCGTTGTACGTCCTGCTCGGGAAGCTGTTCAGCCTGATCCCCGTCGGCTCGGTGGCCTACCGGGCGACCTTGCTGTCGTCGGCGGCCGCCGCGGCTGCGATCGGCATGGTCGTCCTCATCGCCGGGCGTCTCGGGGTGCGCCCGGTCATCGCCCTCGCGGCGTCGCTCGTGCTGGCCGGCACCGCGACGATCTGGAAAGAGGCGACGTTCTCGGAGATGAATACCCTCCACCTGTTCCTGTGCGCGCTCCTCGTCCACCGTGCTCTCGTCTGGCGGGATGAGCGACGCGACCGCGACCTTCGGATCGGTGCCCTCGTGGCCGGCCTCGCGTTGTCCAACCATCTGCTCGCCCTGAGCGTCGTGCCGGTCGTGATCCTGTTCGTCCTCATCGAGGATCGGCTCAGGATGCTGCGGCGGCCGAGGCTGCTGCTCGAGCTCGTCCTCCTCTTCGCTGCCGGCCTGTCGTTCTACCTGTTCATCGTCATCCGCGCGTTCACGGGACCGCCGGAGGTCTACGCCGGGATGCGATCGATCGATGGCCTGATCTCGTTCATCAGCGGCGCGCAGTTCAGGACCGACATGCATTTCGGGACCGGGGAGAGCCTGGCGGCGGCGTGGCGGGCGGTGCCCGACGTGCTCGCCGGGATCGAACGCGGGTCGCACCCCTTGTTCACGATCATGCCGCTGGCCGGCGCGGTCATCCTCATCCGCCGCGACCCGTGGGCCGGCTGGCTCGCCGTCGCCCTCGCCACCGCCAACGTGTACATGTTCGTCGGGTACCGCGGCGACCTGCCGCACTACCTGCTCGTCGCCTGGCTGATCCTCGCCGTGTGGCTCGCGGTCGCGGTCGAGGCGGTCCTCGCGTGGCTCGCGGCGCGGCTCGGTCCCGGTCTTGACGACGCCGAGTTCGGCCTGGTCGCCGTCGCCGCGCTCTTCCTCGTCTCGAACTGGGCTGTCAACGACCAGTCGGGCAACCGGCTGGGCGAGGACTACACGCGCGCGGTGTTCGACCGGCTGCCACCGAGCACGCTGCTGGTGACGTACTGGGACACCCTGACCACGCTCAGCTACGCCCACTGCATCGAGGGCGAGCGGCCGGACATCGCGATCATCGCCCACGACCGCAACCTGTCCGCGTCGTGCGACATCGTGACCGAGCCGCTCGAATTGGTGGCACGCACGCGCCCCGTCTACGCCCTGCTGTTGTTCGACAGGAACATCGACCCGCTGCGCTCGCGGTTCGAGTTGATCCCCGAGGCATCGCTCAAGATCCCATACGGGGAGCGGGAGCCCGGGTTCACCCGGACGCTCTATCGACTGGAGCTCAAGTCCCCGGGGAGCTGAAGGCCGGCGCGCTCCCAGCTGCGGGGGCGTTCCGGTCGGGCGCCGCAGGCGGACTTCCATGGTGGTCGTACCCTGCGCATGTGGATCTGCCCCCGATCGTCGGACGGGAACGGGAGCTGGCGATCATCCTGCGACTCGCGGATGCGACGCGAGGTCGCCCCGGTCCCGCGGCGGCACTCATCGTCGGGGATCCCGGGCAGGGAAAGACGCGACTGCTCGCCGAGGCGAGCGGGCGGCTCGGGCGAGTCGAACGACTCGGGGCCCAGGGCTTCGAGCCGGAGCGGAGTGTCCCCCTTGCCGCGGCGGGCGAGCTCCTCCGACGGCTCGCGCCGCTCGATTCGGCCGCGATCCCAGGGGATCCCGATCCGCCGAGTCAGTCGGTCGAGCCGATCCGGATCTTCGAGCGGGCGGCGGTCGCGATGGCACGTCTCGGACCGACCGTGCTGTCCCTGGATGACGTGCAATGGGCGGACGAGCTGAGCGTCGCCCTGTGTCACTACCTGCTGCGCGCCGCAGCGAGCACCTCCCAGCCCCTGCTCTTCGTCGTCGCTGGCCGGGACACACCGCACATCGCCCAGGTCGAAGAGGCCGTCCGGCACGTCCTTCCAGACGACCGGATCGCCGCCCTGGCGCTCGAACCGCTCGATCGCGACGCCGGGCTGGACCTGCTCCGCCGAGCGGCTCCCGACCTGCCAGCCGCGGCAGCGACCGAGGTCTGGCGTCGCGCGGCCGGCTCGCCGTTCTGGTTGCACGCGCTCGCGTCCGGGACCGATCGACGCGCCCCAGACGTGGTGGCGACGCGGCTGCGCGGGCTGGCCGAGGACGCCGCCGTGCTGTTCGGCGCGATCGCGATCGTCGGCCGCCCGGCCCGTGTTCGTGAGCTCGCGGACCTCCTCGGCTGGCCGGCCGAACATGCCGGCGACGTCGCGAGGGCGCTCGTGGATCGGGGCCTGGCCGTCGAGCGTGACGGCGGCCTCCAGGTCGTCCACGACCTGCTCCGCGAGGCGGCCGTCGGGCGACTCGGCGACGAAGCGCGACGGGACCTCCACCGGTCGTTGTCGGAGCGGCTCGAGCGGGCCGCCGGCGATGACGTGGCGTCCCTCCGGGAGGCACTCGAGCACCGTCACCTGGGCGGGCTGCCCGGACGCGGGCTGGCCGAGCGACTGATCCGGTCGCCTCGACGACGGTGGCTGGGGCGCGATGGGCTCCGCGAACTGGCCACGATCATCGACGAGGAGACCGCCGGAACGCCGTCGTGGCCGGGGCTCGCGGTCGAGGTCGCGACCATGGCCGTCGAACTCAACGACCATGTGTTCGCGCTCGAGCGCTGGCGCGGCCTAGCGGATCGAACCGCGGGGGACCTCGCGGATGGAACCGCGGCAGCGCCGCTGCGGGCCGTGGCGGCCCTCGGCGCGGCAAAGGCGGCCTTCGAGCTCGAGCGCGGCGCCGACGCCCGCGAGTGGATCGAACGAGCGCGGGCGGCGGCCGGGGCGTCTCCCGATCCGGCGATGGCCCTCGCGATCGACGCGATCGACGCGCTGGTGCTGATCTGGCTGGAGCATCGACTCGACGATGGCGAAGTGGTCGCCGAGCGTGCCGCGCAGGCGGTCCGTGCGCTCGTCCGGGAGGTCGGTGGTGCGCACGAGCTCGAGCCGGCGGCGTCGCGTGCCGCGCAGGATGCCCTGCGAGCCCGATGGGACGCCTACGTGCAACGGACCGATCGCGTGCCGCAGTCATTGACGGACGAATTGCTGGCCGTCACCGCCCACGATGAGGCTGCCCATCTTTCGGCCGTCGTCCTGGCGGGTCTGGCGATCGCAGCCGAAGCACGGCCGGACCTTGCCGAGGAGCGGTTCCAGCTTGCCTGGGACGAGGCTCGGCGGCGGGTCATCCCGGCGGTCGCCGTCGACGCCGGGTTCTGGCTCGCGGTGATCCTCTTCGATACCGGTCGACTCCCGGAGGCCGAGGCCCTCGTGGCCGATGTGGTCGCGCTCGCCGATCGTGCAGGGGACCACGGCAAGATCCGCGCCCGGTCGCGGAGCCTCCCCGACGAGCTCCGCCTCCTGCGTGGCGACTGGTCGGCCGCGGCCGAGGGGCTTCGCCGCGGTGCGGAGGCCGCGCCGGACGCGCACCGTCGGATCCCGTATCACCAGGTGCTCGTTCGGTGGTCCGCCCGCGTCCGGCCGAACGACGCGGTCGGGCCCCTCCTCGACGCCGGCCTGGCCGACGCCGACGCCGGGGGCTGTCCGCGGTGTGCGGCCGACTTCAACCTGGCGGCGGCACAGGTGGCCGCGCGGATCGGCGACCTGGCGCTGGGTCGGCGCCTGCTCGATCGCTGGTCGCGCGAGCACCCAGCCCCGGACCCCTGGTCGAAGACACAGCGGGCCTGGGTGCAGGCACTGCTCGAGCTTGACGATGCGACCGCCGGCGACACCGTCGACGCGCTCGGACAGGTCGCGATCCAGGCGGACGCCGTGGGCCGGCAACTCGAGGCGACCGTCGTGCGGCTCGACAGCGCACGGATCCTCGCGATGGTCGACCGTGGGCGGGCCGCGGAGGCGTACCGCGACGCCGCGCGCGTGGCTGCGGCCCAGGGCGCCACCGTCCTCGAGCGGCTTGCCGAGCGTGAGCTTCGCTCGCTCGGCGTGCGCACCTGGCGACGTACGACGGCCGGCGGCGGGATCGACGAGTTGACCGCCCGTGAGGCCGAGGTCGCCGACCTCGTCGCTCGTGGCATGACGAACCCCGAGATCGCCGACCGATTGTTCCTGTCCCGCAAGACCGTCGAGCGCCACGTCTCGAACATCCTGGGCAAGGCCGGCGTCCGAAACCGGGCCGAACTGTCCGCGGTCCTCGCGACCCGCGAGGGGCAGCGGCGCGGTGTCGACGTCGACCCGCAATGAGGGAGCTCCCCGATGAACCGGGGGTGCCTGCCGGCGCATCGTCCGAACAGGTCGCCGATGGAGCGACGTCAGGACGGAAAGGCAGGGTTTCGAGATGGCGAGTGGCACGACGATCGCGCAGGCGACGCGAAGCAACAAGCGCATGCTGGTGGTGGGGCTTGCAGCCCTGATGACCCTTGCGGGCTGCTCGGTCGAGCGGCCTGGCGCCGGAGCGGATCACTCACTTGACGCCGTGGAGCGTCAGCGCGCGGCGATGGGCGTCGCACCGGCTGACACCAGCTACGAGCAGGCGGAGCGCAACCGCCTCACGGTCGGTGGCCAGGTCGACACGAGCTACGACGACGTGGAGCGCCTGCGCGCTGCGCAGTGAACCCGACGCGGGACGCCCGCGTTACGAGAAAAGGCCGTCGGCGATGCCGACGGCCTTTGATCATGATTCGCAGCTAGAACGCGGTGTGCTCATCCCAGCGATGTCCGGCGTCGATGACGAGGACCGAGCTCGCCAGCGCCCGCGCGCTGCAGCTCGCGCCCATCACCACTCCCACCGCATGCCGGCTCCCACCGTGAGGGCCAGGGACGCCAGAACGGTCAATGCCCAGGACAGCCGGGCCAGGGTGCTTTTCACGATCGATCCCCTTCGTCCGAAGAGTTGATCACGCCTGGATCGGCGGCCGGGCGGTCTCTGGCGAGATCCCTGGCTTTGCGTCCCCGCCTCGCGACGGGTTTGCCCTGGACGACCGTGGGTGTGTCGGGACGGGTGTCCCCTGTGGCTACTTTGGCCCATCCGGACCCCGACTCCGATAGCCCGGAAGTACCGGGACCTTCGGCTGTTCGGGGGATGTGCCGGCGCGCACCGCGACCCGGGGTTTCGGGGCGCGGGTGCGTCAGGCGCCGATGGGCGGCGTTCCCACGACCGGTGCCGACGTCCGGTTGCCAGCGCGCATCGCCGCCACGATCACGACAGCGACCCCGACTCCGATGACGACGTCGCCGATGCTGAAGACATTGGCGAATGGCACCCAGGTGGGCAGGGCGAAGATGTCGGTCAGCGGTGCGAGGGCCGGGTTTTCGATGATCGCGCTGTTCGAGTAGGCCGTCGGATGCCCGCCACCCAGCGCCCGCACGGCGGCGGGATCGGCCGGCATGTAGCCGCCATTGGCGACGATCGCGGCGAGATTGCTCGCGGCCCCGACCGCCACGATGAGCATCCCGGGGACGGCGCGGTTGGCGAGGACCGCCACGATGACCGCCGCCGTCGAGGCCATGTAGATGGGCGGGCCGAGCGCGCCGATGCGGGCGCTGACGGGCTCCGAGAAGAGGACGACCTGGACCAGCAGCCCACCGAGCATGACCCACGACCAGCGAAGCTGGATCGTCGCGAGCCCGGCCAGGCGGCCGCCCAGGAGGAACCCGATGACGAGGCCGATCAGGATGGCGTAGAGGATGAACACCGCGTCGTCTCCGGCCCCCTCAGATGGCGACCTGGTCCACGGTCAGCGCCGGGGACGAGCCCCGGACGCCGTTCGCGCCACGCCCGGCGCCATCGGGCAAGGGGCGCTCGGCCTTGAGCATCGCCGTCATCGCCTCCGCCTCCTGGGGCCGCGAGAACAGGTAGCCCTGACCATATTCGCATCCGAGCTGATGCAGTCGTCGGAACTGCCCTCGTTCTTCGATCCCCTCGGCGATGATCGTCAGCCCGAGCGTTCGCCCGAGGGCGACGATGGCGCCCGCGAAGGCCCACTCCTTCTCGCTCTCCGCCGGCCCGATGAACTCACGCGCGATCTTGAGGATGTCGACCTGGAAGCGGCGCAGGTAACCGAGCGACGAATAGCCGGTGCCGAAGTCGTCGATGGCGATCCGGACGCCGAGGTCGCGGATCGCCGCGAGCCGGAAGATGGTCGTCGTCGTGTCGTGGAACATCACGGTCTCGGTCATCTCGAGGACCAGCTGCCAGGGTGTGAGGCCCGTCTCCTCCAGGATGGCCTTGAGGTCGTTGACGAAGCCCGGCTCCTGGAGCTGCTGCGCGGACAGGTTCACCGACATCGTGAGCGGCTGCTCGGGCGAGCCGATGCGGGACCACTCGGCCGCCTGCCGGCACGCCTCGGACAGGACCCAGCGACCGAGCGGCAGGATCATGCCGGTCTCCTCGGCGAGATGGACGAATTCGCCCGGTCCGATGAGGCCGCGCACGGGATGGCGCCAGCGCACGAGGGCTTCCATGCCCGAGACGAGTCCGGTGGACAGCGCGACGATGGGCTGGTAGTAGACGGCGAGCTCGCCCTGCCCGAGGCTGCGCGACAGCTCGGCACTGAGGGCGTGCCGCTCGACGATCGCGGCGTGCATCGTCGGTTCGAAGACCGACACCCGGTTCTTGCCGGAGGCCTTCGCCGTGTACATCGCGACGTCGGCATTGCGGAGGAGCTCGTCGGCGCGCTCCGTGCCCAGCCGGGCCGCGGCGATGCCGATGCTCGCGCCGACGGTGATGTCGTGGCCGTCGACGGAGAACGCCACGCGCATGGCTTCGATGATGCGATGCGCGACGGCCTCCGATTCAGACAGGCCGGGGTCGTCATCGAGCAGCACCGCGAACTCGTCGCCGCCGAGCCGTGCCGCCACGTCATCGGCGCGCAGCACGGTCCGGAGCCGCGAGGCGACATCGGCCAGGAGTCGATCGCCCGCCGCGTGGCCGAGAGTATCGTTGACGACCTTGAAGTCGTCGAGGTCGAGGAACAGGACGACGGGCATCTTCTCGCCCGGATGGCCGATCCGGTCGACGACCTTCTCGAGGAACAGGGTCCGGTTCGGCAGGCCGGTCAGCGGGTCGTGGTAGGCCTGATGGCGAAGCTGCTCCTTGAGCCGGGACAGCTCGGCCAGCGACTGCTCGAGGTGGCCGTTCTCGAGGGCGACCGCCGCCTGGTTGGCCAGGGTCTCGAGCAGCCGCAGGTCGTCCTCGCTGAACATCGTGCCTTCGGTCAGGCGATTGCTGATGATCAGCGAGCCGATCATCTCGGACTCCCCGCGCAGGGCGCTCACCATGTGCCGGGAGACGCGACCCTCCTCGTCTCGCGTCTCCTCGAAGAATGGAGCGTCCGAGCGGGCGATGCGGTCGTGGACCGGATCGGCGAGGTACCCGCGGTCGGGCACCATCACCTCTGGTTCACGCTCGTGCCATGAGCGGGTCCGCAGCGCGTCCTCGCCGGGCGCCCGCGGGTAGAGGACCACCTCGGCGAGCTCGGCCCGGAACATCGTTCGCGCATGGCTCAGGAGCGCGACGAGCGTCGAAATCGATCTCGGGCGAGTGCTGCAGGATCCGCGAGGACTGGTAGAGGAGTTCCAGGCGTTCGTGCTTCTCGCGCTCCGAGACGTACGCCTGGTAGGCGAGGAAGACCATCGCCAGCGGGAGGATCAGCAGCCACAGCATGGCGGGGCTCAACCAGAGCGCGCCGACCGCCAGCAGGGCCAGGCTCGTGTTGGCGAGGGCGACCATCAGCCCGAACTGGATCATCTCGGGCAGCTTCCGGAATTGGGGCGCACCGCCGGACAGCGTGATGACCGTGGCGATGGTGACGGAGCTGATGACCGTGGCGCCCGACGTCGCGGTGAACGCGGCCAGCCATTCGGTCAGCCCGGGCATCCCGACCCGCGCGACGAGCGTGGAGACGATGGTGTACGAGACGACGGCGATCAGCCCGAAGTTGGCGAGGTTGAAGGCGATCTTGATGGGCCGCTGACCGGATGCGAGCAGCATGGCCGCCGCGGATCCGGTCAGGACGGCAAGGATGTAGTCCGGTGGTGACAGGAAGAACAGCCCGACCACGGCCGGGAATTCGCTCAGCGAGAACGAGTGGGTCTCGCGGCGAAAATGGACCTCGACCACCTTCAGCTCCGCGGCGGCGAAGGCCACGGCCAGAAGCGGCCACGGGATCTGGAGCGGAGTGGCGTGCGCAGGCACGCCGTGGAGCTGGGTGATGTAGATCGCGACCGCGATGACGCTCAGCGCCAGCGTCAGGCTCCAGACGCGAACGACGGCAGGGATCGTGACCCCCTCCGAGTGCGGTCTTCGGGTGGCCGGTCCCGGGCGCAGGCGCTGCTGGAGACGCGTCCGCACGTTCGTCGCCCCGCCTCGGTCCGTTAGCCCCCGGATCCGAGTCGACAAGAGATTGCCGCCCCCTCTGGTGCATTGGCGTGAGGGAAGGTGATGAGTAGGACGGTTGTACCCCCTCGCGACCCTGCGTGCAGCACACCAGGGGTCCTGCCGGCGATAGGACTATCGGCGGTGCTGCTCCTCGCATCGGCCCTGCGGGCACCGCTCGGGGACTCGCGCCGCGACAGGCTCGGCGGACGCCTGACCCGTCCGCTGGTACGCTGCGGGCGTCCCACCCGATCCTCCGGAGTCCGCCCGCGCCATGACCGTCACCAGCCCTGCACCGCGCACGATCGTCGACAAGATCTGGACCGACCACGTCGTCAGCCAGGACCCGGGCGCCCCGGCGGTCCTCGCCGTGGATCTCCATCTCGTCCACGAGGTCACGTCGCCGCAGGCGTTCACCGGCCTCCGCCAGCGCGGGCTGCCCGTCCGCCGCCCGTCCCAGACCGTCGCGACGGCCGACCACTCCATCCCGACCACGCCGCGCAACCTCCCGATGCTGGACATGGCAGCGGCGGCCCAGATCGGCCAGCTCGAGCAGAACTGCCGTGAATTCGGGGTCCCACTGCACGGGATCGGCTCCCCGTCGCAGGGCATCGTGCACGTCATCGGCCCACAGATGGGGCTGACCCAGCCGGGCATGACGATCGTGTGCGGCGACTCGCACACCAGCACGCACGGGGCGTTCGGCGCCCTGGCGTTCGGCATCGGGACGAGCGAGGTGGAGATGGTCCTCGCCACCCAGACGCTCCTCCAGCCCGACCCGAAGACATATGAGGTCCGGGTCGATGGGCGGCTCGCCCCGGGCGTGAGCAGCAAGGACGTCATCCTCGCCCTGATCGCCCGGATCGGTGTGGGCGGCGGCACGGGTCACGTCTTCGAGTACCGCGGCGAGGCCATCCGGGCGCTGACCATGGAACAGCGGATGACCATCTGCAACATGAGCATCGAGGGCGGCGCGCGCGCCGGCCTGATCGCCCCCGACGACACGACCTACGAATACGTCCACGGCCGCGAGTACGCCCCCCACGGTGCGGCGTGGGACGCCGCAGTCGAGCGCTGGCGCGGGCTGCCGACCGACGACGGCGCCACATACGACAAGTCGATCAGCATCGATGCGACGACGCTCGAGCCGATGGTCACGTACGGCACCAACCCGGGGATGGGCATCCCCATCACGTCGCGGGTCCCTTCGCCGGCGGACGAGCGCGATCCGGCCTCGAAGCGCGCGCTCGAGCGCGCGCTCGAGTACATGGACCTGCAGCCGGGTCAGGCGATCATCGGCCAGAAGGTCGATGTCGTGTTCGTCGGATCGTGCACGAACGGCCGGATCAGCGACCTGCGCCTGGCCGCGGCCGCACTCAAGGACCGTCACGTCGCCGACGGCGTCCGGCTCATGGTGACCCCGGGCAGTGACGAGGTGAAGCGCGAGGCCGAGGCAGAGGGGCTCGCCGAGATCTTCAAGGCGGCCGGCGCCGATTGGCGAGAATCCGGCTGCTCGATGTGCATCGCGATGAACGGCGACCAGCTGGCGCCAGGGCAGTACGCGGTGAGCACGAGCAACCGCAACTTCGAGGGTCGCCAGGGCAAGGGCGGGCGGACGTTCCTCGCCTCGCCACTGACCGCCGCGGCCTCCGCGATCGCCGGCGTCGTGACCGACCCGCGGACCCTCCCCGGGATCGAGAGCCTGGCCGCGGTCGGCGGGCGCTGAGCGTGTCCCAACCCTTCCGGATCTTCACCAGCCGGGTCGTGCCGCTCCACGCCGAGAACGTCGACACGGACCAGATCGTCCCGGCCCGCTACCTCAAGGTGACCGACAAGGCGGGGCTCGCCGAGGCGCTCTTCCGCGATTGGCGGTTCGAGGAGGACGGCTCGCTGAAGGACCCGCCGTTCGTGCTGGACGAGGCGGGCATGGCCGGGCGCCAGATCCTCCTCGTAGGCGACAACTTCGGGGCCGGCTCGTCTCGCGAGCACGCTCCCTGGGCGCTTGCCGCGTGGGGGATCCGCGCGATCGTGTCGACCGGCTTCGCCGACATCTTCCGCAGCAACAGTCTCAAGAATGGCGTCCTGCCGATCGTCGTGCGCCCGGACGTCCACCAGCGCCTGTGGGACCTGGTCGAGCACGACCCGGAGGCCGAACTGACCGTCGACCTCGCGGAGGAGGGCGTCCTGCTGCCGGACGGCTCGACGATCGACTTCCGCATCGACCCGTTCGCGAAGCGGATGCTCCTGGCCGGGACCGATGAGCTCGGCTACCTGCTCTCGAAGGAGCCGGACATCGCGGCCTGGGAGGCCGCGCATCCGCCACGGATCGACACGCTCGCGGGAGCCTGAACCGCGAGCGGCGCCCGGCACTCCTGCTAGGGTGGACGCGATGGAGCACGACGACTCGCCCAAGGGCCGACCGCGTTCTCCGCAGTCGAAGCCGATGTCAGCGCCGACCGAAGCGGAGCTGTCCCGGGTCGCTCGCGAAGCGGTCCGCCAACCCCCCGACCCGCGGCTCGATAAGGAGCTGGCGCGGATGGGCCTGATGGACACCCTCGAACCGGCCGAACCTCAGCCGACCCGACCGACGGACCCTTCGGCCATGATCGACCCGGAGCTTGTGCACCTCCGTGAGCAACAGCGGAGCATCAAGCTGGTCCTCTGGATACTCGTCGCCGTCATCGGGATCCTTGCGGTCACTGTGCTGATCCTGCTCTTCCGCTGACGGAACTCTCCGCGAAACCGCTCGATGGGAACCCGATGCACACGTCGGTCGTCTGCGCGGCATGAACGAACTTCGCCGCTCTCGGCGCCTCGGTGTCGGCCTCCTGTCCGTGTCCTTGGTGCTGGTCGCCTGCTCGGCGGCAGCTGGACCCTCCGCATCGGCCCCTCCGCCCTCCGCCCCGCCGGATGCCCCGATCACGGCGCCGCCGAGTGACGGTTCGGTCGGTCAACCGGACCCCGGCGGCATCGGTGGCGGCAACCTGGTCGTCCCCAAGCCCGGCCAGCTCGACGTTCGCGACGTGCCGGCCGACGCGCTCGCCGCCCGGGTCGATGGCTCCACCATCATCGTGACGGCCACCTGGACGAGCGGCGTCGAGCCGTGCAACGTCCTCGATCACGTCGTCGTGACCAAGGGCGACGGCTCGTACGCGATCACCCTCCGGGAAGGCCACGGACCCGAAGACGTGGTGTGCATCGCGATCGCCGAGCAGCACAGGACCGAGATCGCGATCCCGGACGTCGCCCCCGGCACGTACCAGATCACCGACGCCACCGGCAACGCGGCCCCGATCGAGGTCACGGTCGGCTAGACACCGCCCGGATCCCCCCGCGACGCAGCGCCGCGGACGAGCCCGTCCGGGGCGTTCGACTGCCCCCTCCTGCCTCCCCAGTCGACCTGTGCGACCATCCCGCCAGTGAACCCCCTCGACCTCGTCGCGATCGTGCTGGTGGTGCTCGCCGTCCTCCTCGGGTACCGATCCGGTGCGCTTCCGCAGGTCGGCGGGCTGCTCGGTGCGCTCGGCGGCGGCGCGCTGGCGGTGCTGTCCCTGCCGGCGCTCGTCGAGCCGCTCGCGAGCCTGCCCGCGGGGATCCGGCCGTTCGTGGTCCTGGCCGGCCTCCTCACCGCCGTCGGGATCGGTGAATCGATCGGCTCGGCGATCGGCCGGGCGATCGCGAGGACCCTCGGCACGGGCGTCCTGGGGGCCGCGGACCGCATCGCCGGCGGACTGACCGGCGGGGCCCAGGCCCTGCTGATCGTGTGGCTGGCCGGCGGCCTCCTCGCGATCGGCCCGATCCCACGCCTGACCGAGGCCGCCCAGACATCGACGGCGATCCGGACGCTCAACGCGGCGCTGCCACCCCCCGTCGAGATCGCCGCGGAACTCGGCACCCTGCTGGATGCTTCCGGCCTGCCGGAGGTGTTCGTCGGCTTCGAGCCGCTGCCGCTGCCGGCCGTGGACCCGCCCACGGACGCAACGGCTCGGGAGATCGCCCAGCTCGCCGAGGCCAGCACGGTCCGCGTGTCGGCCGCGACCTGCGGCTTCGAATCGTCCGGGAGCGGGGTGGTCGTCGCCGATGGGTACGTCGTGACCAACGCCCACGTCGTGGCCGGGGCGAGCCGGCGTGGCGTGCGGGTCACCGGGATCGCCGGGCAGGTGGACGCCGTGGTCGTGCTGTTCGATCCCGCGCTGGACGTCGCGGTGCTCCACGCGCCGGACCTCCAGGCGGCGAGCCTGCGGTTCGCGAACACCGATCCGGGCCGGGGCGCGGTCGGCGCGGCGCTCGGGTATCCGGGCGGCGGCAGCCTCACGGTCGTACCGGCCGCGGTGACCGGCGCGTACGCGGCGACAGGCCGCGACATCTATGACCAGGCCACCGTCCGCCGCCAGATCATCGAGTTGCGGGCGATGATCGACCGCGGCGACAGCGGCGGGCCGTTCGTCCTGCGCGACGGCACGGTCGGCGGCCTGATCTTCGCAGAGGCGCGGACCGATGACGACGTGGGGTACGCGCTCAGCCCGACCGCCGTCGCGATCCGCGTGACGCCGGCCCTCGGGCGGACGGGCTCCGTCGACACCGGGGCGTGCCTGCGCTGAGGCCGTCGGTCATACACTCTCGGTCTCGCCGTCGCCACACGAGGACGCTCGCACGATGCCTGACGCCGCCCCGACCGCCCGTCACCCCTACGACCGCCCGACCGACCCGGCCAAGCGCCACTCCGCGGCCCTGACCGACGGGCCCGACCGGGCCGCGGCGCGGGCGATGCTCAAGGCCATCGGGTTCACGGACGACGACCTGGCGAAGCCGCTCATCGGCGTCGGCACGACCTGGATCGAGACGATGCCGTGCAACTACAACCAGCGGCGGCTGGCGGAGTTCGTCAAGGACGGCATCCGCGCGGCCGGGGGCACGCCGATGGAGTTCAATACGGTGTCGGTGAGCGACGGCGTGTCGATGGGCACCGAGGGCATGAAGGCCTCGCTCGTCAGCCGAGAGGTGATCGCCGATTCGATCGAGCTCGTCGTGCGCGGTCACCTCCTCGATGGCGTCGTCTGCCTGGTCGGCTGCGACAAGACGCTCCCGGGCGCCGCCATGGCCCTGGCCCGCCTCGATCGCCCAGGGGTGATCCTGTACAACGGGACGATCTATCCCGGCACGTACAAGGGCGTCCGCAACGCGACGGTCGTCACCGTGTTCGAGGCGATCGGCGCGTATCGGGCCGGCAAGATCACCCTCGACGAGCTCTACGAGGTCGAGCAGGTCGCGTGTCCCGGCCCGGGTGCGTGCGGGGGCCAGTACACGGCCAACACGATGTCGACGGTCCTCGAGTTCATGGGCCTTTCGCCGGCCGGTCTCAACGGCATCCCGGCCGAGGACCCGGCGAAGGACGCCGCCGCCCGGCGGACCGGCGAGCTCGTGATGGACCTCGTCCGTCGCGACGTGCGCCCATCGACCTTCGTCACCCGCGCGTCCCTCGAGAACGGGATCGCGTCGGTGGCCGCGACCGGGGGCTCGACGAACGGGGTGCTCCATCTCCTCGCGATCGCGCACGAGTACGGCGTGCCGCTCGGCATCGACGAGTTCGGGGCGATCGCCGATCGAACACCGATCGTGGCGGACATGCATCCGGGTGGCCGCTACACGGCGGCCGACATGTACGACGCCGGCGGGATCGGACTCGTCATGCGCGAGCTCCTCAAGCGGGACGGGCTCCTGCACGGCGACGCACCGACGGTGGACGGCCGCACGATCGCGGAGATCGCGGCCGCCGCCACGGCCACCGAGGGCCAGCAGGTCGTCCGCCCGATCGAGACGCCGCTGAAGGAGACGGGTGGCCTGGCGATCCTGCACGGGACGCTGGCCCCGGACGGTTGTGTCGTGAAGCTGGCCGGGCACGAGCGACGGTCGCACCGCGGCCCGGCACGTGTCTTCGACTCGGAGACCGAGTGCTTCGAGGCGGTCAAGGAACGGCGCATCGTGGCGGGCGACGTCGTCGTGATCCGCTGGGAAGGCCCGGTCGGCGGACCCGGCATGCAGGAGATGCTGAGCGTCACGGGCGCCCTCGTCGGCGAGGGTCTCGGCGACAGCGTGGCGCTCATCACGGACGGCCGCTTCTCGGGCGGGACGCACGGCCTGATGATCGGCCACATCGCGCCCGAGGCCGCGCTCGGCGGGCCCATCGCCATCGTCCAGGAGGGCGACGAGATCGTCATCGATGTCGACCGCAAGGCCCTCGACCTCGTCGTGGCGGACGACGAGATCGCGCGGCGGCTGGGAGCGTGGATGCCGCGGCCACCCAACTACGCGACCGGGGTCCTGGCCAAATACGCGGCGCTCGTCGGGTCGGCGTCGCAAGGGGCGGTCACGACGGGTCCGCGGATGCAGGCCAACCTCTCTACGACCGGGCCCGGGCGTTGACGTTCGATCGGCGGCGCCCTCGGCGCCGACGGCGCCCGGCGTCCGTGTGCCGGTGACCGCCCGCCACGTGCCGATCGGGATCAAGACGTCGCCACAGGCGGTCGACTGGGCGACGCTCGATGCCGCATGGGCGCGGATCGGCGAGTACGACGTCTTCGAATCGGCGTGGATGAACGATCACCTCACCGACGTCTCGAAGGAGCGGCAGGGCGCCAGCTTCGAAGCGCTGACGGCGATGGCGGCACTCGCGCATCGCGTGCCCGGCAAGTGGGTCGGGCACGCCGTGCTGTCGGCGACGTTCCGCCACCCGGCCGTCCTCGCCAAGTCGGCCACGGTCCTGGACCACGCGACCGGCGGCCGGTTCATGGTCGGCCTGGGTGCCGGCTGGCACGACGGCGAGCACGTCCCGTTCGGGATCCCCATGCCGCCGATGCCCGAACGGTTCGACCGGTTCGAATCGGCGGTCCATGTCCTCAGGGCGTTGTGGTCGGAGGCCGCCCGCACTCCGCCGGGCGTCACGCGCCCCGACCCGTTCTACCCGCTGACCGAGGCGACCAACGAACCGCCGCCGCTGACGCCCGGCGGGCCGCGGCTGTGGCTCGGTGGCCAGAGGCGCCGCGGCATCGCGCTGGCCGCCGCGGTCGCCGATGGCTGGGCGCTTCCCACGGTCGTCGCCCTCGGGAGCCCGACCGACCTGCGGTACTTCAGCGAGAAGCGCGATGCCATCCTCGTTGCCCTCGCCGCGATCGGCCGCGATCCGGAGACGTTCGACATCAGCGCGCAGATCCCGACCGGGACGACCCCGGAGGACCGTCGCTGGGCTCTCGCGCAGGCGCTTGACGCGGTGGAACGCGGCGCCACGCACGTCATCCTCGGGATGCCGCCACGGCTCGGGTCTGACGGTGTGGACGCCGTCGCCCGGGACGTCGCGATGCCCTTCCGCGAGGCGCTCGGGTGAGCGAGCCCACCGGGCTCGCGATCCGGGCGGTGGCCGACGACGGCGACCTCGAGGTGCTCGTGGCGATCACCCGGACGACGAGCCCTGAGGCGCCGACGTCGCTCGAGGAGATCCACTGGAGCGACGCGACCTATCCGGGGACCGTGCGCTTGCTGGCCGAGCTCGATGGGCGGCCCGTGGGGGCCGCGACGGTCGGCCGGATCTACATGTTCCCGCCCGAGTTCAAGGCATTGTGGGCCTCCATCGCCGTGTTGCCCGAGGCACGCCGGCAGGGTGTCGGTGAGCGGCTGCTGCGCGAGATCTCGGGCATCGCGCGGGAGCGCGGCAAGACCGAGTTGTACCTCCGGTGCACCCAGGACCGCCCCGAATCGATCGACTTCCTGGTCCACCGCGGCTTTTCCGAGCTGGAACGTTCCAAGACGGTTCGCCTCGAGCTGAGACGCCGAGCCGCCCCCGTGGTCGCGCCCCCACCCGGGATCGAGTTCACGACGCTCGCGGCCCGGCCCGACCTGATCGAAGGTGTCCATGCGGTCGCGCTCGAGACCTTTCCCGACGTCCCGGGTGGCGACGAGCCGATGGCCGTCGGCGATCTGGCCGAGTTCCGCGCCCGCGACGTCGATCGACAGGGCGTCCCGAAGGACGCCTTCTTCGTCGCGGTCGATTCGAGGACGGGCGGCGCCGTCGGCTACGCGTGCCTGTTGATGCAGGCGGGCTCGACGACGGTGGCCTACCACGACATGACCGCGGTGCTGCGGGCCTATCGCGGACGAGGGATCGCCCGAGAGCTCAAGCACGCCACGATCGACTGGGCGATCCGGAACGGCCTCACGGCGCTCGAGACGGGCAACGACGAGGCGAACGCCCCGATGCGCGCCGTGAATATGCGTCTCGGATACGAGCCCATGCCCGATGAGGTGGTGATGCGGGGTCCGCTGTTCGACGGCATCATGACGAGGTGACCGAGACCGACCAGGCGACGCCCGAGCCGCCGTCCGTGACGCCCCCGCGGTCCGAGACGCCCCAGCGGGCGGCCGCGCTGCCGCCCGATCCGGTCGCCTACGACTCGCCGCGTGCCGTGCGTGCCCGGGAGAAGGGCCTCCAGGCGCCCTATATCGCCGGTGGCAACGACCCCGACCCCGGCCCCGGGCTGGCGGAGGAGCGGCGGTATACGCGGCTGCTGATCGCGATGGCGGCCGTGATCGTGGCGTCGGGGTTCATCATCGGGACCGTCATCGCCCTCGTCGGGCCGGCCGGCGGCCGGTGATCGCGGCCATCGGCCGGTGACACCGGCCGCGTCGGTCCCGGCCACGACCTGGGCCAGCGCCCACGACGCCCTCGTCGCCACGCTTCGGGATCTCATCCGGATCCCGTCCATCAATCCGCCACCGCTCGACGCCCCCGACGGCGAGATGCGTGTCGCCCGCTACCTCGCGGACCGGCTGACGGGTCTGGGCCTGCGTCCCGAGGTCGTGGAACCGGTGCCGGGTCGCGGCTCGGTCCACGCGCGGTTGCGCGGCGACGGCACGGGCGGCCAGCCGTTCCTCCTGCTCTCGCACCTCGACGTCGTGCCGGCCACGGCGGACCGCTGGACCCATGCGCCATTCGCCGCCGACATCGACGACGGCTACGTCTACGGTCGGGGCGCCATCGACATGAAGGGCATGATCGCGCTCGAGCTCGGCGTCATCGAGCGGCTGGTGGAGGAGGCCCGCGCCGCCGGCCTGGACCCCGCCACCGAGCCCATCCCGGGCCTGCGACGGGACCTCCTGTTCACCTGCACGGCGGATGAGGAGGCGGGCTCCCTTGATGGGGCGCGCTGGATCGCCGCGAACCGGCCCGACTGGCTGCAGGCGGCCGGCGCCGTGAACGAGTGTGGGGGCGTGTCGGTGACGGTCGGCGGCAAGCGCCTGTACCCGATCCAGGTCGCCGAGAAGGGCTTCGCCCCGTACCGGATCCACATCACGGGCACGTGGGGCCACGGCTCCATGCCACGCGCCGACAATGCGGCCGTGCTGGCGGCTCGGGCCATCGAACGGCTGGCCGCCCCTGGCCCGGTCAGGATCACCCCCGTCATGACCCGATTCCTCGAGGCGGCCGCGGCGGCGCTCCCCGGCGAGCCGGCGGCGGTCCTGCGGCGGGTCGCGACGGGCGAGGTGGACGGCGCCAGCGCCGATGCGGTCATCGATGGCCTGTGCGACCCGATGTACGCCCGTGCCCTGCGAGCCCTCATCCGCGACACGCTGAGCCCGGACATCGTCCATGCCGGGGTGAAGTACAACGTCATCCCGGGCGATGCCGTGCTCGAAGTCGATTGCCGCGTGCTCCCGGGCACCACCGAGCCGCAGATCCGCGCCGAGGTGGAGCGCCGCCTGGGCCCCGACCTGCTGCCCGCCTGTGACATCGAGCTGATCGTCTGGGGCGAGCCGGTCGAGGCGCCGGCCGAAGGTCCGCTGTGGGACACGCTCGTCGCTACGTTGCTCGATCACGACCCCGAGGCGATCCCGCTGCCCGTCATGGCGCCGTTCGCGACGGACGCGAAGGCCACGTCACTCCTGGGCGTGCCGACCTACGGCTTCTCACCGCTTCGGCTGGACCCCGATGAGCGGTTCCTCGAGCGCTTCCATGGCGTTGATGAGCGTGTGTCGCTCGAGGCGCTCCGGTTCGGGCTGCCGGTCCTCTACGACGTGGTCCGCCGGTTCTGCGGGTAGGCGCCGCGCGGACCCGCCCCGGCCGACCCCCGTCAGCGCACGATCGCGTCCGGTGTCTCGTGGGCGATCCGGACGAGCTCGTCGCACCGCGTGCAGGCATAGATCACCCCGTCGGCCCATTCCCGCTCCGGATCGTGATCCGCCGGCGAGTCGTGCTGCGGCTGTCGCTCGAGCGTCGCCCATGATCCGTCGTCGTGCCGGTGCTGCATCCGGAACTGCAGGTCCGCCCTGCCGATGAGGTCCATCCGCGATCCCTCCTTCGAGGCCGAAGCGTACTCCCCTACTCCTCCCGCGGGGTCCTGATCAGGCGTCCGCGGCGGCTGATCGCGTGGGTCGCCAGCGCGGCGACGCCCATGGCCACGATCGCCCGCTCCGGGGTCGGCAGCGGACGGACCGCGGACAGGAACTGCTCGGCTCGGGCGCGATCCACGACGCGCAGGACGGCGTGGCCGCGAGGCGTCAGGCGGAGGATCTTCTGGCGACGGTCCTCTTCCTCCGCCTGGCGCTCCACGAGCCGTCGCTTCACGAGACCGTCGATGAGCCGGCTCGTCGCCGACGGCGACCGGTTGATCGCCTCGGCCAGCTCCCCGACGGTCAGCGTGCTGCCGTCCGCGAGGACGTAGAGTGCGGCCAGCTGCGTGAACCCGAGACGCAGCTCGCCGAGCTGGCTGGCGAAGCCGATCACCAGCTCCCGCCACAGCGCGCGACCCATCGCCACGCGCTCGCTGATCTGGCGGACGTTGCGGATCCGGCTACCGGCCGCGAGGACCGGGGCCGACAGGTCCTGCTCGAAGCGGCGGGCGATGGCGCGGGCGGGTGCGGGGCGGCTGCTCGGTCGTCCGGGGCGGTCGTCGCGCATGGTCTTCGCAGCGTACGGCGCTCCGCGTGACGCTTGCAACCCTGCATGGGAATTGGCCCCGGCGCGAGGCCCCCGGCTACGCTTCGGCGGATGTCCCCATTCGCATACGTCTTTCCCGGCCAGGGCTCGCAGACCGTGGGTATGGCCCGGGATCTCGTCGAGTCCTCGCCTGCCGCCGCGGCCGTATTCGCCGCGGCCGATGCAGCGCTTGGCGAGCCCATCAGCACGCTCGCCTGGGAGGGTCCGGCCGAGCAGCTCGACCTGACGGAGAACGCCCAGCCCGCCCTTCTGGCGGCGTCGATCGCCATCCTCGAGGCGATGCGGGAGCGGTGGGCCGCCGCTGGTCAGGCGGACCCGGCGCCGGCATTCGCCGCCGGGCATTCGATGGGCCAGTATTCCGCCCTCGTCGCAGCCGGGGCGTTGTCCATTGCGGATGGTGTCCGGCTGGTGCGCGAACGCGGCCGGCGCATGCAGGCGTCGGGAGGGGGTCGCGACGGGGCCATGGCGGCTGTCATCGGGCTCGACGACGCCAGGCTCCCCGAGCTCGTCGCCGCGGCCTCGTCGCACGGCACGTTCGTGGTGGCCAATCGCAACGCGCCCGGACAGGTCGTCGTCTCCGGGGAGCGGGCCGCCATCGAGGCCGGCGCCACGCTCGCCCGGGACCTGGGCGCCAAGCGCGCGATCGTGCTGCCGGTCAGCGTCGCCGCCCATTCCCCGCTCATGGCCGAGGCGGCCGACGCCATGCGCGAGACCCTGGCCGGCATCGAGTTCCACGACCCGACGACGACGCTGCTGGCCAACGCGGACAGCCGTCCGATCACGACCGCCGACGGGGCACGGGCGGAGCTCGTCGAGCACCTGACGGCGGGTGTCGATTGGGTCGGTGCCGTCCGGTTCATGATCGGTACCGGCGTGACCACCTTCGTCGAGGTCGGGCCCGGGAAGGTCCTGACCGGCCTCATCAAGCGCATCGCGCCCGATGCCGAGATCGTCCCCGCGGACGACCCCGATTCGACCGAACGACTCAGCACGCTGGCTGCGCGCGCGGCCTGACGCACACCTGGAGGAAGCTTTCACCCATGCGTCGACCCGACTACGACCGCCGTGTCGTCGTCACCGGCCTCGGGGTCATCAGCCCCGTCGGCAACGACAAGGACACCGCCTGGTCGAACCTCGTGAACGGGGTCTCCGGGCTCCGTCCGATCACCTATTTCGACACGACCCCGTACGAGGCCAAGGCCGCCGGCGAGGTGCTCGGCTTCTCGGCCGGGGACTGGATGGACCCCAAGGCCGCCCGGCGGAGCGAATCGAGCCTGCATTTCGGGGTCGCCGCGGCCAAGCAGGCGCTGACCGACTCCGGCTTCGAGCTGACCGACGAGAACCGGACCGAGGTCGGGGTCGTCTTCGGCTCGGGCGCCGGCGGCCAGCAGCTGATGATCGACAACTACGTCGCCCTCCACGACCGTGGCAACCGGACCGTCGCGCCGACCTTCATCGCGAATGCCCTGGTCGACAGCTGCTCGGGCATGATCGCCATCGAGACCGGCGCGATCGGGCACAACGTGTGCATGGTGTCGGCCTGCGCGACCGGTACCCACAATGTCGGCGAAGCGGCCGAGGCGATCCGCCGCGGCGACTGCATCGCGGTCATCAGCGGGTCGACCGAGGCGCCGCTGCTGGAGGTCGCGCACGCCGGTTTCTCGAACATGCGCGGGATGGGCCTGCCCAGGCCGGGCGAGCCCCTCGAAACGGTGTCGCGTCCGTTCGACGCGACGCGCGACGGGTTCGTGCTGGGCGAAGGGGCCGGGTCGCTGTTCCTCGAGGACCTCGACATCGCCAAGGCGCGCGGGGCACACATCTACGCCGAGGTGATCGGCTACGGCTCGGCGGCCGATGGCTGGGACATGGTCCAGCCCATCGACGCCGGTGTCGGGTCGGCGCGAGCGATGCAGATGGCGCTGGAGCGGCGCGGCGTGCCCGCCGATGAGGTCGATCTCATCAACCCGCACGGCACGTCCACGCCGCTCGGCGACAAGCGCGAGGCCGAGGCGCTCCACACGGTCTTCGGAGCGCGTGCCGCGCGCGACGCGCGGTCGCTGGCGATCAGCGCCACGAAGTCGATGACCGGCCACATGATGGGGGCGGCCGGTGCGTTCGAAGCCTTCGCGACGGTCATGTCGGTCGCCGAGCAGTGCGTGCCGGGGACGCTGAACTTCCGCGACGTCGACCCAGAGTGCGACCTGTGGGTCGAGGCCGAGACCCACTCGTTCCCGATCCGCAACGCCCTGTCGAACAACATCGGGCTTGGCGGCCACAACGGTGCGGTGATCTTCGGGCGATACGACGGGGACTGAGCCGGGTCGTCCGCGCCCGACGACGTCGCGCTTTGTGCCAGGATCGTCACGGTGGGACGGTAACGGCCGGTCGTTGAGCCGCACACGGCGAGATCGCCACCGGGAGACGGTTACGCTCCCGATTCGGGGCCCACATGCACGAAAGGGGCTGGCCACCGGCCATCAGCGTCTGGTGGTGTCGATCCGGCCGCAGCGCAACCATTCCAGGTCGCAGGCCACGTCGGTTCCGTGACTACAATCGGGTCCGAGCCCGAACCGAGGTAACCCGTGCCCGAAATCGATCCCGCCAGGCGGGCGGTCATCACCGGCCTCGGTGCCGTCATGCCCATCGGCAACGACTTCCCGACCTACTGGTCGAACCTCGTCGCCGGCGTCACCGGCACGCGGACCATCCAGAGCTTCGACGCGTCCGACCACGAGGTCCGCATCGCGGCCGAGGTCCTCGACTTCGACCCACGCAGATACATGGACGCGAAGATGGCTCGCCGGATGAGCCGGTTCATCCACTTCGCGATGGCGGCGGGCAAGGAGGCGGTCGCCGATTCCGGCATCGATTTCGAGGCCATGACCCCGGAGCAGCGCGACCGCGTGGGGGTCGTCGTCAACACCGGCGGTGGCGGGATCGAGCAGATCATCGATGGGACCCATGTCCACGACAGCCGTGGCCCGCGCTTCGTGTCGCCGTTCGCGGTGCCCGCCCTGTCGGGGTCGATGGGCGCCTGCATGCTCTCGATGGAGTACAGCCTGACCGGCCCGGTCATCACCCAGGTCGCGGCATGCGCCACGTCCGTGATCGCCTTCCACGATGCGTTGCGCCTCATCCGCGATGGCGAGTGCGACGTCGTCGTGACCGGCGGCACCGAGGCGCCGATCTGGCCGATGGGCGTTGCGGCGCTCGCCAACATGACTGCCCTCTCGAAGCGCAACGACTCGCCGGAGACGGCGTCGCGCCCGTTCGATGCGACTCGCGACGGCTTCGTGCTGGGCGAGGGCGCCGGCGTCGTGATCGTCGAGTCCCTGGCGCATGCGCAGGCCCGTGGAGCGACGTCGCTTGCGGAGATCCTCGGCGGTGCGCTGACAGCCGACGCGTTCCACATCAGCGCGCCGGAGCCGACGGGTCGTGGCCAGGCCCGGGCGATGACGAGTGCCCTGCGCAACAGCGACGTCGCACCGGACGAGATCGACTACATCGTGGCCCACGGCACTGCGACGCCGCTCAACGACGTGACCGAGACCCGCGCGATCAAGGCGGCCTACGGCGACCATGCCTACAAGGTCGCCGTCAGCTCGCCCAAGTCGATGATCGGCCACCTGGTGGGTGCCGCCGGGGTCGCCAGCGCCCTGGCCGGCATCGGGGCCATCCGCGACCAGGTCATCCCGCCGACGGCCAACCTCCGGACACCCGACCCGGAATGCGACCTCGACTATGTGCCGCTCACGGCGCGGGAGGCCAAGGTCGACACGGTCGCAGTGGATGGGTTCGGGTTCGGCGGGCAGAACGCGGTTGCCATCCTGCGCCGGGTCATCGAGTAGGAGTCGTTCGACCGCCCGGTCAGCCGCCGGTGACCGCGCGCAATCGCTCGAGGACGGCCGGATCGATCCAGCCGGAAGCCGCGGTCCGTTCCTCGAGGTTGGCGACACCCATCCAGGTCAGCAGGGCGCCGTCCCAGGTCGCATCCCACTCCGGCCCGGCGTCGCGGGCATCGCCGATCCGCGTCACGCCGTCGAGGGCACCCCGGATGCTCGTCGCGAACGTGTCGTCGCGTCCCGGCGCCCAACCCGCGTGCGTCAACCGCTCGCGCAGCTCAGCGGCGAGCGCCGGGTCGATCGCCATGAGGTCGTCGGGATCGGGCCGCTCGTACAGCAGGCGCCAGGTGTCGAGCAAGCGCCGCAGGTCGACCACCGGGTCGTCGTGATCGTCGACGCGCAGGTCGATCCAGCGGTCCGTCGCGCCGCCGTACCCCCCGCCGGCCCGGACGACGAGGAGCGCCGCCGACTGGCGCCCGCGGGCGTCGCCGCCCGCCCGGTCCCCCGCCAACAGGGCCGTCAGCAGCCGGTCCGGCAACGGGCCGCTCACTGATCCGAACGCTGACGACATCGCGTCCACGACCTCGGGGCCGGCGAGGATGTTGCCCTGGATCGCGACACCGTCCGCGACCCGGCCGCCGGCCCAGGACAGGCAGCCGGCACCCGTGTGGCTCGCCGCGCCGCCATTCGCATCGACGACGCCGACCTGCCGATCCGGGCGGCCGTCGTCAGCCGCGATGAGCCCGGCCAGGACCGAATCGGCGTCCGAGCCGGCCGCGAGCGCTTCGAGCCCATCGGGGCCGTACGCCACGTTGGCGAGTGCCTGCGTGGCGATCGCCCCGACTCCGGCGCTCGCCCACGGCACGACCGAGCCGACGGCGAGGAACTTGGAGGCGACGGCGACGCCGAGGTCACCCGTCATGGGATCTCGGGCGACGATCGAGAAGGTCAACCCAGGGCCCGCCCCTCGAATACCTCGATCGCCGCGACGAAGTCCGGCCCCAAGGGGGTCGGCCGCTCGCTGGCGTAGTCGTAGCGAACCATCACCGACTCGCTCGTGGCCACGAGCCGGGGCGACGCGTCGGGCGGTTGGGCGGTCAGACGGTGCTCCAGGACGAAACTCGACCGCCCCAGGCGCGTCGCACGCGTCTCGACGGTGACGCGCTCGCCATGGAAGACGGGCGCGCGGTAGGTGATGCGCGCCTCCGCCAGGATCAGACTCTCGGCACCCTCGTGGCCGGGCGCGATCGGTTCGCCGGTCACATCGGTCCAGTAGCGGATGCGGGCCATCTCGCAGTACGTCAGGTACACGGCGTTGTTGACGTGGCCCATCGCGTCGGTGTCCGCGAAGCGAACGTCGATCCCGACCGTGTGCGCGAAGTCGCCGGGCAGGTCGCGCGAATCGTCGGGCGTTTCGATCCGGGCGCGGGCGGGGGTCGGGATCCGGGGGGCCATGTCGATGGTCAGTCTGCGACCTCGACGACGAGCCTGCCGACCATCCCCGCTTCCGCATGCCCCTCGACGGTGCACTCGACGACGTACGTGCCGGGCTCGTCGATCGTGAACCGGATACGCTGGGTCTGACCGGGGCGGGCACCGGCATCGACGTTGGCGATCCCCGTGACCTCCCAGTCGTGGAACATCGGGTCATCGTTCGTGAACTCCAGGACGACCGTCTGGCCGGCCCGGACGCGGACATCCGCTGGCGTGAACGCGACGCTCCGGGCGGTCACCTGCAGCATCGCGGCGTTCGCGTCGATGAGGCGGTCGGCGGCCATCACGCCACCGGCCAGGCCGAGGGACGCCAGCGCGATGGCGCACAGGAACCAGGCCTCCCGCAGGCGCCCGAGCGCTCCCCTTCGGCGGATGCGATGACCGGCCTCGGGGCGGGCGTCGTAGCCGCGCAACCGCAGGGAGTTCGCGACGACCGAGACGGAGGACAGCGCCATCGCCCCGGCCGCCAGTGCCGGGGAGAGCGTGATCCCGAAGGCCGGGACGAGCGCCCCCATCGCGATGGGAATCAGGAGGACGTTGTAGGCGAAGGCCCAGAAGAGGTTCTGGCGGATGATCGTCATGGTCGCTCGCGACAGGCCGATCGCCGCGGGAATGCCTCGTGGGTCGCCGCCGATCAGCGTGACGTCGGATGCCTCGATCGCGACGTCGGCGCCCGTGCCGATGGCGATCCCGAGGTCCGCCTGCGCCAGGGCCGGCGCGTCGTTGATCCCATCGCCGACCATCGCCACCGTGCGGCCACGCGACTGGAGCCGCTGCACGATCGCGGCCTTGTCCGCGGGGAGCACCTCGGCGACGACCTGGTGGGCGGGTATCCCGACCTGCGTCGCCACCGCGGCTGCCGTCGGGCGCGCATCGCCGGTCACGAGCCAGACCTCGAGGCCCGCGGTCATCAGCTCGCGGACGGCCTGCCCGGATTCGGCCTTGACCGGGTCGCTGATCGTCAGGAGTCCGGCGATCCGGCCATCGACCGCGACGAGCGCGACCGTTCGCCCCGCGCTGGCAGCCGCATCGATGGCGGTCGCGATGGGCGTGACGTCGACACCGTCATCCTCGAGCAGGCGGCGGGTCCCGACGAGGACCGCACGCGACCCCGCCGGGCGCTCGACCGTGCCCTTGACCCCGCCACCGATCACGGCAGCGAAGTCGGTCACGCGGCCGAAGCCGAGCTCGTCGCGGTTTGCGTGAGCGACGATGGCCGCTCCGAGCGGATGCTCGCTCGCGCGTTCGAGCGAACCGGCCAGGTCGAGCAGCTCGCGAGCGGCGACCCCGGGCGCCGCGAGGACGTCCACCACCGTCGGGCGGCCGCGCGTGAGCGTCCCGGTCTTGTCGAGCACGACCGCGTCGACGCGATGGGCGACTTCGAGGCCCTCACCCCCACGGATGAGGATGCCGGCCTCCGCTCCACGCCCGGTCCCGACCATGATCGCGGTCGGTGTGGCGAGGCCCATGGCACACGGGCAAGCGATCACGACCACCCCGATGAAGGCGGTCAACGCCAGGGTCAGCCGCGGCTCCGGCCCGACCAGCAGCCACACGATGAACGTGGCGCTCGCCAGGACCAGCACGAACGGGACGAAGACCTCCGCGATCCGGTCGGCCAGCCGCTGGATGGGAGCCTTGCTGCCCTGGGCGCGACTCACGAGGTCGACGATCCGGGCGAGGGCCGTCTCGCGGCCCACCCTGGTGGCGCGCATCACGAACGTGCCTGTCGTGTTGAGCGTCGCGCCGATGACCTCCGCGCCCGGGGTCACCTCGACCGGCATCGGCTCCCCGGTCAGCATGCTGGCGTCCACCGCGGAGGCGCCCTCCACGACGACCCCATCGACCGGGACCTTGTCCCCGGGACGAACCCGCAGCAGGTCACCTGCGGCGACGGACTCGAGCGGTACGTCCTTTTCGCCTGCATCGGTCACCCGCCGCGCGGTCGTGGCCTGCAGCCCGAGGAGCCGGCGGATCGCGCCGGTCGTGCTGGACTTCGCGCGGTGCTCCAGCCAGCGGCCGAGAAGCACGAGGCCGATGATGATCGTGGACGAGTCGAAGTAGGTCTCCGGATGCAGCCCCGCCTCGTGGATGACCTCCGGCAGCAGGGTCACGACCACGCTGTACAGCCACGCGGCCGTCGTCCCGACGGCGACGAGCGTGTCCATGTTCGCGGCGCGGTGGCGTGCCGCGCGCCAGGCGGCGCGATAGAACCGCCGGCCGGCCCAGGCCTGGATGACCGTCGCGGGGACGAGCGCGAGCCAGTTGATGGTCTCCATCCGGATGGACGTCTGCGGGACGAACATCGCGACCATGATCGCGACGGCGACGGCGATCGAGGCGACGGCCTGCCGCAGCAACACACGCTCCTCGCGGCGGCGATCGATGTCGTCCGCAGAGAGCTCCTCGAGCACGGACATCGGTGGTGCGGCGGGGTCGGCCGGTTGCGCGGCGCGGACGTCGTAGCCGGCGGCTTCCACGGCGCTCACGAGGTCTGCTCGACCGGCGGCTGTCGGCAGGTAGTGGATGGTCGCCATCTCCGTGGCGAGATTGACGGTCGCGGCTTCGACGCCGGGCGTCTTGCGCAGGAACCGCTCGATGCGGTTCACGCACGAGGCGCAGGTCATGCCCTCGATCGGCAGCTGGATCTCGGCGGCCGGCGGGGCCCCCGTCGTGTCGGTCGTCATACTCCCTAGGAGTATATCAGGCGACGGATCGCGGTCCGGCACGGAGGTGGCACACTGGGGCCGTGCCGCCCGTCGAGATCGCCATGGTCACCCTCGCCGGTGGTGCGCTGGGGCCATATGTCGTGGCCGCCACGGAACGAGGCGTGGTCGCGGCCACGTGGGCCACGAGCGAGGTTGCCGTGCTGGACGGTCTGCGCCGCCGCCTCGGTCCGGTCGAGCGCGTCCAGGACGGCCCGGCCGCCGATGTCCTCGAGGCCGTCCGCCCAGAGCTCGAGGCGATCGTCGCTGGCCGGCCCGTACCCGCGGGCACCGTCCCGATCGACCTCGCCGACCGGCCGCGGTTCGATCGGGTCGTGCTCGATGCCGTCCGATCCATCGGCTGGGGCGAGACGATGAGCTATGGCGCGATCGCCGCGGTCGTGGGCACGCCGCGGGCATCGCGCGCGGTCGGCGGCGCGCTCGGACGCAACCCGATCTCGCTCGTGATCCCCTGCCACCGGGTGATCGCGGCGGACGGCACGATCGGGGGGTACGGCGGCGACGGCTGGATCGATCGCGACGGCCAGCTCGCCCGCAAGGAGGCGCTCCTGCGCCGCGAAGGTGTGATCGTGGAGCGGCGACCGACCTAGAGCGGCGCGCTAGGACCGGGGAACGGGCCGCATCGGGATAGACCCCGACGACGACCGGGGTCCGCGGGTCGAGCGACAGCTCGTACCCGATCTCGCCGCCGCGCAGCAGCTCGCCGAGGAGCGATCCCTCGCGCGGCGGCAGCCCGACGTAGACGTTGCCCTGATCGATCCGCACCTGCGTCACGTCATCGTCGCCGCCATCGATGGCGAAGCGGCGGCGCAGCTCGTGCATCGGCACGTATGGGCGGCTCTTGATGAAGCGGCGCAACTGTGGCGCCGTGCAGCCCATCGAGCGATCCTGGCCGTTGGTCGCGCGCTGCCCGTGTCCGTTCGCGTGGCCGTTCGTCGGCGCGGGCGCCGGCATGGGCGCAGCGATCGCGTGGCGTTCGGGGGGCGTCGCGGCGGGCCCGGTCGCGGCGGGCCCGGTCGCGGCGGGCGCCAGGCCTCCGTCCACGGGCCGCGGGTCCGGTGGCCGCGCCTGGATCCCGTCCTGGATCGGGCGAGGTCCGCTGGTCGATGCGTCCACTGGCGCGCTTGGAGCCGTGACCCGCGGCCGGACGCGGCGGGTCGTGCCGGTAGCGGCCACCCTGGTGCGATCGGCCGTGGTGACGGCGACTCATCAGGCGGCGCGTCCGGGATGGGTGTCCCGGACGAGTGGCTCGGCGACGGGACGTCGCCGCTGGATGGTGGGCATCGGATCTCTGGTGCTGGGCAGGCCGCTTGGATACGGCACCGTCCTCGATGATACCGCAGGTGCCCACCGATGCCGTCCTGGGTCAGCCGTCGACGACGTACAGCTCGCGCGGCGCCTCGTTGAGCACGATCGGGCCGTCCGTCGCCGCAGACGACGATGTCCTCGATGCGCGCGCCGTACTCGCCCGGCAGATAGATCCCGGGCTCGACGCTGAAGGCCATCCCGGTCCGGAGCGGCAGGTCGTTGCCGGCGACGAGGTACGGGTCCTCGTGGCCCTCGAGGCCGATCCCGTGCCCGGTCCGGTGGAAGAACGCCTCGCCGTAGCCCTCGGCGCTCGATCGGGTCGCGCGCGGCGGCGTCGATCGCCTCACAGGCGACGCCCGGGCGGACGGCGCGGGTGGCCGCCGCCTGCGCGCTGTAGAGCACGGCGAACAGGTGGCGGAAGCGCTCGTCCGGCCCCGCCGCAGGGTCGCCGCCGGTGACCCACAGCGTCCGCGTGATGTCGGAGCCGTAGCCGCCGAGCGTGCCACCGATGTCGAGCACGATCGGCTCGCCGGCCCGGATGACCCGCTCGGACGCCTCGTGGTGCGGCGACGCCGAGTTCGGTCCGGAGCCGACGATCGCGAAGTGCGCCTCGTCGTGGCCCTCGGCGATGAGTCGCTCGCGCACCTCGCGCGCGACGTCCGCCTCGGTCCGCCCGACCAGCCGGCCGGCCGCGATCTGGCCGACCACGCGGTCGGCGGCCTGGGCCGCGCGTCGGAGCAGCGCGATCTCGTCGGCGTCCTTGATCATCCGCAGCTCGCGCAGGACGGGCGATGCCGACTCGAAGGTCGCCGCCGGGGCGAACGATGCCTGCAGGCGGAGGACATGCAGCGCGATCATCGTGTCCGACAGGCCGATGCGGACGGCGCGCTCGGGCGATGCATCGATGGCCGCGGCGACCAGCGCGTACGGGTCCTCGGTCTCCTCCCACGTGCGGATCTCGATCGGCGTCCGCAGACCGGCCTCCGCCGCCCCGCGTTCCAGCCGCGGCACGACGATGAACGGCGGCGCACCGGCGGTCAGCGAGAGCATGGTCAGCCGCTCGAGCGGCATCGCCTCGTAGCCGGTGAGGTAGCGCAGGTCCGACCCGACGCCGATCAGCAGCGCGTCCAGACCGGCTTTGGCCGTCGCGGCCGCGGCGCGCTCGAGCCGTTCGGCGAACCGCTCCGCCGGGATCGATGGCCGCGCGGTCGCCGGACCGGTCACGAACCGACCGGCGTCGTTCGCTCCACGAAGGCGGCGATCGTGCGGGGCCCGTCCTCGAACAGCTTGCGGTAGGCGCAGGACGCTGCGGCCGTCGTCCAGCCACGTCGCGATCGTCGCCGGCCGTCCTCGAACAGCTTGCGGTAGGCGAGCACCCGTCGGCGCCCCGCGCCAGCGCCGCTTGCGCAGTCGAGGTCGTCGTGCTGGCCGACGGCGAGCACGTGGGCGCCGGCGACCGCCCGTTCGATGGCGACGAGCGGGTCGTAGCCGCGGGCGGTCAGGTCGATGATCGCGAGGTCGGCGCAGACCAGCGCCCTGTCGAACTCCGGAGCGGTCTTCGCGCGGACCGGTTCTGCGCCGGCCGCCTCGACCGCCCGCGCCAGGCGCTCCTGCCAGATGAGGTCCTGGGCGAGGACCGCGATCCGCCGACTCATGACGAGGCGCGATCCATCGAAGACGCCAGGTGGTGGAAGACGTCGCGTGCGGTCACGACGCCGGTCGGACGGCCGTCCTCGACGATCGGGATGTGGCGGAATCCCCCGACGGCCATCTTGTGGATGGCGACCGCGATCGGATCGTCGTGGCGGAGGACGACCGGGTCGGGGGTCATGAAGTCGCGGACGTGGAAGGAGTCCAGGCGCTTGCCGGCGGCCTTCACCACGGCGTCGCGGTCGGTGAAGATGCCGACGAGACGATCGTTCGCCATGACGAGGACGCAGTCGGTCTCGGCGTCGTGCATCCGCGCGATCGCCACGTCGAGGGGCGTATCGGGCGTGACCGTGATCGGCGGCGGTGCGCCGAGCCGGTCGAGGTGCTCGCCGAGCAGCTCGCCCTTGAAGGACGGCGCCTGCTCCGGGGTGTCGTGCCCGAAGATGTCCGCGCCGCAGTTGTCGCAGATGTCGGCGCCGATCAGGTTGTCGAAGCCGCACGACGGGCAGCGCATGCCGCCGCCCCCGGCCTCCTGCCCCGCGACGATGCCGTCGTCGCCGCCGTCTACTCGACCGTCCATGTCTCTCCGCCTCGCAGCACGCGTTCCAGGTCGCCCGGCCCGGATCTCGCGACGGCAGCCGTCAGCTGGTCCTCGAGCAGGCGATCGTGGGTCGGTCGGATCGTTGCGCGCAGGACGCCGACCGGGACCGGGAAGTCGGGCCAGAACATCCGCGACAGCACGAGCGCGAGGTACGGATCCTCGGCCGCCTCGTCGTGGACCAGCAGGTCCGCCTCGGTCACGCCGTCTGCCCCGATCGTCACGACCTCCGGGTGGAGCCCGTCGAGCCGGATGCCCTTGTCGCGGTCCTTGCCGAAGATCATCGGCTTGCCGTGCTCGAGGACGAGCATCCGGTCCTCGCGGACCTCGCGGTCGGTGAAGTCGCGCCACGCCCCGTCGTTGAAGATGTTGCAGTTCTGGAGGACCTCGACGAACGAGGAGCCCTTGTGCCGGCCACCACGCTCCAGGGTCTGCTGCAGGTGCTCGGTGTGGGTGTCGACCGAGCGGGCGACGAACGAGGCCTCGGCGGCGAGGGCGATCGTCAGCGGGATGATCGGCGTGTCGATCGAGCCCGACCGGCGTCGACTTCGTCTTCTTGCCGAACTCCGAGGTCGGCGAGGCCTGGCCCTTGGTCAGCCCGTAGATGCGGTTGTTGAACATCACGAGGTTGATGTCGACGTTGCGGCGCATCGAGTGGATGACGTGGTTGCCGCCGATGCGACAGCGCGTCGCCGTCGCCGGTGATGACCCAGACCATCAGGTCCGGGCGCGCGGCCTTGAGCCCGGTCGCCAGCGTCGGGGCGCGGCCGTGGATCGTGTGGAAGCCGTACGTGTTCATGTAGTACGGCAGGCGGCCGGAGCAGCCGATGCCGCTGATGAAGACGATGTCCTCCTTCTTGTAGCCGAAGTCGGGCATGACCTTCTGGGTCTGGGCCAGGATCGAGTAGTCGCCGCAGCCCGGGCACCAGCGGACCTCCTGGTCGGACACGAAGTCCTTGCGGGTCAGCGCGATGACCTCGCGTTCTCGGGGCTGAGCGCCGGCTGCGACGGGACGCGGTGCCGTGGCGTCGGTGGTCATGTCGCCTTGTTCTCCGCGAGGACGCGTTCGGCTTCCTCGACGATCTCGGTGATGCGGAACGGCTTGCCGCGAACGCGGTCGTAGCCGACGGCATCGATGAGGTACCTCGCCCGGACGAGCATCAGCAGCTGGCCGAGGTTGACCTCGGGGATGAGGACCCGGCGGTAGCTGCGCAGGACCGCCTCGGTGTTGGCCGGGAACGGGTTGAGATGGCGCAGGTGGGCATGGGCGACGGAGCGGCCCTCGGCCTGCAGGCGCTCCGACGGCGGAGCGGATCGCGCCGTACGTGGAGCCCCAGCCGAGGATCAGCAGGTCGCCGCGGTCGGGTCCGAAGACCTCGAGCGGCGGGATGTCGCTCGGCGATGCCGGCGACCTTCTGCTGCACGCAGCATCTGCATCTTGTGGTGGTTGTCCGGGTCGTAGCTGACGTTGCCGCGTGCCGTCGGCCTTCTCGAGCCCGCCGATCCGATGCTCCAGGCCGGCCGTGCCCGGCACGGCCCAGGGCCGGGCGAGCGTCTCGGGGTCGCGCAGGTAGGGCTGGAAGATCCGCCCGTCGGCGGCGGCGTTCGAGACAGCGATGCTCGGGCAGGTCGGCGAGGTCCGGGATCGGCCACGGCTCGGAGCCGGTGGCGAGGAACGCGTCGGACAGGTAGACGACCGGGGTCATGTACTTGAGCGCGATCCGGACGGCCTCGATCGCGAGGTCGAAGCATTCGCCGGGCGTCGCCGGCGCGACGATCGGGATCGGCGAGTCGGAGTTGCGCCCGAACATCACCTGGAGCAGGTCCGCCTGCTCGTTCTTCGTCGGCATCCCGGTCGAGGGGCCGGCGCGCTGGACGTCGATGACGACGAGCGGCAGCTCGACCATGACCGCGAGGCCCATCGCCTCGGTCTTGAGCGCGATGCCGGGCCCCGACGATGCCGTCAGCCCGAGCGCACCGCCGTAGCTCGCCCCGATCGCCGCCCCGATCGCCGCGATCTCGTCCTCGGCCTGGAACGTCTTGACCCCGAACGTCTTGTACCCGGACAGCTGGTGCAGGATGTCGCTCGCCGGGGTGATCGGGTAGGAGCCGTAGAAGAGCTGGCGGTCGGCGAGCTTGCTCGCGGCGAGGAAGCCGAGCGCGGTCGCCTCGTTGCCGGTGATGTTCCGGTACGTGCCGGGCGCCAGCTTGGCCGGCCGCACGCGGTAATGGGTGTGGAACATCTCGGTCGTCTCGCCGAATGCGTAGCCGGCCCGGAGGGCGCGCTTGTTCGCCTCCGCGATGACCGGGCGCGCGGAGAACTTCGCGTCGATCCATCCGAGGGTCGGATCCATGCTCCGCTCGTACAGCCAGAACATGATCCCGAGGGCGAAGAAGTTCTTCGTCAGGTCCTTCTGCTTGCTCGTCATCTCGAGCCCGTCGAGCGACCGCTCGTTGAGCGACGAGATCGGGATCTCGAAGGTGGTGTAGGCCTCCAGCGAGCCATCGCTCAGCGGGTTGGACGCGTAGGCCGCCTTGTTGAGGTTGGCCTGCGTGAAGGCGTCGCTATTGACGATGAGGGCCCCGCCCGCCGGCAGATCGCCGATGTTCGTCTTGAGCGCGGCGGGGTTCATCGCGACGAGCACGTCAGGCGCGTCGCCGGGCGTGTGGATCTCGGTCGAGCTGAAGCTGATCTGGAAACCGCTGACACCCGGCAGGGAGCCGGCCGGGGCGCGGATCTCGGCCGGGAAGTCAGGCAGCGTGCTGATGTCGTTCCCGAAGACCGCGGCCGTCCGGGTGAACTGCGTCCCGGTCAACTGCATCCCGTCGCCGGAATCGCCGGCGAAGCGGATGGTGACCCGCTCGAGTTCCTGGGTCGGGAGCTCCTGCTCCGCGGTGATCGTCACGCCCCTTCCGGTGCCTTCATGCGCTGGTGCGGCCGGGGTGGCAGGTTCAGCAGCTCTTCGGGGAACGACTCGGCGAGGTACTTGATGATGTCGTTCTGGCGGACCACCCCGACCAGGTGGCCCGAGTCGTCCACGAGCGGGATGTTCCGGTAGGTGCCGGTCTGCATGAGCTCGATCGCATCGCGGATCGTCTGGTCCAGGTCGAGCGTGCGCGGCTCGGTCGTCATCAGCGTCTCCACGGGCTGGTGGAGATCGACGTTGCCACCGACGATGCGCCCGAAGATGTCGCGCTCGGTCAGGACGCCGCGCAGGCTGCCATCGTTGTCGCAGACGAAGACCGAATCACCCGTCCCGGTGCGCTGGATCGCCCGCAGGCAATCGGCGAGGCTGGTGCCCGGTGGAACGGTCACGGGGTGGCGGCGGCTGAGCACGCGCAGTCGCTCGTCGGTCAGGGATGGGACGCGACTGGCGACCACGCCTTCGGAGAGGTCGGTCACGCCTCGAAGTGTAGACCGTCACTGCGCTCGATGGGTCCACGCTGGTAGCCTCGCGGCGCATGGATCGACGGTCGGCGGTGGGCATCGGCCTGGTGGTCATCTCGGCCGTCGGCTACGGATCGGGATCGATCCTCGCCGCACCGATCTACGCGACCGGGGTGGACTGGCTGACGCTCGTCAGCTGGCGGTTCCTGATCGGGGCCATCCTCGGTTGGGCGTGGGTCCTGGCGTCGCCGGGCCGGCGCGCGGCCCTGCACGGGATGACCCGCCGGCAGCTCGCGGTCGCGCTCGCGCTGGGTGCGCTGTTCGTGGGCAATGCCGGTACGTATTACGCGAGCCTCGAGACCGTGCCGGCCGCCCTCGCGGGGGTCGTCGTCTACACGTACCCCGTCATGGTCGCTGTGCTGTCACTGCGATTCGCGACGCGGCTTCCCGGACGACGCCCGTGGATCGCCGCCGCCCTCGCCGTCGCCGGCTCCGCCCTGGCCCTTGGCGGGATCGATGTCTCCGACGCCCCACCGGTGAGCGGCCTGGTCCTGGTGTTCGCCTCCGCCGTCATCTACTCGATCTGGATCATCCTGTCGGCTCGGTTGTCGGGCGAGCGCCGGGACCGCCTCGCCAGCGAGTCGAGCGTGGATGGGTCGCCGGCAGGTGACGCCGCCGTCACCACGACCTTGATGATGAGTGCGACGGCGGCCGTGTATGCGGGCGCCGGCGTGCTGGCCGGACGGCCGCTGGACCCGGTCGCGGTGCCCTCGGCGGCGTGGCCCGGGATCCTCGCCGTCGCGTTCGTGGCGTCCTTCCTGGCCATCCAGACGTTCTACGCCGGAGCGCGTCGCATCGGCGCCGCCCGGGCGGCGCTGACCGCTACGGTCGAGCCCCTGGTCATCGTGCTCCTCGCATGGGTGTTTCTCGACCAGGTGCTCGCGCCCATCCAGTTGCTCGGGGCGGCCCTCATCCTCGTCGCGGTCGTGGTGGCGCAGACGGCACCCCGGCCGCGGGGCGCGCCCGAGCCGGCGACGCCTCTTGAAGCCGAGGTCGGCAGGTCGGGCTGACGGCCTCCTCGCGCGAGCCGCTACGCGGGATTCGTCCGACCGGCGGCCGTCAGCGGCGATAGCCGGCGGCGACGGACGAGCGGCGACGTGCGAGGCGCGGCTATTCGCGCCCGGCCCTGGGCAGGGCAAATGTGCGGGATGCTGGTCCTTGGAGGAACCGGACGTCCACGAACGTGCGTGGTCCTCGCCCGCAAACGCATCAGGTTGTCGTTTGGGTTGCGGCCCACACAGGACGATGACGAAACGCGTTCCTGCCAGGAACGGCCGCCTCTGAGCGGGTCGTTGCGCCAGCCTCCTCGCCGGGTAATGACTCCGAGCTAAGTGCGGGTGCAGGACCCTCTGCTTCACTCGCCCAATGCACCACCTCGCTACCGTTCGCCATCCGCCGCTCCGTGTCACGTTCGGCTCGGCCTGCAAGGACACAAGGGGCCGTCTCGACCTGACCCAGCAACAGATCGGCGATCGAGTCGGCGTGTCGCGGAGCTACATCGCCAAGGTGGAACGTGGCCAGGCCAATCCGTCGCTCGATCTCGTCGAGAGGATCGCGGGGGCGTTGGGCCTTGAGCTCGACCTCATCGTGCGACCGCCCATCTTCACCAAGGACCGACTGCAGCGCGACCTCGTCCATGCACATTGTTCTGGCTTCGTGTCTAGGCGACTGTTGGCGACTGGATGGCGGGTCGCGCGGGAGGTCGAAGTCCGGCATGGTCGGTCGCACGGGTGGATCGACATGCTTGCCTTCGATCCGACAACTGGGGTGCTCCTGATCCTCGAGATCAAGACCCGTCTTGACGACCTCGGCGCGATCGAGCGCCAGGTCGCTTGGTACGAACGAACGGCATGGGAGATCGCACGGAGCCTCGGGTGGCAGCCGCGGCGCGCAGCGTCATGGCTCCTCATGCTTTCGAGCGAGGAGGTCGAACGGGCCGTCCGACTGAATTGGCGGACGCTGGCGCTATCGTTCCCGCGGAGAGCCCCGGACATGCTCGCGGATCTCGAAGCCCCGGACGCCATGCCAGCGGGAGCGCGAGGCCTGGCTCTCGTGGACCCGACGAGTCGACGGCGAGACTGGCTGATCCGTACGAGAATCGACGGCCGCCGATCCGACGCCGCGTTCGCGGGCTATGCGGATGCCGCGCGGGTTGCACCCCGCTGAGGACGTCGGCCGGCCTGTATCTCGTTCCTTGGGGGAACGTGATGGCCACGCATGTGTGTGGTCGCCACCCCAGACTGTCCCTCATTGTCGCCTGGGAGATCGTTCACGAGGGCCTCATCGGGATGGTGTTCCTGAGAGGACCGCATCCATTGCGCCGATGCCGGAGCCCGGCGGAGCACTGGCGGCGGAACAACGGGCAGTCGCGGGGGCGCTACGCCGGATTCGTCCGACCGGCGGCCGTCAGCATCTCCCGCGCGCCCGCGCTGACGAACGAGCCCTCGGAACCGAGCCCGATGAACCGGAACCCAAGCTCCTGGTGGCGCGGGAGCGCCGCCGTGTCGTAGATCAGGATGCCGGCCGCCTTCCCGTGCCGCGCGCACGCCTCGGTGACCTTCCGGAGCGCTGCGACGTAGGTGTCGTCGTCGAACCGGCCGGGAACGCCGAGCGTGTGCGACAGGTCGGCCGGTCCGACGAACAGGACATCGACCTCGTCGAGGGCCGCGATCTCGTCGGCGTCCGCGACGGCTCCGACCGATTCGATCTGGACGATCCCGACGACCCGATCATTCACTACCCGCGCGACATCGGCGTGGCCGAGTGCGCCCATATCGGCGCCGCGGGTCCGCAAGGCGAGGCCGCGGACACCCGCCGGCGGATAGCGCAGGTACACGACCGCCTGGCGCACCTCGGCTGCTGACTGCAGTCTGCGGCAGCATGACGCCGGCGGCGCCCAGGTCGAGCGCCCGTCCCACGCGAAGCCGCTCGGCCGATTGCGCACGCACGATCGGCGCCATGGGCGTCGTACCCGCCGCGTACAGGAGGCCGAGGAGGTCCGCCTCCGTCGCGGTCCCGTGTTCGAGGTCCAGGACGATCCAGTCGAAGCCTGCCTGGCCGCACAGTTCGACGGCGAGGGGCGAGGCGAGGTCCGAGAAGACGCCGATCAGCGTCTCGCCGGTGCGGATGCGCGTTCGGAAGTCGGTCACGAGGAGATGATGCCGCGTCGGTCGCCGCTCCGTCGGCCCGAGGCGCCGGTCCGTCGGCCCCGGTCGCCGATGTGCTCGTGGCCGGTGAACGCTCCGCGACAGGCAGGCTTCATACTCCGCCGCGAATGAACCTTGGTCGGGGTGCGACCATCTGTTGAGGTGAAGCGCCCATCGGGCGCCGCTAGGGTGCCGCTGATGCGGACGAGGCTGGTCGAGCGGGCACGTGACGGCGACGACACCGCCTTTACAGAACTCGTCGACCTCGATGGCAACCTGTGCTACGCGATCGCGTACCGGATCCTGCGCGATACGGAGCGGGCGCAGGACGCGGTCCAGCAGGCCTTCCTGCTCGCCTGGCGCGAGCTTCCTCACCTCCGCGATCCGGAACGGTTCGGGCCATGGCTCCATCGGCTGCTCGTGAACGCCTGCTACGACGAGCTGCGTCGCCACCGGCGTTGGATCACCCGCATCCGGGCCCTGCCGATGGACGGACCGGGCGGGCCCGATCCGATGCTGACCGTCGAGGATCGAGACATGCTGGACCGGGCGTTCGCGCGCCTCACGCCACAGCACCGGGCTGTCTTCGTGCTGCACCACCACGCGGGTCTTCCGCTGACGGACATCGCCGACATCGCGGGCGTGCCAGTCGGCACGGTCAAGTCGCGACTCCATCACGCCACCAGGGCCCTGCGCGCGGCGATCGATGCCGATAGCCGCGTCGAAGCCGCGGAGGTACGACCCGCATGAATCCTCCGCGCGACCTAAGCGCCGTCGTCGGCGCCTGGCTCGAAGAGGGGCCCAACGAACTTCCCGATTCGACCAGGCGCGCCATCGCGGTCGACGTTCGAACGACGCATCAGTCCCGACGTTCCGTGTGGTTTCCGTGGCGGTTTCGGCCGGTGGATCGGCTGTCACTGGTGGCGCTGGCCGCGGTGGCGGTGATGGTTGTGGCGATCGCCGGCTTGGCCGTGTCCCGGATCGCCCCGGACCGAAGCAACGTCGGCGGACCGCCTCTGGCGCCGTCGACGTCGACCTCGCCCTCTCCGTCACCATCGGAGGCGCCCTCAGCCGCCCCGATCCCGACGACCCTTGTCATCCCCGTCATGTCGGAGTCGTACGTCTCCAGGCGCTACGGGTACGCCGTCATGTATCCCGCGGACTGGTCCGGGGCGGAGGCGAGCCAGACCTGGTGGCCGCCCGATTGGAAGGCAGGAAACTCGCCCGGCGCACCATTCGACCTCATCGCTGGTCCCGACGGGCTCTCGGGGCTACGGGCGGCCTCCGCGCCGCTCCCGGACGGGCTGCCGGACGTGAACCACTGGATCGACGAGTACCTCACCTTCGGCGACCCGAACTGCGTGCCACCACGCGAGAGACAGGAGCTGATCAGCATCGACGGGGCGCCGGGTCGCCTCCGGGACGCCTGCGGCGAGGTCGAGGCAACCATCGTCCTCGGGGGGCGCGTCTACATGTTCACGCTGTTCCTGTTCGACGCTGAGGTCACGAACGGCCGGGAACTGTTCGACGCGTTGGCCGCGACCATCGATCTGCGACCCGAGGACGCGGCACTCCCCAGCCCGAGTCCGTGATCGCCGTGGCCACGTAACGTCTCAGTCGGGGAAGGCCTCCGGACCGCGCTCGCTCAGCTCAGCGGCCTCGCCCGAGGCATCGTCGGGCGGCAGCCACGAGTAGGGATAGCGGTCGTCGTCGAGGTCCATCGCCGCCTGGGTCACGTGCAGGGGGTGGAACGTGTCGACCATCACGGCCAGCTCTTCGGTGGCCTCCTTGCCGATGGACGCCTCCACCGTGCCCGGGTGCGGACCGTGCGGGATTCCCGCCGGGTGCAGGGTGAACGAGGCGATCTCGACCCCGCGCCGGCTCATGAAGTTGCCAGCCACGTAGTAGATGACCTCGTCGGAGTTGATGTTCGAGTGGTTGTAGGGCGCCGGGATGGCGAGCGGGTGGTAGTCGAATTTGCGCGGCACGAACGAGCACACCACGAAGTTCCGGGCCTGGAACGTCTGGTGCACCGGCGGGGGCTGGTGGACCCGGCCGGTGATCGGCTGGAAATCGCCGATATTGAACCGGAACGGCCAGAGATAGCCATCCCAGCCGACCAGATCGAACGGATGGTGCCGGTAGTGATAGGCGGTGATCCGGTCCGACGACCGCACTCCGATCACGAAGTCCCCCTCCTCGGCGCGCGGTTCGACCCCGTCCGGGGCATGGAGGTCTCGCTGTGAGTAGGGCGCGTGCTCGAGCAGCTGGCCGTAGTCGTTGCGGTAGCGCTTCGGCGGCTCGATGACGGACGGCGCCTCGAGGTACAGCATCCGCTGCTCCGAACCGACATCCGGGTCGAGCCGCCAGGTCGTGCCGATCGGCAGCACCAGGTAATCGCCCGGTCCGTAGCGCAGCGGGCCGAACACCGTGTCGCACAGGCCGGTCCCCTCGTGCACGAACAGCATCTCGTCCGCGATCCCGTTGCGATAGAACGAGCCCGCCGGCATCGCTTCGGCGGGTCGAACCACCCCGAACACCACGTCGTGGTTGAAGTACAGCGGGACGCGGCCCGTGACGACGTCGCCGCTCAGGGGCACGCCACCGGTCTTGGTCAGTCGATGGCGATGCAGGTCGTCGTCGGCCGCCTCGAGGCGGATCCGGCTGACGGGTTCGATCCGATGGGTTCGCGTCGGTGGGGTCAGGTGGTACAGCAGTGAGCTTCGACCGGTGAACCCCTCCATGCCGAACAGCTCTTCTGCGTACAGGCCGTCATCCGCGGCGCGGTGCTGCGTGTGGCGCTGCTGCGGGACGCTGCCACGGCGGACGTAGTACATCGGATGACCTCCATCGACATCGTACGCGAGCGGTCTCGTTGGGGGCGAACGGGCGTAAAGGCGCGCCGGGCCGGCGGCTCGCGAAATAAAGGCTCGCGTGCGGCGGATATGGGGAGGTCACCCGATGGCATGGACGCGCACCCGCCTTACCTTGAGGACGACGCGAGAACAAGTCACGCGATGCCACGACCGAGAGGGAGACCCCGATGACCGCTGAGATCGACATCCTGACCGCGGCCTATGACCACCAGACCGAGCTCCTCGCCGAGGCCGAGGCCCGACGCCTGATTCGCCGGTTTGACGCACCGACCTCTGGGTCGCGGCCCGCCGCCAAGCAACGCCTGAACACGCTGCTCCGCCGGCTCGCCGGCGCTCCATCCTTCGCCTGATCTGCAGCCTGCCGCGCCCGGGATGGAGGGTGGCTCTCGTACCATGAGCCGCGTGGCGACACGCGTCTCGAGCTCGGTCTTCATCGGACGTCAGGCCGAACTGAACAGCCTCCTGACGGCGGTCGAGCGCGCCAGTGCCGGAGGGGCGGCGGTCATCCTCGTAGGTGGCGAGGCCGGCATCGGCAAGACGCGGCTGATGGACGAGGCGGGAGCGCGCTCGCAGGACCTGGGCGCGATCCTCCTCGAGGGCGGGTGCGTCAGCCTGGGTGATGGCGGAGGCCTGCCGTTCGCACCGATCGTGGAAGCGTTGCGGCGGCTGCCGATGACGCTCGCGGGGGGCCGTTTTGGCGAGATGGACTTCGAGGCCCTGCGAACACCCGCCACGGTCGAGCTGGGCCGACTCTTGCCCGATTTCGGGACTCCGGCGGCGGCGGATGCCGGGGGACCCGGGCGCCCGGAGTGGATCCAGGCCCGGATCTTCGAGGGCGTCCTGGCCCTCCTTCGCGATCTGGGCGAGCGGGCGCCGGTCGTATGCATCCTCGAGGACCTCCATTGGGCCGATAGCTCGACCCGCGATCTCGTGGCCTTCCTGGCTCGCAATGTCCGAACCGAGCGTCTCGTCGTCATCGGGACCTATCGAACGGACGAACTGCATCGCCGGCATCCCCTTCGGCCCTGGCTGGCGGAGGTGGACCGCCTCCCGCGGGTCCGGCGTATGGAGCTCGCGCGGTTCGGACGCGAGGAGCTGGGCGCACAAGTCGAGGCGATCATCGGGCACGAGCCGGACGCTGAGCTCCTCGACGCGATCGGGCGGCGTGCAGAGGGCAACCCCTTCTTCATCGAGGAGTTGCTCGCGGCGGGTGGCGGCACCGCCGCCGCCGGGCTGTCCGAAACCCTGCGCGAGGTCCTGCTGTCTCGCGTCTCGGCACTCTCCGAGGACGCCCAGCGCGTCCTGGGTATCGCGGCCGTGGACGGGCGCTCCGTGGACCCGGCGCTCCTCGCCGAGGTCGCCGCACGACCGGAGCCGGACCTCGAGGAACCGATGCGCGAGGCACTCGCCGCGCAGCTCCTCGTCAGCGACACGGACGAGGGGCGGTACCGGTTCCGCCACGCCCTGCTCGCCGAGGCGGTGTACGACGATCTCCTCCCGTCAGAACGGCGCCGCATCCACGCCGCCTATGCGGCGACCCTCGATGCGAGACCGGTGCCGGACGGCGCCGAAGGGGCCAGCCTGCTCGCGGCCGTTGCGCACCATGCGACCGCCGCGCATGAACCGGTGCGCGCTTTGCGCGCCTGGATCGGTGCCGCTCGCGCCGCTGCAGACAGCTACGCCTTTGCCGAGAGCGTCCGATCGTTCGAGCATGCGATCGAGCTCTGGGATGTCGTCCCGGCGGACGACCGGCCCGCCGGCGTCGACGCGTCGACGCTGCATCACGAGGCAAGCCTGGGGGCGATGATCATCGGCCGCCTGGATCTGGCGGTGGATCTGGCCCGGGTGGCAGTCGGGCTGGTCGATCCCGTCCGCGAACCCGAACGCTGGGCCGCAGCGAACGAGCGCCTCGCGCGGGCGTCGTGGGTGGCAGGCGCGACCCAGGATGCGACCGACATCCTCGAGTCGACGGCCGCCGCGATGGAAGGCGCCGGCCCATCTCCCGAGCGTGCCCGTGTCCTCGCGGCTCTGGCCGGTGCGTACATGCTCCGCGGCGGCCATGCCCGCGCCATCCCGGTCGCCGAGGCAGCCATCGACCTCGCCCGTTCGGCCGATGCGGCGCTGCCCGAGGCGCACGCGATGAGCACGCTCGGAACCAGTCTCTCGCTCAGCGGGCGATGCGCCGACGGGATCACCGTGTCACGGGAGGCATTCGCGCGCAACCTCGCGGACGGCGACATCGACGCCATCGGTCGGGCGTACGCCAACTACAGCTCGATCCTGCTCATCTGCGGGTCATTCGAGGAGAGCCTCGACGTCGCCGAGGCAGGGGTTGCCTGGGCACGATCCGCTGGAGCGTATGAACAGTACGGACGCTTCATCCGTTCGAATGTCGCCGATGCAGAGATCGATCTTGGCCGCTGGGACGCTGCGGAGCGGACGCTCGACGAGCTCGTGGCAGCGAAGGTCTTCGGTGGGACCCGGATGGGCATCCTCGCCGTCGCGGGCCTGTTCCTCGTGCGGCGCGGCCGCTCGGCGGACGCTCGTACGCTGCTTGCAGAGGGGAGGGCGCTCGTCGAGCCGTTGCGGGATGCACAGTTCACCGGGCCGGTCCACGTCGGCTTGATCGAACTGGCATTGACGGACGAAGACGCGATCACCGCGGCGTCCATCGCGGCCGACGCACTCGATCGCCTGGGGCGGACCGGTGACCACTTCTATGTCATGGAGCTCGCGGCCATGGCCGCACGCGCCGAAGCCGATGCCGCGAGCCTGGCTCGTGCGCTCCGCGACGAGGCCGGAGCCGCGCGGGCCGGCGCCGGCGCCCGCGATGCCGCGGCGATCCTCGAGCGGATCCGGGCCGAGTTGCCCGGAGAGGACGCCTTCGGTGGTCGCCTCGAGAGCGTGGTGGCCGTCGCGCACGCCGAATGCCGCCGCGCGGACGGCGACGTGGCACCCGATGCGTGGCGTGTGGCGGTCGACGCCGCGGATCGGGCCGGCATCGTCTGGCCGATCGCCTATGCGCGCTTCCGGCTCGCGGAGTCGATGCTCGAGGCGCGGGCGCCGCGTCGCGACGCCGAGGCAGCGCTCGTGGCGGCGTATACCGTTGCGGATGGCCTCGGCGCCGGCCCACTCCGCGGATGGATCGAGGGTCTCGCTCGCCGGGCGCGGGTGCGGATCCCGGACGAGGCGAGTCGTGCCGGGGACTCCGCTGGTGAAAGCTCCACTGTGTCGGGGACATCCTCGGCGTCGTCGGCCCCCGCTGCGGGGGCTCTGGACGGTCTCGGGTTGACCCGACGTGAGCTCGAGGTGCTGCCGCTCGTGGCCGCAGGCCTCACGAACAAGCGCATCGCGGAGCTCCTGTTCATCAGCGAGAACACGGCTGGCGTTCACGTCTCGAACATCCTCGGCAAACTCGGCGTCGCGACCCGCACCGAGGCTGCTGCCATCGCGGTGCGATTGGGGCTCGACCGCGACGTTACCTGATCAGTCTGAGGCCAGCGAACGGCGCTCGAGCAGCACGACATCGCGCCATCGGCCGGTCGGGTCGCGTCCGAGGGCCCGCTGGACACCGACCTCGCGGAAGCCGGCACGCACATGCAACGCCCGACTTGCCGCGTTCTCCGCCATCACGCCGGCGAGGAGCGTCCAGAACCCGGCTGCCTCGGCCGCCGGGATCACCGCATCCAGCAAGGCCCGACCCACGCCACGACCGCGAGCCGTCTCCGCGACGTACACGCTCTCCCAGGCCACGCCGCTGTACACCCGGCGCGCCGAATAGGCCGTCAGCGCCACCCATCCGAGGACCGGCCCGGTCTTCGTGTCACGGGCGACCAAACGGCAGTCGGGCCTGTGCGACCGGTCGAAATGATCCCAGTCGGGCGCCTCCCGTTCGAGCGTGGCATCGCCGGTCGCGATCCCTTCGGCGTAGATGCGGCGGACCTGGGGCCAATCGGTCGGCGTCATCGGCGCGATGAGCATGGCCGTGATGATGGACCGAGCGGGACGTGGCCGTCAGCCCGGTCGAGCGACCACGGGGGTGCGCAGCCGACCCAGGCGTTCGACGTCCAGCACGACCTCGTCGCCCGGCTGGAGGTAGCGGCCCAGGGTCGAGTCCCGGATCTCGAGGAGACAGCCGGTCCCCACCGTGCCCGAACCGATGAGGTCCCCCGGACGCAGCCTGACATCGGCCGATGCGCGCGCGGTGATGTCGGCCAGGCCGTGGACAGCGTCGGACCAGCGACCGCGTGAGGTCTCGACCCCGTTCACTGAGGCGGTCATGGCCAGGTCGTAGCCGCGTTTCGAGCGCGCATCCTCGAGCTCGTCGGGTGTGACCAGCCACGGCCCGAACGAGCTCGCGAAGTCCTTCCCCTTGGCCGGTCCGAGCCTGACCGTGGTCTCCTCGCGCTGGAGGTCCCGCGCCGACCAATCGTTGAAGATCGTGTAGCCCCCGATCGCGTCTTCGGCGCGCTCGAGCGTGAGGTCGCGGGCCGGCGTGTCGATGAGCGCGGCGACCTCCAGCTCGTAGTCGAGCTCGGCCGATCCGTTCGGCGCCCAGACCGGATCGTCCGGTCCGCGGACCTCCGACACGTTGGAGAAGTAGAAGACCGCGAGTCGATACCAGGCTTCTGGGACCTCACCGCCGCGGCGCTCCCACATCGTGCGAACGTGGCCCTCGAAGCCGTAGCCGTCGCGGAGTGACGGCGGAGCAAGGATCGGTGATCCGAACACGAGGTCGGTCGCGTTGGCCACAGCATCGTCGACCTCGCCGCGCATCTGGAACCCGTCGACCAGCTCCCCGATGGCGGCCACGCGGAGCCCGCGTCCGAGGTGATCGTCGAGCGTCGTGACCGGCTGCCGGAACAGCGCGGCGTCGTGGGCCAGCTCCGGCCTTGCCGTCACGGCTCGACGGCGGGCCACCTCGAGGTCGAGCCAGCGTGCCGGCGGGTCGTGGAGCGCGGCCACCAGCCGCCAGGGCGCACCCGCTGGAGCGTGCCGGTCGCGGACATGCGCGAGTCGCATGGACGCTGCCGCTCAGCCTGGCCCGAACGTGAGGGGTATCGCTCCACCGAGCATGAGCTGCCCGGTCGCGTCGATCGACCAGGAGGTCGCGCCTGCGAGCGCCTCGAGGTACATCGACTCGACCGTGCCGGCTGGACGCTCGCATGCCATCTTCGTCATCACGAGCGATCCAAGGCGCAACTCGGTCGCGCCCAGGGTGACGGGCCCGCTGAACTTGTTGCAGCCGGCGAACCCGGAGACCATCCCGTCGAGACCGAAATGCAGCGACGGCCTGAGCCTGGCGAAGTCGGCCGTGCCGCCCATCTCGAGGAGCGTCCAGTTCGTGCCCAAGAGGGAGGCGGCGGCAGCGCCCGGATCCGGGTCGGTCTCCTCCTCGCCGGCGGGCGGCACCTTGACGAGCGGGGCGCCCACGATCCCGACCGTCCCACCGAGCTCAAGTTGCCCGGTCTCGGTCTGGCGCCAGCTCGACGCGCCCTCGAGACCGGCCAGGAAGGCCGCCTCCTGCTGGCCGAGCTCACCCTCGCACCCCATCAGGGTCGATGACACCGCACCGATCGCGATCTTGTCGCCTTCGGTGCGGAACCGGCCCGTGTACTGGTTGCAGCCGCCGCTCCCCGAGATCGTTCCGTCCGGAGCGAAGCGCATGGTCGGTTGGGCGCCGGCCGCCGTCGGCTGGCCGGCGATCTCGACGACCGTCCAGGACGTGTTGCCCAGGCCACCGTTGGCCGTGTCATCGCCCATCGAGCAGGCGCCCGCGATGACGGAGAGGAGGAGCAGAACGACGACCTTCGGGGGCGGGCGGCCCACGGAGCGATGACGCATGACACGAACTCCTGGATCGGCTGGCGATGTCCTGACGAGCGGGACGTGCCGAGCGGTTCCGACCCACGCCGCCCCGAGCGTCAGAACGGCTTGAACATCATCAGCCAGATCAGGACCAGCAACCCGATGACCCCGATGAGCCCGATGACGTCGGCGCGACGCGAATCGACCAGCACGGCCAGCTCCTCCGCCGAGATCGGGGTGGGGTCCGGGGCGTCCTTGGGCGTGCGCTGCGAACGAAGCCCGACCGCCTCCCGCACGCGCCCGTAGTAGGTCGACGCGAGCGCGTACATCAGGACGACGATCACGACCAGGACGCCGATGGCAGCCCAGATCCAGCCTCGCGCGAAGTGCCGGCCCATGATCCCGGCGATGATCCCCGCCACGATCAGCGTGAGCAGCGCAGCGTAGACGAGGATCAGGCTGCGGCCCGACAGCTCCAGCAGTGCCTTGATCCTGACCGTATCCCGCTCATGCCGGATCTGGTCGGAGGCCCACATCGAGGCCCCGTGGCCCATGACGAACAGGAACGCGGCCGCAACGTGGACGAAGACGATCCACGGATACCAGTCCATCGCACCCTCTCCTGCGTTGGTAGGGCGGCGCGCCCGCCATCTCCGCCGACGAGGATACCCGCTGGCGTCGGCCCGATCGGGGCCGAGGCCGCGGCGCCCCAACTGGGCGCTCAGAGGTTGCCGCGCTTCTCCTGCTCGCGCTCGATGGCCTCGAAGAGCGCCTTGAAGTTGCCGACACCGAACCCGCGCGAGCCGTGGCGCTCGATGATCTCGAAGAAGAACGTGGGGCGGTCCTGGACCGGTCGCGTGAAGATCTGCAGGAGGTAGCCCTCCTCGTCACGATCGGCCTCGATGCCGAGCTCCTCGAGCGTGTCGATGGGCACCCCGACGTCCCCGACACGATCCGCGAGCGTCGCGTAGTACTCGTGTGGCAGCCCGAGGAATTCGACCCCGCTCTGGCGCAGCCGCCGGACCGTACCGACGATGTCCTCGGTGCGCAGGGCGATGTGCTGGCAGCCGGGGGATCGATACCAGTCGAGGTACTCCTGGATCTGGCTCTTCTTCTTGCCCGAGGCCGGCTCGTTGATCGGGAACTTGATCCGACCGTTGCCGTTGGTCATGACCTTCGACATCAGCGCGCTGTAGTCGGTGTGGATGACCTTGTCGTCGTAGTGGATCAGCTGGGCGAAGCCCAGGACGTCCCGATAGAAATCGACGAACTGGTCCATCTCGCCGAGCCCGACGTTGCCGACGCAGTGGTCGACCTCGAGCAGGCTGAGCCCATCGGCCGCACGCGCCGGCGAGGCCACCTTGCGGTAGCCCGGCGCGAAGGCGCCGTGATAGTCGCGCCGGTCGACGAACGAGTGCAGCGTCTCGCCGTAGGTCCGGATGGCGGCCCGGCGCAGGACCCCGTCCTCGCCTCCGTCGAGCTCCGTGGGTTCCATGGCGGATGCCGCACCGCGCGTCGTCGTCTCGCGCCACGCCGACTCGACGTCGGCGACCGCGAACGCGATGTCGTGGACGCCGTCGCCGTGCTCGCGGAGGTGGTCGGCGATCTCGCCGTCCGGGGTGAGCGGCGCGGTGAACACGAACCGGATCCCGTTCTGGACCATGACGTAGCTGGCGCGGTCGCGCACCTTCGTCTCGAGGCCGCTGAATGCCACGGGAGTGAACCCCCACAGCGCGCGGTAGTAGGCGCTCGCCTGGCGGGCGTTCCCCACCCAGAACTCGATGTGGTCGATGCCGTCGATCGGCAGGAAATCGGCGGCCTTCGCGTAGGCGTCGGTATCCACGCGGGCACCCGCCTGGTTGGCGGCCCCGCGAGGGAGCGTCTCGGTCATGGCGCATCTCCGCTGCAGGCGGCTCCGGCCCCGGTGGCCCGCTCGTGGCGGGCGTCGGTCGGGGCGTGGTCAGTGCGTGCATCGTACGCCCCGCGTGCGACACTGGCGACCATGACGCAGCCCGATCCACGGTCCGAACTGGACCGGCTGGCCGATGCCCGCGGCGCCTACGCCGCATTGGCGGCTCGGGTCGCCGCCGGCGAGCCCTGGCCGCTGGCCGCCAGATTCGGGACGGAGCCCGAGGCGTCGTGGGGTCCGCGCGAGGTCCTCGCCCACGTTGCCGAGATGCTTCCGTTCTGGCTCGGTGAGCTGGAACGGGTCGTGGATGGGGACGGCACCTCGCCCGTTTCCTTCGGGCGGGTCGCGGACGATGTCTCCAGGATCGGCCTGATCGCGCGGGACCGCTCGCTTCCTGTCCGCGTGCTCTTCGCGCGCATCGACGACGGGCTGCGCGGATGGCTGGACCGGCTTGCGACGCTCAGCGACGGCGACCGGGCGAAGGTCGGCGTGCATCCGCGACTGGGCGAGATGCCGGTCGGGCATCTCGCAGAGCGCTTCGTCCTTGGCCACGGCGAGGAGCACATCGCGCAGCTCAACGCGATCCTGGCGACGGCCGGCCGCTAGCTGGCGACGGCCGGCCGCTAGCCGGATAGCCGCGACGCTCCGGCTCCTCGCTCGTCGTGAGCGTGGGCGATGCGCCCGCGCAACTCCAAACCGCCTAGACCGACCGGTACCGATGGCCTATGGCCGCGGGCTCACCCGGGCCGTAGGTTGGTTGCCAGGGGTTACGTAGTGCGCACCCCCATGGTGCCGAAAGGGACGCGATGAATACGCTCAAGTCGCAGACCTTCCGGATCGTCATGCTCCTATCCGCTCTGGCCAGCTCCAGTCTCGTGCTGATGGCCGGTCGGCGCTGGGGACCCTGACACCCGGATCGTCGACTACCGACCCGCTCGCGAGGGTCACGTCATAGAGAAGAACGGTCGTCCATGCGGATGACCGTTCTTCGATTCCCGGCGCCCTCGCGCTCGTCGGCGCGCGGCACCCCACGCCCCCGGCCCGTGCGCCCGACCGCGCGATGACGGGGCGGCGACGGCTGGCGTAGAGTCCGGCCGATGCCATCCCTGCCCGAGATCGGCTCCAGCCTGCCCGAGGTCGTCCTGCGGACGGCCATCGTCTACCTGTTCCTGGTCACGGCGCTCCGGCTGTCGGGCAAGCGCGAGGTCGGCCAGATGTCCGTCCTGGAACTGGTCGTCATCCTGGTCGTCAGCGATGCGGTCCAGAACTCGATGGTCGGCGACAACACGACGCTGTGGGGCGGCCTCGTGGCAGTCGTGACGCTGCTCGCGCTCGACTTCGGGCTCAAGGCCATGGCTCGCCGATCCAGGCGGGTCCGCAAGGCGGTCGAAGGCGAGCCGCGCCTCTTGGTTCGCGACGGCCGATTGCTCATGCACGCCATCCGCGAGGAGGGACTCGAGGTCGACGAGGTTCGGGCCGCGATCCGCTCACACGGCCTCGCGGACGTCGATGCCGTCAAGCTCGCTGTCCTCGAGACGGACGGATCGATCAGTGTGATCCCCGAGGACGACGACACGCCGCCTTCGAACCGGCCACCCGCCGACGAGCGCTCGACCTGATGCGGATGGCGGTCACGCTGGCGCTGGCCGCGGTCCTGGCGGTCGGCGGCTGCGGTTCGCGGGTCGAGACGGTCACGCTGGGCGGCGAGACGTGGACCGTCCTCGACGGGGATCGCGACGGGATGCGCGGCCGATCTGGCTTCGACGGTGCGGACGGGATGCTGTTCCGGTTCGACCCCGAGGTCGACACGGGCGCCATCGTGTGGGTGATGGACGGCGTCGCCTTCCCCCTGGACATCGCCTGGTTCGATGATGCGGGCCGGCTCGTCGGGACGGCCTCGATGGCCCTCTGCCCGGCGACGCCCTGTCCGACGTACGCGCCCGACGCTCCCTACCGGTTCGCGATCGAAGCACCCGTCGGGGCGTTCGCGGACATCGAGTCCGACGACCTGCTCGTCGTCGGGGATTAGGGTGATTAGGGCGTCTCGGGAGGCGGCTCGTCGAGGACATGGGTCCGCAGGAAGCGGAGGATCCGCTCGTACGCGTCGCGGCGGTTCTCGCGTCGTTCCCAGCCGTGGCCCTCGTCGTCGTACCAGTGGACCTCGTGGGTCTTGCCCTCGATCTCGAGGGCCTCGACCATCCGCTCGGTCATCAGCGGGACGACCCGCTTGTCCTTGCGGCCGTGCAGGATCAGCAGCGGCGCCTCGATCCGCTCGGCGCGGTAGACCGGCGAGCCGCGGCGGAACAGCTCGGTCCGTGCGGGGTCATCGGGCGTGCCCATCATCTTGAGAAGGTCGAGGCGCCCCGGTCGATCGCCGTGGCGGAAGCTCTCGGCGATCTCCGAGTCGCCGTACAGGTCGACCCCGGCCGCGAACATCGCCGGCTCCTCGACGAGCGCGCACAGGACCATGTAGCCGCCGTACGAGCCACCGAAGATCGCGAGCCGGCCGTCCGACCACGGCTGTTCCTGCGCCCAGCGACCGGCGTCGATGAGGTCCTGGACGTCGGCGTGGCCCCACTCGTCGTGGTTGGCGCGGCGGAACGAGCGGCCGTAGCCGGTCGACCCGCGGAAGTCGACGTCGAGGAACGCGAACCCCACTCGGGCCAGCAGCAGCTTGAACGGCGGGAAGGCGCGGAAGGACTGCCAGGTCGGCCCGCCGTGCGGGTAGATGATGGTCGGCACGCGCTTGCCGCCACGCTTGCCGGTCGCGGCGCTCGGCCGCCACAACGTGCCCTCGACGCGCAGTCCGTCGCGGGCTGTGATCGCCACTCGCTCGCCCGTTGACACCCGTCCCGGCGCGAGCGCGGCGGCGAGGACGGCCGGGCGCGAGTCGGTGACCTGGCGCGGGCGGGCCCCGTCGGGCGCGATCCCCGGGACCGGCAGCAGCCACAGGTCCTGCGGCCGGGTCTCGCTCTCGCCGATGGCCGCGACCCACGCGCCGTCGGGCAACCAGCCGACGGCCCGCCACACGCCGTCCCACGGCGAGATCCGCTCCGCCCTGGTCGCCGCCGGGACCGTCCGCGGTGTCTTCGGCGGGCGGCCGCGACCGCGCTTCGGCGGCGTGGCATCGGCCAGGCTCCGCACGACCAGGTCGATCAGGCCGTCGTGGACCTCGATGTGGACGATCCGGCTGCCGTCGGGCGAGGGCAACGGGACATACCCGTAGCCGCCCGGCGGCTCGCCGTGCTCCCGCTCGCCGTCGGTGACCACGACGCGATCGCGACCGTCCGGCGAGCGCCGGACGACCTGGAACCAGCCGTCGGCGTCGGACACGTACACGAGCGACCCATCGGCCAGCCATTGCGCCCCCGTGTCGTGGCTGCGCTCGCCGGCGACGATCGCGCTCTTGCCCGTCGCGATGTCGACGATCGCGATCTGCGACGTCTCGAGCGCATCGGGCGCCTGCTGGGCCATGACCGCCATCCGCTTCCCGTCGGGCGACCAGGCCATGCGCTCGACGTCGACCCCACTCGGCGTCAGGACAGCCGGCTCCGGTGGCCGGGGGTCCCGCTGGGGTCGGCCCCGACGCGGGACAGGCGCGTCGATCAACCAGACCTGGGACCAACCCCGGCGACGCGACAGGAATGCAAGTCGCCGCCCATCGGGGGACCACTGCGGATCCCGGCCGCCGCCGGGCTTGGCAACGACCCGCGTGAACCGAGAACCGTCCGCCTCCACGATCCAGATCTCGTCGTCCCGGACGAAGGCCAGGCGCCGGCCGTCCGGCGACCACTGCGGATCGCTGATGGGTTTCTCGGACGCGGTGATCTGGGTGGCCGGCGCCCCCGTCCCACGCAGCGAGAGCGTGAACAGTTGCCGGGCGCCGGCCATCTCGGCGGTGTAGGCGACCGCGCGCTCACGCGGATTGAGGCGGAACTCGCGCGGAGACTCGACGGCGACGATCGCCTCGATGGTGAGTCCGGCACTGCCGGTCGCGGACCCCGGGCTTCGGTCCGTCGGCATCAAGGCCCCGGCCAGTCCGCAGTCGCGCACCAACGCCCCAGCATCGCGAGGTGCTTGCGGACATGGCCGTGCAGGCAGTCGTAGGCCCAGCTCCATCCGTCGGGTGAGCGGAGATCCTCGATCGGCAGCGTGTCGATGGCCGCCAGCAGGGCGTCGCGTGCCGTGTCGTACCGTGCGAGCGCAGCAGCCGGGCGCTCCTCGCGCGAAGCCACGACATGTCGCTCGTTCCACGCGTCGATGCCCTCTTCCGGATCGGACAGCCATGTGCCCGTGGCCTGGAAGACGTCGATGGCGCGGGCGCCCTCGGCCGCCCAATCCGCGAGATGGCCGACATGATCCCGCAGGGTCCAGCCGGGGGTCAGCTCGTGGCCGGCCCAGCGGTCCGGCGGGACGCTCCGCACGAGCGCGTCGAACTGTGCTGCGACGGCTGCTTCCTGGGCGCGAAAGCCGGCATGGTCGGGCGCCCGCGGGTCCGCGACGAACGGGTCGCCGTCGACCTGGCGCAGGCGCAGGGATTCCGTCCACGGTTCGACCACGGCCAGGTGATCGAGGTAGTGGCCGTGCAGCACGAAGTACACCCAGCCCCAAGCCTGATGGCTGCGGATGGTCTCCGCCGAGAGTCCTCTCGCGACGGCCAGGAGACGTGGCCGCGCGGCACGGAGACGGGCGAGGATCGCCCCGGCGGACATCGTCGTCCATGGTGCTCGCCGACGCTCGTTGTAGCGATCGAAGTCGCCGCCGTCGTAGTCGTCATCCGAAGGCCAGCGGCCCGTGGCCGAGGCGACCCGGATGTAGTCGACCGCGAGCTCCTGCCAATCGGCGACGTGCCCGACGTGCTCGGCGAGTGACCAGTCGGGGCCGCCCGCGTCCGATGGTGCGGCACCGGGCAGGTGCCACGCGGCGTCGTCGAGTCCGGCCCATGTCGCGACCAGGCGATCCCACGTCGCCTCCTCGTCGGCCCAGAGATCTCGCTCCGTGGCGCGCAGGTCGAGGCCGCGGACATCGGCCAGGGGTGCCCGGCGCAGGTCGACCGCCGGCGTCGCCGTCGTGGCGGTCATCGAGAGCGATGTCCCTCCCGAGCCGGGACGTCGAGGCTCGACTCGAGCTGGTCGCCGAGCTCGACGGTCCGGCGGAACGCCGCCCAGACCGCCTCTGACAGGACGGTCCGCAGACGGCCGCTCTCCAGCTCGTGCAGGGCAGCCGCCGACGTGCCACCCGGGCTCGTGACCATGTTCCGAAGCTCGGCCGGGTGCATGCCCGACTGCTTCGCGAAGAGCGTCGATCCCTCGAGGGTCTCGATGACGAGGTCGTGCGCGACGTGCCGGGGGAAGCCCAGGTGCACGGCTGCGTCGATGAGGGCCTCCATCACGAGGAAGACGTAGGTCGGTCCCGTGCCGCTCACGGCGGTCGCCATCGCGACCATCTTCTCGTCGTCGACCTCGAGCTGGAGGCCGAGGGCCCCGAGCAACGCCGCCGCCTGGGCGCGCTGGGCCTCGGTCGTCTCGGGGGTCGCGTACCACACCGTCACGCCCTTGCCGAGGCGGGCCGGCGTGTTGGGCATGCTGCGGACGACCTGGTCGTGGCCGAGGATGCCGGTGAGGGCCGCGGTCGTGGCGCCGGCAAGGACGCTGAGGACGAGTTGCCCACGACGCAGATGCGGGCCGATCTCACGCCCGACGCGGTTCAGCATCTGGGGCTTGATGCCCAGGAGGATGACGTCCGCGTCACGGACCGCGTCGAGGTTGTCGGCGACGGTGCGGACACCGTATTCGCGCTCCAGGGCCTCGCGTCGCTCGGCTCGGGGATGGCTCGCCACGACACGATCGGGCGTGACCAGTGCGCCGCGCAGCAGACCGGCGATCATCGCCTCGGCCATGACGCCGGAGCCGACCGTGGCGATCGTGGCGTTCGCGAGGGGGGACATCGGCCGGAGTATAGCGACGCGGCCCTCCCCCACCCCCTGCGTTCCACGGCAGCGGCGGGTGGTTGCCGCAGGCCGGTCAAGCCGCCTTGGCCGACACCGTGAGGAAGAACCGGCCCGTCGTCGCCACCTCGACATCCCCGAAGTCCGCCGCGGTCACCGCTGCGCCCAGCGCCTCGGCGTCGTGGTAGACCTTGACGATCTCGAACTCGCGGCCATCGGCAAGACGCCGGACGGCGAGATCGCCGGCCGGCTCCGGATGGTCGGCGGCGCCCGACGCCGGGTCCGGCAGCGAATCGATCGCAGCGAAGGATCCGCCCGGCTTCAACCAGCGGCGGGCAAGAGCGAGGAAGTCGCCGAGGCGCTCGCGCGGAACGTGGCTCAACCAGAAGCCCAGGAACAGCCCGTCGACCTGCCGATCCGGCTCGGCCCACGCGTCGCGGACGTGGAGATGGGCGCGCAGGTCGTGCGCCACCAATCGGTCGCGGGCGCGATCGAGCGCCGCGGCAGATGTGTCGTACAGCGACAGCTCGCCGCGCGACGCGAGCAACGGCGACCACCAGCCCGTCCCCGCAGCCAGCTCCACGATCTCGCCGCGCCATGGCAGCCCGTCCAGCCATCGACCGGCCGCGTCGAGCTCCGCGTTCCAGGCCGCGTCGTGGATCGCGCCCCGCTCGTAGCGCCCGCGGCGCAGGTACCAGTCGTCGTACTCGGGCGCGCGCGCGTCGTAGTAGTCGATCATCGTCCGGTGGGCGTCCGGGGTCGCCGAGGACGCCCGATCCCTGGCCCGCGACCCGGCGGCTGCCGGTGCGGGCGTCGCGGCGGCTACAGGTGCGCGCGTCCGATCGGCGACGGCGGCGGACCGCTCGGTCAGGGCCTGACGCAGCCGAAAGCGCAGGAAGCCGTTGTCGCCGGCCTTTCCCACGCAGTCCGGGCAGAGCTGCGCCCAGCCCTCCAGGTCGTCCGGGGCACGTACCGTGTGGGCCGCCCCGCACCACAGGCACGAGAACGATGCGCGGAATGGCATGTCAGCCGACCGCGACCGGGGTCCAGCCGCCGGGCGGCGCCACATCGACGAACCCCGCCGGATCCATGATCTCCGCGAGGAGCTCGATGCCGTCGATCACCCGCGGACCCGGTCGAGAGAAATACGCGGAGCCATCGACCGCGAAGACCGCGCCGCGCTGGACCGCTGGCAGCTCGGCCAGCCACGGCGGGATCGGCGTCCTCGACCAGTCGCGGATCGTTTCCGCGAGGTGGTACCCGCAGGGCATGAGGAACAGCATCTCGGGATCGACCTCGGCGACCGCGTCCCATGTCGTCGGGTGGGCCTTCTCACCGTCGGAGCCGAGCAGGTCCCAGCCACCGGCCCGGCGGACCTGCTCCGGGACCCAGTGACCGACCGCGAATGGCGGGTCGAGCCATTCGAGCGCGACGACGCGTGGCGCGCGATGCCCGGCCTCGCGTCGCGCGGCCACCCGCTGTTCGACCGCCCCGAGCCGCTCGCGCAGGGCCTCGACGACGTCGATCGCGGCGTCCTCCACCTCGGCCATCGCTCCGATGGTCGTGATCGTATTGAGGATGCCCTCGATCGACGTCGGCTCGAGCGAGACGACGGTGATGTCGGCATCGATCCGGCGGGCGACCTCGTTCACCTCGCGATAGCTCACGGCGCACACCCGGCACAGCTCCTGGGTGATGACCAGGTCAGGGTTCGCCGCCGCCAGCGCCTCCTCGTCGAGTTCGTAGAGCGACGACCCACCATGCATCGACGCGGTCACACGAGCGTGGATGTCGCGCGAGGACTCGTTCGCGAGGTCATTGACGCTGCGCGTGACCACCGCCTTGCCCACGACCGAGGGCGGCCAGTCGCATTCGTGCGTGACGGCGACGAGCTCGTCCTGCAACCCGATCGCACAGACGATCTCGGTGGCCGACGGAAGCAGGGATACGATCCGCATCACACAGGCCGGGCTACCGCCACCCTCAACGGGGAGCTGACACACGCGCCCCGAGGTCTGAGGCCGGCGGGCCTCAGCCCGAGGGCTTGAGCTCGTCGACGGCGGCCCGCGCGGCCGCCTTGTCGGTGTACCAGGTGGCGTCGATGACCGTGTAGTTCGCCCACTCCGGGGGCAGCGACTCCTCGGGGAAGATCGCGTTCACCGGGCATTCCGGCTCACACGCGCCGCAGTCGATGCATTCGTTCGGGTCGATGAAGAGCTTGCGGTCCACACCCTCTTCGTAGTGGATGCAGTCGACCGGACAGACCGACACGCACGAGATGTCGAGCACATCGATGCATGGCTCGGCGATCACGTACGTCATGCGGCGGCCTCCTGGGGGTGTCGGCAGGTCCGATCCGCGCACCTGCGGCGCGGGTGCAGAGCGTACCACCGTGCGCGTTCAGGAGGGCTCGATCCAGCGTACGGGAATCAGCATCCCACGCTCCCAATGACCCGGGATGTGGCAGCCGACGACCAGCCGCGAGGCATCGCCCGCCGGGACGGTCCATACGACGTCGACGCGCTCGCCCGATCGGACCACGATCCGGAGACCCGCCACGTCCGCTGGCACGCTGAGGACCGGCGTCGGGCCAGGAGGCGCGCCGGCGACCGCGGCCTCCGCCTGCTCCCACGCGTCCTGGACGGCGTCGTCCCCGATGATCGCCTCGTGGACCTCCAGGCCGCCGTTGATGACGTGCAGCAGGATGGTCTCGCCAGGGACAAGGTCGAGCGTGGCAGGCACGAACGCATAGTCCTTGGCGATAAGGTTGACCTCGCGCGGGGCACCGCTGGAACCGGCGACCACGGGCGGGGTCGGCAGTGGCGGGCCGGCCTCGCAGGCGCCGAGGGCGGTGACCGTGACGACGAGGAGGCACGCCCAGACCAGGCCTCGCCCGAGACGGACCCTGGAGCGAATCGCGTGGACCATGCCGCGAGTCTATGGCGCAACGACCGCAACGACCGGCGGCGACGCTTGACACCGCCGACGGGCGCGCCGCATCGTTCGCGCGACCCGTCCTGGGGATCGAGAGGGGCGGCGCACGGGCCGAGGGGCCGCGCACGCACGAGGGGCTGTTTGGCACTGCCGACCGACACCCGCGAACAACGACCGGCCGCGGCGTCGCCCGCCGTCGTGAAGGACGGTTCGACCACGACCGGGATCGCCGTGCGGCTCGACGGGGTGGAGAAGCGTTACGGGGACGTCGTCGCGGTCGCCGGCATCGATCTCGACGTACGCGACGGTGAGTTCTTCTCGATGCTCGGACCCTCCGGCTCGGGCAAGACCACGACCCTCCGGATGATCGCCGGCTTCGAGCTCCCGACGCACGGGCGGATCGTCCTGCACGGCCGCGACGTCACCGACGTCGCGCCCTTCGATCGGGACGTGAACACCGTCTTCCAGGACTACGCTTTGTTCCCGCACATGTCGGTCGGGGACAACGTCGGATACGGCCTGATGGTGCGCAAGGTTCCCAGGTCCGAGCGGGCGGAGCGTGTCGGCGACGCCCTCCGCATGGTCCGCCTGGATGGCTACGAACGACGCCGGCCCGCCCAGCTGTCCGGTGGGCAACGCCAGCGCGTGGCTCTCGCCCGAGCGCTCGTGAACCGGCCTCGCGTGCTGTTGCTCGACGAGCCATTGGGCGCGCTCGACCTCAAGCTCCGCGAGGAGATGCAGATCGAGCTCAAGGCCATCCAGCAACAGGTCGGCATCACGTTCATCTACGTCACGCACGACCAGGAGGAAGCGCTCACGATGAGCGACCGCCTCGCGGTCTTCAACGCGGGGCGCATCGTGCAGCTGGGCACCCCCGCCGAGGTGTACGAGCGGCCCGCGACGCGGTTCGTCGCGGGGTTCGTGGGCACGTCCAACTTGCTCACCGGCGAGGTCGCGCGCTCCATCATCGGCCGGGATGGCACGTTCACCATCCGCCCGGAGAAGATCCGGCTGGAGGAGCCGGATGCATCGGTCGGACAGGACGAGGCGACGGCTCACGGTCGCATCCAGGATGTGGTCTATCTGGGGCCCGAGACGCGATACATCGTCGAGCTCGATGCCGGCGCGCGGCTGGTGGTCACCCAGCAGAATCTCGCGACGACCTCCACAGAGGCGCTCGCACAACAGGGCCGAGCTGTCCGCCTGGTGTGGAAGCGACAGCACCAACTCCCGATCGTCGAGGACGAAGAGGACGGAACGGAGGAGGACCCCGGATGAAGCTTCGGAGATCCATGAGCCTGCTGGCAGCGGGCGCCCTGATCGTCGGCGCGTGTTCGACTGCGCCGGGCGCGTCGCCCGCGCCGAGCATGATCACGTCCCTGGGTGAGGGCGAGGGCCAGGTCAAGGTCCTTGCCTGGCCCGGGTACGTCGAGGATGGCACGACCAGTCCCGACGTCGACTGGGTGACGTCGTTCGAGGAGGACACCGGCTGCAACGTCACGGTCCAGACGTTCGGGACCTCGGACGAGGCCTTCACCCTGTTCCAGACGAACCCCGAGGAGTTCGACGTCATCTCGGCGTCCGGTGACGCCACGCTCCGGCTCGTCGCCGGTGGTTTCGTCCAGCCGGTCAACGTCGACCTGATCCCGAGCTATGCCGAGATCTTCCCGGACCTCAAGGACAAGGACTACAACACCGTCGATGGCGTGCACTACGGCGTGCCGCACGGACGTGGCGCCAACCTGCTCATGTGGCGGACCGACGAGGTCACGACGGCACCGACGTCGTGGAGCGAGATGTTCGATCCGGCGTCCGAATACGCGGGCAAGTTCTCCGTGTACGACGCCCCGATCTACATCGCCGACGCGGCGGTCGTGCTGATGGCGACCAATCCCGAGCTGAACATCAAGAACCCCTATTCGCTGGACGACACGCAGTTCGCGGCGGCGATCGACCTGCTCAAGAAGCAGAAGCCAGCCGTCGGTGAGTACTGGGGCGACTACACCAAGCAGATCAGCTCGTTCCAGAACGGCAACACCGTGATCGGAACGACCTGGCAGGTCATCGCCAACGTGCTCCAGGGCGCGGATCCGCCGACACCCGTCGAGGTGGTCAAGCCGGCCGAAGGCGCCACGGGCTGGTCAGACACCTGGATGATCAACTCGAAGACGAAGAACCCCAACTGCTCGTACGAGTTCGTGAACCACATCACGTCCGCGCCGGTCAACATCCAGATCGCCGAGTACTTCGGCGAGGCGCCAGGGAACTCGAAGTCCTGCGCGCTCGCATCCAACCCCGACCACTGCACGATCTTCCACGCCGAGGAGACCGACTACTGGACGAACGTCTGGTACTGGACGACGCCGGTGGCCGAGTGCCTCGACGGCCGGACCGACGTGAAGTGCAAGGACTTCGCGGCCTGGGTCGAGGCCTGGACCGAGATCCGTAGCGAGTAGCGTCTCGCCGAGACGCAGCGACACGGCCCCGCGGCGGTTCCGCCGCGGGGCCACCACGTCCCGAGGGATCGGATTACTTGTCCAGCACCATGCGCGACCACCCGTCGAACCGCCCCTCGGCCGCACGACGGCTGGCCGCTTGGCTGCACCGCCACCCCCGCGCGCGCCTGGGCCTGCTGCTGGCCAGCCCGCTCGGCTGGCTGGTCGTCATCTACCTCGGGTCGCTCGCGATCCTGTTCGCGAACGCGTTCTTCACCCGTGACGCGTTCAGCGGCGTCACCATCTACGTCGCCGACGCTGGACAACTTCGCCCGGCTGCTCGACGACCCGTATCCGGGCATCACCCTCCGGACCCTCGGCATGGCGGTCGCGGTCACCGTCACGTGCGCCGTGCTGGCGCTGCCGATCGCGTTCTTCATGGCCCGCGTCGTCCCGCCGCGACTCCGCAACGCCCTGGTCGTCGCGGTCATCGTCCCGCTCTGGGCGAGCTACCTGATCAAGATCTACTCGTGGCGCCTGATCCTGGCCGAGGAGGGCATCCTCAACGAGGTCCTCGGCGCCGATCGGCCTGCGCGGACCCGGGTTCGGCGACGTCGCGGTCTGGCTCGTCTTCACCTACCTGTGGCTGCCGTACATGATCCTGCCCGTGTACGCCGGGCTCGAGCGGATCCCGACCTCCATGCTGGAGGCGTCGGCGGATCTCGGCGGCCGGTCGTGGGTGACCTTCCGGCGGGTCGTGCTGCCGCTCGCCCTGCCGGCGGTCGTGGCCGGGTCGATCTTCACGTTCTCGTTGACGCTGGGCGACTACATCGCGCCGGCCCAGGTGTCAACGACGATCTTCATCGGCAACGCGATCTACGCCCAGCTTCGGCGCGGGCAACCTGCCGCTCGCGGCGGCCCTGTCGCTGGTCCCGCTGGCGATCGTCGTGGTGTACCTGCTGGTCGCGCGCCGCCTCGGCGCGTTCGAGGCGCTCTGATGTCCATCGGGCCGGGAACGCGGCTGGTCCTCGGGATCGCGACGGCGCTGATCCTGGTCTTCATCTACCTGCCGATCGCGCTGATCGTCGTCTACTCCTTCAACTCGGGGACGACACCGGCCTGGCCGCCGGTCGGTTTCACGCTCGACTGGTGGGCGCTGGCGATCCGCAACACCGGCCTGCAGCAGGCGTTCATGACCTCGATCGTCGCCGCGCTGAGCGCGACCCTCATCGCACTCGTGCTCGGGACGCTGGCCTCCATCGCCGTCGCTCGCTACCGCTTCTTCGGCCGCGAGTCGATCTCCTTCGTCGTGGTCCTGCCGATCGCCCTGCCCGGCATCGTGACCGGCATGGCCCTGTCCACGACGTTCGCCCAGGTCGGGTTCCCGCTCGGGTTCTTCGCGATCGTCGTCGGCCATGCGACGTTCTGCATCGTCATCGTCTACAACAACGCCATCGCGCGCCTGCGGCGCGTGTCGGCGCTCCTTCGAGGAGGCGTCGGCCGACCTCGGCGCGGATCAGTGGCTGACCTTCCGGACCATCACGTTGCCGGCGCTCCGGTCGGCGATCCTGGCGGGGGCCCTGCTGGCATTCGCCCTGTCGTTCGACGAGGTCATCGTCACGATCTTCACCGCCGGCGGCGTGAAGACACTGCCGATCTGGATCTTCCAGAGCTTCCGGCTCGCCAATCAGCTCCCGCTGGTCAACGTCGCCGGCGTCGTCGCGATCCTCCTGTCCGTGATCCCCGTCTACGTCGCCACGCGACTGAGCTCGAGCGTGGTGGGCGCCCGCACCTGATCAGGGGTCCCAGCGACGGCCCAGCACGACCATCAGCAGCGGGCTCGCGGCGAGGAGGACGGAGAAGAGGGACGCACGCAACCGCGTCATGGGGCACCTCCGCCGGCGGCGGCCGGCTCGGACTCCGCCGGCCGATCCCACCGAGGCGTGCCCGATCGAAACCGCGGACCCGCAGTATCCCGATGGGCGCTTAGCTGCGGCTTACTTCGCCGGGTCGAGCTTGAGCGCCGCCGAGTTGATGCAGTAGCGCATGCCGGTCGGGTCCGGACCGTCGTCGAAGACATGTCCCAGGTGGCCGCCGCAGCTCGCGCACAGCGCCTCGGTGCGCGTCATGAACAGTACGCGGTCCTGTTCCGTCGCGACCGCACTCGGAGCGGCAGGCTCGTAGAAGCTCGGCCAGCCGGTCCCCGATTCGAACTTCGCGTCGGAACGGAACAGCTCCGCCCCGCAGCCTGCACAGCGGTACGTGCCCGAGCGGTGCTCGTCCCAGAGTTCGCCGGTAAACGCTCGTTCGGTGCCCTTCTCGCGGAGGACGCGGTACTGCTCGGGGGTGAGCTCGGCCCGCCACTCGGCGTCGGACTTCATGGTGTTCGCGGTCGGGGTGGTGGTGGGATCGGTGTCACGCATGTGGACATCCTATCGGGCGATCATGTCGGGACCGTGACGGATCACGGATCGACGACGACCCCTCACATCGAGGGCTGGTAGTCCGGATCGAGGTACCTGTCCGGGTCGTCCTTGAACTCGAGCAGGCAACCCTTGCCGCAGAACCAGTAGGTCGTCCCGTCGTGCTCGAACGACAGCAGCGACGTCGTGGTGTCGACCTCCATCCCGCACACGGGATCGATCGCGATGGCCATCGGGGCGAACTCCTCCAGCGAGATCGACCGAGAATAGACCGTGTGCGCCGGCCGTGGCTCGGGCGTACAGTCCGCCGATGGATGGGATCGATGCCGGCGCGATCAGGACGGCGCTCCTGCGCGAGCGCGCCCAGCTGTCCGCCGAGCTTGGCGAGGCGATCCAGGCGCCCGGGCAGATGACCTACGGCTCGCAGGCCGCGGCCGCCACGCAGGTCTTCGAGCAGCAGCGCGACCTTGCCCTGCGCGACCGGGCGACCCAGCAGCTCGAACTCGTCGAGGCGGCCCTGGCTCGACTCGACGTCGGGCACGTTCGGGTCGTGCCTGCGCTGCGGCAAGCCGATCGCGCCCGCGCGGATCGAGGCCCTGCCCTGGGCCGCCCACTGCATCGAATGCCAGGCCGTCGTCGACCGCGGTGCGCCGGTGATCGACGCCCCCGCGCTCGTCTCGATCGAACGCTATCCGCAGCGCTGCCGCAGGTCCTGCGACGGGGTGGCCCTGCGGACGCCGCTCGTGCCGTACGGCCCTCCGGCCGATCGCGCATTCCTGAAGGCTGAGAGCCTCCAGTCGATCGGGGCCTTCAAGATCCGCGGCGCCTACGTGGCGATCGCGGGGCTCCCGCCCGAAACGCGTGGGCGCGGCGTCGATCACGTACTCGTCGGGCAACCACGCGCAGGGCGTCGCACGCGCCGCCCGACTGCTCGGCATCCCGGCGGTCATCGTCATGCCCAGCGACGCGCCGGCGATCAAGCGCGAGCGCGTCGCGGCAGACGGGGCCGAGATCGTCACCGTCGGGCCCGCGTCCGACGAGCGCCGCGAGCGGGCCGAGGCGATCGCCACGGAACGCGGCCTCGCCATCATCCCGCCGTTCGACGACGACCGGATCATCGCCGGCCAGGGCACGGTCGGCCTCGAGATCGCCGAGGACCTGCCCGACGTCGCGGCGATCCTTGTGCCCGTGGGTGGTGGTGGCCTCGCGAGCGGGGTCGCCGTCGCGATCAAGGCCCTCGTCCCGGGAGCTCGGGTCATCGGCGTGGAGCCGGAGCTCGCGGCGGACGCGAAGGATTCCCTCGAGCGCGACGAGCTCGTCTCGTGGGCCGCGGCCGACGTCTCGCGGACCATCGCCGACGGCACGCGGACCCAGGCGCTCGGCCGGCGGACGTTCGCGCACCTGCGGGCACTCCTCGACGGCATCGTGACCGTCAGCGAAGCGGAGATCGTGGCGGCCGTGCGGCTCGTCGCCGAACGGTCACGCCTGGTCGCCGAACCGAGCGGCGCGCTCGCGGCGGCGGCCATCTCGTTCCGTGGCCAGGAGTTCGGGCTCGGGACGCTCGATGGTCCGGTTGTCGGCATCGTGAGCGGCGGCAACGTCGATCCGGGCCGGTACCGTGCCTATCTCGAGGCGCCACTCCCGGGCTGAGCGTCGTCTCGCTCGCGCGCGAGCCGATCGGCCGCGAGCCGATCGGCAAGGAGACCCTCGCGGATCCGGATGTCGGCCAGCTCGGCCGCGGCGCGCCGGTCCGTCCGCGTGGTGTCACGGGCCTCGGCCCGCATCCAGCCAGCGACGATGGCCATGACCGCCACGAGAAAGATGGCATCCCCGGCCAGCCACATGATCCCGGCGGCGGCCTGCTGGTCCGCGAGCGGGGTCGGTCCCCAGGTGCGCGGCAGGGTCGCGTAGTGCGGGTAGAGCGTTGTCGACGCATTGAGCAGCACGACCGCGAGGAACGTGTTCTGGGGCATCTGCAAGAAGACGTACAGGGCCCGTGCCGGATGGGGCATCCGCCACGGCGCGGGGTCGAGCGCGACCACCGGCCACCAGAAGAGGAGGCCGGCTCCAAGGAACAGCGCGTGCTCCAGGTCGTGAACGAGCGGGTCTTCGAGGGCCGCGTCGAACAGCGGCGAGAAGTGGCTGACCCACAGGACCGCCGCGAAGACCACCCACGCCACGACCGGGAACGCCAGGACCCGCATCGGCCGCGAGTGGAGGACCGGCAGGATCCAGCGCCGCCGCGTCTCGGGGGAAGCGAGTCGAAGCAGCAGGGTGATCGGGGCGGCCAGGGCGATCAACGGCGCGGCGACCAGGGTCAGCAGCACGTGCTGGACCATGTGGACGGAGAAGAGCGTCGTGTCGTAGCGATCGATCCCCGACAGCAGCGCGACCGCCAGGACCGCCAGGCCGGCCCCGAACGCCACGGACCGTCGAACCGGCACGGGGTTCGCCGGATGGGCGGCGTCGACACGACGGACCGCCCACCACCACCACAGGCCGGCGGCGATGATGGCGAGGGTCGGCAGGGGCTCGAACGTCCAGCCGAGCAGCAGCGTCGCCGCCGACGGCGGCTCGGACGGGACGGGGCCATGGGCCGCGGCCGACCCCGCCGCGGCCAGCCAGCCGACGACCGAGAGCGCGATCAGCAAGCCGCGACCGAGCGGGATCCCGGGACGTGTCGCCATGGGCCGCATCCTCGCACGAACCCCGGTCGGCAGCCGCGCGAGACGGCGACGCTCCCGGTATCATGGCGTCGGTCCGACCCTCGGGCGGTTCGGCCGCGATCTCCTTGACGGTGGAGCACTCCGCTACCGGTGCTCGCCGACGCTTCCGCTGAGGATCTGCATGGCGAGTCCCCCCCGAACCGGCCGCTTCGCGCTCCAGGCCCTCGTCATCGGGGCGATCCTGCTCGCGCTGGTCGCCGGCGCGATCGTCGCGGGGGTCGACCTGATCGGGGCGAGCCAGCGGGCGGTCACCGCCCTCTTCCCGCCCGAGGCGGTGACGGTGCAGGGCGAGCACATCCGCGATCTCTACACCATCGTGTTCCTCATCGCGGCCGTCATCTTCTTCGTCGTCGAGGGGCTCATCCTGTGGACGGTCCTGCGCTACCGGCGGCGCCCGGAGGACGTGGACCTGCCGGCCCAGACGCACGGGAACGCCATCGCCGAGGTGGTGTGGACCGTGGTCCCGACCTTGATCGTGGCCTTCCTGTTCGTCATCTCCTGGCAGACGCTGAACACGATCGAGATCGTGTCGGCGGATCCGCAGACCCGTGTCAAAGCCGTCGCCGGGCAGTTCCAGTGGACGTTCGAGTACCTCGACGAGAGCGGCCAGAACACGGTCTATACGCAGCTGTTGCCGACCGGCGACGAAGGGGGCCTCGTGCTGCCGGCCGGCCGCACGGTCCAGCTCAGCCTCGAGAGCCCGGATGTCATCCACGCGTTCTACGTGCCGCAGTTCCTGTTCAAGCGCGACGTCGTGCCGGGTCGCATCAACGTGTTCGAGTTCACGGTCAACGAGGCGGACGCAGGCCAGACCTTCCGGGGCCAGTGCGCGGAGCTGTGCGGCAACGGCCACCGCCTGATGCTGTTCGACGTGCACGCCTACACACCGGCCGATTTCGACACGTGGCTCGAGACGAAGATCGCGGAGGCCGACGCCAGCCCGCCGCCTGCGCCATCGGGGGCGCCATCGGGAGCACCGTCCGGCGCCCCACCCGGTCCCGCCGGTCCGCCGCTCCTGGTCAGCGCGCTGAACCTGACCTTCTCCCCGACCGAGCTGCAGGCGCGCGCGGACACCCCGTTCCAGATCGAGTTCGACAACCAGGACCCGAGCATCCCGCACAACGTCGCGATCCATGAAGGGAGCGCGACGGGGCCCGAGGTCTGGCAGGGCGAGATCTTCCCCGGCCCCGCCAAGAAGATCTACGACGTCCCGCCGCTGCCGGCGGGCGCCTATGCGTTCATCTGCACGGTCCATCCCAGCATGACCGGCACCCTCACGGTCAACTAGGAGCATCTCGTGGCGACAACCGCGCTGCACCCCGCCGCCCCGACGTACCGCAGCGGACTGTACGACTGGATCACGACGACCGATCACAAGAAGATCGGAATCCTGTACGTCGTCAACTCGTTCATCTTCTTCTTCATCGGCGGCATCCTGGCGTTGCTCGTCCGGACCGAGCTCGCCGTGCCGGGCCTGCAGTTCGTGACGGACCAGACGTTCAACGAGCTGTTCACGATGCACGCCACGCTGATGATCTTCCTGTTCATCATCCCGATGCTGGCGGGCTTCGGGAACTACGTCGTGCCGCTCCAGATCGGCGCACCGGACATGGCCTTCCCACGCATCAACGCGTTGTCGTTCTGGATGCTGCCGCTGGGTGGGTTCCTGATCTTCCTTGGCTTCTTCACCGGAGGCGCGGCCGAGGCCGGCTGGACCGCCTACAGCCCGCTCTCGCAGGACCGACCGCTCGCCTCGGAGGGACCGGGCCAGGACCTGTGGATCGTGGGCCTGGCGCTGGTCGGGACGAGCTCGATCCTTGGCGCAGTCAACTTCCTCGTGACGATCTTCAAGATGCGGGCGCCCGGGATGACGCTCTTCCGGATGTCGCTGCTGACCTGGACGGTCCTCGTCACGGCGGTCCTCGTGCTGATGGCGACGCCGGTGTTCACGAGCGCGATCATCATGCTGTTCATCGACCGGAACCTGGGCGGGAGCTTCTTCGACCCGGCCAACGGCGGCGACGCGATCCTCTACCAGAACGTGTTCTGGTTCTACTCGCACCCGGCGGTCTACGTGATGATCCTCATCGCGATGGGCACGGTCAGCGAGATCCTGCCCGTCTTCAGCCGCAAGCCGCTGTTCGGGTACAAGGCGTTCGTCTTCGCGACGGTCGGCATCGGGGCACTCGGCTTCTCCGTCTGGGCCCATCACATGTTCACGACCGGGGCGGTCTACCTACCGTTCTTCAGCCTCATGACCTTCCTCATCGCGATCCCGACCGGGGTGAAGTTCTTCAACTGGATCTTCACGATGTGGCGGGGCCAGATCCGGCTCGCCACGCCGCTGCTCTTCGCGCTCGGCTTCCTGACGATGTTCCTGATCGGCGGGATCAATGGCGCATTCGCCGCGTCCGTGCCGGTCGACTTCGCGATCCACGACACGTATTTCGTCGTGGCGCACATCCATTACGTCCTGTTCGGTGGCTCCGTGTTCGGGGTGATGGCCGGCCTGTACTACTGGTTCCCGAAGATGACCGGCCGGATGCTCAACGAGACGCTTGGCAAGATCCAGTTCGTGCTGATGTTCATTGGCTTCAACCTGACGTTCTTCCCGATGCACGAGCTCGGGCTGTCGGGCATGCCGCGGCGCATCGCCGACTACTCGTCGACGGCCGGCTGGAACGACCTCAACCTGGCGGCGACGATCGGTGGCTTCACGATCGCGGCGAGCATGTTGCCGCTCCTGTGGAACGTGTTCGTGTCGCTTCGCAGCGGGGAGATCGCCGGCGACGACCCATGGGAAGGCAACACGCTCGAATGGGCCACGACCTCGCCGCCACCGCCCTACAACTTCGATCGATTGCCCGAGATCCGCTCCGAGCGACCGGTCTTCGACGTCCGCCACGGCGACAAGCCCCACGCCGGGCAGCATCGGGGCGCGACCGCGCCGCCCGCGGTCTGAGCCGATGACGACCGACAGCCACGCCCTGACGACCACGGAGCACAGCCCGGTCGCAGGCCTCAGCCATGACCCGCGGGGCGGCATCAGCAATGTCGTCCTCGGGATGCTGTTGTTCCTGACCTCGGAGGTGATGTTCTTCGCGGGACTGTTCGCGGCCTACTTCGCCGTCCGGGCCAAGGCTCCGCTCTGGCCCCCGCTGAACCCCGAGACGAGCGAGCAGTTCCACCTCGCCATCCTGCCACTGGTCGGACCGGCCACGGTCTTTCTCATCCTGTCGTCGTTCACCTGCCAGTTCGCCGTGTGGGCCATCCGGCGCGGCGACCGCGTCGCCTTCGTCCGCAACATCGCGGTCACGTTCGTCATCGGCATCGTGTTCCTGGTGATGCAGGCGATCGACTACGCCGAGCTCGGGGCCGAGGGCCTGACCCTCGCGTCCGGGACTTACGGGACCACGTACTTCACGTTGACGGGCTTCCACGGCGCGCACGTCTTCGGTGGGGTCGTGATGCTCGGGGTCGTCCTGTATCGCGGCATGGCCGGGCAGTTCTCGGCGCGCCATCACGACGCGGTCGAAGCGACGTCGCTGTACTGGCACTTCGTCGACGTCGTCTGGATCCTGCTGTTCTCGCTGCTGTACCTGCTTCCCGGCAAGACTCCCACGGGGTAACGAGATGCATCCGCTCCGCCATCCCCGCAACGCCATCTTCGTCGGCCTGCTGTTCGTGATCGCCGGTGTGGCCTACTTCGGCGCGCAATCGATCGCCGGCTGGCCGGTGGACATCGCCGGGACGACGCTCCTCTTGCTGACCGGCGTCGCGATGGCGGTCATGGCGTACGTGCTGATCGCCGGATCACCGAACGACTGACGGCACCATGCTCGAAGAACTCTGGAACGGCATCCTGGAGCTGACGGCCCAGTTCGTCATCCCCGATTGGGGCGCACTCATCGCGCTCATGCCCGTCTTCATCTTCGTGCTGGTCCTCGTGGGCCTGGTGTGGACATTCGTCCGGCTGCTGCGCGCGCCGGCGGCCCAACGGGGGAAGCGACGAGTGACGCCCCGGACACCGCCCGAGCTGCACATGCCAGGTCCGTCGTTCGCCCCGATCCTCGCCTCGATCGGGGTCTTCCTGTTCTTCCTGGGAGTCGTATTCCCGGGGCCCCTCCTCTGGCTCGGGGCGATCGCCCTCGGGTTGACCCTGCTGTACTGGCTGGGCGAGTCCGTGCGCATCTTCGACCGCGACCTCGGGATCAGGACGCGGACGGTCCTCCCGCCCGTCACGCACGAGGGCCCCCCCTTGGGCGTCCACATGCCGGGGCCGTCGTTCCGGCCATTCCTCGGGGCAGTGGGCACGGGGATGCTCATGCTGGGCCTGGTGTTCGGAGGCTGGCTGCTGGCGGCCGGCGTGATCGCCCTGGTCGCGACGCTGGTCGGCTGGCTGGCCGATGCTCGCAAGGAATACGTCAAGACCGTCGAAGCCGACACGACGGGTCACCTCGAGAACGCGCCACCGCCGCGGGCACCGACCGGGCTACTTGCGACCCTGGCCGTCCTGCTCCTGATCGGCGTCGTGCTCCAGGCGGGCTGGCTGCCGCCACGTGACGTGAGCGGCGACGACGGCGCGACGGCGTCCGGCGCGCCGGGTGCGCCACCGCCGTCGGGTGCTCCGGGCGAGCCCGGCGGCTCAGGCGGTCCACCGCCCGACGGCTCCGGCGGTCCACCGCCCGGCGGCGCGGAAGCGGACGTCGTCGTCCATGCCAAGAACGTGGCCTTCATCGAGACGAGTCTCACGGCACCGGCCGACCAGCCGTTCACGCTCGCGCTCGTCAACGAGGACCCGGGAACGCCACACAACGTCGAGCTCACGGACGGAGCCGGGGCGAGCGTCTACAAGGGCGAGGTCTTTCCCGGCGTCGAGACGCGGGTGTACGACGTGCCGGCACTCCCCGGTGGTACGTATACGTTCCTGTGCACGGTCCATCCCAGCATGACGGGCAGCGCCACCCTCCAGTAGGGCGCGACCTTCCACGAGGCCCCCGTCACGCCGCGTCGTCCGATCCTCATCGCCCTCGCCATCGCGCTCGTCACGGCGGCCGCGGTCTGGTGGTTCGTCCGCCTGGGCGAGGGGCCACGTGTCGGTGTCGGGCAACCGGCCCCGCGCATCGTCGGGACCACGCTCGACGGGGAGGCCTTCGACCTCGCGACCTATGCCGGCCGCCCGGTCGTCCTCAATTTCTGGGGACCGACGTGCATCCCGTGCCGTGACGAGTTCCCGCTGCTGGCCGCCAAGCTCGACGAGCATGCCGCCGATCGACTCGCCATCATCGGGATCCTGACCGACGACCCGGCGCCGCTCGCACGGGACTTCGTGGCGGAGTTCGGGGCGTCGTGGCCGACGGTCGAGGACCCCGACAGGGTCGACAAGACCACCTACCGGGTGCTCGGGCGTCCGCAGACGTTCTTCATCGATGCCGAGGGGTTCGTCCGTTCCATCCAGATCGGGGAGGTGCGCGCGACCGATTTCGAGACGCACTACGCGCGGATCGCGCCGTGACCGAGGCGGCCGTCGCCGTCGCTGGCCTCGCCAAGCGCTACGGCGGACGGCTCGTCGTCGATGACGTCTCGCTCGAGGTGGCACCGGGCGAGCTCGTCGCCCTGCTCGGGCCCAACGGCGCGGGCAAGACGACGACCGTCGAGATCGTGGAGGGATACCGCCGCGCCGATGCGGGGACGGTGCGGGTCCTCGGCGAGGACCCGGCCCGTGCCGGCCGCTCCCTGCGAGCACGCGTCGGCCTGATGCTCCAGTCCGGTGGCATCGACCCCCGGGCGAGACCACGCGAGAGCATCGTCCAATACGCGCGGTTCCACGCGGACCCTCGCGATCCCGACGAGCTGCTGGACATGCTCGGGCTGCGGCCCGTGGCGGCCACGCCGTTCCGCCGGCTGTCGGGCGGAGAGCGGCAGCGGCTGGGCATCGCGCTGGCCCTCGTCGGCCGGCCCGAGGTGCTGATCCTCGACGAGCCGACCGCCGGCATGGATCCCGAGGCGCGGGCCGTCGTCCGGGCACTGATCGCGGACCAGCGCGCCGCCGGCGTCGCGACCCTGCTCACGAGCCACGACCTCACCGACGTCGAGCGCCTGGCCGACCGGATCGTCGTGCTGGTCGACGGACGGATCGCCGCGGCCGGGATACCGGCCGCCCTGACCGCGGGGCTCCGGCCGCGGCTGCGGTTCCGGGTCGATCGGGCGCCTCGGACCGACGACCTCGCGACGCTGACCCGCGCGATCGGCGCCGCCGTCCGGCCGACGGGCGACGCGGGTTGGCTCGAGGTGGCCGATCACGACCCGTCGCCGGAACTCATCGCGTCGGTCGCGCAGGCGTGCCGGGCGGCCGGCCTGCTGATCGTCGAGTCCCGCGCGGTCGGTGGGACCCTCGAGGAGGCCTACCTCGCGCTGGTCGCCCGGGAGGACGTCGCGTGAGCCGCCCTGCTCCCTGGGCATCCGCGGTGCTGGCCCAGGGCGGCGTCGAGGCACGGCTCACCGCGCGACGCGGAGAGAACCTCCTCGCGATGGTCGGCATCCCGGTCGGCGTGCTGCTGTTCATCGGTGGCTTCGCGCGGGCGGGCTCGCCCATCGAGCCCACGCTCCCCGGCACCCTCGCGCTTGCCATCGTGGCGAGCGGCCTCGTGAACCTGGGCATCGCCACGGCCTACGAGCGCGGCTACGGCGTGCTCAAGCGGCTCGGCGGGTCGCCCCTGGGGCGATCGGGTCTCGTGGCGGCCAAGCTCGGCGTGATCGTCGTCATCGGCCTTGCCCAGGTGCTGGCGATCCTCATCGTGGCCGCGCTGGCCCTGGCGTGGCGGCCCGGCCTTGACGTGTCCGTGCTCGCGCTGGCGGTGACCACGGTCGCAGGCTCGGCCGCCTTTGCCGGCCTCGGGCTGGCGATCGCCGGGACCCTCCGGCCCGAGGCGGCGCTGGTCGTCGCCAACCTGCTGTTCCTCCTGGCCGTGGGCTTCGGTGGTGCGCTCGTGCCGATCGGCGACCTTCCGGCGCCGGTCGCGGCCGCCGCGCGCGTGGTCCCGATTGGAGCGTTGACGGATGCGTTTGGCTCGGCGCTCGGCTCCGGAAAGGACCTGCTCCGACCCCTCGCGATCCTGGCCGCGTGGGCGGTCGCGTCGAGCGTCGTGGCGGCGCGCACGTTCCGCTGGGATTAGCCCTCCACGAAGTCGGGAAGCTCCGCGGGATCCGGCAGGTCGCGCAGACGAAGCACCCGGGTCCCGACCAGCCACAGCACGCCGAGCGAGCCCGCGATCGTGACGATGAAGAGCGCCTCACGCACCCCGAGGGCCGTTCCAAGCAGTCCCCCGAGCACCGCGCCGACCGGCCGGACGCCGTAGTTGATGAACCGGAATGCGCCCACGGCACGGGACCGGATCCGGTCGGGGATCCGCGCCGACATGATCGCGCCGACGTTGATGTCGAGGATCATCACCCCGAGCCCAGCCCCGAACTCGGATGCGAACAGGAGCGCCAGGATCAGTGGCATCGGCATGCCGATGTCCGCCAGCGGCACGAGGATGAGCGGCACGGGAAAGATCACGCAGCCCAGCGCGTACGCCGGACCGAGCCCGATCCGCCGACCGATGCGGGCGGCGACGACGGCGCCGATCAGGCCACCCACCGCGCCCGCGCCGAGGGCCAGGCCGAGGATGCCCGGCGAGACACCGAGCTCCGTCGTCGCGAACAGCACGAACAGCGCGAAGAACGCGAAGTTGAACAGGTTGATAGTCGCAGCCGAGAGCAGGACCGGGCGGATGATCGGGTCGCGGAAGATGAACGCGAGCCCGGCCAGCAGCCGCTCCCGGAGGCCGCCTTCCTCGTGCTCGATCGGCGGCTCGGGCGAGGTGATCCGCCGCAGGAATGCGGCCGAACCGAGGTACGACATGGCATCGGCCAGCATCGCGAGCGGCGCGCCGAGGACCTGGACCAGCGCGCCACCGATCGGTGGACCGCCGACATACGCCATCGAGCGGCTGCCGTGGAGCAGGGACATGGCGTCCACGAAGCGGTCGCGGTTGACCACGGCGACGAACACGGTGTTCCACGACAGGTCGAAGACCACCTGCAGGGTGCCGGTCAGGAACCCGACGACGTACAGCTGCGGCATGCTCAGGACGCCCAGCAGGTAGGCCGCCGGCACGGATCCGATCAGGAGCGCACGGCCGATGTCGGCGGCGATCATCAGGCGGCGGCGCTGTCGGACCCGGTCGAGCCAGACGCCCGCCGGCAGGGAGAACAGCAGGTGCGGCAGCAACCCGACCGACGTGAGGTAGCCCATCTGCGCCGCGTCGGCGCCGAGCGTCAGGACCGCCACGAGTGGGAGCCCGATCCGCGAGATCTCGTCGCCGAACACCGAAATGGTCTGGCCGAGCCACAGGCGCCGGAAATCGGCCACCTGGCGTAGGAGCGGCGGGATGAGCCGTGTCGGTCGAAGCCGCGCCAGGGTCGAGTCGGCCATACCCGGGCGATGGTAGGGCGCGCGCGGTCCCGTCGTATCGTGCACGCATGACCAGATCGGACCCGGCTCCCGACATCGACGTCCTGGTCGATGTGCCGATCGTCTTCGACGTGGACGGCGGCACGACCGTCCACTCGCCGATGGTGCACGCCGTCGTGGGCGGCGTCGCGACCCGGCTCATCCTCGACACTGGTTCGACCGACCACGTGCTGACCAAGGAGCTCATCGACCGCGTCGGGGCGCCGATGACAGCCGGCGAGGCGGGTACCGACCACGCCGGCGCCCCGGTGCCCAGCTGGTTCGTCGGCGAGCTGGAGGTCGGGATCGGGGGGCAATCGTTCGCGCTCCGGGACGTCGTGGCGATCGCCGGGCCGCCGCCGTTCGCGGGCTGGGGCGTCGGCGGCTTCCTGAGTCCCCAGCACCTGCAGCCGACCGCGCGGATCATGATCGACCTGCTGACCGACCGGCTCGTGATCGCCGGATCGCCGGGGGCGGACGTCGACGCATTCCTGATCGCGCGGGCGCCGACCCTCCGGCCGCTCGTCCTGGAGCGGGTCGCCGGCGATGGCACGGTCGACATCCTCGCCGCGATCGAGCCGTTCCCGGCCGTCCCGACCATGCTCGATACCGGCGGCCGGCAGACCGAGTTCGCCGCATCGGTCATCGAGGGCGAACGCGGGACTGCCGAGGGGCAGGGCACCGGCCTCAGCGGGACCCGCGTCATCGGCGCGGACGTCGGCCCGCGCACGCTGCGGGTGGGCGACGCGCGCATCCCGATCCCGCGACTCGTCGTCCGCGACGAGATGGGGGATTCGCCGGGGCTCGTCGGCATTGACGTCCTGCGTGGCACGGCACTGATCTGCAGCGCGGATGCGGACCGCGGCGTCGTGTGGCTCGTGGCACCGAGCTGGCACGGCGTCGCGCGCTGACCGTGCCGGAGGTCGGGCCCGGACCGGCGTCGGCTCCCCCGGCGGCCGACGTCGCCACGGACAAGGAAGAACCCCGGGTTGGTCGGGACCCGGGGTTCAGGAAAAGGCGTTGGTTGCGGGGAGGGGATTCGAACCCCTGACCTTCGGGTTATGAGCCCGACGAGCTGCCGCTGCTCCACCCCGCGACGGCGAATGATAGGGGCATCGGGTGCATCGGTCAAACGGCGGATGCCTCCGGAGCGATCGTCGGTGGCCTGCCGGTGAGGCGTCGACCGCCGATCGCGAGGCCCACGACGAGACATAACGTCAGGAAGGCGCTGAACACGTAGAACGGGTACAGGATGCTCCGCTCGGCGAGGACCCCGGCCGCGAGCGACGCGGCGATGAACCCGAGCGTGCCCGCCGCCCCGAACAGGCCCTGCGTCGTGGATGAGCGCCCCGGCGGTGAGCTCGCGGCGACCACCGCGTAGAGGGCGGGGTTCAAGAAGGCGAAGCCCGTCGCCTCGACGAGGATGAGCGGGACCGCCAGGACCGGGTCCGAGAGGAACGTGTACAGGATCCCGGTGACGACCGGCAGGATCGAGCCAAGTACGATGAACGCCAGGGACCCCCGTCGGTCCACGATCCGACCGGCGATCGGCGAGAGGATCAGCACCGGCAACCCGAACATCGCAAAGGTGAAGCCGATAAGCGGCAGGTCCGCGCCGAGGCCCTCGAGAAAGAGGCTCCAGATCACCTCGTACGTTCCGCCCGCGTAGTACCCGCCGAGGTTGATGACCAGGGCGGCGATGAGCCCGCGGTTCAGCAACCGCATGGCCTGGCCGGATCCCGCGGCCGCGTCGCCGGACGGGGCCCTCGATGCGTCCGCCGCAAGGTCCGCCGCGAGGCGGCCCTCGATGAACGGCGAGTCCGTCGGCAGCGTCGTCTGGTCCGGCGACCGGGTCGGGTGCACCCGCCGCTCGTACCCCTCCTCGCGCACCCGGAGGGCGATGCCGACGGCCGCGATGACCGCGGCGATCGCGCTGAACACGAAGACGAAGGCGATGCCGCCGAACTGGGCGGCCCCGAACGCGCCGATCGTCGGGCCGAGCAGGAGGCCACCCATCTGGGCGGCGCCGTAGAGCCCGAACGCCTCGCCTCGCCGGTCCGGTGGGGTCGCGTCGGTCAGGAAGCCACGGGCTGCCGGGTCGTAGATCGCGGCTCCCAGGCCCGCCCCGGCGCGAAGCAGCACGAAGGCGAGCGGTCCGGTGAAGACCAGTGGCAGTGCGCCGAACACGCCCGAGGCCACGAGGCCGATGACCATCAGCGGAACGCGCTCGGTGCGGTCCGCCAGCCACCCGAAGATCGGCTCGCTGACGAGGCGCGCTGCCGGCCACGCGGCGATGACGATGCCCAGCGTCGCCAGGTCGATGCCCTGCTCCGTGAAATAGAGCGGCAGGACCGGCAGCAGGCCGCCAAAGCCGAGCCAGACCACGAACTCCGCGACCAGCAGCGGGGCGATGCCGCCCCACCGCTCCAGCCATGCCGACCACCGTGCGCGGATCCGGAAGAAACCGTTCGAGGGGGCGGTCGTCGGAGCGCGTGTCGGCTCGTCGGGGACGGGTGGCTGGGACGTCGTGGGCATCGGACCAGGGTGCGGGTCGGCGGGCCAGCGTAGCCCGCCGGGTCCTCGCCGGGCGTCCCGATGCGCCGGGCAGGACGGGCCGGCCGTTAACGCGCAGGCCCTATACTCGCGTCTCCGACCGACCGAACCCCAGGGGTGCGCCACCGCATGGACGCCATCACGGCCGAAGGCCTCGTCAAGATCTACAGGACCCGCAAGAGCGAGGTCCGCGCGCTCGATGGCGTGGACCTGAACGTCCCCGAGGGCACCGTCATGGGTCTGCTCGGCCCCAACGGCGCCGGCAAGACCACGGCCGTGCGGATCCTCGCCACGCTGCTCAAGCCGGACTCCGGCCGAGCGACCATCGCCGGGTTCGACCTGGCGCGCCAGCCCGACGACATCCGCCGGACCATCGGATTGTCGGGGCAGTACGCGGCCGTGGACGAGAACCTGACCGGGAGCGAGAACCTCTGGCTCTTCGGACGTCTGTACCAGCTGAGCTCAGCCGAGGCCACGCGCCGTGCGAAGGAGCTCCTCGAGCAGTTCGACCTCGTCGACGCCGCCGACCGGGTCGTCAAGACGTACTCCGGTGGCATGCGCCGTCGACTCGACCTGGGCAGTGCACTCATCGGACGGCCTCGGCTGCTGTTCCTCGATGAGCCGACGACCGGCCTCGATCCCCGGAGCCGCATCGGGATGTGGGAGGTCATCCGGGGTCTGGTTCGTGAGGGCGTGACGCTCCTCTTGACGACGCAATACCTCGAGGAGGCCGACGAGCTGGCCGACAAGATCGTCGTCATCGACCACGGCAAGATCATCGCCCGAGGCACGGCCGATGAGCTGAAGGCGGACGTCGGCGGCGAGCGGATCGAGGTCGTGGCCCACGACCGCGATGCCATCCCGCGAGCCAGGGAGATCCTCTCGCGCGATTGCGCGGGCGACGTCACCGTCGATGACCACACTCGCCGATTGACGGCGCCAACGAGCGCGGGCGCGGGCGCGCTCGTCCAGGTCGTGCGCGACTTCGACGAGGCGGGGATCCGCATCGACGATATCGCGCTGCGCCGGCCCACGCTCGACGATGTCTTCATCTCCCTCACCGGCCACGCGGCCGAGGAGGAGACCCTCACGCCCGAAGCCAGGACCGGGAGCGCAGCATGACCGCACCAACGACGTCCGCGCCGAGCGGCGGCATCGGCCGGTCGATCAACGACGGCCTGCTCGTCGGCTGGCGGAACCTGAAGCGGATCCCACGCATCCCGGAGCTCGCGATCTTCGCGATCCTGCAGTCGATCATGTTCGTGCTGCTGTTCGCGTTCGTGTTCGGCGGCGCGATCAACGTTCCTGGCGGCATCGACTACACGTCGTTCCTGATGCCCGGCATCTTCGCCCAGACGATCGTGTTCGCGGCCGCGACCACGGCCATCGGGATGACCGACGATGTGAACAAGGGCATCATCGACCGGTTCCGGTCGTTACCCATGTCTCGCTCGGCCGTGCTGACCGGCCGGACGTTCTCTGACGTGATCTACAACGCGGGGATCCTGATCGTGCTCATGGTCACCGGCTTCGTCGTGGGCTGGCGCGTCGAGAGCCTCCCCTCGCTCGTCGCGGGCTTCGCGCTCCTGCTGTTCTTCGCGTACGGCATGACCTGGCTCGGGGTCTGGCTCGGTTTGAACGTCCCGACGGTCGAGGTCGGGCAGCAGGTGATCTTCACGACGCTCTTTCCGATCACCTTCATCTCGAACGTCTTTGTCCCGCTCGAGACCCTGCCCGACTGGCTGCGGCCATTCGCCGAATGGAACCCGACCAGCACCTTGACCGCGGCCCTGCGCGAGATGTGGGGCAACGCATTGCCGGCGCGATCCGACAGCCTCGCCTCGACCGAGCCGGCGCTGGTGACGGTCGTGTGGGTCTTCGTGATCATCGCCATCTTCGCGCCGCTCGGGGTGCGCCGCTACCGCTCCATGAGCCGCTGACCTCCGATGCTGGCGCCGCCCTGGCTGCTGGCCCTCGGGCTGGTCCTCGGGTTGCTTGTCCTGCTCCCCGCCCGACGCCTCCAGCTGGCGGGCCTCGCGCCGCGGACGATCGGCCTGCTCGCGCTCACGCTGTGGGCCCTGGCGATGCTCGTCGCGATCAACCCAGGTGCAAGCCGCGTCCTGATCCCGATCCTGCTGCTCGCGTACCTCGCGCCGTTCGTCGCCGCGCCTGACCGCGTCGGGCGGATCCTGCACCGTGGCGGAGGGTCCGGTGGCGGCAAGCCCGGTGCCGGGCCGGGGAACCGGCGACGACCGATGAAGAACGTCACCCCGCCCGAAGCGGACGTCCCGTCAGGGACGGGTCCGGACGGCGGCGCCTCGTGAGCGGACCGGTCGCGCTCCACGGCGGCGGCGAGTTCCTGCCCGGGGACGAGCCGTTCCTCCTCGCGATCCTCGCGTTGGCGCCACGTGTCGACGGTGCGGTCCGGATCGCCGTCGTCCCCACGGCCGCGGCGCGGGGGCGACCGGACCTGGCCGCCGCGAACGGTGTGGCGGCCTTCCAGCGCGTCGCGGCGGACGCCGGCGTCCCGGTCGTCGTCGAGGCGATCCCGATCGTGGATGCGCCGTCCGCCGCGGACCCGACGCTCGCCGACCGCCTGGGTGCCGCCACCCTCATCTACCTCCCGGGCGGCGATCCCGACCTCATCCCGACCCTCTACCCGGGCACCGCCGCGTGGGCCGCCATGCAGGATGCGTGGGTGGACGGGGCCGTGCTCGCGGGTGCCAGTGCCGGCGCGATGGCCCTCGCGGCCTGGACCTGGACGCGGGGCGGCGGGGTCGAGGGCCTCGGGGTCGTGCCGAGGATCGGCGTGGCCCCGCACGCCGACGCGGAGTCATGGGACCAGGCCGTCGCCCGCTACGGCGCGGCCGTGCCGCCGGAGCTGGACTTCATCGGGTTGGCCGAGCGCACCGCCGTCATCGTGCCGCCCACCGCAGGCGAACCGTGGCAGGTCGTCGGGGAGGGCGAGGCCCGCTGGCTCAGCGCCGCTGCCCGAGCGGCCGGGGAACCGCCGCTGGTCGCCCGTGCGGGCGAGCGCCTCGTGCCGTAGGGATGCGCACCGACCTCGGTTGGGGCCTGGATCCGGCGATCACGTTCCTCAACCACGGTTCGTTCGGCGCCTGCCCGGAACCGGTTTTGGCCGTCCAGCGCGAGTGGCGGGACCGGCTGGAACGGGAGCCCGTCACGTTCATGGAGCGCGAACTGGAAGGCCACCTTGATCGGGCGCGTGAATCGCTCGGCGGGTTCCTGCGTGCCGATCCAGCGGGTCTCGTCTTCGTGCCGAATGCCACGACGGCATCCAACGCCGTACTCGGCTCGCTTCGCTTCGAGCCGGGTGACGAGCTGGTGACCTGCGACCACGAGTACAACGCGACGCTCAACACCATCCGCGCAGCCGCCGATCGCGACGGGGCGCGGGTCGTCGTGGCGGCGATCCCGTTCCCGACCGCGGGGGACGACGAGGTGGTCGATGCCGTCATGGGTGCGGTCACTGACAGGACGCGGCTCGTGGTCATCAGCCACGTGACGAGCCCGACTGCCCTGATCCTCCCCATCGCCCGGCTCGTTCACGAGCTCGACGACCGCGGGATCGACACGCTCGTCGACGGGGCGCACGCGCCGGGGATGGTGCCGCTCGAGATGGACGAGCTGGGCGCCGCGTACTACACGGGCAACGGCCACAAATGGCTGTGCGGGCCCAAGGGCACGGGGTTCCTGTGGGTTCGCGCGGACCGGCGCGACCGGATCCACCCGAGCATCGTGTCCCACGGCGCCAACGCCACTCGGACGGATCGACCGCGGTTCCGGCTTGAGTTCGACTGGGTGGGTACGGGCGACCCAAGCGGCGCGCTGACCCTGCCCACGGCGATCGACTGGATGGCCGGGCTGGATCCGGGCGGGTGGCCGGCCGTCATGGCGGCCAATCGCGCACTCGCGCTCGAGGCGCGTGACCGCCTAAGCCGCGCCGTGGGCGCGACCCGGCCCGCGCCGGACGCGCTGATCGGATCGATGAGCGCGGTGGTGCTGCCGAGGCTGCAGACGGACGCCGACGCCCAGGAGCTGCATCGCGTGCTATTCGACGAGGACCGGGTCGAGGTGCCGGTGGTCCCGTTCCCCGTGCCGGGCGCCCGAGGGTCGCCGACCGACCCGCCCAAGTCCCTCCTGGTTCGGGTCTCGGCGCAGCGCTACAACGACGCCGGCGACATCGACCAGCTCATCTCGGCGCTGGAGCGGCGGCTGACGGCCGCGTAGATCGCCCCTGGTTCATCGGTCGCGCCTCAGCCCGTGTTCTGCAGGCCGGCCGCCACGCCATTGACCGACAGCTGCACCAGTCGCAGGACCCGGCCACGCTCCGGATCGTCGGGTGGCCGTGCGCGCAGGCGGGCGAGCAGTCGGACCTGGAGTTCGGACAGCGCGTCGACGTAAGGGTTCCGGAGGGCGATCGAGCGCTGCAACACGGGGGCCCCATCGAGCAGGTGGTCGCGGCCCGTGACGCGCAGGAGCAACCCGACCGTGCGGTGGTACTCCGCCTCGATCGCCGCCCACCGCCGCGCCGCGTCGGGACCCGTCGCGAGCGACGCGTACCGCCGCGCGACGCCCATGTCGGCCTTGGCCAGGATCATCTCGGCGTTGTCGAGCAGCGACGCGAGGAACGGCCACGAGCGGTACAGCCGGCCGATCCGGGCGAGGCCATCGTCGCCGTGGACGGCGCGGAACGCCTCGAGTGCCGCGCCCAGCCCGTACCAGCCGGGCAGGTTGATACGCGACTGGGACCACGCGAAGGTCCACGGGATCGCCCGCAGGGCATCCAGGTCCGGCGTCGTATCGGCGGGCGCGCGACCCCGAGCCGCGGGCCGCGAGCCGAGGCGGAGGTCGGACAGCTCCGTGATCGGCGTGATGTCGCGGAAGAAGGCCGCGAACCCAGGGTCGTCGTGGACGAGGGCGCGGTAGGCGGCGCGGGCCGTCTCGGCGAGCTCCGCCAGCAACGGGCCCCCGTCCCGCAGCGCCTCGGCAGCGGCCGCGTCGTGCTCGGGCGTGGACGCGATGAGCGCCGCTCCCGTGAGCTGCTCCAGATGGCGCCGCGCGATGGCCGGGTCGGCGTAGTTGGCGGCGATGACCTCGCCCTGCTCGGTGAGCTTGAGCCTGCCATCGACCGAGCCTGGCGCGCCGCCGAGGATCGCCCGATTGGCCGGGCCACCGCCACGCCCTATCGCCCCGCCGCGGCCGTGGAACAACGTCAGCTCGACGCCGTGCCCCCGCGCGACCGTGACGAGCGCCTCCTGCGCCCGATGGAGCATCCACGCCGCGGCGAGGAAGCCCGATTCCTTGTTTGAATCCGAGTAGCCGAGCATCACCTCCTGGCGATCGCCGCGGGTCGTCAGGTGGGCTCGATAGGCCGGATCGCGCAGGAGCTCGTCGAGGATCCGGCCCGCGCCCGCGAGCGCGTCGGACGACTCGAACAGCGGGACGACATCGAGCCGGATGGGGCCTGTTGCGGCGCGAGCATTCACGCCACCTGCCTTGTCCGAGCCGCCCAGCGCGATGCTCGCAAGGCGGAGCACGTCGGTCACGTCCCCGGCGGTGGCCGTGAACGAGAGCACGAACCGCCGGCACGCCTCCTCGCCGAACCGCACCTGCAGGTCGGTCATGGAGCGGAAGGTCGCCAGCACCTCCCCGACCGAGACCCCCGGTGCGATCTCCGTCGCCTCGGCGACGCCGGGCTCCGCCAGCACCGCGAGCGCGGCGCGATGGACGGCCGCATGTTGCCGCACTTCGAGGGACGCGAGATGGAACCCGAATGTCGCCACCTGCCAGCGCAGCTCGGCGACCTCACCCCAGGCCGCCCGCGACAGGTCGTCATCGACGAGCGTCGACTGGATCTCGGCGAGCTCCGCGTCGAGCTCCGCCGCATCGGCGTATTGACCCGAGCGCGGACCCGCGTCGTCGGTCAGCGCCACCCGCGTCCGACGCAGTCGCTCGGCGATGAATCCGAACCGCTGGCGATACGGCTCGTCCGGGAAGCGCCGGCGCAGTTGACGGTCGGTCTCGGGCAGCGCCTCGGCGTCACGCGCGAGCCGGTTCGCGAGGGGCCGGGCCACGTGCTGCGACGAGATCGCCGCGGACACGGTCTGCATGAGCCGCAACGCGACCGCCTCGTACCCGTGCAGGACGTGGTCGGCCTGGATGCGCACCGTCCGTTCGGTCATCTCGGCGGTCACGGCCGGGTTCCCGTCACGGTCGCCGCCGATCCACGATCCGAAGCGCACGAAGGCCGGCACACGAGGCGGGCGGGTGCCGGTCCCGGACCCACGCCCGGCCGGACCGTCGAGCGCGGCATCGGTCGCCCGGTACAGCCGCGGCACGAGCGTGAAGAGCGTGGCATCGAACACTGCCATCGCTGTGCGCACCTCATCGAGCGGCTCGGGGGCGACCGAGCGCAGGTCGGACGTCCGCCACAGGAGCGTGATCTCCTCCCGCAATCGACGCCGGACCTCGCGATCCTCCGACGGCGTCAACCGCGGGTCGTCCAGCCGTTCGAGGAGCACCGCGCAGCGGCGCAGCGCGATGAGCGCGGTGCGGCGTCGGGCCTCGGTCGGATGCGCGGTCAGGACGGGCGTGATGCGCAGACGATCGAGGATGTCGTCGATCGCCGCTTCGTCCCGCCCGGCCCTGCGCAGCCGCGCGATGGCCTCGGCGACCGAGTCGTCGAGGACGCCGTCGCGGGCCGCCCGCTCGCGCTTGCGGAGCGCCCGGACGCGGGCGCGCGCCTCGGCGAGGTTCACGAGCTGGAAGTACAGCGAGAACGCCGAGATCACGGCCTCCATGGCGCCGAGGTCCAGCGCGTCGAGCTCCGCCTCCACCCTGCTGCGGAGCGCCGGGTCCTCGCCGCGGCGAAGGTCGATCGCCGCCCGTCGCAGTCGCTCGACGAGATCGAACACGCCCTCGCCGGCCTGCTCCGCGATGACCTGGCCGAGCAGCGAGCCAAGCAGGCGGACCTCGAGTGCGAGGGGATCGCGCGCGCCGGCCGACCCGATACCGGTCGGCTCGGCACGCTGCGCGGGCGGTTCCCGCTTCGCCGCGGGCGATCGTGATGAAGTCATCGCGCCTTGGTCGGCGACGTCTCCGGCGGCCTCTTCCGCAACCCAGTGAGGACGGGGCCGCAACCTTTCGCGGCCGCAACCTTTCCTACCCTTGTATCGTGACGACGATGGCTGCCGATCGAACGACCCTGCACGACGCCCGCCGGCCGACCCGGACGGGTCGCGGTCGCGCTTCGGGTGACGCCGACACGATCCCGGCCTCCGACCAGCTCGACCAGCTGCAGTTCATCCACGACGTCGCCCGCCTCGCCACGACGGCGCGCACCTGGGACGAGCTGCTCGAGACGGTCGTCGACGGGACACGCGACGCCCTCCATGCCGATGTCTCCTCGCTGTATCTGCTCGACCGTGACGGAGCGTACCTGACGCTGGCGGCGACGAACGGCCTCGATCGGTTCCAGATCGGCCGGGCGCGGGTCCCGTTCGGGGAGGGCGTCACGGGCTGGGTCGCGTCGCATCGCGAGCCTCTGATGATCCCGGACGTCAAGGCCGACCCGCGTTTCCTGTGGGTGCGCGGCCTCGACCAGCGCCGGTTCGTGACATCGATGCTGAGCGTGCCGCTCTCCTGGCACGACCAGACCGTCGGCGTCCTCAACGTCCAGACCGAGCAGAGGCGGGTCTTCAGCCCGTCCGACGTCGCGCAGCTGAGCGCCGTCGCCGACCTCCTGGCCGGCATCGTCGAGAAGGGCCGCCAGCAATCGGAGGCGGAAGCCCGGGTCGAGTCGCTCAAGGCCATCGACGAAGCCCGCAGCGAGCTCATCGCGCTCGTCACCCACGAGCTGCGTACGCCGCTGGCGGTCGTGCGCGCGTACGCCGACCTGCTGGCCGAGGAGCCGCAGCTCGCCGGGCGCGAATCCCGCGACGTGGAGCGCCGCAAGACACGCGCGGACTGGCACGGCGCGACGCTCGAGCAGATCGAGCGTCTCGATCGCCTCGTGGACTCGATCCTCGCATCGGTCCGGGTCGTGCCGGAGGACGCGCCCTCGGTCACGCCCGTCGACGTCGAGGCGCTCGTTGCCGAGGTCCTCGGATCCCTGCGGCCGCTCCTCGGCCGGCACCACGTCGACGCCCATGGCGCGCCCCGCCTGCACGGCGTGGCCGACCCGCCGCGTCTCCGCCAGATCATCGAGCACCTCGTCGAGAACGCGATCAAGTACGCGCCGTCGGAGACGACGATCACCATCGACTGGGCACTCGTCGAGGGCGTGGTCCACCTCGGGATCAGCGACGAGGGCCCGGGCATCCCCGATGAGTGGCGCGAGCGCATCTTCGAGCCCTATGCCCGGCGCGACACCCACACGGCCCGTGGCTCGGGGATCGGGCTGTATGCCGCGAAGCGACTCGGTGAATTCGATGGGCGCGCACCTCTGGTGCGAGCCGGCATCGCCGCACGGAGCGCGATTCGTCGTCGCGATGCCGGCCGCGGTCGCGATCTGACGCCACGAGAGGACCATGACCAGCATGACCGGTCGCTCCCTCCGGATCCTCGTGGTCGATGATGACCCGGCGATGGTCGGGGCCATCACCGCGCTCGTCGGGACCGAGGGCCACCAGGTCATCACCGCGTACGACGGGCTGACGGCCGTGAAGCGCTTCCGGGACGAGCACCCGGACCTCGTCCTCCTGGACCTCGCGATGCCCGGCCCCGATGGGTTCAGCGTCGCCGGCCAGATGCGCGCGGTAGGCCAGGCCCCAATCCTCGTCGTGTCGGGGGAGAGCGGCGAAGCCGCCAAGGTGCGCGCGCTGGGCATCGGCGCGGACGATTACCTGACCAAGCCCTTCGGCAAGGCGGAGTTGCTGGCGCGGATCGCCGCGGTGATGCGTCGGGTGGACCGACCCGGCGCCGGTGGCGGCCCGGTCGGACCGTTGGAGGCGGGCGCGCTCGTCCTGGAGCCCGGGCGGCACGAGGCTCGCGTGGGGGACGTCGCCTTGACCCTCACCCCGACGGAGTTCCGGCTGCTGGAGGCACTCGTCCGGGCGGACGGCGACATCGTCCCGCACCTGCAGCTCGCCCGGGCCGGCTGGCCGGCCGAGAGCGACCCGGACCTCCTCTGGCTGAAACCGCATCTCGCGCGGTTGCGGGCGAAGGTCGAAGCCGCCCGAGGCCCGAACGTCGTGGCGGTCCGCGGCGTCGGCTATCGGATCGTCGTGGAGGGGGGCGCGGCGGGCTGACCGACCGCAGATCTAGAGGATCGGCGTCAGACGTTCACCGAGATCGCCCGACCGCTGGTGTCATGCGCCGCGTCGGCACAGGCGATCCGGCAACCGCGCGCATCGCGCCCGCCGAGCGGGTTGAAGTGGAACCACGCGTCGCCCGTCGCCGCCAGCCGGCAGCCACACGTCACACAGGTCACGGGCGCGCCCTGCCCGGCTCGAACGGCGAGCGGTCGACCGAGGTCGGGTTCGGACGGATGGATCATGGCGTTCACCTTGTGGTCGTACTGGCGGGCGGAGGCCGAGGCGGAAAGCGGCGCGGCCGGGGTCGGGTGACGCTTCCCCATCATGAGCCGGAGCCTACGTTCTGCGCTCGGTCCGCGTCGGCATCGCCATGGGGGCGACTCGGTTGCGGCTCGGTGGCGATGAAGATGACAGGACTTGGCAGGTATCTCTGGGAAGATGCAGTCGATCGCCGATCTCGACCGGCGTGGACCTATCGAAACGCCCGGTCGTGGGCCTATCTATAGAACCAGCGACGGTCCAGGATGACGACATCGACACCGCCGAGGAGACTCGCAAGATGGAAACCCTGATCGTCTGGATCGTCGTCATCGCCGCACTCGTCGCCCTGGATGCCGGAGCCCTGCGCTGGGGCGTCGACTCACGCGACGTGATGCCCGACGATCACCGCCGCTGATCTTCGCGACACGGGAACGGAGCACCGACACATGTATCTCCTCGATTACGACCTCGCCCTCGACCGCATGCGCGAGCGTGCCGACAAGGGCGCCGAAGCCCAGCGCCTGGCCATGGCCGTCGCGGCCGGACGCGACCGATCGCCGGTCCGGCGCCGCATCGCGCTCGCCCTTGCCGGGGTCAGCCGCGTAAGCGCCGCCGGCGTGCGGCGTCTGGACAGCTGTCTCGCCGACGACCTCGGGCGCCAGCTCGCGGCGAACCGGTGAGCCAGGGGGGCCTGCCCACCTCCGACGGTTCCGACCGGGACCGTTGGGTCCACGCGCGTCGCCGATCCGAGGGGATTCACCGGTGGTGAACGAACGCACGGCCAAACGCCCGTCGATCACTCGCACCGGCGTCTAACGGTCGAGGCATTCACCGACAGCGAATGACCGACAAGGACTCCGCAGGCAAGACGGGAATGTCACCGCTTGGACACGCCATCGTTCACTGGCAGTAAATCCAGGCCCGCATCTGCGGCGGAACCACCCAACCGATGCCGGCCCGGCCGAGGACCCAGCTCGCCTTCGGCGTCCTAAACGACGGGCTGGCTCGGATCCGTGGCGGCTCGGGACGCGGCGACCGAGGCGACCGCGACCGGGCTGATCTGGGCGGTCCCGGTTTCAGCGCGTGCCGCGACGGTCGCCTCCACGGGCGGGGCGACTGGCTCCACGACCCAGAAGGCCGCCGCGAAATCATCGAGCTCAAGCACGGTCCGTGCCAGAGCCGACCCGGCCGACACCTGGTCGTCGAGGAGCCTGCGCAGCTCGACGAGGCGGTCGGGTCCATCGGGACGGTCGGCCACCACGGCCGACAGCCGCACGGCCGCGACGCTCTCCCCGTGCAGTGCCGCCACGTGCCGGCCATTCGGGTCGTAGAGGTAGGCGCGGCCGCCCGTCATCCCGGCCCCGAAGTTCGCCCCGACCGGGCCCACGACGACCACCGTGCCGCCGGTCATGTACTCGCAGCCGTGCGGGCCGATGCCTTCCACGACCGCCTCGGCGCCACTGTTGCGGACCGCGAAGCGCATCCCCGCCCGTCCGACCAGGTGCAGCCGTCCTGACGTGGCTCCGTACAACACCGTGTTGCCGGCGATCGCCTCGCCGCCGGCGGCCACGGCCAGGTCCGGCTCGGGCGAGACGGTGACACGGCCGCCGGACAGCCCCTTGCCCACGTAGTCGTTGGCCTGGCCCACGAGCGTGAGCTCGATCCCCGGGCCCGCGAAGGCCCCGAACGACTGCCCGGCCGCGCCGCGGAGCTCTACTCGGACGGGTCCCCGCAGCTCACCGCGCTCGAGCGCGCCGCTGAGGCCGGCACCGAACGAGCGATCGGCGGTCGTCAGTCGCAGCCCACCGACGGTGACCGGGCCCTGGTCGCGGAACGCGGCGGCGATGCGCGACTCGAGAGGCGATGCCGATGCATGGCGCGCGATCCGCGCCGGCAGGGCAGGATCGCCCCGCCGGGCGGCATCGGCACCCCACCGACCGGCGCCCACCACCGGAGCCAGCTCGGCGCGCGCGGCGGCAACGGGACGGAGTAGTCGCCGGCTCTCGCCCAGGACCTCGCCGACGGACCGAGCGCCGACCGCGGCGAGCTCGCGGCGCAGGTCCTCCGCGATCGCCAGGAAGAAGCGCTCGACCATCTCGGGCGTGCCCGCGAACTTCGCTCGCAGGTCCTCGCGTTGCGTGGCGATCCCGGTCGGGCAGGTGTCGAGGTGGCATTGGCGGGCCATGTCACAGCCCACTGCGACGAGCGCGGCCGTCCCGAACGCGAATTCCTCGGCGCCGAGGAGCGCGGCGACCAGCAGGTCGCGCCCGGTCTGGAGCCCGCCGTCCGTGCGCAGGGCCACCCGGTCCCGCAGGTCGTTGCGGAGCAGCACCTGGTGGACCTCGGCGAGGCCGAGCTCCCAGGGTGCGCCGACGTGCTTGATGGAGCTGAGCGGGGAGGCGCCGGTCCCGCCCGCGTGCCCGGACAGGTGGATATAGGTCGCGCCCGCCTTGGCCACGCCCGCGGCGATCGTGCCCACGCCACGGTTGGCGACGAGCTTGACGCCGACGCGCGCCGTCGGGTTGATGGCGCGCAGGTCGGCGATGAGCTGGGCCAGGTCCTCGATCGAGTAGATGTCGTGGTGTGGCGGCGGGCTGATGTAGCTCTGCCCCGCCTGCCCACGGCGGAGCGAGGCGATGTAGGCGGTCGCCTTGCGGCCGGGCAGCTGGCCGCCTTCGCCGGGCTTCGATCCCTGCGAGATCTTGATCTCCAGCTGGTCGGCTCGGGCCAAGTACGTCGCGGTGACGCCGAAGCGGGCCGAGGCGACCTGCTTGATGCGGGCATCGTGGCGGCGACCGTCGGGTCCGGGCGTGTACCAGGCCGGATCCTCGCCCCCTTCGCCGGTGTTCGCGGCCCCGCCGGCCCGCTGGATCCCGATCGTCAGCGCCTGGTGGGCCTCCGGGCTCAGCGCCCCGACGCTCATCGCCGACACGACGAACCGGCGCGCGATCGCGCGCGCGTCCTCGACCTCGTCGACGGGGAGTGGGACCGCCGCACGGCGAACCCGGAGCTCGTCCCGGGGCACGGCCGGCGCATCGCTGCCACGGCTGAGCGCGGAGCGGTAGCGCACCAGGGCGGCATCGACCGTCGCCGCCGCAGCCTCGCCATCGACCGACCCGGACAGCACCTGGATCTCCCTGGCGATGCCGGGTGAGAAGAGATGCGTCTCGCCATCGGCCCGGAAGCGCGCCCAGCCCGGATCGGGCAGGCGTGGCTCGCGACCGGCTGGCGTCGGCGGCAACGCCGCGGCCGCGGTTCGACGGCGGAGACCGCGCTCACCGAGCTGCGTGAGGGTCGTGCGACCCGGCCAGGCGCCCGCATTCGGAAAACACCTCGCGACGACATCGGGCGCGAGGTCCACGGTATCGATCAACGTCCCGCCGATGTAGCTCGCGACCGCGCTGATGCCCATCCGCGCCAGCGTCTTGCGCAGACCGGCCTCGAACGCCGCGACGAGGTTGCCGATCGCCGCGGCCGAGGTGACCGTTTCCGCTCCGCGCGTCCCCGCCAGCTCCACGGCCAGCTCCAGGGCCAGCCTCGGATGGGCGGCTGTGGCGCCGACGGCGAGGATCATCGCCATCGCGTGCACGTCGAGGATGTCGGCGGCATCCACCACGAGGTCCGTGCGACCACGCAGGCCGGCGTCGGTCAACGCGGTATGGATCGCGCCGGCGGCCAGGATCGATGGCACCGGGAGTCGGTCCAGCGACGACGACGCGTCGCTTACGACCAGCACCTCCGTGCCGGACTCCGCCGCCCGGACGGCGGTGGTCGCCAGCATGTCGAGCGCGGCCGCCAGTCCTCCGGCACCGGCCTCGGCGGCCCAGGTTGCGTCGATCGTCCGGACATGGGCACGGCGCTCGCCGAGCGCCGCGAGCAAACCTGGGAGATCGCCGACGATCGGCCGCTCGAGTCGAAGCGTGCGTGGTCCGCGCGGCGGCCCGCCGAGCAGCGCCGGCCGGCGACCGAGCTCCACCCGCAGGTCCATCACGACCCGCTCGCGCTCAGGGTCGATGGCAGGGTTCGTGACCTGGGCGAAGGCCTGGCGGAGGTGATCGGCGACCGGCCGATCGAGGCGACCACGGCCTGCCGTCGGCGTGTCGTCGCCCATGCTCCAGAGCGGCTCGTGCGCCTCGAGGGTCATCGTCTTGATGTCGAGCCGGGCGCGTTCGGCGTCGAGCCCGGCGAGATACCGTCCCGCGTGGCCGATGGGTCGGCGTCGTTCCACCGCCAGCGCCGCCGCGTCGAGGATGTCCTCGTGCAGCGGCCGCGGCTGGTCGTGGATCGGCAGGCGTCGCAGCACCCAGGACTTGGCCTCGGTGTCCTCGAGGATCCGTCGCCGGCCGGGCTCCACGAGCAGCAGCTCGCCCGGCCCGAGCCGTCCTCGACGGACGGTCTCCGCGGCCGCGAACGGGACCGCCCCGGCCTCCGAGGCCACCGCCACGAGCCGATCGCGGTTCACGGCGAATGCCGCCGGGCGAAGGCCGTTGCGGTCGATGAGCGCGCCGACCCGGGTGCCGTCGCCGAACACGATCGCGGCGGGCCCGTCCCACGGCGCGAGCATCCCGGCCGTCCGGCGGCGCAGCGTCGCGACGTGCGGGTGGGGCGCTCGACGCAGGGCGAGCGCTTCGGGGATCGCGGCGAGGAGCGCCGGCGTGAGCTCCCAGCCGGTAGTGGTCAGGAGCTCCAGGCCCTCATCGAGCGACAGCGAATCCGAGCCCTCGGGCGACAGCAGCGGGCCCGCGGCGGTGAGTTCCGCCGCGATCGGCCGGGCGCCGAGGTCCCGTGCCCGACCGCGGACCTGCTCGCGGTTCCCGCGGACCGTGTTGATCTCGCCGTTGTGGGCGATCGAGCGGAACGGCTGCGCGAGCCGCCACACCGGATGGGTGTTGGTCGCGTAGCGTTGGTGGAAGATCGCGTAATCGACCTCGATCGGTGCGTGCAGGTCCGGGTACAGCTCGGCCAGACGACCGCCGGCCACGAGACCCTTGTAGACGATCGTCCGGCACGAGGCGGACGGCACGGACAGCTCGGCCGCGGCTCCGCCCGCCGCGCGGGCAGCGGACTCCAGCCGGCGACGGGCGACGACCAGCCGCCGTTCGAAGGCCTCGTCACCGAGCGGGCGCGGGTCGTCGGCGGCGCGTGACGGGCGCCCGATGATCGCCTGGACGACGCTCGGTCGGGAGGCGGCGGCCGCGGCCCCCAGCGCCCGCGGGTCCATCGGTACGGTCCGCCAGGCCGCGATCGGCAGGTCGGCGTCGGCGAAGACGCGCTCCACGAACGCCCTGGCCGTTCGCCCCGCGGCGCGCCCGCGTGGCAGGAAGAGCATCGCCACGGCCGGACGCTCGGCGGTCCATCGTGGTGCGAGCGCCGTCAGGAGCGATGGATCGAGCGGGAGGGAGACGCCCGCCCCGTCGCTGGACTCGCCGTCCGCCCCGAATGCACCGCGATGGGCAAGCGCCGCCAACCCGGCGAGCGCCAGCGGCAGGACCCGCGCTCGCGACCGACCGCCCGCGTCCGCGACGAACCCCACGCCACACGCGTCGTGTTCGAAGCGCGGGTCGTACAGCGGGGTCACGGGACGAGGGTGCCGTGGCATCGGCTGCCTCCGGGAGGGGTGGGGGAATGGGTCGGTGTCGGACACGGCGCTGCGGCCGATCGGTCGTGGGAGGAGCCGCTCCCGATCGGCCGCGAGCCCCGTGTCAGGACTGGTAGGCGGCCTCGCCGTGGACCGACAGGTCGAGACCCATCTCCTCGACCTCGGGCTTGACACGGATCCCGAGCGCGAAGTCCACGACCTTGATGATCACGAAGGTCGAGACGACCGCGTAGGCGACGGTGGCGCCCACGGCGATCAGCTGATTGACCAGCTGCGTGGCATTCCCCTCGAGGAGGCCGGTGTACGCGGCCTGGACCGCCGAGGAGGCGAACACGCCGGTGCCGATCGCACCGAACACGCCGCCCACGCCGTGGACGGCGAAGACGTCGAGGGCGTCGTCGACCTTGACGTACGAGCGCAGCAGCGTGGCGCTGTAGCACAGCCCACCGACGACGAGCCCCATGATCAGCGCCCCGCCGACCCCGACGAACCCGGCGGCCGGCGTGATGGCGACGAGCCCCGCGACGGCGCCGCAGGCGGCCCCGACGACGCTGACCTTGCCCTTGTGCAGGTAGCTCGCGAGGACCCAGGTGATCGTGGCCGCGGCCGCGGCCGTATTCGTCACGATGAATGCGTTCGCGGCGATGCCATTGGCGGCGACGGCGGAGCCCGCGTTGAACCCGAACCAGCCGAACCACAGCAGCCCGGCCCCCAGCACGGTCATCGGCACGTCGTGCGGCTCCATCGGCTCGCCATTGACCGCGCGGCGGCCGATGAGGAGCGCGACGACCAGGGCCGAGACGCCGGAGCTGATGTGGACCACGGTCCCGCCAGCGAAATCGAGCGCGCCGAGCTTGAACAGCCAACCGTCGACCGACCAGACCATGTGTGCGAGCGGCGAGTAGACGAGGATCGACCAGAGGATCGTGAAGAGCACGAACGCCCCGAAACGCTTGCGCTCGGCGAAGGCGCCGGTGATGAGCGCCGGGGTGATGGCCGCGAACATCAGCTGGAACGCCGCAAAGAGCACGAAGGGGACCGTCGTCGCGTACGTTGCCGACGGCTCGAGGCCGACGCCGTTGAAGAACGCGAAGTCGAGACCGCCGACCCAGCCTGCACCGATGATCGGCAGCGTGACGTCAGGTCCGAAGGCGATGGAGAAACCGACCACGACCCAGACGACGCTGACCAGTGCCAAGCCGAAGAAGCTGTGCATGATCGTCGAGAGGACGTTCTTGCGGCGGACGAGCCCGCCGTAGAAGAGCGCCAGGCCCGGGAGCATGATCATGACCAGGGCCGTCGACATCAGGAGCCAGGCGGTATCTCCGGTATCCATCGATCGCACGTTCCTTCCAGCGCTGCGGCGAGCCCATCAAGGGATCGTGCCTGGAAGGCTAGGGTGCGAGCCGGTCGTGGTCGGGCTCTGGGGCAGGGCTGACAAGGTGTCGGTTCGGGGCCGAACCGGGTTGCGGCGACGCGGTTCGTTGCGAACCGGGTCCGGTCGAGCACGGCGCGCCCGGCGCCCGGACGCAACCTCGGATCAGCCGGGCTGACTCGGCCGGCGCAGGGCGGACACCACGAGCAGGACGCCGAGACCGACCAGGATGAGCGGCCAGAACCAGTCGAAGTCGATCTGGGGCAGGAACTCGCGGGCGAGGAAGAAGCCGCCAAGAATCACCAGGAACCCACCGAGGACGGCGCCCGCGGGAAAGCCGCCGCGGTCAGCGGTCGATGCCCGCCGGGCCGCCACGCGGGCCTCGTGCGCGGCGAGCGCGGCCGCCCGTGCCTCCGGGTTCGGCGACTCGCCGGCTGCGGCAGGTGGCACGTCCAGGTCGAGGGGCTCGTCGGGCACGACGAGGGCCATCACGATGTAGACGAGGAGCGCGAGACCGCCGGTGAAGATCACCAGCAGTGCCCAGATGACGCGAACGAGCGACGGGTCGGCGCCCCACATCTCGGCCAGGCCGCCGGCGACGCCGGCCAGCATCCGGTCATGGCGGGAGCGGTACAAGCGGTTCATCGGTCTCCTGCGTCCCGTTTGGCGCGAGGTGTGCCCTGCCCCCGAGGATAGCAGGGCCGTCACGCGGCTCCGTCGTGCCGCGGCCGTGCCTCAACCCGATATCGCAAGCGCCCTGCAACGGTTCCGCAGGGGCCCGCACTCGGCGACCGCAGGCCCGGCGCCGATACTGGCGCGATGCTGAGCCAAGCCCTGCGCTTCCTGCTGCTGCGCTTCCTGCCCCGGCGGATCATCCCGATCCTGACCGCGATCGAGATCTACCGGCTCGTCCAGCGTCTGCGCCGGCGCGGCCCCGACCCGGTCGCTCCGCGCCGGATCGTCACCGTCGACGAGCCCCCTGCCAACCACGCCGGCGATCGCACGACCCCCTGACCGAGCGCGCCGATCTGTCAGGAGGTCGCGACCCGCTCGCGAAGGTCGGCGTATCCGTCGCCGTCTGCCGTCCACCATTGCGCAGCCTCGGCGTCGAGCCGGATCAGCGTGACGTTGTCGTCCTCAGGACCGTTCGGGAACCAGCGCTCGAGCTCCGGCAGCCAATACCGCGTCTTCAGCTCCGGGTCATCTTCGAGCGTCGCCCGACCACTGACCGTGATGAAGTCAAAGGACGCTTCGGCACGATACGCGGCGACGGCTTGGGGATCGGACCGCAGCTCGGTGACGAGCCGCCCGTCGCTCGGCGCGAAGAACCAGGACTGCCCGTCCCATTCGACCTGCCCGTTGTTCGACATCGGCCGCGCATGAAGCTGGCCACCGTCGCCGCGCGTGGTGAACAGACAGATGTCGATCTTGTTGATCAGCGCGGCGATCCGGGGGATCGACTCGCGGCCGGAAGCGTCGGTCATGGCAGCGTTCCTCGTCGGCGGGACCTGGGTAGGCACCCATCGTGGCCGTGAGGACATTCGCCCCGTCTCACCCGGGTCGGACGATGTGCTGCAAGATGATTGCATCCTCAACCATCGCTGACATCCCCTGCGACCGATGAGCCCCGGAGCCAACGATCCGGAGCAAGAGGGCCCCGCTCGTCTGCCCGATCACGGGCATCGCGCGTCGGGCCGCCTCAAGCGTCAGCACGTCGTGAGCCGGGTCGCCCTCGGCTTTGTGAAGCGCTCGAATCCGGCCAAGCACGGACCGCGAGACGTCGACGAGCCCGAGCGGCGGCATCGTTCGTGGGCCGATCATCCGATCGGGCGCACGAAGGCGAGCGCCGTGATCTCCGGGCTCTGATCGTAGGCAAAGAACTCGCGTGCTGGAAAATCGAACGAGCGAGCGCGCACGAAGCCCGTCCGCTCATAGAGCCCCATCGCGGCCGTCATGAATGCCGCGGTGTGCAATGCGATCGCGGCGCGGCGGTCCGCTCGAGCCCGTTCCAGGCAGGCCTCGACGAGAGCGACGCCCAGGCCGAGGCCCCGCGAGGCCGGATCGACGGCAGTCGCCCGGATCCCAGCCGTACGGGGCGCAAATCCCGGGCCCATGCCTTCGTCGCTGGCTTCGCGGAAGTACGTGATGGTCCCCACGATCCGGCCGTCGGATTCCGCGACGAGGACGTCGCCGCCCGTCGCGAGGCGTCCTTCAAGGTCGGTCGCGCTGGCCAGGTAGGACTGGAAGAATCCCTCGGGTACGAGCCCCGCGAACTCTGCGTTCGCGCGAACGATCAGGGCCCGTGTCGCCTCGCGCTCGTCGCTCGTGACCGGGCGGATCCGTGGACGCACCATCGTCAGCATCGTCGTCCTCTCGTATACTCCAAGTTGGAGTATTCTATCATTACTCCAGAGTGGAGTATCTGTCAATGCCTGATCTGCGTTTGTCGCCGACGTCCTACGCCATCCTCGGCCTGCTCGCGATCAAGCCGTGGTCCACGTACGAGATCACCAAGCAGATGCGGCGCGCCCTCCTTCACGTCTGGCCACGCGCCGAGAGCAACCTCTACAAGGAGCCACAGCGTCTCGTGGAGGCTGGTCTCGCCACCGGTGAGCGCCGCCTTGTCGGTCGTCGGGAACGCACGGAGTACGCGATCACGCCGACGGGCCGCAGCGCGCTCGAAGGCTGGCTCCAGAGGCCCTCCGCCCCCACTCGGCTGGAATCCGAGGGGATGCTCAAGGTCCTCTTCGGGAATTACGCGTCCACGTCGACGCTGCAAAGAAATCTCGCCGACTTCGCCACCGAGGCCGAGTTGACCGACGTGCCGTGGCGCGCGATCGCCCAGGAGTACATCGATGGCGTGGGGCCCTTCCCCGAGCGCATCCATGTCAACGTGCTGTACTGGGTCCTGCTCGATCGATGGGCGCGCCTGCGCGCCGACTGGGCTCGCTGGGCAGCGAACGAAGTCGCCCGATGGCCGGATGCCGGCGGCCCGGCCGATCGGACGGCCATGCTGACCATGCTCGAGCGCGCACTCGGGGATGAGCCGGACTTCCTTGGACGGAGAGGCGACGAGCCCGCCTGAACCCGGCGACCGTCGGCGTCTCCACCGCGGGGATCCTCGCGAGCCGGGTGGGATTCGAACCCACGACCAAAGGATTAAAAGTCCCCTGCTCTGCCACTGAGCTACCGGCCCGCTCGGGACCGTATCACGTCCGGTCGGCGCCTTCTGCCAGCCCAGTGTTTGTCGCCCGACGCCCGCTCGCTACAATCCGTGGACCTATGGAACCGGGGGCACATCGAGCCCGCAGGAGCGATCGCGAGGGGCGACGAGGAGGCCGCCACATGCCGACGCCGATCCCGGGCGCGATCCGGACATTACGCAACCGGTTTGCGCGCCTCCGCCGCTCGTCGGTCGTTCGCGCGCCGTACTACCGGCGCCACCCGATGGAGTTCGGTCGCCTCCTCCACGCCCGGCGGCGACTCGCTACGGCGACGGTGGCGGAGCCGCGCGATTTCCTCGTGCACCTCGGCATCGACCCCAAGCAGGTCCTGGCCGATTTCGATCACTGGCGGGACGTGCTCGCCCCCGTCCTGGCGGGACGGAGCCGGACGGGGGTCAGCGCCGGTCAGGGCGAGATCCTGTATGCCGTCGTGCGCACACTCCGGCCCGACCATGTCATCGAGACGGGCGTCGCCGAAGGGGTCTCGACGTCGTACATCGGCGCTGCGCTGGTCGATAATGGGCGCGGCATCCTCCACTCGCTCGAGCTGCCACCGGCCGATGTCCCGCTCGACACAACACTCGAGGACGGTGGTCGCTACTCATGGCAGCGCAACGGGGTCGCGCACCTGATGCCGAACGAGATCCGTGACGCGCTCGGCGATCGCTGGGACATGCGGTTCGGCGACGTGCGCATGACGCTGCCCGACCTGCTCACGCAGGTCGACTCCCTCGGCGTGTTCTTCCACGACGACCTGCACACCCCGAGCCACATGCTCTGGGAGTACGAGCTGGTCTGGCCGCGACTCGCCTCCGGCGGCCTGCTGATGTCGGACGATTCGAACGCCGGGTGGGTCTCGTTCGCCGAACGCCATCTCGGTGGGCCGGAGCACCTGACGAATTTCCGGCGCCTGACGGCGGCACGGCGCCCCTGACGCTGAGAGCCTGCGAGCGGTCAGGCCGGCGGCGGCACCTCGGTCGGGAGCGGCTCGCCGCGCACCCCCGCGATCAGGTTCGCCGCCGCCATCGCCGCCATCTTGCCGCGGGTCGCCCGCGACGCGGACGCGATGTGCGGGACGATGAGGCAGTTGTCGAGGCCGACCAGCGGATCGTCCATCGCGATGGGCTCAGGGTCGGTGACGTCGAGCCCGGCCGCCCAGATGACGCCGTCGCGGAGCGCGTCCGCGAGCGCGCGCTGGTCAACGACCGGGCCTCGCGACGTGTTGACGAGCACTGCCGTCGGCTTCATCCATGACAGGGTTTCGGCGTTGATCAGGTGCCGCGTCACGTCGGAGAGATTCACGTGGAGTGAGACGAAGTCGCTCCTGGCCAACAGCTCCTCGAGCGGCAGGTAGGTCGCGCCGAACGGCTCGGTCACCTCGCGCGGCAACGGCGCGACGTCGTGGTACAGGATCTCCATCCCGAATCCCTGAGCCCGGCGCGCCACGGCTTGGCCGATCCGCCCGAACCCCACGATCCCCATCGTCGCGCCGTGGACGTCGAAGCCGAGGAGCAGCAACGGGCCCCAGGTCCGCCAGTGTCCGTCGCGCACGTACCGATCGCCCTCGGGCAGCCGCCGGGCGGCCGCCATGAGCAGGGCCCAGGCGAGGTCGGCGGTCGTATCGGTGAGGACACCTGGCGTGTTGCCGACCGGGACACCGCGTCGCGCGCATGCGGCGACGTCGATGTTGTCGAACCCGACGGCGTAGTTCGAGACGACGCGCAGCTTCTTGCCGGCCGCGTCGAGGAACTCCTCGTCGACGCGGTCGGTGAGCAGCGTCAGCACGCCGTCACAGCCGGCCACGCGTCGCAGGAGCACGTCGCGTGGCGGGGGCAGCTCGTCCTCCCACAGGTCCATCTCGCACGCCTCGCGGATCGCCGACAGGCCCTCGTCGGGGATCACGCGCGACACGAACACGCTTGGTCGCTCAGGCATGGGACAGGCCCTCCACGAACCGACCGATGCGACCGAGCGCCTCGCTCAGGTTCTCGCGCGAATTCGCGTACGAGATGCGGATGTGCTCCGTGCCGACACCGCCGAATGCGGTCCCGGCCAGCACGCACACATCGGCCTCATGCATCAGCCGCTCGGCGAGTTCGGCGCCGGACAGACCCGTGCCGCCGATCGAGGGAAACGCGTAGAAGGCCCCGAGCGGCGTCGCACAACGGATGCCCGGGATCTCGTTGAGCCCGGCGACCACGAGGTCGCGGCGGGCCTTGAACTCCACGACCATCGCGTCGACGTCGTCCTGTGGCCCCACGAGCGCCTCGACGGCACCGACCTGCGCGAACGTCGGCGCGCACGAGATGGTGTTGATGATGAGCTGGGCGTAGGTCGGGATCAGCGACGGCGGCACGACGGCATACCCCAGCCGCCAGCCGGTCATCGCGAACGTCTTCGAGAAGCCGTCGAGGATGATCGTCCGCTCCGCCATCCCGGGGAGTGCCGCGATCGAGACGTGCTCCGCGCCGTCGTACAGGATCCGCCCATAGATCTCGTCGGCCACGACCCACAGGTCGTGCTCGATGGCGAGCGCCGAGATGCGCTGCAGGTCGTCCCGGTTGAGGACGCCGCCGGTCGGGTTGGCCGGCGAGTTGATGAACAGGACCCGCGTCCGGGGCGTGATCAGCGCGGCCAGTTCGTCGACATCGAGCCGGAACTCGTTCTCCATCCGGATGGGGATGGGCACCGGGGTCGCTCCGACGAATCGGGTGAGCGATTCGTAGATCGGATAGCCGGGATCGGGCACGATGACCTCGTCGCCCGGATCCACCAGCCCCAGGATCGCGTAGAGCATCACGCCCTTGCCGCCGACGGTCACGAAGACCTGCGACGGATCGGCCTCGACGCCCTTGCGCTTCGCGACGTCGGCGGCGATCGCCTCGCGCAGGGCCGGGATGCCGGGGAACGGCGCGTAATGCGTCTCGCCCTCGTCGAGCGCGCGCTTGGCCGCGGCCCGGACATTCGCCGGCGTGTCGAAGTCGGGCTCGCCGATCTGGAGGTAGATCATCGGCCGGCCCGCCGCCGCCAGCGCGCGGGCGCGCGCGCTGACCTCGAACGCGCTCTCGGTCCCGATGGTGCCCATCCGGGCCGCCACGCGACGGGCTTGGGTGATGGACATGGCGGACCTCCTCTGTCTGGCCGTGCGGTCTGCACCTACGGCAGCAACGAGCGGATCGCGAAGGTGACGTTCGCCGGGCGTTCGGCGAGCCGGCGCATGTACCAGGGATACCAGGCATCGCCATACGCGATGAGGGTCTGGACGTGGTAGCCGGCCCTCGTGAGCCGGAACTGCTCCCCGGTCCGGATCCCGTAGAGCATCTCGATCTCGAACGCGTCGCGCCCGATGCCGGCGGCCGCGACGTCCGCCGCGATCCGCTCGATGAGCATGACGTCGTGGGTCCCAAGCCCGAGCCGGATGGGCCGGCCGCGTCCCTCGGTGAGGAAGGAGGCCGCCAATCGCAGGTAGCTCGCATCGACCTGGCGCTTGTCGCGGAAGGCGATCGCGGCGGGCTCGTCGTAGGCGCCCTTGACAAGGCGGATCGCGGGGTCGAGGGGCATGAGTCGTTCGATGTCGGCGGCCGTCCGGTGCAGGTAGGCCTGCAGGCAGATCCCGGTGCGGGGCTCGACGGCCCGGAGGCGTTCGTACATCCGGATCGTGGTCTCCGTGTAGGCGCTCCCTTCCATGTCGATCCAGACGTAGGAGCCGGTGCTCCCGGCGTGGGCCGCCAGGCGGGTGACGTGCGCGAGCGCCCGGTCCTCGTCGAGATCCAGACCGAGCTGTGTCGGCTTCACGGAGATCTCACCGTCGAGTCCGCGATCCCTGATCGCGTCGAGCACGCCGATGTAGTGGTCGGCGACGGCGTCGGCTTCGTCGAGGCTCTTGAGGTTCTCGCCGAGCTTCGTGTACATCGTCCCGATGCCCGCGGCCTGGAGCGGCGCGGCGGCGTCGAGCGCGGACTCCATCGTCTCGCCGGGCATGAACCGGCGGACCGCCCGGCGCATGAATCGCATCCTTGGCAGGTGGTCGCGCAGCCAGGCGTTGCGGGCGGCCCACAGGAACACGCGCCGCATCAGGGCAGCGCCCTCACCAAGCCGCCGTCGATCGGGACGATCGCCCCGGTGACGTACGAGGCGGCCGGCGACAGCAGGAACGCCCCGAGCCGGCCGATCTCGATCGGGTCGCCATAGCGGCCCAACGGGATGCGCGCGATCGTCGTAGCCGCGGCGGCTTCGGGAGTCTCCCCGGTGCGCGCCGCCGTCATCGCGTCGATCTCCTTGATGCGGTCGGTCGCGACCCGGCCGGGGGCGATCCCATTGATACGGATCGGGGCGATCTCGGCGGTCAGGGTCTTGACCAGCCCGGCGAGCCCTGGGCGAAGCACATTTGACGCTGTCAGGCCCGGAACGGGCTCGCGTGCGGTCGACGACAGGATGATGAGGATCGCCGGTCGATCGCTCTCACGCAGGTGGGGCAACGCTGCGCGGATAAGGCGCAGGGCGCTGCGCAGGGTGCCGTCGATGGCGCGCGTCCAGGCGTCCTCGTCGAGGTCCTCGAAGTCCCCGGTCGGCGGCCCCCCGGAGTTCACGAGGAGCAGATCCATCCCTCCGAGCGCTGAGACGACGCGACCCACGGCACTGCCCGGGCCATCGGGCGACGAGAGGTCCGTGTCGACCGCGACGGCGCCGGCGAGGCGTCCGACGGCTGCCTCGAGGCGATCCGACGGTCGGGCGACGAGCGCGACCCTCGCGCCTTCGCCGGTCAGGCTGGTCGCGATCGCGCCGCCGAGCCCGCCCGAACCGCCGCCGATCAGCGCACGAGCGCCGTCGAGACCCAGGTCCATCTGTGTTCGGCTCCCTCCCGATGCGACGTCGATGGTACGCGACGGCAACTCGCTGGCGGCCCCTGTCGCGCACGTGCGGCTAGAATCACGCGACGATGACCCGCTTCTTCGATATCGACGCCGCCAACGAGGCCCTGACCGAGGTCGGGCCGCTGCTCGCGACGCTCTCGGACCAGCGCGCCGAGCTCATCCGACTGCGGGACGCCGCGCTGGCCGCGCACTCGGCGGCGTCCGGTGGGGGGACGGCCAAGGACGACCGCGAGGAGACCCAGCGGATCCGCCTGCGGATGCAGGGCATCATCGACCAGATGGCCGCGGCGGTCGCCCGCATCGATGCCCTCGGGATCACGCTGCGCGACATCGAGCAGGGCCTGATCGATTTCCCGGCCCTCGTCGGTGGTCGCCAGGTGTGGCTGTGCTGGCAGCTCGGCGAATTGGACGTGGCGTTCTGGCACGAGCTGGAGACCGGGTTCGGGTCGCGCCGGCCGCTGATCGAGCTGATGTGACGATGACCGGCCGGGTCCCGAGCGAGCGCCGGACCGTGGTCGACGCCGACGGCCGGGCCAAGGCCTACCGTCCCATTGCCGCACCCGATCGAACGGCGGCCGTCATCGCCGGCCTGCGGGCCTATGCCGCGGGTGACTTCTTCGAGGCGCACGAGCTCATGGAGCCGGCCTGGATGGGCACGGACGATCCCGCCGAGCGCGACCTCATCTCGGGCCTGATCAAGCTCGCCGCGGCCGATGTCCACGGCGTGCGTGGCAATCCGCGGGGCGTGGCACGCAACCTGGAGGGCGCGAGGGATCGACTCCGCCGCGTGCCCGACGGAGGCGCCGTCGCCGACCTCTGGGTCGAGTTGCCGGGGCTGCTCGCTGCGATCGATCAGCGCCTGGCCGATCTCGCCGCCGCTCGCCCGACCCACCCGATCGCCGTCATTTGGAACCCGCGATGAACCCCAGTCCCGCCCTGCCGACCATCGACGTCACCGAGGCGGAGCGCCGGATGCGTGAGGACCCGGCCGCGCCGATCCTCCTCGATGTGCGGGAGGCGAACGAGTTCGAAGAGGTCCGGGCGCCAGGGGCCGTGCTCATGCCGATGTCTTCGTTCGCGGCACGGGCCGGGGAGCTGCCACCGGACCGACCCCTGATGGTGGTCTGCCACCTCGGCGGACGGTCCGCCGCTGCAGCAGGATTCCTGATCCGGTCAGGACGGGCGGACGTGGTCAATGTCGCGGGCGGCATGGACGCCTGGGAGCGGGCAGGCTTGCCGGTGCGGAACGGCGCCCCGGCCCCCGGCGAGGGCGACCTCCCGGGCTGATCCGCGGGTCGCGCCCGGGCCGGACGACTGCCGGCGGGCCAGACCTACTGCCGGCGCCGGCCGACCATCCGGCTGACCATCGCGCGTGCCTGCTCCTTGTGGGCCATCGCCCAACCGATCAGGAGCAGGACGACGAAGCCCACGGTCCCGGCCCCGGCGGCGTTGAGGTATCCGAGCTGCTGGCCGATCTCGCCGTCGATCTTGAGCCCGGGGACCGTGGCGCCGACGAGACCCAGCTGGAAGAACGGGCTCTGCGGCGCGGTGTTCGCCCGCGCGCTCGTGGCGACCGGCCCATCGGCGGTCTCCCCGCCGACGATGATCGCGTTGGGACCGGTGACGATGACGGACCCGCCGGATCGTCCGACCGGCAGGTCGCTCACCTCCAGCCGCTTCCATTCGGGGATGTCGCCCGTGCCCGTCGGGACGGCCCAGTACGTCTCCCGCTGTGGGCCCTCCGCGGTCGCACCGCCGACGAGATAGAGCGACCCGTTCGCGGTCCAGCCGGTCGCGTCGTCCCGGGGGCGGGCAGATTCGCCGCCGGGTTGACGGCCCAGACGACGACCTTGCCCTCGTCCGGGTTCTCGGGAAAGCCCTCGGCCGCCTCGAGCCCGAGGTCGCCGCGTTGCACGGTCGCAACGGGCCCGTTCGCGTCGTGCCCTCCGTACAGCCAGACATGATCCCCGACGATCGCGGCCGTGGCGTCGGCCTGGGGCGCCAGCAGCTGCGCCTCGGGCTCCCATGCCTGGAGCGTGCCCCGCTCGTCGAACCGACTCTTCCAGGTGGTCGCGACGGGGCCGTCCGGCCCCTCACCACCGATCAGGAGCAACCCGTCGGGAGCCGCCGCGCCGGCGGCCATCGCGCGTGGCTCGGGCAGGATCAACGCCTCGGGGGCGGTCTCCCATTCGCCGAGGGCGCCGGTCTGCGGATCGGGCGTCAGCGTGAAGACCGTCGTGGTCGGCTCGCCATCGGCATCGCGGCCCCCGATCACGTACACCGTCCCGGAGACCTGGACGACGCTCGCGTCCGTGCGTGGCTCCGGCAGGTCGGGCCCGGGCATCCATCGATCGAAGTTGCCGACACCGGACAGCTGCGCGACGGAGACCGTCGACTGCGCGGCGGAGCCGTCCGAGCCACCGATGTACAGGAGGTTGGTGCCCAGCTGCGCGGCGGCGCCATCCGTGCGCGGGGCGGGCACCGCGAGCTCAGGCGGTGACTCGTGCCAGGGTGCGATCGCGCCGACCGGCGCGGGGCACGGGAGGCTCTCGTTGCCGGGTGGACAGAGGTTGATCGGCGACCAGGCGATCACGCCGAGATCCACCGTCCGATTCACGGTGAGGTAGTAGGCGCGGTCCGGGATGTACCCGAGCAGCAGGATGATGATCACCAGCCAGGCGAACGCCTTGACCCCCGCCCACGCCCAGCCGTCGGCATCGAGCAGGCCGAACAAGGCCCGCCTGCGCGGCACGATCATCCCGGCTCCGAGCGCTCGCTGCGCCATCGTCCTCCATCCTCACCCGGGGTCCGGTCGAGCCGGTCCCCGGTCGATCACTCCGCGGTCAGGGTTCCCGTCATGTTGGGGTGCACCGAGCACACGAACGGATATGCCCCGGCCGCCAGGGCCGGCACCGTGTAGTCCCGCTTCTCGGCGCCGGGGAACACGTCCGTCTTGAAGACAACGGCCCCCGACCCGTCCTTGACCTGGACATCGTGCGGGATGCCGGCGTCCTGGTTGTCGAAGGACAAGGTGAACGCCGTGTCGGCCGGCCCGGTCACCGCGGTCGGGTCGAAGGCGATGTTCTGCGCGGAGATCGTGACGACGTCGGCGCTCGGATCCGTCGACGCCGATGCCGACGGTGCCGCTGAGCCGTCGCCGCCCGAGGCGAACTCGTCCTTCCAGCAGTCGGGATACGGTGACGCCTCGGGTGCGGGCTGGTAGTTCGGATCGCGCCAGCCCTTGAAGGTCAGGACCTCGCCGCTGATTGGGTCCTTCTTGGGGTCGAGCAGGTGTTCATCACGGACGATGAACGTCTGGTCGTTCGTGGCGAGCAGGAAGGCCACGAGCTCGTCGATCTGGCGGTAGTTGAGCGGCCCGGGCGGTTTCGCCGTGTCGGCCCAGGCCGGCATCAGTGACTTGGGGTCGCCACAGACATAGCGCCCGCCGACGGTCAGGACGTTGCGGATGTAGTTCTCGTTGAGGTGGTCGAAAAGCTTGTCCTGGCGGTTCAGGACGGGACCGATGCCGCCCTCGCCCTGCTCGCCGTGACAACGCGCGCAGTTGGCTTCGTAGACGAGGTAGCCGCGCTCGACCTTGGTGATCTGTTGGGCGGCAGCCTCGGCCTCGAGACGGGGCTCCGTCAGGCCGAGCGGGGCACCGAGCTCATAGAACCAGTACAGCGCCACGAACAGGATGGTCACGACGACGGCCAGGAATCCGACCCAGCGGGCGTTCGAGGATTGGCGGACCACCTGGGCAGCCCGCTCGGGCGTGAGCTCGACGGCCCGGATGGACGGCGACGACGTGAAACGCTCGACCGGGGCGACCTCGACCGGCGGCCGTGTGGCGGGAAGCCGCTCTTCCGGCGTGGACTCGCTGCCGTCGGGCGCCCGGCTCCCGGACTCGGGCCCCTCGGGTCCACGCCCGGGCGTGTCCGTCATCGGTCTCCTCGAACGTCGACGTGGGTCACGGCGTCAGATGCAGCCGGTCGGGGTACGCGGCGGGATGATGCCCGGCTGGCCGAGGGCGACCGGCAACGGGCCCAGCGTGATCTTCCCGGTGTCGATGGTGAGGGTCCCCGTGCCGTCCACCGAGATCGAGAAGCGGTCCATGCCACGCGGGGCGGGGCCGTACTGGGCGCCATCCGCCTTGATCCCGAGTCGGTCGTAGCGCGACCCATGGCAGGGGCATTCGAGCCAGAAGTTCTTCTCGCACGGGTTCGGCTTGCAGCCGAGGTGCGGACAGCGCTGGTACAGGGCGCGGACGTTGAGCGCCGAGCCGTCACCGTTCGTGTCTTCGCCGGGGATGAAGCGCTGCTGCGCGGGGTCGACCAGGATGACGAACGCGCGCGCCTCCGCGAAGTAGGCCGGAAAGCCCTCCTCGATCGGCAGCGTCGAGTTGGCGGTCTTGACGTCGTCGAGGGTGCCGATCGGAAGCTTGCCGCCGAACCCGCTGGCGAGATTGGGCCAGATGAACCCGATCGTCCCGGCCGAGAGCTCGAGGAGCCAGAGGCCGATGCCCGCGCCGATGGCGCGCCGGATCAGCTGGCGTCGGGACAGGCCCTGGACCTGCTGGTGGCGCAGCGACTTGAGGGCCTCGGAGGTGAGCGCGGCTGGCTTGTCGACGGCCTCGACGTGGTAGTTGCTCATGCTCGCTCGGTGGTCCTCTGGCCGGTCACAGGGAGAAGTACATGCCGGGGGCGGTCACGTACGGGATGACGAAGGTATAGCCGGGGCCGCGGAAGAAGATCCCGACGAACGTCAGGACGAGGCCCAGGATGCAGAACAGCGTGAACAGGATGACCGCGGTCTTCCGCTGGGACGGCCGGATGGCCAGGATGTCGCCCCGATCGACGTAGGGGATGAGGGCGGCCCCGACCAGGACGAACGTCGGGACGAGCACGCCCGCGACAGTCGGGTGGAAGTACGCGAGCAACTCCTGGAGGCCGAGGAAGTACCAGGGGGCCTTGGCCACCGCCGGCGTGACGTTGCCGTTCGCGAGCTCCTCGAGCGGGGCGTTGATGAAGAGGCCCATCAGCAACAGGAAGATGCTCATGACGCCGGCCGCCAGGAACTCGATGGAGAGCAGGTGCGGCCAGGTCATGACCGTGTCGTCGGGTTCCTTCTGGACCCGCACCACGGCGTCCTGCTTGACGAGCGCGAGCAGCCGGTACGGCCGCGCCGACATCGGCACGCGCTGCTTGTCGATCTCGGTCCGCCGAGTCGGATCGACCGGCAACACGACTCGTTTATCCGGCGGCGACTTTACGTCAGACATGTCAGAGCGGCCCTGAGATGCCGCCGTCTTTCCGGATTCTCCAGAAATGGACGGCCAGGAAGATGGCTGCGACGAGTGGCAACACCATGATGTGCAGGACATAGAAGCGCAGGAGCGTGTTCTGCCCGACCTCCACGCCGCCAAGGAGGATGCGCGAGACCGGCGTGTTGAACAGTGGCGCGTAGCCGCCCATGTTCGTGCCGATCGTGATGGCCCAGTAGGCGATCTGGTCCCACGGCAGCAGATAGCCCGTGAAGCTGAGCATGATGGTCAGGAACAGGAGCACCACGCCGACGACCCAGTTGAACTCGCGTGGCGGCTTGTAGGCGCCGTGGTAGAAGACCCGCATCATGTGCAGGAACACGAAGAAGACCATCAGGTGGGCGCCCCACCGGTGGATGTTGCGGGTCAGCAACCCGAACGTGACCTGGCTCTGGATGTCGAGGATGTTCGTGTAGGCCTGCGTCGCCGAAGGCACGTAGAAGAACATCAGGTACACGCCGGTGATGGTCAGCACCAGGAACAGGAAGAACGACAGGCCGCCCAGGCAGAACGTGTAGGCGAACTTGACCGCGTGCTGGCGGACGCGGACCGGGTGGATGTGCAGGAACACGTTGTTCATGACCGCGTACGCCCGCGAGCGCTCGTCGCGCGGGTACGGCTGGCGGAAGAGCGATCGCCAGACGGGGCTTCGGCGGATGGTCTGGTCCACCCGCTCGAGGAAACTCACCGGGCTCCTCCTGCGACGCCGGGGGTGCCGGCCAGCTGCGCATCACGGTATGACTCCTTGTAGAGCCGACCGTCGGTCGAGATCTCCTGCAGTTCGAACCGCTCCATCGTAATAGCGTCGAACGGGCAGCGCTTGACACACAAGGCGCAGCGGATGCAGCGCTCCTCGTCGAGGATCATCGCCCCGCCGTCCTCCCAGCCGTAGGCCTCCTCGAGCTCGGGCAGCAGGCCCTCCGACTTGAGCGTGTTGATGTCGACCATGTGGATGACGCCTTCCGGGCAGACATCCGCGCAGGCGCCGCACAGCACACAGCGGAATGGGTCGAACCAGATGTTGTAGTTGCACATCAGGCAGCGGGTCGACTCGGCCACGGCGCCGGTGGCGTCATAGCCCAGCTCGACCGGGGTATTGAAGTTGACCGTCGGGTCGGTCGACGGCATCCGGACCTCGAGCGCCACCATCGGGATGTGCTGGCGTGGCAGGACGTCGTAGAACTCGGGCATGTCGTGGCGCCACGAGCTCGTGACCTTCACATTCGCCGCGACCGACACATCGGTGCGACCGGCGAGATAGCGATCGATCGCGTAGGCCGCCTTCTTGCCGTGCCCGGCCGCCTCGATGAGCGTCGTCGGACCGGTCACGAAATCCCCGCAGGCGAAGACGCCCTTGACGTTCGAGGCATAGGTGGCGGGGTCGACCTTGACACGGCCGCGGTTGATCTCGAAGCTGGCCTCGACCGGCAGGAACGTCAGGTCGGCCGCCTGCGACACGGCCGGGATGACCGTCTGGGCCGGGACGACGAACTCGGAGCCCTCGATCGGCACCGGCGAACGGCGTCCCGATGCATCGGGCTCGCCCAGCCGGTTGCGGATGAAGCGGACGGCGGCGACCTTGCCGTCCTCGCCGAGGATCTCGATGGGGCTCGCCAGGAACTCCATCCGCACGCCCTCGCGCTCGGTCTCGCCCAGCTCCTCCTCGTCGACGACCAGCTCCGACCGGGTCCGCCGGTAGGCGATCGTCACGTTCTCCGCCCCGTGCCGGAGGCTCGTCCGCGAGCAGTCCATCGCGGTGTAGCCACCGCCGATGACGACGACGTCGTTGCCGACCTCGAGCGGCTGACCGAGGTTGGCCTTCTTCATGAAGTCGACGCCGTAGTCGACACCGTCGAGCTCGGCGCCCGGGATGTCGAGCGCGACCGCGTCCATGGCCCCGGCGGTGATCGCGATGGCGTCGTACTCCGCCTGCGAGCTGCTCGAAGGTGATCTCCCGGCCGATCGTCGTGTCGTACACGAAGGTCACGCCCAGGCGCTCGACCAGGCGGACATCCATCTCGATGGCTTCGCGTGGCAGACGGAACGCGGGCACGCCGATGAGCATCGTGCCGCCGCCGTACGGCAGGCTGTCGAACACCGTGCACTGGTAGCCCTTCATGGCAAGCTCGCGCGCGACCGCGAGTCCGGCTGGACCTGCGCCGACGATCGCGACCCGTTCCGCGCGGGCCGTGATCTGGGGCATGACGTCCGGGATGCCCGAGGCCTCGTGCCACTCGACGAGGAAGCGCTTCATCGCCCGGATCGCGAGCGGACGATCGATGTCGCCGCGGCGGCAGGCGCGCTCGCAGGGTGCCGAACAGACGTACGAGCACATGGCCGCGACCGGGTTCGGCTCGCGCGACAGGATGTACCCCTCCTCGAACCGGCCCTCGGCCGCGAGGTTCAGGTAGCCGCGGCAATTCGTCCCGACCGGACAGGCTTCCTGGCACTCGATGTTGCACTGCAACCAGGAGGCGTCGACGGGCTGGACGAGGAATTCCTGGGCGGGGTCGATAGCCAAGCGGGGACGTGCCTTTCCTGGAGATGTCGGAGGTCGGGCGCCAACGGACGATCGGCGGTTCGCCGACCCTGCCAATCTACCATCCGCCTCACGAGCGCTGCAAAGCGTGCCGGACCGCTCGACGCCGGTTGACGCTGATCCTGCTCGCAGCTACGCTGCCTCGCGGGGACCGCGGACACCCGGTGGGGAGCGAAAACCGGAGGGAGTTGCGGGCAGCGTGACCGCCAGCGAGTTCGTATTCCTGGCGCTGGGATTGGTGCTGGGCCTCTCCGCCGGCGCCGCATTGGTCGAAATACTGCATGCGCGACCACGAGCCCCTCGTGCAGTGCGGGTCACGGTCGCCACGGATGCCGTCCCGCGCCGGCGAGCCGCGACGTTGTCGGACGACGCGTTCGGCGGCTTGCGGACCGCGGAACCGGCCCGTGGTGGACCTGGAGATCGACGTGGCGATGGCGTCGAGGCGACGATGCCGACCATCGATCGTCGAACACCTGTTCCTTCCGGCGCGACCGGGGTCGAGACCTCGCCACGGGCCATGCCCGTCTACGGCGGGGCCGATCCGACACTGACCGCCCTTCGCGCGTCGCTGGCGGCCCACGCCGCCGGCGCTCCCCGTAGCCAGACCGCCACGGCGCTTCTTGACGCGCCGACCGGCAGCGCCGACGACGTGGCCTCCTCCGCGCCGTCGGCGCCGTCGGCGCAGGGCCCCGCCGATGGACGAGAAGGGCGACCCGCGGCGACGGGTCCATGCGCCGAGGCTCGCCGGCTCGCCGACGAGCGGTGTGAGCTGGCGAGTCGGGCGCGGGCCCAGGCGGTCGCCGCCGAGGACCGGCACCGCACCGCGCAACGCGCGTACGAGCAGCACGAGACCGCGGCCGACACCGCGGCGGCCGCGGCTGACCCGCGCGCCGTGCGGCAGGCCAAGGACGATGCGCAGGCACGGTTCCGCGGCGGGCACGCCACGGCGATGACCAGCGACGAGGTCGAGGCCGCCGCGCGCGCCTGGCTGCTCGAGATCAACGCGATCAACGCCGAGGCCCGCGAGGCGTCGACCGTCCTCCTCCGGGAACGTGGCGCGGCGGCGCGCATCGCAGCGGACCTCGAGCGGCTCGCCGTCGAGGCGGACGCGGCACGGATCGGCGCGGAAAGCGCGGAGGCCGTCTGTCTGACCGCGCGCGAAACGCTGGCAGCCTGCGAGGAGGGTGAGGCCGGCGGCGTGATCGGCCACCTGCCCGCCCTGCCGTCGGGGGCTCCGCCCGGCGACACGCCCGATGACGACGATCCGCTGGCCGGCGCGCTCGGCACGGGCAGCGACCCGCGCATCTTCCGGCTGCTCCGCGGTGATCGCGGCGCCTTGACCGACCTCGTGAGCGCGATGGCCGGCCAGGACCCGGCGGCCCGCCGTCATTGGCAGACGGCCTTCGCCGACCTGGTGGACGCCATCCTCGCTGACAGCATCGCGGCGGGATCCCTGGCCTTCCCGGCCGAGCACCCGTTCTGGGGGCCCTTCACCCTCGAGCAGGACCGCGACATCGCCGCGGCGCTGTCATCGCTCGGGTACCGATTCGACGGCCTCGGCGGGTGGATGGACGGCCGCGTGCCGTCGCAGCGGGACCTGTCCCTGGCCCTGGGCTACGCCGGCCTGGACCCCATGCGGATCCGCCACTGGCCGACGGAGGCGGAGATGGCCGAGCTGTTCCGCGACGTCCAGGTCGCCGCGGCCGAACACCTGGTCGCATCTGCCGGCGATCTGACCCTCGGCGAGCTCGTGTCGATGCTGGGCCGGCGGGCCGACGGCCTGGCAGAGGTCTGGAATCACTGGGGCCGGATCCGGCCCCTGCTGCTCGACGAGGCCTAGGCGCGGTCGACGCGTTCGGGGCCCCGCCCGCGGACGTGCGACACGATGAGCTCGGGCACGGCCGGAGCCTCGCCGTCCAACGACGTCGCGGGGAAGTCGAAGACCCCCACCATCAGCTGCATCGGGTAGTCCGGCGCCTGGTCCACGCGCCGGACGGGTCGCCCATCGACCGTGAACACGACCGATCCCGGACGCCAATCGACGCCGTAGGTGTGGAACTCGGCGACTTCGACTGCCAGCTGCGCGGGGGCGAACTCCTCCCGAAGCGACGGGTCCCGGAACCGATGGATGCCCATCCCGACCGCGGCCGACCCCTCGCCGACGGCATCCCCGAAGATCTCCGCGACGCAGATCTCGCCCGAGCGCTCCGGTCGGTCCTCGATGCCCACCATCCAGACGGCCACCATCGAGCGGGCGGTGACAATCCCGCGCATCCGAACCTCGATCCGACCGTACTCGGGCGTGTAGCCCCACATCGGGGGCTGCTCCTCGCGCACCACCAGGCCTGGTCGGAACGGTTGCTGCCCCACCGTTGAGCCGACCGGACCCGACCAGCTCCCGGTCTGCACGCACGAGACGCGCAACGGCTCGTCGTGGAGGTCGGCGCACCAGGTCGGCTGATCGACCGGGATGGTCAAGTGCAGCTCGCCGTCGCGGACGTCGTACGTCGCCCTCGACTCGGCGCGTGAGCTCCAGTGCGGGAGGTAGTACGGGAACCACACGTCGGGATCGAGGTCGTCGCCCGGGAACGTCTCGTCGAGCTCGGCGCGGCCGGAGGGCATCGGCGTCTACACGGGATCGGTCGCGACGTCGGCACTGACGCTTGGGCCTTCGTCCTCATCGTCGTCGATGATCACGACGCGCAGCAATTCGGCGGCGGCGACGCCGATCGGCTGGCCCTCCTCGGCGGCCCACGCCCGGATCCGCTGCTCGAGTCCCTCGAGATCCCGGATCTGGCTGCGGTGTTCAGCCAGCGCGGCGAGCTTGCGGTCGATCGTCGTCGTGACGTCGACCCAGGCGTTGGCGTGGTTCGACCAGAACAGGTACAGCCGGCGGACGATGTGAGCGGCCAGGCCGGATCTGGCCAGCGACGGGAACGCCATCGGGTTGCGTGCCGCCGGGTAGACCGCGTCGACTGCCGCGAGGCCCGCGGCTCGATGGTCCGTGTGATTCACGCCGCCGTCACCGTGGAACAGGGTCTCCGGATCGGTCGCCAGCACCGCGTCGGGCAGGAACGTGCGGATCTCGCGGACGAGGAGCTCGCGGAGGGCGAGGTCGTTGGCGAGGGCGCCATCGGGCTGGTGCAGGAAGGACACGCCGGCGTAGCCCGTGACGGCGGCCGCGGCGCGCTGCTCTCGCTCGCGCAGCGCTCCGAGCTCGAGCGGGTCGGCAGCGGGGTCCTCCCCGCCCTGGTCACCGCTCGTGCAGCACACGAGCCAGCCCACGGACCCATCGTCGATCCAGCGGGCGGCCGTCCCCGAGGGTCCGAATTCCGCGTCGTCCGGGTGCGCGGCGATGACCATGAAGCGGGCCGGACGCCACGAATGCGCCGCTCGGGCGTCCGCGTCCGTCACCGCCCGTCGCGGCCCGTGGCCGGAACGCCGTCTCGCCTTGCGACGGGGATCACCAGCGGCGTACGCTTCCTGCCGAGGCTTCGCTCGTCTCCCCCCACGAGCGAAGCCTCACGACGCCTCGTGGACCGCCCGCGGTCATGCCGCGGGTGTCTGGAGTTCATCGAGCGCGTCGAGGACCTCGGCGGCGTGGCCTTCGGGCTTGACCTTCGGCCAGATGCGGGCGATGCGGCCGTCGGGATCGACGAGGAATGTCCGTCGCGCGGTGCCCCAGTACGTCTTGCCGTAGTTCTGCTTCTCGACCCAGCTGCCGTAGGCCTCGGCCACGGCGTGATCCTCGTCCGCGAGCAGCGTGAAGGGCAGTCCGAACTTCTCCCTGAAGGCGCGCTTGCTGGCCGCGCCCTGTGGGCTGATGCCCCACACGTCGGCCCCGCGCTCGGCGATGGTCTCGTTGGCATCGCGGAACTCGCACGCCTCGACGGTGCAGCCGGGGGTGTCGTCCTTCGGGTAGAAGTACAGGACCGTCCAGCGGCCCCGCTGGCCGGCCAGGTCGTGGACGGTGCCGGTGGCATCGGGCAGGGCGACCGGTGGGGCCGGGTCGCCGACGGTCGGCATCTCCATGCTCAGAGCGTAGCAGGGGTCTCGACCACGAGGAGCTGGCCGCGCCGCAATGTGACCGCAGCGTCCCCCCGGTCGCGGATGTTCGAGAGGCCCCGGGTGCGGCCGGCGAACAGCGTCTCGTCGTCGAGCGGATAGGCCAGCCCGTGGGTCGTGATGCCCTCGGCGTCCGCACCGATCGGCAGCAGCGAAACGAGGTCGCCGACCCGGCCGTGCAGCTCGTGCCGGGCCGGACTGCGGTCGGCGAGCGGACCGCGAACGAGCCGGACGCGGGCGTCGGCGGCAACGAGCCGGACACCGAGGGCCTCGAGCTCGGGCATCGACAGGAGCCCGAGATTGGCCAACGCATGGTCGATGCGCGGACCGCCGAGGGCACCGAGGACGGTCAACTGGCTGGCACCCATCGCCCGCGCGGCGAGCGCGGCCAGCTCCGTGTCCGACTCGTCCTTGTCGGGACGCGTGCGCTGGACCGGTACGCCGGCCGCCTCCAGCGCCGCGATGCCGGCCTCACCCAACGAGTCGCCGTCACCGACCCAGCGGTCGATGGCGAGTCCGAGGGGAGCGGCATGACGCGCCCCGCCGTCGGCGGCGACGACGAGGGCACCGGTCTCCAGCCAGCCGGGCCACGCGGCATCGATGGCGGCCCGCGGACCCACCTGTCCGTCGGCGAGGACGATCACCTGCATGGGCGGATGCTAACGGCCAAGCGGCGCGGCTCGATGTAGACTCCGGCCGTGCCCGACCCGACCGACCACCCGGCTGTTCGTCGCGTCCTCGACGCCGCCGTCCGCAAGGGGGTGACCCTCGAGGTCGTCGCCTTCGACGAGTCGACCCGCACCGCGCAGGAGGCCGCGACGGCCGTGGGCGCAGACCTCGGCCAGATCGTCAAGTCGCTCGTGTTCGTGGCGCCGCACGAGGACGGCCGCCAGGAGCCGATCCTGTGCCTCGTCTCGGGCCGCAATCGCGTCGACGTGGCCCGCCTTGCGGCGGTCAGTGGCGAACAGGACATCCGGCGCGCCACGGCCCGCGAGGCATACGACCTGACCGGTTTCGCCATCGGGGGCATCCCCCCGATCGGGTTCGAGACCGCCGTCAGGGTCATCATGGATCCCGACCTCGGGCGCTATCCCACGGTGTGGGCCGCGGCCGGTCTCCCGACCGCGGTGTTCGAGGTGCCACCGGCCACCCTGCGCATCCTGTCGAACGCCACCGTCGCCCCGATCACCGAGATCCAGCGCGCGGCCGACGCCGACACCGCGACCGCAGCCACCGGGGCGTGACGGGACCGACGCGAGCGGTGCCCGAGCCGCGGAACGCTTCCGTGACCTATCCCGGCGGCCTTCGGGGGCGATGGCGCTGGGGCGGCAGCGGGCAGGCGGCGGAGGTATTCGCCCTGAGCGAGGCGGGCGGCGCGCTCATCGACCTCGGACCACGGGTGAGCGCGGATCCGGATGCGCTCTGCCGCGCCGAGCTGCGGCTCGAGGGACCACGCGGGGCGTGGGCGGCACGATTCGCGTCGATGATCCATGACGAGCCCCGTGCGCTGTACTGGGATACGGCGGGACTGCTGGTCGTGACGTACGGCTTCCACACATTCGGGCTTGAGGCCGCGACCGGTGAAGCGCGCTGGGAACACCGCTCGGCGACCCCGATCGTGGCACTCCTCGGGTCGCCCCGCCTCGCCCACGTGCTCGTCCAGGCCGAGATCGAGACCTTCGCCCTGGAGGCGGACGGTGAGGTGGCGTGGCGAGTAGCCCACAGCGACGTCGTGACCGCCGCCGCGTTGCTGGGCGGTCGACTGGTGCTGACAGGATTCGATGGCCAGCTCAACGCGCTCGACCCGGCGACGGGCCGGGCCGCCAACTGAGGCCCCCGACGATCGCCGACGGGCGGGGTCGCGCGACGAGCGCCGACGGGCACCAACTTGTGGACGAGCGGTGGATAACCATGCTCGATCCATGCACATTGGTGGACGACGGCCGTTGACCGTGCCGGGTCGCGCCCCGTAGCGTAGCCAGCAGCCCGGAGGGGCCGAACGATACTAACGGCAGCGATCGCATCAATGCCCACGTGTCGTGGAGGTTCCTACGGGCCTTTCCATGTCCGGCGCGTATCATCGCCGCCGTGGGTCCCCTCCTCCTGATCGTCCTTGGTTTCGTGGCGCTCGGGGCCGGGATGCTGGTGCTCCGCAGCTTCGGTCCGCGCTATCGCATCGGGCGGCTGCTCGCGGCGACCCCGTCGGTCGGCATCGCCGAGGCGCGTGACCTCGCCGCTGGCCCGCCGCGCTATGTCGCCATCCGGGGACGCATCGACGCCGAGGACGAGTTCGAGGACGACGCGCACCGGCCCCTGGTGCTCCGCCGGGCGCGCATCCAGCTCGACCGCGGTGCCGGCTGGGTCACGGTCGACGAGCACACGACCGCTGTCGATTTCGCCGTGCGCGAGGGTCTCGACACGATCGCCATCGACCACGACGCGATCGACGCGGGCCTGGTCGTGGTGCCCCGTGAATCGGTCGGAACGGCCGCCGACGCAGCGGATCGCGTCCCCACCGGCACGTCGCCAGACACGCCCATGCGGCTGCTTGTCGAACAACTGTCGTCCGTCGAGCACGCCGTCGTGCTGGGCGTGCCCGCAGTCGATCCGGGCGATGGATCGATCCGGATGACGGCGGGGCTCGGCCGGCCGCTGATCGTGACGACGCTCGAACGCCCCGAGGCGATGCGCATCCTTGCCGCGGACGGTCCGCGCCGGCCCCTGGTCGCGGCGATGGCCCTCGCCGTCGGCTTCGCCTGTCTCACGATCGGGATCGTGTGGGCCGTCCTCGGGCTCGTGACGGACTCGGCGCTTGCGGCCTCGCCGGCTCCGAGCCCCGCGGGCGGGGACCCGCGCTCGAGCGGTCAGGGCCCGGGCCTGGTGGGCGATCCGCTCGCCGCCATCGCGCTGGTCCTCGCGATCGGGATCGCCACGACCGTGGCCACCATCGGCTATGTGCGGCTCACGAGCGGGCGCCGTTCCTGATCCGCGGGTGGCTCGGCCCTCATCGGGTGTCGGTTGGGACCTTCGGACTATTGGCAAGAACTGTGAACTTGGTAGCCTGCGTCCCGTGGACTTCACAGTTCCTCCGTGCCAGCGATGACGACCCAGCTTCCGCCGCGCCCCACCGACGCCACCTTGTCGGTCACGAAGGCCGCGCGGCTTCTTGGTGTCCATCCCAACACGGTCCGTACGTGGAGTGACGCCGGTCGGCTGCGGTACTACCGAATCAACGCGCGGGGCGATCGGCGCTACCGACTCGGAGACCTGCAACGCTTCCTGGCCGCCGCGGAGAGCCTCGCGACGGAGGGCCAAGGGGCCGTTCCCTCGCGCCGTCACCAGGACCATGGCTCGGCCGGGACCTCTGGTGGGATCGTCGCGGGTCGGCCGTCCCAACCCGGGAACCGGGGTGCACCCGGTCGGATGGACCCACTCGGTGCGGAACGCCATCGTCGAGACCTCGCGTTGCTCGACCAGATCGCCCGCCTGACCGTTGCCGGCACCGAGCTCGAGGAACACCTGCTGCGACTCGCGCACGAGGTCCGCAGCGCGACGGAGCTCCCTCTCGTGGCCATCTGGGAGCTGCGCGGGGACCTCCTCACGCCGCGCGCCACCGCCGTCCCGGCGGGGATCGCCCCGCCCCGTCTGCTGGACCTGCCGCGCGGGTTCGGGGTGCTTGGCCGGGCACTCGAGGCCGCGCCGGCCCTCCGGCAGGGGGACGCTCAGCCGGCACCGAGCGCGGCCGCCGTGCTCGCGGGCCCGAGCGAACGAGTCACGCTGACGGCATTGCCGGTCGCGTCGGCGGAGCTCGCCGTGGCCATCCCGGGGCCGGACGGGCCGTGGGGCATCCTGCTGATGGTCGCGGACGGGTCGGACGACCTGGGTTCGACCGATCTCGACCTGGCGGCGGCCATCGCCGACGCGCTCGGGACCATCGTCACGGTCTGGCGACGCGAGCAGGAGGTCGGGCATCTGCTCCACCGGGCCGAGGCCTTGCGTCGTGTCGCGGGCGACATCGGGAGCCGGCTCGATCTTGACCGGATCCTCACCGGGCTGGTCGACCACGCCATGGTCCTCTTCGAGGGCGATCGGGCCGCGGTGTTCATGCGCCGGGCCGACGGCATCGATGACGTCGAGGTGAGCCGCAACCTGTCGGCCGGCTACCTCAATGCGATGCGAGCCGTGCAGACGAGGTCGCTCCCGGCGGCCGCGATCGCCGCGCGTCGCCCCCTGTTCGCGGTCAACTACCGCGACGACCCGCGCGGCGCGGACCTGCGCGCCGCGATCGTGCAGGAGGGCTACGACACGCTGTGCACGGCGCCGCTCATGGACGGCACCGAGCTGCTCGGGTTGCTCAACGTCTATCACGACACGCCGCATGCCTGGACGCCGGACGAGCTGGAGACGATCGCCTCCCTCGCGACGCAGGCGAGCGTCGCCATCCGGACGGCCCAGAACTTCCAGCAGATGGCCACCTGGACGGCCCAGCTGCAGTCCATCCAGCAGCTCGGCGCCCGGCTGAACCACCTCTCGAGCGTGCGCGACATCGGCATGGCCATCGCCACGGAGCTGCGCCAGCTGATCGACTTCCACAACGTCCGCGTCTACCGGGTCCAGGGCGAGGACCTGGTGCCGGTCGCGATGCAGGGCCAGGTCGGCGAATACGTCGACGAGACGCCGGACCAGCTCCGTGTCGCGATCGGCGAAGGCATCACCGGCTGGGTGGCCCAGAACCGCGTCGCCCAGTACCTGCCGGACGCCGCCAACGACCCGCGCGCGAATACGATCCCCGGCACCGAGGACGACCTCGACGAATCGATGCTGCTCGCGCCGATGCTGTTCGAGGATCAGGTCCTCGGCGTGCTCGTGCTCTCGAAGCTCGGGCTGCACCAGTTCAGCGACGACGACCTGCGCCTCCTTGTCATCTACGCCAGCTTCGCGGCCCAGGCGATGGCCAACGCCGACACCACCCAGCGTTTGCGCGAGCAGTCGATGACGCTGGAGCGGCAGCTCCGCAGCCAGCGCGAACTCCTGCAGATCACCGAAACCATCCTCACGACGCTCGACGGCCGGGCCGTGCTCGAGGGCATCACCGACCGCCTGGGGAGCCTCATCGCGTACGACAACGTCGCGATCGAGGTCGTCGACCCATCGACCGGCCGGCTCACGCCGCTCACCGCGCGCGGCGTCCATGCCGCGCATTACCTCGAGCCGTGGGAACCGGGCGAGACCGGGGTCGCGACGTGGGTCGTCGAACAAAACGAGCCCGTCTACATCGACGACGAGTCGAGCGACACGCGCGTGAACCAGTTCCGCGGCGAGGAATCGAATGGCAGCCTCATCGTGGTGCCCCTGCGGGGCCGATCGGGTGCCATCGGGGTCATGACCATCGAGCGCCTCGGCAGCGGCAACACCTTCGACCCGGAGGAGTTCGACCTGGTCAAGCTGTTTGCGGCCCAGGTCTCCATCGCGTTGCAGAATGCCGAGGTCTTCCGCGCGGTCGAGATCCGTGCTCAGACCGACGACCTGACCGGCCTGCTGAACCACGGGACGTTCATGGAGTACCTGGACCGGTTCGTCCGCGAAGGGACGCCGTTCGGCCTGATCATGCTGGACCTCGACGACTTCCGCGAGATCAACAACACGGGCGGCCACCAGGCCGGGGACGAGGTCCTGCGTCGGATCGCGGCGGCCCTGGTCCGGGCGGGTCGCGACAGCGACTTGCTGTTCCGCTACGGCGGCGACGAGTTCGCCTTCCTCCTGCCGCACTCGGAACCGACGGGCGCATCGCAGGTTGCCGAGCGCGCCCGAGCGGCGGTCAAGAGCCTCGGCGGCCGCGTGACCGCGTCGATCGGCGTGGCCAGCTTCCCGTCGGATGGCACGACTTCGTCCGAGGTGCTGCTGTCGGCCGACCGCGCATGCTTCGTCGCCAAGCGAACCGGCCGTGACCGGGTCGCCACGGCGGCCGAAGGACTCGGCCTCGCGACCGAGTTCCGGCTCCAGGACCCGACGCCGGTCGACTCCGAGACCGCCGCGGCGGGCTGAGGCGCCGTATCGACCGCGCGTTCGGGCCGCGTCGCACCCCGGTGACTGGCGTCAGCGCCCTCGCGGTCACCATTCTCGCCGGGCTCGTGGTGGCGTGCGTGCCGCAACCGGGAGGACGGGTGAGTCCCGGACCGACCGATCGCGGCCCCACGGCGACGCCGATCGCGACACCGATCGCGATGCCGACCGGGCCGACCCCCACGCCATCGTTCGTCCGCCCGACCCCCACCCCACGCCCGACCTTCCTGGCCTACGTCGTGAAGCGCGGTGACACGCTCATCTCGATCGCCAAGGCGCACCGGACGACCGACCGCAGCATCGCGTTCTGGAACCGGACGACGTACCCGTCGCTGGACCCGGACTCGCCCGACTACGATCCGGATCGCATCGAGATCGGCTGGGTCCTGCTGCTCGTGCCGGACGTCGAGATCGACGAGGACGACACCTTCCCGGAGTAGCCGCCGGTCGGACGCCTCAGCTGCGGGCGATGTCGATGAGGAACTGCGGCGTCCAGAGCTCGTCGCTCGTGGCCAGGAACCCGCCCAGCGTCGCCGCGGCGAGCAGCCCCAGGAAGAAGCCCAGGACGGCCAGGTCGTGACGGTCGTACGCCAGCTGCCGCAGCCATGTGCGCCGGCCCGTCCCGAAACCGCGCAGGTCCATGGCGTCGATGGTGTCCTCGGCACCGGCGATCGCGTTCACCACGGTCGGTACGATGACCGGCGTCGACCGGCGGACGCGCGAGAGGAAGCCGCTCGCACCGGCCGACCAGTCGAACCCGCGGATCCGCTGCGCGTCGACCGTCGATTGGAAGTCGGCGGCCAGCGACGGCAGGAATCGGAACGTGAGGTCGATGCCGAAGGCGAACTTCTCGGGGACGCCCAGGCGGCGGAAGGCGACACCGAAATCGGATGGGGCGATCGCGAACGCGACGGGGAACCCGATCGTGGCCATCGCGAGGTAGCGCAGGAACTGCGTGACCGCGAGGCTGACCGACTGCGCGGAGATCGGCGACCCGAGCAGCGGGACATGGAACAGGACGTCGAGCTCGCCCTCCGGAAGCGCCTCGACGTTCCCGCCAGCGACCAGCATGTTCACGATGACCAGCAAGCCGATGAACACGAACACGACGGTCCAGTTGCGCCGGATCTGCGACCACGGGATGGCCGCCGTGCGGTAGTAGATCACGGAGATGACCAGCAGCCCGAACACGAGGCGGGCGTCCCACACCTGGAGGACCGTGAAGATGAAGAAGAAGACCGCGAGGATCAGGACACGGGGATCGCGGCGAGCGAGCCACGATCCCCGTCCCAGATAGCGCGGGGCGATGTTCATGGGCGCCCCGGGGCCCGGACCCTACCTGCCAAGCTGCGCTTTTAGCGGCTCCCAGGCATAGACGAGGATGGGAACGAGGATGATCGTCCCGATCAGGTCACCGACGATGACCGGGATGTACAGGGTCGTCAGGATGGTCCCCACGTCGAGGCCCTGCAGGATGTTGTCCGTGAAGACGAACAGGAATCCGATCAGGACGGCGATGACACCGGCCACCGCGCCGCCGATGGCGCGATCGCGGAGCGAGCCGTTGACCCAGCGTGCCAGATAGAGCGGCGCGAGGCCGGCGATCAGGCCCACGAGGCCGTTGGCGATGCTCCAGTTCCAGGACGTCAGAGCCCCCCAGCCCGAGATCTGGTCGCCGATCGCGTTCCCGACGAACCCGGTGAAGAACCCGACGATCGGGCCGAACGCATAGCCGAAGAACGGCACGATCGCGAAGGCCGGTCGGACGGACACCGTGCTGCCCGGGATGGGGACCTGCGCGACAAGCAGGATCCCGTAGAGTGCGGCGCCGATCGCCGCGTACACGATCGTCCGCGACGTCACCTCCCAGAGGTTGTTACGGCGATCCATGGAAATGGCGGACATGATTTCCCTCCAGAACACTGATGCGACGGATTCCCTGGATCAGTGCTCGGTCAACAGTCCACTCCCTCGGCCTCCCTTCCAGGCCCCGAACGCGCTGTCGGCCGCTGGGCGGCGAGCCGGCGCGCCAGGGTGTCGGCATCGAGGAATGGCCCCGTTGCCGGCCCCCACGCTCTGTTGGCCTCCATCAAGGTGGTGGACCGCAGGTTGCACGCCGTCCAGCGTGCCGTGTCCGCGATCACCGCCTTCGGAGGGCCATCGGCCACCACTCGGCCCTCACGAAAGAGCAGGATACGGTCTGCGTGCGTCAATGCAAGGTCCACGTCGTGCGTGACGAGGTAGAGGCTGCGCAGGCCCGGGATCGCCAGGACCTCGCGCATGAACGCCTCCGCCGTGCGGTGATCCTGGCCCGCTGACGGCTCGTCCAGGATGAGCGTCTCCGGGCGGAGCGCCAGCGCGATGGCGAGCGCCAATCGCTTCTGCTGGCCGAAGGACAGCGCGAGCGGGGGGCGTGAGCGGATGTCGTCGAGGCCCTCGAGGGCGGTCCGCCGGAGGCTGTCGGCCACGAGCTCATCGAACGTCGCCGGGTCGCGCTTCAGGTTCCGTGGCCCGAACAACAGTTCCTCCTCGACCGTCCGGGCGAACAGCATCTGGCTCGGGCTCTGGAACACGTAGCCGAACTCCGTCGCGAGTTCCGCGGTGCGGCGCCCTGCGTGCGAGACGCCGTCGACCAGGATCTCGCCACCGCTGATGTCGAGCAGCCGCATGGCGGTGCGGAAGAGCGTCGTCTTGCCCGAGCCGTTGGGCCCGAGCACGGCGACCACCTCGGCCCGTCCGAAGCGGGCGTCGACGCCCCGCAGGATCCGTGTTTCCCCGATGGCCGCGGTCACGTTCCGGAACTCGAGCCGGGCCGACGTGGTTGGTGACGGCGCCGGTTCGGGGTCGGCCGCCAGCGCTTGGTGAGCCGCCGGATCTGGAGGCATAGCGGAGGTCTCCGTGACACGCTTCGCGACCACGGCGAACGGCAGCTTCACCGCGGCCGGATCGGCCACCTCGAGGAAGCCATCGACCGAGCCCAGGTATCGGGTCCGCCCCTCATCGAGGTACAGCACTCGACCGGGCTCCAGCACAAGCGCCTCCTCGACCCGATGCTCGACGATGACGATGGCGGACCCCGCATCGGCGAGCGTCCGCAGGAGCGTCAGCAATCGTTCGGCGGTCGCTGGATCGAGGTTGGCGAGTGGCTCGTCCACGACGAACAGCCGGGGCCGCATCATGAGGATCGCCGCCATCGCCAGCAGCTGCCGCTCGCCACCGGACAGCGCGGCGGTCTCGCGCCCGAGCAGGGCCTCGATGCCGACCTGGGTCGCGACCTCGCGGATCCGCGCGACGATCTCGTCGCGCGGCACGCCGAAGTTCTCGGGCCCGAATGCGAGCTCCGCGTCGACGGTCGCCCCGACGATCTGCTTCGCCGGATCCTGCAGGAGGGTCCCGACCGTCCCCGCGATGTCGCGCAGCTTCAGCTCGGTCGTGAGCCCGCCCTCCACGCGGACCGTGCCCTCGAGGTCACCCGAGTACGCGTGCGGGATCAAGCCGTTCATCGCGCGGATGAGCGTGCTCTTGCCACAGCCGGAGGGGCCCGCGACGAGCACGACCTCGCCCGGTCGCACGACGAGGGACACGTCGCGGATCGCGGGTTCGGTGGCGCGCCGGTAGCGGAACGTCAGGCCTTCGACGGCCACGAGTGGCGGCGCGACCTCGGGCGTCGACATCGGAGCGGCGGCCTGCGACGCGGCCACGGTCAGACGGGCTCGATGCGGACCGCCTCGGGCAGCCGCAGATCGACGAGCGACGTCGCGAACTGGCGGACGTCGTGGGTGAGGTCGAGCAGGCGCGCATCGGGCGTGATCGACCACATGACGTCGCGGCACACGGCGGGCGTGGATCCGTTGCCGAGGTCCGAGAGGAACGAGATGAGCGGGCCGGCCATCCCGTCAGGCGGCCCGGATGCGGACGGGCCGGTCCAGCGCGAGGCCGAGGCGTCGAGCAGCGTCGCCCTGGTTGTCGGCGAGGGACAGGTGGCCCTCCGAGTCGGCCATCAGCAGAGATGCCCCGAGCGGCACCCTCCCGAAGGTGCGCTCCCAGACAGTCCGCTCCTCGATGCCGGGCGCGCCATCGTGTTCCGGGAATTCGAGGACGAGCGCGCGTCCCGGCTCGAGTGGACCGATCGCGGCCTCGAGATCGGCCGGCGTCCCGGCGAAGGTGACGTTGCCGTAGATGAGTACGTCGACGATGGCGGAGCCGAGGACCCCATCCCCGACCGTCGGGCGAACGACGGGCAAGCGGACGAGGTCGGCCACGGGGACCGTCGGCCCGACGATCGAGAACTCCACCCCCGCCGCAAGGTGACCGGCGACGGGCGCGAAGATGTCGCGGCCGTGGAAGCTCTGGCTGATGACCGGGAGCATGAGCGCGCGATTCTCGAGGGACCGCGCCTCTTCGACACCGCCGAGGGCCTCGGCCGCGCCGATCAGGAGGCCGTTGTCCGGGCCGATGAGGACGTCGCCGCGCGCGGTCCGCAGCGCGACCGGGAGCCGTTCCGTGCCGACACCCGGATCGACCACTGCGACGTGGATGCCGACCGGCATGTGGGGCAGGGCGAAGACCAGGGACGCGGCCCCACCACGGATCGAGTAGCGCGGTACCTGGTGGTTGATGTCGATGATGTTCGCGTCCGGGCAGATCCGGAACATGACACCACGACAGACGGCGGGGGCCGACGGGCCGAAGTCGGTAAGGAAGGTGATGACGGGTCGCATTCCGCGGATGGTAGCGAACCCCCGAACGTGCCGAAGCGGCGCCGGGAGGAGGCTCGGCGCCGCTTCGGGCTGGGCGATCGATCGGGCGGGGAGGAGGATCCGTCCGAGCGATCAGGTGGAAGCGATGTCAGTGCGGGCGGGGCGCCTCCCCGTCCGATGGTCCGAACCGGCCCTTTCGAGCGAGCTCACGAAGGAAGAGCAATTCGTTGATCTGGCGGAGCGACCAGTGGACATCGGCCACCGGGATCCCGCACAGGAATGCGGTCACGTTGGCCGCCTCATCGGGCGCGAGCCCCTTGAGCAGCAGCTGTCGATAGGTCGACCGGGTGACGAGCTGGTCCGCCGCCGTTCGAGCATGCTCGATCGCGGGCGACGGGGGTCGGGCGATGCCCACCGATCCGCGATCGACCGTCGTCGCCGGAGCGGAACGTGGTCGCGACGACACGTGGCGAGGTGATCGCCCGCGTCCCCGTGAACTGCGCGGTGCCGGCCCGGCCATGTCGCACGTTCCCCTCGGATGTGACGGTCCATACCGGTCGGTCCGGTGCGGTAGGGGAATGTTCCACTCGGTGGTCCGCGAGTCGCGATGACCCACCGGTCCTATGCATGCCGGTACTTGCGGCATGGTCTCGTCTCATGCATCGGTAGACTCGGCGGACATGCGTGCCCGTCGGCTGGAACTCCGCCTGCTCGGCAGCGCCCTCGCAGGGGCGTGGGCGCTGGCCGCGGTCGTCGTGCTCCTGGCCTACCGGCCGGGCGGGCCCCTCGACGTGGTCGTGGGGATCACGATGCTCCTGCCACTGACGATCGCGATCAGCGGGATCGTGTGGCCGCCCGTGGCGCGGGGACGCACGACGTACCCCATGGTCGTGGCCCTCGGCGTCGGGTCGCTCCTGCTGCTGATGCCGTCGATCGGCGGCATCATCAACCAGCTCCAGGCCCTCGGCTCCCAGACCCTCATGCCCTCATTGGGGGCCGCGTATCCGTGGCTCCTGGCGTTGGTGGGGACGAGTCTCTTCGCGGGCTTCGGCCTCGCGCGACGGCTCGATGCGGGCACCGCCCTTCGGCCCCGGCGCCTGGCCGTCGGGACCGTCACCGCGATCGCGTTCACCTTGGTCGCCGGCACGGCCTTCGCCGGAGCCGCGATCGCGAACGAGATCGCACTGCGGGATCGGACGATCCCGCCGGCCGCATCGCGGTTCGGTCCGACGGACGCCGAGGCCGAGCTGCCGCCGTGCGACGGGGCCCTGAACGCGGGCCGGACCGCCCGGCTCATCGCCCACCTCGGGGGCAAGATCGACGGCCGCGCGACGGGGACCGTGGACGTCTCCGGCCAGCGCGTCGGAACGGACTTCCGCTGGCTGGCCTACGTGGCCACGGACCGTGAGCTCGGCCAATACGGCGCCGCGAGCTTCGGTGGACGGGCGTGGACCCGCAACCCGGTCGGTGGCTGGCGACGAGCGGATGCCGAGACCGTCCGGGAGCAGACGCTCGACCTGCAGGCGGTCCGCACGGCGCTCGCCCGTCGGTCGCGCTCGACGGCGGAGGACCACGGCATCGAGGTCATCGGCGGTGCCCGCGCGCGACGCTGTCGCGTGGCCGTCGATGGCGCAACCTTCCGGGACGCGTTTCCGCAGGTCGCCTGGCTGATCGGCGAGGCCGATCTCAAGCGATGGCGCGGCCAGCTCGACTACTGGGTCTTCGTCGACGGCCAGCTGGGACAGGTGGCAGGCTCCGTCAACGGCGAGGCCGCGGGCATCGAGCCCGAGGCGCTCCAGGCGACCATCGACGTGTTCCTGACGGCCACCGAGCGGGGGGTCGGGATGGTCATCTATCCTCCCGGCCCATGACCTTCGAGGACGAGCCCGAGCGGTTCGGGAAACGCGATCGGCTCGCCCGGATGCTTCGTGTCGTGACCGTCCTGCGCGGTCATCCCGACGGCATCCGTCCCCTCGAGATCGCGCGGCGCGTCGGCGTCGCGACCCGGACCGTCTATCGCGACCTGCGCGCCCTGGAAGATGAGGTCGGCGTGGCGGTCTGGTCCGAGGGAGGGCTCTGGGGCGTCGTCGGCGAGGAGTTCCTGCCGCCGCTCAAGCTGACTCTCGACGAGGCGATGGCGGTCGTGCTGTCGGCGCGGCTGATGGTCCGCTACGCCGACAAGTACGACCCCGACCTCGCCGCGGCATTCGAGAAGCTCGAGGAGGTCCTGCCACGTCCACTCGCGGACCACGTCGAGCGGACGCTCGACGTCCTCGCCCAGCATCCGCGCGACGAGGCATTCAGCGAGCACGTCCACCGGCTGACACGGGCCTGGGCGGAGCGACGGGTCGTGACGCTCTTGTACGAGCCGGCCCAATACGGCACCGACGCCACACCCCGGGGAGCCGTCGTCCGCCCCTACCTCATCGAGCCGTCTCTCCAGACGCACGCCCTGTACCTGATCGGCTGGGACGAGACGCGGGACGCGCTGCGGACCTTCAAGATCGAGCGCATCCGCGACGTCGCCCTCACGCCTCGGACCTTCGACCTGCCCGAGGGCGACGGTGTCGAGGCGACCCTTCGCCGGGCCTGGGACATCATCGCCGACCAGCCGGCGACGAACGTCGTCCTGCGCTTCAGCCCGACGGTCTCGACCCGCGTCCAGGAGGCCACGTGGCATGCGAGCCAGCGGGTCGAGCGCGAGCCCGACGGCTCGCTGACGTGGCGCGCGACGGTGGCTGGGACCATCGAGGTCCGCCTCTGGATCCTGTCCTGGGGCGACGACGTGGAGGTCCTCGAGCCACCGGAGCTCCGGGCCGATGTCGTTGCCACGATGCACCGCTCTTTGACGAGATACGAGGGCTGACTGGGGTTTGGGGTGGACGAGGGACGTTCGGTCGGGTTAGGGTAGGTCGCCTACGACGTGCCCCCCACACGCTCGGAGGATGTGCCCTTGCTCCCCCGCACGCACCGTCGGTCGCTGTCCCGTGCCCTGGGCGCGACCCTTATCGCGGCGATGGCCGTGACCGCTTTTGCCGCGCCGGTCAGCGCGGCGACGTCCGCCTCCACCGCCGAGGCGATGATCATCGGATGGGTCAACACGGACCGTGCCGCGGCCGGCCTGAGACCACTCCGCGGCGACGGGACCCTGGCCTACATCGCCGGGCTCCGAGCCTCACGGATGGCCAGCAACAACGTGCTGAGCCACAGCATCGGCGGCAATCTCTACAACCAGCTGAACTACAAGCACGTCCAGTGGTATCGCTACGGCGAGACCATCGGGTGGTCCACCGCGGCCTGGACGGTCGACGCTGCGCGAGCGATCTACCGCGCCTGGATGCGGAGCTCGCCACATCGGGCCCTGCTGATGAGCTCGCGCTTCAACTACATCGGCGTGGGGCTCGCGCTTCGGTCGTCGAATCGGCGGACGTATGGATCCGCGGTCATGACCGAATTGCTCGACCACACCGGCGCCAAGGCCGGGATCACCGCGGCGCGGCGGTCGGGCGACGATGTGAGCTGGTCGTGGACCGGGTCCGACATCCGCCTCCAGACACACACCGCGGGGTTGCGTGACTTCGACCTCCAGTACCGGATCGGCTCCGGGTCGTGGCGCACGCTGCGCGACAACACGACCTCGACCGCGTTGACCCTGCGCGACCGCGTCCATGGCCAGTACTACGCCATCCGCGTGCGAGCGACAGACCGGCGTGGCAATGTGGGCTCGTGGACCGCCCAGTCTCGCATCTGGGTGCCCTGACCGGATCGATCCGGCGGCACCCGTTCGCCGCCGTCAACCTGATCAGCGACCCGGTCCACGGGTACATCGAGCTGACCAAGCGGCTCGGCTCGGCCGAGGCGGCCGCAGCGGGGCTGCCCGCCGAGGAGGTCGCCGAGGAGGACCTCCTCGACACGGCCTGGCTGCAGCGGCTGCGCCGCATCAGCCAGCTCCAGAGCGCTCGCTGGGTCTTCCCGACGGCGGAGCATTCGCGCTTCACCCACGGGCTCGGCGTGATGCACGAGGCCGGGCTCTGGGCGCGCTCGCTGTACCCGAGCCTGCGGTCCGCCCTGGCGGCCGCGCGGGACGACGAGCCCGTTCCGTCGGAGGGCCTGGTCGCCGAGACGCTGCGGATGGCCGGCCTGCTGCACGACGTCGGGCACGGCCCGTTCGCCCACTTCTTCGACGACCACGTCCTGTCGGGGTTCCAGGCACCGGCCGATCCGCGTCGTTCCGCCGCCAAGCCCCTCACCCATGAGGACCTGAGCGCCCGGATCGTCATCGATGAGCTGGGTCCGCTCCTGCGCGGCCTGCGCCGGGCACCCGGTGCCGTCGCCGAGCGGGACGCCTTCGCGGACGGCGAGTCGATCGATCCCGAGTGGATCGCCTTCCTCATCGCCAAGCCGGCCCTGGCCGATCCGGCGATGCCGCGCTGGGTCCGCTGGCTGGCACCGCTCCTGTCGGGGGTGTTCACCGTCGACAACCTCGACTACGTCCGGCGCGACGCATACCTGACCGGAGTGGCGGCGGGCCCCGTCGATGTCGAGCGGCTGCGCCGCTACACCTTCATCGGCAGCGATGGGCTGACGCTCTTCGAACCGGGCCTCGGCGCGCTCGAGATCTTCCTGACGGCGCGCCGCTTCATGTACCAGCAGGTCTACTTCCACCGGACCGTCCGGGCCATCGACCTCGATCTCGCCGACGTGTTCGGGACGTCCGTGCGCGCGATCTTCGGCGACGGCTCGCCCGCGGAGCGGCTCGCGGCCTACGCCGACCTCGACGAGTACGCGCTCCTCCACCAGGCGGCCCGCTGGGCGCGAGGCGTCGATGTCACCGGCCCCGGCGACGCGGCTCCGGCGCCTGGCGACGGACGCGTGCCCGCGGCGATCGCCGAACGCTGGCGGGCAATCCTGCTGCGCCAGCCGACGTGGCGCGCCGAAGCGGAGGTGCGTGCCGAGTATGAGGCAGGCGAACGTCCGGAGGCCCTCATCGCGACGCTCGGCGCACCGGTACCGGACCATGTGGCCATCGACCTCGCGATCGTGGATGCGCGTCCGGCCGATGCGGGCGCTGCGGATCGGTTGCTCGGTCTCGAGGGGCGGGACGGCCGAGCCCTGTCCCTGGCGGCCGCGCTCGCCTCGATTCCCGCGTACTGGATGATCGGCCGGCGCTACCGACGACGCTGAACGGGTGCGACCACCTAGCGGCCGGCGCCGGGTTCGACGACGGGGACGTCCTCACGAGCGCGGAGGTGGAATGCGACCCCGTCGACGGCGTCGGTCGCCGGGTCGCGGCGCGGCATGGCGGTCAGCCGCCAGTCGCGGCCGTCGCGTTCGATCCAGCGAGCGAGCGGTCGACCACGCTCCAGCACGGCATCGAACAGTGCGAACGCCGACTCGGGAAGGTCGACCATCACCTCGCGAGCCGGCATGCCGATGCAGCGCGACCCGAACTGCGAGTGGAACGCCGGGTTGCCGTAGATGAGCACGTGACCAAGCCCGGCGCAGATCCCCGCGGGGCGGGTCTGGGGCAAGGTCGGATGCTGGTCGTGGCGGGCCATGAGCACATGATGATAGTCCGTGCCCATCGCGCCAGCGGCCCGCCACCCGAGTGACGCGGTATCATCCGCTGCGCGTCCGCCCGTAGCTCAGTGGATCAGAGCGACTGACTTCGGATCAGTAGGTCGGGGGTTCGAATCCCTCCGGGCGGGCCAGCCCTGCTTGCGTCGGTTTCCTATGCTCTGACGCATGGCCTACCCGTGCCGACTCCTGTTGCGGCACACGGAGATCAACGCCGCAGTCGCGATCGGGTTTCCCGACGAGCGATTGACGGTGGATCAGTAGGTCGGGGGTTCGGATCTACCCCTCAGAGGTCGTCCAGGCCCTCGAGGTCCATGTCGAGCGCCTCGTAATGGGCGACCTGCAGATCGATGACCAGCTCCTCCGCACCCGGCAGCAGCCGCGGTCGGTCGATGTCCGGCCCGGCCCACCGGTACAGGGCCGCTGTGTCTCGCCATTCCTCGAACAGGAGGACCTCCTGTTCGCCGCTGCGGATGCGTCGGGCGAGCTTGGCGTAGCGCAGGCCCGGGTATTCGCGCAGCAGCGGCAGTCTGCGTACGCATCAGCGCATTGAAGACCTCGGCGCGTTCGGCCTTGAGCGTGGCGGTCAGGACACGGACGATCATCGCCGTAGGGTATGCGACGCGATGGCCCGATGATCATCCGCGTGAACGGCCCATGACCGAGGTGCCGCTGGGACGGCGCCTGCCACGCCCCGCCGGCGTCGAAGCGGTCCGGCGCTGGCTCGCGGATGTTCCGGAATATCCGGCCAGCGATGCGGACCGGCACGCGATCGACGTGCTGGGCCTGCGGCTGCCGTGGCGCGCCACGGTGGCGATCGCGGTCGTCACGTTCGTCTTGCTCGCCGATGTATCCCGGACCTTCCTGCCGGACGAGCTCGACCTCCTGGGCCGATCGCCGGTCGCGCTCCGTGTCGTGGCGCTCGAGCGCGCTCTCCTGTTCGGGCTCGTCCCGCTGGCCGTCCTCTTGTTGGTCTTCCGCGAGCGGCCATCCCGCTATGGAGTCGCGATCGGCGACTGGCGGGCCGGCGCGTCGCTGACGCTCCTCGGTTGCGCCCTCATGACACCGTTCGTCCTCTGGTTCGCGACGCTCCCCGACGCGCGCGCGTACTACGGCCAGAGCGTCGAACCGCTTCCGGGGCTGCTCCTGACCAACGCCATCGACCTCGCGGCGAGCGAGTTCCTGTTCCGCGGCTTCCTCACGTTCGTGCTCTTGTGTGCGATCGGCCCCATCGGGGTCGTCGTGGCCACGATGCCGTTCGTGTACGTCCACCTCGGCAAGCCGGAGCTGGAGCTCTATTCGACGCTGCTCGGCGGGCTCGCGTACGGCTGGCTGGCATGGCGAACCCGGTCGATCCTGTGGGGAACGATCGGGCACGTCTACATCCTGAGCCTGGTCATCGTGACCGCCGGGGCGACGGCCGCGGCGGCCGGAGCGGGGATCGGCCCCACTCCTGCTTAGCCCGCACGTCTAGCGCTTCGAGGCCTTCGCGACGTCGGACGAGTCGTCGACGTCGATGTCGTGGCGGCTCGCTGCAGACATGATCTTGCGCGCGGCCGCGGACTTGGCGCCGCCGTCCTCGAAGTCGGTCTGGTTGAACCGGGCGATCGCGTTGCGAACGTGGGACTCGTCGTTGATCGGCAGGTGCCGCTCCCCGTCCTTGTCGATGTACGCGAAGGACGTGTCCCGCAATCGATCGCGCTTCTCCGTCGTGAGTTCGGCCATGGTGTACCTCCTCGTGGGCTGCAACCATGGTCTCGCGCACGACGTCGAAGCCGCCCGGGCGGTGGCCTCGGGCGGCTTGCAGCTACGTGTCGGGTGCGTCGGGTTACAGCGCGGCGGGACAGGCTCGGGCGGCTCCCTGGGCACGGGCGCTACCGCTGATTCGTTCCTGTGACGACCGCGATAGCGATGAACGCCGCGTGGTCGATCGCGGACGCGACACCAAACCGTCGTCTGGGCGTTGGACCACGATCCCCTGTGTGATCCGCGGTCTCGTCAGGAACGCGCGTGACCGGCGGTCAGGCCCGAGGGTCAGGCTTTGGCAGCGCCGGCCGCACCCCAGCGGCGAACCTCGGCGTCGAGGTCGAGTGGCATCACGACGCCCTTGTCGGCGTACTCGCCCCATGCCTCGGCCGGGACACGCCACATGATCTCGAACTCGTTGCCGTCGGGGTCCGCCCCGTAGAGGGACTTGCTCACGCCGTGGTCGGAGGCGCCGCCCAGGGCGCCGGCCTCCGACAGGACCTGCGACGCGTTCGCCAGGTCCTCGATCGTGGGCACCTCCCACGCGAGGTGGTACAGCCCGGTGGAGCCGCGCGGCGAGCGCGGTGCATCCGGACCGACCGAGAACAGGCCGAGGTCGTGGTGGTTGTCGCCCCGGGGCGAACGCATGAAGACCGCCCGCCCACCGAAGGCGCTCTCAACGACCTCGAAGCCGAAGACCCGGCCGTAGAAGTCGGCCGACTTCGTCGCGTCGCGGACGTACAGGACGGCGTGGTTCAGGCGCGCGACCGGGATCGATGTCATCGGACGCCTCGGCTGTCGGGCCCGAGGAGGACCCAGGCGTCCTGCCACGTGCCGGCCTGCATGTTTCGGCTGATGTTCAGCCATGCCATGCCTTCGAGGGTACGGGCGGCTGCAAGCGAGCCGGAATCGACCGGACGGAAGCCGATCGACTCGACGATGTCGAGGACCTTCCGCTTGGCGCCGTCATCATCGCTCGCGACGAACCCATCGGCCGGGACGCCGTCGACGACGGGGTCCGCCTGGCGCGAGGCGAACGCGGTATTGAATGCCTTGACCACCGCCGCATCGGGGATGCTGGCCTGCAGCTCCTCCGCTGCGGATGTCCCGGCGCCCGACGGATCGGGCGTGGGGCGGTTCGTCACGTCGACGACCACCTTGCCATCGAGCTGGTCGCCGATGTCATCGACGAGCGCCCTGAAGGCGTTGCCCGGGACGGCGAGGATCACGACCTCGCCCGCGGCGACCGCGGCCCTGTTCGAGTCGGCCGATTCCGTGCCCGTCGCCTGCGCGGCGTGCGCCGCGTGCTCGGGGTGCAGGGCGCTGATGGTGATCTTGTGGCCGGCGCGTGCCAGCGAGCCCGCCAGGGCCCGTCCGACGTTGCCGGCGCCGATGATCGCGATATCCATGATGGGGTGATCCTCCTGTGGCCGGACACGCCGTACGCCGCTCGGCTCATGTCGTTGATGAAACAACAATACGCCTGTGGTATGCTCCTGTCAATACTGATTTGATGAGGACAAATACAAAAGACGATGCCAAGAGAACCAGGCGACACCGCCGGCCGAGCCCGGCTCGTCGTAGGCCGACAGATCCGCCGCTGGCGCACGGAGCGCGGCCTGACGCTGGCCCGCCTCGCCGAGCGCAGCGGGCTGAACGTCGGCTATCTCTCCCAGATCGAGAATGACAAGGCGTCCCCGTCGCTCGCTGTCCTGGGCCAGATCGCGGACGCGCTCGACGTGTCGCCGGCCTGGTTCCTCATGGGCGACGCGCCGCCTCCGCGGGTGATCCGCGCCGGCGATCGACCCGTGACGATCACGGACATCGGGCAGGTGGAGCACGTCGACGGGCGGACGTCGCGGGACGTGTCGATCCTGGAGGTAAGTGCGGCGCCTGGCGGACGCGTGGGGACGCATGCACACCCGGGCGACGAGCACCACATCGTCCTGCGCGGCCGAATGCGGCTGACCCAAGGCGACCACACGATCGATGCCGGCCCCGGTGACTACGTCCGGTGGGACGGTTCCGTGCCACATGATGGCGAGGTCATCGGCGACGAGGACGCCGCCATGCTCATCATCCGGATCCGCCCACCGGCCTGACCGGACGCGTACCATCGCTGGCGTGACACGCCGAGCCGTCACGTACGCGTCCTACCTCAAGGTGCCGGAGCTGCTTGCACTCCAGGTCGAACGGTCGAGCGGACCCGACGGTGCGGAGCACGACGAGCTCCTGTTCATCGTGATCCACCAGGTCTACGAGCTCTGGTTCAAGCAGGTGCGCCACGAGCTGCGTGCGGTACAGCGCGCCCTGGAGGGCGGCGATACCGACATGGCCCTCCACCTGCTCAACCGCGTCCTCAAGATCCTCAAGACCCTCGTCGCGCAGGTCGACGTGCTCGAGACGATGACTCCGCTTCAGTTCCTCTCCTTCCGCGATCGGCTCGAATCGGCCTCGGGGTTCCAGTCGGCTGGCTTCCGCCAGGTCGAGGCGATGCTCGGCATCCGCGACCCGGCCGCGGCGGGGGCCCAGCCCGAGGCGTCCGCCGCGCGACGGGCGATCGAGGCCGACCAGGCTGGACGCTCGGTCTGGGAATCCTTCCTCGCGTACCTTGCCAGGCGCGGCCACGCCGTCCCCGACGACGCGGTCGTGCCCGACGAGCGGGTGCAGGAGATCGTCGTGGCGGTCTACCGCGCCGACCCGGATGCCGCGCTCGTGGCCGAGCGGCTGGTCGACCTCGATGAAGGCGTCCAGGAGTGGCGCTACCGACACGTGAAGATGGTGGAGCGGACCATCGGCACGAAACGCGGGACGGGCGGGTCCAGCGGCGTGGAGTACCTGCGCTCGACGCTGTTCCGACCGGCGTTCCCGGACCTCTGGGAGATCCGCTCGCGACTGTGAGGGCTGGCGGTCGTCTGATCCGGCACCCGAACCGCAACCTCGGGGCCATCGCAACCTTCCGCGCCCCCGCGGTATCCTGTCGGCCGACCCCAAGCGTCGCCCGCGGAGCTCCCCAGGCTCTGCGGTCCCTCATCGCACGAATCAGGTGGTGCCCATGAAGGTCGGTGTCGCCAAGGAGACCGCGCCCGGCGAGCGGCGCGTCGCCCTGGTACCCGAAGCGCTCGGCAAGCTGCAGGCAGCCGGGCTGGAGATCCTTGTCGAGACCGGTGCCGGTGCCGGCTCGGCGCTCCCGGACAGCATCTACACGGAGGCCGGCGCGACCGTCCTGCCGACCGACGAGCTGTACCGCCAGGCGGACGTGATCCTGCGGGTGGCCAAGCCATCGGCCGATGAGGTCAAGCGGTTGCGCAAGGGCCAGGCGCTGGTCGGGTTCCTCGCCCCGCTCATCGACCCAGCCACCGCCCGGGCGCTCGCCGACCAGGGCGTGACCGCGATCAGCCTTGACGCCATCCCGCGGACGCTGTCGCGCGCCCAGACGATGGACGCGCTGAGTTCCCAGGCGAACGTCGGTGGCTACAAGGCCGTCCTGATCGCAGCCAACGCCTACGGTCGCTACTTCCCGCTGCTCACCACCGCCGCGGGCACGGCCAAGCCTGCCAACGTGCTCATCCTCGGCATCGGCGTCGCCGGCCTCCAGGCGATCGGCACCGCCCGTCGGCTCGGTGCCGTCGTGAAGGCCTACGACGTGCGACCCGAAACGCGGGAGCAGGCGGAGAGCCTCGGCGCACAGTTCGTGAAGCTCAAGACGACCATCGATGCGACCGGCGCCGGCGGCTATGCCCGAGAGCTGACCGCCGAGGAGCGCGCCGCGCAGCAGGCCGAGCTCAACGAGGTCATCGGCACCATGGACGTCGTCATCACGACGGCCCAGGTCCCAGGCCGCAAGCCACCGGTGCTCGTGACCGCCGACGCGGTGGCCCGGATGAAGCCGGGGTCCGTCATCGTCGACATGGCGGCCTCGACGCTGGGTGGCAACTGCGAGCTCTCCAAGGTCGGCGAGACCGTCGAGACGTCCAACGCCGTGGCGATCATCGCGCCCGACAACCTGCCCGCGTCGATGCCGGCTGGTGCGTCGACGTTCTATGCCCGCAACATCTCGTCGCTGCTGCTCGGGATGGTCAAGGACGGCGCGCTGCACCTCGACCCCGAGGACGAGGTCACCAAGGCGACGGTCATCACCCAGGACGGCGCGGTCGTGTCCGACGCCGTGAAGCAGCTGCTCGAACCGGCCCCGGCCGCCGCCGCAGCCACCGGAGGTCAGGCGTGAACGATCCCCTGCTTGCGGCACTGACGGTCTTCGTCCTGGCGATCCTCGTCGGGTTCGCGGTGATCAGCAAGGTGCCGGCGACGCTCCACACCCCGTTGATGTCGGGCGCCAACTCGATCCATGGGATCGTGCTGGTCGGGGCGATGATCATCGCGCTCGAGGCCGACAACCTCCTCAGCCAGCTGGTGAGTCTCGTCGCCGTCGCGTTCGCGACGATGAACGTGGTCGGCGGCTACGTCGTGACCGATCGGATGCTGCAGATGTTCCGCAAGAAGACGGTCACGGCCAAGCCCGCCGAACCGGTCGAAGGCTGACGATGAACCTCGACACGATCGAGATCCTCGTTCGGCTCGCCTGGCTGGCCGCCGCATCGATGTTCGTGCTCGGCCTGATGCGGATGAACTCGCCCGCGACCGCCCGCAACGGCAACCTGATCTCAGCCGCCGGTATGGCCATCGCGGTCGGAGCGACCGCGGTGCTGCTGCTGGCGCGGGGCGCCCTGGGTGATCCCGGCGAAGCGGAGGGCGCAGGCCTCACCGGCTGGCTGATCATCGTCATCGGCATCCTCATCGGCGGTGGCCTGGGGCTGTACACGGCCCGCGCCGTGAAGATGACCGCGATGCCGCAGCTGGTGTCGCTGTTCAATGCCGTCGGCGGCGGTGCGGCGGCGCTCATCGGGATCGACGACTACCTCCGCTTCGCCAGCGCCGGCGCCGCGGTCCCGCTCGTCACGACCGTGGCGGTGGTCCTGGACGTGATCATCGGGAGCATCACCTTCACCGGCTCCCTCGTCGCCAGCGGGAAGCTCCAGGGGCTCATCCCGGGCAAGCCGATCGTCATCCCGGGTGGCCGGATCGTGACCATCGCGCTGGCCGCGATCACGCTGATCGGGGCGCTCTACCTGTTCGCCGGGAACGTCAGCCCGCTTGTCCTCCTGGTGATCATCGCCGCCGCGCTCATCTTCGGGGTGACGATGGTGCTGCCGATCGGCGGTGCCGACATGCCCGTGGTCATCAGCCTGTTGAACGCCTTCACCGGCACGGCTGTGGCGATGGCCGGCTTCGTGATCGAGAACGACGTGCTGATCATCGCGGGCGCGCTCGTCGGGGCGTCGGGAGCGATCCTGACGAAGCTCATGGCCGATGCGATGAACCGCTCGGTCGTGAACATCATGGTCGGCGGGTTCGGCGGTGGCGACGACGCGGCCGGTGGCGCGGCCGCCGGCGGCGGGTCGGTCCGGTCCATCGGTGCCGACGACGCCGCGATCCAGCTGGCCTACGCCCAGCACGTCATCGTCGTGCCGGGCTACGGACTCGCCGTGGCCCAGGCGCAGCACGCCGTACGCGAGCTGGCCGAGCTGCTCGAAGAGCGCGGCGTCGACGTGAAGTACGCGATCCACCCGGTCGCGGGACGGATGCCCGGTCACATGAACGTGTTGCTCGCCGAGGCCAACGTGCCCTACCCGCAGCTCAAGGAGATGGACGACATCAACCCCGAGTTCGACCGGGCGGACGTCGCCCTGGTGGTCGGGGCCAACGACGTCACGAACCCGGCGGCACGGCGGCCAGGATCACCGGTTTCGGGGATGCCCATCCTCGACGTCGATCGCGCCAAGTCGATCGTCGTGATCAAGCGCTCGATGGGCCGCGGCTATGCCGGCATCGACAACGAGCTCTATACGAACGAGAAGACCGGCATGCTGTTCGCCGACGCGAAGGAGGGCCTGGCGGCGCTGACCGCAGCCGTGAAAGCGCTCTAAGGCGGCGTCGCCGCGGGGGCGCGGCGTCGCCGCGGGGGCGCGGCCGGAGTCGGGTAACCCGGGCCGGAGCGGGCTTGCATTTCATGCACACAAGCTCTGGCCGCGTCGGGATCCGGGCGTGCAACACGTCAGAGACGTGCGTTTCGCGCAAATCCTGAGGCATGACGGGGGCGCACCATGGCCCTTGATGTCGAATCTGTGCGCCCAACGCACGACTAGGCGATCGTCTGCGGTGATGACCGGTCGGAATGTGCATCCGATGCAAGGCCGGCTCCAAGGATTGTGTGTGATGCACGGAGGGCCCAGTCCATCGGCATGGCGCAGGCCCACCGCCGGCCTTCCCGCTGGCCTTCCCGCTGGCCTTCCCGCCGGCCATCCCGCCGCCCCGCTCTGGTCGCCGGGGGCTCAGCTCAGGCGCCGGAAGTCGCCGCTGCGGTGGCGGTTGCCGCCTGCGCCTCCGACCGGGCGTCTCGCATCTGCAGCGGGGCCAGCGTCCCGAGCGATTCGGCCACGACGACGGCGTCGTCACCGGATTCCAGGACGAAATCGGCCGCGGGGTTCACGAACGCCCGGCCGCCGCGGTTGACCGACAGGAGCGTCGCGCGATGCTCCGTCCGGAGGCGTCCGGCGACCGCGTCGATCGACAGGCCGAGATAGTCATCGGGCAGCTTGATGCGGTACAGCTCGGAGCCCTCACCGCCGGAGACGATGTCGGTGACGATCCCGGTCAGCCCCGGGTAGAGCGCGGATCGCGCGAGGAGGCGGGCCGCGACCTTGGACGTGACCAGCAGCTCGTCGACGTCGGCGCGCCGGAAATGCGGCTCGTGCCTCGGGTTGTTGACCTCGGCCACGGTCCGAACGCCCGGCGCCACGTGCTCGATGGCCATGATCGTCAGGATCGAGCGCATGTCCGCGCTGTCCGAGCCATCCTCCGGGAAGACCAGCGCCGCCGAGGCGTCGAGCAGCCCGGCGCGCCCGAGGTCGGCTTCGTCTGTCGCGTCGCCGCGCACGAAGTACACACCATCGCCCGCCGGGTTCTTGTCGACATCGGCGACGACGACCACCTTGAGCTGGTAGTCATCGCCGCGGAGCTCGGCGATCAGGTCGCGAGCCGTGGAATTCCAGCCGCATACGACGATGTGGTCCTTGTATCCCGAAGCACCCAAGCCCTGGCCCTCCTTGAGCAGGAAATCGATCACCATCGCGACGAGGGCGCCCGTGATCATGCCGAGCATGGCGACGCCGAACAGGATCAGCAACCAGCCGATGATCCGACCGGCTGGCGAGGTCACGAACGCCGAATCGCCCTGGCCGAGCACTGTCGCGATCCCCCAGTTGAACGAGTCGAAGACCGACTCGAACGTCCAGGGCTTCTCGGCCAACGTGATGAGGACCGCGGCGATGAGCACGAACGCCACGATGCCCTGCGCCAGTGTCAGGAAGAACCGCCGGTCGAACTGACCGCCGACGCGTCGGATGTGCCACGCGACCCGCCGGATCAGCGGCGAGACCAGGAACGGGAGGGTCAATGGCGGACGGCGCATCGCGGCCGATGATGCCAGAGGCGGGCCACCGATTGCCGGCCGATCCTGCCGCCCGCAGCGGCCGACAGGCGTGGCTGTCTACTCCGGCCGATCGCCTGCGCCGAGGGAGATCCAGTCGAGGCCGCCGAGCTCCGCGCGGATCCGTGTCCGGTCCGTCCCGACGGGCAGGCCGAGCACCAGATCGATGGCCTGGCCGCCGCCCTCGTGCTCGCTGTCCAGGTGCACGATCTCGAGCTGTCGCCCCGCGAACCAATCGAACAGCTCGGCGAGCCGAGCGGGCTCTCGTAGCAGGATGCGGACACGCATCCGGCGCTGCGCGACCAACTCGAGCCGCTCGCTCAACAGCCGCAGTGGCCACAACGAGAGGAGGACGATCACGGTGGTCGCGATCCCGAGAACGGGCCAGCCAGCCCCGGCCGCCATCCCGATGCCCGCGGCCGCCCACAGGCTCGCCGCGGTCGTGAGCCCGCGGACCGAAGGGCCGTATTTCAGGATCGCGCCCGCGCCCAGGAAGCCGATGCCGGTGACGATCTGGGCCGCCACTCGCGAAGGGTCCGTCGCGCTGCCGTCCGCGGACGGGAACCCCACGATCGACAGCACCGTGAAGAGCGCCGAGCCGAGCGCGACGAGCAGGTGGGTCCGGATCCCGGCCGGGTGGTCGTGGATCTCGCGCTCCACCCCGATGACCGCGCCCAGGACCGCGGCCAGCAACAGCCTGCCGATGAGATCGAGCTCGGTGGCGAAGTCGGACGCCATGGGACGGTCAGTCTACGGCGGCAGGCTCGTCCGTCGAGACGTCGACGACGGTCGCGGCCAGGTGCCGGACGAGGTCGGCCGGTGCGATGTGCAGGCTGACGCCGAAGGCTCCGCCGCCCACGGACACGCGCTCGTGGCTCGTGACGGAGGCGTCGACGATGACCGGCCACGCACGGGTCGCACCGAACGGCGTGATCGTGTAGCGCTCGTAGCCGGTGACCTCGCGCGCCTCATCGGCATCGGGAAGAGTGAGCCGCCGGACGCCGAGGTGGGCGCGCAACTTCGGCCAGTCGAAGCGACGGCCGGCCGGAACGAGCACGAACAGGTAGTCGTCCTCGCCGCGCCGGACGACGATCGTCCGCAGGAGCGCGTCGAGCGGGATGCCCTGGAGCGCGGCTGCCTCTTCGGCGGACCCGGCCCGTTCGGTGCGCACGACCTCGTGGGGCACGCCGGCCGCAACGACGGATTCGATCGCCGGCGTGTCGGCCATCAGCCCTCGGCGAGCGGGTCGATGAGCTCGATCCGGATGCGCTTGTTGATCCGGCCCTTCGACTCGTAGCCCGTCACCCGGATGCCACCAACCTCGCTCGTGTTCGCGACGTGCGTGCCGCCGTCGGCCTGCAGGTCGAGGCCGACGATCTCGATCGTCCGGATCTCCTCGATGTCCTCTGGCAGGAGGTTGATCTTCGTCCGGATGAGATCGGGGATGGCGAATGCCTCCTCCCGTGGCAGGACATTGACCCGGACCTCACGAGCGGCGGCAAGCTCGGCGTTGACGGTCGCCTCGATCGTGTCGACGAGGTCGCCACTCATCGTCTCGAACTCGAAGTCCATGCGGCCGGAGCCGGGCTCCATGTTGCCGCCGGTGACTGGGGCGCCATGGTCGCGCCAGACGACCCCGCACAGGGCGTGGAGCGCCGTGTGCGTGCGCATCAGGGCGAGCCGCCGCGCCCAGTCGAGGTCGACCCGGACCTCCTCGCCGACGGCCGGCGGATCCGTGTCGGCGTCCAGCTCGTGGACGATCTCAGCGCCGGCCCTCCTTGCGCCCCTGACCGTCCAGGATCGACCATCGCTCGCGCGAACGAGCAGCCCGCGGTCGGACGGCTGACCACCTCCGCCGGGATAGAAGACCGTGCGGTCGAGGACGATGAGTGGGGTTTCGCCCCCGTCGACGTGGCGAACGCGAGCTGCCACGGACCGAGCGTAGGCGTCCGTGTAGCACAGCTGCTCCCCCTGCGGGGTCATCGGCGCGATGCGGTCACTGTGCCGTGAGCGTGCCGACCATGTTGGGGTGGACCGTGCAGATGAACTGGTACGCGCCGGCCGGCAGCGGTGGGGCGTCGTATGTCTGTGTCGCGATACCGGAGAAGACCTCGCCCTGGAAGAGGCTGGCACCGGCGGTGTCCTTGATCTCGACGTTGTGGGGGACTCCGGCGTCGTTGTTGGCGAACTCGATCTGGAACGGCTGGTCGGCGGGGACGCCGAGCTCTGTCTTGTCGAACGCGATGTTCTGGGCGGACAGCTGCGCGACCGTCGTCCCGGCCGAGGCGCCTGGCGGGGTGCTCTGGCTCGGGCCACCGGAGGCCGGCGCCGAGCCCGTGGCGGACGGCGCTGCCGAGGGCGATGCGGACGGCGCGATGGATGCCGAGGGAGCGACGGACCCCGGTGGCGGGGCGGACGCGCTCGGGTCGACCGACGGGACCGAACTGGGAGACGCCGGCGCGTACGTCCAGCCGGGAGTTTCGGTCGCGCAGGCCGCGACGGCGAGGACGAAGAGGCCGACGGCGAGCGGGCGGATCGATCGCATGGGTGGATGGGACCTCGAGGCGGGGCCCGCGGGAGACCGCGGCGGGATGTGGTGCGGGGAATCTACCGCGTCCGGGCCGCCGCGACGCGGCGCGACGGGCATGGCCGGTCGGGGTCCAGTACCCAGGACCCATCGCCAGATGGTACGAAGGTCCGGATTGTCCCGGGACCCGCATAGGAGATAGCCTCCGGTTCCCCTGCGGGGACGCTCAGGGGGCCCAGCCTGGCACAGCCGGAGCTCACCGTCTCATGACACATCCCCTTCTCGATCGAGCTTGGCGCGCCTGCGTGGCACTCGGCCCGATCGTCGCGATCGCCCTGACCCTGGCCGCCGGCCGCCGCTGGTAACGACCAGCCGGGACCCCCGTCCCGGAGCGCGGCCACCGACATCGCTACCTCGCTCACCGGACATTGCTGGCCGGTGACGTCCTCATTCGAGACCCGGAGACCTCCCTCCGGGTCTCGCTCTTTGTCCGACGCTCAGCTCCGTTCGGTGAGCCCCAGCCGGATCGCCACGGCGGCAGCCTCGACACGACCGGACACGCCCAGCTTCGAGAGGATGTTGCCGACGTGGACGCCGACCGTCTTCTGGCTGATGAACAGCCGCTCGCCGATCTCGCAATTCGTCCGGCCGCGGGCGATCTGCATCAGCACCTCGCGCTCCCTGCCGCTCAGGCCGAACGTGTCACGCTTCGTCGGGGCCTCCGGGACGCCGGCCACGCCCAGCACGAGGGCGGACGGCTCGGTGCCGTTCGTGGGTCCGGCCATCACCGGGACCGGCACGTTCGCGACGGTGCTCCGTGGATCCTCGGGACCGATCGCCAACCGCTCCTCCGCCTCTGGTGGCAGGGCGATGAGCGCGCGACCGGCAAGCTCGCGAAGTTCGCGGAGCAACGGCATCGCACCGAGCCCGATGGCGAGCTCGACGGCTTCGAGCAGCGGCGCCCTCGCGTCGGCCCGGCCGGCTCGACCCGCGCCCGAGCCGAGCCGCGCTTCCGCCTCCCGCCAACGCGCTCGTGCCGTGTTGTACGGGATGTGCAGCGCTGCCCAGCCGTCGCCCACGGCACGCCACGTCGCGGGGTCGTCGCGGCCATCGACCCGACGTCGAAAGGCGCGCGCGGTGGCCAGCCATGCATCGGCGAGCCGTCGTGAGCCGAGCGAGGGGTCGACGCCGTGGCGTCGTACGACGGCCTCCGCCGAGCGGATGACCTCGCGGGCACGTTCACGGGCGCCGGCCAGGGCGGCGAGGTCACGCTGCTCGCGCGCCTCCACCGCGAGCGCGGCCTCGACCTCGACCACGGTCGCCGCCGTGCGCGCCGCCAGGATCCAGTCCTCGGTCTCGCGCACCAGGGTCCAGCCGCGCTGGACCGCGCGTCGGGCGTCCGCCAGGTCGCCTCGCCACAGCGCGAAGGAGGCGGCCGCCAGGTGGAGCGGGACGGCCTGCTGGGCGTCGCGGACCGCCTCGAGCTCGAGCAGCGTCTGCCCGAGCAACCGGCCCGCCGCCTCCCCTGCCGACAGCTCGATCTCGACCGTGGCGAGCGAAACCAGCGTGTTCAGGAAGTTGACCCCGGCCGGCAGCCATTCGAGCGCGGTCATGCTCAGCGTGCGCGCCTCGTCCCAGCGGCCGAGCAGGAACAGGGAGTCGGCGGCGTTGCCACGGAGGAAGTTGCCGTAGACGGCCTCCAGCCCGGCCGAGCGAGCCGCGGCGATGCCCTCGGATGCCACGGCCACGGCCTCCTCATACCGACCGGCGAGATCCAGGACGGTCGTCAGGTTGGCATAGGTGCGGAAGAGCTCGTCCAGGTCGCCCAGGTCCTCGGCCATGCGCCGAGCATCCGTCAGCATCGAGACCGCGGCCTCGGGGTCGGCACGCCAGCCGAGCGATACGCCCAACGTGATCGTGGCATGCAACTCCCAGAACGCGGCGGGTGGATCGCTGGCGTGCGCGATCCTGATCGCGTCGCGGGCGAGCTTCTCGGCCACCGAGAACGTGCCTTCGAGCATCCGCAGCTGGGCCAGACCGGCGACGACCGCGGCGCGTGCGACCGATGGCGCGGTCGGCACGAGCTCGACTGCCCGGCGGCGTGCCGCGACGGCCCCCTCCGCATCGCCGGCGACCCGGCGGAACTGGCCGAGGCGGTCGTAGATGAGACCGAGACGGGTCCGGTCCTGGCGGGCGTCGGCCGCGCCGATCGTCGCGTCGAGGTAGGCCGCGGCCCGGACCGGTCGATCGGCCGCGAAGGCCGCCTCGGCGGCCCGGATCGCGAGGTCGGTCGGGCCACGACCGTCCGTCCGGGCGGTCTTGCCGCGACCCGTGCCAGCGCCCCGCGCCGTGCGCGGCCGTCGACCTCCAGGGGCGGCGCCCTGCGCCGAGATCGCGAGCTCGAGGGCGGCCAGCTCGTCGGCCGGCGAATCGACGGCGGCCGCCAGGTCCGCGGCGGCGATCGCTGCCCGACCGGCCGCCGGCGCATCGAGCGCGATCTGGTGATGGTGCATCGCCATGAACGGCTCATCCTCGACGGCACTGGCGAGGGCGGCGTGATGCCGGATCCGTGCGGACGGCAGCAGGTCGGCCTCGACCGCCCGACCAACGAGCTCGTGCCGCAGGAAGACGCCATCCCCGTTCTCGAGCGCGAAGCCATGTACCAAAGCCTCATCGAGTCCCGCCGCGAGATCCGCGTCGAGCACGCCGTCTCCCTGTCGTGGCCCACTCGACGATCGCGGCGGCGCGCTCGTGGCGCCGATCTCGAATGCTTCAGCGACGGCGGCCAGGGTGTCGCGCGACAACGGGCGCCCAGCCGGGGCGAGGAGGCGAAGGACACGCCGCGTCTCCGTGGAGCGAACGGCCATCCGCGCGAGCACGAGGTCCTCGAACGTCGACGTCAACGACACGGTGGGAAGCTCGCGGCGCGCCGCGAGGAGCTCCTCGGCTACGAGGGGACGTCCACCGGAGCGCTCGACGACGACGACGAGGACGCTGGCCGATGGACGCTCGCCTTCGATCGCCTCGATGAGCCGGGCGAGGTCGTCCCTGCCGAGCGGACCCAGGGTCAGCCGATGGGGCTGGCGGGGCGCGCCGTCGAGCGAGCGCAGGTCGATCGCCCACGGGTCGTCGCGCCGGATCGCGTCCGCCTGGTACGTACCCACGATCGCCACCCGCTGGGCGCGCGCAATGCGAGCCAGGAAGGTGACGAGCGTGCGCGTGCCGGCTTCGGCGCGGTGGAGGTCCTCGAGGACGAGCAGGGCCGGACGCCGCTCGCCGAGCCGGCCGAGGACGCCGAGGATCCCCTCGAGGAGCCGGGCCTGGCGACGCTCGGGGACGGTCGTCAGGGTGCGGCGGCCGTCGTCGTCGCGGACACCCAGCCGGGCCTCGAGCTCGGGGAGGAGGCGCAGGAGCTCGTCCGTGGCACTGCCCATGATCGCGGCCAGATCCGCGTCCGGGAGGGCGGCGAGGGCCGGTCGCATGGCGCGGACGAGCGGCGCGTACGGCGCATCCGTGGCCTCGCCGAACGCGCAACCGCGCAGCACGGTCATGGGCTCCTCGAGCGCGCCGACGCGGCGGATCGCCTCGTCGATGAAGCGCGTCGTGCCGACGCCGGCGGTGCCGTCGATCAACAGCGCACCGGAATCGCCGGCACTCGCCGACTGAAGCACCGAGGCGAGCCTCGTGAACGCGTCCTCTCGCCCCACGAACCGCTCGCTCGTGAACGTGGCAGGCATCCCGGCCATTCTAGACGGCCGCATCGGCCCTTCATGGCCGCTACGCTGCAAGGCGTGACCGATGGCCGCCGAGCGCCTCATCCCGCCAACGAGCTCAACGAGCTGCCGGGCGAGGAGTGGCTGTACTTCACAAAGTCGGTCATGACGACCGCCTACCCGTCCGAGCTCGGTCACGCGGCGCGCAAGGCACACGGCGCGAACAAACCGCCGCGCCTGATGGCGCGCCTGATCGAATTCTTCAGCCGCTCGGGCGAACTCGTGCTGGATCCGTTCGCCGGCGTCGGCGGGACGCTGATCGGAGCGGCGATCGCACGCGGGCCGCGGCGTGCACTCGGCATCGAGCTCGATCGACGCTGGGCCGACGTCTACGCTCGCGTCGTTGCCGAGCTTGCCGCCGAACGCGATGGCGCCGGCCCGCTCATCGCGGACCTGGGCACGGCCGATCCCGGCGGGCCCCGGGCGTTCGACCCGGCCGGTCTCGAGCTGCGGGTCGGGGACGCGCTGGCGGTCCTGCCGGGACTCGCCGACGGGTCAGTGGACCTCGTTGCGACCGATCCGCCGTACAACATCCAGCTGCCGCTCACGATGGCCGGCGGGATCCTGGCCGAGACACACGCCAACCGTCGCACCGATTACGCGATGGTGAGCGATACCCCCGCCGATCTCGCCAACGCCCCGGACTACGCGACGTACCTGGACCGGATGCAGTCCGTGTTCGTCGAGCTGCACCGGGTGGTGCGAGCGGGACGGTATGTCCTCGTGATCGTCCGCGACGCGTATCAGGGTGGGCGCTACCAGTTCGTCGGGTCGGACCTGGCGGCGCGCGCGGAGGTCGCCGGCCTGGTGCCCAAGGGCGATCTCATCTGGCATCAGGCCGGCACGCGCCTGCGCCCGTACGGCTACCCGCGGGTCTTCGTCCCGAACATCGCGCACCAGCACATCCTCGTGCTGCGGCGGGATCCCGAACCGGGTCAGGCTCGGCGGCGGCTCTCGAGGTAGGCCGTCAGGACGTCGCCGTCCACGTCGTCACCCATCGTCCATGTCTCGGCCGCGATCGGCATCGTGGCCGTGGGTGCGCTCATGACCGGTGGCTCGCCGACCACCTCGCCGAGGGTCATCTTGTGGATCCAGCCCTGGCGTCCGTCTGGGCACAGGACCAGCCAGTACACGCCGCGCTTCTCGAGGAGCTGGACCTCGTCGCCCTGGTCGAGGAAGCCGATCTCGGCGCCACGCAATTCATCGGGCGTATCGAGGAGGCGCACGACGTTGTATCCGATGAAACGACGCTCACGCCCGTCGAGCGCACCGACGAGGCCGTGATCGAACGTGAGGCGAGGCGCCGCCGTCGGGGCATCCCGGACCGGGTCAGCGCGGCGAGCCTCGAGCAGCGACGGGCGTCGCCAGCGCGGCATCGCCAACTCGGGGTCGGCCAGGAGCGCGGCGGCCGCGGCGTCGGCTGCGGGTCGATCGGCGAAGCCGTAGGCATCGGCCGACAAGCCGCTGGCGGCCTGGGCGGCCAGGACCTCGTCGTCGGCCGGGGCCTCGCCGTCGCGGCGGCGCTTGCCGAACACGCCGAAGGCCATCGCGGCGCCGACCACGCCTGTCGTCGTGACCAGCGTCGCGACCAGTCCGAGCGGGAGGACCGGCCGTGCCCCGTCGAGACGCGCCATCGCTGAGGCCAGCCCGTCGAGCGGACCGGGCTCGGTGCCTCGGCCGCCGTCAGGGGTCGGCGCCCGCGGCGTCCCGTCGCCGGGCGATCCGTTGCCTGGGACGTAGGCGACCGCCGGATCGCTCGGCGCGGCCGACGGAACTGACGCAGGCGTCGCCGATGCACCGGCGGTGGGGCCCGCCGGGCTCGTGGTCGCGCCCGCAGCGGGGCTTGGAGCCGCCGTGGAGTCAGCCGTCGGCGCCGGGCTCGGACCACGCGACGGGGTCGGATCCGGTCGGGTCGTGGCTCGGGGTGCGGCCGTCGCCCGAGGGGTCGGCGCCGCGGTCGGCTTCGGCGTGGGCTTGGTGGTCGGTTCGGCGGTCGCCTTCGGCGTGGGCTTCGGGGTCGGCTTCGGGCTGGGCTTGGGGGTCGGCGCCGGTGTCGGAGCCGGCGTCGGTGGGAGCGTGATCGTCACGGAGCCGCCACCGAGGCTGGCGCTGAACTTGTCGCGACCCATCGCCTCGAACGTGACCGTGTGGGTGCCGGGGGGCAGCTTGCCGGCCCACTGGAAGCCCACGCCGTGCTTCCAGTCCGAGCCCGAGCTGCTCATGGCGTGCGTGTCGCCGGCGATCCGCACGCGGACCCAGTCGGCTGGCGACCCTTCGCGGTTTCGGTACGTCACGGTGAACGCGATCGTCGTGAGCGTCGTGCCGCTGCCGGGCGACGCCGACCCATCCGAGAGCCTGGTCGGTCCCGCGCCGGCTGATGCCGGGGCCACGATCGCGAGGACGAAGAGGATGGCCATGCCCCACGCGCTCACGGCGGTCCGCCCGCGCGCGTGACGGACCGGCACCAGTCCGGACCGCGAGCGCGCAAAAGCAACGGGGGACGTAGTTGGCAGCATCCTCGCGAGGATGGGGCCGGCCGCACGGGCCGAGCAATGGTACGGGGGTCCGGTGCGCACCAGCCGACCTGCGAAAACCGGGCGGGGCGCCCTGTGCGCTCTGGTGGGCTGCGGTGCGGCGGGTGGTCCCACCGGCCGAGTCCGTTACCCCCGTTCGGTCATTGAGGCATCAGTCGCGCGCGAGGGAGGATGGCCGCCATGGATGTCATCGTTCCCTCTCGCCCGATCCATCGCCGGTCGATCGTCCCGCTGGTGAGCGGCACGGCGTTCGGGACCCTGTTCATCGTCGGGGGACTGGCCCTGGCGTACATCGCGTTTGCGACCCCCCTGCTGACCAACGCCATCCCGGCCGGCCGTCCCGACATGGTCCAGATCGCGGTCGGGATCGGCACCTGGGCGATCGCGCTCGTCGCCCCCGCCGGGTTCGTCCTGGCCGGCGCCAACCGCCTCGCTCGCGGTCTCGCGGTGGCTCGTGGCCGGACGCCGCGCCGATCGACGGCACTGAAGGCGCTCGACGGCCTGCCCGACGACATCACCGTCGCAAGCGGCCTGACGCTGGCGGACGGCCGTGGCGTCGCGGAGCTCGTGATCGGGCCGTTCGGCGCCGCGGTGATCCGCGAGCTGCCGCCGAGCGCCGTCACGCGGATCAACGGTGACGCGTGGCAGGTCCGCACGTCACGCGGATGGATCCCGCTCGAGAACCCGCTCGATCGCGCCACCCGCGACGCCGAGCGCGTCCGGCGGTGGCTCAGTGATGACGACGACTTCCTCGTCAAGGTGTACTCGGCGGTCGTGGGGCCCGCCCCGACGATCACGCGGACGCCCGGCTGCGCGGTCCTGACCCCGGATCAGCTCGCCGCCTGGATCGCCGCGCTGCCGGCGCAACGAAGCCTCACGCCCGGACGCCTCGAGCGGGTCCTGGACCTGGTCCGCGTCGCCGCGAACTGACGCGGCCGGGGGCCGAACCACTCCCCTTCGACCAAGCGGAGGCATAGACTGACCCCCGATGGGGGAGTAGCCCAGTTGGTTAGAGGCGCCGAGCTTATACCTCGGAAGTCGGTGGTTCGAGTCCACCCTCCCCTACCAGGCCCGCAGGCCTGGGTCAGTCGCCGTTGAGCAGCTTTCCGGCGATCGACTTGAGGCTGAGCGCACGCGGCCGAAGACTCAGCGCATGCTGGAGGTGGCCATCGTGCGCGTGCGGCATCTCCCCGCCCTCGACGATGGCGCCACCGGGCGCCCAGGCCCGCGCAGGCAGGGTCGACGCGAACTCCCGTTCGTCGTCGGTCATCCAGGCATCGATGGGAAGGTCGTCAGGATCGAACGGGCGCGGCGCCGTCGCGACCGGCGCGACCGGCCGGGCATAGGCCGGCGCTCCATAGAGCCTGGGAAGTGCGACGTGCTGCTCGTCGATGGACACGCGGCGGGGACCTCGAGATCGTCGATGGCGGAGCGACCGGAGACCCGGCGCCACGCTGGATGATAGCCAGCGGAGCGTAACGCGGAATGGTACGGATGGACCACGTCGCGTGTCGTGCATATAGCGGATGTGGTGCGTCTGCGCCACGTTCCGTGCTGGCTAGCCGAGCGCGGGCCGAACGATCTGGATCGCCACCACCATCACCAGCCACGCGATCGGGACGGCGGCAAAGAAGCCCAGGGCGGCACTCCATGCGCTCCGCCGCCTCGTCGTGCCCGACCCGCTGGGTTGTGGGACCACGAGGTACGTGACGACCGTGCCGACGACGAGTACCAGCACGGCGTAGACGGCGAGCGCGAGCGCCCGCAGGTCGCCGCCCGGGGGGCTGGCGCCCCGGCTGAGCGCCAGGTCGTACAGCACGTATGCAGTCGCCAGGACGACCGCCACCACGAGACTCGAGAGCACGGCCCGGACGACCGGCCGAGGGGCATGCCGGAACTGACGCAAGCGGATGTCCGCCCAGGAGCGGGGTCGAACGGCGACCGGCGGCTCCGGCCTCCGCTCGCCGCTCTCCGGCCGGTTCATCCGTTGCCGAGGATGGTGAGACCTCGGCGGGGCGGCAGCGTCTCCGGCGTGTGGGCCGCGAGGAGCCCGACGCCGTCGACGAACCGGTCGATCTCCGCCTCGGACGTGAAGAACCCGACGCTGATCCGGATGGCGTCGACGAGCGGCACGGTCCGGGCGATCGCGAAGGTCCGCGCGCCCAGCTCGTCGAGTGCCGCGTCGACAGGCCACCCCGCGATCCGGAACGTCACCAGGGTCGCCATGCGGTCGCGTGGCGTCAGGAGGTCGACGCCGTCGATCGCCGCCAGGCGGTCGGCCGCGTGACGCGCCATCGCCGCGCCACGCTCGTACACCCAATCGAGGCCCACGAACATGCTCAGCCATCCGATCGAGCGAGCCATCCCGACGATCGAGGGCCGGTGGTAGTTGGATGCCTCGAAACGGCGGGCGTCCGGCCAGCGGACCGCCACGCCGCTCGGATCGATGCGTTCGAACGTGAAGTGTCCGCCGAACGCGGGTTGCAGTCGGTCGCGGACGCCCGGCGCGACGGCCACGGCGCCCATCCCTTCGGGGCCCAGCAGCCACTTCTGGGCGGATACGGCGTACACATCCGCGCCGGTCGCCGACAGGTCGACCGGGATGGCGCCGGCGCTCTGGGCCCCATCCACGACCACGATCGCGCCGCGGGCATGCGCGATCTCGGCGATGGCGGCGACCGGCAGGACGGCGCCCGTGGCCCACAGCACGTGCGAGATCGCCACGAGCCTGGTCCGCGCATCGATCGCCGCATCGAACGTGGCCAGGAGTTCGTCGCGATCGGCCGCCGTCCGCACATCGACGAACGCCAGGTCGATGCCGACCCGGTCGCGCAAGTTGTACAGCGCGCCCGTGCCGCCCGGGTGCTCGAGGCCGGTCGTGACCGCGCGATCACCGGGCTTCCAGTCGATCGACCACGCGCCGATGTTCATCCCGTCGGTCGTCGCGTGGGTCAGGGCGATGTCGGACGAATCGGCGATCAGCACCGCCGCGACGGCAGCCCGCGCCTCCGCCATGCGCTGGAGCATGTCCTCGAAGTAGTCGGGATGAGCGCGGCCGGTCGCCAGCTCATAGGCCGCGATCTCGTTCATCGCGGCGGCCGTCTCGGCGGGGAGCGGCCCGACGGAGCCGGTATTGAGGTAGATGCCCGCTTCGAGCGCGGGGAGGGCCGCCCGGACCGCTGCCAGGCGATCCGCATCGGGCGGGGAAGGGGCGACCACGGCCGTATGATAGCGACGATGTCCGGCCTGGCACGCCCCGAGCTCCTCGCGTCGACCGAGTGGGTCGCCGAACACCTCGGTAGGCAGGGCGTCCGCCTCATCGACGCCCGCTGGCGGCCGGATGGCACGGGCGCCGACGTCTTCCTCGCCGGGCAGATCCCGAACGCGCGGCACGTCGACTGGCGTGTCGACCTCGTCGACGACGTCGAGGACTCCGACGCGATGCGGCTGGCCGCCCCGGATCGGATCGCCGACGTCGCGACACGCGCGGGTATCGGCGACAACTCGACGGTCGTCGTGTACGACGACACGCAGGGGCTGTACGCCGCGCGGGTATGGTGGTCGCTCCGAGCGTACGGCCTGGAGCAGGTCCGCATCCTGGACGGCGGGTTCCCGGCCTGGGAGGCGGAGGGCCGCCCCGTGTCGCGCGGCCTGACCAACGGAATCGAGCTGCCGGTCGCCCCGTTCATGCCTCGCGGGCCGAACCGGATGCATCTGACGACCTCGGACGTGCGGGCCATGCTCGGCGCGCCGGGCGTCGCGCTGCTCGACGCCCGCGCCCCGGCCGAGTACCGGGGATTCGAGGGGAACACGCGCCGGCTCGGGCACATCCCGGGCGCGATCAACGTGCCGGTCGGCACCATGCACCACGCCGGCAGTCAGAAACTGCGCAGCGGCGACGAACTGCGGAGCCGGCTCCATGCTGCCAACGTCAGTCGCGGGCGGCGGATGGTGGCCTACGACGGTTCGGGCGTGGCGGCCGCGAAGCTTGCGTTCGTGTTGATGCTGCTCGGCCACGATGATGTCGCGGTGTACGACGGTGGCTGGGCCGAATGGGGGAATCGCCTGGACCTGCCGGTCGACCGGTAGCGCGCCGGCGTCCTGCCGCGCGACGAGCGGCCCGCCCCGGACCGCCGTCAGCGGCCCGGTCTCACCAACCCGAGGGTTCTCCAGGCCGCGTCGGGGGCGTCGATCCGGGTGGGACGTCCGTGGCGGGCCACGGCGGCGGGTCCCCGGGTTGGGCGGGCGCCGGCGTCCCGGCGGGACGCTCGATGTCGGCCCATGGGTCGACGTACTGGTGCGGGGCGAGGATCTGTGCCCGTTCGTGGTTCACGGCCACGAGCTCGGCCGTCTGGCGCGCCTCGCCGAGGACGTCGGACCAGAAGGCGGCATTGGTCACCGGCAGGAACTTGCCGGTCAGCTCGGTCAGGGCCTCACGGAGATTGTGCTCGGGCATGAGGTGGATCTGGCCGGTCACCTTGAACGGCGGCACCGAGACCATCGCCTGTTCCGGGACCTTGGGTGTCCGCAGCTCCGGCGGCGTCTCGACCGGCGTGTCGGCGACCGCGAACAGCACCGAGGCGAGATTGATCTGGGCGTACTCGGCGCGGATGGTATCGCCCCGGCTCCCGAACTCGTCCGAGGTCACGTCGCCCAGGACCAGGAACCGATCCTCGGCGGTATTGAGGATGTCGGTGACGCGCCGCTGACGCGTCAGCAAGGTGCCGCGGATGATGAACGCATCCGTGTACAGCGTGAGCGCGATCGTCGGGGGCGGACCCCCCATCCCTTCGAACATGGGCGAAGGATACGCGGACGAGGACTCGGCGGGAAGGCTACGGCCCCCCGGGGGGAACGGACCTGGCGCCCGCGGTCACCAGCAGCTCCGATCCGTGCTGGAGACCCTCGTAGAGCGCCGTCACGGTCTCGACGGTATCGATGTCGTCCACGGACTTGTCGGGCCGAAGTGCCGCGATGCGCGGGAAGCGCAAGCTGAACCCCGATCCGTGCCGTCTGCTCCGGACGATCACGTCGAACGCGATCTCCACGACGATCGACGGCTCGACCTGCCGGTAGCGCCCGTACTGGGCGATCGTGTGCGCCTCGAACCACGTGGTCATGTCGGCGATCTCCACGTCGGTCAGGCCGCTATAGGCCTTGCCGATGTTCACCAGCTTGCCTGTCGACGTGTCACGCACGGCGAACGTGTAGTCGCTCAGCACGCCATGGCGTTTGCCATGACCGACCTCGACCCCGACGACGACGCAGTCGATGGTCGCGAGCGCCTTCTTCATCTTGAGCCAGCCGAGGCCACGCCGGCCCGGTGAGTAGATGCTGGTCGGGTCCTTGACCATGAGCCCTTCGTTGCGTCGGGCACGCGACTCGGCGAACGCGGTCTCGAGCGCGGGCTCATCGGCGGCCACCGCGAGGTGCGAACGCCCGAACCGACCGCCGACGTCGATGGTCGGAAGATCGAGCAGATCGAGCCGGCGACGCCGCTCGCGCAAGGGTTCCCGCAGGAGCGGCTCTACGGTCGCGCCACCCTCCGGATCGTCACCGGGACCCAGCGCGAGAAGGTCGAAGGCGACATAGATCACGGGGACCTCCGCCTGGATCGCGTCGGACGGCGACTTGCGGCCGAGGCGGGCCTGGAGGCTCTGGAACGGCAGCACGAGGCCGTCCTTCCAGGCGAGGATCTCGCCATCGACGACGCCGGTCCACGGCAGCGGCTTGGCCGCCTCGACGACCTCCGGGAACTGCGTGCTCACGTCGTTCAGGTCGCGCGAATAGAGCCGGACGTCCGACCCGCGCTTGTGGAGCTGGGCGCGGATCCCGTCGTACTTGTCCTCGACCCAGACCTCCGGCCCGAGTCTCGACAGGATCTCCGCGGCGTCCTCCGCGGGCGAGGCGAGCATGAACTTGAGGGGGTGGAACAGCGCCAGCTCCGCCTCGTGCAGCCGGTCGTCACGGGCCAGCTCCGCCAGCCGGCCGACGTCACCGGTCAGCATCCCCGCCCACTTCACTGCGTCGAGGGGACGATCGAACGCCTTGGCGATGGCCGCCTCCACGAGGCCCTCCCGGAGCCCGATCCGCAGCTCCCGACCCAGCACCTTGACGATGCCCTTGGCCGTTCCGGGGTCGGCCCGGGCCAGCAGGTCCCGCAGCAGCGCGGCCTTTGCGGCGGGGCCGGACGCGGTCTCGACAGCCGCGAACGTGGCGGCGACCTCGGGGAGGGTCGGTGACGTCTCGGGTGGTGGTGCATGCCCGGCGCCGACCAGCACGTCCTCCACGGCCTTGCTGAGGTCCGAGTGGCGATCGTAGGCCTCACCGAGTTCCTGGCGCGTGATCGCGGCGACGCCGCCGATGGCCGTCATGATGGCCGACCAGCCGAGGCCCGCCGTCCGCTGGTCGGCCTCCGGGAAGGGTCGGCCGGTCAGGAAGACGGCCGCGATCGGCAGCTCGTCGGGGGTCAGGCTGCGCAGGTAATCGGCCAGCACGGCGGTCTTCTCGGAGGTCCGGGTGGTTGCCGCCACGCGCTCGGCCAGGTCGCTCCAGCGGCGCATGGCGGCGATGGTATACGGTTCCGGCGATGCCGCCGCGAACGTGGTTCCCCGAGGTCCTGACCGGGTCCCGGATCGTGCTGCGCCGCCATATGCCGAACAACGTCGCGTGGTTCCGGAGGTGGTACGCGGACCCGGAGATCGCGCGCCTGGCGCGCTACCAGGAGGCGCCGATGCGCGCGGACGAGATCGAGCAATTCTTCGCCGCTCGGGTCGTCGGCCCTGACGCCATGGCCATGGCGATCCACGAGCGCAGCGGCGACCGGCTCGTCGGGACGTGTGCGTTCAGCCAGCTGGACGGCGACAACGGCTCCGCCCTCTACCACATCACGATCGGTGAGAAGGACGCGTGGGGGCAGGGGTACGGGACCGAGGCGACGCGGCTGATGCTCGATCACGCGTTCGGCTCGCTCGGCCTGCACCGGATCGCGCTCTTCGTATTCGAGTTCAACGAACGTGCCATCCGGACCTACAAGCGCTGTGGATTCGTCGTGGAGGGACGCTCGCGCGAGTCGATCTTCCGGGACGGGCGCTGGTGGGACGAGATAGCGATGAGCATCCTCGAATCGGATTGGCGCCGGTCGCGCCTCGAGCTCGCGGAAGTGACGGAGCAGAACGTGTTGCTCGACGGCGAAGCGCTCGACACCGAAGCGCTCGGGTCCCGAGCGGTGGGGTCCCGAGCGATGGTGGAAGCGCCGGACGATGCTCTGCTCGAACCCGGGCGCCCGCGATCGGCGACGGCGCGGCTCCTGCGGCGGGCCACGCCTCGGATGCGATGACCAGCACCGGACCCGCTGCCGACGCGGCACGAGCCGATGTTCGCGAGCTGATCGTCGCCAAGGGCCACAGCGTTGACAACGCCCGGGCGGCGGTGGCACGGCTCGAAGCCGCGTTCGCGGACGGCTCGCTGGAACGCACGTCCTCGCTGGACCTGTTCCTCGGCGACCTGATGCGCGCACTCGAGCAGGACGCAGGCGAGAAGCTCGGGGGCAAGAGCGCCGAGGCGGCGCGGTTCATCCTCCGGGCGATCGACCGGGAGCTGGACCGGGCCTGAGCGCCTGTCCAACCTTGGCCGCGACGGGGGTAGTGACCAGATCGTCCTGCCGTCACGCCAAGGGCGGGTCCATCCTGACGGACTTGCACTCCGGGCACGTTATGGCGACCGGCCTGGCCTGCAGGAGACATACCGTGCCCCCGGAGCCAACTACGTCCTCTCAAGAGGCTCAACCCGGCCGGGATCGACCGAAACCGGCTGCCGGCCACATGACGCACCCGCCATAGCGTGCCTGCCGCGCAAGTCCCTCATGGTCGCTCGGGCATGGTCGCCACGGCCACGGGCGCGAGGGGTCACGGGCCCGACCGTCTTCGAGCCGGCGCTCATCGTAGACTCGTCCTTCCCGACCGTCCCTCCGGAGGATCCCGACCATGACCGAGCTCAACACCGGCATCCTGCTATGGAGCCAGGGAGCGACCTGGGCCGAGGCGCTCGATGCCGCGAAACGGGTGGATCGGCTGGGTTATGACCATCTCTGGACGTGGGATCACCTGTACGCCATCTTCGGCGACCCTTACCAGCCGATCTTCGAAGGATGGACATCGCTCGCGGCGTGGGCGATGGCGACCGACAAGACCCGCCTTGGGCTGCTCGTCGGGGCGAACACGTTCCGCAATCCGGGTCTCACTGCCAAGACCGCCGAGACGCTCGACCACATCAGTGACGGCCGCGCGATCCTCGGCATCGGCGGCGCATGGATGGAGCCGGAGCACCGGGCCCACGGCGTCGACTTCGGGTCGGGCTTCGGCCAGCGGCTCGACTGGCTCGACGAGTCCGTCGCCGCGATGCGCGCGGTGCTTGACGGAACGTCCGTGACGTCCCGGCCGGGCGCTCACTACCAGTTCGACGACCTGCGCCACCAGCCGCTACCCGTCCAGCGTCACCTGCCGATCATGATCGGTGGCAGCGGCGAGAAGAAGACACTGCGGACCGTCGCGAAGTACGCGGACATGTGGAATGCGATGGGCACCCCTGAGGTCATGGCGCACAAGGTCGAGGTCCTGCGCGGTCACTGCGAGGCCGTCGGCCGCGACATCGGTGAGATCGAGTTCACGCTGGGCGTCAAGCTCACGATCCGCGACACCCAGGCCGAGGCCGAGCGTGTGTGGCGCGCGGCGATGGAGCACAACCGGACGCCGCTGGCCGAGGTCGCCGACGATGACACGTTCTGGAACGGGTCGTCTGAGCAGATCGCCGATCGCCTCCGGCCATACGTCGACCTTGGCTTCCGAACGGTCATCTCGGAGCAGCCGGCGCCGTACGACGCCGAGACGCTGGAGCGGTTCATCGGCGAGGTCAAGCCGCTGATCGACCGCGGCTAGGTACGGAAGCCGGGCTGCCGCACAGCCTGGACGGGATGGTCATCCAACCGCCGTCGAGGTGCGAACCAATGCCACGACGCCGAGCGGGCTGACCGGCCTGATCGAGATGCGTCGGATCTCGGCGCGAGGCGCAAGGAGGCGGTGACCATGAACAATGTCAAGGCGTGGACCACGCTGGCGGGGATCGTCCTCGTCGCCGTCGGTCTGCTCGGGTTCATCTCGAACCCCTTGGTCGGAAGCGCTGAAGGCGCACTCGTGCCGACGGATGGCCTCCACAACATCGTCCACCTCGGCACGGGGCTACTGGCCCTCGGCATCGCCTTCGGGACCAGCGGCAAGACCCAGGTCGACGCGACATTCGGCTTCGGGATCCTGTACGTGGTGATCTTCCTGGCCGTGGTTGTAAGCCCGACGCTCTTCGGCCTGTTCGCCGTTCCGGCAAATGCCGTTCTGCACGCGATCCATGCCGCGCTCGCGGTCGTCAGCCTCGGCGTGGCGTACATGGCGCGCGGCACCGCCCTCGCGGGCAGCTAGAGGTGACGCCCGTCCCCCTCGGATCGCACGGGCTCATCGAGCTCAGCGCCGCCATCCTCCTGTGGCTGGGTGGCTGCGCGATCCTCGTTCGTGCGGCTTCGAGCTGGCGATCAGCTCCGCGTGATCTGGCGACGGTCACCGGGGACGGGCGTCGGACTCCCGGACATCCGGCCCTTGGCGGGACCGTCCGATCGTCGATCAGGGCAGCCCGCCGCGCCGAGATGGGTCTTGCTGCCGCACTCTCGGCCGGTGCCGCTGCGATCCATCTCGCCGCCGGTCCGGGCCACGTCGAATCGTTGGGCGACCTAGGCCTGGGATTCTATTGGGCGGCGGTCTTCCAAGCGGTGTTCGCTGTTGCGCTGTTCGCGCGTCCCCGCTCGCGGGGGCTCGCCTGGACCGGGATCGGACTCAACGTCGCCCTGACCGGAGCGTGGGCCTGGTCTCGTCTCATCGGCCTACCATCCGTCCCGGGTGGGCCCGAGGCCGTCGGTATCGCCGACGGCACGGCGGTCGTGCTACAGATCGCCCTCATCGGCTTGCTGAGCGTCCGACTCTTCGGCGTCGACATGCGTCTGATGGTGCGCAGGTCGAGCGCGACCAATCGCTCGATCACCACGTCGGGGTTCATCGCCTTCGTCGGCGTCGTGTTCCTCTCGACCACACTCGCCGTGGCGGACGCGGCGAGCGGCCATGGGCACAGCGGCGCTGAGCACGACCATGCGTCCCCGATCGGGGCTCCCATCGGCGCAGAGCACGGTCACGGAGTGCCGACGGCGCCTTGATCTTTGGGGTGCCAGATCCCCGTGCGCCGGTCGTCTCACCGCCGCCACGACTGGTCCGTTCGGCCCTGGGCTGCGTATCCGCGGCGACCACCATCGCCCCTGGAGATCCGATGCAGCGCATCCCGACGCTCATTCGAGCGAACCTCGCCGCCCTTACCCTGATCACGTTCGCGGCATGCTCCGCTGGTGGATCCGCCACCCCGGTGCCCCCGACGCCGGCCACGATCCCCTCCGCGGTCTCGCCCTCCTCGGCGGTCTCGCCCTCCTCCGCAGCGTCTCCCTCAGGGGCCGAATCGGTGGATGCGATCAGCATCAAGGGTTTCACCTTCGCGCCAGAGACCCTGTCCGTGCCGGTGGGAACGACCGTGACCTGGACGAACGACGAGGACTCGCTTCATACCGTCACGTCGGGCACGCCGGAAAGCCCGTCCAGCCTGTTCGATTCGGGGGAGATCGACACGGGCGTCGAGTTCCCATACACCTTCGAGGAGCCCGGCAGCTACCCGTTCTTTTGCGCCCGCCACGACTTCATGACCGGTGAGATCACGGTCACACCCTGACCGTCGATTCATCCCGATCCGGGTCGCGCCCGTATCAACGGCGTCGTTCGCGTCCCACCAGTGGACACCGACACCCGGCCCCCAGGTAAGGAGACCCCTTCTCGTGAAGCTACGGAACCTCGTGCTCGGCACGCTCGGCACCGCGATCCTCGTCGCGGCATGCACCGGCGGCGGAGCCACCACAACACCCTCGATGGCGCCGTCCGTCGAGCCCTCGATGGCGCCCGCCGAACCGAGCATGGCCCCGTCCATGTCACCGGAGGCGATGGCCCCCACGACCAAGAGCCCGTCCGCCGACCTGCGCTACGCGCTGGCGAGTGGCCTCGGGCAGCATGCACTGCTCGCCTCGCTGACGACCCATCGCGGGCTCGAAGGCGCGGATGATTTCGAAGCGGCCGGCGAGGCCCTCGAAGCCAACACCGTTGCCCTGGGCGACGCGATCGGCTCCGTCTTCGGGGACGAGGCCAAGGCCACGTTCCTCGAGCTGTGGCGCGCTCACATCGGCTTCTTCGTCGACTACACGGTCGGCACCGCCACCAAGGACGACGCCAAGAAGACCAAGGCAGGCGAGGATCTCGCCGGCTACTCCCGTGACTTCGGCGCCTTCCTGGCCGGTGCCACGGATCTGCCCGCAGACGTCCTGGAGGCGGAACTCAACGATCACGTCATGCACCTGGCCGGCTCTGTCGACGCCTACGCGGCGGGCGACTACGCCGAGGCCTACGAGCTGACGGACATGGCCTACCAGCACATGGTCGCCACCGGCGGCACGCTCGCCGACGCGATCGCAGCCAAGTTCCCGGACAAGTTCGCGGCGATGGACGACGCGACCAAGTCGGCCGTCGACCTCCGCGTCGCTCTCGACAGCGCACTCGGCGAGCATGCGTTCCTGGCCTCCAATGCCACGCACCGCGGTCTCGAGGGCTCCAAGGCCTTCGATGCGGCCGCCGGCCAGCTCGAGACCAATACCGTTGCCCTGGGCGACGCGATCGGCTCCGTCTTCGGGGACGAGGCCAAGGCCACGTTCCTCGAGCTGTGGCGCGCTCACATCGGCTTCTTCGTCGACTACACGGTCGGCACCGCCACCAAGGACGACGCCAAGAAGACCAAGGCAGGCGAGGATCTCGCCGGCTACTCCCGTGACTTCGGCGCCTTCCTGGCCGGTGCCACGGATCTGCCCGCAGACGTGCTGTCGGCCGAGCTCGACTCGCACATCAAGCACCTTGCAGGCTCCATCGACGCCTACGCGGCGGGCGACTACGCGATGGCGTATGAGCTGATGGGCATGGGCTACACCCACATGTGGGCCACCGGCGACGTCCTCTCCGAGGCCATCGTCACGAAGATGCCGGAGAAGTTCGGCCAGTAACCCCACGCATCCCACGCGGTCGACGTCCCTCCCCGTCGACCGCTCGCAATCCACCCGAGGAAGGCTCGCCTGAGCGAGCCTTCCTCGGGATCTCTGCGTTCGTGCGGTGATCGCTGACGACCGTCTCAGCCCAGGACCGCCGCTAGGATCAAGCGAGCCTGGGCAGGAGTCGGGAGCCGCGGGGAGTTGCGGATCGCGGCGTCGGCGATCGCGTCCTCGGTGATGAGACCCAGCACGCGCTCATCGATTCCGAGGCTCCGCAGCGTCGGTCGCTGGCCGACCTCTTCGCACAGCCGGCGGATCGCCCCGATCGCGACGCCTGCGGCCGACGCCTCGTCCTCGATCGGCGACGCGACCTTGAGCGCGACACCGACCAGCGCGAGCTCGCGATCGCGGATGCCGCGGTAGAAGTCGAGCACCTCGGGCAGGATCACGGCCAGCGCCGTCCCGTGCGCGATCCTGCCGCGCGTCCCGAGCGCATGGCCCAGGGCGTGCACGAGACCGACGCCGGTGCCGCTGGCCTGGCCCACGCCGGCGAGGTGCGACGCGAGGAGCATCTGCGAGCGCGCCTCCAGGTCCGTGCCGTCCGCGAAGGCACGCGGAAGCCAGCTCGCGATCGACCGGATGACGCCGAGCGCCGTCGACTCCGCGAAGGGGTTCGGGTTGGCCGACAGGAGCGACTCCAGCGAGTGGGTCATCGCGTCGATCCCGGTCGCGGCCGTCGCAGCCGCCGGCAGGCCCACGGTGAGCGCCGGGTCGAGGATCGTCGCGACCGGGAGCAGCGACGGGTGGCCGACGTAGCCCTTGCGGCCGGCGGCCTCGTCCGTGATGACGCCGAACGAGTTCGTCTCGGCGCCGGTGCCGGCGGTCGTCGGGACGGCCACGACCGGACGCCCCGGCGCCAATGCGGCGCCGTCGTACTCGAGCTCCCAGACGGTGAGCGGCTCGTTCACCGCGCGCAGGTCGAGCGCCTTCGCCGTGTCCATCGACGAACCACCACCGACCGGAACCACGATCGTCTCCTCGAGACCGAAGGCCCGCAGTGCGGCCGCCCCTCGTTCGACCGTCGCGGCCGAGGGGTTCGGTTCGACCTCGTCGAAGATGGCCGTCTCCATGCCGCCGCGTGCGAGGGCCGCCGAGGCGGCGTCGACCACACCCGAGCCCCGCACGCCCGGGTCCGTGACCAGGAAGACGCGCGTGCCACCGGCGTGGGCGACCACCTCGGGAAGCCGCTCGATCGCCCCGACACCGAAGAAGACCCGGTTGCGCAGGACGATCTCGAGCTGCCGGTCGGCCAACCGGGTCACGGCAGGACCTCGACCACCCGATCGATCGTCGTATCGCGCCGGACGGTCAGCCAGCGACGGCAGCCAAAGGCGTGGAACCAGCGCTCGGTGGTGATGCCGTCAGGATTCTCGAACACCCAGACCTCGTCGAAGTCGCGCTCGTCCGCGTCGGTGATCGACGCGGGCACCGGGCGACGCTCGCCGCCGAACGAAAACTCGTCGAGCGGGCGGCGACCGCAGCGCGGGCAGTCGAGCCAGAGCATCAGCGCGTCCCCGCCGAGCCCTGGTCGGCCAGGACGTGGTCGCGCCGGAATCGATCGAGCGTGAAGGGGGCGATGAGCGCCGGCGGCCGACCCGTCGCGATCAGCTCGGCCATCCCTTCCCCGCCCGCCGGGATCGCCTTGAAGCCCCATGTGCCCCAGCCCGTCGTCACGTAGAAGCCGTCGACGGAGGTGGCGCTCATGATCGGGCTGAAATCGACCGAGATGTCGCAGATGCCGGCCCACTGGCGGAGGACCCGCATGTCGCGCAGGAACGGCAGCAGCCGGGTGATCTTGTAGGCGTACGACCGAAGCGCCGCGAACGAAGACTGGCGCGAGTACGACGGCTGGGCGTCGAACTCCGCCCCGATCAGCATCTGGCCTCGCTCCGTCTGTGAGACGTAGCACGCGAGCTCGGTCGACGCGAGGATGATCGGGAATCCCGGCGCGTAGTCATTGGTCACGAAGGCGTGCAGCGGGTGCGTCCGGACCGGCAGGCGCACGCCGGCCATGCCGGCAACGGCGGTGACCCGGCCGCCCGCCGCCGACAGGACGACCCCCGCGCCGATCCGGCCCCGTGGGGTCTCCACGCCGACGACCCGGCCACCCTCACGGAGGATGGCCGTCACCGGCGTGTGCTGGAAGATGTCCACACCCCGCCGTGCGGCACCACTCGCGAACGCCCAGGCGACCCGATCGTGCCGGGCAGTGGCACCCTCGACGTGATGCGACCCGCCCAGGACCGGGTAGCGCCCACCGCCGGTCAAGTCCAGCTGCGGGACGAGCTCCTTGAGCTCGGCCGGCGTTCGCATGAAGGTCTGGGCGCCGCAGGCCTGGTTCATCGCCGCCCGGGCGCGCTCGGTGCGCATGGCCATCTCGGTATGGGCCAGCCAGACGATGCCCTTGGTCTCATGCAGGATCGCCGCTCCCGTCTCCGCTTCCAGCTCCTGGTACCGCTCGAGGGAGTGCTGGTAGAAGCGGATCGCTTCGGGGATGCCGTAGTTGGCCCGGATGATCGTCGTGTTGCGGCCGGTGTTACCGCTCGCGATGTAGTCGGCCTCGAGGACCGCGACCTTCGTGATCCCGTGGCGCGTCGCGAGGTGGTAGGCCGTCGAGAGGCCATGGCCGCCGCCGCCGATGATCACGACGTCGTACGCCGACTTGGGCTCGTCGCCCCAGCGGATCGGCGACAGCGTCCGTGTGTAGTCGCTCATCTGAGCCGCTCGGTGAGCTCGGCCGCGTACGCCGCGTGGGTGACGATGAAGGCGCGACCATCCTGGAGCCAGGTGAGCTTGGCAGGCAAGCCGGCGATCGAGCCCTGCGCGACCTGCCCGACCCCCGGCAACAGCCACTCGACGTGCCGCTCCACGAGTGCGCGGTCGACGGTGACGGCGACGAAGCCGGCCTCCTCCTCGACGATCGCGTCCGGGTCGTCGACCGTCACGCCCGTCACACCGACCACGAAGGCCTCATCCGGCGCGAAGCGAAGCACGGTCGTCCGTGGCTGGAGGAGGAGCAGCATAATGTCGATCGCGGCGGGATTCGCGACGACCCGGATGCCCCGCAGCGGCTCAGCGGCGAGCACGATGGCCCTCGGGATCGTAGAACGGTGTCGGGGTGACGACGGCCGCGCGACCGTCGATCATGACCCGGTCCGGGTGCGGCGGGCGCCTCTGCCAGCCGAGCAGCAGCGTCTTGCGCAGGAGTGGGGAGTGCCAGCTCCCCGTGACGTTGCCGATGACGTCGTGGCCATCGGCGTCAAAGATCGGCGTGCCCTCGACCGGGGCCGGACCGTCCATCGAGAATCCGACCCAGCGGCGCTCGTCGGGGATCCCCGCCGTGCGTTCGAGTGCGGCGCGGCCGATGAACGAGGGCTTGTCCATCCGCGCCGCCCAGTCCATCCCGATCCGGCGCGGCGTCGTGTCGAGCTCGGTGTCCATCCCGACGATGACGTGGCCCTTCTCGAGGCGAAGCCCGAATAGCGCCTGGAGTCCGTGCGGCCGGATCCCGAGATCCTGGCCGAGTCCCATCAGTGCACGCCAGAGCTCGACCGTGCGGTCGATGGGGTGGTGCAGCTCGAAGGCCGCCTCGCCCGTGAACGACAGGCGCATGACGTGGCATGGGACGCCCGCGACGTCCGCATGGACGTGACCCAGGAAGCGCGGCGGGTCGGGCAGGCCCGCGCGCCGCAGCAGCTCCCCGGCGAGCGGCCCCGTGACGTTGATCGCGGCGAGGGACATCGTGCGGTCCATGACGTGGACGCGCAGGCCCCACGTGTCGATCCAGTCGCGCACCCACATCTCGGCGTTCGCGGCGCCACCCGACGTGAAGCTCAGCACGAACCGCGTGTCCGACTCGCGCACGATCATGCCGTCGTCCATCACGTGGCCGCGCTCGTTCAGCAGCAGCGCGTAGCGCGAGCGACCCGGCTTGATGTCCGCGACATGGCACGGATAGATGCCGCTCCAGCGCCTCGACGACGTCCGGCCCCGAAACGACGAGCTTGCCGAGCGTGCTCACGTCCCCGACCGAGACAGCCTCCCGGACCGCCCAGTACTCGGCGATCGGCGTCGCCATAGTGCCACGGGCGCCACCAGTTCGCCGAATCGGTCCAGCCGGGCGCCCAGGGCCAGATGCTCGTCGTGGAGCGGCGTGCGTCGGAAGGCGTCGACGGTCACGTCGGCCGCGGCCTCGCCGAGGGTGAGCTGGCGGGCGCCGGGCCGGGCGGTGAACGGGTCCGGGATGTTTCCGGTCTTCGCCGCGATCCAGGCCCGGACGTGGGGCAGGCAGGCCCCGCCCTGGCACGTGCCGATGCCGGCCAGGGTCGCGCGCTTCAGCAGCTCGAGCTCCGTGTAGCCCTTGGTCCATGCGTCGTCCAGGTCGCCGACGGTCACCGCCATGCAGCGGCACACCGTCGCCGTCGGATCGATCGGGGCGGGCGGGAGTGGATGGTCGTCGGCGGCGGCCCCCACGACCGTCACGCGCTCGTCCAGGCCAGCCATCCGCGCCAGCACGTCGCGCGGCGCGAGGCCTAGCTCGACGATGACGGTTCCCGCTGCCGTCGAGCGCTCCACGCCGTCGTCGCCACGGGTGACGACCGTCGCGACCCGCCCGGCGTCGTCGCCCTCGAACCGGACGAGCTCGCGCCCGACCGTCACGACCGGCTCGGGCAGCTCGACACCGGCAGCGCGCAGTCGTTCTGTGGCTCGACGCGTCAGCAGCCCATCGAGGTCGTTGCCCGCCACGACCGGCTGGATCTCGGCCGCGCCGGTCGCGATGACGACCTCATCCGCCTCCACGTGGAGCATCGCGCCATCGGTCCGCGCGATGACCGTGGGCCCGGCGTAGACCCCGACGACCTCGACCCCCGCCGCCGCATCGAGCGTCAGGTCCGCGTCGCCATCCGTGCGCCCGATGACGACCGACTCCACGAACTGCCGCTTGACCTCGACCTCGGGCCCCGCCGGCGTCGCGACCGGATTCCTGAGATCGAGCCCGGGCAGTGGCGGGTTGCCATCCGCTGGATGGCGCTCCACGACCGTGCCGGGCCGCGCCGGCACCTGGCAGGTCCGCGTATAGGCGAGGCCGTCGACGACCGCCAGGCAATTGCCGCAATCGCCCGCCAGGCACAGCGTCCCGCCCCGGCCCGGCGCCTCCCCGGCGCGCACGACGGCGACGGCGATCGAGTCGCCCTCGCGGGCCTCGATGGGTCGCCCGTCGACGACGATCCGTCCACCGACGGCGGCCGACCCCTCGGTCACGCCCGCATCCGCCCGCCCGTCGGGTCGAAGAGCGGTTCCGGTTGCAGTCGGGCAGGCCTGCGCCGGCCGATGATCTCGATCTCGAAACCGTTCGCACCGGGTCCATCCGCCATGGAGAGCTCCGTCGGCACATACCCCAGGGCGATCGACTGCTTCACATGGTGGCCGTAGCCGCCGGACGTGATCCAGCCGACCACCTTCCGGTCGTGCCAGACCGGCTCGTCACCGATGACGTCGGCTGGGTCCTCCGGGTCCGGCTCCACGACGAACGCCACCAGGCGTCGCTTCGGGCCACCCGCCGCCGACTCGGCCTCGTGCGCGGCCCGGCCGACGAATTCGTGGTCGAGCTTGAGATAGCGCGTGATGCCGCCCTCGGCCGGCGTGTAGATCGGTCGGTACTCGCGGAACCAGGTGCCGTAGCTCTTCTCCAGGCGCAACGACATGAGCGCGCGCATCCCGAACAGCCGCAGGCCGTGCGGCTCGCCCGCCTCGACGATCCGGTCGAACAGCGCGCGCTGATACTCCGGCGGGACCCACAGCTCGTAGCCGAGATCGCCCGCGTAGTTGATCCGGGCGAGATGCATCGGGATCATCCCGAGGTCCACCTCCCGGAAGGTCATGAACGGGAAGGCCTCGGTCGAGAGGTCCAGGTGCGGGGCGACCGCCGCCAGGACGTCGCGGGAACGTGGCCCGGCCACGGACAGCCCCGTCAGCCCGAGGCCCAGCACCTCGAAGCGGACCGAGCCATCGGGCGGCAGGTGGTGCCGGAACCAGCGCGAGTGATGGACCTCGGCCGGGAGCGACCCGAACAGGAAGAACTCGTCCGCCTCCGTGGCGCGCGCCACGGTGAATTCGCCGACGATGCGCCCCGCGTCGTTGAGCATCGCGGTCAAGGTGATGCGGCCGGGCGCCGGCATCCGCGCAGTCAACAGCGACGACAGCCACGCCTCGGCGCCTGGGCCGGTGACCCGGTACTTCGCGTAGTTCGAGATCTCGGTCATCCCGACCCGCTCGCGAACCGCCGCGACCTCCTCGGCGACGCACTCCCAGGCGTTGGAGCGGCGGAAGGTGACGTCCTCCCTCGGCTCGAGCCCGGCCTTCTGGAACCACAGCGCGTGCTCCAGCCCGAACGTCGCGCCCCAGACGGCGTTCGCGTCGGTCAATCGGTCGTGGATCGGCGTGGTCAGCAGCGGCCGCGCGCCAGGCAGCTCCTCGTTCGGGAACGTGATCCGGAATCGGCGCCGGTAGTTCTCCCGCACCTTCGCATTCGTGTAGGCAAGTGTCGCGTAGTCGCCGTAGCGGGCCACGTCCATCGCCCAGATATCCATCCCGGAATCGCCGTGGTCGCCCGCCGTCATCCAGGTCGCGAGGGCCAGCCCCACGCCGCCGCCCTGCGAGAGCCCCGCCATGACACCACAGGCGACCCAGTAGCCACGTAACCCACGGATGGGCCCGACCAGCGGGTTGCCGTCGGGCGAGAACGTGAATGGCCCGTTGACGACGCGCTTGATGCCGATCGTGCCCATCGCCGGGTAGTGCTTGAACGCGACCGACAGCTCCGGGGTGATCCGCTCGAGGTCGGGCTTGAGCAGCTGCGACCCGAAGTCCCACGGCGTCTCCCGCGGCGACCACGGCACGCATGCCTGCTCGTACGTGCCCAGGAGCATCGCACCGCCCTCCTGGCGGATGTAGATCTCGCCGGCGAAGTCGAGCGCCATCGGCATCTCATGGCCGGTCTTGGCGACCTGGGCCGCGACCTCGGGCATGTCCTCGGTGAGCAGGTACATGTGCTCCATGGCGAGGACGGGCAGCTCGATGCCGACCATCCGGCCGACCTCGCGGGCCCACAGGCCGCCGGCGTTGACGACGTGCTCGGCGTGGATCGTGTCACCGCTCTCGACGCGGACGTCCCACGTGCCGTCCGCGCGCTGCGCCAGCCCGACGACCGGGGTGTGCTGGTGGACCTCCGCGCCGGCCATCTGGGCGCATTTCACGTAGGCGCGCGTGACCCCGGTCGGATCCACATGGCCCTCCACCGGGTCGTAGAGCGCCCCGACGAAGTACTGCGGGTCCATCAGCGGGAAGATCTCGGCCGCCTCCCGCGCGCGTGATCAGCTCCAGGTCCATGCCGAGGTAGCGGCCGCGCGCCTCGGCCATCCGCAGGAAGTCCATCCGGACCTCCGTATCGGCCAGCATCAACCCGCCGGGCAGGTGGATGGAGCAGTCCTGGCCGGAGACCCGCTCGATCTCCTCGTACAGCTGGATCGTGTACTGCTGCAACCGCGCCACGTTCGGGTCGCCGTTGAGGGTGTGCATGCCGCCGGCCGCGTGCCACGTCGAGCCGGCCGTCAGCTCCCGACGCTCGAGCAGCATGGCGTCGGTCCAGCCAGCCTTCGTGAGGTGGTACAGCACGCTGGCGCCGACGACGCCACCACCGATGACGACGACCTGGGTCTCGTTCTTCAACGCTGAGTCCCTCTCAGTAGTCGGTCGGGACGCCGCCCTCGGCGACGCGCCGGTCGACGAAGGCCTGCAGCTCCTCGGCGATGGCCGGATCCATCGGCGGAGGCTCGTACGAGGCGAGCAACTCCTTCCAGAGCCGGTTCGCCTTGGACGGCAGCTCCGGCGAGCCCGCCTCCTCCCACGTCTCGTAGTTGCGCCAGTCGCTGAGCATCGGCTTGTGGAACGCCGTCTTGTAGCGCGACTGGGTGTGCTCGGCGCCGAAGAAGTGGCCGCCCGGCCCGACGCTCCTCGATCGCGTCGAACCCGAGCGTGTCCTCGTCGACGACGACCGGGTCCAGGAACGCCTCGACCATCCCGAGCAGCTCGGCGTCGAGGATCATCTTCTCGTAGCTCGGCGTGGAGGCCGCCCTCCATCCAGCCGGCCCCGTGCATGAGCAGGTTGACGCCGCCCATGATCGCGCCCCACAGCGAGAAGACCGACTCGTACGCCGCCTGGGCATCGAGCGCGTTGGCGGCCGACACGTTCGACGATCGATACGGAACGCCGTAGCGACGGGCGAGCTGCCCGCCGATCATCGCGGTCCGCATGTACTCCGGCGTCCCGAACGCGGGCGCGCCCGACTGCATGTCGACGTTCGAGGTGAACCCGCCGTAGATGACCGGCGCCCCCGGCCGGACCACCTGGGTCAGGACCATGCCCGGCCAGCGCCTCGGCGTTCTGCTCGGACGAGGGCACCCGCGAGGGTCACCGGGGCCATCGCGCCGGCCAGCGTGAACGGCGTGATGCACACGACCTGGTTGCGCCGCGCGAACTCCATGATCCCCTGGAGCATCGGCGTGTCGAGCCGCAGCGGCGAGCTCGAGTTGACGACCGTGAAGATCGATGGCTCGCGGTCGAGCGTCGCGTCGTCGACGCCGCGCGCGATGCGGACCATCTCGAGGCAGTCGACGTTGCGCTGCCGACCGAGGCTGTAGCAGTGGATCGCCTTGTCCATGAGCGTCAGGGCGTCGTGCGTCGCGTGCAGGTGCCGGACGCCGTGATGGATGTCGACGGGCTCGACCGGGTAGCCCGACAGGAAGTGGACGAGTTGAGCAGCTGGGCGAGCCGCAGCAGGTTCTGGTAGTCCTCGCGGTTGCCGATCCGCCGGCCGCGGTCCAGGTCGGAGACGTTCGGCGGGCTGCCGACCGTCCCGAAGGCGACCCAGTCGCCGCCGATGCTGGAGGTCGTGCTCCGGGTTCGCGGGCGTGGAGCGTGAACGTCGATGGGGCCGTCCGGATCGCTCTCTGTGACCATGTCGGGATCGAACCGGACGCGCTGCGAGTCGGGCTCGACGTGTGCGCCCGGCCGCCGCGCAGCACCTCACGCGCGTCCGGGTCGAGGAAGTCCATGCCGATCTCCGACGAGCACGCGCAGCGACGCGACGTGGATCGACTCGAGCTCGTCGGCGGAGATGACCTCCGTCGGCGCATAGCGCATGCGCGGCTGCGCCCACGGTCGTTGCTGGGGCAGCGAGATGCCGCTCGTGGCCCGCGCGGCCGCCCGCTGCGACGCCGGCGGAGCGCCCTCCCCGCGCCGGCGGTGTCCATGTCCGTCACAGCCGCCTCACTTCCCCGACAGGTCGAACCAGGTCGTCTTGAGCTGGGTGTAGCCGTCGAGCGCGGCCATCCCCTTGTCGCGCCCGAAGCCGGACTGCTTGAAGCCGCCGAACGGCACCGTGATGTCGGCCGCGTCGAACGTGTTCACCCAGACGACCCCGGCCCGGATCGCGCGCGCCAGGCGATGGCCTCGGTTGACGTCCCGCGTCCAGATCCCGGCCGCGAGGCCGTACGGCGTGTCGTTGGCGATCGCCAGGGCGTCGGCCTCGTCCTCGAACTCGGTCACGGTCAGGACCGGCCCGAAGATCTCCTCGCGAGCGACCCGCCAGGCGTTGTCGACGCCGTCGAGGATCGTCGGCTCGACGTAGAACCCGCCGCGTCTCCTCGCGGACGCGCTCGCCGCCGGCACGACCCGCGCGCCCTCCTCGCGCCCGAGGTGGACGTAGCCCAGCACCTTGTCCAGCTGGCGCTCGTCCACGATGGACGCCGAGCTGCGTCGCGGGATCGAGCGGCTCGCCGGGGCGACCGCTCCGGCCGATCGTCGGCGATCCGCTCGACCAGCTCCTCGCGGACGCTGCGGTGCACGATCAGCCGCGACCCCGCATTGCAGGTCTGGCCGCGGTTGTAGAAGATCCCCCATCCGATGGTCGAGGCGGCCCGCTTCGAGGTCGCCGACATCGGCCAGGACGAGCTGCGGGCTCTTGCCACCGAGCTCCAGCGAGATGGCCTTCACGTCCGTCTCGCCGACCGCGCGAAGCAGCGACTTGCCCGACCTCCGTCGAGCCCGTGAACGCGATCTTGTCGACGCCGGGGTGGCGTGCGAGGGCGTCGCCGATGACCGCGCCGGGCCCCGGGACGACGTTGAGCACCCCGTCCGGGAGGCCCGCCTCCGCCGCGAGCTCGGCGAGCCGCAGGGCCGTCAACGGCGACTGCGACGCGGGCTTGAGCACCACGGTGTTGCCGGTCGCGAGCGCCGCGCCCAGCTTCCAGGCCGTGATGATCAGCGGGTAGTTCCAGGGGACGATCGCCGCCGACGACGCCGATCGGCTCCCGCGTCACGAGCGAGAGTGCGTCCGGCACCGGTCGGTCCGACCTCGCCGTAGACCTTGTCGATGGTCTCGGCGTACCACTGGATGGTCTTGGCTGCCGACGGGACGTCGACCGAGAGCGTGTCCCGGATCGGCTTGCCGACATCGAGCGATTCGAGCAGCGCCAGCTCGTCGCGGTTCGCGCGGATGAGCTCGGCGAGCTTCAGCAGGACCCGCTTGCGGTCGGCCGGGCGACTGGTCCGCCCAGCGACGATCGTCGAAGGCGGCCGCGGCCGCGCGCGACCGCGCGATCGACGTCCTCGACGTCGCCCTCGGCGACGTCGGTGATCCGCGAGCCGTCACGGCCGGCGATGTCCGCGAAGGTCGCGCCCGACGCCGCCGGCACGAACCGGCCATCGATGAACGCCTCGTTGCGCGGGGCGACAGCGGCGGCACGCTCCAGCCAGTCGGCCGTGGTCGGGCGCTCATCGGCCGGCGGGCCGGTGCGGGCGTCATGCCGCGAACCGCGCGATCGCGGCCTCGTCGAGGGCGGCGCCGAGCCCGGGACGCGGCGGGGACGCGCAGGACCCCGTCGCGGTCGGGCCGGATCGGCTCGGCCAGGAACGCGTCACGTCGCTCGGGCGTCCAGCCGGGCGGGTCGTACGGGATACTCGATGAACGGTCCGCCACCGACCCCGCCGCCACGTGCAGGTTCGCGAGCAGCCCGAGGCCGTTGGTCCAGGTGTGCGGCGTGAACCAGCGATTCGCGCGCGAGCGCCAGCTCGCCGAGCGTCCGCGTCCGCAGCATCCCGCCGGCCAGCACGACGTCGCCCTGGTAGACGTCGAAGGCGTCGGCGTCGAGCGCGGCGAGTGCCTCGGCGAACGTCCGGGTCATCTCGCCGCCGGCGATCCGGCACGCCCGGCGCCGAGGCCCGCAGCGCCGCCAGTCCTCGCAGATCCGTGCCGGCCAGCGGCTCCTCGACCCACAGGACGTCGTACTCGGCCAGCTGCGCGGCGATCCGCCGGGCGGCGACCGGATCGAGCGACGCCGACGTGTCGCCCGGCATCCGCCAGCCCTGGTTGAGATCGACCATGATCGCCATCGCTGTCACCGACGGCGGCGCGGGTGGCGGCCACCGCCGCAAGCCCATCTCGAGGCGTCGCGGATCCACCCGGATCTTCATGCGCGCGGAACCCTTCCTCGCGCAGGCGCAGCGCGGACTCGGCGCGTGCCGCGGCCGGCAGCAGCGTGCCGCACGACGCGTAGGCCGGGATCCCATCGCTTGCCCCGCCGAACAGCGTCGCGACCGGCAGACCGGCGACCTGCCCGGTGATGTCCCACAGTGCGGCCTCGAGCGGCCAGTACCGGCCGGCGTGGAAGTCGATCGTCTCGAGCGACGCGGACGTGGCGGGCGATGGCCAGCGGGTCCTGCCCGACGAACAGGTGCTCGTACGCCTCGAACCCGTCCATCGTGTCACCCGACCCGACCCCGACGACCCCTCGTCGGTCTCGACCCGGACGATCGTCACCGGGAAGGACCGTACGCGGCTCCGGGTCCCAGGCCGCCGCGAACGGCGGGTCCAGCGGAACCACGAGGCGCTGCAGCCGGACGGCGGTGATCCGCACGACGGCAGTATCGCCGACGACGCGTCACTGCCGGGGTCCGGCACCGCTGCGATACTGTCACCCCTGCCCGGCCTGAGGGGACTCCTTGTCGACCGCCCGTGACCGCCCGCCCGAAGAAGCTGCCGAGGACACCTCGTTCGCGCGCGGCCTGCGCGTGTTCCTCACGATCGCCGACCGGGGCGAGATCCGCGCCGACGAGCTCGGCGTGCTGCTCGAGACCCCGCTCTCGACGGTCTATCGATACCTGCGGACGCTGACCGAGTTTGGCTTCGTGGAGCGCACAGAGGCCGGCTACCGCCTGGGCCAGCGCCTGCACCTGACGGGTGGTGCGACCGTCAGCAGCGAGGAGCTCATCCGCCACGCGGACCCGGTCCTGCGGATGCTCGTCGACGAGGCAGGCGAGACGGCCCTGATCGCGCGGCGCGTCGGACTGACGGCGGTCTGCCTGCACGAAGTGCAATCGTCCCAGGCGCTCCGAGTGACCTGTGAGCCCGGCACGGCGACCCCGCTCGTTGCCGGGGCGATCGCCAAGGTGCTTCTCGCGAATGCTCCGACCGAGATCCAGGACGAGGTGCTCGAGGGCGCATCCAACGCGGCTGCGATGCGACGCGACCTGGCAACCGTCCGGACCGACGGCATCGCGCGGAGCGAGGGCGAGTTGTACTCCGGGACCGTGACCATGGCCGTTCCCATCATGCGGGAAGACGGGATCGTCGCTGCCATCGGGCTCATCGCCCCGGCGGACCGGGCCACGCTCCCGTGGCGTGCGCGAGCGGGTCGGCTTCTCGTTGAGGGAGCCGCAGCGATCAACGGGGCGCTGCACGAGTAGGGCCCAGGCTCCGGCGCATGACCCGGCCGGAGGAGGCCCCTGGGATCCATCGGTACTATCGCGATATGGCATTGGTACGTTCCGTTATTTGACAATTCGACCGTCTGAGGCGGATGCTGCCCGCCATGGACGCGCTCGCCGCTCTTGCCCCAGTCTCGGAGGACTACGCGACCCGACCGGTCGCCGAGGCCTTCGATTGGTCGGCCGTCAGCCGCCAGCTCGGAAGCGGAGAGTGGTACATGGTCGTGTTCCGTTCGATCCGCCGCGCCGATGCTGACGAGGCGCGCCTCACGGAGTTCGACGACCGGGCCCACCATGAGGCCGAGGGCGCGCCGGGGTTCGTCCACTACTTCAAGGGTCCCGCGATGAGTGACCGCTCGTGCCTATCGTTCTGCATGTGGACGAGCCGGGCCGATGCCAGGGCGGCCTCGGCCGGGCCGGAGCATCGGGCTGCCGTCTCGGTCCTGGGCGAGATGTACGAGGCCTACACGCTCGAGTTCCTGCGCGTGACCGGGGGGGCCGGCCAGCCGTTGCGCTTCGAGCCATACGATGTCGCGCCCGCCCTGATGTCGCCCGAGCCGGCGCTCCCCGCGTTCGGATTCCCGCTCCCCGGAGCCGCGACGGCGTCCTGACCCGGTCAGGTCCCCCGGTCGCTCGCCGTCGTCCCCTGCACCGTGTCGGTCTCGGAGACGGCCGGGCTCTGCGCCGCGTCGCCCGCGCCGGTGTCGAGCCCCACACCGAGACGCAGCGCCGCGACCACGCCACCGACCGATGTGACGAGCAGGATCATCGCGTGTGCGAGGAGGGCCATCGCAAACGATGCGTCCGGATCCGCTCCGAAGAGCTTCGCGATCTCGACGGCCGTCAGCTCGAAGGTACCGACGTAGCCCGGCGCCGACGGCACGATGGTCGCGAGGGCGACGCCGCTGGACAGCAGGGCCGCCTGGCCGATCGAGAGCTCGATGCCGACCGCCTGACCGGCGGCGATGAACGTGGCGATCGACGCCGTCCATGCCGCCGCGCTGAAGAGGAGCGCTCGGCCGACGGTCCCCGGGTTGCTCGCGACGGCGAGGCCGGCGCGGAGCCGCCGGGCCAACTCGAGGACGCGGGGATAGCGCTCCGCCACCGCCGTCACCCGGTCGGCACCCGGGAGCCGATGGCTGATCATCGCCACGAAGAGGCCTCCCACGAGCAGGCTCACGAAGCCGGCTCCGAGCACGACCGCGGTCGACATGACGCCACCGCCGAGACCCAGGACGAGCACGGCGATCGCGGCGAGGCCAACCACGATCAGCGTGTCGACGATGCGTTCGACTACGACCGTGCCAAGCACCGTCGGGCGGCTGACGCCCTCGCCCTCGCCGAGCGCGTGACTGCGCACCAGCTCCCCGAGCCGAGCCGGCAGGACGTTGTTGGCAAGGTAGCCGAGGTAGGTGTAGCCCAGCACCCGGCGGTACGGCAACCCCTTGATCGGGGCCAGCAACGCTTGCCACCGGGCGCCGCGCGCGGCGACATCGAGGAAGACGGTGCCGAGCATCAGCAGGATCCAGGCGGGGTTCGCCGTGCGAAGGACGTCGACGGTGCGCGGCACGTCGACGGACCGTGCCAGGATCCAGATGGCGATGCCGCTGATGCCGATGCCGAGGACTGTCCGCAGGATCGTCCGACGGCTCATGGCCACGGCGTCGGATGCCTCATTCGAGGTCGACGCGGGTCGCGTCAGTTCGTCGCGCTGTGAGCTTGGGTGAGCGACGGATGCGCATCCGGTGCAGGACATATCGGCCGACGACCCGCAGCGTCGAAAGACCGTAGACGACGCTGCGCCGGAACCCCACGGAGCTCGCTTCATCGAAGTAGCGTGTCGGCACCGCGATCTCCCCGATCCGCTCGCGCAGCCCCGCGGCCACGACCTGGGCGATGAGCTCCTGGTCGAACACGAAGTCGTCGCTGTTCTGCCGATACGGGATCGTCTCCAGCAGCGCCCGGCTGTAGGCGCGCAGCCCGGTGTGGTACTCGGACAGCCGCAGACCGAAGGCGAGGTTCTCCACAGTGGTCAGGAAGCGGTTGCTGATGTACTTCCAGCGCGGCATCCCACCGGCCAGCGGGTCCCCCAGGAATTGGCTGCCGAGCATGAGGTCATGGGTCCCCGCAGCGATCGGCTCGACGAGCGCGGGGATCCGGGTCGCGTCGTACTGGTAATCCGGGTGGAGCATCACGACGATGTCGGCCCCGGATGCGAGAGCCGCGTCGTAGCACGTCTTCTGGTTGCCGCCGTAGCCGCGGTTCTGCGAGTGGATGATGATGTCGAGCCCCAGGTTCCGGGCGATGTCGACGGTCTCATCCTTCGACACGTCGTCGACGAGGATGACCTTGTCCACGATGTCGTGCGGGATATCGGCATAGGTGCGCTCGAGCGTCAATGCGGCGTTGTACGCGGGCATGACGATGACGAGGTTCGGGCGGGCAGGCGGCGTCACGGCCGCAAGGGTACCCGACCAGCCATGGCGGCCCCGGACGCCTCGTCCACCCGCGCGGCCGGAGCAGATGACCTGTGCGACGATACGGCCCCGTCGCCCGCACCAAGGATCCGCCTCATGTTCGAACGCCTCTTCGGCAACACCGTCGCGGACCCCGCCATCGCCGAGCGCATCCCGCCCGGCCAGTACCGCACTGAGAAGTTCCCGGTCCTCCACTACGGCTCCGTGCCGAAGATGGACCTCGCCACCTGGGACTTCAAGGTCTTCGGCGAGGTGGACGCGCCGTTCACCCTGACCTGGGAGCAGTTCAAGGACTTGCCGCGCAAGCAGGTCGACACGGACATCCATTGCGTGACCCGCTGGTCGAAGCTCGACACGACCTGGGAGGGTGTCCCGATCCAGGCGATCCTCGAGCTGGCGCAGGTCCGTCCGAGCGCCACCCACGTCGTCAGCCACGCCGAGCAAGGCTATACGGCCAACCTGCCGCTCGAGGTCCTGGATGACGACGATGTCCTGCTCGCGGACACGTTCGCCGGCGAGCCGCTCGAGCCCGAGCATGGCTTTCCCCTCCGGCTGCTCGTCCCCAAGAAGTACTTCTGGAAGAGCTCCAAGTGGATCCGGGGCCTCGAGTTCCTCGACCACGACCAGCTCGGCTTCTGGGAGCGCTACGGCTACAACAACAGTGCCGACCCGTGGAAAGAAGAGCGCTTCAGCGGCGAATAACGCCAGCAGAACGCCACAGAGCGATCCTCAAGCTTGCGCAGGATTCACGGTGTCCGCGCAGGCGTCCGCCTGAGACCCTGAGTTGCGCACGCGGCCCAATTTGGTGCCGCGCGGGGCGGATCATAGGCTGTTTCGTTAAGACCTCCGCACGGGTTAAGCGATCGACTCTCGCTCGCACTACCCAAGCGGTTTGATGCTTGGTCCCTCACGGTCGCCGCTGGGCAGTTGGATCGTTACCTTCTCGCCCTTGATGACGGCATTGACCTCAAGGGTGCCTCCAAGCGCGTTCACGTACTTCAGGAGGGTCGAAAGGAGCACTTCGTCTCGTCGTTCAATTTGCGAAACGCTCTCCTGTGTGACGCCCATCAACATCGCCACCTGCTCTTGGGTCATGGAGAAGCGGCGGCGAAGTTCGCTCAGCGCTAGCGAATCGTAGAGTTCCTGTTTGACCGCATCGACGTGCGCGCGCCGACGCGGATCGCGGGCGATCGTCTTTCGAAGTTCATCGGTCCGAGAACCTGCGGTCATGCCTTTAGTGCTCCTGATACGTTCGTCCATTTCACGTCACCTGCAGCCAGCCTTAGTGAGTCCCCGGTTCATCGGCGCTGTTCCAGTCGGTGGGTAGAAGCCCGAACCCATGAACAAACAGCAGGTGACCGAGCCTCGCGGCGTCGCCGAGGGACCCATAGGTGAGGATTACGACTTCGTCGGCTGCGCGATGCTCAAACTGCAACGTGATCTGCCCACCGGGAAGCACGAATGTTCGAGTCTGGCCATCGCCACGGCCAGCTGGCGAGCCAAGCGGAAGCGTCGGCCCGTACTCCTCAAGGACCTCCATCCCGGCGACGACGGCATCCTGGACGTCGGATGAAAGGGAAGAGAGCCAATCCTCAAATTCGGCGGTTACGCGGACGATCCAAGTGGCCATCCGCGCGAGAATAGGCGTCCGACTCTAGAAGTTCAACCTTCTGAGCAACTTTGTTGGCGCCCAGGGTCAACGCCCAATGAACGCTCGATCTCCGAGACCGGCGATCGTTCGGCATCGGCATCCTGCCGATACTTCCTCGGGCAGAACGTGGAGGAACGGATTCAATGCATCCATGAGATAGGCGCTCGGAGCTTCGCGACCTCGGTCGGACAGTAGTGTCAGGAGCGCACAAGCGATCTGGCCCGCGGCAAGTACGGTGAGCGGGGCGGAGCTTGGTTCTGGTCGGCCGGTTCGACCCACGGTGTAGCCCTCCTGTTCGAGCAACTCGCGGTCGGCCTCCGGCAAGTTCTCCTCGCGTATGACACGGCCGTCGAGCACGTTGCGACACCACAAGCAAGGGGTGTCCCAGGTGACGACACGAACCTCGGATACCAGTTGGGCGAGCCAGCCTTCAGCATCGACACCCGCGCGTACGCCTACATCGAGCAGGGGAACCCCGTATGCCACGGCGAGGTCGTTGAGGATGGCTCGGCTGCCATGGCTATCCGTAGTGCATAGAAGTACATCGCAGTCAAGCAGATGCCGGACGATCGTCGTTTCGCGCACATCGCCGAACAACCGGCGGACGCGCGTGAGGCCCAGACCATCCAGGTGCCGGCCAACTACGTCTACCTTCCTCCGTGGAATAGTCTCCGTGAGGTCGCGGATGGACGAACCGAATACTCGTCGCACTCCAGATGGGTCGTCGACGACGTCAGGATCGACGAGCGTAACCTCCTGCACACCTACGCGGGCCAGGACCTCGCTCAGGGGGGACCCAATCCCACCGGCGCCGATCACGCCGGCGCGAAGGTTCCGCAACCGTTCATGGGCCGGGCCGAGCATCGGGCGCTGGCGGGCATCAAGCTCGGACGAATCCACGCTGCCATGCACGTCGTGGAAGCGAAGTATTCGGCCCAGCGAGGTGACGCGGTCAATCAGCCTCACACCCGAGGCGGTCCCGACCTCGCCTGCCCAACCCGATGGGTGGACCGCCAACACCCCGAAGGGAGCCCTCAACATCGGCTTGATGACGCTGGCGAGTGCGTGGAGGCTTCGGCGATCCTGGCAACTCAAGCCGGCCGGATGGTCCGGATCCGGATGGCTGTGAACGAAGAGCAGACCCGCACGAGCTTGAAGTGCGACGCTAATCGCACGCGAAACATACTTCGCGGTCGGGCGAAGGAGGTCCGAGTCGGATCGTTCCCAGTCGCCCGCCTCTGGCATGACGAGCTCCCGACCAATCAGGCGCATGCCCGAGGCTGTCCGCCCGATCATTACCGTGAGGAATGCGCCTTCTTCAACGTGCCCCCTACTGGCTATGTGGCACTCAAGGGGCCCAAACAGGTCTTCCGGGATGACCAGCTTGATCATGCCGCCGACTCCTGTACAAGGCGCTGCTCGGCGAATGCGAAGTGGTCGCAGAGCGGATTGCCAGCAGGGTTCCAGCGATGCGAGGAGTGCCACGAAAACCGGCGCCATTCGCGCCCCGCGTGACGTTCGATCTGTTCGGCGTTCAGCGGCGCGCTACCGTCTGGACGTGATGCCCGGGGCTCTAGGTAGAACATGTCGAGGGCGGAGTTGGGGTAATCCACGTCGGCGATGATCAGGAGGTCACTTGAGTCCACGGCAAATGACCCGTTTGGTAGGGCGACCGTCTCGACGATGACGCACACCGTGCTGCCTTCGCAGACGAGCCGCACGCGACGGCCCACGGCGACCCGAAGGGCCGCCGCGTCCCGCCGTAGGCGCCGTGGGGCCTGCTCAGCCACCCCCGAACGTCCGGTCGCCAGGGATGATCCGGAAGTGCTCGCCGTTCTTCAGGTCGAGGTTGGTGGCTGCGAGAATCAACTCGCCGCCCGTCGGGTCGCCCTCGCCCTGCAGCCTCAGGAGGTCCCAGCCCGTGCCCTCGAAGCCCGCCAGTTCCACGAGGCGCCCGCCGTCGACGGGATCCTCTTCAACGACCAGCTTCCGCCGGTTGACATGCACCACCACGCCGCCTTTTGCCACAAGAAGCTCCTTCCCATTGCCCGGCGAGACCGCCGGGTTACGAGAAAGGGATTATAAGGTGCACCTTCTAGAAGGTCAACCTTCTTCTAGCGGCGTGTCAGCTCCGGCGCGGCCCGCTGAGCGTCCCAGGATCGGGCGAGAAGTAGCGCAGGCGCCGGCCCAGCAGGACGAGCTCCCGCTCGAGCAGCGAGACCAGGCCCTCCAGGCGTTCGACCGTGGTCTCCGCTTCCAGCAGGGCCTGGCGGCGGGGCAGTTCCACCTGGACGATCCCAGACAGCAGATACGACAGCACGGTCGGGTCGTCGGGGATGTGCAGGTCGGGCGTCGGTTCAGGAGACCCCTCCCCGGTATCGGGGAGGCCCTCCATCTCAGGTCGGCCGGGCACCCGGTCGGCGCCGTCGTCCTGCTGCGATTCGATCTCGACCCGGATGTCGAGCACCTCGGTGGTCTCGCCGTCGCGCGCCCGCATCAGGTCGAGGTACCGGACGAACCGTCGGATGGCCGTCGCGGCCAGGCGCTCGGCGCGCGGCTCGTCACCGACCTCGTCGTCGAGTGGCGTGACCTGGGCGAGCAGGTACGGCTCGGTCTGCGCATCGACCGACTCGATCGCGAAGCGCCCGGTCGCGGCCGCAAGCAGGTCGAAGCGGCCGTCCGGATAGCGCCCGGCCTGGCGGATCTCGGCGAAGGCCCCGACCCCGGCCAGCGTCGCCATCCTGGCCGTGCCGATCTCCCGACCGTCGCGGATGAGCACGACACCGAACGGCTCGCCCGAGTCGAGGCAGCGCCGCGTCATGGCGCGGTATCGGTCCTCGAAGATGTGGAGCGGCAGCACGATGCCCGGACAGAGGACCGTGTGCAGCGGGAAGAGCGGGATCTCCATCGACCACCGATCCGTGAACGCCTATTCGCGGCTGCGCGCCGCGAGCGGCGCGACCGCGCTCGTCGAGTCTAGCCCTGTAGACGAAGAAGCCGCCGGTGCGGCCGGCGGCTTCGGGTATGGCGCGAAGCCGTGATCAGTGTGAGCAGCCCTTCGGCGCGCCGCCGTCGTCCGCCGTCCGGAAGCTCGAGCCGCAGCCACAGGCCGATACCGCATTGGGGTTGTTCACCGTGAAGCCGGCGCCCATCAGCGTGTCGACGTAGTCAATCTGCGAGCCCTGCAGCAGCGCGATGCTCTGCCCGTCGACGTAGACCTTGATGCCACTGGCCTGGAGGATTTTGTCCTCGGGAGTAGGCGCGTCCTCGAGCATCATCCCGTAGCGGAAGCCCGAGCAGCCGCCGGAGTACACATAGACGCGGAGGCCGATGTCGGGATTCGCCTCGTCCTTGGTCAGCTCGATGAGCTTGCTCGCGGCAGCGTCCGTGAGGGACACGACCGTGTTCGGATCGAGGACGGGAGTCGGCTCGACGATCGTCGGCTGCTGTTCGATCATGCGGCTTGCGTCCTCCTTCGGACGGGGATGATGCGGGATGAGGGCGTGATTCACGTGTCGCTGACGCTCATCGTACGCACGTCAACGGGTTTCGACAAGCGTGCCGCCGAAATCCGATGGTCCGGGGCGGGACGACTCGTCGATGCGCTCCACGATCGTCGCGATCCCCTGACCGACGCCGATGCACATCGTGGCGAGGCCGAAGCGACCACCGGTCCGCCGCAGTTCGTGCGTGAGCATCGTGATCAGGCGGCCGCCGCTCATGCCGAGCGGATGCCCGAGCGCGATGGCCCCGCCATTCGGGTTCACCCTGGCCGGATCGAGGCCGAGCTCGTCGATGACCGCGATCGACTGTGAGGCGAACGCCTCGTTGAGCTCGACGATATCGAGGTCACCGATATCGATGCCGGCGCGCGCGAGCGCCTTGCGGGTCGCCGGCACCGGCCCGATGCCCATCACCGCTGGATCGACGCCGGCAACGGCCGTCGAGACGACCCGAGCCAGCGGCTTCAGGCCAAGCCCGCGCGCGCGCTCCGCCTCCACGAGCAGCACGGCCGAGGCCCCGTCGTTGATGCCCGAACTGTTACCGGCCGTGACCGACCCGCCCTCTCGCTTGAACGCGGGCTTGAGCTTCGCCAGCGCCTCGGTCGACGTGTCCGCGCGGGGGTGCTCGTCGCGCGTGACGGTCGTCGTCTCGCCCTTGCGGCCCTGCACCTCGACCGGGACGATCTGGTCGTCGAATCGACCGGCCTCGATGGCGGCCACCGCGCGGCGCTGGCTCTCGAGCGCGAACGCGTCCTGGCGCTCGCGGTCGATGCCGTAGCGCTCGGCGACGTTCTCGGCCGTCTCCCCCATCGAATACGGGTAGTACATCTCGGCCAGCCTCGGATTGAGGAACCGCCAGCCGAGCGTCGTGTCCTCGACCTCGCGTGGCCCTCGATCCCAGGCGTTCGCCGGCTTGGCCATGACGTACGGGGCGCGGGTCATCGATTCGACGCCCCCACCGATGAACACGTCGCCGTCGCCGACTGCGATGGCATGGGCGGCGGAGTTGACCGCCTGGAGCCCGGAGCCGCACAGGCGATTGACGGTCAGGCCACCGACCTCGACCGGGAGCCCGGCCAGCAGGGCGGCCATCCGCGCGACGTCGCGGTTGTCCTCGCCCGCTTGGTTCGCACAGCCCAGGATCACGTCCTCGATGAGGGCTGGATCGATACCGGCACGGTCGACCACCGCGCGCACCACGAGCGCGGCGAGGTCGTCCGGCCGGACGCTCGCGAGCGCCCCGCCATAGCGTCCGATCGGGGTGCGGACGGCCTCGACGATCCAGGCGTCACGGAGCGAGCGGTCGGGGTCTGCCACGCACGGATTGTAGGCGGGGGCCGGTTGCCGGCGGGAAATCGGTCGGAGCGGGGGACCGGCCGCCGGCCGTGCCGGGAGTCAGCCTCCGGCGGCCCGGCGTTCGAACGGACCTATCGGATGCCCGGCCCCGAGCCGCAGCGCGAGGTCGATGTCGGCCTCGGTCGCGACGCCGTCTGCGACCGCCCGGCGCGCCTCGGCATCGACGGCATCCAGGATTCGCGACCGAATCTCCGCGGCGGTCAGCGACGCGCCCGCAACGGGTTCGGAGGCCGTCGGCCGCCGAAACGCGGGCGCGACCTCGCCGCGCCGCCCTTCCGCATAGAGGTAGAACCCGGCGCCGGTCTTGCGGCCAAGGGCACCCTCGTCGACGAGGCGCTCCTGGATCTCGGACGGCCGCAGGTGGTCCGGGCGGCCCAGCCCTTCCCACACACCGCGTGCCGCGGCGAGCGTGACGTCGATGCCGGTCAGGTCCATGAGCTCGAACGGGCCCATCGGGAAGCCCGCCTCACGCATCGCCACATCGACGCGCTCGACGCTGGCCTCACCCGACTCGACGAGCCGCAGCGCGCCGATGGTGAACGGACGGTTCACGCGATTGACGATGAATCCCGGGGAGTCGGTGCTGCGCACGGGGGTCTTGTCCCACATCCGGACGACATCCTCGGCTCGGGCGACGACGTCGTGGTCGGTCAGCCGCCCCGGCACCACCTCCACGAGGGCCATCAGCGGCACCGGGTTGAAGAAATGCAGGCCGAGGATTCGCGCCGGCCGGGCGGTCGCGGCCGCGATCGCGTCGATCGAGAGCGCGCTGGTGTTGGAGGCCAGGATGGTGTCGCCTGGCGCAGTCGCATCGAGGGCGCGAAAGATCTCCTGCTTCAGGCCGAGGTCCTCGAGGGCCGCCTCGACGACGAGCTCTGCCTCGTCGGCGATCGCGTCCAGCGTCCGGGCCTCGCGCAGCAGCTCGAGACGACCGGCAGCCCAGTCATCGATGGTGTCGGGGTCGAGCTCGAGCTTGGCGGCGCGCCGCTCGAGCCCGCGCCGCACCGCGTCGCGGGCGCGCTCGATCGCCGCGGGGTCGACATCGTGGAGCACCACCTCGGACCCGGCTTCGAGCGCGACCTGGGCGATCCCGGCCCCCATGGCGCCTGCGCCCACGATCCCGATGGTCGGAGTGGCGCGATCCTTGACGGCCTCGGTGAGCGTGTCAGTCACGGGCGGAGCGTAGCGGTCCTGCGTGGATCGGCGTGCCAGCCCGCCGAGGGTCAGACCGCCTTGAGCGCCTCGAACGGCTGGCGGCATCCTCGGCAGTAGTACAGGGAGCGGCACTGGGTCGGTCCGAATGCGCTGTCCATGACCACGCTTGCCGATGCGCAGAACGGGCACCGCACCGCTCCCGGTTCGGCCGGCGGGGCGATCCCAACCGACGCGAGCGCCTCCCGGCCGGCTGGCGAGATCCGATCCGACGTCCAGGGCACCTCGAACGTCGTCTCCACCGCCACCGGCAGACCGAACTCGCCGAGACGCTCGGCGATCGCGCCACGGATCATGTCGAGCGCCGGACAGCCGACGAAGGTCGGCAGGATCGCCACGCGGATGCCAAGAGGATCGACCTCCACGCGGTGGACGATCCCGAGGTCGACGACGGAGAGCACAGGCAGCTCGGGATCCGGGACCTCGGCCAGGGCGGCGCGGACCTCCGCGATCGTGGGCAGTGGCTCGCGATCCGGTCGCGGGACGCTGGCGCGGGCTCGCGCGATGGCCGTCTGCGTGCCGGCTTCGCTCACCAGGTGGCTCCCGGGTCGGCGCGCCGGACTGCGGTGAACTCACTGTGGAGCCACGCGAAGGCTTCGCCGTGGTCGGTCCGGCCACGCGCGGGCTCACGGGTGTCGGGCGGCATCGGCAGGCCATGGCGGCCGAACGTCCGCGCGAGGTCGGCGCGCCACCGGCGCTCGAGCTCCGCCATCGGGCGAGCGAGGATCCCGGCCTCGAGGAGTGCCGCCTCCCCGGGGAGTGGCGTGAAGACGGTGCCCGCGTCAGGGCCGAGGCGCTCGAGCGCGGCGATGAGCCGGTCACGTGGCTCGTCCCCCGAGGTGGCCAGCCGCTCCAGCCACAGGCCGACATGCATCAGGTGGTAGCGCTCCTCGCGCACGAGCTTGCCGACGAGGTCCGCGAGGGGACGCCACGAGGCGCCGGTCAGCGCGTCCAGCCGGACGGCGTCCGCGGTCTCGTAGAGGTAGCGTCGGGCGATCGTCATCGCCCAGTCGCCGCGGCCGTGATCGAGCAGGCGCGCATGCCGGTACTCGGCGGGCTCGCGATCGTAGGCCAGCGTGTCGGCGTCGACGGCTCCCGTCACCTCGGCGAGCAGCCCGTACAGCGCCTGGGCATGACCCAGCTCGTCCTGCGCGAGCGAGCTCATCGCGATGTCCTCTTCGAGGAGCGGGGCGATCCCCGTCCACTCCGAATCGGAGAACCCGATGACGAACTCGTCATCGGCCATCGAACGGAGGAGCTCGTCGAGGCCCTCGATCGACGGGATCGATGCCGCCGACGCGGCGGCGGGCGCGACCGCCGTGGCGCCGCGTGCGTTGTCGCCGCGCACGCCGCTCATCTCGCTCTGGCCTTGGGCTTTTCGTGGCCGGCCGCTGCCCGGGCGGCGGCCAGCTTGTCGCGCATCACGTAGCCGCCGGGCTTCTTGAACGACCGGTCGAGCGGTGGTTGGAGCAAGTCCGGGTCGTGCAGGTCGACGACGTCGGTGCGGCGCACGATCCACAGGCGGACACTCTCCTGCCGTCGGCCGAACAGCTCGCGGGCGTAGTGCGTCGCAAGCTCGGCGTCGGGCGCCATGACGCTGCCGCCGTGGCGCATGGGGTCGCCGTCCTTCTCCTGACGGAAGACCTCCCATGCCTCGAGGTGCGCCGCCGCGGATGGTGCCGCGGCCGCGGACGCCGACGGTGCGCTCCTGCGCGCCGTCATGCCGCCTGCGGCGCGGCGAGGATCGTTTCGCGGACCCAAGCCGTGTCCTTTCGGGCGAGACGGCGGAACTCGAGCCGCTCCTCGGACATCGGGCCGTGGTTCGTGACGACCGTGCGCAGCTCGTCCCAGTCCGGTTCGCTGTAGCGCCACTCCGAGGCGTCCTCGTCATACCGCAGCTCCGGGTCGGGGATCACGAGACCGAGCTCGCGGATGCGCGGCACGTAGATCGTCAGGAACTCCTGGCGCAGCTCCTCCGACGTCTTCGCCTTGATCCGCCAGCGCAGGTCCTTGTCGATCTCGCGCGCCGATCGCGGACCGTGCATCTGCATCAGCGGGCCCCACCACCGGTCGAGCGCGTCCTGGATGGCGGCGCGTTGCCCGGGCGAGCCGGTCACCATGGTCACGACCACATCGCGGCCGTGCATGATGTGGACCGATTCCTCCCAACAGATCTTGCGCATCGTCCGGGCGTACGGTGCGTACGACGAATCGCGGAGGGCCTGCTGCGCGACGATCGCGGCGGCATCCACGAGCCAGGCGATCATCCCGACGTCCGCCCACGACCGCGTCGGGTAGTGGAAGACGTTGTGGAACTTCGTCTTGCCGGCGAGCAGGTCGTCGAACATCGCCTCGCGCGGCTTGCCGAGATCCTCCGCCACGCGGTAGAGCAGCTGGGCGTGACCGACCTCGTCCTGGATCTTGGCCGTCAGCGCCAGCTTCCGGCGGAGCGTCGGCGCGCGCATGATCCAGTCTCGCTCGGGGAGGACGCCCATCAGCTCGGAGTTGGCGTGCATCTCGACGAACCGCAGGACGGCCGTCCTGTACTCGTCGGGCATCGCATCGGTCGATTCCACGCTGCCGCCCGCAGCGAGGTGCGCCTCGAACCGCTCGAACCATGCCTCGTACGCCTCGTCGTGAGCGCGGGTCGGCGCGGGTGTCGAGGTCGGGCCCGCGGTCGAGCGATCGCCCGGAGCCAGCACCGGATCGAGCGCGAGCGGGTCGGTCACGCGGGTTCCTCCGGAGCCGTGCCGGCGATGGTCCGCAGCGACAGCTCCACATAAGTGTCGGCGACGGCGTCCGGTTCCAGCCGGCCGTCGGGCCGGTACCAGGCCACGAGACCGTTGAGCGAAGTCAGGAGATAGGCGGCCGCGACGTTCGGGTCGATGGACGCCACGGAGCCCGACGCGATCCCGGCCTCGATCAAGGCGCGAAAACGACCTTCGTAGGCATCGCGCCGGTCGAGTGTTCGGGCACGCCGCTCCGGCCCGAGCGACCGCCACTCGTGTACGAAGACGCTCGCCCGCCCGACGTCCTCGAGGACCACGCCGACGTGCGCTCGCACGAGGGCACGGAGGCCGGCGAGCGGGTCGTCCGCATCCACGCCGGCGAGGGCCTCTTCCGCCGCGGTCTCGAATTGGGTTGCCGTCCCGTCCACGATCGACCACAGGACGTCCTGCTTCGACGCGACGTGGGAATAGAGGCTGGCCCCCTGGATGTCGAGCGCCCGGGCGATGTCGCGCACGCTCGTTCCCGAGTACCCGTGCTCGCGGAAGAGCTCGCTGGCGACGTCCTCGATCTCGCGACGTCTCGTGGTCTCGACCATGCGGGGGACACTCCAACCTAACGATTGTTAGGCGCCAGCCTACGCCACGACGCGCATGCGGGCAAGGACGGGTCCTATTCCCCCTTGAACTGCGGGGTCCGCTTCTCCCGGAACGCGGCGAGGCCCTCGGCGTGGTCGGCGGTCGCCCCGGCGATGCCCTGCAGCTTCGCCTCGCCCTCGAGCGCCGTCTCGAGGTCGGTCGTCGCCGCTCGCTCAAGGGCGTGCTTGGTGAGGGCGACTGCGAGCGGTGCGCCGGTCGCGATCCGCTCGGCGAACTCGCGCGCCAGCGGCATCAGCTCCTCGCCGGCCACCACCCGTGAGACCAGGCCGATCCGGAGCGCGTCCTCGGCGGAGATCGGATCACCCACGAGCGCCATCTCCGCGGCGTGCGCCGACCCGACGAGTCGTGGAAGCAGCCACGTGGCGCCGCTGTCCGGCACGAGGCCGATCCGCCCGAACGCCAGCACGAATCGGGCCTCCGCCGCGGCGATGCGCAGGTCGCAGGCGAACGCAAGTGATGCCCCCGCGCCGGCGGCGACCCCATTCACGGCGGCGATGACCGGTTGGCCCATCGAGCGCAGCGTTCGGATGATCGGGCTGTAGCGCTCCCGGACCTCCTCGTCGAGCGGCGCGGCGTCCGGACGCTCGCGTTCCGCCAGGTCCTGGCCGGCACAGAACGCGCGCCCGGCGCCGGTGAGGATCACCGCTCGGACCGCGCGGTCGGCGGCGATCGCTTCGAGCGCCTCACGAAGCGCGAGCTTGACCGGCACGGTCAGCGCGTTGAGCGCCTCCGGGCGATCCAGCGTGAGCGTCGCGACCGGCCCGTCGACATCGACGCGCAGGCCGTCGGTCATCCGCTGAACTCGGCCAGCCGTCCGTTGACGATCTCGAACACCCGGCGATCGATGGGCTCGTCGGCGCCGCCCGACTGCTCGACGATGAACTCGGTGAACATCGCGGCGAACCCCTCATCCCCCGGCCGCAGGCTTGCCGCCGTCAGGAGGTGCCGCTCCGGGATCCCGACGAGGACACGCGCCCCGTCCTGGCCCAGCTCCTTCTCGAGGTGTGCGACGGCATCCGGCAGCAGGATCCGGACCGCGTCGAGGCCGTCGCCCGTGTCAGAGCTGATCAGGCGTCGCTCGCCCGACTCCTCGGTCGTCCACGGCGCGCTCCCTGCCCACGCCGCGAGGTTGCGCAGGGCTGCGTCCTGGAGCTCGGAGGGTTCGATGCCCCACGACAGAAGGTGATCGCCGTTGACGACGATGTCGAAGCCGCCGGCGGGGATGGCGTACACGACGGGCAGGCCCACGGGCCCGGCGTCGAGCAGTGGCTGGGCATGACTCTGTATCGCGTGCTGGGCCAGCGTGTCGCGATCGATCCCCTCGATGGCGAGGCCCTTCGTGCCGACCGGCCGGAAGGCGGGCCGGACGAGGTCGCGGGCGAGCGACCAGTCGTGCTCGGGCGAATCGACGGCGGAGGTGTGCGACGCCGGTGCCGGCACGTGTCCGCTCACCGGCGCCGTTTCGTCGATCGGCGAGAGGATGTCCGGGGCGCTGTCGCGGAGCGACGACGGGGGCTCGTCACCGAGGTCGCGCTCCAGGTCGCGCCCGACATCCCTCCCGCCTTCGTACGGGTCACGCTCCATCCGTTCCTCCTCGTTTGTTCATCGGCCGGTCCAGGTCGGCGGGCGCTTCTCCATGAAGGCCCGCATCCCCTCCCGCTGGTCGTCGGTGGCGAAGAGATCGAAGAACGCCGCCCGTTCTGCGCGCAGGCCGGCGGTCAGGGGCAGATCCGCGGCTGCGAGCACGGACCGTTTGGCGGCACGGACGGCGAGTGGGGGCATCGCGGCGATCCTGTCCGCGAGCTCCAATGCCGCATCCAGGGTCTGCGCTGCGGGCACGACCTTCGTGACGAGACCCGCGGCCTTTGCCTCCGCCGCCGGCATCGCCCGACCGGTCAGGATCAGCTCCATCGCCAGCGCCATCCCGACGGCGCGCGTCAGCCGCTGCGTGCCACCCGCCCCGGGCATGACCCCGATCCGGATCTCGGGCTGGCCGAACTGGGCGTCGTCACCGGCAACGATGAGGTCGCACGTCATGGCCAGCTCGCAGCCGCCGCCCAGCGCGTAGCCGCGGACTGCGGCGATCAGCGGCAGGCCGATCGAGCCGATGCGGTCCCAGGCCGTGAAGTTGCCCTCCGAGTGGAGCCGCTCGGGTGTCTGGTCGGCGAGCTCGACGATGTCTGCGCCCGCCGCGAAGGCGCGGTCGCCAGCGCCGGTCAGGACCACGACGCGGATCCGGTCGTCGAGATCGAGCGCCTCCAGCTGGGTGGCGAGTTCGGCAAGGAGCGCGAAGCTGAGGGCGTTGCGCGCCTCGGGCCGATCGATCGTCACGAGCGCGACACCGTCATGCCCCGCGACGGGGGCATCGACGCGGATCAGGCGGGTGGTCGGCTCGACGTCGGTCACGCGGATTCCTCGCGGGTTCTCGCGGGCTTCGGTGCCGGTCAAGTATCCACGTTACGGGAAGCGGCGGGCACTCCCGACGGCGCCGGGGCGCCTTCCGACCTGCGCCCAGCATCAGGACCCGAGGTCGGCCGCGTCCTCCAGCACGAGCAGCGTCGAGAGACCCGGTGCGATCTCCCGCAGGTTCCTTCCGGCCGCACGCATCGCGTCCGACGACAGCCCCGCATCCAGCGCCGCGCGGTCGTCGAATTCCATGGCCGTGATCATCACGAGATCGGTCTCCGCCCCGAGTGCCTGCGTGACCCGATGTACGCGGGTCGATCGCAAGCCCGGCGTCTCGCCCACGAGCGGCAGGTGCTCCGAGGTGTAGCGGCGCTCGAACTCGGAGAGGGCCTCTTCACCGCCCTCAGGCCGTCGGTACAAGGCAAGGAGCGTGGTCATGCGGTCACCTCCTGGGTGCTCGTGGTGGTTGAGCCGGCGCGTCGTGTCGCGACGGCCTCGGTCGATCGATAGAACTCGCCGAGCGCCTCGGTGGCGATGACCGGTCGTTCGGCGAACGCCTCGTGGCCCGCGTCGGGCAGCACGAGCAGGCGTCCGTCGAGGACGGATCGCGACAGGCGCCACGCCGTGGTCGACCGGCACGAACGGGTCGCGATCGCCGACGGCCACGAGCGTGGGCGGATCGATCGTCCGGACCTCACGCGGCGTCAGCAGCGTCTGGGTCGCGACGTCGCGCGCGATCGCCGGGAGCAACGCCCGCCACGCGCCCTCGCCCTGTCCCGGGTCGTGCCGGCGCGACAGATCGGCCGCCCAGGTCGGATCGTCCCGATCGATGCGCAGCGGGTCCATCAAGCCGGCGGGCGACGCTGGCCCGCGGCTCGCGGTCGACCGTGATGCCGACGACGACGAGAGTGCGCAGGCGCTCGTGGCGCCCGCACCGCCACGCGGAGCGCGGTCATGGCGCCCAGCGAGAACCCGAGCAGGTGGAACGTGTCGAGGTCGAGGGCATCGGCGAACGCGAGCAGGTCGTCGGCCAGCCAGTCGGCCGAGAAGCCGCCGGTCGCCGTGTCCCAGCGTGTCCGGCCGTGGCCCCGCGCGTCGGGCGTGTAGCACCGGAACGCCCCCGTGAGCGTCGGCAGCTGACCGCGGAAGTCCCGCGCGGCGTCGGACGTCGCGCCGTGCAAGAGGATCAGCGGCGGCCCGGCGCCGGCGACGTCGTAGCCGATGGTCAGGCCGTTGGCGTCGATCGTCGGCATGGCGCGATGCTACGTGCTCGCCCGGCTCGCTGTTGCACGCCGCTATCCGGCACGACCCGTATCCTCGGGCGGTGCTGACCCACCGACCCGCCCGGTCACTCGACGACCTACGCCTCGCCGGACGGCTCATGTCGCGTGCGTGGCAGGCCGGCGCACCACTCGTCGCAGCGCACGCCCGCCGCCATCGAGTGGTGGCACGCCTCGACGGCGCCGGAACCCCTCGATGCCCATCTCCGGCTCTGGTCGGAGGACGGCGAGGACGTCGCCTGGTCGTGGCACGACGACGGCGAGGTCGAGTGGCACGTCTGGACCGGTGACCCGGCACGGGACGTCGAGGTCTTCCGGGCGATCCTGAAGCAGGTCATCGGCGAGTCGGGGGCACGATCCGTCGGCGCGTTCACGGCCGAGGACGACCTCGTCGACGATCGAGGTCCTCGTCGACCTCGGGTTCGTGCCGGCGGAGCGGCGGCTGTCGCAGTTCCAGTGGCGTTCCGATGTCGAAGCGGCCCGGCCGGACGCCGCGCTGCCGGGCGGCTACCGCCTCCGTCACGCTGTCCGGACGTGACGACATCGCCGCCCGCGTCGATGTCCATCGCGCCGCCTTCGTGCCATCGAAGCTGACCATCGAGAAGTACGACCGCCTCTTCACGCTGCCGCACTACCGGCCCGAGGACGACCTCGTGATCGAGGCGCCGGACGGCGGCATCGCCGCCTTCGCGATGGCCTGGTGGGACCCTGACGGGCGCGTCGGTGAATTCGAGCCGGTCGGGACGCACCCGGACCACCAGCGCAAGGGCCTCGCGCGCGCGATCCTCGTCTGGGGGCTGGGGCGGTACGCGGAGCGCGGCGCCCGGGTCGTCCAGGTCTACTCGGACGCGACGAACCAGGCATCGGAAGCACTCTACGAGGCCGTCGGTTTTCGACGGCGGGCCTTCCACCGGCGATACGAGCGCCCGGGCGGTTCGGAGCCCGACCTACAATCGAGCCCATGACCAAACCCCCGGCCGGCACGCGGCTCGAGCGAGATTCGATGGGCGAGATGCCGGTCCCCGCCGACGCGCTCTATGGCGCCTCGACCCAACGCGCGGTCCTGAACTTCCCGATCTCGGGCCAGCGCTTCCCGCGCGGCTTCATCCGTGCCCTGGCGTTGATCAAGCTCGCGGCGGCCGAGACGAACAGCGAGCTGGGACTCCTCGAGACCGACGTGGCCCGGGCGATCGCGGCGGCCGCGGCCGCGGTGGCCGACGGGGACCATGACGCGCAGTTCCCGATCGATATCTACCAGACGGGCTCGGGCACCTCGACGAACACGAACATGAACGAGGTCGTGGCCCATCTCGCCGCGCGGCGGCTTGGGGCGGACCGCAGCGTCCACCCGAATGACCACGTCAATCGCTGTCAGAGCTCGAACGACGTGATCCCGACGGCGCTCCAGCTGGCCGCCGCGATGGCGATCGAGGATGCGCTGCTGCCCGCCCTGATCGAGCTGCAGACCGCGCTGGCCGCGAAGGCCGACGAGTTCTGGCCCGTCGTCAAGACCGGTCGCACCCACCTGCAGGACGCGACGCCGATCCGGCTCGGCCAGGAGTTCCGTGGCTACGCCGGTCAGGTCGAGGAGGCCGTCCGGCGCGCCCTCGCCGCCCAGACCGAGCTGTTATCCGTGCCGTTGGGCGGGACCGCCGTCGGCACCGGGATCAATGCCCACCCCGAGTTCGCCGCGCGGACCAGCCAGCGGCTGGCCGAGCTGACCGGCCTGGCCGTGCGCGAGACACGGAACCACTTTCATGCCCAGGCTTCGCTCGACGCGGTGATCGCCGCCCATGGCGCCATCCGGACGATCGCGCTCGGCCTGTGGAAGATCGCGTCCGACGTGCGGCTGATGGGCATGGGTCCACGCGCCGGATTGGCGGAGCTGGCACTCCCCGAGACCCAGCCCGGGTCGAGCATCATGCCGGGCAAGGTGAACCCCGTCATCGTGGAGTCCCTGACCATGGTCGTGGCGCGGGTCGTCGGCAACGACGCGACCGTGGCATTCGCGCAGACCGGATCGCTGCTTGAGCTCAACGTGATGCTGCCGGTCACGGCGGCCGCGATGCTCGAATCGATCGGCCTGCTGGCCGCCGCCGCCCGAAACTTCAGCGAGCGAACGGTCGCCGGATTGACCGCGACCGAGCGCGGTCCACAGCTCGTGGAACAGGGCTTGATGCTGGCAACGGCCCTGGCGCCGGTGATCGGCTACGACGAGGCGGCGACGCTGGCGAAGGAAGCGTTCAAGTCCGGGCGCACGATCCGTGAGCTGGCCCTGGAGCGCGGGATGTCGGCCGACGACCTTGACCGGCTCCTGGATCCGGCCGCCATGACGGAGCCGGGATTGGACGGAGGGTCGGGAGGGGGCTGAGACCCCCTACTGGAAGGGCCGGACGGTCAGGTCCGTCGTCATGTTCGGGTGGACCTCACAGCCGAACCGATAGTTCCCCGGCACGAGACCCTGGACGTTCACCGGTGGAGTCGTGGCGGGTCCGGTGACGATCTCCGTCTTCGCCAGTACCGTCGCGAAGCCCGGGCCGGCGAGCAGCTGGACGTTGTGGGGGATGTCAACGTCCCGATTCTCGAACGTGATGCGCAGCGGGGCGCCGGCAGGGACCATAGCCTCAGGTGGGTCGAACGCGATGTTCGCGGCGACGATCGTCATGTCGATGGGGCCGGGTATCGGCACCACATCGTTGCCGCAGGCCGCAACGGCGAGCCATGCCGCGACCGCCAGCACGAGGATCCTCGCCCGACCCGCGAGCGGCATCAGCGCAGCATCGTGCGGGGCGAATCACCCGACCGGGCCTCGAGGGCCTGCCACAACCCGATCCCCGTCCAGAACGCCCCGACGACGAGCCACGCGGCGGGCGTCGGCAGGAGCAGGACGGCCCCCGCGACGACCACGGCCTGGCCGATCGGATGCGCGCCCGACCGGAGGAGCACGAGCCCGATCGCGACGGTGGCGATGGCCGCCGACGTCTGGGCGATCGCCGTTACCGCGCCGTACGGTCCGCCGAGCGCTGCGACGACGAGCGCGGCAGCCCATGCGACGTGGCCGAGCACGATGGCGAGGACGGCGAACTCGAGACTCGGACCGTTCGACGACCAGGCGAGGCGCGCGACCCCCAGGGCGGCGAGAAGGACCGCCACGGCGCCGACGACCGCGACAGGCAGGGTCGATTCCAGGTAGCCGGGCCAGTCCGGTGGCACCGGACCGCCGACCGACGCCACCCCGGCGATGGTCCAGGCTGCACCAGCGATGAGGGCGGCGGCGACCGCGCGTCCCGGCCTCTGCCCGGGCTCCGGGCTGCGCAGGTGCGCATCGAACGCGCCCCGGACCAGATCGAGTTGCGCCCGACGGTTCGGCTGCCGGGCTTCCAGGAGCGCCGCCATCTCGTCCCCGTACCGCTCGCGCCACCAAGCCGGATACAGCCGAAGCAGGCCCGTCCCTGGCTCGCGAGCCGTCGACCTCGATCGCATCAGACGCATCCCCGCGCAACCAGCGGCGGGATCAGGCCGGGCTGCCCGAGTGCGACGGGCAATGGGCCGAGCGTGATCCGCCCCGTGTCGACGAACAGTACGCCCGAGGTGTCCACCTCGATCGCGTACCGATCGAGCCCGCGCGGTGCCGGGCCGAAGAGCTCACCCGCGGCCTTGATCCCGAGGCGGTCGTACCGCGACTGGTGGCAGGGGCACTGGAACCAGAAGTCCTCGAGGCAGGGACTTGGACGGCAGCCCAGGTGCGGGCAGCGCTGCGACATCGCGCGAACGTTGAGGGCTGTCCCCTCCCCGGTCTCGTCGCGTCCTGAGTTCCAGCCGCGCCGATTCGGATCGACGATGATCACGAACGCCCGAGCCGCAGCGACGTACGCAGGGAACCCGTCGGCGATGGGCAGATCACCGTTCGCTACCAGCAGCTCGTCGTACGTTCCGATGCGCACCTTTGCGGTCGCCTGCGCGGCCGCGGACCAGAGGAAGCCCAACGTGCCCGCGGTCACCTCCAGGAACCACAGCCCGACCCCTGCCCCAAGGGCACGGCGCATCAGCTGGCGGCGTGACAGGCCTGCCGTCTGGAGCTCACGCGCCGCCCGCAGCGCCGGCCCCGTGATCGGATGCTCCACGACGAGCGGGTCGCGCGCGCCCATCGCACCCTATCCCGAGGGGTCGGGGGCGATCGCCGGGGACGGGAAGCCGCGTCGCAGGACAGCAAGGCCCACGAGGAGCCAGGCGAGTCCGAATGGAGCCATGAGCGCCAGCAAGCTGACGTTCTGCCCGCCGCCGGCGGTGAAGGCCAGCATCGCTCCGAGGAGCAGGACGGATGCGGCGATCCAGGCGGCCGAAAGCCAAACGGAAATCGTCCGACCAGCCATGGCTGCCGCCAGCACGACCGATCCTGTCACACCCAGCGCGATGGCCAATCCGCCGCCGGTGGCCGCGAACAGGAACGAGACGGCTGCCACGGACGCACCGGGCGCGCCAGCAGTCCGCATGGACCGTTGGCCAGCAACGGCCAGGAGACCATGCGCCGCCGCGAGGGACAGGAAGGTGATTGCCGACAGCACGCCACCGAGGGCGGCGTGCTCCGGTTCGCCGGCGCCCCATCCCTTGAAGTAGCGCAGGATCAGCCCGGTCCAGGCAAGACTTCCAAGGCCCGCGAGGATCGCTGCAGCGGCGGCCCATCGAGCGATTGCCAGCCCTTCGCGCCCTTGTGACCCCTGACGCGATCCCGGGACCTCCGGATGGAGCCTCGCATCGAGTGCGCCGCGGACGATGTCCAGGCGATCGCGCACCGATGGCGGCCGCGTTTCGAGGATGCCCAGGAACTCGGCTTCGTACCGATCCCGCCAAGCTCGAGGGTAGAGCCGGACTAGCGCAGTCACGTCGATGTCTCCCGCAGTCGCTCCAGACCCGTGCGGGCGAAACCCTGGAGTCGCTCGAGCTGCGCGCGGACGGTGGCTTCCCCCAGGCCGGTGAGCTTGTACGGGCGGCGCCGGTCGACGGGTTCCAGCGCCTCGATCAGGCCGCGCCGCTCGAGACGGGCGAGTGCCCCGTAGAGCGTCCCGGGACCCATCGGCGATCCGGTGATCGCCTCGACGTCGGTCATGATCGCGTATCCGTGCTTCGGCCCGTCGCTCAGGGACACCAGGATGTGCAGGGACGGCTCCGCGAACCGTCCGAGGTCGGACACGCCTTCGCTCATCGCCTCGCTCCCCGTTGCAGATCGATCGTGGTCAAGTCGCCTCGATCACGCCACAGGCGACTCGCGCGCCGCTGTTGCCGGTCGGGTTGGTCACCTGATCGTCCTCGAACGCGTGGATGACGATGGCCGAGCCGTCGACGTCCCGCAACGATACTGGCCCGCTCGAAAGCGTCGCGTGGTGGCTGACCGCGCCGAGATGACCGCGCCCGGCGGTGTTGACGACGAGATTCGGCAGATCCCCGGCATGCGCGCCGGCCGGGTTCTCCAGGCCGTGCTCGGCGCCCAGCGGGTTGTGGTGGCCGCCGGCCGAGGCGAACGTCGGAGCGACGCACTGGCCGATCGCATGGAGGTGGATGCCGTGCCGGCCGGTGATCAGCCCGGCGACCTGAACGTTGATGTGCAGCTGGCCGGCCGCGTCTTCGGTGAGTCGGGCCCAACCGATGGTCTGGCCCGCGGCGTCGATGATCCGAGCGTCGGCGTGCGTCGAACCACCTGCGGCCGCCACCCCCGCGCCCAGGCCCAGTAGGGCCAGCCCGAGGACTGGCCCGATCAGGCGGTGTCGTGGCTTGATCGACGGCATGGTCTCAACCCTCGTATGTCGTGGTGCGGTATATCGTCTCGCGATATATACGCCTCGAGGCCGCCGGTGTCAAGCCGGACCCGCGACTCGGGCCGCGGCCAGTACAATCCGGCGCGATGACCAGACACGCGCCTGTGGGACCGCGCGGCCAGCACCCTCGAGGCCGGCGGCCGTCGCCTCCCGGCGGTCAAGTCGCTGCCGACCGACCTGCCCGCACCCAGCGAGCTCTTCGACTTCATGCGCGATGCGGAACTGCGCTTCGCGACGCTGCGGATGCGCATCGTGGAGCGCTCGACGACGACCCGCGGCGAGGACGCCGTGCAGATGGACGTGCTGCTGCGGCATCCGGGCCATGCCAAGGTCACGACCAGCCGACCGGGCCGCGTGCTGGGCGGGGACTACGAGGTCTGGATCTCCGACGGCGACCTCGTGCGGACGTACGCCGCCGCGCACAAGCTCGGCACCCAGCGGCCGATCCGCAACCGACCGCGCGGCCTCGAGGACCGCGATCTCCCGGGGATGTCGCGCGTGTACGAGCCGGTCACCGCGCTGCCGATGGAGACCCTGCCGGACACCTTCGTCCACCCGGGCGGGTACTGCCAGAACGTGCTCGCGACGGGGCGGTGCACCGTGACCGGCACGGGACTCATCAATGATCGCGAGGCGATCCTGCTCGAGTGCGACCACCCGCGCACGATCGAGGTCAGTGGCGGATCGACCCGACTTCCGTATCTCGATCGCGGTCGATCGCCAGCTCGGGATCATCGTCCGGCTCGCGGAATCGATCGGCGGGGAGACGACACGCGTCGCCGAGGTCACCGAACTCGGGCCGGACGCACCGCTCCAGCCGGCGGCGTTCGACTTCGCCTTCCCGACCGGGACGACGATGCTCTACTGACCGGGCGACCTTCACGAGGCGTTCGGGGACGCGTATAGTCCGGCGCGACGCACGGGAAGGAGGGTCAACGAGCGACTTCGCGCCGTCGAGGCTGGCGGCGTCCAGCGCGGCCCAGCCGCCATTGATCTCCGCGTCATCCGCGCACATCCCCGCGTCTTCGCGATCGGCGCCCCGCTCGAGCGGGCTGCAGCCGTCCAGGGTCGGGCCAGGAGGGTGGTCCACCTTCAGGCGAACGCCGGGCACGTCGTGTCCGCGTCCCCGCCGTTGTGAGGGAGGTATCGATGAGCAGCGCACGTTCACGCGACGACGTCATCCAGCAGGACGTCGCCGACCTGCACAGCCTTGGCTACGCGCAGGAACTGTTCCGCTCGATGGGCGGCTTCAGCAACTTCGCGATCAGCTTCTCGATCATCAGCATCCTGACCGGCGCGGTCATCCTCTACGACTACGGCCTCGCCTGGGCGGGCACGGCGGCCGTGCTGATCGGCTGGCCGTTCATCACGGTCTTCGTCCTGTGCATCGCCGCGGCGATGTCCGAGATCGCTTCCGCCTACCCGACCGCCGGTGGCCTGTATTACTGGGCCAGCCGGATGAAGAACAAGAACTGGGGCTGGTGGACGGCGTGGCTGAATCTCATCGGCCAGTTCGCGATCGTCGCCGGAATCAACTTCGCCGCGGCTTTGTTCATCAACGCCACGATCGTCACGCCGCTCCTCTCGAACGTCGGCATCGATTACGGCAACACGACGGTCCTCATCGGGTCGGCCGACCAACCGATCCTCGTCGGTTCGCTCCTGACGATGGGCATCCTCATGCTCATCCAGCTGACCATCAACATCGCCGGCATCAACCTCGTGGCTCTCCTGAACCAGGTCAGCGTGTGGTGGCACATCGGGATCGTCGCGGCGGTCGTCGTGCTCGTGTTTCTGGCCGGCAAACCAGACGAGTCCGGCCTCACCCTGTTCGCAATCCAGCCGCAGGACGTCGCCGGCAGCTGGAACAACGACCTTGGCGTCGTCAACCTCCAGTACGGCCCCGCCATCACCTACCCGCTGATCCTCGCCTTCTTCTTCTCGCTGCTTCAGGCCAACTGGACGTATACCGGGTACGACGCCTCCGCCCACGTCGCGGAGGAAACGGTTGGCGCCCGTGTCGCCAGTGCCTGGGGCATCTTTCTCTCGGTCGCAGTCAGCGCGGTCGTCGGATACATCTTCCTGTTCGCGCTCTCGACCCACCTGCCGAACCTGTCGACGCTGTTTCCGAACCCGTTGCCGGATCCGCTCGGCCTATCGAGCCAGTACTACTTCGGCGACGGTGCTGCCGTCATCGACATCCTCATCTTCAACCTTGGATCCACGGTCGGTGGCCTCCTGTCGGCCGGCATCGCCATCGCGATGTGGTTCTGTGGCCTCTCGGCGATCGCGTCGGCCGGTCGGATGCTGTTCGCGTTCAGCCGGGACGACGGCGTTCCGGGCTCAGGCTGGCTCAAGAAGGTGTCGCATCGCTATCGCACACCGGCGAATTCCCTCACGGCGATCGTCGCAATCGCCTGGCTGTTCACGGTCGCGGCATTCTTCGTTGGTCGTGGGACCGCGGTCATCATCGTGACTGCGATCAGCACGATCTTCCTGTACGCCGCCTACGGCGTCGTGATCTACCTTGGCGCCACCACGGATGAGTGGCTCAAGGAGCGCGTCTGGAGCCTCGGCCGATGGTCGAAACCGATCGCGCGCATCGCCATCGTCTGGATCGTGGTGCTGATGATCCTTTTCAGTTTCCCGACGTCGGGCAACATCTCGTGGCCGTTCATGGTGGTCACGGTGTTGTTCCTGCTCGTCTACTACTTCGGCTGGGGCCGTCGCAGCTTCATGGGCCCCCGCGTCATGGGCGACGCGGCCGAATTGACAGCGATCGAGCGCGAGTTCAGCCACGAAGCCGAGAAACTGGGCGGCTCAACGACCGCCTGACGCGCCCCGATCGATCACCCCGAATGACCCGGCCGGTCTCCGCCGGCCGGGTCGAGCCACCCAACCTGAGCGGAGTCCCCGATGACCGACCACGGCAACGCGACCAAGCATCCGCGCCTGGCGGAGCTCGAGGGCATGGTCCGCGATGGGCGGATCGATACGATCGTCGTGGCTTTCACGGACATGCAGGGCCGGCTCATGGGCAAGCGTGTCCAGGGGCAGGCCTTCCTCGACGGGGTCATCTCCCACGGCGCTCACTTCTGCACGTACCTGCTCGGTACGGACATGGAGATGAACACGCCCGACGGCTTCAAGCTGATGAACTGGGAGACCGGCTACGGTGACTGGATCGCCGAGCCGATCTGGGACCAGCTCCGGATCCTGCCCTGGCTGCCCGGGACGGCGATGGTCCTTGCCGACACGATCGATGAGGAGACCGGCGACGAGATCCCGGTCTCCCCGCGCACCATCCTCAAGCGCCAGGTGGCCCTCGCGGCGGATACCGGCTACGCCATCAAGGCCGGCTCGGAGTTCGAATTCTACGTCCTCAAGGACTCCTGGGAGGACCTCGCCGAGCGCGGCTGGCCGATCCCCAAGACGTTCGGCCACTACAACGAGGACTACCACCTTCTCCAGGCGACCAAGGCGGAGCCTCTGCACCGGCTGCTGCGCAATCAGATGACCGAGGCGAACGTCCCGATCGAGTTCAGCAAGGGCGAGGCGGCCAACGGCCAGCACGAGGTCAACATCCGCTACGACCACGTCCTGGAGTCGGCCGACCGGAGCGTCGTCTTCAAGCACGGGGCGAAGGAGATCGCCTACCTCAACGGCTGGGGCATCACCTTCATGGCCAAGCCCGACCATCGCTGGACGGGCTCGTCGGGCCACCTGCACATGAGCGTCTGGGACGCCGTCAAGGACGTCCCGCTGATGCACGCCACCGGTCGCGAGAAGCCCGGGCCCTACGGCCTCTCCAAGGTCGGCCAGCAGTTCATGGCCGGGATGATGGCGCTGTCACGGGAGCTCGCGGTGTTCGTGGCGCCGTTCATCAATTCCTACAAGCGATACGCCTCGCTGTCGTGGGCGCCCGTCAACGTCGTGTGGGGTCGCGACAACCGCACGACCGGATTCCGGCTCGTGGGTCGCGGCCCGGCGCTCCACGTCGAGAACCGCTTCCCAGGCGGCGACATGAATGCCTATCTGACCTACGCCGCGATGATCGGCGCCGGTCTGTACGGCATCGAGCACGGCCTCAAGCTCGAGCCCGAGTTCAAGGGCAACGGCTATCTCGCGACCGGCCATCCGCGCATGCCGCGGGCCCTGTACGAGGCGATCGGCGAGCTGGAGCGCTCCGAGGCCGCGCGCGCGATCTTCGGGGAGGACGTCGTGGACCACTACCTCAACGCCGCCCGCGTGGAGCAGGAGACCTACGACTCGATGGTCCACCCGTGGGACCGCGAGCGCTACCTCGAGCGCGGCTGACCCGTCAGTCGGGCGCAGCAACCTCGCGGAGTCGCTCGGCAAGGTCCGCGTGACCGGCGGCCGCGGCCACCTCGGCCGCCGTCTCGCCTGACTCCGTCACCAGGGCCGGATCGGCCCCCGCGGACAGGAAGAGCTCGGTCATCTCGACGTCGCCATGCTGCGCGGCCTCATGCAGTGGCGTGTACCCGCCGTGCTGCCTGGCGTTCACATCGGCGCCCGCGGCGATGAGAACCCGGCACACCTCGAGGTGCCTGCCCGCGGCGGCGGCATGCAGCGGCTGGTTCGCGAACGGGTTGCGCGTGTACACGTCGTGGCCCGCGTCGTGCTCGAGCAGGATGCGCGCGGCCTCGCCCTTGCCGAAGAACGCCGCGAAGTGGAGCGCCGTGAACCCGTCCGGCGAGAAGGCGGCCGCGACGGCCGGATCGTCCGCCAGGCGCTCCCGCAGCCGATCGACGTAGCCGAGCGACGCCGCCTCGAACACGTCGAGCTCCGGGTCTGCCGCCAGCAGGGCGTCGGTGGCGGCGCGGTCGAACCGGTAGCGCGCGAGCATGAGCGCCGACACGCCCCGCCTCGTCACGCGCGGCGACGAGCGACGGGTCGGCGGCGAAGAGGTCCGCGACCCGCCCGGCATCACCGGCGTTGACGGCGGCGATCAGGTCCGCGCCAGTCGCCATGTCGACCTCCGTGCCAGCACCGTCCGAGCGCCATCGAATCTACCGCCTGACCCGAGGGTAGGATGCCCGTCACGGGACCAATGCCGCGGCAGCGTGGACGCCGCCACAGCGCACGGGAGGAACGACGCTCAGATGCGACTCGCCGACAAGGTCACGATCATCACCGGCGCCGGCGGCGGCATGGGTCGCGTCGCGGCAGCCATGTTCGCGAAGGAGGGGGCCAGGGTCGTCGTCGCCGAATACGACGAGGCGGCCGGCCAGGAGACCGTCGACCTGATCCGCGCAGACGGCGGCGAGGCGACCTTCGTCAAGGTCGATGTCTCGAAGGAGGCGGACGCGAAGGCGATGGTCGACCACGCCGTGTCGACCTATGGCCGGCTCGACTGCCTCTACAACAACGCCGGGGTGATGCCCGAGGCGGATCACTCGGTCATCGACACCGAGGTGGACGTCTGGGACCAGGTCATGGCCGTCAACCTGCGCGGCGTGTTCCTTGGCTGCAAGTACGCGGTGCCGGCGATGAAAGCCGCCGGCGGCGGGTCGATCATCAACATCGCGAGCTTCGTGGCGCTCGTCGGGTGTTCTGTGCCGCAGGACGCCTACACCGCCTCCAAGGGCGCGGTCCTGAGCCTGACGCGCAGCCTCGCGGTGCAGTTCGGGCCGGAAGGCATCCGCACGAACGCGATCTGCCCGGGCCCGGTCGAGACCCCGCTGCTCATGGACTGGCTGGTCAAGGACGAGGCCGCCAAGCGGCTGCGCCTGGCGCGCAACCCGACCGGCCGGTTCGGCAAGCCCGAGGAGATCGTCTCGATGGCCGTCTACCTCGCGTCGGACGAGTCGCGCTGGACGAACGGCGCATCGCTCGTCGTCGACGGCGGGATCACGGTCAACTACTTCTGAGGTGCGAAGGTGACCGACAGCCCGCTCGAAGGGTCCGCGCCGGAAGCCGGCGGCGGACCGCTCGCCATCGGGGTCGACGTCGGCGGCAGCGGGGTCAAGGCGGCCGTGGTGGATACGGCCTCCGGGCGGCTCGTATCGGAGCGGCTGCGCGTGCCGACGCCGACACCATCGACTCCGGACAAGGTCAGCGCCACGATCGGGCGGCTGGTCCGCCGTCTCGTGAAGGCCACCGGGATCGACGCGAGCGCCCCGGTCGGGGTCGGCCTTCCGGGCGTCGCGGTCGGGGGTCGCCTGCTGACGGCAGCCAACATCGATCCGGCCTGGGTCGACTACCCCATCGCCGAGAAGCTCTCGAAGGCCCTGAAGCGTCCGGTCAGCATCGTCAACGATGCCGATGCCGCGGGGATCGCGGAGATGCGGTTCGGGATCGGCCAGGGCAAGCCCGGCGTGGTCATCTTCCTGACCCTGGGCACAGGTGTCGGCTCTGGCGTGTTCGTCGACGGCGACCCTCGTGCCCAACACGGAGTTCGGGCAGATGGAGATCCGCGGCCGGCCGGCGGAGCGTCGGTCCGCATCCGCTTCCCGGGTCCGCCGCGGCCTGTCGTGGAAGGCCTGGGCGATGGACCTCGATGAGCACCTGCAACGGATCGAAGACCTGATGTGGCCCACGCTCTTCATCCTTGGCGGCGGCGTCAGCAAGAATTCCGACAAGTTCATCCCCGTCTGACGACCCGGACACCCGTGGTTCCTGCGTCGCTGCGCAACGACGCCGGGATCGTCGGGGCGGCGATCGTCGCCGCCGAAGGCCTTGCGGACGCCCAGTCGACCTGGGACGACCTGCCTGCAGCCAAGCGCCCCAAGGCGGCCGGGAGCTGATCCGGGCGTATCATCGGGGTCCTTTTCGACGGCTCCTGCCCGCATCCGAGGTCCCGACCATGACGACCGAATCCAGGCCCGCCACCGAGTCCTCCGCCCCGACGGCCGTGCGCATGCTGATCGGCGGCGAATCGGTGGATGCCGCGGACGGGGGGACCTTCGACATCATCGATCCCGCGACGGGCCGGGTGATGGCCACGGCGCCGCTCGGTGGGCGCGCCGACGTGGACCGAGCCGTGGCGGCGGCACGCAAGGCCTTCGACGACCGCAAGGGCTGGGCCAACTGGGCGGCCGGCAAGCGCGGTCGGAGCCTCGCCAAGCTCGCCGACCTCATCAAGAAGAACAGCGAGGAGCTCGCCCAGCTCGAGAGCCACAACGTCGGCAAGCCGATCACCGGGTCGCGCGGCGAGGTCATCGGGGCAAGCCTCGTCTTCGACTACTACGCCGGTGCCGCCAACAAGCTCTACGGCCAGACGATCCCGGTCAGCAAGCCCGGCCTGGACCTGACCCTGCGCGAGCCGATCGGGGTCGTCGGGCTGATCGTGCCCTGGAACTTCCCGACTGCTCATGGCCTCCTGGAAGGTGGCGCCCGCGCTGGCAGCCGGCAACACGGCGATCCTGAAGCCCGCCTCGTACACACCACTGACCGCGATCCGTCTCGGCGAGCTCGCGTTGGAGGCCGGCATCCCGCCCGGCGTCCTCAACATCGTCACGGGGCCCGGCGGGACGGCGGGCGCCTCGATCGCTGCGCATGAGGGCATCGGCAAGGTCGCGTTCACCGGCGAGACCACGACGGGCCAGGAGATCATGCGGCTCGCGTCCGGCAACGTGAAGAAGATCTCCCTGGAGCTGGGCGGGAAGAGCCCGAACATCGTCTTCGCTGACGCCGACCTCGAGAAGTTCGCCAAGGAATCGCCGTACAGCGTGTTCGACAACGCCGGCCAGGACTGCTGCGCCCGGAGCCGGATCCTCGTCGAACGCGCGGCGCACGAGCGGGTGGTCGAGCTGTTCGCCGAGGCGACACGCAACGTCAAGGTCGGCGACCCCACCGACGAATCGACCGAGGTCGGGACCCTCGTCAGCGCGAAGCAGCGCGACCGGGTGAAGGACTACATCGAGATCGGCCTCGGTGAGGGCGCGACCATCGTGGTCGGTGGCACCGAGCCCGACGATCCGGCACTGGCCGGCGGTGCGTATCTCCTGCCGACGGTCTTCGACGGCGTCGACAACGACATGCGGATCGCGAAGGAGGAGATCTTCGGCCCGGTGGTCTCGATCATCCCGTTCGACACCGAGGAAGAGGCGCTGCGACTGGCGAACTCGACGCCGTACGGGCTCAGCGGCTCCATCTGGAGCCGCGACATCGGCAAGGCGCTCCGCGCGGCCAAGGCCCTCCAGGCCGGTGTCATCAGCGTCAACTCGAACAGCTCGGTCCACACCGAGGCGCCGTTCGGCGGCTACAAGATGTCCGGCATCGGGCGAGAGCTCGGGATGAGCGCCCTGGACCTCTACACGGAGACCAAGAACGTCTACATCGACATCAGCTGAGACCCGCTTCCTGGGCTCGGTCGGGGGACCCGGCCGGGGAGGGCGCGGACGCCCCGCGATCGTGGCCTGGGGGATCGGCCTGACCGTCGTCGTCGGGGCGGCGCTCGCCGGCGGGATCGATGGAGCCGCGGACGTCGCCGACCCGGGGCCTGCGATGACGCCCATCCCATCGCAACCGGGATCGTCCGACCAGCCACGCGTGGCCGAGGCGTCGGCGAATCCCGCCCGCGCCCCGCTCGCAGTCACGTGGCCCGAGATCGCGAACCAGGTCGTGACGACGAGTGACGTGGTGGTCCGCGGCCACGTGCGCGAGGCATCCTGGCTCGTGCAGGTCGTGCTCCAATCGCGGAGCGCCGAACCGATCGTCGTGCGGACCGGCGGCCCAATGACCAGGCCGGGCGACCGGGATCGCAGCCCGGGACGGACGTTCGTCGTGTCGCTCCCGCTGCCGGATCCGCGTCCATCGGGGCCGGCGGTCGTCCAGGTCGTGGCGTACGACGTGAGCGGCCGGGCGCAAGACATGGTGCTGCGGTCCATCCAGATCGGCGCGCTCCTGGGTCCCGCGGCGGGGGCTGACACGGGCCGGATCGTGCGGTGTCACCTTCCGGGCGTGATCCGCGGCCAACGACGGATCGAGTTGGCGGCGCCGGGCTGCTAGGGGCGACAGCGGGTCGCCAGCCGCCGACCTCCCGCTTAGCGGCCGACCTCCCCGGCGGGCCACCGGACGTCGGGGCGGCGGCGGTCCAGCCAGTCGCGCAGGGCCCACATGGTGGTGCGGAACGCGAGACCCGACCAGGGGATCGCCTCGGGTTCGAACGTCCGGATCTCGAGGGCCTCGGGCGTCGGCGCGGCGCTCCCGCCGACGATCCGCGCCTCGAACGCGATCGTGACGACGGCCGCCTCCAGGCGGGTGTACAGCCCGATGACCTCGCCCGGCTCCACGAGCAGGCCCGTCTCCTCCCACGTTTCGCGGATGGCGGCCTGATTCACGGTCTCGTCGACCTCGAGGAATCCCCCCGGCTGCGCCCATCGACCTCGACCGGGCTCGATGCCGCGACGGAGCAGCACGATCCCGCCGTCGTCGGTGATCGGGAAGGCGGTGACGACGAGCCGTGGATTGACGTAGGCGATGTGCCCGCAATCGGGGCACGACAGGCGGTCGCGGTCCTCGCCCTCGATCCGCCCGAACCGCAGCGACGCTCCGCAGTTCGAGCAGAAGTTGAGCGTCTGCGCCATCCAGGTCGGGACACCCCCACCCGACGCGAGGTCCGTGGACCGGCCATCGGGGCCCCGCTCGAAGTCGTCCATCCGGCCGCCGGTCACGCGCCTACGCGAGCAGGACCGCGATCGCGCCGGCGATGAGCGCTCCGAGCCCGATCAGGCTGACGACCACCCAGGCGAGACGGAACAGCCCCTTGCCACGGTCGACGGGCATCCACGCCCAGGCCGAGCGCCAGATGCGCACGATGGCGTCACCGGTCGTCAGGACGAGCAACGGCGCCGCCACGAGCACGCACAGCTTGATGAGCGGGTCACCCAGCCGAGCGCCGAGGTTCAATGCCGTGATCGCCACGGCCCCGCAGATCAGCACCACCACCGACAGGTTGATGTACTGCTTCTGCAGCGGCGTCGGAGCGACCTCGGGCACGGAGCGTGGGGGCAACCCCCGTAGGCTTGGCGGCAGGTCGCTCGGCTCGCGGACTCCCTGGCGGTCGAGCACCGGCATGCCGGGCTCCCAGCGTCCGTCATCCATCGTCACGACCCCGAGTCTAGCCACGTCACGCAGGCAGCGGTGCTGGTGCGGTCGTCCGGGCCGCGCGCGACCGAGTTCAGGTCCGGCTGGTCGATTGTCCGTTGCGGCGGAGGAAGCTCGGCACGTCGAGGTCGTCATCGTCTCGACGCGACATCGCGGCGTGCTCCGTCGGCTCCGGTCCGGCGGCGGAGCGGGGCGCGACATGCCGAGTCCGCGCCACGCTCGTGTCCGGCCGCGCCACAGGGATGGCCGCAGGCGGGCGCTTCGGGGGGTCCTTGGCGCGGTCGTCGGCCGTGACCGGTCCGGGCTCCGCCCTGGCAGCGCCGGGGTCCGACGCACGGGATCCGCGGACAGCCGCCGTCTCGGGCCGCGGCACCACGCTCGCCTGCCGCTGATCGAGCCCGGTCGCGATGAGGGTGATGAGCACATCGTCACCCACCGACTCGCTGAACGAAGCGCCGAAGATCACGTTTGCATCGGGGTCGGCGTGCTCGCGGATCGTCTCCGCCGCCCCCCGGACCTCGCGCAGGCGCAGGTCCGCGGGGCCCGACACGTTGAACAGGATCCCCCGTGCCCCCTGGATGCTCGCCTCGAGGAGTGGGCTGGCCACGGCCTGGCGAGCCGCGTCGGTCGCGCGGTGCTCGCCCCGGCCCCGACCCAACCCGATCAGCGCGGGGCCCGCGTCCGTCATGACCGAGCGGATGTCGGCGAAATCGAGGTTGATCAGGCCGGGGGCCGTGATCAGGTCGATGATCCCCTGCACGGCCTGGAGGAGGACATCGTCGACGAGCCGGAAGGCATCGATCATCAGCGCGTCCTCGTCGAGGACACCGCCGACCCGATCGTTCGGCACGACGATCAGCGCATCGACGTTCGCCGCGAGCTCGGCCGCCGCGGCGTCGGCGATCCGCTCGCGCTGCGTCCCCTCGAACGCGAACGGCTTCGTCACGACGGCGATGGTCAGCGCGCCCTGCCTGCGGGCGCTGGCCGCCACGATCGGCGCCGCCCCGGAGCCCGTGCCACCGCCCAGTCCCGCGGTGACGAACACGAGGTCAGCGCCCGCCACGGCGCGATCGATCCGCCCCTCGTCCTCCTCGGCGGCGCGCCGCCCGATCTCGGGCACACCGCCGGAGCCAAGCCCGCCGGTGACCGCGTCACCGATGCGGACCTTCGTGTCGGCGCTCGAGTTGCGGAGGGCCTGCGCATCCGTGTTGCAGGCGATGAAGGTGACTCCGCGGATCTCGGACTGGACCATCCGATCGACCGCGTTGCTGCCGCCACCCCCCACGCCGACCACCCGGATCGCGCGCGCCTCGGGCATGCGCGTGGTCCGCGCCCAGGCGGGCACGGCGGACAGGATCCGGAGGGACAGCAGGGCAGCGAGGCCGATGACGATGACGGCCACGATCTCGCCCGGGACAGGCACGTTTCGAGTCTAGACCCGGGGTCCCCGATGCTCGAGGATCATTCCGTACCGGGGTGACGGGGTTCCTTCGTCACGGGTCCGGTCCTCACAACAGCCGATCGCCCGGCGCCTCGGTGGGGTCCACGGACGTCGCACAGGTCGGGCAGTACCAGCGTGCCTCGAGTGCCGTCCCGCACGTGACATGTCGAAGCGGCTCCGCGTCGGCCCGGCCGCGGGTGCCCCAATCGGCGAGCAGGCGCAGCGCCGACGCGAGGTCTCGGCCATCGGCCGTGAGGTCGTACGCGAGACGCGTCGGACGGTCCTGGTACGGCGCCGAGCGCACGATCCCAGCGCGCTCCAGGCGCCGCAGTCGGTCGGTCAGGATGTTCGGCGCGATGCCGGCCAACGTGTCGGCCAGCTCCCCGAACCGCCGCGGTCCGTCGAGCATCGCCTCGACCATGAGCAGGCTCCAGCGATCGCCGACGCGATCGAGCGCGGCTTCGAGCGGAAGTGGTCGGCGGTCGGTCATCGAAAGCGATGGTAGTCGGAGTGAGGGGCTTGTCATGTGCGTCAGTCGGTAGTAACTTGCAAGTCACAAGTTACCACCCCTTGACAAGCGAACCACAGGAGCGACTCGAGTCATGAGCGTCATCGAAGAGATCGGAACGGCGATCGCAAGCGTCGCGGAGGCGGCGGGTCCGTCCGTCGTCACGATCGGCCGCAACGCACGGGGGTCCGGGGTGGTCATCGCCGACGGCCAGGTCCTGACCAACGCCCACAACCTGCGCGGGGGCGAAGCGACCGTCACGTTCGGTGATGGGCGATCCACCCGCGGGACCGTCACCGGCGTCGATCCGGACGGCGACCTTGCCGTCATCGCTGTCGATACGGCCGGCGCGCGAGCGACCGACTGGGGCTCGGGCGACGGTCTGGCGGTCGGGACGCCGGTGTTCGGTGTCGCCGCGACATTCGGGGGCGGGGTGCGCGTCACCTTCGGGCAGGTCTCGAGCGTGTCGCGCGCGTTCCGTGGCCCGGGCGGTCGGCGGATCGCAGGAAGCGTCGAGCACACGGCCCCCCTCGCGCCCGGTTCATCCGGTGGCGCCATCGTGGACGCTGCGGGCAAGTTCCTGGGACTGAACACGAATCGGATCGGCGAGGGCTTCTATCTCGCCCTCCCGGCTGACGCCGCGCTCCGCACGCGAGTCGATGCGCTCGCACGTGGCGAATCGGCCAAGCGCCTTCGCCTGGGGGTGGCCATCGCGCCGTCGCACGTCGCTCGTCGATTGCGGCGCTCGGTGGGGCTGCCGGAACGCGAGGGCATCCTCGTGCGCGGCGTCGAGGAGGGCTCGCTGGCCGAAGCGGCCGGGGTCGAGGCCGGGGACCTGCTGGTCTCCGCCGGTGGCAAGCCGATCCGCGACGCGGACGACCTGTTCGACGCCCTCGGCGGGCTGGAGCCCCCGTTCGAGCTCGGCGTCGTGCGTGGTGCCGAGGAGCGGACGGTCGAGGTCGGCGCACCCGCGGCCGCCGGCGACAAGTCCGAGCGCACGCCCGGGGACGCGTAAGGGCCGCGGCGGAACCGGGCGCGGCCCTCGGGAACCCACTGGCCTCGGGGCCCCGCCGCCCGGGACCCGCAGGGCCCGGCGGCCCACAGGCCCTCGCGGCTTGGCGGCCTGGCTGCCCGGTGGCCTGGCGGCCCGGCCTGGCGGCCCGGGATCCGTGTCGGCGTCCGCCCCCCGCCGGCGATGCTGGCTCGATCCTGACGAACTTGCCCCCTGGGCACGCTATGACGACAGGGAGCGCGCTCGGCGCGGTTCGAGGGAGGACACGGCGAGCAGGCGCCGGATCGAGGGCCGACACGGGCCAGTTGGCGACGTAACGCGCTGCCGGGGCACGGTACGGTCGGTCGCCCTTCTCCACGAGCCATGCGGCTCGCCATAACGTGCCCGCGAGGCAAGTCGTTCAGGATGGACCGCAGAATGCCACCTCCGTGCCGCGACCCGGGGACGCGAGGGTCGGCGCTGACAAGTCCGAGCGCACGCCCGGGACGCGAGGGTGAGTCTCTGGGCTGGCCATTGACTGCCCGCTTCCCGCTCGCAGGCGTGGGGTAGCATCGCGCCCGTGGATCGGATCCTTGGCTGGTACCGAGTGGCGTCGTCGACCGGGGCTGTCGTCGCCCTGATCGTGGCCAACGCGATCCCGCTCTTCGGAGCGCTGTTCCTCGGCTGGAACGTCTGGATGATCCTGATCGTGTACTGGCTCGAGAACGGGATCGTCGGCTTCTTCAACGTCCTCAAGATCCTGCGCGCCGAGGGCCCGGCCGACCCAACGGCGACCGCCACCTGGCAGATGAACGGCAAGCCGATGGGCGCGGTCGGCCGTGGCGCGATCGCGAGCTTCTTCGTCCTGCACTACGGCCTGTTCTGGGTCGTCCACGGGGTGTTCGTATTCACGATGCCGCTCTTCGCGGGCCTCGGCTCGGACATCGGCACACTGCCATCCATCGCCCCTGAGGACGGAGGGTTCGTCGACGGTGTCTTCCTACCGGGGACATCGCCGGGCGAGGAGATGACCGCGGGCTTCCAGATCGGGGCGGTCCTCCTCGCGGTCGTCGCCCTTGCGATCAGCCACGGGCTGTCGTACTGGTTCAACTACCTCGGGCGTGGTGAGTATCGGCGCGCCTCGGCAGCCGGCCAGATGTTCGCGCCATACGGACGCCTTGTCGTCCTGCACATCACGATCATCCTCGGCGGCATGGCCATCGCGGTCACGGGCGCGCCCGCAGCCGCGGTGGCGATCCTCGTCGTGCTCAAGACCCTGATGGACATCGGGTTCCACCTCGCCGAGCACCGCAAGCGCGCCGTGCCATCTGAGACCGCCACGACGGTCTGAACCGGCGACGCACCCGGCGGCACCCGATCCGTCCTGGGCGGGCCCGCTCGGAGTGTCCTCCTCACGCCTCCGCGTTCGACGGGTCGTCCATCACGTCCTGGGTCTGCGTCGCGCGCCACGCCGCGAGCCGTTCGGCGAGGGCGTCGTCGGACAACGCGAGGATCGCTGCCGCGAGCAGGCCGGCGTTCATCGCGTTCCCGATCGCCACCGTCGCGACCGGGATGCCGCGCGGCATCTGGACGATCGACAGCAGGGAGTCCAGCCCGCCCAGGTGCTCGGTCGGGATCGGCACGCCGATGACCGGCAGGGTGGTCTTGGCCGCCAGCATGCCGGGCAGGTGCGCCGCCCCACCGGCGCCACCGATGATGACGCGGATGCCGCGGCCAGCGGCTTCCTCGGCGTAGCGGAACAGGTGGTCGGGCGTGCGGTGGGCCGACACGACGCGAAGCTCGGACGCGACCTCGAGCCCCGTCAGGACCGCGCACGCCTGCTCGAGGACCGGGAAGTCCGACCGGCTGCCTCCGACGACGCCGACCCGCGGTGGTCCTTCGACGTCCCAGCTCATCGTTGGCCCTCCTCTCCGCCGTCGGCCGGCTCGGCTGCCCCGGCTGGCTCGGTCGACTCCTCGGCCCAGCACAGGTTTCCGGCCGCATCCCGTGCCCGATCGAGCGCCTCGTCGACCGACCCACCGGTGGCCGTCAGGTGCCCCATCTTGCGACGTTCGAAGACGCGGCGCTTGTCGTAGAGATGGAGATGAACGGCGGGATCCGACAGGGCGCGCCCGACACCGTCGGGCTGCAGGCGCGCCGGGCGGGCCGGCCCGGTCCCGAGGAGATTGACCATCGCGGTCGGCGCCAGCGGCAGGGTCGAACCCAAGCCGAGCCCACAGATCGCTCGGATGTGCTGCTCGAACTGTGAGGTCGCAGCGCCGTCGATGGTCCAGTGGCCGCTGTTGTGGACGCGCGGCGCGAGCTCGTTGACGACCAGCTCCCCGTCGGCCATCAGGAACAGCTCCGCTGTCAGGGTGCCGACCAGGTCCATCTCGACGGCAAGCCGCTCCCCGAGCTGGGCGGCGCGCTCCGCGATCTCGGCGGTGACCGGGGCAGGTGCCACGGATTCGACCAGGATGCCCTCCTCATGGGTGTTCCGCGCGAGCGGGAACGCCGCTGACCGGCCGTCGACGCCGCGGGCGACGACGATCGAGACCTCCATCGCGAATGGCATCTCCGCCTCGGCGAGGACAACCTCCCCACCCGGCCGGCCGAGCCGCTGGAGCGCTCGATCCAGGTCGGCGGCAGCCCCGATGCGCACCTGGCTCCGTCCGTCGTACCCGCCGGTCGTGGCCTTGATCCGCAGCGGCAGGCCGAGCTGCGCCGCGGCCCCCCGAAGGTCGTCCCGGCTGCGGACCTCGCGCCACGGGGCGACCGCGACGCCGGCGTGCTCCACGAAGCGGCGTTCGGCGATGCGGTCCTGGGTCACGCGGAGTGGCATGCGCCCCGGCCGGACCGGTACGACGGCCTCGACGGCCTCGACGACGGCGGACGCCACGTGTTCGAGCTCGTAGGTCACGACATCGCTCAGGGCGGCGAGCCGCAGGGCGCCACCGACGTCGTCGTAGCCGGACACGACCTGGTGGTCGGCCAGTGCCGCCGTGGGGCATCCGGGATCGGGGTCCATGACGGCGATCCGATAGCCCATCGACCGCGCGGCCAACGCGAGCATCCGCCCCAGCTGCCCGCCTCCGAGGATGCCGATCGTCGCGGGCGGGGCGATCGATGGCAGGCTCACGGCCCGAGTGTAGACTGCGGCCCATGCGACAGGTCATCGGCCGACGCCTGCTCGAGGTGGACGTCGGCTAACTCTCCAGCTTGATCGCCCGGGCCGACCGGGTGATCGCGGATATCGGTACCGGCGACGGACGCGCTGCGCTGGCCTTGGCGCGCGCCGAGCCCTCGTCGCTGGTGATCGGCCTGGACGCCGCTGCGGCGGCCATGGCCGAGTCGTCGAGACGGGCCGCCCGTCGTGGCCCCACCAACGTCGTCTTCCTCGCGGTCGGCGCCGAGGGCCTTGCGTGCACCCCCTTGGCCGGGCGTGTGGACCACGTAACGGTCAACTTCCCGTGGGGTTCTCTGTTGCGTGGCGTCCTCGGCCTCGAGCCGGCCGCCCTCCACGGCGTGGCGGCGCTGGTCGCGCCGGGTGGCCGCCTCGATGTGCTCGCATCCGTCGTGCCGTCCGACCATGTGATCGGTATCGCGACACTCGATCCGGGCTGGGAGCCGGCGATGTGCCGGGCCTGGGCCGCGGCGGGGCTGCACTTGGTCTCGATGCGCCTGGCGACGAGCGACGAGATCGCCGCTTCGCGCTCGTCGTGGGCTCGACGCCTGGGTGCCGCCGGCGACTCCCGACCGGTCTGGCGGCTCGAGCTGAGCCGGCCGTAGGGGGTGCCGGCCCCCGCACGAGGGGGCACACTCCGCGCATGGGCCACATCGTGCTGGTCGGGCTGATGGGGAGCGGCAAGACCACGGTCGGGGCGGAGCTCGCGGCCGCGCTCGGCGTGCCCCATCGCGATTCGGATGCGGACATCGAGCGGGAGATCGGCATGACCGGGCGCTCGCTCGCGGCGCGAGACGGGATCGACGCGCTGCATGCCCGTGAGGCTCGGCACCTCCGGGACGCGCTCGACCGACCCGACACGATCGTCATCAGCGCGGCCGCCAGCACGCTCGACGATCCGGACAGCCGCGCCGCGCTGCGCGAGCCGGATCATCTCGTCGTGTGGCTCGACGCGAGTCCGGCCGCCCTCGCGGCTCGGTTGCGACCCGGCGACCACCGGCCCGACCTCGGGGATGATCTGGCCAACGTCCTTCGGCAGCAGGCACGGCGACGAACAGGCGCGCTCCGCCAGGTCGCGGACCTCACCCTCGACGCCACGCAGCCGCCGGCGGCGCTGGTCGAGACCATCCGAACGCACGCCGGAAGCGTCGGCTAGCATCGCGCCATGGCCAGCCCCCCTCCCCGCTCATCCTCGATGTCGACACCGGAATCGACGACAGCCTTGCGCTCCTGTATGCCGCCGCCTCGCCCGAGGCGGATCTCATCGCCGTCACCTGCGTGTCGGGCAACATCGACGCCGCAGCATGTCGGGATCAACACGCGAGCCGTCCTGGAGCTCGCGGGTCGGCTGAACGTCGAGGTCGCGATGGGCCGCCCGATCCCGCTCGTGCGACCGCTCGAGACGACGCCCGAGACCCATGGACCACAGGGTCTGGGCTACGCCGAGCTGCCGCCGCCGAGCAAGGCCCTGTGCGATCGACACGCCGTCGACCTCATCCTCGAGGAGGCGCGTCGCCGGCCCGGCGAGATCACGCTGGTGACCCTCGGCCCGCTCACCAACCTCGCCCTCGCCGTCCTGCGCGAGCCGGCGCTTGCCGCGCCTGCTGCAAGGCTATGCGCTGATGGGCGGGGCGTTCGGCGTGTCGGGCAACACGACGCCGACGACCGAATGGAACATCCACTGCGACCCGGAGGCGGCACAGATCGTCTTTCGCGCCTGGGCCGACGCGATCGAGGCCGACCCGGCCATCCCCCGTGCCACTCGTCCTCGGCCTCGATGTCACGGAGCAGGCCCGCATCGAGCACCGAGCACGTCGTTCGCCTCGCGCGTCGGGCCGGAAGCACTCCCGACGACTCGATCGACCTCGACGCGCGGCGACGACCCGATGCATCCCGGTGCATTCCGTCGCCTCGCAACCCGGTCGTTCGCTACGTCGCCGATGCGCTGCGCTTCTACTTCGAGTTCCACGGCAGTACGACGGGTTCTACGGCGCGTTCATCCACGACCCGCTGGCCGTGGCGGCCACCCTGGATCGCTGGTCTCGTCACAGACGGACGCCCTCGTCGTCGACGTCGAGACGCCGGGTGAGATCACGACGCGGCATGACGGTCGCCGACCGCCGCGGGCTGACCGGACGGCCGCCGAACCTCGATGTCGTGACCGAGTGCCGACATCCCGACGTTCCTGGACCGGCTCATCGAACGCGTCGGGGGGCTGGCGGCGGACCGTGTCGAACGTGGCACGCTAGGCGCGGAGGGACCGCGGCCCGGCTTCGGGTCGCGCAGGGAGGGTACGGAGGCACGCACGCCATGGGCTTCAGTTGGGGTCGGTTCGATACGAGGACGATCGTCCTCATCCCCATCGCCATCGCCATCAACATCGTCCTGGGCCAGACCGTCGCGGCCGTCCTCAAGGTCCCGATCTATCTCGATTCGATCGGCACCGTTCTCGTCGGCGTGCTCGCCGGGCCGATCCCGGGCCTCGTCACCGGCCTCGCTGACGAACCTGCTCTGGACCTACGTCCTGCCGGCGCCGTTCCACAGTCGACTTACGCGGCGCCGTTCGCCGTCGTCGCGGCGTGAGATCGGCTTCTTCGCCGGGCTCGTCGGCCAGTTCGGCTTCTTCCGCAGCCGACCGAACACGAGTGGGCAGGCGCTGATCGGTCGGCCGCCATCGTCGTGATCGTCGTCGTGGGCGCCATCGGGTATCTACGGGTTCCTGCCGCTTCTACACGAGGCGACGTTCACGTTCTTCAACCCGGAAGCGCGACGCAGAGCGCGTTCTTCCAGGTCCTCGGGCTACGCTCATCGCTCATCGGCATCGTCGCCACGATCGTCGGGCTTATCGGGCTGCTCTTCGTGCGACGCGACGCTCGGTGTCGCCTACGTGGTCATCGCCGGCGCTCGATCTGCGGCATCGTGTCGGCCATCATCTCGGCGCCCATCGCGGCGGTCGTCTTCGGTGGCGTCACGGGCTCCGGCACGGACCTGCTCGTGGCCGCCTTCCAGCAGGGCGGGGCCGACCTGCAGACCGCGGTCCTGCAACAGGGCCTGCTGTCCGACCCGATCGACAAGACGGTCACCTTCTTCATCGTCTTCGTCCTGCTCCAGACCGCTGTCGCGCCGGTTCATCGCGCGGTTCCCGCAGGGTGAGAAGGCGGTCGGTCTGGAAGCAGCGCGTAGCAGACTGACCTCGTCGGACCGGGCAGGTCCTGGCCGACGACCTCGAGCCGGACGACGCCGCCCTCATCGCCCGGCTCGTCCCGCGCACACCGAGCCCATATCACCGGCTCAACCCGCTGACCAAGGCGGTCATCGCGACCGTCGAGCTCGATCGGGGCGTTCGTCCTGGGCGGGTACGTCGGGCCCGCTCGCCATCATCGGCGTCATGCTCGTCCTTGCGGCGATCGCCGGGGGCCTCGCGACGCTGGTTCGTGCGTCGGTCCTCCTGACGCTGCCGATCGCGATCTCGGTCGTGCTCGTCAGCGTGTTCACCCGCGCGGGCACGACCGTCCTGTTCCAGCTCGGGCCGTTCGACGCGACGCTCGAAGGTGTCGACTTCGCCGGCCAGACGCTCGTGCGGCTGTTCGCCATCTCGCTGTCGATCGGCCTGTTCGTGCTGACGACCGAGCCACGGGCCTTCGTGCTCGACCTCGAGCGTCGCGGGGTCCCGCCGCGGTTCGCCTTCGTGGCCGTCGCCACGATCGAGGCGATCCCGACCCTCGTCGAGCGTGCCGGCGACGATCGGCGAGAGCCAGCGGGCCCGCGGCCTCGACACGGAGGGCAGCGTCCGGGCCCGGCTCCGCGGCCTGCTGCCGCATCGTCGGCCCGGTGATCATCGCGCTCGCTCACCGACGTCGAGGAGCGCAGCCTCGCGCTCGAATCGCGGGCATTCAGCCGGCCGGGCCGGCGCCACCTGCTGTGGTCGATGCCCGACACGAGCTCGGAGCGGGTCCTGCGCTGGGCGCTGTTCCTCGGGCTGCTCGGCGTGATCGTCGCTGCGGGTCACGGGTCGGCTGTGATCGCGATGCTGACTCTAGCCGGGATCGGCTATCGCTACGCCGGCTACGCGACGCCCGTCCTGCACGACATCGACCTGACCCTGGCCGACGGCGAGATCGTCGGCGCTGGTCGGCGCGAACGAGGCCGGCAAGTCGACCCTGTGTCTCGTCGCATCGCGGCCTGGCACCCGGCTCGATCGGCGGGGCGCTCACTGGCGGCGGCCTCTCGATCGATGGCGAGTCGATGGACGGCAAGCCCCTGTACGAGTTCGCGACCCGGGTCGGGATCGGGTTCCAGAACCCGGCCACGCAGCTGTCGGGCGTCACCGGGCTCCGTCTTCGAGGAGGTGGCACTCGGACCGATGAACCTCGGGCTGCCGGCGGCGCGAGACGGTCGAGCGGGTGAAGACCGCCCTCGCCACGCTCGGCATCGAGGACCTCGCCGAACGCGAGCCGCGACGGCTATCGGGTGGCCAGGGCCAGCTCGTCGTGCATCGCCTCCCTGCTGGCGATGCGTCCGCCGCACCTCGTCCTCGACGAGCCGACGGCCCAGCTCGACCCGGAGGGGACGCGCCTCGTCGGCGAGGCGCTGCGCGAGCTCGCGGCGACCGGCACTGCGCTGCTGATCGCCGAGCACAAGACCGACCTGCTCGACGGGCTCTGCTCGCGCGTCATCGTCCTCGACGATGGACGAATCGTCGTCGAACGGGCCGGCCGCGTCAGTCCTGGACGACCCCGCGCTCGATGGACCTCGGGGTCGATCCGCCGTCGCCGCGTCCGCCTCGCGCACGCGCTGCGTGCGGCCGGCCACGATCCGGCTGTCCTCGTCGTGACCGCAATCCGCGTCGAGGACGTGGGGTTCGTCTACCCGGACGGCACGCGGGCGCTGACCGACGTGGACCTGGCATTCGAGCCGGGCGAGTCCGTGGCGATCGTCGGCCAGAACGGGAGCGGCAAGTCGACGCTCGTGCGGCACCTCAACGGGCTCCTGCGCCCGACCGAGGGACGCGTCCTGCACGACGGCGAGGACGTGGCCGGACGACGGGTCGCGGCGCTGGCCGCGCGCGTGGGCATCGTCTTCCAGAACCCGGACCGACAGATCTTCGCCGGCAAGGTCCGCGACGAGGTGGCATTCGGACCGCGGATGCTGGGGCGCCCGGCCCAGGACGCGGCGGCATCCGGTGTCGCGGCCCTGGAGGTCGTCGGCCTGGGTGACGCCCTGGACGCCAACCCATACGACCTGGGCTACTCGCGGCGGAAGTTCCTGGCCATCGCGTCGGTGCTGGCGATGGACACACCGGTCGTGGTGCTCGACGAGCCGACGACGGGCCAGGACGCCCGCGGGATCGAGCGTGTCCAGACGGTCCTCGCGAACCTGGTCGGCGGGCGGACCGGACCGTCATCGCGATCAGCCACGACATGCGCTTCGTCGCCGAATCGTTCGCCCGCGTCGTGGTCATGGGCGGCGGCCGGGTGCTGCTCGACGGCACGCCGGCCGAGGTGTTCGCAGAACCGGCCTGGCCGGTGCTCGCCTCGACCTACCTCGAGCCGCCGTACACCGCGCGGGTCGGGGCGCGCCTGGGGCTTGGCTCGACACCCACCGAGACCGCCATATTGGCGGCCATCGGCGCTCGCGGCTGACGGCGCCACGCCCGCCCACGGCGCCGCATCGGGGCTGCCGGTCAGCGGCGTCCGACGACGAGCAGCAGGAACGAGGTCTCCAGCACGTCGATGCCCGCGATCACGGCCGCGACGACCAGCGGCAGCGGGTGCCCGATGACCCAACCGGCGGCGGCGGCCAGCGCAGCCACGGCCAGGAACGCGAGCCTGACCGCGCGGATGAGGCCCGGCACGTCGTGCTGGCCTGCCTCGGCCATCCGTGCCACGGAACGCGCGAGCAGTGCGAGCCCGAGTGTCACGGCCCCGCCAACGAGCGCGGCCCGGAGGATGGCCGGTGGCGTGACCAGGGCGTCGAGCAGTCCCTCGTTCCAGCCCACGACCGTCGCGCCCACGACCGCAAGTCCCCCGAGCGCCAGCGCGGTGACGGCACCGAGCATCGGGCGTTGCGCCCCGACGCTCACCCCGCGACGACCTCCAGGGCGACCTCGTGCGTGGCGCCCTCGACGACCCGCCATGCGCGAACGCTTGGCGTGCCGGTCATGGGGTGCGCCCCGTCGCCGCTCAGCGATACCAGGATGTACAGCGCATCGGGGTAGAGGGCCAGGCCGATATCCGTCGGCGATGGCTCCGCCGACGTGTGGGTGTGCGAATGGACGATGCCCCAGAAGACCTCATCTGCATCGTCGGCCGCGACGGTCAGGCGATACAGGTCGTCGGGATGGATCTCGTAGCGATAAGGCGACGCCGCGGCATTCCGCGCAGCCTCGAAGCGGTGTGCGCGGCCACCGCTCGCCGCCGGGGCACCGCCCAGGATGACGCCGCACGACTCGTTCGGGTACGACGCCCGCGCGTCATCGATCATGGCCTGGAGCAGGTCCGCGGGGAGCGACGCGGTCGTCGGTCCGGGATGGCGTTCGGTCACCACCAGTTGACGCCGCCTTCGAGTGCATCCTCCATCTCGTCGAAGTCGGTCGTGAACGTGCCTGCCGACAGGTACTTCCAGCCGCCGTCGGGGAGCAGCGCGACGATCGTGCCGCTCGTCATGGCCTCCGCCTCGCGCGCGGCGGCGACGAGCACCGCGCCGCACGACGGTCCGGCGAAGATGCCCTCGCGGAACACGAGCTCGCGCAGTGCGGCAAGCGCGTCGCGGTTGGACACGAGGTACTTGGCGTCGATCAGGTCGGGGTCGAGGATCTCGGGGATGAACCCCTCGTCGAGCGAGCGCAGGCCCTGCACCTGCTCGCCGGGCTGCGGCTCGACAGCGACGATGCGGACGCCGGGCTTGTGCTCACGAAGGTAGCGCGCCACGCCCATGAGGGTGCCGCCAGTTCCCAGGCCCGCGACGAAGACGTCGACCTCCGGGCAGTCGGCGAGCACCTCGGGACCGGTCGTCTCGTAGTGGGCCAACGGGTTCGCCTCGTTGCCGTACTGGTATGGCATGACGAAGCGCTCGTCCAGCCCGACGAGGTGCTTCGCCAGCGCGATGGCGCCGTTCGAGCCCTGCGCCCCGGGCGAGTCGATGACCTCGGCACCGAACAGCGCGGCCATCTGGCGCCGCTCGTTCGTGACGTTGTCGGGCATGACCAGCGCGACGCGGTAGCCCTTGCGCCGGCCGATCATCGCCAGCGCGATGCCGGTGTTGCCCGACGTCGGCTCGAGGATGATCGAGTCGGCGTGGAGCAGGCCACGCCGCTCGAGGTCCTCGATGAGGTACTTGGCCACCCGGTCCTTGACGGAGCCGGTCGGGTTGAGCATCTCGAGCTTGGCGAAGATGTGCACGTCGGGGTTGGGGCTCATCCGCGGGATCTCGACCAGGGGCGTGTGGCCGATGGCGTCGAGGATGTCCGCGTACCGCCCGCCGTGGCGGACGAGCCCTTCGTGCGCGTGCGTGTGGTCGTGATCGGCGTCGTCGAGCCGCCACGGGACGGCCACGGTCAACCGCCGGCCATGGCAGGCAGCAGGCGCACCTCGTCGGTCGCGGCGACGGGGGTGTCGAGCCCCGCGAGATAGCGAACGTCCTGCCCGTTCACGTACACGTTGACGAACCGGTTGAGGTCGCCCTCATCGGTCAGCAGCTGCGTCTTGAGCGCCGGGTGCTGTGCCACGAGCGTGTCGACGACGCCGCGGATCGAGTCGCCTTCGACGGCGAGCGACTTCACGCCGCCCACGTTCGCACGCAGGACCGACGGGATGAAGACCGTGCTCACCCGCGCGCCTCCGGCGAGATCGTGCCGGCCAGACCGGTGGTCGTCATGAGGAACGGCGCGTCCTCGCCCACGCCGGCCGTGGCCAGCGGCCGCCCGGCCTTGCGTGCCTCGACCGCGGCGTCGGAGCAGACCGGGCACTTCGGGTCGCGCCGGAGCTGGAGCTCGGTGAACTCGGTCTCGAGCGCATCGAACAGCACGAGCCGTCCGGCCAGTGTCGTGCCGATCCCGAGCAGGACCTTGAGCGCCTCGTTGGTCTGGAGCAGGCCGAAGATGCCCGGCACGACGCCCAGGACGCCGGCGACCGAGCAGCCCGGCGCCAGCTCCGGCGGTGGCGGGGTCGGGTAGAGGCAGCGATAGCACGGTCCCTCGAACGGGACGAACGTGGTGAGCTGGCCCTCGAACCGGAAGACGCTGGCGTGGATGACCGGGATCCCGGCCGCGACCGCCGCGTCGTTGAGGATGTAGCGGGTCTCGAAGGTGTCGGTCCCATCGAGGATCACGTCGTAGCCGGCGATGATCCGCTCGACATTCGATGCCACGAGCATCTCCTCGTGCTCGATGACCTTCACGTCCGGGTTGAGCGCGTTGATCGCGATCCGTGCGGACTCGACCTTGCGCTCGCCGATGCGCTCGGTCGTGTGGACGATCTGGCGCTGGAGGTTGGAGAGGTCGACGACGTCGAAGTCGACGAGGCCGATCGTCCCGACGCCCGCGGCCGCGAGATAGAGCGCGGCGGGACTGCCGAGGCCGCCGGCCCCGATGAGCAGCGCCTTCGACGCGAGCAGCTTCGCCTGGCCGGCCGAGCCGACCTCGGGGATCAGGAGGTGGCGGCTGTAGCGCTGCTTCTGCTCGGCGGACAGGACGACCGGCGTCTCGAACTCGAGACCGGCGCTCTTCCAGCCCTGAAAGCCGCTGTTCATGGACTTCACGTCGGTGTAGCCCATCTCGGCGAGGGTCTGGGCCGCGAACAGCGACCGAACGCCGCCCGCGCAGTACAGGATCACCGGGGCGTCCCGGTCGGGGGCCGCGGCCTCGATCTGCTGCTCGATGTAGGACTTGGAGATGTGCTGGGCGCCGGGGATGTATCCCTGCTCCCATTCGGACGCCTCGCGGACGTCGACGATCGTGGCCGCGCCCGGCGGGAGGGCGGCGACCTCCTGCGGCGTGACTTCTTCGATCTGGGCGCGGGCCTCCTTGAGGAGGTCGGCGTAGGACTTCGGCATGAGCGGTTCGGGCTCCGGTGGGTCGACGGGCTGGCTCGCTCGTGGCGGCCAGGGCGGATGGCGGAAGTGGATGGGGGCTTGGCCGCGTACGGCCGCCGGCGCTCAGGCCGGCTCGCTACACCTGCAGCGGCGCTCGATCCTGGTCATGCCCCCGCTCGTTCCGCGGTCGGCGCGGACGGCGCGTCGTTCGGCGTGGGTGCCTGGTCGGCCGTCCGGTCGGCTGCCGGATCGGCGGCGCCGAGGTCGCCCAGGATGTGCTGGAGGCTCTCGTGGCTGAGCATCGCGCACTTGAGCCGGGCCGGGCTGATGTCGATGCCCAACAGGTCGAGCATGTCGTCCGCTCGGATGCCCGCGACCTCGGTGAGCGGCTTGCCCTTGATCTCGTCGGTCAGCAGGCTCGCGCTGGCCTGGCTGATGGCGCACCCGCGCCCGGTGAAGCCGACGCGATCCACGATGCCGTCCTTCACGCCGAGCATCAGCGTGATCCGGTCGCCACACAACGGGTTGGCGCCTTCGTACGAGGCGTCGGCGTCCTCGACGATCCCGAAATTGTGGGGTCGCCGGTAGTGCTCGAGGATGTAGTCGCGGTAGAGGTCGTCCATGCTCGTTCGAGTGTAGCGCGAGCGGCAAATCCCGACCACCACGGTCGGGATTACGGAAGCCCGGTTCGGTACTCCTGTCGCGCGCTTGCGGTACGAACCGCTGGGGCCTTCGACATCGGTCCGGGGGTATCGTCGGAGGTCGGTGGTCAGCAAGCTTCGTCCGACGCTCGAGATCCGGCTCGAAGGCCAGGCATCCAAGCGAGGGCTCATCCCTCGGACGCCAGGCGGTGAGCGCCTGCTCGCCGATGCCGCCGCCTGGCTCGCCGGCGAGTATACGGACCAGGTCCGCGCGACCCGCCAGCACGTCCTGCCGTCCGGCGATAACCAGCTCCGGGTGGCGCTCCACCCGGCCGCCCCCGACGTGACCTTCATCGCGGACGACACCGGCACCCTGCGCGTGATCGCCGAGACGGTGGCCGGCGGGCCGGGCTACCACCGCTTCGTCGGTCGCGTCCTGGAGCGCCTCGGGACGGAGCTGAACATCGACTGGGACGAGGCGACCGCCGACCTCGCGTTCGCGGACCGCCCGGAGGTCGAGACCGCGTACCTGGCGTGGCTTGGCCCGACCCTCGCCCAGGTGCGCAACGCACGCCAGCGGAGCAGCATGCGTGTCCACGTGGGGACCCCAGCGGGGATCCGCTACACGTTCGACGGGGCGATCGCAACCGCGCTCGGCCCCCGCGACGACGCCTGGCTGGAGTCCGCGATCGAGGACCCGCGTGTTGCCATCGAGGTCACGCCGTGGTGGCTCGACGCCACCGACAGCCGGTACCTGCTCAACCGGGCGATCGCGCTGATGTGGCTCGATGTCCGCTGGCGCAAGCCGGCGGTCGACGGTGAAGCCGAGCTCCTCGAGGACGTGCACAAGCTCCTCTCGAAGGCGTATCCGATCGAGCCCGAGCTGCCCTATCCATGGCACGCGTGGGCGGAGCTGATCGCCCTCGCGGGCATCGACGACGGGATGGCCCGTCAGGTCAATGCCCGGACGAGGCTGGAGCCGGTCGGCCCGATGGTCGGGTACCGGCGCGACCCCATCTCGATCATCCACGAGGGCTGGATGCTGGAGGTCCCCGGCGATTTCGCGGATCGACGGACCGACGAGGAGTGGTGGGGCAACGGCGCCGGTCGGACGATCACGTTGGCCGCGACCGAAACGGGCTCGATGGCGGCCCATGCGTTCCTCGCCCATGTCGCGGGCGACCTCGGCGACGAGGCCCTCTCCCACCAGTCGGGAGCGATCGTCGGTCGGGCGCGGATCACGAGCGACGATAGCTCCGGGGTCGCCGTCGGCGTGCTCGATGGTTACTCGGCGGTCAACGGCTCAGGAGCCGCGATCCGGATCGTCTTCGACGACCCGAACGACTGGCAGTGGGCCCTCGACATGTGGCGGTCGCTGGCCCCGGCCTGAGCGTCGACGTGGCTCGCGTCGCCCGCGGCGCCACAGTTGGCCGTATCGTCATCTGGGGACGCTTACGGCCGGTCGCGTCGACCGCAGCACCGGAATCGGCCCCAGATCCAGCCGTATCCGACTCCGGGCGTCGATCTTGCCGCGAATCGCGACAGGGTTGGCCCTAAGCGTCCGTGGGTGACGATCTCGCCATACAGCCCGACGCGAAGGGCACTGGAGCGAGACGTGCCTATCTGCCGCGCCGCGCTGTGGGCGCTCGCACAGCCTGGTCGCCCCGACGGTTCGATCGGCCGGCCTCAAGGGGCCTCGGTCGCACGCTCAGCCGCCCGTGACGCGGTCAGCCGTTGAAGACGCGCTGGACTTCCTTGAGCCCCGTGACGAGCGCGTCGATGTCGTCCTTCGTCGTGTACACGCTGAACGACGCGCGGGCCGTGGCCGCCAGGTCCAGCCGCTCGTGGAGCGGCATCGTGCAGTGATGGCCGGCACGGACCGCGATGCCCGAGCGGTCGAGCACCTGGGCGACGTCGTGCGGATGGATGCCCCGCAGGTTGAACGGCACCACCCCGCCCCGCAGGTCGGGATCGAGCGGGCCGTAGAGCTCGATCTCGGGAACCTCGCGCGGCAGCACCTCGAGCGCGTAGGTCACGAGCTCGCGCTCGTGGGCGCGCACCGCGTCCATCCCGATGCCCATGAGATATCCCGCGGCAACCCCTAGCCCGATGGCGTCGCCGACGGCCGGGGTCCCGGCCTCGAACTTCCAGGGGATCTCGTTGAACTCGCTCCGGCGCAGATGCACCTCGCGGATCATCTCGCCGCCGGCCAGGAACGGTGGCATCGCCTCGAGCAGTTCGCGCCGTGCCCACAGCGCGCCGGAGCCCATCGGCCCGAGCATCTTGTGCCCGCTGAACGCGTAGAAGTCGCAGCCGAGCTCCTGCACGTCGACCGGGACGTGCGGCACGGCCTGCGCGCCGTCGACCAGCACGAGCGCTCCCGCGGCGTGCGCCATCTCGGTCATCTCGCGGACCGGATTGATCGTGCCGAGCGTGTTGCTGACGTGGGTGAATGCGACGAGCTTCGGCCGAAGACGCAACAGCACCTCGAACACGTCGAGGCGCAGGACCCCCTCGTCCGTGATCGGGATGAACTCGAGGTCGCCGTCCTGCTCCTGGACGAGGAGCTGCCACGGGACGAGGTTGGCGTGGTGCTCCATCTCGGTCAGCACGATCGCGTCGCCACGGCCGATGTTTCGCCGGCCCCACGAATACGAGACGAGGTTGATCGCCTCGGTGGCGTTGCGGGTGAAGACGATCTCGTGGCTGTCCGGGGCGTTGATGAAGCGGCCGACCTCGACGCGCGCCGACTCGTAGGCAGCGGTGGCCTTCTCGCCGATCGTGTAGATCCCGCGATGGACGTTGGCGTTGTACTCGCGGTAGTAGTCGGCGACCGCGTCGATCACGACCCGCGGCTTCTGGCTCGTCGACGCCGAATCGAGGTAGACGAGGGGGTGGCCGTGGATCTCCTGGTCCAGGATCGGGAAGTCGTGGCGGAGCGCCACGGGATCGAGGCCGGACGCGACCGCAGCGGCGGACTTGTGCGCGGCGGTGGTTGTCGCGGTCGGCGGGGTCGCCTCGACGGCCATCGTGGTCCGCCCGCTAGCGGGCAGCCTCCACGGGCTCGCGCTCGGCGCCGCCATCGAGATCGAGTTCCGGGCCCTTCGGCACGAGCAGCGCGTGGTCAGGGACATCGATGGCCAGGCCGGCCTCGCGCAGGACCGGGCCATAGCCCTCTTCCTCGAGCCGGATGGCCAGGTCCTTGCGGCCGCTCTTGACGATGCGGCCCTCGGCGAGGACATGAACGTAATCAGGCTTGATGTAGTTGAGCAGCCGCTGGTAGTGCGTGATCAGCAGTACGCCGAGGTCCGGGTTGAGCATCGCGTTGACGCCCTCGGCCACGATCCGCAGCGCATCGATGTCAAGGCCGGAGTCCGTCTCGTCGAGGATCGCCATCTCCGGCTCGAGGACCGCCATCTGGAGCATCTCGAGCCGCTTCTTCTCGCCGCCCGAGAACCCTTCGTTCACGTAGCGGGTCGCGAAGCCCTCGTCCATCCGCAGCATCGCCATCTTCTCGCGCATCCTGTTACGGAAGTCGCGCATCGAGACGCCGCCCTTGACGGGGTCCGTCGGATCGATGTCGGCGTCCTTGTCGATGCCCTGGAGCTTGGCGTTGAGGGCGCTCCGGATGAAGCTCGCGACCGACAACCCGGGGATGGCCGTCGGGTACTGGAACGCCAGGAACATGCCGAGCCGCGACCGCTTGTCGGGTGAGAGCTTGAGGATGTCGCGACCCTTCCACAGGATCTCGCCGCTCTTGACGACGTACGCCGGGTGGCCCATCACGGCGTAGGCGAGGGTCGTCTTGCCGGACCCGTTTGGCCCCATGATCGCGTGGACCTCGCCCTTGCGGACGGTCAGGTCGATACCCTGCAGGATGTCCTGCTCGGGCTTGGCGACGGGGGCGACCCGCAGGTCACGGATGACGAGGTCCTGGTCGGTCGGCGTGGTCTGGTCGGTCACGGTGGGGTCACGGCTCCTTGGGGTGCTTCGGGGACAGGGACGACCACGCGCTCCGGGGCGAGGTCGGCGAGGGTCATCGACTCGAGGGTGGAGGTGATCGCGTCGCGCACGCGGACCCACAGCAGGTTCACGGTGCAACGCGACGCGCGGTCGCACATCAGGGCGTGTTCCGGATCGTCCGTGGCGCAGAACATCGGCGCGATCGGGCCCTCGAGCGCGCGCAGGACCTCGCTCATCGTGATCGCGTCCGGAGGCCGGGCGAGCTCGTAGCCGCCGTGGGCACCGCGCGTGCTGACGACGAGGCCGGATTCGCGCAGGTTGACGACGAGCTGCTCGAGATACGCGCGCGGCAGGTCCTCTTCCGCGGCGATGCCGGCGAGGCTCGCTGGACCTGTGCCGTAATGGCGCGCGAGCTGGACCATGAGCCGCACGCCGTACTCGCCCTTGGTCGAGAACGAGACGGCGCCCGAGCCGTGGTAGACGGGGCGCAGGACGGTGGCGGTCGGGGGCAAGGCGCGCAGGTCGGGATCCTCGATATCCGAGTGATTTCGTCGGGATTGAGTCTAGGGCGATGTTCGGTGAGCGTCAACGCAGCGGCCGCCGCTCCGATGGGCAACCGAGGCAACGGCGATGCGCCACGATGTGGCCATGCGGATTCTCGTCTCGACGGCACCGGGCGTGGGTCACCTACTGCCCATCCTGCCGCTCGCTCGCGCCGCTCGCGATCGGGGTCATGAGGTGGTCGTCGCGGGTGGCAGCTCACTCACGCCGATCATCGCCGCGGCCGGTTTCCGTCACGAGCCCATCGGGCCTGCGACGATCGGGGAGATGTTTCGGGGGCTCCCGGATCTCTCAAATGTCCCTGCCAGGGAGCGTGTGCTCGTCACGATGCCGCATGTCTTCTGCGAGGGGATCGCACCCGCGCTGGCGGATGGCGTCGCCGAGCTGTTCGGGCGATGGCGGCCGGACGTGATCGTCCACGAGGACATGGACTTCGGTTCCGGGATCGCGGCCGAACGAGACGGCATCCCCCACGTCACGGTGCAGGCCACGGCCTGGCGACCGCATATCCAGGCGCTTGCGAGAACCGCGCTCGAACCGCTCCGCGACCGATACGGCCTGGTGCGGGAGGGCCATCCGGAGGGGCTGTTCGGCCGGCTGTTCTTCACGACGCGACCGCCGTCGCTGCGCGATCCGGAGGCGCCGCGCCCTTCGGCGAGCGCCGAGCTCCGCCCGGTCGCGGACGACATCCTCGAGGCGGGAGCGGGCCCAGCTGGCGATCCATTCGGACCACCCGACGACCGACCACGCGTGGCGATCACGCTCGGCACGATCAACAACACGCAGGTCGCGCTGCTGCGGACACTGATCGAGGGCTCGGTCGCGGCGGGAGCACATGTCGTCGTGGCCCTCGGCGCGGACCCAGGCTCGCTCGCCCATGTGCCCGACGGTGTGGCGGTCCACGCCTACATCCCGATGTCGGAGCTGCTGCCGACGAGCGACGTGGTGGTCTACCACGGCGGCTCGGGCACGATGCTCGCGGCACTGGCCGCGGCGACGCCAATGGTCATCGTGCCACTCGCGGCGGACCAGCCCGACAACGGGGACCGGTGCGAGGCGGCCGGCGTCGCTCGGATCGTCCCGCTCGATATCGCCGACTCGACCGCGATCAGGCTCGCCGTGCAGGCCGTCCTGACCGATCCGACCTACCGAAGACGGTCCGAGGAGGTAGCCAACGAGGTCGCGGCGATGCCCGGGCCGGATACGGCCGTCGAGCGGATCGAGGCCCTCGTTCGCCCGACGTGATCACGGATGCGGCGGGACGACCGATGAAGCCGGGGCCTGATCCGAGGCCGAGGCCGAGCAGATTGCATCAGATGCACATACCCGCCGCCGCCGCTGCGGTCCGGGCTCGAGATATGCCGATTCGTTGCATCCAATGACACATTCGATGGCAACAGTGCCCTGGACGATGCGCGATGTTGCATCTGATGCATCCAATCGACGCGGCAGTGGATCCTTCCGGCTGGAACGTGCATCCGATGCAACGCGATGACGAGATCTTGCGTGTGATGCACGGTTGGAGGTGACCGGGGGTCCGCAGGGCCAACAGGGGGTCCGCAGGGCCGACAGCGGGTCCCGGCCGACAGGGGTTCGGGGCGATCGCGGCGCTCGTTCGCCCGACGTGATAACGGATGCGGCGAGACGATGGATGAGGCCGCGGGCGGATCCGCGAAGGGCGAGTTCAGGTCGGTGCCGCCAACCCCGCGAGGTGCTCCTCGTCGTGATCGATGGCCAGACGCAACAGGCCGGCGACGTCGAGGCGCCCGTACGTCTCATGGATGCCCTCGCGGGCCCAGCCGTCGTCGTCGAGATCGAAGATGCGCAGGAACCCGACGGTACCCGCCCTCAGGCTCGCCAATACGTCGAGGACGTCGTCGAGCGACGCGTCGGGAAATCCGAGCGCCGGCCCAGGTTCCACCCATGACCAGCGCGGCTCGCCCCCGGCGGCGAGCTCAGCAAGCCGGGCCCGCCACACCTCACCCTCGACCGCGATCAGGTGACGGACGACGAGCTCCGGGGTCCATTCCCCGGCCGCGATGGGTCGGCCATCGGCGTGTTTTGCCGCGTCGGCGAAGCGACCCGGGAAGGAGGCGAAGCGGTCGACGAGGTCTATTCGGTCGATCGGCCATTCGACGCCACCCGTCGTCACGCGGCCGGCACGGCAAGCTTCTCGAGGTAGCGCTCCCGCCAGCGCTCCGTGACGTCGACGGCGTTGAACGTGTAGAGGTGCAGGTCCACGACCCGGCTGCTCGGGTCGGCGACGACCGGCGCCAGGCCCTCCAGGAGGCCGTCCGGTCGGTAGAACCCGCCGGACCGGATCAATCGTGCGATGAACTGCGTGTTCTTCACGAGGAACCGATGGGTGTCGGCCACCCCGATCCGCGCGCTGATCGCCAGGAGCCGCTGCGGCTCGGCGACCCCAGGCAGCCCGATGTGGACCGGCAGGTCCAGGCCTTCCGCTCGTCGGTCGGTCAGCCACGTCAGGATCGCGACCGGGTCGAAGCACAGCTGGGTCGTCATGTAACTGGCGTAGGCCGCCTTCGCCCGGAGCGCCTCGAGGAGCGGGCCGTCGGCGATGAACGCATGGCCCTGCGGGTAGCACGGGATCCCGATCTCCGAGAGCGGGTGGCCGATATCGGCCATCTCGCGCAGCAGCGACAGGCCGTCCGCGAAGTCCCCCGGCTCCTTGGCGTCGCCACCCACGACGAACGCCCGATCCACCCCTGCGCCCTCGAGCCAGGCGACGAGCTCCGTGAGGTGGGCGCGGTCGCGGATCATCCGGGCCGACAGGTGCGGGACGGCTCGGAAGCCGAGCGCTTGTAACTGCTCGCACAGGGCCACGGTCGCCTCGATGCCTTTGGCCGGCGAGGCCGTGACCGAAACGGTGGCGCCGGCCGGCAGGAAGCCGGCCTGGTCGAGCGCGTTCTTCAGCGGCACGAGCTCGTACGTGGGTGCCCGCAGGACCCGCGCGATGGCCGCCGACTCCGACGGGGCGAGCGAGGATCGTCGTCGGAAGAGCACCGCCTCAGACCTCCGAGTCCGGCATCGACGCCTTGCGCCGGATCATGAACTCGAGCAGCGCCTCGTCGGTGGCCTGGTCGATCGGCGGCGCCTCGTACTCGGCCAGCATCCGCTTCCAGATGGCGTTCGCGCGCTGGGGTGCGTCGAGCCCGCCGTCCTCGGACCATTGCTCGAAGCTGTTGTTGTCGGCGATCTCGCTGCGGTAGAAGGCGTTCTCGAAGTTGGCGAGGGTGTGCGCGGTGCCCAGGAAGTGCTGGCCGGGTCCGTTCGAGCGGATGGCATCGAGCGCCTGCCCGTTCTCCGACAGGTCCACCCCCTTCACGAACACCGCCATCATCCCGAGCTGGTCGGCATCCATGATGAATTTCTCGTAGCCGACCGTCAGCCCGCCCTCGAGCCAGCCGGCCGCGTGGAGCACGAAGTTGACGCCACCGAGGACCGTCGGCTGGAGGGTGGCGGCACTCTCGTAGGCGGCCTGGGCGTCGGCGACCTTCGACGCGCACAGCGAGCCGCCCGACCGGAACGGGACACCGAGGCGGCGCGCCAGGGCAGCCATCACGTACAGGACGAGCGCGGGCTCCGGCGTCCCGAACGTGGGCGCCCCCGACTGCATGGACATCGAGCTCGCGAACGAGCCCAGGACGACCGGCGCACCCGGCCGGACGAGCTGCACGAACGTCATCCCTGCGAGCGACTCGGCCAGGGTCTGGGCCGCGACGCCGGCGGCGGTGACCGGGGCCATCGCGCCGGCCAGGATGAACGGCGTGAGCATGGTGGCCTGGTTCGCCTCGGCGTAGACGCGCGCCGCACCGAGCATCGTGGCATCCCACACGAGCGGGGAGTTCGCGTTGATGAGGCTGAGGATCACGCAGTGGTCCTCGAGATACCCCGGCCCGAACGCGAGCCGGGCCATCTCGACGGTGTCCCTGGCACGCTCGGGCGCCGTGACCGAACCCATGAACGGCTTGTCCGAATAGCGGATGTGCGAATAGACCATGTCGAGGTGGCGCTTGTTGACCGGCACGTCGACCGGCTCGCAGACCGTCCCGCCGCTGTGGTGGAGGTGCGGGCTCATGTAGGCGAGCTTCACGAAGTTGCGGAAATCCTCGATCGTGCCGTAGCGCCGGCCGCCGTCCAGGTCTCGCACGAACGGCGACCCGTAGTTCGGGGCGAACACCGTGTGCATCCCGCCGATCTCGACGTTGTTCGCCTCGTTCCGCGCGTGCTGGGTGAACTGGCGCGGCGCGGTCGCCTGCACGATCTGCCGGCACATCCCGCGCGGGAAACGGACTCGCTCGCCCTGGATGTCGGCGCCGGCATCGCCCAGCAGTCGGAGGGCCTGATCGTCCCCGCGGAAATCGATGCCGACCTCCTCGAGGATCGTGTCCGCGTTGTCCTCGATGATCGCGAGGCCCTCCTCGCCGAGGACCTCGAAGGGCGCCAACGTGCGGGTCAGGAACGGGAGTCGCTCGACCTGGTGGCTGAGGCGAACCGCACGCCGGCCCTCCCGACCGCCGCTCCGCCGGTTGCCCATCTCGCTCATCGATCGTCTCGGGGCGCGGGCGCCGAACGGCCCACCGCGCCTGAGGCGCCCGAACCGCCCCGGGCGCCCGCCACGATGTCGGGCGCGCTCGCGGCCCGTCGCCGGCGGCGCTCCGCCCGGGCGTCGCCACCTCGATCCGCCGTCACCGGCCGGGCCGGCAGGGTCACGACCCGTTCGAGGTTGGGGCTCGCAGCGGTCCGATGCGGGATCGCCATCGCCTCCACGAAATGCTCCTGGAACCGCGGCTCGACCGCCGTCTCGATCTTCTCCACCCGCCGGACGACCGTCTCGATCTCACGGCGGGCGGCTCCCGACAACAGGGCGATCAAGGCGCCGGTGCCCGCCGCGTTGCCGGCCGCCTTCACGTGGGCGAGGTCGCAGTCGGGAACGAGTCCGAGGACCATCGCGTGGAGCGGGTCGATCTGGCTGCCGAACGCACCGGCCAGCCGGACCTCGTCGACAGTCTCGATCTCCAGGTGGTCCATGAGGAGGCGGACCCCGGCGTACAGGGCCGCTTTCGCCAGCTGGATAGCGCGGACATCGTTCTGGGTGACCAGGATCCGGGGACCGTCGTCGGCCGGCGCATGCAGGACGTAGCTGAAGGTCCGGCCGTCCGAGACGACCCGCTCCGTGCGGGTCGCGAGCGCCCCATCGATCACCCCGTCGGCGGTGATGACGCCGGCGAGATACAGCTCGGCGACCACCTCGATGATCCCCGATCCGCAGATGCCGGTCACGCCGGTGCCGGCGCTGACGACCGCCTCCGCGAATGCCGGATCGTCCGACCAGGCATCGACGCCGATGATGCGGAACCTCGGCTCCAGCGTGTCGCGGTCGATGCGCACGCGCTCGATGGCGCCCGGCGCGGCGCGCTGGCCCGAGCTGATCTGGGCCCCCTCGAAGGCGGGTCCGGTGGGTGAGCTAGCGGCGAGCAGGCGACGCTTGTCGCCGAGCACGATCTCCGCGTTGGTGCCGACATCGACGACGAGGGTCATGGCGTTCGCCTTGTGCGGTTCCTCGGCGAGGATCACGCCCGCCGTATCGGCGCCCACATGACCCGCGATGCAGGGCAGCACGTAGACACGGGCGCCCGGATGTGCCCGGACGCCCAGCTCGGCGGCCGTCAGCTCGACCGCGGCATCGGTGGCCAGCGCGAACGGCGCGGAACCCAATGGCGTCGGATCGATGCCGAGCAGCAAGTGGTGCATGATCGGATTGCCGACGATCGCGAGCTCGAGGATCTCGGCTCGCTTGATGCCAGCCCGGTTGCCAAGCGTGGCCAGCAGCCCGTCGAGCGCCTTGCGCACCGCGTCGGTCAGCTCGACCTCGCCGCCCGTGTGCATCATCACGTAGCTCACCCGGCTCATCAGGTCCTCGCCGAACCGGATCTGCGGGTTCATGACCCCGGCACTCGCGAGGACCGACCCGTCGGTGAGGTTCACGAGGTGTCCGGCGATCGTGGTCGATCCGACGTCGATCGCGACGCCGAACGCGCGATCGTGGAAGCCGGGCCAGACGGCGATCACGTCACGGCCGCCGTGGACGGCCACCGTGACCCGGTAGCTTCCGGCGGTCAGGGCGTCCTGCAGCGTCCTGATGACCGCCAGGTCGGCCCGCAGGCCATCGAGGCCCCATTCGGAACGCAGCGCGTCGAGGAGCCGCCCGAGGTCCCCGGTCGGTGTCGCGAGATCGGGCTCGGTGACGTCGACCGTGTGCAGCCGCACGACCGGATCCATCGCGAAGGCCCGGGCGGCGAGGTCCTTGCGCACGACCTGCTTGTGGACCTGGCTCTCGGGCGGCACGTCGACGACGGCGTCACCGAGGAGCGTCGCGGTGCACGACAGGCGTCGATCGGACGCCAGTCCATGCTCGGTGCGGTAGGCGGCCTCGACCGCACCGACCGTGCTCAGGTGCTCCGGCGAGGACGTGATGCCGTGCTTCGCGAATGACCCGAAGGCAGGCACGACCGCGCAGCGACCGCAGATCCCTCGTCCGCCGCAGACCGAGTCGATGTCGACGCCCAGTGCGCGGGCCGCATCCAGCACCGTCGTGCCTGTCGGCGCGCGGCCGCGCCGGCCCGACGGGGTGAAGATGATCTGCGGGTCGGCGGTCGCCGCGCCGTCACTCACCGGCGGATGGTCAGTCGCGCGACGCGACGTCGACCCGCGGCGGGTCAAGGGAGGCGTCCAGCGGCACATCCAGGCCCGGGACATCAACGCCCGGCACGTCGGCCGAGAAGACCGTGACGCCCGGGATCTCGGCCCCGGCCGACCCCGCCCCACCACCGCGACGCCGGTTCGTTCGGCGCCCTCCGGCCTCGCCATCCGGCGGCCCCGCGCGGAACTGGCGGATCCAGCGCGAGGCGTCCTGGTCGTTGCCCATGAGCACGTCGCTCGCCATGACCGCGTGCTTGACCCCCTCGGCGATCGGGTTCGTGATCGCGGACGTCAGACCGGACGCGATGGCCATGCTGAGGAAGGCGCCGTTGATGCCCTCGCGATTGGGCAGCCCGAAGCTCACGTTGGAGGCCCCACACGTCGAGTTGACGTGGAGCTCGTCGCGCAACCGGCCGAGGATGCGATAGACCTGGCGCCCGGCACCCGACAGCGCGCCGATCGGCATGAGCAAGGGGTCCACGACGATGTCCTCGCGCGGGATGCCGTGGTCCGCCGCGCGCTCGACGATCCGTTTCGCGACCGCGAAGCGGACGTCCGGGTCCATCGAGATGCCGGTCTCGTCGTTGCTGATGGCCACGACGGCGCAGCCGTACTTCTTGACCAGCGGGAGGACGCGCTCGAGTCGCTCCTCCTCGCCGGTGACGCTATTGAGGAGCGCCTTTCCCTGATAGACGGCGAGACCTGCTTCGAGCGCCTCGACGATCGACGAATCGATCGACAGCGGCAGGTCGGTCAGCGACTGCACGAGCTGGATCGTCGTCGCGAGGATGGCCGGCTCGTCGGCGAGCGGGATGCCGGCGTTGACATCGAGCATGTGCGCCCCGGCCTCAACCTGGGCCAGCGTGTCGCGCTCGACCCGCGAGAGATCGCCGACTTTCATCTCCTCGGCCAGCAGCTTGCGACCGGTCGGGTTGATGCGCTCGCCGATGATGACGAACGGCTGGTCATCACCGATGACGACCTCGCGGGTGGCCGAGCTGATGACGGTCCGCGTCACGCGTCCGGCGCCTTTCCCTGGGTCTCGTCCTGGGCGGGCGGGAAAACCGGGCCACCCTCGACGCCACCGGCCTGGATCAGCTGGGCGAGTCGGTGTTTGTCGTACTCGGCCTCGATCCGTTCGACCTCCGCGGCGACCTCGGCGTCGATATCGGCGCCACACGACTTCTGGGTCCGGCGCCATTCCTCGATATAGAGGTTGTAGGCGCGCTTGCCGGCGCGGCTGGCCGCCTTGTCGATGGCGACCTGGAAGCGCGGATGGAGCACGATCTTGCTCTGCTTTCGGCCCTCGCGGGCCGTTACCTGGGCAGGGATGTCGCGCCACCAGATGATGGTCATGATCGACACGACGTTCAGTGCCCTCCGATGGACAGGAGCGAGTCGACCGGCGGGGCCGGTTCGCCAGCGACGACGGCCGCGATCGTGATGGCGAGCTCGCCGTAGCCGGTCTGGCGGTGCTCGAAGGCGAGGCCCAGCCGGCGGGCGGCCCGCCGCGCGGCGGTGACCAGCGCCGGGTCGTCGGTCTGGGCGAGGTAGACCAGGCGCCGGTAGTTCCCGAAGTACGTGTCGCGCAGCTCGGGATGACGGTCCAGCCCCAGCGCGCCGATCACGAGCCGCTCGAAGTTGCGCGCGAGGAAGTCGGTCAGGTAGAACGTGCCGGGCTCCTCGGCGCTGAGCTGCTCGAACGCCTCGCGGCCGGCGTAGAACTCGTAGCAGTGGGCGCCCGCGAGGCGCTCGACGCCTTCTTCGGCGATGACCGGGTCCAGCAGTCCGCCGGTGCCGCAATCGGCGTAGGCGACGAACACACGGTCATACCCGGCCCGGCGCCGGCGGATGCGGTCGCGAACCGCCGCCGGGATGCCACCCGGTCGGTTGTGGAGGGTCGCCGGCAGGCAGGTGATGTCGACGTTGGGCAGGCCGCGGGTCAGCGCGACGAGCTCGTTGGCCAGCGCCCCGCAGCCGACGATCAAAACGCGGGGCTGCGCAGACTCCCCGGAGTTGCGCCATGGGACGCTCCAAGGTCCCGCGGAGCGCGGGCCCGAGGATTCCGCGGAACGCCGCTCCGCCCCACTGCGGGGCGTCCTCCTGTCAGGCGACGACGCGGGCACGTCGCTCATCGATCAGGCGCCGGGCCGTCTCGGCGGCGACGCCGGCATCGCGACAGTAGGCATCCGCGCCGACCGCCATGCCGAACTCCTCGTTGAGTGGCGCACCGCCGACGAGAACGATGAAGTCGTCGCGCAGGCCGCGGTCCTTGAGCGTCTGGATCACGACCTTCATGTAGGGCATGGTCGTGGTCAGCAGCGCGGACATGCCCAGGATGTCCGGCTTGTGCTGCTCGAGCGCGCCGATGAACTTCTCGGCGTCCGTGTTGATGCCGAGGTCGACGACCTCGAAGCCGGCGCCTTCGAGCATCATCCCGACGAGGTTCTTGCCGATGTCGTGGATGTCACCCTTGACCGTGCCGATGACGACCTTCCCGACAGGCTCCGCCCCGGTCTCGGCGAGGAGCGGTCGCAGGATCTCCATGCCGGCCTTCATCGCGTTCGCGGCGAGCAGGACCTCCGGCACGAACAGGATGCCGTCACGGAAGTCGATGCCGACGATCTTCATGCCCGCGACCAACGCGTCGTCGAGGACCTTCGTGGCCGTGAAGCCACGCTGGAGAAGGATGTTCGTCCCTTCGACGATCTCGTCCTTCATGCCGTCGTAGAGGTCGTTGTGCATCTGTTCGACGAGCTCGTCGTCGGACAGGGCATTGAGGTCGATGTCCTGGAGGTCGTCGGTCATCGGTCGTGCTCCACGGGTGGTGGAATTGTCGGGCTGTCGGCGTGGCGTCGTGCGGTGGGGGTTCCACATCGTGGAACCGTGCCGTATGATGGAACCACCGGAACCCGAATCTAGCCCACGAAGGGTCCCATGTCCAGCGTCCAATCGATCAGACGAGCGTTCGATGTGCTCGGTACTCTTGGCGACGGCCCGCTCGGTGTCACCGAGGTCGCCGACCGCGCCGGCCTGCCCAAGTCGACGGCCGCGCGGCTTCTGGCCACGCTCGTCGGCGAAGGCGCCGTCGAACAGGTTCCGGGCGACACGTCGTACCGGCTCGGACCGCGGCTCATCACGCTGTCTGCCGGGTTCAGCCTGGCGCGGTCGCTGACGGCGATCGCGCGTCCGAGCCTCGTCGACCTCGCGGAGGCGTCGGGCGAGGCTGCCGGACTCGCGATGCCGGACGGCGACCTCGTCCATTACATCGACCAGGTTGACACCGAGCAGCCCGTCCTCGTCCGGGACTGGACCGGGGCCCGGGTCCCGCTGCACGCCGTGTCGTCAGGCCAGGTCCTGCTGGCGTTCCGCACCCCGGCAGCGATCGAGCGCTACCTCGAGCGACCGATGGAACGGTTCACCGATCGGACCCTCACCGACGCCGACGCCGTGCGGGAGCGCCTGCGGGAGATCCGCCGGCACGGCTACACCTGGGCGATGGAGGAGTTCGAGGCAGGGACGTCATCGATCGCGACCCCGATCGCGGACGCGTCGGGCGAGGTGATCGCGGCGGTGCACGTGCACGGACCGTCATTCCGTTTCCCGGCGGACGGCTCGAAGGTCGACCTCGCCCAGTTGCTGCTCGCCGCCGCCGCCCGGATCGCCGCGGGGTTGCGCGAGGCCTGAGGTCAGGGAGCTGCTCGACGGTCACGGGCCCGGTGCTGGGACATCGGCTCGCGCGCGCCGGCCGGCACCGCTTCGTCGGGCGAAATCTGCGCCGGGCGAGTCTGCTGACGAACGAGCCATGATCAGCGTCGGCCGATGCTCCATTTCCGCCGCTCAGCGAGCGATCCGACGCCTGGAAATGTCACTCGGCCGTCAGTTCACCCGCCGGGCGAACGATCGACGAAGGTGCTCCGCCAGTAGACTCGCCCAGCGGGTCGCGTGCCGCTAACCTGCATCCGATTCCAAGGTCGTGGATGCCGGGCGTTCCGCGGTCGGGCTCCCGCTGCCGGGGGCAGGCGCTCAGGACCCGGTGTTCGCTCCGACCGGTTCGAGGTCGATGGTCCTGACCTGGCGGGTCTTGCCTGCCTCGGTGCGGACGATGGCGGACGGGATGACGCCGCCCGTGCCGAGCTTCTCGATGACGGCGATCTCGCCGGCGTACAGCCCGTTGCCGGCGATGCGCACTCGTCCGCCGACGGCGAGACCGGTGCGGCCCTTGCCTGCGGTCAGATCGATCGTGGCGACGGTGGGACGCACATAGGGAGCGTCAGTCGGCAGTCCCGTGGCGGGAGCGGGTCGGTTGGAGGTCTTGGCCGGCGGGTACGTGACTTTCCGTTTTCGCATTGGCTCTCCTGCAAGGCCGGCCTCGGAAGGTCGAGGTCGGGCCGTGCGAACCATCGCACATCCGCGCAATGGGCGGTCCCGTCGTGATGGCCCGGTCGAACGCGCGCCTGCGCCGGATGCGTGCGTCTACGCCGGCACGCGGGCCTGCTCCGGGCGGGCCCCACGCCCGTGGGGGCCTACTCCGGTGCGGCGTCCTTCGCGGCCTTCTTCACCCTGGCCGCCTTGGCCTCGACGTCGGCTGCCAGCTCCGCGGCGGCTTCGGCCGCCGATGCGGTCGCGTCGTCGAGGCGCGCGTCCGCCATGGGCACGACCGATGTCGCGTCGTCGTCCTGCACGCGCATCTCGGCGATCTGGGCGTTGACCGTGGACTGGATCTCACGGGTCCGCGCCTCGATCTGATCGCCGAGCTCGCCGAGCTTCCGATCCACCCGGTATTGCTCACGGAAGCGCTCGCCCGACCGAGACATGTACCAGGCCGCGGCACCGGCCGCCAGCGCCACGCCGGTGATCACGCCGCTCATGAACCCCATCGAGCCTCCTCCTTTCGGGACCGCGGCGCGCAGGCCGCACAAGCCGGCGCGTCGGCGCACCGCCCCGGAGTGTAGCGCCGTCGCAGCGGGTGTCCCGGACCGGGCGATCAGGGTGCGTTGTCGAAGCAGGTCGTCCCGGCCGAGAGCGCGATGACGCGCGAGCCCTCGGCGCCCTCCTCGACGAACCCCTGGATCCCCGCGGGCCCGTCGATATCGAACGGGCGCGCGGCGCCCTCGGCGGCGTTCGGGTCGGCTGGTCGGAAGGCGAAGCGGTCACCGAGATGGGCTTCGAAGTGTTCCAGCAGGATCCCGATGTGGAGATCCTCCGCCATCTTCAGCTCGAGCAGCGGACCGTACTCGGGCGGGAAGTAGATGGCATCGACCCAGCCGACGAAGACCCCATCGATCGCGAAAACGCCGAGGTCCGCCCACTGGACGAAGTGCACGTCGCCCGGCGGCTCCGGGCACGTCCATGCCTCGTCGCTGTCCGGGGCGCCGAGGAACGCCTCCAGATCGGCGACGACCGCCTCGCCGGGCTGGCCGAAGGACACCAGCCCCAACCCGTCCGGCCCAAGCGTGATCGGGAGCGCCGGGACGAGGGTCGGGGTGGGAGCGACGAACGGCGACGGCAGCGATGCGGCGGAGACCGGGAACTCGGGCGGTCGGGACGCGGCGGTCAAGACGAGCACGACGCCGGCCGCGAGGAGCGCGCCGACCAGCGCACCGGTGTCGACGGCGACCGCATCGGCGCGCTTCACGCGCTGAGCACTCGCTGGTGCAGCTGGCTGACCACGCTGCGCGCCGATTCGAAGGCACCGTGCTGCCACGCGGTGACGTGGCTCAGGTGATCACCGGCGAAATACACCCGTCCCTGCGGCTCGAGCAGACGGAGATAGGCCTCGCCGACCGCTCCGGTCCGTTCCGGCCAGTTGACCCAGCCGCCCTCGCTGTGGCGGACCCGGCGCCAGGAGGCCGAGAACGACGACACGAACTCGTCGATGTACGCGTCGCCGTGGACCTTTCGCCCGTGTTCCAGGGCCCGCTGCTCCCGAGCCTGCGGCGTCATGCCCGCGTACGCGTCGGCATCGTTGAAGTAGTTGTAGTAGCCGACCAGGACGCCTCGTTCGCCGAGATAACCATGGGATGGGTACCAGATCGTGCCGATGTCCATGTTCGTGTTGGTGATGCCGCCGAAGATGCGGTCGTCCTCCTCCCAGAACCGCCGGCGGAACTCGAGACCGATCTTCCCGGTCGGGACCGGCTGCATGGCGGCGAGATCCTGCTGGACCTCGGGCGAGAAATCGTTCGGGATCCGCGCCAGCACCATCGGCGGGATCGTGCAGACGCAGTAATCGGCCTCGATCTGGCGTGCCCCCTCCCCCTCAGAGAACGTGACCTGGACACCGGCGGGGGTGTTCCCGATGCCGCCGACCTCGACGCCATAGCGGATGCGGCCCTTGATGACGTCGGCCAGCGCGCGCGGGATCTGGTCCATGCCACCCACGGGCTGGAACATGAGCATCGCCTGGTCCCATTCGAGCTCGAACGGGAAGTAGAACCCGAGCTGGCTGGCGAGCACGTCTGACAGGGTCGACGGCGATTCCGCCGACCCTGCCTGCAGACCGGCTCCCGGCGGCACGACATATCCGCCCCGACCGCCGCCGAGGTAGCGATCGTCGGAACCCAGCGCACCCAACCCTCGGAGGAAGTCGACCATCCGGATGGCGTCGTCGGCCGTCAGGTCCGCGTCGAGGGCTCCCTGGCTGATCGCTTTCGCGAGCAGCTCGCTCACGTACCCGAAGTAGTCGGCCTTGGCCGCTCGGTGTCTGATCCGCCGGCCCGTCAGCGCGCCGACGGACCCGTCTCGCTCCTCGTTGTAGTACCAGGCATCCGCGTTCTGGTTGGCGAAGATCTCGATCGGGACGCCGAGCTCGCGGCAGTAGTCGAGGGTGGTGTGGTGCTGCGGGATGCGGGCAGGCCCGGCATTGAAGTACTGCCCGTCACTGAACGCTGCCGTCTGTGTCGGCCCGTCGATCTCCGTCTCCGACGTGCCGCCGCGAACGGTCCAGTTGCGGCCCCCGGGTCGCTCGCGTGCCTCGAGGATCTCGCAGGCGTAGCCGGCCTTCTCGAGCTCGTACGCCGTCGTCAGCCCGGCGATGCCGGCGCCCAGGATCAGGACGCGTGTCCCGTTCGCCCGACCCTGGAGGGCGAAATCGGACGGCCGGGGCGGCTGGAACGGCCGGCGATGCTCTGCCGCGGGTGCGACGAGCCGGAGCGCCTCCATCGACCCGAGGACCGCGGCGGCGCCACCGGCGGCGCCGACCGCCTGGAGGAACCGACGCCGGCTGATCCGCGGGGTCGCCATCGTCCGCTAGTACACCGCGATCCGCCGCCGGGTTCCAGCGTCGATTCGGCGGCGCGGGCGCCGGCCGAGCCTGCGTGTCATCCCCCGCGCGTCCGCCGGATCTCGGCCGAGATCGCCGGCACGACCGTGTGGACGTCGCCGACCACGGCGTAGGCCGCCCGGCTGAAGATCGGCGCCTCCGCGTCCTTGTTGATGACGAGGATCCGCTTCGCGGCCTTGCAGCCGACGATGTGCTGGATCGCGCCGCTGATGCCGCAGGCGATGTACAGGTCGGGAGCGATGCGGGCGCCTGTCTGCCCGACCTGCTCGGCGTGCGGTCGCCAACCCAGGCTGGTGGCCACGCGCGACACGCCGACGGCTCCGCCCAAGAGGCCAGCGAGCTCCTCGAGCATCGCGAATCCTTCGGCGCTGCCGATCCCCCGGCCGCCGCCGACCACGACCTTCGCGTCGGTGAGCGACACGCTGTCCGTCGCTGCGGGGACATGTCGGCTGACGCGCACTCGCAGGTCGGCGTCGGCCAGTTCGGGCGTGACGCGCACGATCGCGGGCGCGGCCGCGCCCGCCATGGGCTCGAGCGCGGCAACGCCGTGTGGCGCGACGGTCACGAGGCGCGGTGTGCCGTCGAGCCGGGCCTCCTCCAGCAGGCTCCCGGCCCAGCGCTGGCGCACGACCGTCCATGGCTCGCCCGGCTCGATCTCGATGATGTTGGCCGCCATGGGCAAACCGCTGCGTGCGGCGACGTACGCGAGCATCTCGGTCCCTCGCTCGCTGCCCGGCGCGACGACCGCGTCGAAGGAGTCGGCGGCGGCGACCTGGGCCAGCGCCGCCGCCCAGGCGGCCGGCGCATACGGATCGAGGCGGTCGTCCGCGACGACGTGTGCGGTGGCGACGCCGAACGCGCCGAGTCCGGCGGCGGCCTCGTCCGCGCCCGGGCCCAGGAGTGCCGCGTGGACCGTGGTACCGAGGGCGGTCGCCAGCCGGCCCGCGACCGCGAGTGCCTCGAGGCTGAGTCGGTCCGGACGCGAGGCCTCGTGTTCGACGAGGGCGAGGATGCCGCTCACAGGACGCCCAGCTCGCGCATGATCTCGACCACGCGCGGGGCCGCCTCGGGTCCGGTCCCGATGATCTCGGCCGCGGCGGACCGCTCGACCGGGACCCTCAGTCGGATGAGCTCCGGACCCATCGCCGCCCGCTCAGGCGCGATTCGCGTGATCTCCTTCTTCTTGGCCCGGAGCCGGCCCGGCACGGACGGGTAGCGCGGCAGGTTGATGCCCTCGCGGACGGAGATCACGGCCGGGAGTGCCACGTCGAATTCATCCCAGCCGCCGGCCGCCTGGCGCCGGACGGTCGCCGTTCCATCCTCGAGGGCGATGCCCTTGGCACCCGTCACGCACGGTCGATCGAGCGCGACGGCGACCCGGATGCCGACCTGGAACCCGCCGGAGTCGGCCGACTCGTTGCCGAACAGGATCAGGTCGAACCGCCCGTCCGCCGTCTCCATGTCCCGGATGGCGGCCGTGATCGCGGTCGCCGTGGCGCCCGGGTCCCAGTCGCTGCCGTCCGTCTCGAGCAGGACCGCCCCGTCGATCCCGATGGCCATCGCGTCGCGCAGCTGGTCGGCGGCGCTCTCGGGGCCGAGGGTCAGCACGGCCGAGCTACCGCCGCGGGCCTCGATGATGCGGACGGCTTCCTCGACGGCGCACTCCTCGTGCGGACTCACCGTGAACCCCAGGAAGCGCGCGTCGATATCGCGCTCGTCGGCGGTCAGGGTGATCTGGCCACCGGTCGCCGGGACGCGCTTGACGCAGACGAGGATGCGCATCCGGCGACTCGCCTCAGCCCCGGATCCGCTCGTTGCCCGGGTCGAACAACGGCGTGCTGCCGGCGACGGCGACGGTCACGGGATACCGCTCGCCGAAGTACTCGACGAGCAGCTTCGTGCCGGCGACGGCCTGTTCCGGCGGGAGGTAGGCCATGAGGATGTGCTTCCCGACCGACGGCCCAGAGCCCGCGCTCGTCACGTACGAGCGGCGCCCCTTGGCGTCGACGAGCGGGCTGCCATCCGCTGCGAGGACCGGCTCGCGCCCGAGCATGTAGCGCGGCGTCCCATCGGCCGACCGCGGATCGTCGACGGTCAACGAACAGAGGATCGCCGCCGGTGAGGCCGCACGCTGGCGGAGGTACGCCTCCTTGCCGACGAAGTCGGCCTCCTTGACCTTCGGGCGGGCCATGCCCGCCTCGACCAGGTCGAATTCGAGCTCCAGCTCGGCGCCGTGCGCCCGGTAGCCCTTCTCGAGCCGGCCCGTCGTGCCGTACACGCCGATGCCGACCGGGACCACCCCGAATGCGCCGCCTGCTGCCCAGAGCGCATCCCACAGGCGCAGGCCCTGCTCCATGGGGGCATAGATCTCCCAGCCGAGCTCGCCCACGTAGGAGATGCGCGACGCGAGCGCGTTGACCCCGTTGATCTGGATCGTGCGGCAGGTGCCGAACGGGAACGCGTCATTCGAGACGTCGTCACGGGTGGCCGCTGCGAGGAGGTCGCGCGCCCGAGGCCCCCAGATCCCCAGCGTGTACAGGGCGGACGTCGCGTCGTACAGCTGGGCCGAACCGTCGGCCGGCAGGTGGTCGACGAACCACTTCTTGTCGCGCATGCCCATGCCGCCCCCGGTCACGACCCGGAACAGGTCGTGGCGAAGCCGCATGATCGTGAGGTCGGCGACGATCCCCCCGGCCCCGCTCAGCAGCGGCGTATAGACGACCCGACCGTTCGGGACATCGACCTGGTTCACGACGAGACCCTGGAGGTAGGCCATCGCGCCGGGTCCGCTCACATCGAAGATCGCGAATGCCGCGAGGTCGACCATCCCGACCCGGTCCCGCATCGCCAGGTGCTCGGCGTTGATGATCGGCGACCACCAGCGCGAGTCCCACTCCGCGCTGCGGGGCATGACCCGGTCGCCGTACTCGCCGAGCAGCCCCTCGTTGGCGCGGTACCAGAACGGTCGCTCCCAGCCGGCCGCCTCGAAGAATTCGGCGCCCAGCTCGACCTGGCGGCGATGGATGGGGCTCAGCCGGACATCCCGATTGCTCGCCCACTGCTCCATCGGGTGGACGATGCCGTAGGTCTTGTTGAACCCCTCGGATGTTCGCGCGTCGATGTGCTGCGCCGTCCGCTGATGGTCGTAGAAGCGAGCGATGTCGGAGGCATGCAGGTCGATCTCGGAGCTGCCGTGGGTCATCCACTCTGCGACGGCCCGCGCGATGCCCGGCGCCTCCTTGATCCAGATCGCCGAGGCCGCCCAGAGGCCCTTGACCTCGGGCGTCTCGCCGAGGATCGGCATGCCATCCGGCGTCAGCGAGAGCAGGCCGTTGATCGCGTGGCGGATGCCGACCCGCTCGTCGCCCAGGACGTCCGGGACGAGCTCCAGGCCATGCTCCATCTGCTCCTCGAAGTCCTCCTGGGTGAAGGGCAGCTCGGTCGGGGACAGGGCGGACTGCGCGATCGACGGGATGTCGTCGGCATCCATGAGGATCGGCCGATGCGCATACGAACCGACCTCGAGATCCCCGCCGTGCTGGCGCTCGTACATGTTGGTGTCCATGTCGCGGACGATCGGGAAGGAGATCTCGCCGACGGTGTCGGCGAGCTGGGGGACCGGACCCACGCTGATCATCTGGTGGACCGCCGGCGTGAGCGGGATCGACGCGCCGGCCATCTTCCCGAGCCGCGGGCTCCAGACGCCGCCGCTGATGACGACCGTGTCCGTCTCGATATCGCCCCGGTCGGTCCTGACGCAGGCGACACGGCCATCGACCACGTCGATGCCTGTCACCTCGGTCGAAGCCGAGACGGTCAGTGCCTCGAGCTCCTGCGCCCGCTCGCGCATGATCGTTCCGGCCCGGAGCGAATCGACCACCCCGACGCTCGGCGTGTGGAAGCCGCCGAGGATGACCGACTCGTCGAGGTACGGGACGAGGGCCTTGACCTCGGCCGGGTCGAGCAGCTCGGACTCGATGCCCCACGACTGCGACGATGCCATCCGGCGCTTGAGCTCCTGCATCCGCTCGGGTGTCCGCGCGACTTCGATGCCACCGCTCCGCGTGAACACCCCGAGCTCCTTGTACTGCTCGACGCTGTCGAGGGTCAGGGCGGTCATCTCCTTGGAGTGGTCCGTCGGGAAGATGAAGTTGGAGGCGTGGCCGGTCGACCCGCCGGGGTTCGGCAGCTGGCCCTTGTCGAGCAGCACGATGTCGCGCCAGCCAAGGCGTGCCAGGTGGTAGGCGAGACTGTTCCCGACGATGCCGGCGCCGATGACCACGACCGACGCCCGATCAGGAAACGCGCTCATGCCGATTCGTCCTCCGCGGGTCCGTCATGCGTGCTTGGGGGGAGGAGGATACCCGGCCCGACCCCGGGTCGCGTCCCCGAGCGGCGCAACAGCCTTGACCGCTCCTCGGGTCCGGGCCCATCCTCCATCCCCACCTGGGAACAACGCCGCCCGAGTCGAGGGAACCCGTGCCGAGCCTGTTCATCGATGGTCAGTGGGTCGCGTCCGGCGATGGCACCTGCAGCGTCGTCGTCAACCCGTCCGACGGCACCGTGGTCAGCGAGGTCGACGTCGCCACCGACGAGCAGGTCCAGGCGGCGATCGGGGCGGCGCGGCGCGCGTTCGATACGACCGACTGGCCACGGACACCGACCGGCGAGCGCGCCGCATTGCTCGACCGCGTCGCCGGCCTGCTCGACCGCGACCTCGAGGAGCTGGCGGGGCTGGAGACGGCGAACACCGGCAAGGCCATGCGTGAGAGCCGCTGGGACATCTCGGACGTCGCGAAGGTGTTCCGCTATTACGCCCAGCTCGCCGACAAGGAGGGCGGCCGGCTTGTCGACACGAGCAACCCGGACGCCCTCAGCCGGATCGTCTACGAGCCGGTCGGCGTCTGCGCCCTGATCGCACCGTGGAATTACCCGCTCCTGCAGCTGTCGTGGAAGATCGCGCCGGCCCTCGCCGCCGGGAACACGGCGGTCATGAAGCCGGCCCAGCTGACACCGCTGAGCGCGATCCACCTCACGAGACTCCTCGACGAGGCCGGGGTTCCGTCGGGTGTCGTCAACCTCGTCCTCGGGCCGGGTGGCCGGGTCGGCCAGGCCCTCGCCGACTCCCCGGACGTGGACCTGATCTCCCTGACCGGCGGGATCGAGGCGGGGCGGGCCCTGCTCACGGGCGCCGCGGTCAACATCAAGCGGGTGGCGCTGGAGCTGGGCGGCAAGAGCCCGAACATCGTGTTCGCCGACGCCGACTTCGAGACGGCGGTCGACAACGCGCTGACGGCGGCATTCGTCCACTCCGGACAGGTCTGCAGCGCGGGCTGCCGGGCGATCGTCGAGGACCCGATCTACGACCGCTTCGTCGATGAGATCGGCCGCCGCGCCGAGCGTATCCGCCTTGGTCACGGCAAGGACGACGCGACCGAGACCGGGGCGCTGATCAGTGCCGACCACCGCGACAAGGTGGAGCACTACGTCCAGGGCGCGATCGACGAGGGCGCCCGCCTCGTCGCGGGGGGTCGCCGGCCCGCCGAGGCGGACCTGCAGGCGGGCTTCTTCTACCGTCCGACCGTGTTCGCCGACGTCCACCGCGAGATGCGGATCGTGCGCGAGGAGGTCTTCGGTCCCGTCCTGACCGTCGAGCGTTTCTCGACCGAGGATGAGGCGGTCGCGCTGGGGAATGACACCACGTACGGCCTGGCGGGGGCGGTCTGGACCGGCGACGCTTCCCGCGCCCAGCGGGTCGCCGGGCGGCTCCGTCACGGGACGGTCTGGATCAACGACTACAACACCTACATCCCGCAGGCGGAATGGGGCGGCTTCAAGCAATCGGGGATCGGGCGCGAACTTGGCCCGAGCGGTCTGGACGAGTACCGTGAGGCGAAACACATCTGGCAGAACACGGCGCCGGGACCGACGGGGTGGTTCGAGGGGTGATCGGCGTCAGGGTCGAGGGTGCAGGGTGAGGTGAGCGTGACCGCGACGATGGAGCGACCCACCCGCGACGGAGGCGAAGGGGCCCCGACGCTCGCGGTCCGCAACCTGTGGAAGGTCTTCGGGCCGGCCGAGCACAAGACCATCGGCACGCCCGACGCCGACCTGCCTCGCGACGAGCTCCGCCGCAAGACCGGGTCCATGGTCGCGCTCCGCGACGTGTCCTTCGACGTCTGGCCGGGCGAGGTCTTCGTGGTCATGGGCCTGTCCGGCAGCGGCAAGTCGACGCTCGTGCGCTGCATCACCCGCCTCATCGAGCCGACCGCCGGCGAGGTCCTCCTCGACGGCGAGGACATCCGCAAGGCCGATCAGGAAAAGCTGCGCGAGCTTCGTCGGCGCCGGTTCAGCATGGTGTTCCAGCACTTCGGGCTATTGCCGCACCGCCAGGTCATCGACAACGTCGCCTACGGCCTCGAGGTCCGGGGTGAGCCCCGCGAGACCCGCCACGCCCGGGCGCGCGAGATGATCGACCTCGTGGGCCTCACTGGCCACGCCACCAGCTACCCGGACCAGCTTTCGGGCGGGATGCAGCAGCGGGTCGGGCTCGCCCGCGCCCTCGCGGTCGACCCAGAGGTCATGTTCTTCGACGAGCCGTTCAGCGCGCTCGACCCGCTCATCCGCCGTGACATGCAGAACGAGGTCATCCGGCTGCATCGCGAGGTCGGCAAGACGATGGTCTTCATCACGCACGACCTGGCCGAGGCGCTCAAGCTCGGCGACCACATCGTCATCATGCGCGACGGCAAGGTCATCCAGACCGGACGGCCCGAGGAGGTCGTCGGCGCCCCGGCGGACGACTACGTGGCCGACTTCGTCAGCGATGTCCCCAAGTCGCACGTGCTCACCCTGCGCTGGATCATGCGTGCACCGACCGCCGAGGACCCGACCGACGGCCCGGAGTTCCCCACGACCGCGATCATCCGCGACTGTCTCCACGCCGCGACGGCCACCGAGAAGCCGATCCGCGTCACCGATGGCGGCCGCTTGCTGGGCGTCGTCGACCGGGCCGACATCCTCGGGGCGATCGCCGGAGGTCCCGCGGCGGGATGACCGCGATCACCGCTCCCTTCGCGGCACGACTCGAGTCGAAGACGGGACGGCGCCTGCTCCTGCTGATCCTCGGGGTCGTGGCCGTCCTCCTGTACGTCCTGTTCCAGGGCCAGGGGACGCTGCCCCACGACGAGGCGTACCCGCTCTTCACGACGCTCAACGACTTCAGGGAGTGGATCGAGCAGAACCGTGACTCGCTGTTCATCTTCGGACTCATCCGCGACGGCATCGGTGGTCTCGTCGGGGCGTTCGAGGGGCTGCTTGCCGGTCTCGGCTGGCCGGGCGTGATCGCACTGGCGGGCGGGCTCGGGCTCATCTTCGGCGGCTGGCGGCTGGCATTGCTGGGGGCCGCGGGCTTCGCGGCCATCGGCGCCCTGGGACTGTGGGCGTCGGGCATGGCGACCCTGTCCCAGATGCTCGCCGCCGTGCTGATCTCGCTGCTGATCGGGATCCCGCTGGGCATCGTTGCCGGTCGCAGCCGGCGCTTCGCGGCCGCGATCGGGCCCCTGCTGGATGCGATGCAGATCATGCCGACGCTCGCCTACCTCGGTCCCATGACGCTGCTCTTCGGCATCGGCGTGGCGCCCGGGACCATCGCGACCCTGATCTACGCGATCCCGCCCGCCATCCGGATCACGGCCCTCGGGATCCGAGGTGTCCCCGGCGTGACGATGGAAGCGGCGAAATCGCTCGGCTCCACGCGCTGGCAGACGCTGTCCAAGGTCCAGCTGCCGCTCGCCCGGCGGACCATCGGCATCGGCGTCAACCAGACGATCATGATGGCCCTCTCGATGGTCGTGATCACCGCGCTCATCGGTGCTCCGGGCCTCGGGGTCGACGTCCTGCGGGCGCTGCAATCGGTGAATGTCGGGGCCGCGTTCCAGGCCGGCCTCGCCATCGTGATCCTGGCGATCGTGCTGGACCGTCTGACGGACCGCGCCGGCGAGTGGATGGACCCGCGGTTCCGCCGCGAGGGCGAAACGGCTCGCCAGCGCCGGATCGTGGCCGCGCTGGCGGCCGGGGCGGTGATCCTCGCCGTCATCTACGCCCGGAGCCTGGCGGACCCGACCGCCTTCCCCGAGACCGTCTTCATCGATTTCCGCGACCCGGTCAACGACATCGTCGGGTGGATCAAGTCGAACCTGGTCGGCGTGACCAACGCCATCAAGGACGCGTTCTCCTTCGGTGTCCTCAACCCGCTCCAGGGCGTCCTGACGAAGGCGCCGTGGCTGCTGGTGGTCGGCGTCGTGTTCGGGGGGGCGTGGTTCATCTCGGGACTGCGCCCGGCCATCGTCGCGAGCGCCTGCCTGCTCCTGACTGCCGCGGTCGGGCTGTGGGAGCACGGCATGGAGACCCTGGCGAGCGTCCTGGTCGCGACGGTCGTCACGCTGCTCCTTGGCGTCGCGATCGGCATCCTGTCCGCCCGCAACGACCCGTTCCGCTCTGTGATCCGGCCGCTCCTGGACGCGGCCCAGACCCTGCCCGCGTTCGTCTATCTCATCCCCGCAGTCGCGCTCTTTTCGGTCGGGCGCTTCACTGCCATCGTCGCCGCCGTGATCTACGCCATCCCGCCGGTCATCCGACTCGTGGATGCCGGCATCCGGTCGGTGTCGCCGACGGTGCTGGAGGCCGCGCGTTCGAACGGGTCGACCGAGCGTCAGCTGCTCTGGAAGGTCCAGTTGCCGCTCTCGCGGCGTGCCCTGCTGCTCGCGGCGAACCAGGGCATCGTGATGGTGCTCGCGATGGTTGTTGTCGGTGCCCTGGTGGGGGCCGGGGCGCTCGGGTTCGACGTCATCTCCGGCTTCACCCAGCGCGAGGACTTCGGCAAGGGGCTGGCCGCCGGCGTGGTCATCGTCCTGCTGGGGATCATGCTCGATCGCATCACCCAGGGCGCGGGAGGGCGTCCGTCGACGGGGGCGGCCCGCGCGGGATAGCATTCGAGGCCGCCGCGGTAGTGGCGAAGAGGAGGAGCACACAGATGCAGCGAAGTCGAATGGCCCGGCTGACCACGGTGTTCGTAGTCCTGGGCCTGGTCCTTACCGGGTGCACCCAGAGCGGTGGCACGACCGCCAGCGCCGGAGCACCCAGTGCCGTTGCGACGGGCGCCGCGCCCGGCGGTTCGGCCGGCGCAACGGGCACGGTCAAGATCGCGATCAACCCATGGGTCGGCGCCGAGGCCAACGTGGCCGTCGTCAAGAGCCTGCTCGAGGACAAGCTCGGCTACACCGTCACCGCGACGCCGCTCGCGGAGGAGGTGGCGTGGCCCGGCTTCGAGACCGGTGAGATCGACGTCATCCTCGAGAACTGGGGTCACCCCGACCTCGAGAAGAAGTACATCACGGACACGGGTGTCGCCCAGGACGCCGGCCTCAACGGCGTGGACGGGATCATCGGCTGGTATGTCCCGGAGTGGATGGCCACCCAGTACCCCGACATCGTGGATTCGGCCAACCTCAACAAGTACGCCGAGCTGTTCAAGACGTCCGAGTCGGGCGACCAGGGCCAGTTCCTCGCGAGCGACCCGACGTTCGTGACGAATGACGAGGCGCTCATCAAGAACCTCGACCTCAACTACAAGGTGGTCTACTCCGGCAGCGAGGCGGCGACCATCACTGCGTTCCAGCAGGCGACCGAGCAGAAGACCCCCCTGATCGGCTACTTCTACGACCCGCAATGGCTGCACAGCAAGATCAAGCTGGTCAAGGTCAACCTGCCCGCGTACACCGACGGCTGCGACGCCGACGCGAACGCCGTCGCGTGTGACTACCCGCTCTACAAGCTCAACAAGATCGTCGCCACCTCCTTCGTGGAGAACGGGGGCGACGCCTACACGCTGGTGAAGAACTTCAGCTGGACCAACGAGGACCAGAACCTCGTCGCGGACTACATCACCAACCAGGGGATGAGCGCCGACGAGGCGGGCGACAAGTGGGTCGCCGAGAACGAGGCCAAGTGGTCCGCCTGGATGCCCTGACCGTCCGACGCTCCAGAACCTAGCGCCCTGCGGGGTCGGCGATCGCCCGGTCGCCGGCCCCGTTCTCATCGAACGAGGAGTCCCTCCGAGTGCCGTCGAGGCCGCGCGTGGCGATCATCGGTGCCGGCATCGTCGGCTGTTCGCTCGCCGACGAGCTCGTCCTGCGTGGGTGGAACGACGTCGTCGTCGTCGAGCAGGGGCCGCTCTTCGCCACCGGCGGCTCGACCTCCCACGCGCCGGGCATCATCTTCCAGACGAACGCATCGAAGACGATGACCGAGTTCGCCCGGTACACGATCGAGAAGGCCGGATCGCTCACGCTCGATGGCCGCTGGTGTCTCAACCAGGTCGGTAGCCTCGAACTGGCCCTCACCCCGGAGCGCCTCGCCGAGATCCACCGTCGCCGGGACTTCGCCGAGTCGTGGGGCCTGGCCGGCCGGGTGATCGACCCGGATGAGACTGCGCACCTCTGGCCGCTCGTGGACCGCGACGCCATCCTGGGCGCATACCACGTCCCGACGGACGGACTGACCGACGCGGTGCGCATCTCGGAGGCGCAGGCGCGGCGCGCGATCGAGGGCGGCGCGCGGTTCCTCGGCGAGCACACGGTCACGGGCATCCGCACGGACGACGGCCGGGTTCGCGCGGTCGTCACGGACCACGGCGAGATCGAGGCCGATAGGGTCGTCTGCGCGGCGGGCATCTGGGGACCACGCATCGGGGCGATGGTCGGGATGACCGTGGCGCTCCAGCCGCTGGCGCATCAGCTCACGTGGACGACGGTTCTGCCGGAGGTCGTCGCGCTCGGCATCCCGCCCGAGCGCGAGGCGATCCACCCGAACATCCGCGTCCAGGACCGCGACATGTACTTCCGCGAGTACCCCGACCACCTCGCTGTCGGTGGCTACGGCCATACGCCGATGCCGATCGACGCGGCGGACCTGCTCCATCCGCGTGACGCCCCGGTCATGCCCTCCGTGCTGGCGTTCACCCCCGACACGTTCGCCGAGACGTGGTCGTGGGCGAAGGAGCTCGTGCCCGCGCTGCGCAACCCGGGCGCACGGATCGACCACGGCATCAACGGCATCTTCTCGTTCACCACCGACGGCAACCCGCTGATGGGCGAGTCACCCGATGTCGACGGCTTCTGGCTGTGCGAGGCCGTGTGGGTCACGCATGCGCCCGGCGTCGGCAAGGCGATGGCGGAGTGGCTCGTCGACGGCGGGTCGCCGACCGATCTCCACGAGTGCGACGCCAACCGCTTCGAGACGCACCAGCTCGCGCCCTCGTACATCCACGATCGCGGGATCCGGAACTATGTCGAGGTCTACGACATCGTCCATCCGCTCCAACCGATGGAGGAGCCACGGCCGCTGCGAACCTCGCCGTTCCACGAGCGGGAGCAGGAGCTCGGCGCGTACTTCCTCGAGGGCAACGGGTGGGAGCGGCCGCACTGGTACGGCGTGAACGAGGGGCTCCTCGGCCGCTACGAGATCCCCCGTCGCAACGCGTGGGCCGAACGCTACTGGCATCCCATCGCTGGCGCCGAAGCGCTCGCCACGCGCGACGCCGCCGGTCTGTACGACATGACATCGCTCAAGCGCCTGGAGGTCACTGGACCGGGGGCGTTGGGATTCCTGGACGGGCTGACGACGAACCGCCTTGACCGCGCGGTCGGCTCGGTGGTCTATACGCTCATGCTCGACGGCCGTGGCGGCATCCGGAGCGACCTCACGATCGCCCGCCTCGGGGCGGACCGCTTCCAGATCGGGGCCAACGGCAACCTCGACTTCGACCGGCTCCGCCGCCTCGCCCCCGACGACGGCAGCGTGGTCGTGCGCGACATGACGGCCGGCACCTGCTGCATCGGCCTGTGGGGCCCGCGGGCGCGCGACATCCTGGCATCGCTGACGGATACGGACGTGTCCGATGGCGCGTTCCGCTACTTCGCCGCGCGCGAGCTGTGGGTTGGCAACGTGCCAGTCACCGCACTCCGGCTCTCGTATGTCGGCGAGCTCGGGTGGGAGCTGTACACGACGGCGGACATGGGGACCAGGCTGTGGGACACGCTCTGGTCGGCCGGCCAGGAGCATGGCCTGATCGCCGCCGGTCGCAGCGCGTTCGGCAGCCTGCGGCTCGAGAAGGGCTACCGCTCGTGGGGTACGGACATCACGACCGAGCACGATCCGTACGAGGCCGGTCTCGGGTTCGCCGTCCGGATGGACAAGGGCGAGTTCGTGGGACGCACCGCGCTGGAGGGGAGGAGCGAGGCGTCGGCCGCCCGCCGGCTCGTGCCACTCACCATCGCCGACCGAGCGGCCGTGGTCATGGGCAAGGAGCCCGTCGAGGTCGATGGCCGCCCGGCGGGCTACGTCACGAGCGCCGGATACGGCTTCTCGGTGGACGCGCCGATCGCCTACGCCTGGCTCCCGGCGGATGCTGCCCGACCGGGGCAGGCCGTCGCGATCCGGTACTTCGGCGAGCCCGTCCCGGCCACGGTCGCGACGGATCCACTGTTCGACCCGGAGATGTCCCGCCTGCGGAGTTGAGCGTCCCGTCGCGGGCCGCGAAGAGATAGCGTTGCGAGGATGCGCCGTTAACAAAGTGGTCACATCGTCTTGACGCGGACGGGTCCGCGGGGTGGAATGCACGGACACCGATCCACAAGTGCCAACCCGGCCGTTCGCCACGGGGGTCGGCGGGGCCGAGGAGGGGCCCCACCACAGCGACACGAACGCGGAGTCCACTCGATCGACTGGAGGAGAGTCCCTTGTCCACGACACGAACCCTGACCCGCTGGGCGGGTCTCCTGGCAGCGTCGGCGATCCTGTTCGGCGCCTGCTCCACACCGGCCGGCACGACCGCACCGTCGGCCGGATCGGCCGCACCACCACCGGGGTCCGCCGCGCCATCGGCCGGCGGCTCGGCTGCGCCGTCGGCCGCTGGCGGCACGTACGAGGAGTGGGTGGCCGATGCGGCCCTGCTCGAGGCGGCCAAGGGAGAAGGCACGCTCTCGACGATCGCCCTGCCGCGCAGCTGGTGCAACTACGGCGAATCGATCGACACGTTCAAGACGCGCACCGGGCTCGAAGTCAACGAGATCAACCCCGATGCCGGCTCGGCCGATGAGCTGACCGCGATCGAGGCGAACAAGGACAACCCGGGCCCGCAGGCACCGGACGTCATCGACGTGGGACTCGCGTTCGGCCCGCAGGCCGTGGAACGCGGCCTCGTCCAGCCCTACAAGGTGTCGACCTGGGACACGATCCCCGATGACGCGAAGGATCCCGACGGCAACTGGTGGGGCGACTATTACGGTGTCCTCGCGTTCGAGGTCAACACCCAGGTCGTCCAGAACGTCCCGCAGGACTGGGCCGACCTGCTCAAGCCCGAGTACAAGAACATGATCGCCATGCCCGGCGACCCGCGCGCGTCCAGCCAGGCCATCCAGGCCGTCTACGCCGCTGCCCTCGCCAACGGGGGCTCGCTGGACAATGCCCAGCCGGGCCTCGACTTCTGGAAGAAGGTCGTCGACGCCGGGAACTTCGTCCCGACCATCGCCAACGCCGGAACGATCGCCCAGGGCGAGACGCCGATCACGATCCGCTGGACCTACAACGCGCTCGCGAACCGCGATGAAGCGGCAGCGAGCGGTGGCCCGGAGATCGCGGTCGTGGTCCCCGCCTCCGGCCGGTTCGCCGGTGTGTATGTCCAGGGCATCAGCGCCTTCGCGCCGCACCTGAACGCCGCGAAGCTGTGGGAGGAGTTCCTCTACAGCGACGAGGGCCAGAACATCTGGCTGAAGGGCTACTGCCACCCCATCCGCTACGAGGACCTGACCGCCAACAACAAGGTGCCGCAGGAACAGCTCGACAAGCTGCCCGACGTCACCGGCGCGGTCTTCCCGGCCCTCGACCAGTTGACCAAGGCGACCGACCTGATCACCACCCAGTGGGACACGGTCGTCGGCGTCGACGTCGCGGAATAGCGATCACCGGCCGCACTGACCACCGATGACCACCACGGAGTCGCCGCCCACGGCGGCGACTCCGGCCGTTCCTGCGCGGAGACCAAGCCGCCTCTGGACATGGCTCGGCGTGCTCCCCTTCCTGCTGTTCGCCGTGCTCTTCATCGCCCTGCCGGCGTCGTTCCTCGTCATCGGCAGCCTGACGCTGGAAGGCGGTGGGTACGGCCTGGACAACTACGCCGGCTTGACCGGTCCGTGTTGCCAGATCGCGTTCCGCAACAGCATCCAGCTCTCGCTCATCACGGCCATCGCCGGGGGGATCTTCGGGTTCGCCCTCGCCGCCGCCGTGATCCTCGGCGGGCTGCCACCGATCCTGCGCTCGGCGCTCATGACGTTCTCCGGTGTGGCCAGCAACTTCGCCGGCATCCCGCTGGCCCTCGCGTTCGTGTTCACCCTCGGGAACCTGGGACTGATCACGAACCTCATCTCGGACATCTTCGGCTTCCGGCTCCAATCGACGGGCTTCTCGCTCTACACGCTCACCGGGCTCTCGATCGTGTACCTGTACTTCCAGTTCCCCCTCATGGTCCTCGTCATCGCACCCGCCATCGACGGGCTGCGCAAGGAGTGGCGTGAGGCCGCAGAGAACCTTGGCGCGACGCCCCGCCAGTACTGGACGAAGGTCGCCCTGCCGATCCTGACCCCGTCGATCATGGGCGCGGCAATCCTGCTGTTCGGCAACTCGTTCGGGGCCCAGGCGACGGCGTTCCAGTTGAGCGGCGGCACCATCCCGCTCGCCACCCTCGTGATCTCGTCCCAGATGCAGGGCGACGTGCTGTTCAACCCGGGCCTCGGCTACGCGGTCGCGATGGGGATGGTCGTCATCATGGGGATCTCCATCGCCGCCTACAGCTTCCTGCAGCGGCGCTCCGAACGGTGGCTGCGCAGGTGACGGCCGAGGCGGTCGGCGGACGAGCGCCGGAGGCGCTCGAGACCATCGAGGCCGCGGCGAAGCCGAGCCGGCGCCGCCGGCCCGGCGGAGCCCTCTGGGCGTGGGCCATCTTCATCCTCGGGATGCTGTACTTCTTCGTGCCGCTCATCGCGACGCTCGAGTTCTCGCTGCGCCCGCAGCCCGCGACGCGGGCGTATTCGATCGTCCTGTCCGATCCGCTCTTCTACACGCGGCTCGGATTCTCGTTCGCGGTCGGCATCGTCACGATCCTGGTCAGCCTGCTGATCATCGTCCCGACGGCCTACTGGGTCCGTCTCCGCGTGCCGCAGCTGCGCCCGGTGATCGAGTTCATCACGCTCCTGCCATTCGTGATCCCACCGGTCGTGCTGGTCTTCGGGTTCATCCGGATCTACAGCCGCCAGCCGCTGCTGGTGACGTCGACGCCGTTGGGCAGCACGTTCCTGCTCATCGCCGCCTACACGGTGCTGTCATTCCCGTACATGTACCGGGCGGTCGATGCCGGGCTCGCCGCGATGGACGTCCGGGTCCTGACGGAAGCGGCCCAGAGCCTTGGTGCCGGGTGGTTCCGGATCCTGCGCCTGGTCATCTTCCCGAACCTCAAGACCGCCGTTCTCTCGGGGGCGTTCCTGACGCTCGCCATCGTCGTCGGCGAATTCACCATCGGTGTGTTCCTCGCCCCGTGGGGCTTCGGGCCGTATCTCTCGCTCCTGGGTCGCGACAAGATCTACGAGCCCGCTGCCGTATCGCTGATCAGCTTCGGATTGACCTGGCTGGCGATGATCCTGATCGCGGTCGTGGGGCGTGGCGGGTCCCGTGGTCGCGTCCAGGTCGCCGGCGTCCGATGAACGTGCCCCACAGGAGACGCCGCGCATGACCTTCCTCGAGCTGACCGGGGTCCGCAAGGAATTCCCCGGCGGAGTCGTCGCCGTCGAACAGTTCGAGCTCAAGGCGGAGCGCGGCGAGTTCGTCTCGTTCCTCGGCCCCTCGGGCTGCGGGAAGACGACGACGTTGCGCATGATCGCTGGCTTCGAGCAGCCGTCCACCGGGACCATCCAGATCGACGGACACGACGTGACCCGGACGCCGCCGAACCGACGGAACGTCGGGATGGTGTTCCAGTCCTATGCGCTCTTCCCCAACCTCTCGGTCGGGGACAACATCGCGTTCGGGCTCAAGATCAGGAACCGGACGCGCGACCAGATCCGCGGTCGTGTCGACGAGCTGCTGCGCCTGATCCACCTGGAGGACCGCGGCGACCGCTATCCCTACCAGCTGTCGGGCGGCCAGCAGCAGCGGGTGGCACTCGCACGGGCCCTCGCCATCGAGCCCACGGTGCTGCTGCTCGACGAGCCACTCTCCGCCCTCGACGCGAAGATCCGCGTCGCGCTCCGGCACGAGATCCGTGAGATCCAGCGCCAGCTCGGGATCACGACCGTGTACGTCACCCACGACCAGGAAGAGGCCCTCGAGCTGTCCGATCGCGTCGTGGTCATGAGCGAAGGCCGCATCGAGCAGGTGGGCACGCCGTTCGAGATCTACAACTTCCCGTCGACCGCGTTCGTGGCGTCGTTCGTGGGGACGCTGAACGCGATCGAGGCACGGGTCGTCGACCCGGGCTCCGGGCGCCTGTCGCTGGCCGGACACGAGATCCGCACGACCTCGCGGTTGACCGAATCCGCCGGCCAGACCGTGACCGTGGCGCTCCGGCCCGAGATGATCGCGCTGACGAGCCCCGACGGCACGTCCGTCGCGGCGGTCAGCGCCACCGGCCCGGTCAGCGGCGCCAATCGCCTGCCGGCGACGGTCGCGGACGTCGCGTTCCTCGGATCGGTCGTCCGGGTCCGCACCACGGTCGGCGACGAGGCCACGCTCGTCTTCGTCGACACCTTCAACAATCCGAATCTGGCCGTCCCGCCGGCCGGGTCGCCGGTCGTCCTGAGCTTCCCGCCGGAAGCGTGCCTGGTCCTGGGCCGCGACGCCGTCCCCCTCGCCGACCAGAGCGACCGGCTGGCGGCCGCGGAGGCGATGCTGTAACCGCGGACCGCAGGCCGGTGGACCTGACCGGCATCGACCTCGTCATCTTCGACAAGGACGGCACGCTGATCGACTTCCACGCGATGTGGGGCGGTTGGGCGCGCGAACTCGGGACGCGGCTGGAGGCCGCAGCCCGACGACCCGTGTCGCCGGACGTGTTCGCGGCCATCGGGTTCGATCCCTCGACGGGTCGGGTCGCCGGTGGCGGACCGCTGGCAACCTCGACGATGGCCGGGATCGAGGAGCTCGTCGCGGCGGTCCTCCGGCGATGGTGCCCGAGCGTCGCAGCGGCGAGACGGGCGACCGAAGCCGCCTGGTTCGTGCCCGACCCCGTCGCGCTGGCCGCCCCGCTCGCGGACCTGCCGGCCTTGTTCGACGGCATCCGGGCCAGTGGCCGACGGATCGCGCTGGTCACGACCGACGACCGCGCCCCGACCGACGCGACGCTGCGTGCACTCGGGATCCGACCGGCCGTCGACGCGATGGTCTGCGGGGACGACGGGTTCCCCATGAAGCCGGCGCCGGATCCTGTCTTCGCGCTGTGCCAGGCGCTCCGGACGGAGCCGCCGCGCGTCGTCGTGATCGGCGACACGAGGGCCGATCTCACGATGGCCCGCGCGGCGGGTGCCGGACGAGTGATCGGTGTCCTCAGCGGGGTGGGCACGGCCGAGGACCTCGCCGAGGCCGATGTCGTGCTCCGGTCGATCGCGGACCTCGCACCTGCCGCGTTCTGACCCACGCGTAGAGCACATCCGGGAGCCCGTTCACGGGTCGACTGACGCATCGCCACGGGGAACCGCCGCCGGGTCGCACTGGTACCGATGGGGTATCGCCCCGGACGGCACCGGACCGTACCGTTCCCATGCGTCCCCGAATGGCGGACGGCCGGGCTGTGCCCGGTTTCCTCACAGGAGGCGATGCGACGGCCAATGGTCTTCGCCCATGAACGGCCCGCGACCCACGCCCGCGAACGCGGGCGACGACGCGATGTCGCGCGGCCGAGCGAGCCCGATCCGGCCGGTCCGACCAGGGCCGACGCCCTCAGCCGCATCGCGTCCAAGGTCAGCGGGCGGCGTGACGTCGCGCGGCTGTTCGACGACATCATCGACGAGGCCTTCGGACTCTTCGGCGTCGACCGGGCCGGGCTGTGGCTCTACGACCCCAACGCCCGGACGGCACTGACCCTCGGTGCCCACCGCGGTCTTTCGGACGAGATCATCGCGGCGATCAGCTCGCTGCCGCCGGACGCGCCGACGACCGGCATGGAGGCGCTGCGCCGCCGACGCGTGCGGGTGCTCGACCGGGCCATGCGCAGCACGACGCCAGAGCTTCGCGCCGTCTACCGCTCGATCGGCGTACAGACCGTGTGCTATGTGCCACTCGTGTTCGGCGACGAGTCACTCGGGCTGCTCGTGCTCTATCACCGTCAGTCATATGCGTGGACGTCGGACGAACGCGCCCTGGCGCGGGCCTTCGGGGACCAGATGGCGACCGCCATCGGCGGCGCCAGGCTCGCCGATTCACGCCGGACGCTCGCGGACCGGCTCACGTCGATCGCCGAGCTCACGGGCCGGCTGAGCCAACTGCGCGACCAGGAGGCGATCGCCTGGGCGATCGTCGCGGAAGCGAAGCGTCTGACCGACCACGACACCGTCCGCGTCTATCGCGTGGACCACGAGGGCGGCATGTGCGAGCCGCTGGCATTCGAGGGCACCTTCCTCGGCAGCACGGCGCCTCCCATCGAGAGCCTCCGGGTCCCGATCGGGTTCGGGCTCACGGGTTGGGTCGCGGAGCACGGACGGCCCGTTCGGCTCGGCGACGCCGCGCTCGACCCCCGCAGCATGCTCGTCGGCACCACCGACCAACCCGAATCCATCCTGATCGTGCCGATGCTCGAACAGGACGCCGTCCGGGGCGTGATCGTGCTGACGGCGCTGGGCCGTGACCGGTTCGACCTCGACGACGAGGTGACGCTGACGATCTTCGCCGCCTCGGCGGTCCAGGCACTCATCAATGCCGCCAACATGGAGCGACTGCGCGACCAGCAGAACGAGCTGGAGCACCAGCTCGAGGGCCAGCGACGATTGCTCGACGTCAACGAGCGGCTCCTCTCGACCCTCGAGCCCGCCGGCGTCATCGACCTGATCGCCGACTCGCTCAAGGCGATCGTCCCGTACGACTCGCTGACCGTCTACCGGGTCGACCGAGACGCCGGCGTGCGGCGGGCGGTCATCACCCGCGATCGGTTCGCCGACGAGATCCTCGCTCACGAAAGCCCGCTCGGCCCGGGCATCACCGGCTGGGTCATCGACCACGGCGAGGCGGTCCTGGCGAACGACGCCTTGCGCGACCCCCGCTCGATCCAGATCCCGGGGGCGCCGTACGAGCCCGAGGCCATCATCGTCGTGCCCCTCCTGGTGAACGGCGAGACGATCGGCACGCTCAACATCGGGCGCATGGGCGGTGAGGACGCCCACTTCACCACCAACGAGTACGAGCTCACGAAGCTCTTTGCCGGGCAGGCCTCGATCGCGATGCAGAACGCGGAAGCGCACGGCGAGGTCCGGGTCCGCGCCGAGCAGGACGCCCTGACCGGGCTCCGCAACCACGGCTCCTTCCAGCGCGAGCTGGGCCAGGCGGTGGAGACAGGACTGCGGTTCGCCGTCCTGATGCTCGACCTCGATGACTTCAAGACGTTCAACGACACGCTCGGCCACCCGGCCGGCGACGCCCTGCTCGTGGAGGTGGCGCACTCGATGGCCACGGCGACGCGCGAGGGTGACCGCCTGTACCGCTATGGCGGCGACGAATTCGCGGTCATCCTGCCCAACGCGGATCGGGTCGCGGGCCACGAGGTCGCGGAGCGCATCCGGCGGATCGTCCGCTCCAACGCCGAGGAGGTGGCGGCGGGTCGAACCACGGACGCGCGGCCGACCGCGGACCCACGGCCGATCGTGACCGTCAGCGTGGGCCTGGCCTGCTACCCGGACGACGGCCGAACGAAGGATGAGCTCGTCGCCGTCGCCGACCGGGCCCTGTACCAGGTGAAGGCGACGGACGAGAAGCGTGCGGATGGACCAGTTGCCGATCCGTACCTGCAGGCCCTCGACGAGACCGCCCTCGCGCTCCTCGACCACCACGATCCGGATCGCCTCCTGGACGCGATCGTCGGTCGGGCGAACGCCCTGCTCGGGACGCCCCACGGCTACATCTACCTGCGTGAGCCGGGCGCCGACACGATCGTCGTCCGGGTCGGAACGGGCGTCTTCGAGAGCTTCCTCGGCCTGCGGATGCATGTCAGCGAGGGCCTGGCCGGCCGGATCGTCACGACCGGGCGGCCGCTGGCGGTCGATGACTACGACACTTGGGAGGGCCGGGCCTCGGTGCTCCCGGCGGGGACGTTCGGATCGGTCGTCGGCGTGCCGCTGACCTCGGGCGGGAACGTGGTCGGCGTGCTGGGACTGGGTTCGGGGCAGGGTGAGCGGCGCTGGGGCAGCCGCGACATCGACGCGCTGACGAGCTTCGGCAAGCTCGCCTCGATCGCCCTCGACAATGCCCGCCTCATCGACGTCGCCCAACGCGGTGCCCTGTACGACCCAATCACAGGCCTGCCGAACCGCGAGCTGCTGACCGACCGCATCTCGCACGCCCTCGCCGGTCACCGGGCGGACGAGACCGAATCGATCGCGGTCGTCCTGCTCGGCCTGGACCGCTTCAAGGTCATCAACGAGAGCCTCGGCCACGCCATGGGCGACCGCCTGCTGGTGGCCGTCGGGCAGCGGCTGGTCACGGGCCTGCGGCCGGGCGACACCGTGGCGCGCGTCGGAGGCGACGAGTTCGGGATCATCTTCGACCCGGTCGCCGACGCCGACGAGGCGCGCAGCATCGCCGACCGGATCGTCGCGGAGCTGCGCGCGCCATTCCCGGTCAACGGGCGTGACTGGTTCGTCAGCGCATCGATGGGGATCGCCCTCGCGCAGCCCGGCCGGGCGAGCCCGGAGGAGCTGCTGCGCGAGGCGGAGATCGCGATGGTCCGGGCAAAGGCCCACACGACGCAGCGGCACGCGCTGTTCGAGCCATCGATGAGCGCGCAGAGCCTCGAACGCGTGGAACTCGAGAGCGACCTGCGGCAGGCCCTTGAACGCGACGAGCTGCGGGTCCACTACCAGCCCATCGTCAGGCTGGGGACGACCGAGATCGTCGGCTTCGAAGCCCTCGTTCGCTGGCAGCACCCGACCCGAGGCCTCGTCGCCCCGCTCGCATTCATCCCCCTGGCCGAGGAGACCGGCCTGATCGTCCCGGTCGGCAAGTGGGTGCTCGCGACGGCCTGCCGTCAGGCGGCGAGCTGGCACCTGGCCAGGACGGACCCGGACGCCACCCCGCTCTTCGTGTCGGTCAACCTGTCAGCCCGGGAGTTCGCCCAGGCCGATCTCGTCGAGGACGTCGCGGCGATCCTGGCCGAGACGGGCCTGGAGGCGTCCGCGCTGGAGCTCGAGATCACCGAGAGCGTCCTGATGGACAAGTCCGAGACCGGCATCCGGACGCTTCGCCGCCTGCGGGCGCTTGGTGTGCGGCTCGTGCTCGACGACTTCGGGACGGGCTATTCGTCCCTCTCGTACCTGAAGCACCTGCCGCTCGACACGATCAAGATCGATCGCTCGTTCGTCGCAGCGATCGAGGAGGCCGCCGACCGCTCGATCGTCGAGGCTGTCGTGGCGCTGGCCCACGGCCTGGGCATCGGTGTCGTGGCCGAGGGCATCGAGACCGAGCGGCAGGCCGATCTCCTGCTCGAGCTCGGCTGCGATCTCGGGCAGGGCTACCTGTTCAGCCGTCCGGTGCCGGCCGCCAGGACGGCGCGTCTGCTGCGCGCCGACCGTATCCGTTCCGGGGCGCTGCGCCGGGCGGGCTAGGAACCGGTCGCGACCTGGCGACGGTCAGTCGCGCCCGCCGAACAGCTGGAGCAGGAACAGGAACAGGTTCACGAAACTGAGATAGAGCAGGAGAGCGCCGATGACGGCCCCCTTCTCCATCGATCCCGTCTGGGCGGCGAGCTCGCCGTTCTGGATGCGCTGGACGTAGTACGCCGTGAGGGCGGTGAAGATCACGACGCCCACGATCGAGATGACCCAGTTCAGGCCGTCGCTCGCGAGGAAGACGTTGATCAGCGACGCCACCAGGATCCCGATCACGCCCATGAACAGGATGCCGCCAAGACCGGCGAGGGAGCGCTTCGTCACCCGGCCGTAGATCGCCGCGCCACCGAACATCGCGGACGCCGACAGGAAGGCGGTCGCCACGGACCCACCCGTGAACCCCGACACGATGAGCCCGATCGTGAGGCCGAGACTCGCGGCGTAGATGAAGAACAGGCCGAGCGCGACGGTCGCACTGATGCGGTTGATGCCCCAGCTGATGCCGATCACGAGCGCGAGCTGGGCGATGATCAGGAGGAAGTAGTTGTCGAGTGCGAAGCCGAGCAGCCGCTCGTTCGACTGGACGAAGAATGCGACGCCGGCGCTGATGAGCAGCCCGACGAACATCCACAGGAAGGCCTGGGCCAGGAACGCCTGGGCGAGCCTGGCGTCCGGCTTGACGCCGAGCGCCGACGGCGAGGTCACCGCCCCGGAAGTCTGGTCGGGTGTGAGATACGGGTTGGAGACGCGCTGGTCACTCATCGGTCTGGGTGCTCCTCGAGGGTTGCATGGACTGACTCACCACATCAGGCCGGCGTCGCGCGGATCCCAGCGCTCGGCCAGCAGCGTGACCTTGACGTCATGCTCGACGACGGATTCGGCCTGTTCCTTGACCTGCGCGATCATCGAACCCGCGTACGGGCAGAACGGCGTCGTCAGGATCATCTTGATCTCGGTCGTGTCGGGGCCCAGCAGGATCTGCTTGATGAGCGCCAGCTCGACGACGTTCATCCCGATCTCGGGGTCCACCACGGCGCGCAGGGCGTCGAGGATGGCGAGCTCGGTCGCGCGGCGCTCGGGATCGAACGCCGGGGCGTCGGCGGTGCCAGCCGCGTCCGAGGCCCCGGTAGCTGAGGCGGTCTCGAGATCGGTGGTCGTGGTATCGGTCATCGCGTGTGGTTCTCCGGGAAGTACGTGCGAAGAGCGTACCACCGAGTGCGTTCAGGCCCCGCCCATCCGTTCGTACCCCGGCCGGTCATCGACCGGGCAGCGCGATCCGAGGGTCAGGCGGCCTTGATCACCACCCCGGGTACCCGGTACTGGGCCGGCAGCCCGGCCGCCTCCTCGTCGGTGTAGCCCGGGCCGATCAGCGAGCCGTCCGGCTCGAAGAAGTCGGCATACCGCTCGCGGTTGTCGGCGGCGAACGTGAAGGCCGCCGCCACGCCGACCCTGCGGAGCTCCGGGTGGTCGGTCAGGATGCGGGTGAGGTCGTAGCCGTTCGAGCGCAGCTCGAGCAGCTGTCGCACGGTGAGACGCGAGCCGTAGCAGAAGGGCTCGCCGTTCATCACAAGCGGATCCTGCTGGACCCACTTGATCGTCATGCGCTCAACCGCCCTTGTAGATGAACTGCAACAGGGCGTTCCGCTTGCGCGCGTCCCCGGCCAGGCGGCGATGCCACCGGTACTGGGCGATGGCCTCGTCGATCGCGACGTCGGCCGCGTCCGTCAACCCCGGCGCCACGGAACCTGCGATCGCTGCACGCAACCCCTCGCACAGGTTGATCAGGTCGTCGAGCGGGACCTTCTTGCGGCGATACATCGGCGACGTCCAGTCCGCGTACTCACGTGCGGCCGTCGGATCCTGCGCGGCCACCGATACAGCGATCCGTTCGGCGAGCAGCTCGGCGTCTCGGAGACGCTGACGAAGCCCGATATCGTCGTATCGGTCGCGCATCGTCGGGTCCAGGTCGATCGCGACCGCGAGGGCTCGCGCAGCAAGCTGCGGCGCACGCTCGCTGATGCGGCGCGCGACCGATGCCCACGCGGCGCTCGTGTCCCGGGGCGGCAGGCCAAGGCTCGGGTGGCTCACGTTCGGGAGTCTAGCGCCCGGCCGGGGCCAGCGCCATGCGCCCGACTGGCGGTCTACCGGGCGCGACCGCGATCGGGCTAGGATGCGACTCGTGACCGCCCCCCCGCACGGCCCCGCCCCGCACGACCCCGAACCCGGGAGGCCGCCCGCGGTCGGCGGCGAGCGCCGGCTGGCACGACCGCCGTCGGACCGGTACGGCGGGGCGGCCGGCGCCGGCACCGGGTCGTCACCCGGCGACACACCGGGCGGGGATCCGGCGGCGGCCGCGCCACCGAACCCGATGCGTGGGGTCGTATATGGCTCCGTCGCCGCGCTCGTTGGCGCTGCGCTCATCGTCGTATTCGGTGGGGCGCTGGCGATCTCGGCCGGGCTCCTGGTCGTGGCGGCGGCGGTCGGCTACGTCGTGGGGCTCGCCGCGGTCGGCGGGGCAGGCGACACGCTGGGGGGGCCGGCGCGATCGTGGATCGCCGCCGCGATCGCCGGGCTCGGCGTGGTGCTCGGGCAGGCCGGGCTGTGGGTCTACGCCCGCGCGGAAGGCGGCGTCCTGCCGCCGATCGAGTATCTGGCCCAGACGTTCGGCCCGCTCGTGCCCCTCGAGCTCCTGGTGGCGGTGGGCGTCGCCTGGTGGCGCGCCCGGTGACGTCGTCGCGGGAGTCCGGCGCCCAGGGCCGACCGGATGGCGGACCGGTCGACGTCGCGGCCGGTCTCGACGATCTCACGTTCCGCAGACCCACCGAGGCCGACCATCCGCGGGTGGTCGGCGTGGTCGACGACTGGTGGGGCGATCGCCGGATGCGACACCTGCTGCCACGGCTGTGGCTGGAGCACTTCAGCGGGACGTCCTGGGTGGTCGATCGCGCGGATGGCCGCCTGGCCGGGTTCGTCGTCGCCTTCCTGAGCCAGGATGACCCCGCCACCGGATACGTCCACATGATCGCCGCGGAGCCGAACCGCCGGCGCCGCGGGCTGGGCCGAGCTCTGTACGAGCGCGCCTTCGCGGACCTCGCCGGGCGCGGGGCGCGCCGCGTGCTCGCGGTGACGTGGCCCGGCAATCGGATCTCGATCGCGTTCCACCGGGCGATGGGCTTCCGCGTGGACGACGGACCCGGCACGCAACGGTTGTACGGCACGCCTGCCCATGTCGATCACGACGGGCCCGACGAGGATCGCGTGGTGTTCATCCGCGATCTGACGCCGTGAGCGGGAACCGCGCTGGCACCCGCGGTGTAGATGGTTCGACGCCGGACGAGCTGCCTCGTCCACCTGCTGGAGGAACCGACGATGATCAGACGACTGACCGCTTCGCTTGCCGCGGTCGCCATGCTGCTCGCGCTCGCGGCCCCGGTCCTGGCCGGTGGCTGGGCCGACATCGTTGCCGACGCACAGACCATCGAACCGCCCGTCGAGGGCAAGCCCGTCGAGGTCGGGTTCCTGGTCCTCCAGCACGGTGAGACGCCGGCGCCGTGGGAGACCGCCACGGTCCACTTCACGAACGCATCGACCGGCAGGACGATCGACGTCGTCGCCACCAACGACCGCGCGGATGGCCACTTCAAGGCCACGGCCACGCTGCCCGAGGCCGGCTACTGGAGCTGGCACGTCACCCTGCAGGACCTGTTGAGCGAGCATGTGCCGGTCACCTTCGCCGTGTATACGGCCTCCGGGCAGCTTCCCGCTTACGACGCGTCGACGACCCTGACCGCGATCGCCCACGCCAAGAAGGACATGACCGCGGCGGTCACCGCCCAGATCTATCCCGAGATCGAGCGGCTGGATGGCCTGCTCACCGCCGAGAAGGCCCGCAGCGACCGCCTGCTCGCCCAGACGGACGAGATCCTCGCCCAGCGTGATGAGCTGGCGAACCGACTGGCGGCCGTGGAAGGGGCCGGCGGACTGCCGATCATCGGCGTCCTTGCACTGGCCGTCCTGGCCGGAGCCAGCGCAGGCTTCGCGATGGCGTGGCTGGCCGGCCGACCGGCACCACGCGTGACCGTCAACCCAGCTCCGCGAGGAGCCGACCCGGCGTGACCTGCTCGTGGAGGAGGCGGCCGAACCGCGCGACGCGAGACGACGCGGGCGCCGCCTCCACCCACTTGCGGACCAGTACCTCGCCCTCGGTGTAGACGAAGACGTACGTCCGCCAGAGGGGGTGCTCGATGAACTCGAGCATCTTGGCCGCCACCTTCGGCGCGTACCCGCCGACGTCCTGCAGATAGGCCAGGACCTCGTCGTGGGACGCGCCGTCGGCGTGGCGCATGAACGCTCCGTTTCCCCGGCTGGCCGCCAGTGCCCGCCGCGGTCCATCGAGCGCCACGGCGCGCGCCGCGATCTCGCTCGCCTCGGTCGGGTCGGCGGCGAATGCCAGCCCCGCCTGCTCGAACAGTGCACGGAGGAGATCGGCCCGCTCCTCGGGCGGGGCGGCGAACGACACCCCGAGCTCGGCCAAACCCTCGCTGATCGGGCACTCGGGCGTGTTGATCAAGAGCATGGAGGCCTCCAGGCGGCCGCGGCCGTCGACCAGGTCGGCTTCCTTCCAGGCGTGCTCGAGATGGTGGCCCGGGTAGGTCTCGTGGGCGATCGTCTGGACGAGGTCCGGGGCGCGGACCGGGAGGTCGGTGTTGATGTCGACCCGTGACCGCCGCCCACCGTCGAACCAGTTGTAGCCCGACCATGGCTGGCCGGTCACGAGCGAGACCCGCAGCTCCTCACCGTCGGGCAGGCCGAAGTCCTGCCGCGCCCGGTCGCGGAACCGTCCGACCAGCCAGTCGATGGCCGGCGGTAGCCGATCGACCGCGATCTCGAGGCGAGCGTCCCACGCCGCCAACCGCGCTTCCCGTGGCCCGTCGCCGGGGAGCAGCGCATCCATCGCCGCCAGGTCCTCACGAAGGGCAGCGTCATCGTGGCGCGGCGGCTCGAAGCCGAGGCACACCGCCACATGGTCGACATAGGCGAGCGGCTCGCCATCGAGCGCCCGGGCATGTGCCGCGAGCGCGCGCACCTGTGCGGTCAGCCACGTCCGACGGTCAGGCTCCTCGACCTCCGCGGCGATCCGGCCCGTCAGCGCGGATGCGTCAGCGCGCAGGAGCGCCGGCGCTCGACGCTGTTCCATGTCGACGCGGGCCTTGATCGCCGCCGGGCCGAAGTAGCCGTCGAGCAGGCCCGGGATCCACTGGTCCAGCCGCAGGCCGAGCAACAGGTAATCCTCGGCGATGGGGTCGGCAGGAGGGACGTGGCGGGTGCCACCGACGGCCGGGACTCGCGTGCGCTCGACGGTCACCGTTCCATCCGGTCGGGCCGGGGCGCGCGCGGCGCCCCATGGTCCCGGTGCCGCTCGGCGCGCCGACGCGCCTCCGCCAGTCGATCGGCCAGGCTCGGGTCGGGCGGCAGGCCGCTCCGGTCGGGGGCACGATCGGGAGCCTTTTCGGACGTACCGTCGGGCTGGGATCCCTTGCTCGCCCCCGTGGCGGGATCGCCACCCTGGGCCAGACCCCCGGTCTCACCCACGAATGGCATCCGCTGGCGCTCCACGGCGTCGAGACTCATCCGTAGCGCGGCCGTCTTCTGTGTCGCGACCTCGCGCACGTAGGCTGCCTCCTCGTCCGGCGTCATCGGCCGTCCCCGCACGATGCCCTTGGGCTTCCCGACCATCAGCCAGGCGAGGTGATAGCGGTCCATGCTGCCCCACGCTCGGGAAAGCAGGTCGTCCGACAGCTGGAGCCACGTCTGGAGCGCCCCCATCGACGGTCCCGCGACGAGGCGGTCGCCCTCGGCGACAAGCTGCCGCGTTCGGTCGATCAGCTCGTCGCGTGTCACGTCGAGCCGTGGCCGTGGATCATCGCCTCGCGGTCTGCGCGGGCGCGGAGCGTCCACGCGCCGGGGGCGCCGTCGCCGATCGGTCGACCCTCGAACGCTGTGACCGGCAGGATCCCCGCCACGCTCGAGGACAGGAACGCTTCGCGTGCCCCCGCGAGGTCGTCGCGCGTCAGGGCGCCCTCGAACGGGCGCAGCCCGACCTCCGCCGCCCATGCGAGCAGCCACGAGCGGGTGGTGCCCGGCAGGATCGCGCAGTCGAGCGCCGGCGTCGCAAGCTCGAGCGACCGTCCGCCGGCCGCCCGCACGAGGAAGATGTTCGCGGACGTCCCCTCGGACAGGTGGTCGTCGATGGTCAGGAACAGCGCATCGTCGGCGCCGGCGCGACGCGCCTCGAGTCGTGCGTAGACGTACTCGGCACGGGAGGTGGTCTTGAACGTCGCCAGTGGGTTGTGCGGATCGCGCCGTACCGCCGAAGCGACGAGATGGAGCCCACGCTCCAGATGTGCATCGGGCACGGGCGCGACGCGCCACGCCTGGATGACGACCGTCGCGGAAACGACCTCGTCTGGTGGAAGCACACCCCGGGTGCGGAACGGCCCCCGCGAGACGGTGATCCGGATGGAGGCGTCGGCATCGGGTCCGTCCAGGCCATCGCTCGCGAGCAGTGCCCCGATCCCCGCCGCGACGCGTTGATCGAGGTCCCCGGGCAGGCCGATGTCGAGGCCCTGGGCCGATCGATGGAGCCGCGCCATGTGCTCGGGCAGCTCGGTCGGCCGACCCGCGGTCGCGCGCAGCGTCTCGAAGATGCCATCACCGAGCTGGAAGCCGCGATCGAACGAAGACAGGTGGCGGTCCGCTGCCGGCAGCAGGTCGCCGTCGACCCATACGTGACCCCGGTCCCGGGCGTCGCTCACGCGATCTCCTCGCCACCGATCGCACCGAGGGGTCCGCGCGCCTTGGCCACGGTCTCCTCCCATTCGGTGGCCGGGTCGCTGCCCCACGTGATGCCCCCGCCCACGTGGAGCGTCAGCCGGCGCCCGTCGGCGACGAACGTGCGGATCAGGATGCTCGTCTGCATCGCCCCGTCCGGCCCGATCCAGCCGAGCGTCCCTGTGTACGGGCCACGCCGAACCGGCTCGAGTCGTTCGAGGATCTCCATGGCGCGGACCTTCGGGGCACCGGTGATCGAGCCACCCGGGAAACTGGCACTGAGCAGGTCGAAGGCGTCGCGGCCGGGCGCCAGGCGGCCGGTCACGGTCGAGACGAGGTGCTGCACGGCGGCGGTGCGCTCCAAACGACAAAGCCGCGGGACGCGGACCGTGCCTGGTTGGCACACACGGCCGAGGTCGTTGCGCAGCACGTCCACGATCATCACGTTCTCGGCCCGGTCCTTGGCGCTGGCCAGCAGCTCGCATGCCAGCGCGCGGTCCTCGGCGCGATCCCGTCCGCGTCGTCGGGTGCCCTTGATCGGGTCCGTCGCCACGGCGCCCTCCGCGTCGAGCGACAGGAACGGCTCGGGCGACGCGGACAGCAGCGCCCGCGGCCGGCCGGTCTCGGGCGAGGGGCCAAGGTCCAGGTAGGCCGAAAAGAGCGAGGGGTCACCGGTGCGCAGTCGGCGATAGCGCGCCCACGGGTCGCCGCCGTACGGGGTTTCCAGCCGGCGCGTCAGGTTCGCCTGGTAGATGTCGCCGCGCGCGATGTGCGCCCGGATCCGCCTGACCCCCGATTCGTAGGCCGCTCGCGACAGCGACGATCGGAAGCGGAGGGCGTCGCCAAGATCGTCCGGGACGTCGGTCTCGGCCGCGGTGGTCGCGGCCCCGCCGCGATCGCGCCCGCCAGCGACGCGCCCGGCCCGGGCGTCGTCAATCGCGCGTGGACCTCGTCCAGTCGCCGCGCGAGGCGGCGACCGTCGCCGTCGAGTGCCCGCCCGCCGAGCCACGCGTGGCCGGTTCGCCGGTCCCACGCCACGACCCAGTCGTGGAGCGCGAGTCGAAGCGGCGGCAGGCCCTGATCGTCCTCGGCCACTGACGGCAGGCGCTCGAGGATGTGCCCGAGGTCGTACCCGAGGAATCCCACGAGCCCGCCGAGGAATCGGGGTGCGTCGGCAGGGACCACTGTCGTCGCGTCCAGCCGCGCAAGGAGCCGTCGCGCGACCGCGAACGGATCGGGGCCGGCAGCCGGCGATTCCAGGACGGCGACGGGATCGGCCATCATGTATGTCCAGCGCGCATTGCGGCCCGGACGCGCGCTCTCCAGCAGCGCGAGACCCGGCAGGTCCCGGAACGCCTCGGCCGCGTCGATCGGTCGGGCACCCGCGATCCGCTCCGGGAGGCGTCGGAGCCGGAGCGTGGCCGTGGGCGAACCGGGCAAGTCGGGACCGACGGGGATCACGCGGGGATGATACGGCTGGCGGGATGCCGCGACCCTCGGCGAGTCCCCATCCGGTACGCGCAGGTTCGTTGCAGTCCGACTGACGCCGCGTCGGGAACGACCGACGGTCATGACGCCCGCCCGGTAGAGTCGGACGATGCGTGCACGAGACCTCGGGATCCGCTTCGGGCTGGGGACGCCCGGACCGCTCAATGCCATCACCGACGTTGCCGGCGTGACGGTCGGTCACACGACGCTCATCCGCGGGGAGGGGCCGCTCGTCGTCGGTGAGGGCCCCGTGCGTACCGGCGTCACGGTCGTCTGCCCACGTGGGAGCGGCAATCTCCGCGAGCCGGTCTTTGCGGGCTGTCACCGCCTGAATGGCAACGGCGAACTGACCGGCCTCGAGTGGGTCCGCGAATCCGGAATGCTGACCAGCCCGGTCGCGATCACCAACACCCACAGCGTCGGGCGTCGTGCGCGACGCGCTCGTCGCGGCGTCGGTCGCACGAGGGTCTTGCGAGCCTGGTGCGCTGCCGGTCGTCGGGGAGACGTACGACGGTCTGCTCAACGACATCAACGGCTTCCACGTCGCGTCCGGAACACCTGCACGACGCGCTTGCCTCGGCGGCCGATGGCCCGGTCGAGGAGGGCGCCGTCGGCGGCGGGACCGGCATGGTCTGCCACGAGTTCAAGGGCGGGATCGGGACGGCGTCGCGCGTCATCGAGTCGACGGCCGGCGGCTTCACCGTCGGCGTGCTTGTCCAGGCGAACTACGGCAAGCGCGATTGGCTCCGGATCGACGGCGTGCGGGTCGGCGAGGCCATCCCGCCGTCCGAGGTACCGAGTCCATACGAGCAGATCGGACCGCCGCGCTCCGGACCACCGGCCGGCTCGGGATCGATCATCGTCGTGGTCGCCACCGATGCGCCGCTCCTCCCCCACCAGTGCGAACGGCTGGCCCAGCGGGCTGGACTTGGGGATCGCCCGCGTCGGCGGGACCGGTGGGCACACGAGCGGCGACCTGTTCATCGCCTTCGCGACCGGCAATCGACTGCCGTCGCTCCTGGATGACGAGAGCCCCGCCGGCCTCCGCACGTACGACGTTCGCGCCGTCGGCGACATCATCATCGACCGGTTGTTCGACGCGGTGATCGAATCGACCGAGGAGGCCATCGTCAATGCGCTCGTCGCGCGCGACGACCGTGGTCGGACGGGACGGCATCACGGCACATGCGCTGCCACACGATCGAGTGGGCGAGATCATGGCCGCCCACGGCAGGTGAGGGTGTGGCCGACTCAGACCGCGAACACCCGGGATCGAGCGGCGCCTCGGGAGTCGAGGCGCCGCGCGCTGACCTGAGGGCGAGTTTCGAGCCTAGTCGGCGACCCCGACGGGCACCGGCTTCTCGATGGGCACGCCGATCAGGCTGCCGTACTCGGTCCACGAGCCGTCGTAGTTGCGCACGCGCTCGTAGCCGAGCAGCTCGTGCAGCACGAACCAGGAGTGCGATGACCGCTCGCCGATCCGGCAATAGGCGATGACGTCCTTGTCGGGTGTCACGCCCTTGCTCCTCGTACAGGGTGCGGAGCTCGTCGGCGTCCTTGAAGGTGCCGTCCTCCTTGACGGTCTGCGCCCACGGGATCGACGCCGCTCCAGGGATGCGGCCCGGCGCGCTGCGCGGTCTCGCTCATGCCCGGCGGCGCGATGATCTCGCCGTTGTACTCGGCTGGCGAGCGCACGTCGACGAGCGCCAGCCCGGCGTCACCCAGACGCGGCAGGATGTCGTCGCGGTAGGCGCGCAGGGCGAAGTCGGGCTCCGGAAGCTCGTAGCCGGTGGCCGCGTACGACGGGACGTCGGTGGTAAGCGGCAGGCCGTTGTCCAGCCAGAACTTGCGCCCGCCGTTGAGGATCCGGACGTCAGCGTGCCCGTACAGCTTGAGCTGCCAGTAGGCCCACGCGGCGAACCAGTTGTTGTTGTCGCCGTACAGCACGATCGTCGTGTCGGGACCGATCCCCGACTCGGACAGGAGTCTGCTGAAGTCCTCGCGTGAGGCGATATCGCGACGGATGCCGTCGGCCAGCTGGCTTGTCCAGTTCCAGGCGATCGCGCCCGGGATGTGGCTCTGCTCATAGGAATTCGTATCGACGTCGACTTCGACGAACCGGACATTCGGGTCGTTCGCGTGGGCCTGGGCCCACTCCGCGTCGACGAGGGCGTTCTCGGTCGCGTATGCGGTGGTCATCTGGGGAACCCTCCGTGTGCTGCTGTGACGGTGAGTGCGAAGGACGGGATCGGGGTCGCGGCGGTCGATCAGTCGCCGGACGGTCGGTCGCGTCGACTGAACTCGGCAAGCCGCTCGGTACACTCGGCGGCGGCGCGCTGCGCCTGGCGCACGATCCATGGGTCGACGCGGCTCGTGTCCTCGATGGTCAGCTGCGGTCCGCGTGGCCCGTCCTCCACGACGATGCCCGAGCTGTTGCGGTAATCGGCCATCCAGTTCGCCTGGAGCTGGAGGGCGACCGAGGCGATGACCGGGACAGGGAACAGCCAATCGAGATAGCTGGCATCGAGACGATCGGCGAGGTCGGCGAGGCGGATCGGCCGGCCGCGCTCGACCCGCGCAAGGAGGTCGATCACCCGGACGGTCGTGAACGGGTCGCCGGTCTCGCCGATGTTCGGCGGGTCGATCGCAGGGTCCGGCAGGCCGGCCGGGGCCGGCCGCAGCGGTCCCAGGCCGATGGTGACGGAAGGCGCGTCGGTCACGGGGCGAAGGGTCTCCGAAACGATCAGAAGGGAGCGCCGAGTCTAGCGCAAGCGCCCGACCCGGTCCATCCTCGGGAGGGTCATACCATCGCGGGCGCGACTCCTACCCGCGCGGGCGCGCCCCCCCGTCGGTGGGGGACGAAGCGAACCCGGAGTCGCCGGCGAGATCGAGGATCCGTAGCGCGAGGGTGATGTCGAAGACGGCCGAGGGATCGTCGAGATCGACGCCCAGCAACTCCTCGATCCGGCGGATCCGATACACGATGGTGTTGACGTGCACGAAGCAACGCGCCGCGGCTCGTCGCTGCACGCGATCCTCGTCGAGGAACACGCGAAGCGTGTTGAGAAGGTCGCCCGGACCGTGTCGTCCGTCCCGCTCGATGAGCGGTCGCAGCGTCCGGCGGGCGAACGCCTCCAGGTCGGCCCGAGAACTCGCGCGGAGCAGGAGCGCATACGGGCCGAGCTCGCTGGTAGCGACGACCGCCCCGCCCCGTCCCAGCTTGAGCATCAGATCGATCGACTCGCGGGCAAGCCGGAAGGCAGGCGCGTAGTCATCGGGGCGCGTGCAACGATCCGCCACCGCCACCGTGACCTCGCCAGCGACGTCGACCCCGGCGATCGCCGCCTTGAGGTCTGCGGCGAGTGCTCGAACATCGAGCTCGTTCTGGCGATCGACGCCGGCGAGGACCACGATCGAGCCCGCGTGCAGGACGCCGAAACTCCGTGGCGCGCGGAGGGCGAGTCGAACGCGGACGACGTCGAGAACGCGACGCTGCGCGTCGTGTGCGCTGAGCGTCCGGGGATGGTCACCCGGTGCGCGGTCTTCGACATGGATGACGAGAAGATCGTGCGGCTCGCCGAGGTCGTACCCGAGTCGCGCGGCTCTTGCCGCGATGCTCCCCTCGGTCGGGTAGGTGCCGTTCAGCAGATCGGCCGCGGCCTCGCCGCGGAGTCGGTCCTCGACTTCGACTGCCGCCTGGACCTTGGCGAAGGCGAGTGCGACGCCGGTCGTCGCGGCGTTGACGAGCGCGCGGTCGATCGACCCAAGCTCATCGTCGGATGAGAGCAGCAGGTGACCGGCGACCTCGGGTCCGATCCGGACCGCGACGCTGAACGGCGGTCCCCCAACGGTCCCGTCGATGCCGATGGAGGCTGGTGCTGGTCCATCGATGAGCCGGCGCCAACCATCCCCGCCGGCGGGCGACGCTCCCGCGATCAGGCGATGCAGGTGGTCCTGGATGACGATGTCGCGGCCGAGGTCGTCGGCGAGCACGGAGGCGATGCCAGCCGGGCCGTCGTCGAGCAGGACATGTTCGGCGAGACGCTGCTGCACGGTCAGCAGCCGGGTGAGCTCCCGATTCGTCGCGGCCAGGTCCCGGCCGAGATTGACCTCGTTCTCGTAGCGACGGGCATGGTCGATCGCGATCGCCGCCAGGCTGGCGAATGCTGCCAGGAGCTCGGCGGAGCCCGGGGCAAACTGATGACGGCGACCGCGAGCATGGACGTTGATCGCTCCGATGCCGGCGCCACGGAAGAGCAATGGGGCGCACAGCACGGAGCCGAAATCGTATCGGTCGAGGTCGCGCGCACGATGCTCGTACGTCGCGTACTCCTCGACCTCGATGGTCCGCTGTGCGGTGATCGCCTGTGACGACAGCCCGTCACCGAACGCCATCTCGAACCCCAGCATGTCGGGGGGGAAGTTCGAGACGGCCACGACCCGGAGGGCGTCGCGCTCACGATCCCACAGGAGGATGTCGCCGCTGTCGGCCCCGAGCAGCGCCGTAGCGTCGTTCACGATGGCCGACAGGACGGTGTCGAGGTCGAGGGACTCCGCGACGCGACGCGCGGTGATGAGGAGCTGGTCGAGCTGGTCCTGCAGGGCATTCGAAGCGAGTGTCATCGCACGCTCGGATCGGGCAGAGGATCTGGGACGGCGGCTGACCAAGGATGATACCCGTCTTCGAGCGCAGCGATCGTGGCTATCCACCAACGGCAAGGGCAGGAATTCGTTGGTCGACGATATATGGCTCTGGTGCCGTCGCTGCTAGGGTGGTCGGACATCCACGCACGCCGGAGTGTTCTTGAGCCTGTCCCCGGATGTCCTGGTCATCGGCGGCGGGATCGTGGGCGCCGCGAGCGCCTATCACCTCGCGCGACGCGGCGCGAGTGTCCTGCTGCTCGAGGCCGAGCAACTGGCGTTCGGAGCGACCGGCCGGAACCTCGGCTTCATCTGGGTCCACACCCGTCGAGCCGGACCGGAGCTGGATCTCGTGATGGCCACCCGAACGGGCCTCGAGGACCTGCCCGAGGAGCTGGGCGCCGATCTCGGCCTGCGCTGCCGAGGCGGCCTGATGTATTTCACGACCGAATCCCAGGCAGTCGTCATGCGCGAGTTCGTCGAACGGCGGACCGCCGACGGCGTCCCGATGCAGCTGCTCGACGGGGCCGAGGCCCGAGAGCTGGCGCCCATCCTGCCCGACAGCGTGCTCGGGGCCTCGTTCTGTCCCCTCGACGCCCAGATCGACCCGCGCCGTTACGTGCGCGCCTTTGCCCTCGCCGCCCAACGGCACGGGGCGACGATCCGCGAGGGAACGGCGGTCCGGACGCTGGAGGTCGATGGGTCCCGGATCACCCGGGTGCACACGGACCTCGGGCCGATCTCGCCGGGTCAGGTCGTCCTCGCGACCGGAGCCTGGAGCCCGGATCTCGGCCGGCAACTCGGCCTGGAGCTACCGATCCACCCCATGCGGCTGCAGATCGTCCAGACCGAGCCGATGGCCCCGCGCCTGGAGCACCTGCTGTACGGCCCGGCGGCCGTGAAGCAGTACGCCATCTTCCGCGGGCTCGAAAGCTTCACCGCCGAGCCCTTCGACACGGACGTGGAGCAGCGCCTCGGCCTGGCGCTGCTCGAAGGCGCGTGCCAGACCGCCGACGGCTCGTATCTGCTCGGTTGCGCGATGGACTATCCGGGGTTCGACTGGAAGCCCGATCTCGCGGGGATCGCGCTCGTCACCGAGGGTCTGCTCGCGTCCTTGCCGGAGTTGCGGGCTGCGCGTTTCGCGCGCGCGTGGGCCGGCGTCCTTCCGTTCACGACCGACAACCTGCCGCTCATCGGCCGCGCCCCGGGCTACGACGATCTGATCATCGCGGCGGGCCACGTCTTCGGCAATGGGGCCGGGCCGACCACGGGGCGGCTCGTCGCGGACATGATCTGCGGCGACAAGCCGGCGATCGATCCGACCCCGTTCCTGCCCGGCCGCGCGGGTCTCGAGAGCACCTACGACGCGAGCGTGTGGTGATGACGGACGCGCCCGTCGAGCGCCGGATCGCGTTCATCAACCCCTTCGGCACGGCCGCCTTCGACGAGATCATCACCGAGACGCTCGTGCCGTATGCGAGCACGGGCACCGCGGTCGACGTCATCCATCTCGTGGGCGTGCCCGAGAACATCGACTACTACTACCCAAAACACCTCATGGAGCTGGCCATCTTCGAGGAGGTGCGGCGGCTCGAGGAGGCGGGCTACGACGCCGTCGTCGTGGGGTGCTGCTACGACCCTGGCGTGCGCGTGGCGCGCGAGCTGGTCGACATCCCGGTGATCGGGCCGCTCGAAGCGGCCATGAACCACGCCTCGTACGTCGGGCACCGGTTCACGATCGTCACCGACCATCGCAAGGCGCTGCCGTGGTTGGAGGACCTGGTCCGGCTGCACGGTGCCGCGAACTGTCGTGGCGTGCGCTGCATCGACTGGTACGTCACCGACATGATCCTGGACACGACGGCCGTGGCCGACGATGCCGCTGCGGCATGCATCGAGGCGCTGCGCGAGGACACGTCCGAGGTGGTGATCCTGGGCTGCACGATCATCGGCGGCTGCCTCGAACGCGAGATCATGGCCACCGGGCGCCATCGCGAGCTGCCGATCCTGAACCCGAACCTGCTGGCGCTCAAGGCCGCCGAATCCCTCGCCGACCTTCACCGGATGGGCAAGTACCAGATCAGTCGTGTCGGGTTCTATCAGCGGCACGAGCACCACGATGCGGCAGAGGCTGCCGAGGTCCGACGTCGCTGGCGGCTCGCCGATGCCGGCACCGAGGGCGCGATCGCGGCGCCTCCGGCCGCGGCGCCGATGGCCGGGGCCGGGGCCGGCGCCCAAATTGATGTAACAGATCACAGGTCCGCGGTCGAGGCCGCGGCGGGCGACCACGCGCCATGATCGGTGCGGTCGACACGGTCGCCACGACCGCAGAGCGGGTCGTGCACGACTACCTGGGCGTCCGATCCGGCGAGCGGTTCGCGATCGTGGTCGATGACCGGACCGACCGGGAGATCCCGGATGAGCTCGCGCGTGTCGCCCGGGAGCTCGGTGCAGAGCCGGTCGTCGTGACGATCGCCCACCGAGCGCGCAGCGGCGCTGAGCCGCCGTCACCGGCGGCGGCCGCGATGGCCGCGGCGGACGTCGTACTGTGCGCAGCGAGCACGTCGCTCTATCACACGGCTGCCAAGGCGGTCGCGCAGCGCGCCGGTGTTCGTGGCGACTTCAACGCTCCCTACCGGGCCGATTCCTGGCGGAACGGGGCCATGACCGCGGACTTCGTCGCGATCCGTCGCCGAGCCGAGCGGTTGGCTGAGCTGTGGCGCGGCACGAGGGTCGTGCGGATCACCTCCCCCGCCGGGACCGACCTGGTCGCGTCCGTCGAGGGCCGCGAGCCGAAAGCGTGGCTCACGGGCATCTGCCGCAACCCGGGCGAGGTGTCGGCACTCCCCGGTGGCGAGGTGTCGCTGCCGCCGCTTGAGGGGACGTCCAACGGCGTCGTGGTCTGGGAGCGGGTGGCATCGGACCTGGGCGCGCTCGATGGCCCGGTGTCGATCATCGTCCGCGACGGTCGGGCCGTGGCGTTCGCGGGCGGCCGATCCGCGGACCGACTCCGAGGCATCGTCGAGGCGACCGTCGACGCCGACAACATCGGCGAGATCGGCATCGGCCTGAATCCCGCGGCCCGCATCGGGGACGAGATCACCGAGGCCAAGAAGGCGTTCGGGACCGTCCATATCGCCCTTGGCGACTCGGCCAACGAGTACGGTGGGCTCGTCGAATGCGAGCTCCACCTGGACGGCCTCGTCATGGAGCCGACGATCGAGTTCGATGGATCGCCCGTCGTCGTCGCCGGCCGGCACGTCTACGACCTCGAGTCGTGACGGCGGAGACGGCGACCGCGCCGAGGATCGTGACGCCGTACCCGGGACCTCAGGCACGCCGCGTCATCGACCGGATGCGCGCCGTCGAGGGGGCAGGCCCGCGGACGGGCGGCACGCACGACCCCCTGGTCGTCGCCGAGGCGCACGGCGCGACGATCGTCGATCCGGACGGGAACGAGTTCGTCGACCTTGCCGCGAGCTTCGCCGCCGCGAACCTGGGCCATTCCCATCCCACCGTGGTGGAGGCGATCCGGGACCAGGCGGGCCGGATGAGCCACGTATCGTCGGCGTACGCCAGCGAGCCGCGGGTCGCCTTCGAGGAGGCGCTCGTCGAGATCGCCCCCGCCGGGCTGGACCGGGTCCTCCTCGGCCTGAGCGGCGCCGACGCCAACGACACCGCGCTCAGACTGGCGCGCTCCCTGACCGGGCGCCGCGAGGTCATCGCGTTCTCCGGCGGCTACCTGGGCCGTTCCAGCGGGGTCATCGGGCTCAACGGCAAGGCCGCGCAGCGCGTCCAGGTGGCGCGTGACGCGGACGCCCATTTCCTGCCCTACCCATACCCGTATCGCTGGCCCCTCGGTCGGGCGGGCGAAGCCTCGGAGCAGGCCCTCGGCCTCGTCCGCCACGCGCTGGAGGATCCGGTGTCCGGCGTCGGGCCGGTCGCGGCGATCATCCTCGAGCCGGTCCAGGGCAGCGCCGGGATCGTCATCCCGCCCGAGGGGTTCCTCCAGGGCCTGCGCGAGCTGTGCGACCGGCACGGGATCGTCCTCGTGTTCGACGAGATCCAGGCCGGCTTCGGTCGCACCGGCCGGCTCTGGGCTGCCGAGCACTGGGGCGTGGTGCCGGATCTCATGACTGTCGGCAAGGGCATCGGCGGTGGGATGGCGCTCTCGGCGGTCGTCGGCCGCGAGGCGTTCATGCGCCACTGGCCGGCGGGCACGCACACATCGACGTTCATGGGCAACGCCGTCAACCTCGCGGCCGGCCGCGCCTCGGTCGACGTCATGCAGCGCGACAGGCTGTGGGAGCGCGCCGCGCGCCTCGGCGCCCGAATCGACATTCCCCTGCACTCGGACCTCGCCGATGCCCCCCATGTCGGCGAGGTCCGAGGCCTCGGCCTGTTCATCGGCATCGAGATCGTGACCGATCGACGGTCCGGAGCAGCGGACCCGGTTCGCGCGGACGCGATCCGTCGAGCCGCGTTCGAGCGTGGCGTCCTCGTCGGGATCGCCGGCCATGCCGACAACGTCCTCAAGGTCTGCCCGCCGCTGACGATCGAGGAGCGACTCCTCGACAGCGCGCTCGGCATCCTCATCGATTCCATCAAGGGAGCCGAATGACGCCGACCGCCGCGCCGCCCATCAGGGTCGAGAACTACATCGGGGGCGCCTGGTCGCCGGCGGCGTCCGGGGCGACGCTGGAGAGCCGCGATCCCGCGACCGGCGACCTTGTCGCCATCGCTCCTCTGTCGGGCACCGACGACGTCGAGCAGGCGGTCGCCGCCGCTCGCGCGGCCTTCGACGACGGTGCGTGGCCGACCACTTCCGGCCGGGAACGCGCGGCCGTCCTGCTCGAGCTCGCCCGGTTGCTTCGCGCGGAGGTGGAGCCACTCGCCCGGCTCGTGGCAACGGAGATGGGCAAACCGATCCGCTACGTTCGCGAACGCGAGATAGAACCCGCCATCGACCGCATCCTGTTCTACGCTGGTGCTGCGCGGCTCGTCCATGGGGAAACGACATCGGCGGCCGCGCGCCACTTGCTGAACTTCACGCTCAAGGAACCGGTCGGCGTGTGCGCGCTGATCACGCCGTGGAACGACCCGGTCGACCTGCCCCTGCGCAAGATCGGCGCCGCGATCGCGACCGGTTGCACGTTCATCCTCAAGCCGGCCAGCGACGCGCCGGCGTCCTCGATGGCGATCTTCAGGCTGCTCGAGCGGATCCCCGGGCTGCCGTCCGGAGTCGCGAACGGCCTCGTCGGCGAGGGCGGGGTCATCGGCGAGCAGCTCGCGTCGGACCCGCGGGTGGACAAGCTCAGCTTCACCGGCAGCAGCGAGGTCGGGCGACGGCTGATGGAGCTCGGCGCCCGCAACTTCAAGCGCCTCTCGCTGGAGGCGGGCGGCAAGGCGCCGGTCATCGTCTTCCCTGACGCGAACCTCGAGAAGGCGATGGATGCCGTCGCGGTCGGGATCTTCCTGTACGCCGGCCAGTCCTGCACCGCCGGGTCACGCTTGCTCATCGAGCGCTCGATCCACGACCGGTTCGTCGAGGGACTGACGGAACGGGCGAACGCGCTCCGTGTTGGCTCGCCCCTCGACGAGGAGACCCAGCTGGGGCCGATGGTCTCCGCCCGGCAGCTCGAGCGAGTCCTCGGCTACGTGGAGCGCGGCCGCTCCGAAGGGGCACGCCTCGTGCTCGGTGGCGAACGGCTCGGTGGGGCGTGGGCGACCGGGAACTACATGGCCCCGACGATCTTCGACGACGTCGACCCGAGCATCTCGATCGCACGAGAGGAGATCTTCGGACCAGTCCTCTCGGTCATCCCGTTCGACCGCGAGGAGGAGGCATTGGCGCTGGCGAACGACAGCGAGTTCGGTCTCGGCAGCGCCGTCTGGACGTCCGATCTCGATCGGGCCGTGCGGCTCGCGCGCCGGTTGCGGGTCGGGGACGTCTGGGTGAACACCCACTATGTCCGCCTGGCCGAGAGCCCGTTCGGCGGCGTGAAGCAGAGCGGCGTCGGACGCGAGCTCGGTATGGAGGGCCTCGACGCCTATCTCGAGTCGAAGCGCGTCTGCATCGACAGCTCGCCGACGTTCCACATCCGCTGAGGTGCCGGCGCGTCGGCTGCCCGCCCCCGCGACGAACGAGGTGGAGCGGGAACAGGTCCCATTCACCTTCGATGGTCGCCGCTACGAGGGGGTGTGGGGCGAACCCGTCGCCGTGAGTCTGCTCGCGGCCGGCCGCCGGACACTGTCGCGCAGCTTCCGGTTCCATCGGCCACGCGGCCTCATGTGCAGTACCGGGCAGTGTGGCTGGTGCGAATGCGAGGTCGACGGGCGACCGAGCGTGCGGACGTGCAGGCTCCCGTTGCGGGAGTGCATGGCCGTGCGGGGAGAGCATGCCTGGCCGTCCGTCGAGCGCGACCTGCTGCGGGTCCTCGATCTGGGCTCACGGTTCGTGCCGCCGACCTTCTACCACCACCGGTTCCTTCGGCCGAGGCGATGGCGCAAGGCATACCTCGACGTGATCCGCGCGTTCGGGGGGCGTGGCCGCCTGGGGCGCGGCAGCCCACCACATCCGCGGCCGCCTCCGCTGCGCCGTGACAGCCCGGATGTGCTCGTCGTCGGTGGGGGGCGGGCGGGAATTGTCGCGGCGATCGCGGCGGCCGGAGCAGGCGCCCGCGTCGTGGTCCTGGAGGCAGAACCCTGGGGCCCGGCGGACCTGACCGCCCAGGCGCGCCGCCTCGGCGTCGACGTCCGCACCCGAGCGACGGCGACGGGCTGGTACGCCGGGACGATCACGGCTCTCGACGACGAGGCCGAGGCGTTCTGGGAATACCGCCCCAGATCGGTGATCGCGGCGACGGGCAGCTACGAGCTGGTTCCGACCGTCGCCGGCTCCGACCGTCCCGGTGTCATGGGCGCGCGACTCGTGGCGGACCTGCTCGCACGGCACCGCGTCCTGCCCGGCGAGCGAGCGCTGCTGGTCGGTGCGGAGGGGGATCTCGCGTCGGTCGGCGCCTCGCTGCGGGATGCGGGCGCGACGGTCGTCGCGTCGATCGCGACGGCCGGCCTGCGCGCGGTCGGCGGTCACGGGCGCGTGGCCTGGGCCCGGTTCGACACGGACGGAGATGCAGGTACCCGAGAGGAGCGAGTGGAGGTCGTCGTCTTCGGGGATCGCACGCCGAACCTGGACCTCGTTCTGGCGGCCGGCGGGCGGGTCGGCTGGCGCCGCGACCGGCTTTCGCCGATCGTGGATACGGACGGCCGGACCACGGTTGCGGGGCTGTTCGTCGCCGGCGACGCGGCGGGCGTCTTGCCTCACGAGTTGCATGCAGACAACGACGTCGATGCCCAGGCGAGCCGGGCCGGCGCGGCGGCGGCGGCCTTCGCCCGCGCTAGCACGGAGGCGGCCCTCGCCCGCGGCGGCACGACCGATGGCGACCGACCGCGGCCAGACGCGCAGCCCGGGACGTCACCGACCAGGACCGGCCACCCGCCGCGTAGCCCGACGACCGGCTCTGCCACGATCCCGTCGGCTGGTGTGGCTCACGCCGTGCTGTGCTTCTGCGAGGACGTGCGAGGCTGGGAGATCCAGGCGGAGCTGGCGGCGGGCTACGTCGACCCCGAGCTCGTCAAGCGACGGACGGGCGCGCTGACGGGGCCGTGCCAGGGCAAGTACTGCCTGTCTGCCGTGTCGTCCGCGATCGGTCAGGGGCAGGCCGTTGGCGCGAACGGTGACGCCGTCGTGCCCACGGGTCGCCCGCCTCTGCGTCCGATCCGGCTCCGCGACCTCATCGTGGACGCAACGAGCGAGGGGGTCGCGACCCTGGCCGTGGTCGCCGACCCAGACGCAGCGGCGGCGCCGTCGTCACCCGCGCCGCCAGCGCGCGACCCGACATGAGGCACTCGGCCGTCGCCCGATTCCTCGGTGCCTCCGCCCCGCCGCCCACCGCCGATGTCGTGATCGTCGGCGGCGGCGTCGGAGGCCTCTCGATCGCCCGCGAACTGCATGCCCGGGGCATGCGCGACATCGTCATCGTCGAGCGCGGGTATCCCGGATCGGGGGCGACCGGCCGCAACGTGGCGCGGATCCGGGCGATGCAGCTGACCGAGGAACTGACCCACGTCGCCCGTGCGTGCCAGGACAAGTACGAGCGGATGGGTGAAGAGCTCGGGTTCAACGTGCTGTTCTACCGGATGGGCTACGCGTGGGTGCTGTACGAGCCCAACGAGGTCGACCGGATGCGTGACATCGTGACGATGCACCACCGTATCGGGGTGCGCAGTTCGATCCTGTCACCAGACGACACGCTTCGGCGCTTGCCGGTGCTTCGAGGTGGCGATCCCGTGGCCGGTGCGGTGCTCAACGACGACGCGATCGTCCATCACGATGCGGTCGTATGGGCGCACCTCGAGCATCTTGCTGCCTGTGATGGCGTCCGGCTGGTCATCGGCACTGCGGTCCGGGGAATCGTCGTCGGCAGCGCTGGCGTCGAAGCAGTCGATACCGACGTAGGCCGGATCGAGACACGGGTCGTCGTGAATGCGACCGATGGCTGGTCGGGCGAGCTCAATGCGATGGCCGGTGTGGTCGCTCCGAACCGCGCGCTCCGGCGTGAGGTGCTCGTGACGGCGCCGTTGCGGCGCGCGATCGATGCCGCGATCACCTTCTATCGACCGACTGAGGGCTGGTTCAACCAGACTCTCCGCGGCGAGGTCGTGATGGGGGTCGTGGATCCAGGCGAACCGTATGGAATCGACCAGGTCTCGTCGGCGGCGTTCCTGCGCCGCACGGCGGCAGTCATCACCCGCAAGGCGCCCGCGCTCGGTGACGCTACGGTCATCCGCCAATGGGCCGGCATGTACGACATCTCGCCGGACCATCTCCCACTCGTCGGTCCGACTCGCCAGCTGGAGGGCTGGTGGCAGGCGAACGGTTGGAGCGGCCGTGGGATGCTCCTCGCACCGTACCTGGCGGAGCTGCTCGCGACGCATATGGCCACCAGGGCAAGGCCGGAGCGGCTGGCGATGTTCGACCCCGACCGGTTTGACCCGTCCGTCACGACGGCGGACTCCGAGCAGGACTATTACGCGCGGTACGTCAAGCACTGACGGTCGAGGCTCCGACTGCCTCGGCCTGTTGCCTCCGGCCCGACCCGTCCCCACTTCCTGGGCCAGACCGGCTTGCGTCAGATGCATGTAACGTCGGCTGGGGCCGCCCCCGGAAACTCGCCCGGTGCAGATTCCTGCATCTGATGAGCGATTTCGAACCTTCCCGGCCGAACACTGCCTCGCCTGCTGCTCGAACGTGCATCCGGTGCACGGATTCGACCGGTAGGCCGCTCGGTCCGGTCGGAACGTGCATCTGAGGCAACGCGACGCTGAGACTTTGCATCGAATGCAAGTCCACGGCGGATCGCGGCAAGACCTTTCGACCCGGGCCCGCCCGCGCCCCGACCCGCCTCGATGGGCCCCGTCTGGGCCCGCCCGCGCCCCGACCCCCCTCATGCCCCCTACCCCGACCCCCCGACCGCGCCCATTCATTCTGGCCGGCCCGCGCCCCGACCGCGCGACCGGGTGAAGCCAGGACCGCTGAGAACGAACCTTCACCTCGCGGCCACCCTGCTCGCAACCGATCTGGGGCATCCTTCGCGGTGCCGGACAGGCGTCCGGCGCCGCCCGCGCGGCTGCGCGCGGTCGACCGTCCCTGCCGCACGAGCCTGATGCCACCGATGGACAACGACCGGAACCCGATCGAACCGACCACCGACCACGAGCCGCCGAGCGTGACCTCCCTCACGCCCGGTCCCTCCCAGGCTCCGACGTCATCGGCGGGCGGTCAGGGAGGCCGGGCGGCGCTCATCGGCGTGATCGTCGGGCTCGCGTTGGTCGTGACGTTCAGCGCCGGGATCGGGGTCGGTCGGCTGGTGGTGCCCCCGAGCGCGCCAGCGGGCACGACCTCGAACCCTGCGTCCGGGCCGGCGCCATCGGCGCCGACCGAGTTCGGCCTCATCAAGGAGGCCTGGGACACGATCCACCAGCAGTACGTCGCGAAGGACGAGCTGGACGACCGGCAGCTCATCTATGGCGCGATCGAGGGCATGACCGACGCGGTCGGCGACACCGGGCATACGGATTTCATGACGCCAGAGGAGCGCGAGGCACGCAACGACGCGCTGTCGGGGTCATACGTGGGGATCGGCGTCCGGATCGATGAGACCGAGGAGGGCCTGCCGCGCATCGTGTCCGTGTTCAGGGGGAGTCCTGCGGAAACGGCCGGGCTGCTCCCTGACGACGTGATCGTCGCGGTCGACGGGAGAACCACGGTCGAGCGCTCGATCGACGATGTCGCCGACTGGGTCCGTGGCGAGGCGGGCACGACCGTCGAGGTGACGATCCGGCGGTCCGACGGGACCGAGGAGACGCTGTCGATCGTCCGAGCCGACGTGCCCATCGAACCGGTGACGTGGGCGCTCGTCCCGGGCTCGACGACCGCGATCATCCGTCTGGAGCAGTTCTCAGCCGGCGCCGCCGACGACATGGTCCAGGCGCTCAAGGACGCCCGCGCCGCCGGTGCGGACCGGATCGCCCTTGACCTCCGCGGGAACCCCGGTGGGTATGTCAACGAGGCCGTCGGCATCGCGAGCCAGTTCCTCTCGAGCGGCCTCGTCTACATCGAGCGGAACGCCGCCGGCGAGCGCGAGGAGCATCCGGTCTCCGCCGGCGGGGTCGCGACGGACCTGCCCTTCGTCGTGCTCGTCGACGGCACCACCGCGAGCTCGTCCGAGATCGTGTCCGGCGCCGTGCAGGATGCGGGTCGCGCGAAGATCGTCGGTGAGACCACGTTCGGGACCGGCACCGTGCTCGGCGAGTTCACGCTATCGGACGGCTCGGCGCTCCGCATCGGGACGGTCGAGTGGCTGACCCCGCAGGGTCGCCGGATCTGGCACGAAGGGATCGCGCCGGACGTCGCGGTCACCCAGCCAGACGGCGTCGTGCCGCTCACCCCCGACGACGTCCGGGGGCTCACCCCTGCGGAGGTCGACACGATCGAGGACACGCAGCTCAGCAGGGCCCTGGAGGTCGTCGCGACCGAGACCGTCGCCGGGAACTAGCGATCCGGTTGGTGCACCTCGTCGGCGGGATCCGGCTGGTCGGGCCGCTCGTCGTTCGGCTGGCCGTCCTCAGGGAACACGACCTCGAACCGGCCCCCATCCTGGCCGCTCACGCCGCGCACCGGCCGGGCCTTCGCGATCAGCTCCTGGACCGGCGGTGTGGTCCGGAAGATCTGTTGATCGAACCCGACGATGATGCCCCCGATCGTCTCGCCGACCGGCCGACACTTCCTCCGCTTGCCCGTCATGTGGCGGTCGCCTCGGCCGGGCTGCCACCATCGGCGGCCGTGATCGGGATCGGCAGGCCGGACTGGGGCCGCCGGATGGCCAGCGCCGCGAACCCGGCGAGGATCGCGATCCAGCCCGCGGCCACGAACGCCGGCGCGTAGTCCCCGACGTTCTCGCGGACGATGCCCGCCACCCACGCAGCGAGGGCCGCACCGAGCATGTGCGCCGCGAAGACCCAGCCGTACACGATGCCGACGTTGTGCCGGCCGAACCGATCCGCGACGAGGGCGACCGTCGGTGGCACGGTGGCGATGTAATCGAGCCCGAAGAGCACGGCGAACGCCGCGATCGATGCGGTGTCGTGGATGAACGGCAGGAACAGCAGGCTCACGCCCCGAAAGGCGTAATAGACGAGCAGCAGCCGGCGCGGGTCGATACGGTCGGTCAGCCAGCCGCTCGCGATGGTGCCGATGAAATTGAACAGGCCCATCACCGCGAGTGCGCCCGACGCGGCAACGGCGGTGAATCCGTGGTCGACGGCGTGGGGGATGAAGTGCTGGCCCACGAGGCCGTTGGACGTCGCGCCGCAGATGAAGAACGTGCCGGCGAGGAACCAGAAGTCCGAGGTCCGGACAGCGTGGCGCATCACGCCGGGATCGCCCCTGCGACTCGGGGCGATGGCCCCTTCGGTCACCCCCAGCGGGCGCGCCCCGACGTCCGCGGGATCCTCCCGGACCCACAGGAGGACCGGCACGACCAGCACGAGCGCGAGGAAACCCAGGACCACCGCCCCGAGCCGCCAGCCGGCGGTCACCGCCAGGGCGGTCAAGAGTGGGAAGAAGATCAGCTGCCCGGTGCTCGTGCTGGCGCCCAGGATCCCGGTGACGAGGCCGCGGTGCTTGACGAACCAGCGGGTCGCCACGGTCGGGCCGAGGACGCTGGCCACGAGCCCGGTGCCCAGGCCGGAGAGCAGGCCGAACAGCAGGGTCAGCTGCCAGATCTCGCGCACCAGGCTGGTCGCCAGGAGCGCGACACCCGTGACGAGCAGGCTGATCAGCACGACCGAACGGACCCCGACTCGGGCCATGAGCCAGCCGCTCAAGGGCCCGGAGAGGCCGAAGACGACCAGCCCAGCGGCGGCGGCGAATGACACCGACGCGGTCGACCAGCCCGGCTCCGTGGTCATCGACAGGAGGAACGCCCCGGGCGCCGAACGCACCCCCGCGGTGACGAGCACCACCACGGCCGTGACGGCGACAACGACCCACCCGTAGAAGACGACCCGACGCATCAGCGGATGCTACCGGTGCGAAGGGCGAGCTGGGACGGCCAGAGCAGCTCTCCGTGCCACGCCCGTTGATCGACAGCCATCGATCTCGAGTCCAAGCGGCCCGATCGGACCGCCCGAAACACGGGATCAACCGGAGGTGAACGTCTGCCGGCCGAAGGTGTCGATCCCGTCGCGGTCAGCCCTGTTCAGATCACGCCGTTCACCATCAGTGAAGAGCGCGACGGCTGGGGTGGCCGAGCATCGGGCGTCGGCCGATACGGCCCGCAAACCTTCACTGTGCGTGAAGCGAAGTGAGGGAGGACCCAAGGGCCTGCGGGGCGGCTAGAGCAGCTCCCCGTGAGCCGCCGCGGTCGGCTCGCCCTCGCGCGGGCGAGGCTCTTCGCCGGGGCCGTATTCGGGCGCCTGCGAAGCGGGGGCGGCGTCGGGGGCGACGGTGGCGTCGGTGGGATCGGCTGCATCGGCGGCCTCGGCCACGTCGCCCGGCTCGAGCACGCGCAGCGGCGCCCCGACCTGCCCCTCGATCGCGCCGACCCCGAACGGCACCCACTTGGACGGGTCCTGGAGCCGGTGGGCCTCGGTGTTGCCGCGCTGGTGGACCTCCTCGAAGCCCTTGGGCTCGATCCACATCCGCTCGCCCTCGAGCAGACCCAGGACGCCGGACTGACCGGGCTCCGGGCGCTCGTGCTGGCAGTACGTGCAGGCCGCCGAGTCGTGCTTTCGGTACGTCTCCGGTTCCTCGTAGGTCGTGATGTAGCCCTCGTAGTTGCGGAGCACGACCTTGTGATCGGAGTACGAGATGAGGTAGTTCGGCATGACCGGGATCTTGCCGCCGCCACCGGGCGCGTCGATCACATAGGTCGGGACGGCATAGCCCGACGTGTGCCCGCGCAGGCCCTCCATGATCTCGAGGCCCTTCCCGACCGGCGTCCGGAAGTGCCCGGACCCCTCGACGAGGTCGCACTGGTAGAGGTAGTACGGCCGGATCCGGTTCGCGACCAGCTTGTGGACGAGCGAGCGCTGGATGTGGACGCAATCGTTCACGCCGGCCAGCAGCACGCTCTGGTTTCCCACGGGTAGCCCGGCCTTGGTCAGCTTGTCGACCGCGCGCGAGACCTCCGGCGTGATCTCGTTGGGGTGGTTGAAGTGCAGGTTGATCCAGAGCGGGTGGTACTTCTCCAGGACCTCGCACAGCTCGTCGTCGATGCGCTGGGGCAGGAACACCGGCACGCGCGACCCGATCCGGATGATCTCGATGTGCGGGATCTCGCGCAGGCCGCGCAGGATCTTCTCGAACAGCTTCGGCGCGAGGGTCAGGCCATCACCGCCCGAGATCAGGACGTCGCGGACCTGGGGCGTCCGGCGCAGGTACTCGAGCTGGGCCTCATGGTCGCGGCTGTTGAAGTTCTGGGTCGGGTCGCCCACGATGCGTGACCGCGTGCAGTAGCGGCAGTACGACGCGCACTGGGTCGTCACGAGCATCAGGACGCGATCCGGGTAGCGATGGACCAGGCCGGGAACCGGCGAGTGGCGATCCTCGGCGAGCGAGTCCTCCATCATCGCCGTGAAGGCCTCGTGCTCGGAGCCGATCGGGATGACCTGGCGACGGATCGGGTCGTCGGGATCGTTCGGGTCGATGAGCGAGATGAAGTACGGCGTGATGTCGACCCGGAACTTGTCCGGCGCCGACAGGCCTTCGCGCTCCTCATCCGTCAGGTCGAGGATCTGCTCGATCTCGGCGAGGTCGTTCACACGGTGCGAGAGCTGCCAGCGCCAGTCGTTCCACTGCGCATCGGGCACGTCCTCGTAGATCGGCGCACGTCGGCTGACGGCCGGCAGGCCGTTCGGACCCAATTCCCGCGCGGGGTCGAACAGGTTCACGAACGGCGCCTCGGCGGCGGTCCGAGCGGCGTCCTGGTGCGCGACGGCGGTCTTGATCTCGTGGGCGTCCACGCGGGCGGCCTCCCGATCCTCAGCGTCTCGGTGCATCGGTCCGAGTGCATAGAAAGTATGCACCCTGCAAGTCGACGGATGATAGCCGAGGACCGTCAGGCCGGTCCAGCGCCCGAAGGTCCCGCCCGGACCCGACGCGTCAGTGGTGCGCCTCGCCTATTCCCCGATGACCGCCCAGAGGAAGCCCATCATGATGAAGAAGCCGGAGAACAGGGCGATCAGCCCGAGTGCGCCGTAGGGGGTGCTCGCGCCGCTGTGGGGGACGAGCTGCAGGCCGATCCCGAAGACGACGGCCCAGGCGATGAAGAGGAACGTGAAGAGGAACTTGGCGTTCGGGTTCGTGACCTTGCGGACCCACCCGGCGCCGCCCTCGGACGAGAGCGCGGCCTTGAGCATGATCCCGATCATCGCGATGACCACGGCGGCGCTGATGCCGAACGGGATGGGCTGCTGGAAGGCGACGAGGAACAGCTGCATCGTGCCGAGATGCTAGCAGAAGGCCGAGCCGTCCCGGGAACCGTCCGAACGCCCATCGGGCCGGTCGGGACTACGATGGCACCGTGACCCCATTCGATAGCCTGGGCGGTTTCGTCGTGCGCCGCGCGCGCCTCGTCATCGGAGCGTGGGCCGTGCTCATCGCTCTCGCGCTGCCGCTCGCCCCGCAAGCACCGGGCGCCCTCAGCGCGGGTGGTTTCATCAGCGACGACCTGGAATCGGCGCGAGCCAAGGCGATCCTGGAGGCCGAGCTCGGGGCGCCACCTTCGGCGCTGGTGGTCGTGTTCTCCAGCGACGATCTCGAGGCCGGCACACCCGCCTTCGAGTTGGCCGCGGCTGCGGCCATGCGCGACATCCCGAACGCACCCCACGTGGCACGGGTGGTCTCGCACCTCCTCCAGCCGCGACAGGTGTCGGCCGACCGTCATACGGCCTACGACATCGTCCTGCTGGACCTGCCGCCCGACGACTCCCCCAAGGCCCTGCCGGTCCTGCGTGCCGCCCTCCGGCAGGCGCCGAACCTGACGGTGGAGCTGGCCGGCGGGCCCGCGTTCTACGGCGACGTGCAGGCCGTCAGCGAGCAGGACCTGCAGCGAAGCGAGCTCATCTCGCTGCCCCTCGCGGCGATCGCTCTCCTGCTGGTCTTCGGCTCGGTCGTCGCGGCCGGCGTCCCGCTCGTCGTCGGTGGGGCGAGTGTCGTCGTGGCGCTCGCGGCCATCTTCCTCCTTGCCACGGCCACGCCCATGAGCATCTTCGTCCTGAATCTCGCCACGCTCCTGGGCCTGGGGCTCGGCGTCGACTACTCGCTCCTCATGACGAGCCGCTTCCGCGAGGAGCTCGCCAGACGCCCGGGAGCGGGTCCGGATCAGGTGGGCGATGCGGTACGAGTCACGCTGGCGACGGCCGGTCGGGCCGTGTTCTTCAGTGGGCTGACAGTGCTGCTTGGGTTGCTGGGGCTCGTGCTCTTCGACTTCATGATCCTGCGCAGCGTCGGCATCGCCGGCGCCCTCGTCGTGGGGCTGGCGGTGCTCGCGGCGCTGACGCTGCTCCCGGCGGTGCTGACGCTGATCGGGCCGAACCTGGACCGGTTCGCGGTCCGCCGGATCTCGACCGGCGACGAGGGCGAGGGCATGTGGGCGCGGCTCGCACGTCGGGTCATGCGGCGACCGCTGGCGGTCCTCATCCCGACGCTCGCCGTCCTGCTCCTCCTCGGTTCACCGTTCCTGCACGTCCGGTTCAACGCGCCAGATGCCAGCATCCTGCCGCCGGGCGTGCCGTCGCGCGCCGCGTTCGACCGGCTCCAGGCCGAGTTCGGCGAGGGCGCGTTCGCCCCCATCAGCCTCGCCGTCCGGACCGACGGTGCGGCCACGGACCCCCCCAATCTGTCCCGTCTCTTCGAGTACTCACGACGGCTCGCGGGGGACCCGCGCGTCGGGCGTGTCGACAGCCTGGTCGACATCGACCCTCGCCTGACGCTCGAGCAGTACCAGCTCCTCTACAACGACCCCAACGGTCCGCGTGACCAGTTCGTCGCGACCGCTCTCGCGGCGACGACCCGGGGCGATCTGACGGCGTTCACGCTCACGACGCCGTACGGCCCGAACCGCGCGGAGGGTCGGGCGCTCGTCGCGGACCTGCGCGACCCTCGCAGCCCGATCGCACCACCGGCCGGGGTCGGGATCCTCGTCGGCGGCGGTGCGGCCGATGTCGCGGACGTCGTCGACGGCGTCGCCGCGGACTTCCCGCGGACGGCGCTGTTCATCGTCGTGACGACGTATCTCGTGCTGTTCACCCTGCTGCGCTCGGTCGTGCTGCCGGCCAAGGCGCTCCTCATGAATACGCTGTCGATCACGGCGAGCTTCGGTGCGCTCGTCTGGATCTTCCAGGATGGCAACCTCTCAGCGTTGCTCGCCTTCCAGCCGCTGGGCTTCGTCGAGACGACCCAGCCCGTGATCCTGTTCTGCGTGCTGTTCGGCCTGTCGATGGACTACGAGGTCTTCCTGCTCACGCGGATGAAGGAGGTCTGGGACGCGACCGGCGACAACACCGAGGCCGTCGCGCGCGGCCTGGAACGCAGCGGCCGGATCGTCACGTCGGCCGCCCTCGTGGTCGTCGTCGTCGCGGCGTCGTTCGTCTTCGCCGACATCGTGCTCATCAAGGCGCTCGGGCTCGGCGTTGCCATCGCGGTGGCGCTCGATGCCACGGTTGTCCGCGCGCTCCTGGTGCCATCCACGATGCGTCTGCTGGGGCGCTGGAACTGGTGGATGCCCGCGGCGCTGGAGCGGCTCGTGGGGAGCCGATTGCCCGCGTCGGAAGCAGAAGCCGAAGCGGCGGCCGAGGCCGCCGCCGATGCCGCAGCCGCCCGATGAGACGGCAGCTCGCGCTGAGCCTCGCGGCCATGGCCTTCGCCGTCGCGGCGTGCGGTGGCCCGGTCGCGGGCGCGGGTCCCATCCTCGCCAACCCCACGGCGCCCCAGCCGTCGCTGGCCCCGCCCACCGAACCTCCCGTGGCCGTCGCCGATCCGCTCCCCGTGGTCCTGCCACGGGACGACGGCCCGCACGATCGCCTGACGGAGTGGTGGTACTACACGGGCCATCTCGACGGCACGGCCGCTGACGGCACGCGCCACGAGCTCGGCTTCGAGTACGTGATCTTCCGGGCGGAGCGCGGCAGCTTCCCGACGACCTGGGTGTCGCACCTGGCCATCACCGACGAGACCGGGGAGCGGTTCCACTACGCCCAGCGCCTCGAGGTCGGTGCCGGTGTCGACCGCTCGCCCCGCGACGCCGCCGGAACGCCGAGTGGGTTCGACCTCGCACTCACGGGCGTCGATCCGACCGACGCCACCACGTTCGATCGACCGGCCTGGACGATGCACGGATCTGACGGCACCGACACCCTCGCCGCAGCGCTCTCGGCCGACGAGGCGGCGACGGCGGGCAGCCCTGGTGGTCTCGCCCTGGCCCTCGAGCTCGACGCGACCAAGCCGGCCGTCCTGCATGACCGGGATGGCTGGATCGATTTCGGACCGGCCGGGAGCTCGTACTACTACTCGCGGACCGCGATGGATGCCGCGGGGAGCGTCGTCCTCGGCGGCCGCGACCTCGCCGTCACCGGAAGGGCCTGGTTCGACCACCAGTGGGGCGACTTCATCAGCGTCGGTGGCGGCGGCTGGGACTGGTTCGCGGTCAACCTCGACGACGGCACCGACCTGACGCTCTCCCTCGTCCGGGACGCCGACGGCAGTTACCCGCTCATCTACGGCACGATCGTCGATCCGAACGGCAGGACCCGCCATCTGGAGCGCGACGAGTTCGCGGTGGAGGTCACCGAGCGATGGACGAGCCCGAACACGGGTGCCGACTATCCGGCCGGCTGGACCCTCACGATCCCGGGCGAGGACGATCTCGTCATCGAGCTCCGTCCCACGGTCGCCGCGCAGGAGCTCGACACGAGTGCGACCACGGGCGTCGTGTACTGGGAGGGCTCACAGGTCGTCGGCGGGACGCGGGCCGGCGTGCCGATCGGCGGCGATGCCTACGTGGAGCTGACGGGCTACGCGGCGAGTGCCCGGGCCGCCCCCTAGCGTCTCCCCGGATCAGGAGGCCGGCGGGACCAGCGGTGGGAGCTCGGCGTCGGCAGCGCCGGCGAGGGTGCGTGACGCCGCATCGAGGGCGTCGAGGCGGGCCACGATCTCGAGCATGCGTTCGCCGGCGGCGACGTACGCGCGGGTGCTCGACAACGTGGCGGACAGGCCTTCCTCTGCGGTCGCGGCGATATCCGCGTAGAACGCCGCGAGGCGCGTGGCCACGGCGTCGGCCTGCCCCCACTCGGCGACGGTCGGCGCGAGGCCGGATCCGAAGGTCGCCGTCGTGGCCATCGTCCGAAGGATCGGCGCGATCTCCGCGCTCGAGGGCTTGGCCGCGGCGAGTGCCGCAGCCAGTCGCTCGGCGTCCGACAGGACACGTCGATTGAGGAGGGTCGATTGGCGCAGGGCCGACAGGGCGCCGCTGGGGATGGCCGGATCGGCGGTCGCCGGCCGCACGCTTGCGACCGGGAGCTGGCTCGGCGTCACCACCGCGGGTGGCGGCGCGAGGACGGCGTCGACCGGACGACTGCCGCTCATCGACGTGACGGTCATCAAGGCGGCGCTGACGATCACGCCGACGAACCCGCCGACGCCCACGAAGACCACGACCCGCGACGCTCGAACCCCGGCGATGAGGCGGGTCCCGCAGCCGGGGCAGGTGGTGCTGCCGGTCCCGAGCGGCCGAGAGCAGGCCGGGCACGGGAAGATGTTCGCATCGACCTCGCCGATCGCGATCGGCGGCGGCGTGCGCCCACCGCCGCGCCGGCCGATGCGCCCGACCTTCTGGCTTCCGATCTCGATCGTCATCGTGTCCCTCGTGACCTGGCAGCGGGCCGGTCCCGTGCATTCGAGTTTGAGGCGGCCGGGCCCCGTCCCACAGCCGGACGAAGGTCCGGTCGCTGAGCGGTACCCGGCTCCGCGATGCGGTGCGGCGCGGTGTCGGCTGGACACGCCGTGTTGATACTGAGTATCATCTGCGCGTGAACATGAGCCCTTCCCCCGTCGACGCCCTCGGCCGGGCCGGCTATCGGGCCACCGCCGCGCGGCGTGCGGTCGCGGACCTGATCGCCGGTCGCGAGGGCCACTTCACCGCGGCCGACCTCGTGGATGACGCCGGGGCACGCGGGCTGGGCATCGGCCGGGCGACGATCTTCCGCACGCTTGATGTCCTGGTCGGGCTCCGCGCCGTTGAGCGGCTCGACCTGCCCAGCGGTGAGCACGCGTACGTCGCGTGCGATCCGGCCCATCACCACCACGTGGTCTGCTCGCGTTGCGGGCGCAGCCGGGACATCGACGACGCGGGCCTTCGGGCGGTCGTGCACGAGATGGCACGCCGCACGGGCTATCGCATCGACGAGCACCGCCTGGAGCTGTTCGGCCAGTGCCCTGACTGTCTCGCTGGAGGACGCGCCTGATGCCGCTCGCTCTGGCCGTGTCCCTGGGCGCCTTCGCGTCCGCCCTGGTCGGCGGCTGGCTGGCGATGCGCGCGGTGCGCTACGTCGGGGTCATCATCGCGGTCGGGGCGGGCATCCGGATCGGCGCGGCATTCTTCGACCTCATCCCCGAAGCCGTGGAGCACCTCGGCTCGATCGATGTCGCCATGGTCGTGACCACCGCCGGGTTCCTGGCCTTCTACGCGCTCGACAAGGTGACGTCGCTGCACGTCGGCCACGAGACCGCGTCGGAGCTGGACCACGAGGCGAGCACCCACCAGCACATCGGGATCCTGGGTGCGAGCGGGATGGCGATCCACAGCTTCCTCGATGGCGTCGCCCTCGCCGCGGCGCTCACGGTGGGCGGCCCGCTGGGCACGATCATCGCCGTGGTCGTGATCGTCCATCGGTTCAGCGACGGCATCGGCGTCGTCAGCTTCCTGCTGGCGAGCAACATGCCCTCGAACGCGGCCTATCGCTGGGTGCTCCTGGTGGCGGCCGCACCGGTGGCGGGCGTCATCCTGGGCAGCATCGTGGCGATTCCCGAGCAGGCCCTCGGCACGATCCTCGGGTTCTTCGCGGGCTTCTTCCTGTACGTCGGCGCCGCCGAGCTCCTGCCCGAGGCACACCGGAGGGACAGCTCGCGCGTCGTGGTCGCAGCCACGCTCGGTGGGGCCCTCGCGATCTACCTGTTCTCGGTCGCCGTCGGAGCCATCGGCATCGACGCCCATTGACGGCGTTGCAGCCCGGGCTGGCCCCGTCACGAGCCGGTGATGTATTCCCCGCCGTCCACGCTGATGATGTCGCCGTTGATGAACTCGGTGCCGTCGGCGGACAACGCGAGGATGGCGTTCGCGACGTCCTGGGGCGTCGTCATCCGGCCGGTCGGGTTCCGCTTCATCGTGATATCGATCATCGTCTGGGACTCCGGGATCTTGAGCAGCGCCGGCGTCACCGTCACGCCCGCCCGGATGCAGTTCGCGGTCACGCCGCTGCCGTGGCGTGCCAGCTCCATCGCCAGCTGGCGGACGTGCGATTCGAGGGCCGCCTTGGCCGACGACACGACGCCATAGGAGGGCACGACCCGGGTGGAGCCCTCCGACGTCATGGCGTAGATCTTCGACCCCTGGCCGAGGAACCCGCCACGCCACAGGTCCTGGACCCAGTACACCAGGCTGTTCGCCATGACGTCCTGGGTCATCTCCATCTTCTTGCGGTCGACGCCGCCCTTGGGATCGTCGGTCAGGAACGGCACCAGCGAGCCGAAGGCGAGCGAATGCATGACGACCCTCACGTACGGCTCCCGACCCTCCGCGCGCGATCGATCGAACCGCTCGCCGAGCGTGGCGAGCGCCGCCGCCCGTTTCTCGTCGTCCGCGGCGTTCATGTTCACGAAGAGGGCCTCGGAACCCGCCGCCCCGATCGCGGCCTTGACCTCATCCACGTGGGCGAGCGCGGCGCGGAAGTCGAGATGGATCCCGGCGATCTTGTAGCCGGCCTTGGCCAACGCGATCGAGGTCGCTTCGCCCATGCCGGACGAGGCGCCGAGGATCAGCGCCCAGCGTTCACGGTCGTCGGTCATGGTCGGGTGGGCCTCCTGTCGTGGCGGTCGGACGGGCCGCTGGCGGGGTCGCGCGGCGGGCCGCCGAGTCGGCCGAGTCGGCCGAGTCTAGCAGCGGCGTGGGTCCCGCTCGCCCGCATTCGCGTGCAGGCCTGCACAGCCTAGACGACGCCGTCCGCGCGAAGGCGGGTCACCTCGTCCGGCGCCAATCCGAGCTCCCCGAGGACCTCGTCGGTGTGCTCGCCGAGCAGCGGCGGGGCGGTCCGGACGGCGCCCGGCGTGACCTCGAACTCGATCGGGATGCCGGCCTGGCGCAGCACGCCGAGGGCCGGGTGCTCGACCTCGACGACCATGGAGCGCGCACCCGCCTCGGGCGACTCGAACGCCGTCAGGATGTCCGTGACCGCTCCGCACGGGACGTCCGCGGCGGTCAGGGCCTCCAGCCACGCCGCGGTGGAGCGGGCCGCCAACCGCTCGGCGATGAGCGGTCGCAGCGCGGCCCGGGCGGTGACCCGGGCGCCGTTCGTCGCGAAGCGAGGGTCCCGGGCGAGGTCCGTGGCCCCGATCGCCTCGCAGAAGCGGGGCCACTGCCGTTCCGAGCCTACCGCCACGGTGATCTGCCCGTCGCGCGTGGCGAAGGACTCGTACGGGACGATGTTCGGGTGGGCATTGCCGCGACGGCCGGGCGAGACGCCGGTCGTGAACGCGTTCTGGGCCTGGTTGACGAGCACCGCCAGGGTCGATGCCAGGAGGGACACGTCGATACGCTGGCCACGAACGGGGCCGTCCGGCCGCCGGGCGAGCAAGCCGGCCAGGATGCCGATCGTCGCGAACAGCCCGGCCACGATGTCGCTGATGGCCACGCCGACCTTGGTCGGGGTGCCACCGTCGGCGTCGGCCTCGCCGGTGATCGACATCAGCCCGCCCACGGCCTGGATGACGAGGTCGTACCCGGCGCGCTCGGCGGCCGGGCCGTCGGGACCGTAGCCGGTGATCGCCAGGTGGATGAGGTCGGGGTTCAGCGCACGCACGGCCGCCTCGTCGAACCCGAGCCGGGCCAGGGATCCCGGGCGGAGGTTCTCGATCAGGACGTCGGCGTCGACCAGGAGGCGCCGCAGGAGATCGACCCCGGCCGGCTGGCGCAGATCCAGCCTGAGCGATCGCTTGTTGCGATTGACCGCCAGGTAATACGCCGCGGTCCGCGTCCCGGCCACGTCATCGCCGACCCATGGCGGACCCCAGCCCCTGGTCGGGTCGCCGTCGGGTGCCTCGACCTTGACGACATCGGCGCCGAGGTCGGCGAGGAGCATCGTCGCGTACGGCCCCGCGAGCACCGACGAGAGGTCGATGACGCGCAGGCCGGACAGCGGGCCCTGGGCCCCGGACGTCGCGTCGGGCATGGTGTCGATGGTAGCGCGGGGGCCGGTCCGGACGACCGGCATCGCCGCTGTGGCGCGCGGATCTAGCCGAAGTGTCCTTCGGCCAGCGGGCCGTCGCACCATCGACCGGAATGGCGTGCCTCCAGCTCACCCTCCTGGGCGGGAACGACCCAGTCGATGCGGTCGCGGTTGACGACGATCGCCCCGACCCGATGACCGTGGTGGACGACCCCGTCGTCGTACTCGATCCATGCATCGGTCAGCGGGATCATGGGCTGCCGCGCGCGGATCGCGACCAGCGGTTGCGAGCCGGGCAGCGCGTGGAGATAGCCGCGGACCTGGTACGGCCCCAGCTGCATCGCCAGCGGATGGAGCAGCGTTCGTCGGCGTCGCCCGACCTCGCCGCGCGGACCCGCGGCATGGACGAACAGGATCTCGTCGCGATGGACGAGGACCTCGGGCGCCTCGAGCCCGCCCGCATCACGCAGCCGCTGGACCATGACGTCGACGAGCTGGATCTCCTGGTGCTCGTTGAGCAGGTCCGTCATGCGCTCGGCGGCGAGCCTGACGCGGCCCGACAGCACGCAGTCCTCGGCGTACGCCACGAAGTCGACCATCGGGTGCCGCGCACCGGGATCCCGCCCCGGGATCGCTTCGCCCCCGGCGGGCCGCTGGAACGCAAAGAGCAGCCGTCGACCGGCGTCATGGATCATGCTCGTATCGTGGCGGCACGACGCGCCACCGCGACGCATCCGGTGGTCCGGGTCAGCGCGCGGCGTTGTGGAGTCGCACCGGTGCGCGCGCGCACGTCCTGCCCGCGCATAGGCCGATCGGGTGTGCGTTCTGTCACCGCCGCCGCGTCGCTCTCGGTCGCGCTAGCATCCCGCCATGACCGACCACACGCCCACGCTCATGACCGTCCACGCCCACCCAGACGACGAAACGATCGGGACCGGCGGGACGATGGCCAAGGCCGTCGCAGAAGGCAAGCGCGTGGTCCTCATCACGTGCACCCGCGGCGAGATGGGCGAGATCGTGGTCGCCGATCTCGACACACCCGACAACCACCGCCGGCTCGGCGAGATGCGTGCGAGCGAGCTGGAGCGCGCGATGGGCCACCTGGGCGTCACCGAGTGGCACAACCTCGGTTACCACGACTCCGACATGATGGGTCGGCCCGGCAACCTTGACCCCCGGTCGCTCTGGCAGGCCGACCTCGACGAGGCCGCCCGGCGGCTCGTCTGGTTCATCCGCCGGATCCAGCCCGATGTGATCACGACCTACAACGACTTCGGGGGATACGGCCACCCGGACCACATCCGGACCCACGACGTCACGGTCCGGGCCCACGCTCGGTCGGGCGATCCCGCGTGGTACCCGGAACAGCTCGCGCCGGAGCACGGTGGCAGCGGCCCCAGCGCGGCGGAAGGCGGACTCGCGCCGTGGGCGGCGGCCAAGTTGTACGAGCAGGCCATCCCGGCGTCGACACGCAACGCGATGCGTGAGCGGCTCGAGGAGCAGGGCAAGCCCAGCTTCTGGTCCCCGCCGGCGGACGCGACCGCCGAGCAACTTGCCGAGTTCGAGGCGTACATGGCGAAGATGCTGGTCCCCGACGAGGCCATCACGACGTGGGTCGACATCTCCGGCGACCCGCTCCAGCGCAAATGGGACGCGATCCAGGAGCACGTCACCCAGATCGCGCCGGACTCAACGTTCATGCTGTTCGGCCTGGACGGCTGGCGCGAGGCGTGGTCCAGGGAGGCGTTCATCCTGCGCGAGTCGACCGTGGAGACGGACCGGCCGGAAACCGACCTGTTCGCCGGTCTCTCCTAGTCGCCACCGCCGGTCACCACGGCAGGATCCCCTTCGAGGCATCGAAGACCTGGCCCATCACGACCCGGCCGTCCGAGGCGGGGTCGAGGAAGTTCGGCTGGGCCTTGTCGAGGATGATGTGCGGCCGCATCCGTGCCTGCACGAGCTCCGCGCCGTGGAACGTGAGCTCGAGGGTGACGCCTTCCATCGTCGGCTCCGACCAGGTCTGGTCGAAGACGAAGTTGCCGAGCGCGTACCAGATCGGCTTGCCGTCGTAGACCTCCAGGGCAGCGGCCCAGTGGGCATGGTTCCCGATGATCATGTCCGCACCCGCGTCGACGATCCTGCGGGCGAGCTCCTGCTGGCCCGCGAACGGCGTCGCCCGATACTCCGTGCCCCAATGCGGGAACACGATGACGATGTCCGCCCCAGTCTCCCGTGCGCTCTCGATGTCGTTGCGCACCTTGGTCAGGGACAGCTGGGCACTCCCGGCCGATTGCTTGTCGGCGAAATAGGCCCGGGCGATGGCGTCATAGCCGAGCACGGCGACCGTCACGCCGTTCGCCTCCAGCATCGCCGGCTTCCGAGCGGCGGCCAGGTTTTTCCCGGCACCCGAGTACGCGATCCCGCGCTCCTTGAGATTCGCGATGGTCTGGAGGATGCCCGCGTCCCCGGCGTCGCCGATGTGGTTGTTCGCCAGTGAGACGTAATCGATCCCGGCCCGCGCGAGGCCGTCGATGATCTCGGGGTCCGCCGAGAAGACCGTGCCGCTGGTGTGCCAGCGGACGCGATCGGGTGCCGGGTTCTCGAAGTTGGCGATGGCGATGTCGGCGCCCTTGATCAGGTCGCGCACCGCACCGCCGTTCCCCGTCCGCCTGGTGACGGGCTGCTCCCAGCCGAAGGCGGAACAACAGGTGTGCCCGGTGATCTCGGCCGTCCCGCCGTCGAACGGGAAATCGACACCACGGCCGCGGACACGGACCGTCTGGTAGACCCCGCGGTCGAGGAGGATGTCGCCGCCCGCGAACATCGTCCATGTCGCTCCCGGGTCGAACGCCGCGGCCGCCGTGTCCGCTGCGGCCGGGAGTCGCGCGTGAAGCCGCCACGCGGCCGGATCCGTGACCCGGGTCACGCCGAACAACGTTCGCCCGCCCCAGGCCAGCGCCCGGACGGCCGGCGTCACGTCCTCGGCGCGCACGAAGGCCACACGCTTCCGGTGCTTGGCCAGGTCCCCGGTCAGCGTCGCGGCGTCGGGGGCGAGGACCAGGTGCTCCGTGCCGGCCGGAACCTCGACGCCCAGCGCGGCGATGATCGCGTCGGCCTCGGCCTCGACGAGCGCCAGCGCCTCGTAGCGCTTGCTCCGACCCGCCAGGACGTCCCGGAGCTCGTCCCGGCTGGTCGAGGACGCCGTGGCGCGGAACTGGGTGACCGGCACGATCGCGACGTCGGCCAGCGGCGGTGGCGTCGGCCCGGGCGTGATCTCCGGCGTCGCGGTCGCGGTCGCCGTCCCCGTCACCGTGGGTCCCGGCGAGGCCGTCGCCACGGACGCGGCGCTCGGGAGAGCGGAAGCTCCACCGGGCCCGGGCGATGCCTCGCCGAAGCCGAGCATCCCGCCGCTCATCGGCAGGGCGATGGCGAGCCCGATCAGGCCCAGGACGACGAGCAGCGGCAGCCGTTTCATCGGGGCCGATCGTAGCAGCGGGCAGAGGAACGCCCCGTCCGGGCGGGCGGACGGGGCGTAGGGAAAAGCGAGAGATGGCGGACCCGACCGGATTCGAACCGGCGATCTCCAGCGTGACAGGCTGGCATGTTGGGCCGCTACACCACGGGTCCAGTTGCGGCGAGGCCGGACTATAGCAGAGGCGACCGGCCTTGTCCGACGTCCGACCTATACTCGGCGGCGATGCCGGAACGACCCATCGACCTGCGAAGCGACACCGTCTCGCGGCCCACCGACGCCATGCGCCGGGCGATGGCCGCGGCCGATGTCGGCGACGATGTCTTCGGCGACGATCCGACGGTCATCGCCCTCGAGGAGCGGGCCGCGGAGCTCCTCGGCAAGGAGGCCGGGCTCTTCGTTGCGAGCGGGACGATGGGCAACCTCACGGCCATGCTCGCCCACCTCGGCCGCGGGCAGGAGGTCATCGCCGGGGCGACCCATCACCTCGTCATCGACGAGGCGGCCGGACACGCGGTCGTGGTCGGGGCCAGCGCGCGCAGCCTCGAGGACCGGCCCGACGGCACCCTCGACCCGGCCGCGATCGACGCGGCCTTCCGCGACCCGACCGATCCGCACGAGCCCCTGTCCGGGCTCGTGACACTCGAGAACACCCACGCCCACTCGATGGGCCAGCCGCTGACACCGGCCTACACGCGCGAGGTCGCGGCCATCGCCCGCGAGCACGCGGTCCCGCTCCACGTCGACGGCGCCCGCTTCTGGAATGCGGTCGTCGCCCAGCGGACCGCGGGCGTCACGGCGCGTGACCTGGCCGATCCGGCCGACACGGTGACCTTCTGTCTCTCGAAGGGGCTGGGCTGCCCGGTCGGGTCGGTGCTCGTCGGGTCGAAGGAGGTGATCGCGCGCGCGCGCCGCGGCCGCAAGCTCGTGGGTGGCGGGATGCGCCAGGCCGGCGTCCTCGCGGCGGCCGGTCTCGTCGCCCTGGCCGATGGTGCGGCCGGCATGATCGACCGCCTGGCCGACGATCACGCCAACGCCCGTCGCCTCGCGGAGGCCCTGGCCGATATGGATGGGATCGGGAGCCCGGGCGGGATCGCCCAGCCCCAGCCCGGCCGCCTGGACCCAAGCCGTGTTGCGACCAACTTCGTCCTCTTCAAGGTCGATCGCGACCGCGCCACCTTCCTCGATGCGCTCCGTGCGCGGAACGTGTTGATGGTGGAATATGCCCATGGTCAAGTCCGCGCCGTCACCCATCACGACGTCTCGGCCGACGATATCGAGACCGCTATCCGGGCCACGCGCGAGGCCCTCGCCGAGACCGCGCCGCCGGCTCGTCCCCGACCGATCGCCGCGACCGCCTGATCCGCGGACCGGCGGTCGGGGGGGACCCGACGGACGATCCTCACCCCAGGAGCATCGTTTGACCGACACGACCCTGCCCAGCCTTCCTCGCCCGGGGGCCGTCGCGGACCGCGGGCCGCTCGACGACCGGTTCTATGACCTCGTCGAGACCCGGTTCCGCCGCCTGATGCGCGACAACCCCACGTATGCGACGTACCTGGGACTTCACGAGGACGACGCGGAGCTCGGCGACGGCGGTCGTGAGCACCTGCTGGCGGAGCTCGCCGCCGAGCGCGAACACCTTGCGGCCGTCGAGGGGCTCGACGACTCCGGTCTATCGGCGGGGGCGCGCTTCGAGCGGGAGCTGGAGATCCACAACGTCCGCCGCGCCATCTTCGATACCGAGGAGCTCCGGATCTGGGAGCGGCGGTCCCTCGCCCTCGACACGGTCGGCGACGGGCTCTTCCTGCTGTTCGCCCGCGACCATGCCCCGCTCGACGAACGCCTCGATGCGATCGCGGGCCGACTCGAGGCCATCCCGACATACCTCGAGCAGGCGAAGAGCCGGGCGACCGCGCCGCAGGTCCGCTTGTGGCAGGGGCTCGAGATCGAGACCGCCCAGGAGCTGCCGGCCCTGTTCGACGAGATCGTCGCCGCCGGCAGTGGCGTCGTCGGCTCCGCCGAGGAGCGCCGGTTGGGGCGGGCCGCGGAGGCAGCCAAGGTGGCGGTCGAGCTGTACGAGCGGTGGCTGGAGAGCACGCTCGCCGACGGCACGGACGCGTACGCCGTCGGTCGGGAGCGCCACGATGCGCTCGTCGACCTGCGCGCCTTCGACGGCCTCACTTCGGACGAGATCCTCGAGCTCGGTCACCAGAAGCTGGCCGAGGAACGTGCCGCGCGCGCCGCCGTCGCCCGCGAGATCGACCCATCGGCGACCGACACGGAGGTCATCGATCGCGTCAAGGCCGATCATCCGCCGACGTTCGAGGGCGCGCTCGCGGCATACCAGGACGCCATGCGCCGAGCCCGCGCGCACCTCGTGGAGCACGACATCGTGAGCGTGCCGGCCGATGAGCGGATCGACGTCCGCGAGACGCCGCAGTACCTGCGCAACGTCATCCCGTTCGCCGCGTACTTCTCGCCTGCCGCGTTCGACCCCGATCCCAAGGGCATCTACATCGTGACCCCGTCGGTCCACGACGACCCGGGCGCGATGCGCGAGCACAACCTCGCGTCCGTCAGCAACACGAGCGTCCACGAAGCATATCCCGGACACCACCTGCAGCTCGACGCCGCGCGCCGCTATCCGTCGCTCACCCGGATCCAGACCGACGCGCCCGAGTTCGTCGAGGGCTGGGGGATGTACTCGGAGCTGCTGATGCGGGAGCACGGCTTCGATGACGACGCGCGATTCCGGCTCATGCTCCACACCGACGCGATCTGGCGAGCCTGCCGGATCATCCTGGACGTCCGCCTCCATCGCGGCGAGCTCACCGTCGAGGAGGGTGTCGACTTCCTGGTGGAGCAGACGGATTTCGCCCGGGAGAACGCCCGCGCCGAGGTCCAGTGGTATACGTTCCGTCCGACCTACCCGATGTCCTACCTGCTGGGCCGCACCCTCCTGCTCGAACTGCGGGCCGATGAGCAGCGTCGCCTGGGGGACGGGTTCTCGCTCAAGGCGTTCCACGACACGCTGCTGCGCAATGGCTCGCTGCCCATCAGCTTCCATCGCCGGCTGCTGGCGGGCGAAGGCGTCTGACCCGAGTGCTCGTGATCCCATCGATCGACCTCGAGGGCGGCCGGTCACGCGTCGTCTACTGGCCAGGCGCGTCCGCCGGTACCGGCGCTCCGACCGATCGACCGGAACGGATCGTCGAGCGGCTGGTCGAGCAGGGCGCACGGCTGATCCACCTCGTCGACTTCGAGGGTGCTCGCGCCGGCAGCCCGGCCAGCCTGGACGCGGTCGGGGCGGTCGCCTCGCGGAGCGCCGTCCCGTTGCAGCTCGCCGGCGGCCTCGACTCGGCCGAGGCCATCCAGCTCGCCTTCGCGGCCGGGGCCACCCGGGTCGTGTTGACCACCGCCATCGCGGACCGGCCCGACGACCTGCGGGCGTGTCTCGCGATCGCCGGCGGCTGGCTCGCCGTGGGGCTCGATCCGAGGCCGGAACGTCTCGCGGCGTTCCCCTGGCGACGCCCGGCTCCGCCATCCATCGCCGGGCTCGTCGAGGAGCTCGTCGGGGCCGGCGTCACCCGCTTGGTGCTGTCGCATGGAGGGACGGAGCCGGACCTCGAACGGGTGGGTTCGCTCGTTCGGTCGTACGATGCCGAGATCCTCGTTGCCGGCGGGGTCCGCGACCTCGACGCCCTGCGCCGGCTGCGCGATACCGGAGCCGCCGGGGTCATCCTCGGTGAGTCGATCCTGTCCGGCGCCATCGACCTTCCCGCAGCCCTGGAGGCCGCCGCATGATCCTCGCCCCCGCCCGCGCACTCACCGTGTCCGCCCTCGCGCTCGTCCTGGCCGCCTGCAGCGCGACCGGTGGCGGGGCGGTCGCCCCGTCCGTATCGACGAGCGCGAGCTCGCCGCCGGGCAGCAGCGCTGGTTGCCCGACGACGCAGCCGCCCGCCTTGCCCCCCGGCGAGACGCGCACTGTCACCATCGAGACGGGGCCGGGCACGATCAGCCTGGCCCTCCAGGCCGACCTCTCGCCGATCGCCGTCGGCAATTTCGTCGCGTTGGCCGAGTGCGGCTACTACGACGGCGTCGTGTTCCACCGGCTGGTGCCGGGCTTCGTCATCCAGGGCGGCGACCCGACCGGCACGGGGACGGGCGGTCCCGGTTACACCATCACCGACGAGCCGGTCACGGCGGAGTATCGGCGCGGGACGGTCGCGATGGCACGAACATCGCAACCCGACTCGGTCGGATCGCAGTTCTTCATCGTCGTCGACGACGCCGCGCAGGGATCGCTCGCGCGTGCCAACACCTACCAGATCATCGGCGAGGTGACCGCCGGCATGGACGTCGTCGATGACATCGTTGCGATGCCGAACAGCGGCGACCAAACCGGCAACCAGGCCATCGACCCGGTGCCGATGACCAGGGTCACCGTCGCGAATCCCTGATCCACGTCCCGAAGCAGGAGCAGCCCATGACCCGCGCCACCATCGCCACCGACATCGGCGACATCGATATCGAGCTCTTCGACGAGAGTGCCCCAAAAGCCGCCAAGAACTTCGTCGATCTGGCCCGCAAGGGCTTCTATGACGACGTCATCTTCCATCGCGTCATCCCGGGCTTCGTGATCCAGGGCGGCGACGGCCAGTACGGCAAGAAGTCGTCGCTCGACCGCGGCCGCGTCGGGACGGGTGGGCCGGGCTACAAGTTCGAGGACGAACCCGTCACCGGCGACTACCAGCGTGGCTCGCTCGCGATGGCGAATGCCGGGCCGAATACGAACGGCAGCCAGTTCTTCATCTGCACCGCCGATCTCGCAGGCCGCCTGCCGAAGAACTACACCCTCTTCGGCCAGGTGACGCGTGGCCTCGATATCGTGGATCGGATCGTGTCCGCCCCACGCGACGGGAAGGACCTTCCGAACGAGCCGGTGGCGATGACGAAGGTGACGGTCCACGACGATCCGGGGGTCGCTGCGCCCGGGGAATGACCAAAGATTAAGGAATTTACACTGATCTGGCTGTCAAAAACCCTTGGAAAATGGCACCTCGCACGGTAGGATGTGGAGGCTGTTGATTCAGCGCTGCCCCAGCGTCAAGGTCATGGGTAGGTAGGGTCAGGGTAGTCGGTGCAGCCGACGTGATAGATGCCTTTGGCGCGTGGCAGAAGTGTCCGTTTCGGCGGACTCCTTCACCGGGACAGCATCGAAGCGGCTCCTTCGGGAGCCGCTTCGTCTTTGTGTCCGGAACCTGATCCCCAGCCATCGGGGTCGATTCCGCAGTCCGTGGGGTCCGCCTCGGGATGATCTTGCTACTTGACAGTAGCCGGTTCGCGGTCCACGATACGTGCTATCGAGCGGTAGCACGTATCCGCTCCCACACGAAGGAGCAACCGAGATGGCTGCCATCACCCGCGGCGCGGCCGCCCACGTCCATCCGATCGCCGTGGCCCTTCGGTCGGCCGCGGTCTTGCTCACGCTCGCCACCGCCGCGATCCACGCGTCGCTCGGCGGGATGCTGTTCCTGGCCAATGCCGCCGGCTACGCCGTCCTGGCACTGGCGATGATCATCCCCGGCCCCGTCGGGCGGTGGCGCTGGCTGATCCGCCTCACGCTCATCGGATTCACGGCCGCGACGATCGGCGGCTGGGTCGCCTTCGGGCCGCGCTTCGGCCTCGCCTATCTCGACAAGGGCATCGAGGTCGCACTCATCGGCGTCCTGCTGATCGAGCAGTGGCAGTCCGACGGTGGCCCGCGCGGCGTGCTCCGACGCGCTCGCGAGCTCGCCCGCAGCGTGACCGGGCGAACGGTCGCGGGGTCGGCCAGGCCGTAGATCAAGCCATCGCATCGGGGGTCGGGTCCGGTAGTCTCGGACGGTGCCAGACCTCCTCCGCCTCGCGGCGTTCACGCTCGACCCCGACGGCGGCAATCCCGCCGGCGTCTGGCTCGGGGACGCGCTCCCTGACGCGGGCGAGATGCTCCGTATCGCCGCAGACGTCGGCTACTCGGAGACCGCGTTCCTCGCTCCAGACGGGAGCGGCCGTGCCAGTGCATATCGGGTGCGCTTTTTCAGCCCCGCGGCGGAAGTCCCGTTCTGCGGCCATGCCACGATCGCAAGCGGGGTCGCGCTGGCCGAGCGTTCGGCGCCCGGACGCTTCCTCCTGACCACGAACGATGGCCTTGTCACGATCGACACCGACCGTCGGCCGGAGGGGCACCTGGTCGCGACGCTGACATCGGTCGAGACGCGCGTCCGGGATGCCGAGCCGGCCCTCCTCGCCGATGCGCTGGCCGCGCTCCGATGGGCACGCGACGAGCTCGATCCGGCATTGCCGCCCGCCGTCGGCTATGCCGGGGCCCATCACCTGATCGTCGCGGCGGCCTCGTACGACAGGCTCCGGCAGCTCTCGTACGACTTCGACCGGCTCCGGTCGATCATGCTCGCCGCCGACCTCACGACGGTGCAGCTGGTCTGGCGCGAGTCCGCGCATCATTTCCGGGCGCGCGACCCCTTTCCGGTCGGGGACGTCGTCGAGGACCCGGCGACGGGCGCGGCAGCCGCCGCCCTCGGCGCGTATCTCCGCTGGCGGGGTGAGCTCGTGCCGCCAGCGCGCTTCACGATCACCCAGGGGGTCGAGATGGGCCGCCCCAGCCACATCGAGGTGGCCGTCCCCGATGCCGATGGTGGCATCCGCGTGTCGGGGACGGCCGTGTCACTCGAGACCGATCGCTGACTCCGTCACCAGACATCCGGCTTGGTGGCCATCACGACGGCCGCGGCGATCGGCATCACCGTGGCGACGGTGCCCCAGATGTACCAGCGGGTCAGCAGGGCACCGAACCGGGATCGATCCAGCGCCCCCGGAGCCGTGGCCAGTCGCAGGAGGGCGATCTGCGTCGGCAGCAGGCGCAGCGCCCAGACCACACCGGTCGCCGTGAGCAGCGCGAGCCCGGCAGCGATGAAATCGGTCTCAAGGAACGCCGGGAAGCCGCCGTACCGGGCGCCGGCCATCGCCCAGCCGTTCATCAGCAGGAGCAGGACACCCGGGACCGTGAACCACGCATCCGCCCGGTTGACGACACGTGCAGCCCGGCGCTTTGCAGCGTCGTCACCGCGGAACCCGGCGATGGTCAGCCAGACGGCCATGACGAGAGCATTGCCGATCAGGAACCCGGCGCCCAGGACATGGAGCCCAAGGTGCCATCCGAACGGCCACGGCGGGAGGCTCGCGAACAGGATCGCGGCGTAGAAGGCGACGAGGGGACGCCCGATGAAGGGCCTCACCTCGACGATCACTCGAGAGAGGGCAGTCATGCGATCACCTTTCGGATAGTGACGCTATCGATACGTAGATAGTGATACTATCCGATAGCCTCGATATGGACGTATGACGAGGATGCCGATGCGAATCTCCGAACTCGCGCGACGGGCCGGGATCTCCGTCGCGACGGCGAAGTACTACCTGCGCGAGGGCCTGCTGCCGGGGGGTGCCGTTACGGGCCCGAACCAGGCCACCTACGACGATGGGCACCTGCACCGCCTCCGTCTGATCCGGGCCCTGCGGGAAGTGGGCGGACTCGAGATCCGTGCGATCAGGGCCGTCGTCGCCGCGATCGAGGACGAGGGGCTATCGCAGCACGAATTGCTCGGTGTCGCCCAGCGTGCGCTCCACCGGCCCGCAAACCGGTCCCCGAGTCCCGAAGCCGAGGACGCGCGAGGAGCGGTGGACGGGTTCATCGACCGACTCGGCTGGGACGTGGCACCCGACGCTCCCGGACGGCTCGACCTCGCCGAGGCGCTGGCCGCGCTGGCGCGCCTCGGACGGGAGGGCGGCACGGCGCTGTTGCGACCCTATGCGGCGGCGGCCGACGCGATGGCTGCCTGGGAGGTTCGTGCGATCCCGACGGACGAGCCCCCCGGCGCCGCGGTCGAGCGGCTCGTCGTGGGCACGGTGGTCTTCGAAGCGGTCTTCAACGCCCTGCGCCGGCTCGCGCACGAGCACCACAGCGCGCTCCGGACCGTCTCCGACGGCGAGTGACGGCGACCCGCGCAGCACGCGACTCGGTATCATCCAGCGTGGCGCCTGTAGCTCAGTGGATAGAGCGTCGGCCTCCGGAGCCGAAGGTCGCAGGTTCGAATCCTGTCGGGCGCGCTCTAACAACCTGTGGCAGCACAAGCGCCAAGTCGTGCCGGTACGGGGGGTCAGCCGGGCAACTCACGAACTCCGGCCCAGCCACGATGATCCGGTCGGGTACCGCGTGAACTACGTCGGCGCGCTCGGCCGGCACGTCCGCTGCCTGGATCGCGTCGCCGAAAGCACGCAGCCAGGCCACCACGCGCTGCCGGGGGTTCCGGGCGCTCGCCCTCGCCAGCGCGTCCCGCTGGGCTCGTAGTGCCGCGGCACGGTCGAGGTACGTCGCTTCGTCCAGGGCCTCGGCGGCGTGCTCAAGGGCAAGCTCGCGGAGCTGACGGTCCACCCGGCCGCGCTCGAGCCGCGTCCCATTCGCGGTCGGCCGCGCCCAGTCTGCGGGCTCGAAGAAGGCCTCTAGGCGCTCACCTGAGGCACGGGCGACTCATGGGTAGGCTACGAAACGCGGAAGGGTCTCACCGCCCAGTGCAGCCTGTACCCGGGCAGCCCTTGCTCGGGCGCCGGACTTTCACCACTTGCGGCCGGCTCCCAGCGCGTAGATGAAGCTTGCCAAGGCGCCGACGGCGAGGAGCGCGCGAATACCCTCGATCCGAAGCCTGCTCTTCCAGACTGACATCCTGATACTCCTTCCATGTCGATTGACTACGGAGTACCGGCAACCGGGCGGTCTTCCGAACTGGAAGATCCCTGGCTTTGCGTCCCCGCCTCGCGACGGGTTTGCCCCTGGACGGTCCTGCCGGCAGCGCTAGTGCTGCCAGCCTCAGCATCCTGCGAGATGACAGGCCAACGCTATGAGAGACCAGTACCGGCGAGCTGGGTACTCTCGTTCCCCGCCCGTCCGACGGAGTGCGATGGCGTGGTGTCCGAGGGTGGGCGCTGGAGAGTCCAGGCGACCGCGATCGCGACGCCCAGGAAGATCAGCAGATCGCCGACGCTGTAAACGTTCGCGAACGGCAGCGGGGGCGGTACGACGATCATGTCGGTCAGCGGCTTGAGCTGGGCATTGGCCAGTTCGACCGTGTTGGTGTAGCCGCTCGTCGGCAGCTGCCCGGCGGCGCGAGCGGCGTCGGGGTCCACCGGCATGTAGCCGCCGTTGGCGACCACGGCGAGCAGATTGGTGAAGCCGCCTGCCGCCGCGATCAGGAGACCCGGGATGCGGCGGTTTCGCACAACGCAGGCGAGGACCACGGCACTCGACAGGACATAGATGAACGGCGGCGCCGCGCCAACAAGCGCATTCACCGGAGGGAGGAAGACGACGGCCTGTGCCAGCGCCGCGATGATCGCCACGGGAGCCCACTCGATGTGAGGTACGCGGCCGACGAACGACAACGGCCAACCGATCGCCCCGGCCGCGCCGACGAGCGATGGTCGCCCGGGCGCCGGTGCCGGCTCCGGCCGCGGATCTGCAAGGTCCGGCGGGTCGATCGCGTCATCCTCGTCCCGGAGATCTCGAATGCGCCGGAGCGGGCTCCAGAGGAGCCAGCAGGCACTGGCCACGCCAAGGACTGAGGCCATGACAAGCGTCGCTCGAAGGCCGAACACGCTGCCGACCGCGCCCCCGAGCAGCGCGCCGACCGGCAGGGCCCCCCAATCCAGCATTCGGAAGACCGCGTTCACTCGACCCAGAGCCTCGCGCGGTGACCGACTCTGCCGAAGGACGAGGGCGTTCACGTTGTAGAAGGGGATCGTGAAGGCTCCCAGGAACCGCCCGGCAAACAGGAAGCCGACGGCCGCCGCTCCGGCGGCGAATGGGAGGATGACCGTGGCGATCGCGGCGAGGACGCTCGAAGCCACGAGCACCGGGCCGACGCCGAAGCGCCTGGTCGCGGCCCCGACCGCGACGGCGCCGACCACGAAGCCCACATTTCCTCCCGCGAGCAGGATCCCGATCGACGTCGGGTCCATCCCGATTTCCGTCGCTGCATACAGGATGAACACCGCCGAGATGGCCGCGCTCGCGAGGTTGAATGTCGCGGTCGATGCCGCCATGTCGCGAAGGACCCGGTCGCGTCCCACGATCCCCAATCCTGCGAGAGCGGCCCGCATGCCCCAACGGTCGCGGCGAGCCGTGCGGGCCGCCTCGAGCGTCGCGAGGCGAGCCTCGATGGCGGCCACGTATTCCCACATGTCCACCAGGTGCCCGATGGACGCCTCCCCGACGCCAACCACGGGTCGAGGAGCCGGCACGGTGGCAGTCTCGCTGGCGTTCGCGATCGGCTCCGGCTTCCGCGGACGCGCGTATACCAGCCCGACCGCGGACAGCAGAAATGAGACTGCGTCGATGATCAACGCACTCGAGCCGGCGACGGCCACCAACGCTCCGCCCAACCCAGGGCCGACGGTGCGTGCGGCCGATTCCGACAATTCCATCCGCTGGTTGCCTGCGAGCAATTCGTCTTTCTCGAGGAGGTCGGGGACGTAGGTTTGGTAGGTGACGTCGAACACGACGCTGAATATCCCGATCAGGAACGAGATCACATAGAGCAGCGGCAACGAGAGGACGCCGAGAGCCACGCTCGTCGGAATCGTCAACAGCAGCGCGGCCCTTGCGAGGTTGCTGACGATGAGCAGGCGCCGCCGGCTGACCCGGTCGGCCAGGACGCCGGCCGGCAGCGAGAAGAGCAGATACGGCATCGTCTCGACGGCGGCCATCAGACCCATCTCGAACGCACCGGCATCCAGGGTGAGCGCGGCGAGGAGCGGGATCGCGATGAACGTCACCTGACTTCCGAAGAGCGAGACGGTCTCGCTCCACCACAGCCAGGTGAAGGCGTGATTTCCGCGGAAGACGAGCCAGCCGCGGAGCCGGCCGATCATGCGCGCAGGACCTCGAGGTCCGTGGAGCTGGCGCCGGCCGGCCTGCGGTCCGCGATCTCCACGTAGCCTTCGAGCTCGAGGAACACTCGCACGATTTCCGGGTCCCATTGCTGGCCGCTGCCGGCGGCGATCCGCGACAGGGCTTCGGCGCGGTCGAGGGCCAGGCGATACGGCCGGTCTGAGGTCATCGCGTCGAACGCATCGACCACAGCGACCACCCGCGCGCCAAGCGGGATCTCCGTCCCGGCGAGCCCGTCGGGGTAGCCCCCGCCGTCCCACTGCTCGTGGTGATGGCGCACGATGTCGGCACCCGGTCGGAACTGCCGGAAGCCCGTCAGGATCTGCGCGCCGAGCTCCGTGTGCCGACGCATCGTCACCTGCTCTTCGGACGTCAGGAATCCGGACTTCAGCAGGACGGCGTCAGGAACGCCGATCTTGCCGACATCGTGGACTCCTGCTGCCTGTTCGATCAGCGACACCTGGTCCTCGGGGAGCCCGAGCGCCCGACCCAGGCGTGCCGCATTCGCGGCGACCCGCTCGGAGTGATGGAACGTGGTCGCGTCGCGGTGGTCGATGATCCGCGCGATCGAACGCACAGACCCCTGCGTCTCGGAGGCGAGACGCTGGATGTAATCGAACGACTGCGCAATCACCCAGGCAGGGATCGCGATGAGGGCGACGAGGAGCGGGTCGATCGTCCACACCAGCGCGTACTGCGCGCCGATGGCCGCAGCGGCAAGCTCCGGCGCGATCGTGCCGCTGTCCGGCCGGAGCACCGAAACCAGTGAACGGCGCTCGACGATCGCGAGCACGACGCCCAAGAGCGCCGCATTCACGAGGAAGTAGGTCGCCGTAACGGCGATCAGGGGCAGCGGGGCACGCAGGTCGTCGACGGCGCCCGCTTCCCAGACCGTGCCGAAGTGGCCCATGAGGTACGAGGCGATCGATGCCGTGAGCACGGTGCCGGCGACGTTGAACGTGAGTCGAACCGGCGGGGATCGATGGAGGACCTGCTCCAGCAGGACCGCCAGCCCGATCGAGAAGGCCGCCACCGGGGCGGGCACCAGCAGGATCGTGGCGACATGGGGCACGGTCGCCATCGAGAAGCTGCCGCCTGATGGCAGCGGAACGCTCACGAACTCGAGGGCGATGGAGAATGGCAACAGCACGAGGAGTGCAATAAGCCATGTGGTGGGTGGCGCATCCCAAGTTGCAGGCAGCCAAAGTGACCCTACGGCGAGGGCGGCAACGAGGGCCACGTATGCCCGGAGTCGGACTTCGGTGGTCGTCCTCACTGCGCTGGCACGGCGGATGGCGAGTGATGGGTCGGCATGCGTGGCGGTGTGCTTGTGGTCCGTTACGGGAGCTTGATGCGCTCGCAATCTGACGGAGTTTTGGCGTTGAGCCCATGGAACGAATGTACTGAGCGGATCAGGCCAACGGGGCGCCGAATCCGACAAGCTAGGAGTGAATGTCGCTCTCGTACCACTCTTACTCCTTGAGCCGTCGGCACCCTGGGCGCATCTTCCAAGCACAACGCCAATCGGTCCGCGATGGCTTGACGGGCAGCGGCGTATCGCTCGAGTTGGCCGAGCAATGGCGACTCTGGGAGGTGGAAGCCGCCCGACTCGGCGTTCCCCGGGACCGCGACTACTATCCGTCGCACTACCAAAGCAGGGCGCTGCCGCCGGCGGATTCGTGATGCTCGGATATGTTTGGCATCCGCGCGGTGACCCTGTCGGGGCGCTATATCGTAGCTACGTCGCGACCGGATCCTGCTCGAGGCGCTCGATGACGCGGAACCGCTGGAGGACCACGAGCGTGTCGTCATCGAGCACGAATTCCGGGTCACCGAGCGTCGAGCGCAGGTCGTCGAGGTAGCCGTTCCAGAAGCGCTCGTGCGCGTCCCGGAACGCGTGGGCGTCGGCGTAGCCCTCGCCCTCGTCGATCGCATGGCGGTCGTCGACATCCGCCAGGCGTGCGACGCGGCACTCGACGGTCTCGATCACGGCGACCGGGCGCTCGTCGGAGTCGAGCAGGATTTCCCGCATTCCCGGCTCCGGGAGCGCCTCGCCCTCGGCCTCCATCTCGGCCAGCAGGCCGGCCGTCGTCGTCTTCGTTCCGGCCAGGGCGAGCGCCGTCAGCTCGTCACGGAGCGGGCCCGCAAAGGCAAAGCCCCAGGCTGGCAATCCAGCCAGGTCGGCGCGGATCGGCACGGAGCGATGATACCGGCGACCCACATCCTCAGGCTGTGCACATAACTTGTGCACACTTGTTATGCACGCTATCCTGTCGAGACGATGACGACCGGCTCGACCACCTCGACACTCCACCTGGACGCGCGCGCCGTGAAGGTGCTCGCCCACCCGCTGCGGTCACGCCTGCTGAGCGCGCTGCGAGCCGGCGGCCCGGCTACCGCGACCGCACTCGCCGAACGGCTGGGGACGAATTCCGGTGCAACCAGCTACCACCTGCGGAAGCTCGCCTCCGTGGGGATCGTCGAAGAGACCGGCGAGGGTCACGGCCGGGAACGCTGGTGGCGCGCGTCGACGGAGATGCACAGCTTCACCCAGCGAGACGTGGCGTACGACGCCGATGGGCAGGCGGCCGCCGACTGGCTACGCCGCTACTACCTGCGCTCGTTCCTCGATCGATACGCGGCCTGGCTCGATGGACATTCCTCGTGGCCCCTCGACTGGCAGGAGGCCGCCGACGCGAGCGACTACCTCTTGCGGATCTCCCCCCAGCGACTCGCCGAGCTCGGGGCCGAGATCACCACGCTGCTGGAGCGGTATCGGGACACGGACCCAGGTGACGAACGCGCCGTGGCAGTCGAGATCCACGTGCACGCGTTCCCGCTCGGACCCGCCCCGCGATGACGCCCCTCGACGTGCCGACGGCGCGCCGCCGCTACCTGATCCTGCTCGCCCTGCGCTGGCTCCCGACCGGGCTCCTCATCCCGATCTTCGTGCTCCTGCCCCTGTCGCGTGGGCTGTCGCTGACGGAGATCGGGATCGTCTTCTCGGTCCAGGGCTTCGTCGTGCTCGCCCTCGAGCTACCGACGGGTGGCCTCTCTGACTCGCTCGGTCGCCGGCCGGTGCTCATCCTCTCCAGCCTCGTCGGCCTGCTCTCGCTCGCGACCTTCTTCCTCGCGGACTCGGTCGCGCTGTTCGCGGCGGCGATGTTCCTGCAGGGCATCCATCGAGCGCTCGACAGCGGCCCGCTCGAGGCCTGGTTCGTCGACGCGACGCTCGGGGCCGACCCGGGCGCCCGGATCGAGGCCGGTCTCGGTGCGGGCAGCACGGTCCTGAGCCTGGCGATCGCCTCAGGAGCGCTCCTGTCGGGCGCGTTGATCGCCGTCGACCCGTTCGACGCCGTCGAGGCGCTCGCGCTGCCGCTCCTGGTGGCGCTCGGCCTCCAGGTGGTGGGTCTGATCGCGATCGTCACGCTCATGCGAGAAGTGCGGACGGCACGCGGGCCTCGCGCCGTCGCGAGCTCCGTGGCGGCGGTCCCGGGGGTCATCCGCGATGGACTTCGCCTCCTGCGTTCTTCGCGTGTCCTGCTCGCCCTGATCCTGGTGGAGCTCTTCTGGGGCTTCTCGATGGTCACCTTCGAGAGCCTGTTCCCGGTGCGTCTCGCGGAGGTCGTGGGCGACACCGATGACGCGGCGGCGCTGATGGGGCCGGTGAGCTCGGCGGCCTGGTTCGCATCGGCCGCCGGCGCGGCCCTGATCGCCACGGTGAGTCGCCGCATCGGCGTCGCCCGGTCGGCGGCGTTCCTGCGCATCCTCCAGGGCCTGACGATCGTCGGCATGGGTGTGCTCGCGGGTCCGCTCGGTATCGTGTCGGCGTACCTCGCGTGCTATGTCGCCCACGGCGCCTCGAACCCGATGCACACGACGCTCCTGCACCGCCAGGTCGATGGTCCGCACCGGACGACCGTCCTGTCGATGAATTCGATGGTCAGCCAGCCGGCCGGCGCGATCGGGGCCATCGTCCTCGCCGCACTGGCAGATGGGACCTCCTTGACGACCGCGATGGTGGTCGGCGGCATCGTGTGCGCGGCAGCGGCGCCGCTCTACATCCCCGCCTGGCGACGCGAGCGGTCGCGCGGTGGCGCCCCCGAGGATGTCCCGCCGTCGACCTCCGAGGTGTCAGACTCCGCCGCGTGACCGCACACCCGGCTCTGCGCGTCGAGCGGCATGTGACGGCGCCGGCGTTCCTCGGTGCTGCAGGCGACTTCCTGGTCGAACGTGAGGCCGAGCACAACCTGATCTACGGGATCTGCGCGACGCTGACCGCCGATCCGGGCTACTCCCGCGAGCCGTATCTCGCCACCGTGTCCACTGCCGGCCGGGTCGTGGGAGCGGCGGTGATGACGCCGCCCTGGAACCTGGTCCTGTCATGCACCGACCACATGGGCGTGCCCACGGCGTTGGCGTCGGACCTCGATGCCCGGGGCATCGCTGTCCCGGGTGCGACGGGTCCGGTCGAGGTCGCGGCGCGCTTCGCCGAATCCTGGTGCGGACCGCACGGACTCAGCGTCGGCCCGCGGGTGGCGGAGCGGATCTACCGCCTGGAACGGGTCGTGCCGCCGGACGCGGTGCCGGGGGAGGTCCGCCTGGCGACCATGGCCGATCGCGGGCTGTTGCGCGCCTGGGTGGACGCGTTCATCGTCGAGGCCCTTGGGCGAAACGACCCGGAGCAGGCGTCGGCGATGGTCGATCGGTCGTTCCGGAACGGCACCCGGACCTGGTACCTCTGGGTGGACGGTGAACCGGTCTCGGTCGCCGCCGCGGGTGGCCCGACCCCGAACGGGGTCCGCATCGGTCCCGTCTACACACCGCCCGAGCGGCGCCGGCGCGGGTACGCCAGCGCGCTGACCGCCGCGACGAGCCAGGCGGAGCTGGACAAGGGACGACGCTTCATCTTCCTGTTCACGGACCTGTCGAATCCGACCTCGAACAAGATCGATCAGGCGCTCGGGTACGAGCCGGTCATCGACATCGACCAGATCACCTTCGTGCCGGCGGAACCGGGCTAGCCGCCGAGCGCGGCGTCCCGCGCAGTCCTCGACGCCGCTTCGAGTCGCGCCCGCAGGAGCTCCGTGCCGGCGGTGTCGGCGACCCGGCACGACCAGCCGCCGTCATCGCGCCAGGTGACGGCCTCGACCGACGAGCCCCCCTCCGCCGCGCGGGCGTACTCGAGCCGAGCGCGCCGCGGGACTGCCCGGACCTCGGCAAGCCCGCCGGCCCCCAGGACCTGCTCGTCGAGCCAGTCGGCATAGACGGCGTTGTTGACGTGGTCCATCGGATCGAGCTCCTGCGGGCGGACCTCGAAGCGCGACGAACTCGCGCCGACACCTGGTTCGGCAAGGGGGACGCGCGCCAGCGCGAACGGTGCGTCCGGCGCGCCGAAGACCGGCTGGAAGACGGGCGGGATCCGGGTCGGCGTCCCGCGCGCGTCAAGCAGCACCCAGTCGACATGCGTCCACGCCACGAGCTCACCGGCGCCATCCACGAAGTCGGTCCGCCGCCGCGCCCACACCCGTCGCCAGCCCACGACCCGGGTAGTCCCCGTCAGCTCGTCCCCCACCCGGACCGGGGCCTCGACGGCAACCTCGGCGGTCCGCGCCAGCCAGGTCAGGCCCCGCTCGCGATACCAGTCGCGATCGAAACCACGACGCGCCGAGTGGTACCAGGCGAGGTCCTGTGCGTAGCGCAGCAGGACGGACGTTCGCAGCAGCCCGTCCGGCCCGGCCTCGTCGAACCGGACGCGGAACGGCGCCGAGCAGGTATCGGGCTCGCCCGGGGCCCGGGCCGCGAGCGTGTCGTCGGTCACGGGGCGCCCGCGGCGAGGCGGTCGAGCGATTCGAGCGGGATGATCGCCGTGCCGTCGTGCGGGGCGTACTGGCGCGCCAGGCGCACCGCACACGAGCGGTCCGCGTCGAAGACGACGAGCGCGACGTGCAGCCGCTCGTCGTCGTCCGCGGCGTGCGTGCGCGCGTCATCGAGCTGATGGAGGACGTCATCGTTGATCCCGCGCGCGCCCCACTTGCAGTCGTAGGCCTCCGCTGCGCCATCGCGCTCGACGGTCACGTCATACGGGTGGATCTCGGCCCGAACGCCGTCGAACAGGATCCGTCGTTCACGTCGGACGGCAGCCTCGCCAGCGCGCCGTGCGAGGAGATTCGCGGTCAGTTCCTCCACGATCGCTCCCCGGAATTGGCTGCGGACCTGCTCGCCCCGCTCAGCGACGGCCAGGCTCGCGGCGAGGATCGCCTCCGATCGCGTCCGCTCCGGCCCGGCGGGGACGGACGGACCGAAGAGCGTCGGGAACATGGCCATCCAGCCGGCGGGATCGGTGGACTCGCCGTTCATCACCGCGCGTGCCAGGACGCGCTGGGCCGTGGTCGCCTCGGCGAGCACCGTCGCCGCGCGCCGGACGAGGGGATCGGCCTGGATACCGGCATAGACCACGGCGCGGCCGTCGCGTGCGGCGTCCTGGAATCTCACCAGCTCTCCACCAGGACCAGCAACGCGACCTGTGGGAACGTCGACAGCCAGTCGATGGCGCGATGCGGGTCGGTGATGCGGTCCACCTCGTCGACCAAGCGATCGATCGCGGTGACCCCGGCCGGGTCGAGGAACAGGCCCGCGCGGTCCCGTGCGACGGATTCGAGGCGATCCCGCCAGGTGGCCGCGAGGTCGTTGACGTACGACCACTCGTCCTCGATGTCCTCGGCTCGCTCGGTCAGCCGTGCGTAGGCCGCCAGCGCGTGGTCGATCGACTGGTCGACGGTCGCGGACTCCATGCCGGAAGCCTACGACCGGCGCCGCCGGGGCGCTCCCGCTCCGGGTCAGCGTTCGGGTGCGGCCGCCGTGCGGGGATGGCGGCGCGACCGACCCAGGCGCGGCGCGCCTCGGCCGAGCAGGCGCTCGCCTGCGGTCGGCCGTTCGGCACGGCGGAGGAGTGTCTCGAGCTCGCGGCGAGCCCGGTCATCCCATGCGCGAGAGTAGGCAGCCGTGGCCTGGCGCCGGACCCGCGCGGCCTCGCTGCGATCGCCGGCCGATTCAAGGATCGCCACGCGATCAAGGATGGCGCGGTAGAGCGTCGGCAGATCCTCGGCGGGAGAGTTCGGGTCCATCGTGGGCGACGATGGGCGACGATGGTCCCGGGCGGAATAGCCCACCGGTCCCAATCCGGCGAGCCGATGGGGTCAGCGTCGCGTCACTCGCGCGCGCGACCGGCTCAATCGCCGCGATGGCCGCCGGCACGGATCCCGAAGTCGCGCAAGGTGCCGGTCGGGCGCGTCCAGGTCGTCGTGACGCGCTCGACGAGCGCACCCGCCGGGCCGCGTTCCATCGTTTCGAGCAGCGCCTCGAGATCGGCGCGCGAGCCTTCGGCCACGCAGCGAACCGAACCGTCCGATTCGTTCGCCACCCAGCCTGTCAGGCCCAGCTCCATGCCCCTGCGAAGGACGAAGTAGCGGAACCCGACCCCCTGGACGCGCCCACGAGCGGTGGCTTCGAGTCGGGCGTGTTCCCCGGTCATGCCGCCGGGGAGAGCGGACGCGGCCAGGCAAGCGCCAGGTCATCGAGCACGAGCTCGGGCGATACGTTCCCCGCGAGCAGGACGGAGGCTCGGCCGAGGCGCTCCAGGAACGCGCCCAGGTCGTCCGGGTCCAACCGGGGCGCCCTGGCCTGTGTCTCATCGAAAAGGCCCATGTCGCGCACCGAACGATCGAGGCCGCGCTGGGACAGCGCGAGATCCCGCGCGACATCGGCCCACACGCCAACGAGCGCCTCGGCGGCGCGTCGCCGCTCCGCCGCCGGCGTCCGGGTGGGCGGACCGTCCTCCTCGACCCCGTCCGGGTCCGCGTCCGGGGGCTCGGCCGCGGCGGCCGTCCGGGCGATCGGGCCGGCGTCGGTCGCACGATCGTCGATCGCGGTGAGGGCGACGGCCCGCAGGCCTGCGGCGCGCAGTCCGGCCAGCCGTTCGGCCGGCCCGGCGTCGAGCAGGTCCAGGAGCGACCTGCTCAGCTCGTCGCGGACACGCAACGCGTCCGGCTGGCGCGCCCACGCGAGCGCGAGGCCCGGTCGTCCTGCGGCGATCCGGGCGAGCCGCGCCGCGAGCGGGGCGTCGATGCCGTGGCCGTCGAGGATGGCCTCGATCTCCCGCGTGCCGACCGGCCCGAGTCGGAGCCGGGCACAGCGCGAGCGGATCGTCGGGAGCAATGGCTCCTCGGCGTCCGCGCACAGGACGAGCGTCACGCCGGATGGCGGCTCCTCCAGGGTCTTGAGCAACGCGGCCTGGGCGTCCTCGTTCATACGGTGGGCCGCCTCGATGAGGGCGACCCGCGCGCCGCCCTCGACCGGGAGCAGGGACAGCTCGGCGATGAGATCGCGGATGCCGCGAACCCGGGTCCCGGGCCCGCCGATCACGACCTGCCGGCCAGGCCCTTCGGGTCCGATGCGATGCAGGTCCGGATGCGTGCCGCCCGCCACGAGCCGACACGCTCGGCACGCGCCGCAGGGCCGCGCGGCGGGATCCGGAGCGGTGCACAGCAGGCCGGCGGCCAGGTCCAGCGCGAGCGTCGTCTTGCCGATGCCCGCGGGGCCGACCAGCAGCACCGCGTGGGGCGCGGAGCCGCGGATCATCGAGGCGACCGCCGCGAGCGCGGTTGGCTGGCCCCTCGTCCGGGCGCCCTCCATCCCGGAGACGCTCAGGCGGGCTCGCTCGAGCTGGCCGTCTTGCGCGTGGTTCGGCGCTTCGGCGGCGCATCCGACGCCGCCGCACCGTCGGGCGCCGCGTCGGCGGCCGGCGCGTCGGCCGACTTGGACGCCACGGTCTTGCGCGTGGTCCGTCGCTTCGGAGCGGACGATGCCTCGGCCTCGGCCCCCTCGGATCCGGGCGCGACGTCGGCGACGGCGGAGGCCGAGTCCGGCGAGGCTTCGCTAGCCGCCTTGCGCGTCGAGCGCCGCTTCGGCGCCGTCGTGCCGGCCTTCCCGGCGGATGCCTTTGTGCCACTCGTCGCGCGCGTGGTCCGTCGCTTGGGAGCCGCGGCTTCGGTCGCCTCGGCTCCAGCGTCGGCCGTCTCGGAGGAGGTCGCGGTCTCGGGAGGCACTTCGGTGGGACGCCTGGTTTCCGGTGCGTTGGGTTTCTGGCCGACCTGCGCGCGCAGGAGCGCCTCGAGCTCGGGGGGCACTTCGCTCCACGGTTCGCTCGACGAGGCGCGTGGCGCGGCGTCACGCGGACGTTCGTCGCGTCGCGCCGGGCCACGCTCATCGCGCGGCCCGCGCGCGGGCGCACCGTTGCCGCCGGTGCGACCGCTGACATCGGGATAGCGGTTGATGCCGCCCCCGCCGCCGCGTCCGTAGCGCTCCCGTTCGACGGCCGACTGGTAGGCAGATCGGCCGCCGCGCGGCCCCCCACGACCACCCTGCTGCCCGCGGGGGCTGCCGCCCCGGGCGCCACGGCGCTGCTCGGCGATCAGGTACTCGGGGATCTCGGGCTCGTCGAAGTCCTCGTCGTCGCTGAGCGGCGAGAGGTTCGCCGAGCTGGGCGCCGCGGTCGTGCCGAGCTGTGAGTCCCAGACCGAGCCGAACGGGGTCGTGCGCGGTCCGCGGGGAGCGGCGGGCTCATCCTCGGCGTCCTCGAGCCCTTCGTCGAACTCGGCCACCGGGCCGGGCGCGGCGACGCGGCCCGTGTCCACGGGAGCGGGCCCTTCGCTCGTCTCATCCCGACCCCGCCCGCGACCGCGGCCGCGACCACCGCGGCGTCGTCGACGGCGGCCCGCCTCGTCCTCGCGCATCTCCGCGCCTTCCGCGGCGCCGTCGCCTGCGGAACCCGAGGCAGGCGTCAGCTCGAGCGTCTCTTCACCGGCCCCGACTGCCTCGCCGCCGAGGTCATCGAGGGTGAAGACCTCGGCCGCCGCCAGGTCGGATTCGGACAGGTTGCCGACCCCCTTGGACAGGCGCTCGCCCGGCAGGGCGACGAGTCCGGCGTCCGCGTCACGGCCGCTGGCCACGCCGTTGCCCGAGGCTGCCGCGATCCGGCCGCGCCCGCCTCGCGAGCGCGATCCGGAGGTGGTCACCGGTTCCGCTTCGCCGGCGCGCCCCCGACCGCGCCCGCCGCGGCCGCGGCCCCCGCGGCCGAGCCCGGTCCCCTCGGTCTGCTTGTCGGGGACCTCGGTCATCGACAGGTCGGCGTCGTCGTCAGCGACGCGGCGGCCCGAGCGCGAGCCCTTCTCGACCCGCGCGAGCTGGGTGATGTCGGTGAAGAGGTCCGCGACCTCGATGAGGTCGGACGAGGTGTTGCCCCGGAAGCTGATGACCTCACAGCGCACGCCCATCTCCTGGACTGCACGGATCGCCGGGGCGAAGTCGCCGTCGCCCGACACGACGATGGCGATATCGAGGTTGCGGGCCGTCTTCATCATGTCGACGACGAGCTCGATGTCGAGGTTGGCCTTGACCTTGCCATCGCCGTACTTGCGGATGTCCTTGCTGACGACCTTGTAGCCGTGGCGGCGCAGGAAGTCGTGGAAATTGCGCTGGTTCTCGTTCTCCGGGTCCAGCCCCGTGTATGCGTATGCGCGAACGAGGTCGCGCCCGGCCGTGGCCGACTTGAGGAGCGTGACGTAATCGATGTCCACGCCGGCGGCCTTGGCCGCAAAGAAGATGTTCGCCACGTCCACGAAGACGGCGACGTTCTTGCTCACGAATGACTCCTTGGGGTCCGATGTATGGCGCTCGGCCGGCGCGATCGCGCAGCTCGGCGGAGCGATGAGTTAGATGCGGCGCGCAGTGCTTCCGACCGCGGCCACGGTTCGTTGGATGCGTGGACCGGCGAGGGCGAAGCCCTGCGCTGCCCAGCGGTCGAGGACCGCCGGGTCGTCCGGGCGGACGGCTTCCACGAGGGTGCAGCCCTTGTTGCTCGCCGATCGGATGAGGTCCTCGAGAAGGGCATCCGTCACTCGGTCCGCGTCATGGTCGGGGTCGACGACCAGGAGATCGATCGTGCCGACGAAGCCACCGGCGCGAACCGAGGGTCGAAGGGCCAGAACGGCCCCACCCACGACGACGCGCTGGGACTCGGCGACGAAGATGCTGGCCTGCGGGAGATACACCAGCTGGCGCATGAGGTCCGCGGCATCGAGCGGGCTTGCGCCGCGGTCGACACGAAGGTCTGCGTCGCCCAGGGCGACGAGACGATCGATATCCGTGACACGGGCTGCTCGGACCAGGTATTCCACGCCGAAGGTTCGTACCTCGCAGGACGGCGACCGTTGCCCACTCGACCGGGGCTCTCCGACCCGTGGCCGGAACCTTCAGGCCTGCGGCCCCTGCCGACGGCGAGCATGAGGCTCGTGACCTGTGCGCGTGGCGCACGGCGGGGCTGCAGCCGACCGGTATTGCATTCGGGTCGCCGGTGGCTATGATACGGCATCGTTTCGGCGGTCACCTGCGCGCCGCCCGAACACGGTCCTGCATCGCCGTCCGTCACGCACCGCCGCTCGCCCCGTCGACGCCCTGGGAGGGCACCGTCGGTGGGCCGTGAGCACCGGGCGACGGGCGAGCCTCGCATCGCCGGTTTCGGGAGTCGGCGGGACGGCCCCGGCCGAAGGTCGCTCCGGATCCGCCGGGACGATCGGACATTCAGGAGGAGAATGCATGAAGCTCACAAGGATCGGAGCGATCGCCGCGAGTGCGGTGTTCGTCTTCGCCGCCTGCTCACCGGCAGCCGCTCCTGGCGGCTCGGCGCCCGCCGCCAGCGGCAGCGGCGCCGCCGCCGTCCAGCCGGAAGTCTGCAAGAACAAGAAGGGCACGAGCGCGAACGAGATCCACGTGTACTCGTCGTTGCCGCGCCAGGGCTCGAACACGGCCCAGACGGATGCGCTGGTCGAGTCCATCCGCGAGATCCTCGACGGCAAGACCGTCGGGTCGTTCACGATCAAGTACACGGACCTCGACGACTCCTCGGCCGCCAACAATGGCGACTGGGATGGTGCCGTGGCCCAGCAGAACGCGACGACCGCGGCCAACGACCCCGACGCGATGGTCTTCATCGGCCACTTCAACTCGGGCGCGGCCAAGCTCACCATCCCGATCCTCAATGCCGCCTGCCTGGTCATGATCAGCCCCGCGAACACGTATCCGGGCCTGACCACGCCGGTCGAGGGCGTCACGGAGCCGGGCGAGCCGGACAGCTACTACCCGAACGGCTATCGCAACTACTCGCGCGTCATCTCGACGGATGACAAGCAGGGTGGAGCCGGTGCCGCCTGGGCCAAGGAGCTCGGCGCGACGAAGGCCTACGTCCTCGACGACACCCAGGTCTACGGCAAGGGCCTCGCCCGCGCCTGGGCCCTGTTCGCCGGAGAGCTCGGCATCGAGGTCGTGAGCGCGAACGGCACCAGCGAGGGCTTCGACGCCAAGGCGACGGACTACGCCGCCCTGGCCCAGAAGATCAAGGACTCCGGTGCCGACTTCATCTACATCGGCTCCATCACGGGACAGAACACGGGCAAGCTCTGGAAGGACCTGCGGGCCGCTATGCCGGACATCAAGATCATGTCCGGTGACGGCGTCTTCGAGGAGGCGTGGTACGAGGGCGCGGGCGAAGCTGGCAACAGCACGTACCTCACCTTCGGCGGCGTCGGTCCGAACGAGCAGACCTCGGACGCCGGCAAGAAGTGGGTCGCCGACTACAAGGCGGCACACGACGGCGACGATCCGCCCGTCTATGGCATCTACGGTGCAGCGGCCGCCCAGCTCGCGCTGGACGCCCTTACCCGGGCCGGGACCAACGACCGATACGAAGTCTTGAAGAACGTCTTCTCGACGACCGACTTCGCGTCGTACCTCGGCACGTTCTCCATCAAGCCGGACGGCGACACGACGCTGGCGGAGGCGACCGGATACCAGGTCGTCGACAGCTGGCCGCCGAAGTTCGAAAAGGTGCTCGCCGCGCCCGAATGACGGGCGAGTAAACCCCGACCAAACGGCGGCGGGGGCGGACCATCGGTCCGCCCCCGTCTCGCTACCCCGGACCTGCCACGGAGAGCGGACCGCTCCATGGATGACCAGTTCCTCCAGACGATCATCATCGGTCTCTCGAACGGTCTTATCTATGCCCTCGTAGCCCTTGGCTACACGCTCGTCTACGGGATCCTCCAGCTGATCAACTTCGCCCACGGCGATGTCTTCATGCTCGGCTCGATGATCGCGTTGAACCTCCTGCTCTTCTTCGGGGTGGTGCCCGGCCAGGACCTGCTGCAGACGGTCGGCTTCATCCTCGTCGTGCTGGCCGTGACGATGGCCTTCACCGCCCTGCTGAACGTCTCGATCGAGCGAGTGGCGTATCGCCCGCTGCGCAACGCACCCAAGCTTGCGCCGCTCATCTCGGCGATCGGCATGAGCTTCATCCTCCAGAACGTGGGCCTGCTCTGGATGGGCCCGGCGAACCTTGGCTTCCCCGACGTCATCCCGAACACCAACATCCTCACGTCGATGTTCGGCCTGGACACGCCGCTCGAGATCACGCTGAAGCAGGTGTTCGTCGCAGCGGTGACGATCCCGCTCCTGTTGATCCTGATGTGGTTCGTCGGCACGACGCGGCAGGGCAAGGCGATGCGAGCCACGGCGCAGGATCCCGACACCGCGGGCCTCATGGGCATCGACGTCAACCGGACGATCGCGGTCACGTTCATCATCGCGGGCGCCCTGGCCGGCGCCGCGGGCATCGTCCAGATCCTCTACAACAACACGACCGTGTGGAACCTGGGATTCCGGTTCGGCCTCAACGCCTTCACCTCGGCCGTGCTGGGCGGCATCGGCAACCTCCAGGGCGCGGTCCTGGGCGGCATCGTGCTCGGCCTGATCAATGCCTTCAGCGACCGCTACCTGTCGGCCCAATGGACGAACGCCATCGTGTTCGGGGTCCTCATCGCCGTGTTGGTGTTCCGGCCGACCGGCCTCCTCGGCCAGCAAGTGGCGGACCGGGCATGAGCAGCCTGATCACCCCAGTCCACGTCGAATCGACCGGTGGTCTGGCCACCTGGTTCCGCCACATCGCCGCGACGATCACGGGCTGGCCGGCCGCATATCGGAGCGCGTTCCAGCAGCGACGGGGCCGAACGATCCTGCTGACGGTCCTCGTCGCGGCCGTGTTCCTGTACCCGCTCATCTACCCGGCCGTCCCCTCGGGGATCACGCGGGTCCTCCCGCTGCCGAGCAGTACCGTCGTCGTGTTCATGCTGATCTTCGCGATCATGGCGATCGGCCTGAACATCGTCATCGGCTTCGCCGGCCTGCTGGACCTCGGCTACGTCGCGTTCTACGCCCTTGGTGCGTACACGGCCGCGTTCCTCGCCTCACCCCACTTCGGCGGCCTCTCCGTCGTCCTGTTCTCGAGCGTCCCGCCCGGCTTCCCGGGGATCCACCTGCCGTTCATCCTGATCGTCCTGCTCGCGGCCGCGGTCGCCGCGGTGTTCGGCGCGCTGCTCGGCGCCCCGACGCTGCGCCTGCGTGGCGACTACCTCGCGATCGTGACGCTGGGCTTCGGCGAGATCGTGCCGATCTTCTTCAAGAACCTCGTCAACGTGAACTTCTCGTTCGGCCCGATCCAGCTCGTCAACGCCAACATCACCGGCGGTCCGCTCGGGATCAACCCGATCGATCCACCCAGCTTCTTCGGGCTGAAGTTCGGCGTGATCAGCGGTTTCGCACCGGTCTACCTCGGCATCGCGCTCGTCGTGATCGCGATCATCATCGCGCGCAACCTGGAACGGTCGCGGATGGGGCGAGCCTGGATGGCCATCCGCGAGGACGAGATCGCCGCCGAGATGATGGGCGTCAACACGGTCCGCACGAAGCTTCTCGCGTTCGCCCTTGGGGCCGCGTTCGCGGGCGTCGCCGGTGCGCTCCAGGCCTCCTATCAGGGCGCCACCACGTCCGACTTCTTCATGTTCTCGACCTCGATCCTCGTCGTGATCATGATCATCCTCGGCGGGATCGGGAACATCTGGGGCGTGATCCTGGGCGCCATCGTGGTCCAGTACGTGGACAAGACGCTGCTCTCGTGGGCCGGCCAGCGCCTGACGGACATCGGCAACGCGACCGGCCTCGAGCAGTTCGGAGACATCAACCCTTCGTCATTCAGCTTCCTGCTGCTCGGCATCGCGCTCGTCGTGATGATGCGGTTCCGTCCGGAGGGCTTCGTACCGAGCCGCCAGCGAGCGGCGGAGATGCACACGGCGCCGCCGGGCCAGGCGATCGGGTCCATCGGCCTCATCGAGGAGGAGGGGCTCGTCCCGGAGATCGATCCGACGGAGCCCGGTGGCGAGGAGGACCCTGGGCAGGCCGGGATGCCCGGCGAGGAGCCGGTCGGCGAGACCATCGCGGAGAGCCGCGGCGAAGTGACCGGCGACGGCAGCGACGAGGAGACGCCGCGATGACCGCCCCGGTCAGCTACGCGCAGGGGTCGACGCCGCTGACCGGGCAGGTCCCCGACGACCAGATCCTCGTTCGCGCCCGGGACGTCACGAAGCGGTTCGGCGGCCTGGTTGCCGTCAATTCCGTCGATTTCGACATCCCGCGCGGGAGCATCGTCTCGTTGATCGGTCCCAACGGCGCCGGCAAGACGACGTTCTTCAATATGATCACGGGGGCCTACGTACCGACGAGCGGCGAGATCTCGTTCGACGGTCACGACATCGTGACGACCCGCCGCAACCGGGTTCGCTCGCTCAAGCCACACCAGGTCACGGCGCTCGGCATCGGGCGAACCTTTCAGAACATCCGCCTGTTCGGGACGATGTCCGCCCTCGACAACGTCCTCGTCGGCCAGCACGTCCATCTACGCAGTCGCTGGTGGGACGCGGTCCTGCGCACGCCGCGCAACACCGCGGAGGAGGAGGCCAGCATCGCGCGGGCGCACGAGCTGCTCGCGTTCGTCGGCCTCGACGAGCGACCCCACGCCTGGGCCCGCAACCTGCCCTATGGCGACCAGCGGCGGCTCGAGATCGCACGGGCCCTGGCGACCAGTCCGAAGCTGCTGCTGCTCGACGAGCCGACGGCCGGGATGAACGCCTCGGAGACCCGTGACCTGACCGACTTCATCCGCCGCCTGCGCGCCGAGCTCGGCCTGACCGTCCTGCTCATCGAGCACGATATGCGCGTCGTCATGGGCATCAGCGACCGGGTCACCGTGCTCGACTACGGCGAGGTCCTCGCCGAGGGCAGCCCCGCCGAGGTTCGCGCCAACCCCCGGGTCATCGAGGCGTACCTTGGCCGCGGCGCGGCGGAAGGGGCCTGACCATGGCCTTGCTCGAGCTGAAGGACGTTCACACCTACTACGGCGCGATCCATGCCTTGCGCGGCGTCAACTTCACCGTCGAAGAAGGCGAGATCGTCACGCTGATCGGCTCCAACGGCGCCGGCAAATCGACCACTTTGCGCACCATCTCTGGCCTCCTGCGTCCCCGCCAGGGCGAGATCCACCTGCGCGGCGAGCGGATCGACGGACGGAAGCCCCACGAGATCGTCGCCCTGGGCGTCAGCCAGAGCCCGGAAGGGCGCCGTGTGTTCGCGCGGATGGACATCCAGGAGAACCTCGAGATGGGCGCGTTCGCGCGCAAGGACCGGGCGGCGGTCGCGGCGGAGTTCGATCGCATCTACGAGCTGTTCCCGCGCCTGCGCGAGCGCAAGGCGCAAAAGGCCGGCACCCTGTCGGGTGGTGAGCAGCAGATGCTCGCGATCGGACGGGCGCTCATGGCTGCACCGCGTGTCCTGCTGCTCGACGAGCCGTCCATGGGCCTCGCCCCCATCCTCGTGGAGCAGATCTTCGACATCATCCGCACGATCAACCAGCAGGGCACGACCGTACTGCTGGTGGAGCAGAATGCGTTGATGGCCCTCGGCATCGCGCAACGCGGCTACATCCTGCAGACCGGCGAGGTCGTCCTGACCGACAGCGCCGAGAAGCTGCGAACGGACCCCGCGGTGCGCAAGGCCTATCTCGGAGAGGACTGACAGGGGAGCGCCATGGCCGGACTCACTCGGGTCCCGGCACCAGGCTCGCCGCTCGACCGCTGGTCGGCCGCCATCGGCGGATCTCTCGTTGTCATCGTCCTGGCGCTCGCGATCGAGCCATGGGGCAGCACCCGAACGCCGGGCCCGACCCCCTCGCCGTACCAGGCGCCGAGCGCACTGCCGGCCGCGCGTGCCCCCGGTCCGGCCGAGCGACCACTCGCCCCCCGCCCCTATCGTCCCGAGGCGTTCGGACCGGCGCCGCGTATAGCGGAGTGGGCGATCCGCACTTCGACGGCGAGCGTCACGCCCGTTCCGTCCGTTGGGCTCGCCGACGCGACCGACATCGCCAGTGGCCCCGTCGTCGACGTCGGCCCCGCGGCCGATCTGGACGTCATCGTCATCAGCGGACCCCCCGGTGCGGCGCTGGCTGCCATCCGGCTGTGGTGGTTCGACGACCACGGCCGTCCGGAGCGCCAGGATCTCGCCCGGCTCGCGCCGCCGTGGGCGAACGCAGCCGCCTGGGCCGTGGGGCTGCGCGCGCCCGGCGCGCCGCCTGACCGGGTCGCCGCGTGGCGGCCGGGGCTCTACCGCATGGACCTGCTCCTCGAGCCGGCGGGGCGGATCCGCATGGTCATGCTGTCGGTGGGCCCGGATCGCGATGGGGCTGGCGCGGAGGCGTCCCGACCGCGTGATCCCGACCGCGTGACCGTCGATGCCCTCGGCGTCGACATCCTGCGCCGGCTCCCTCAGGCGGCCAGCCTGTGGACGGTCGGGGACATCCTGACCGGGTGGGCTCGGCCACCGGCGGCGAGCGATTGCCGGATCGCCCAGCTGTGGTCCGCCCGTGGCCCAGAGGCGGGATGCTGGCCCGTCCCGATCGGGCCCACGAGCGCGCTCGGCGTGAACCTCCCGGCCGGTCAGCGGGTCGCCGCCATCACGCTCGCCCAGGTCGACCCTCTGCCCGGGCCGATCCTGCTGGATACCCATGTCGGCGTGGGTGGCCGGCCCGGGGTCGCGGCACTCGAGACACCTGTCGATGGCCTGGCCGACGGGATCTACCGGATGACGGTGGCGGTCGTGGGCGGTGCCGACGTGCACTGGTACCTCGAGGTCGGCCCTGACGGTCGCCATGCCGCCGAGCTCAACGCCTTCGTGACCAGCGCTCAGCGGTAGACCGGCTCCCGGGTCATGCGGTAGACCGCCCGCGACAGGATGGCCAGGCCCAGGCCGGCGATCCACAGGCCCGGGCCGTTGGTGAACACCTGTACGGGCTCCGTGAAGCGGAAGGCGCCACTCAGCAGCAGATCCAGGACACGCCAGCCGAGTCCGAGCCAGCCCACGACGGCGAGCAGCGCGAACGACAGCGTCCGGTCGAGCCCGGTCGGCCGGTCGCCGACCGCGTACGGGAGCGCCACCAACGCCAGGGTCACGACGCCGATGAGGAACACGATGATGCCGCTGCCCTCGAACGCGTTCCCCCCGACAGCGGGGATGCCGGACGTACCGCCCAGGCGCCACCACGGCAGCACTGAGCCCACGACGATCAGGACGCCCGCGATCGCCGCGAGCGTCCGGCCCGTGCCCAATGGGCGACGGTGCATCGTCACTCGGCGTCGGGCTCCCCGCCGGCCCCGTAGACCTCGGGCTTGAGGACGCCGACGAAGCGCAGGTTCCGATACAGCTCGCCGTAGTCGAGCCCATAGCCGACCACGAACTGGTCGGGGATCTCGAAGCCGATGTAGTCGACCGGGATCTCGACCAGCCGCCGCGCGGGCTTGTCGAGCAGGGTGCAGATACGCAGCGAGGCCGGGTTCTTGCCACGCAGGTAGCGGACCAGGTAGTTGAGCGTCAACCCCGTGTCGATGATGTCCTCGACGATCAGCACGTCCTCGCGCTCGATGCTCGCCGACAGGTCCTTGAGGATACGCACCAGGCCGGACGACTCGGTGGCATTGCCGCCATAGGAGCTGACCTCCATCAGGTCGATCCGCAGGGGCAGGTCGATCGCCCGCATGAGATCGGCCATGAAGGGCAGGGAGCCCTTGAGCACCGACACGAGCGTCACCGGGCGGCCTGCATAGTCCGCGCTGATCCGCGCGCCCAGGTCGGCGACCTTGGCCGCGATCTGCTCTTCGGAGAGCAGGATCTGGCCGATGTCGTCACGCAGGTCGGCGGCGCGAACGGCCATCGTCAGACGACCGCCTCATCGGCGCCGACGGCGGAGCTCGGACGTCGACGGCGACGACGCGCGGGCGGGAGCCCGGCGGGCGCATCGGGGATCGGCCCGTCCGCGATCGGCTCGGCCCCGACGATCGCCGCGATGGCCGGCGGGAGCCCTTCGAGCGTCCCATCGACGATGGCCGGGCCATGCGGAGTCGCCACCTGCCCCGACGAGCCGGACAGCCCATCGAAGAGCGCGATCTTGCCGTACTTGAGCATCAGCGCCCGGAAGTCGCGGGCATAGAACAGCTTGATGTTGACCCCCGGATACAGCTCGCGCAGCCGGCGCAGCTTGCGGTTCTTCTTGCGGACGAGCCGCTGGCGGAGCGTCGTCATCTCGAGGTACAGGTCGAGGTCAGGCAGGTAGAAGTCCGGCGCGAAGCTTTCGACGACGACGCCGTCGAGGTTCCACAGGATGGGAAAGGTGTGTGGTTCGTACTCCCAGCAGACCGCGTAGAAATCGAGGATGCGGGCCATCTCCGCCTCGCTGGCGTGGGCGAACGGCGTGCTGGGGTCCATCGGCCGCCAGTCTACCCGAGCGCCGCGTTCGACGGCTGGCCCGACCGTCGGAGCACGTTGTCATCCATACCCCCGGGGGGTATGATGTCGACATGGCCACGTCCACCGGCCGGCGTCCGGCGCCCGCGCCCGATCCGAGTCATTTCCGGCACAGCTACGCGAAGGACACCGCCCAACTCATGCGGCGCCTGTCACGCATGGAGGGCCAGGTCCGCGGGATCGCCCGGATGATCGAGCGCGAGGAGTACTGCGTCGACATCCTCCAGCAGACCGCGGCATTGCGTGCCGCCGTCGACGCCCTCTCGATCCTCGTCCTGGAGGACCATGTCCAGGGCTGCGTGCGGACCGCCGCAGAGCGAGGCGAAGCCGACCGATACGTGGACGAGGTCATCGATGTCGTGCGCCGGACGCTGGGGCGTCCCGTGCGCAGCGGCAGTGCCCGCCCTGGCTGATCGCCGCGGAGCAAGCGGACCCGTACCTTCGTCCCCGTACGCGGTTCCCGTTCGGGGGGATGCCCGGGTGCAACGGTCGGGGCACCATCGACGCCAGATGGATGACCGACAACCGGCCCGTCTGCCGGTCGCCGCGCCGGACGTGCCGCCGCCGCCGCTCTTCGCCGAACGTCGGGTGCACTACCGGCGCGAGTCGGACCGGGTCGCCCACGAGGAACGGCTGCTCCTTGCGCGCGCACTCGATGTGCTTGCGGCCGACGAGCCGCCGGAGCAGCGCCTGGCCGGCCTGCTCGACCTGCTCGCCCAAACGGTCGGCGCCGAGCGCGCAGCTGTCGTCGCGGATGGGACGGCCCGACGGGTCGCCGTAGCGGCCTCGGGGCCGGGCGATCACGACGCCGCGGTGGCGCTGGCGACTTGGCTGGACGCGGCGGCTCCCCGCAGTCGCGCGCGCCGCGCGGCCGCGAGGCGGGCACCCATCTCCGTGGCGCTTCGTTCCGCGCCGCAGGTGGATCTGGAAGAGGCTCCCGACCTCGAGGGGCCGGGTCTTGAGCTGGAGCATGTCCGAGCCGACGATCAGCCGACGAGCCTGGTCTTCGCCTGCCTGCCCATCCCGTCCGCCGGTGAGGTGACCCTCGGATTCAGCTTCCGCCGGGCGGTCGACGCCGATGTCCTCGCGCACCGCCTGCCACCGGCCCTCGCCCGCCACGCCGCAGTCGCCCTGGCGCTCGTGACCGACGCTTTGGCCATCGAGCGCGAGCTGGCCGGGCTGCGCGCCGCCGACACGGAGCGAGCGCTGTTCGTCTCCACCGTCGCACACGAGCTGCGCACGCCGCTGACGAGCCTCTCGGGGTATCTGGAACTGATCCTCGGCGGCCGGGTCGGCGACGCGGCGATCGAGCACGAGTTCCTGGAGCGTGGTCGGACGATCGTCGGCTCCATGGCGGCGCTGGTCGATGACCTGCTCGAGCTGTCGCGGCTGGAATCGGGGACGCTCGCGCTCGAGCAGGGGCCGTTCTCGGTCGCGGACGCCCTGACTGCGGTCTCGGCCGGCCTCCTGCCGATCGCGCTCGACAGCGGGGTGCGGCTGCACATGGATGCCCCGCCCCGGCTCCGCGCGGCGACCGGGGACCGGCGGCGCGTGGAACAGATCGTCACGAACCTCGCCGCCAACGCAATCAAGTTCGCCGGCGACCGGCCGGTCGAGCTGGTCGGCAGATTCGAGGGCGCGGTCGCGGTGATCGCGGTCCGCGACGAGGGACCCGGCATCGCGGAGAAGGACCGGGAGCGGATCTTCGAGCGCTTCTACCGGATGGCCGACCACGAGCCGATCACGGGCACCGGCCTGGGCCTTCCGATCGCACGCGACCTCGCGCGCGCGATGGGTGGAGAGCTCGACGCCGCAAGCGTGCTGGGCGCCGGGTCCACCTTCGTCCTCGTCCTGCCCGGGCCTGCCGGGGCGATCCCGGCAGCGGCGATGGCCGAGGCCACCCGGTCCGCGCTCGAGCACGAAACGGATCGCCTCCGGACGCTGGCCCTGCTCCACGCAGGAGCTGCGGCGACCGACCGCGCCCGGTCGACCGCGGACCTGACCACCGGCGGACGCCGGGACCAGCTGCCCGCCAACGCCGTCCGCTGACCGGACTTATCCACGGAATCAGGCACGCCGCCGCGGGGTTCGTGGATAACCCCGTTGACGTCCCGCCCGGCCGGCCCGTACGGTCCCTTCCCGCACTGGGGCGAACGCGAGGGTAACGCGATCCGCGAGGGGCTCGGGGAAACCCGGCCGTGAACCGGATGGATCGCGGAAGACCGAACCAGCGCCCACGGTGCGAGACGAGTCGACGCCGGGAGCGGCGCCGCGCGGTCGGTGGCACGCGAACCACAGGAGGCGTGCCGTGGAGCGACAGCGCGAGCCGCTCCCGACGCGCGTCCAGGACACCCCGGCGTTGCCGTCCGCATTCGAGCGCGCCCTCGATGGCGGTCTCCGCGATCTCGACCTCGCGGACGATCTGGACCGAGCGCCGGCGGTCCGCACGGCGATCGAGGGCCACGTGCGTCTGCTCCTCGCGTGGACACCGCACATCAACCTGACCGCCATCCGCGATCCGGCCGCCGTGGCGACCGCCCACGTCCTCGACAGCCTGACGGCACTCCCATGGCTCCGCTCGCGCAACCCCGCACGGATGCTCGATCTTGGTTCCGGCGGCGGATTTCCCGGGCTGCCGCTCGCCGCGGCACTGCCCGGAGCCGCGGTCACCCTCGCCGAGCCCATCGCCAAGAAGGCCGCATTCCTCCGTACCGTGGTCGTGGCGACCGGGCTGGCGGGCCGCATCGAGGTCCTCACCGCCCGGGCCGAGGCGCTAGCGTCCGATGCCGCCCGACGGGGCACGTGGGCGGTCGTCACCGCACGCGCCGTCGCGTCGACCGCAGAGCTCGTGGAGCTCGCGTTCCCGTTGCTGGAGGAACGCGGTTCGCTCGTCGCCTGGAAGCGCGGCGACCTCGGGGCTGAGCTGGCGGCCGCGAACCGGGCCGTGGACGGGCTCGGTGGCGGTTCCGTCGCGGTGCTCGATGTCGCGTGGTCGGGTCTCGCCGATCATCGGCTCGTCGTGGCGACACGCGCCGGGCGGGTCCCCCCAGGCTACCCGCGCGATCCTGCCGCTCGACGCCGGCAGCCGTGGTGAGGAGCCTGCGACCCGTCGGCCGCACCTGACGCTGCTACGCTCTGCCGCGATGCGGGTCGCCGTCCTGTCGGACATCCACAGCAACCTCGTGGCGCTCGATGCGGTCCTCGCACACGCGGGCCCGGTCGATGCCGTCTGGCATCTCGGCGACGTCGTCGGGTACGGGCCCGATCCCGACGGGGTCGTCGCCCGCCTCATGGAGGTCGGCGCGCTGGGTGTCCGGGGCAACCACGACGCGGCGGCCCTGGGCGGACCCGAGATCGACTGGTTCAACCCCGAGGCGCGCGCCGCGGCCGCCTGGACTCGCGACAGGATCGACGGCACGACCCGCGCATGGCTGACGGCGCTGCCGGAGCGCCACACCATCGAGGCGATGACGCTCGTGCACGGGAGTCCCCGCGATCCGATCCGCGAGTACGTCTCGAGCGCAGGCATCGCCCTCGAGAACCTGGCCGTGCTCGAGACGACGTTCGGGCTCCACGGCCACACCCATATCCCCGTGGCGTTCTGCCTGGGGCCAGACGAACGGTTACGGGTCGTTGCTCCGGCATCCGGCGGGAGCGTCGAACTCGACGGCACGCGGGCCCTCATCAATCCGGGCAGCGTCGGCCAGCCCCGTGACGGCGACCCGGATGCGTCCTACCTCATCCTCGATCCGGACACCGCTGCCGTGACCTGGCATCGCGTGCCCTACGACATCCCGGCGGTCCAGGACGCCATCCGCGCCGCCGGGCTTCCGGGCAGGCTGGCCGACCGGCTGGCATTCGGCGCGTGACCCATGTCGACCTCGTGAGGTTCGGGCCGTGATCGGCGGTCGTCGCTCGCTGCAGGGCCGCAAGCCTGGCGACAAGCGCGTCCGCGTGGAGCGCCCGCACGCCCCGTACTTCCGCTACACGGGCCCGGGCCAGTTGACTGCCAAGGAGGCGGCCAGCATCCCGACGACCCCCGGGGCGAGGATGGTCGCGCGGATCCGCGGCATCGTCCTGGGCCGCCCGCTGCACCAGGAGGAAGAGCTCGGGGAGCGCCTATCGAAGCGCAAGGCGCTGGCGATCTTCAGCTCGGACGCCATCAGCTCCTCGGCATACGCGACCGAGGAGATCATCCTGGCATTCACCCTCGCCGGCGCCGGGGCACTGGCGGTCGGCCTCGCTCTCGAGGTCGCGATCGCGATCGCCATCCTGCTGGCGGTCGTCGCCTTCAGCTATCGGCAGGTGTGCATCGCTTATCCGACGGGCGGCGGCTCCTATTCGGTCTCGAAGGCCAACTTCGGGAAGCTGGCGTCGCTCGTCGCGGCGTCCGCATTGCTCATCGACTACAACCTGACGGCTGCCGTGTCCACGTCATCTGCGGTCGAGCAGATCGTCTCCGCCGTCCCCGGGCTCGATCCAATCCGGATCCAGATCGGCGTCCTCGGGATCGGGCTCATCACCATCGCCAACCTTCGCGGCGTGCGTGAGGCCGGCAACATCTTCGCGGTCCCGACCTACCTGTTCCTGTTCAGTGCCATCGCGATGATCGCCATCGGGGCGTACCGGATCGTGGTCCTCGGCGAGGGCGGGCAGCCGCCGCCTCCGGAGATCGTCGAGTCCACCACGGTGACTGCCCAGGCCGTCGGTGTCGTGCTGCTGCTGCGAGCATTCGCGTCCGGGGCCGTCGCGCTCACCGGCACGGAGGCGATCGCGACCGGCGTGCCGGCCTTCAAGCCGCCGGAATCGCGCAACGCCGCGACCACGCTCATGGTGATGGCCGGCATCCTCGCCGTGCTATTCGTCGGGATCACCTTCCTCGCGACGAACTTCGCCGTCTACCCGATCGAGAGTCCGAAGCAGACGGTCATCGCCCAGGTAGCCAGGATCATCTACGGCGACTCGGTCGCGTTCTTCGCGTTCCAGGCGTTCACGGCACTGCTGCTGTTCCTCGCGGCGAATACCTCGTTCGCGGCCTTCCCCAGGCTCGCGGCGGTGCTGGCCGAGGACGGCTTCTTCCCGCGCCAGTTCAGCCTGCGCGGGGACCGTCTCGCCTTCTCGATGGGCATCGTCCTGCTCGGCCTCATCTCCGCATCGCTGGTCGTCGCGGCCGGCGGCGAAACGCACGCCCTGATCCCGCTGTACGCCGTTGGGGTCTTCATCGACTTCACGATCAGCCAGGCGGGCATGATCCGGCACTGGCTTCGCACCCGCGATCGTGGCTGGCAGCAGCGGCTCGCGACCAATGCGGTCGGCTGCATCGCCACCGGGATCGTCGCGGTGGTGGTCACGACCGTGAAGTTCGCCGATGGCGCGTGGTTCGTGATCGTCCTGATCCCGGTCCTGGTGGCCATGATGCTGTTCATCCGGCGCGAATACGATCAACAGGAGGCGGAGCTCCTCGTCCGCGACGACATGATCGTCGAAGGCCCACACCGCGAGCAGCGCGTGGTGGTTCCGGTCAACGGCATCAACCGGGCCGTCGTCCAGGCCGTCAACTTTGGACGGACGATCAGCTCCGACATCCGGGCCGTCTTCGTGACCGAGAACCCGGAGGCGGGGGACGAGTTGCGCGAGCGATGGGAGCACCAGGTCCCGGGGGTGCCACTCGTGATCGTCGAGTCCCCGTATCGCGCCGTCATCTCGCCGCTCCTCGCCTACCTCGATGTCCTCGACCAGGCCTGGCCGCCCGACAAGGCGGCTCCGATCACCATCGTCGTCCTGCCCGAATACGTGCCTCGCCATTGGTGGGAGCGACTGCTGTACAACCAGACGGCACGGCGTCTCAAGGCGGCCATCCTCGGGCGGGAGCACACGGTCATCGCCGACGTGCCGTATCGCCGGGAGCACTGAGCGGCGACCAAGCGCACCATGGCCACCGACTCTTGAGCGTGCCGGTGGTATCGTGCGGCCGATGCCCGACACCGACACCCCGGTCTTTCGCCGGGCCGTGATCGCCCTCAACGGCGGCGCCAGCGATGAACGGATCGTGCGGCTGGTTGTCGGCCTCGCCAGCAAGGGTGCGGAGTTGATCGCGGTCCACGTGGTCGAGATCGACTGGACCCTGCCCCTCGACGCCGACATCGCCGGACGCTCCGAGGATGTCCAGCGCGTCCTCGATGCCGCCGAGGCGATCGCCGAGTCACGCAAGCTCGTCCTGGAGCCGGTGCTGCTCCAGGCCCGCGACGTGGGGGCTGCCATCGTCGACGAGGCGACCGAACGCGATGCGGACCTGTTGGTCGTCGGCCTCCCGTATCGCAAGCGATTCGGCGGCGAGTTCGCCATCGGCCGGACCGTTCCCTACATCCTGCAGAATGCGCCGTGCGCCGTCTGGGTGGTGCGCGAGCCGATGAGCGAGGAGCCATCGTGAAGATCGTCATCGTGGGCTGCGGCCGGGTGGGCGCGGCCACAGCGGAACTCTGGGATATCGCCGGGCATGAGGTGATCGTGCTCGACATCGCGACCCGCGCCTTCGAGCGGCTGCCCTCGTCGTTCGGGGGGACGGCCATCCGGGGCGACGGCACCGACGAGGACGTCCTGCGCCGGGCCGGCGCCGAGGGCGCGGACGTGCTCGTCGCCCTGACCGAGGGCGACAATCGCAACGTGATGTCGGCGCAGCTCGCGGTCGAGGCCCTGGCCATCCCCCGCGTCATCGCCAAGATCAACGATCCGGTGCGCGCCGCGGCCTACGCGGAGCTCGGCATCGCCACGCTGTGTCGGACCGGTTTGATGGTCGACGCCATCAACGGGCATCTCGGCTTCCCGCCGTCCGGTCTGCCGGGCGTCATGGCGGCGACCGGGCACCACGCGACCGGGGCGCACGCGCACGACCAGGCGTCGCAGGACGCCAGTGGACAGGATGCCGCGCCGCGCGCGGCCGTGGAGGCCTGAGGTGTTCGTCCTCGTCGTCGGTGGTGGCAAGGTCGGGTACTACCTGGCCAAGGAGTTGATCGATTCGGGCCACGAGGTGGCCCTCATGGAAAAGGATCCGATGCGCGCCAAGCAGATCACCGACGAGATCGGGTCGATCGTCATCCCGCACGACGGCTGCGAGGGCAAGTACCTCGGCGAGGCCGGCTGCAACCGGGCCGACGTGGTCGCCGCGGTGACCGGCGACGATGAGGACAACCTCGTGATCTGCCAGATGGCCAAGCACCACTTCGATGTCCCGCGCACGATCGCCCGCGTCAACAACCCGAAGAACGAAGTGCTCTTCCGCCACCTCGGGGTCGACGAGCTGGTCAGCCCGACCCGGATGATCCTCGGCTCGATCGAGCAGGACATCCCGGTCCACGAGCTTCTGCACCTCGCGGCCCTCGGTGAGGGCGAGCTCGAGATCATCGAGGCGCACCTGCAGGCCGGGTCGCCGGCCATCGGCCGCTCACCCGAGCAGCTCGACATCCCGGAAGGCTGTTCCCTGTTCGCCGTGGTGCGCGCCGGCGTTGCGACTCCGCTGCGGCCCGACAGCATCCTGCGCGAGGGAGACAAGGTCATCGCCATCGGGAAGCAGGAATGCGAGGCCCTGCTGCACGGCCAGCTGATCGGTGACCCGGAGGGGGTCGCGGCGGGCTGACGTCACCGGTGCGGCGGGGCTGACGTCACCGGTGCGGCGGGGCTGACGTCCCCGGTGCGGCGGAGCGGGCCTGCCAGCCGGCGGGCCACGCGAGCCTGCCCCGAAAGCCCGTCACACGGTCGACCGAAGGACGACCGCCGTGCCGAACGCGCCCGACTCGCTCGGCGGGTCTACTGGCGGACGAGCTTCGTCATCGACCCGCCGGGCGAACGAAACGACACACCTCGACGGGCTCGGGCGGCATCGGAACCGCCCAGCGAGCGGAACGTCGGCCGAGCGCGCGCGCTGTGCTGCCTGCTCGGTCACTAGACCCGCTCAGCGAACGATCGACCGCCAGCTAGCCGCTGTGCGACCGATCCTGCCGACCCGACCGTCGGCCCCGACCTGGCCGCCGGTGCCGACCCGACCCGTCGGCCCCGACCGGACCGTCGGCCCTACCCCGCCGCCGGTGCCGACCCGACCGTCGGCCCCGACCTGGCCGCCGGCCCCGACCGCCCGCCCCTACCGGCCGACCGTCGGCCCCGACCTGGCCGTCGGCCCCGACCGCCCGCCCCTACCCGGCCGACCGACCGCCGGGTGCGAGAAGCTCACCACCGCCCCTGTCGTCCGAATCTCATTGCTCGAATTCCGCAACACTCTTGACAACGGCATTGTCAACGTTCTAGCATCCGGGAATGGCATCTCCTCGCCCGGATCGTGACCCCACGCGGCCCGTCTACGTGATCAGCGTGGCGGCGACGCTCGTGAGCGCGCACCCGCGAACGCTGCGCATCTACGAGGACGAGGGGCTGCTGTGCCCGGCGCGGACGCCGACCAACATCCGCCTCTATTCCGAGAACGATATCCGACGGATCCTCTGGATCCGCCACCTGACTCGCGAGCGTGGCGTGAACCTCGCCGGGATCCGGATCCTGTTCGAGCTGGAGGAGCGTCTTGGCGCTCGCATCCTCGAGGCGCTCTACGCCGAGGGGACGGGCGACGCCGAAAGCATCCGACCCGGGCCCACCCCGGTCCCGGAAACCGAATCCACCACCCCCGATCGATCGACGGCCGACCGTTGACCGACCGACCGCCGATCCACTCGTCGGCAGGGCCCGGCCCCGCCGACATCGAACCCGAACCTCAGGAGAACCTCGACATGGCCAAGCGACCGTCCACCCCGGTCGAAACGCAGGATCCAGCGGCGACCGACGCCGGCCCGCGTGACCTTCCCCTCGTCGCGCTCCGGGAGACGGTCATCTTCCCGGAGATGATCGTCCCGCTCCAGGTCGGCCGCGAGAAGAGCGTCAACGCGCTCAACGCCGCGGTCGCGGAGGGCGGTCCCATCGCGCTCGTCACCCAGCGCCAGGCGGAGCAGGAGGAGATCGACGATCCTTCCGAGCTCTACACCGTCGGGACGCTGGCCAAGATCGCCCAGGTCGTGCAGCTGCAGGACGGCACCGTCCGGGCGATCGTCCAGGGCCAGTCGCGCCTGAAGCTGCGCGGGTTCAGCCAGACGAGCCCGTACCTGCGCGCATCGGTCGAGGAAGTCCCCGACGAATCGCCCGACGGCCTCGAGGTCCAGGCGCTGATGCGCACGGTCCAGGCCCAGATCGAGCAGTACGTCGCGAACGGCGCGCCGGTCCCGCCCGAGGCCGCGGTCGCGGCGCGCAACATCACGGAGCCCGGGCTGCTGGCCGACATGGTCGCGTACAGCCCCGACATGACCACCGAGCAGCGCCAGGAACTGCTCGAGACGATCGACGTCATCGAGCGCCTGAAGCTCGTCTCCAACTTCCTCGCCCACCAGGTCGAGATCCTCGAGCTGAAGGGCCGGATCCAGTCCGAAGTCAAGTCCGAGATGGACAAGACGCAGCGCGAGTACATCCTGCGCGAGCAGCTCAAGGCGATCCAGCGTGAGCTCGGTGAGGACGATCCCCAGCAGGCCGAGATCAACGAGCTCCGCGACAAGGTCGAAGCCGCCGGCATGCCCGAAGAGATCAAGACCCGGGCGATCAAGGAGATCGACCGGATGAGCCGCATCCCGTCCGCTTCGCCGGAAGTCGGCGTCATCCGGACGTACGTCGATTGGCTGATCGGCCTTCCGTGGGACACCTCCACCGATGACCAGCTCGACATCAAGGAGGCCGCCCGCGTCCTCGACGAGGACCACTATGGCCTCGAGAAGATCAAGGAGCGCATCCTCGAGTACCTCGCGGTGCGCACCCTCGCGGACGAGATCCGCAGCCCGATCCTCGCGTTCATCGGCCCGCCCGGCGTGGGCAAGACGAGCCTGGGCAAGAGCATCGCCCGGGCGATGGGCCGCAAGTTCGTCCGGATGAGCCTCGGCGGTATCCACGACGAGGCTGAGATCCGCGGGCATCGGCGCACGTACATCGGCGCGCTGCCGGGTCGGATCATCCAGAGCATCAAGACCGCGGGCTCCAACAACCCCGTGTTCATGCTCGATGAGGTCGACAAGATCGGGATGGACTTCCGGGGCGACCCGTCGTCGGCACTGCTCGAGGTCCTCGACCCCGAGCAGAACAACACCTTCCAGGACAACTACCTCGAGGTGCCGTTCGACCTGTCCAAGGTGCTGTTCATCGCCACGGCCAACCTGCTCGACCCGATCCCGCCGCCCTTGCGCGACCGGATGGAGATCGTCCAGCTGCCCGGCTACACGGAGCAGGAGAAGATCGGCATCGGCCGGCGCTTCCTGATCCCCAAGCAGATGATCAACCACGGTCTCAAGGACAAGCACATCGAGATCACCGACGAGGCCATGACCGAGCTCGTCCGCTCGTACACCCACGAGGCGGGCGTCCGGAACCTCGAGCGGGAGATCGCCAACGTCATGCGCAAGGTCGCCCGGCAGGTCGCCGAGGGCCGCAAGCGCAAGACCGTCATCGACCCGAAGAAGCTGGCCGAGCTGCTCGGCCCGCAGCGCTTCGAGTACGGCGAGCTCGAGCCCGAGGATCAGATCGGCTCGGCCACAGGGCTCGTCGTGACCGAAGTCGGCGGCGACGTCGTCGCCATCGAGGTCACCCGGATGGAGGGCCGCGAGGACTTCATCCTGACGGGGCAGCTCGGCGAGGTGATGCGCGAGAGCGCACGCGCCGGCCTGTCGTGGACCCGTGCCCATGCTCGGGAACTCGGTATCTCGCGTGACGTGTTCGAGAACAACACCCTGCACATCCACGTGCCGGCCGGGGCGATCCCCAAGGACGGCCCGTCGGCGGGCATCACCATGGCGCTCGCCATCGTCAGCGCGCTGACCGGGATCCCGGTCCGCAAGGACGTCGCGATGACCGGTGAGATCACCCTGCGCGGTCGGGTCCTCCCGATCGGCGGGTTGAAGAGCAAGATCCTGGCCGCCCATCTGTCGGGGGCCAAGATGGTCATCCTGCCGAGGAAGAACGAGAAGGACCTGCGCGAGATCCCCGAGGAGATCCGCAAGTCGATCAAGCTCGTCCTCGTCGACTCGATGGAGCAGGTGCTCGAGGCGGCCCTTCGGCGCAAGCCGAAGCCCCTCGAGGCCGATCCGCCCAAGATCATCCGGGAGAATGACCCGATCGATCCGTCGCCAGCCTCGCGCGTGCGCCGGACCGACTTCCCGCCGAGCGACCAGCCACCAGTCGTCGTACGCGAAGGCGGAATGCAAGTCGAAGGCGAAGGGCCAGACCCGGCGGCGTAGTCGCCGTCCGGGGCGCCGAGGCGAAGGCGCCGGCGAGGAGCGGAGCGAGCGCACCCAAGGTGCGTGAGCGAGCACCGGAGGCGGCAACGAACGCGTCGGCGCTCCCGGCGGCGATCCCGGAGTCCGAGCAATGGACTACAAGGACTATTACGCGGTTCTCGGGGTGCCGAGGACTGCGTCACAGAAAGAGATCAAGAAGGCCTTCCGCAAGCTCGCCCGCGAACACCACCCGGATACGAAGGGCGGTGACGCCGCGGCCGAGGTGCGGTTCAAGGAGGTTAACGAGGCGAACGCCGTCCTGTCCGACCCCGACAAGCGGGCGCTCTACGACCGCCTGGGTGCCGACTGGGAGGCGTACGCTCGCGCGGGTGCCGGGGCCGGTGCGGCCGCCGGTGCGAGCGGACGCGGCGGTGCGGCCGGCGGACCGTTCGCAGGCTACAGCGGCTTCGGGGGACCCGGCGGCAACGTCCGCTACGAGTTCCACACGACCGGGGATCCCGGCGAGTTCAGTGACTTCTTCAACGTGTTCTTCGCCGGCGAATCGGAGCCACTGACCGGCCCCGGCCGCGGCCGCCGACCCGCAGGCGGGGCGACGTTCGAAGACATCCTCGCCGGGATGGGCCTGGGCGCGGACGGCGGCCCGGCGACGGCCCGCGGCTCAGCGGCGACGCGCGACCGGGGCGCCGGCACGACCCGGACGGCACGTCGCGCCGCGGCCGAGGCCACCGCCGACATCACCCTGCATGAGGCGTATCACGGCACCAGCCGGCTCGTCGATGTCGAGGGCAAGCGCCTCGAGGTCACGATCCCGCGCGGCGCCGACACTGGCACTCGCCTCCGGTTGACCGGCAAGGCCCCGGGCGGCGGCGACCTCCACGTCGTGGTTCGCCAGCTCCCGGACCCGGAGTTCAAGCGTCGCGGCGCGGATCTCGAACGGGAGATCCCGTTGACGCTCCAGGAGGCCCTCCTCGGGGCAGACGTCCGCGTCCGGACGCCCAAGGGTCACGTCGTCCTCACGATCCCGGCAGGGACCCAGCCGGGTCGGACATTCCGGCTGACGGGCCAGGGCATGCCGCGCTTCCGAGCCGAGGGGCAGGGCGACCTGTACGTGAAGGCGCGCGTCGTCCTTCCGACCGACCTGTCCGCCGCGGCTCGCACGGCAGCCCTCCAGTTGTTCGAACTCGTCGACCAGCCAGACCCGCGAACCAGAGAGACCTGACATGCAACTCGATCGATTCACCCAGAAGGCCCAGGAGGCCATCATCGCCGCGCAGGCCACCGCCGAGCGGCTCCAGAGCCCGATCCTCGACGCCGAGCACCTGCTCAGCGCGCTCGTCGAGCCCGACGACGGCGTCCCGGCCGAGACGCTTCGCCGGCTCGGTGTCGACCTGCCCGGTTTCCGTGGCGAGGTCGCCGCGGCGCTCGCCAAGCGCGCCCGCATCGAAGGCGGCTCGCTGAGCCTCGATCCACGCGCCAAGGCGGTGGTCGAACGGGCCGAGGCCGAGGCCCGCAGGCTTGCCGACGACTATGTCTCGACCGAGCACCTGCTGCTCGGGGTCGCGGAGGCGGGCGGCGAGGCCCAGGCCATCCTCGAGCGCCACGGCGCAGGCAAGGAGGCGCTCCTGCAGGCCCTGCAGAGCGTCCGGGGCGGCCAGCGCGTGACATCCCAGAACCCGGAGGGCACCTACGCGGCCCTCGAGAAGTACGGCCGCGACCTGACCGCGGAGGCGCGGGCGGGCAGGCTCGATCCGGTCATCGGTCGCGACGACGAGATCCGTCGCGTCATCCAGGTGCTCAGCCGACGCACGAAGAACAACCCCGTCCTCATCGGTGAGCCCGGCGTCGGCAAGACCGCCATCGCCGAGGGCCTCGCCCAGCGCATCGTGCGCGGCGACGTCCCCGAGGGGCTCAAGGACAAGCGGGTGGTCGGGCTCGATCTCGGCGCGCTCATCGCCGGCGCCAAGTTCCGCGGCGAGTTCGAGGAACGGCTCAAGGCGGTGCTCAAGGAGATCAAGGACTCGGACGGCCAGATCATCCTGTTCATCGACGAGCTGCATACGGTCGTCGGGGCCGGTGCGGCCGAGGGCGCGATGGACGCCTCCAACCTGCTCAAGCCGATGCTCGCCCGCGGGGAGTTGCACACGATCGGCGCGACCACCCTGGACGAGTACCGCAAGTACATCGAGAAGGATGCGGCGCTCGAGCGCCGGTTCCAGCCCGTCCTCGTGGACCAGCCGACGGTCGAGGAGACGATCAGCATCCTGCGCGGCCTGCGCGAGCGCTACGAGGTCCACCACGGCGTCCGGATCACCGACTCCGCGCTCGTGGCCGCGGCGACGCTGTCCGACCGCTACATCACCGAGCGCTTCCTGCCGGACAAGGCGATCGACCTCGTCGACGAGTCGGCCTCGCGGCTGCGCATGGAGATCGACTCGATGCCGATCGAGCTCGATGAGCTCGAGCGCCGCCGCATCCAGCTCGAGATCGAGCGTGAGGCGCTTCGCAAGGAGACGGACGACGCCTCGAAGGCACGTCTTGAGGCGCTCGAGAAGGAGCTCGCCGACCTCGAGGAGCAGGCCGGCGGCATGAAGCAGCGCTGGGAGGCGGAGAAGGCCGCCATCGCCGCCATCCGCGCGACCAAGTCGGAGCTCGAGCAGCTGCAGGTCCGCATCGAGCAGGCCGAGCGCGAGGCCGACTTCGCCACGGCGGCCGAGTTGAAGTACGCCACCCAGAAGGAGCTCAACGACCGGCTCGCCCAGGAGGAAGCGGCCCTCGCCGCGCTCCAGGGTCCCGGCACGCTCCTCAAGGAGGAGGTCGGGGCCGACGACATCGCCGAGATCGTCGGCGCATGGACGGGCATCCCGGTCAGCCGCCTGCTCGAGGGCGAGACGGCCAAGCTCATCGAGATGGAGGACCGCCTGCATCAGCGGGTGGTGGGCCAGGACGAGGCCATCCAGGCCGTGTCCGACGCGGTCCGCCGCGCGCGGGCCGGGCTCAAGGATCCTCGCCGGCCGATCGGTTCGTTCCTGTTCCTCGGGCCGACCGGTGTCGGCAAGACCGAGCTGGCGCGGGCGCTCGCCGAGTTCCTGTTCGACGACGAGAACGCGCTGGTCCGGATCGACATGAGCGAGTACATGGAGAAGTTCGCGGTCAGCCGGCTTCTGGGGGCGCCTCCCGGCTACGTCGGCTACGAGGAGGGCGGCCAGCTGACCGAGGCCGTCCGCCGAAGGCCGTACCAGGTGATCCTGCTCGACGAGATCGAGAAGGCGCACCCGGACGTCTTCAACGTGCTCCTGCAGGTCCTCGACGACGGCCGCCTGACCGACGGCCAGGGCCGCACGGTCAACTTCAAGAACACGGTCGTGATCATGACCAGCAATATCGGCTCAGCCGCCATCGCCGCCACGAACGCCCGGGCGGGCGACGCCGCGTACGAACAGATGAAGCACGAGGTCACCGAGGCACTGCGTTCGCAGTTCCGGCCCGAATTCCTCAACCGGGTCGACGAGGTCATCGTGTTCCACGCGCTGACCGAGGCGGACCTCACGGCGATCGTCGACCTGCTGCTCGCCGACCTGGGCCGCCGGCTGGCCCAGCAGGACATCGCCCTGGAGCTGACCCCGGCGGCGCGGGCGCTGATCGTGCGCGAGGGTACCGATCCCGCGTTCGGGGCTCGGCCGCTCAAGCGGACGATCCAGCGGCTCGTCGAGAACCCGCTGGCGCGGGCACTGGTGGCCGGCGAGTTCCGCCCGGCCGACCGGGTCACCGCCGACGCGGACCTCGTGTCGGGTACGCTCGTCTTCTCGAGCGAGGGCGCGACCGTGGTCGGCGACAGCGGTCGCCGGGACGCGCGGCGTCGCGATGATGACGAGCTGACGTCGGTGGGCGGGCGTGGACGCTCGCGGACCTCACCGCTGGACCTGCCGCCGACGCGCTCCGAGCGCGACGACGGCGAGCTCGTCAACTAGCGACGAAGCGTCCGGCCATCGATCGCATGCGCTTCGACCTCGTCGCGGGCCAGCTGGAGACGCTGCCGGACCCGCTGCCGGCCCCGGCCGCAGTCATGATGCCCACCTTCACCGGCGGGCCGGATCGACGGCCACCCGCGGTATCGCGATCCGGTCGGGGCGGTCGGCCGGCTGCCGTGCTCGTGCTCCTGTACCCGGACGAGACCGGGGAGGCGCGGCTCGTCCTCATCGAGCGGACCACCGGTGACGGCCACCACTCCGGCGAGGTGAGTTTCCCCGGCGGCAAGGCCGAGGCGGGGGACGCCGATCCGGCTGCGACCGCACTCCGCGAGGCGAGCGAAGAAGTGGCGCTCGATACGGTCGCGGCGGGCGTGCGAGTCGTCGGCACGCTCGAGCGGATGTGGATCCCGGTGAGCGACTTCGAGGTGACACCGATCGTCGCGCTCGCGGCGCGCGCACCGCACCTCGTCGCCTCCCCGTTCGAGGTGGCACGCATCGTCGAACCGTCAGTCGCTCGATTCCTGCCCGATGCGCCGGTCACGATGGTGGAGCGGACCATCCGCGACTGGCCGTTGCGCTACGGCTCGTACGATCTCGACGGCTTGTCCGTGTGGGGCGCAACGGCACGCATCCTGAGCCAGCTCGGCGCGATCCTTGCGCCGGTGCCTCCGCAAGGACCGGAGCCCAGGAGCGTCCCACCCGCCTGACACGGGCGCTCGCAGATCGCGGGAACCACTTGGCACCGCCTGGCGTCGAGACGGCGGCCCGACGGCGCACTCGTGGCGTCGCTCCGGGACCTGCGGGACCGCTTGCGGACCCGCCCAAGCGAGCCGGGCGTCTCCCCAGGAGATCCGGCTGGGAGGTCGCGTCATGCGCACGCCACTCCTGTTCCTGTCCGGGCTCGCCCTCGTCGCAGCCGCCTGCGGTGGCGGCACCAGCGGCGCAAGCCAGGGATATGCCCCGGCTCCCCCCGATCCGGGTCACCACCAACCGACGGTCGAGCCGTGGCCTGAGCCCGTGTCGACGCCCTACGACGGGGTGACCTACGAGGACCCGGGCGTCAACCCGTACATCGATCCGGACGAGGACCAGGTCTCGACGTTCGGGCTGGACGTGGACACGGCGAGCTACTCCATCGCCCAGCGCTACGTCGACGACGGCTATCGGCCCGACCCGGCCAGCGTGCGCGTGGAGGAATGGGTCAACGCGTTCCCCCAGGGCTATCGGAGCACCGACGACGCGACCTTCACGATCGTGGCCGATGGAGGCCCCACCCCGTTCACCCAGCCCGACGAGGTCCTGCTTCGGGTCGGCCTCCAGGCCCGGGACGTTCGCGACCGTGCCCGCGGAGACGCAGCCCTTACGTTCGTCATCGACACGTCAGGTTCGATGGAGCGCGAGGGTCGGCTGGACCTGGTCAAGGATGCGCTCAGGTTGCTCGTGGATGAGCTCGGCCGCAACGACACCGTGGCGATCGTCACGTTCGGTGACGATGCCGGCGTCGTCCTCGAGCCGACGCGGGCCGCCGACGCCGACGCGATCCTGCGCGTCATCGACCGGCTGCGACCGGGTGGCTCCACGAACCTCGAGGCAGGTCTCCGGCTCGGGTACGACCTCGCCCGGTCGTCCCTGACCGAGAACGGCATCGACCGGGTCGTCCTGGCATCCGACGGCGTCGCCAACGTCGGCCTCACCGATCCCGAGTCGATCCTGGCGGCCGTCCGACGGGACGCACAAGCGGGCATCGAGCTCATCTCCGTCGGTGTCGGGATGGGCAACTTCAACGACACGCTGCTGGAGCAGCTGGCCGACCAGGGCGACGGCTTTTACGCATACGTCAACGTGCTCGATGAGGCCCGCCGGCTGTTCACCGAGGACCTGACCGGCACGCTCCAGACCGTCGCGCTCGACGCGCGCGCACAGGTCGCCTTCGATCGCGACCTCGTGGCGGCCTACCGACTCGTCGGGTACGAGAACCGGGACATCCACGACGACGATTTCACCGATGAGGAGGTGGAGGCAGGTGCGATCGGTGCCGGGCACGCCGTCACGGCGTTGTACGCACTTCGCCTGCGCGAGGACATCGGCCGCGGGGACGTGCTCGCCACGGTGCGTCTCCGGTGGACCGACCCGGAACGGGGCGTCGTCGACGAGCTGGTCCGGAACGTCCGGACGAGCGACCTCGCACGCTCGTTCGAGGCGACCGATCCCCACTTCCAATTCGACGCGATCGTGGTCGCCACAGCCGAGGTCCTGCGCGAGAGCCAGTGGACGGAAGGCCTGGACCTCGCCTCGGTCGCGGACGTCGCCGATCGCGAGGCGCGGGGCCTGCCGGGGACGGACGAGGTCCACGGGTTCCTCGACCTGCTGGAGCGGCTGGTGTCGATGGATCGACTCGAACCCTGACACGGCCGGGCGGGGCGTCACGGAGGAGGATGCCCCGCCCAGGCCGACTCGCCGCCGGGGCTGACTCCCGGCTCAGGCCGGGCTCGGCTCAGGCCGGCTCACCCGCTTCCGGGTCGTGCCGCGGTGGGCGGTTCGGATCGGGGCGGAGCGCACCCTGCCCCGGCGACGGGGCACCGGTTCCGAGTTCCCGCGCGCGACCCTCGACGATCCCCTTCATCGCGGCGTCGTCCGCATCGGCGAACTCGACGACGAACGCGCGCATCTCAGAGTGTTCCGTCCACGCCGCGTGCGGGATGTCGGCCGGCCACAGCACGGCTTCCCCTGCGGCCACGCGTGTGCGCTCCTCGCCGACACCCACCCATCCGCCGCCTTCGATGACGATCAGCCAGTTCGTGTTCGGCGAGGCGTGCGGCTCGATCCGCGCGCCGCGGGCGAACGCGAGCTCGGAGATGACACCACGCTCGTCGCTATGGATCGGTTGGCCGGTCACGCCGGTGGTGCCTGCCGGGCCGTCCGCACGGCGGTGGCCGACACCGAAGCGTCGGATCTCGATGGGCATCGGGATATCCCTGGCGGCTGCGCCGGAGCCGTCAGCGCCGCCGGCGGCGCGTCGGCCGACGACCGCCGCGGCGACGGATGGTGGCCTCCGGGTCGGCGAACTTCTGCTTCGTGTAATACCGCTGGCGGGCAAGCCGCTGCTCGTGGGCCCGCAGGAGTGGCGGGAAGCGGACGAAACGGATCCAGATGAGTGCGCCGACGCCGATGACGGCCGTCGCGAGGACCAGGATGAAATCGAAGACGAAGACGGCCTCGATGATCAGCAGGCCGAACGTGATCAGGCCTGTCCACCACAGCCACTCCCACATATCGACGAACGGAGCGTGCTTGTGGAGCGCACGGGTTCGAAGGTTGTAGAGCACGATCAGGACGATCAGCAGGGCCAGTGATGCGATCCACAGCGGGTGGAACAGGTCGGGGAAGTTCACGCTGCTGAACGACGTGAACAGGTACTCCCAGGGCGGCAGCGTCACAGGGGACCTCGCGACGGGTGTGATGTTGGCCGAGGTCGAGCCATCGTTCGGCCGGCTCCGGTCGGCGGTGCGGGGAGTATGCCATGTCGGACGCTATACTCGGCCGCACGCGCTCGTGGTCCGCACGCCCGCCCAAGATGGCGTCTGACGCTGGAGCGGCGCTGCGGGATGCGCAGGGATGGAGGATGCCCCGGGTGCGAGCCCTGCTGTCAGTCGCGAACCGCGACGGGATCGCCGCGCTGGCGCGGGATCTGCGCAGCCTCGACGTCGACGTGGTCGCGACCGACGGGACCCGCGAGTACCTGGCGAGCGAGGGTGTCGATGTCGGGAGCGTGTCGGACCTGACCCAGGTGCCGGCCCTGTTGGGCGGCCAGGTCAAGACGTTCCACCCCGCCGTCTATGCCGGGATCCTCGCCCGGCGCGACGTCCCCGAGCAGCTGGCCGAGCTCGAGGCACAGGGCATCGGCCCCATCGATCTCGTCGTCGTGAACGTGAAGCCCTTCGCGCCCGAGGTGGGCGCTCGGCTGGTCGGCCTCGACGAGGTGATCGAGATGATCGATGTCGGTGGCGCGGCGCTCCTCGGGGCGGCCGCGCGCAACGCGGCGGGCGTGACCGCCGTGGCGGACCCCGCCCACTACGCGGCGGTCGTGGAGGAGCTCCGCCGGCTCGGACATACCAGCCCCGAGCTGCGGGCGCGGCTGGCGGCCGAGGCCTTCAGCACGGTCGCGGCGTACCACGCCGAGATCGCCGCCTACCTCAACCAGATCGCCGGCAATGTCTTCCCGAGCCGCCTCGCCATCGTCCTCGAAAAGGTGGACGAGCTGCGCTACGGTGAGAATCCGCACCAGCGGGCGGCCTTCTACCGCGAGACCACCCACCGCAGCGGCACGCTCGCCGATGCCGGTCAACTCCAGGGGGGTCGCCCGTCGTTCAACAACCTGCTCGACCTTGACGCGGCCTATCGCATCGCCCGCGACTACACCGCACCGACCGTCGCGATCGTGAAGCACACTGATCCGGTCGGCCTCGCGTCGCACGACGAGCTCGTCGAGGCCTACCGCCATGCCCTGGAGACCGACCCGGTCGCGTCGTTCGGTGGCATCGTCGGCGTGAACCAGGAGCTGGACGGGGCGACCGCTCGAGAGATCGCCGCCAACTCCTACGAGGCGGTCGTGGCGCCCTCCTACGGCGATGCGGCGATCGGCATCCTCCGGGCCAAGGGCGGGCTCGAGATCATCGCGGTCCCGCCGGATCCCACGGACGGGATGCGCGACTACGGCATCGCGAACCTGGACTTCAAGCGCGTCGCCGGGGGCCTCCTCGTCGAAGACCTCGACGACCTCGCGCTGGATCGCGGCAACCTGCAGGTCGTGACCCACCGCCGCCCGACCCTCGAGGAGCTCACCGACCTCCTGTTCGCCTGGCGGGCGGTCCGTCACGTCCGTTCGAACGCGATCATCCTGGCCCGCAACGGCTCGACCGTCGGGATCGGCGCCGGGCAGGCCTCGCGCCAGGTCTCGGTCGAGATCGCGCTCCGCCGCGCCGGCGACCGGGCGAAGCTCGCGGTCATGGCCTCGGACGCGTATTTCCCGTTCCCGGACGGCATCCAGCTGGCGGCCTCGGCCGGGGTGACGGCGATCATCCAGCCGGGTGGCTCGATCCGCGACGAGATGGCGATCGAGCTCGCCGACCGGCACCACCTCGCGATGGTGTTCACCGGACGACGACACTTCCGGCACTGATGGAACAGCTCCTCGCGCTCGAGATGATCCGGGTCACGGAGGCGGCCGCCATCGAATTGGCCCGCTACATGGGCCGCGGCGAGCGCGATGGCGCGGATGCCGCGGCCACCGAGGCGATGCGTCGGACGATGGACGAGATCGATTTCGCCGGCCGCATCGTCATCGGCGAAGGCGAGCGCGACGAAGCCCCGATGCTGTACATCGGGGAGCGGGTCGGACGCACCGGTGCCGACCGCGACGACGTTCCGCGCGTCGACATCGCGGTCGATCCGCTGGAGGGCACGAACCTCGTGGCCCACGGCCAAGCAGGCGCGATCACCGTCCTCGCTGCGTCCGAGGCGGGCGGCTTGACGCATGCACCGGACACCTACATGGAGAAGCTCTGTGTCGGACCGGTCGTGGCCGGCAAGGTCGATATCCGGAGCGCGCCGACCGAGAACCTCCACCACATCGCCGAAGCGCTCGGCCGCAAGGTCGGGGACATCACGATCGTCATCCTCGAACGGCCGCGCCACGATGCCCTCATCCAGGAGGTGCGCGAGGCCGGTGCCCGGATCAAGCTGATCGGCGACGGCGACCTGTCGGCCGCGATCTCGTGTGCGGTCTCGGGGACCGGCGTCCACGCCGTCATGGGCATCGGTGGCGCGCCCGAGGGCGTCATCACGGCCGCCGCCCTGCGCTGTCTGGGCGGCGAGATCCAGGCCCGCTTCCGCTACCGCAGTGACGAGGAACGTGAGCGCGGAGCGCGGATGGGCCACGGTGACGAGGATCGGGTGTACACGACCGAGGACCTGGCTCCCGGTGAGAACCTCGTGTTCGCGGCGACCGGCGTGACCGCCGGGGACCTCCTGGCCGGTGTCCGTTTCTTCGGCGGTGGCGCACGGACGCACTCGCTGGTCATGGCCTACCAAACGAAGCAGGTGCGCTTCGTCGACACGGTCCACATGTTCGATCGCGACAGCCCCCCGCGGGTCCGGCTCTGACCCGAGCCCTTCCGGCCGGCGGGCTCGTGGCGTTGCTGCCCGGCCTGCTCGCCTGCGTGCTGGTCGCGCTCGCCGCCAGACTCCTCGGCAGCGCCCTGCAACTCGGGCTGGAGACGGCGGTCGCGCTGGCCATCGGGCTGGCCATCGGGAGCGTGGCCGGGCTCCGGACCGTCCTGCTCGCGGGGGCCGCGCCGGCGGCGCGGTTCGCGCTGCGAGTCGGGATCACGCTCCTTGGCGCCCGGCTGACGGTCGGCCAGCTGGTCGAGACCGGTGGCGCCAGTGTCGTGGCGATCGTGGTGGTCGTGGGCGTCGGGCTGCTGTTGGGGACCGTCCTGGCGCGGCGGCTCGGCGTCCGTGCACCCCTGTCGGCCCTGGTCACGGTCGGGATGGCGATCTGCGGCAACTCCGCGATCCTCGCGCTGGCGCCGATCGTGCGCGCCCCCGATCGCGAGACCGCCTATGCCGTGTCCACGATCACGCTGTTCGGGCTGATCGGCGTGCTGCTGCTGCCGCTCCTTGGAACGGCCCTCGGGTTGCCGGATGGCGTCTTCGGCACGTGGGCCGGGCTCGCCGTCAACGACACGGCCCAGGTCGTCGCCACGGGGTATGCCATCTCGCCCGCGGCCGGGGATGTGGCCACGATCGTGAAGCTGACGCGCAACCTTGCGATCCTGCCGGTCCTGCTCGGGGCGACGTGGCTGGCCGTCCGAGCGGCCGCGACGGACCGCGCAGATATGCCTGCCGTCGTCTCGCCATTTCGTCTCGTTGCCCGGGCCGTGCCGTGGTTCGTCGTGGGGTTCGTCGCGTTCGCCGCGCTGCGCTCGGCCGGGATGCTCGATGGCGCGGTGCCGACCGGCGGCACGATCGCCGACCTGTGTTCGGCGGCGTCGGCCGTGCTGATCCTTGTCGCGCTCGCCGGCGTCGGGCTCTCCACGGACGTGCGGGCCATGGTCGGTGTGGGCACTGCGCCGCTCCTACTGGGAGGGGCGATGTGGGTCCTCATGGGCGTGCTCGCGCTTGCGCTCGCGATGGTCGTGGCGGGTGGAGGGAGCCCGGTGGATGCGGCGGTCTACCATGCACGTTAGCGCCATGGATCTCGAGATCGTCCTGACCCCCGGCCTCGGCAACGCGACGTACCTGCTCGCCTCCGACGGCGAGGCAGTCGTCGTCGATCCGCCGCGTGATGCGTGGCGGGTCACCGAGGTCGCCGACGCACGAGGCTGGCGGCTGACGCACGTCCTCGAGACGCACGTCCACAACGACTACCTCTCGGGCGCCCTCGAGCTGCGGGCGGCGCTCGGGTCGGAGATCGTCGCGCCGGCGCGCGGCCGCTACGACTTCGCGCATCGTGGCGTCGACGAGGGCGACATGCTCGAGCTCGGCGGTCTCCGGCTCGTCGCAAGAGCCACCCCCGGTCACACTCCGGAGCACCTCGCCTGGGAGGTCTCCGACGGTCGGGCCGACCATCCGACCGCCGTCCTGACCGGGGGCAGCCTCCTGGTGGGGAGCGCGGGACGGACCGACCTGCTCGGCCGCGACGCCACGGACGGGCTGACCGATGCACAGTTCGACTCCTTGCGGTTGCTGGCCGCCCTGCCCGACGACGTCGCGGTGCTGCCGACCCACGGACCAGGCAGCTTCTGCACGGCTGGCCCGATCGACGGGGCGCGGACCTCGACCATCGGGCAGGAGCGTCGGGCGAATCCGCTCCTGGGTGCCCCGGACGCAGCGTCGTTCAGGGCCGCGCTCCTGGGTGGGCTGGGCGCCTATCCGACCTACTACGCGTCCATGGCCGGGATCAACCGGGCCGGACCCCCCGTCGTCGGCAGGCCGACCATGCCGCCCGAGCTGGATGCGCCGGGGTTCGCCGCGGCCATCGCCGCGGGCGCGCACGTGGTGGATGGGCGGCCTCGGGCCGAGTTCGCGGCCGGTCACGTGCCGGGCTCGGTCAACATCGAGCTGCAGGACACCTTCGCCTCGTACGTCGGGTGGTTCGTCCCGTTCGGATCGACCGTCGCGCTCGTGCTGCCCGAGCCGCTCCCCGAAGCCCTCGAGGCGGCCACGATCCAGCTGTATCGCATCGGCTATGACCGGGTGGCGGGCGTCCTCGCCGGCGGCCTGTCCGCGTGGACGTCGAGCGGCGGTGGCGCGGAGAGTTACCCGACCACGACCATCGAGGCGCTCCATACGCAGGCCCTCGCCGGTGCGAACGCGTACGCGCTCGACGTGCGGGACCCACACGAGTGGCGCGAGGACGGGGTCGTGCCGGGCGCGATGCGGATCCCCCTCGGCGACCTGGCCGACCAGCTGGCGTCCATCCCGCGGGACGCGCCGGTCACCGTGATGTGCAAGTCCGGTGCCCGGGCGTCGATCGCCGCGAGCCTGCTCGATGCCGCGGGGGTCGACGTCCGCCTCGTCGCGCGTGGCGGCGCGCCCGACTGGCCCGCGAAGGCACCGGCGACGCCGGACCCATCCCCTCGGTGACGGCGACCGCGACGGGACTCGGCGAGGACGACGCGCGACGCCAGGACGCCGAGGATCCGCTGGCCGGGTACCGCGACCGGTTCCTGCTGCCCGCACGCAGCGACGGCAGTCCGAAGGTCTATCTCGCCGGGCAGTCCCTGGGCGCCCAGCCGGTGGCGGCGCGGGGCGCGGTGGAGGTCGAGCTCGATGCCTGGTCACGCCTTGGCGTCGACGGATGGTTCGCCTCGGATGGCGCCTGGTTGGCGGCGGACGGCGCGTTGCGCGAATCGGCGGCCACGCTCGTCGGCGCTCGGCCCGCCGAGGTCACCACCATGAACACCCTGACCGTGAACCTGCACCTGCTGTTCGCCACGTTCTACCGGCCGGCCGGCGATCGGACGGCGATCCTGATCGATGCGCCGACGTTCCCGTCCGATCGCTACGCCGTCGAATCGCAATTGCGCCTACACGGCCTGGACCCGGAGCGCGATCTCATCGTGGTCCGGCCACGCGATGGCGAGGGGCTGCTCCGCACCGACGACCTCGAAGCCGCCATCGATGAGCACGGTGAGCGCGTGGCCGTGGCGCTCCTTGCCGGCGTGAACTACGCGACAGGCCAGGCCTTCGATGTCCGGCGACTCACCAAGGCGATCCACGACGCGGGGGCGATCGCGTTGTGGGACCTCGCCCATGCCGTCGGGAACGTGCCGGTCGCGCTCCACGATGCCGATGTCGACGGCGCGGCCTGGTGCACCTACAAGTACCTCAACGGCGGGCCCGGATCGATCGCGCAGCTGTTCGTCCACGAACGCCACGCGGCGGATGCCGCGACCCTCCGGCTGACCGGCTGGTGGGGCAACGACCCGCTGACCCGGTTCCGGATGGCCGAGACGTTCGAGCCGGCGCAGGGCGCCGACGGCTGGCGGATCTCGACCCCGCCGATCCTGTCGATGGCGCCGCTCCGCGCGTCACTCGCGCTTTTCGACGAGGTCGGCATGAACGCGGTGCGGGCGAAGTCGGTGCGACTTACCGGCTACCTGGAGGCCCTGCTCGAGGCGCTGGTGCCCGACGCCGAGGTCCTGACGCCGCGCGATCCGTCGATCCGCGGGGCGCAGCTGTCCCTGCGGGTGGCGGACGCACCACGGCGGCTGGCGGCGCTCGAGGCGGCCGGCGTCGTCGCCGATTTCCGCGAGCCCGACATCATCCGGGTGGCGCCGGTCCCCCTCTACAACACGTTCCACGACGCGTGGAGCGCGGCGCGCGTGCTGGCCGACACGGCGCCCTGACGACGGCCCGGTCAGGCGCCCGCCAGTCGCAGCTTCGGGATGACCTCCCGGCCGAAGACCTCGATGAACTCGGCCTGGTTGCGCCCCACGTTGTGGAGATGGATCTCGTCGAAGCCCATGTCGACGTAGTGCTGGATGTGCTGCGTGTGGGCCTCGAGGTCGCTCGTCATGAGGACGCGGTTCTTGAAGTCGTCGGGCTTGACGAGCTTCGCCATCGCCGCGAAGTCCTCGGGGTTCTTGATGTCCTGCTTGGGGAACGGCATCCCCCCGTTCGGCCATTCGACGATCGCGTTCTCGACCGCCTCGTCGTCGGTGCGCGCCCACGACACGTGGATCTGGAGCAGCTTGGGTGATGTCGCCGCCTCCTTGCCCGCTTCGCGGGCGCCCTCCTCGTACTTGTCCCAGAGCATCGAGATCTTGTCGTCGGCAGCGCCGACCGTGATGATCCCGTCGGCGAACTTGCCGGTCTTCCTGGCGTTGATCGGGCCGGCCGTCGCGACGTAGACCGGCACGGGCTCCTCGGGGCGGGTGTAGAGCTTCGCGCTCTCCAGGGTGAAGTACTCGCCCTTGTGCTTGACGACCGAGCCCGTGAAGAGCTTGTTGATGATCTCGATCGACTCGAACATCATCGCGCTGCGGATCCCGATCTCCGGCCAGACACCACCGACGACGTGCTCGTTGAGGGCCTCGCCCGCACCGAGACCCAGGTAGAACCGCCCCGGATACATCGCGCCGATCGTCGCCGCCGCGTGGGCGATCACGGCCGGGTGATACCGGAACCCAGGGCACGTGACGGCGGTCCCGAACCTGAGGCTCGTGCGCTGCCCGAGCGCCCCCATGAACGACCAGGCGAACGCGCTCTGGCCCTGCTGTGGCGTCCACGGGTGGAAGTGCTCGCTCACCATGAACCCGGCTTCGAAGCCGGCCGCCTCGGCCTGGGCGCACCAGTCGAGCAGGTCGGTCGGGTGGAACTGCTCGAGCATCGCCGCATAGCCGATCGTTGTCATGGATCCTCCGTTGCGCCGCCGTCGACGACAGTTTCTGCCGCATCGATTGTAGGCGCGCGGCGAAGGCGCCCCGCCTCAAGCCCAGCGGCCGCGCAATTCCTCCCAGCGCCCGATCCTGCGGACGGCATCGGGCGGCTCCGCGGCGGCCACCCGGCCACGTCGCGTGGCGACCGTCTCGCGCCAGCCCGGTGGGACGAGCCGGGGAGCAAGGTCGGCCAGCGGGGCCAGGACGAAGAGCCGCTCCCCGGCCTCGCGGTGCGGGATCTCCAGCGGGCGTGTCGCTTTGTCCGGATCGGTCTCGGCGTCGATCGACCGGGCGTCCGGTGGTCGATCGGTCGCGATCCGGTGGCGCCCGAACACCAGGATGTCGAGGTCCAGCTCGCGCGGCCCCCAGCGAGCCCCGGTCAGTCGGCCCACATCGCGCTCCAAGCGCTTGAGGTCGGCCAGCAGAGCCAGCGCGGCGGCCGCCGGATCCCCCGCCTCCACGGTCACGTCGAGCGCGACGACCGCGTTCCGGAACTCCGGCTGGTCGGTCACGCCCCAGGGGGCGGTGGCATAGAGCGGCGACACCCCGCGGAGGCGGACACCCGGCAGCGCGTCCAGAGCGCCGACCGCGCCGGCGAGCGTCGCGGCCGCATCCCCGACATTCGCCCCGAGCCCGATGTACGCGCGGATGGTGCGACGGCCGGTCATCGACCGCACCTTACTATCCGTCCATGGAGCAGGGCCCCACGGACGGCGCTCCGGAGCGCGCCGGCGTCCGTCACCCGATCATGGTCGTCGGCGGTGGCGCCTTCTTCTTCGATGGCGATCGCGGACCGCTCGAGGCGTACTGGCTCGACCTGGCCCGGGCGGTTCGCCAGCGACCGGTCCCACGGGTCTGCTACATCGGGACGGCGTCCGGCGACGACGAGACCATCACCGCGGGTTTCCATCGGGTGTTCGGTGACGTCGCGGAGACCGAAGACCTTGCCCTGTTCGATCGCACGGTCGAGGGCATCCCGGACTTCCTCCTGAGCCAGGATGCGGTGTTCGTCGGGGGCGGGAACACGGCAAGCCTCCTCGCGGTCTGGCGCGCGCACGGCGTCGACGATGCGCTCCGGGCGGCCCACCGGGCCGGCGTCGTCCTCGCGGGACGCTCCGCCGGCGGGATCTGCTGGTTCGAGAGCGGGACGACCGATTCGTTCGGGCCGCGCCTGGCGCCGCTCGACGGCGGTCTCGGCCTCATCCCGGGCAGCCACTGCCCGCACTACGACGGTGAGCCCGAGCGACGCCCGACCTACCACGCCCTCATCGCGTCCGGTGCGCTCCCCTCGGGCCTGGCCGTCGACGACCATGCCGCCGCGGTGTTCGATGGGTCGAACATCGTGGAGGTCGTCTCGGCGCGCGAGGGCGCCGCCGCGTACGTCGTCGAGCGGTCCGGTGCCGGGGTCGTCGAGACCGTCCTGGCGACGCGCCTGCTGGTCGGCGCTCCGGCGTGAGCGACGTCCACGTCGCGATCCTCCACCAGGAGCCGGCGGCGGGGTCGGGGTCACTGACCGCCGCCACGGCCGAGGCGCGGCGACTCGCCGCGGAGCGACACCGGCGGGGCTTCCTCGCCGCCGGGGCGGGGAGCGTCGGGATCGTGCGTGGACCGCCGGACGACCGCCCCTTCGGAGGGCGCCTGCGGGACGTCGTGGCCGGCATGCGAGAGGGCGGCCTGGTCGTCCTCGGCTCCGGCGCCATCCCGCTGGCGACCGCCGCGGATCGACGCGAGCTCGTCGCCGCCGCCGCAGCCTCGCGCCCCGGGGCACTGACGAACAATCGCTACTCCGCAGACGTGGTGGCGGTCGCCCAGGCCAGGCTGACCCTCGCGGACGTCCCGGACCTCGCCACGGACAACGCGCTCCCGCGCTGGCTGGCCGAAGCCGCCGGCGTACCCGTCGAGGATCGAGCGCGCCGACGACGGCTCGGCATCGACATCGACGGACCGCTCGACCTCGTCCTCCTCGGTGGTCGATGGGCGAGCGTGCTTGGAAGGCAGGACGTGGCGCGCGTGCGGGTCGCGCTGGGGCGCGTCCGAACGGTCATCGAGGATCCGCGCGCGGAGCTGCTCGTCGCCGGACGGGTCTCCGCCGCGAACCTCGCCTGGCTGGAAGCACGCACCGCGTCGCGGACCCGCGCCGTGATCGAGGAACGCGGCCTGCGGACGAGCCGCGCCGATCAGCGTCCCGCCGCCTCGGTGCTCGGCGCATTGCTGGAGCGCGACGCCCCGGCAGCATTCGGAACGCTCCTCGCCCGGTTCGGCGAGGCGGCGGTCGTCGACACGCGCGTGCTGCTCGCCCACCGACTTGGCGCCGACGAGCACGGCTGGCCGATGACCGAGGACCGCTTCGCGTCCGACCTCCTCCTGCACGAGCGGATCGCGGATCCATGGCTGCGCGAGCTCACGCATGCGGCCGAGGCGGCCCCGATCCCGATCGTCCTCGGGGGGCACACCCTGGTTGGACCGGGGTTGGCGCTGGCGCTCGGGCGACGCGGGATCGGCGGTGGCCCGTGAGCGACGAGCTGCGTGCCGAGCTGCGCCGCGAGGGCCCCGCGGACCTGACCGACGTCGGCGAGGACGAGGCCCTCGTCGAGCGGATCCGGACGGAGATCCACACCGCCGGCCCGATGCCGTTCGCGCGGTTCATGGAGCTCGCGCTCTACGCGGAGGACGGCGGGTATTACCGCGCACGAACGGCTCGACCGGGGCGAGATGGCGACTTCCTCACCGCACCCGAGCTGCACCCGATCTTCGGCTGGACGCTGTCCACCGCGATCGAGGAGGTCTGGCGACGGCTGGGCGAACCCGCGCCGTTCGTCGTGCGCGAACTCGGGGCCGGCACGGGTGCGCTGGCGGTGGCCGTCTTGGACGGCCTGGCCGAGAGGGGTTCGCCGTTGCTCGAAGCCATCGCGTACGAGCCGGTCGAGGCCGACCCCCGTCGCGTGGATGCGTTCGCGGCGCGGCTGGCGGTGGCGGGCCATGGCGGTCGTCACCGGGCGCCGCGATCCGGGCCGGTGGTGGGGGTCATCCTCGGCAACGAGGTGCTCGACGCGCTGCCTGTCCACCGAGTGCGCCGCCGTGGTGCCGCCTTGCGCGAAGTCGCGGTCGACGTCGGACGGGACGACGCCCTCGCCGAGGTGGAGATCGATCCATCCCCGCGCGTCGCGACGCACCTCGCGGAGGCCGGCATCGAGCTCGTCGATGGCCAGACCGCCGAACTCGCACTCGGGCTGGACGGGTGGATCGGGGAGGCGGTTGCGGACCTCGAGCGGGGGATGCTCCTGCTCATCGACTACGGTGCGCCGGCCGTGGAGCTCTACGACCCGGTCCGCCGGCGTCACGGCACGCTTCGGGCGTACGTCCGCCACCAGGTCCACGACGACCCGTACCGGCACGTCGGCCGGCAGGACCTGACGGCCCACGTCGACGTGACGGCCGTGGAGCGGGCGGCACGCGCCGCCGGTCTCACCACGATCGGGATCACGACCCAGGCGGAGGCGCTCATGGGTCTCGGCATCGAGCGCCGCCTGCAGGCCATCCAGGCCGATCCGGCCACGACGCTCGAGGACTACACCCTGGTGCGGTCCGCCCTCGTGCGCCTCATGGACCCAGCCGCGATGGGCCGCTTCCAGGTCATGGCCTTCGGCCGCGACTGGCCGCCGGACGCTCCCAGTGACCCGCCGCTCGGGCTGTTCGCGTTCCACCTGCCGGTCCGCCGCTCGGTCCGGCCGACCGGGTCGGGCGGCTGACACAGCCGACACGCGGACGCCACTAGGGCGAATGCCGTATTGCGACGGTGACCCCCGACTCGTCACGCTGGACCCGGTCGCTCTGCGACCGCACCGCCGGGGAGCGGGGCGTGATCCTGCACGCGCGCTCGGCGCGCTCCGTTCCCCGGGCCGGTGTCGCGCGTCGACACCACGTCGCAGATCCCTCGTGCCGGCCTGCCCCGCGGCCTCGGCTTGACCGTGGCCGCTGCTAGAATGACGGTGGCGCCAGCGGCACCTCGGAACGCCGCATGCCCCGCGTCTCGTCCGGATCCGCGATCCGGCCCGCAGCACGGAACCGCGTCGCTCCAAGGGAGTTCGCTTGACCGGCATCTGGTACGTGATCGGCTTCGCCTTCGCCGGGGTGTCCTTCGTGTTCCTGACGTTCGCGGCTGCGTGGCTCGTATCGCACCGCAATCGCGGCGACGTCCACAAGGGCCTGCCGTACGAGTCGGGCATCGACACGTACGGCGACACGCACGGGCGCTTCGGGCTTTCGTTCTACATCTACGCGTTGCTGTTCGTGGCCTTCGACATCGAGGTCATCTTCATCTACCTGTGGGCCATCGCCTTCGATTCGTTGCTGCTGGGCGGCCTCATCAGCATGCTGATCTTCGTCGGCATCCTGCTGCTCGGCCTGGCCTATGCCTGGCGCAAGGGCGCACTGACATGGCGGTGACGCGGACGGGCGAGCAGGAGGCCCGGAACCTGGGGACCGGCCCCGACGATCAGACAGCGATCGGATCGGACGCCACGACCCAGCCCGCCCTTCCCGCCACGCGCCCCTCGGACGCCCTGACGGTCCCGATCGTCGTGCCGAACTCGCTGTGGCAGGCCGCCGACCCCGCGGCCTACGACGGGGGTCGACCCACGGACGTCACCCATCTCGCCGAGTTCGAGGCGAGCGGGCTTGGCCGCCGGGACGACGCCCGCTGGGGCGGGTTCCTCGAGGTCATCCCGACGAAGGCCGACTACGTCCTCGATCTCATCCGGATGAACAGCCTGTGGCCACTCCTGTCCGGTCTCGCCTGCTGCGCGATCGAGATGATGTCGGCCGCGACATCGAAGAACGACATGGACCGCTGGGGCATGTTCCCGTTCCGCGCGAGTCCACGCCAGGCGGACGTCCTGATCGTCGCCGGAACGCTGACCACGAAGATGGCCGGTCCGCTCGTCCGCTTGTGGGAGCAGATGCCGGAACCGAAGTGGTGCGTCGCGATGGGCGACTGCACCTGCTCCGGCGGTCGCTACAAGCGAAGCTATTCGACGGTCGAGGGCATCGACCGGGTCATGCCGGTCGACGTCTACGTCCCGGGCTGTCCACCCCGTCCCGAGGGCCTCATCTACGGCATGATGAAGCTGCAGCAGCTCGTCAAGGACCGGCGCGGCCACTGGCCCGAGCGGCCCATCGGGCCGACCGTTCCCGAGCAGGTCTGACCCATGGACCGCGCGTTCAAGACCCGCCTCGAGCGGCGCTTCGCCGAGCAGATGACCGGCCCCGTCCGTCAGCGGCACGACGAGACCGAGATCCGCATCGGGCCCGGTGACGTGACCCAGGTCATCACCGCGCTCCACGACGAGCCCGCCTTCGGCTTCGAGTTCCTGGCCGATCTCGCGGGCGTCGACACCGGTGATGTCATGCAAGTCGTCTATCACCTCTGGAGCGCCACGACCCCGGACTGGCTCCGCGTCATCGCCGACGGCCTGTCGCGCGACGACCCCCGCGTGCCCTCCGTCACGTTCCTGTGGAAGGGCGCCGAGTGGATGGAGCGCGAGGCCTACGACATGTTCGGCATCACGTTCGAGGGCAACCGCGACCTGCGTCGCATCTACATGCCGCCCGACTACCAGAGCTTCCCCTTGCGCAAGGACTTCTTCCTGCCCGACGACGCAGCCCGTTCACCGGGCGCCGGCGTCCGGCCGATGGAGCGGACCCACGACCCGAGAAATGCCCCGGCGACCGGCGTGGTTCGCCGGGCCGGTGCCTGACCAGGCCGCGACACCGAAGGATCCCGCATGACCGCGACGACGCCCCGACCCCACAGCGCCCACGCCCCAGGCTCACCCGACCGGCCAAGCGACGACCCGCGTGTGACGCTCGACCAGGACCTCGGGGTGTTCGAGCCCGTCCCGCCGTATCCGCCCAGGACGGAGCGCGAGGCCGAGTTCTACACGCTCGGCGACGGCGAGATGTTCATCAACATGGGTCCCCAGCACCCCTCGACGCACGGCGTGCTCCGAATCGTGCTCAAGCTCGACGGCGAGAAGGTCGTCGACCTCGACCCGGTCCTGGGCTACCTCCACCGTGGCGTGGAGAAGCTGTGCGAGAACGCCGACTACCACCAGGCCATCTGCTATCTCGATCCGCTCGAGTACGTGAGCTCGCTGTTCTGCGAATGGCCTGGCGTCATGGCGTTCGAGAAGCTCATGGACGTCCAGGTGCCCAGACGGGCCGAGTACATCCGCGTCCTCTCCGCCGAGCTCAACCGGGTGGCCAGCCACGCGCTGTTCCTCGGCTGGATGGCGCTCGACCTTGGCGGCCTGACGCCGATCCTGTGGTCATTCATCGAACGCGACGAGATCGTCGATATGCTCGCGGCACTGACCGGCCAGCGGATGCTGTTCAACTATTACCGGATCGGCGGGGTCAACGGCGACCTGAACCACGAGTTCATGAGCCGCCTCGGCGATTGGATGAGTCACGCGACCGAACAGATCGAAGCCGGCAACGCGCTCCTCAACGAGAACGAGATCTTCGTCCGCCGGATGCGCGGTCTGGGCACCATCGACTCGAAGGCGGCGCTCCGGATGGTCATGACCGGCCCGAACCTGCGCGCGACCGGTGTCCCGTTCGACGTTCGCCGCGCGCACCCGTACAGCATCTACCCCGAACTCGACTTCGACATCCCGACCAGGAGCGAGGGCGATTGCCTGGCGCGCTATCTGCTGCGGATGGACGAGATCAAGCAGAGCCTGCGGATCATCGACCAGTGCCTGCACCAGATGCCCGACGGACCCGTCACGGCAAAGCTGCCGCGGCTGCTTCGTCCCCGCCCCGGTCGCGCCTACGCAGGAATCGAGGGGCCGCGTGGCCAGTACGCCGCGTACGTGGTGAGCGATGGCACCGACCAGCCCTTCCGGATGCGCATCCACGACCCGTCCTTCATCCATCTCCAGGCTGTCGGGGTGATGACGCCCGGCCACCTCATCGCCGACACGATGGCCGTCATGGCGTCGCTCGACCCCATCATGGGCGGCGTCGATAAGTGATGAGGCGATCACATCAGCGCGCCACCGGACGGCCGATGCGTGCGTTGCCGGGTGCGCCGCTTCGCTCACGCGCGTCTGAGCGCGCTCGCTGTGCTGCTCCCCGCCGCCTTCGCCTCGGCTCGTCCGACGGCGCGCGAGGCAAGACCGCATGACGGTCGTCGGGAGGTCCTGGGGACGGCTGACGCTGCCCGGCAAGATCGTGTTCACGGTCGTGCCGTTGCTCATCCTGCTGACGGTCGCGCTCGTCGGCGTGATCGTGCTGTTCGGCGAGCCGATCGTCGAGATCCTCATGGCCAACCTGCCGATCGTCCGGTTCGTGGTGGCGGTGACGATCATCCTCCTGATGACGATCCCGACCGCGTTCCTGATCATCTACATGGAGATGAAGATCATCGCCCTGATGAATCTTCGGATCGGGCCGGACCGGGTGGGGCCGTTCGGCTCGCTCCTGTCCGTGGTGCACGGCCTGAAGGTCCTCATGAAGGAGGACTTCACGCCGACCGGGGCGGACTCGGTGGTGTTCACCTGGGCGCCCGTCGTCGTGTACCTCGCGAGCGTCATGACCCTGCTCGTGATCCCGTTCGCACCGGGCCTCTACGGGCAGGACCTCAACCTGGGTCTCCTGTACTTCTTCGCGATCAGCGGGCTGTCCGTCGTCGGCTTGCTCATGGCCGGCTGGTCGAGTTACAACAAGTACTCGCTGCTGGGTGGCCTGCGCGCGGCGGCTCAGGTCATCAGCTACGAGATCCCGCTCGTGCTGTCGGTCGTCGGACTGATCCTGCTGACCGGCACCATGAGCCTCAACACGATCGTCGAGAACCAGGCTGGCTGGTTCACCGACTGGTACGTCTTTCGCCAGCCGCTTGGGGCCCTGATCTTCTTCATCGCCGCGACCGCGGAGGCCAACCGCACGCCGTTCGACCTGACGGAGGCGGACTCCGAGATCGTGGCCGGCTTCGCGACCGAGTACTCGGGCATGCGCTTCGGGTTCTTCTTCTTCGCCGAGTACGTGAACGTCTTCATCATCTCGGCCCTGACCGTGACCCTCTTCCTGGGCGGCTGGAATGCGCCGTTCCCGTGGCCATGGCCCGTGGAGGTGTCCCTCGACCCGGGCGCGTTGGGCATCGGGCTCCTGCTGCTTGCCGCGATCGTCCCCGTCGTTTTGACGCTGGTCTTCGCCGTCCCATTCTGGATCGCGAGCTCGCGCATCAAGTGGTGGCAGGCACTCCTGGCCGGATTCGTCCTGGCCAACCTGTTCATCGTGGCGCTGCTCGGCGCGTGGGCCTACATCGGCCTCGATTGGGTCGCCGGTATCCTCTGGTTCTTGCTCAAGACGTACACATTCGTGTTCATCTTCGTGTGGATGCGCGGCACGCTCCCACGGGTCCGCATCGACCAGCTGATGGACTTCGCCTGGAAGTGGCTGCTGCCGGCGTCGCTGCTCAACCTCTTCCTGACGGCGGCGGCGATCGTGATCGTGGGCCGGTGAGGGGACGCGCATGAGCTTCATCCCCGGGCTCGGCATCGCGAAGGGCATGGCGCTCACCCTGCGCCGGTTCTTCGAGCCCAAGGTCACGATCATGTACCCCGAGGTGCGGCTGGACGTGCCGCACAAGTTCCGCGGGCGTCTGCAGCTGTTGTACGACGAATGGGGCACGCTCAAGTGCGAGACGTGCTTCCAGTGCGCCCAGGCGTGCCCGATCGAGTGCATCGACATGGGCGGCATCGATACCCGCGGCCGCTACCACGTGCACTGGGGCGCCGCCGAGACCTACGGCGAGCGACGCGAGGAATTGGCCCTCCGGCGGTCCGGCCGGACCGTGCCGGATCCCGCCTACCTGCCGTTCGTCCAGGTGGACCTCGGCCAGGTGGACGCGATCCTCGAGGAATACGACCACGATCCCGCCCGGATGCTCGACATCCTCGAAGCGGTCCAGACGGCATATGGCTACCTGCCGGTGGCGGCGATCAAGCGGATCAGCCACGAGACGGGCGCCTGGTACGCCTACATCTACGGGACCGCCACCTTCTACGCCCACCTGCGGTTCGAGCCGGCGGCGTCGGCCGAGCAGGCTCGCGCCGTCGACGAGCATCGTCCCGCCGAATCCGTCTATCTCGCGGCGCTCGACGCCGCCCTGGGCGGGGACGCACGCCCGGCCAGGCCGGCGCGGGCCTGACGTGAGCGAGATCCTGCGGACGCCAGCCGGCTGGCCGTCGATCCTGCTCGGCCGAGCGAAGGCGAAGGATCCGATTGACCTCGATGCCGCCGTCGCGGCCGGCGCGTTCACGGGCCTTCGCAGCGCCATCCGCGAGCTCGGGCCGTCGGGGATCATCGCGACCGTCGCCGAGTCGGGCCTTCGTGGCCGCGGCGGGGCGGGCTACCCGGCCGGCGAGAAATGGCGGACAGCCGCCTCGACCGACGCCGACCGACGCTACGTCGTGGCCAACGGGTACGGGGCCGACCCGGCGTCGCATACCGATCGGACGCTGATGGTCCTGGATCCGTTCTCGGTCGTCGAGGGCACGGCCATCGCCGCGTATGCGATCGGTGCGAGCGAGGCGTTCATCGCGGTCCGGGCCGAGGATGCCGAGGTCGTCGCGCGCCTGTCGGCGGCGATCGGCGCGGCGACGGATGCCGGCTTCATCGGCGGCGACATCCAGGGCTCCGGTCACGATATCAACGTCACCGTGCGCCCGGTCCAGGGCGCCTACATGCTCGGCGAAGAGACCGTCCTCCTGAAGGCGCTCGAGGGCAAGCGGGGCCAGCCCGAGCAAAGGCCGCCGCACCCGGCCGAACGAGGGCTGTACGACCGCCCGACCCTCGTCCACAACGTGCAGACCCTGGCCGCAGTGCCGTGGATCCTGCGCGAGGGCGCGGCCGCCTTCCGGGCGACGGGGACGTCCGGCAGCCCGGGCACCGTGCTCGTCCAGGTCCGGACCCCGGGCGGCAAGAGCGGGGTCGCGGAGGTGCCGCTCGGCACGCCCCTGCGGCGGGTCCTCGGCCTCGGCGGCAAGCTGCCGGCAGGTCGCTCGCTGCGGGCGGTGCTGGTCGGCGGACCGTCGGGGGGCCTGCTGCCGTCCGATGCGCTGGACACGCCGTACGATTTCGGGCCGCTGCGCGACGCGGGCGCCCACCTGGGTTCGGGCTCCGTGCTCGTCGTCGACGACAAGGCCGACCTGCTCGAGCTCGTCGGTGTCCTGACCCGGTTCTGCTCGAACGAGGCATGTGGCAAGTCGATCCCTTGCCGCATCGGGACCAAGCGCCTGGCCGAGATCGTCGGGCGGCGTGAGGAGGGCCTGCTGCGGCCGGTCGACGTCCCGCTCGCGGCCGATCTCGCCGCCGACATCGTGGCGTCCGCCCTGTGCGACCACGAGCGCCTGGCCACGCTCCCGCTGACGAGCGGGATGCGATACTTCGGCTCCGACTTCGACCCTGCCCGCCGTCCCCAGCCGGCATCGACCGAGGCCCTCCGATGACCGACACCCTGGCCCGTCCAGAGCGCGCCGCGCAGCCGCCCGCCGAGACGGCCAGCCAGGCCGAAGCCGGCGCGTTGGCCGAGCGGCTGCTCGAGACCCAGTCGCCGCAGCGCCCGCAGTCCACGCCGCGCATCCGGGTCGAGGTCGACGGCCGTGTCATCGAGGGCTTCGAGGGCCAGACGATCCTCGAGGTCTGCCGCGACAACGGGATCGAGATCCCGACCCTCTGTTACGAGCCCAAGCTCCCCGGGTTCGGCGCGTGCCGGATGTGCGTCGTCGAAGTCGAGGGCGAGGAGTACCCGCCGATCTCCTGCTCGCGGACGTGCGAGCCCGAGATGAGGATCCAGACCCAGACCGAGGAGGTCCGCCGCCTCCGCCGGACGAACCTCGAGCTGATCTTCAGCGACCACAACGCGTACTGCCTCCCGCCGTGCCAGAACAAGTGCCCGAGCCACATCGACATCCCGGGCTTCCTCAAGGCCAACGCCGAGGGCAACTTCCGCGAGTCGGCGCGCATCTTCAAGCGCACGATCCCGTTCCCATCGGTCCTCGGGCGCGTCTGCCCGGCCCCGTGCGAGGAGCACTGCCGGCGCGACGAGGTAGACGAGGCGATCGCCATCCGCGACACGCACCGGTACGCCGGTGACCAGGTCATCAAGGCGCAGCTGGACGATGGCATCGATCCGCCGGTCCCGTTCGAGCAGCAGGCGACGTCGGGCCGCCGGGCCGCGGTGATCGGGTCCGGCCCGGCCGGCATGGCCGCCGCGTATTACCTGCTGATCGCCGGCCACGACGTCACGGTCTTCGAGCGCGACCCGGCACCCGGCGGCATGCTCCGCTACGGCATCCCGCAGTACCGCCTTCCCAAGGTCGAGGTCCTCGAGGCCGAGTACGAGTCGGTCATGCGGCTCGGCGCCAGGATGGTCACGAATGCCGGGCTCGGGCGGGACTTCACGCTCGACGACCTGACGCTGCAGGGGTTCGATTCGGTCGTCGTCGCGATCGGCTGTTACGACACGAACAAGCTGGGGATCCCGAACGAAGACGCCGACGGCGTCATCGATGGCCTGGAGTACCTGCGCACCGCGACCCTCGGCCTGCCCTACCCCGACCATGTCGGCAGGCGCGTCGTCGTGATCGGCGGCGGCTTCACGTCGATGGACTGCTCGCGGACATCCGTGCGCCAGGGGGCGGGCGAGGTCACGCTCGTGTACCGCCGCGACATGAAGGACATGCCGGCGGCCGACGAGGTCCACGAGGCGATCGAGGAAGGCGTCACCGCCATCTTCCAGGCTGGACCGAGTCGGATCGTCACGGACGAGAAGACGGGCAAGGTGACGGGCGTCGAGTTCATCCGGATGGCGCTGGGCGAACCCGATGCCTCCGGCCGGCGGCGCCCGGAGCCCTCGCCCGGAACGGAGTTCACGATCCCGTGCGACCGGGTGCTCCTGGCCATCGGCCAGGGCCCCGAGCTCGACTGGCTCGGGCAGCCGGGCAACGAGGGGCCCGAGGCCACCAGGCAGGGACGCCTGAAGGCCGACTCGGTGACGTTCTCGGCGGGTCGTCCCGGCGTCTTCGCCACCGGCGACGTGCGGATCGGCGCGGCGACGGTCGTCGAGGCCATCGCCGAGGGGCGACGCGCGGCCTATGCCGTGGACGCCTTCCTCAAGGGCATGGATCTCGACGCGATCCGGACCCGCCAGACGCTCGCCGAGCCGCAACCGGAGTTCCTCTCGATCGTGCCCTTCACGGCCGAGACGAAGGAGCCGCGCTACCGGATGACGCCGCTGCCCGCCGAGGTGCGCAACCGAAGCTATATCGAGTACGAGCTGCCGTACACGCCCGAGGCGGCCGTCGCCGAGTCGACCCGCTGTCTGCAGTGCACCTGCGAGGCGATCGGTTTCTGCGACCTGCGCCGTCTCGGCATCGAGTACGGCACGACCCTGCAGACCCTCGAACCGCAGCACCACCAGGGCGCCGGCTACCGCTCGGTGACCGAGAACCGATTCACCGGCATCAACCACGACTACATCCGCGACGACTCCCACGCGTTCATCCTGCGCGAACCGTCCCGCTGCATCGATTGCGGCCGGTGCGCCAACGTGTGCGCTGAGGTCGTCGGTGCGGCCTGCTACGACTTCATGCGCATCGGCTTCGACACGCTCGTCACGACGCCGCTCGACATGAGCCTCAACGACACACCGTGTGTGTCGTGCGGCCGCTGTGCCGAGACGTGCCCGACCGGGGCGCTGATGCCGAAGCCACGCGTCCTCGAGAAGTACGAGGTCGACGAGAGCCGCTGCATCCTGTGCGGCATCTGCGTCGATGCCTGTCCGTATGACGCGCTGCGCGACGGCGCCGACTTCGAGCTGGCCCACACCGGCCGCGCCGAGCCCAACATCGACCTCATGGCGCTCGCGGCCATCGACCGCGAGACCGAGGTCACCTACATCCGGCGCGAACGCGACTGGGCGACCAGGGCCGCGGCCGAGGGCCGGATCATCGACCAGGGCCGGATGCTACCGATGCTGCCACCGACCATCGCTGGTCTGCCGGCACCCGGTGTCCGCGGCGGGAACGGTCATGGCGCCAACGGCCATGATCACGGGCACGACCACGGTGCGGTCGCAGCCCTCGGTCCGGGCGGGCACGAGTAGGCCGGACGGTGCTCGCGAAGATCGTCCCGATCCTCATCGCGCTCATCGTGATCGGCGCGGTGCTCGGCATCGCCATCCTCATGCTCGTGGCGCTCGGGCAGGACTGGGCGGACGCGCTCCTGTGGATCCTCGCCGCGGTCATGCTCGGTGCCGGGCTGCTGGTCGTGACGATGCGCGACATCATCCGCTGTGGCCTGGCGATGATCGTCTGCTTCATGGCGCTCGCCGGCATCTACGTGCTGATGGGCGCGCCACTGCTCGGGGCGGCCCAGGTCATCGTCTATATCGGGGCGATCAGCGTCCTGATCCTCTTCGCCATCATGCTGACCCAGACCAAGGACGCCCCGAGCCGGCTGGTCTTCCAGACCCAGGCCGTGCCGGCCGCGATCGCCGCCGTCGTCGTCGCGATCCTCATCGCGCTTGCCGTGGCCGCGACCGACTGGGGTGCGCTGCCCGAGCGCGTGCGTGTCGCCACGAGCACGATGTCCCGGGTCCTGTTCGAGCAGTTCGTCTTCCCGTTCGAGATCGTGAGCGTGCTCCTGCTCGCCGCGGTGATCGGTGGGGTGTTCCTGGCCAAGCGCGAGCCGGGCGGCCCGTCGTGAGCGACAGCCTCGATGCTTATCTGATCCTGTCCGGCGTCCTGTTCGCGATCGGCTCGTTCGGGTTCCTCGCCCGCCGCAACGCGATCAGCATGCTCATGTCGATCGAGCTGATGCTCAACGCGGTCAACCTCGCCATCGTGGCCTTTGCGGCATTCAGCATCGCTCGGGATGCCCAGGCCCAAGGGTCGGTGATCGCGCTGATGGTGATGGCGGTCGCCGCTGCCGAGGCGACCGTCGGCCTGGCCATCGTCATCGCGATCTACCGCAACAAGAAGACGCCACTCGTCGACGAATACGACGCGATGTCCCGGTGACGCTCGAGAGCCTGATCCCGCTGCTGGTCATCCTGCCGATCGGGGGATTCGCGTTCACGGCCCTGGTCGGGCGGCGCCTGGGCACGGGATCCCACTGGGTCCCGGTGCTCGTCATCTTCGGCGCGTGGGTCATCGCGATGGCCCTGGCTTTCGGGGTCCTCACCGGCACCGCGCCGCTGCTCGAGGGCTCGGAGGACGCCCACGGCTACGCGCTGCACTGGTTCACCTGGATCCCGGCCGGCGACTTCGTCGTCGAAGTCGGCTTCCTCGTCGACTCGCTGACGGCCTGCCTGCTGATCGTCGTCACCACGATCGGCCTGCTCGTCCATATCTACTCGGTCGGGTACATGAGCCACGACCCGGGCTACTGGCGGTTCTTCGCCTACCTCAATCTCTTCATGTTCTCGATGCTGCTGCTGGTCCTCGCGGACTCGTGGCTGGTCGTGTTCGTCGCGTGGGAGCTGGTCGGGCTGTGCAGCTACCTGCTCATCGGCTTCTGGTTCCGCAAGCGCTCCGCGGCGCTCGCGGCCAAGAAGGCGTTCATCGTCAACCGTGTCGGCGATATCGGGTTCGCGCTCGGGATCATGGCCATCTGGGTGAACACGGGCGCGGCAGGCGAGGCGACGCTCAACATCCGCGAGTCGATCCACACGATGCTCGAGGCGGGCGATGCGAACCCGATCCCGTTGTTCGCCACCGCGCTGCTCGTCTTCGCGGGCGCGATGGGCAAGAGCGCCCAGTTCCCGCTCCACGTCTGGCTCCCGGACGCGATGGAGGGCCCGACCCCGGTGTCGGCCCTCATCCATGCGGCGACGATGGTCAATGCCGGTGTCTATCTCGTGGCTCGGGCGAACGAGCTGTTCGCGTCGGCACCGGACGCCATGGTCATCGTCGCCGCAATCGGCATCTTCACGGCCATCCTCGCCGCGACGATCGCGATGACGCAGACGGACATCAAGCGCGTCCTCGCCTACTCGACGCTGAGCCAGCTCGGCTACATGTTCGCGGCACTCGGGGTCGGGGCGTTCACCGCCGCGATCTTCCACCTCATGACCCACGGGTTCTTCAAGGGCCTGCTGTTCCTGGGCTCGGGATCAGTGATCCACGCCGTCCACGAGGAACAGGACATGCGCCGGATGGGGGGCCTCGCCGGGAAGATCCCCATCACCTACGCGACGATGTTCATCGGCTCCATCGCGATCTCGGGCATCCCACCGTTGGCCGGCTTCTTCAGCAAGGACGAGATCCTGGGCGAGGCGTTCAAGTTCGGTTTCTACTGGGTCTGGGGCATCGGCCTGTTCGTGGCGTTCCTGACCGCGTTCTACATGTTCCGGCTCATGGGCATGACGTTCTGGGGCGCGTTCCGCGGACCCCGGGAGCTTTGGGACAGGGTCCACGAGTCGCCGCGGGTGATGACGATCCCGCTGATCCTGCTGGCGATCCCCTCGGCCCTGCTGGGCCTCCTCCTGGGGCTGCCCCTCGGCGACAGCACGATCCACCACTGGCTCGAGCCGATCTTCCACCACTCGACCGAGGAGTTGCTCCACCTGCCCCACGAGCCGTACGCGTTGTTCGGCATCGACGGCGGCCTCATCCTCGCAAGCGTGACCGTGGCCGCGATCGGCGTGGCGCTGGCATGGCGGCTGTTCGGCGCCGATGTCGGCGGGCTGCACCTGCCGGCCCGGCCCGAGCTCGTCCGCGACCGGAGCTCCCGTCCGGGCCTCGCGTTCCTGTACCGGGCGTCGCTCAACAAGTGGTGGTTCGACGAGCTCTACCACCTCCTCTTCATCGTGATCGGCGGCCGGATCGCGGCCGCGCTGTGGTGGTTCGATCGTGAGGTCGTCGACGGGACCGTGAACGACGTCGGTCGCGCGACGGTCGGTGCCGGCCGGGGGCTCCGTCAGGTGCAGACCGGCCGCGTCCAGAACTACGCCCTCGGCATCGCGGTCGGGCTGATCGTCATGGCCGGGTCCTACCTCATCCTCGCGGGCAGCCCCCGATGAACCTCGCCTCGATGCCGATCCTGACGCTCGTCACGTTCCTGCCGCTGCTGGGCGCCGTGGTGGTGGCGGTGCTGCCGTCACGCCACACCAGGCCGGTCGCGCTGGGGTTCGCGCTCGCGACCTGGGTCGTCTCGCTCCTGCTGCTGGTCGGCTATCTGCCCGATCGGACCGGGGCGCAGTTCGAGTACGCGGTCACGTACGACTGGATCCCGGTCTTCGGCATCCAGTACAAGCTTGGCGTGGACGGCCTGTCCGCGGCGCTCGTCGTGCTGACGACGACCCTGTCGTGGATCGCGATCCTGGCGAGCTGGAACCCCATCCAGACCCGGATCAAGGAATACATGATCAGCTTCCTCATCCTCGAGGTCGGGATGATCGGCGTGTTCCTCGCGCTCGACCTGTTCCTGTTCTACATCTTCTGGGAGATCGTCCTGGTCCCGATGTACCTGATCATCGGCATCTGGGGCGGCGCGAACCGGATCTACGCGACGATCAAGTTCGTGCTCTATACGCTGGTCGGCTCGCTGCTCATGCTGGTCGCCATCCTGGCCACGGCCTTTGCCTACCAGGCCGCCAACGGCGGGTCATGGGTGGGCGCATTCGATTTCGAGACTTTGCGGGCGTTCGCAGCGGCCGGTGGCTTCCCGCCAGCGCTCCAGGTCGGTGCCTTCCTGGCGTTCTTCCTCGCCTTCGCGATCAAGGTCCCGATGTTCCCGTTCCACACCTGGCTGCCCGACGCCCACACGGAAGCACCGACCGCCGGCTCGGTGATCCTTGCCGCGATCATGCTCAAGCTCGGGGCTTATGGGTTGATCCGATTCGCGGTGCCGCTCTTCCCCGACGCCGCCCTCACCTTCGCCCCGGTCGTGATCGTCCTGTCCCTCATCGCGATCATCTACGGCGCCATTGTGGCGCTCGTCCAGCCGGACCTGAAACGGCTGGTCGCGTTCTCGTCCGTGAGCCACATGGGGTTCGTGACGCTCGGCCTGTTCGTGTTCACCGAGCAGGGCGTCCAGGGCGCCATCCTCCAGATGGTCAACCACGGGCTCATCACGGGCGGTCTGTTCCTGCTGGTCGGGGTCATCTATGAGCGGACCCACGACCGGACGATCGCGAAGATGTCGGGCGTCGCGGCGCGGATGCCGCTGTGGGCGGTCGTCTTCGGATTCTTCGTGTTCGCATCCGGTGGGTTGCCGGGGTTGTCCGGTTTCGTCGGGGAGTTCCTGACGCTCGTGGGGACCTTCGTCGTCAGCCCGGCCGCGGCTGCCGTCGCGGCATTCGTCATGGTCCTCGCGGCCGGCTACCTGCTGTACATGTACGGCCGGATCGTCTTTGGCGAGGTCTCCGAGTTCATCGCCGGCCTCGGGCACCACCTGACGGACATGGACCCGATCGAGGCCCTCACGCTCGTTCCGCTCGCGACCCTGATCGTGATCTTCGGGATCCAGCCCGGGCTCCTGCTCGATCTCGTGCGCGGGACGGTCCGCGAGACCCTCGAGGCCGCGGAGGCCGGCGCGCCACTGGCGGTCAGCCCGGAGATCGTGACGATCGGAGTCCTTGTCGTCGTGCTCGCTGTCGTCGCGCGCATCGCGTTCGCCCTGCTGCCGGGCCGGTCGCGCTCCCCCGAGCCCGTGACTGCGGAAGGCGGGGCCGCGCATTGACTGCCCAGGACCTGACCACGATCGGTCCGCTGATCGCCGCGGTGCTGACCGCCGCCGCGGTCCTCGTCGTCGACCTGGCCCGGCCCGGCCGATCCGCGCCCGCGGTCGCGACGGCGCTCATCGGCCTGGGCCTGACCGCGGCCGTCACGCTTGCCGTCGGCGCGACGCCCGCGACGGCATTCGGTGGCACCTACACGGTGGATGCCCTCACGACCTTCCTCGACATCCTGTTCATCGCCATCGTCGCGATGACGATCCTGTTCGCCCCGGATTACCTGCTGCCACGCAGCCTGCCCGTGGCCGAGTTCGCGGTCGTTCTGATCTTCGCCATGACCGGGGCGATGCTGCTCGCCGGATCCACCGACCTGCTGTTGCTGTTCCTCGGGCTCGAATTGATGGTACTGCCCGGCTATCTGCTGGCCGGCTTCCACAAGACGGACGGCTATTCGACCGAGGGCGCGATCAAGTACTTCCTGCTCGGCTCGTTCAGTTCGGCGATCTTCCTGTTCGGACTGGCCTTCGTGTGGGGGCTCACCGGGACGACCCTCATCGCCGGACCCGACGGCATCGCGGCCGCGCTCGCTGCTGTCGTCGCAGGGGAAGCGCCACTGTCCGCCGGTCTGGCCATGGGGCTCGCGTTCATGACCACGGGCGTCGCCTTCAAGATCGCCGCCGTGCCGTTCCACTACTGGACGCCGGATGCCTACCAGGGTTCACCGACGCCGGTCACGGGCTACCTGTCGGTCGGCCCCAAGATCGGCGCCTTCGCCCTCATCCTGCGGCTGTTCGTCGAGGCCCTCGGCCCGCTGGCCGAGTTCTGGCTGCCGGTCGTGATCGTCCTCGCGGCGGTCACGATGACGCTGGGCAACCTCGTGGCGGTCACGCAGGACAACGTCAAGCGGATGCTCGGCTACAGCTCGATCGCGCACACCGGCTACATGCTGGTGGGGCTCGCGGCGTTCGCGGCTGGCCAGCTCCAGGGCCTGTCCGGCCTGCTCTTCTACCTCGCCGCCTATGCCTTCATGAACCTCGGCGCGTTCGCGGTCGTCGCAGCACTCCAGAAGCGCGCCGGGGTGACGTCGCAACTCGACACGTTCGCCGGCCTGATCCGACGCGAGCCACTGCTCACCGCCCTGATGACCCTCTTCCTGCTATCGCTGATCGGCATCCCGCCGACGGCCGGCTTCTTCGCCAAGTACGAGGTCATCGTCGCGGCGGTCCAGGCCGGGGGCGTCCTGACATGGCTGGCCGTCCTCCTCGTCCTCAACGCCGCGGTCGCGGCGTTCTACTACCTGCGCATCGTGGTGTACATGTTCATGCGCGACCCTGCCAGCGACGCCCCGGCGCAGAGCCACGGCGCGCTGATGTGGGGTGGCCTGGCCGCCGCGACGGCGCTGACCATCCTGCTGGGGCTCTTCCCGACCCCGCTACTGGAGATCGTGGCCGTGGCGGCGCGAGCCCTGCTCGGCACCGCGGGCGTCGCCGCGACCTGACACGGGACATGGCCCGGCTCGGCCCCCGCGACCGTCCGCTACAGGCGCCGGGCCAGGGCCAGCAGCAACCGACCGACCGCCCGTGGTGAGGCGAGACACAGGTCGGCGTGCCGCACGAGCTCGTCCGGAGCCGACTTCGTGGCGCCGTGCACCGCGGCGGTGATCGCGACCACCCCTGGACCTCGCGACCGGGCGGCGATGACGGCTTCGAATGCATCGACGTCGCTCAGCTCGTCGCCCACGGCAACGACACCGCCCGGCCGGTGGCGCTCGAGGAGCCGCTCGACCGCCTCGCGCTTGCCCCCGGCGCCCGCCGGACGGAGGTCGACGACCGACCGGCCGCGGTAATGGGCGAGACCGTGATCGCGCAGCCCCTCCCGGGCCTCGACGGTCGCGATCGCCTCGAGGACCGCGTTCCGGGCGGCCGGGACGTCGTCGGCCTGCCGGACGTGGAAGGCCACCGACGGGCCCTTGCGCTCCACGAATAGCCACGGCGGGGCGCCGAGCTCGTCAGTGACGCCTCGCGCCAGGATCGCCGCCGGGTGGCGGTGGGCATCGAACGACCGATCGGTGACCACCCGGAGATGCCCCACGCGCCCGCCGCGCGCCAGCGTCCCGCGCTCCAGGCCGTGGTCGCCGAGGTACTCGATGCCACCCACCCGGACACGCGTCGCGACGTCCGCCACTACGCGGCCCGTGAGCACCGCCACGTGCACGCGGCCCGGCCGCTCGGCAGCCACGCGTGCGAGGGCACGCAGCCCGCGTTGCGCGAGGGCCTCGATGGTCGCCACCGCCGGGTCTCGCGCGCCCACCGCGAGCGTGCCGTCGAAATCCGCGACGACCAGCAAGCAGCCCGGCGCGACCGCGAGGGCGTCCACGGCAGCGGCGACGTCGGCCGCCGACGAGATCGGCGGCCGCCCGTCGGCCACGGTCACGGTGTGACGTCGACGCCCGGCATGATCGACGACAGGCCGCGCGCCATGATGTCGGGCCCGATCCCACCCAGCGCGCCGTCGCGGATGATCCCGTCCTTGTCGATCCAGAAGTGCACCGGCAGCGCGACCGCATCCCAGCGCGTCTGCGCCGAACCGTCGCGATCCAGGCCAAGCGGGAAGGTGACCGACAGGCTCTCGGCGAACGCCGCGACGGTCCCTTCCTCCTCCTTGACGTCGATCGCCAGGACCACGAGGCCGTCGTCGGCGTAGCGCGCGGCGAACCCGTTCATGAGCGGGAACTCGTCCAGGCACGGCGGGCAGTAGGTGCCCATGAAGTTGACCCACACCGGCTGGCCGCGCAGGTTCGCAAGATCGATGGTGCCGCCGCCGACCTGGGGCACCGCGAGCGCTGGGGCGGGCTCACCGACGTGGAAGAGGCCGGCGGATCCCGACGGCCCGGGCGCGGCGGCGGAGCCGGATGCACCAACGGACGGCGCGCCGCTTGGCGCCGACGCCGGCGGCGACGTCACCCCGCCCGCGGGCGACGGGGACGCGATGCCGATCGAGGTCGACGGGACGGGCGGCGGCGTCGGATCGGCGCCGGGCTCCGGGGTGAATGCGAGGATCCCCCCGAGCACGAGCACCGCGACGGCGATGCCGGTGATAAGGCCGGCCAGGACCGACATGCGTGGCGACATGGTCGCGCGGAGGGTACCAGTACCGACGGTCGGAAGCGTGCCGTTCGGGCGCACGCTACGCTGCCGCTCTCATGGCCGATCGGTTCGACTTCTTCCGCAGCCGCTTGCTGCCGGCCGTGCTCACGGCAGGCGGTGTCACCCTGCTGGCGGGCGGCCTGCTCACGTACACGTTGCCGGTCGACGCGGAGCCGATCGAGACACCGACGCCCAGACCCAGCCCGGTCGCAGTCGTCACACCCTCACCGCTCGTCACGCTCCCGCCGCTGGCGACGCCGACGCCGGCCCCGCCGTCCCCGACCGCCAATCCCAAGCGCGTCGCGACCCGCATCCGTATCGCCGCGCTCGACATCGACCTGCCGATCATCAAGGGGCCGTCCGGCTACCCGCCGTGCGACGTCGCGATGTACCTCGTCGATCCCGCGAAGCCGCCACGGCTGGGCCAACCCGGCCAGGGCCGGGCGACCTACCTGTTCGCTCACGCCCGCAAGGGGATGTTCGAGCCGCTGCTCAGGACGAAAGCGCGGGATTTGCGGAACAACGTGGTCGAGGTATGGACCAGCGACGACCAGAAGTTCCTCTACGAGATCACCGAGGTCCGGCGCGCCCAGACCGACCTCGACGACGCGCTGGCGGCCGATACGGAGGAGCTCTGGCTGCAGACCTCCGAAGGTCCTGCGGGCACGCCGGGCAAGACCCAGGTCATCGCGATGCCGCTCGATTCGATGGCGGCCGACCCGACCGAGGCGCACCCGAAGGCCGACCCGAGGGACTGCTAGCGGGACCGTCGGTCTAGATCCAGCCGATCCGCCGCAGGAACACGGCGAGACAAGTCGCTCCGACGATCGTGGCGCCAGTGACGGCCCAGAACCCGCCGAGGTTGTGCGCCTCGCTCATCCCGAACAGGCCGCCGACGGCCCCGATCCCCGCCAGGATCACGGTCACGCCGGTCAGCCGCTTCATGATCGTCGACAGGTTGTTGTTGACCTGGGTCAGGTACACGTCAAGCGTTGCCGCTGCGAGCTCACGATAGTTGTCGAGCTCATCGGTCAGGCGGATGATGTGATCGTAGATGTCGCGGAAATAGACGATCTCTTCGGGGTCGATGAGCGGCGTCTCGCGGTTCGTGAGCTGGTTGAAGACCTCGCGCACGGGCCCCACGTGGCGGCGCACCTCGACGAGCTTGCGCTTGAGGTGGAACAGCCGCTGGAGCGCAGCTGGGTTCGCCGCGATGACGACCTCGTCCTGGACCTCGTCGATCGCATCGCCGATCCGGTCGGCGAACGGGAAGTAGCTGTCCACCAGGTCGTCGCAGATCGCCCACAGGAGGTGGTCAGGGCCGTGCTGCAGGGTCGTCCCCACCCCGGAACGAAGGTGGTGCGAGGCGCGCGGATCCCACGTTCGGTCGTGGGCGGTGAGCAGGAACCCGAGGCCGAGCACAAGGTCGATCTCGGTGATGACGACCTCGTCGTCGTATTCGAGGTCGAACATCACGATGTGGACGACCCCGTCGGTCAACTCGACCTTGGCGCGCTGGTTGCCCTCGAGGATGTCCTCGACGATGAGTGGATGGAGGGTCAGGACCGCCCCGACCTGCTCGACCTGGTCGTCGGATGGTCCGCTCAGGTCCACCCAGACCGACGCGTCGGACCGGCGCAGGAGCTCGGGCAGCTCCGCGAGGGCCGGGCTGCCCTCCCATTCCTCGACCTTTCCCTCGATGACCGCCGCGACCCGAAGCGTGCCGGAGCCCTCGCGAGCCACTGGCGGGCGATGGCGGGCGACCGGCTCGCCGGCGCGGCCGGTCGGGCGATCAGAGGCTGACGCCGGGGTCGGGGTTGCCATCGCCGGCCAGCATACGCGCGTCGCCATCGCGTGACGGCGTGCCTTCCGCGGCGCCCTGACGCGTTCGGCCGCCCAGGGCCAGAGCCGGCGGCACAGCGACGATCGTCACGAGCGCGGCGACCAGGAACAGCCCGACCATGATCCCCGCGGCCTCGCGCGACGCCCATGACTCGAGGGCCTCGACGACCAGCGGGTCGCGCAGTGGTCGATCCCGAAGCGTCTCCGGGATGAAGGACCGATAGGCGTCAGGCGTCGCATAGACATCGGCCGCGAGGCGGTCGATCGTGGTCGAGCCGTAGGCCGTCAGGATCGCCAGGCCGATGGCCATCCCGAGCATGCGTGCGACCGTGACGACGGACGACGCGACGCCGAACGCCGCCTGCCCGGCGGACTCCACGGCGGCCGCGGAGCGCGGCGTGACGGACAAGCCGAAACCCAGGCCGAAGATCCCCAGGGCGAGCGACACCTCGCCGATCGGGGTCGTGTCTCTCCACGACGCCATCGACGCGAGAGCGCCGACGCTGAGCGCCAGCCCGACCACGGTGACGAGTCGATAGCTCGCGATCCGCACGGCGAATCCGGCGACGAGCGCGCCGATCGCGGTCGCGGCGGCCAGGGACCCCAGGGCCAGCCGCTGCTCGTCGGGGCCGCCATACAGCACGCGGTCCACGAACACCGCCCCGCCGATGATCGCGGTCGCGAACGCGTACCCGGTGAGCAGGGACACGAGGGCCGCGGCACTGAAGGACCGGCTGCCGAACAGCCGAACGTCGAGGAATGGGTCGCTCGCCCGCAGGCCGCGAGCGATCGCGAGGAGCGACGCGATGATGGCCAGCCCGCCGAGGGCCGCCGAGACCCCCGCCGGCGCGATGTCCGTGCCGGCGATCGCCATCGCGCCGAGGAGCGTCAGGCCCAGCAACCCGGCCGCGAGCGCGATCCCGAAGAGGGCGGCCCCCAGCAGGTCGACCCGGCCCGCCCGCCGGGGTGTGTCCCAGCCGGCGCCGGCGGCCCACGCCAGCACGAGACCGACCAGGCCGATCGGGATGTTGATGTAGAAGATCCAGCGCCAGGCGGGGGCGGCGATCTCGGCGAGTGCCGAGTCCGTGAGCCCGGCCCCGAGGACCAACCCCTCCGGGCGCACGGAGGAGAGGATCGCCGCCCCGAGGAAGGGTCCGGCCGCCATGCCCAGGAACGTCAGGGCCCCGATGACGCCGAGGGCGCGCGGGCGCGCGTCGCCGGCGAAGAGGTGGGCGGCGGCGGCGGTCCCGACCGGGACGAGAACCCCACCGCCCGCCGCCTGCACGAGCCGTGCGGCGATCAGCTGGTCCAGGTCCTGGGCCATGCCGGCGAGCGCGCTGCCGAGCGTGAAGGCCGCGAGCGCGGCGAGGAACGGGCGGCGCGTCCCCCAGAGGTCGGCGACCCGGCCCGCCAGCGGCATGGCCAGGATGTAGACGAGCAGATAGCCGTTGATGATCCAGCTCGCCTTGCGCAGCTCGATCCAGGCGGACGTGCCGTCCGCGTCGACCAGGTCGGCGAGGATCGACGGGAGCGCGACCGCCGTGATCATCAGCTCGAGGCCGGCGAGGAACACGCCGGCGCCGAAGACCGTGAGCAGTGCCAGCGCCGACCGGCGGTCCATGGCCGCGAGTGTAGCGGGCGGTCGGTCCCGGACGACCGGGCCTTGACGGTGCTGCGCGTCGAGCGCACGCTCGCGGCATGAGCGATGACCCCGGTTCGGGCGACGCCGGTCCGGGCGGCGGCGGCCTGCCATACGGATACGACAATGCGGGTGCCCACCTCCGCACGGTCGATGCCCAACGGCCAGACCTGCACGAGGACGCTGGCGCACGCGTCGCGGGTCGACTGCCCAAGGCGGCGGGCGCGGTCGTCCTGATCCTCGGGATCGCCTGGGCCGTACGGGCGTTCTGGCCCGCCTGACCGGATCGCGCGCCCCTTGACACACGGGGGCCATTGCATCAACATCCGTTGATATCAACCGGCGTTGATGCGACGCCCGCGATCCCTTCCACCAGCCGCGACCGCTGGCCCCGGAGAATCCCCCTTGCCGACCCCCGCCCGATTCCGCACGACGATCGCTTCGATCGTCCTCCAACCGGACGACCTGCGCGAACTGCGCACGTTCCACAAGGCGCTCGCCGACGTCAATCGGCTGCGCATCGTCCGCCGGCTCGCCGAAGGTGAATCGAGCGTGGCCGAGCTCATCGCCCACGTCGGCCTGAGCCAGCCGCTCGTCAGTCATCACCTCAAGCGACTGCGCGTCGCCGGTCTCGTCGAGACGCGCCGAGTCGGTCGCGAGACGATCTGCACGCTGCGTCCCGAGGCATTCGGCGAGGTCGCTGCGCGGGAACGCGCGATCCTCGGCATCGCCAGCTAGCGAGCCCGAGCGGATGACGATCTCCAACGATTCCCGGGACCGCGTCAAAGACGCCTTCGTCCCGATCGCCCTGGCGATGGGCAGGGTCGGCCTGACACCGGATGCGCTGACCGTCATCGGGTTCGCGATCACGGTGGTCGGCGCCATGCTCCTCGCCATGCAGCTGTGGATCCTCGGCGGTGTCGTGGTCTTCGTCGGCGGCGTGTTCGACATGTTCGACGGCACCCTGGCGCGCGCGACCGGCCGGGTGAGCCGCTTCGGGGCGTTCATGGACTCGGTCTTCGATCGGTGGGGCGAGGCGATCGTCTACGTCGGGCTCATCGCCGGTCTCGGCGCCACGGGTTGGGCGGATGCCCCGATCTACGCCGCCGCGGCCATGGCCGCGGCCTTCATGGTCAGCTACGCCCGCGCCAGGGCCGAGAGTCTCGGGTTCGGCGCCGGGCGGGGCATGGCCGCCGTCGGGATCATGCCGCGGGAGGTCCGCCTCGTGATCCTCACCGTGGGCCTCGTCGCCGGCGGACTGCTCGGGACGACTGTCGTCGTGCCAGATGGCGGTTTCGAGGGCGCGGGCGGCGGCGCCCTGCCATTCGGCATCGTGACCATCGAGATCGCGCTCGGCATCATCGCCGTCGGCGCCACCATCACCCTCATCCAACGGATCCTCCACGTCCGCAGCCAGGCGCTGCGGCAATCAAGCCATCCAACGGAGAACCAAACGTGAGCAAGAACGGCACCAACGGCAACGGGAAGACCGGCGCGACGCCGGCGAACACCTGGGCGGGCGCGGGTCGCCGCGGCGACGGCAAGATCCGGGTGGCAATCGTGGGCGTCGGGAACTGCGCGAGCAGCCTCGTCCAGGGTCGCTACTACTACGAGCAGGCCGACCCGGACGACTTCATCCCGGGGTTGATGCACGTCGATCTCGGCGGGTACCACGTGCGCGACATCGATTTCGTCGCGGCCTTCGACATCGACAGGAACAAGGTCGGCAAGGACCTGTCCGAGGCGATCTACACGAAGCCGAACAACACCTACACCTTCCACAAGGTCCAGCACACGGGCGTCACCGTCGAGCGCGGCATGGTCCATGACGGCCTCGGCAGATACCTGTCCCAGATCATCGAGAAGGCGCCGGGCGAGACGGCCGACATCGTCGGCATCCTCAAGGAGCGCGAGGTCGACGTGATGGTCTCCTACCTGCCGGTCGGCAGCGAGGAGGCCACGAAGTGGTACGCGGAGCAGGCCCTTGCCGCCGGCGTCGCCTTCGTCAACGCCATCCCCGTCTTCATCGGCCGGGAGCCGTACTGGCAGCGACGGTTCGCGGCTGCCGGCCTGCCGCTCATCGGCGACGACATCAAGAGCCAGGTCGGGGCGACCATCAGCCATCGCGTGCTGACCCGTCTCTTCATGGACCGCGGCGTCCGGCTCGACCGCACGTACCAGCTCAACTTCGGCGGGAACACCGACTTCCTCAACATGCTCGAGCGCGAGCGCCTCGAGTCCAAGAAGATCTCCAAGACGAATGCGGTCACATCGATGCTCGACTACGAGATGGACCCCGACAACGTCCATGTCGGCCCCAGCGACCACGTCCCGTGGCTCGAAGACCGCAAGTGGTGCTACATCCGGATGGAGGGCACGACGTTCGGCGACGTTCCTCTCAACGCCGAGCTCAAGCTCGAGGTCTGGGACAGCCCCAACAGTGCCGGCGTCATCACCGATGCCATCCGCTGCCTGAAGCTGGGTCTCGATCGCGGCCTGAAGGGCACGCTCGTCGCGCCCTCGTCGTACTTCATGAAGAGCCCGCCCCAGCAGATCCATGACGACATCGCGTACAACCGCGTCGAGGCCTTCATCCGCGGCGACGACGACGAGACCCTGGTCGGGACCGAGAAGCCCGAGAAGCGCAAGCTCCGCAAGCTCGCCGGCACGCCCGCCCGGGTCGCGATCAGCGCGGGGCAGTGACCGGCGACGACCGGCCACGGGCCGACAGCCGGGCCTCCGGGGCGGCACGGGCCGGCAGCCGAGCCGCCGGGGCCGGGGCCGCCCGGCCGGTCGACCGTCGGCTGGAAGCGCCCCATCGACGCGGGGGCGCAAGCCCTCGCATCGTCGAGCGGCTGGCCGTGGCCGGCTACCGGGCGATGTCCTGGCTGCTCGCGTCGGTCCCACCGGAGCCCGCTGCCGAACTGATCGGGCGCGGCTCGCAGCTGTCGTACCTCGCTTGGCCCACGAAACGTCGGTGGTCGAACAGGAACTTCGGGCATGTGCTCGGGCTGCCGCCCGACCATGGACGGGTCCGGGCGATGGCGCTCCGCGCCTACCACGGCTATGGCCGCTACCTCGTCGAGCTGATGCGCCTGCCGACGCGGTCGCCCGACGAACTGGCCGCGATGGTCCCCGACATGGACGTGCCGGAGGTCAAGCGACTCTGGCGTGAGGCGCCCCACGGCGGGGGCCTGATCTTCGTGGTCGGGCATGTCGGCAGCAACGACGCGGTCGCGGCGGCGATCGCACGCCACGACATGCCGATCAGCGTCGTCGCGGACGACTCGTCCTTCCCCGAGATCTTCGAGATCCTGCGCAGCCAGCGCGAGGCGTGGGGGGTGCGGATCATCGCCTGGCGCAACCTGCGTGGCATCTTCGCCGTGCTGCGCCGACGCGAGATGCTCGCCCTGCTCGTGGATTGGGGCTACCGCGCCCATGGCATCCCGGTGAAGCTGTTCGGTCAATGGACGGCGTTGCCCGCAGGTCCGGCGACGCTCGCGGCGAAGACCGGCTCGCGCATCCTGCCGATCCAGATCCGGCGCCGGCCCGACGGGACCTTCCTCGTGACGTGGCCCGGACCGATCGATCTCGACTCGCCGGACCCGGCCGAGCTGCAGCGCGCCACCCAGGCCATCGCCGATGCGCTGGCCTCCACGATCGCCGCGGCGCCCGAGCAGTGGTACAGCTTCAAGCCGATCTGGCCGGCCACGCCCGAGGAGGCGGCCGACCTCGAGCGGCGCGCGACGTTGATGCGGTCGGGCATCGCCGATCCGGGACCGGCGCCGGAGTTCGCCTGACGTGCGCGCCATCCGCGGCTGGGCGAGCGTCGGGTTGCTGCGCGTCGTGTCATGGCTCGCCTGCCGCCTACCCGAGCGACTCCTCGTCCCGCTCGCCGAATTCGGGGGGGACCTCTGGTATCGCGCCACCCCGGTCCGCGCGGCCCAGGCGCGGCGGAACTTGCGCCGGGTGGCCGAGGCCCTGGCCGGTCGTGGGCGAGGCTCCCCAGCCGTTCGCGCCGCGGCGACCGATGCCCGAGCGCTGGAGCGCCTCGTCCGGCTCGCCTACCGGCATGCCGCGCGGTACTACCTCGAGGTCGTCCGGACACCGGGGCTACGTCCGCACGATGTCGACGAGCGCATCGACATCGAGACCCCCGGCGTGGTCGCCGACGCCTTCGCGCCCGGCCACGCGTCCATCTTCGTGGGGCTGCATTTCGGCGCCATCGAGTTGCCGGCGGTCCTCCTCGCCACGCGCGTCGGTGGCGCGGTCGCCCCGATGGAGACCATCGACGACCCACACCTGCAGGACTGGTTCGTCCGTACCCGCGGCGCGGTCGGCGTGCGGATCGTCGGACTTCGCCAGGCCCGCCGCGAGCTCCAGGCTGCGCTCCTCCACGGGACGAGCGTCGGGCTCGTCGGTGACCGGGACCTCACGGGCGGCGGCGTGCCGACGGACATGTTCGGGGCACCCGCGCAGCTCCCGCTCGGTCCGGCCTTGCTCGCGGTCGAGAGCGGCGCACCCTTGTTCGTGGTGGGCGTCCGGCGGACGGCCATCGGCCGGTACAAGGGCCGCCTGGAAGCGGTACCCGTGGCCGCGGACGGCAGTCGCCGCGAACGCGTGACCGCGACGATGGCCGCCATCGCCCAAGCCTTCGAGCGCATCGTCGAGGATGCCCCCGAACAGTGGTGGGCGGTGTTCTTCCCGATCTGGCCGGACCTGGAGCGGGAGGCAGCCGGCGCCGCGGCTCCCGAGACGCCCGCCTCGGCCCCGGGTGTCCCCACGTCATGACCGAGGGACGCGGCCGCGCCGACCTTCATATCCACACGATCGCGTCGGACGGGACGGCCGATGTCGTCAGCATCCTGGACGACGTCGCGGAGCGCCGTGAGCTCGACGTGATCGCGATCACCGATCATGAGCGCATCGATGCGGCCCTCGCGGCGCAGGCGATGGCTCGCGACCGCGGCCTCCCGATCGAGGTGGTCGTCGGGGAGGAGGTCACCACGCTCGGTGGACACCTGCTCGCGCTCTGGATCGATCGACCGATCCGGCCCTACCGGTCGCTCCGGGCGACGATCAGCGAGGTCCACGACGCCGGCGGTCTCGCGATCCCGGCCCATCCGCTCGTGCCATATCCGTTGTGCGCCCAGGGGCGGGTCCTGCGCAACCTGCTGGACGGCGACGAGAGAATCCGGCCCGATGGCCTCGAGACATTCAATCCGACGGCGCTCGGCCGACCGTGGCACGATCGTGTCGTGCGCTTCGCCGACGAGCACGGGCTGGCCCGCGTGGGCAACAGCGACGCCCACGCCCTCGAGGCGATCGGCGTGGGCTGGACGACCTTCGACGGCCGCACCGCCGCCGACCTGCGCCGCGCCATCGAAACGCGACGGACCGGGCACGGGGGTTCGTTCCATGACGCGGCCGGGCAGGTCGGCGTGTTCCGCCGGCAGTTGCGCAAGCGCGCCCGGGACGCTCGGGACGAGCTGACCGGCCGGGTCCGACGAGACGGGACTGGTCGCGATCACGGCTATCCGGGCGGCCGCGCCCGACCGCCACGCTATGACCCCGCGGACGAGCGACGATGAAGATCGGCCTCGTCTGCCCGTACATCTACCCGGCGCCCGGTGGCGTGGCCCAGCACGTCCGCTACCTGTACGAGAACCTGCGGTTGCGCGGTCACGACGTCCGCATCCTGACGGCCAGCCACGGCCCCCAGCGCGCCTCCGAGGGCGACATCATCCGCCTCGGCGTGGGCTTCTCGGTGCCGATCAATGCGTCGGTCGGCACGCTCACGTTCTCGCCGCGCTACCTCAGCCAGATCCGGTCGATGCTCGAGCGGGAGAAGTTCGACGTCCTGCACTTCCACGAGCCCTTCGTGCCGTTCCTGTCGCTGTTCCTGCTGCGTGAGTCGACGAGCGTGAATATCGCCACGTTCCACGCCTATGCCGGCTTCTCGCCGTCCTACGAATTCGGCAGCCGGGCGCTGCGTGGCCATGCGCAGCGGCTCCACGGCCGGATCGCCGTGAGCGCCGCCGCCCGCCATTTCATCGACCGGTTCTTCCCGGGCGACTACAAGGTCATCCCCAACGGCGTCGACATCGGGCGCTACGCGAATGCCGTGCCCATCGCCCGCTGGCAGGACGGCACGCCCAACGTCCTGTTCGTGGGACGCCACGAGCCACGCAAGGGTCTCCTGGACCTCCTCAAGGCCCACCGCATCCTGCGCAAGACCGGCGCCCAGGCGCGGCTGCTCATCGTCGGTGGCGGCCCACAAGAGCGAGAGGCGCGCCGCTACGTGGCGACTCGCGGCCTGCAGGGCGTCGAGTTCCTGGGTCGGGTGTCGGACGACGCGAAGGCGCAGCTATTTCGGACAGCCGATGTCTTCGCCTCGCCCGCGACCGGTGGTGAATTGTTCGGGATCGTGCTCCTCGAGGCGATGGCCGCCGGCACACCGATCGTCTGCTCGGACATCCATGGCTACAAGGGCGTGGTGCGCCGCGGGCGCGAAGGCCTCCTGGTGCCGCCCCGTACCCCACGCGAGCTGGCCGTGGCGATCGATCGCCTGCTGCGCGATCCGGGCCTGCGGGAGCAGATGGGGGCAGCCGGCCAGGCTCGCGCCGAGGAATTCAGCTGGCCTCGCGTCACGGCCAAGGTCGAGGAGTACTACGGCTTCGTGATCCGCCGGCTCGCCGCGAGCGGGAACCTGCCCGCGGGGTTCCGAGCCGAGATCCCTCAGGCGCCCCCACTCGTGCGGGCCAGACCCTCCACGCCGTCGCCCGAAGACGCCGAGCCCGCCGCGGCATTCGACTCGGCGAGCGCGAGCCGCCAGACCGACGCCGAGTAGGCGACCACCAGGCAGGTCACCCCGATCCCGATCGTCAGGATCGCCAGCGTCGGGCTCAGCAGCGGCGTGTTCACGTTCCGCTCCGTCTGGCTGATCGGGAACTGGAACGCATACAGGTAGGTCGGCAGCAGGCCCTGGTAGGCGTTGACGATGGTCGAAGGCAGCGGCAGCGCGGCGATGTTCGGGTAGAAGACGACGAACCAGCCGACGGCAGCGACGACGAGCCCGACCACGTACCGGCGCGCGTCGCGGGCGGCCAGCACCTGGGCGGCCAGGAGCAGCAGGGGCAGGGCGACCACGAGGGCGATCGGCTCGACCGGGACGCCGTTGAGCGTCAACAGGGGGCTGTCCGGCAGGATGCTGGTGGCGGCCAGGCCGAGCGCGACCGCGACGCCACCCAGCGCGAGCTGCCGGATCCCCATGCCCGGGACCAGTTCCACGACCTCGCGGTGTTCGGTCCCCGAATCACCATCGTCGCGGCGGTCGGCGCGCTCTGCGCCGCGGTCCATCGCCAGCAGCCCGCGACCGAACACGATCACGCCGATCACGACGACCGCCAGGAGGCCGGCTGTTCGCACGCTGAGGACGAGGTCCGGGATGAGGGCCGGACAGGCCTGCGAGCCGGGGTTCACCCGCTCGACCCCGACGAACCCGCACAGCGGGCGCGACATGAGCCACATCGCGGCGGGCGCGACGATCGCCGCCGCCCCCGCCAGCCGGACGGCCAGCCATGTCCGCCGCGACGGGCCGTGCCACAGCTCCGCGACGAGGTAGGCGAGGGCGAGGATCACGAACGGCAGCGCCGTGTAGTAGTGGTACTGGAACGCCGCCCGGTCGATGCGAGCCCAGGACACCCACTGGGCCGCGAACCCGATCGCGATCAGCCCCAGGGCGAGGCTGCGCCGTCGGAATGCCATCACCGAGACGAACAGGAGGGCCACGGCCCCCATCCACCAGATCACGAGGTTCCCCGCGTCGTAGACGGCGGCGCTGGTCGAACCGGCGAAGCTGTCCTGGTAGAACCACACGGGCTTGAGGTCGAATGGCCAGGCCCACCACGGCGACGAGGCGGGATGCGCCGAGGCAAGGTCGTTGTGGTAGGCGTACATCGCGCCCGTCAGGTCGAGCAAGGTCTGGCCCGTGTTGCCGGCCGGGAAGCCGTCCCACAGCCGGTGGTTCTCGATGAAGGCCCACGGCACGTATGAGACGACGTACACGCCGAGCGGGATCAGGACGAGGCACACGGCGGCCCACGCGATGGGCAGTCCGAGGAGATGGCCGGGGCGCAGCCAGCCACCGGGGGCCTGTGCGGGCGGCTCCAGGGCACGCTGCGGGTCGCCCGGCGCCCGCGGCCCGGCCATGGGCCCGTAGCCGACGCTCCCCGCGAGTCGAAGGGCCCCGTACACGACGAGTGAGCCGACCGCGGCAACGGTCGCGGCGAGGAGCGGGGTGATCGCGAGCGGACCAACGGTGACGGGGACGTCGAGCCGACCGACCGCCAGGGCGCCGAAGAACAGCAGCGCCCCGACCGCGGCTGGGGCGACCACGGCGAACCGCATCTCTTCGTCGGTCCACGCGATCGGGTGGAACACCGCGGCCACGACAGCGATCAATGTCAGACCGACCATCAGCGCGAGGAACGGGATATTGCCGAGGCCCTGGCCCTCGGGAACGCTGATCGCCAGGTAACCGAGCACGCTGGTGATGACGATGAGACCGAGGATCGCGACCACGCGGCCAAGGGCGCTGCGGAGGAGCATCAGCAGCCCCAGCGCCCCGATCGCGTAGGCGGCGACCCACTTCGAGGCGAGGGCCAGGCCCAGGAGCAGGCCGATCGCCGGCATGGCCACCCAGAACGCCCCGCGCCACCGCCACCATCCTGTCCATAAGGCGGCGAACAGGGTGTACGCGGCCACGATGAACAGGCCCACGTAGACGTCGTTCATGCCGATCCGCGACTGGACGAAGAACATCCCGTCGATGAGCGCGAACAGCCCGACCAGGCCGGCCACGAGACGCCGGGCGAACAGGATCCGGGCGAGGAGGTACAGGCAGGCCGCCATCAGCGCTCCGGCGAGCACGCCGGGGAGCCGCCACGCGAATGCGTGCGAGCCGATGTCGATCGAGGCCGTCTGCCCCTCCGCGCCGAACACGAGGAGCTGCTGGCGGTCCTCGGCTGGGTGGTCCGCCTCGACGTCGAGCGCCCACGCGGCGGGCTCCAGGTCGCCGGGCAGGCGAGCATCGGCGTAGACGGCATTGGCGTGTGGCTCGATGACGTAGACGGTCCACCCGCCGTCCGCGCCATGCTCCGACCCCGCCGGCGCGAACGCGGCGCCCAGGACATGGACCTGTTGTGTCGCCTCGTCGTAGGCGACGCGTGTCCCGGGCGCCGGCAGGGGATGCCGCCCACCGATCCTGACCGGCCCGTTCTTGGCACTGTCCCCACCGACGGACACGACCTCGTAGGCCGGGTCGTCTGGGCTCCCGCTGGTCACGTACAGCTTGGCGTCATCGATGCCGATGACGGAGGCGAGGCCGTGCGCGCCGCCATCCATCCCGATCGTGCTCGAGATCCCGGCCGTCGTCGGATCGACGAAGGTCACGCCACTGCTCGTCGCGGCAGCCACGCGCGGGAGGTCGACGATCTCCACGCCGGCGAGCCGACCGTCGTCGATCGCCGCCTGGACGTCCGTCCGCGTCTCGTCGTCGCCGGGGCCGCCCAGCACGACCGTCGCGTCCGGCGCCGCGTCGGCGATGCGTGACGCGTAGTCGGCGGCATCGCCACCGATCAGCTCGGCGAGGAGCGAGGCCGCCGCGGACGGCTCATCGATGGACGACGGCGTGGCGACGAGCGCTGGGCCACTGCCGGCGGCTGCCAGGTCGGCGATGCCGGTCAGGTCGACCGTCCCGAGGACGTCGCCCGTCGCCGAGTCGACGGCGCTGAGCCGGGCAGCGGACGCCGCGATGATCGTCTCGCCACCCTCGGTGACGAGGAGGTGGTCGACGGCGTGGTCCACGGTCACGAGCGGCACGGGCTCGATGCCGCCGTCGATGCCGTCGAGTCCGATCAGCGTCAGATCGACGGTCGAGATCGTGCCGTCCTCGAAGCCGACCAGCAGCCGCTCGGCGGTCATGTCGACACCCACGGCGGACGACCCCGGCGCCGCGAAGCGGCTCACGGTCTCGCGTGTCCGCAGGTCCTCGGTCCTGACGATCTCACCCGTCGCGAGATGGACCCGCTCGCCGCTGCGCTCGCCCGTGAAGCTGTCCTCGCGCCGATGCTCGACGACGGCCGCTCGGACGGGCGTCCCAAGCTGGCTGATCGCCGACACGTGGTCCCCGCCCCACAACACGAGACCGGCGGCCATCGCGTACTTGGCGAGGTGCGGATGCGTCCACTCGTAGATGTCGTGGGACTGGCCGTAGCGCCACGCTTGCAGGAACTCGGTGCCGGTGCGCGCGTGGTAGACCTCGTCGAAATGCATCTGGTACGGCTCCTCGAGCCGGAACGTCCGCAGCCCCAGGGTCGCCAGCAGCAAGACGACCAGGAGCCAGGCGTCGAGCCGATCGAATCGGCCTCCGCCCTCCCCGGCCAACACGCGACTGCGGTCGGCTCGGACCGGTCGCTCGGCGACACGGGCGCGGATCCAGCCCATGAGCCCCGTCTCGGCGAACGAGCGGCGCTCCCGCCAGGTCGGGGGGCTGGGCGCTTCGTCGACGATCGCCGATCGCCCCTCGTGGGCGATCGGCGGACCGGAGGACGCAAGCGCAAGCCCGGCAATGCCGGCACGCACGCCCTCCGTGCCCACGCTCGCGCCGCCGGCCGGTGTGACCGGCCAGGCGCCTTCGAGGGGCCGCGGCCCGTCGCCGATCCCGGGGCCGGCCGGGACGACCTCGTCGGCATGAGCACGCCGCGGACGAGGGTCGTGGGCCAGCCGGGCCGCCGCCAGATCGTCGGCGAGTCGCTGGCGCGCGTCCGCTCGGAGCTGGAGGAACGCCCAGACGAAGGCCACCGTGTGCAGGATGGCCACGATCGTGATCATGAGCTGCGATCGGAGTAGCGGACCGATCCCGAGCCAGTCACGGACCGCGTTGAGCTCGGGGAACTCTGGTGGATAGAGCGTGGTCAGGACGACATACATGTTCGCGAACGTGGCGATGGCGAGGACCACGTAGGCGACGCGCCAGCGGGGTGAGATCGCGAACAGGATCGCGCCGAGAGCGAAGAACGGGAACCCGTAGCGCTCGTGGACCCTCGTGGGCAGCGCGAAGAAGGCCAGGGCAAGCACGCACAGCACGACGAGCAGCGTCAGGCGGTCGGGATTGCGGGCGGCGACCCACAGCGCCGCCACGAACGACGCGACGAGGAGCCCCGCGCCGACGGCCACAGCGGGGATCCCCCCAAAGACCGCGACGCCCGCGCCGCACTGCCGGGCGGGCAGCGTCGCCGCGTCGCAGATCCACTGGCCGGCGCTGGCCAGGCTCATCCCAAGGTCACCCGGCACGACCGCCCAGAAGTTGTAGGCGTTCACCGTCAGGTACGGATACCCGCCGCCGGCGACGACGATCTGGTCGATGAGCCCCGAGGTGAAGAATGGTGCTGCCGCGGCCGGTTCCAGCACCGATAACCCAAACGGCATGCACAGCGCGACGGCCGTCAGGAAACCGGCCAGGCCCGTGGACACGATGCGGACCGGGTGCGCGGTCCGGCGCTCCCAGGCGCGGAGACGTCCGAGGAGCCCGGCGCCCGGATCGGCGAGGCCCTCTTCTGCCGGCCGGACCGGCCACAACGCCCGCCGGATCGTCACGACCGCCACGAGTGGCACCAGGATCCCGAGCTGCGGTTTCACGAGTGCCGCGATGACCGTGAAGATCGCCGCACGCTCGGGCTGGTCGCGCCACAGCGCCCGCAGGCCGAGCAGGAGGAAGACGACCCCGACGGAGTCGACCTGCCCCCACACCACGCTGTCGAACCAGAAGATCGGGTTGACGACCACGACGGCCGCCGCGAGCAACGCGAGGCGTTGGCGGCCGCCGAGCTCGCGGACCATCGACCACACGAGATATCCGATCGCGACGTCAGCCAGGATCGGTGGGATCTTGATCAGGTCGCCGATGCCACCGAGCGCCTTGCCGATCGTCCCGACGGCCCAGAGGACGTACAGGTAGCCCGGCGTGTAGTCGTGGAAGAAAGCGCGCTCATAGAAGCCGTGCAGACCCTCCTGGGCGAGGTTCGAGGCCCAGAATCGGAATGAGCCCAGGTCGGCGTCGAACCCGGACCCTGGGAGGAGATATGCGAGAATGAGGCGGAGGGCGAGGCCGAGCGCGAGGACGATCAGGATCGCGCCAGCGGTCCCCTGCATCCCGGTCGACCGAGACGGCGCTCCCGTGCCTCGCTCGTACCCACCGGATACGGGGCCAGTCACCGGGGAACGGCTCCTGCACGAGCGTGGAAGGTGGACCGGAGCGTAGCACAGGCAGTGCGGGCGACCCCGGGGCCGGCGTGCTGACGGGCTCGCCGACGGGCTCGCGGCTGGACCGGCGGTTGGACGTCGCGGTCGGTGTCCTCCTGGCGATCATCGCGCTCGGGATCTACCTCGCGACGCGCGCGGATCGCGTGTACGACCACTTCGTCTGGCAGGCGGCGGCGTTCCTCGAAGGACATGCGGCGATCCGCTACCCCGTGGCGGGATCCGTGTCGAGCGTCGGCAATGCATTCTTCCAGGATGTGCTCCCGGTCCCCTCGGGCGACGGCGTGCCACGCGGGCTCATCCCGTTTCCGCCGCTCCCGGCGGTGATCCTCCTCCCCTTCGTGGCCGCGTGGGGCCTGTCGACGGACGACCAGACGATCTTCACGGCCCTGGCCGCCATCGACGTGGCCATCTGCTGGTGGATGCTCGGCCGCCTGCGGATCGGGCTCGTGGTGCGTCTCACGACGGTCCTGTTCTTCGCATTCGGGACGGTGTTCTGGTACACGGCGCAGCTCGCGACGACCTGGTACCAGGCCCACATCGCCGCCGTCGGACTGGCGATGCTGGCGGTCGGGCTGGCGCTCGACGCGGATCGGGCGGCACAGGCCAACGAGCCGGGGCTGGCAGCCGAGCGCGGCTTGGACGACGACCGCGGCCCGGCCGACCCCGCATCCGCCGCCTCCGCCGTGCCCTGGTTCGCGGTCGATCGGCGCCAGTTCCTCGTGGGTTTGCTCTTCGGACTGGCGGCGACGGCGCGACTGACCGTGCTCGCCGCCGCACCGTTCTTCGTCCTCGTGGGGGCCGGGGGCAGCTGGTGGCGGCGCGGGTGGTCGGCCGGCCTCGGCGCGGCCCTACCCCTCGGGGCGCTCCTCGCCTACAACGTCGCGGTGACGGGCCACGTCTTCCACCCGGCGTACGACCACCTGTACGCGCTCGAGGCGCGTGCCTACGTGGCGCTGGACTACCACCGGGAGTGGGCGGCGGAGGACCCGCGCTATCTCCCGCAGAACCTGGGGATCATGTTCCTGTCGACGCCGGAGATCCTTCCGGAGCGGCGGCGTGACACCCTCGGGACGATCGATGAGCCCCTCTGCACCGAACCCGGGGCCCAGCGCGGGCTGTTCGACACCGATTGCCCGCTGGCCCTGCCGCGCGACATCGGGATGAGCATCCTGCTGACCAGCCCGGCCTACCTCTTGTTGATCCCGGCGCTCGCTCGCTACGGCCGGAGCCGGCTCATCACGGGCTCCGCGCTGGCCGTCCTGCTCGTGGTGTTGGTCGACCTCATGCACTTCAGCCAGGGCTGGGTCCAGTTCGGCTACCGATTCAGCAACGACGCCGTGCCGTTCGCCCTTCCCCTGGTCGCCCCCGGGCTTGCCGGTGCGGCCGGCGGGCGCCGCGCCTGGGCGACGCCGGTCGCGATCGGGCTCGTGGTCATCTCGATCGCGGTCAACCTGTGGGGGGTCGTCTGGTCGCTTCAGCTCGGGTGGTGAGGTCGACCGGAGGCCGGTCGGGTCGACGCGCCGCTATGGTACGCACAACAGATCGATGCCCAGCGACCCGACCTGACCGTCGGCGGGCGGACGCGCCTCGACCTGGGGATTGGGAGACGTCACCGACGTGATCGACGCGCACCTGTCGAACCGACCCACATCCGCGATTCGCGCCGGGGATGGCGAGCCGACCCGGCGCACGAGGGTGGTATCGCGCCGCGTGGCTGGCCGGTGACGGCGCCCGCAGCGGATCGCGTGGCCCGGCTCTCGTACTTCTTTCCCGCGCACAACGAGGAGGCCAACGTCGCGGGCCTCGTGGGGGAGGCCATGACCGTCCTCCCAACGCTGGCCGAGACATTCGAGATCATCATCGTCAACGACGGGTCCCGCGACCGGACCCAGGAGATCGCCGACGAGCTCACCGCCGCACACCCGGAAATCGTCCGGGCCGTGCACCACCCGGTCAACCGCGGCTACGGGGGCGCCCTCCGGTCCGGTTTCGGTGCCGCTCGCTACGAGCTCGTTGCCTTCACCGACGGCGACCGCCAGTTCCAGGTCGCCGACCTGGGCCGCCTGATCGCTCGTCTCGGAGAGCCCGACGCCCCCGACGTCGTCGCTGGCTACCGCATCAAGCGGGCCGATCCGCTCATCAGGACGATCTACGCCCGAGCCTATCGGCTGGCGAACCTGCTCTTCTTCGGCCTTCGTGTGACCGACGTCGACTGCGCCTGCAAGCTCTTCAGGAGCGAGGCGCTGGATGGGCTGCGCGTCGAATCGGAGGGCGCGTTCTTCTCGGCCGAGCTGCTCATCAAGCTGCGAGCCGCCGGCCGCTCGGTCGTCGAGGTGGGCGTCCCGCACTACCCGCGCACGGCCGGCTCGCCGACTGGGGCCAAGCCGCAGGTGATCCTTCGAGCCGTGCGCGACTTCTGGCGTCTCCGCCTGCACATGTGGGTGAACCAGGACCGCGCGTTGCGTCGCGGCCAGCCGATCCAGGATGAGCCGTCCGGCTGATCGCCCGGACCCCGGCCGGTGGTCGGGGACCTAGCTGCCCCGGCCCTCCTGCTCCTGGTCGACGTCGAGCGAGTTCACGAAATCTCGGAAGACGTCGAGTCGCGGGTCGACGATGCCCTCACCGGTCGACTCGATCGGCTCGCCATCCTCGTCGACGCCGAGTCCGCCCTCCGCGCCCAGGCCGGCGAGGTCCAGCACGGACGGCACGGCGAAGATGGGTGCGCCGACCCTGACTGCCAGCGCGAGCGCGTCCGACGGCCGGGCGTCGATCTCGCCGAGCTTGCCGTCGCGCTCGACGAACAGCCGGGCGTGGTAGGTCTCGTCGACCATGTCCGAGATGACGACCCGGGCGACCGTGGCATCGAGCGCCTCGAGCGTGCTCGCGAACAGGTCGTGGGTCAGCGGACGCTCTGGCGTCAGGCCCTGGAGACGCATCGCGATCGAGCTCGCCTCCCACGGCCCGATCCAGATCGGGAGATAGCGCTCGCGGCTGGTCTCCTTCAGGATCACGACGTGCCGGCTCGAGAGCATGTGGACCCGCACACTCTCGACGACCATCTCGATCAGCGCGTCGTCCATGCGGCGATTATCCCACGGTCGCCGGCGCAGCCGACCCGCCCCGGCGGTCAACCGTGCGCAGGACGAGCCCCACGAGCGCGCCGAACACGAACCCGCCGATGTGGGCGAAGAACGCGACCCCGCCGCCGGCGGCGTCGGATGCGCCCAGCGAGGCCACGCCGTCGATGAGCTGGAGGAGGAACCAGAAGACGAGCACGACGACCGCGGGCACGTCGATGAGCTGGTAGAAGAAGCCGAGGAACACGAGCGACGTGATGCGCGCCCGGGGGAAGAGCACGACATAGGCCCCCAGGGTCGCTGCGATCGCGCCCGATGCGCCGATCGTCGGGATCGCGGAATCCGGGTCGATGGCGACCTGGGCCAGGCCGGCGACGGCGCCGCCAACGAGGTAAAAGACCAGGAACCGGATGCGGCCAAGCCGATCCTCGATGTTGTTGCCGAAGATCCACAGGAAGAGGAGGTTGCCCAGCAGATGGAGCCAACCGCCGTGCAGGAACTGGCTGGTGATCAGCGTCAGGGCCTCGCCCGCCAGGTCCGGTCCGGCCGGCCACGCGGCCGTGAGCTCGGCCGGCACGATCCCCCATTCGGTCACGAACGCGTTCAGGGCCTCCGTGCCGCCGCTGCCCAGCCTGCCCAGCTCGAAGGCGAACGCGACGAAGCAGGCGACGACGAGCGCCAGCGTGACGATCGGCGTGCGGCGCGTCGGATTGGCGTCGCGAAGCGGGATCACCGGCGCCCCCCGCCCCGGTTCAGGGTGTGGCCGACGGGGCGGTCGACGGGTCGCCTGAGCCGCTCGCCCCGGGGGAGGCGGAGGGCGAGGCGCCCTCGACGGGCTCCAGGAGTGCCTGGTGGAACGCCGTCGCGGACAGCCAGAAGACGGTCGGCGGGGCCTCCTCCACGCCCGGGACCACGTACAGCCCGCGCAGGTCCGCCCAGCCCTCCTCGCCGCCCGTCAGCCGGTACTGGCGGACGTAATCGCCGCTCGACTTCTCGTACTCGATGAGCCGTGCGTTCTCCCGGTCGTAGGTGAAGACGGTCCCCTCCCGGCGCTCGCCCTGACCGGTGAGGAGCACCGCGGTCGGATCCTCGCGGAGCAACGTGTCCGGCGGCGCCTTGGGTTCCCACCCGTCGTTCTTGCCGGACGAGAAGCGCTCGAGGACGCCGCCTTCGATGATGAAGATGTCGCCGTCGATGTACATCGCGGTCATCCGGTCCACCTCGCGGGCGGTCGCCAGCCAGCCGGTCGCCTTGGCCGGGAAGCCGCTGCCGTCGAGGGCCGCGAAATAGACCCGGATCTGCTGCTCCGAGGGGTCGACGACGTACAGGTTGGCGAGACCTCGATCGACGTCGCGAAGGTAGGTCCCGATCGCGGTGATGTCGTCGCCCCATTGCGTGGCGCCGTTGACGTTGACCTTGTTGAGCGTGCCCTTGCCGGCGTCGTTCGAGGGTCGCCAGCGCCACAGGACGTTCTTGGCGTCGAGGATGAGCAGGTCGCGCCCACCGACCGCCAGGAACTTCGGCGTTGCGACGGTGGTGTCGCCCGCCTTGCGTCCTTCGCGCATGACCGCCGTTGCGCGCTTGCGCTTGAGGTCGATGCGATAAACCGCGGCGTTGGTCTTGTCGATGACATACGGCGCCCCGTCCGGGCCGCGGACGAGGGTCGAGAGGTCGTAGGCCGGCTCGCCTTCGCCAGGCTTGAAGTTGAACAGCGTCTTGGACGCCACCTCGACCACGCCGTACAGCCGATCGAGGGCGGCGACGACCTTCGCCCGGATCGGCTCGATGACCCGGGTGCTGACCCTGGCGTCCTCGGCGTTCTCGAGCTCGGTGTAGGCCACCGTCAGGAGCTCGAGTGCCTGCTCCGGGTCGTCCTCCACCAGGTCGATGCCCCCGGGCCCCACGACCTTGGCGAGGTTCGATCTGGCCGTGTCGAGCGCCGCTTGGCCGGCGTTGACCGAGCCGATGGAGCGCTGCTGGCTCTGGCCGCCGAAGGCGTACACGCCCAGGCCCAGGCCGCCGACGACCGTCACCAGGGCCAGGATCGCGAGTGCGGCCCGTCGTTGCGTCTCGCGCCGGGAGGCGAGCGGGGTCACCCGCCGGTAGGCCGGCTTGCGGCGAGGCATGAACTCGTGCGCTCGCGCGACGACGCGCTCGAAGGCACCGCCTGCCGCCTCCCGGGCAGTCCCGGCGGCGGCCGACATCGCGGCGCTGGCCGCCTGCACGTTGTCGGCAAGGGGGATCGGCGACCGGTCGGGGGCTCCTGCAAGCGGCTCGGCCGGTCGGACCGGGACCAGGGTCCGCGCACGGGTCGTCGGTGCGACCTCGGTCGCCTCGAACGCGATGGCCCCGTCCGACCCGGCCCCGTCCGCCGCGCGGAACCGTGCGTGGAGGTGCTCCATCGCCGATTGCGGATGGAGGGTCAGCATCGCGTCCTTCAGCTCGTCCGCGCCAAGCCGGGCCACGATGTTCGGTGAGGTCAGCACGAGCGAGTCGCCGACCGCGATCTCACCCCGCCAGACGTCGGGCTCGAGACCGTTCGATGGCAGGCCGCGTTCGCGGTGCGGGTCGGGCAGGGTCGAGAGGCGCGCCTGGCGGATGAGGTACGCCTCCGCTGGTCCGACCGTCGCGACGTACATCTCGTTGCCGCGCACGACGGCGACCCCGACGCCGATCGGGCCGTTCCCGTCGGCTGACTTGAGGCCCAGCCGGTCCGCCTGGTGGATCAGCCGCTTGTTCGCGGTCGCGATCGCCTTCTTGAGGCAGACCCGGATCCCGGCCGACTCGTCGTAGTAGTACTCGTTGCGGATGGTCTCCGCGGCCAGGCGCGTGGCCTCGAGCGCGTGGCGCGAGCTGAGGCGGGACGTGACGAGCAGGTACAGGTGGCCCTTCGAGCGCGCGACGGACCCGACGCTCGGTTCGACCACCAGGAGGGTGTCGGGCGAGTCATCGAGCCGGTCGTGCTCGGCGACGAGGCCGAGCTTCAGTTGCAGTCGGGCGGCCATGCGGGCCTCTCGTACTTCATGGTCGGGCGACGGGACGATCCTGGCCGGATCGGCTGATCTTCGCCCCGAGATGGCTGGCAGGTCCGGGGATTATACGCGTGGACCCCCCGTGCGGACGCGGACCCGCAACTCGTGCACGCCGACCCCGCCCGGAGCGGCCGCGAATGCCGAGATGAGCTCGCTCGCTCGCATCCGGAGCTCCTGGGCCACGATCGGCGTGTCGGCCTCGACGTCGATGGCGAATCCCTCGAGACGAACCACCCGGCATTCGCCCGCCGCGGCGGGAACCCGTTCGGCCACGAGGGCTTCGAACGTCGCGATCGCTCGAGCGAGCCGCAGCTCGTCTTCCAGGCCCAGCGCTCGGGCGGCGTCAGGGATGAGATCGCCCAGCCGCCGCATCGGCCGACGTCGCGGCGTGGTCACGGTCTTACCGTCCCGTGACGGGCGGCGGCGGCCGTCTCCGCTCGAGGACGCGGCTCCAGGCGGGCGCCCTCGTCGTCGGGGAGCACCTCCCAGGCCTGCGCCACCTCGCGCAGCCCCGGGTCGAGGTCGTCGAGCGTCGTCGTGGTCACGAACGCCTGCGGGAGCGCCGCGATGCGCCGGACGAGGTGGGCTCGGCGGAGCGGATCCAGCTCGCTGAAGACATCGTCGAGCAACAGGAGCGGCGGCCGGCCGTCGATGGCGGTCAGGAGGTCCAGCTCGGCGAGCTTGAAGGCGAGGATGGCGGTCCGCTGCTGGCCGCGCGACGCGAACCCCGCGAGGTCGCGCCCGGCCAGGTCGAACGCGACATCGTCCCGGTGGGGCCCGATGACCGTCGACCCGTTCCAGATCTCCTTGTCGGCCGTATCGATGAGGCGGCGGGCGAGCGCCAGCCGTGGCGTCTCGCTCCCGATCGTCGGCGCATTGGTCACGTACCGGAGGGCCAGCCCACCCGTCGCGGCCTCCTCCGGCGCGATCTCACCGTGCGCCGCTGCGAGGGGCGCCCCCAAGAGCCCCAGCAGCCGGAGCCGCGCCTCGACGACGCGGCCGCCCGTGTCGAGAAAGGTGTCGTCCCAAAAATGGAGCTGGTCCCGCGTCGCTGTCTCCTCGCGGATCGCGCGCAGGAGGCTGTTGCGCTGCTGGAGCGTGCGCCCGTACGTGGCGAGGTCGTCGGCGTAGGCAGGGTAGTGCGCGATCGCCAGGGCATCGATGGCGGCGCGCCGCAACGAGGGCGAGCCGATGACCAGCAGCATCTCCTCCGGCGCGAACAGCACGACACGCAGGTACTGCCCGAGACCGCTGGCGCGGCGGCCCAGCCCGTTGATCCTGATCCGCTTGCGGCCCCCGCTGCCGTCGGCGCCCGAGCGGCTGATGGCGACCTCGAGCGTGTCGTCGCCGACCCTGCCTTCGATCCGAGCGAGGTCCCGACCCCAGCGGATCAGCTCTCCATCGGCGCTCGTGCGGTGCGAGCGGCCCCAGCCGAGCAGGGCGATCGCCTCGAGCAGGCTTGTCTTGCCGGCGGCGTTCGGGCCGTGGACCAGGTGGGTCCCGGGACCGAACCTGGCCTCGAGCGCGGCGTACCCGCGCAGATCGAGCGCCGAGATCGAGTCGAGCAGGTGGTCCGTGCCGCTTCCTACGAGGTCGTCCGGACCGGCATGACGACGTGGACGTACTGGTCGTCGCCGATCGGCTTGAAGACACCCGGCGAGAGCGGCCCGTTGAGCTCGAGCGCGAATTGCTCGGCCGCGACGTTCGTCAGGACGTCCGCGAGGTACCGGGCGTTGAAGGCGATGGTGGTCCCGTCCCCCTCCACGGCCGCCTCGACCTGGCCGACGTGATCGCCGACCTCGGCGTTGGCGCTGACCGTGATCCCGCCGTCCCCGTCGCCGCCGATCTGGAGCTTGACGATGTTCGCCGACTCGTGGGCGATCAGCGCGGCCGGTCGGACGGCGCGCAGGAGCTCCTCCCGATCGAGCACGGCCCGGGTCGCATGCGCCTGGGGCATGACCTGCTGGTAGTTCGGGAACTGGCCGTCGATGAGGCGACTCACGAGGTCGACCCCATCGAGGTGGAAGAGGACCTGGTTGCGCCCCGCGGCCAGCACGACCTCGACCGGGTCATCGACGTCGGCGAGGATGCGCGACAGCTCGTTGAGGGCCCGCGCCGGGATGACGACGCTCGTCTCCGGCACGGCGTCGAGGATCGGCACCGTCTTGACCGCGATCCGATAGTTGTCGGCCGCAGCGAGGGTGAGCTGGTCGCCCTCGAACCGGGCCAGCACGCCCGTCAGGATCGGCCGGGCCTCGTCGCTCGCCGCGGCGAACGCGGTCTCCGCCAAGGCTCGCCGCAGGACGTTCTGGGCGATCCGGGTCGTCGGCCGCTCGCCGGCCGTCTGGATGGCCGGGAATTCCTCCGCGTCGATGCCCTTGATGTGGGTCTGGAAGCGCCCGGCCTTGACATGGAGCGTGTCGCCGGCGGTGACCTCGAGCTCGACCTTGTCGCCGGGCGGCAGCGAATTGACGAGATCGGTGAGGAGCTTCGCGGGAACGGTCGTCGCCCCGTCCTCGTCGATCTTGCCCGGGACCCAGTACGTGATCCCGATCTCGAGGTTCGTGGCGGTCAGCTTCAGCCCCGCGTCCTCGGTCTTGAGCAGGACGTTGGCCAGGACCGGCAGCGTGCTGCGGCTGGAGACAGCGCGGCTGACGACGGACAGGCCGCGCGCCAGGTTCTCCTGCATGACCGAGAGTCTCACGTCGGATGCACTCCACTTCGATGGCTGGGGCCGCCACTTGCGATGAGCGGGGTTGTCGGGTCGGACGGGTCCGTTCCGAGGCCGAGCGAGGAGGTCCACGTCCGGGCGCGACGTGGGTCGTGGGTATCTTCTCTCTATCTTCTCACTCCGTCATCACCGTAGTCATGGTGTGGAGCGTGTGGATGGACGCGCTCGGCGCCGTTCACGACGCCAGTGGACGGCGGGCCACCAAGGGTGGAGAAGGCCGGGTCGGCTGGGGGCTCGACCGTCGAGTGGCGGTGGACAACGACGAGGTCATGCTCGCGGCGGGGTCTGACAAGCCCGGTTCCCCACGTGCTGTCGGGCGATGTCCACGGGCCCGGAACGCACAGTCCACGCGGTCGGCCGGGCGGACGGCCCTGGCCTCGGCGGCCAGCCGCGACGTCAGTCGGCGTAGATCAGCTCTCGGACCGCGGCGATCTCGCGGCGAAGCTCGTCGTTGATGGCGATCTCGCGGGTGATCTTGTCGCATGCGTGCAGGACGGTCGAATGATCGCGGTTTCCGAGCTCCGCCCCGATCCGGAGCAACGACACGTCGGTCTCCTCGCGCATGAGGAACATCGCGATCTGGCGGGGCATGACGATGGCCTTGTCCCGCTTCTGGCCCTGGAGTGCGTCCATCGGGACGCTGTAGTAGTCCGAGACCGCCCGGGCGATGCGCTCGGGGGTCACCTGGCGCTTCTTCGGGTTGTAGAGGACGTTGGACAGGACCGCCTGGGCCAGCTCGATGCTAATCGGCGTCGCCCCCATGCTCGAGAAGGCCACGATCCGATTGAGTGCCCCCTCCAGCTCGCGGATGTTGCTCACGACCTTGCGCGCGATGAACTCGATCACATCGGAGGTGATCGGGACCGCACCCTCCTCTGCCTTGGCCCGCAGGATCGCGATGCGCGTCTCGAGGTCGGGCGCGGTCAGGTCCGCGATGAGCCCCCACTCGAACCGGCTGCGCAGGCGCTCCTCGAGGGTCAGGATGGCCTTGGGCGGCCGGTCGGAGCTCAGCACGATCTGCTTGCCGTCCTCGTGGATGGCGTTGAACGTGTGGAAGAACTCTTCCTGGGTCCGCTCCTTGTCCGCGATGAACTGGATGTCGTCGATCAGGAGCAGGTCGATCCGGCGGTAGCGCGCCCGGAATTCGTCGATCTTGCCCTGCTGGATGCTCGTGATGAACTCGTTGGTGAACTTCTCGGACGTCGCGTACACGACCCGCTTGCGCGGGAAGCGGGCGATCACCTGGTTGCCGATCGCGTGCATCAGGTGGGTCTTGCCGAGACCCACCCCGCCGTACAGGAAGAGCGGGTTGTACGCGTGGCCGGGGCGTTCGGCCACGGACAGGCTCGCCGCGTGAGCCAGCCGGTTGGCCGACCCGACGATGAAGTTCGCGAACATGTAGCGCGGGTTGAGGTTGGTCGCGCCGCCCTCGCCGCCGACCCGGCTGGGCTCGACCCGGACGTGCTGTCCCGCCGGCCGCTCCGCCGTGGCCCCGAGGGCGGTCGCCCCACCGACCGGTGCGGCGGCCTCTGCCGGGGGCCCCACGATGAACTCGACCTGGACGCTGTACCCGACGATTCGGGCCAGAGTCTGGCTGATCAGCGACCGGTAGCGGGTCTCGAGCCAGTCCTTCGAGAAGCCGTTCGGGACGGCGATCCGGAAGCGCTGCTCGTCCACGTCGACCAGCTGGGTGTCGCGCAGCCAGGTCTCGTAGTTGGCGGGCGACAAGGAGACCTGGAGCTCGCCCAATGCGGCTCGCCAGACTTGCTTCGCGTCCATTCGTTCGATCGAGACCTGCGTTCGGATGATCCGTCGATGAGTAGCACCGGCCGCGGTCGGGGTCGGAGAAGCGAGGGTCTGCGAAGCGTCCTTCGACGCCCATCCGAGGGCCGGATGACTCGCTGCCGTGCCACGTCCGATGCGTGCTGAGGGCCTCCCGCGAACGTCCCGGCGCCGAGGGCTCGGAGAGGATAGCACCGGCGCGGACGGCGTCGCAAGGCGATTTCCGCATACCCCCTGGGGGTATACGTGCGAGGTGTCCTCGAAGGCCCACCCGCCCGCCTCCGCTCGGGCTGACCGCCGTGGGTGTCTGCCCCTAGAACCCGGCGGAGGCCCCTCCCGGTGCTCGGCTCGGCCAATTCGTTTGACACCCCTTCCGAGCAGGTCATATCATCCGCCGGACGACGACGCGCCATGCGCCCGTGGGGTGCCGGCGCGTTTGCGTGCCTCTAGGGGAGGACGGAGCGACCGTTCCCCGAGGTCGGACGGAGAGGATCCCGACAGTCCCGATGACGAAGCAGACCTACCAGCCCAAGAAGCGCCATCGCGCCAAGGAACACGGCTTCCGCGCCCGCATGAAGACGACAGCGGGTCGCCGTATCCTGGCGACCAGGCGGGCTCGCGGTCGGAAGCGGCTGACGGCCTGACGAACGGGCGCGGCACACCCACGCCGCGGCTCGTGATGCTCTCCCGCCCGCAGGACTTCGCGGCGATCCAGGGTGCCGGGACGACCAGGTCCCACCCGCTGTTCTCCGCCCGGTTCCTTCGGACCGATCTCGAGACGACCCGCTTCGGCCTGTCGACCGGCCGCCGACTTGGCGGCTCTGTCGTCCGGAACCGGGTCCGCCGGCGACTCCGTGAGGCGCTCAGGGTGATGGCGCCCTCGTTCCAGCCCGGCTGGGACGTTCTCATCATCGCCCGGCCCGCGATCGTCGAGGCCGACCATGACGCGCTGGTCGGAGCGTTGCACCGGACGCTCGTCCGGGGTGGCGTGCTCGGAGGAACCACGCGATGAAACGGATCGGGATCGGGCTGATCAGGCTCTACCGCATCGTGTTCGCGTGGCTGCCGCCATCGTGCCGGTACGAGCCGACCTGCTCGCACTATGCGGAGCAGGCCATCGCGAAGTACGGGCTGCTGAAGGGAAGCTGGATGGGCGCGAAGCGCATCGCCAGGTGTCACCCATGGAATCCGGGCGGGTATGACCCGGTCCGCTAGCGAGGCCCCGCCCCCTTGACCCTCTCGCCCACGCTCCGCCGGATCGGGCCAGCGCTGCTGCTCTTCGTCCTCGTCGCCGTCGTCATCGTCGCTTGTGCGCCCGGCACGACCACCGATGCCTCGGGGGTCGTGATCACCCCGACGCCGATGCCGCCATTGGCACCGGCGGTGCCGACCGAGCCGTTGAGCCTGTTCGCCTGGATCTTCACGCCGTTGTTCCAGGTCATGCTCATCATCCTGCTCGCGGTCTACCAGTTCCTCGAGAACCTCGGTGTCCCGGGTGCGATCGCGTGGTCGATCGTCGTGCTGACTCTGATCGTCCGGGCGATCCTGATTCCCCTGTACCGCAAGCAACTGGTCTCCCAGCGCCGGATGCAGCTCATCCAGCCGGAGCTCAAGGAGATCCAGAAGCGGTTCAAGGGCGATCAGATGAAGTCGCGTCTCGCCCAGCAGGAGCTGTTCAAGGAGCGTGGCATCAACCCGCTCGCGGGCTGCCTGCCACTCCTGCTCCAGCTGCCGCTGCTGTTCATCATGTACTCGGTCATCCAGAACGGCCTGACCAACCAGGACCCGAGCGCGATGCTGAGCGTGTTCGGTGTCCAGGTCGTCCAGGTCGACTGCAAGAACATCGTCGACGGCGTGATCGACGCGTCGCGGCCGTGCATCGACTCGACGGTCCCGATCCTCGGGAACATCGCCGTCCCGCAGGCCTTCCTGTGGGTCGCCGGCTTCGGGTTGAGCTTCCTCGCCATCATCTCGGCGCTGCTCCAGCTCGTGCAGTCGCGGATGTTGCTCCCGGTCGCCGACCCGACCAACGACGACCCGAACGTCCGGATCCAGCGCCAGACGATGCTGTTCCTGCCGCTCATCTCCGTCGTCTATGGCGGATTCCTGCCGGCGGGCCTGTTTATCTATTGGATCGTTGCCACGGTCTTCTCGATCGTGCAGCAGTACCTGATCGTCGGCTGGGGGTCGATGTTCCCCCTGTTCGGGTGGACACCCGCCTTCGCCGTCGACCATGCCCCGCGCTATCCGGTGGCGATGCCGCCGCCCCCAGAGCCAAGCAAGCGTGCGGCCATCCTGACCGACGCGGACAAGAAGACGACGGCCGACAAGACGATCCGCCCGCGCGAGCGGGGCCGTCAGGGCCGACGAGGGAGACGACGCTGATCATGAGTGCCTACAAGGAATTCACCGGCAAGACGGTCGAGGAGGCGCTGCGCGCCGCCCGCGATGAGTTCGGTGCGGAGCTCAACGACCTCGATTTCGAGATCCTGACCCCGGGCAGCCGGGGCGTGCTCGGCATGGGTGCCGAGCCGGCCCGGATCGTGGCGGCGCCGCGCCAGGCGCTCGGCGGCGCCGCACCGAAGCGCGATGCCGCGGCGTCGGTGCCCCTGCCGGCGCCGCCTGCGCGCGACTACGCGGAGCGCGACCGTGAGCGTGGCCCGCGCCGCGACGACCGTGAGCGTGGCCCGCGCCGCGATGACCGCGGCGACCGCGGCCCACGCCGCGAGGATCGCGGGCCGCGGCGGGACGACCGGCCGCACGACGATCGAGGCCCGCGGCCCGACGACCGTCCACGCGAAGACCGGGCACCGGGCGAGGAAGGCGCGCCCCGCGGAGCCGGCCCGCGCGAGGACCGGCCGGCACGTGGACCCCGTCGCGAGGAGCGCGGCGATAGAGGACCGCGGCGCGAGGATCGGCCGCCGCGCCGTGCATCGGCCGCGGACCTGTCCGCCTCCGAGGCCGCCGAGGTGGCGGCCGCCCGTGGCTCGGTGGCCGCGGAGCGAGCCGAGCTCGAGGCCGCCGAGGCGTCACCCGAGGCCCTGGCCGCCGGTCAGCGGATCCTCGAGACCCTGATGGGACACCTCGGCTTCGATGCCCGTGTCGAGGTTGCCGCCGGCGAGACGAGCCGCCTGAACGTCGTCGCCCAGGGCGACGATCGCGACGCGCTCGGGGCGCTCATCGGGCGCAAGGGCGAACGCCTCTCGGCCCTCCAGCACCTGGTCAACCTCATGCTCTCGAAGGAGATGGGGGCCTGGACACGCGTCCTCGTGGACGTCGAGGACTACCGCGGTCGCCGCGAACGCCAGCTGCGCGAGCTCGCGGAGCGCGCTGCTGCGAGGGTCGTCGAGACCGGCAAGATGCTGCAGCTGGAGCCCATGCCGGCGCTCGAGCGGCGCTGGATCCACCTCACCCTGCGCGATCATGCAGCGGTCGCCACACAGTCGATCGGCGAGGAGCCGAACCGCCGCGTCGTCCTCGTTCCGCGCGCGGGCTGACCCTCGATCGCGCCTCGCTCCGCGCTCAGAGCGTCACGAAAGTCGTCACCTCGGCGTCATCATCGAGCCCAGTTCCTTGACAAGACCCCGTTCACCGACTGCTAGGATGTCGCTCCCATGACCACAACCACCCCTGAGACCGTCGGGGTCGTCGTTCCCGAGACGGGCCGCCCATCGGGCCGCCTGCGCTTCACGCTGGCCTTCTTCGCCGGCCTGCTCCTCGCGGCCGTCGCGGGTGTCGGCGCCCTGTATGCGTACGACCAGCAGTACGTCGGCCGGGTGCTGCCGGGTGTCCGGGTCGGTCCGGTCGACCTGTCGGGACTCGAGCCCGCCGTGGCGGCGGAGCGTCTTCGCGACGCGTACGGCTCGCTCGGGGACGGCGAGATCGTCGTCAAGACGGCGGAGGGCAAGACGTCGATCAGTTTCGCCGACATCGATCGGGGACCGGATGTCGAGGCCATGGTCGCCGAGGCCATGGCGGTCGGCCGCGACGGTAACGCGCTCGAGCGCGTGATCGCGGACGCGCAGACCGCCCTGCGTGGCGTCACCCTCGACCCGCGGGTCACCTTCGACGCCGATGCGCTCGCCGAGCGCGTCGTCGGCTATGCCGAGTCGGTCGATCGCGACCCGGTCGACGCATCCGTGGAGAAGTTCGAAAGCGACTTCGTGTTGCATGCGAGCGTCGCCGGTCGACAGGCGGATCCGGCCGTGCCGGTCCAGGCGATGCTCGCGGATCTCGGTGAGCTCGACGCACCCAGCACGCGCACCTACATCCTCCCGGTCCTCGCGCTCGAGCCGGACGTCACGACCGCCGAAGCCTCCGCGGCGCAGGCCGCCGCAGAGCGACTCACCGCGAAGATCACGCTGAAGGCCAAGACCGGCGATCACGACATCACCGCCTCGCGACTGCGCTCGTGGCTGTCGTTCGGACCCACGCCGGATGGCGGCTACGTCGCCAGGATGGACACCACCGAGCTCCCGACCGTCCTGGAGAAACTCGCCAAGAAGATCAATCGATCGCCGGTCAACGCGTCGTTCAAGACGTCCGGCGGGCGCATCTCCGGCGTCACCGCGAGCCAGACCGGCTACCGGTTGGACCAGGACGCCACGGCCAAGCAGGTCCTGGCCCTGCTCGACGCGCGGATGGGCGGTGAGAAGCCCAAATCATTCGAGCCGACCGTCAAGGTGACCCAGCCTGCGCTGACGACCGAGGAGGCCAAGGCCGCCCGACCGAAGATGCGCATGATCTCGCGCTGGACGACCCCATTCCCGATCAGCGACCGGAACGGCTTCGGGGCGAACATCTGGATCCCGGCCCGGCTGATCGACGGGTATGTCGTCGCCCCGCGCGCGACGTTCGACTTCTGGGATGCCGTCGGGCCGGTCACCCGGGCCAAGGGCTACAAGTCGGGCGGTGCGATCATCAACGGGCGAACCGAGCCCCAAGGCGCCCTGGCGGGCGGGATCTGCTCCTGCTCGACGACGCTCTTCAACGCCGCGCTCCGCGCCGGCTACGAGATGGGCGCTCGACGCAACCACTACTACTACATCGACCGCTATCCGCTCGGCCTCGACGCGACCGTGTTCATCAGCGCCTCGGGCTCGAAGCAGACGGTGTCCTTCACGAACGACACGGACTATCCCGTGCTCATCCGCGGCTACGGCTTCCGCGACGGCGGGACCGGCTACGTCCGGTTCGAGGTCTTCAGCGTGCCGAACGGGCGCAAGGTCAGCATCAGCACCGGTCGGCGGCAGAACCTCCGGTACGCCACGGACACCGTTCAGTACACGTCGAGCCTCGCGCCCGGCGTGCGCAAGCGCATCGAATTCCCGGTGAACGGCTTCCAGGTCAGCGCGACCCGCACCGTTCGCGACCGGAATGGCAAGGTGCTCCACAAGGACACGTACTTCTCGAACTACGCGCGGATCACGGGCGTCACGCTCATCGGGCGCTGAGAGCGGCACCGGGCGAGCGTCGCGGGCCGTTCGCCGCTCGCGGCAGCCTCGACCCGCCGCCTCAGTCGGATGGCGGCCGCCGGAACAGGTCCCGGAGCCTGCGCAGCCACGCCGGAACACCTCCACCCGGTGCTCGTGCCGGGGTGCCCACCGCCCGATTGCGGAGGCCCTGGGCGATGGCCTCAGCCTCGGCCGAACTGACTCCGAAGCGGCGCAGCGCATAACGGGCCATCTGGACGGCAAGCTCGCGCTCGCCGTGGACGACCTGGATCTTGCCACCCATCGCCCGCAGGTAGGCGGCTTCCGTGTCGCTGTGGGTCCGGACGATGATGTCCAGTCCGGGTTGCAGGGCCTGGGCACGCTCGACGATGAGCCGGGTCTCATGTGGATCGGACGTCGCCACGATGAGTTCCCTGGCGTGCTGCACCTGGGCGATCTCCAGGACTTCGGCGTTCGCGGCATCGCCGAAGACGGCCGGGACGCCTCGCGCCCGCAGCCGGTCCACCTCGTGGCGTTGCTGGGTGACGACCACGTACTTGAAGCCACGTCGTTCGAGCGCCGGTCCGATCATGCGACCAACGCGGCCATAGCCGGACAGGATCGCGTGCTGACGCAAGTCGGCTTGTGCCGCCGTATCGAGGATCCCGAGATCGCCCGCCCGGCGACGGAGCAGGTTCGTGACGGCGGGAGTGGCGCGTAACCGCGCCTCGATGGGCTCGATGACGCGCAGCAGCAGCGGGTTGAGCGTGATGGACAGGAGCGCGCCCGCGACGATCAGCTGGAAACCGTCCTCGGGCAACAGGCCCAGCGATCGTCCGACCGTGCCCACGATGAACGAGAACTCGCCGATCTGGGCGAGCCCGGCCGCAACCGTCAGGGCGACACGCGTCGGGTAGCCGGCTACGACCACGATGAAGAACTTCGTGACCGACTTCATCCCGACGACCAGCAGCACGACGGCGAGGATCGGCAGCGGGTTCTGGAGAACGAACGCAGGATCCAGCAGCATCCCGACCGACACGAAGAACAGCACGGCGAATGCGTCGCGAAGGGGCAGTGCGTCCGCCGCCGCCTGATGACTCATGTCGGACTCGCCGACGATCAGCCCCGCGATGAAGGCGCCCAGCGCGAAGGACACGCCGAAGACGGTCGAGGCGATGAAGGCGATCCCGAGCGCGATGGCGAGAACGGCGAGCGTGAACAGCTCGCGTGAACCCTCCCGGGCCACGACCAGCAGCAGCCACGGGACGAGCCGCGCGCCCACGACGACGATGACGACCGTAAACACAGCGGCCTTCGCAAGGGCGAGCGCGATCGGTACCAGCGGTCCGAGGACGGTCTGGTCGGCGGACGAGGCCTCGGAGCCCGTGCCGCCCAGCTGCGGGGCGACGGTCGGGAGCAGCACGAGCACGAAGACCGCCAGGAGATCCTCGACGATCAGCCAGCCGACCGCGATCCGGCCCTCGGGCGTGTCGAGCTCCTGACGGTCGGTCATGGCGCGCAGGAGGACGACCGTGCTCGCGATCGACAGCGCCAGGCCCAGCACGAGCCCGCCACCGACGCCCCAACCGAGCGCCGAGCCCAGCCACACGCCGAACACGCACGAGACGATGGTCTGGATGATCGCTCCCGGCACGGCGATCGAGCGGACGGCCAGGAGGTCGTGGATCGAAAAATGGATCCCGACGCCGAACATCAGCAGGATGACACCGAGCTCGGCGAGCTCGAGGGCGATGTCCGTGTCCGCGATCAGGCCGGGCGTGAACGGGCCGATCGCCACCCCCGCGACGATGTAACCCACGATCGCAGGCAGGCGGATGTGCCGGGCGATCAGGCCGCCGATGAGTGCGGCGGTCAAACCGATCGCGATGGTGGAGATGAAGACGGGCTCGTGGTCCATGGCTCTTCCCGATCGGACGGGGGGGTGCGCAGGACTGGCGCGGGTCCGTGCCAGAACGACGGCGGATAGGCCTCATGACGATACCCGACCGCAGCTGGGCGCCGTTCGGCCGGCCACTCGTGGTCTTCATGCTACTCATGGGTAGCCTGTATGGTAGGGACGTGCGGATCGCGATCGTCGGGTTCGGGATCGGGGGGCGGTGCTTTCGCGCTGGGACGGGCACGAGGTCACGGTCTTCGAGCAGGCCGCCTTGCCCGGGCCGGTCGGTGCCGGCTTCCTGTTGCAGCCGTCCGGCCAGGATGCGCTCGCCTCACTCGGTCTGCTCGAGCGTGTCGTTACCGAGTCATGGAGTTCGTCTTGGCGGGCCACGGCTGAGCGGCGAGTCAGGGTGCGCCACATGCGCGGCGTCGGAATCGTGAATGGTGGAGATGGGGGAGAGTCGAACTCCCCGTCCAGAACCCTTCGCCGGAGACCACTACGAGCGTGTCCGATGCTTTGTCGTCGACCGCCCGAACGGGCATCGGCACCCTGCCGGACGGTCCAGTCACGTGCCCCTAGATCGGGCTTGACTCCGGACTACGTGACGCTTGTCCGGGTCGCAGCTCCGCTTCATGACGCTTCCACTACCCGCGAAGCGGAGGTAGCTTCCACGCTCACCTTACTGCCTAAGCAGCGAGGGCGAGAGTCGACTGGCGGTTGCCAGGTACTTCGTTTTGCTGCCTGATTAACGAGGCCTGAGCAGCATCCTCGGCTCGCGCTCTCCGGTATCTGGGCCCTGTCGAAACCACGCATCCCCACAGGACCGAACACCGGTTCGGTTTCGCATGGTACCACGACGGCCCGTGAACCCCGGACGCGCTAAGCCCGGAACAGCAGTTGTACAAGGTCTGTCCGGACTTCCCCCGGCCGAGCCTTGACAAAGCCGGGACATTACGAGTACGGTCTGCGCAGACCTTGTACAACACGGGTCGCCACGAGGCCGCCTTCCATGTCAACGCATCGACTCGTTGTCCGCCAGCACATCGCGCGTCCGAGCGACGTCGTCTTTCCGTTTTTCGAAAGGCCGGAGAATTCTCAGGCGGCTCACGCCAACCTCCATGCGCTTCGAGTTCCTCACGTCCGACCTTGCGATGCGGCCAGGTCTCGAACTCGACTATCGGCTCCGGCCATTGCTCGGCATCCCGATCAGATGGCGCACTCGAATCGATTCCTACGACCCGCCGAACGGGTTCCAGGATACCCAGCTGAGCGGTCCATACGCGCGATGGGAGCACCGGCACACCTTCGAATCGGTGGCCGGCGGGACGTTGATGACCGACGAGATCGAGTACGCCCTGCCATTCGGGCCGCTCGGTGACCTTGTCAACCGGATCGTCGTCCGCGGCGAGCTCGTTCGGATCTTTCGACATCGCGCGGCGTCGGTCCGGTCGGCCTTGGCACCGTCTCGGGAACCCACCGGTCGAACGGTCGCGGTCGCCGGTGGGACCGGATTCGTCGGTGGGGCGATCGCGCTCGAACTCCACCGACGGGGCGACCACGTCGTCGTCCTGTCACACCGGGGCGAGGCGGCGCGGGGAGGCCTGCCGGATACGGTCGAGATCCGCCGGGCGGATGTCCAGACGGGTGAGGGCATCGCCGAAGGGTTGCACGGGGTCGATGCGCTGGTGATCGCGCTCGCATTCAAGAACTCACCGGTCGAGGCGCCTCGCCGCCAGCGAACGTTCATGGAAGTCGACGCCGCCGGGACGGAGCGTCTGGCCACGGCGGCTCGGGCGGCCGGCGTCGGTCGGCTCGTCTACATCTCGGGCGCCGGGGCGGCTGCGGATTTCCCGCGTCGCTGGTTTCGGGCGAAGTGGCGAGCGGAGCAGGCGATCCGCGCCAGCGGTCTCGACTGGAGCATCATCCGGCCCACGTGGATCTTCGGGCCGGGCGACGTCTCCCTCAACCGCTTCATCGGATTTGCCCGGCGTCTCGGGGCGGTGCCCCTGACGAACACCGGGGGGCAACGCCTCGCTCCGGTCTTCGTCGACGACGCGGCCAGACTGGCCGCAGACTCGCTGGATGCCGACGCCGCCCTGAATCAGGTATTCGAGCTCGGCGGCCCCGAGACGCTCTCGATGCGTCAGATCGTCGCGACCGCCCTCCGCGTGGCCGGACTGCGCCGGCCCATCGTGCCGGGCCCTGCCCTGCTCCTGAAGCTTGCGGTGCTGCCCCTCCGGCTGCTGCCCGAACCGCCGTTGACGCCCGAGGCCATCGACTTCATCAACCAGCCGGCCACCGTGGATAACGCCCCACTCCTGGCCCGCCTGCCGCGTCGCCTGACCCCCCTCGAGGAAGGTCTGCGAACGTACCTCTCACCAAGCAGTGGCATCGCCTCCATCGACTTCGATGGGCCGGCCGTGCCGCGCCTCGAACGGGCGACACCCGCCGCGGACGCGCGATGAGCGGATCGGACGACGCCGACCGTACGGCCGCTGCCGATCGTGACCTCGTGGCCAGGATCGGCGCGGGCGACGCGGAGGCGCTCGGCTTCCTGTACGACCGTCACGGCGCTGCAGCCTTCGGGCTTGCCCTGCGCATCGTCCGCGACCGCTCGCTCGCCGAGGATGCTGTCCAGGATGCGTTCCTTGGTGTCTGGCGGAACGCAGGGAGGTACGACGCCTCCCGGGCCGAGGTTCGGACCTGGATCATGGCGATCGTCCACCACCGCAGCATCGATGTCATCCGCAAGCGTCGACCCGAGTCGGACCTCCCGACGGAGGGCCGATCGCCTGCAGGCCTGGTCATGCCGGACATCTGGCCGGAGGTGGCGGCGCACCTTGACGGCGAGGTGGTCCGCGAGGCACTGGCCACACTGGGTCCAGCGCAGCGCGAGGCGATCGAGCTCGCCTACTTCTCGGGGCTGACCCAGCTTGAGATAGCCAGTCGGACCGGCGCACCGCTAGGGACCGTGAAAAGCCGGGTCCGCCTGGGGTTGCTGGCGATGCGGGCGTCGATCGCCCGCGAAACCACTGCGCGGTCGGCGGCCCCCGACGCTCGGGGAAACTCGGCGCCGGTCGAGCGCGGTGCCGCCAGGCTGGAGATGAGCCCCGGCCGGTGATTCGATCTGGCAGTAGCTGACCCGGCGCTACCTGCTTCGCTGACTACCGGCCGCGCTGCATGTCGGCCATCTCGCGCGCGATGTCGCGCTTCGAGTCGCGGTCGGCGATATCCCGGCGCTTGTCGTGAAGCTGCTTGCCCCGGGCGAGGCCCAGCTCGATCTTGGCCTTGCCGCGAGTGATGTACAGCCGGAGCGGGACGATCGTCTGGCCCTTGGCCTTGGCCCGTCCCAGGAGCTCGTCGATCTGGCGCCGGTGGAGCAGCAGCTTGCGTGTCCGTTTGGGGTCGTGGTTGTACCGGTTGCCCCCCTCGAACGGCGCGATGTCGGCGCCGATGAGCCACGCTTCGCCCTTCTCGATCCGGGCGTAGGCGTTGGCGATGTTCGCCTTGCCCGCGCGGATCGACTTTATCTCTGTGCCGGTCAGCACGAGACCCGCCTCGAAGGTGTCGTCGATCGTGAATTCGTGGCGGGCTTTTCGGTTGAGGGCGACGGTCGAGTCGTCGCGCATGGATGGGCTCCTGTCGGGGCGTGGTGGAGTGCGCACGAACGCCGGTCCTATTCGGACCGGCGTTCGAGTTGCTTACCCACCCACAGGGTGTCCGACTAGACGGCCATCTCCTGCGAGGTGGTGCAGCTACGCGTACTGTCGATCACTGCACATCACCTCCTTTCGTTCCCAAGAACCGTACCTGAACGCCGTTTGGAGCGCAAGCGGCCGTGAGCGTGCCAGCGCCTCACTACGCCGCCTCGCGCAGCGTCCCGTCGCTGGCCTTTCCGCCCAGCACCTCGAGCGCGCGATCCAGCGTCGGATCCGTGCCCGGTGCCGAGACGCCCGGGAGCTCCACCGGCACTTGCGGCTCCAGGCCGACGTCGTGGATCCAGCGCTTGCTCGGGGTCAGCCAGCGCGCGATCGTCAGCCGGAAGGCCCCGCCCTCGCCGGTCAGCTCCTGCCACTGCTGGACGGTGCCCTTGCCGAAGGATGTCTGGCCCACGAGCGTGGCCCGGCCCGTGTCCTGGAGTGCCCCAGCGACGATCTCGCTGGCCGATGCGCTGCCACCGTCGATCAGACAGACGACCTGGATGTCGTCGCTCGTCGCCACCCCACCCGGCTGCGCGTCGGTGGCGACCTGGCCGCCCGCGGCGTCCTCCTCCCAGTAGATGGGACCCGAGGGGATGAACTGGCTGGCGACGGCACGGGCCGCCGTCACGTACCCACCCGGATTGCCACGCAGGTCCAGGATGAGCTTCGTGCGGTCGGCACCGAGGTGGCCGCGCAATGCCGTGGCCAGCTCCAGGGCGCCGCGATCGGAAAAGCCGTTGAGGCGGACGTAGCCGACGGTGCCCCGCGCGTAGTCACGGGTCACGACCTCCTCCTGCAGGACGACGTCACGGGTGATCTCGACCGTATACGGCGCAAGGTCCCCGCGCTGGATCCGCAGCACGATCACGCTGCCCCGTGGCCCGCGGATCAGCTCGCGTGCGCCGTCCACGGTCAGCCCATCGAAGGGGGTCTCGCCCGCAGCCAGGATGACGTCCCCGGCCCGGAGGTCCGCCCTCGACGCAGGCGAGCCCGCGATCGGGGCGACGATCACGAGCCGGCATCCGTCGCCGAGCGTCGCGCAGCCCTGGGTCCCATCGGCGGCCTGTGTCGCGATCTCGACGCCGATGCCCTCGAACTGCCCGTTGATCCCCTGGAGGGTGTCGTGGTACTCCTTCGAGGTGAGATACGACGAGTAGGGGTCGCCGAGGGCGTCGATCATCCCCCGGATGGCGCCCTGGACGATCGCGTCGCGGTCGACATCGCCACCCGCGTAGCGCTCGTTGATCGTGTGATAGGTGTCCCAGAACGGGCGGAACGCGGCATCCTGGCTGACGGGCGTGCCGGGCTCGAGCGCGACCTGGCGGCCCATCGTGTACCCGGATATGAACAGCGCGCCGCCGGCCAGCAGTGCGACGACCACGATCGCGGTCAGCAGGATCGGGGATGTGCGCCTGGTCGGCTCGATCGCCGTTGGTGGTATGCCGGGCGGATCCACGGGCTCGGAGTGGTCGGCTTGGGACGATTGCATTGACGCTCGACGGAGGCCTCATGGAGTGGGCGATCGGGGTGACGGAGGCACAGCGTACAACGCGTTCGGGGCCGCGACGCTGGGCCGAAGGTACGACCCCGACTTAGCGGATGAGGTACGTCCGGACCGACAACCATGAACCGAGGATGCCCAGCCCGACCCCGGTCCCCATGACCAGTGTCACGAGGTCGCGGGTGAGCGATCCGACCTCCAGGGGAAGCACCCGGAAGAACTCGACCATGAAGTCGCTCAGGGGCTCTGCCGACGCCGCCAGGATCGCGAGGGTCAGGGCCGCGCCGAGGAAACCGACGAACGCACCCTCGAAGACGAACGGCCAGCGGATGAACGCGTCAGAGGCGCCCACGAGACGCATGATCTCGATCTCCTCGGAACGGGCGAATACGGCCAGGCGGATGGTGTTGACGATGATGAACAGCGCGATGGCGCCGACGACGAGCAGGAGGACGGTCCCGGCGGTGCGCAGGATGCTGGTCACGGTCAGGACGCGCTCGACGAGGTCCTCGATGTTGATGACATTGCGGACGGCGGGCTCCTCGCGCAGCGACTCGCCCACGGTCCGCACGGCCGACGGGTCGATGAGCTTGACCTCGAGGCTCGCGTAGAGCGGGTTGCTGTCGAGGTACTGGGTCAGGTCCTCGCGACCCTGCGCCTCCATCGATTCGCGGAACCGTTCGAGCGCGAGATCACGCGTGATGTACGAGACGGTGTCCACCTCGGGCATCGCTTCCAGCGCGTTCTGGAGGGTTGCCACCTGGCGGTCGGTCACGTTGGGCTGGAGGTAGGCGACGACCTCGACCTTCTGCTCGGTGAACTCGAGCCCGGCCAGCAGCCCGGTCTGGATGATGAAGAAGCCCGCCAGCAGCAGCAGCATCAGGACCATGGTCGCCGTGGCCGCCAGGCTCATGAGCGCGTTCCGCCAGAAGCCCTGCCACGCCCGCCTGATGCTGAAGAACAGGAACGAGATCACCGGTGGTCAGTCCTCGCGGTGGTACGCGCCACCGACCTCGTCGCGGATGATCCGGCCCTCCTCGAGCGCAACGACCCGCTTGCGCAGCGCCGTGACGACTTCGGCGTTGTGGGTGGCCATGAGCACCGTGACGCCGAGCTCGTTGATGCGCAGGAGCAACTGCAGGATCTCCCAGCTGATCAACGGATCGAGGTTGCCGGTCGGCTCGTCGGCGATGATCAGGCGCGGGTCGTGAACGAGCGCGCGCGCGATGGCCGTCCGCTGTTGCTCACCGCCCGAGAGCTGGTTCGGGGTCTGGCGGGCCTGCGCCGACAGGCCGACGATCGCGAGCACCTGGTCGACCGCCGGCCGGATCAGTCGTCGTGGGTGACCGGTCACCTCGAGCGCGAACGCGACGTTCTCCCAGACCGTCTTGGTGGGCAACAGCTTGAAGTCCTGGAAGATGATCCCGATCTTTCGACGCATGCGGGGCACCTGTCGGCGCGGCAGGCGCGCGAGATCCTGGCCATCGAGGACGACGTCGCCGCGCGTCGCGATCTCGTCGCGGATGAGCAGTCTGATGAGCGTCGACTTGCCGGCGCCGGATGGCCCGACAAGGAACACAAAGTCGCCCTCCGGGATCACCAGATCGACGTCCCGCAGGGCGATCTTGCCGTTGGGGTAGCGCTTCGTGACGTCGTGTAGCACCAGGACCGGCCGGTCGAGGGCGGCCTGGTCGCGGCCGCGATCGAGAAGGCGGCGTCGGAGTGAGCGCGCCGCCGACGGCGCGGGAGCGATGGTCACACAGGACTCCGTGTGGGGGCGTGGCGACGCAGGTGGTCGCCGACTCCGATCGGCTCGACTCCATCCGAGGGCACGGCAGGGGGAGCCACGTCGGTCCGAGGCTACCACCAGGCCCATGACCGGGCAAACGGGACGATGGTGCCCCCTGGCACCATCTTTCGTCAGAGGAGACCGGGCGAGATCGGTAGGTAGCGGGTCAGGTCCGCGAAGGGCTGATCCCAGCACAGCAGGACCGGGAACTGGTCCAGCCGGAAGCCGGCCTGCAGGGTGGGCACGACCGCGCGATCGGCGGTCCCCGGCAGCCATAGGGCGAACGCCCCTCGGGGTGTCACGGCGCTGCTGAGGTGGCCCAGGATGGGGGCGAGCAACGCGGCGTCGCGGACGGCGACCGGACCGATACGGCCGGCCTCGGTCGCATAGCCGTAGGCGACGGGCGTCCCGTCGGGTCCGTGGTACAGCCAGCCGGTGCGGCCCTCCTGGCGCAGGAATCGATGGTCGGCCGGGTGGGCCACGCCAAGGACCTCGCGATCGAGGCCGTCGACCGCGTCGGCTAGCCGGCGGTGCCCCTCGCCGTCGGACCCGCCCGAGCCGCCGACCATCTCCGCGAAGGCCGTCGGGACGATGCCGGATGGGAGCGTCCCGAACGCATCGGGCCGATCCGGCATCCCGATGAGGTTGAGCAGCGGGACGCGCGGGACCATGCCCGCCGATGCGTACAGCGCGTTGCTGATCGGCTGGGCGCTGTCGGTGGCCGTGGCGCGGAAGTCCGCCTCGTCGTCGCGGGACGAGACGCGTGCCAGGAGCTCGCGGCCCAGACCGGCGCCCTGCAGCCCGGGCCGGACGAACAGCATCGAGAGGAACCACAGCCGCTCGCGCATCAGGGCAGCGGCGAACGCGACGACCCGCTCGCCACCGGGCGTGGCCGCCCCGTCGCCGGCGTCCGACGCGCCACCGGTCGACGGCATCGTGGCGACGACGAATCGCTCGGGATCGGTCGACTGCAGGTGGGCGTAGAGACGCAGCAACGAGGCGGTCTCCAGGGGAACGTCGGGCTGGTTGAGGCGCCGCGTGTAGTCGTTGATGCCATCGCGCCAGACCTCGGCGCACGCGGCCAGCTCGTCCGTGCGCACGGGGCGATACGACACGGCGTCCGGCCCACGCCTCGCGGGCAGGACCGGGGCCGCCTCGGTCATGCGGCGTCCCCGGTGTCATCACCGCGCCATTCGCCACCGGTCGCCAGACGCTCCAGCTCGGCCTGCATGAACGCATCGAGGTCGCCGTCGAGGACGGCCGACGTGTTGCCGGTCTCGTGCGCGGTCCGCAGGTCCTTGACCATCTGGTACGGATGCAGCACGTAGCTCCGGATCTGATTGCCCCAGCCCGCCTCGACGTGCTCGCCCTTCAGCTTGCGGAGCTCGGCCTCCTTGTCCTCGAGCGCCCGCTCCAGCAGGCGCGCCTTGAGGACTTTCGTGGCGTTCTCCTTGTTCTGGACCTGCGACCGTTCGTTCTGGCTCTGCACGACGATGCCGGTCGGGGCGTGCGTCAGGCGCACCGCCGAGTCGGTCTTGTTGACATGCTGGCCGCCGGCCCCCTGTGCCCGGTAGGTATCGACCCGGATCTGGTCCCAATCGAGCTCGATCTCGATGTCGTCGTCGGCCTCGGGCAGGACCTCGACGAGGGCGAAGGTCGTCTGGCGCCGGTTCTGCGAGTCGAACGGGCTGATGCGCACGAGCCGATGGACCCCCCGTTCGGCTCGGAGCCAGCCGTAGGCGCGCCGCCCGCCCACCTCGACCGTCACGCTCTTGAGGCCGGCCTGCTCACCTTCCTGCTGGTCGATGATCTCGGTCTTGAAGCGGTGGTTCTCGGCCCAGCGCAGGTACATCCGCAACAGCATCTCCGCCCAATCGGTCGCCTCGGTGCCGCCCGCGCCCGCGCTGATCGAGAGGATGGCCGAGCGCTCGTCGTGCTCGCCCGAGAACAGCAGGGCGGTCCGTTCGCGGGCGAACTCGGTCTCCAGACTGGCCACGTTGCGGTCCAGCTCGGCCTCCAGGTCGGCATCCGGGCTCTCGTCGAGGAGCTCCAGCGCCGCCTCCAGATCGGCCGCGCGGGTCAGCAGGTCACGCCACGTGTCGAGCTCGGATCGGAAACCATCCGCCTCGCGCAGGACCTTCTGGGCCTCGCGCTGGTCGTCCCAGAAGCCGGGTCCCTGGGTCAGCGCCTCGAGCTGGGCGACGCGCTCGGTCTTCGCCTCGAGGTCAAAGACGCCCCGAGGTCGACCGGATCCGTTCGGCCAGGTCCCGGACGGCGGACACGTCCACTAGTTCCGGGCCTGGAGATCCTGGAGCAGCAGCGGCCGCAGCTCGATGAGCCGCAGGGCCGTCTTGCTCCTTGCGACGACGGGGTTCACGCAGGGACAGTAACTGTTGTGCGGGCACACGCCGCAATTGCCGTCGCAATCCAACGCCGCAGCGTAGCTGCACGAGCGGCAATCGCGCTCGCAAGCGATCAGATCGACGAACGCGGCGTCCTCGGCCTGCTTCACGGACTCTCCCTCTCTGGCGACACGCTGGGCACGAGCGGTGTGGGCTGGGAGCGACCTGCCTGGGGCGTCCTGCCTGGGGGCTCGGGCGGCCTTGGGGCGACAGGATTTGGCACAGTATACGAGGCCAATCCGGCTGCGCCAAGGGGGTACTTTCCGAAGGCGCGCTCGCCGGGACGTCTGCCGGATCAGGGCGACTCGCCGGTCACGAAATAGACGGCGAGGGCGCCGAGCTCGTGGACGGTCGCGTCGACCCGACCGGCCGGGTCACGTTCGAGTGGGCTCGTCCGGGTCGGCGAGCCGTACGCATCGATCCCGACGTCCGCGGCCATCCGCAGCACCCGCAGCATGTGCGTCGGATCGGACACGAACACGGCCGTGCGGAGTCGGCTCTCGTCCATCAGCGCCGCGACCCCACGGATCGATTGCAGCGTGGTCCGGCTGGTGTCCTCGGCCAGGATCGCACCCTCGGGCACGTCGTGGCGGATCGCGTAACGACGCCCGCTGTCCGCTTCCGTGGTCCGATCGCCCTCACGCTTGCCGCCGGTCACGATGATGCGCGGCGCGAAGCCCTCGTGGTACAGGGCGATGGCGTGGTCGAGACGGGCCGCGAATAACGGCGAAGGGCGGCCGTCGTACTGGGCCGCGCCCATGACGACGATGGCATCCGCCGCGCGGCGTTCATCGCGTCCGCCCTGATCCCAGATCCGGAACGAGGCGTACGCGGCGATCCCGACCGACACGGCAAGGCCAAGGAGGACGACGCGAACAAGGCTCCGTTGAAGACCGCCGGCGCTCAGCGCCCGTGGCACTTCTTGTACTTGGCGCCGGAACCGCACCAGCACGGATCGTTGCGACCGATCCGCGCTCCGGTCGGCGTGTAGCCGGGCTTCGGGGAGCCTGGGGCGATCGGGTCGGCGGTGCCGCCGCCGTCCGTGATCGGCTCGCCACCCAGCGAGGCCGTGATGTTTCGTGCCGCCGGCGCGCTCGGCACGGCGCCGCGCAGGACCGCAGAGCCGGCGGCCGCCGTCCGAGCACCCACCGGCTGTGGCGCCGGGGCGCCGCCGCCCGCGCCGTTGCCGCCGTCCGCACCCTCTGGCCTGCCGCCACGAACGGGCGCGGTCGCGCGGCTGTGCGTGTGGGCGACCGCGCCGTCCCCCGGCGGTCCCTGACGCTGGACCGTGACTCGGAAGATCGACGACGCCACGCCGTGACGGATGAGGTCGCGGAACTCCTCGTACATGCGGTAGGCCTCACGCCGGAACTCGTTGAGCGGATCCTGCTGGGCGTATCCGCGCAGGCCGATGCCGCGACGCATGTCGTCGAGCTCGGTCAGGTGCTCGACCCACAGGGAGTCGATCGTCCGGACCAGGACGATGCGTTCGACCTGCGCCCAGTCGGCCTCGCCGACCTCGGCTTCGCGGGCGTCCAGCTTCGAATCGGCCAGCTCGCGCAGATGGGCGGCGATGGCCTCGCGCCCGCCGACGTCCCAGAGCGTGTCCGCGGCGGTCTCCTCGCCCCCCAGCCCCATCGCGGAGAGCGCGGCGGCAAGCGCATCGAGGCTCCAGGACTCCGGATCCTCGCCCGCGAGGTGCTGATCGACGAGCACGTCGATCTCGTCGTCGAGGAAGCGCCGCACCGTCTCGGTCAGGTCCTCGTTGTGGAGGACCTTGTCCCGCTCCGCGTAGATGGTCTCGCGTTGCTTGTTGATGACGTCGTCGAACTCGACGACGCGCTTGCGGATGTCGAAGTTGAAGCCCTCCACCCGGGACTGCGCGCTCTCGATCGTGCGCGACACCAGCTTCGATTCGATGGCGACGTCCTCGTCAAGCCCGAGACGCTCCATCAGCCCGGTCACCCGGTCGGAGGCGAAGCGCTTCATGAGGTCGTCGTCGAGCGAGAGGTAGAAGCGGGACGATCCGGGGTCGCCCTGGCGACCGGCGCGACCGCGCAGCTGGTTGTCGATCCGGCGGGAGTCGTGGCGCTCGGTGCCGATGATGTGGAGGCCACCCGCCTCGACGACGCGGACGTGGTCTTCCTCGGTCAGGGCCTTGGCCTCGGCCAGCGCTGCCGCGTAGGTGTCCTTGTCCACCTCGGCCGGGTTGAGGCCCTGCTTGTGCAGCGCGTCCGACGCGAGGCCGGCGGGGTTGCCGCCCAGCAGGATGTCCGTGCCGCGGCCGGCCATGTTCGTCGCGATCGTCACGGCACCGGTGCGTCCCGCCTGCGCGACGATCCCGGACTCCTTCTCATGGAACTTGGCGTTGAGGGTCTCGTGCTTGATGCCGCGGCGCTTGAGCATGGTCGAGAGGATCTCGGACTTCTCGACGCTGACCGTTCCCACGAGCACGGGACGGCCGGCCTCCTGGAGCTCGACGATCTCGTCGATCAGGGCGTTGAACTTGGCCTTCTCGTCGCGGAACACGAGGTCCGAGCTGTCGGTGCGGATCATGTCGCGGTGGGTCGGGACGGCCACGACCTCGAGCTTGTAGATCTTGTGGAACTCCTCCGCCTCCGTCATCGCCGTGCCGGTCATCCCCGACAGCTTGTCGTAGAGGCGGAAGTAGTTCTGGAACGTGACGGTCGCGAGCGTCACGGTCTCGCGCTGGACCCGCAGGCCCTCCTTGGCTTCGATCGCCTGGTGCAGGCCTTCGCTCCAGCGCCGGCCCGGCATCTGGCGACCGGTGAACTCGTCGACGATGACGATCTCGCCTTCCTTGACGATGTAATCGCGGTCGCGCTTGTAGAGGGCGTGCGCGCGCAGGGCCTGCTCGAAGTGGCGGGCCAGCCGCGGATCCGTGTCGTACAGGTTCTCGACGCCGAGGAGCTTCTCCATCTTGTCGACGCCCTCTTCGGTCGGGCTCACGGCCCGGTCCTTGAGGTCGATGAAGTAGTCGCCGCCCTCTTCGGCACCCTCTGGGCGTTCCTTGAGGCGGGGGACGAGACGAGCGAACGTGAAGTACAGGTCGGCCGACTCCTCGGCCTGGCCGGAGATGATCAGCGGGGTGCGCGCCTCGTCGATGAGGATGTTGTCGACCTCGTCGACGATCGCGAAACTGCGCTCACGCTGGACCCGCTGGTCGAGCTCGATGACCATGTTGTCGCGCAGGTAGTCGAACCCGAACTCGTTGTTCGTCCCATAGGTCACGTCGGCGGCGTACGCCTCGCGGCGAGTGACCGGCCGCAGGTCGATGAGGCGCTCGTCGGTCGTCGGGAAGCCCGGCTCGAACACGAACGAGGCGTCGTGGGTGATCATCCCCACACTCACGCCGAGGAAGTGGTAGATCGGGCCCATCCACTGCGGGTCGCGCCGAGCCAGGTAGTCGTTGACCGTCACGACATGGACGCCGCGGCCCGTGAGCGAGTTGAGGATGGCGGCCAGCGGCGCGACGAGCGTCTTGCCCTCGCCGGTCCGCATCTCCGCGATCTTGCCCTCGTGGAGCACGGCGCCACCGATCAGCTGGACGTCGAAGTGGCGCATCTCGAGCGTCCGCTTCATGGCCTCGCGGGTCATCGCGAAGACCTCGGGCAGGACGTCGTCGAGCGCCTTCTGGACGCGCTCGTTCTCGCGCCGGCGACGCTCCTTGCGCAACTCGCGGCGGCGCTCGAGGTCCTCGTGGTGGAGCTCGTCCTCGGACGGCTCGTCCGGCTGCGCGACGGCGTGGATCTCTTCGCGGATCTCCGCGAACTGCGCGCGGATCTGCTCGGCGGTCAGCGCCTCGAATTCGGCTTCGAGGGCGTTCGCCTCCTCGACCATCGGTTGGATGCGCCGGATCTCGCGGTCATTCGAGTCGACGAAACGGGACAGGTATCGCATGGAACGGTGAGTATACGGTCAGACCGCCGGGAACCCCTCCTGGGGCTAGCCCCAGAACCCCGTTCCGTAGCCCACGACGAGCAACAGGAACGTGAGCGCGCCCAACCCCAGCCAGAACAGGACCGAGGTGAAGGCCGGCGTCGGATTCATCTCCGGGTTCTTGAGGTCGGGCAGCCGCCGGCGACGCAGGCCCGCGCCCCAGCGCGGCGACCGCAGCTGGTCCTGCCAGTCCCGCTCGCCGACGGGACTCGGCTCGAGCCCGCCCTCGCCATCGGGCCGATGCAGCTGGAGGCTCATCGATCGCTCGCTTGGACGGTGCCGGCCAAGGCAGCTCTTGAGGGTTCCTCGTCGTCGCGCGCCGAGCCATCGGGCGCGGGACCCGAACGGTCGTCGCCGCCGTTGGGGCCTCCCTCGGTGCCCTCGTCCCAGAGCAGCATCTCCTGGGTGAAGGAGACCTCGCTCGAGAACAGCGCCCCGACGGACTCGCCGCGATGGATGCGCCGGATCGCCTCGCCGATGAGCGGCGCGACCGACAGCACCGTCAGCTTCGGGATGCGCTTCGACGGCGCCAGCGGCACCGAGTCGGTGATCACCACCTCGCGCACGGAGCTTTCGCGGATGCGCTCGATCGCGGGATCGCTCATCACGCCATGGGTGGCGCAGGCGTACATCTCGGTGACGCCTTCGCGCTCGAGGGCCCGGACGATCTCGACCAGCGTGCCCGCGGTGTCGATCTCGTCGTCGACGATGACCACGCGCCTGCCACGCACGTCGCCGATCACGTTCATCAGCTCGGCCCGGTCGAGGTTGCCCACGCGCCGCTTCTCGATGATGGCCAGCGGCGCGTTCAGCAGCTCGGCGAACGCGCGGGCGCGCTTCGCGAACCCCAGATCGGTCACGACGACCATGTCCTCGAGCCGCTTGTCGATGAAGTAGCGCGACAGCATGTGGACCGCGGTCAACTCATCGACCGGGATGTTGAAGAAGCCCTGGATCTGGCCCTGGTGGAGGTCCATCGAGAGGACGCGGTCGGCCCCCGCCACGGTGATCATGTCGGCGATCAGGCGAGCCGTGATCGGCACCCGCGGCTGATCCTTCTTGTCGGATCGGCCGTACGCGTAGAACGGGATGACGGCGGTGATCCGACCGGCCGACGCGCGCTTGAACGCGTCGATCATGATCAGCAACTCCATGATCGATTGATTGACCGGGTGCGAGGTCGGCTGGACGATGAACACGTCCTTCTCGCGGACGTTGTCCAGGATCTTGACGAAGATGTTCTCGTTCGCGAACTGGAACACCTCGGCCTTGCCGGGCTCCGTGCCGAGGTAGCGGGCGATCTTTCGTGCCAGCTCCGGGTTGGCGTTCCCGTGGTAGATCTCGAACTGGTCCGCGTACAAGGGCGCCGCCTCCCGTTGGCCGAAGACCGTCATCTGGTTACGCACCACCCGGACCGGCCTGACCGGGGCCGCCCTCGGGGGCGTCATCGTCGCCCATGCCGTCGCGCTCCGCAAGTCCGGCCCGGAACGCGGCGATGGCGACGACCCGGTCGCCCTCGGCAAGACGCATGACGATCACGCCACGTGCGCTCGACGAGTACCGGTTGATGGTGTTGGTCTCGGTCCGGATGACCTGGCCTCCGGCGCTGATGAGGAGCAGTTCCTCGTCCGCGTCCGTCACCTGCTGGACTGCGGCGACGTCGCCGGTCTTGCGACCCTCGAGCGAGATCAGTCCGACGCCCTGGCCGCCACGGTGCTTGCGCCGGAACTCGGCTAGCGGCACACGCTTGCCGTAGCCGGTCTCGGTCAGGACGAGGATGTCCGACTCGGGCTCGACGACGTTCATGCCAACGACCGTGTCGGCTTCGCGCGCCAGCCGGATGCCGATGACGCCTGCGGCATCGCGGCCCATCGGCCGGACCTCGGTCTCGGCGAAGCGCGCGAGCTTGCCCTTGGCCGTCGCGATGATGACGTCGTCGTGGCCGGTCGAGACGTCGACCCAGGCGAGCTCGTCGTCGTCGGCGATGGTGATCGCCCGGATCCCCGACGAGCGGACCTTCTCGAACTGTTCGAGCGGGGTCTTCTTCACGATGCCCTTGCGGGTCGCGAGCACGAGGTACGACCCTGGGGTGAAGTCCTTGAGTGTGATGGTCGCCATCGGGACCTCGCCCGACTCGACCTGCACGCCGGGCAGGTTGATGATCGGGATGCCCTTCGCCTGCCGACTGGCATCGGGCACGGCATGGACCTTGGCGCTGAACACGCGACCGCGGTTCGTGAAGAACAGCGCCCAGTCGTGGGTGTTCGCGACGAGCAGGTGCTCGACCGCGTCCTCCTCGCGGGTGACGTGGCCGATGATGCCCTTGCCGCCGCGGTGCTGGCGGCGGTACGTGTCGACCGGCTGGCGCTTGATGTAGCCGCGACCCGAGATCGTGACGACCACGTCCTCGTCGGCGATCAGGTCCTCGTCGGTCATCTCCCGGCTCGCGTCGTCCGCCACGCGCGTCCGCCGCTCACCCGCGTACTTGCGCTTCAGCTCCGTGAGCTCGTCGCGGATGATGCCCATGACCCGGGCCGGGTTGGCGAGGATGTCCTCCAGCTCGGCGATGAGCTGGATGACCGACAGGTACTCGTCCTCGATCTTCTTGCGCTCGAGGGCGGCGAGGCGGGCCAGCCGCATGTCGAGGATCGCCTGCGCCTGCAGCTCGGACAGGTCGAACCGCGCCATGAGGTTCGTGCGCGCCTCATCGACGTCCGGCGACTCGCGGATCGTCTTGATGACGGCGTCGAGGTGATCGAGGGCGATCTTGAGCCCCTCGAGGATGTGTGCGCGAGCCTGCGCCTTCCCCAGGTCGAACTCGGTGCGGCGACGGATGATCTCGCGCCGGTGGTCGAGGTAGTGGACGAGCACGCTGCGCAGCGGGAGCGTCTGCGGCTGGCCGTCGACGAGCGCCAGCATGTTCATGTTGAACGCGAGCTGCATCGGGGTGTGCTTGAACAGGTTGTTGAGCACCTTGTGCGGGTTGAAGTCGCGCTTGATCTCGATGTAGATACGCATCCCGTCGCGATCCGACTCGTCGCGCAGGTCGCTGATGCCGTCGATCTTCTTTTCCTTGACGAGGTCGGCCATCTTCTCGAGCAGCGCGGCCTTGTTCACCTGGTACGGGAGCTCATTGACGATGATGGCGGTGCGCTCGCCACGGACCTCCTCGAAGACGACCTGTGCGCGCATGACCACACGGCCGCGGCCGTGGGCGTACATCTGGCGGATCGCGTCGACGGTCTCCCACTCGCCGGTCAGCGCGTTGCGCTGCTTCTCGTAGCGGAAGATCGTGCCGCCGGTCGGAAAATCCGGGCCCGTGACGTGCTTGCACAGGTCGTCGGACGTCAGCTCCGGATCGTCGATGAGCGCGACCGTCGCGTCCACGATCTCGCCCAGGTGATGGGGCGGGATGTTGGTGGCCATCCCGACGGCGATGCCCGAGCTGCCGTTGATCAGCAGGTTCGGGAGCTTGGCCGGCAGGACCGACGGTTGGGTCTGGGTCCCGTCGTAGTTCTCGACGAAGTCGACGGTCTCCTTGTCGATGTCCGCGAGCAGCTCGGCGGCGATCCCGGTCAGGCGCGCCTCCGTGTAGCGCATCGCCGCCGCCTGATCCCCGTCGACCGAGCCGAAGTTGCCCTGCCCATCGACCAACGGGTAGCGCATCGAGAATTCCTGGGCAAGGCGCACGAGTGCGTCGTAGATCGACTGATCGCCGTGGGGGTGGTACTTGCCCATGACCTCGCCGACGATCGCCGCGCACTTGCGGAACGAGCTCGTCGCGGACAGGCCCATCTCGCCCATCGAGTAGAGGACGCGTCGATGGACGGGCTTGAGGCCATCGCGCACGTCGGGCAGTGCGCGGGCGACGATGACGCTCATCGCGTAGTCGAGGTACGAGACGCGCATCTCGTCCTCGATGCGGATGGCTCGGACGTCGCCCATATCGTCGGTCACGGTGTGCTACTCCAGGCTCAGGTCAGCGGGGGTTCGGGGTGATGAGCGGGGTCCGGCAGGTCACCGAAGCGGGCGGCGGTCGTGGCCGCCGCGGAGGTCGATGGGGCGCCGCTTCGCCTGCGGATGCCAGCGAGGCGCTCGCGCATGGCGTCGGCATCGGCGGGTGCGAGCTTGGCGAGGCTGTCGCGGATCACCCAGGCGCGATGACCGTCGTCGTGGTCGACGGCGCGGGCCGCCTGGTCCTGCAGTGCCGCGGTCGTCGCTTCGGGATCGAGCGCTGCGAGCGAGCGGTATGCCCACGCGAGCGCCTTTTGCACGTCGGGCTCAGCGTCACCCATGAGGTCGTCGAGCAGGGCCAGCGACCGCGCGACGAGATCGGGAGCGCGACCGGTCCGACGGTCTCCGTGCGTCATCGTGGCGATCGTCGATCCGATGAGCCGGCGCTCCCAGCGCGATGGCGAGTAGACGAGCTGCTCGAGCTCGGCCCAGCGGTACGGCTCGGCGTCGATCCCGATCCCGTACGGATGGGCGAGGCTGTCGATCGTGATCCAGTCGCCGGCCTCACGCGCCGCCCGTCGAAGCAGCTGCCAGGTCCGCTCCGCTTCGGTGGGGAGCGTTCGCTCCAGCAGGCCGAATGCGAGCCAGCGGGACTCGAGATGCGGCTCGCGGAACAGGCGGTCGGCGATGAACAGCAGCGACGTCGCCCGATCGTGCCGGGTCTCGCGGCGGAACCCGCGCGCCACGGCCGCCAGCAGGGGCCAGCGGACGCCATGGATCAAGCCGATGCCCGGGGCGACGTGCTGTTGACCGGCGAGGTACTCCGGGTCGGCCAGGCCTTCGAGACCCCGGCGGAGCGCATCTGCGAACGCGTCCGGATCACCGATGTGGTCGGCGAGGGACACGCCGAGCGCCTCCGCCGCGGGCTTGTGGGCCGCAACGAATGCCACCGCGCGCTGGGTCGCGGCGCTGGGCGGGGCGGTCGGGTTCGGGTGACCGGTCCCGCTGGGCGTGGACTTCGGGTCGGCGTCGGCCACGGCGGTCGTCATCGGGCAGGTGCCGTCGCGCGTGTCCCGGGGAGCGGCACGTAGCCGTAGCGTTCACGAAGTTCACGCTTGCGCGCTTCGTCGGCGGCGACGTAGATCCCGGTCGCCGTGGCCAGTGCCTGGCCCGTCGCCGGGTCGACGATCCGCGCGGCCGTGTCGACGAGCCTTCGGCGCGATCGCACGATCCACCCCTCCGCGCGGATCGGTCGCCCGATCTCGACGGGCTTGCGGAATTCGACGTTCATCCGGGCGGTCAGGCCCCAGTTGTCCTCCCCGACCAGCGACCAGGCCATGACCTCATCGAGGACCGTGCACAGGATGCCGCCGTGCGCGATGCCGTCCCAGCCCTCGAAGCGTCGTTCGAGGCTGATCTTCGTCCAGCATCGACCCGGTTCGACATGCAGGATCAGCCCCATGCCGCTCGTGTTGAGGCTCCCGCACGCGAAGCAGTGATGCGGGGCGACCTCGAACCGCGGGACGCCCGGCACGTCCACGATCCTGGTCTCAGACGTCAAGGTTCTGCACCTTGCGCGCCTCGGCCTTGATGAAGTCCTTCCGGGGGCCGACCTTCTCACCCATCAGCATCGTGAAGATCTCGTCGGCGAGCGCCGCGTTCTCCGAGTCGACGCGGAGAAGCGTGCGCGTCTCCGGGTTCATGGTCGTCTCCCAGAGCTGATCGGCGTTCATCTCGCCAAGGCCCTTGAACCGCTGCACGGACAGGTTCTTGACGTTGAACTCCTTGATGATCCGCTCGCGTTCCTGTTCGCTCTGCGCGTAGCGGGTGACCTTGCCCGTGCTGACCCGGTAGAGGGGCGGCTGGGCGATGTACAGGAAGCCAGCGTCCACCACTTCGGGCATATGGCGATAGAAGAACGTCAGCAGGAGCGTGCGGATGTGGGCGCCATCGACGTCGGCGTCGGTCATGATGATGATCCGGTGGTAGCGCAGCTTCGACATGTCGAAGCTCTCCCCGATGCCGGCACCGAGCGCGATGATGAGCGGGCGCACGTTCTCGCTCGAGAGGATCTTGTCGAGCCGCGCCTTCTCGACGTTGAGGAGCTTCCCGCGCAGCGGCAGGACGGCCTGGAAACGCCGATCCCGGCCCTGCTTGGCGGAGCCCCCGGCCGAAATCGCCCTCGACGATGTACAGCTCGCTGCGCGCCGGGTCGCGTTCCTGGCAGTCCGCGAGCTTGCCGGGCAATGACATGCCATCGAGCGCGCCCTTCCGGATCACGAGATCACGCGCCTTGCGTGCGGCCTCGCGGGCACGGGCCGCGGTGAGGCACTTCTCGATGATCCGGCGACCGTCCGCCGGGTTCTCGTCGAGGTACTGGCCGAGACTATCGGCGACCGCGGTCTGGACCTGGCCCTTGACCTCGGGATTCCCGAGCTTCGCCTTGGTCTGACCCTCGAACTGGGGATCGGTCAGCTTCACGCTGATCACGGCCGTCAGGCCCTCCCGGACGTCGTCACCAGACAGGTTGGGATCGTTGTCCTTGAGGACACCGGCGCGACGGGCCCAGTCATTCAGGGAGCTCGTGAGCGCGGCGCGGAAGCCCGTGACATGGCTTCCGCCATCTGGCGTATTGATGTTGTTCGCGAACGCGAGCACGTTCTCGGTGTACGTCTCGTTGTACTGCAGCGCGACCTCGACGGCGGTGGAGCCCTCCCGGCGCTCGACATAGATCGGGCGGCTGTGGAGGGGCTCCTTGTTGCGATTGAGGTGACGCACGAAGGACTGGAGCCCGCCCTCGAAGTAGAAGGACCGCTCGCGGTCGACCCGTTCGTCGACGAGGGTGATCCACACGCCCTTCGTGAGGTACGCCGACTCGCGCAAACGCTGGCTGATCGTCTCGAACGAGTAGTCGAGCGTCTCGAACATCTCGGCGTCGGCCCGGAAGCTCGTGAGCGTGCCGCGGCGCGTGCCCTGCGGGCCTTCCTTCTTGACCTTGTGGCGGGGCTTGCCCCGCTCGTACTCCTGCGACCAGATGCTGCCGTCCCGGGCGGATTCCACGCGCATCCATGACGACAGGGCGTTCACGACGCTGACCCCGACACCGTGCAGGCCGCCGGAGACCTTGTATCCGCCCCCGCCGAACTTGCCGCCGGCGTGGAGGACCGTGTGCACGACTTCGAGGGCATCCTTCCCGGTCGAGTGCTTGCCGACGGGCACGCCTCGGCCGTCATCGCGCACGACGACCATGCCGTCCGCCTTGATGGCGACGTGGATGGTGGTGGCATGACCCGCCATCGCCTCATCGATCGAGTTGTCGACGACCTCCCAGACGAGGTGATGCAGGCCGCGCTCATCGGTCGAGCCGATGTACATGCCAGGGCGGCGTCGGACCGCCTCGAGGCCCTCGAGGACCTGGATGCTTGCGGCGGTGTAGTCGCCGCCTGCGCGCCTTCGCTTCGGGCGCCCGTTTGACGCGCTCGCGGCCCGCGTCAAGATCTCGTCGGTCACGCGTTCCCTCCGGTCAGGCGGTCGTACAGGCGTCCGAGCTCCTCGTCGCTGTAGTACTCGATCACGATGCGGCCCCCGCGCCGCGATCGTGCAAGGCTTACTTTGGTGCCGAGCGCCCGGCGCAGCTCCTCCTCGACTCGCTCGAGGTCAGGGTCCCTGCCTGGAGCAGCGTCCGTCGCCGGATCCGGGGGTGCGGGACGGGGCTCGCGCAGCCGGCGGACAAGTTCCTCCGTCTGGCGAACCGACAGGTCCTGATCGATGACCGTGCCGAGCACGTGGTCCTGGTGGTCGACGGACAGGCCTCCAAGTGCTCGGGCATGGCCCTCGCTGATGCGCCGGTCGGCTACGGCGGTCTGGATGGACGGCGCGAGCTCCAGGAGCCGAAGCGTGTTTGCCACGGTCGAGCGGGCCCGGCCCACGCGCGCGGCGATCTGCTCCGGGTTGAACCCGAACTCGTCGATCAAACGGCGAAAGCCACGAGCAGCCTCGATCGCGTCGAGGTCCTCGCGTTGGAGATTCTCGATCAGGGCGACCTCGAGCTGGGTCCGCTCGTCAAGCTGGCGCACAACGGCCGGGATGCGGTCCAAGCCCGCAGCGGCGGCGGCCCGCAGCCGGCGCTCGCCGGCGATCAGCCGGTACCCGTCGATCGTCTCGGTCACGAGGATCGGCTGCAGCACGCCGTGCTCGCGGATGCTTTCCGTCAGCGTCGCCAGCTCGGCCTCATCGAAGCGACGCCGTGGCTGTTGTGGGTTCGGGCTCACGCGATCGATCGCGACGTCGATCGGCCCTGGCTGATCCGCGCTTCGCTGGGGGATCAGGGTCGCAAGCCCTCGTCCCAGGCCGTGGACGCGTTCCGGGCGAACCGTCATGACATCACCATCGTTGCTACGCGGCTCTCGGCGTGGTCGGGAACGGCCGGCGTGTGTTCCCCGCGAGAGCGCGCACGGAACTCCGTCGCCAGCTGGGAGTACGCGGCCGCGCCGCGCGACTCGGGTGCATAGCGCGTGATCGGCAACCCGTGGCTGGGGGCTTCGGACAAGCGCACGCTGCGCGGGATGACGGCCTCGTACACGGACCCACCGAGGTGTCTCCGGGCTTCGGCGGCGACGTCCGCGGACAGGTTCGTTCGGGCGTCGTACATGGTCAGCACCACACCATTGAGCTGGAGCTGCGGGTTCAGGTTGTCCCGAACGAGCGCGATGGTGGCTAGCAACTGGGTGAGACCCTCAAGTGCGTAGTACTCACATTGGAGCGGAACGAGCACCGCATCGGCGGCGGTCAGGGCGTTCACGGTCAACAGACCGAGTGACGGTGGGCAATCGATGAAGATGACGTCGTACCGGTCTGCGGCACGTTCCACGAGCCGGCGCAAGCGACGCTCACGCGCCGGCACCCCGGCGAGCTCCAGTTCGGCGCCCGCGAGGGCAATCGTGGATGGGACGAGGTCGACGCCCTCGGCCGTCCGCTGGATCACGAGTTGGTCGATGCCGACCTCGTCGATCATCCCGTCATAGATCGAGCGCTCGACGGTCGAACGGTCGACCCCGAACCCGCTGGTCCCGTTGCCCTGCGGGTCAAGATCGATCACCAGGATGCGGTCACCACGGAGCGCGAGATAACTCGCGAGGTTGACGACGGTGGTGGTCTTGCCGACGCCGCCTTTCTGGTTCGCGCAGGCGATCGTCTGGCCCACTCAGTGGCCTGCCCGGGGCGCTCTCACGAGAACGAATTCTACCATTGATGACGCCTCGACCTCCGGTCCGGGGTGGGCGCTCAGGGTGTCACAACCTTCGTAGCTGCCGCTTACCTGGGCCGTGTTTCACGTGAAACACCAGCAACATGGAACGCTCCTGGCCCACGCACGGGACCATCGAACCGTTGCCCGGACTGCGGGTCCGTGGGATACTCCGCCGAGACGTTGCCGCCGATTCGGTCGTTCGTAGCGATACCGGACAGGCGGGCGCAACCTTCTGGCCGTTTCGCCGAGGAACACGACCCGTCTGATGACCCTGCTACTCGCTGCGGTCGGCGCGGTGGTGACGGCCCTGATCGAATTATCGGTAGCCCCATACCTCCGCATCGGAGATGCGCAACCACACCCGGTGCTCGTCCTGGGCGTGATCGTCGCGATCGCGGTCGGCGTCGAAGCCGGGCTGGCTTGGGCCTTCGTTGGGGGAATCGCTCTTGATGTCCTTGCACAACGACCACTTGGCTCGACCGCGCTCGCGCTCCTGGTCTGTATCGGTGGCGCGTCGATCCTGGCGCGCTCTCTCGCTCGACTGCGTCCGATCGTCCCGATCGGGGCCGTGTTCGTTCTCAGTCTTGGGTACTCGATGATCTTGTTCATTACCTTCGGTGCACTCGGCACCCCGCTGCAGGTCGCGGATCCGTTCGGCACCGTGCTTCCAAGCGCCGTCTACGATGCGGTGATCGGCGCGATCGTCGGGCCCCTGACCATCGCGATCCATGATCGACGGATGGAGCAAGAACGGGTCGACTGGTGAACCCCTACCTCGAACGCAGCACGGTCCCCGATCGCCGCTTCTCCAGGTTCATCGTGTTCGGGCTGGTCGTCGTGCTTGCCGTGGGGGCTCTGAGTGCACGTCTTTTCTACCTGCAGATCGCGAACGGGAGCGAGTACGCGGCCATCTCGGCCCGCCAACGAACGGTGCTCGAGCCGATCCCCGCTCCGCGCGGTCTGATCTACGACCGGAATGGACGCTTGCTCGTGGACAACGTGCCCACGTTCGCGGTCAAGGTCCGTCCGGCGGACCTCCCGAACACGCTGCGCGACGGTGTCGTCGCCCGACTCGCCGCACTCCTTCGGACAGATCCCTCCGAGATCCACGGAGCGATCGACGGGAATCCGGGATCGGCGTTCGACCTCGTTCGCGTGGCGCAGGATGTCGACCAGGCGACCGCGCAGCTGATCTCAGAGGCCGGCTATGAGCTGCCGGGTGTCGAGGTGGCGGTCGAAGCGCGCCGTCAGTACACCGACGGCAAGCTGATGTCGCACCTCCTCGGCTACACCGGTCCCGTGTCGGCCGAGGAGTTGCCCGACCTGCGCGAGGACGGTTATCAACCGGACGATCTGCTGGGGAAGGTCGGTCTCGAGGCGCAGTACGAGACGGAGCTTCGCGGGACCTACGGGTCGGAAAGCGTGGCTCGTGACGCCACCGGACAGCGGACGCAGGTCCTGCAGACGGTCCAGGACGCCGAACCCGGCGCCTCGCTGACGCTCACGATCGATACGCGCGCGCAGAAGCACGCCGAGAAGGCCCTGAAGTGGGCGATGAAGAAGATCGGCATGACCCGCGGGGTCGTGATCGCCATGAACCCGCAGACTGGCGAGATCCTCGCGATGGTCAGCCTCCCCACCTACGACAACAACCGGTTCGCCCGGGGCATCAGCGCGACCGATTACGCGAAGCTCCTCAAGGACAAGGACAAGCCCCTGCTCAACCACGCGATCCAGGCTCACTACGCCCCGGGATCGACCTACAAGCTCGTCGCCGGCACCGGGGCCTTGGAGGATCGCGAGATCAGCGCCACGACCAGGGTGATGACCCGGCCGTACCTGACCCTTGGCTCGACGAAGTTCTATGAGTGGAACCGCCGCGGATGGGGCGCCTGCGACATCTACTGCGGCTTCGGACACTCCAGCGACACGTACTTCTACCAGCTCGCGGGCATGCTCGGCATCGACCGACTGGGCTACTGGGCCAATCAGTACGGGTTCGGGGAGCTGACCGGGGTCGATCTGCCGAGCGAGGTCGCCGGGATCGTGCCCACGAACGCCTGGAAGCAGGATGCCCTCGGCGCCGAGGTCTTCCCGGGCGAGACCTACCAGGCCGGAATCGGGCAGGGTTATGACGCGGTGACGCCCCTCCAGCTCATCAACGCCTACGCCGCGCTTGCCAATGGCGGCACGCTCTATCAGCCGCAGATCGTCCGCGAGATCATAGGCCCGGATGGGAATGTCGTTCGGCCTTTCGAACCGAAGGTCATCCACGAGATGGACGTCCGGCCGAGCGTGCTGCGGATCATGCGCAATGCCGCCCGCGAGACCGTGACGCTCCGCCATACGTACAACCTCGTCGACCTGCCGATCAAGATCGCCGGCAAGTCCGGCACCGCGGAGTTCGGGACGCCAGACGCACAAGGCCGCCTGCCGTACTCCTCGTTCTTCGTGGGCTTCACGCCCAAGAACGAACGCAGTGGATCCTTCGATAAGGCGGATTCCAGGCTCGTGGTCATGGCGTTCGCGCACGACTCGCGGACCGTGGGCAATGCCGCGACCGAGATCGTGAAGTACTTCTTCCAGCTCCACTACGGCATCAAGAAGGACTACCGCCTCCCGGCCCTGCTGGAGCGCGGCAACTTCTACCAGAACGACTGATGGGCGTCATCCGAGCCGAGCCAGTCCGCGTCACCGATTGGGCAGCCAAGTCGGTCGGTGCAGCCTGGCGTGCGTTCGACCTGCAGATCGCCACGTTCGCCGGTCTCCTGGTGGCCGTCGGGCTCGTGATGGCGTACACGAACAGCGTCGAGAACGGCACGAGTCCGCTCGAGGCGGGTACGACGTTCACGCGAGGGCTCATGTGGGCCGGGATCGCCGCGATCGCGTTCATCCTCGCCACCGCCTTCGACTACCGGTGGTTCAAGACCCTGTCGTGGCCCGTCTACGCGCTGCAGTTGGGCCTGCTCGTCCTGACGCTCGCGATCGGCGACGGGGTGGGCGGCTCTGCCCGGTGGATCACCTTCGGCCCGTTCACGTTCCAATTCAGCGAGCTGGCCAAGATCCTCATGATCATCGTCCTGGCCCAATACCTCGCGAGCCGTCAGGCCAGGTTGGACTCGCTCCGCGCGATCCTCGGCGCGTGCGTGCTCGTGGGCCCTCCACTCGTCCTCGTGATGCTCCAGCCGGACCTCGGCACGTCCCTGGTCTTCGCGGCGATCCTCGCGGGCATGCTCTGGATGTCGGGTGCCAGCCTTCTATGGCTGGGCGCACTCGGCGCGGGCGTGGTCGCGATGATTCCGATCTCGTGGACGTACATCCTGCGCGACTACCAGAAGGAGCGGCTCACGTCGTTCCTCAATCCCACCCCGGACATCACGGGCTCCGGCTACCAGCTGTATCAGTCGCAGATCGCGGTCGGCTCGGGGGGGTGGTTCGGCAGGGGCTTGACGAACGGGACCCAGGCGCAGGGTGACTTCCTTCCGGTCCAGACCACGGACTTCGTGTTCTCGGTGCTCGCCGAGGAGCTCGGCTTCGTCGGTGGGCTCGTGCTGTTCGTCCTGTTCACCCTGCTGCTGTGGCGGGTCCTTGTCGCGGGCTGGCGGTCACGCGATCCGTTCGGGACGTTGTTCGCCGCAGGCATCGCGTCGATGATCCTGTTCCAGCTCGTCGTGAACGTGGGCATGGTGATGGGGATCATGCCGATCACCGGCATCCCGCTGCCGTTCGTGACCCACGGTGGCGCGTCCCTCGTGAGCATGGCGATCGGCCTCGGCATCCTGCAGAGCATCAACATCCGTCAGACCCGCGCCGAGTGGTGAGGGCGCCCTGGGCGTCTCCGAACCTGAATCGCTCGGATGAGGGGTTGCTCACCGATGAGTGACGCCACGCGCCTGGCGCGCCAGACGCCGGTGTCGGTCTGTGCGGACCTGCTGCCGATCGGGCCGTTGCTCGTGGATCAGGACGCGGACCCGCTATCGATCGTTCGTGCGGCGGCCGCCCAGCCGGAGACCCGACTCATTGGAGTCGTAGATCCCGCCGGCCTGCTCGTCGGTGTCCTTCCGACGCTCCGCTTGGCCGAGACCGTTGTCGCCCGGGTGTCACCCGAAACGCTGCTGGCTGGTCTCGCTGACCTTGACGAGGCCGCGCGCTTCGGGCATGAGGTGGCGGCCCGCCGTGTTTCCGACGTGATGCTCCCGCCCGCGACCATCAAGGGAACGGCGACCGTCGACGACGCCTTCCGCCTCATGCACGCTCGCCACCTCTCGGGCCTCTACGTGGTCGACGACGACGGCCGGCCGACGGGCTACATCGACCTGTTGGAGGTGACCATTCGCTACCTCGAGGCACTCGAGGGCGCTGCATCCGCAGCGGATTAGGGCGGTCGGGTGGAGGCTGCGCTCGCCGGCGTGATCTTTCTGGTCACGTACGCGCTCATCGCGACGGACCGGGTCGACAAGACCGTGGCCGCCCTGCTCGGCGGTTCGTTGGTTGTCGTCGTCGGGATCATCGACCAGGAGGAAGCGTTCGGGGCGATCGACCTGAACGTGATCTTCCTACTGGCCGGGATGATGATCCTTGCCGGGATCCTGCGGCGGACGGGCTTCTTCCAGTGGGTCGCGATCCGGTCGGTCAAGGTCGCACGCGGCGAACCGTACCGGCTGTTGCTCATCCTGAGCGTTGTCACGGCGCTCCTTTCGGCGTTTCTCGACAACGTCACGACAGTAGTGCTCCTGGCGCCAGTCACTCTGTACATCGCCAACGTCCTGCGCGTGTCGCCATTGCCGTTCCTGATCGCCGAGATCCTTGCCTCGAACATCGGTGGTGCGGCCACGCTGATCGGCGACCCACCGAACATCCTCATCGGCTCGGCCGCCGATCTCGGGTTCGACGATTTCCTGCTCCACATGGCGCCCGCGGCAGTCCTCGTGTTCATCGCCTTCCTCGCGATGACCTACTGGTTCTTCGGGCGCGATCTCGTGGTCGATCCGGCCACGCGCGACAGCGTCCTCGCCCTCGATGAGCGGGAGGTCCTGACCGACCCCGGACTGCTGCGCCTGAGCCTGGGGGTAATCGGCGCCACGGTGATCGGCTTCCTGCTGGCCAAGCCGCTCGCCCTGGAGCCAGGTGCGATCGCTCTGCTCGGTGCTGCCGCGCTCATGCTGCTGTCCCGAGCGGACGTGGAGGAGGTGCTCCATGAGGTCGAGTGGGCGACGCTTTTCTTCTTCGTCGGGCTATTCATGCTCGTCGAGGCCGTGGTACGCGTGGGCATCGTAGGCGCGGTCGCGGACGGGCTGATCGATGCGACGGAAGGGAACCCGGTGGTCACGACCCTCGGGCTGGTGTGGCTGAGCGGGATCGCCTCGGCGATCATCGACAACATCCCGTATACCGCCGCGATGATCCCGGTCGTCCAAGATCTCGGCACGGCCGGGGTCCCGATCGAACCGCTGTGGTGGGCGCTCGCCTTGGGTGCGTGCTTCGGGGGGAACGCGACCATTGTCGGTGCGTCGGCCAACGTGGTCGTGGCGAACCTGGCCGGCCGGGCCGATCACCCGATAACTTTCGGCCAGTTCCTCAAGTACGGCCTCCCCGTGACGGTGGTCTCACTGGCCATCGCGACGGGGTACGTGTTCGTCCGCTACCTGGTCTGATGGTCTTTTCGCTGCCATTTTCCGTCGTCCTCCCCCAGGGCCTCCCGCCCCCAGCTCCCTGGGCAACAGGCGCGCCGCTCGAGATCATGCTCGGGCTCTTCGTACTCTTCATCGGCGCGAAGGTCGGTGAGGAGCTCGCCCGGCGCCTCGGTCAGCCCGCCGTGGTCGGTGAGCTGCTCGGTGGGTTTCTAGTAGGCCCCGGAGTTTTAGGCCTCGTCGTCCCAGGCGAGACCGCTTTCGTCCTCGCCGAGATCGGCGTCGTCATCCTGCTGTTCTCGGTCGGGCTCGAGGTCCGCCTCGACGATCTGCTGGCGGTCGGCAAGCCCGCCGTGCTGACCGCGCTCATCGCCATGGTCCTGCCGATCGCGGCGGGCGTCGCGATCTCGTTGATCGGCGGCGAGGTCCTGGCGACCGCGGTCTTCGTGGGGCTCGCCCTCTCGGCCACGAGTATCGGGATCACGAGTCGTGTGCTCGCGGAGATGGGTGTGCTTGACCGGACGTTTGCCCGGGTGGTCCTCGGCGCGGCCGTCATCGACGACGTCCTCGCGCTCATCCTCATCGGCCTGGTATCGGGCTTCGCGGCGGGGGACGTGTCGGGATCGACCGTCCTGGTCGCGGTCGCGGCCGTCGGCCTGGTGGTCTTAGGCTTCGCGGCCGCTCGCCGAGCGCGCGGCCTCAAACGTGAGGTCTTCACCTGGCCGCTGTTTGCGGACACGCCGCTCGTCCCGGCATTCATCCTCATGTTCGGCGTCGCGCTGGTTTCGGCTGGGATCGGACTAGCCGCCATCATCGGCGCGTTCGTCGCGGGCCTGATCGTCGCTGAGACCGAGGCGCAGGACGAGCTCGAACAGGAGATGCGGCCGCTCGGTCAGATCTTCACACCGTTCTTCTTTGCGGTCACCGGCGCCCAGGTGGACCTGAGCGCCCTGCTGGACCCGGGGGTCGCGGTCCTGGCGCTCGTCCTTACGGCGGCAGGCATCGTCACCAAGGCGGCGGGCGGACTTCTCGGGGCACGATCGATCGGACGATGGGGATCGACCGCGGTCGGGTTCGGGATGGTGCCGCGCGGCGAGGTCGGCATCGTCGTGGCGAATCTGGGTCTGGCCGCGGCCTTGCTCTCGGGTGCGCTGTTCAGTGCGGTGCTGGTCGCGGTCGTGTTGACGACGGTCGTGGCGCCGTATCTGCTCGCGTGGGTCATCCCGAGGGCCGCCGCGGAGTCCGAGCGGGACGACGCCAGGGTCGATGTCGCCCCCGCCTGAGGTGTCAGCGCCGCCGGAAGAGACCTCGTCGCTCGCGGGCCTCAGGGTCGGCGGAGCGTCGTCGCCCGCCCAGGCGGAGGATGGCGTCGATCTCGTCCCGATACGGCCGCCCGATCGGCATCCGGTCCAGCCACTCCAGGTACTCGAGGTCCGAGCGGGCGATCTCGCCCAACGACCAGCCCGAGTAGCGCCCGAAGTTCATGACGCTCCCCGACGGGTCGCCGGGCGGTGGGCCTGCCGCGCCGGTCCCGTCGGCCTTGTGCATCGACGCGTCGTAGCCGCCGCCCACCGACGATCGTCCGCTCGACCAGTCGCGCGATACACGTTCGGGCTCGGCCGCTCGAGGCGGTGCGCCGGAGTCGCTGCTACCTGAGGGGGACGTCGCCGACGCCGCGCCAGTTCTGGCATTGGCACCGGACGGCGAGGCTTGAGACGTCCCCCGCCCCGGGTCGGACGAGGCTCCCGCTGCCCGGCTCCGCGAGATCGCCCCTTGAACGGCCCGTTGGCGATCGTGGGCAGCGCGCCCCTTCGGGTTGCCGAGCACCTCCCACGCCGCGTTGATGGCCTCCATCCGCCCGGCGGCGTCGGCGCCGGTGGCCGTGTCTGGGTGGTATTTCCGGGCGAGGCGGCGATACGCCGCCGCGATGACCTCGTCCTCGGCCTCCGGATCGACCTGGAGGACCTTGTATGGGTCTGGGGCGCTCACATCACGGCTCGTTCGCGGCAGCGCCATCGGTCGCGGTGGCCGTCGCCGGGACACCCGGATGGGTCTCGAGGCCCAGCCCGGCGATCGAGGCTGCGAGCGCTTCGGATGCACCCGGGCTGACTCGCCGGAACAGGTAACGGACGACGTCGCGCGCCGCCGCAGTCACCGGCAGCGCAAGGATCGCCCCCAAAAGGCCAGCCAGCGCCCCACCGATGATGATCGCGAACACGACGGCCGCCGGATGCAGCTGCACCGCATCGCCCTGGATCTTCGGTACGAGGATGTTGTTCTCGATCTGCTGGACGAGCGTGTAGAGGACGAGGGCGGCGATGGCGGGTTCCAGACCGGCCGTTGCCGCCAGCAGGACCGCCGGGATCGCCGAGATGATCGGCCCGATGATCGGCAGGAGCTCGAGGATGCCGGCGGTGACCGACAGGAGGATCGCGTACCGTCCGAAGACGGGGTCGACCAGCCGGCTCAGCAGCAGCAGGCCGATGAACGTGAACACGCCGACCGTGATCCCGAGCACGAGCTGTGCCCGGACCCATTGACCGAAGACCCTCCTGCCGATCCGAAGGATCGCCCAGACATCGAACCGCCACGCCGCCGGCAGACTTCGGTCGAACTGGGTGGTCAGCTGCGTCCGGTCCTTGAGCAGGTAGAACACCCAGACCGGGAGCAGCAGGTAGCCGAAGATGGCGCCGATGACGCTGCCGGCACCGGTCAGGACGGGGAAGAAGATCGAAAAGTCGATCTCCGGCGCCGGGCCTCCGCTGCCCTGACCAGCGCCCGCGATCAGCGAATCGATCCAGTCGCGGACGGCTTCGGGGAGCTGCAGCCGGGCGTAGATTTCCGACAGCCGATCGATCTGGACCTGCAGCTGTTCCGCCAGACCGGGCAGGTCCTGGAGAAACCGCATGAACTCGTTGACCAGCGGGGTGAGCGTGAGGCTCAGGATCTCGACGATGGCGACGATCGTGATGGCGTAGACCAGCAGGATCGCCAGCACTCGGCGCATCCCTCGCCGGACGAGCCAGCGCACCGGTGGCTCGAGCAGATACACGAGCAACAGGCCGACCACGAACGGCCGGACGGCGTCCCGCGCCATCCAGAGCAGGATTCCGAGCACGACGGCTGCGGCGATGAGGACGGCGACGCGCGGCGACAGCGACGTAAACCTGGGTTCGTCGTGTGGGCCATCCGTATCGACGAATGGAGGTGGAGGCAGCGCCGCGACCCAGGCGGTCGACGGCGCCCCGGCGGTCGTCCGCGTTGGCGTTTCCGCCGGCGTCGAGGTCGGCGTCGATGCTCCCGGGACGGGCTCTCGCTCTGGCCCTGACCGTTCGGGCTCGTCCATCGTCGGGCAGACTACCAGACGTGTCCGTACGTCCTGGAGGCCCTCCGGAACCGCGCCAGCGCTGGCGGCTCGTGGTCGGGCGCGCCGCGGATGCACCCGAGCAGCCGCAACGAGAAGTCGCGGACGCATGGATGACAGCGCTCGAAGCCGCCGGGCTCCCGGTCGCCTGGACCGATGGCGCGCGGTCGCGGAAGCGCATCGCTTTCGGGGCCCCACTCCCGGTCGGGATGGCCGCGGACGCCGAGCTCATCGATGTCGTGCTCACCGAACGCTGGCCCGCTTGGCGGCTTCGGGAGGCGTTGGTCGAGCGGCTGCCGCCGGGCTGGCGCCTCGTGGACGTCCACGACGTGTGGCTCGCGGGTCCACCGCTGGCCGGCCGGGTCGCCGCAGCGGATTACCGCGCCGCCTTGTCCGGTGATGTGCCACTCGACGGGCTGCGCGCCGCGGCCGCCGACCTGCTCGCGGCAACCCGCGTGCCGCGTCGACGCGTCAAAGGCACCCAGGACGTGGAATACGACTTGCGGCCGCTGCTCGTGGACGTGGCGGTCGAGGCCGGACCACCGCCTGCCGTGACGACGCGTACCCGGTTCCACGCCGAGCTCGGGACGGGGCGCCCCGAGGAGGTCGTCGCGGCCCTCGCCGAGCGTCTCGGCCAGCCGCTCGAGGTGGCGGACATCGTTCGGGAGCGGCTGATCCTCGCGGAGGACCTGGATCAGGCAAGCCTCGATTGACCCGTTCCGCGTTCGGCCGTACACTTCGCGTTCGCGCTTGGCTCAGGCTGGGCGTCTTTCCCTGTCCGTTGCGCGGTCGCCACCTGCGACCGACACGCCAAGAGATCCAGAGGACCCATGTACGCAGTCATCGAGACCGGCGGAAAGCAATACCGCGTCGAGGTCGGCACCGAACTCGAGGTGGAGCTGCTCGACGCCGAGCCCGGCAAGACCGTCACGCTGGACCGCGTGTTGCTGGTCGCCGACGGTGACGACGCGTCGATCGGCCAGCCCGTCGTTGACGGGGCCGCCGTCAGCGCCGAGGTCGTCCGGCTCGATCGCGGACCCAAGCTCATCTCGTTCAAGTACCGCCCGAAGGCCCGGAGTCGGATCACGAAGGGCCACCGCCAGGAACTGACGATCCTGCGCATCAGTGACATCACGCTCAACGGCAAGAGCGCGGCGAAAGCCGCCGCGAAGGCCGAGTCGGACGCGAAGAGCGAGCGCCAGCGCCTCGAGGAAGCTGCCGCAGCGCAGGCGGCCAAGGACGCAGAGCTCGCAGCCAAGCTGACGAAGTCCGCGTCGGCCGCTGAAGCGTCGAAGACGTCGACCACGAAGTCCACGACCAAGTCGAGCGCCAAGGCAGACGCGGGGACCGAGGCCAAGGCAGCGGCCAAGACCACGGGCAAGGCGGCCGCAACGAAGGCGGATGCCAAGTCGCCGACCAAGGCCGACGACGCCAAGGCCGATGCGAAGTCAACCACGAAGACCACCGCGAAAGCGAAGGTGGCCGACACCGAAAAGGACGAGGCCAAGCCCGCGAAGAGCGCTCCGAAGCGCGCCACGAAGAAGGACGAGTAAGACCGATGGCACACAAGAAGGCAGGCGGCAGCGTCAAGAACGGCCGTGACAGCGTCGGCCAGCGCCTCGGCGTGAAGGCCGGCGACGGCCAGCTCGTCCCCGCCGGTTCGATCATCGTCCGCCAGCGCGGGATGACTTTCCTGGCCGGCCCGGGTACCGGGTTGGGCCACGACTACACGGTGTTCGCGACCGTGGCCGGCAGGGTCAGGTTCGAACACGCCACCAAGGACAAGAAGCGCATCCGGGTCGAGGCGGTCGAGACCGCTTCGACGACCACGTAGGTCGTCCGCAGACCTCGGACACAGCCGGCGACCACCGGCGGGGCGATGGCCCTGCGCGGACGGCGTCGGAGGAGAGACACCCCGTGAAGCCCGACATCCATCCCAAGTACTACCAGGCGAAGGTCCACTGCGGCTCGTGCGGGACCGAGTGGACCGTCGGGTCCACCCGCCCCGAGTTGCGCGTGGACGTGTGCAGCAACTGCCACCCGTTCTTCACGGGCACGCAGAACATCATCGACACTGCCGGCCAGGTCGAACGGTTCCAGAAGCGACTGGAGCGCCAGGCCCGCAGCTAAACGTGCGGTCGGTTTCCGACGCGATCATGGCCGGCCCATCACGGGCCGGCCGCTGCGATTCCGGGTTGTCCCATCGCGGCTAGACTTGCCGGCATGTCTGCCACCCCGGCGACGCCCACCGCGTCGGCCGGCCGCCCCAAGTACGCGTATGGCGGTCAGGCCCTCATGGAAGGCGTGCTCATGCGCGGTCGCGATGCGATCGCGGTGGCGCTGCGCCATCCGGACGGGCGGATCGTGACCGCGACGGAGCGGCTCGACACCGGGATGCACGCCTCGCCGGCCGCGAAGTGGCCATTCATCCGCGGGCTCGTGGTCCTGTACGAGACCCTGATCGTCGGCACCCGCTGGCTGATCCGCAGCGCCAGCCTCCAGGCCGAGGAGGACGACGTCGAGCTCGGCAAGGGCTCGATCATCGTCATGCTGCTGATCACGTTCGCCGCGGCCATCGCCGCCTTCACGTTGCTGCCGCTGTTCATCTCGAGCGTCGCGACGTCCGGCGCGACGCAGGGCTGGGCCCAGCCGGCACTCGAAGGATTGATCCAGGTGGCGCTCTTCCTCGGGTACCTGACGCTCGTGTCCCGGGCGCCCGACATCCATCGGGTGTTCCAGTACCACGGCGCCGAGCACATGACCATCCACGCCCTCGAGGCCGGCGATCCGTTGACCGTCGACGAAGTGCGCAAGTACCCCACCGCGCACCACCGGTGCGGGACCGAGTTCCTCGTGATCCTCATCCTGCTGTCCATCTTCGCGTTCTCGCTCGTCGGCAAGCAGGAGCCGCTGGTCATGATCGGGAGCCGGATCGTGCTCATCCCGGTCCTCGCCGCGGTCGGCTACGAGATCCTCAAGCTGGGTGCCAGGTTCCGCCACAATCCGCTCATCCGCGTGATCATGTATCCGGGCATCCTCGTCCAGATGATCACGACGAAGCGCCCCACGGATGACATGATCGAGGTGGCCATCACCTCCATGGAGGAGGCGCTCGTCGCCGACGGCAACGAGATCCCGGCCGGGTCGACCGACTTCGATCGGTCGCCCCTTGAGCTGGGCAAGGCGTCCAAGGAGCCCGAAACGCCCGACTCGGTCGGTGCCGCCACCCCGGGCGAGTCGCCGCCACTGACATGAGCGATCTGGACGCCACGCTGGCCGAGATCGCGCTCCAGTACGACGACCTCCAGGCCCAGCTTGCGCGGCCCGAGGTCAGCGCCGATCCGAACCAGATCCGCAGGCTCGGCAAGGAGCTCGCACGGCTCGAACCGACCGTGGCGGCGTTCCGCCGGCTCGAATCCATCCGGACGGAGCTCGTCGGTGTGCGCGAGATCGGCGACGCGGGCGACGGCGACGACGCGATGCGGGTCATGGCCCGCGACGAGATCGACCGCCTCGAGGCCGAGGAGTCCCGTCTGCTCGACGAGCTCAAGGTCCTCCTGCTCCCGCGCGACCCGAACGACGATCGCGACGTGATCCTTGAGATCCGGGCCGGCGCCGGCGGGGACGAAGCCGCCCTGTTCGCGGCCGAGCTGTTCCGGATGTACACGCGCTACGCCGCTCGCCACCGGTACACGCCGGAGGTCATGAGCATGAACGAGACCGGCATCGACGGGATCAAGGAGGCCATCGTCCAGGTCCGCGGCGACGGGGCGTACAGCCGCCTCAAGTTCGAGGGCGGGGTCCACCGGGTGCAGCGCATCCCCGCGACGGAATCGAGCGGACGGATCCACACCTCCACCGTCACCGTCATCGTCCTGCCCGAGGCCGACGAGGTGGAGGTGGAGATCGACGAGGAGAAGGACCTCCGGATCGACGTCAAGCGCTCATCCGGCCCGGGTGGCCAGTCCGTGAACACCACCGACTCGGCCGTACGCATCACGCACCTCCCGACCGGCCTCGTCGTCGAGATCCAGGACGAGAAGAGCCAGCACAAGAACAAGGCGAAGGCACTCGCCGTCCTGCGCTCACGCCTGTTCGATCTCGAGATCCAGAAGCAGCGTGCCGCGGACTCGGCGGCCCGCCGGTCGATGGTCGGCTCGGGCGACCGGGCCGACAAGGTCCGGACCTACAACTTCGCGCAGGACCGTGTCACCGACCACCGCATCGGCAAGACCGTCCACAACCTGCCGGGCGTGCTCGCCGGCGACCTCGACGAACTCATCGACGCGCTGATCATGGAGGACCAGGCCGAGCGGCTGTCCGAGATCGTGGGGACCGATGACGCAGCCTAAGGCGGGCGACGTTCGGTTCCTGCCCGCCCGTGACGTCCCGATCGAGAAGGCCACTGACCTCGGCTCGGTCCAGGTCCTCAAGCACGGCAACCGCTACCTGCTGACCGACTCGTTCGGTGACATCCACCCGGATTCGCGCGGTCTCGGTCTGTACCGCGGCGACACGCGGACGTTGTCGTGCGCCGTCCTGCGGGTGGGAGGCGTCCGACCGGTCCTGCTCCAGACCTCGGTCGGGGGCAACTATCGCGGCAGCATCCAGATGACGAACCCGTCCGCCGATCGCAACCCCGACGCCAAGGTCCATCCGCTCGACGAGCTCGTGGGCCGGACGATCGGCATCGGCCGGGAGCGCCTGATCGGTGCCGACGGGTTCGAGGAGCGCATCCGCATCGTCAACCACGCTGCGGAGCCCGCGACGATCCCCATGGAGCTCGAGCTCGGGATGGACGGCGCGGACATCTTCGAGGTGCGCGGCTACCCGCGCACCGCACGCGGCCGGCTGCTTCCGGTCGCCGTCACGGACCGGCGGGTCACCTTTCGCTACGACGGCGTCGACAGCGTCCAGTCCCTGACCCACGTCGCGCTCTCGGAGCCAGCGCTGGTCGTTGAGCCGGTCGCGGAGGTCGCCGCCGATGGCGCGAACACCGGCGCCGCACTCCGATTGCGATGGGCACTGGCGCTTGGCCCCGGCGAGGTTCGCGAGGTGTGCTGGACCGTCTGGTCGTCACAGCGCGCCTCCCAAGCTGCGGTGCGCGACGAGGTCACCGGGCGATCGGAGCTGGCCGCGCTGTTCCCGCCGGTGCCGCGTGTGTCGGGCGACGAGGGCGCCGCCGCCTATCACGCGTGGGAGCGAGGGACCACGTCGGTGGTGAGCGACCACGAGCTGTTCAACCTCGTGCTCAAGCGCTCCGTGTCGGACCTGCGCCTCCTCGTGAACGAGGGGCCCGGGCCGGACCAGCGCTACGTCGCTGCCGGCGTGCCGTGGTTCACGACGCTGTTCGGGCGCGACGCGCTGATCGCCGCGTTCCAGTCGCTGGCGTTCCGACCCCAGCTGGCCGTCGAGACGCTCGAGGTCCTGGCCTCCTACCAGGCCACCGAGGACGACCCGTGGCGCGATGCGGAGCCGGGCAAGATCCTCCACGAGGTGCGGACCGGCGAGATGGCACGGGCCGGGGAGCTGCCGCATACCCCCTACTACGGCTCGGTCGACTCGACCCCGCTCTGGTTGATCCTGCTCGGCGCGACGTTCGACTGGACGGGCGATCGGGCGCTGGTGGATCGGCTGTGGCCGAACGCGCTGGCCGCGCTCGACTGGATCGACCGCTACGGCGACATCGACGGGGACGGGTTCGTGGAGTACCAGCGGCGCTCGGACCGTGGCCTGCTGAACCAGGGCTGGAAGGATTCGAGCGACGCCATCCGCGATCGGACCGGTCGCGCGGCGGAGGCGCCCATCGCGCTCGCCGAGGTGCAGGGGTACGTCTTCGATGCCAAGCGCCGGATGGCCGCGCTGGCGCGATCACGCGGCGAGGACGACCTGGCGGTCCGGCTCGAGGCCGAGGCCGTGCTCCTTGCGACCCGCTTCGAGGCCGCGTTCTGGGTCGAGGACCAGCGCTACTACGCGATGGCGCTCGATCGCGACAAGCGCCAGTTCGATGCCATCGCCAGCAACGCCGGGCAGTGCCTCTGGTCGGGCATCGTCGCCCCGGAACGGGCGCGCGACGTCGTCGATCAACTGCTCCGGCCGTCGATGTTCTCCGGTTGGGGCGTCCGGACCTTCGCCTCCGGGCAGCCGGGCTACAACCCCATCGGCTATCACACGGGCACCGTGTGGCCCCACGACACGTCGCTCATCGCCGCGGGCTTCGAGCGCTACGGCTTCCACGATGCCTCGAACCGGCTGGCCGGGCAGATGATGGAGGCCGCGCAGCGGTTCGCCGATTACCGCCTCCCGGAGCTGTTCTGCGGCTTCGATGACACCGACTCGCATACGCCGGTGCCGTACCCGGTGGCCTGCTCGCCGCAGGCCTGGGCGGCCGGGGCGTCGTTCCTGTTCCTCCAGACGATGCTCGGCCTTCGGGCGCACGCCGACCGGGGCGAGCTGGAGCTCTCACACCCACACCTGCCGGACTGGCTCGGCAAGGTCACGCTGACCGACCTGCGGGTCGGCGACGCGTCCGTCGACCTGCTCTTCCACCGCTGGCGCGGGACGACCAGCGCGGAGGTCCTGCGCAAGGTCGGAGACGTCGCCGTCACGATCCGGCTCTGACCGCTGGTCCTCCGTTGACGACGACCCGGGCGCTCATCGACGAGGGCGTCGCGCGTCTCCGCTCCCTCGGCTTCGAGACCCCGCGGCTGGACACCGAACTGCTGCTCGCCCACGCGATCGGCGTGGAACGGACGGCGGTCGTGGCGCACGGCGACGCCCCGGTGGGAGCGGACGCGGAGGCGACCTTTCGCACCTCGCTCGACCGGCGGGTGGCCGGGGAGCCCGTCGCCTATATCCGCGGCATCAAGGAGTTCCACGGCATCGCGCTGACCGTGGACCGGCGCGCGCTGATACCCCGGCCGGAGACGGAGCACGTCGTGGACCTCGTGCTGGCGGAGGTCATGACCCGGCTCACGACACGAGGGGCCGGGGCCGCGGACGTGGACGCTGGTGCTGCGCTCCGCGTCATCGACGTCGGGACCGGGAGCGGGGCGATCGCGATCGCGACCGCCGTGGCGCTGCGTGCCCGTCGCGTGCCGCCCGACGAGGTCGAGATCGCCGCCGTCGACGTGTCCGAAGACGCGCTGGATCTCGCCCGGGAGAACGCGGTCGGGCACGCGGTCGGTGACCGCGTGACGTTCCAGGCGACCGACTTGCTGCCACCCACGTCCGCCGCGCGGCCGTGGGATGTCGTCGCCGCGAACCTGCCGTATGTTCGGTCGGACGCCATGGCTGCGCTGCCGAAGCCGACGACCTTCGAACCGGCGGAGGCGCTCGATGGCGGGCCGGACGGGCTCGAGGTCATCGCCCGGCTGCTCGACGCCCTGCCGACCGGGCTGGCGCCCGGCGGGACCGCGTTCGTGGAGATCGGCGCGGACCAGGGCGAGGCGATCGTCGCCCTGGCGGCGGACCGGTTGCCGGGGTGGTCGTGTCGTGTCGAGACGGATCTCGCGGGCCTCCCACGGACCGGAGTCCTGCGTCGGGGCACGGCGTGACCGGCGCAGCGTGATGGAACCCGTCGTGCTCGCGTCGCCTCCACCCGAGTTCCCGATCCGCCTGATCGCACTCGATATCGATGGCACCCTGATCGGGGACGACCATGCGATCGGCCCCCGAACGGTCGCCGCGGTCCGCGCGGCGATGGATCGTGACGTGGCGGTGTCGTTGATCACCGGGCGGATGGTCTCCTCGGCCCTGCGCTTCGCGCGCGAGCTGGACCTGACCGGGCCGTTGGTCGGCTACCAGGGCGGGCTCATCCGGGCGATGCCCGACATCGGGTCGCGGCGACTCGGCAAGCTGCTCCTGCACACGCCGCTCCAGCCGGACATCGCGCGCGAGGTCGTGCGATGGACGCGCGAACACGGGATGGACCCGCATGTCAATCACCTCGAGCGGTTCATCCTGCGCGCCGACGACCCGCGCGCGGACGACTACTCGGCGTTCATGGGGGCCAAAGCGGAGCTCGTCGAAGACCTGCTGACGGCGATCACCCATCCGGTCACGAAGGTCCTCGCCGTCGGCGAGCCGCCGGTGCCGGTCGAGATGGCGCCCTTCGCCCGCGACCACTTCGCGGGACGAGCGGACGTCACGATCTCGCACCCCCGGTTCCTGGAGTTCGTCGCGCCGGGCGTCTCGAAGGGCCGGGCCGTGCGCTGGCTCGCGCGACGCCTGCGGATCCCCCTCGCCGCGACCCTCGCGATCGGCGATCAATGGAACGACCTCGACATGCTGGCCGAGGTCGGTCACGGTGCGGCGATGCCGAGCGCACCCGCCGAGGTCCGAGCGGCGGCCCGCTACGTCGCCCCGCCGCTCGAAGAGGAGGGCGCCGCACGGATCATCGAGCAGCTGGTGCTCGCGTCCCCGTCCCGGGTGCTGGCGGCCTCGAAGCGGCTGGCGGCCGAGGCCGACGAGCGGCGCAAGCTGACGGCATGACCGCGAGGATCGTGCCGGATGATGCGGCCGGCCGGGTCCTGGCCGTGGAGGTGCTGCGTGACGGGGGCATCGTGGCCTTGCCGACGGACACCGTGTACGGCATCGCGGTTTCGCTCGCGACGCCGGGCGGCCTCGAGCGACTGTACCGGGCCAAGGGTCGCGCGCCCGACAAGGCCGTCGTCCTGCTGCTCGACGACGCGGTGCAGGCGGCGCGTGCCGGGCGCGTCACGCGGGCTGCCGCCGCGCTCGCAGCGGCCTGCTGGCCGGGCGGCCTGACGGTCATAGTGCCGCAGCGCCCTGACGTCCGCTGGCCGGAGGCGCTGACCGGCGGCAGTGCCACCATCGGCCTTCGGGTGCCGGACCATGCGGCGCCGCGTGCCCTCGCCCGCGACGTCGGGCCGCTGCCGACGACCTCCGCCAACCGGTCGGGCGAGCCGGAGGCGCCCGACGCGACCGGGATCGTTGCGCAGCTGGGCGATGCCATCGACCTCGTGCTCGATGGTGGTCCGGCGCCCGGCGGGCCGGCCTCTACGATCGTCGACTGCTCCGGCGCGCAGCCGACGATCGTCCGCGTCGGCGCGGTGCCGGTGGAGACGGTCGCCGCCGTCCTGGCGGCTGCCGGCATCGACCTCGCCGACGGCTGATCGGTTCGTGGGAAGATAGCCCGAAGAGCGTGGCGGCAGGGCGAGGGGCCGTCGGCGTGAGGGCGCATGCTCGGGGCAGGAAGGAGTCGGCGGCCATGACCATCTCCGGGACGCGCGGCATCGCGCTCGAGCCGATCGCGGACGTCGATCCGGTCCTGTGGGAAGCGATGTTGGGCGAGCGGCGCCGCCAACACGACAACATCGAGCTCATCGCGAGCGAGAACTACGTCTCGGCGGCCGTGATGGAAGCCCAGGGCAGCTGGCTGACCAACAAGTACGCCGAGGGCCGTCCCGGCAAGCGCTACTACGGCGGCTGCGAATTCGTCGACGTGGCCGAGCGTCTCGCCCAGGAGCGCGCACTGGCGCTGTATCCCGGTGCCGAGCACGTCAACGTCCAGCCCCACTCAGGCGCCCAGGCCAATATGGCCGCCTACTTCAGCGTCCTGCAGCCGGGCGACCGGATCCTCGGGATGAACCTGGCGCACGGCGGCCATCTCACGCATGGGATGGCCCTCAACTTCAGCGGCAAGCTGTACCAGGTGTCGGCGTACGGCGTCCGCCAGGACACCGAGCTGATCGACTACGACGCGCTCGAGACGACGGCGCGCGAGGATCGGCCCAAGTTGATCGTCGCCGGTGCCAGCGCGTACCCGCGGCTCTGGGACTTCGAGCGCATGGCCGCCATCGCCCACGGCGTCAAGGCCCTGCTGTTCGTCGACATGGCCCACATCGCGGGGTTGGTGGCAGCCGGCGTCCATCCCAGCCCATTCCCGCATGCCGACATCGTGACCACGACGACCCACAAGACGCTCCGCGGTCCGCGCGGCGGGCTCATCTTCGCCCGCGAGGAGCTGCCGGACGGCATCGACGCGGCCGATTTCCCGGCACTCAAGGCGTCGCTCGGCGCGGCGGTCGACAAGACGGTCTTCCCCGGCGTCCAGGGTGGCCCGCTGATGCACGTCATCGCCGCCAAGGCCGTGGCGTTCAAGCTTGCCGCCGAGGAGCCGTTCCGCGAGGCGCAGCGTCAGACGGTGGCGAACGCGGCGGTGCTGGCGGAGACGCTCGCGGAGCAGGGCGCCCGAGTCGTGTCGGGTGGCACCGACAATCACCTCATGCTCATCGACGTCACGCCGCTCGGCGTGACCGGCAAGGAAGCGGAGCACCTGCTCGACGAGATCGGGATCACCGTCAACAAGAACGGGATCCCGTTCGATCCGTTGCCGCCCAACACGGCATCCGGCATCCGACTGGGCACGCCGGCCACCACGTCCCGTGGCTTCGGCGAGGAGGAGATGCGCGCGGTCGGCCGGATCATCATCGAGGCGATCACCGCCCGCGACGACGCGGCCGTCCAGCGTCGCCTGGCCGGCGAGGTCGCCGAGATCGTCGCCCGTTTCCCCGTGCCTGGGCTGCCGCCAGCGTGACGACGCCCGGGTGACGTTCATCGAGGAGGTCGGAGCCAGCGTCGGGCCGATCGTGGTCGTGTTCGTCCTCGGGGCCCTCGTGGCGGCCATCCTGACGCCGATCGTCCGCCGCATCCTCCTGCGATACCGGATCGTCGACCGCCCGAACGCCCGGCGCGTCAACACGCGCCCGGTCCCGCGTGCCGGCGGCGTCGCGATCGCGGCCGCGTTCCTGCTCGTTGCCGGAGCGTTCGTCGTGCTCAACGAGGGCGCGCGGTGGGTGCCCACGCCGCTCACCCTCCAACCCGGCGACTTCCTCGCCCTGTTCGTCGGGGGGCGGCGGCTGCGGCCCTCGGTGCGATCGACGACCTCTTCGACCTGCGCGCTCGGTGGCAGCTGGCCGGACAGATCGGGCTGGCCCTGATCGCGACCGCGCTCGGGATCGGCATCACCGTGATCAACAACCCGTTCGGACTCGATCCCATCCGTTTCGTCGAACCCTTCTCGGTCGGCTTCACGGTCTTCTGGATCGTCGGGATGATCAACAGCATCAACTGGATCGATGGGCTGGATGGCCTGTCGACCGGGATCGCCCTGATCGCCTCGTTGACGCTCGGGTTGCTGAGCCTGACGACCCAGGTCAGCCAGCCACTCGTCGCGGTGCTGTGCTTCGCGCTGGCGGGAGCCCTGGCCGGGTTCCTGCGCTGGAACTTCTACCCAGCGAGGATCTTCAGCGGGACGAGCGGCGTGCAGTTCGTCGGGTACACGCTGGCCGTCCTCTCGATCCTCGGGTCGGCCAAGGTCGCGGTGGCCCTGCTGGTGCTAGGCGTGCCGATCATCGACACGTTCTGGATCATCGTCCATCGGATCAGCCGCGGCGGATCCCCGTTCGCGCCCGACCGTTCCCATATCCACCATCGATTACTCGACCTTGGCCTGTCCCACCGCGACACGGTGCTCGCGATCTACGGCATCTGTGCGGCATTGGGCGTGCTGGCGATGCTCCTGACCGGGGTCACCCAGCTGTACGCGTTCCTGGGGGTCTTCATCGTGTCGGGGCTCATCCTGTTCGGCCCGACCCGGGGCGCGTTCCAACGCCCGGAGGAGCTCGAAGCATCGGCGTACGAGACGACACCACCGCCCGCCGACTGAGGTTCGCGCGCCGGAGGGGGTGCTAGCATCGCGCCGACGACGATGCCCATGGAACTGCCGGTCACGCTCCTGATCGCGGCCGCTGCCGTGGGGACGGCGGTCGCTGTGTATCGCCGCACCGAGGTCCACCCCGAGGACGACGGTCCAGGGCGCCGGGCGACACACGCCCATCGGCCGGGCCCGCTCGCCGCGTTCGCCGACCTCATCGACGCCTCCATCGGGATGCAGCTCCTGCGAGGCGCCATGGGGTGGCCCACGACGACCCGGGCCGAGCGTCGTGCCGAGCGAGCGCGCCAGCTGCTCGCGGCGGCCGCGGAGGATGAGCGCCGCCGCCGCGGCGCCGCTCCTGCTGCCGCCGCCCCGACGCGGCTGGTCGTCGCAGGCACCGCTGCGTCACATTCGCCACGCGACCTGCCGGACCGACAGGCGCACCCGCTCACGACCCAGGCCGTCGGTCCGAGGTGGAGACCTCACGCGCCCGTCACGCGCGACGGCGCATACGTGGCCATGGCGCTGCTGGTCGTCGGGCTCGCGGCGTTCGCGATCTGGCCGCGGGTCGACGGAGGCGTGCTATCCGCGACAGGTACGCCCGATCCACCCAGCCCGACGCCGGCCGGTCCGTCCGCCATGCCCAGCGCGAGCGGCTCACCGGAGGTGAGCGTCGCGCCACCGGCGGTCGTGAGCGCCACCCCTTCACCGACGCCGACACCGACACCGACGCCAACGGCTACGTCGACCGCACGACCGACGCCTCGACCCACGGCCACGCCCAGGCGCACCCCACGCCCCACGCCCAGTCCGACCGCGACGGCGGCTCCGACGCCATCGCCGATCGCCACGCCCTCGCCGATCGCCACGCCCGACCCGACGCCCTCGGCGGTCGTCACCCCAGAGCCGACGCCCGTGCCCACCCCGGCCCCGACGCCCGAGCCGACGCCGGAGCCCACACCCGAGATCACACCGGCCCCGTAGCGGCTCCCCGAGCTCTGCATTCAAACGGGGCCATCGGTGGCGGCCATCAGGGCGCAGCTGCTACACTTTCGCTGCCTTGACAGGTCGCCCATGATCGAGCCCGGCCGAGGGTTGGCTTATCTCGCCCTCTTCTCGGAGATCGGTCTCACGCTCTTGGTCACGACCCTGATCGGCGTGCTCGCCGGCTACTGGGCCGACGGGCAACTCGGGACCCTTCCGATCTTCTTGATCATCGGTTTCTTCGTCGGCGCTGGAGCCGGGACGATGATGATCTATCGGCTGGTCAGCAGGTTCCTCAAGACGATCGAATAGCCGGCCGAAGCGGCCGGCGATACGGACCGAGCGCGGCGACACGCCGCGCTCCTGTGTGTGGAGGCAGCGTGTCGAGCGAGCAGGCCGCGACCGACCCGGTCGCGGAGCCGTCCGGAACGGCGCCGGAGCCCAAGTCGGGTCGGCGGCTGTCGTCGCGTTGGTTCCTCCTGATCGCGGCCGTCATCCTCGTCGACATCGCCGCGTTCATCCTCTTCCCGCCGTTCCCCAAGGGGGGCGTGCCGGGCGATCCCTGCTCGTTCCCGGTCTGCTTCATCGAGAGCTCGCTGCACTTCCCCGCGCCGCATTCCGTCATCACGTTCGGCGACGCGGCCCATTCAGACGGGCTCATCACGTTCTCGCCGAGCATCAGCGACACCATCGTCACGATGTGGATCGTGATGGCGATCGTCCTGGCGGGCGCGATCGTGATGGCGCGCGGCGGAAGACTCGTGCCGGGCCGGGCCCAGAACCTGTTCGAGGCCGTCTACGAGGGCCTGAGCGACTTCGGGGTGGGCCTTGCCGGACCAAAGGCGCGGCCCTACATCCCGATCTTCGCCGCCTTCTTCCTGCTGATCCTGTTCAACAACTGGGTCGGCCTCGTCCCGTTCGTCGGCAGGGTCGATTTCCTGCGGGCACCCTCGAGCGACGTGAACATCACGATCGGGCTGGCCCTGGTCAGCTTCGCGATCTTCCACATCGAGGGCTTCCGGCACTTGGGGGTCGGGGGCTACCTGGGCAAGTTCTTCCCGGTGTACGAGTTCCGCCATGGCATCGGCGCAGGGTTCATCGCCCTGTTCGTCGGCCTGATCGAGCTCATGCTCGAATTCGTCAAGCCTGTGACCCTGTCCATGCGGTTGTTCGGCAACATCTACGGCGGCGAGGTCGCCCTCGCCGTCATCACGTCCCTGACCATCGCGCTCATCCCGGTGGGGCTCATCGCGCTGGAACTCATGCTCAACGCGATCCAGGCCCTCATCTTCAGCGTGCTGACCCTCATGTTCATCGTGCTCGCGATCGAGAGTCACCACGAGGAGGAGGGCCAGGTCGCCGAGGAGGCGGTCGACGCGATCGATGGTCGGGAGCAATCCGCGCTCCAACCAGCCCACTGACGCGCCGCCCGAGGCGCAGCCCATCTACGGTCCAATGAACCCGAGCGGCCCGCCCGGGGAGTAGGAGGAACTGAACGACATGGAGTACATCGGCGCCGGACTCGCTGCTCTCGGGGTGCTCGGCCCCGGCATCGGCATCGGCATCCTCGGCGGCCTGTCGGCCACGGCCATCGGCCGCAACCCCGACGCGGCCGGCCAGATCCGCGGCATCGCGATCATCCTCGCGGCCTTCGCCGAGGGCCTCGGCGTCCTCGCGATCGTCGTCGGCCTGCTCGCGATCTTCATCCAGCCCGTCTAGTACGCAGGGATCGGAGTCGACATCGTGGACCTGCTGGCCGTCACGTCCGAGATCGGGCGTGAGGTCGTCCGCCTGACGACCGAGGCGGAAGGCGGGCCGCTCTTCCAGGTGAACCTGTTCCAGGTCATCATCGCGGCGGCCAACTTCCTGCTGTTCCTGGCGATCATCTGGACGTTCGCTTTCAAGCCCGTCTCGCGCATGCTCGAGGATCGACGGTCGCGCATCGAGCAGGGCCTCAAGGACGCGGAACAGGCACGCGGCGATCGCGAGAACGCCGAAGCCGAGCGCGTCGCGACTCTGGCAGAGGCCCGCCGAGAGGCGAACGAGATCCTGGCGCGCGCCCAGAGGGTCGCGCAGGAGTCGCGTGACGCGGACATCGCCGCGACAAAGGAGGACCTCGAGCGCCTTCGGGCCCGCGCGGCGGCCGACATCGAGGCGGAGAAGGTCCGGGCGATCGGCGAGCTTCGGACCGAAGTGGCCGATCTGGCCCTGCGGGCCGCCAGCCAAGTGGTCGGCGAGACAATGACGGGCGAACGCGAGCGGCGCCTCGTCGATGAATTCCTGCGCAGCACGACCATCGGTGGGTCGTCTCGCTGATGGCTCGCCGCAAGTCAGCCGCACGCCGCTACGCCGAGGCCGCCTTCGAGGTGGCCGTGCGTGACGACGCGGTCGAGGCCTGGCGCAACGAGCTGGACACGGCCGCGGCGGTCGTGGCCGAGGAGCGCATCGGGCGTGCCCTGGCCAACCCCGCGATCCCCCTGGACACGCGGATCGCGACCGCCGAAACCACCTTCGGGCGACTCGTGGGCCCCAAGGTCCTGAACCTCATCAGCCTGATGCTCCGGCGCGGCCGGATCCAGGAACTGCCGCGCCTGGCCGCGGAATTCCGTCGCCTCGACGACGAACGACAGGGGGTCACCCGCGCGTCCGTCACCAGCACGCTGCCCCTCGAGCCAGACGAGGTCCGAGCGCTCGAGCAGCGCCTGGCGAGTGCCACGGATCGCCGTGTCGCACTCGACCTCAAGGTCGATCCAAGCCTGCTCGGCGGCCTCGTCGTCCGGCTCGGCGACCGTCTCGTGGACGGCAGCGTCCGAAGCCGACTCGAGCGTTTGCGCAATCGCCTCGTTTCGGGCGCCCTCTAGGAGATCACAGACCCATGGCCATTCGTTCCGACGAGATCACCAGCATCATCAAGTCCGCGATCGATTCCTTCGACTCCGGCGTCGAGACCCGCAACGTCGGGACGGTCGTCGAGGTCGGTGACGGAATCGCCCAGATCTACGGGCTCGATGGCGCCCTCGCGTCCGAGATGCTCGAGTTCCCGAACGGCGTGATGGGCCTGGCCCTGAACCTCGAGGAGGAAACGGTCGGCGCGGTCATCCTCGGCGACGCTTCGGCGATCAAGGAAGGCGACACCGTCAAGACCTCGGGCCGGGTCGTCGAGGTGCCCGTCGGCCAGGCACTGCTCGGCCGGGTCGTCGACGCGCTCGGGCGGCCGCTCGACGACAAGGGTCCCATCGCGTCGACCAAGACCCGCCCAGTGGAACGCATCGCCCCGGGCGTCATCGTCCGCAAGTCGGTCGATACGCCGGTCCAGACCGGCATCAAGGCGATCGATGCGCTGATCCCGATCGGCCGTGGCCAGCGTGAGCTGATCATCGGCGACCGCCAGACCGGCAAGACGGCCATCGCCATCGACACGATCATCAACCAGAAGGGCGCGGGTCTCGTCTGCATCTACGTGGCCATCGGCCAGAAGCTGTCCACGGTCGCGAACACGGTCGCGATCCTGGAGGAGCACGGAGCCATGGACCACACGATCGTGGTCGTGGCCGGCGCCGACGATCCCGCTCCGCTCCAGTACCTCGCGCCCTACAGCGGCGTGGCGATGGGTGAGGAGGTCATGGAGAACGGCGTGGACGTCGCCGACCAGGGCCTCGTCAAGGACGCGCTGTGCGTGTACGACGACCTCTCCAAGCACGCGTGGGCGTACCGCGAGATGGCCCTGCTGCTGCGCCGCCCGCCCGGTCGCGAGGCCTACCCGGGCGACGTGTTCTACCTCCACAGCCGTCTGCTCGAGCGCGCGGCCCGCCTCAATGACGAGAACGGCGGTGGCTCGCTCACGGCCCTCCCTATCATCGAGACCCAGGCCGGTGACGTGTCGGCATACATCCCGACCAACGTCATCTCCATCACCGACGGCCAGATCTTCCTCGAGACAGACCTGTTCAACGCCGGCCAGCGGCCCGCCCTGAACATCGGCATCTCGGTGTCGCGCGTGGGTTCTGCGGCGCAGACGAAGGCGATGAAGAAGGTCGCAGCGCCATTGAAGCTGGACCTGGCGCAGTACCGCGCGCTCGCGGCCTTCGCCCAGTTCGCCTCCGACCTGGACAAGGCGACCCGCGACCAGCTGACCCGTGGCGAGAAGCTCAGCGAGATCGTGAAGCAGCCGCAGTACCAGCCGCTGCCGGTCGAGAAGCAGGTCGTGATCCTGTACGCGGCGACCACCGGCAAGCTCGATGATGTCCCGACGCCGAAGGTCAAGGACTTCGAGACCCAGTTCTATCGTTTCCTCGAAACCGAGCGCCCGGCCATCCTCAAGGAGCTCGGCGAGACGCAGGCGTTGACCGACGAGGCATCGGCCGCGCTCGACGAGGCGATCGAGCAGTTCCGGGTCGAGGTCTTCGGCATGGACGCTGCCAAGCCGGCGGCCAAGGCGGAGGCCGGGACCCCGGAGGCGTCCATCTCGGCCTCGCCGGCAGGCGGAACGCCCGAGAGCGCCGAGGCGACGGCCGAGCCGGCAGCGGAGCCCGAAGCCGCCGAGGCGACGGCCGAGCCGGCCGCCGCGCCCGCGGCACCCGCCGCGCCGGTCTCGACGGAGCCCGCCGACACCACCGATACGGCCGACCGTGGCAAGCCAGCGTGACATCCGGCGGCGCATCGGTGCCGTCAAGAACATCAAGCAGATCACACGTGCGATGCAGTTCGTCGCAGCGTCCAAGCTCAAGCGCGCCCAGGACGCCACGCTCGCGGCGCGCCCGTACAGCGAGAAGCTGGACGAAGTCCTCGCGGACCTGGCGGCCGTCCTGAGCGCCGACGACCATCCGCTCCTGGCCGAGCGCGAGGAGGGCGGCAAGCGACTGATCGTGCTCGTCACGACCGATCGTGGCCTGGCCGGTCCCCTCAACACGAACACGATCCGCTTCGCGGCTCGTGAGATCACCGGGAAGTCGGGCGACCTCGCCGTGGTCACGGTCGGGCGCAAAGGCCGCGACGCGATGCGCCGTGCCGGTGTCCCGATCGAGGCGCATTTCGCCGGCTTCGGTGACCGGCCGTCGTTCGCCGACGTGCTGCCCCTGTCCAGGCTCATCACCGACGACTTCCTGGGCGGCACCTTCGCCCGAGTCGACGTCATCTACAACCGCTTCGTGTCGACGCTCGTCCAGCGCCCGGAGATGATCCAGCTGCTCCCGGTCCGCGCGACGGAGGACACAGAGGGCATCCCCGGCAACCAGTTCATCTTCGAACCGAACCCGGGTGCCGTCCTGGAGCGACTCGTGCCACGCTACGTCGCCACGCGCCTGTTCCAGGCCGTCCTCGAGGGCAAGGCCAGCGAGGAGTCCAGCCGGATGGTCGCGATGAAGAACGCCACTGAGAACGCCGAGGACCTCATCGACGACCTGACGCTCTCGTACAACAAGGTCCGCCAGACCAACATCACTCGCGAGATGATCGAGATCGCGTCCGGCGCGAACGCTCGCTGACGCACAGGACGCAGGAGGCAACCCACACCATGGCGATCGCCACGACCAACGCGACGGGGCGGGTCATCCAGATCACCGGACCCGTCGTCGACATCGAGTTCCCGGCAGGTTCGCTGCCGAAGATCTTCAACGCCGTCGAGATCCAGCGCGAGGGCCAGGACTCGCTCGTCTGCGAGGTCCAGCAGCACCTCGGCAACAACTGGGTCCGCTCCGTCGCGATGACCACGACCGACGGGCTCGCCCGCGGCGTCGCCGTCCTCGATACCGGCGCGCCGATCACGGTCCCCGTCGGCGAAGCCACGCTCGGTCGCGTGTTCGACGTGCTCGGCCGCCCGATCGACAACAAGGGTCCCGTCAACGCGACCGCGTCCCTGCCGATCCACCGCGATGCGCCGCCGTTCGACCAGCAGTCGACCGAGGTCGAGGTCTTCGAGACCGGGCTCAAGATCATCGATCTCATCTGCCCGTTCAAGAAGGGCGGCAAGATCGGCATCTTCGGTGGCGCCGGCGTCGGCAAGACGGTCATCATCCAGGAGCTGATCCGGAACGTCGCCCAGGAGCACTCGGGCTACTCGGTGTTCGCCGGCGTCGGCGAGCGCAGCCGCGAAGGCAACGACCTCATCGCGGAGATGACCGAGTCGGGCGTCCTCGCCAAGACGGCCTTTGCCTTCGGTCAGATGAACGAGCCGCCCGGCGCTCGGCAGCGCGTCGCGCTGACGGGCCTGACGATGGCCGAGTACTTCCGTGACGAGGAGGGCCGCGACGTCCTCCTCTTCATCGACAACATCTTCCGCTTCACCCAGGCCGGATCCGAGGTCTCGGCGTTGCTCGGCCGGATGCCGTCGGCGGTCGGTTACCAGCCCAACCTCGCCACCGAGATGGCCGCGCTCCAGGAGCGCATCACCTCGACCAAGAAGGGCTCGATCACCTCGCTCCAAGCCGTGTTCGTCCCCGCCGACGACTACACGGACCCCGCACCTGCGACCACGTTCGCCCACCTCGACTCGACGATCCGCCTCGAGCGCTCGATCGCCGAGCTCGGTATCTACCCGGCGGTCGACCCCCTGACCTCGACGTCGCGAGTGCTCGATCCGAACGTCGTCGGCCAGGAGCACTACGACGTCGCCCAGGAGACCAAGCGCGTCCTGCAGCGCTACCGGGACCTCCAGGACATCATCGCCATCCTCGGCATCGACGAGCTGTCCGAGGACGACAAGTCGACCGTCGCACGCGCCCGGCGGCTCCAGCGGTTCGCGAGCCAGCCCTTCTTCGTCGCCGAGGTCTTCACGGGCCGCGAGGGCGCCTATGTGTCGATCAAGGACACGGTCGCGAGCTTCAAGGAGATCCTCGAAGGCAAGACCGACACGCTCCCCGAACAGGCCTTCTTCCTGGCCGGCACCGTGGAAGACGTCAGGAAGAACGCGGAGAAGCTCGGATCGTGAGGGGCGTGTTGGCGGGTCCTGTCCCCGGACGCCGCCCGGCCTCCGGTCGCTCCGGCGCTGCGCCTAGCGCTCCCTCCGCCGGACGCCGCCCGGTGCCACCCGCTCGACGTCCCACCACCCGGAGCCGATTCTGATGCCCATCATGTTGGAGATCGTCACGCCGGAGCGTTTGGCGTATTCGGAGGAGGTCGATTTGGTCGTCCTCCCGGGCTCCGAGGGCGAGATGGGGGTCCTGCCGCACCATGCGCCGCTCGTGTCGACGCTGGGGGTCGGCGAGCTGCGGATCCGCAAGGGCGGCGTCGAGGAGTCGTTCGCCATCGCCGGTGGGTTCGTCCAGGTGCGCCCCGACAAGGTCGTGGTGATGGCCGAGACAGCCGACATGGCGAGCGAGATCGACCTCGAGAAGGCGCAGGAAGCTCGTCGCGAAGCGGAGCGGGCGCTCGAGTCGGGCTACCACGAAGCGGCCGACCTGGCGGCTGCGCGCGCCGCCCTGCAGCAGGCGCTGCTCCGGATCCGCGTCGCCGAGCGGCGTCATCGGGAGGGCCCGCGGCGCCGCGGGTAATCGAGTGGCTGATGCACGACCGTTTCACTGGGAGTATGTCCCGGAGCCGGTCCAGCAGGAGTTCTTCCGTGTCGAGGGCGGCGTGCCGTTGTCCGGCACCGTCGCCATCAGCGGGGCCAAGAACGCGGCGCTGAAGATGCTCGCGGCGGCCACCCTCACCGGGGAGCGCTGCCGGTTCACGAACGTCCCCGAGATCGAGGACGTCCGGATCATGGCCAAGACCCTGACGGAGCTCGGCGTGGTCGTCGATCACCCGGAGCCGAACGTCTACGAGGTCGCCGCGGGCGACGTCGAGTGGCAGTTCGTGCCGCTCGAGGCCGCAGCCAAGATGCGTGCCTCGTTCATGCTGCTTGGCCCGCTCCTGGCGCGCTACGGTCGGGTCATCATCAGCAACCCCGGCGGCGACCGGATCGGGCGGCGTCCCGTCAATCTCCACGTCGAGGCGATGCGCACGCTCGGCGCGCAGATCGAATACCGCAACGGCTACTACTTCGCGACCGCGCCCGGGCGGCTGCGCGGGGCCGAGGTGCGCTTCCCGTTCGTGTCCGTCATGGGCACCGAGAACGCGATGCTCGCGGCCACGCTCGCCGACGGCCACACGGTCCTGCGGCCGGCCGCCCAGGAGCCCGAGGTGGACGACCTGATCGCGTGTCTCCAGAAGATGGGTGCCGACATCGCGCGCACGTACCCCGACACCATCGAGATCGAGGGCAAGAAGCGCCTTCGGGGCGCGGAGCACCGCGTGATCCCCGACCGGATCGAGGCCGGCACCTTCGTGGTCGCGGGTGCCGTCACCGGCGGCAAGATCTCGCTGACCGGCGCCCCGTGCGAGCACCTCGGTGCGTTCATCGAGACGATGGGCCGCGCCGGTGTCGGGATCTCGTGCGGCAAGGACACCATCGAGGTCGACGGGACGGCGCTCGAGGCCGAGGGCTTCCGGGCCGTCGACATCGAGACGGCCGCCTATCCGGGCCTGGCGACGGATCTCCAGCCACCGACCTCCGTGCTCCTCACTCAGGCGAACGGCACCTCGCATGTCCGCGAGACGATCTTCGAGGACCGTCTCGAGTGGATGGGCGAGCTTCGCCGGATGGGCGCCTCGATCGACATCGCGGACAGCCACAGCGCCGTGATCAAGGGCCGCCGTCGGCTCCACGGGGCCGACGTCGAGATCGGCGACCTGCGCGCTGGCGCCTCGCTGATCCTCGCGGCGCTCGCTGCGAACGGCTCGACCACGATCCACGGTGCGCACCACGTTCACCGGGGCTATGAGAACATCGAAGGCAAGTTCCTGGACCTCGGCGCCAGGATCGAGCGCCTGGCAGAAGGGAACGACACACCCAGCTCATGAAGATCGGTATCGACCTCGGCACCGCCAACGTCCTCGTCTACGTGAAGGGCAAGGGCATCGTCATCACCGAGCCGTCCGTCGTGGCGGTCTCCGACGACAACCGCATCGTCGCCGTGGGCGAGGAAGCCCGCGCCATGATCGGCCGGACGCCCGGCAACATCACGGCGATCCGGCCGATGAAGGATGGAGTGATCGCGGATTACGTGATCACCGAGGCGATGCTGCGATTCTTCATCGCCAAGGCGACCAAGGGTCGCATCGGGCTGAACCGGCCCGAGGTCATGATCAGCGTGCCGGCCGGTGTGACCTCGGTCGAAAAGCGGGCAGTCCGTGATGCTGCGCTCAAGGCCGGCGCCAAGGAGGCCTACCTCATCGAAGAGCCGCTGGCCGCCGCCATCGGCGCGAACGTGCCGATCAGCGGGCCCTCCGGGAACATGATCATCGACATCGGGGGCGGCACATCGGAGATCGCGGTGATCTGCCTCGGCGGCATCGTCGTGTCCCATTCGCTGCGCGTGGGCGGCAACAAGTTCGACGAGGCCATCGCGACCTACATCCGCAAGAAGTACAACCTCATGATCGGCGAGCGCACGGCCGAAGAGGTCAAGATGCAGATCGGGACCGCGCTCCCGCTCGAACGCGAGCTCACCATGGAGGTCCGCGGCCGCGACCTGATCGCCGGCCTGCCACGCACCATCCCGATCACCTCGTCGGAGGTCATGGAGGCGATCGAGGCCCCGCTCCAGCAGCTCGTCGCCGCCGTCCGGACCGTGCTCGAGCAGACGCCGCCGGAACTCTCCTCGGACATCATCGACAAGGGCATGGTGATGTCCGGTGGCGGGGCTCTGCTGCGCAACGTCGACAAGCTGCTCACGCAGGTCACAGGCGTGCCGTGTCACGTTGCGGAGAACTCGCTGGATTGTGTGGCGCTCGGAACGGGGCTGGCGCTCGAGCATTTCGATTTCTTCAAGAAGTCCCTCGTCCAGTCGATCTGATCGCCGTGACCCATAACGCGGGTCCTGTCACCGGCAGGCCCCCGGCCTTCGCTCGCTACGGCGCTGCGCCTCACGCTCGCTTCGCCGGCGCCCTCCCGGTGCCACCCGCGGTCCCGACCACCGATCTCGGACGCGCAGGTTCGCCCGGCGACAGGGCCCCCCGTCGATGACCAGGGCATTCATCGACCTGCACTGCCATACGGGGGCGTCGTTCGACTGCCTCGCTCGCCCCGCTGATGTCGTGAAAGCCGCCGCCGCACGTGGTCTGACCCACATCGTCATCACGGACCACGACCGAATCGACGGTGCGCTGGCCGCGCGCGCGTCCGCCCCAGACGGCCTGACCGTGATCGTCGGGGAAGAGGTCAAGACCGCCGAGGGCGACCTCATCGGGGCGTTCCTGGAACGGGCGGTCGCCCCCGGGATGTCCGCTGTCGAGACGGTGGCCGCGATCCGTGAGCAGGGTGGTCTCGTCGGTATCCCGCACCCGTTCGATCGGCTGCGCGGATCGTTGCTCACCGATGCGCGACTCGCCGCGCTCGCGTCGCTGGTGGATTGGATCGAGGTGCACAACGCCAGGCTCGTGGGCGGCGGCAACGATCGGGCGGGCGCGTTCGCCCGGGAACAAGGCCGGGCCGGGGTGGCGGTGTCGGATGCGCACTCGACCCTGGAGGTCGGCGTCGCCTATACGGCGCTCGAAGGCGATCCGTCGACGGCGGCGGGATTGCGCGCCGCGCTCCCGAGCGCCGAGATCGTGCCCGGCCGTGCGAGCTACATCGTCCGGCTCTGGACACCGGTCGCGACGGCTGTCAATCGGGTGCGTGGCAATCGTCGGGTCCGACCGGGCGCAGCGGCATGAGCGAGCGGCACGGCGAGGTGGGCCACGACCGGGCTGGGCACGAACAGGACCATCGACCGATGGATGAGGGGACCGGCAGCGCCGTACGGTCCGGTGCGATGGAGGCGACCCCGATCCTCGACCCGCGCGCCGCGGTTCCAGGCGCGCCCGCGCCGGTTCGCCACGGCGACCTGCCGCCGTACCCTGCGGTCACCACCGACCTCGAGCGTGAGCCCGATCCGGAGCAGATGTCGCTGTCGCGACGCATCCGCCAACCCCGGACCCTCATCTCGATCGCCGTCCCGATCGCCGTCATCGCCGTCTTCGTCGCGATCAACGGCAAGCAGCTGGCCACCGTGCCCGGGCTCGTCCTCGGCGCAAACCCGCTCCTGGTGCTGCTCGCCTTCGCGGTGTTCTACACGGGGTTCCCGCTGCGCGGCCGGCGCTGGTCGCTGCTGCTGCGTGGGACGGGCCTGCGCATCGGCACGAAGGACTCGACGGAGATCATCTTCCTGTCCTGGCTCGTCAACTGCGTGGTCCCGGCCAAGCTTGGCGATGTCTACCGCGCGTATCTGCTGAAGATCAACAGCACCGCATCGCTGTCGCGGACGTTCGGGACGGTCTTCATCGAGCGCGTCCTGGACCTCTTCGCCATCGCCCTGCTCGGTCTCGCAGCGGGCTACTGGAGCTTCCGCAGCGGGCTGCCGCCGGCCATCCAGATCGTCTTCGGCATCGGCGTCATCGTGGTTGCGGTGCTGGCCGTCGGCTTGTTCACCATGCGCAACTTCGGGCGTCGGATCATCGTGGCACTTCCGCTGCCGCACCAGGTCCGCGACCTCTACGATCGCTTCGAGGAAGGCGTGTTCGGGGCGCTCGCCGCCCGACAGCTGCCCACCCTCGGGTTCCTCACCGGGCTGATCTGGATGACCGAGGCGGTACGCCTGTTCCTGGTGGTCCAGGCCCTCGGTTTCGCCGACGTATCGCTGGGCCTGTCGGGCGCCGTCTTCGTGGCCCTGATCGGGTCGCTGCTGACGGCCGTGCCACTCAGCCCCGCGGGTCTGGGGATCGTCGAGGCCGGTGTCGTCGGGGTGCTGCACGTCGCGTATGGCGTCCCGCTGCCCGAGGCGACCGCGATCGCCCTGCTCGACCGGGTCATCAGTGTCTTCTCGATCATCGTATTCGGCTCGATCGCCTATGCGATCTCGCCGAAGCCGCGCGGCCTGGGTCGCATCTCGGGCGTCGATGGAGCACCCCAGGCCCCCACGCCAGCCTGAGATCCACGAACGACCTCGGACGGGCGTGACCGTCACGCACCCGCAACCCATCTGCCGCTGCGCTGATTGCATCCGTGCCGAGCACCCGGGCGTACCTTGGTCATGGCAGGCCCCACTCGGGGAACTGCGACGCACCGTCGTAGACCGCACACGTCTCGACCGCTCTGTGCGCGTGCACGCTCCGCCCTGCCGGTACCAACGGGGGATACAGGCCGGGTTCGGACATCCGCATCATCGTGGCATCGAGGCACCGAACGAGCGGGACTCAGCCGCACGCGGAAAAGCCGCTAGGAGCGCCCAGGCAGCATGACCAGCCAGAACGGCCGAGCGTTCAATGAATGGCTCCGAGCCCAGCTCAAGGCCAAGAAGATGTCGCAGCGCCAGCTCGCCCAGCAGTCGGGTGTCGATCATTCGACCATCTCCCGCCTGATCCGCGGCGACCGCATGCCCTCGCTGGGTACCGCCACGAAGCTGGCTCGCGGGCTCCGTGAGCTCCGCGACGACGCCGACACGCCGCAATATCTCGGCCTGGTGGCTTCAGGATCCGCCAATCCCACGGCTCGCGTGGAGTACGCCTTGCGGGCGGATGAGCTGTTGTCGGAGCCCCAGGTCCGCCAGGTCATGGAGTACTACCTCGCGGTGCGGATGCGCCGCTTCGGTCGCGCCTATCCGTCTGGCAACACCGGCTCCGGCTCGAACGACCGCGGGACCGAACGATCGATGAGTACCCCCAACGTCGGTGGCCGACCGATGTCCGTCGGAGGCGCCAACGGCGGTCGTGCCGTCGAGACCGCCCCGAGCACGAGTGGCTCGGCCACGGCGGTCAGCACCGTCCGCACGATCACCAGGGGCACTGGCCGGGAGCCCGGCCGCTACTGAGACTCTCCAGGGCATGACCCGGACCGCCCTCCACCGTCCGGGTCTCGGGGACTAGCGAACGCCGGCGTCTGGGGCGCCGGCGTTCGCGATTCCCGTCAGCGCCGGCTCCGCGGCCGCGTACACCGACACGTAACGGTCCGGAGCAGCCTCGAAGCGGTCCAGCAACGGACCCCACGTCGGGCCTCCGGCGTCGGGCGTGATCGTGGCCTCCGCCGGCCCGTCACAAGCGGCGCCCAAGAAATCGCGGAACCGGTCGTCACAGAGCAGTACGAGGGCCTTGACGTCGGAGACCGAGGTCACGCCGGTCGGATCGAGGCTGCCAGGCGCGAGGCCCCTGGCGGTATCGGCGACATAGACACGACCGAGACGGGCAAGCGGGTACACCATCGCCTCGGTCGACTTGAAACCGGGCAGCGACTGGATGCGGATCACATCCGCGCGAGTCACGCCGCCCTTGGTCAGGACGCCATCGACTCGACCGGCCGCGGCCTCCCCGGCCGGCAGCCCACCACGCGGGTGGATCGCCGGCGGAAGGTGCGCCAGGTTCCAGCCCACCAGCGCGAGGACCGCGACGACTGCGACCGCGGCTCCGATCGGTCGACTGGGCCCTGACACGCGACCCGGTGTGGCACGCGTCAGCGCAGCGGCTCCGAGCCCAACCAGCGTGAAGACCAGCGGGTCGGCGAACGCGTGATAGTGGTCGTTGGGAAGACCCCGCACGACGGACGCGAGGCTCGGTGCGGCGAACGTGAGGAACGCGATCGACCAGAGCAGCCCGAAGCCCAGCCAACGCGCCGCCCGCTGGTCCGCGCCCCCGGCGCGCGAGCGCCAGATCGCGATCGCGACGACGGCAGCGCTGGCAACGGCACCGGCCGCCAGCCCTTCGGTGATGAGCCCGGTCAGTGGCCAACTCAGCACCCGGAGGCCGATCACCGCGAACCGGACCGGGATGGCCGTGTCGGCGGCCGTGCGACCAGCGGCCAGGTACTCGAGCGCGGCCCGCAGCACCGAGCCGCCAGTCGTGAGCTCGTTCAGGGCCAGTGGCAGGTAGGCCACGACGAAGATCGCGAGCACGCCGAGCGACACAGCCCCGACCCGTCGGCGGCGAGCGTCGAGGACGAACGGCACTGCGACGATCGGCAGCAACGCGACCCCGAGGACGTGGCATTGCATCGTTACCGCCGTCCCGAGACCGGCCACGAGCCACCAGCGCCGATGGCCGCCGTTCCACGCTCGCCAGGCACCGGCCAGCGCCAAGGCGCCCGAGAGGGGGATGAGATTCGGGTTCCAGATGAAGGTCGACCCTTCGATGGCCGCCGCAGAGACCGCGGCCATGAGACCCGCGACGGCCCCGGCAACGGGACCACCCATCTGACGGGCCAGCCACCACACCACCGCGACCGCCGCGATCCCGGCCAGGGCGATGACGGTCACGACCGCGAGTGGCGAATCGCCGTTCGTCACGAACGCCGCCGGACTCAGCAGGTAGTAGTACCAGGCGCCGTGGTCGAGGCCGCCGGTCGAGGCCGGGGGCCCGAGGAGGGGAACCACGCCGTCCTGGACCATCGAACGGAGCGTCAACATGTCGTGGCCCTGGTCGGCTTCCCAGATCCCCCGGGTGACGAGGTTCGGGAGGCGCAGCAGGGCGGCCAGCACGAGGAGCGCGGGCAGGGCGATCCGGTCGAACGTGGCGTCATCCGGCCGACGTGCGGGAGCGATCTCGACCGCGGGCCGATGGGCGTCGGTCACGCGGGCGCCGTCCGTGCCTTGGCGCTGCCACGCAGCTGGAACGCGCCAGGGGGCAGCGGCTCGAGTGGGGCACCGGTCGCCAGAGCCCTCGCGCGGGCCAGGTTGATCGCGTCGTAACCCTCGTCCATCCCCGGTGTCTCGAGGAGGTACGTGGCACGACCCAGGCCCGGGTGGCGAAGGATGTGCGCCAGCCCGGTAGGCCCGATCCGCCCCGCGCCGAGGTGCTCGTGCCGATCCATCCGCGAGCCTCGCTCGGAGCGCGAGTCGTTGAGGTGGACGAGCACGAGCCGCTCGAGCCCGATCCGCGCGTCGAACGCGGCCACGAGGTCGTCCACGGCCGACGGCGTCGCCACGTCGATCCCGGCGCCCCAGGCATGAGCGGTGTCCAGGCAGAAGCCGACGCGCTCGTCCGGGATCCCGCGCCCGGCGATGGCTATGGCGATCTCGGCCAGCTCGTCAACGGTGGTGCCGAGACCGCCGCCGCTGCCGGCCGAGTTCTCGAGCACGAGCATCGCCGGTCTCGCCGCGGACAGGGTCGCGGGCGGCAGGCCGTTGCCGTCGATCGAGGCGTCCGCTGCTGGCCGGTCGGCGGCCTCGAGCGTCCGCAGGACGCCTTCGGCGAGCCGCTCGATGCCCGCCGCCACGCCCAGCCCAAGGTGCGAGCCGATGTGCACGTTGACGAACCGGGCCCCGAACGTCGGAGCATCCCGCAGTTCGTTCGCCAGGAGGTCGATGGAGCGTTCGAAGGACTCCGGGTTCGATCCGGCCAGATTCACGAGATACGAGGCGTGGATCGAGACGGGTCCGATGTCGAGCTCGTGCAGACGTCGGCGAAAGGCTGCCAGCTCGCGCGGTGGCTCGGCTCGCCGTTTCCAGGCAGTCGGGTTGTCAGCGAAGATCTGCATGGCGTTCGCGCCGATCTCCCCGGCGCGATCGACCGCCTTGAGCATGCCCGTGGCGAGGGGCAGATGCGCACCGATTCGGCGCCCCTCCAGAACGTCGGTCACGCGCTGTGGCTGGGCGTATGCGCGCGAGTGGTCAGGCTCAGCGACCGCTCCCCGAACGACCGTTCGTGCGCTCGGCACGTTCGCCACTGTCGCGAAGCCGGCGTCCGGGGGTGTACCCCCCGCCGATGACCGGCTCGATCATGCCGAGGTCGCCGTCGTTGCGCGCGTACAGGATCGCGATGTGCTCGGTCTCGGCGTTGACGAACACGAAGAACTGGTGCCCGAGCTCGTCCATCGTGGCGGCCGCGTCCTCCTCGAACATCGGCTCGATCGCGAAGCGCTTCGTCTTCACGATACGACGCTCATGCCCGGGCTCGCGGGTCCCATCGGCCAGCGAGCGCAGGATCCGTTTCTCCTGCTCGGGTCGGGAGCGCAGGCGTGGCTTCGTCTTGTGGTCGACCGCCTGGCGCTCCACCTTGTCCACGACATCGTCGAGCGCTGCCTGGTAGCTGATCCCGACCGCGTGGCTACGGAGCGTGCGCCCGTCGATGACCAACGTCACCTCCGCGATATGGGCGTCCGATGCGCTCTTGTGGGTCTCGTTGGAGAACTCCACGATCGCGTCGGTCCGGTCGTCGAGGACTCGCTCGAGCCGGCGGAGCTTGCGCTCGGTGTAGTCGCGGACCCGCTCCGGGACCTCGACATTCTTGCCCTTGACGATGGTTCGCATGCGTCACCTCTGGGCCGGAGCGTCGGCTGGTCGAGTATAGCCCGGGGTCGCCGGATCATCGCTCGCGGGCTACCGTGATGGCCGACGTGCCCATCGCGCCGGCGCGTTCGAGCGCATCGGCGCAGGCAGCCAGCGTTGCGCCGGTCGTGATGACGTCGTCCACGAGGAGGACCCATCGGCCACTGGGATCCGCCGCCGGGCCTCGCCGCGCGACGAACGCACCCGCGACATTGGCGGCCCGGTCGCCTCGATCGAGGTCGAACTGGGCGATCGTCGCTCGCTCCCGCCCGAGCAACGGCGCATATGGCAGCCCGAGATGGCGCGCGGCCGCCCTCGCGATCAGCGCGGCCTGGTCGTAGCCCCTCGCGCGGGCCCTGGTCGCGTGGACGGGGACGTGGGTCACGAGATCGGCGCCGACCCCGACACGCCTCCAGCGGCGGGCGATCGCGGCGCCGAGCGGCTCGGCGAGACGTTGCTCGCCGCCGTATTTGATGGCGTGCAGCGCGGCCCGGACCGTACCGCTGAATGGCGCGCACCAGTCGAGTTGCAGGAGCGGTGCCGGCAGCTCGCCGGGGAGCCCGATGGGCACACCGCCGGGCGTCTCCAGCCGTCGGTCCAGGGCGGGCAGGCACGCCTCGCACAGCGGTGGACCCTCGTGCCCGCACCCGACGCAAACCGCCGGGAGGGCAGCGTCCAGCGCGACGCTCGTGGCTCGCCGAATGAAGTCGATCACGACCGGAGCATGACAAGCGGCGTTCAACCGCCGCTCAACGCCCGAGCGATCGGGAGAGGTAGCCTACGCGAGGCGGACCAGGTCCCCGGTCTGTGTCCCGGACGTCTCGATGGTCCCGATCGGGAGCTCGAGCACGCCGTGCGCTCCCCGTACGAACGGCACGAGGCCGGTCCACGCCCGCAGGTCACGATGCACCGACGCGACCGGGCGAACCTGCGGATCCTCCGCGAGTGGCCGCCCAAGGAACACTGCGTCGATCGGGAAGCGCATGAACATCATGTGGATCCCGTTCGAGTCGGGCAGCCACAGCCCCGTCCCGTCGGCCAGCGATGGACGGCCCATCAGGCCCTTGAACTTGCCCCACAGGGACCCGGCGACCTCCAGGCGGGCGGCGAGGTCCGTCGCGCGACTGAGGTTGTGCGCCGTGAGCTCCATCGTGGGTCGGCCTAGACGCCGGCCAGGTTCACCATGATCAGGATGATGGCCGGACCGAGGATCACGATGAACAGCGACGGGAAGATGCACCCGACCAGCGGGAACAGCATCTTGATCGGCGCCTTTGCGGCCATCTCCTCTGCGCGCTGGCGTCGTTCGATGCGGAGCTGCTCGGACTGGACCTGGAGCACCTTGGAGATCGACACGCCGAGCTGTTCGGCCTGGATGATCGCGCCGATGAAGTTGGTCAGCGGCACGACCTCGGTGCGCGGGACGATGTCGCGAAGGGCATCACGGCGCGCCTTCCCGACCCTGACTTCGGCCAGCGCCCGACGGAACTCGTCGGAGAGCGGGCCCTTGAGCTTCTCGACGACCTTGCCGAGCGCCGCGTCGAACCCGAGGCCGGCCCGAACGGAGATCGTCAGCAGGTCGAGGGCGTCCGGGATCATCAGGAGGATGGCCTTCTGGCGCTTCTTGACCCGGCCGCCCAGCCAGAATTCGGGGATCGTATAGCCGAGCAGCGCGCCGATGACCCCGAAGCCCGCGCCGATCGCGAACGGGAAGCCGAGGACACCGACGATCGCGAACAAGAAGAAGAACAGGATGCCGAGGACGATGGCCACGATGGCCTTGATCCCGAGCCAGTCCGCGACGCGTAGGTCGCCCGGGTTTCCGGCGAGCGCCAGGCGCTTCTCGGTCCGCTCCGTGAATGAGCTCGAGGCGATCCGCGACATGCGATTGGACAGGCCCATGGCCAACGGCCGAAGGGTGCGCTCGATGAACGGGGCCTGGAGCTCGAGCTCCTCGAGGTTCTTGGCCTGCATCGTCCCAAGCTGGGTCAGGCGCGCCTGAACGGGGTCGACCGGCGCACCGCCAGCCAGCCCGAGGACGATCAGGAGGATCGCTCCGGCCGCGAGCGCGGCGACGACGATGGGCATGATCTCCATGGATTAGACCTCGATGTCCACGATCTTGCGGATGAGCATGAAGCCGATGAACATCATGAAACCGCCGAACAGCAGGATGACGACGCCCGCGGGAAGGCCCAGCACGGCCGGTGGGTTGAGGAACATCGGTTCCATGAAGCCGGGGGCGGCGATGAACAGGAAGCCCGCGAGGGCGATCGGCAGGAACCCCACGACGTAGCCCGACAGGCGTTGCTGTGCCGTGAGGGTGCGGATCTCGCCCTTGATGCGGACTCGCTCGCGGATCGTGTAGGCGATGGAGTCGAGGATCTCGGCGAGGTTGCCGCCGACCTGGTGCTGGATCGAGATGGCCGTGGCCATCAGCTCTAGGTCGTCCGAGCGGACGCGGCGAACCATGTTCTCGAGTGCCTGATCGAACGGCAGGCCAAGGTTGACCTCACGGATGACGCGCCCGAACTCGGTCGAGATGGGCGGCCGTGACTCGCGCACGACCAGCTCGATGGCCTGCAGGAACGACGACCCGGCGCGCAGGGCGTTGGCGATCAACGTGATGGTGTCCGGCAGGTTCTTGTTGAACGAATTCAGGCGGCCACTCTTGCGACGGCCCAGCCAGAAGCGCGGCAGGAAGAAGCCGATGAGCGCTCCGACGAGCAGGATGAGGGGCGAGTGGAGCGCGGGCATGAAGAAGCCGAAGATGACCATCAGGACCGGCACACCGATGATCGAGACCGCCCAGATGCCCAGGAACTCCGACGGCTTGAGCTTGAGGTCCGCCCGCGCGATGTCGCGCGCGAGGTTCGCCCCGAAGTCCCGCCCTTCGACGACCCGGTTCAGGTTCGCGAGGGCCTGGCTCTGGGCGATGAGATCGCTGATCGGGCCCTGCCCGGCGGACGCCGCCGCGCCCCCCTCCGGCCGGCCCGACGCGTAGCGCTCCAGGCGGTCCGAGATGCCGGAGCGCCCGGAGCTGGCGATCCCGACCGCGATGAGCAGGATGGCCAGCGCGGCGATACCGGCCACCGCCAGCGTCATCGGATCCATGGTCGGTCTCCTCCTCCCCGCTTAATAGCTGAAGCCGAAGAGACCCGGGGGCAGGTTGATGCCCATGATCTCGAACTTCTCGACGAACTTGGGCCGGATCCCGGTCGGCTTCAGCCGGCCCTGGATCTTGCCTTCGACGACACCCGTCTGCTCGAAGACGAAGACGTCCTGCATGACGATGACATCGCCTTCCATGCCCTGGACCTCGGTGATGTTCACGATCTTGCGGGTCCCGTCCTTGAGACGGCTCTGCTGGACGATGAGATCGACGGCCGAAGCCACCTGCTCGCGGATGGCTCGCAGCGGCAGGTCCACGCCGGCCATGAGGACCATCGTCTCGAGCCGCGACAGCATGTCGCGCGGTGAGTTGGCGTGACCGGTGGACATCGAGCCATCGTGGCCGGTGTTCATGGCCTGGAGCATGTCCAGCGCCTCACCGGATCGGCATTCGCCGACGATGATGCGATCGGGCCGCATCCGCAGTGCGTTGCGCACGAGTTCGCGGATCGGGATCGCGCCCTTGCCTTCGATGTTCGGTGGGCGCGACTCGAGCGTGACGACGTGCTCCTGGCGCAGCTGTAGCTCGGCGGCATCCTCGATCGTGACGATGCGCTCGTCGTTCGGGATGAACGACGAGAGGACGTTGAGCGTCGTGGTCTTGCCGGAGCCGGTGCCACCGGAGACGAAGATGTTCAGGCGGGCCTCCACGCAGGCACGAAGGAAGTCGAACATGTCTGCGGTGGCGGTGCCGAATCGGATGAGGTCGTCGACCGTGAAGGGCGAGGCCGAGAACTTCCGGATCGTGACGACCGGCCCAACGAGCGACAGGGGCGGGATGATGGCGTTGACGCGGGAACCGTCGGTAAGTCGGGCGTCGACCATCGGCGACGACTCGTCCACGCGCCGACCGATCGGGGCGATGATCCGGTCGATGATGCGCATGACGTGGTCGTCGTTCTGGAAGACGACGTTGGTGAGCTCCAGCTTGCCCGAGCGCTCGATGTACACCTGGCGCGGGCCGTTGACCATGATCTCGGTGATCGACTCGTCGCGCAGGAGAGGCTCGAGCGGCCCCAGACCGATGATCTCGTCCGTGATCTGCTCGAGCATCCGAACGCGCTCGGCGCGGGTCAGCGCGAGGCCTTCCTCGTCGATGACCTTGCCGAAGATCTCCTCGATCTGGCGCCGGACCTCGACCTGGTTGGACAGGTCGAGCTTCGGGTCCAGGTCCTGGATGACCCGGTTCTGGATGCGGAACTTGACGTCGCGGAACGACTCCCGCACCGGCGCCTGCGACTGCAGCCGCGGGGCCGCGGGCATGGTCGGCGGGCCTCCCCCCGGGGGGGCCGGGACATTGGAAGGCGGCGCGCCCGCTGGCGCATCCGGCGCCCCACCCGGGCGAGCTGATTCGATCCGCTTCAACAGGGACATGACCTAAACCCCTTCTCGCCCCGAGGGTCGATTTCGTTCGGCGTTGCCGGTCGCCACGATCAGCGCCATGCGAACAACGATTTCTTGTTGGTGACCTTTCGCGCGTCGTCGGTGGCCGCGACCTGCGACCCTTCGCCGACGACCGAGCGGGCCAGTCGAAGGATGTCCTGGGAGACCTGTGCCTCCCGGTTGCTCAGGAAGAACGGGACGCCCCGATTGAGCGCGTACACCACACTCCGTCCGTCGCTGACGATCGTCTCATCCACCTTGCGCCCGATCGAGTGCTCGACGTCCGCGACGCGGATACCGAGCGCGGAATCGGCCCGATTCAGGATGAGCCTGACTTTGCCGTCCTCGTAGCCGAGCTGCTCTGCGACCTCCAGGAAGAGGCGCATGTTCTTGATGCTCGTGATCTCAAGACTCAGCATCGTGAGGATGATATCGGCCGAATCGAGGATCGCCAGGGTAGTGTCGTTGAAGAACGCCGTGCAGTCCACGACGACCAGGTCGTGGGTCAGGCGCAGCGCCTCGATCACGCGTTTGACGCCCGCTGGCGTGATGAGCTCGGCCATCTCCGGGGAGGGCGGAGCGAGCAGGACGCGGATGCCGGCGGAGTGATTGATGACGAACGTGTCGATGGACTCGACCTCGTGGCCGGCCTGCTCGAGCTCCGGGACGAGGTCGGCGATCGACTTGTTCTTCGGATTGAGATTGAGCAGCACGCCGACGTCGCCGAACTGGAACGACCCGTCGACGAGGACGACTTTCTTGCCAAGCTCGGTGGCTGCGGCGACGGCCATGTTGACGGCCACGGTCGTGCGTCCGACACCGCCCTTGGGGCTGAACACCGCCACGACCTGACCAGGCTCCTGGCCGCCATGCACGCCGTTCGAGCTGCCACCGGCCGCGGCCGGGGTGGCGATGGCGATGCGGCTGGCCTTCTCCCGCTCACGAGTGTGGACCTGCCGGATGGAGGCCGTGAGCTCATCGCTGCTGAAGGGCTTGACGAGGAACTCGCGGGCCCCCGCCAGCATCGAACGACGCAGGTAATCCGCCTCACCCTGGACCGACATCATCACGACCGACGCGGTCGGAACGGCGCGTCCCAGCTGCTCGGTCGCCGTGATGCCATCCATGTCGGGCATGTTGATGTCCATCAGGACGACGTCGGGGGTGAGTGACGTCGCGAGGCTGATCGCTTCCGCGCCGGACGACGCCGAGCCGACCACATCGATGTCGCTCTCGAAGCCGAGCAGCTTCGTGAGGTGATCGCGGGTCTCCGGGATGTCGTCGACGATGAGGACGCGGATCGGGTCTGCCATCAGGCGGTCTGGCTCTCGTTCCTTGCGGTTTGGTGGATGGATCGGTTGGCGAAGTCGCTGAGTCCCCTGACGACGACGAGCGCGGGACCGGTCGGGTCCATCGCGCCCGTCGCGCCTGGTTCGTGGTCGTCCGGCGAGCCGGACGGTCCCCTTACTGCGCGGGAAGGATGGCCTCGATGAGCTCCGGCGGCAGGACGCCGTAGGTGTCCACGAGGGTCTTGAGGATGATGCCGGTGGTGGCATCGGGGATTGGGCCGTTCTCGAACGGCAGCTGCGTCTCAGGGTCGATGAAGTCCTGCGGCGAGCGGAGGACCAGCGAAAAGAGCGGTGAGTCGAGCTGGGCGAACTTGATGATCTCGGCCTGTTGGGCGGTCACGGCAAGGATGACGATCTCCTGCTGGCCGCTCAGCACGGTGCCGGGCTCCGCCGCAGGGGCGTTCGGATCCTGGGCCTGGGCTGCGGCCGGCGGGGGCGGCAGCAGCGTCCCGAGGACCTGCATGCCCTGGAGGACCAGCTTGACGCTCGTGCTGTTGAGTCCCGAGACCACGGTGAACGTATTGGTCTGCTCGTCCGCGGTGATGACCGGGAACTTGTCGGCCTGGAGGGCCATGATCAGGTCCACGTAATCGCCGGTCTTGATGACCGTGCCGACACCGGTGACCTGGTCGACCTGGACCGCGATGCAGCGTGAGGTCGGTGGGCACTGGATGTCGAGGATCTGGCCCTGCTGGCCGCCGCTCAAGGTGGTGGCGGTGACGGCGGCGCCGGCGACGACCGGCTGGCGGACGATCTTGCCGATGACCTGGGACACATCCCCGAACGCGTCCGTGTCGCGCCCGGTCACGGGCTTGACCTGGACGGTCACCTGGTCCGCCCGGATCGTTGTGCCGAGCGGGATGTCCTGGGTCGCGATGACCGTGGGCAGCTCGGTCGGCGGCGCATTCGGATCGGTAGCCGGGCCGCCGCCCTGCGACAGCAACAGGATGCCGATGAAGGCGACGATCGCGAGGAATACCCCCACGAGCAGGACCAATCGATTCGAGCGCTTCAAGTTGGGTCTCCCGAGCCGTGATGTGTGACAGGTGGCACCACTGTAGCACCGCGAAAATGGCGCGCGACTATACCAATGGGCTAGGACCCTCTGGTAGGAAACGGCAGGATTCCTTGCGTGTCGCAAGGTTGCGCGCAAGGTTGCGCGCGAGGTGCTTCCGGGCGGCGACCGGCCGACCACCCGTCGCGCGCAACACATGAAAGAGCCCGTCGGACGCGTGCCCGGCGGGCCCCTGGATAGACGATCGCCGAGCCCTTGGGCTCGGCGATCGACCGGTTGTCGGAGAAGAGCCTAGACGGACGCGCCGACAGTGCTCAGGATCTTGCTGACCGCGCCGCCGAGGAAGATCAGGGCCACGATCGCGATGATGGCGATGAGGGCGAGGATCAGCGCGTACTCCGCGAGGCCCTGGCCGTCTTCGTCGCGATTGATGAGTTCCATGAATTGAAGATAGATGTTCGTCATGTGATGCATACCTCCTTTCCTTGAGGCTCTCCGCGTGCGGAGGCGAGCGCCAAGGTACGGGCCGTGTCACACCGTGTCAATGGGACAGACGCCTGACCGGTGCGTGAACAAAACGGCGGGTCTCAGGTCGGATGACCCTCGATCCGCCGTGAGGCTGACGTGCCCTAGACCGAGCTCCCAACGTTACTCAGGATCTCGCTGACCTGGCCGCCCAGGAAGATGAGAGCGACGATGGAAACGATCGCGATAAGAACAAGGATGAGTCCGTATTCGACAAGACCTTGGCCGTCATCGTGGCTGAGACATGCGACGACCGACCGGAAGAGGTGCATGGACGGATACTCCTTTCTACGGGCTGGTGCACCCGCGGGGACAGTATCGCAAAGCCCCAAGCCGATGGGACTATCACCCGAAGGTACCCCGGACACGAAAAGACCGCCGAGCCCTTCAGGCCCGGCGGTCGTCGTTCGAGTCGGAGGGACCGCCTAGACGGACGCGCCGACCGTGCTCAGGATCTCGCTGACCTGCGCCGCCGAGGAAGATCAGGGCGACGATCGCGATGATGGCGATGAGGGCGAGGATCAGCGCGTACTCCGCGAGACCCTGGCCGTCTTCGCGGTCCATCTTGGCGATGAGTGTCTGGATCATGTGGGAGAGCCTCCGTGTGTCATGAGGGAGCGTCGCTCCCGGGGTTGTACCGTACATGTCCGGAGCACGCGGGTGGCATCACCCGGAGGTCCTTGAGACACACAACGACCGCCGAGCCCTTCAGGCCCGGCGGTCGTCGTTCGTCGGAGGACCGCCTAGACCGACGCGCCGACCGTGCTCAGGATCTTGCTGACCTGCGCCGCCGAGGAAGATCAGGGCGACGATCGCGACGATCGCGATGAGGGCGAGGATCAGCGCGTACTCCGCGAGACCCTGGCCGTCCTCGCGGCGGAACTTCGCGACCGCGCGAAGGTACAGATCGGTGAACAGTGCCATGTGGTGTCTCTCCTGGATGAGTACTCACCCCCGAAGATGAGGGCTGCGCCAATATAGGCAGCGGCCTTCGAGCGTGGATACTGAGTACGATGGTACGGGTCGACCGATGCAGCGGCGGTACTGCGAGTCAGCCCCCGGTCGCCTGGTCGATCGCCTCGCCGATCGCTGTCAGCGCGTCCGACAGCGTCCCGCCGAAGACCAGCAGCCAGAGCAGCGTCAGCGCGCCGGTCAGGGCGGTCATCAGGCCGTACTCGACGAGGCCCTGGCCCGCTGCGACCACTGCCGATGTCCATCCGCGCTCACTCCCCGGCGGTCGGCCCGAGCACTGGGATATCCGCCACGAGGCGAAGCTCGCTGCCGTCCGACAGGAGTTCGGCCGTGACCCCGATCGACGAGGCCCGACCCTGGATCTCGCGCCAGTTCGCGGCGGGGAGGGCCACGATCGCATCGCGGATCGCGGCCTCGGCCGCGTCGACGCTCGTCCGTCGAGGCGCTCCTCGATCATCGCGGCGAGGGCCGGCGGCAGGTCCTTGCCGCTCCTGCGGGGCGGGCAGATCGACCATCGACGCGCGCCGCGGTTCAGCGACGGCGCGGGTGGCCGCGACGCGCGCCTCCAGCTGCTCCGCCCAGTCGAGCCGGAGTGACGACCCGGTCCGGTGCCGCGCCGAGGTAGGCGGCCAGCGCCTCGTCGAGCATCCGGAACAGCCCGCTCTCGAGGTCCATCGGCAGGCGCCGGTCCTGGCCCATCGAGTCGAACTCGACCGGGACGCCGGCACGTCGACCGCGCTCGCGCGTCGCGCGTCGGAGCGTCGGCACGAGGCCCAGGTCGTCGAGCACCATCGGCCGGACGTCGAAGATGAACGACTTGGTCGCGTCGAGCGTCTGCTGGACCATCGCGACCAGCTGGCGCACCTCGCCCGCCGCGCGATGTCGGGTCGCGCTGCCACGAGCCGCTCGCACGATCTGGGCCTGGAGCACGATGTTCGTCAGGCTCTGGGCGGGTCCGTCGTGCATCGCCCGGGCGATCTCGCGGCGGAGGTCCTCCTGCGCGCCGAGGACCAGCCGCGAGACGGCGGGCGGCATCGGCGCATCGTCGCCGGCGCCGTCGGGACCCGCCCTCCGCCGAGGCGGCCGCGGTCGGAACGTCCATCGACGGGTCGAGCCCGCCGATCGCCGTCAGGTATTCGACGAGCGCGTCGCGGTAGCGGGCCAGCGCGCGGCGCTTGCCCTCGAGGACGTCGACCTGCGATCTCCATCAGCGCGGCGCGCTTGGTCAGCGTGACGAGCTGGCCGTCTGAGTCGAGCGCGCTCCTTCGGCGTCGCCGTCCGGCGTGAGCGGCGTCGAGCTTCTCGGTGGCCGTCGCCCGCCGCGCCTCGTGGCGGGCGGCCTCGGTCCGCGCCTGGGTGATGAGCAGGTCGACCTCGACGAGCTCCGCCGTCGAGCGTGACCAGGTCGTCCGCGAGCCGGCCGGCCAGAGCTCCGAGCGGTGGCGGCGCGGAGCGGTCGACGGCAGGATCTGTCATCAATCCTCGGGCATCCGGATCCAGCCCTGGCGCATCGCGTACACCACGGCCTGGGTCCGGTCGTTGACGGACAGCTTGCGCAGGATCGAGCTCATGTGGTTCTTGACCGTCTGCTCGCTGATCGACAGCGCGTAGGCGACCTGCTTGTTGGTCATGCCCTGGGCGATGTTGTCGAGGATCTCGACCTCGCGCGGCGAGAGCGGCGCGAAGATCGGGGCGGCCTCCTGGCCGTAGACGGCGAGCTCGCGGAACTCCTTGAGGACGCGCGAGGCGACGGCCGGCTTGGCGAAGACCTTGTCGTTGATCAGGTACTCGCCGGCGACGACGCGGCGGATGATCGTGACGAGGTCGTCCGGGCCGACGTCCTTGAGGATGAACGCCGCGGCGCCGGCCTTGATCGCGTCGAACAGGGCGTCCTCGTCCTCGGTCTGCGGCGAGCACGATGATCCCGGTCGAGGGCAGCTCGCGCTTGATCCGCTGGGTCGTCTCGATGCCGCCGGGCGACGGCAGCGACAGGTCCATCAGGATGATGTCCGGCGAGGTCTCGAGGGCGCGATCGATGGCGCTCCGCGCGTCGTCCGCCTCGCCGACGACCTCGAGGTCGGGCTCGCGCGCCGAGGATGTTGGCGATCCCCACCCGGAAGAGGGCGTGGTCGTCGACGATGAGGATCCGGGTCGTGTCGTCCGGCGACCGCCGATCGGGGCCGCCCCGCCGTCGATCGGGCTCCGCCGTAGTCCATCGCGCTCATCTGTTCTCCTTTGCTCCCGTCCGGGCGCCCGTCGGGATCGCGAGTCGGACGACGGTGCCGCCGTCCGGTCGCGATCGTACGTCGAAGCGTGCGCCGATCAGCTCCGCTCGCTCGCGCATGAACTGCAGGCCGAAGTTCCGGCGGCCACGCGCGGCCACCGCCCCGACGTCGAATCCGCGACCATCGTCGCGGACCTCGAGGATCCAGGCGTCGTCCGCCAGGTCCGTGCTGACGACCACGGTCGAGGCGGCAGCGTGCTTGCGCACATTCTGCAGCGCCTCCTGGGCCACGCGCAGGGCGACCGTCTGCTGGTGCGTCGCCGAGCGGGTCGTTCGGGGCGGGCAGGTCGGTCGTCGACCTGGAGGCCGGTCAGCGCCCGCAGGTTGATCGACCGTGTCCGCGATCGCGCCGTCGAGCCCGAGCTCGTCGAGCAGCGGCGGGCGGAGCTGGCTGATGAACGCCGCGCACGTCGCCGAGCTCGCGCCGGAGGAGCTCGCGCAGGATGCCGGAGCTCGGCGGTCGGCGCCAGCCGGATCGGACGCGATCACCCGCTCGATGTACTCGACCTGGAAGATCGCGTTGCGACAGCGCCTGGGCCGGCCCGTCGTGGATCTCCTGGGCGAGGCGGGCGCGCTCGGCCTCCTGGGCCTCGACGATGCGCATCTGCGACGTCGTCCGCGGTCGCCGGGCCGTCGCCTCGGTGCGACGAGCGTCGCGTCGCCGCGCTCGAGGAAGAGCCACGTCCGCGACAGGGTGCGCTCGGCGAGCTCCAGCTTGGCCAGCGCCGACCTGATGGCCGCCGAGGTCGCCGGCGAGGGTCTCGACATCGCGCGCGGAGCGCCCGCTTGCACGGCATCGTCGGCACCGGCCTCGGCGGCGACGCCGCGCTCGCCAGCGACGAGGCCTCCGGTTCGTCGGGCTCCTCGGCGACGAGCCGCGGACGCTCGATCCGCGGTCGGCGGTCGACGCCGTCGAGCTCGTCGCGCAGCGCCTGCCAGCGAGCGAGCGCCTCGGCGTACGCCTCGCGATAGCGCTCGCGCACGCTCGCGGAGCGTGTTCGCGCTGTAGCCGACCGCCGCGCTGGCCTCCGCGTGGAGTCCGTCGAAGCGGCTGTCCCGCGCGTCCGTCCCGGCGCGTGCTGCCTCCATCGGCTTCGGAGTATAGGGGTCGCCGCTCTCATGGGCAGACGATCTCGAAGACGCAGCACGTCCGCGAGGAGGTCCGTCCCCGGCTGATGCCGAGAGTCGGTGGGCCCAGCTCGACTCGGACGGAAGCACTCCGACCCCGGCAGCCCCGCCTCGAGGTCGGCGGGCCAGTGCGTCGCCCTCGGCGCGAGATCAGCACGAGCAGGCGTGTCCCCGGGAAGCGCGCGCGAGGTCGAGGACGTCGTCGTGGTGGCTCGTCGGGCAGCGCGAGGGACGGGATCCGCTGGGTCTCGGCCAGCCAGATCGGGAAGTTCGTGATGACCGGGCCGGCGGACGCATCGAGCGGATGGCCGATCGCCGGCCATCCGTGCCGGCCAGCTCCTCGTAGAGCGCCGGCGGTCGCCGCGCGACCCGGCGCCGAACGTCGGGCAGGAGCGCGACCGAGAACAGGAGCGAGCCGAAGATGCCGAGCAGCGCGTGCCGAGCCAGGCGACCGGCTGCGTCCAGCCCAGGCGCGCGACCCGAGCCGGGCGATGCCGGCGTCGAGCGCCGAGCAGCGCCGACATGACGAGCAGGACGTGGACCGGGCCGGCCGCGTGCAGGAACGTGCCCCACGTGCGTCGCGACCGGGAAGAGCAGGCTCGTGACGAGGAACGTGATCGAGGCTGAGCGACGAGCGACCGGCCGGATGGCGCGGCCGCGGCCATGCCACGGGCAGCGCGAGCAAGCCGATGACCGAGATCGGCAGCCCGAGCAGGAGCAGGACGTTGAACAGGTTGTGGGCGAGTCCCGTCGACGCGCATCTCGAGGAGCGCGCGCCGGGCCGACGGCGAGGTAGCGTCGAGAGCGTCGGCGGGTCGTTCCAGGCGAAGATGTCGAAGCCGGTGACGGACAGGGCGTTGGTGACCGCCTGGCCGGGCAACGGGCTGCCGAAGCCCGACCAGGTTCCGGATCGCCCACGGCGCGAAGACGCAGAACGCGACGACGGCGACCACGCCGATGAGCCGCAGCCGCACGGCCGAGGGATCGCGCGGACCGACAGCCAGGCGATCGCCGCCCAGATCAGCGCGAGCCAGACGGCCTCGTTGCGGGTCAGCGCGGCGAGGCCGATGAGCACGCCGAGGCCGACGACCCGCGGATCGGTGAGCCGACGCGCCGCGCGGGTCGCGCGCGATCCGGGTCATCAGCAGGCAGGCGCCGAGCGCGAGCGCCGCGAACGGCATCGTCGAGTCGGGCAGCGGCGGAGTGCAGCAGCAGCGGCAGGTAGACGGCGGTCGTCAGGCCGGTCCCGATCGCGAGGGTCCGGCGGCCCGAGCCGACGGGCAGGCCGCGCTCCTCGGCGACGTCGGCGGCGAGGCGCCAGGCGAGGACCGGCACGAGCGCGCCGATCACGACGCTCGAGACCTGCGCCGCCGCGAAGGTCGGCCCGAGGAGCGCCATCGGGATCGCGGCGAGGAAGGTCGGCAGCGGCAGCCAGACCTCGAAGGCCGGCCGCGGGAAGACCAGCGGCGGCGTCTGGTAGCTCCACAGCGCGTCGCGACACGAGGCCGCGGCCCTCGAGCAGGTTGCGCGCGACGCCGACGTAGTAGGCGGTGTCCTCGGGCTTGGGGAAGACGATCTGCGCCGCGAAATACGCCCGCACGACGAGCGCCACGACGAAGATCGAGCAGCCGCAGTGAGCACGGCTTCGCGGCGGGTCATGGTGCCGGGCACCACCGGGCAGACACGCACGAGCGGGCTGGGCTCATCGGCGAAGCACGATCGGATCGCCGAGCCAGTCCGGCCGGCCGACGTCGTCGAGGATGGGGGCGGCGGCCTCCACGCTGTCCTCACCGTCGAGGACGAGCCAGCGGATGTCGTACGCGCTGCGCAACCGCTCCCGACTGTCTCGATCGGGTCGTTGACGAGGACGACCCCGCCGCGACCGGTCCAGTAGCGGTGCCCGCGGCGTCGATCGACATGACCCGGTCCGTCGCCGGCAGCGCCGGCCCGGTCGAGCGCGCCGGCGACGGCGACGAACTTGGCGCGGCTGTCGGCCCAGACCTGGTGGACGAACGGCGAGCCGAAGAATGCGACCACGGCCGCGAACGCGAGCGTCGCGCCGATGAAGACCCGCGTCGCAGCCATCGGATCCCAGGTGCGCCGGCGCGCGGCGACCCAGCCGACGGCGATCGCGATGCCCTCGAGCGCGAGGATGTAGGCGTGCGGCGCGAGGGCGACCGCCGAGTGGATGAACGTGCCGCCCGGGACGTGGACGGCGGAGACCAGGGCGGAGAAGGTGAAGAGCAGGACCGCGTACAGGAAGAACGGACCGAAGTCGAGCGACCGGCGGCGCGCCCACGCCCCGATGACCATGAACGGCGCGAGGACGAAGCCGGCGATCAAGCGTCGTGAAGATCATCAGGGCTGCGATCAGTCCACCGACACGAGTGGCGAGGAGCGGTCCGATCCCCATCCCGAGCAGGTGGTCGAGGGTCGCCGGGGACGGTGATGCTGTTCCATTCGCCGATGTCCCGGATGAAGAACACCTTGCCCGATGCGCTCGAGGGTGAGATCGATCCGAAGACCGCCAGCTGGCGAAGCCACCACGGCGCCATGACCAGGGCGAACAACGCGACGCAGCCGACGGCGGCGGCGACCGGGATGGCCGGTCGACCGGCCCCCGGACCGGTCTCTGCGAGGCCCGTCGCCGGTCCCAGAGCGAATGCCAGACCGAGGGCCCCGAGCACGAACAGGCCGTCGTTGCGCGACAGCGTCGCGAGCCCGGCCAGCAGCCCGGCGATCACGAAGGACCGTGGGGCGCCCTGCAGCCCGCGTGCGCCCAGCCAGAGCGCCGCGGCGACGAGCGGCTGGAAGAGCGAGAAGTTGTCGGGCTGGGTCATGTAGGTCAATGACAGGACGGGGATCGCGACGAGGAAGCCGGCCCCGATCGCGACTTCCGTTCGGGCGCCGGCGTCGCGGGCGATCGCCCAGGTCAGCGGGCGCGGCGGTCGCCCCGATCAGGGCGAATGGCAGGGCCGACGCCCACGCGACGTCCCCGAAGACGAGCAGGAACGGCACCTGGACCAGCGACGCCAGCGGCATCCAGTGCGCATTCGACGGGATCGGCAGGATCGGATCGGCCGGGAGCGCGCCGCCGACCTCGGCGAAGATCCAGATGAAGTCGACGTTGAACCCCTGGCCCGCGGCGAGTGCCCGCGCGACGTCGACGTAATAGAACGAGTCGGGGTACGCCGGGTCCGGAAAGTGCCAGATGAGGACGAGCCCGGACGGCGAGGGCGAGCACGTACAGGAGGAGGGGGATACGCACGGCCGGTGCAGCGTAGCACCGGGTCCGGGTCCGTCTGCCCGGTACGATTGGGCTAGCGGCGCGACCGTCGGTCAGGGCCCGTCAGGGCGGCCCACGGTGGAGATTCGCGTTCCCTGGGTGGCGGGGGACCCGAGTCTGCGGACGCCCCAGCCGGCCACCCAGAACGGCAGGAACCCGAGCCCGTACAGGGCAGGGAGCGACCATCCGACGGCGACCGGGACGGTCCACGCCCGGTTCGTCCGGGCTCCCCAGGCAAGGATGGGCAACGCCGTCGCCAGGCGGACGCCGAACGGGACAGGGAACAGGGCCATGGGCGGATCCGCCATCGACCCGTTGCGCAGCGCAAAGGCGATGAAGTCGAACCACAATTGCGGCGCCAATGCGAATGAGACCGCTACTACCGCCGCGCTTGCTGCCGCCCCGATGGCCGCGGCTCGCCACTCCCCGCGGAAGACATGCCACCACCACCCGATCGCGGTCGTGACCTTCGTGACCAGCTGGATCGCCCAGAGGGCAGGGCGTCGGAGCGCCGCGATCGTCAGCGCGGCGAGGATCCATTGCAGATTGCCGAGGAGCGCATACCCGAGGAACACAGACGCCTCCCGCGGGCCGACACCCCACACGAGGTATGGGATCCCGATCGCCAGCAGCGGCAGCGACCAGCGTCCGGCGCAATACCAGATGGAAAAGAAGATCGACGTCGTCAGGATCGTGACGAACGCGGGCCAACCGATCGGTTGCAGGAGGGCCGATAGCTGCGCCACGGGGGGCGGGTAGAAGAGGTAGCCGGGTGCTACCTCGGACCACGCGGCTGGATACAGGTTCGTCGATGTGCCGGCAAGCCAGTACGCGGACGCATCCACCGGTGGGGACAGGATGCCGGCCACCTGGGCGAGCCCGCACAGTACGCCCAGCAGGAGCATCACGTCGCGGTTGAGATCGGGGGTCCATCGCGCCGCGATGCCACCAAGCTGTAACGGCGCGGTCGGTTGCGCGCCTTCCCCGATCATCGTCACGACCTCACCGTGGAGCGCTCGCGCCCTCCTTGCGAGCCACGAACAGCACGTTGAAATGGAGGAGCGAGTAGCGAAGGAACTCCACCTTCCAACCCGTCAGCATCTCGCGGACCTCGTGAGGCAGGTACTCGTTATGGAATGGCTCGCTATGCGGGCAGGTGCTCGAGAGGAATCGTAGCTTCCAGATGGCGGACCGTGCCGGCACCGAGCCGATGAGCACGCCGCCCGGCTGGAGGACCCGGCGGTACTCGGCAAGGGCGGCCGAGGGATCCGGGATGTGCTCGATGACCTCCGTGCAGAGGACGGTCCCAAAACTGCCATCCGTGAACGGCAACGCTTCGACGTCACCCTCGAGGACTGTGTGGTTCGGCAGGCGCTGGCGGAGCAGCGCGATGTTGCGCGGGTTGATATCGACGCCAGTCGAGCCTTCGGGCAGGTGACGCAGGTTCAGGCCGGTCCCGCAGCCAGCGTCGAGGATCGGGGCGTTCGGCGTGGCGTACTTGCTGACCATCCGGCGCACCATCCACGCACGGTTGCGATGGAAGAACGCCTCGAGGCCGCGGATGTTGTCGGCGACATCGACCCAGTCGTATGTCTCGACGTCGCGGTAGTAATCCTTGACCCACTCCGACCAGGCGGGTGTGCCCGGTTCGATCTCCACCCCATGGGCAGCGTGCTCGTGCTGGTGCATGTGTCCTCCACGGCCTTCGGTCGTCTGTGATTCTCGCTTCAAGACCGCACCTCTAGCACCACCCGAAAGTCATGGTCGGAACCGCGAGTCTACGGCCTTGACGAGCCCCTTCGTTTCGGCGACCGTCCTTCCGTCCCGCTCGTTCTCGGAGTATGCGCTTCATGCCGTCTCCAACTGGCGCCGCGGGCGGCAGGGAGCCACGCGTCGTCATCCGGCGCTACGCCCCGGTCATCGTGGCGCTCGTCATCTCCAGGCTCGTGATCATCGCGACGGCGGTGATCGTCGAACGCGGCACCTTCCCGATCAACCCAGCGCAGGCGTATGGGGATACCGCACCCGTCCTTCGCTCGCTCACGTCATGGGACGGCAGCTGGTTCGTCGGTATCGCTCGGGATGGCTACCATCTCGCCGCCGTCGGCCTCGCCGGCTACCACGACTATGCATTCTTCCCGCTCTATCCGATGGTCGTCCGGGTACTCGCGTTGCCGTGGCCGAACCTCGTCGGACTCATCGCGATCGGACTCAACCTCGCGCTGTTCCCGGTCACACTCGTGCTCCTGGTTCGGCTGGCCCGGCGTCACATCGGCGAGAAACGGGCGATCCGAGCGGGCGCACTGTTCGCGCTGTTTCCGTTCTCATTCGTGTTCTCGATGGCCTACTCGGAGACGCTGACGCTGACGTTGATCCTCGGGGCGTTCCTCCTCGTGGAGCGCGGTCACGTCGTCCGCTCGGGGATCCTCTACGGCGTGGCGTCGTTGGCCCGGGCGCAGAGCGCCATCTACCTCATCCCGTTGGTGCTGGCATCCCGCTTCGGCAAACCCGGTCGGTGGCGACTGCTGGCTCTGGGCCTCGGCCCGTTGGCGACCCTGTCGTACCTGCTCTGGGTCGCGTGGTTCACCAGCTCGCCCAACGGCTACTTCGAATCGTATGCGGCCTGGGGGCGCAATACGGGCGGCGCCGCCGCGGGGCTGGGATCCGTCCTCGACTTCCTGTCCGGCCCACTCGCCTGGTATTTCGCGACGTTGATGGTGTGTCTCGTCGTGGCGGTCGGCCTGTTCGTCTTCGTCCGTGTCGATCGGATCCCGGTGGCGTACGTCGCCATCCCAGCCATCTCGCTGATGGTGCTCTTCCTTTCCGGCAGCCTCGAGGCGATCGGGCGTCTCGTGCTCCTCTCCTTCCCCTACTCCTGGATCCTGGCTTCGCGCGAGCACCCGGCATGGCGCTATGGCTGGCCGGTGCTGTCGCTCGCGCTGCTCGCCGTCTTCTCGACGCTCACGTTCAGCGGTTGGTGGAATCCGTAGGTCGCGCTGCCCAAACGCGCGAGCGCTGCAGGTCGCGGCGCGCGAGACAGCATCCGAGAACCACCCGAAGGTCAGGCCCGACGTCGACGAGTCGACGCCTTGACGACGCGAGTCGATTGGGCGACGGTGCGTCCGACCCCAATCGTTCGGAGCTTGCGCTGCATGCTGTCTCGATCTGGCGCGCTGGGTGGCATCGAGCCGAGCCTGCGCCGCTTCGCCCCGGTCATCGCTGCGTTCATCGTATCGAGGCTGGTGATCGTTGCTGCGGCCGTGCTGGTGGAGTCGGGGGCCTTCGTCGCCAACCCGCGGCTGACGTCCGGCGACCCAGCGCCGATCCTGCGATCGCTCACGACATGGGACGGCGACTGGTTCGTCGGGATCGCGCGCAACGGCTATCACGTCGAGGCCTTCGGTGACACCGGATACCACGACTACGCGTTCTTTCCCCTGTACCCGTTGCTCGTCCGCGTCCTTGCGCTCCCGTGGCCGGATCTCGTCGGTTTGCTCGCGATCGCGCTCAATGTCCTCCTGTTCGCGCTTGCCCTCGTCCTGCTGGTTCGATTGGGTCGACCGATCCTGGGGGAGCCGCGCGCGATCCGAGCCGCTGCGTTGCTGGCGCTGTTCCCTTTCTCCTTCGTGTTCACGATGGGCTATTCAGAGACCTTGACGCTGGTGCTGATCCTCGCATCGTTCCTTGCCGTCACGGGTGACTACGCGGGACGAGCCGGCGTGTTCTTCGGACTGGCTTCGCTGACGCGGGCGCAGAGTGCCTTCTACCTCGTCCCCCTCCTCCTGGCATCCAGGCTTCGGGGACCGATGCGCTGGCGCTGGCTTGCACTTGGCCTGGGCCCGTTGGCGACGCTGTCGTACATCGTGTGGGTGGCATTCTTCACAGGCTCCCCGAACGGATACTTCGGGTCGTACGCGGCGTGGGGGCGGAACACGGGTGGGGCCGCCGCGGGCTCGGGATCCGTCGGCGACGCGCTGTCCGGACCCCTCGCCCTGTACTTCTTGGCCCTGATGGCCTGCCTGATCGCCTCGGTCGCGTTGCTCGTGTTCGCACGTGCCGACAAGATCCCGATCGAGTACGTTGCCATCCCTGTCATCTCGCTCGTGATGCTGCTCGTGTCCGGTTCGCTCGAGGCGGTTGGGCGGGTCGTGCTCCTCTCCTTCCCGTATTCCTGGATCCTCGCGTCGCGCCAGCATCCGGTGTGGCGGTACGGCTGGCCGGTGTTATCGGTCGTGCTCCTTGCCATCTTCTCGACCCTGACGTTCGCAGGTTGGTGGATCCCCTAGGCCATCGGCGACGGATCGGGGCGCCGTAGCATGGCCGGCATGCGACCAAGTGCCGCCTCGGCCCCGCGATCGTTGCCCAGTCGAGCGGTCACGGCCGCCGTCGTGGCGGGGATGATCGGGTGGATCGGGATCATCTGGATCGGGGCGCAGCTCGCTGACCGGTCCACGTCGAGCCTCGGCTTCGATCTGGAGCTCCTGCTCCAGGCTGGACGCGACGTCGCCGCTGGACGATCCCCGTATGCGCCGGAGCTGGTGGCTGGCGGACCGCCGCTCGCGACGAGCCTGTTCTATTCGTACCCGCCACCGGTCGCGCAGGCAACCAGCTTCGTCTCGATGGTGCCGTCGCGCTTGATGCTGATCCTGTGGGCCATCGGCGCCGTTGGGGGCTACCTGGCGGCGACGGAGCTCCTCCGGCGCCGACTCGCCCCGCACCGGTCTCGCCGTGAGGTGCTTCTCGTCGCGGCGGCCTGTGCCCCGCTGACGCTGCCGTTCGCAGTGGCCCTCCTGTTCGGCAACCTCGACGCCTGGTTTCCGTTCCTGTACGGGGTGATGCTGCTCTCGGCCGTGGCGCCGGTCCGATCGACCGCCATCGCCGGCGGTGTCGCGCTCGCCCTCGCGTCGCTGAAACTCCACCCGGCGTCCCTCGGGGTGTGGTTCGTGATGCGGGCGTTTCGCGATCCAAACCACGATGGGCGGGCAGCCGCCCGCCTGGTGTTCGCGACGGCGGTGGTCACCGGGTTCGCGGCCGTCGGTCTCAGCGTCCTTGCCGGCGGTTCCGCGATGTGGGCCGATTACGCGGAGGTCGTGCGGGCCGGCGCTCGGGCCACGATCGTCGATCCGCGCAATGCCGGTCTGGCGGCCCAGGTCGCGGCCCTCATCGGAAGCGACGACGCCGTCGCGCGCACGCTCCACGTCGGCGTAGGCGTGGCCGCAGTCCTGCTCACCGCGTGGGCAGCGTGGACTCGTGCCGACCCGGTGGAGAGCTTCGCGTGGGCCACCGCAGCGTCTCTCGCAACGCTGCCCGTCACCTGGTACCACTACCCCAGCGCGCTCATGCCGATCGCGGTCGCCGCGATGCTTCGGGCCAGCGGTCAGGATCTCCGCCGCGTTTCCTTGCTCGTGATCGCGGCAGCGATCGTCGCGGCCGTCGCCCTGGTCGGGTTGCCACTGCTCTGGCTGGCGGCTGCTCTGGTCATCGCGGCTGCGCGAGTGTCATCGACGGAGCGCTCACCGGCGTGATCGCCTCGGCCGGCTCGCGGAGCCGGATGATCGCGAGCAGGATCACGTAGGACTCGACCCAGACGACCGGCAGGGCCAGGAGCACGGCCACCGGCACCGCCCAGCGGCGGCCCGTGAGCGCCGCGAACACGGTGATGACGACCGAGATGGCGATCCGTGGGTACAGGAGCTCGCCGCTCCCGGTCGTACCGCGCAGGAACGAGTACCAGTCAAACCAGGCGGTCGGTGCCAGCAGGAACGACACCGCGACGATCGCCAGCGTGGTTCCCATGGCGATCGCGAAGGATCGCCATTCGCGACGGACGAGGAACCAGAGCAGTCCGATCCCGGGGGTGACCTTGGTGAGGATATTGAAGGCCCACACGGCCGGCCACCGGAAACCCAGCACGATCGCGACCGCGATGAACAGGTGCACCTGGCCCACGAACAGTTCGTATGTCCACGGCAGGAGCAGGATGAGGAGCGCCCACGGCCACGGCCGGACGAGCCAGTACAGGGCGACCACGGAGGCGGCTGTCCAGAGGACGAAGAACGCCTCGAACGGCAGGGCGTACAGCGGCGAGAGAACCTGCGCGAACGCAGGTGAGTAGAGGTACGTGGAGAACTCGCCGACGCCTGAATTCGCGTACGGATGCGCGAGGTCGACGCCCCAGTACGCCCGCGCATCGATGCCGACGAAGGTCCATGGGTGGATCCCCTGGACGAAGAAGTAGATCCCTGCGCGAAGGAGCCCCATCAGGATGAGGGCGTCGCGGATCGCCCGTCTGTTGCGACGCAGGAGCTCGATCACGCTCGTGGCAGCCACCTGCGCGCGTTCCATCGCCGAAACCGTCACGGACCCAGATGCCCTCTCGCTATCGCTCGTTGGTCCCATTCCCGATATGACGCCAGGGCAGATGTCCGACCCCACCGGCACGATAGTCTGTAGCCGTGAGCGGGTCACCTCGTGTGCCCATCCGGAAGCGCGGCTGGATCGTGCGCCTCGACATGCTCGTCGCCGAGCCTACTCGCGGCGGCGCGTTTCGTCGTGCACCGGCTCGGGGGAGATAGGCTCCCGTGAGCCTCACCCTGGTCCTGCCCGCGTTCAACGAGGCGGAGCGGATCGGCCCCGCGCTCGACGAGCTGTTCGGCTATCTGCGGCGACGGGATGCCCACGGCCGGGATGGCGCCCCTGGGGCCGCGACGCTGCCGGAACGCATCGAGATCCTGGTCGTCGACGACGGCAGCACGGACAGCACGGTCCGCATCGTCGAGGCTCGTCCGGAAGCCGCGGGCTCCATCGAGGGCCTGCACCTCCACATCCTGCGTGTCCCGCACGAGGGCAAAGGCGCCGCCGTCCGAGCCGGGATGCTTGCGGCGACCGGCGACGTGATCGTCTTCGCGGACGCCGACCTGGCCACCCCGCCCGACCAGATCCCATTGCTCGTGCAGGCGCTTACCGACCACGACATCGCGCTCGGCTCGCGGATCCAGCCGGACGGGTCGGACATGCGCGCGACGCAGGCGGGATACCGCCGCCTGATCGGCAAGGTCTTCCACCTGCTGGCATCGGTCTGGGTCGTGGGTCCCGTGCAGGACACGCAGTGCGGCTTCAAGGGGTTCCGCCGTGAGGCGGCCCAGGACCTCTTCGAACGGCAGCGTGTGACCAGCATCGTGTTCGACGTCGAGATCATCTACCTGGCGCGTTCGCGCGGGTACCGGATGACCCTCGTCCCGATCCGCTGGTTCGACAAGCGCGGCTCGCGCATGCGCGCCCGCCCAGGTCTTGCGCTGCGAGTCGCGTGGGACCTCTTCCGGATCCCGCTCATCCATCGGGGGAGTCGCCGGCGCGCCGCGGAACGGACGTGATCGACCGCGACACGATCGCCCGGCTGGCGCGGACGGCGCTGCCGATCCTTGCCGCGTTGTCGTTCGCGGGAGGCGTCGCCGCTACCCTGGCCGTCGCCGGGGACACGCTCGGGCATGATTTTCTCGCCTATCACCTGGCGATCGAACGGCTCGCCGCCGGCGAGCCCGTCTACGACATGTCCTTCACGATCGCCGGCGGCTTCGGGCTGTTCTTCTACCCGCCCACGTTCGTTCCGTTGTTGCTGCCCTTCGCCCTGCTGGATGCCCAGACGGCGATCTGGGCCTGGATCGGCCTGTCGCTCGTCGCCTTCCTCATCGGCGTCGCGATCCTGCCTGTCGCACGGACCGTCCGCTGGTGGGTCGTCCTGCTCGCGGGCTTGTCGTTCCCGTTCGTCTTTGCGATCAAGCTCGGTCAGGTCGGCCCGGTCCTCTTCCTCGCCTTCGCCGTCGGGTGGCGGGGGATCGATGACCCGATCCGCCTGGGCGTGAGCGGCGCGCTGGGTGCCGCGATCAAGCTGCAGCCAGGTCTCGTGCTCGTGTGGGCGTTCCTGACGCGCCGGTTCCGCGCGGTCATGGTGGGTGCGGTCGTGCTGCTGGTGCTTGCCGCGGTCGCAACCGCGCTCACCGGTCCGGTCGCCTGGTCGGATTTCATCGTCCTCCTCCGGGCCGTCACCGATCCGATCGCGACGGAGCGCAACGTGACACCGGGTGCCATCGCGTATCAGCTCGGTGCGTCCCCCGGGTGGGCGGCCGGCATCCAGCTCGTCAGCACTGGCGCGGTCATCGCGGCCTTCCTTGCCGCGATCCGCTGGGCGGGTGACGAGGCCTCGTATCTCGTGACCGTCATCGCGAGTCAGCTCATGTCGCCCATCCTGTGGGACCACTACGCGATGCTTCTCCTGCTGCCGGTGGCCTACCTGCTGTCGGCCGGTCGCTGGTGGGCGCTCGCTCTTCCGCTCGTGACGGCCTGGCCGTTGGTCGGCGTCACGCCGCCGATCGCCTACCCGATCGTGATGTGGCTGACCCTCATCGCGACCTTGCTCGTCGGTCGGGCCGCCCGCGGATCGACGACACCGACTCCGGTCGTCCGCGGCATTCCGCTCGTTCCCGGCGTCCCGCCGCCGGCATGATCCATCGCCCACCGGGACCGGTCATCGTCGGCGTCGCCATCGTCGGGATCTCGGCAGTGCTGTACTGGTTGGCGAACCGCGGCTTCGACGCCGGGCGTGGGGACCTCTTCTACCTCGCCGATGCGTTCCTCCACGGTCGAACCGCGATCGACGTGCGGCTCGGGCCAAACGACGTCATCCCGATCGGTGGCCGCTACTACGTGCCCTTTGCGCCGTTCCCCGCCGTGGCGCTCATGCCGATCGTCGCTCTCGTCGGCCCGCTGACGGCGGACCAGCTGGAGTCGGGCATCAACGCGGTGCTGGCGGCCGCCGGCGTCGGGATGTGCTGGTGGTTGCTCGGCCGGGTTGGCGTCGAGCGGATCGTGGACCGACTGTGGCTCGCCGTCCTGTTCGGTTTCTCGACACAGATCCTGTGGGTTACTACCAGGGGTGGCGTCTGGCACACGGGCCACCTCGTCGCCACCATCCTCACGTTCGCCTGCCTCGTCGAGGTCTTTGGCAGGCAGCGTGCCTGGCTCATCGGCCTGCTGGCCGGCACGGCATTCCTGAGCCGTGCGCCCCTCGCCTTTGCCGTTCCCTTCTACGCGCTGCTGCTCGAGCCTCGCACGGCGCACCAGGCGGCCGACGTCGCGGGTGGCTATGTCGCGCGGGCCGCCGGACGGATCCGGTGGAGGCAGTGGACGTTGCTCGGCATCGGGGTCGCCCCGTCGATCGTGGCCTTCTTCCTCTATAACCAGGTGCGGTTCGGGACACCATTCGAAAGCGGCTACGCGCTGGCGACGTTGCCGCCCTTCCTGGAAGCCCAGCGTGCGCAGGGACTCTTCTCACCGGCGCACGTCCCGATGAACCTCGACTACTTCCTGTTCCATCTCCCCAGACCCTCGGCGAGCCCGCCGTTCTTCCAGCCCGACGGCCTGGGGATGTCCGTGCTGTTCACCAGCCCCGGCTTGCTGTTCGCCACTCGGGCGGACTGGCGGCGGCCACGGAACTGGTGGCTGCTGGGTGCCGCGGTCGCCGTGCTGATCCCCACGCTCCTGTACTACGGCGGCGGATGGCTGCAGTACGGCTACCGCTACTTCCTCGACTCCGTGCCGTTCGTGATGGCCCTGTGCGGGCTGGCCGCCGCGCACCGTGGCGGGGTGTCCACTGGTTGGAAGGTGCTGATCGCGTTCGGGACCCTGGTCGGTGCCGCGGGCATCTACTGGGCCTACCACCTGTGATGGTCGGCTGACGGATCGCCGCGTCGTAGGTCGGCCGCGCTGACTGACCCACACCCCGCCCCTCAGCCGATCAGGATTGGCGTTCCACGCCGGCCACAGAGAACGAGCTGACCGTCTTCTCCTCTCGACTTCGAGGCGCGCGGCTGCTGGTTCCGGCCGGTGCGACGATCGCGAGCAGCTGGGCATAGGTGTTCGGGTTCGCGACGGGAGACCCCAGGACCATCGTCAGGACGGCGATGCGGAACGACCATGCCGGTCTGCTGCGGGTGGCCAGCACGAGGCCGGTTCCGATCACAAGGCTTGCCAGCCAGAGCCACGGGATGCCGAGCAGCCACGTCAGGCTGAAGGCCGACGGATGAACGTTCTGGCCGACGGACAGATACGCGACGTGGTTCTCCCAACCGGCCCCAACGAGGCTCACGACGCCGCACACGACAAGCGTTGCCATCAGGACGACGAGCGTCCTGCGCCCCTCCTGGACGAGGAGCCACACAGCGAGCACGACCGGCCAGAGTTTCACCGCGATCATCACGCCCAGGATCGCTCCCACCCACGGACGGTCTCGCCAGTGCCAGACGGCGATGGTGCCCGCGAGGAGGAACGCGTTGACGTTGCCGAGCCCCGCCTCCATGGCGACCGGGACGGAGAGGGCGACGAGCGCGAGCCCGGCCACCAGCGGCTGCCGGCGCAGGATGTAAAGGATCGACCCGCCAAGGCAGATCAGCGACGCGATCCACCAGACGAGGACTCCCGCTTCGTTCGGAAGGGCTGCCAGGGGACGCCACAAAACGGCGATGAGCGGGGGTGAGACCAGCGGGGCGGTCCAGAACGGAGGCTGGATCGGGATCGGACGGTCGCCCGGCGACAACGAGTAGAGCGGGTTGCCGGCATTCAGCCGCTCGCCGGCCCCCAGGTACACATATGCGTCGCCGAGAAAATGGCTCGCGGTCATCTGCGCATAGATGACGAAGACGGCGATGGTGATACCGATGCCGGCTCCGGCCGCCGCGAACGCGAGCGCTCGCGACGAAACGGCGACTGGAGCCCGACGACCGAACAGCCGGGTCATCCTTCGGGCGGGGCCATGGTCGGCCGAGTATAGCGAGGGACACCGGCGGCTCCGACCGTCCCAAGCACATGACCCGCCGCCCGTGGCAAACTCCGCCGATGCCCGATCGACGCGGACTCGTCCTCGCCATCTTCATCCTGTCCGGCGCCGCGGGGTTGGTCTACGAGATCGTGTGGTCACGCCAGCTCGTGCTGGTCTTCGGCAACACCACGCAGGCCGTATCCGCGATCCTCACCGGGTTCTTCGGCGGCATGGCCATCGGCGCGACGTTGGGCGGGCGGGTCGCCGACCGGGTGCGCTCCCCGCTCCGCTTGTACGGGCTGCTGGAGCTCGCCCTGGTCGTGATCGTGCTGGTCACGCCGCTGACGTTCCAGCTGATCAACGAGGCGTACCGGGGCATCTACCCGGCCCTCGAGGGCACGCCATTCCTCGCGTTGGCACGGCTCGTCCTGGCGGTCATCGCCCTGGCGCCGGCTACGATCATGATGGGCGCCACCTTCCCCGCGCTGGTTCGCCATTTCGCGAGGTCGACCGCGCTGAGCCAGGCCTTCGGGCGGCTGTACTCGGCCAACACGCTTGGCGCCGTGGCGGGCACCCTGCTGGCCGGCCTCGTCCTGATCGAGCTGGCCGGACTGACCGGCGCCCTGCGGATCGGTGCGCTGATGTCAGGCATCGCCGGGGTCGTCGCACTGTGGCTCGCTCGTGACGACGTGACGGAGCCGGCGACGGCCTGGACCGCCGTCCGCGACCGGCCGGAGCCCGCGCGCGCCCCCTCGACGCTGCCGAACCGGATCGTGTGGCTGCCGCTCGTCGTCGCGTTCGTCTCAGGGCTGACGTCGCTCGGCTACCAGGTCACCTGGACCCGGCTGCTGACGTCCGGCACGGGCGGGCTGACCTATGTCTTCACCGTCATCCTGGCGCTGTTCCTGGTCGGGATCGCGCTCGGCGCATCGACCTACAACGCCATCCGACCACGGATCAAGGACCCGGTTCGCGTACTGGCGATCGCGCAGATCGCCGTCGCGGTCCTCAGTGTCGCCGGGCTGATCCTCGTGATCTCGCAGCCGCGGTCACTGGACGCGGCGCATCCGCTGGAGTCCGTCGGCGCCCTGTTCGGGGCCGCGATCCTGACCGTGCTGCCCGTGACCGTGGTGATGGGCATCGCCTTCCCGACCGCGTCGGCGCTCCTACGCGACGACCAAGGCAGCGCGGGCTCGGAGTCCGGGCTGCTGCTGGGCACGAATACCGCGGGGGCGATCATCGGCAGCCTCGTCATCCCGTTCGTGTTCATGCCGACGATCGGGTCGCCCTCGATCGTCGTCGTGCTGGCCCTGATCAACGCGGCACTCGGCGTCGGGCTCGCGCTCTGGTCGCGGCCACGGCGTCCCGTGCTGGCCGCCAGCGGCGTGGTCGCGGCGGTCCTGATCGTCGTCCTCGCCGCGCTGCCCGGGCTCGTCGTCCAACCCAACGAGGCTCGGATGGCCGATCAGGGATGGCCGCTCTTCGAGTCACGCGAGGACGAGATCGCCTCGGTCCAGGCGGGTCAGGGCGGACCGACCGCCCAGCTCTGGGTGGCGGGCACGTCGATGACGTTGCTCACCGTCGATGCCAAGCTCATGCCGATCCTCCCGCTGATGGCGCGCCCCGCGTCGCAGCGCGCGCTGGTCGTGGCATTCGGGATGGGGACGGCCTTCCGGACTGCTTTGATCGCGGGTCTTCGGACCGACACGGTGGAACTCGTCCCGTCGGTCCCGAAGATGTTCGGCCACTACTACCCGGATGCCGAGAAGGTCCTCGCCGATCCGAACGGACGCGTGGTGATCGCCGACGGGCGGAATCATCTCGAGCTGGTCGACGAGCGCTTCGACATCATCGTCACCGACCCGCCACCGCCGATCCAGAGCTCCGGCGTGTCGGTCATCTCCTCGTTGGAGTACTACGAGGTTGGACGCGACCACCTCACCGACGGTGGCGTGATGATGCAGTGGACGCCCTACGGCACGACCGAGGCGGACCTCAAGGAGCACATCCGGACCTTCGCCACGGTCTATCCCCACGTGATCGCCGTCCGCGGGTTCGCCGGCTACGGCTTCTACATGCTCGGCTCGATGCAGCCGATCTCACTCGATCCCGCCGCCATCGGGTCAGTCCTCGAGCGACCCGGGGTCCTCGAGGACGTGTCGGGGGCATTCGATTCACCCGTCTCGACCGTCACCGACTGGGTCGACTTGATCCGTGAACGGACCTGGCTCGTCGGTGACGAGGTCCGATCCTATGCCGGCATGGGCCCACTCATCACCGATGATGCACCGCGCCCCGAGTACTTCCTCTTGCGGGAGTTGAACGGCGACGGAGGCGGATGACCCGTTCTTCTCAGTTGACCCGGTAGACGGCACGGCGACGATGGCCTCCACCGACCCGCCCGGAGGACCGATGACCACCCGCACCGCGACGATCGCCCGTCCGATGCTGGGCGCCACCCTCCCATACGCGCTCCCGATCGGTCTCTCGGCCTTCTTGTTGTTCAGCGTCGAACCGCTCGTGGGGCGGCTCGTCCTTCCGGTCTTCGGCGGCACACCGGCGGTCTGGGCGACGGTGTTGTTCTTCTTTCAGGGTGTGCTCCTGGTGGGCTATCTCTACGGGCACCTGTCGGTCACCCGCCTCGGCAGTTGGGGGCCGCCGCTGCATCTTGCGATCGCGGCCCTGGCGATCCTGGCGCTGCTCATCGCCCCGGGTCGGATCGCGGACCTGCGTATCGAGTCGCTCCCGCCGGTCATCGACCTCATCCGCATCCTGGTCGTCGTCATCGGCCTGCCGGCGCTCGTCCTCACGACGACGACCCCGCTCGTGAGCGGGTGGTTCGAAGCCGCACGGGAACGCCACACCGTCGGCGACGGGTACTGGCTGTACGCGCTCAGCAATGGCGGATCGCTGCTCGCCCTGATCGCCTACCCGCTGCTGGTCGAGCCGCGTCTTCCTCTCTCGGCCCAACGCGGGGTGTGGGCGGTGGGTTACGGACTGCTGGTGGTCCTGCTGGCGGTGGCCGCATCGCGGGCGATCCCTGCACTTCGAGCCCGCATCAGTCCCCTCCCCGGGCATGTCGCGATCGTCTCGGCGACCGCCGCCCTTTCGGCGCCACGCGCCACCGCGCCGGCCTCGGAAGCCGCCTCGGTCGACTGGCGTCGCCGAGGTCGATGGCTGCTCCTCGCCGCTGTCCCGTCTGGCCTGTTGTCCGCGGTGACGACCTTCATCGCCACGGACCTCGTGTCGGCCCCATTGCTATGGGTCGCGCCGCTCGCCCTGTACCTGGTCTCGTTCATCATCGCTTTCTCGCCGCGCGGGCAGCGCTGGGTCGGCCGGGCCGCGCTGGCGGCGCCGGCGATGATCACCATCCTCTGGATCCCCTACGGTTCGGCCGGTGGCTGGCCGGTCCTCGCAGTCCTCGCGATGGAGCTGTTCGCGTTCGCCGTCGTGGCGACCGCGCTCCACGGACGACTCGCCCAGGATCGGCCGGATCCGTCTCGCCTGACCGAGTTCTATCTGATCCTGTCGCTCGGTGGAGCGCTGGCCAGCGCATTCGTCGCCCTCGTGGCGCCGACCGTCTTTCCCGGGGTCTGGGAGCTGCCGATCCTGCTCGTCGGCGCGCTCGTGGCGCTCGCGCTCGTGGCCCCGCAGGTGGCCGTCGCCCGGCGAGCCGGTCGCGGGCTCGACTTCAGCCCGTTCTTCGGTGGTGCGCGACGGCGGATGACGCCCTATGGCGTGGCGGCCGGGCTGCTCATCGCTGCCCTGGTCCTCAGCGATGCGATCGCGACGGAGGCTGGGGTCCGCTGGCTGCTCGTCGGAGCGGTCATCCTGCTGGTCGGCGCCCGTCCGTGGTTCCTCGCGCTCGCGACGGCGTTCGTCCTGGCCCTTGCCACCTTCGTCCTCCAGCCCCCGGCGGAGTTCCGCGACCGCAGCTTCTTCGGCGTCACCGAGGTCATCGAGTCCTCGACTGGGGACCTGACCCTGCTGATGAACGGAACGACCGTCCATGGATCGCAGTCGACGGACCCGGCCAAGGCCCGCACGCCGCTCGCCTATTACGTCCGCAATGGTCCGGCGGGCGATCTCTTCGCGCTCGTCGCTCGTTCGCAGTCGTCCAGGACCGTCGGTGTCGCGGGTCTTGGCAGCGGCGCCCTGGCCACCTATGCCGACCCGGGCACGTCGATCACCTTCTTCGAGGTCGACCCGGTCGTGATCCAGGTGGCGTCAGACCCGCGCTACTTCACGTATCTCTCGGATGCCGCCTCCCGGCCGACGATCGTCGAGGGCGATGCGCGTCTGTCCTATGAAGACGAACCCGACGGCCGATACGACCTGCTGGTCATGGATGCGTTCTCGTCGGACTCGGTTCCCGTGCACCTGCTGACGACGGAGGCGGTCACGGACGAGATCCGCATCCTCAGATCGGGGGGCACCCTGGCCTTCCACATCTCGAATCGCTACTACGATCTGGCCCCCGCCATCGCCGCCGCAGTCGAGGCCCAGGGCCTGACGGCCCTCGAGAAGGTGCACAGGGTCGGCCCCGTGAGCGAGCCCGGCGAAACGCCATCCCGCTGGCTCGCCGCCACCGCCGATGCGGACACGCTGGCGACACTCGAGGCGGCTGGCTGGACCGCCGTCGTGCCATCGGACCACCCGTTCACCGACGACTACGCGGATCTCCTGCGGTACCTGTATCTCGGTCAGTGACCCGTCGCAGGCCCTGGCCTCGCTGGCACACGCTCGACCCGTTCCGCGACGAGATCGCGGCTCCGCGGAATCTCCGTCTCGACGTCCAGGCTGCGATCCGCGAGCCAGCGGGCCCGTGTCGCGAGCAGCCAGGCGAGCGCGTAGAGCCCGCCGACCACGACGAGCAGCCATCCGTACCCGCTGATGAGGGCGACATATTCGATCGCGCCGCCGATGACCGCGCCGAGCAGGTTCGACGCGAACGCCATGTCGGCCGCTTTGCTGTCCCGGAACGAGTAGCTGAACACGAGGTTGGCGAAGAAGATCGGAGCGAACGCGAGCGCGGCCGCAACGACGTAGCGGAGCCACAGCGGATCGATCAGCAGGCTGGCCGGCGGCAGTAGCACGGCCAGCGCGATCGTCCCGAAGAGCCCCGCGTAGAGGAATGTCGGGTTGCGGAATCGCACGCGTTGGTTCACGAGGATGGCGAGCAGGACACTGGCGAGCACGGCGAAGAACACCAGGGCGTTGACCAACCATGTCGTCCCGAACAGCAGGCTGAACGTCGCGAGGCTCTTCGTCTCGAGCAGCAGGAACGCGATGCCGAGCACGAAGAAGTGCGGGCTGAACTGGCGCAGCGAGGTCCCACTGCGCTTCGCGGCGCGTGCCACGAGCAGGACCGCGAACCCGATGATGATCGACAACGCCAGGACGTAGTAGGGGGCGATGAACCGATCCCGCAGGTACAGGAAGGGCCAATCGTCGGTCGCCGCAGCCGGGGCGGCGGTCAGGTCGAGCCGGTCGATACCTTCTCCGGGAGGCGCTTGGCCGTCGAGCGATTCGATCAGCGGTCCGGCAGCCAGGGTCGCCGCCGTGGAGCCGTAGTCGCGAACGATCGGCGGGCTTCCGAAGCTCTCCTCGAGCATGCCGGCGATCTTCTTCGGTAGCCAATCTTCCCGATAGAAGTTGTACAGGACGAAGACCCCATCGGGGGACAGCCGGTCACGGACCTCGTCGAACGCCTCCGACGTAAAGAGGTACGACTCAAGACGAAGGTTCGCCGAGGTACTGACCAGCGTGAGGGAGTCCGGGAGGGCGAAGATGACCAGGTCGTACTCGTCCGTGCTTCGGCGGACGAAGGCTCGACCGTCGTCGTTGATGCGTCGCACCCGAGGGTCGTCATAGGGTCGATCAGGATGATGGCGTACGCCGATGTCCTGGATCCGCGGGTCGATCTCGACCGCATCGATGCGGCTCGCCCCGTGGTCCAGGGCCACGGCCACGTCGGTCCCCGAGCCGGCACCGACGATCAGCACGCGATCGAAGGTCCGGTCAGGAAACCATCGATAGATCTGCTCGTAGAACGGGTCGATCAGCCGGTCCAGTGGCCACATCCCCTGGTGCGGGATGCCATTCACGCTGATGGCACCGACCCCTTGGGCCTGGTACTCCTCGATGCGGTAGTACGGCGACCATGTCTGATTCGACGGCGTACTGGTGACGACGACGACGAGCACGCCCGTCAGCGATGCGGCCGTCACCAGAGAGGATCGATTCAAGCCGGCGGCGAGGCCGAGAAGTGAGCTCAGGATCGCCACGACGACGAACCAGACGGATGGCCCCGTCCCGGCAGCCGACAGGATCGTGAACGCGGCCACGCCGGTCATCGATCCAAGGATGTCGATGCTGTACGCCTTCAGCGGCGGCATGGAGGTCAGCAGCGCGCCGAGCGGCACGGCCAGCCCGGCCATGATCACCGTCGCCAGCAGCACGATGGCCGGCAGGATGAGGAAATTGATGTCCGCGGCCTCGTTCTCGGACAGCCCGAAGAAGATCTCGTCCGGCGAGGTGAGCTCGATGCTCACGTAGAACTGCGTGACGATGAGCGCGAGCGCGAACAGCAGCGGGCCGAAGATCGAGACCCGGACTCGGTTGGGATCGCGACCCCACAGGATCCCGACGCCGATCCCGAGGAACGAGGCCATCAGGAGGAAGTTCCGAAAGTAGCCGACGTAGATCACGTTGGCCGGGATCCAGCGGATGAGCAGCAGCTCGACGAACAGGATGCTCGTCGCCGTGAGGAACAATCGCGCTTCCGGACGGCGAAGGACGTGCAAGATCGCTCTCCTGGACCTGGCGGTTGTCTGGACGCCGTTCAGGATAGCCACCTGGAGCGGCCCCCAGAGGGGACCCGAAGGTCCCGGTTGCCCGCGCAACCATCGAGCCTGAGTCCGATGTATCCTCGAAGCGATGACCGCTCCTGCGCTCGACGTCGAGCCCGCTTGTCCAGGGGCCGCCGAGGCCCGTCCCCACACCACCGACCGATCCCCCGTCGCGCTCCGTGCCGAGCGCCGACCGTTCGACCAGCTCTCGCGCGAGGTCTGGGACGGACTAGCCGCAAAGACCGCCGGGGTCACCCCGTTCTCTGCCTGGGCGTTCCACCGTGCCTGGTGGGACGCATACGGCGCCAACGCCCACGAAGAGACCCTGGTGATCGTGCCGGCCGACGCAGGCCCGGGCGCCGGTCCGCTCGCCATCGTGCCGCTGATGCATCGGCACGAGGTGGAGCCCTCCGACGCCCTCACCCACACGCGGATGCGCCACGCTCGCGACCTGGCCCTGACGACGGTGCCGCCAACAGCCAAGGCAGTGTTCTTCGGGGCGTCGTACCACGCCGACTACGCGACGATCCTCGCGGATCCATCCGACCTGCCGGCGGTGGCCGTCGCGGTGGCCGAGTACCTGGCCGGCCCCGAGGGCGAACCCTGGGATGTCGTCGACCTTCGCCGCCTGCGATGCGGTGACCCCGCGGGCGACCACCTCGCCACGGCGCTGGGTGCCATCGAGATGGCGAATGGCTGGACGCTCAATATCGAACGCGAGGACGTCTGCCCGGTCACGACGATCCCCGTGGGCGTGGACATGGACGGCTTCCTCGCGACACTCGGCAAGAAGGAACGTCACGAGATCCGGCGCAAGGTGCGGCGCGCCGAGGCGCTCGGCGAGATCCGCCTCGTCGAGTCGACGGATCCGCTCGCCGACCTCGAGAGGTTCATCGTCCTCCACCAGAAGCGCTGGGGGGCCGACGGGCTGTTCCCGCCGACCCCGGGCGGAGAACAGAGCCGAGTCTTCGTTCGCCGACTCTTCGAGCTCTTCGGGCCCGATGGCCGGTTGGGCCTCACCCTCCTGCACGTCGGTGACCGGATCATCGGAAGCGGCATCCATTTCGAGACTGACGACACGATCCTCTACTTCAACGCCGGGATCGACCCTGACGCGCGCGAGCTGTCGCCCGGCGTGCTGATGGTCTACGGCTACGTCGCCCGCGCCATCGCCCACGGCACGCGGCGACTGGACTTCCTTCGGGGCAACGAGCCGTACAAGTACGAGTGGGGCGCGATCGACGAGCCCATCCAGCGGCTCCTCGTCCGGCGAAGGGTGTGAAATGAGCGCCCAGCGACGCCACGATCATTGCCTCGAGACCGTGACGCGACCGATCCCGACCCGCGACCGGCGGATCCGCGTGGTCGAGGTCCTCGCGACAGGCACCAACGGCGGCGCACAGGAGCATCTATACGGGCTCGTCACTCGCTTGGACGCTTCCAGTTTCGATGTCTCGATCGTGGCGCTTTCGCCCGGCAGTGCCGTCAGGAAGCTGCAGCGCGCGGGCTTCGATGTCCTCGTCATCGACGACCCCGACGATGCGATCGCGGTCGGTGCCCTCGCGGCGCACCTCGCCGAGGTCCGACCGGACGTGATCCACAACCACATGTATCGCGCGGAGCTCGTCGGAACGCGGGCTGCGATCGCGCTCGGCGAGATCGGCCACCGGCGGCCCTACGTCGTCTCGACCGTGCACTCGAGCCGTATCCGGTCCGCCGAGGACCGCCAGATGTTGCGTGAGCTGACCCCGCGGATCGACCAGCTGATCGCCGTCTCGAAGATGATCGAGCGCAAGCTCATCGACGAGGGACGAACCGGCGCGCCGATCCGGCGCATCTATAACGGCGTCGACCTGTCGCGCTATGACAACCTGGAGGCGTGCTGCACGCTCCCCGACGAGTATGGGATGGAGCCGGGCTCGCAGATCGTCGGCGTCGTGGCCCGGCTGGAACCGGAGAAGGGCCACCCGACGCTGCTGGAGGCATGGCCCCTCGTGCTGCGATCGGTCCCGGACGCGTACCTGCTGATCGTGGGTGAGGGGTCGCGGCGGGAAGCTCTGGAGGCGCAGGCGCGCGACCTGCGGATCGCCCACCGGGTCGTGTTCACCGGCCGTCGGGACGACGTTCCGGCCGTGACCGCAGCACTGGATGTGGCGGTGCTGCCGTCATATCGGGAGGCCCAGGGCCTCTCGATCCTCGAGGCGATGGCCCTCTCGCGGCCCGTGGTCGCGTCCGATGTCGGCGGCATCCCCGAGATGATCACCGACGGCCAGTCCGGACTGCTCGTTCCCCCGCACGACGCCGATGCGCTGGCGGCCGCGATCACACGCCTGCTCCTCGACCATCCATTTGCCGACATGATCGGTCGGGCGGGGCACGACACGGTCCACGATCGGTTCTGCATCCAGCTCATGGTCGATGCCATCGAGGGGATCTACGAGGAGGGTGCGGCCGCCGTGCGCCCGTCCAGGGTCGAGGTGGCTACCGCCGTCTGACCGGCTGTCGGTCCGTCGTTCGATGGAGCGCTGCGGCGCCTCCCAACGGGAGATCGGGAACCGGCCGTCCCGGGGTGGTACGAAATTGCTACCCTCCTACCCGGGTCCAGCGCTGGACGGGGAGGGTGAGGGGACGTGGTCGGGATCACGATCGGCCCGAATGGCGGCGCCCCTCGCGCCCTGGAAGCGACCGGCCGTCCGCGATCGGATGGGCTCGATGCCATCCGTGCGGTCGCGTGTTGCATGGTCATCGTCTGCCACATCTCGTTCTACGGTGGCCGTGGCGATCTCGGTGGGCTGCAGAACGGGGTCATGCTGTTCTTTGGCCTGTCCGGCTACCTCCTCTACCGCCCGTTCGTGGTCGGCGACGTCGATCTGCGCCGGTACGCGATCCACAGGGTCGCTCGTATCGCACCTGCCTACCTGATCGCGCTCGCCGGCGTGTCGGTGGTCGCTCGTGATCCGACCTTCGTCCATCAGCCGCTGACGTACCTGCTGTTCCTGCAGAGCTACGACCCGACCCTCTGGCAGGGTTTCTTCGGGGTGTCATGGACGCTGGTGCTCGAGGTGTTGTTCTACCTCTCGCTGCCCGCCCTGGCCGGCATCGTCGCGCGATCACCACGCCGGCTCGCCATCATCGCCATCGCATCGTTCCTTGCTGCCCTCGCTCTGTGGGCCCTCGCTCCCGTCGAGGATCCTCGACAGCCGAGCAGCATCTTTCCGGCGATGATCTGGGTATTCACCCCCGGGATGTTCGTCGCATTGATGGAAGGGCGGATGCCTTGGGCCGGTCGCCCGGCTACGCTTTTGTTCGGCATCGCGCTCCTTCTGGTCGGGACGAGGATGGATTGGGCCTCGATCGACCTACCTTCGGCGCTCGGGACGTTCCTCGTCGTCGGCTGGACCGTCGCGCGACGACCCGGGCTCGGGCCCTTCGCACGACCAGCCGCGATCGGCGCCGCGCTCACCTACTCGGTGTATCTATGGCATGTCGACCTCTTGACGGCCATCGACTCGCCGCTTGTGGCGCTGGGCGCGACGCTCGCCGTCGCGACGGCGGGGTATCTGCTCGTCGAGCGGCCGGCGCTCCAGCTGGGACAACGCCTCGCCCGAAACGCTCCGGCACCAAGCGCGCCGTTGTCGAGCGCTCGCGACGCCGTGACGGTTATTTCGCCTGGATCTTGAGCGACGCCGCGTCGGTCGGCGCGACGAGAGGTGCCACCCGAGCGGCCGTAGCCCGCCGCGCTCGCCACCAGAGCTCGATCGCCGCGACGATCGCTGCCACGGCCGGGCCGCCCTGCACCGGCGCCGCAAGGACGGCCGCGGTCAACGGGGTGAGGACCGGCATCGCCATCAGTGTGTAGTACCACTGTGTCGAAGGCCAGAGCGCAGGGATGAACCACCAGGAGGCGCGCTCCCGGCCCATCACCAGCAGCGCGATCGCCGCGAACGGCACGAGCACGGGAAAGAACCACGCTGACATGCCGCCGTCAGACTGCTCCGAGAGCAGCCTCGAGATCTCCGGCCATCGTTCCAGGAACTGGCCCCACGGCAACAGCGGCGCCGTGAGGAGCACGATGACGGTCGCGATCAACACGGCCCGAAGACGCAGCTGGATGATCAGCGGGACGATCGCGTAGGCCTTGACGATCGGCGCGAACCAGGCGACCGGGCCCAGCAGCAAGGGCACGAGGAACAACTGCGGGTTGCCGTTCCACAGGTTGTCGACGAGCGGTGGCCAGGTGATCCACCACCATGGCAGGCCCAGCCGGCGAAGGGTCCAGAACGACGCGGCGAGTGACAGCACGAAGAGGACCGCCAGCCCCACGGGCTCGGGCAGCAGCGCGAACGGCACCATGGGGATCAGCGATGGCGGAGCCGCGGCGAAGTACAGGGTCGTCATGTGGACGGACCATGGGTTCTCGCCCCGCAACCAGGCCGCGGTGCCGCGCAGGTACAGCGTCGAATCCGAGAATGGATCCGCCAACGCGAGGTAGTAGAGGCGCGTCACGGAGATCGTGATGAACCAGGCTGCGAGGGCCGCCTGACCGACGCGGCCCCAGCGAATGGCGGAAGCGTGCACGCGGGCAAACTACATGGAACCGGCCGCCGCCGATGCGGGACTTTCGAACCGGTGCGTACCGGCACCGTCGCGGGATAGCATCGCCGCGTGTCATTGCGCCGACTCTGGATGTTCCTCGCGGTCGCACTTCCCGTGCTCGCCGCGCTGCTCGCGAGCCTCTCGTCCGTCGATCTCGCGTACCACCTCCGCGCCGGCGACGAGATCCTTTCGAGCGGATCCATCCCCCGCCTCGACACATGGACGTTCACGGCCGACGGCCTGCCATGGGTCGACCAGCAATGGGGATCGCAGCTCATCCTGTCGACGGTCTTTCGTCTGGGGGGCTGGACCGGTCTGGCGCTCCTTCGCGCCGCGCTGGTCGGCGTCATCTTTGGCTGTCTGTTCGTCGTCGCGTATCGGCATGGCTGGTCGGTGCGGAACGCCGCGCTGCTCACGCTCGGCGCGTTCATGGTGGCGGCGACGGCACTCGCCCTGCGCCCGCAACTCCTCGGGATGACCCTGTTCGCGATCACGCTCGTGCTCGTTGCCGATCGCCATCGTCACCCTGGCCGGCTGTGGGCCATCCCGATCCTCGTCGTCCTGTGGGCCAACCTGCACGGCAGCTTCTTTCTGGCTCCCATCGTTCTCGGTCTCGCCTGGCTGGAGGACGCCGCCGACCGCGCGGAGCACCGGGACCTGCCCGCCCGGATCGCCCTGGTCAGCGTGGTCGCGGCCTGTCTGACCCCGTTCGGCCCGGCGGTGTGGGCGTACGCCATCGGGTTGTCGACAAACGCGGAAGTGACGAGGCGCGTCACCGAGTGGCAGCCGACGACGATCCGGGACGGGACCGGCATCCTGTTCTTCGCTTCGGTTGCCGCTGTGGTCGTGCTCATCGCTCGCCGCCCACGCATGGTTCCGTGGCCGACGCTGGCATGGCTGGGCCTCTTCGTCGCCATCGGGTTGTACACGCAACGTGGGCTTGCATGGTGGCCGCTTGCGGCCGTGGTGCCGCTCGCCGCGCTGTTCGCGAGACCTGAGCCGGAGCCGGAGCCGGGGACCCCACCGCTGATGCGGCGGCTGAACGTCGTCGGCGCGGGCGCCCTGGTCCTGGCGGGCGTCGCGCTGCTGCCCATCTGGCGACCGGTCGATCCGGCCACGGGCGTCCCGGTCGCGGTGCTGACGGACGCGCCCCCCGGCGTGACGGCCGCGCTTCGGGACATCACGGTGCCCGGCGATCGAGTCTTCAACCCGCAGGCGTGGGGCTCGTGGTTCGAGCTGGCGCTGCCCGAGGTCAAGGTTGCCCTCGACTCCCGGATCGAATTCTTCCCGGCCGAGGTCTGGGACGCCTACGACACGGTCGTGACCGGTCGCGCGGGCTGGGAGTCCCGATTGGCATCCTGGGGCGTGACCGCCGTGGTCGCGGAGGACCCTGACGGACCGTTCGCGGCCCGGCTGGAGGCAGCGGGTTGGGAGCGGACATACGTTGACGAGGACGGCGCGATCTTCCGTGGCGTCCCCTGAGACGTCGGCCACACCGCGGGTGCCAACGCGGCCAGCAACACCGTGAACCAGTTGATGTTCACGACCGGCGATCCGAGCAACATCGTCACGACGGCGACGCCGTATGCGACACCCGGACGCTCCCGGAGGAACCAGACGGTGGCGAGCCCCAGCAACAGGGCGGCGGTCGGCAGCAGTCCGGCCACCGCGGGGTCGATGCCGACAGATCTCGCCAAGCCGGCGAGGCTCAGGTCGCTCGTGCCCACCCCGGACGTCTCCCTGACGATCCCCAGGTACTCGAGGTGCGTGGCCAAGCCGGCGCCGGCCACGCTGACGACGAGCAGCACCAGGCCCGTGACGACGAATGCCCGGACGGCGCTCCAACGGCGTTGGGTGATCAACCACCATGCCAGCACGACCGGCGTCAGCTTGAGTGCGGTCATCGCCGCGATGACTGCCCCCGCCGTCGCATCCCGTCCGCGGGTCAGCAAGACCCACGCCCCCACGATCCCCGCGATGAGCAGGGAATTCAGGTTCCCGACACCGATGTCGTAGACGAGTGGGATCGACAACACGACGACGGCAAGCCCGATGAGGATCGGTCGTCGCCGCATCATGACCAGCGTGGTGACGACGAGCGAGGCGATGCAGATCGCCCACCAGACGTATGGACCCAGATCGTTCGGGAGCAACGCCAACGGGCGGAACAGGACGGCGATCGGGGGTGGCGAGAGAAGGGGTACGGTCCAGAACGGCGGCTTGAGGTCGACCGGTCGGTCGCCCGGCGACAACGCGTAGAGCGGATGCCCGTCATTCAGCCGTTCGCCAGCCGCGAGGTACGTGAATGCATCGCCCGGCACGAAACCCCGATCGAAATACACGGTCTGGATCGCGGCGACCAGTCCGATCGCCAGAGCCGGGATGGCGATGCGCAGCACGCGCACGGTCGGTGTCACGGGGGGATGCTACCCAAGCCGCGGGGCCCTCGCGCCGGTACCATCGGGTGACGCGCACGGGTGTCGGCCCGGACACCCCGTGCGGGTACCAGGAGGGGCCGTGCCCGGAAGACTGTCGACCATCTACGGCCTGCGGGCCATCGACCGAATCGGACCGGCCAACCTCGCTCGAATCCTGACTGCCTTCTTCTGGATCGGTGTCCTGATCTGGGTCCCGACCATCCGGCCGGACCTGCCCTACCCGGCCGATCTCGGTTCCGACAGTTCCAACTATGCCGCCGCGGGCGAGCGGCTCACGGCGGGATCGACGCTCTACGCACTCCAGCCCGGTGATCGCCCGGTCCCGGCGGACAACCCACCGGAATGGTCCGGGCCGATCCTGTCACCCCCGCCGGTGGCCCTCCCGTGGACGGCGCTGCTGGCCTTCCCGGATCCGATCCGGTTCTACCTGACCTGGGCGTTGGGCCTCGCGATGACCACGGCCCTCGGCCTGTTCCTGGCCGCCCGCCTCCCGGCAAGGACGCTCCTCCCGGTCCTGCTCGCCCTGTTTCCGCTGGGCGTGGTGGCCTGGTCCGGCAACCTCAACGCCTTGCTGGCGCCGGCACTGGTCCTGGTGTATCGCGCGTCGATGGAGCCATCCCGACGGGTCCAAACGACGATCGGTGTGGTTGTGGCGATCGCCGCCCTTGTCAAGCTCGGGCCGGTGTTCGTGCTGCTGTGGCTCCTGGTGCAACGGCGCATGGTCGCGCTCCTGGCCGCCGCCGTCACGGGAGCACTCGTCGTGGGGGTGACTGCCGGGGTCGGGGGTGGTCAGGTCTTCGAGGACTACGTCCGGTTGTTGCTGACATCCGCGTCCACCCCGTCGGACCTCAGTATCCCGGGCCTGTTGCGTGGGCTCGGGCTGCCGCCGATGGCGGGATACGTGTTGCTCGCGCTCGTCACGGCGATCGGCTGTATCGCGATGGTGGCGTGGCGTCGGAACGCCGGCGTCACCTTCGCGATCGCCGTGCTGCTGAGTGTGATCGCAACGACGATCGTTCGGGTGGAGACCCTTGTCGTCGCCGTGGCGGCGCTCGCCCCCTGGGCGACCGCCCGGTTCCAGCTCCCCGCGGGTTGGCACGGACCGCGACTGGCCCCGACGCTGGCCTTCGGCTCGGCCGCGTTCGCCGTCCTTGCGCTCGCTGGGTCGGTCCTGACCGGTGGGACTCGATCCTCGTCGATGACGCTGGCGAACGACTCCGGTCAGCCCGTGATGGTCCAATTCACGGTTCCCGGCCAGTACGCGACGTTCGGGTATCGACTCGAAGATGGACAGTCCGGCACGGCCTGGTCAAGGCAGGTGGGAACCTACCGATCCGTGATCGCGGTCATGGCGCTCGACTGTCGGATCCTGCAGGACTTCCCATCGGATGCGTCGATCACCGGCTGGGTCATCGGCGCGACCCATTCGGAGGCCGCCGCCACGGAGCCGGCCGCCACGGAGCCGACCGCCGATCTCCCGTTCTCACCGCTCTGCGCCGAGGAACTTCGTCGCCATCGCGAAAGCGGTGCCTGAGCGGCGGTACCATCGGCGGGTTGCCTATGCGCACCGGTCTGCCAGACTCGTCTCGATGACCCAACCGACTGCTGAACCGATCGTCGCTGTGATCATTCCGGCCCTCAACGAGGCCGGCAAGATCGGCCGCGTGCTCGACAAGATGCCGCGGGATGGCCGATTCGAGGCGATCGTCGTCGATGACGGTTCGTCCGACGGCACCGGCGACGAGGCGCGCGACCACGGCGCCGCGGTCGTGGTCCGCCACGACCAGCGACAAGGCGTCGGGGCCGCCATCCGCGATGGCTGGAAGGAAGGCGTGGCCCGCGGCCGACCGTACCTGGCCCTGCTCTCGGGCGACGATCAGCACGTCCCAGCCGAGCTCGGACCCGCCCTCGACGCGCTCCTTGCCGAAGAAGCCGATTACCTGCAGGGCTCCCGATGGATGCCCGGTGGGCGGCTCATCGGCGGCAACGCCGGGCGCGCGCGCGGCACCCGCATCTATTCGATGGCGTTCAGCCTGCTCGTCGGCCGCCGCGTGACGGACGCCACGAACGGGTTTCGGATCTTCCGGCGCGAACTGCTCGACGACGCCAGGGTCAACCTCGATCAGCACTGGCTCGACAGCTACGACCTCGAGCCGTACGTCCTGTACCGGGCGATCACGCGCGGCTATCGCGTGATCGAGCATCCGTGCACCGTGGTCTACCACCAGGCGGAGTCGTATTCGAAGATGCGGGGTCTCAAGGATTGGTGGCGGCTGTTCCGCCCGGCACTGCTGCTCCGAACGGGGGTGAAACGATGACCAATACGCCGATCGAGCGGTCCTTCGGGGCCCGCCGGATCCTCGTGACCGGCGGTGCCGGGTTCGTGGGGTCCGCTGTGACCCGCCGCCTCGTGGACGCCGGTGCGCGCGTGACCGTCCTCGACGACCTGTTCACCGGAAAGGCCGACGCCATCCCGACGGGAGCGACGTTCATCCAGGGATCGGTGACGGATGTCCAGCTCATCAACGAGCTCGTGGCGGACCACAGCCTCGTGCTGCACCTGGCGGCCCGCAACATCATCGCGTCGACCGCCAACCCGCTCGACGACTACGCGACGAACATCGGCGGCACGCTGAACGTGCTCATGGCGGCGCGCGCCTCGAAGGTCGACCGCGTGGTCTACTCCTCGTCCGCGTCGGTGTACGGGAACCCGCGCAGCATCCCGATCAACGAGGACGATCCGCTCTGGACGCTGTCGCCCTACGCCGTCAGCAAGCTCGGTGGCGAGAACTACTGCACCGCCTTCGCCGAAAGCTACGGCCTTCGCGTCACGACGGTCCGCTACTCGAATGTCTACGGCCCGGGGCAGCGACCGGACAACCCCTATTGCGGCGTCGTCTCCAAGTTCCTGGTCGAAGCCCACGCCGGGCGGCCGATCACCATCCACGGCGACGGCGAGCAGACGCGCGACTACACCTACATCGATGACGCGGTCGAGGCCACCCTGCTGGCCGCAGTCCATCCGCGTGCCGAAGGCGAGGTCTTCAACGTCGGGACGGGCATCGAGACGTCGGTCAACCGGCTGGCGACGTCGATCGGTGAGGCCCTCCGCGTGGAGGTCGACCTCCAGCACGTCGACCGTCGGGACATCGACAACATCCGCCGGCGCGTCGTCAACATCGAGAAGATCCGACGGATGCTGCGCTGGACGCCCCAGTGGACGCTCGATCGCGGTCTGGTCGAGACCGCCGACTGGTACAAGGCCTCATCGTTCGCCGACCTGGGACGCGCGAAGCAGGAGATCTAGACCCGGCTGGTCACCCAGTACCGTTCGGCCGGTCCGTCCACGCCGCCCATCGCCCCCATCGTCTTGCCGTAGGCGCGGACCGCGTCGGCCATCTCCCGCGGTGCGTCGAACAACCGCGCGATCTGGCTCTCGTACAGGCTGATGCCGGTGATCTTGCGCTCGATCTGGTCGCCGATGTCGGCATAGGTCGGGAAGATGCTGACCTCGGACGGCAGCGTCGCCAGGACGTCCGCCCCCAGGTCCTCGAGCTGGTTGAATTCGTTCCACCAGCTGTACGGGAAATCCTCGTAGAACACGACCTTGCCCGCGTAATCCGGCCCGGGCATCACCCACTGCCGGCCCTCGTCGAGCAGCTGCGACGCCGACGTCGCGGCACAACTGGTGGTCGACATGTCCGCCGACGCCGAGCGGCAGGTAGACCTTCTGCGGCTCGAGCCGGACGATCTCGCGGCGCAGGAGTTCGTACGGCGCGGTGTCGTCGGGTCGCGGCATCCCGAGCAGCTGCGTCGTCGCCGTCGTAGCCGCGGAAGACCGCGTCTGGCAGGTCCAGGAAGACGATCGACGCCTTCGGCGAAGTAGGCGAAGCGCTCGTCCTCGAGTCGTCGGCGGGCCATCAGGTCGCCTGCGGCCGCGGCCTCGGTCGACCGCCTCGGTCAGGACCGCGCCCTGGGTCGGGAGCTCGTCGATCACCGGCTGGCCTGCGAGCGATTCGGTGCGGATGCTGGCCCGGCGGTACCACGAGGACCGCTGCCAGAAGCGCTTGGCCGCCTGCGTCGGCGTCGACCTGCGTCGCCTCGAGCGCTTCCTCGTCGGCCAGCCCACGCCGGGACGATCGGATAGTCGCGGCAGGATGTGCTCGCGATTGAACGCCTCGGTCGCCGGCCACATCGCCTTCGTGCCGAAGCCGAGCGCCTCGCGCTGGTAGGGCGTCAGTCCGTCGTTCGCGCCGTCGCCCGAGAAGACGGTCACGATCGTGATGCTCTGGCCGAGCTCGCGCAGGCTCGCGATCAGGCCGCCGCAGGAGAGGGCGACGTCGTCCGGATGCGGCGCGACGAACACGTGGGTCATGGCCGGCCGAGTATACCGAGCGGACGGCCGGTCGTCGGCCCAGGTCGAGGACGGGTCGAGCGCTCATCCGCGAACCCGCCCGGCCCGATCAGCGGCACGAACACGCACGGCGCCGTCGGGCGGTCTCGACCCAGTCATTCCCGTGGCGAACCGCAACGAGTCAGGATCTGCCGATCGCGCGGGCCAACCGGGATGACGAGCCGGCCCCCGTCCGCCAGCTGGTCGCGCAGCTCGACGGGGATCGGCGGGTGCGGCCGCAGTGACGATGATCCCGTCGAACGGGGCATCGTCGGGAGCGCCCAGGCTGCCGTCGGCCGACTCGGATCTCGACACGGCCAGGCAGGTCGAGCAGCCCGATGCCGCCGTCGCGTGCCTTCCGGCAAGCTCGGGTGGCGCTCGAGGCTGAGGACATCGGCCCCGAGCCAGGCCAGGATCGCTGCCTGGTACCCGGAGCCAGTGCCAAGCTCGAGGACCCGATCGCCCGGCCGCGGCGCGAGCAGCTCGGTCATCCGCGCGACCATCCAGGGCTGACTGATCGTCTGCCCGGCGTCGATCGGGACCGCCTCGTCGGCGTAGGCCTGCCGTCGATGGCGATCGTCGATGAACCGCTCGCGCGGGATCGCGGCCATGGCGTCGAGGACGCGTTCGTCGCGGATCCCGCGGGCCGCGGAGCTGCTTCGTCGACCATCCGCGCTCGGTCGCGAGCGGCGCCCTCGTCGCTGGGCATGTCCGCAGGATACGGCCGGCAGACGTGCGTCGTACGGGCTGGGTGAGGCCGATGGCGCCGTCGAGGCGGGCGCGGAGGCGCCGGCCGACGCCGCGGCCGACGGGCTTGCAGACGCCGACGCGGCGGGCGACGCCGATGGCGATGGGCCGGCCGACGCGCTTGCGGATGGATCCGCGGACACGCTCGGGCTCGGCTGTTGGCGCGGGCGCGGCGGTCAGGAGACCGCCGTTGCCCAGCAGCAGGCCGTTGAGCAGGATCGCCGTGAACACGACGGCGGTGGCGATCACGAAGACCTTCGAGACGTCCTCGCGAACGTGGACGGCCTTCTCGGACGGGGTGGGCGCGCGACCGGGAGCGGGTGGCGGCGTCCGCCGCCTGGACGGCACCGTCGCGACGCCCGGCTCCAGCGGTCGCCGCGGCGGGTGCCACGTCCTCGCCCGAGACCTCGCGGACGGCCGCGTCGTAGTCGTCCGGTTCGGACTCGTCCGACTCGGGTTCGGACTCGTCGTCGTCATCCATGCCATCGTCCGGCTCGAACTCGTCATCGTCGGTCTCGTCGGGCGACTCGTCGGTCACGAGGGCGTCCGGCATCGGTCGCGTCGGGATCCGGTCTGCCCGCAGGTCGGTCGGTCATCCGTTCGTCGTCACTCCTGGCGTGCGCCCGCAGGCCATCAGAGGGCTCGGCGCGGGCGCCAGTGTACCGAAGCGGCCCGGGGGTCATGCGTCACGCACCGCCCGGACGAACAGCCCGGCCAGTCCGGCCACCATCGTGACCAGCCCGAACCCCGCGAGCACCACCGTGACGCTGACAACCTCGGCGAGCACGCCGCCGAGCGCCATCGCGAACGTCATCGCGCCGAAGACGAGCGCGAACCGGAAGCCCACGACGCGACCCATCAGGTCGTTGCGGCGTCCGCTCCTGGAAGAGCGTCTGGCTGGGGATCACGAAGACCATGTTCGCGACCCCCGATCCGAACGCGAATCCGATGACGAGCGCCAGGTTCCCGGTCAGGGCCAGCAGGGTGATCATCAGGCCGAAGATCGTGTAGCCGGCGATGACCATGTGACCCTTGGCGAACCGCATGCCGATGAGCCCGATGAGGAACCCGCCGATGAGATTGCCGGCGCCGACCCCGGTTTCGATGAACGCATACACGGCCTCCCAGCCCAGCGTCCCCTCGCCGAAGACCGCCTTGGCATACACGGGCGTCAAGGCCAGCAGGACACCGACGGTCAGCTGGGCGATCGTGGCCTGAACGGTATTCGCCAGCAGCACCGGTTCGCGCCGGAGGAACCGCCAACCCGCCTTGAGCTCCCCGAAGAAGCCGGGTTCCGCCTCGGCGGCTCCAGGGTCGACCACCTCGGGCTCGGCGGGCTCGTCTGCCGGCCCGTCGTCTGGCTGGACCTCACCAGCGCGGTTCCGACCGCGAACGACGAGCGTGCTCAGGAGCAGGGCCGAGGCCGCGTACGTCGCGCCGTCGAGCCAGAAGGCGATCGGGAGGGCGGGCCCGAGCGCGACGACGAAGAGACCGGCCAGCGGGTAGCCGATCACGTCGGCCATCGTCTCGCCGACCCACAGCGCCGAGTTGGCCGTCAGCAGCTCGTCGCGGCGGACGATCTGCGGCAGGATCGCCACGCGCGCCGGCCGGAAGAAGATCGAGATGGTGGTCAGAACGAACACCAGCGGATACACGAACAGGATGTTCGTGACGACAGCCAGCGGGATCAGGAGGACGACGGCCGCGCGCAGGAGGTCGCTCACCACGAGCACCTCCTTGTGGTCCCAGCGGTCGACCAGCGTTCCGGCGATGGGGCTGAAGAGCAAGTTCGGGATGGTTGCCGTGACGAACACCAGGGCCGTGGCGAATGGCGATCCCGTGACGACCAGCACAGCCGCCGCAAGCGCGAGCTGGTGGATCCGGTCGCCGAACAGCGAGATCAGCTGGCCGGCCCACAACGACGTGAACGAGCCATTCAGGCCCAGCCGGACATAGGGGTGACGGCGAACCCGTTCGATGGTCTCTGCCGTGGGACGTGGAAGGGTGATGGTGGGGAGGGCGCCCGTGTCCGCTCGTCCCACCTCGGCCGAGCTGGTCGGAAGCGAGGCGGGGGCGGGAGACGTGAGGCCCTGTGCCGGGCCGCCCAGGACCAGGGCCCGTTGGAGGGAGGCGGAGTCCTGCAACCCCGGCGCCAGGCCCGTCTCCCTCGCGACCCCGCCACCGTCATCGGGGCGCCGCAGCCGGGTGCCCGGGACCAGGCTCGCCAGCCGCGCGTTGAGGATGGCTTCCTCCTGCTCCTCGGTCCGGCTCGGCACTCGAACCACGCTGGCGAACAGGAAGAATGCGAGGCCCGTGGTCAGGAAGAGGTCGCCCAGCGACGCGACGTTCTGAACGTACGGGACCGGGATCGGGATGATGTCGCCGAGGATCAGCGCCCGCAGGAAGAAATCACCCGCCTCTCCGGGGACCACGACGTGCAGCGCGCTGGTGATGTCGGACGGCTGCAGACCGGCGGCCTCGAGGCTCGTCGCCCAGATCGGCATGTGACCGCCGTTGATCGTGATGACGGACCCGTTGAGCAGGACCCCCACGAACGCGACGCTCAGACCCGGGTAGTAGCGGTTGACCCACAGTCCCGTCAGCAAGAGCACGAAGCCGGTCGCCAGGAGCGGGACCCGCAGCATCTCGACGATGTCGACGTGCGCGTTGAGGAGTGCCTCGGTCCCGAACCGCACCAGGACTGCGGCGACGAGCAGCATGGGCCAGCGGAGCTGGATGTTGGCCAGGTTGCTGAGTCGACCGCCCGCTCGGAGGCCGAGGAGCAGGCCCAGGAGGATCCCGAGGATCAGCACGTGGTCATGATGCTGGAGCGGACATGGCTCGCGTCAGACCTCGCCAGGGATCGACCGCCGCGTCGCGCGGCATGGGCCAGGGTCGCGCACGGAGCTGCGGATCTCGCGCCGCGCCGGGCACTAGATCGCCGGAGCCGGGCACCGGATGGGGGGAGCGGGGACCCGGTGGCGCCGCTCGGGCCGGATCAGACGCGCTCGGCGGCGGAGGTGGGCTCGACTGGACTCTTCGCGTTCAATCGACTGGCCGCGGCCTGGCCGATGAGCGGGATGGGCTTGGGCTGGAGTGTCCGTCCCGGGTCCGCCACGCCCTCGACCCAGTGGGTCTTCACGAAGGCGTCCACGACGACCGGGTCGAACTGCACGCCCGCGAACTTGCGCAGCTCACCGAGCGCCTGCTCGGTCGTCAGCGGCGTCATGCGATACGGACGCTGGGCCGTCATGGCCTCGAACGCATCGGCGACGTGGAGGACGCGGGCAAGCTTCGGGATCTCGTCGCCGATCAGCCGGTCCGGGTAGCCCGAGCCGTTGTACCACTCGTGATGGTGGCGGATGATCGGGAGCTCCGGGGCAAGCTTCGTGACCGGCGCGATGATCTGCGCGCCCAGCACCGGGTGCGAGTTCATGGTCGTCCGCTCTTCCTTGGTAAGCCGCTCCGGCTTCAGGAGGACGCGGTCCGGCACGCCGATCTTGCCGACGTCGTGGAGGAGGCCACCCCACTCCAGGGCCTCGAGCTCGGCGTCACCCACGTGCATGACCCGCCCGATATCGACTGCGATCTCCTTGACCCGAACACTGTGCTTCGACGTCAGCGGATCGCGCTTGTCGACGGCTTCGGCCAGCGCCCCGATCGTCTGCGTGAACATGTCGCGCATCTCGACGAAGCGCTGGTATGCAAGGCGAGTCGAGTACAGGGGGACGGCGAAGAGCGCGGTCGCCCACCACTGGACCGCATAGATGAGCGTCATCAACCATGCCAGGGGGGCCAGAGCAATAACGGTGCTTGCAATCCCGCGTGAGTCACCGACCAGTACGCCAAGCACCGGCTGCCCCGTTCGAAGCCCCAGGAGAAGAGAGGCCAACAGCAGATTTGAGGACATGAAAACGGCAGCCGCAACCATCGCAGTTACGAACTCGGCAATAGGCCCGGCCCACAGCGACAAGAGCGCTGCCCGGAGGGTGCCAGCCAGAACGGCGGGAATGACTAGGCCGGCGTGGTTCGCAAGTGTGCCGTACCAGGGGATGCGTCCGCGAAGCTCCCGCATCTCCGTGGTCCCGATTGCGGCGACCCACCCGCCAACTGCAGGTCCGCCCAGGAAGAGTGAGGCCATGATCGGGGCCACGGCAACCGCTTGATGGGTCCCGCGCGGCAGCTGTACAGGAAAGGCAGAGGCGAGGAGGGTAAGGATCGTCCAAAACGCGACACCAAGAAGGACCTCAATGTCAGTGGGTCCAGATGGCGGCGCCGACGATAGCCGAACTGCGATTGCCGGATTCGGCGGAATAAACGCGAGTGTCGCGGCAATCAGTGCAAGGGCACCAACAACCACGACACCGGCGACGTAGAGCTTAAGGACTCTCGGCATTCTCTAGCCTGTGCGGTCGACTTTGCGATGACTGTAATGCCTACCTGGCCGAACAGTCATGAGTCGTCCGTACTAGAAGCCGCGGAGCGAAGCTCCTCCAGCGAGAGCGATCATCGCCACGCTCGACAGCGTCATAACGATGCGCATGAATTGGGCTTTCATGGTAGTGGTAACTACCAGCCCTTCGCGGACTCGGGTGCCACGCTCGATCCTCCTTCGCGGCCCTCGCATCCCGTGGGGAACACGAAAACCGACCTGACTCCTAGTCGGTCGGTTGCACTAATCGCTCCGCCTCACCCTAAGTGCCCATTTCAGGTGTGGCCTCTGCGCGTCCGAGCGTATATGCCTCGCTTCCTAGTACTGGGGTACTAGCAAGTGAGCCGGACTTTAGGTAGGCGGCAGATGTCCGGTCAATACGGCACCTTACCTATCCCTACAGGGCATCGAGCGGGGGCGGCTCTACCCCAAGCTCGTCTCGCATCACGCCGGCGTAGTGAGCGTACTGCTCAGCCGCGGCCGAATGGGCGCCGCTGACGCGATACAGCCGGAGCAATGACACTTCAATCTGCTCCGCAGATCCATCGACGTCCAAGGCGCGTCTGGCAATCCGAATCCCGCGGTCGTAGTGACCGGCCGTGAAGTCGTCAAGTACGGAGCGTTCGACAATTTCCAGGTACGCCGCATGGAGCGAGTCTCGATAGGAGCTCGCCCATTCCTCGTACTCGAAGTCGAGGGCGAATCTGCCGCGATACGTCACAGTGAGGCGTTCAACGTCATCCGGGCCGGGGCGAGGCGGAAGATCACGGATCAGTTGTCGGCACTCCACGCTGCGACTTGTGACTAGATCACTGTCTAGCCAGATCACGTCGGAGTCATGGTGTATGTACCCGGGCGAAAGGTCTTCCGAGTAGTTCTCCTCGAAGACACGGCGCAGGAAGTACAGCGTCTGATTCAATGAGTTGATCGCAACCTCGGGACCCAAATCCGGCCATAGCGCATCGAGGACTTGATCACGGGTTGCGGACATGTCCGGTCTTGTAATCAGGAAGCAGAGCAAGGCGAGGACTTTTCGTCGCACCGCCGTCCCTGCCACCTCGCGCCCGCCGACGATGATACCAACGCGGCCCTGGTCCTCGATGCTTACCGGCTTAGCGAGGCGGCGGGCCAACGAGCGACCGAGAGTGGCGGCTTCGCGACTCCGTCGGCCAGACTTTGCGAGTTGTCGGAGCCGAGAGATGTCGGACTCGTCCCCAATTTCCTCGAGCAACCGAGCCGCCGCGAGATTCGTCGCGCCGGTGTCCATCGTTAGGGTTTCGCGTAGTCCCGTTCGCCATCGCTCCGGATGCATTCGAGCCGCCCGGCTGATGACCTCTCGAGCCGGGCCGCTCAAGACTTCAAGGCGGGGGGCCAGTAGATCTGCAATGTACGTCAGGTGCCATGGATAGGCAGGACCGATGGTACGGACGGCTTGCCCAAGTGCATCAGCTCCGCCTACTACGCCAGCAAGGAGCTCACCCAGGCGACGCGCGGCATCCACTCCGTACGACCGAGCCTCCTCGGTGGCGACGGCAACGGTCCGTCTCGCGTCCTCGTCCCCTCGCGCAACCGTTAGATATGCAGTTGTAACTGCGAGCATCGCCGATTGGCCCATCACCGTCGGCTGGCCCGGCACGAATGTGGCGAGTGCCTGGGCGCCCTCGTCAAACCTATGTGCCCTCAGGTGCAAGCGGGCCTGGGTTAGGGCAAGGTGACGTCTATCGGCGATGGTTATCGTCGAGCTATTGCCAACTCGATCGAGGATCGCCAAGGCGGATTCGCGTGAGTCGAACGCGTCCAACACATCTGCTGCCTCGGCGTAGGTCTCGTTCTGTTGATACGGGCCGCCATGGTCCACGAGAGCGCGAATGAGGTCGCGTGCTTCGTCCATTCTGCCGAGCCGAGCGAGGACCTGCGCTTTTGCCATTGTCGCCGAGGCACGCTCAAGAAGGCTTGAGGCCGCATCGAATGCACTCAGCGCTAGTTCTACTTCGCGCGCGGCATCCTGAAGTCGATCCTGAATTATGGAGTTGTAGGCCAAATTGGCCATCGTTACTGCGTAGTGGTGTGCGCGACCTGACTTCTGATCCCGAGCCATGCTGCGCAGTTGCCTGTTGATCGCCTCCATTTCTGCTGCATTTCCTGCCTTGAGCATGGCAATCGTCACGGTGCCAATTGCGCGGAGGTTTGTATCTGCCGACACCGCAAGTTGTTCAGCTAACTCGAGCGCCTTCTCACCGTTGCCATAGTTGAAGTACAAGGTCACCAGGTTGAGCAACGCGTGGTCGCGATGAACCGGGTCGGTTGTGTCGGAGTCCAGAACGGCTTGCGAGGCGGCGATCGCCGCTTCGTAATCGCCGTGCTGCATGTCGACCCGACTCAGGATCAGGTCGAACCCGGCTGGCCGTTCATCGGGTGGGATGGCGCCGATGAAGGCCTCGGCGAGGGCGTACTGGCCGTTGCCCATGATGATCGGGATCGCGTCGCCGACGACCTGCAGGACGGCAGCGCGGTCGCCCGCCTCGCGATAGTGGTATGCGGCAGTTCGCCAGTCCGTGACCGCGGCGGCGGCCGCTGTTCGCCGATGCAGGTCCGCGACGACCTCGGCGCCAGCCGTTGCCCGGAAGCGAGCCTCGAGGAACTCCCGCACGAGCGGGTGATAGCGCTGGTGCGTTCGGGGTCCGCCGGATAGGCGGCTGAGGAGGGTCAACCGCTCCGCTGCCGCGGTGAGTCGAGCGACCTCGGCAGCTTCGCCGCCCGACACGACCTCCGCGAGCTCCGGCGTGACGACCTGGAGGATCGACGTCTCCATGAGGAACTGCTGAAGATCGTCGTCCAGATCGCCAACGACTTCCTCGGCGAGGTAGTCGTAGATCTCGTGGTCGGCGCCATTGAGACTTCGGACGAAGCGGCGGATTTCCGCCGGAGTGCGGTCCCGCAACGCCGCCTGGACCAACTGCAACGACGCGATCCAGCCCTCCGTCCGCACGGCCAGGTCGGCCAGCACATCGGCGTCCAGGGGGCGTCCGTACGTTTCCGTGAATAGCTGGGCGGTCTCGGCTGGATCGAACCGAAGCTCACCCGTCCTGAGCTCGGCCACCTCCCCGACCGCGCGGAGGCGGGCCAGCGGCACGGACGGGGTCCGCCGGCTCGCGAACACGACCGACAGGCGCTCGGGGCCACGGGCGAGCAGCTCCCGGGTGATGTGGCGAACGTCCGCGGCGTCGTCGACCAGGTGGTAGTCATCCAGCACCAGCACGGCCCCATTAGCCGCGATCGCGCTTACTTCGCGAATGAAGGCGTCGAGCACGACCTCGCGACCAGGACCGCCAGCGCCGATCTCGGCGAGCAGCCCGGATGTCTCCGACGCGAATGTCGGGTCGTGCTCGCGGCCCGCTGCCACGAGATGGTGGAGGAACGAGACCCAATCGCGATCATCGTCGTCGAGGCGATACCACAACGTGCGCATCCGCGAGCGCCGCGAGAAGTCGGCGAGCAGCGTCGTCTTGCCATACCCCGCATCCGCCAGGACGAGCACGACGCGGCCATGAACCTTCGCCCGCAACCAGTCCAGGAGTCGCGGCCGTTCGAGCGTCTCCTCACGAAGCGCCGGGGGCTGGACCTTTGCCAGCTGGATCGGGAACCCGCGGACCTCGTCGCGCAGCGGGCCACTCCTGGGCGGGGTTGCATCCGACCGCCGTCCCGGACCTACAGCGATCGGCGACCGCTCCCTGACGGGGCGGGGAGATGAAGGAGTCTCGGGCCGGCCGAACGATAGAGATGGCTCCCGTTGGGTGTCAACGAGGGGGCCGAGGGGATGGGGGTGCCGCATCGACCCATGGTGGCGCCGGGCGCTCAACCGGTGATTAGCTGCGAGTCAGCCCTCGTATTCGAAGCCGATCTTGACCTCGACGCGGTACTCGACGATCTCGCCGTCGGTGACGACGGCGCTCGACTTCACGACCTCGACCGTCTGGATGTTGCGCACGGTCTTCGAGGCGGTTGCGACGGCCTGACGGGCGGCATCACTCCAGGACTTGGGGCTGGTCCCGACCATCTCGCGGATGATGATGACGCCCACGTGTGCACCTCCTGCGGCCGACCGGACTCGGAGTGCCCCATCATGCCACGAGGCCTGTACGTCGCCCGCCTGGCCAGGCGCCCTTGCAGATCCTAACTACACGTGCGCGGGCGACGTCTCCAGGGTCCCGGCTCGGACCTTGTCGAAGCACGAGCTGCAGTACACCGGACGATCGTTGCGGGGTGCGAACGGGACGACTGCCTGGCCACCGCACGCACCGCAGATCGCGGCGTGGAACTCGCGCGGGCCTTCGTTCGATCGGGCGCGCTTGGCTGCGGCCCGGCAGGTCGGGCATCGCTGCGGGTCATTGACCAGGCTCTTGCTGGCATAGAAGGCCTGCTCGCCGGCGGAGAAGACGAACTCCTCCGAGCAATCGCGACAGGTCAACGAACGGTCTTCGTACACCCTCTCCAGGCCCTCCCTCGGCTCGAACGCGACGATGGTCGAGACTCGGCCTCCCGCCGATCGGACCGACGGCGGAGCCGCGCCTGGGCAGGGGCGGCGCGCTCGGGTCGGCCCGGGCTCGGCCCGGGACTCAATTTGGAGAAGATACGCGCGCAGTCAAGGCCTTAGGGCCGCGTTCTCCGCTGTGCGCCTCCATAAACCCGTTCGAGGGTCGCACGATGGTGCGTTCCGTCGAGTTCGTGAAGTCCAAGCGGCGCCCGTTGCAACCTCCCCGATACGCCCGCACGGGCAAGATCGGTCGATGAACGCGCAACGAGCGCAGGAAGCGGCCGGCCGCCAAATCGAGGTCCACTTCCCGGATGAGCGCCAGGTCATCCTGGTCGATCTGTCCGACGGGACGGATGCGGACGATGTCGCCGCTGCGCTCGTCGACTGTCTCGATGCGTCGACGGCGGACGACGCAGAGGGTCGACTCCAGGACGGTCTAGAAGGCCGCGGCGGCAGCGTGCGGCGCGCCCCGTAGTCCTCACCGTCGGAACCGAGTCGGGCAGAATGGCGTCCGGCGCCCATGTCACACCACCCACGCCGTACGGCGTCCCTCCTGCTCACCGTCGCCCTCGCGATCGTCGTCGCGGCCTGTAGCGCCGCCGGAGGCGTCGCGTCGACAACCCCGGGCAGCAGTCCCAGTGCCGCCCCGTCAGCCACTCCCGCGGCGGATGCGATCGAGCACAAGACCGGCGCGACCGACGTGCTCTTGCGCTACGAGGAGGGCGGCGGGTTCATCATGCCGGCCTTCACGGCGGCGGCGGTGCCGCACTTCACGCTCTACGGCGACGGGACGGTCATCTTCCGCAACCCGATGCTCGATGTGCCCGCGGCCGAAGGGACGGTGTTCAAGATGAACCCGCTCCGCACGGCCAAGCTCAACGAGGAGCAGATCCAGGAACTGCTGCTCCTGGCCCTGCAGGATGGCGGCCTCGCCGCCGCCCGCCCGAACTACCCGAACGACATGGTCGCCGACGCATCGACGGCGATCTTCACGATCGAGGCCGGTGGCCTCAAGAAGACGGTCTCGGTCTATGCGCTCGGACTCGAGATGGAAGGCATGATCGATGGCCCCGCCCGCGCCGCATTCAAGCGACTCGCGGATCGATTGGCCGACTTCGACCAGGGCGGCACCGTCCCGACCGATGTCTACACATCCGAAGCCTACCGCGGCACCCTGTTCGAGTCGCCCGGGATCGAAGCCGCCGACATCCGCGACTGGCCGTGGCCCGACCTCACGCCGGCGGACTTCAAGCCGGACGCCGACCCGAACGGGGTCCAGTTCCCCCACCGGGTCATGACGCCCGCCGAGATCGACCTGCTCGGGATCACCGACTACGAGGGCGGCTTCCAGAACCTGGTCCTGAACGCGGGCGACGGCCAGCTGTTCACGTTCAGCCTCAGGCCCCTGTTGCCGGGCGAGAGCGAGTAGCGCGTCCGTCGGTTCACGCAGTCGGCGGGTCCTGTCACCGGTTGCCTCACGGCCTCCGCTCGCTACGGCGCTGCGCCTAGCGCTCGCTCCGCCGCGAGATCACCCGCCGCCACCCGCCGCGTGCACTCCAGCTTGCTGCCGCCATCCCCTGGCGCCATCGGTTCTGAGCGCGCTTCCCGGCTCTCGAGCCGAACTCGACTGACTCTCCCGATCGCCGCTTGGTTGTCATCCCGCCAGCAGGAGCCGCCGGGATGATTCGCTGTCGTCGCAAAGCGTGCGCCAATGACACTCGGGGACGATGGCTCGCAAGAACTCAGGCCGGCGCCGGGTACTGGTTTTGGCAATGTTGATCGGTCACGCTGGAACGTCGGCCTCCTCATAGTCCCAACGGCCCTGCTCAGCCCCATCCGCCAACAGCTTCCGGAGCGCTTCGAGCGAAGCGGATGGTGGTACATCCAAGGATATGAGTTTTGGGAGGTAACTGAGTTCCGTCGCGCAACCTAGTTCGTGGACGGCGGCGCGCAGCTCAGGGACGGCGGCCGCATCGAATGCGACAACTCGCAGTGTTGAGTGGCCGCCGCGCTCACGGACCCTCGCAAATGTAGCTAATCCGTCGATCATCTCTGCTTCGATCACATCACCGAGACTCACGCGATTCGCGAAGAATGGGATGTTGTCGATCCGGTAGGTGCCTTCACCCAGGTACGTAGCCCACAGGGTCTCACTCGACTCGGGCGGATAACCGCTTGCGTCGCGGGTGAGGGGAAAGTGAATTCGGCGAGCAGTCCATGAGTCGCCCCGCTCGTCATGCTCGTGGTTCGTCGACGGCCCCATGTCGATGAGGGTACATGCGACTCGGCTCGCAACGGGTCCGCCAATGTCACTAGCTAATGTCGCGGACCCGCTCACGCGCAGAGGCCAGGAGCCGCTCATAGTCGGGGTTGTTCACAACGGGAAGGCGGGACTCAAGCATTGCCCCGATGTTCCAAAGGACGCGGAGCTCTGCCCGGTGCTCGATCGTGAAGCAGTCACCTCTCCTTGGCTCGCTTCGGCTCAAGAAGCCGTCGAGGACTAGGGCTTCATCGAAGGTTAGGTTGATGGCGATTTCGTCTGCGCTCGATGGCGCGTCTTCTGCGTCCGGCATGGTGGCAGGATAGGCCGCAGAAGTCGCTTAGTGTCCGGGAATGTCACCTGGTCACACGCCGCGTGCGACTCGGATCAAGACGGCGCGAGAGCAGAAAGCTCGGCGCGTGGGTCGACACTGGAGTCCCGTGGAACGTGAACTATGAATACGCCCCCAAGGAGCTGCTCCCACTCGCCGCCAGCGGTAACGACGCGCGCCTTCAAGTCAGCGAGCTCGATGGAGTCCAGGGCTTGTCGGCCAAGAAGCGCTGAGGCCGATCGGTATGGCGAGCGCGACACCAACGCGACGATCTCACGGTCGCCGTCGGCATTGATTCGCGTCCGTACGACGGCCCCGGGACGAATGCGGCCTGGCGCTGATAGGGCAGTCGCACGGATTCGGTAGTCGCCAGAGCCCAGCGGCGTCCCGTAGGTCAGCTCACGTTCTCGCCTGGCTATCATCCAAAGCTCTTCGTCGGCGTCGGTCACGCGAGCACGGTACAAGAGCCGGGCCTCGCATTGTGTCCGGGAATGTCACTAGAGGGCACGCTCCTGCTTAATCGATGCCGACCGGCTCGCCGCCACACGCCGGAAGCTCGCCGGGCGCGATCCTGCCCAGCTGCTGATGCGGCTCCCCTGCGGAGACCACGACGGTCATTGGTTCAGTTGATCCGACAGGGCGGCCAGAGATGCCACGGGAGAATCGGACGGCTCCTCGCGGGACCCAGGAGTGCTCGGGGTCGGAGTCCATCGCCTGGTTGAGCCGAGCGTTCCCGGCGTTGACCGCCCCGCGATCGAACTCCACCTCGGAGCAGGGCTCGATGATTGCGCCTGGGTAGAGGGCGATGGGCACCGCGGAGCGATTGTGTACGATCAGGACCGCGGTATCGCCTGGCAGCAGCGAACACGCGCCCGTGGCGAGCAACAGGCCTAAGGTCGAAACGAGGAGGCGGACGAAGCCGATATCCAGTCGCGCCCGAGGTCTGGTCGCAAGCAGACGTCTCATCGGTCATAGGGTACGACCGACGACCGTCGATTCGAGGGTGCGCTACGACCAATTGATCGCAAAGCGTGCGCCAATGACCCCAGATGCCCTCCCGTGGGGCGACCTTGGGGTCGCGGAGGAACGGCCAGCGATGATCGAATCAGCCAGCGCGCATCGGCCAAACCGGTAACGAACTGGGATCCGTAGAGTCGAACTCATCCTCGGCAGAGACCCATGACCAACGCGACGACGAGGGCGTCGCCGCTGGGCGATCGCAGCACGAACCCTTTTCGCTCATGTGTCAGTGCTTTCAGGGCGTCCTCGCCTCCGATAGAGCGGACCTCGGCCGGCGAAATTTCGTCGATGGACTCGATGTCGAACCACACCGGTAATTGGAGGAAGCTCACGCCCTTGAAGAGCACGTCGATGCGCGTGGGATACCCGTCTTCCCGCGGACTGCGCAAAAGCAATTGGCTGTGGGAGACCGTGTACTCCCAGACCTTGTAGCGACGCATCAGCGCACCACGGAGAACGGGTTGTCAACAACCGTTCCGCCGCGGATGAAGGTGACTCTCCTTAAGGGGTCAGCGTTGTAATGCACCGACCCTTCCCAGTTAAGTACCAAGGTGTGTGCTGGGCCATTTCGCGAGGCTAGCGCAGGGATGCAACGTGAACCTGCCCCTACCGCCGCAGCCATCGAATGATCACGACGACCGCGACGACGGCACTCCCGACGATTACCAGGAGGCCGAAGGGCGGCAGCACGACGAAGGTAAAGTCCGACGACTCATTCACCGAGCGATGATACGAGCCGCGATCGTCGCAAAGCGTGCGCCAATGACACCAGGGCGAAGGAAGGGTAGCCGACACGGCCTCCCTCCCGGACACATTCGCCCCTACCATCGTCGCCATGGATGCTCGCGAATCAAGCTTCCCGGTTCCGTGGTCCCAATTGCAGGCAGCGCTTCGCCCTGACGGGTCGCTTCGAGACATCATTGTCCTTGACACGACGATTGAGGACTGGGATCGCGCATACCGATTTGTTGGAGGGTTGGCTGCGAGCGGTGAAGCACAGCTGGTACCTGATCCAGATTTTCTCCCAGAGACGATCTCGGACGTCTTTGCTCTCAGGACCGGCGACAACATGCCGATGCTGGGAATTAACCTTGGAGACGTAAGGCTGAACTGCCACTTCTTCGGCGAGCTTGAGATCGAGTTCGACGTCAGGCCGAACGACGTCGACACCGAGGCGCGCGCGCAATCGCTCCTCACCTTCATGCAGGGGCTCGCACAAGCGGTCGGTCGCCCCGTTCACCTCACCGAGGAGAACGTCCACGAATGGCGTTGGCTGACCTTCGATCCTGGGACAGACGCGTGGACGGCACACCCCGATCCGATGTCAGGTCCGCCGGGCTAGGGCGCCACGCTAGAGCGGATCGCCGCGAGAATCCCGACCACAGGCGCTGAAGTCGCACAGTGTCCGCGAATGTCACCCGGTCGTGGACACAGTCCGCCAATGACCCTAGAGGAGGTCGCGGATCACCTCGCTGCCCTTACCCGCGCTCGACCGCTGGTCCAGACGCCAGGCGCCGTCGACAAGGCGAATGACGTAGTCGTATTCGGTCGCGAACACGATGTCGTCCTCGACGGGCGGATACTGAGCGTACGGATACTCGCGGGTACGAAGTCTCACCTCCTGATCGGAGACCGAGTGGAGGCTCAGGACGACGAGGTCGTCGGGATTGAATTCGGACGTGGTCCCGAATGATGCGCGGGGGTCGAGCCGAGCGACTGCGGCAGGGGTGCACCATTCCTCGCGCAGACGTCGAAGCTCCCACCTGGCCCGGCCGAGTAGGGCCGGATCCTCCTCTGGGTCCGGATACACGAAACGGTCAGGATCGACGAGCTCGCCACGCTTCCAGCCGGTCGCCCGCTCCGCCGTCGAAATGTCCCACTCGCGCCGTAGCGCAAGGTATTCCCTGACGACTTGGACGGCGGTTCGTCGGTTGCGATCCGGCGGGCTGTCCTCGTTGCTCATCGCTTCCTCATCGGTCGAGTCCCCATCCGACGAGCGAATAGCAACCACACATCACTCAGTGTGCGCCAATGTCACTCGACCGCGGGTTCAGCCGTCGTGCGGTCCGTGGACGACGAATGAGCCACCGCGCGTTCGGCCTGGCGGTGCCGCGGCGGCCGGTCCTGCCCCGGCTGTGGGTGTTGGTGCGGTTATCCCGTTTAGGTAGGCTCCCACCCGGGAGGCACGGGAACGCTCCAGTTCGGCCTGCGTGTCATCTGGCCACGCCGCGCCACAGCAGCGCGACTGTAACTGAGAAGGCCCTTGGAGTGGGCGATCGCTCGACTCACTCAGTGTCCGCCAATGACACCCGTTCGGTCGTTTCACGATGCGACCGCAAAAGGCATCCGATAGTGTGTGGAGTGATGACCGAACAGGATTTGGTGGCTTTCCGCAAGCACGCCCGGACGAGGACAAGCCGGCAGATGGCGCTGATCGTCTGCCCGTTCATTGTCATCCTTGCCCTACTCAAGATCGCCGAGCCGATGGGCTACCCCGTCGGCGATCTGAGAAACAGCATCGAGTTCCGCCTCGTCTTCTACGGCCTGTTTATCGTTTTCGCTCTAGGCGCGATCATCGCCTCTGCCCGCTGGCTTCTTTCCGACCGACGACGCTGACGGCGGTTCACCCAACAACGCGGATGAGCGGGTCGATGGACGTCGATGTCGCAATGTGTGATGTCGCGGGCCCGATTGGTGTGTTTGGCGAGTGGTCTGGGGGTTTGCCTGGGCTGACGTCGGCGGGTGGCGTCGGGCGGGCGCCCGGCGGAGCGAGCGCTAGGCGGAGCCGTAGCGAGCGCAGGCCGGGCGACGTCCGGCGACAGGACCCGCCGTGGGCACTCCCTAGCTGACTTCCGCGAACCGCTCGCCAGCATAGCTCACGAACCGTGTCTGGCGCTTCTTGAACCACAGCTGGATCTCACCGGTCGGGCCATTGCGGTGCTTGGCGAGCTTGAGGTTGATGACCTCGCCGTCGGTCTCCTGATCCTCGGGACCGCTGCGCTCCTTGTCGCGCCACAGGAACATCACGAGGTCGGCGTCCTGCTCGATGGCGCCCGACTCGCGCAGGTCCGACAGCCGCGGCTCCTTGGACTCGCGCATCTCCGGCTGGCGCGACAGCTGCGACAGCGCGATGACCGGCACATGCAGCTCGCGCGCGAGGGCCTTGAGCCCACGCGAGATCTCAGACACCTCCTGGACGCGGTTCGCGTCGCGGTTCGTCGTGGTGGCCTGCATGAGCTGCAGGTAGTCCACGATGATCAGGTCGAGCCCCGATTCCGCCTGGAGCCGGCGCGATTTGGTCCGGAGTTCCATCGCCGAGATGTTCGGCGAGTCGTCGATGTACATCGGCGCCTCGGACAGCGAGTTCATCGCCGGCGCGATCCGGGCGAAGTCGAGCTCTTCAAGGAAACCCGAGCGCAGTCGCTGGGAGTCGATGTTGGCGACGCTCGACAGCATGCGGAGCACCAGCTGCTCCTTGCTCATCTCGAGGCTGAACACGCCGACGGTCTTGCGCTCCTTGACCGCGGCGTGCTCGGCGATGTTGAGCGCGAAGCTCGTCTTGCCGACCGACGGGCGAGCGGCGAGCACGATGAGGTCGCTCGGCTGGAGGCCCGTCGTCAGCGCATCGAGGTCGGCAAAGCCCGAGCGAACACCGGAGATCTCGCCGCGGTGCGCGTGCAGGTAGTCGAGCCGGTCGTACGCGTCGTGCAGCAACGACTTGAGTGCGGAGAAGCCGACGTCGACGCGCTTCTGGCTGACGGCGAACAGCTCTGACTCGGCGCGGTCGATGGCCTCCTGAATCTCGGCCGGATCCTCGTAGCCGATACCCGCGATCCGTCCCGCCGCGCCGATCAGGTTGCGCAGGACCGCCTTGCGTTCGACGATGCGCGCGTACTGCGCGGCGTGAACCGCGGTCGGGGTCTCGTTGCTCAGGCTCGAGAGATAGGCGCGCCCGCCGACCGCCTCGAGTTCCTCGCGTCGCTCGAGTGATTCGGCGACCGTGACGATGTCGATCGGCTCACGTCGCTCGAAGAGGTCGATGATCGCCGCGTAGATGCGGCCGTTGGCCTGGCGGTAGAAGTCCTCGGCCCGCAGGAACTCTGCGACCTCGACGACAGCATCACGGTCGATGAGGATCGCGCCGAGCACGGACTGCTCGGCCTCGAGACTTTGCGGCGGCAGACGATCGATCACAGTCCGGCAGGTCTCCGACAAGACGGGTTGGGGGCGTCATCATCGGCGGGCGAACCCGGGATCAGGTCAACCAAGCAACCGATCTCCGCGCCCCGCGTCCACGTGAATCCCCCGGCTGTGGGCACGGTGTGGACGATTTCGTGGATATCCCCACAAGGTCAGTGGGCCGCACAGCACACGGTCTGAGAACTGAGAATCGGACGGCCGGGCGGTCGAGGCCAAGGCGGACGGTGAGCACGAGAGCGAGCGCACTTGAAGTGCGTGAGCGAACGCGCGGAGCCGTCCAACGCGGGCATCGGGCGTCCAGCGCCGCCGCCCCTAGTCGAGTTTGCGGATGACGCCGATGAGCTTTCCCTGGATGCGGACGTCGTCGTAGAACTGCGGCGGGTAGGACTCGTTCGCCGGCTGGAGCCGGATCTTGTCCTTCTCCTTGAAGAAGCGCTTCAGGGTGACCGCGTTCTCCTCCACCTGGGCGACCACGATGTCGCCGTTCCGGGCGGTCGTCTGTGGACGGATGAGCACGAAGTCGCCGTCCGCGATATGTGCCTCGATCATCGAGTCGCCGCGCACGCGCAGGACGTACGCGTCACCCGACGGCGCGAGCATGTCCGGGACGGACATCGACTCCGAGGCGTCCTGGTACGCCTCGATCGGACCGCCGGCGGCGATCTCCCCGATGATCGGGACGATGAACGAGTCCGGGGTCGTGGCCTGCGGCACGAGCTCGCTCGAAAGACCCAGCCGGATCGCGGCCGTGGGGGTGAGGCGGATGGCCCGGCTCTGGGCAGCGCCCCGTTCCAGGTAGCCGTCCCGCTCCAGGATCTGCAGGTGGTGGTGCACGGCGGACGTGGAGGCGAGTCCGACCGCCTGGGCGATCTCCCGTACCGACGGCGGATAACCGCGGGCGCGCAGCGTCGCGGCGATGAAATCGAGGATCCTGACCTTGCGCTCGGCGTCGTGCTTCGTCACTCGCGCCTCCTTGCCATGCATGATACCGAACGGACGTTCGATGTCAAGGCGGATCCCGCCATTCGCTGGTAGACTCCCCGTCCCGCGTCGACGACGACCGCGCTGCGCCACACACCACGAACCCCAAGGGAGCCACGACCGACCATGGCCAAGGGAAAGAGCCCCGGACGAGCCGGCTTCAGCCGGATGGTGTCGCTGCTCGCGTTCCTGCCGGTCGCCAGCCGCGTCCCCGACTACGCGCGCCTCATCGCGGCGCTGGTCCTCGACGAGCGGATGCCGAACGACCGCAAGGTGCTGCTCGGCGCCGCCGCCGGCTACGTCGTGCTCGGTCGCGACCTCATCCCTGAAAGCCTGCCGATCCTGGGTGGCCTCGATGATCTCGTCGTCGTCGTGCTCGCGGTCGATCTCTTCCTCGACGGCGTGCCGCCCGAGCTCCTCCAGGAGAAGGTCGAGGACCTCGGCATCGAACGTGCCGCGTTCGATCGCGACATCGCCCAGATCCGGCGCTTGACGCCGGGCCCGGTCCGTCGGACCATCCGGCGGATCCCCGCCCTCGTGGCCGGTGCGGGGCGTGCCATCGACCGATCCGGGCTCGCGCCGCGCGTGCGAGGCTGGATCACCAGGGAGGATCCCATCAGTTGAAGGTCATCCTGACCCAGGACGTGCCCAAGCTCGGCAAGAGCGGTGAGATGAAGCAGGTCGCGGACGGCTTCGCGACGAACTTCCTCATCCCCCAGGGCGTCGCGGTGCCAGCCGCTGGCGGCGCCTATCGAGCCTGGCAGCATGACATCGCCAGCCGCGAGGACAAGCGCAAGAAGGAACGCGAGGAAGCCGACATCGCGGCGACGCGCATCGCCAGCACGACCCTGACGATGGGCGTGAAGGTCGGCGAGGGCGGCAAGCTGTACGGCTCGATCACCTCCAAGGACATCGCCGACGCGCTCGCGCGGCGTGGCATCGAGGTCGACCGTCACAAGATCGACCTCGAGGAACCGCTGAAGTCGCTCGGCACCTACAAGGTCGCGATCAAGGTCTTCAGCGGGATGACCCCGGAGGTCACGATCGTGGTGGAGCCCAAGGGCTGATCCACCCTTCGGCCAGGCGGTTCCTCGGCCGCGAGGCCTGGGTCGACGCCGTCCTGCCGACGATCCTCCTGCGGGGCGTCGTCCTCGTCTACGGCTTCCTCGCGGTCATCGTGCTTCGGCCTGAGGCCCTGGGCTCGCGCTCCTTCCTCGACATCTGGAACCGCTGGGACGCGCCCCATTTCTTCGAGGTCGCCGAGCACGGCTATGTCGATCCGGCGCGGATCGTCATCTTCCCGCTCCTCCCGGCGCTGATCCGGGTCGGTTCGGTCGTCGCGACCCCGCTCGTGGCCGGCATGCTCATCTCGTTCGCGGCCACGCTGGCCGCGGCGGCGGGCCTGCACCGCCTCATCCGGATGGATGACGGTCGGCCGATCGCCCGCTGGGGCGTCCTTGCGATGAGCGTCTTCCCGACGGCGTTCACGCTCGTCGCGCCGTACTCGGAGGGCCCATTCCTCGCGTTCACGGTCTGGTCCTTCGTGGCCGCACGGGAGAAGCGATGGGCGGCTGCTGGCGCGCTCGCGTTCCTCGCCGGAGCGACGCGCATCCAGGGCGCGTTCATCCTGCCGGCCCTCATCGTCGAGTACTGGCTGTCCGAGCGACGGGTCGGTCGGGACGCGTCGTGGCTGCTCCTGGCTGCAGGCGGTCCACTCCTTTACCTCGTCCTGAACAGCGTGACCTTCGGCGATCCGCTGTTCTTCCTCGGGGTCCAGCGCGACGTCTTCCGCGTCTCCACGATCGCCCCGTGGACCGCGCTGTGGAGCGCCTGGGCCGGCGTGCAGGGATTCCAACCCAGTCAGTCGTGGGCGACCGTGTACCTTGCGCCCTTCGTCGCCATCTGCCTGCTGGCCGCGACGACGCTGTGGACGATCCTCGGCAGAGGGAGCCGGCCGTCGTACGCCGTCTACACCGGACTCACGCTGCTGAGCTTTCTGACGCTCAGCTGGCCCATCAGCGTGCCGCGCTATCTCATGGGCGTTTTCCCGATCTTCATCGTCGCGGGGCGTCTCGGTCGCGTGCCCTGGCTCGGGCCGCCGCTGTTCGTGGCCTCGACGCTGCTCCTCGGCATGTGCATCGCCTTGTTCGTCGCGGGCCATTGGGCCTTCTGAGCGCTTTTTCCGGTGGGGCAGGGCACGGACAGGGCGCCGGCGATCCCCGGACACGAGCGTCTCAGGCGGATGGCAGCAACCGCCAGACGCTGACGCCGTCGACCTCGTACTGCGTTTCGAACAACGGGCTCGAGGCGAAGTCGGTCGGCTCACCGTCGGCGCAGTCGAGGACACCGCCGGATGACAGCACGTACGTCGCGCCGTAGCGTCCCATCGCTTCCGCCGCGATCTCCGGGCCGTCGCAGTAGACGGCCTGGACGGCCGCCGCGCGCGGGGCCGGATCGTAGCCCAGGTTCGCGATCTGTGGCCCGAACGTCGTGATCCGCAGCCGACCCGCGAGGTCGACGGGGGAGTTGATGAAGTCGTCGGTCACGAAGACCGCGCGCTCGGGGACGTTGGCCTCGATCCATCGGGCGGCTGCCGCCTGGGGCAGGCTGATCGTCACGGCCGGGTGGGTCGCGTGGTGGAGGGCGATGAGGGCTGGCGAGATGGCACAGATCGCAAGCACCGCCGCGATCGCCGGGCGCGGCCACCGCGCCACGAGCCAGGCCGCGAGGATGGCCGCTGCGATCCACATCATCTGGAAGTACTTGTTCATGTCGAAATCGATGGAGCTCATGCGCACGACGTTCGGCACGAGGAAGAGGGCGACGAGCCAGGCGGCGAGGAACGCCCGGTTCGGGACACGCTGCGCTCCCCGCAGGAAGAGCAACGTCGCGATCGCGAGCAGCACCGGGATCCCGAGGTTCGTGACGTAGAAGAACGCCACCGCCGCGGGCCCGTCGGCGATGCGCGCCTCGCTCCAGCCCAGCACGGGTCGAAAGGAGCCCTCGGCACCCTGGCGGAGGGCCGCCGGCAGCACGTACGGCAGTGCCACCACGACCGGCGCCAGGAACAGCGCGGCATCGCGCAAGGCCCAGCGGGCGCGCCACGCGCCCGACGTGACGACGTACAGCCCGACGATCAGGTAGACGGCCGGGAATGCCGCGAAGTGGAACGGGGCGAGCAGCGCCGCCAGGACGCCCGCGAGGAGCACGCCGGCCGGCCGTCGCCCGAGACAGGCTACGACGAGCAGGACCACCGCCACGAGGCCCGGCAGACCGAACGTGGTCGCGCGATGGGGAAAGAAGCCCGTCCCCAGGACAGACGCGATGCGGAAGAACGGCCACCCGTCGGCCCACGAGTTGTCATATGGGTTCCGAGTGATCAGGGCGACGAGATCCGTGTTGCCCGCCAGGACGTCCGCACCGAGTCGCAGCCAGCCCATGCCGCCGCCGACGCACACGAGGATCGCGGCGATGACGGCCACGCGCCGGCTGCCGGTCAGCACGAGCGCGAGCCCCCACGTGACGAGTGCGAGGGCACCGGCGAGGAGCGCGCTCGAGAAGAAGAACACCGGGATGATCGGCACATCCGCGGCGGTCGCTGCGATCGCGCCGTGGAAGTCGGCGAACCAGTGGTAGCTCGAGCGGTTCGCCGGCGAAATAGGGGATCTCCGGCGGGAAGTTGCCATGGACGATGCTGTTCCCGATCGCGACATGGACGAGGAGGTCGCTCCAGTTCCAGCCACCCGACACCATCCCCTCCGGCGTCTCGCGCCAGCCGTTCGCACCGAGGACGGACAGCACGAGGAGCGCGAAGGCCGCCGCCACGATCCACGCCGGAGCGTCGGCCCGGAGGGCCCCGCGGATCTCGCTCGGGATATCGCGAACCGCGGGGAACGACCATGGCGCCAGCCACCGATGGCGGATCCGGGTCAGGACCACCGTGGCGAGAACCAGTAGACCGGCAGCGATGAGCACCGCGACCCGACCGAACCCGTCGAGACGACTGACCAGCTCGACGAGGTGGGCGGAGAGATACGTGCTGGCGACCACGCCCACCCCGACGATGCCCGGCCGAGGCAGCTCCGGGGCGACCCGCCGGACCAAGACCCAGCCCGGAACGGCGAACAGCCACGGCCAGACGACCACGATCGCGAGGATCGGGATCGACCAGGTCAGGACGAGTCCGGCCGTCAGCCCGAGGATGAGGGCGAGAGCCGGCGTCGAGGGCACGGGTTCGAACCCGAAGCGGTCGTCGTTGGGGGGCTGCACTGAGGGCCGATGATACCGAGCGTGACGGACCGGACCATCCTCCATGTCGATCTCGATGCCTTCTTCGCCGCGGTCGAGCAACGCGACCGCCCGGAGCTGCGCGGGTTGCCTGTCATCGTCGGCGGCGATCCTCGCGGGCGTGGGGTCGTGTCGGCCGCGAGCTACGAGGCGAGGCGGTTCGGGGTCCATTCGGCGATGTCGCTGCGGGAAGCCGTCCGGCGCTGCCCCGACGGCGTGTTCCTACCCGTCGATGGGCGTCGCTATCAGCAGGCCTCGCGCGATGTCATGGCGGTCCTGCGCCGGTTTACGCCGCAGGTCGAGCCGATCTCCATCGACGAGGCGTTCCTCGACGTCACGGGGTCTCGCCAGTTGTTCGGCGAGGGGGAATCGATCGCGCGACTGATCAAGGACGGTGTCCGTGCGGAGGTCGGGCTGACCGCGTCGGTCGGGGTCGCGCGGACGAAGCTCGTCGCCAAGATCGCGTCCGACCTGCGCAAGCCCGACGGGCTGGTCGTGGTCGCGCCCGGGACGGAGGCAGCGTTCCTGTCACCGCTCCCGATCTCGCGGCTGTGGGGTGTCGGCGAGAAGACGGCGGTCGCCCTGGCCGATTACGGCGTGCGCACGATCGGCGACCTGGCGGCGCTCGCCCCGGATGTGGTCGTCCGGCGGTTCGGCAAGCACGGCGCCTCGCTCGTGGAACGGGCACGCGGTGTCGATGCCGACCCGGTCCACGCGGGCGATCCCGCCAAGTCGGTCGGGCACGAGCACACGTTCGACGTCGACACCACCGACCCGGAGGTCATCGAGCGGACGATCCTCGGCATGGCCGACGGCGTCGCGGGGCGCCTGCGGTCCTCCGGTGTCCGGGCGTCGACGATCGCCGTGAAGATCCGCGACTCGTCGTTCCGCACGATCACCCGCCAACGGACACTGCCCGAGCCCACGGACATGACGGAGCCGATCTTCCACGCGGCCCTCGAGCTCGCCCGGCCCGAAGTCCGGGGCATCCGCGTCCGCCTGCTCGGGGTCACGGCCTCGAACCTGGGTGAGCGCGAGCAGCTTGGCCTGTTTCCCAGCGACGACCCGCGCCATCGTGCGGCGATCGAGGCGGCGGATGCGCTCCGTCGTCGATATGGCGATGGCGCGGTGACGCGCGGACGACTGGTCGGGGCCCGACTGCCCGCGCCGTTCGAACGCGACCCGCGCAATCCCCTCGACCGCCGGGCGCGCGGCGTGCCGGTCGAAGGCCCGGAGCCGGATCCCGACGCGCCCGAGGGCCGTGACAGCCTAGGTGACACAGACCTCGACGAGAGTCCGCCTGACGACGCTTGACATCGAACACCTGTTCGGTCTAGTCTCGCGATGGTCATCGAACAGATGTTCTGTCGGCCGAGTGCCCCGGGCGACGAGACGAACCCACCCGCCCGGCGATCTGGGCGGCATCGCCCCCGGAAAGGAAACATCGCATGGCCTTCATCCGTGTAGAGCCGGTCCCGGTTCACGTCCGGACCGACTGGTTCAGCGGTCGCCCCCGAGAGATCACCTGGGGCGACGAACGACTTCCCATCACCCATCTCGCCGCCCTCCGCGAGGAGGCGGCGGCGTATCCGGTCATCACCGGTCCCCGGACCCTGTTCGAAGTGGAGACGCCTCGGGCACGACTGTCCCTGACGTTCCAGCATCGCTCACGGCGCTGGACCGTCACCGCCGTCGACCAGGGTCGCGCGGCCTGACCAGGAGCCGCGTCATCGACTAAGGGGCGGGTGCGCCGGTACCGCGCCCGCCCCGTTTCGCCCCCTACAATCGGCTCGTGCCTTTTGCCGAACAGCCCCGTCGCTTCGGCGACCTGACCATCGACGATTTCATCACCCGGCTCGGATCGGCTGAACCCGTTCCGGGCGGCGGCAGCGCCTCCGCCATCGCGGCCGCACTCGGCGCGAGTCTCGTTCGGATGGTCGCGTCCCTGTCCACCGGGCGGCCCAGGTTCGCCGAGCACGAGGAGCTCCTCGCCTGGGCGATGGAGACCGGGCACACCCTCTCGACCCGGTTCATCGCACTCGCGGACGAGGACGCCGCAGCCTACGCCGACTTTGCCGCGGCGATGAAGCTGCCCAGGACGACCGAGGAGGAAGCCGACGCTCGCCGGGTTGCGCTTCGATCCGCTGCCCGTCACGCGTCCGAGGTTCCGCTCGCCTGTATCGAGTCGTGCCTGGAGCTCGCCGGCGTTGCCGAAGCCCTGGCCGGCCGGAGCAACCCCAACGCCTCGAGCGACCTCAACGTCGCAGCACTCCTGGCAGAGGCAGCGGCCAGGGGTGCGGCCGCCAACGTCCTGATCAACCTCCCCTCGGTCGGCGACCCGGAGGTCGAAGGCGAGATGACCAGTCGGGTGACGGAGCTTCTGTCTGCGATCGAGGATCTCGCGACCCAGACCCGTGAGACCGTCGGCAGCGGAGAACCGGCCGAAGCCAGGCCGGCTCCGAGTCGCACCTGACGTGACCGACGGGCCCAGCGCACGCCTGCTGGAGGGTGGCCCCATCGCGGCCGAGATCCGGGCTGCGGTCGCCGAGGACGTCGTGTCATTCACCCGGGCGCAGGGCCGCCCACCGGCACTCGCCGTCGTCATCGTCGGTCGCGACGCACCGTCGACGGTGTACCTCGAACAGATCCTCCGCGGTTGCGCGAAGGTCGGCATCGACGCCCGTTTCGTCGAGCTCGAGGGCGAGGCCACCGAGGCCGCGGTGGTCGATAAGATCCGTGGGCTCAACGCGGACGACACCGTCGACGGCGTGATCGTCCAGATGCCGCTCCCACCATCGATCCGGTTGCGGGCGGTCATCGACGCCATCGATCCGGCCAAGGACATCGACGGGATCCACCCGCTCAATGCCGGCCTTCTCCGGCTCGGCTACGACGGGTTCCTGCCCGCGACCGCGCACGCATCGGTCGAGATCCTCCGGCGCTCGGGCGTCGAGATCGAGGGGCGCGACGCCGTGGTCATCGGCCGGTCGCCCGTCGTCGGGATGCCGGCCGCCTTCCTGCTCGTCAAGGAGGATGCGACGGTCACCGTCTGCCATTCGCGCACGCGCAACCTCACTACGCACGTGAAGCGTGCCGACATCGTCGTCGTGGCGGCAGGCCATCCGCGTCTTGTCACGGGCGCCATGCTCAAACCCGGCGCCGTCGTCGTGGATGTCGGCATCAACGTCGTGGACGGACGGATCGTGGGCGACGTAGAGTTCGAAACGGCCGTCCGCGTCGCCGGCTCCCTCACCCCGGTCCCGGGCGGCGTCGGTCCGCTGACGAATGCGTTGCTGCTGACCCACCTCATCCGCGCCGCCGAACGACGGACCAGCGCGACACAACCGATCACGGCCGCCGGGCGCTGACTCGCCCCGTTCGAGGAGACCATGAGCTTCCCGTCCGACCTTGACATCGCGCGTGCCGTCACGCCGAGACCGATCGTCGACATCGCCGACGAGCTCGGGATCCGTCCCGACGAGCTGGAGCTCTATGGACCGACCAAGGCGAAGGTGACGCTCGGCGCGATCACCCGGTTGGAAGCCGAGCGTCCGCGCGGAAAGTACGTCGTCGTCACCGCCATCACCCCCACGCCGTTGGGTGAGGGCAAGTCGACGACGACCGTGGGTCTGGCCCAGGGGCTCAATCACATCGGCCGCAAGGCGTCCGTGAACATCCGCCAGCCGTCACTCGGGCCGGTGTTCGGGATCAAGGGCGGCGCTGCCGGCGGCGGGTACAGCCAGGTGATCCCGATGGAGGACTTCAACCTCCATCTGACCGGCGATGTCCACGCCATCGGGGCCGCGCACAATCTCGCTGGCGCGTTCATCGACAACAGCCTCCATCACAAGAACCCACTCGGGATCGACGCGCACGCGGTCATGTGGCCGCGCGTGGTCGATATCAGCGATCGCGCCCTCCGGCATGTCGTCATCGGTCTGGGTGGCCGCGAGGACGGCGTGCCGCGCGAGACGGAGTTCGTGATCACGGTGGCGTCGGAGGTCATGGCGGTCCTGGCGTTGGCCACCGATCTCCACGACCTCAGGGCGCGTCTGGCGCGGATCGTGCTCGCGACACGCATCGACGGCACCCCCGTGACCGCCGAGGATCTGGGCGTCGCGGGCGCCATGACCGTCCTCCTGCGAGATGCCATCAAGCCGAACCTGCTGCAGACGCTCGAAGGGGGTCCGGCATTCGTGCACTGTGGACCGTTCGGGAACATCGCCCACGGCAACAACTCGATCATCGCGGACCGGCTCGCGCTCGCCACCAACGAGATCGTGTGCACCGAAGCGGGCTTCGGGGCCGACATGGGCGCCGAGAAGTTCTTCGACATCAAGTGCCGCGCGTCGGGGCTCGCCCCGGATGCCGCGGTCGTGGTGGCCACCGTCCGGGCACTCAAGATGCACGGCGGGGTGGGCAGGATCGTGGCCGGCAAGCCGCTCGATCCTGCCCTGCTGGAGGAGAACGTCGAGGCCGTGCGGACCGGGGCATCGAATCTCGCCGCCCACATCGAGATCGTGCGCAAGTTCGGGATCCCGGCGGTCGTCGCGATCAACGCCTTTCCGACCGATACACCGGCCGAAGTCGAGGCGATCCGCGAGGTGGCCCTCTCCGCCGGGGCGCGCGACGCCGTCCTTGCGACGCATTTCGTGGACGGCGGCAAGGGAGCGGCGGGCCTGGCCGAGGCGGTCTGGGCGGCGACAGAGGATCCCTCGCGCTCCTTCCGGCTGCTCTACCCCGACGAGGCCCCTCTGGGCGAGAAGATCCACACCATCGCGACGGAGATCTACGGGGCGGACGGCATCGAACTGACCCCGGCGGCGCAGAAGTCGCTCAAGCTGTACGAGTCACTCGGCTTCGGGCATCTGCCGGTGTGCATGGCCAAGACGCAGTACTCGCTCAGCCATGATGCGAACCTCAAGGGTCGACCGTCCGGGTTCACGGTGCCCATCCGCGAGATCCGGCTGTCCGCCGGGGCCGGTTTCATCACGCCCCTGTGCGGAGAGATGCGAACGATGCCGGGTCTTCCCTCGGTGCCAGGCGGTCGGAACATCGACATCGACTCGGACGGGAACGTCGTCGGGCTGTTCTAGCCCCTGGCTTCGGGGCCCTGCGTGCGGGCCGGGAGGGCTTCGCCGGAGGACCCTGGCGTCAGCGCTCCCGGCGGCCGACGACGAGGAACGCACCGCCGACGAGGCCGATGATCGCCAAGAGGCCGACGAGGACCGGCACGACGGCGGCGACTGGGCTCGATGGCGGATCTACGGCTGCCGCGTCGACGGGGAGCGCAGGCGGTCCCATGATCTCCACGGCTCGCTGCAGCATCCGCTGACCCTCGACCGTGGCGAGGTCGGCGTGCGGCGAGCACATGTCCACACCGAACTTGCCGCCCTCGCTCCGGTAGGCGGCGAAGATCCATTCGGTGCTCGCGGGCGGACGGGTCGTCCCGCACATGCCCCCGAACGGATCCTCAAAACCCCGGTTGTCGAGCCACACGACCGCCTGCGGCGCCGGGCCGCGGAACCAGCGGGTCAGGACGACCGGCGTGCCTTGCGCCACCGGTTCCTGGACGACCCCGCTGAACACCCACTGCTGCGGGTCGGTGGCCGCGCTGCGGATGGGGTCGTCGAGCATCGCGCAGCTGCAGGCCAACGCCGGGCCGACGGCGACCGGTCGCACGAGCAGCGCCAGGCTGAGCGCGACCATCGCGACGAGGATGCGACGACGTGCCATCGGGTGCCTCCGGCGTCGAGCGCGGCCTGCGCCGCGGTCATCGGGAGGACGGACACGGCGTCCGCGAGGTTCCGCCTGCTCGCGGGAACCGGAGCCCTCGTTCAGACCGGGAGCGTCGCGAGCACGAACGCAGCGGCCACGGCCAGCCCCAGCAGGACCCCGAGCAGGCCCGCTCCCCATGCGTTCACGTCGACCGGCCCGAGCGGCTCGTCCTGTCCGTGGTCGTCGTGCCCGTGGTCGTCAGCCATGTCGCGGTCGCTACCTCCGCGGGGATTGTGGCAGACGCACGGGACGTGGGACAGCCCGTAGACTTCCCGGCCATGCCGCCCAACCAGCCAGCCGCCGACACGGACACGGGGCTGGTGGCCAGCTTGCGCGGCCTCGACGGGGATGGACGGGCCCTGTTCGCGATGCGGACGCTACGCATGTTCGGATACGGATTCCTCGCGGTCGCGCTCGTCCTCTATCTCGATGCGCTCGGCCTCGACGCGTGGACGATCGGTGTCGTGCTCACGCTCACGTTGGTCGGGGACACGATCCTGTCGCTGTGGCTGACGACGCATGCCGATCGGCTCGGGCGACGGCGCGTGCTCGTCGCGGGCGCGGTCCTGATGGTCCTCGCCGGCGTGGCGTTCGCGGCCACCGACTGGGTCCCGCTCCTCATCCTGGCCGCGACGATCGGGGTCATCTCACCGACCGGCAACGAGGTCGGGCCGTTCCTCGCGGTCGAGCAGGCGGCGCTCTCCCAGACCGTCCCGGACGCGCGCCGGACCGCGATCTTCGCCTGGTACAACCTGGTCGGCTACGTCGCGACGGCCAGCGGCGCGCTCGTGGCCGGCCTCCTCAGCCAGCTGCTGCTCGACGCCGGGGTCGCCACGGTCGATGCGTATCGCGCGATCGTCATCGGGTACGCGGTCATCGGCCTGGCGATGGCCGTCGGCTTCGCGCGTCTGGGGAGCGCCATCGAGGCACCACCCAGCGGGCGACGGAGCGATGACATCCGCGAGCGCCTGGGGCTGCGTCGCTCGCGCCGTGTCGTCCTGCGCCTGTCGGCGCTCTTCTCGCTCGATGCCTTCGCCGGAGGCTTCATCCCGCAGAGCCTGATGGCCTACTGGTTCCACCTGCGTTTCGGGGTCGAGCCCGCGGTGCTCGGGGCGATCTTCTTCGGTGCCAACCTGCTGGCGGCCGTCTCGTCGCTGTCGGCGGCGCGGATCGCGGATCGCATCGGGCTCATCAACACGATGGTCTTCACGCACCTGCCCTCGAACGTCCTGCTCATCCTCGTGCCATTGATGCCGAACCTGCCTCTCGCGGTCGCGGTGTTGCTGCTCCGGTTCAGCCTGAGCCAGATGGACGTGCCGACCAGGCAGTCGTATGTCATCTCGGTGGTCGACCCGGACGAACGATCGGCGGCGGCGGGCGTGACGGGGGTGGCGCGTAACGCCGGCGCCGCCATCTCGCCGTCGCTGTCGTCGGTGATGATCGCGACGACGGGCCTGCTCGCGCTGCCGTTCTTCCTTGCGGGTGGCCTCAAGATCGTGTACGACCTGCTGCTCTATCGCGACTTCCGGACGAAGGCGGGTGCGACGGACGGAGGACGGCCGATCGCCCCGGAGCGGCGCTAGACCGGGCGTGCCGCTCGACGCGGACGGATGATGCGGAACCAGATCCAGACCAGGATCAGCAGGAGGAGGATCGCGACGATCGCGTACTCGAACTGCTTGATGACGCCGCCGATGGTCTCCCAGTTGGCCCCGAGCTGGACACCGGCGAAGACGAGGAGCGCCGTGAACGGGAGCGACCCGAGGAACGAGAACAGGGTGAATCGCAGCAGTGGCATGTGGGCGACGCCCGCCGCGAACGAGACCAACGACCGGATGACGGGCAGCATCCGGCCGAAGAAGCTCGCCGCGTCGCCGTAGCGCAGGAAGAACGCGTCCGCTCGATCGAGATCGGCCGAGGTGACCCCGAAGATCCGGCCCCAGCGCTCGAGGATCGGGCGGCCGCCGAGCGCCCCGATCGCGTACGCGATGAGCGATCCCACCGTGGCCCCGATCGTGCCGGCGATGACGACGAGCCAGAAGGACCACGGCTGGCCGGTGAGGGGCTCGATGGCAGCGGCCTCGCCCACGAGGAAGCCGGCGAACGGCAGCACGAGCTCGGACGGGATGGGCACGATGACGCTCTCGATGGCGACCCACAGCGCCACCCCGAGATAGCCGACGGCCTCGTATACCTGCGTGACGAGGTCGCGGACCGGCCCGTTCAGGAAGTCGAACACGGCCGGGAGCATAGCCGACTATCCTCGGCGACGTGACCGAACCGAAGGTCGTCGTCCTCACCGGTGCGGACCTCTCCATCGCCGACGTGGAGGCCGTGGCACGTGGGTCAGCCGCCGTGTCGCTCGATGATCAGGCACGCGCGCGGATGCAGGAAGCCCGCGACGTCATCGAGGCGCTCGTGGCGGAGGGCGCCGTCGTCTATGGCGTGACGACGGGCTTCGGCGACCTCGCCTCCACGTTCATCGAACCATCCCAGGCCAGTCACCTCCAGGAGAACCTCCTGATGAGCCACGCCGCGGGGGTCGGCCCGGCCTTCCCGCGCGAGATCGTCCGGGCGATGCTCCTGCTGCGCGCCAACACGCTTGCGCTGGGTCATAGCGGTTGCCGGCCGCTGGTCGTCGACCGGTTGCTCGCGTTCCTCGCCGCCGGCATCCACCCGGTCGTGCCGGAACAGGGCAGCCTCGGGGCATCCGGCGACCTGGCCCCGCTCGCCCACCTCGCGCTGCCCCTCATCGGGCGCGGGCAGGTCGAGTACCGCGGACAGGTCGTGCCGGCGTTGCTGGCGATGCGAGAGTCCGGGCTGGAGCCGTTGACCCTCGAGGCCAAGGAGGGTCTGGCGCTCCTCAACGGGACGCAGATGATGGGTGCCGTCGGGGCGCTGTTGCTCGCGGACGCGGACCGGCTCGTGCGGACGGCCAGCGTCGCGGCGGCGATGTCGGTGGAGGCGCTCCTCGGCACGGACGTCGCCTTTGCCGCGGCATACCAGCTGGCTCGTCCGCATCCGGGCCAGGTACAGGTGGCGACGGAGCTGCGGCACCTGCTTCGGGACAGCGGCCTCCAGCAGGGGCATCACGGGTCCGCGCACAAGGTCCAGGACCCGTACTCGCTGCGCTGCGTGCCCCAGGTCCATGGGGCGGTGCGCGACGCCCTCGACCACCTCAGGCGCGTCCTCGATATCGAGCTCAACTCCGCCACCGACAACCCCCTGGTCTTCCCTGGCGGCGGCGTCGCCGACGCCGACACGGTCGCGACCGGGGGCGGGCGGGTCATCAGCGGCGGCAACTTCCACGGCGAGCCGATCGCGTTGGCCCTCGATTTCGGCAAGCTCGCGCTGGCCGAGCTCGGGTCGATCAGCGAACGTCGGACTGCGCTCCTCGTGGACCATCGATTGAACGGCGGACTCCCGCCCTTCCTCGCGCGTTCGTCGGGGGTCGAGTCCGGGATGATGATCTATCAGTACACGGCAGCGGCGCTCGCGAGCGAGCACAAGGTGCTCGCCCACCCGGCATCGGCCGATTCCATCCCGACATCGGCGAACCAGGAGGACCATGTGTCGATGGGCTCGATCGCCGCGCGGCACGCGCGGGCGGTCCTGACCGGAGTCGAGTGGATCGTCGCCATCGAGCTCGTCGTCGCCGCCCAGGCGCTCGACCTCCGGCTCGCGCTGCAGGCGTCCGATGGCGAGGTCGCCGCGAGACCGGGGGTGGGCGTCGCCGAGGCACTGGAGCGGATCCGGGCCCGCATCCCGCACCTGGACCGCGACCGTGAGCCGGGACCGGACCTGGCGGCCGCAACGGCGATGGTCCACGACGGTGCCCTGGAGGATCTGGCCGGCCCCGGAGTGCTTGCGTGAAGGACGCCGGGACGGCTCGGATCGAGATCGTCGAGGTCGTGGACGCGTCGTCCTTCGCCCTCATCCCGCCGTGTGCCGATCCCGGCTTCGACCACCGGTCGTGCGATTACTGGGAAGACGCCGACCGCGGGTCGAAGACGATCCGGCTCGACTGGCTGGAGCCGGGCGCGCCCGTCGTGCCCGAACCCGCCCCGCGATCGGCACCCGCGAACCCCTTCCTGGCGGACCTCGAGGAGCGACGAGCGAACCCGTTCGCGGCCGCCTTCGGGATCGAAGGATCAGTGAATCCGCTCCTCGCCGACGACGATCCGCTCGAGGAGAATCCGTTCGCACCGCGTCGGGCGCCCCGTCCTGCGGTCCCGGACACCGCCCCGCGTAAGCTGCGGCTGCTTGGACGGGGGCTGGGGGTCGCCGGCAGCTACGCCACGGTGCTGCTCGCGGACGACGTCCCGGCGGCGTACTGCCAGTTCGGGCCGCTCACGGCGTACCCGCGCGCGCAACGTACCCGCAATCTCTATCCGGCCCTGCCCGATGCACCATTGCCGGCCGTCATCACGTGCATCGCCTCGACCGCCTCGTCGCGCGGCCTCGGGCTGGCGAAGACCCTTGTCGCGTCGGTCTGCGCAGACCTCGCGACACGCGGCTTTGCGGCGGTCGAGACCTATCCCGAGATCGGGGTGCGCCTCGATGCCACCAGCGCCGCCACGCCGGCCTTCTGGGAGTCGGTGGGATTCGTCATGGCCGCTCCCGATGACCGCTTCCCGGTCATGCGCCGCGAGCTCGGGTGAGGCGCACCCGTCCGATCGCCCTGCTCCTCCTCGCGAGCACGGCCATCGCCGCGTGCGGCGGTCCGCCTCCGGCGGTGAGTCCAACCAGCGTCGTCCCAACCCCGACGACCCGTACTGCCCCGTCGGGCGCGATCGTCGACATGACGCTGCTGGACGCTGCGCCCGCGGACGTCCAGGGTGTCGCACTGATCCGGGACATCGAGACGACGACCGAGATCGTCGCCGGCGGCGGCCTCGCCCCCGAGGTGGACGCCCTGGCCGTGGGCGTGTACCTCGGGCCCGGGTCGTCGACGTCCGATGACCTGGCGATCGCCAACGTCGCGCGGCTCCGAGCGGGCACCTTCACGGAGGGATGGTTCCGATCGTGGCGCGATACCTACAACGAGGGTGCCTGCGAACCGAGCGGCGGGGTTGCGGCGGGCGTCGTCGAGGCCGGGATCGGCGGCCGCACGACCCACATCGGTTCATGCCGCGGCGGCGCGCACACGTATCACGTCCACCTCGTCGACCCCGATCGGGTGGTGTCGATCACGGCGCTCGGCGACGCGCGTTTCGGCGAGCGCGTCGTGGCCGGCCTGACGGAGTAGCCTGTCGGCCATGCCAGGAGCCGGTCCCCGTCCCGTCCGCGCGCCGCGCGGTCCCGAGCTGACGTGCCGCGGCTGGGCGCAGGAAGCGGCCCTCCGCATGCTGATGAACAACCTGGATCCGGACGTGGCCGAGGATCCGGATCACCTCGTCGTCTACGGTGGCACGGGCCGCGCGGTGCGGAGCTGGGACGCGTTCGACGCCATCGTCCGTGAGCTGCGCGTGCTGGCCGATGACGAGACGCTGCTCGTCCAGAGTGGCAAGCCGGTAGGCGTCCTGCGGACCCACGAGTGGGCCCCGCGCGTCCTCATCGCCAACTCGAATCTGGTCGGGCGCTGGGCCACCTGGGAGCACTTCCGCGAGCTCGAACGCGCCGGGCTGATGATGTACGGCCAGATGACCGCCGGGTCGTGGATCTACATCGGGACGCAGGGAATCCTGCAGGGCACCTACGAGACGTTCGCCGAGGCGGCCCGCCAGCATTTCGGTGGGACGCTCCGCGGGACCGTGACCCTGACAGCGGGACTCGGGGGGATGGGCGGTGCCCAGCCGCTGGCGGTCACGATGAACGAAGGCGTGTGCCTCGCGATCGAGGTCGACGAGGCCCGGGCGCGCCGACGCCTGGAGATCGGCTACGTGGACCTGCTCACCCACGACCCGGCCGAGGCCCTCGGCTGGGCGCGTGACGCGGCCCGCCGCGGCGACGCGACCTCGGTCGCGCTGGTCGGCAACGCGGCCGAGATCGAGCCGGGCTGGGCCGCGGCAGGCGAGCGGTTCGATCTCGTCACGGACCAGACGTCCGCCCATGACGCCTTGGGCGGGTACGTGCCCGCCGAGATCACGCTCGCCGACGCGCTCACGCTTCGTTCGAGCCAGCCGGACGAGTACCAGCATCGGTCACGCGCCGCGATGGCCGCCCACGTCCGGGCGATGTTGGCGTTCCAGCGCGCGGGGGCGGTGGTGTTCGACTACGGCAACAACCTCCGTGCGCAGGCCGCCGACGCCGGCGTCGTCGATGCGTACGACTACCCGGGCTTCGTGCCCGCCTTCATCCGTCCGCAGTTCTGTGAAGGGCGTGGTCCGTTCCGCTGGGTGGCGCTGTCGGGCGACCCAGCCGATATCGAGCGCACCGACCGGGCCGTTCTCGAGCTGTTCCCGGACGACGCCGCGTTGCGGCGCTGGATCGAGATGGCGGAGTCGCGCGTCCCGTTCCAGGGCTTGCCGGCACGGATCTGCTGGCTGGGGTACGGAGAGCGCGCCCGGGCGGGTCTCGCCTTCAATGACCTGGTCCGCAGCGGCGAGGTCGCCGCACCGATCGTGATCGGGCGCGACCATCTCGACGCGGGCTCCGTCGCGTCCCCAAACCGCGAGACGGAGGCGATGGCCGACGGTTCGGACGCGGTCGCCGACTGGCCACTCCTCAACGCCCTCGTGAACACCTCGGCCGGTGCCTCGTGGGTGTCGATCCACCACGGTGGGGGCGTCGGGATCGGCTACTCGCAGCATGCCGGCATGGTGGTCGTCGCGGACGGGACCGACCTGTCGGCCCACAAGCTCGAACGGGTGTTGACCACGGATCCGGCGATGGGCGTCCTGCGCCACGTGGACGCGGGGTACGACCGGGCGATCGAGGTGGCCAGGGAGCGCGGCGTCCGCGTGCCGATGTTGCCGGAGTAGTCGTCCCGCGTCCAAACGGTTGACCCGGCGTTCATCTGTTGCCAACACGCAACGCCGATGGTGCGGTCTGTTGGCTTCTTGTGCGCTCCGGTGTGGATGGGGGTCTAGGATGACCCGATACCGAAGCGGCACCTGCTTCGAGGAGGAGGATCGACCGTCGTGTCCGTCACCCACCGCGCCCCCGCACGCCCACTGATCCTTGCCCTGATCGCCGCGATGGCGATCGCCATGCTGCCCGGATCGGCTGTGAAACCCGTATTCGCCGCGGCCCCCGAGCTCTTCATCTCGGAGTACATCGAAGGAAGCAGCAATAACAAGGCGCTGGAGATCTACAACGGGACGGGCGCGCCCGTGGCCCTTGGACCGGCCGGGTACACGGTCCAGATGTTCTTCAACGGCAGTCCGACGGCCGGACTCACGATCCCCTTGGCAGGAACCGTCGCCGACGGCGATGTCTTCGTCCTTGCGCAGACAGCGGCCAACGCGACCATCCTCGCCCAGGCGGATCAGACCAACGGCTCGGGTTGGTTCAACGGCGACGACGCGATCACTCTCACCAGGGCCGGCGCCGTCATCGACTCGGTCGGTGTGGTCGGCGCCGACCCTGGGACCGAGTGGGGAACCGGGCTGAACAGCACCGCGGATAACACGCTCCGTCGGAAGTCCAGCGTCCTCCTGGGCGACACGAACCCCGCCGACGCATTCGATCCGGCCGTCCAATGGGACGGCTTTGCGGTCGATACGTTCGGCGGGCTCGGCGCACACGTGGTCGACGACGTCGACCTTGCCCCCTCCGTTGCATCGAGCACGCCGGCCGACGGCGCCACCGGTGTGGATCCGGACGTCGAGATCTCGGTGACCTTCAGTGAGCCCGTAACGATCGGAGCCGGCTCCGACATCATCCTCACGTGTGACGACATCGACCAGGGCGCAACGGTCACCCCGGATGCCGAGAACGCCACGTTCACCTTCACGAATTTGCCCCTGCCGGATGGGGCGTCGTGCTCGATCGTCTTGAATGAGGCCGGCATCCGGGATATCGACGACGACGATCCACCAGACGAGATGGGCGAAGGCGAGACGACCATCGATTTCACCGTCGTCGCGGCCGAGCCGTGCGCCGGTGCGTTCACGCCGATCTACGAGATCCAGGGAGCCGGGACCTCGTCGCCATTCGTCGGCGGCCCGAACAAGACGACCGAAGGCCTCGTGACGGCCGTGTTCCCGAATCTCCGCGGTTTCACCATCCTCGATGCGGCAGGCGATGAACAGGTCACCACATCCGACGGGATCTTCGTCTTCCGTGGCCCAGCATTCGGCACGGGGACACCGTCGGTCGGCGATTCGCTGCGGATCACCGGACGGGTCACCGAATTCCAGAACCAGACGGAGATGGATCTCCTGAGCGAGCTCATCGACTGCGGGACGGCGACGCCACCCGATCCGGTCGTCGTGTCCTTGCCCGAGACCATCAACGGTGAACTCGAGCGCTACGAGGGCATGCTCGTCTCGATCCCGCAAACCCTGACCGCGCAGCAGAACTTCTTCCAAGGCCGGTTCGGCCAGGTCACGCTCGCCTCAGGCGACCGCCTGGACACGCCGACCGACCGCTTCCCGGCCGATTCGCCCGACCGCGTCGCCCTCACGGACGAGAACCAGCGGCGCCTGATCGTCCTCGACGACGCGAACAGCATCCAGAACCCCAACCCCATTCCGTATATCGGCGAAGACGACACCCTCCGCGCCGGCGACACCACCTCCGGGATCACCGGCCTGCTCGATGAGGGCGCGATCAACTCGAACCTGGCGATCCGCGACTACCGGATCCAGCCGACGGCGCCCGTCACCTTCGAACGGGTCAACGACCGGACAGCCTCCCCCGAAGACGTCGGCGGCTGGCTCCAGGTCGCGAGCTTCAACGTCCTGAACTACTTCAACGGCGACGGCCTCGGCGGTGGCTTCCCGACCGAGCGAGGCGCCGACACGCCGCTCGAGTTCGAGCGCCAACGCACCAAGATCATCAACGCCATCGTGGCGCTGGATGCCGACGTGGTCGGCCTGATGGAGATCGAGAACGATGGCTCCGGTCCGACGAGCGCCATCGCCGACCTCGTCGATGGCCTGAACGACGCGACGGCCCCGGGCACCTACGCGCTGATCGTCGACCCCGCGACGGGCGTCGCCAAGCCGGATGAGCCGATCAAGACGGCGCTCATCTATCGGCCCGCGGCGGTCACTCCGGTCGGTGCGTCACGCAGCGACACGGACGACAGCTTCGAGCGCTTCCCCGTGGCTCAGACCTTCCGGATGAACGCGAACGGCGAGATCGTCACCGTTCTCGTCAACCACTTCAAGTCCAAGAACTGTGAAGGCGCCAGCGGCCCCGACCTCGACCAGGGCGACGGCCAGAGCTGCTTCAACGCGACGCGTGTCGCAGAGGCCGAGGCGCTCCTCGGCTTCATCGACGACCTGCAGTCCGACACCGGTGACGATGATGTCCTCGTCGTCGGCGACCTGAATGCCTATGCCAAGGAAGATCCGATCCTGACCCTGCTCGACGGTGGTCTGGTCGACATGCTCGCGCTGCACGAGGAGAACGCGTACTCCTTCGTCTTCGATGGGCAGTCGGGTGTGCTCGATCACGGCCTCGCGACCGCCAGCCTCCTGCACCAGGTGACCGAGGCCGACGTCTGGCACATCAATGCCGACGAGCCATCGGTCATCGACTACAACACCGAGTTCAAGCCACAGGACCTCTATGCGCCACACGTCTACCGTGCATCGGACCACGACCCCGTCCTGCTCGGCATCGATCTCGGTCGTTGCGACTTCGAGGATTCCGGCACGACCCGCACCCTCCTCGGCGACTGCAGCACGGACGAGACCGTCTCGGTCCCGAACGGCTGGACGCTCGATGGCAACGGGCACGCCATCTCGGCCTTCGACTTCGAGGGCGAGCACTTCCGCGGCGCCGTCGTGGCCAATGGTGGTGCGGTCGCGCACGTCACCGACATCACGGTCACGACCTACGAGCTGGCCGACGTCTGTGACGATGGCGTCGATCGATTGCGGGGCATCCTTCTCGACGGCGCCGCCGGTACGGTGACCAACAGCCACGCCATCGCCATCAACCAGGGCGAGAGTGGCTGCCAGGAAGGCAACGGCATCGAGGCCCGCAACGCGCCGTTCGCTCCTGGCGGCGTGGACGTCGCGGTGACGATCTCGGGCAACGAGGTGACGGACTATCAGAAGACCGGGATCCTCGTGAACGGATCGGTCAACGGGACGATCCGCACCAATGTGGTGACCGGGGCCGGCCCCGTGGACAACATCGCCCAGAACGGGATCCAGGTCGGCTTCGGTGGCACAGGCCTGATTCGTGGCAACACGGTCTCGGGGAACAGTTACACCGGGCCCGATGTGGCGTGCGGCCTGCTGTTCTTCGAAGCCGACGGTGTCAGGCAGCAGGCGAACACGCTCTTCGCGAACGAGCGCGACGTCTGCAACTTCGGTCGTGGGGGCGGCAACACCAAGCCGAACAGCTAGCAGCCCGCCACACCGACGCCGGCCGCCGGGTCCCCCGACCCACGGCCGGCGTCGACATGTCCGGGGCGTGCCTGGTGCGCACCCGGTCGTCCGTCGGTGGAGCGGGTCGCTAGCATCTGGACGTGCTCGTCGAATCGGTGCCCAATATCTCGGAAGGTCGACGGCTCGACGTCGTCGACCGCCTGGCCGAGGCGATCACCTCGGTCCGCGGTGTCTCGCTGCTCGATCGAACGAGTGACGCAAGCCACAACCGGTCCGTGTTCACGATGGCCGGTGAAGATGGACCGGTGACCGTCGCGCTCGAGAAGCTCGTCGAAGGCGCGATCCACGAGATCGACATGGACGTCCACGAGGGTGAGCACCCGCGCATCGGCGCGGTCGATGTCGTCCCGTTCATCCCGCTCGCGGATACGACGATCGATGCGTGCGTCGATCTCGCGCGCGCCTTCGGGGAGCGGATCGCGACGCGCTTCGAGATCCCGGTCTACCTGTATGCACGGGCCGCGCTGCGGCCCGAACGCGAGAAGCTCGCGGATGTCCGTCGCGGGCAGTACGAGGGCCTCCGCGTCGAGATCGGCCAGCGCGGCCGCGAGCCCGACTTCGGGCCGCCTCGCCTGCACCCATCGGCCGGAGCCGTGGCCGTCGGTGCCCGACCGTTCCTGATCGCATTCAACATCAACCTTGGATCGGGAGACGTCGACCTGGCCAAGCGCATCGCCCGGCGCGTGCGCGAATTGGGGGGTGGGCTGCCGCGCGTCCAGGCGAACGGGTTCGAAGTCCGCGAACCGGAGCGCGGCTACCCGCTCCGGGCACAGGTGTCGATGAACCTGCTCGACTACAGCGTCACCCCGCTCTGGCTCGTCTGGGAGACCGTCCGGGACCTCGCCGCGGACAACGGGGTGGAGCTGGACGAGTCCGAGCTCATCGGCCTGGCGCCCCTGGCCTCCTTCCTGGACGTCGCCGCCCGAGCCGGGGCGGACCCGACCATGGCCGTCGAAGCGCGACTGCACGCCGCGGCCGCGTTCCTGCGACTGCGGGATTTCTCGCCTACGCAGGCCCTGGAGCTCCGGCTGGAGGAAGCGCGCGGGTCGCCGCGCGAGCACCCCGGCCCATGACCGGCTCCTTCCGCGTCATCGAGGGCGGCCGCACCGGTGAGCTCACGCCGGGCTTCCTGGTCGTCGGGGCGTCCGAGGTCGTCACGCTGGAGGGTGGCATCCGTCGTGGCGTGGAACAGGGCGCGGTCGGACGGCTGCGCGCGGAGGACGCGACGGGACCCGATGCCCCGGCCGTCGCAGGCTGGGAGGGCCGCATCGTCGGGGTCGGCCCACGAGCGGCAGTCGAGACGGCCCTCGAGGCCGAGGGATTCCCGCTCGCGAGGTTCGCGCGGATCGATGCGGCCGGCGGGGCCGTCACCCCGGGGCTCATCGACCCGCACACCCATCTGCTGTTCGCCGGCAGCCGCGAGGACGAGCTCGTGCTGCGCCAGCAGGGCGCCTCGTACCTGGACATCCTGGCCGCCGGAGGCGGGATCCTCTCGACCGTGTCGGCGACGCGCGCCGCGACCGATGGCCAGTTGCTGGCGCACGGCCGGCGCTGGCTCGACGAGATGCTTGGCCACGGCGTGACCACCGTCGAGGCCAAGTCCGGCTATGGGCTTGACCTCGAGACGGAGCTTCGGCTGATCGACGTCGCGTACCGCCTGGGGCGAGAGGGTCCGATAGACGTGGTGCCGACCTGGCTGGGGGCGCATGCGGTGCCGGCGGAATTCCGGTCCCGGCCCGATGGGACCGATGCGTTCGTCCGGTCGCTCATCGACGAGCAGCTGCCCGGGATCGCCGCCCACGGCCGCGCTCGGTTCGCCGACGTCTTCTGCGAGACCGGTGTCTTCAGCCCGGAGCAGTCACGCCGTGTCCTCGAAGCCGCGCGCGGATTCGGCCTCGAGCCGCGGCTGCACGCCGACGAGCTGGCGCCGTCCGGGGGCGCGGAGCTGGCCGCGGACCTGCGTGCCGCGTCGGCCGACCACCTGGCGACGCCATCCCCCGACGGGATCCGGGCGCTGGCCGCCGCCGCCGAGGCCGACCAACCGGTCGTCGCCACGCTCCTCCCGATCACGACCTGGTTCCTCATGAAGGACCATCACGCTCCCGCCCGGGACTTCGTCGAGGCAGGCGTCCCGGTCGCCATCGGCACCGACTTCAATCCCGGCACCTCACCGGCGCCGAATCTGACCCTCGCGATGTCGTTCGCGTGCGTGAACCTCGGGCTGTCCCCCGATGAGGCCCTGGCCGCGGTGACGATCAATGCGGCTCGGGCCGTCTCGCTCGAGGACGAGATCGGCTCGCTGGAGCCCGGGAAGGTGGCCGACATCGTCATCTGGCGGGTGCCGACGACCGAGCAGATCCCCTACTACCCGGGCGCGGACCTCGTCCGGACCGTCATCAAGCGCGGCCGGGTCGTCTTCGAGCGTCCCTGACGCGGCGGTACGTCGCGGTGCAGACCGCTGTGCGAGAATCGAGCCGCATGGAAGTGACGTGGTACGGCCGGACGTGCATCCGGCTACGCGGCAAGGACGCGGTGCTCGTGGCCGATCCCTACCAGGCGGTCGTCGGGCCGACCGGAAGGGGGATCACCGGGGACATCGTGACGTTCAGCCACCCCGACGACAGCCCGCTCCCCAAGGCCAAGGGCAAGACCTCCCGCGACGGCAAGACGCGCCTGCCATCGAGCCTGGACGATGCGTTCGTCCTCGACGGTCCGGGTGAGTACGAGGTCAAGGACGTCCTGATGACGGGCGTCCGCACCTATCGCGACGACACCCGCGGGAACACCAAGGGCAAGGGCGTGGCGTTCGCGGTCGAGATCGACGGGGTGCACACGATCCACCTCGGCGACATCGGGCACCTCCTGTCGGAGGAGAAGCTCGGCGATATCGGCACCGTCGACATCGTCTGCGTGCCGCTCGGTGGCGCCCTCACCCCCGCGAGTGCGGCCGAGCTCGTGGCGCAGCTCGACCCACGGATCGTCGTCCCGATGCCGGTGTGCGTGAATGAGCCGGACTGTGACGAGGCGCTGGCCAAGTTCTTCCACGAGATGGGCGCAGAGCCCGTGACCCAGCCAAAGCTGAGCGTCACGGCCACGAGCCTCCCCGTCGAGACCACGACCGTCCTCCTGGAGTCCCGAGGCAAGCTGGCCTGAGTGCCGGCGACGGTCCGTTCCCGGAGTCGCCTGCCGTCGTCCGGACAGAGAAAGACCGGAGGCGCCTGCCCAATCGGCGCCCCCGGTCCGAGGGAGGGAGGATGGAACCTGTCGGTTCTGTCCGATCGCTACGCTACGGGGCTGTGATTCATGGTCGAGTCCCCAAGCGATTAAGAAAGCGACATCGACCCCCGGATCGGGCCGTCACCGAGCCCATGTCACAATCTGGGCCCATGAGCTTCCCCCGACGTGCGCGCACGCTCACGCTGTTCGCAGGCCTCGCGCTGGTGGCCGCTGCTTGCGATCCGGCGTCGCCCAGCCCCACGCCGCCCAGCCCCACGCCGCCCAGCCCCACGCCATCCGGCGCAGCGCCCCCGAGCGCCGGGCCAAGCGACGCTGCCTCGGCCATCTACGACACCATCGAGGCGCAGGTCGTCGCCCTGCGCGGTCTGCCCCCGACCGATGTCAAGCGCACCACGATCGACGGCGAGGGGCTCAAGACCATCAGCGCGACGAACTTCGAGGAGGACAATCCGCCGGACTACGTGGCGGCCAACGAGCGCTTGTACAAGGCGTTCGGGTTGATGCCGGAGGACGGATCGCTCAGGTCATTGTTCCTCGATCTCATCGGCAGCCAGGTCGCGGGTTTCTATCGCCCCGACGAGAAAGCTCTCTACGTCGTCTCGCGCACGGGCACCATCAACGGGGCCGACAAGATCACGTTCGCGCACGAATATGACCACGCGCTCCAGGATGCCAACTTCGACGTCTTCGTCGACCAGGAGGAATTGCTCGACGAGACCGACCACGCGCTGGCGCGCGCAGCCGTCTACGAGGGCGACGCCACCCTCCTCATGATCCTGTGGGCGAGCGACCACCTGACTGCCGAAGAGTTCGCAGAGGTGCAGGAGGCAGGCACGGACCCCGCGTCGGTGGCGGCCCTCGAGCAGACGCCGGCGATCCTCGTCGAGAGCCTGCTGTTCCCGTACACGGCTGGCCAGGCCTTCATCCTGCCCATCCAGACGGGTGGCGGATGGTCGGCGGTCGATGCCCTGTATGACGAGCTGCCGCGCTCGACCGAGCAGATCCTGCATCCCGACAAGTTCCGCGCGGGCGAACTGCCCGTCGCCGTGCAGCTGCCCGCGACGCTTGCAGCCGACATGGGCCCGGGATGGACGGAGGCGGGCCAGGACACGTTCGGCGAGTTCCAGATGGGTGTGTGGCTGCGCGAGTCGGGGATGCGCGCGAGTGACGCATCGGCTGCCGCCGCTGGCTGGGGCGGCGATCGGCTGGCAGTGCTCAACGGCCCGGACGGGGGCTGGGCCGTCGTCATGACGTCGAACTGGGATACCGCCGCCGATGCGAGCGCCTTCGCTGATGCCGCCGCTGAGGCCGTCATCGCGGGCGCGAACCCAGGCACGGTGATCGCCACCGCGCGGGACACCACCGTGATCTTCGCGTCAGACCGCGATCTCGTCGATCGCGCCGTCGTCGCATCTGGCCACGGGGCGGGCGGTGACGGACCGCCGTCGACCCCGCCCTCGCGGTAGTCGACGCTCGCTACATCGATTCGGGCGCGGAGATCCCCAGGAGCCCGAGCGTCCGGGCGAGCGTGATCTGGGCGGCTCTCGCGAGCGCCAGGCGAGCCGCAGAGCGCTCCGGCTCGCCGGCATCGACGACACGGGCATCGCGATAGAAGGCGTGGAACGCCGTCGCGAGCTCGATGGCGTACGCGGTGACGCCCTGGGTCTCCTCGCCGATGACGGCGTCCTCCACGACCTCGGGGAATCGCACGACCGCGCGTGCCAGGGCGCCCTCGGGGCCGCCGGCGAGCGTGCCCGCGACGGTGGTTGCCGGCGCGATGCCCTCATCGGACGCCTTGCGCACGATGGAGGCGATCCGGGCATGAGCGTACTGCACGTAGTAGACCGGCATCCTGCTGGCCTCCTCGTGGTCGCCACGCTCAAGGGCCTCGCGCTGGCCGCGCATCTGCTCGATGTCGAAGTCGATGCTGGTCGTTGCGGCCCGGGACGCAAAGAACCAGCGCGCCGCGTCAACGCCGACCTCCGCCAGCAGCTCATCGAGAGTGATGAACTCACCCGCGCGCTTCGACATGGAGACCTCGACCCCGTCGCGCACGAAGCGGACCCATGAGTACAGGAGCATCTGGACCGCGTCCTGGTCGTAGCCCATCGCGGCGGCCGCGTTGCGGACGCGCGCGACCGTCCCGTGATGGTCGGCCCCCCAGATGTAGATGAGGTGATCGAATCCACGGCTGAACTTCTCGGTCACGTAGCCGATGTCGGCGGCGAAGTACGTCGGCCGTCCGTCGGACCGGTAGATGACGCGGTCCTTGTCGTCGCCGAAATCGGTCGAGCGGAACCACAGGGCGCCGTCCTGCTCGTAGACATGGCCGTTCGCGCGGAGTCGCTCGACGGCCCGGTCCACCCACCCCTCGTCGTGCAGGCGCGCCTCGCTCGTCCAGACATCGAACTGCACCCCGAGCCGCTCCAGGCTTGTCTCGATGCCCTCTCGAACGCGCCCGGCGGCCCATCGCCCGACCACGGCGGCGCTGTCCGATCCGTCGGCGATGGCGACCGCCCAGACGTCGTCGGGCACGGCGGCGGCGAGATCCTGGACGTACTCACCCTGATAGCCGTCATCAGGGACGGGCTCGTCGCGCCTGATCGCCACGACCGATGCGCCGAGGTTGTCGATCTGCCCGCCCGAATCGTTGAAGTAGTACTCGCGCGTGACCCGCCGGCCGCCCGCCTCTAAAACGCGACTCAGGAGGTCGCCGATGAAGGCGCCGCGCGCGTTCCCGATCGTGAGCGGGCCGGTCGGGTTCGCCGACACGAACTCCACGTTCACCGCGCTCGAACCGGCATGCTCGACGCGGCCCCAGGCGTGGGGTTCGGCGAGGATGCCGTCGATCGTCGCGGCCACCGCGTCGGGCCGCAACCGGATGTTCATGAAGCCGGGCGGGGCCACCTCGACCGCCTCGATCGGAGAATCCGAGCCGGCGCGACTCCCGTCGCGGACCAGCTTCGCCGCTAGCAGCGTGGCGAGCTCGAGCGGCGAGCGACGGTATGGCCGAGCGAGCTTCATCGCGAGGTTCGTCGCAAGATCGCCATGGTCCGGGTTGGCCGGGCGCTCGACTTCGATCGCTGGCCGCGCTGCATCGTCGGTCAGCGGCGGGAGCGCGCCGGACTCGATGGCGTCGGTCCAGGCACGCTCGATGGCCGCGCGGACCTGGCTGCGAAGCGGCGAGGGGATCAAGGTGTCGACGTCCTCATGTACGAGCGCTTCCAAGCGGTGCCCAATCGTACCGGCGCACGCATGACCCGGTGGTCCGGGGACCGCCAGGCCGACCTGGTGTGCGGGCGCACCGGTATCGACGAGCCATGGGCGGTGTGCGGCGGTAGGGGGTAGTTCGTACTACCCGACGGTACTAGACCACCGGCGCATGGCCATGCGACTATCGGGCTACCTCAACTCGGTGAACGGACGTTCTGGGCCACCGAGGAAGAGCTCTCATCCATCGGGGCCACCGTGCCCCTCCTCGGGGACCATCGAATGCTGCATCCGCGATCACGCGCGCGCCATCGATTCGCGCGACGGCTGTCCTGGCTCGTCGTCGCATCGCTCACCACGGTGGCGCTGTTCGCGCCCGGCACGATGGCCGTCTCCGCGGCGTCGGTGACGCCGATCTTCCTGCCTGCCGATATCGACGGCGATGGGAAGGATGATTCGAATCCGACCTGCACTGACCTCGACGGACTGTATGGCGGTAGCCAGACCTGGGCCGAGCTGGAGAAGATCAACGGCAACCCGACCGTCGGGACCTTCGGCGAGATCACCATCACGGCTGTCAGCGGCCAGACCTTCAGCTGGACGTCCACGGTCGGTGTCGACGCCGTCCTCGTGAAGGCCGGCAGCGACAACCATGCCCTCTATGTCTACGCCCCCACGTCGGGTTCAGCGGAATCCTTCAGCGACAGGGGCTTGACCCACGGTCCGAGCCAGCAGGGCACGAGCCACGTGACGTTCTGCTACGACACCTCGAACCCGCAGCCCACGCCCGAGCCCACGCCCGAGCCCACGCCCGAGCCGACGCCCGAGCCGACCCCTGAGCCCACGCCCGAGCCGACGCCCGAGCCCACGCCGGAGCCCACGCCCGAGCCCACACCGGAGCCCACGCCCGAGCCCACGCCTTTGCCCAGCGAAGACGTCACGGCCAGCATCCTGATCGCCAAATTCGACACGCTAGGCACGACCGACACCGAGGACGACGTCATGCTCGACGGCGCCTCCTTCGAGGTCTACGCGGACGACGGCGACGACGTCTTCGACGCCGATGACGAGCTGGTCTTCGGTCCCGAGGCGACCGAGGAGGGCTTCCTGGATACCGACCAGCTCACGGCCGGTTGGTACTGGATCGTCGAGGCCGTCGTGCCCGATGGCTTCGCCGGCAGCGACCCGATCCTCGTCGAGCTGAACATCGATCCATCCCTCACCTGCATCTGGGACGCAGAAGGACAGATCGAGTGCGAGGCGAACGAGGGTGACGTCGAAGGCCTGAGCTGGACCATCGTCCTCGTCGACAACACCGCGATCGAGGAGGCCCCGTCGCCGACCGGTGGCGTCGGTGGCGCGACCGGAACCCCGGCCGCCCCCGGTGTGACGCTTCCGCCGACGGACACGTTGGCCGGCGGCACGCAGGCACCGGCCATCGACGGATGGCGCCTGATCCTCCTCGCGATGGCTGCCCTGATGGCAGCCGCGCTCATCATGACCCCGGCGACCACCACGGTCCGGAGAGACGGCGACCAGCGCTGATGCTCGAGGTGCCGTGGCATCGACTGGGTCCCGAAACACCGGCCACCGCCGTGTCCGAGAGGGCCTGGCGGTCAGGCCGTAACAGCCGCGAACGTGTCCTGGTGCCGAGCCGCACCGAAATACGGATTCCGATTGATGCGCGGCCCATCTGTTAGGAGAAAAGTACTAGACGGCCGCCGATTCCCATGCCACCATCCGGCACCCGACCGATGGGAACCACCCCGGTCCGACCGCTCGATCATCCATCCATCCGAGGCCCAAGCCTCCGTAAGAGGGGAACCTGTCGAATGTCAACTGGACCGCGATCCCGCCACCACCTGGCACGTCGGCTCGGATGGCTGGCCGTGGCAGGCCTGCTTGCGGCGGCATTCGCGCCGCCTGCGTTCGGCCTCACCGGGGCCGTCTACACGAGCAACTTCGATGGCTCGATCATCAATGAAAACGTGAATTACCCGTCCAAGACGGATGTGTACCTGACCGGCGGCCCGTGCAACGGCGGCTCGCACCTTGCGGATGGGGATTACTACTTCGAGGTGACCAGCCCGAATGGGGTCCTGCTGTCGTCGGATCCGATCGGCGACCGCCTCTTTACCGTGGCGAACGGCTTCATCCAGTCGACCGAGGAGCACGTGACGCATCCCGTCAATTGCAGCCCGCCGGTCACCGGGGTCACCGTCCAGCTATTCCCGTTCGACGACACCCCGAACCCGGGTGGCGAATACAAGCTGACGATCGCCACGGCCGCCAGTGTCGAGGAATGCGCCGGCTTCGACGACGAGAGCGCGACCTTCGAGATCTGCAACGGCGCCGATTCGAAGTCCGACAACTTCAAGGTCGGGGCAGCCGAGCCGACCCCGGCGCCGACCCCTGAACCGACCCCTGCGCCCACGCCGGAGCCGACACCCGAGCCGACCCCGGAGCCGACGCCCGAGCCGACGCCCGAGCCGACCCCAGAGCCGACGCCCGAGCCGACGGACGGGACGCCTGGCCCGACGCCGGAGCCGACGCCCGCGCCGACCGGTGGTGTCGGTGGAGCCACCGCCACGCCGCCCCGAGCGACCACGGGCACGACTCTGCCGCCGACCGACTCGATCGGCGAGGCGAGCACCGCGTCCGGCGGCGACACATGGAGGTTCGTCCTCCTCGCCCTGGCCGGGACCCTGGCCGGAGCGCTCCTGCTGACACCGGCCCGCGCCGTCCGCAAGGACCGCTGACCGGGGTGCGCCGGGCGCACCGCTGACCCCTCACGACCGCCGGTACCTCGCGGACCGGCGGTCGTCTTTTTGCTGACCCCGTTGCGTTGTGGGCCCCCGGTGCCGACCCGCACCGGAACCCGTGGTGTGGTGCGGGGGAGTGCGCGGGAATCCGGGCTATCCGAGGGTGGATGCGACCAGTACCACCCGCCGCCTCCCCTCCATACAGTGGCCGCCATTGGTCCTGTGTTCACCCGGTACTAAACGCCTGGGGCACAGCGCAGTGCGGTCGGGGGACCGGAAGGGGAACGTAGCCGATGTCTCGGGGACTTTGGTTCGCGATCAACACGCGGACACGCAGGGGCCTGACCCTGCTGTGGACCGCGCTGTTCCTGTGTTCGCTGGCGCTGCAGTCCGTGCAGCTGGCAGCTCCGACGGCCGCACTCGCGGTGCATGACGAGGGCGTCTTCGAGCTCGACGGAAACGCGCTGTCGAGCGCTAGCCCGGGCGATGACTGGGCCGCCGTGGTCGGTGACACGGACTCCGCGTTCGCGACCGCCTTCGAGACGGATGCGGTCAACACCGGGGACGACATGCTCACCGGAGGTGGCTCGAAGGACATCCACGACATCCCGTCCTGGGAGCTCGCGAGCGGTAGCGTCCAGGACAAGAACGACATCGCGCACGCGTTCGCCGCGGCGTATATCTCCGGAGCCGACAACGATCTCGTCGTGTACTTCGGGCTGGATCGCTACGCGCAGAACGGCGCGGCGCAGGTCGGCTTCTGGTTCCTCCGCAATCAGATCAGCCCCAGCGGCAGAAGCATTGGGACGAGCCATGTCGTAGGTGATGTCCTCGTCCAGATCGACTTCGAGAACGGCGGCACGAACCCGATCGCCCGCGTCTACGAATGGAACGGGTCGGGAATCACGCTCGTGTCGACCGGTGCGTCGTGCGGATCCGCGGCGGCGAACGACGATCGGTGTGCGATCTCGAACACGGCCAACAGCAACACGGCATGGGCGTTCAACCCGAAGTCGGGCGCCAACAACGTCTACCAGCCGGGGCACTTCGTCGAGGGCGGCATCAACCTGTCCGATCTCGGTCTCGATGACGGCTGCTTCACGACATTCCTCGCCGAGACCCGCAGCTCTCCGTCCGAGGAGTCGACGCTCTCTGACATCGCGTATGGCTCGTTCCCGCTGTGCGTGGCCCCCGACATCTCGACCCAGGTCGAGAACGACCAGGGCCAGGGCGATGGCATGGTCACCATCAATTCCGGCGAGTCCGTGACGGACACGGTCACCGTCGGCGGTTCGAAGGGCAGCGGCACCGGCACGGTCGACTTCTTCGTGTGCGGCCCGACCAACGCGCCGCAGGCTTGCGCCAGCGGCGGCACGGCCATCGGGAACGACATCGAGCTTGAAGACGGCAAGGCCACGTCGGACGTGTTCACGCCGAGCGCCAAACCCAGTACCGGACAGCCCGACTACTACTGCTTCCGCGTCGCGTACACGCCGTCGGCGAACTCGAAGTACACCGCCGACCAGCACACGAACAACAGCACCGAATGCGTCAGGGTCATCCCGGCCGACGTGCGGGTCATCAAGTCCCCGAACGAGGGCACGGCCAACGCCGGTGAGTCGATCGAATTCACCCTCCAGTGGGGGAACGTCGGCGAAGGCAAGGCCACGGGCGTCGTCGTCACCGACGATCTTCCCGGTACTGCCGGGCTGAACTGGAGCATCAAGAGCGTCACGGGCACCGGATCGACGTGTTCGATCGCGGGCGGCGTCGGTTCGCAGGTCCTGACCTGCAACGTGGTCTCCATCAATGGCAATACGCCCGCGAGCTCGGACGACCTCGACGACAACACCAAGAACAGCGGTTCGGTGACCGTCATCAGCGGCACGACGCCGGCCTCGTGTGCCGTCATCAACAACACCGGCCGGATCACGTCGGCGAATGACGGGACCCATGAGAACCCGGGCCAGATCACGGTCCAGTGCCCGGACGTCAGCGTGGTCAAGACGCCGAATAACGGGCAGGTCAACGCGAGTGATGCGGCGTCGTTCTCGATGCTCGTGTCGAATGCAGGCCCGGGTGCCGCCAGCGGCCTGATCCTGACAGATCCTCTGCCGGCCGGCCTGACGTGGGCCCTTGGCACCGTCACGGGCAACACCAATGGCGTGACATGCTCCGTGACGGGGAACGTCGGTTCGCAGGTCCTGTCCTGCTCCGACTCGAATCTGATGACCGCTGGGCAGGCATTCACCGTCACGGTGACGACGACGACGTCAGCGCTCCAGTGCGCGACCTATCCGAACATCGTCACGGTCGATGCCACGAACGAGTCCAACGACGCCTCGGTCACGGACGACAACACGGACCCTGGCGCCATCACCGTCAACTGCCCGAACGTGAAGGCCCTCAAGGCATCCGACAAGTCGCCGGTCAACGCCGGTGACCCGATCGGCTTCACGGTCACGATCCAGAACCCCGGGACCGGTACCGCCTACCGCGCGACCGGCACCGACACCCTGCCAGCCGGCATCGCCTGGACGATCGATGGGGCCGCCAACGGCTGGTCGATCGTGGCCGGCGTGCTGACCTTCGGGCCGGCCGACCTCGCCGCCGGTGCCTCGGCCGTCGTCCACATCGTGGGCACGACCGATGCCGCCGACTGCGGTGTCGTCCCCAACACGGTCACCGTCGACGCGCTCAACGAGTCGAACCTGCCGGCCGCCACCGCTGACAACAGCGCCTCGGCCCAGGTCACCGTCAACTGCCCGAACGTGAAGGCCCTCAAGGCATCCGACAAGTCGCCGGTCAACGCCGGTGACCCGATCGGCTTCACGGTCACGATCCAGAACACCGGGACCGGTACCGCCTACCGCGCGACCGGCACCGACACCCTGCCAGCCGGCATCGCCTGGACGATCGATGGGGCCGCCAACGGCTGGTCGATCGTGGCCGGCGTGCTGACCTTCGGGCCGGCCGACCTCGCCGCCGGTGCCTCGGCCGTCGTCCACATCGTGGGCACGACCGATGCCGCCGACTGCGGTGTCGTCCCCAACACGGTCACCGTCGACGCGCTCAACGAGTCGAACCTGCCGGCCGCCACCGCTGACAACAGCGCCTCGGCCCAGGTCACCGTCAACTGCCCGAACGTGAAGGTCGTGAAAGACGCCCTGGACGGCGAGATCAGTGCCGGCGAGGTCGGCGAGTTCGCCATCGTGATCACCAACATCGGTGTCGGGACGGCGTATGACGTCAGCCTCACCGATACGCTGCCGAGCGGCGTGGCCTGGACGCTCGATGCCGTCGCCTTCAACGGCGTGGGGGTCGTCGACCCCGGCGCCCTGTGCGCGATCAGCGGCAGCAACCTGAGCTGCCCGGACCTGGGCGACCTGATCCCCGGGAACAGCATCTCCGTCGCCATCTCCGGCGACACGGACCTCGACGACTGCGGCCCACTCGTCAACACCGTGACCATCGACGCGTCGAATGAATCGAACGCACCGGCCAGTACGGCCGACAACAGCGACTCCGCGACGATCGTCGTGGACTGCCCCCTGCTGGGCATCGACAAGGACCCGGATCATGCAGGTCCGGTGCTGATCGGCAGTCCGATCGGGTTCAAGCTGACGATCGGTAACAGCGGAGCCGGAACCGCCTTCGGCGTCACCGTCTCCGACACGCTCGACAGCGCTTACACGTGGTCGATCGAGACACCCGTCGCAGGCTGGAGCCTCGTCGGCGATGTCCTGAGCTTCGCGGGGAATCTCGCCGCGGACACGACGTCCACGGTCCACGTCACCGCGCCGACCACGGTCGGCAACACCAACCAGTGCGGCGACGTCCCGAACACGGCCGCCCTCGATCACACGAGCATCGACCCCACGCCGGCAAGTGCCATTGAGAGGGTCCAGTGCCCCGAGATCGAGATCGTCAAGGGCGCCGACGATGACCTCGTCGAACCGAACCAGACCGTGACCTTCCTCCTGGATGTGGAAGTCGTTGACGGCCCGGTCACGGACGCGGTCATCACCGATGACCTGCCAGTCGGGCAGACGTACGTCGCCGGGAGCGGCCGGTCCAAGGTCAGTCCGTCGGCGACCTTCGCTGCCGACGAGCCGACCGTATCGGCCGACGGCCGGACGCTGACCTGGGACTATTCCATCCTCGCCACCGGGAATCCCTCGGTCACCATCATGTACCGGGTCACGATCGACTCGGACGCGACGACCGCCACCCAGGTCAACCGGGCCGAGGTGTGCGTGTCGGAGCTCGAGGGCTGCGTTTCGGACGACGAGGGCGTCACGCCCGAGCTGCCCGAGATCGGGATCGTCAAGACCGCGGGTGACGCCGCGGACGGTGGCGTCCTCTCGACCGCGCCGGGACCGGTTACCTACACGTACGTCGTCACCAACGATGGGCCGCTCCCGCTGTCCGACGTCACCGTCACCGATGACGCGGGCACGCCGGGCGACAGCAGCGACGACTTCGAGGCCGACTGCCCCAAGACGAGCCTGGCCGTCGGGGAGTCGATGACTTGCACCTTCGCGATCGATGTCCTCGTCGACACGGTCAACATCGCGGTCGCCCGCGGTGTCACGGCCGAAGGCAACCCGGTCCAGGACGACGACGACGCCGAAGCGGTCGTCCTCGAGTTCGGCCTCATCATCGACAAGAGCAACGACGCGCCGCTCGAGCCCCTCGAGCTGCCGGACGGGAGCATCGCCGACCTGCCGACGGCCGACGAGGGTGAGACCGTGACCTACACGCTGGCCTACTCGCTGCTTGGCGATCCGGTCACCGATGGCGTCATCACCGACGTCCTGCCGGTCGGGATCACCTACGTCGTGGACTCGGCGACCGACGACACGCAGTTCACCTTCCAGGGCTACGACGACGCCACACGCATCCTCACGTGGACGGCCGACGACGTGTCCGAGGACGGCTCGGTCGCGTATCAGGCGACGGTCGACGACGGGGCCGCGGGGCTCGTCCAGCCACTCCTCAACCTCGCCACCATCGACTCGGACGAGACCCTGCCCGATGAAGGCGACTCACAGGTCTTCGTGCCGACGATCCCGGCGGCCGCAACGGGCACGCCCCGACCGACGCCCCGGATCACGCTTCCGCCGACCGACACCCTCGCCTCTGAACCGCCGGCGCCGAGCAACCCAGGCCACGCCATGATGCTCATCCTGCTGGCGCTCTCCACCGTGGCACTCGTGGTGACGCTCGTCACCCCGGTGCCCGCCTCGGTCCGCGAGCGCTCGCGCCGCTGACCTCCAGACCATCCGCGGTCGGTCGTCCCAGGCGGCCGACCGCGGTCCAGGTCCTCCTCCCTTTTGGGGTCCCCGAGACCCGGGCGGAGCGCTCTGCACGCCGTGGAGCGCTCCGCCCCGTCTAGCCTGTCGCCTTCCCCGATGCGCGCAGGTCCCGGCCGGGATGTGCCAGCGATGGTGCATCCCGGCCGCTACTGTCCTGGACCCCCGATCGTGTACCGGTCGCCCGGCGCCACGAGCGACAGCGGGCCATCGAACGACGCGCGCACCGACGCGACGGTGGCATCCGCATCGAAGCCCATCTGCAGATGCGTGAGCAGCACGCTTGCCACGCCGGTGCGATGGGCCAGCGCCGCGACGGCCGGCCCATCGAGGTGCGCCGCACCCGGGGGAACGGGTCCGGGGCCGAAGGAGACCTCCGACAGCAACGTGTCGCCCGGCCTGATCAGGGGATCGAGGTCCGCTGCGAGGCCGCAATCGCCCGAGTAGACGAGGCCGGGACCGGTGCCGCCCGCGACGGTGACCCGGTACGCGTGACTGTCCTTCGTATGCGCCACCCGGCGTGCCTCCAACGTGAGGGCGCCGATCGTGACGGTGCCCGGGATGACGTCCTCGACGTCCAGTGTCGCCGCAGTGAAGCCCGGCTCGTCATGGAGCGCATCCAGCCGGGTCGCAAGACCGGCCGGGGCGAGCACGCGGACGCGACGCGGAGGCTGGAACTCCCAGTGGAGGTAGTGGCGAAGCGCGACAAGGTCGATGAAGTGGTCCGGATGCAGGTGGCTGATGGCCACCGCGGCGATGAGGCTGGGCTCCAGGGCACCGGCAAGCCTGGGGAAGGAGCCCTGGCCGAGGTCCAGCAGGATCGCGGTCGACCCGGAGCGGACCAGGTACGCCGCGCCGCTCGCGTCGGCTCGGTCCGTGTACGCAGGCCCCGCACCCAGGACGTCGAGTTGGATGGACCCGGCGCCGGCTGGTATCACCCCGCCAGCCTAGCCGGGTTGCCGGTCAGTCGTTCTCGTCCTCCGCGTCACCGCCGCCGTCCTGGGGAGGCGGGCCCGGGGGTTTGGCCTGGTTCGGTTTCGGCCTCGCCGTGCGCGCGGGTGTCGGGTCGGGCTCACGAGGCTTCTCGGGCTGCGACGTCGCGGCATCGGTCGGCTTCGGCTTGGGCGTCGCGGTCGCGACCGGCGCCTTCGTCGGCTTGTCGGTCGGCATCTGCGTCGCGCGCGGCGTCGGGTCGACCGTCGAGCCGCCGCCGCCCGCGCCGTGATCGCCACTGCGCGATGGCGGCTTGTCCGCGCCGGGCCGGCTCGCGTCGATCCGGTCGATCGCCTCCGCGCTCCGCGCGATGGCGGCATCGAGGGCGCGGGCGATGGCGTCGCTGGCGTTCGCGGAAACTCGGCCAAGGAGGGCCTGGAGCACCTCCACGTTTCGCGCGACGCCCGTCTCGAGGGCTGCAGCCGCCACGTCGTCATGCGCCAGGATGGCCGACGCGGAGGCCTCTTCGATGATCGCTTCATAGGCCGCTAACGCGGCGGTCGCCCCCGCAGTGTCGCCGGACCGACTGGCCTCGCCGATCTCGCTCAGCCGCTCCCGGAGCCGGGCCAGCTCGGCGACGGCACGTGCGGACGGATCGGCCGGCAGGCCGATGGTCTCGGCCCAGAGTCGACTCTCGTACAGCGGGCCGCCAGGACGCGCCGCGAGCGCGGCGCCGGCGACCATCGAGGAGCCCAGGGCGGCCGCGAGGACCACGCCGGCGACGCGATGCCAGCGGCGGCGCCGCGACCAGGAAGCCGCGGGCCGGGTCTCGGGTGTCGCGCGGCCGAGAGAACGGTCCATCGCGACGCCTGCGGGTCGCTGTAGCACGGTCAGACCGGCATCGCCCCGGACGAGGGAGGCCTGGCGGTGCGCGACGGCCAGCACTCGGGCGCGCAGACGGCTCGAGGTGGCCAGGTCCGGTGTCAGCCGGAGCTCGGCGTACGCCTCCAGGCGTCGCCCCAGGATCCCGTCCCCGGCCATCGAATCGATCATCTGGTCGTCCATGTCAGCGGGCCTGCCGGTGATCGGTGCTGGCGTCGTTGGCGCTGCTCGCGTTGCTCGCCGTCTCCGATCCATCGATCCCGAGTTGACGCCGCAACGCGGCGATCGCCCGGAACTGCAGTCCGCGAACCGTTCCTTCCTGCTTGCCCATCACGATCGCCGCCTCCCGGGCCGAGAGGCCTGCGAAGAAGCGAAGGGCGATGGCGTCTCGTTGCTCGTCGGTCAACGTGGCCAGCGCGACGGCCACCTCGTCCAGTTCCTGGCGAGCGACCGACACCTCATCGGGGCCGGCGTCCCCCCCCGCATGGCCCGCCGCCGCATCAAGGTCGGCGTGGTCGTGGCGGGTTCGCACGTGATCGATGACCGTGTTCCTGGCCAGCCTGAACAGCCAGCCCCCGAACGGGATGCCCCGCGACTCGTAGCGCGGCAGGGCCTCCAGGGCCTTGACGAAGACGAGCTGCGTCAGGTCCTCCGCGTCCGACGGGCGTTGGACACGGCTGGCGATGTAGCGATAGACCGGCAGGTGGAAGTGGTCGAACAGCAGTCCGAAGGCCCATGCATCCCCCGCGCGAGCCTCTTCCACGAGCCGCTCGATCGCGGCTTCGTCGAGGGTCATAACGAACGTCCCCCTGCGGCGTTAGGCGCGCCGTCGGCTGGGGGATCGCCTGCGGTGCCGGGGCCCGTGCGGGCGGCGGTGCCCAGCCCCACCTCCACACGGTCGCCGCCGCGCCGGAATGCGAGCGTCGTGAACCCGGCCGTGGCCGCGATCTCGTAGCCGTCGACCAACCCCCACGCGAATGCCTGAGCCCGGTGCGCGTCGGAGCCGACCGTGACCGCGCGGCCGCCCAGTTCGCGGTAGCGCGCCACGATGGCCGCGGACGGGTACGTCTCGTCGGCAGCCTGGCGGAGGCCGCTCGTGTTGACCTCGAGGGCGGTCCCGGTGTCGACGAGCGCACGCAGGACGGGCTCGTACAGCTCCGGCGCCCGGGCGAGGTCGGTCGGGGTCACATACGGCATCAGGTAGCGCTTGACGAAGTCGAGGTGACCAAGCGCATCGAACAGCCCGGACCGGGCCGCCCCTTCGACCTCGTCGAAGTACGGGCGCATGACCTCGGCAAGAGGCCGGCCGGCGACCCAGCCACGGACGTTCGCAGCCGCGTACGGCGATCCGGCGTAGACGTGGACGGAGCCGATGACGAAGTCGTAGGCGTGACGCGTCAAGTGGGCACGGATGTCGGCCGCCCAGCGATGATCCCAGGTGATCTCGACCCCGAACCGGATCGCCACGCCGCGGTCGGCCCACCGCTCGGCCGCATCGCGCACGCTCCGTTCTCGTTCGACATACGTGGTGAATGAGTAGGCCGGCGCGGTCGGGTCGAAGTCGACATGGTCGGTGATCCCGAGCTCGGCGATGCCACGCTCGGCGGCCTGTTCCGCGTACACGTCGATCGGGACGTCGCTGTCGGGCGACAGGTCGGTATGGAGGTGCGCGTCCAACGGCAGATCGCGGGCCTGGCGATCGATCATCGCGACCATGTCCCCCCGGCCACGTTCACGCCCGGATCACCCCGACGTCGCGACCGACCGTCGAGAACGCCTCCAGCGCGCGGTCCAGCTGCTCACGGGCGTGTGCCGCGGTGACGATCGTCCGGATGCGGGCCTGGTCGAGCGCCACGGTCGGGAAGACCACCGGCTGGGCGAAGACGCCCTCGTCGAGCAGCCGATCGCTGAAGCGCATCGCGGTCTCCGGATCGCCCATCATCACCGGCGTGATCGGGGTCTCGGAGCGGCCGGTATCGAACCCCAGGCGCGCGAGCTCGCCTTTGAAGTAGCGGGTGTTGTCCCACAGGCGCGCGTGCAGGTCGGGCTCGTCCTGCATCACCTGGATCGCCGTTCGACAGGCCGCGACGACGGCCGGCGGGTGCGACGTCGAGAACAGGAATGGGCGCGAACGCTGGGTGAGGATCTCCCGTAGCGCGACCGACCCGGCGACGTACCCTCCGAGTGCGCCCACGGCCTTGCTGAGCGTCCCGACCTGGATCGCCACGCGCCCGTGCAGGTCGAAGTGGTCGACCGTGCCGCGTCCGTCGCGTCCAAGGACCCCCGATGCGTGCGCATCGTCGACGAAGACGGCGGCCCCGGCCGACTCGGCGGCCTCGACGATGCCGGGGAGCGGCGCGATGTCGCCGTCCATGCTGAACACGCCGTCGGTCACGACGAGGATGAGACGGTACGGCTCGCCGCTGCCCGGGCGTCCGTCCCGGACAGCTTCGTCGAGCACCGCACGGAGCGCCTCGACGTCCGCATGCGGGTAGATCTTGCGAGGCGCCTTCGACAGGCGCATGCCGTCGATGATCGATGCGTGGTTGAGGCCGTCGCTGACGATCAGGTCGGTCTCGCCGGTGATCGTGGGGATGACTCCTGTGTTGGCCGTGAAGCCCGATTGGAAGGTCAGGACCGCGGCCGTACCCTTGAAGGCGGCCAGCTCCGCCTCGAGCGCTTCGTGCATCGCCATGGTGCCGGCGATGGTCCGCACGGCGCCCGACCCGACGCCGAAGTCCCGGACGGCGGCGAGGGCGGCTTCGCGCAGACGCGGGTGGTGGGTGAGACCGAGGTAGTCGTTGGATGAGAGGCTGATGACCCGACGTTCATCGACCGATACGATCGGTCCCTGCCCGCTGCTCATGACCCGCAGCGCGCGGTACAGGTGGCGCTCGCGAAGAGCCGCGACCTCGTCCGCCAGGAAGGCGAGCGGGTCGGGTCGGAGCGGCGTTGCGCGCGGGTCGGTCTGGCTGCTCGACATCGGTCGCCTATCCTCGCCGACTCAACCGGTCCAGTCCATGATCACTTTGCCGGATTCGCCCGACCGAGTGGCGGCGAATGCCGCCGCGTGCTCACGGAACCCGAACCGGTGGGTGATGGCCGGGGTGATGTCGAGCCCCGACTGGAGCATCACGGTCATCTTGTACCAGGTCTCGTACATCTCCCGACCGTAGATGCCACGCAGGGTGAGCATCTTCATGACCACGGCGTTGACGTCGAGGCTGATCTCCTCCGTCGGGAGTCCGAGGATGGCGACGCCCCCGCCGTGAGCCATCGATGCGATGGCATCGCGCAGGGCCCCCGCGTTGCCGGACATCTCCATGGCCACATCGAATCCCTCGACCATGTCGAGGTCGTCGAAGAGCTCCGGGAGCGTTTGCTGGCGCGGGTCGATGGCGATGGTCGCGCCCATCCGGATGGCGAGCTCGCGCCGGAACGGATTCGGCTCGCTGACGACGATGTGACGCGCGCCGGCGTGGCGGGCGACGGCCGTGGCCATCAGGCCGATCGGCCCGGCACCGCTGATCAGGACGTCCTCGCCCAGGATGGGGAAGGCGAGGGCGGTGTGGACCGCGTTGCCGAAGGGATCGAAGATCGCGGCCACCTCGGGATCGACGCCCGGCCAGTGATGCCAGATGTTCGTCATCGGCAGGGCCACGAATTCGGCGAACGCGCCGTCGCGACCGACCCCCAGCCCGATCATCCTGGCGCACAGGTGCCGGCGCCCGGCGAGGCAGTGGCGGCAGCGCCCGCACACGACGTGACCCTCGCCGCTGACGAGGTCACCGGGTGTGAAGTCCGTCACATTGGTGCCGACCTCCACGATCTCGCCCACGAACTCATGGCCGATGGTCAGGGGCGGTGTGATCGCACTTTGCGCCCACGGGTCCCATGCCTCGATGTGCAGGTCTGTGCCACAGATGCCGGTCTTGTGGACCCGCACAAGGACGTCGTTGATGCCGATGGTGGGGACGGGCACCTCGCGCAGTTCCAGGCCGGGGGCGGCCGCTGTCTTGACGAGCGCCTGCATGGCCCGAGACTACCTGTCCGGGGCGACGTCGGCCCAGTCGATGATGGGATTCTCGACGCTGGCGATGCCCTCGATCTCGCAGCGGACGCTGTCGCCGGGCTGCAGGAAGACGGGCGGATCGCGGAAGACACCAACGCCGGCGGGCGTGCCGGTCGCGATCACATCGCCGGGCTCCAGCGTGATGACCGAGCTGATGTACGCGATGAGCTCGGGCACACCCCAGAGCATGTCGGCCGTCGTGCCGTCCTGCATCAGGTGCACGACGCCGTGGCCGTCGGTGCGCCAGCTGCGGAGACGAAGACCGGCAGCCGGGTCGACGGCGTCCGGCGTGACCAGGATCGGACCCATGGGCAGGAAGGTGTCGGCGGCCTTGGCCCGCAGCCATTGACCGTCGCCTTTCCCGCCGTCGCGGAGCGCCTGCGGCGTGCCCTGCCAGTCACGCGCACTGATGTCGTTGACGACGACGTATCCAGCGACATGGTCCAGCGCCGCCTCGGGAGGTACGCGACGCGTGGTGCGCGAGATGACGACCCCGAGCTCGACCTCCAGGTCGAGGGCATGCGTCCCCTCCGGTCGAACGACCGCATCCCCCTCGCCGACGATGGCGTTGGCGAACTTGCCGAACAGGAGGGGCCGCGCGGGAGCCGCTCGCCCACCCTCAGCCGCGTGGTCACGGTAGTTCAGGCCGACACAGACGACCTTGGTCGGGACGAGGACGAGCGGCCCTGGTTCGAGCCCGTCGAGCGGCAGGTGTTCCTCAGGGTCCGTCGCACGCCAGCCGATCGCTTCCTGGAACTCCTCGCCGAGTCCGGCGCCTGGGTCGAGCGGGCCACCGACGACGACCTCGTCCCCTTCGATGCGACCGATCCGGAGGGTGTCCTCGCCCCAGAACGCGAGCAGACGCACGGGCGCGCCGCGTCAGCTCGAGCTTGGCGCCTGGGAGGCGGCCGGCTGGCTTGGCAGGGCGGAAGGAGCGGTCGACGGCGCGGACGCCGCGGCCGACGCCGCCGCGCTCGACTCCGCGGCGCTCGGCGCGGCCGAGGCGGAGGGAGCCGCCGACGCACCCGGCGACGCGCTGGGCGCCGCGCACAATTGCTCCGGGTTGGTCTTCTCGCCCCAGGCGGCGTAGAAGTCGAGGATCGCCCCCTGGTCCAGCGTGTCGAGTGGCAGGACGCGCCCCCAAACCAGCGCGGCGAAGGGCCAGACCATGTCGTCGAACCGGGCGATGACGGGCCCCGGCGACTGACCGCCGGGCTCGAAGCCGCAGACCGGGCTGGGTGGGATGGCATCGAACAGGGCCCGCAGCGCCGCCTCGTCGGCGGCGGTGTCCTTGTAGAGGATCACGAGCCCGCCGTGCTCGAGGTTGTGGATCCAGCCCTGCGGGATGACGGTGTCGCCCGGCCCGTACACCCTCGACTGGATCGGACCGACTCCCGCCCCGTTGTAGTGCTTGCCTGACGCCGGCGGGCAGTAGGTGTACGTGAGCTTGGTCCCGGTCGACACGTGCCCGAAGCCCATGTCCGGCTGGACATCGCCAGGCTGCGGTGAGGCGCCCGACGCGGGCGATGGGGTCGGGTCCGGTTCCCAGACCGTGGTGCACGCGTACGCCGGTTGTGTCGCGGAGGACACCAGGCCGGCCCCGACGACAGCGACCACCGCGACGACCGCCGCCCCGATGATCAACGTCCGATATCGCTGGAAGACAGATCGGCGAGCCACAGGCCGGGATCGTTCCCGCCGGCCGGCTCGCTCGGTGCCGCGTGGTCCGGAGGACGGGGTCTGGGGGGCCGCGCCGCCCGAAGTCGGGCGATCGGCAGTCGGGCCGCTCGCCGGCACCTGGCCGGTCTGACGCTGACGCCGACGGGATTCCTTGCTCACGCTGATGCCTCGATGTAGTCGATGGGGTCGTTCGGGTCGATGGGACCGAAGGGATCGCCGGAACGCGCCGTGACGCGCTGGCGACCGCGGTCGCGCCGGGTGAGGGTACCGTCCCTGAGCCGATTCGTGCTGAGAAAAGGCCCTCATACCTCGTTCAGGTAGGTCCGGACCTCGGCGCGCAGCAAGCCCCGGAAGAGGAGGATCCCGAGGGCGGCCACGAAGATCGCTGCCGCCACGGGCACGGGGCTCGTCACGAGCAGGAGCACGGCGGGGATCGTGAGGCTGACCAGCCCGATGGCCAGCCCTCGGGCCGCCTGCTTGCGCTGGAGCACCAGTGTCGTCGTGAAGATCGTGTAGGCGAGCAGGACCATGACCACCACGCCGAGCGGGCTGACCGGCGCCGCGATGGCCTGGTCTACGACGAAGCGCAGGCTCAGACCGAGACCGGTGAGGATCAGGAGGGCGTACACGAGGAAGAGCCGGATGCCAGCGGGCATCGCGCGCACGCGCGCGATCACGCCGCCGGCTCCTCGGCCGTGGGCGGCTGGAACCAGTCGCGGTGACGGATCAACGCGAACACCACGATCGTGTCCATGGCCGTGAAGACGATCGCGAACGGGGACGGCAGGGCCGTGAACTCGATGAACAGGACGACCGCGGCGACGTTGACGGCAAGGATCCAGGCGCGACCCGTGCGGACGAGCAGCCCGACGACGATCGTAAGCAAGTTCAGCCCGACGACGAGGACGTCGAGCTGGGGCGCCGCGGGCACCGTCGACCCGATCACCCCCAGGATGCCGGTCAGCCCGCCGACGACGAGGATGGCCGCGGCGAACTCGAGCAGCGGTGGCCGAGGTCGACGGGTCGGGCCCGGGGGAGCGGATGCGTCGGCAACCACTCCACCGTCCTGGGGGGTGGTGATCGCTCCTTCGAACCGACGGCTGGCCACGAGCGCGATGGTACCGCTCGGTTCGCGCAGCCGGTCGCAGTCGCACTCCCCGGGCTCCGAATGACGTGGGTATTGACACCGGAGCGCGACCTGCCTAATGTCCGCTAAACCGGTTTGCTAAACCGGTTCAGGAGGCATGCCGCGGCCACACCGCCGCGCGAGGAGTCCGACCCAGGTGCAGCAAGGGACCCAGCGGCCGCGCATCGCCGACGTCGCGCGCGAGGCGGGCGTCAGCAAGACGGCCGTATCGTTCGCGTTCAATTCGCCCGACCGTCTGGCACCGGAGACGGCGCTGCGCATCAGGGCGGTCGCGGAGCACCTGGGCTATCGCCCGAACCCGGTCGCGCGGATGCTCACTCAGCGCCAGACCATGACGATCGGCGTGCTCACGCCACAGGCCCTCAGCGTCATCTTCAGCAACCCGTTCTTCGCCGCGTTCAGCGAGGGCGTCGCACTCGGCGCCGAGGAGCATGGCTACGGCCTCCATTTCATCTCCCCCTTGCACGGCAGCCTTGCGCGGGCGATGAGTCGAGCGACGGTCGACGGCGTGGTCGCGATCGGCCTCTCGGACGGTCATCCGGAGGTCGAGCAGATCCGTCGCGCCAACCTGCCGATCGTCCTGGTGGATTCCACGGCCCTCCCCGAGCACGGTTCCATCGAGATCGACGAGGTCGGCGGGGCACGCGCCGCCGGCGAATACATCCTGGGCCTCGGGCATCGCGATGTCCTCGTGCTGGGCGTGGAGCCACCGGCGCCGGGCGGTCCGGACCCGGATGGTGTCACCGGGCGTCGGCTGCGCGGCTACCGCGAGGCGTTCGCCGCGGTGGGGGCGCACATCGGCGACGACCGCGTGATGGTCGGTCCCGCGAGCATCGATGGCGGGATCGCGATCCTCAACTCGGCTTGGGAGGACGGCCTGCGCCCGACCGCGATCCTGGCCATGTCCGACGCCATGGCGATCGGCGCGATGCGCGCGCTGCGCGACCTGCGTCTCGATATCCCGGGCGACGTCAGCGTCGTCGGCTTCGACGACATCGACCTCGCCCCGCACGTGGACCCCCCGCTTACGACGGTCCATCAACCGATCCGCCGCAAGGGCGAGGAGGCGGTCCGCCTGCTCCTGTCCGTCGTCCAACGACGGGATCTGGCCAAGCCCGAACATCGCCAGCTCGAGACGCGGCTCATCGTCCGCGCCTCGACCGGACCGGTGCCCACGCACCGGAAGGAGGTGGCCGCGGGTCCAGACTGAGATCGGACGGCGAGCGAGAGCCCTGGATCCGGTGCGGCTCGGATGCACGACGCACCGTTGAACGGCCGCTCACCGCGGCGATCACAGGCCGGGATCACCGGCCAGACCGGGTCGGCACACCGCCGACCAGCCGTTGTGAACCGGATCGCCCGTTGGTCGATCCGGATCGAGAAGAGGAGACAACGACCGAGATGAAGAAGCAGCTTCGCCTCGCGGCCATCGTGGCAGGAATGGCGATCATCGCCGCCGCCTGTTCCACGCCGGGCGCGAGCACCGCTCCCAGCGCCGCATCGACGGCGCCGTCCACCGCCCCCGGATCGACTGCCCCCGAGTCGGCGGCTCCCGCCGCGCTCTCGGGTGAGCTCACGATCTGGCACTCGTATTCCTCGGGCGCCGGCACCGAGCTCCAGGCACTCCAGAGCGTCCTCGCGATGGTCGCCGGCCCGGGCTCGGCCAACCCGGACCTGAATGTGACGGTCCTCGAGGTGCCCTTCGCGGACATCTTCAACAAGTACAACGCGGACGCGGCGACGGGCGCCGGGCCGGACCTGTTCATCGCTCCCAACGACAGCCTCGGCTTCCAGGCGCGTGAAGGCGTCATCGCCGACCTCGATGCCGCCCTCGCGGGCAAGCTCGAGGGCAAGACCGAGACCGCGGTCAACGGCTCCAAGGTCGACGGCAAGCTGTACATGGTCCCCGAGTCCCTCAAGGCCGTTGGCCTGTTCTACGACACGGCCACGCTGGCCACCCCGCCCGCGACGACCGACGCGCTGCTCGCCGGCGTGAAGGACGGCACGATCAAGGCCGGGTTCTTCGGCGGAGCGAACGGCATGTACCACAACTTCGGTTGGTGGGCTGCCTTCGGCGGCAAGCTGATGGACGACACCGGCAAGTGCGTCGCCGATCAGGGTGGCGTCGCTGACGCGTTCGCGTACCTGCAGGAGCTGCAGACGGCCGGCGCGAAGTTCTACCCGAACTACGACGACATGGCCAACGCGTTCAAGTCCGGTGACCTGAACCTCATCGTCGACGGCCCGTGGGCCACCGGCGGCTACAAGGCCGAGGTCCCGGGTGTCGGCTCCGCGCCGATGCCGGCGGGTCCGACCGGGCCCGCCGCAGCCGCTCGCCGGCGTCGACGGCTGGTACATCAATCCCTCCACCGCGAACCTCGATCTGGCCGTGAACTTCGCACTGGCGATGACCGACGTCCCGGCCGAGCAGGTCTTCGTCGACGAGGCCGGCCACATCCCGGCCAACACCGAGAACACCGTGACCGATCCCATCACGAAGGGCTTCGCCGACGCTGTCGCCACGGGCTTCCCGCGGCCGCAGGTGGTCCAGCTCGACAAGTTCTGGGGCAACTTCGGGAACGCACTCCAGCTGACGCTGGAATCGAACGAGGATGCCACCAAGGCCGTCGCAGATGCGTGTTCCACGATGAACACGGAGAACGGCCTCTAGCCCGTACCGTCTGCGTTCAGCGGGGGACCCTCCCCGCTAACGCAGCGTCCCCTGCCCAGCCAGGTTCCCCTCCCGCTTCGAGCCGGTAACCCGAGGAGGAGATGCACCCATGACCGCGGCGTCGGCCCAGCTTCCCGCGACGAGATCTCGCTTCCGAGTCGGGCTCCGAGACACGGACCGCGATCCTCTACCTCGCTCCTGCGTTCATCGTCATGGGTCTCATCACGTTCTGGCCGCTCCTGTTCCAGACGTACATGTCGTTCACCGACTTCCAGCTGCGCAACCTCCGCCCAGGAGCAGCCGCCCCGCCGTTCGTGGGCCTCGACAACTACGCCAAGATCCTCGAAAGCAATATCGGGATCCCCAACTTCCACTTCTTCCGCCTGATCTTCTTCAACCTGTGGTGGGCGTTCAGCAACGTCGTCATCCACGTCGTCCTGGGCGTCGCGATCGCGATCATGCTCAATACGCCGGGGCTCAAGCTCAAGCGCTTCTGGCGGGCCGTCTACATCCTGCCCGTGGTCATCCCGCCGATCATCGTCGCGACGGTATGGCGGAACATGTTCGACCAGCAGTACGGGGCGATCAACCAGCTCCTGGCGGTCATCGGCGGTGCGTTCACGATCCCGCCCGAGACCTTCCAGATCAACTGGCTGCGTGAGACGCAGGACCCGATCCCGTTCGTGCCGCTGCCGCTCGCCTATTTCGCCCTGCTGACGGCAAATACCTGGCTGGGCTGGCCACTCAACTCGGTCGTCGCCACTGGCGCGCTCCAGAGCATCCCCGGCGAGCTCTACGAAGCGGCCGAGATGGACGGCGCATCGTCCTGGCAGAAGTTCAAGACCGTGACGCTGACGTTCCTGCGCCCGGCGATGCTGCCCTACGCGATCTACGGGTTCGTCATCACGTTCAACCTCTTCTATCTCTCGTATTTCATGAGCGGAGGGCAGCCCTTCGGCCGGACGGAGCTCCTGGTCACGCAGGCGTTCCGGCTCGTGAACGAGCAACGGCTGTATGGCCTGGGCGCCGCGTTCGCGATCATCATGTTCTTCATCCTGCTCACGATCACGCTCGCCACCAACCGGCTGGCCAAGGCGACGGCTCGCTATGACGCGTGATCTTTCGATGACGACCTCGCTTGTGACGGAGACCGGCCGATGACCTCGATCGCCCGGCCCGCGATCCTGTCCCGGGCCGCTCTGGGCGCCCGCGCGCGACGGCGTTCGACGGAGGCCGGCCGGCCGCTGCCGCTGTCGCGTCAGATCCTGATCCAGCTCCTGTGCGTGTTCGTGGCCCTCACGGTCATCTTCCCGTTGCTGTGGATCCTCAGCCTGTCGCTCGACCCGCGAAACCTCACTCGGCCCGACGGGCTGAACCTGATCCCGCCGGGCGCGTCACTGGACGCGTACGCCAACGTCATCCAGCAGCCGACCAGCAACCCCGTCTCGTTCCTGGAGCTCGCCCGGAACAGCTTCATCATCGCGGCTGGCACGGCCGTGATCTCCGTGCTCATCGGGGTCAGCGCGGCGTATGCGTTCTCGCGGCTCCAGTTCCGGGGCCGGGAAGTGCTGATGGTGGCGATCCTGGCCGTGCTGATGCTCCCGGCGGTCGCGACGATCGCGCCGCTGTTCGTCCTGCTGACCCGCATCCAGGCTCGGTGACTTCGTCCTTGGTCGGACGCTCGCGGGAGTGCTCGTGGCGATCATCTCGAGCACCCTGCCGTTCGCGATCTGGAACCTGAAGGGCTATCTGGACACGATCCCGCGGGAACTGGAGGAGGCGGCCGCGGTGGACGGTGCGACGCGCAACCAGTCGTTCCTGCGGATCATCCTGCCCCTTGCCCTGCCGGCGCTGGCCGTAACGGGGTTCCTTGGCTTCATCGCTGGCTGGACGGAGTACTACTTCTCGGTGATCTTCCTGTCGGATGCGAAGCAGTTCACGCTCGCTGTGGCCCTCAACGGCATGGTCGGCCAGTACTCGACCCAGACGCCATGGTCGGAGTTCAGCGCCTTCGCGATCATGTTTGCCCTGCCGGTCTCGATCGTGTACCTGTTCCTGCAGAAGTACATCATCGGCGGCCTCGCCATCGGCGGCGTCAAGGGGTAGTGGCGGTCACTGCGGCGCGCCGCAGGAACGACGCGGCGTGCGTTCCCGGGTCCGCGCGCTCGCTCACGCACCGCAGGTGCGCTCGCTCTCGTGCTCCCCGGCGCCTTCGCCGCGCCGCCCCTGCGGCGCGCTGGGCAGCACGCGCGGCGTGCGTTGCCGGGTCCGCGCGCTCGCTCTAGGTCGAGTCGGGCGGAGGGTCATCGTCAGGTTGCCGCCAGGCCTCACGCTCCCGTCGGCGCTTCGCCTCCAACTCGTCGAGGTCCTCGGTATGGACAGGTCCGGCTCCGTAGCCAGTCGGCTCCAAGTGTGCCCAACCTGAGGCGTCCAGGATCCGTCGCGGAAGGTGCGCGACGCCGCTCGCGAGCCGTGACAGCACATTCGCCATTCGCCACACCTCCGAGGGGGTGTGTCGATGATAAACCCCGTGTCTCCCCTCCCGGCCCGAGACCGATCGCGCCGCATGCACCCGGACGGCTATGGCGCGAGGACGAAGATGCGGTCCTCATGGGGGTCGAGGTCGCCGATCGCCCATGGCTCGAGGCCGCCAGACCGGCTGATGATCGGTGGCGCGATGCCAGTGTCGGCTCCGAGCAGCACGGCCGCCGTCGGGGAGCCGCACAGTGGACCCTCCGCGAGTGACAGCACGACGCCAGTGAGAGGCTCCTTCGTGAGATTCGAGACGATCAGCACGCCCCCACCCGAGGCCGGCTCGTGCCGAAGGACGGCGTAGACGCCCGCGACCGATGCGTCCACCGCGACCAGCCCACCCAACGGACCGAGCGCAGGGTGGGCCGCTCGGAGCGCGATGAGCGACCGGTAATGGGACAGGAGGGAGTCCCAATCATCGTCCTGGGCGGCCACGTTCGCGGTCGCGGCGTCCTCGGCCACGGGCTGCCACGGCTCGGCCGCGGAGAAGCCGAACCCGGGGGCCTCGTCCGTCCATGGCATCGGCGTGCGGATGCGCTCGTCGGGCTTGCGGCCGCGCAGCCCCACCTCTTCACCGTAATACACGAACGGCACGCCCGGATTGGTCAGCAGGAGGGTGGCCGCCTGCCGCGCCGCGGCCGGGTCGCGCCCGACCGTATCCATCACCCGGTCCTGGTCGTGGTTGGTCAGGAAGGCCGCATAGCCGCCGGCCGGATACGCGGCGTTCACCTCGGCCTGGATGATGCGCAGCGACTCGGCGTCGCCGAACCGCACGGCACTGAGCATCTGGCCGGCGAGCCCGAAGTCGAATGTCAGGTCGAGCGCCCCGTCGCGGACGTAGCGGGCCGCGTTCGAGGTCGCATCCCAGACTTCGCCGAGGACGAGCGCATCGCGATGTGTCGCGTGGACGCGGTCACGGAATGCGGCCAGCCACGCAAGGTTGGCCGGGGCGTTCTCGAGCACGTCCCCGTCCTCGATGAGGTGGCGCGCGGCGTCGAGGCGGAACCCCGCGACGCCCATGTCCTCGAGCCAGAAGCGCGCGATTTCGTCGAGCTCGTCGGTCACGGCCGAAGCGGCGACGTTGAGATCCGGCATCCCCTCCCAGAAGTAGCCGTAGTACCAGCGGTCTCCGGCCTGGTGCCAGACCGGCCGGCCCGCGGGGCCGCTGACCGCTGGTCGCTCGTCGGCCCAGACGTACCAGTCCTCGTGGCGGGACCCGCGCTCGCGAGCGTCGACGAACCACGGATGCTCGACCGACGAGTGGTTCATCACGAGATCGACGATGATCTCGATGCCGCGCTCGCGGGCCGCGCCGACGAGGTTTACGAAGTCGGCGTTCGTGCCGTAATCGGCCTCGATGGTCCGGTAGTCGACCACGTCGTAACCGTGGTAGCTCGGGGACTCGGCCACCGGCATCAACCACAGGGCCGTGACCCCGAGATCGCCCGTCGTGCCGGGGTCACCGTCGTTGAGGTAGTCCAGCCGCTCGGTGAGGCCGCGCAGGTCGCCGATACCGTCGCCGTCCGAGTCGGCGAAACTTCGGACGAACACCTCGTAGAAGACGCGGTCGCGCCACCAGTCGCCGTCGGGCGGGCTGGTCGCCGGCGTTGCACAGTCGGGAGCCGCGTTCGCTGGCGCGTCGCCCTGGCTTGGCGCACCGACCGTGGCTGCGGCCGACGGCGAGGTAGTCGGCGCCCCGCCCGCGCAGGCGGACGCGACAACGGACAGCACGGCCGCAGCCGCGAGCCAACGACGGGAGGACATCGCGTGGAGTATCGCATCGGAGCTGTTCGCGGCGGCCACGCGTGAGCGTGGACACACCCGCGTGGGTGCGCGACGCCGCGTTCTACCAGATCTTCCCGGACCGCTTCGCCTCGAGCGAGCGTGTGCGGAAGCCCGGGGCGGTGGAGCCCTGGGACACGCCGCCATCCACGCACGGCTTCAAGGGCGGGGATCTCCTCGGGATCGCCGAGCGCCTCGACTATCTCGAGGACCTCGGCGTGAACGCGATCTACATGACCCCCATCTTCCAGTCCGCTTCGAACCATCGCTACCACACGTACGACTACTTCAAGGTGGATCCGCTCCTCGGCGGGGATGCGGCGCTGCGCCAGTTGCTCGACCGCGCCCATGAGCGGAGGATGCGGGTCGTCCTCGACGGCGTCTTCAACCACACGGGTCGTGGCTTCTGGCCGTTCCACCACATCCTCGAGGCGGGCGCCGCGTCGCCGTACCGCGACTGGTTCCATCTCGACCCCGACGTCCTGGCCGGCCACCGTCTGCTGACGCCGTACCCACCGCTCGACGCCCCGACCGGCTTCTCGCTCGGGTACAAGGCGTGGTGGGGCCTGCCCGCGCTGCCGAAGATCAACACCGACCACCCCGACGCGCGCGAGTACCTCATGTCTGTCGCCGAGCACTGGCTGCGCTTCGGGATCGACGGCTGGCGCCTGGACGTCCCGACCGAGATCGACGATCCGTCGTTCTGGGCCGAGTTCCGCCGTCGATGCCGCGCGGTCCGGCCCGATGCGTACCTCGTCGGCGAGATCTGGGACATCGCGCCCGACTGGGTGGGCGATCACGGCTTCGATGCGTTGATGGACTACCCGCTCGGCGAGGCGATCCTTGGGTTCGTCGGTGGGCCCAGCCTGGACATGGGCGTGGTCCGCGCTCACCACGAATACCGCCGGCATCTGCGACCGCTCGACGGAGCCGGCTTCGTCAGGCGGCTGGAGGAGCTCCTCGGCGTCTACGACCCGGACGTGGTCGCGGTCCAGCTCAACCTGATCGGCTCGCACGACGCGCCCCGGGCCCTGACCGTGCTGAGCGGGGATCGCGCGGCCATGCGTATGGCAACGCTGCTCCAGTGCGCGCTGCCCGGCGCGCCGTCCATCTATTACGGCGACGAGATCGGGCTGACCGGTGGCAACGATCCCGCCAATCGGGGTTCCTTCCCTTGGGATGCCGGCAATTGGGACGCCGGGCTCCGGGACTACGTCCGTTCCCTGCTGCGCCTGCGGAGTTCCGAGCCCGCCCTCCGCCACGGGTCCACGACGGCGATAGCCGCTGCCGGCCCTGCCATCGCATTCGAACGACGGCTCGATGCGGCGCGCCTGGTCATCGCCGTGAACGCCGGCACCGAGGAGGTCTCTTTGGACGCGGTCCTCGGGGGCGTCGCCCGAGGACGGCTCGAGCCCGTGGCGCTCGACGGAGCCGAACCCATTTTCGGCTCGGAGCGTCACGGCCGACCGATCGAGGTGCGCGAGGAGGCAGCCCGGTTGGTCGTCCCGCCACGCGGCGGGCACGTCCTGCGTCTCGCCAGTTGAGGCCATCCGTGGGCGCGAGCGAGTCCACCTATACTCGCCGTCTCGTGGCAGATCTTCCCATCGACCTGGCCCCCGGGCTCTCCGAACGCCTCGCCCGGGCGCTGGATGTCGAGGGCAAGCTCCCCCGTGCGCTCGACGCACTCGGACCCGTTCGTGATCGGGATGTGGTCCTGGTCGACGGTGCCGGCGGGATCCGCGCTCGACAGCTGGCAGACCTCGGAGCACGCATCACGCTCGTCGATTCGAACGGGCCTGCGCCCTTCGACGCGCCGGCCGGATCGGCCGACGTGGTCGTCTCGTACTGGTCCGCGTTCCGCGGCGTGGCCCCCGAGCAGGTCGTGGACGCGCGCCGACTGCTTCGACCCGGCGGGCGCCTCCTCGTGGTCCATGATTACGGACGCGACGACGTCGCGACCCTCCGGGGTGACCCCCCCGAGCACGGCCTGTGGAGCCGACGCGACGGTCCCTTCCTCGCCGACGGGTTCAAGGTCCGGGTGGTCCACTGCTGGTGGACCTTCGACACGCTCGAGGAGGCACGCGGCTTCCTCGCCGACGGGTTCGGCCGGCCGGGTCGTGACGTCGGCGAGCGCCTCGCCCGCCCACGGGTGTCCTACAACATCGCGATCTACCACCGTACCTTCGGGGAGGGACCCATATGAACGATCGATCGACCCGCACCAGCGATCGGCGACCGGCTGGGTCGGCCGGCAGACTGGGACAGGCCCCCGAGGATGACTCGACCGGGCGCCGGATCTCGCCCGGAATCGTCTTCCTCGCCGTCGCCATCGTGGGGTCGATCGCATATATGGCCTACGCGGTGACCGTCCGTGACACGTCGCAGATCCCATTGCTGGCGTCGGGCGCGATCGTGCTGGCCGTGGTATTCGCGGCGCTCGCCGCGTACAGCCTCCGCGCCACGTTGCGTGCCGGCACGGACGGGCGCGATCGCCGGGCGCTCCTGGTCGCCCTGGTCGGCGGGGGGGCAGCCATCGCCGCGGCTGGATTCGCCGCCGGCGCGATCATCCTCTTCCAGGTCGCCGGCGGCTGACAGGCACCCCGGCGCCGCGCTTCGGCGACCGGCCCTGCGGGACCCTCTGCTAGACTCCGGCCCTTGGTGCGCCTGCGCGCCCCCATCGTCTAGAGGCCTAGGACGCCACCCTTTCAAGGTGGAGATCAGGGGTTCGAATCCCCTTGGGGGCACCACCCTCCGCTCGTCGGCTCGGAGGCGACCTGCCCTGCTACCATCCGGCGCGTGGAGATCATGGGCGTCCGGATCCGGACGATCATCAGCGACAACGTCGCGAAACGATGCGACGGCTGCGGCCAGGTCATCGACGGGACCCCCTGGCGGGTGAACCTCCTCGATATCGTCACCGCCGAGACGCCGGTGTCGTGGGCGGCGCGGCCGGCGATCAACCCCGGTCCCTTCCAGTTCCACGGTGACGCGGCCTGCGTCCGGCGCTGGATGGCGGAACGGGAGTACCTGTTCTGTCGGCGCGGGGAGGTGCGCGAGATCATGCGGCCCGTGCCGATCCCGGGCCGTGGCGCCGGCGCGACGCCGGAGGCGAATGACGGCAACGACGCGGCCCCCGATCCAGGTCGATGGGGCCTGTGCGACGGCATCCACCGCGACGATCACGAGTTCGTCCCAGCCTGACGACACGGGCTGCGGGCGCCGCCGGCCCCACGTTTGACACCGATCCTCGGCCGGCCCTATCCTCCGCTCGCCCGGGCGAACATCTGGTACCCAGAATTACCTAGGTTCGCCATGTCGACGGGCAGCTCGACTGTCTCCCCCCACAGCTGGGCCGCCCGTCGGCGCCTTTCTCGTCGCCCGAGGTCCTCGTGCCAGACGCCGCGATCGATACAGCGACAGCCGACCGACGCTGGTTGTCACTCGGACCAGCCAGTCGTCTCCTCGGCGTGGATCCGGACACGCTTCGCCGCTGGGCGGACGAAGGCCGGGTCGTCGCGTGGACGACGCCCGGCGGGCACCGGCGCTTCGATCGTCGCGCCCTCGAGCGCCTGGCGGCCGACCGTCGCCGAGGGGTCGGGAGGCCGCTTGCCAGCATGGGCGCCTCGCCCGAGCGTCTCAACCGCGTCTACCGCCGGCACTACGCGGCGGATGCTGCCGCGGGCCCGCCCGCCAACGCGCCGCGCGACGACCTCGAGCGAGAGGCATATCGCCAGGACGGCCGGCGTCTCATCTCTGCGTTGATCGACTTCCTCGACAGCGACGCCAGCGATGCAGCCACGCGGGACCGCCTCGAGGCCGACGCGCAGGCGATCGTCGATGACCAGGCCATGCGCCTGGCTGCCGCGGGGGCGAGCCTGACCGAAGCGGTGTCGAGCTTCGTCGCCGGACGGGGGCCGTTCCTGGCCGAGCTGTCCGGGCTTGGTCTCAGCCGCTCACTCGACCCGACGCGGCTTGCCGCGCTGTACGGCGACGCGTCGGCGATCCTCGATCGACTGCTCATGCGGTTCATCGCCACCCACCAGCGATCCGACGCCGGATCCGGCGGGGACTGAGGACATGGCCGTCCCGATCCTCCTGCCCGCCGTCACATCCCTGCTCGCGCTAGTCTTCAGCGCCGCACTGGTCGACCAATGGCGCGAGCGACGCCATGGATTCCAGCTCATCTGGGGCGTGGGGATGCTGTTCTACGGCATCGCAGCCGGGGCCGAGGCCCTGGCCGGGGTGAGCGGCTGGAACGAGGTGCTGTACCGCACGTGGTACCTCACCGGTGCAGTCTGGACTGCGGGCTGGCTGGGTCTCGGGACGGCCTTCCTTCTGGGCCGGACGCGGTTCGGCTACAGCTTCGCCCTGTGTCTGCTGCTCGCCGGGGTCTTTACCCTCCTGACTCAGCGTCGGTTCGACTACCCGGGTGCGGGGAGTGCCCCGATCCTCTATCTCATCGCGGCCGTCGTCCTCGCCTTCGCCGTGGCCGTCGAGACGTACTTCCAGAACGAGCGCTGGCCCGTCCTCGCGGCGGGCGCGGTCATCGGGGCCACCGTCCTCTCCGCGCTCCTCATGCTGACGGTCACCCTCGCGCCGCCGGGGTTCGCGCTGGATCCGCGCACGGCGATGCCGGTCGGGGACCTGTTCCCGGGCTCCATTCGGTTGCTGACGCCGTTCCTGAACATCACCGGTGCGCTGGCCCTTGTCCTTGGCGCGATCTTCAGCACATACGTCTTCATGCCCAAGAAGCGCGTGTTGCCCTACTCGCTCGATCCCAACCAGCCCGGCGACGAATTCCTGTTCAACCTGCTGATCGCCCCGGTGGCGATCCTCGTCAACTTCGTGGCATCCCTGCCCGGGACGGTCAAGGCGCTGGTCACCGGCCGGATCCACAGCCGCGTACCGGCGACGATCCTGATCGCCATCGGTGGGTTCATCCCCGGAGTCACCGATTCCCTGAACCGGTTCGGCTCGACCGAGCTGTTCCAGATCGGCAAGTTCCTGGGTGTGTTGTTCCTGTTCGCCGGATTCCTCGTCTCGATCGAGGTGTTCCGCCAGATCCGGGTCCCGTTCACGCGGATCCAGCTCGGGGGGAGGCGGCGCGAACGGCCCGGGTCGACTCCGCTCGACCCCGATCCGAAGCGTGGCCGCAACGTGGGTCCGGCCCGGCTGCATTGACCTCGGGGGGCGGTGCCACGGGGCGACCGCCGGCTGCGGGCGGACGCCCGACCGGCTGCGGACGCCCGGACCGGCGGGTGGCCCTACCATGGCTCCGTGTCCAGTCCAGCCGCCCGGCCGACCGCCGGCGCGTCCCCGGTCGCCATCTCCGCGGCCCACCCGCCCCTGGTCGGCTTCGGCATCGTGCTGGGTGCCGCGGCACTGTTCGGGACACTCGGGCCCCTCTCGCGATTCGCGTATGACGCCGGCATGGACCCGACCTCGTTCGTCGCCTGGCGAGCGTTGATCGGGTTGTTCGGCCTGGCGGCGTACGTCGCCTGGCGTGTCCGACGCGGCGTGACGCGGCTCGTGCGGCTGAACGAGATCCCCGTCCGAGCCAGGACGCTGCTCGTGCTCGCTGCGTCGATGGGCTTCGCGCTCAACCTGTTCATGTTCGTCGCGTTCGACCGGATCACGATCGCGCTCGCCCTGCTCGGCTTCTACACCTACCCAGCCATGGTCGCGGCGGTCAACGTCGCGCTGGGCCGCGAACGTCTTGACCGGGCCCGCGCCGTCGCGCTCGGTCTCGCGATCGTCGGCATGGTCGCGGTCGTCGCGTCGCAACTGGATCCCACCCGAGGTCTCCGCCTGGATGCATTCGGCGTCGGCCTGGCGCTCGCAGCGGCCGTGAGCCAGACCGTTTTCGTGGTCGTCAGCCGGGATGGCTACGATGAGGTCCCGACCGAACAAGCGATGACGATCGTGTTGCTCGTCACGGTCGTGGGTTCGGTGGCGATCACGATGATGACCGGAACGACGGCGTCTCTCGTCTATCCGATCGTCGCGCCGGATGTCCTGCCGCTCCTCCTCGTGGCCGGGATCTTCACCGCGGCCATCCCGTCACTCGGGTTCCTGACCGGGATCCGGGCCATCGGCGGGACGCGGGCCGGGATCCTGATGCTCTTCGAGCCGGTGATCGGTGTCGCCTTGGCCGCATGGCTGCTCGGCGAGTCTCTGGTTCCCATCCAGCTCGTCGGCGCGGCCGCGATCCTCGCCGCCGCGGTGGTCCTCCAGCGGTCGGCAGGCGGCCATGACACGGAACGGCCGACCTTCGTCCCGGGCGGACCATAGGCCGGGCCTGCGACGATGCCATCCGCTCCCGCACGCATCCGCGTCCTGCTGGTCGACGACCATGCCATGGTCCGCCAGGGCATGCGCGACTTCCTGGGCCTGCACGACGACCTCGAGATCGTCGGCGAGGCCGCCGACGGTGAGGCCGCGGTCGAGGCAGCCGCCGCGCTCCGTCCGGATGTCGTCGTGATGGATCTGATGATGCCCGGCCTCGACGGCATCGAGGCGACCGCCCGGATCAAGGCTGCGAACCCCGTCATGGAGATCGTCGCGATCACGAGCTTCATCGAGGAGGCGCGCATCATCGCCGCGCTCGAGGCGGGAGCCTCGGGGTTCCTGCTCAAGGATGCCGAGGCCGACGAGCTCGCCGCCGCCATCCGGGCCGCGGCGGTCGGCGAGGTGCACCTCGACCCGGCCGTCGCGAGCATCGTCGCGCGCCGGATGCGAAACGGAGCGACTGGCGACGCCGGTACCGGGAAGGACCCAGCCGCAGGCGCGCTGGCGAGCCTCACGGCTCGAGAGCGTGACGTCCTTGGAGGGGTCGCCCGGGGCCTGTCCAACCGGTCGATCGCCGACGAGCTCGGCATCACCGAGCGCACCGCCCGGACCCACGTCTCGAACATCCTGGCCAAGCTCGGGTTGACGAGCCGGACGCAAGCGGCATTGCTGGCGGTCCAGCACGGTCTGGACGGTTCCCGGTGACGCCGCGGGAATACGACGTCGATGGGCCCGAAGGCGCTCCTGCGATCGTCTTCGTCCACGGCACGCGGCTGACCGGGACGGTGTGGCGGGCGCAGATGGACGACCTGCGCGACCGCTACCGCGTGGTCGCCCTGGACCTGCCCGGGCACGGGCGCCTGGCCGACCGCCCATTCACGGTCGCAGATGCTGCCGACGAGCTGGCACTGGTGATCGAGACGGCGGCGGGTGGGCACGCCGTGGTCGTCGGGCTCTCGCTGGGCGGCTACGTCGCGATGGACCTGGCGGCTCGCCGGCCGGAACTCGTCCGCGGCCTGGTGCTATCGGGGGCGACGACGGAGCCGGTCGGGTTCCTCGCGACGCCCTATGTCGCCCTGGCATGGTTCCTGGAGCGGTTCGACGGCCCGGCCCTGGACGCCCTCAATGCGTGGTTCTTCCGAGCCCGTTTCCCGCCGGCCATCGCCGAGCCGATCATCGCTGCCGGATTCTGGTCAGCGGGCGGCGCGCAATCACTGCGGGCGCTTGTCGGGGAGCGATTCCTGCCGCGGCTCGCTGCCTATCCGGGGCCCACGCTCATCCTCAACGGTGCCTGGGACGTGCTGTTCCGCCTCACAGTGGGCTCCTTCGCCGGGGCCGCCCAGGACGCCCGTCGGGTGCGGTTGGGCGGCGCGACACACCTGGCCAACCTCGACCGGCCGCGAGCGTTCAGCTACGCGGTGCGCCGCTTCATGGAGGCCCTTGCGGCGCCAGATCCGGGTCTGACATCCCGCGGCGCGAACCGGGCGAATGAGGGGCCGGTGCTAGACTTGGCCGACCCACCCCGCGTTCCCTGACACCCCTACATCGAGGTTCGATGCGCGTCCGCAAAGCCGTATTCCCAGCCGCCGGCTGGGGCACCCGTTTCCTGCCCGCGACCAAGGCACAGCCCAAGGAGATGCTGCCGCTGGTCGACAAGCCGATCATCCAGTACGGCGTCGAGGAGGCCGTCGCCGCGGGGATCGAGCAGATCATCATCGTCACCTCGACCCACAAGGGAGCGATCGAGGACCACTTCGACCTCAACTACGAACTTGAGCACTTGCTCGAGGAAAAGGGTGAGATCGAGAAGCTCCGCCAGGTGCGTGCGATCAGCGACCTCGCCCAGCTCGCGTACGTCCGCCAGAAGGAGCAGCTCGGGCTGGGGCACGCTGTGCTCATGGCCAAGGACCTGATCGGCCATGAACCCTTTGCGGTGATCCTGCCCGACGACGTGTGCATCGGCGATCGGCCGGTGATCGGGCAACTCATCCACGCGTACCACCAGACCCACAGCTCGGTCGTCGCGGTCATGGAAGTGCCGCCCGACGAGACGAGCCGCTACGGCGTCATCGCCAGCGAGCCGACCGACGACCCGCTGGACCACGGCCGGCTCCATCGGGTCACGAGACTCGTGGAGAAGCCGGCCCCCAAGGACGCGCCGTCGAACCTGGGCATCATCGGTCGGTATGTCCTCACGCCGAAGATCTTCGACAAGCTCGAGCAGACGCAGCGTGGCGCCGGCGGCGAGATCCAGCTCACCGACGCGATCCAGGCGCTCATGGAGGAGCAGCAGGTCTTTGCGTACGCGTTCGAGGGCGTCCGCTACGACGCTGGGACGACGATGGGCTGGCTGAAGGCGTCGGTCGAGCTGGCGCTCCAGCGCCCCGAGCTCGGCGCGGAGTTCCGCTCCTACCTCACCACGATCCAACCCTAGGGATCGTTCGCGACGACGAACGGCCCCGCGGGCCCGAGCCGTGACCCCCGAGATCCTCCTCATCGCCGCGATCCGCATCGCCGGGTCCTTGCCCGTCGTGCGTTGGCCCCTGGCCGGCGGGGTCCTCGCGCTCCTCGTCGACCTGTCGGACCTGCCGCTGCGCGACACCCTCGACCTTGGCGGTGTCGGCGACTACCAGGCGCTCGACAAGTGGCTGGACCAGGTCTATCTCGGCGCGTTCCTCGTCGTCGCGCTCCGCTGGCCCGGGCCGGCGCGCTCGATCGCCGTGGCGCTGTTCACCTACCGGTTCGTCGGCTTCGTGTTCTTCGAGCTGACAGGACAGCGGGCGCTGTTCCTGTTGTTCCCGAACGTGTTCGAGCTGTGGTTCCTGCTCGTGGCGGCAGTCGGCCCGGTCCGCGTCGTGGGCTGGTCCCGGACCCGACTCGGGGGCGCGCTGCTGGCGCTGCTGGCCCTCAAGGAGGTGCAGGAATGGGCGCTCCACGGCGCCCGGTTGTTCGATGGGATCAGCTCGCTGGAGTTCCTCGAGGTCGTGCGCCGAGGCCTGATGGGCGGCTGAACGACACCCCGTGCGGTACCATGCCGCCCGGAGCGCGTCGCGGGACGGCGGCGCGCCGAACCATGTCGAGGGGACATTTGGCCGAGATCGGGACCATCCTTGGCGGCCGCTACCGGCTCGTGGAGCTGCTGGGCCAGGGTGGCATGGCGACCATCTTCCGCGCGCTCGACACCGAGCTCGGGCGAGAGGTCGCGGTCAAGCTGCTCCGGCCGGAGTACCTGCGTGATCCCGACTTCGCGTCGCGGTTCCGGCAGGAGGCCCAGAACGCCGCGTCGCTGAGTCATCCAAACGTCGTGACCGTCTACGACTACGGTGCCGACCCGTCGGGCCCGTACATCGTCATGGAATACGTCGACGGCGAGGATCTCGCGACGATCCTCAGGCGCAACGGCGCCCTGCCACCGACCCAGTCGGCGCGCATCGCGGCGGCCGTCGCCCGCGCCCTCGCCGCGAGCCACGCCCGCGGGATCGTGCACCGCGACGTGAAGCCTGGGAACGTCCTGATCGGGCGCGACGGGCGAGTCAAGGTCGTCGACTTCGGGATCGCCCGGGCGTTGGCCGAGGCACAGATGACCCTGCCGGGAACCACCCTCGGATCCGTCCATTACTTCAGCCCCGAGCAGGCGCGAGGCGAGCCCGCGACCAACGAGTCGGACATCTTCTCGCTCGGGATCGTGCTGTACGAGATGCTGACGGGCAGCAGGCCGTGGGAAGGCGACAGCGCGGCAGGGGTGGCCCTCGCCCGCCTGACCGGCCCGGTCCCGGACCCGGCCCTGGCGCGTGGATCTGTCCCGCCCGACATCGCCGCGATCACCCGCAAGGCCCTCGCCCGCGTGCCGAGCGATCGGTTCACCTCGGCGGCTGCCATGGCCGACGCGCTCGAGGCATCGCGGCTGGCCGCCGCGGGCGCCGGAGCCGCGGCCGGCGTCGCCGGCGGCATCGCCCGATCGAACCCGACCGTCGTTTCCTATCCGCCCGAAGCCTACGCCGGGTCCGACGCTGCCCGGGCCGCGCGAGCACGTCCAGTCAGCGACCGCCCGCGGTCGCGCCCGTCGGTGATCGACCCCGATGAGGACGAGCCGACCGGCACGAGCCCGGTCGTGTGGCTTGCCGGGCTGATCGCCATCGGCCTGCTCGCGGCGGTGGCATTCCTGGTGTTCCAGCTGCTCTCGTCGCCGGGAACGCCACAGACCACGGAAGTGACGGTGCCGGAGTTCGTGGGGACCCTGCTTGCCGACGCGACCCGGGAGGCCGAAGGCCTGGGGCTTGTCCTCGAGCCTACGGGCGCGCCGTCCGATCAGCCCGTCGGCACGATCCTTGACCAGGATCCGCCCGAGGGGACCATCGTGGAGCGAGACGCGATCATCCGCGTGACAGTCGCCGAGGGCGTCGATACCGTCCCCATGCCGGATCTGCGCAACAAGACCGAGGCACAGGCGGTCCAGGAGATCGTGGCAGCCGAGCTCGTGCCCGGCACGAAGACGACGGCATTCGATCCGACGGTGCCTGAGGGTCTGGTGGCCGTGCAGAACCCGGCGCCGGGTGTCGTCGTCGCAAAGGGTTCGACCGTCGACTACACGATCTCGCAGGGTCCCGAGCCCACACCCACACCGTCGCCCACCCCGACGCCCGCACCGACCCCAGCGCCCACACCGGAGCCGACCCCCAAGCCCACGCCCGAACCAACCCCCGAACCGACGCCCGAACCGACGCCATCGCCGGAGGAGTCGTTGGCGCCCTGAGCCGTGATCAACGGTCGGGATCACCCCACAGGCTCCAGCCCGGGTCACCGTCCGGCGCGGGGAGGAGGGGTACCGGCGGGAACGGCGACGGCGCGCCGTCCGCGACTGGTGGCTGGGCCGTCGCGTCTGCCTGGGCCGTCGCGTCGGCTTGGCCCTCTCCCGAGCGGTCACCCACCTCCACGAACTCGAGCGGGACACCGCGCGCTGGGACGTCCGCGCCATCCGTTGCGGGCCGGATCGAGGGCGGTGCCGTGAGCGTGGGGCCGGCTCCGGCGGGCCACGCCTCCCAGCAGGGGCGGATCTCGTCGCCGGCCAGCGGCTGGCGCCGGCGATCGAGGCCGCAGTAGCCGAGCGAGCCAGCCACCGACCGGCGAAAGTTCCGGCAGGTGCCGCAGGCGGTGGAGGATCGCCGGCAGACCCAACACCTGGCCGTCTCGGCCTGGGGGCTCCCGCAATGCGGACAACGCCACATCGGCATGACTGCGATGGTAGCTGCGATCGGACCCCATGTCGACCTCGGTGCGGGCGTGCGCGCGACCGACCCGGGAACTACTTCTTGATCGTGATGGGCGTGTCGTCCCTGGTTTGCCCGAACTCCTCGGTCCGGACGAGGACGCCGGCACCTCCCGGGCCGCGGTTGGCACCGCGCGGGACGGTCGTCTCGAAGATCGCACGTCCGTTCGCATCGGTCGTGGCGTTGCCCGTGACCGTCGGGATGCCGGGGATGCTGAGCGTGAACGTCACGAGCGCGCCCTCGAGCGGCTTGCCGTCGGGGTCGTCTACGTTGACCGTCAGTCGGATCGCCAGGGGCAGCGCACTCTGCTTGATGGAGTACGCGGACGCGCTGAGCGATGCGCGCAGCTTGCCTGCCCCGCGGGTCACGGACAGCTCGGCCTCGCCGACGTTGCCCGCCGGGTCCGTCGCGGTGATCTTGATGGGGTTGCCGCCCTTGGTGATCGGCAAGGTCAGCGAGAACGTGCCGTCGTTGGCGGCCGTGCCGGATACGGAATCACCCGTCTCCTGGTTGCGCGCGACCAGCGTGGTGCGCCCCTGGGTGCGGCCCTCGAGCGTGACGGCCCGCCGGTTGATGACGGCACCGTCCCTGGGCGCGCTCAACCGGATAGCCGGCTTGGTGAGGTCGAGGATCCACCGAACCAGCGGCGAGGATTCCGACTCGCCCCCCGGCCCCACGATCGTGACGCTGAAGTCGTTCGTCCCCTTGGTCAGCGTGACGGGGATGATGGTCCGCTGGCTCGCCGACAGCGGCGCCTCCTGGATCGCTGTGGGCGCCTGGTCCTTGAGGGCGAGGTAGACCCGCAAACGGTGCTCCGGATCCCCTGCGAGCGTGGCGGGGACGATCACGACGAGGTCGACCGATTCCTGGTTCGTGTACGGCTCGCCGGGCGATTCGATCGAGGGCGCCTGGCTCGTGGTCACGGGTGTCGGTGATGGCGCCGGGGTCGCGGTCACGTCCGAGATGAAATCCGACACGGTCGAGCCGAGGGATCCCGCGACCGTCCCGAGCCCACCGGCTCCCAGGTAGACCACGCCAGCTCCCACCGCGACGAGACCGAGTACCAGCGCCAACCGACCGATCAGCGGGACGCCGCGACTGCGCCGGATCGGGGCGCGAACGGACAGCCGACCGGGCGCCGGCGCACGGGGTCGGACCTTGACCGGCGCAGGTCGGCCACTCGACGGAGGCCGAGGCCGAACGTGCGTTTGGCGCGAACCGCGCCGACTCGTCATCGGCCGGATTGTCGCACGGCGCCGGCACGGTCGATCCCGTCAGCCTCGATCCGGTCATCGCGCGCGCGTCGGGCGATGTGTCGGAACGGCACACTGCGTTGTACTCTGGCGCGGTCGCGCGTGCCGTCGGCGCGCGCTCCAGCAGGAGGTTGAGTGCAGGCCCGCGACCCACGAACCGGACGCGCGACAGGTGGCTATGGACCGGGTCAGCCGGGGCGCGCCCAGGACCGCGGGACCGGGCCGAATCGGGACGCCGATCCGGGTCGCGGCGGCGGTGGGTCGGGGCGCGGTGGCGGTGGCGCCCGGCCACCCACCGGGCGCCCACAGTTCGGGGTCGGACCGATCGCCCGCGTCACCCCCTCGCCACTTGCCGAACGTGCCGGAGCGTCGCCGCCGACCATGCCGATGGGGCCGCGTGTCGGCTTCGGCCTGCCGAACCTCCGTCGCAACGTCTGCCCGCACTTCTACATGACCGGCTCACGAGGCGCCATCCCGATCCAGGCGCCGCACCTGCTCAAGGCGCTCATCCGCCAGGACGCCAACGTCTCGCGCTGCCAGTTGCGCGGTGGGGTCCATCTCGACCAGGGCTACGTGAACGACGTGTGTCTGACCCCGCGGTTCAATCAGTGCGTCTTCTACGAGGACGAGCTGACCCGCGAGTGACCGTCCCGGCGACGCCATCATCCGATCGGGCCGCGGCCCTCGCCTACCACGAGGCGCTTGCCGCGCTGGGCGCCCGCGGCCGGTTCGGGATCCGGATGGGTCTCGGGCGCACGCGCGCCCTGCTCAAGGCTCTGGGCGACCCCCAGCTCGCCGTCCGGGGAGCGCTCGTGGCCGGGACCAACGGCAAGGGCAGCGTGCTGGCCCTCGCGGGCAGCGCCCTGCGCGCCGCGGGCCTCCGCGTCGGCGAGACCCCGAAACCGCATCTCGTCACGTACCGCGAGCGGATCGCGATCGACGGGCGGCCGATCGACGTCGACGATCTCACCCGCCACCTCGAAGCTGTTCTCGCCGTCGCCGACCGGGTTGCGCGCCGCCATGGGGACCCCACCGAGTTCGAGCTCCTGACGGCGGTCGCCTTCCGCCACTTCGCGGAGGCCGACCTCGATGTCGCGCTGGTGGAGGTCGGACTCGGCGGACGTCTCGACGCCACGCATGCGTGGGACGGTGGCGTGGCCGTGGTAACGAATGTCGACCTTGACCACACTGACCGTCTGGGACCGACCGTCGCAGCCATCGCGCGAGAGAAGGCGGCGATCATCGAGCGTGGCGACATCGCCGTGACCGGTGCGACCGGCGAGGCGCTCGAGATCATCGGCCGTCGAGCCCGCCGTATGGCAGCGCCCCTGACCGTCGTCTCGCCCGCGACCCTGCTCGGTTGGGACCGCGATGGGCTCGACGTTGACGTCCCGGGACTCGGTCCCACGAGGGTCGGGCTGCGTGGCCGTCACCAGGCCGCCAACGTGGCGGTCGCCGACGCGACGCTGGACGCCCTTGCGGAGGCCGGCATCGCGGCGGTTCCGCCCGAGGCGCGGCGGCGTGGCTACGCGACGGCGGTCTGGCCGGGTCGACTGGAACTCGTGGAGGTCGGCGAGGGGCGCTCGGTCCTGCTGGACGGTGCGCATAATCCGGCCGGTGCCGCCGCGCTCGCGCAGTCGCTCGACGACCTCCGGCCGCACCTGGGCCCCGGGGCCCTGACGCTGGTGGTCGCCTCGATGGCCGACAAGGACGTCGACGGGATCGTGGAGGCGCTGGGTGCCGCCGTCGCGTTGCACGGCGCTTCGGTGATCGCCACGAGCGTGGACGCAGCGCGCGCCATGCCGGCCGCGGATCTGGCCGAGCGTTGGCGGCGTGTGCCAGGGCTCGCGTCGGTATCCGCCATTCCTGACTCGATCGCGGCCCTCGAGACCGCCCTGGCAGCACCCGGAACCACGGTTGTGGCCGGCTCCATCTATCTTGTGGGCGCGGTCCGGGCGCATCTCGTCGATGACCCCGACCTCCGCGACCCCGATCCCGACCCCGGAGCGACCATCGCATGACATCGGCCCGACGCACGACCAGCACGGACCCGGCCCCGATACGGATCGGTCCGAGCACGTTCGAGTGGGGCGGGCGCACCTACGTCATGGGCATCCTCAACGTCACGCCGGACTCGTTCTCGGGCGATGGCCTGCTCCGGGGTGGCAGTCCGGTGGAGGCCGCGGTGCTTGCCGCGCGCCGCATGGTCGAAGAGGGCGCGGACCTGCTCGACGTCGGCGGGGAATCGACCCGACCCGGGCATGCCCCGGTCGGCACGAGCGAGGAGATCGACCGGTTGGTGCCGGTCATCGCGGCGCTGACGGCTGCCCTGCCGGACACGCCGTTGAGCGTCGACACGTCCAAGCCGGCGGTCGCCCAGGCGGCCATCGCCGCCGGAGCGAACCTGGTCAACGATGTCTGGGGCACCGGTCCCGACGCGGACGCGATGGCGGCTGTCGCAGCCGACGCGGGCGTGCCCCTCGTGGTCATGCACAACCGTGCAGAGCCCCGCTACGAACGGGACGTCGTCGGTGAGGTCCTCGCCGACCTCGATGCGGCCCTGGACCGTGCCATCGCGGCCGGCGTCGAGGAGGCGAACCTCATCGTGGACCCGGGCATCGGGTTCGGAAAGACCGCCGACCACAACGTGACGCTGCTGTGCCACCTCGGGGCGCTCTCGACCCTCGGCCGGCCGATCATGCTCGGCACGTCGCGCAAGTCGACCCTCGGTCGCATCCTGGACCTGCCGGTCGAGGAACGACTCGAGGCGACGCTGGCCACGACCGCGCTCGGCATCGCCGCCGGTGTCGACATCGTCCGCGTCCACGACGTGCGGCCGAACGTGCGCGCGGCCCGCGTCAGCGATGCCATCGTGCGTGGCCACTGGCGGGCGCACGAACCAGCCGAGGCCGCGCCATGAGCGACCGGATCGTCCTTCGCAACATGCGGTTCAACGGTCGCCACGGTTACTACGAGCACGAGCTGACCACGCCGCAGCCCTTCGAGGTCGATGTCGAGCTTGTCCTCAACCTCCAGCCGGCCGGCGTCGACGACGACCTCGAGAAGACCGTCGACTACGGCCGCGTATACGCCATCGCCCGCCAGATCGTTGAATCCACGTCGTATCGGCTGCTCGAGGCGATCGCCGAGGCGATCAGCCACGAGATCCTGTCGGAATTCGAGGTCACCGAGGTCGGCGTGCGCGTCCGCAAGCCCGCCGTCCAGCTCGGCGGCGCCCTCGACCACGCGGCTGTCGAGATCTGGCGCCGGCGGTCCGTGCGCCAACGGGCCTAGAGGTCCGGGCGGGTCCCGAGCGTCAGGGTCAGCGTCTGCGACTGGCCGTCGCGTAGCACCTCGACGGAGATCGTGTCCCCCGGTGCGAACTCGCTGAGCGTCGCGTCGAGCGGGTGGTCGCCGTCGATCGGCTGGGCATCGACCTTGACGATGATGTCGCCCTGGCGTACACCGGCTGCCTCGGCCGGGCCACCCGGCACGACGGCCGGCGTCGGGGCGGTCGGGGAACCACCGGGGATGACGAGCGCGCCATCGGACACGGGCAAGTCGTTCGCCTCCGCGTACTGGACGTCGAGCGCGCGGTAGACGATGCCCATGTACGGGCGGGCGAGCTCCTTGCCCGCGACGGCCTGTTCCATGATCGGGCGCGCGATGTCGATGGGGATCGCGAAGCCGATGCCGTTGCTGTCCGCGGCGATGGCGGTATTGATGCCGACCACGTGGCCACCGGCGTCCAGCAGTGGCCCGCCCGAGTTACCCGGGTTGATGGCCGCGTCCGTCTGGATCAGGTTGTTGAGGTTCTGATTGCCGTCGGCCGTGATGGAACGGCCCTTGGCCGAGACGATCCCGCTGGTCACAGAGTTCGAATAGGTTCCGAGCGGGCTGCCGATGGCGATGACGAGCTGACCGACCTTGAGCGCGCTCGAGTCGCCGAGCGAGGCGGTCGGCAGGCCGCCGCCGTCGACCTTGACGATCGCGAGATCGGTCAGGGTATCGATGCCGTACACGGTCCCGTCGAGCACCCTGCCGTCGTTGAGCTCGACCGCGAGGCGGTCGCTGCCCTCGACCACGTGCCGGTTCGTCAGGATCCACCCGGCGGCGTCGTAGATGACGCCGGATCCGACGCCGGTCTCGGGGATGATGCCGGTCGACGTGTCGACGCCGGCGCTCGTCTGGATGCGGACGACGGCCGGGCTGACGGCCGCTGCGACGTTGATCGTCGCCGAGCTCTCGTCGACGGTCACCGGCTGATCGTTCGCCCCGACCGTTGTCCCGGTGGGCGTCGTCTGGACCCCGCTCGACCGATCCAGGCCGCCGGTCGCGCGCAGTGCCACAACCGTCCCGCCCGAGGCGAGGGCCGCCGATAGCAGCGATGCGGCAACCAGCGTCCCGATCCCGCCCCGGCCGGCTCGTGCCGGCGCGGGCGCGGCCGAGGTGACAGGGGTCGTCGGGACGGCGCCGTGCACCGGGGCGGGCTCATACCAGCGCTCGGGTGTCGAGGCGTGCTCGGGGGAGCCGTCGTGGCGCGACCAGTCGGTCCGTGGCTCGGACGGTGGGGAGTACCGCTCGACCGGGGGCGGGGCCGGGACGTCGTGACGGCGGGTCACGTCGGGGTCGTCGGGATGCTGCTGGTCGGTCATGGTCGGATGGGTTCCTTGCGATGATGGTGTGATGGCCGACCGGTGAGCGGTCGGCGGGGATCCGTCGTGTTCAGGGTGCCGATGCAGGGTTCAAGCCCGACGCATCGGACGGTGAAGTTTCCGTCACGTTCGTGGCGGGATCACCGGCGCCCTCGGCCCGAGATGGGGCGGAGCCGTCGGTCGCGGCGGCGGCGATCCGCTCGGAGCCCTCCGCGGCCGTCGCGACATCCGCACGTTGCGCCGCGGGTGTGCCGGCCACGACGCGTGGATCGCGCGGCAGGTGCACCGTGAATCGGCTCCCCCGATCCCGCCCGGTCTCGACGGCAACGTGCCCGCCGTGCATGTCGACGATCGAGCGCACGATGGCGAGACCGAGGCCGCTGCCGCTGCCGCGCGCCTCGTTCGCACGCGAGCCGCGATAGAACCGCTCGAAGATGTGCGGCAGCTCGGCCGCATCGATGCCGACGCCCGTATCGATCACGTCGACCCGAGCGCCGTCGGCCGTCGGCTCCACGGCGACGCGCACGATGCCCCCGCGCGGCGTGAACTTGACGGCATTGCCGACGAGGTTCGCGACGACCTGGCCGATGCGCGGCGGGTCGTGCCGGATGCGGACGGGCTGAGTCGGCAGGTCGACCACGAGGTCGACCCCGCGGCGGGCTGCGGCCGCGTCGTGCTGGTGTGCGGCGGACTCGACGGCGGCGCGCAGGTCGTCCGGCCGCAGGTCCAGCAGGACGAGACCCGAATCCAGCTTCGAGAGCTCGAGCAGGTTCTGGGCGAGCCAGTCGAGGCGCTCGATCTGGCCGGCGCTCGACTCGAGGAACTCGGCCCGCGCCTCGGGGTCGTCGCCGGCCGTCTCCATCAGCAGCTGGTTGAATGTGCGCAGCGCGGCGAGCGGCGTGCGCAGCTCGTGCGATACGTCGGCGAGGAAGTCGCGACTGCGATCGCGGTCGCGTCGGCTCATCTCGACGCTTTCCTCGAGCCGTTCGGCCATGGTGTTGAACTGGACGGCGAGCTCGCCGAGCTCGGTCGAACCGGCCCGTAGCTGGGCCGCGGGCACGCGCCGCGACAGGTCGCCCTCGGCCAGCCCCCGGGACGCGTCGGTCAGCTGGCGCAGGGGGGTCGTGAACCGCCGTGTCAGGGCGGCCGACACCACGACGGCGAGCCCCAGCGCGAACAACGCGATCGCCGCCAGGAGACCGGTCAGGTTCGCGATCGCCGATGCCCGAAAGGTGGAGGGATTGGCCAGTGTGACCTCGAGGGTGTAGCGCTCGAGCGCCGGACCGCCGCCGTAATGCTCCACGACGACCGCCGTCGGCTCGCGCGACTGGCCCGCCCTTGGCGGCGCCTGCAGCCGCATGTCGAACGTGCCGTTGGGCGCGGGGACGAACACGGTCCGATCGCCGCGGGTCATCGTGACCCCGAACCGCACGATGACGTCGGCCTGCCCGAGGCGATCCGTGATGAACGCACGGAACCCGGGCTCGTTCAGCCGGTCCACGACCTCCTCGTGGAGGAGCCCGTCGCCACCGACGACCGGAGCCCCATCGACCGCGTCACGGGCGAGGCTCTGGACGTAGCCGCTGACGGTCGTCGACCGCTCCGACAGGTCGGCCTGCTGCTGGCGCGCGAAATAGTCGTCGAGCCGGTTGAGGACCAGCAATGAGACGAGGCTCAACGTGAGCGCCAGCACCGTGACGAACGCAACGGTCAGGCGGCCCTGGAAGGTCCGCGGCATGACGCGGCGGATGCGGCGCCCGACTCGGCGCCGGATCACCGGCCGCTCAGCGCTCGGCGAACGCGTAGCCGACGCCACGGACCGTCAGCACGAACATCGGCGTGGCCGGGTCGTCCTCGATCTTTTCGCGCAGGTGGCTGACATGGACATTGATGGTCTTCTCGTCCTGGTCGAGGGCCTCGTAATCCCGCAGCAGCTCGAGCAGCTCGCCGCGGGTGTAGACCCGCCCCGGCCGCGTCGCGAGGTGACGCAGGATCTCGAATTCCGTCGGGGTCAGGCTGATCCGGCGTGGCCCGCGCTGCACGCGCCGCCGCTCCAGGTCGATGATCAGGTCCTTGTGCCTGATGACCCGACCGCCAGCGGCATCGGCCAGGTCGCCGTACGAGCGGCGCAGGAGCGCCTTGATCCGGCTCAGCAGCTCGCGCAGGCCGAACGGCTTCGTCAGGTAGTCGTCGGCACCGAGCTCGAGGCCGATGACCTTGTCGACCTCGTCGTCACGGGCCGTCAGCACGAGGATCGGCATCTTCGCGCCAGCCGCCCGGATCCGCCGGAGCGCCTCGAATCCGTCGATGCCGGGCAGCCGTACGTCGAGGACCACCAGGTCCGGGGCTTCGCGGGTCGCGATCTCCAATCCCTCCTCGCCGGACCGGGCGACGCCCACGTCGTAGCCCTCCTGCTGGAGGGCGTACTGGATGCCACGCGCGACGGCGTGCTCGTCTTCGACGATCAGGATGGTGGCGGCCACGCCCTCGATGCTACACCGGGTACGCCGGAGCCCCAGATTCATCGTAACGTGGGATCGGCCCGGGCTGTGGGTCGGACCATGAAGTACGTGCTCCGGAGGCACGCAATGGCCGACCGGTCGGCGGCAGCACACGTCCGGGACCGTTTCGATCGACAGATCGTGCCCGGGGAGCACGCTACGGGCTGTCGCACCGCCTGGTGTGGAGAGTGGCGAGCCCGGCGCCGGCCATAACGTGTCCCAGGAGCATGTCATTCAGGATCGCAAGCTCGACGGGTCGCGGGCGGGGGGCGCGGCCGGTGGCGCGGGGCAGGTGGCGCGGGGCAGGGCGCCGGGGCGCCGGGCGCCGGGGCGTGGAGCGCGGAGGTGTCGCCTCGCCCCCGTGCGCCCTCGTGGTACCCTACGCTCCCGCTTCGGGCGCCTCGCCATCCCGGCCCCGCCGGCGAGCCGCAGCCCGACCGAACCGACAGCCAAACCCCTGAGGTCCCCATTCCATGGCCACCGCCCGCCCCACCCTCGCCGCCGAGCACCGTGACGTGACCGGCAAGGCCGTCAACCGACTGCGCAAGGCCGGCAAGCTGCCTGCCGTCGTCTACGGGCACGGCGTCGAATCGCGATCCGTGACCGTCGACGCGCACGACTTCGAGCTGCTGCGCCGACACACGGGCCCAAACGCACTGGTCGATCTGTCGGTCGACGGCGACAAGGCGCAGCCGGTCCTGATCAACCAGGTCCAGATCCATCCGGTCCATCGCCGCCCGCTCCACGCCGACCTCTTCCTCGTCCGGATGACGGAAGAGCTGACGGTCGACGTGCCGCTCGCGGCCACCGGCATCTCGTACGCCGTCGACCAGCTCGGCGGCACGGTGCTCCACCCGACCGAGACGGTCAGGATCCGGGCGCTGCCTGACCACCTGCCCCAGTCGATCGAGTACTCCATCGAGTCGCTCGTCGACTTCGACACATCGCTCCACGTGCGCGACCTCACGATCCCCTCGGACGTCACGCTCCTGACCGACCCCGATGAGATCATCGCCAAGGTCCAGGCGCCGCGCGTCGAGGTCGAGGAGGAGCCGGAGGTCGCCGAGGGCGAGCTCGCCGAGGGCGAGGAGGCCGCCGAGGGCGAGGAAGGCGCCGAGGGTGGTGCCGCCGAGGGCGGCGCCGACGACGGAGGCTCCGCGGAGTCCTGACCCGCCGCTGCAGCACGGCGCTTGCGGCGATCAGCCGTCCGAGCGCCGCCCCGAGGCGTACACGATCGGGACCCGGAAGGTCAGCTCGTCGGGCGGCAGCCCCATCAGTCGTTCGCGGAACTGCTGCAGGAACCGGCGCCGCTCGCTCCGGCCCATATCCTCGAACAGGCTCTGCTCGTCGAACTCCGTCAGGAACGAGATGTAGCCATCCACCGTGAACGCGTGCTCCAGCATGCGTCGTTCAGCCCGGACATCGCGGAACCCCGCGTGGCGGAGTTCCCCGGCGGCGCGTTCCGCGGAGGGGATGTCGCCCTTGCGGTTGGGGTCCTCGTCGTTGTCGAAGCCGTATTCCTCGAGCAGGCGATCGAAGATCCGGTCGGGCGCGAAGGCCCGGTCATCGATCAGCCACGTGACGTGAGCGAGCAGCCCGCCCGGTCGCAGGACCCGACGGATCTCGCGCAGCGCCGCGGGCCGGCTCGGGACGAGCTGGAGCACGAAGGACGACATCGCAGCGTCGAACGCCCCGTCCTCGAACGGGAGTTCCGCTGCGAAGGCGACCCGACCACGGAACCGATTGCGGGCGGTCGCCGCCCGGTCCGCGACGAGGGCCTCGACCGCACCGATCATCTCGCGCGACGCATCGATCCCGGTGACCTGCACGTCCGGCCAGCGGCGCAGCGCCGGGATCGAGAGGTTGCCGGTCCCGACCCCGACGTCGAGCAGGTCGCGAGCGCCGTCCGCCACCGCGCCATCGAGGCGGTCCAGGAGGGCGACGGCGCTGGGAGCCAGCACCGGCGCCCACCACCGGTCGTATCCGGCGGCGATCCGGTCGTATCTCTCGGCGGTTTCGGTCACCCACGCATGGTGCCACGCGCGGCTGGCCGGTTCAGCCGGCCAGGGGGGCGTCCGCGGGGGGCCGGTGCCCGATGAAGCCCAGCCGTCGCCCGACCCAGATGACGACGGCGATGAAGACGCCGATCGCGAGCAGCAGCGGCAGCCAGACGATCGCGAACCAGATCCCCGCGGTGGTGAGCGCCTGCAGGATGTTCACCAGGCTGGCGCTGGCCTCGTCGACCACGACGGCCGGCTCCCAGCCCTTGGCCGCCACCTCGACCGCGACGAGTGGGACGCTGAAGGTCGCGGTCAGGGTCGCGTACCCGGCGCGATCCTCGAGGTCTGCCAGCGCCGCGCTCAACTGCTCGATCTGCCCGCGGACGTTCGTCAGCTGCTGCTGGACCTCGAGCACGTCGCTGATACGCGTGGCGGTCGTGGCGATCCTCTGGAGAGCGGCCTCGCTCGCGCGCAGGTTCCGGATGCGCGCCTCGAGGTCGATGACCTGGCCCGTCACCTCGACGGCCTGGGTCTGTTCGGTGACGACCTTGGAGGTCAGCCCGTTGAGGCCGCGCAGCAGGTCGAGGGCGTCTTCCCAGCGGTCGGCCGGGACGCGGTAGGTGATCGTGGCGTACGGCTCGTCCTCGATGTTCTGGGTCTCCGACGCGCCGACGTAGCCGCCCAGCGCGCGGATGCCGTCGCGGGCCGTGATCAGTGCCCTGGGGACGTCGGTCACCTCGAGCGAGATCGTGCCGGTCCGGATGATCCTCGCGTCATCGATGGCGGCGCCGACCCCGTCCTCGGTGATCGGGGGGACGGGGCCTGCGGTGGCCGCCGGCTGGGCGGACGCTTCGCCACCGGTCAGGTTGTTGCCTTCCGCGCGGCTCTGGCCCGAGTCGCCGACCGCGTTCCCGACGGTGCTGAGGACCGGGCTCGATGCGGACCCGGCGCACGCGACGATGAGGATCCCGATGGATACGATCAGCGCGATCCGCGCGATCGATGGACGGATGGTGCGCATAAGGTGGACCTCCGCTGCGCCCGCAAGCCAATGGTTTGCGCGGCATCCGCCCGACGCCCACACACCCGCCGTGGTTCCTCGGCGCGAGGCCGCGTGGCTCCTGCGCGAGGCTTCGCGCAACACCGCCCCGCCCGGAGCCGTCCCAGCCCCGACATAATCCCGGAGGACCCAGCCCATGGATCGTGCCCTTGCCCGTCGGCTCCTGCTCGCCGCGCTGGCGATCGGCCTGCTCGCGGAGTTCGTCCTGGACGGACCGGCGATCGGACTCAATGCGCCCATCGTGACCGCCGTGGTGCTCGCTGCCGCTTGGCTGTTCCGTCGTCCGGGGCGGCAGCCGGACCCGCTCGACGCGTGGCTCCCGGTGTCGGCGCTCGTTCTTGCAGGGTTCGTCGCCGTTCGGGCGGATCCGTTCGTGGGGTTCCTGGACCTCGCCGGCGCCACCGTCTTCACCGGCGCCTCCGCCGTCGCCTTCTCGGGCCTGGCGGTGACTCGCCGATCGGCGACGGCCATCATGGCCATGGCGGCGATGGCGTTCGAGTCCGTGCTGGCGGGCACGGGTCGCGCGTTGCGCGCCGCTCGGCCCGCCCCGGCGGATGGCCCCCGACACGGGCCCGCCTGGCTCGGGCCCGTGGCCCGTGGTCTCGTACTGGCGCTCCCGCTCGTGCTGATCTTCGCCGTGCTGTTCGCGTCCGCTGACCCGATCTTCCGGCGCGGGTTCGACGACCTCCTGGGGTTCCGCATCGATCTCGGGGAGCTGCCCGGGCGCTTGCTCTTCGTGCTCGGGGTCGCCTGGCTGGTGGGCGGCGTCCTGAGCGTCGCGGCGCGTGGCCTTCCAGCCATGGAGGGGGCGTCACTCGGGGCCGCCGTCAGGTCCGCGGCGCTCGCCCCGGAGCGCGTGCTCGGCACGACCGAGGCCCTCGTCGTCCTCGTCGCGATCGTCCTCATCGTCGGGCTGTTCGTGGGACTGCAGCTGGCGTACCTGTTCGGCGGGCTCGACACGCTCGACGCCGCCGGCATGAAGTACAGCGACTACGCACGCCGGGGCTTCTTCGAACTCGTGGCCGCCGCGGCCCTGGCCGGTGGCATCCTGGTCGGTCTCGAGTACGCGGTATCGCGCCGGACCCGCGCGTATGTCGCCCTCGCGATCGGGCTGGTCGGGCTGACGATCGTCGTTCTGGCCTCTGCCGCCCTTCGGCTGAAGCTCTATCAGGACGCGTATGGCTGGACGGAGCTCCGGCTGTATGTCGCCGTCTCGATCGCGGCGATAGCGGTCACGCTGGCCACCCTCGCGGCCTTCCTGGCGACCGATCGCACCCGCTGGCTGGCGCATGCGATGGTCGTCATCGGCCTCGTCTCGCTGGTCGCCCTCAATGTGATCGCGCCCCCAGCGTTCGTGGCCGAGCGCAACCTCGCGCGGGTGATCGACTCGACCCTGGTCCCTCCGGACGGCGAGGTGTCGCTCGATTCCGACTATCTCGCGGTCCTGCCCGATGACGCGATCCCGGCCCTCGTGGCCGCGCTCCCGAACCTGCCGGACGGCGTGGCCGCCCGCCTCCTCAACCAGCTGATCGCGCGCAAGCTGGAGCTGGCGAACGAGCCGGCGTACGTGTCGCCATTCGCCTGGAACCTCGGCCGGGAGCGCGCCAGGACGGCCCTCGCGACATTGCCGTGAGGGACTGACCTACACTCCGGTCGATGGCCCTGCACCTGCCCGTCGAGCCTCCGATCGAACCGATGCTCGCGAAGGCGACCGACGCGCTGCCCGACGGCGACGGCTGGCTGTTCGAGCCGAAGTGGGACGGCTTTCGGGCGCTGGTCTTCCGCGATGGCGACGAGGTCTACACGCAGTCGCGCGACCTCAAGCCGCTCGACCGCTACTTCCCTGAGCTTGCCGAGCCGTTGAAGGCGGCACTCCCCGGGCGCTGCGTCCTTGACGGCGAGGTCGTCATCGCCACGGACGGCGGGCTCGACTTCGAGGCGCTCCTCCTGCGCATCCACCCGGCGGCCTCACGCGTGAAGATGCTCGCGGCCGCGTCGCCCGCCTCGTTCGTAGCCTGGGACCTCCTCGCACTGGGCGATGAGGACCTGCGCGAGACCCCACAGGGCCAGCGGCGGGCGCGCCTCGAGACGGTGCTTGCGGGCACGCAACCGCCCGTGCACCTGACACCGGCCACCCGCGATCGGCCAACGGCCGCGGACTGGTTCGATCGGTTCGAGGGCGCCGGGCTCGATGGCGTCATCGCGAAGCGGCTCGATGCGCCCTACCAGCCCGGCAAGCGGGCGATGCTCAAGATCAAGCACCAGCGCACTGCCGACTGCGTGGTCGCGGGCTTCCGGTGGCACAAGAACGGCCCGGGCACCCACATCGGGTCGCTGCTGCTGGGTCTGTACGACGACGGTGGCACCCTCCACCACGTCGGGATCACCTCGTCGTTCGCCTGGGATCGGCGCGCGGCCCTCGCCGAGGAGCTGGCGCCGTGGCGCGACGGCGCACTCAAAGACCACCCGTGGCGGGAGTGGGCGGAATGGTCGTCCGCTGGCGATGCCGACGCATCCGGGCAACGGCTGCCGGGGGCGACGTCGCGCTGGAACCGTGGCAAGGACCTGTCGTGGGAGCCGCTCCGGGCCGAGCGGGTCGCGGAGGTCGCCTACGACCACCTGCAGGGGACCAGGTTCCGGCACGCCACGACCTTCAAGCGGTGGCGCCCCGACAAGCCACCGCCGGCCTGCCGCTATGACCAGCTCGAGACGACGACGCCGTACCTGCTTGAGGCGATCTTCGGCGATCGCTGACCAGGGTGGTGCGTGGCTGCACACCCATCGGTCCCGGTCTGGGCCCCGTTCGACCCTGACCTTAGCCTCATTGGTACCCCGGCAATGGTTCCGTACAGTCGAGCTCCGCGACGCTCTGAGTTCGACGGAGGCCATGCGTGTTCGGCACGCTCCCCAAGGTAACGCGCCCGACACTCCTCATCCTCGTGTTCGGGGCCTTCCTCGCACTCGTCGGGATCACCGCCACGGCCCAGGCCGTCATGGTCGGGTGGCACTTCTCGGCGGCGACCCTCAACGACGTGGTCAGCAGCGATGCGGCCACGACGCGCGCGTTCGTCAACGCCTACGTCCGGCCTGCGGATCTCACCGGCAGGGCGCCCGCCGGATCCGATCCAGGCAGGCCGCCGCCGGTCGAGCGCACGCGACTCGAGGCACAGCTCGCGACGCTGAAACGACCCGGAGAGATCCTGCGCGTCGAGCTGCGTCGGCCCGATGGCATGATCGTCGCGTCCGACGACCCGGCCCTGCGCGGGACGACGATGCCCGGCGGTGGAGCGTTCGCGCTCGCCGTCGCCGGCGCTCCCCAGGCCGAGATCCTGCCGATCGAGACCGCCGAGGCGGGTCCGGGCGCGCTCGGCACGCCGACCCTCCTGCGTGAATACCTGCCCATCTCCGTCGACGGCAAGGTCCTTGGCGTCGTGGCGATCTGGAGGGACGCCGTCCCCATCCTCGAGCGCCTCGAGGACGTGCGGCGCGACGTCGTGCTCGTCACCCTGTCCGCGGCGATCATCGCGGCGGCCCTGCTGTTCCTCATCTTCCGCGCGGCGCAGCGCCGGCTGACCCTGCAGACCGCCGCGCTCATCGAGTCGACCCGTCTCGATCCGCTCACCGGAACGCTCAACCATGGCGCGGTCGTCGGTCGCCTGGCGGTCGAGACGGAAGCCGCCCGCACGGCCGGTCAGCCGCTGACGATCGCCCTCGTCGACATCGACAACTTCCGGCTGCTCAACGAGAACCACGGCCACGAAGCCGGCGATCAGGCCCTGCTGGCCGTCGCGGGATCACTCGTGGACACCGTGACCGAGCCCATGGTCCTGGGCCGGTCGGGCCCAGATGAGTTCCTGATCATCGCGCCACCGAGCGTCGCCTTCGAATTGGAGCCGCTGGTGAAGCGGTTGCAGACCGCCCTCGTCGACCTCAGCCTCCAGTTCGAGCTCACCGAACGACTGCCGATCACGGTGAGCGTCGGGATCGCGACCTACCCGGAGCACGCCGCGTCGGCGACGTCGCTGTTGTCGACCGTGACCGGCGTGCTCGAGGAGGCCAAGGCGAGCGGCGGCGACACCATCCGCATGGCGAGCAGTGCCGTGCCGGACGACGGATCGACCTCCACCTTCAACGTCCTGGAGGGGCTGATCCTCGCGGTCGATACGAAGGATCGCTACACGAAGCGCCACTCCGAGGACGTGGCGCGGTACGCCACGTTCCTTGCCGGACGGATGGGTCTGGACGCGGAGACCCTGCGCACGATCCAGACCGCCGGATTGCTCCATGACGTGGGCAAGATCGGCATCCCGGACCACATCCTGCGCAAGCCCGGCAAGCTCACCGCGGGCGAGTACGACATCGTCAAGCAGCATGTCGCGCTCGGCGACATGATCGTGCGCGACCTGCCGGACCTCGACCAGGTCCGCGCGGGCATCCGCCACCATCACGAGCGCTGGGACGGCGACGGCTACCTCCACCGGCTCGAGGGCGATGACATCCCCCTGATCGCCCGCATCCTCGCCGTCGCGGACGCCTTCTCCGCCATGACGACGACCCGCCCGTACCGCAAGGCGCTCGGGCTTCGCGAGGCCCTCACGCGTCTGGGCGATGCCGCCGGGACGCAGCTCGAGGAGCGTCTCGTCGTCGCCTTCATCGATGGCATGGAGCATGCGGCCGATGCGCCACTCCCGGGGGCCGACATCGCCCCGGGCGCGCTCTGGACGGCGGGACGTCGCGTCGCGTGACCCGACTGCGCCGTCGGCGCTCGCTGGTCGCGTTCCTAGCGGCGGGGATCGCTGCCCTCGCCGTGGCGCCCGCCGCCGTCGCCGCGGGGCCGGCAGCCCCGCGTGCGGTCCAGCCGGTTGCGGCCCTGCTGCCGCCGATCGCCGTGAACGACACCATGACCGTCAAGCACGACCGCACCAAGAGCGTCGCGGCGCCCGGCGTGATGGCCAACGACATCCAGCTCGGGTCGGGGTATACCGCCGAGCTAGTGTCCAACGTCACGCACGGAAGCCTGAGTCTTCAGTCGTCCGGGGCCTACACGTACACGCCGGACAGCGGCTATGTCGGCTCGGATTCGTTCCGCTATAGGGTGAACGGCGGGCTGCTCAACCTCTCGCTACCTGCCACCGTTTCGATCACCGTCACCAATGTCGCCCCGACCGCCGCCAACGATTCCTACTCTGCGACGACCGGCGTCCAGCTGTCGGTCCCGGCGGCGGGCGTCCTGGCCAACGATTCGGATGCCGACGGCGATGCGTTGACCGCCGTCCTCGTCGACGGCGGCGGCAACGGCTCCCTCGACCTGAACGCGAATGGGAGCTTCACGTTCAAGTCGGGTGGTTCGTTCACGGGCAACCGGACCTTTACGTATCGAGCGTCCGACGGGATCGCGTCATCGAGTACCAGGACGGTGACCATCGCGGTCTCCGCGCCCGCCCCGACGCCGACACCCCCGCCCACGCCGACACCCGCTCCGACCGCGACGCCGGTTCCAACCGCGGCTCCCACCGCGACGCCCACACCGACCCCGACCTTGCCCCTCCCGACGCTGCCCTTGCCGACGATCCCGCTCCCGACGCTGCCGCTCCCGACGGCAACGCCACGGATCATCCCGACGCCAACCCCACGCCCCACGGCTTTGCCGACGGCGATCCCCACGGCCACGCCTGGTCAGCCCAGCCCGGGCGGCACGACACCGCCGGACGGGACGTCCACGCCGGGCTCCGGCGCCTCCGGGCCACCGGGGTCCGTGACGAGCGCCACGCCGACGCCTGGCACGGATGCGACCGACGCCCCCGGTGCGGGCAGCGCCGGGACGGGAGGGTCGGGGACAGGTGGTGCCGGGACGGGCGGCGCTGCACCGGGTGATCGCTTCGTGGTCCCGGCCGTCGAGCCCCCCGGCATCGATGCCGTGTTCGACGCGTCGTTCAGCGGATTCGGTGCGATCGAGTGGGCCGTCCCGGCGTTCGCGCTGGTCGTACCCTCGTTGCTGCTGATGCTCGCGATCGGGGCGCAGGCCCTCGTCGGCATCCTGTGGGTGCCGTTCGTCCGTCGCTGGCTCGGCGGGGTCGGGGTCCGTCGACGGCGATCGTCCCCGTCGACCGCCCGCTAGGACGGGTCACCCGGGCGGTTTCTGTTTCCGCGGCGCCCGCTCGAGCTGGCCGGCGCGATCGGGCCACTCATAGCCCGCCCACGGATCGTAGTCCGGCGTCAATCGCATGAAGTAGTGGGCGGTGTGCTGGCGACAGCAATCCCTCCGCACACGGTCTTAAGCGTCCACGCTCCCGCAACGGGTTTGTCCGACGAGCACGTCCTTGTGGACAGTCGCGCCGAGACGTAGAGTGGCCCCTCCAGGAGGAGGGACTCCGATGATCATAAGGAGGCGGCCGTTATGGTCGCACCGCTCGATCGTTCTGCCAGCACTCGTCGCTGCCCTGATTGCAGGGCTCCCGGTTGCGGCTCCCGTTGAGGCGACCTTCCCGGCGAAGAATGGCAAGATCGCCTTCTCGTTCTTTCCCGGGCCGACGAACGCCGGTTCGAACAACTTCGAGATATACACCATCATCCCGGGTCAGGACCCCGTGGCATTACCCGCTCAGGGTCCGCGCAAAGACAACTGGCCCGACTGGTCTACGGACGGTCGCAAGATCGTCTGGTGGCATCAGGGCGTCGCAGGTAACTTCGACGTCTTCGTAATGAACGCCGATGGATCCAATCAGGTCAATCTCACGACCGAGAACACCGGCGCCGATCTCAATGCCGCCTGGTCGCCCGACGGAACGGAGATCGTCCTCGACAGCAACTACCAGACCGACACCGGCTCCAGCGAGATCCAGGTGATGGACGCAAATGGGAACTTCTTGCGCCAGCTCACCCACAACGGGCCGGACTTCGACAACTTCGGCCAGTTCTCGCCGGACGGCACGCGGATCGCGTTCACACACGGTTCCGCCGCCGGCGAGGACTCTGCGATCTACACGATGGACGCCGACGACGGCGGCAACCTCGTGAAGGTCACCCCTGACTCGCTCGCGGCGTTCACCCCGGACTGGTCACCCGACGGCAAGCGGATCGTCTTTGTGGACTCGTCCTGCGTTGCGTGCCAACCAGCCCAGGACATCTGGGTAATCGACGCCAACGGCGGCAACCTCAAGCGCCTCACGGACACCACGACCGAGATCGAGTTCAGGCCCGGCTTCTCGCCCGACGGCAAGAAGCTGACCTTCTCCAGCGTCCCGCTCACAGAAGAGCATCCCGATGGATCGCTGCCCGCGGACGTCTACGTCATGAACGCCAACGGCCATGGACGAGAGAACATCACCAACACCCCCAACTTCAATGAGAGGGCATCGGACTGGGGAGCCAGGGTCCCTGGCTTCGATGGCGACTAATCGTCGGGCAAGATCCACTTCGCACCATCACCATCCGGAGGACCGGTTCTGATTCCCGGGCCTCATAGGCCGGTGAAGTTACGTCGGGACGGAATGCATCAGGACCCCTCCTGCCTGCGGCGCGGCGCTCGTTCCCGCTGCCCACTGCGATCGGGCCATTCGTATCCTTGCCAAGCGTCGTAGTCCGGATCCAGGGCCTCCTGCGGCGGTCGCGCATCCTCGGGCACGTGGGTGAGGTTGATGCGGACCCGGTACCAGAGCGAGGAGCGCCCACGCATGCCGTCGACGAGCACGTCCGCGGGCTCGAGCGCGTCGGCCGCCTTGGGATGACGGGCCTTCCACCGATCGAGGCCCTCAAGCGCCTCGGCCTTGGATGCGGCTCGTGAGATTTCGATGACCGGGATGTTGGTCTTGCGCCGGCCGGTCGGGCTGGGGCGTGAGCCCTCCCACTCGGTCGGCAGGCCGGCGTTGCGATCGCCGGCGGCCACGGCGGCCGCCCGTTCAGCCGCGACCTCGGGCGGAGGCCCCCCGGCCTGACCGCGCCCCTGCTCGTACTCGGTGTCTGGCCGCCGCTTGCGGGACGGCTGCACACGCGGCGGCTCGCCGGCCTGCTTGGCGTAGTTCGGGGGCCACGGAGCGTCGCCCTCGCCCTCCGCCTCGTGCTGGCGCGACAGCTCCAGGAGCGCGTCGAGAGAGCCGACCGCATCGTCGATGCTCGCCCCAGGGTCACCGATCTCGGCGAACCGCGCGGGCACGGTCGCGATCGTGAACGCCTCGGCCTCGACGGTCGGGACCTCGTGCCAGGTCAGCGGCGTCGAGACGCGCGCATCCGGCAGCGGCCGGACGGAATACGCCGACGCGACCGTGCGGTCCTTGGCGTTCTGGTTGTAATCGAGGAAGACGCCGTGGCGCTCCTCCTTCCACCATTTCGAGGTAGCCGCATCGGGGACGCGTCGCTCGACGTCACGAGCCAGTGCCAGGGCCGCGCGGCGGACCTCCGGATACGTCCACTCTCGAGCGATCCGGACGTTGATGTGGATCCCTCGCGACCCGGACGTCTTGGGCCAGCCCACGAGCCCAACGTCGGCGAGCGCGTCGCGAGTGGCCAGTGCGACGTCGCGGATCTGCGGCCACTCCACGCCGGGCACCGGGTCAAGGTCAACCCGGAGCTCATCGGGGTGGTCGAGGTCGTCGGCCCGCACGGGGTGGGGATTGAGGTCGATACATCCGAGGTTGACGATCCAGGCCAGGGCGGCCGCCTCGTCCACCACGATCTCGTCGGCGGTCCGACCCGACGGGAACGTCAGCTCTGCGGTCCGGATCCAGTCGGGCGTGTTATCTGGTGCGCGCTTCTGGAAGAACGGCTCCTTCGTGATGCCGTCCACGAACCGCTTGAGCGCCATCGGCCGGCCCCGGATCCCCGTCAGGGCACCGTCCGCGATCGCGAGGTAGTAATGGACGAGGTCGAGCTTCGTGTACCCGGCATCCGGGAAGTAGATCTTCTGCGGGTTGGAGATGGAGACCTCGCGGCCACCGATCTCGAGGATCTCCTTCGGTGTCGGCATGCCGGAACCTTACGCCGCGACGGGCGGGGCGGCGATGGACGGCGCGCGGTAGATTGAGCTGTCGATTTCGACGAGCTCCGTTCGTCGTGGTGGTGAAGACGGCGAGATGACCCCGCCCGAGCCACCGCTGGAGGACACCTGATGCAGTACGCCCTGTTGATCTATACCGAAGAGCCCACGGAAGCCCCGCCCGACGAGGTGATGGCCACCGAGATGGAGGCCTACAACGCGTTCGGCCAGCACATCACCGACCGTGGCGCGATGAAGGCCGGCGAAGCTCTGGCGCCGACGGCGACCGCCACGACGGTCCGGGTCCGCGACGGCCGGACGATCTCGACAGACGGCCCGTTCGCCGAGACCAAGGAGGTCCTCGGCGGGTTCTACATCGTCGAAGCGGTCGACCTCGACGAGGCCATCGGGTACGCCGCGATGATCCCGGGCGCCAAGCACGGTTCGATCGAAGTGCGCCCGATCTGGGACTTTATCAACGAGGCGTCGCAAGCGCCCGCCGAAGCCGCCGGCGCGCACTGACGACCCCCGAGGCGTCCCCACACGAGGTCGTCGACCGCCTGTTCCGCGCCGAGTCGGGCCGGGCGGTCGCGACGCTCATCCGTGTGCTCGGCGATTTCGACCTCGCAGAGGAGGTCGTCCAGGAGGCCTTCGTCACGGCGCTCGAGACCTGGCCGCTGCGCGGCGTGCCGGATAACCCGGGTGCCTGGATCACGACGACCGCACGCAACCGGGCGATCGACCGTTTGCGTCGGCGCACACGGCTCCGCGACAAGATCGATGCGCTGTCGCGCGACGCCGCGATCGAGGCGGAGCTCGCGACCATCGACTCGGCCGTGACCGCCGAGAGCGAGACCGATGTGCCCTTCACCGACGACAGGCTGCGCCTGATCTTCACGTGTTGTCATCCAGCCCTGCCGCTCGACGGCCGGATCGCCCTGACCTTGCGTACCCTCGGTGGCCTGACGACGCCCGAGATCGCCCGCGCCTTCCTGGTCCCCGAGAGCACGCTCGCACAGCGGCTCGTGCGGGCGAAACGGAAGATCCGCGACGCCGGCATCCCGTACCGCGTCCCGCCGCGTGAGCTCCTCGCTGAGCGCCTCGACGGCGTGCTCAAGGTGCTGTACCTCGTCTACAACGAGGGCTACGCGGCGACGTCTGGCGATGCGCTGGTGCGGCGCGAGCTGAGCGCGGAGGCGATCCGGCTGGCACGGATCGTGGTGTCGCTGCTCCCCGACGAGCCGGAGGCGACCGGACTGCTGGCGCTCATGCTCCTTCACGACGCGCGGCGGGACGCGCGCGTCGGCGCCGATGGCGGACTCGTCCTGCTCGAGGACCAGGACCGGTCGCGCTGGGACCACGACGCGATCGACGAGGGCCGGGCGCTCGTCCAGGCCGTCCTGCCGATCGGCCGGGTCGGGCCGTATCAGCTCCAGGCCGCGATCGCCGCGCTGCACGACGAGGCCGTGGACGCCTCGGCCACGGACTGGTCCCAGATCGCCGTGCTGTATCTCGCCCTCGTCCGACTCGACCCATCGCCGGTCGTCCGGCTCAACCACGCGGTGGCCGTGGCCATGGCAGACGGACCGTCGGTCGGCCTGGCGTTGATGGACGGGCTCGTCGAGGAGGGAGACCTCGATCGGTACCCGTACCTCCATGCGGGTCGGGCCGATCTCCTGCGACGACTCGGCCGCCACTCGGAGGCCGCGGCAGCCTATCGCCACGCCCTCTCGTTCACGGCGAACCGCGCCGAACGGACCTACCTCGAGACCCGGCTGCAGGCGGCCGATGCTGAGGTCACGGGAGGAGCCGGAGCACCCGGACGCTCCTGGTCGTGACGTCCTCGAGGTATTCGGTCGTCGGAACGTCGTAGCGCGCCAGCTCGACCAGCCCGGTGGCCGGCAGGTGCGCGCGGCCCGGGTCGCCGGTCAACACGAGCGCGCCCCGCGCCGACAGCGCGCGCAGCCACGGAGCCATCCGCGTCGCGAGCTCGGACTCGTACCACATGTCCCCAACGAGCACGGTCTCCCAGCCATCGTCGGTGCCGATCGGGTCGGCCTCCGCGAGGTCCAGTGTCGCCGCGTTGGCGTCGGCGTTGAGCCGGCACGCTTCGATGGCGAAGGGCTCGAGATCGATCGCGCTGACGCGTGCCGCGCCCGCCCGGGCCGCCGCGATCGCCACGATCCCGCCACCACAGCCGATGTCGGCGACACGCCGCCCTCCGACCAGGTCCGGGTGATCCAGGACGTGGCGCGCCAGGGCCTGCCCGCCGGCCCACGCCCATGCCCAGTAAGGCGGTGGCACCGCCGGGCGCATGTCGGTCAGCGCGGCCGCCTCCCACAGCGGCATCGACAAACCGCCGGTGCGCAACGTGATCTCGGGGACGATGGGTGGTGCTGCCGCGGTCGTGTGCTCCACGATGAACCGGCGTCGTTCGTCGGGTGTCACCTGGTCAGTCTGACCGCCGCCACGGACCTCAGGGCAGCCGCTCGGCGCTACCATCCCGAGCGTGAACTCGCGATGGCTCGAGGTGCTCGACCGGCGGTCCGTCGCGTCGGCCGCGTCTGCCGTGATGTTCCTGCTGCCGGTGCTGTTCGTGCTCGCGATCCCCGACCCGCTCGAGCAGGACGTCGGCATCGACTTCGCCCTGTACCGCGACGTGGCCGCTCGATGGCGGGCGGGCGGACCGTTCTACGAGCCGCGCCAGCTGACCGGCCCATATGAGGTGGCCCACGGGGACGTCCTGTACCCACCGGTCGGACTGTGGCTGTTCGTGCCGTTCACGGTCCTGCCCGCCCTGTCGTGGTGGGCGATCCCCGCAGTCCTGACCGCCTGGCCGATCTGGCGGGTCAGGCCGCGCCCGGCGGTCTGGCCGCTGATGGCCCTGTGCCTGGCCTGGCCGACGACGCTATTGAAGATCTGGACTGGCAACCCGGTCATCTGGTGCATGGCCGCGATGTCGCTGGCGATCATCGTTCGCTGGGCCGCACCGTTCGTGCTGCTGAAACCGAGTCTCTTCCCGTTCGCCCTGTTCGGCGTTCGCCAGCGAAGCTGGTGGATCGGCCTGGGCGTCCTTGGTGCCATCTCGCTGCCATTCGGAACGCTCTGGCTGGACTGGCTGACGTCCGTGCTGAACTCTCGTGGCAGCGGGCTGCTCTACTCGGTGCTCGAAGCGCCGATGCTCCTGCTGCCGCTCGTCGCGTGGTGGGGACGGACGCGTCCCGGTCGAGCCACATCACCGTGATCGGGGCCACGACGAGCCTTGCAGACCTGTGACAACCGCGCATAAACGCTGGATTGACGCGGCGCTCGTGCATACACTGCCCCGGTGACCGAGCTTGCACGCCGGCCGGCGCTCGCCGGCCGCGCGGATCCCATCCTGCGCCTCGTGGAGTCGCTGGCGTCGCGCCCCGACTCGAGCGATGGCGCCGCGGTCGGGGCTCCGTATCGGGAGTTCCTCGAGGCGCTGGGCGTGGCCGTGTACACGACCGACGCCGACGGCAGGATCACGTTCTTCAACGAGGCCGCGGCCGAGCTGTGGGGCCGTCGCCCGGAACTCGGTGAGGAATGGTGCGGCTCGTTCCGCTTGTTCTGGTCGGATGGAAGCCCGCTCGCTCACGGGGACTGCCCGATGGCGATCGCCCTCAAGGAGGGGCGCGCCGTCCGCGGCTTCACCGCGATCGCCGAACGCCCGGACGGCAGTCGCGTCGACTTCCAGCCCTACCCCACGCCGCTGTACGACCGCGAGGGCACGCTGATCGGTGCGGTGAACGTACTGGTCGACGTGACCGAACGGCGGCGGATGGAGGAAGACCTTCGCTCGGCGGCCGATGCCCTCGCACAGTCGAACGGCGTCAAGGACGAATTCCTGGGCCTGATCTCGCACGAGCTGCGCACCCCGGTGACGACGATCTATGGCAACGCGCAGCTGCTGCGCGACCGGCTCGATCGCCTGCCGGAGTCGACCCGCGACTCGATGGTGACCGACATCGCCGAGGATTCCGAGCGGCTGCTCGGGATCATCGAGAACCTGCTGTTGCTCAGTCGGATGCAGTCGGGCGGCTCGTCGGAGCTCGAGCCGCAGGTGCTGGCCCACATCATCCGCGACGAGATCGCCGTGTTCTCCCGGCGCCATCCGGATCGGGGCATCACGTTCACGGAGGTCCCCGGACACCATGTGGTCGTCGAGGCCGACCGGACCCACCTCGTCCTCCTGCTGCAGAACCTCCTGACGAACGCGCAGAAGTACGGCGGGGAAGACGGGCCGATCGAGGTGACGCTCGATGCGACCGACGGCGAGGCACATGTGCGGGTGCTGGATCGCGGCCTGGGCATCGGCGACGTGGATCCTGCTCGGCTGTTCTCGGCGTTCTACCGCAGCTCCGAGGCGCAGCGAACGGCGGGCGGGCTCGGGCTCGGCCTGCCGGTGTGTGATCGCATCGTGACCGCGCTCGGTGGCCACATGTGGGCGGCGGCCCGGGACGGCGGCGGCGCCGAGTTCGGCTTCGCCCTGCCGCTTGCGCCAGCTCCCGGCGAGACCGAGTAGCGCCGGCGGCGCCGCGTGAAGGGCGATCGCGTCGAGGCGCTGGTCGACACCGGTGCCGGCGTCCAGACTTTCGATATCGTCGCCACGAAGGCGGGGCGAAGGATCGAGGTCAACAGCGCGCGCGGCGTGGTCGAAGTCACGGAGGTGACCCGCTCCGGCAAGACCGTGCGGACCGGGCGGTTCATGGCCAACCGCCTCGTGGCGCTCATCGAGCATCCGGCGGACGGACCGCGCCCCGAGGTCGAGGTTTCGGAACGCCGACGACTGCGCCCGGCGGACCGGCCGACCGGGTGACGGTCGGGTGACGATGTCGACGAGCAACGGGAGGTCGGATATCAGGACCGCACCAGAAGTCGATGCCTGGTTCAAGGCGTACGACAATCCGATGAAACCCGTCGTCCAGCGTCTCCGGGAGATCGTGCTCGATGCCGACAGCCGCATCGACGAATGCATCAAGTGGCAGGCCCCGACGTTCACCTACAAGGGCAACCTCGCCAGTTTCTATCCGAAGAGCAAGCAGCATGCCAGCCTGATGTTCCATCAGGGTGCCCGGATCCCGGGCAGCCATCCGCTGCTCGAGGGCAGCGGTGATACGTCACGCGTCCTGAAGTTCGCGAGCGCGGAGGAGGCCGAGACGGCACGGCCCGAGATCGTGCGGCTCGTTACGGCCTGGTGCGACTGGCGCGACGCGGATGGCCCGGCAGCCCGTCAGGCCGGAGCCGCCGGTTCGGAACGAGCGGCGCGCGACTCGAGGTAGCGCTGCTCGGGGACGCTGAGCGTGCGACGCGCGGCCACCCGGTAGCACGAGCGGGCCGCCTCCAGATCGCCCGCCATCTCGAGCAGGTGGGCACGGACGGCGTCGACCCGATGGTGGCCGGCCAGGGCGGGCTCCGACGCTGCCGCGGCGAGCTGCTCCAACGCCCGTGCGGGCCCGTGGACCATGGCGCCGGCGACGATCCGGTTCAACGTCACCATCGGCCCAGGCGCGATCGTGTCGAGCAGCCCATAGAGGCCGAGGATCTGCCGCCAGTCGGTGTCCTCGAAGCGAGCCGCTTCGTCGTGCACCGCGGCGATCGCGGCCTCTATCTGATACCGACCGACCGCGGCACTGGCCAGCGTCGCGGCGATCAGGGCGAGGCCCTCCGCGATGGCCTCCCTGTCCCACAGCGTGCGGTCCTGCTCCGCGAGCGGGACCAGGGCGCCGTCGGGTCGGGTTCGCGCGGGCCGGCGGGCGTCGGTCAGCAGCATCAGCGCGAGGAGGCCCGCGACCTCGCCGTCCCAGGGCAGGAGGTCGCGCACCTGCCTGGTCAGGCGGATGGCCTCGCTCGAGAGCTCGACGCGATGCAGGGCGGAACCGGAGCTCGCGGTCGAGCCTTCGTTGAAGATCAGGTACAGCACGTGCAGCACCGACTCCATCCGCTCCGATCGCTGTGCATCAGGGGGCATCCGGAACTCGGCGCCGCTGTCCCTGATGAGCTGTTTCGCCCGGCTGATGCGTTGTCCCACGGTCTTGTCGGGCACCAGCAGGGCCCGGGCGATCTCGGCCGTGGTCAACCCGCCGACGGCACGCAGCGTGAGTGCGACCTGGGAGGCTGGCGTCAGCGCCGGATGGCAGCACAGCAGCAGGAGCGTGAGCGTGTCGTCGTCGGCGGGAGGCGCCGCGGGTTCCGATGCCGCGGCCGCCGCCACGGCTTCCTCGCGTCGACGGCGAGCCGACTCGTTGCGCCACATCTCCGTTCGTCGGCGGAACGCCACGGTGATGAGCCATCCCTTGGGGTTGGCGGGGACACCATCGGCCGGCCACTGCAGCGCCGCCGCCAGCAGCGCTTCCTGCACGGCGTCCTCGCAGACGTCGAAGTCGCCGTAGCGGCGCACGAGGGCGCCGAGGACCTGCGGCGCCGATTCGCGCAGCAGGCCCTCGATCTCGGTCGTCGTGCTCAGAAGTCCGCCCCGTTCAGGTCGAGGACCGGGCGCACTTCGACGAGGCCGAGGTCCGCCTCGGGCACACGCGCCGCGATCTCGAGCGCCCGGTCCATGCTGTCGCACTGGATCAGGAAGAACCCCGCGAGGTGCTCCTTGACCTCGGCGAACGGCCCATCCGACGTCGCAACCGGCGAACCGGTCTGAGCCGGGAGCCGCCGGCCCATCGACGGATCGGCGAGCGCCTCCGACACGATCATCTCCCCGGTGGACACGAGCTCGTCGTTCAGGGCCGCGTAGTAGGCGTAGCCCTCGCCGCGCTGCTCGTCCGTGAAGCTCTCCCAGATCTCGCGGCTCTTTGGGTTGCTGTGGATGAGGATGAGGTACTTCATGGGGCCTCCGTCGGGTTCGAGAAAGTCTCTCACCACGGATGTCGAAACAAGGGGCTCCAGCTTCTACATCCTGATGAGACCGCACCGCCGTTGAAGGAGACGCGATGAGCGCGACCGATCGAACGAGGAAGACCCCACCACGCGCAGGCGCGGCGTCGGCCGACGTCGAGCCCAAGACGTCGGCGGCCTTGCAACGCTCGACCGGTCGAGATCGCGGCGAGTGGTTCGCCATGCTCGACGGCTGGGGCGCCGGTGGCCGTCCGTACCGCGAGATCGCCGACTGGCTGACGCGTGAGCACGGCGTCAGCAGCTGGTGGGCTCAGAAGCTCATCGTCGAATACGAGCAGGCGCGAGGGCTGCGCGACGCGGGTGTCCGGCCAGACGGGACCTTCGCGGGCGGCTCGAGCAAGACGGTCGCGGTACCGGTAGAGCGCCTCTTCGAAGCGTTCGACGACACAACCCTCCGTGAGCAGTGGTTGCCCGGCGCAGTCATGCGCGTTCGCACGGCGCAGGCGGGTCGATCGGCGCGCTTTGACTGGGGCGATGGCGGCAGCCGCGTGAACGTCACCTTCAACGCGCTCGACAACGGAAAGAGCCAGGTGGCCGTCGAGCACGACCACCTGCCGGATGCCGAGGCCGCGGCGGAACGAAAGTCGTTCTGGCGCGAGCGCTTGGGCGCGCTCAAGACCCTGCTCGAGAGCTGAAGGCCGCGTCCAAGCGGCAAGACCCATGAGGAGAACCCGATGATCGAGCCGATCTGATCACGGCCGTGGTCGTGGCCGGGCTCGCGAGGCTTCTCTGGATTGTGGACCTGGCCGGCGCCTTGCAGCTGGGCATCCTGCTATGCATCGCCTTTCCAGCCGTGCTGCTCGCAGGCTCCGTCCATGTGAACGTGCCTCCGAAGCTCGCCACCATCCACGCCGGCGACTGCTGCTGAAGCTGCTCATCGTCACGATCGTGGTCAGCGCCTGGCGCTGTGACCGGCCGGCTGGGCGGGAGCGCTCAGGTCTCTCGCTCGCCGGCGAGAGCAATGCGAGCCAGCTCGCGGCAGTCGGCGAGCCTGGTGTCAAGACGGAATCTTCGGGGGGGACTGAGGGGCCTGTGGTCGAGCGATCGGGATGGGACAGCAGCGGCGTAGAGTGCGCGTCAGGTCCTATTGAGCTGGGTGGCCGGAGTGGCACAACAGGCATTCGACGTGATCGGGAGGGAGGCCGAGATCGCCTCGCTCGCCGCCTGGATCGCCGATCGCGACGCGCTACCCGCGGCCTTCGTCTTCGTGGGCGACGCCGGCATGGGCAAGACGACGCTCTGGCGGCACGGGATCGAGCTCGCGTCTGGCGCCTCGTACCGAGTCCTGTCGGCGACCCCAACCGAACCGGAAGCTCAAATCTCGTTCGCTGGTCTCAGCGACCTCCTCGAGCTGGTGCTGGAGGAAGTCCTGGCGGTGCTCCCCAGGCCGCGACGCACGGGGCTCGCGGTCGCGCTGCTCCGCGAAGAGGTGGACGGTCCGCCGCCGGATCCGCACCTCATCGCGCTGGCGTTCCTCGAGGCAGTTCGAACGCTCGCGCTGCGCGGTCCGGTGATGATCGCCATCGATGACGCTCAGTGGCTGGATGGACCCTCCGCGTTCACCCTCGCCTTCGCGCTGCGGCGTCTCCGACAGGAACCGGTCGCCATCTTGTGTGGGCGGCGGAGCGGCGACGGACCGTCCGCGCTCGCGCTCGATCGCGCGCTTCGAGAGGATCGGGTTCGACGCTTCACCGTGGGCCCGCTCAGCCTCGGAGAGGTTCGTCGCCTGTTGAGCGACCGGCTCGACCTCGCGCTGGGGCGTCCAACGGTGCGCCGGCTGCACGAGCTTTCCGCCGGCAATCCCTTCTATGCCCTCGAGATCGGTCGCGCGCTCCTGCGCGGGACGTTCCGTCTCGAAGCGGGTGAGCCCCTGCCGCCCTCCTTGGCGTCACTCGTGGAGGACCGGCTCGCCTCCCTCCCTGACGAAGCGCGGGGTCCCCTCCTTGCGGCAGCGGTCCTTTCGCATCCGACGGCGACACTCGTCGAACGTCTGTGCGGTGCCGACCCGACTAACGGGCTCACCGCTGCCAGCCAGAGTCAGGTCATCGAGCTCCACGGGGACCGCATCCGGTTCACGCACCCGTTGCTCGCGTCTGCCGTGTATGGCGCCGCCGATCGAGCGGACCGAAATGCTCTGCATCGGCGCGCGGCCGATCTCGTCGGGGAGGCCGACGAGCGGGCACGTCACCTGGGGCTGAGCGCCGAAGGGCCAGACCCCGCCGTGGCCGACGCCCTCGAGGAGGCCGCCAGGCGTGCCGATCTGCGCGGAGCCCTGGCGACCGCGGCCGACCTGTCTGATGAGGCCCGGCGCCTGACGCCGGCGCACCTGGAGGACGCGCGGCACCGGCGGACGATCCAGGCAGCGATCCATGCGTTCAATGAAGGTGAGAACGCCAGGAGTCGCTTGCTCCTCGAAGAGGCACTCACGGGCGCGCCGCCCGGCAACCGACGGGCCGAGATCCTCTACTGGCTCGGCCACAGCCACCACTACGAGGGCGATCGCCGAGTAGCGGTCGAACTGTACCGACGATCACTCGCGGAGACGGGCGAGGACGTATCGCTTCAGGCGCGGCTCCACTCGGGGCTGGCGGACGCCTTGTTCCTGATGCGTACGGACCTGACCACCGCGGCCGCGCACGCGCGGTCCGCCGTCGGCCTGGCCGAACAGATAGGCGACAGATCCGCGTGGATCGAGGCCCTGGGGACCCAGGGTCTGGTTGACGCGATCATCGGTGGCACGGAGTGGCGAGAGATCCTCGCTCGTGCCACCGCGCTCGCGCGGGACAGGGATCCCATCCGGCTGCTTGCCACACCGTTGTACTGCCTCGCGGTCGATCTCACGTGGGCCGACGAGTTCGATCGCGCACGGAACATTCTGCGACGGCTGCGGGAGCGTGCTGAACAGCGCGCCGAGGACAGTGCGCTGCCATGGATCCTCGCGAACTTGAGCCTCGTGGAGTTTCTCAGCGGGGATTGGGATGTCGCGATGCAGCTCGCTCAGGAGGGACACGAAGTCGCCCTGCAGGTGGGACAGGAGCCGCAGCGGCTGTTCGCGCTTGGTGTGCGTGCCCTGGTGCGTGCCTCCCAGGGGCAGATCGAGGGCGCGCGGGCAGATGCCGAGCTCGCGCTCGAACTCGCCGAAGAGCGAGGGGTGATGATCGCAACCATCCTGGCGTCGTCCGCACTGGGCTTGCTCGAACTGTCACTCGAGCATCCCGACGCCGCCCATCACGTTCTCGGCCCGCTCGTCGAGCGACTCGAGCAGGGCGGTGTCCAGGAGCCCGGTTCGGTGCGATTCGTCCCGGATGAGATCGAGGCGCTAGTCGCGTTGGGCGAGCTCCAGAAGGCGGAAGCGATCCTCGATCGTCTCGAGCGCCGTGCCCGTCGTCTTGACCGCGCCTCGGCCATCGCTGTCGCAGGACGTTGCCGCGGCATGTTGTCGGCCGCACGCGGAGACACGCAGCGCGCGCTGACCTCCCTCGAGCGCGCGCTCGCGGACCATGAGCGGGTGCCAATGCCCTTCGAGCGCGGACGAACGCTGCTGGTCCTGGGCCGGACTCGACGAAGGGCGAAGGTGAAGCGCGCTGCGCGCGAGGCCCTTGAGGAAGCGGTCGTGACCTTCGAGACGATGGGCGCTCCCTTGTGGACCCAGATGGCCCGGTCGGAGCTTGCCCGCGTCGGTGGCCGCCGCGCCTCCAGGGACGATCTGACGCCGACCGAGCGCCGGACCGCCGAGCTCGTGGCCGAGGGCCACACGGATAAGGAGATCGCTGAGGCGCTCTTCGTGACGCCGAAGACGGTCAGCACCGGGCTCTCTCGGATCTACCGCAAGGTCGGCGTGCACTCGCGGACGTCCCTTGCGGCGTGGCTCAGAGACAAGGCCGGCGAGCGCAAAGTGTAGTAATTCTCCGACTTTCTCTGGCGTGGGCGCGATCGTAGGGTCGGGACATCCGACATGACGGATCGCCCCGTCGCCAGAGCGAAAGGAGAATCCGATGAACGGAAGGCGTGTCGGCCGCACGCTCACTGCCCTGATACCGGTGATCGTGTTCGCGGTCCTCGCGCCCGGCGCCGCGGCGGACTCGGTCTACCACACCGAGCACCTTGGCCTGACTGCGATCGGTGACGCGCCATTGCGCTCCGGGTTTGTCCAGAACATCAAGGCCCAGGGGCCGACGATCTATGCCCATGAGGTGTACGTCCTCAACGGGGCTCTCCCGAAGGAGTCGTACACGGTCACGAACCACTTCTACGTGGGCCCCGAGTGCCAGGGCGAGGTGTTCTCGACCGACACCGTCGTCATGACCACGGGTGCTGGTGGGAATGCGCGGGCGGACATCTTCTTCGTTCCCGCCGACGCCGCGGGTTTCGAAGGTCTGCACGGGGTCAGGTGGACCGTTCGGGATTCCAACGAGATCGTTGTCTACCAGACAGCGTGTACGACCGTGACGCTCGACTGAGCGGTCGCGCGAGAATGGACCAGCCGATGCTCCCTGGCAGCCGGAACGCGCTCACGACGAGGGCCGCGGGGACCCTCGTCGTCGAGCCGGTCGCCATTCGGCCGGGGGCCCGTCGACTCGATCATCGATACGTGCTGGGCGCGTGGATCATGACGCTCGGCCTGTGCGTCGGGGCTGCCGTCACCTGGTCGCCTGAGGTTGTCCCGGGCGATAGTCGGATCGCGGTCCGCTCGGTGGCTCCCGCGGCCACGCCATCCCGGACCTTGACGGCTCGGGCCGTGGCGTCATCCGCTCGTCGCGCATCGATCCGCGTCGTGCTGCCAACGGAAACCGATCATCTGGTCGGCCCGACGATCCCTGTCGCCGGAACCGCCTTTCCGCGCCCGCACGGACCATCCATCTCGAGGGTAACCGTGCGGCTCGTCGTCCGCGGTCGGGTGGTTGCCGAGACCGTCCTGTCGGTGCATCGGGGCCGATTCGCGGGGACCCTCTCCGCGGACAGAATCCCCGAGCGCAGCTCGGCACAGCTGCACGTTGCCCCGGCGAATCGGCCTGACCGCGTGCAGGTGATCCGCTACCTGCTCCTGGAACCGAGCGACAGCTAGGCCGCCATGCCGGTCCCCGGCTCGGGTGCGGTGGTGATGGGGCGGACGATGCTTGACCTCGGGATCGAGCCGTGGGCGACAACCCGACGTTCCTCGCGCCCGTCTTCGTATCACCAATCGACCGCACGAGCCGATCGCCAAGGAGGGCGGCACGGGGTCGTGCACCTCCGCTTTCGGGTGCGTAGCTCCTGCGTCCGGCGTCAGCCGTCGGGCATCGCGCGGCGCTCACCCACAAGGTCCGCGGTGCCCGGAAACGCCAGTGTCCCGGCAGCCACCCACCACTCGAACACGTCGTATGTCAGACGCCCTGCCTGGACCGAGGGGTCGAGGTCGGTCAAGCGCCGGGCCTCGTCGAGATCGCACGAGAAGATGGAGAGCCCACGGAGCGACGGATCCGACTGCTCCCCGAGCGGGCCGTTGGCGACCAGCACGCCGTCGCTGCGCAGCTTCGCTCGGTAGGCCAGGTGCCGTGACTGCAGGGCGTCGAGCTCGCGCTCCGGCATCAACGGGGCGTCGTCGGGTCGGCGCAGGAGCACCAGCGTGTACACGTCGAATGCGTCGGGGATGTTGGGATCGCGCGGCATCCCCGGACGATAACCGCCCGCGCCTCAGACCGCCGGCACCTCGACCTTGGCCTGCTCGACTGGCTCGCTCGGCGCAGCGGCGTAGCGGTCCGAGAGCCTGCGGTACGGACGCGACCGCAGCGCGATGAGCGTCACGAGCAGCCCGATGACGCCGGCGACGATGAAGATCAGCGCCATGCCCCGATCGGGCCCGGTGCCGAACCACGGCCCGATGCTGTCGGCAAGCGCGCCGTCCGTCATCGATGGGATCACCCAGAACTGCGCGATCGGGCCGATCAGGAACGCGGTGATCGGCGACGCCGCGGTTTCGAGGCTTTGCGCGAAACCGAAGACCCTGCCCTGCTCTTCGAAGGGCACGACCTTCTGGATGATCGTCTGCTCCGACGCTTCTGCGACCGGGGCGAGGAGGAGGTACACGAAGAACCCGAACGCGAGGGGCAGGATCTCGGATCGGATGGGGAACACGATCGTCACGCTCCACATCACCACATTCGCGAGCAGAAGCGTCCTCACGGGGTTGACGCCCAGGCCGCGACGGGCGACGACGATCCCCCCGACGATGAACCCGAGGCTGGTGAACGCGATCAGGAAGCCCCATACCTCAACGGACATCAGGGTCAGTCCGTACGGGTCCATCAGCGACATGAAGACGCCGCCCAGGAAATTGTTGAACGTCGAGAAGAGCAGGAGCGCGAGCAGCCCGGGGACGAGCCCGACCGCCCGGATGGCCCCCGCGATGTCGATCACTCGTGGCGCGTCGTCGCTCGGCTTGGGTGCCTCCTCCTCGATCCGGATCGTCATGAGATGGACCGCCGCGAGGGCGGTGACGACGATCGCGATGAGCACGCACGCCCCCATCCCGAGCTGGCCGACGGCCAGACCGCTGAACACCGAGGTCAGGGCGAACGCCACCCCGTTCGCCGTGCCGACCAGCCCGTTCGCGCGGTCACGGCCTTCCTCGGGCACGAGGAGGGTGACCGTCGTCGAGAGCGCGACTGCGCGCAGGTTGCCGGCGATCGCGCCGCCGAGGACGAGCGCGATGAACGCCCAGAACGCAGGGTGGCCGAGATCGCGAAGCGCCGAACCCGGCGCGATGAGGAAGACGAGCCCGGCGAGCGCGAAGGCCGCGAGCGAGAGCACGCTCGAGAGCAGCATCGATGTCCGGCGTCGGTGCCGGTCGACGTAGGTCCCGAAGAACATCGCCGATAGGGCGACGAGGAGCATGTACCCGCCGCCGATGATCGCCGTGGCGAGGACGGACCGTGTCTCGAGATAGACCCAGAACGTCAGCGCGAACCACAGGAAGTTGTTCGTGACGTTCGCCACGAGCGTATTCGCGACGAGCAGATGGAAGGTACGCATCAGGTCACCAGCATGACGGTCGCGGGTCGCGGCCCGATGTAGATTTCGCGAGATGAACCGGGACGTCGACGGGCCGCGGCCGCCCGTGAGCCGGGGGCGCGCGGCCGCCGTGGGCCTGGTGGTCGTCGCGGCGGTATCGCCGCAGATCGGTGCGGCGTTCGCGGTGACGCTGTTCGACGAGCTTGGTCCGGCGGGTGCGGCGTTCCTGCGGCTGGCGTTTGCGGCGAGCGTGCTGTGGGCGATCTGGCGCCCACGGCTTACGGGCGACCTGCGGCTGGCCGGGGCTTTCGGCGTCGCGCTCGGGCTGATGAACTGGTCGTTCTACGAGGCGATCTCCCGCATCCCGCTCGGCGTCGCGGTGACGATCGAGTTCGCCGGCCCGCTGCTCGTCGGGGTGATCGGTTCGCGGCGACCGCTCGACATCGTGTGGGTCGTGCTCGCCGCGGTCGGCATCGTGGTGCTCGTGGACCCGGGCGGCGGATCGCTGGACCCGGTAGGGGTCGCTTTCGCGCTCGCCGCCGCCGGGTGCTGGATGGCCTACATCTACCTGAGCAAGCGCACTGGTGCGGTGTTTCCGGGCGGCTCGGGGCTCGCGCTCGCGATGGCCGTCGGCGCGCTGATCGTGCTGCCGGCGGGCGTGATCCAGTCCGACGGCGCGCTCGCCAGGCCCGAACTGTTGGGCTCGGTGCTCGTCGTGGCGCTCCTCTCCTCGGTGTTGCCGTACTCGCTCGAGCTCGAGGCGCTGCGTCGGCTCCCGGAATCGGTGTTCGGCGTGCTCATGTCGCTCGACCCGGCGGTCGCCGCCGTGGTCGGCTTCGTGGCGCTCGGTCAGGACCTCGGAGCGCGCGAGGTGCTCGCGATCGCGATGGTCGTCGTGGCCAGCGCCGGTTCGGCGAACCTCAGTCACCGGTCTGACGAAGTCGCGCGCCAGCGTCACGATCAGGACGCCGGCAAGGGTGCGGTCCTGGACGACGAGGTCGGAACAAAGGGGAGTGGAGCCGACACTCGGATTTGAACCGAGGACCTGCTGTTTACGAAGAAGAGTGTCGGCCTGGTCTACCCGTCTATCGTAGCGTGCGGGGCGGCAGCAACTGTGTCGCGGCAAATAGCTGGTCCGTGTGGCTACGGTGACGTCTTCAGGCTGGCGAGGAAGTCCCGGACCAGGACTCGCAACTCGTCGAAACTCGCGTACGGCTTCGGGTCCAGGCCGCGCTTCTCCCACTCTGACCTCGACATCGCGCCCGCCTGAGGGCCGCCGACGGTGGAGTCGTACACGAGCAGGATGCTGGAGGGCGGCGTTGGGTAGCCCCATACCCGGTCTAGCTCGATGAGCTGGCCCGCGTTGTCGCTGAGGTCGAAGATGGCGATGCCGCACTCGTGCAGCAATAGGAGCGCGTGGTCGTGGATGGTCATGTCGGCCGGAATGGCATAGTCGGCCACAAGAACGGGCTCGAAGCCGCCCACCGCGTCGACCTCCTCCTGCATCGTCGTAAGGCGCGGCATGTGGCCTGGCTTGTAGCTGCCACCGAGGAACACCCGGCGCTCCCACGGCCCCAGGAAGCGGCCTACCAATCGGGGACCGACGGTCAACGCCGCGCCACGCATATCGCGGAACGGGTTGATGTCCACGACCGCGCTCGGGTCAGGGATGTTGCCGCTCGACGCCTGCTGGTTGCGAACCCAGAGCGCGGCATTCGCGATGAAGGGACCGGGGACGGCGAAAACGTAGACGAGGTTGTGAGCCGCAGGCATGTGCAACTCCAGGGCCTCAGCCACACGCTCGTCGCCCTTGCTCAGTGCGTCCTCGATGAGCGCCATGGTCATGAGTCGGAGTGCTTCATCGGGTTGGTTGCCGAACAGCTTGGCGAGCCCCATGTTTGCGAGTGACTCACCCTTATGGAACCGCTTGCCCGTTGCTTGTCGAGCGAGCATCTGGTTGTAGACCTGCTCGTAGACGAAGAGTGCCGCGCGCCAGCGGCCATTTGACATGTGCACGCTGAACTCGTGGCGCGCCTTTACGTGGGCGGCTTCGAGGTCCGCGGGGAGCGTGTCGAGGTAGTCGGCCATAGGTCGTCCGGCTTAGGAGTCGGCTGAGCCCCGTGGGGCGGCTGTGCCCTTGGGTGGCGGGGCCATGTACTTGCGCTCCCGGGCGTCGTGAAGCACGACCTTGTTGGCAATCAGAGCACGCTCTATCGCGTGCGGGAGTTCCATCAACGACCCGAACGGGATGGGCGGGGACGGGACAATGCCGTGAGTCTCGTTGCGCTCCATCCGGACGACCCCTGATGACCAACCATGGCCGGGGATGACATACCCATCGCCCTCGGCGATGTCGTTTGTCCAGAATCGGACGCGGACTTCGAGCATCCGCTCACCGTGCTTCGCGGACTTGGCGAGGTTGTCCTCCGCCAATGACTTAGTCATATCAGCCTTCCTCTCCCTTTAGTCTAGGCTCGGACCGACCGTACGACGGCCCGACGGCATGATTCCGGGTCGACGCTACGGCCATTGGGTTTCCAAAATGACATCGCTATTTTGAAAATAGCAGCGCGATTCGTTGACACGATTACTTCCTCCACCGTACGATACGCCTTCGCCGGTGGTCTGACATTTAGGAGTGGGCGTGGTAGAGACAAAGAGAGAGGCGTTCATGCGGCTGGCGGAGCGCCGAACCAACGCCGCACTCGACCGCATCCGCGTCATCGGTAATCTCAGCAACCCATACGCCTACGAGTACACGGATGAAGACATTCGCCTCATCTTTGTAGCACTCGAACAGGAGCTGAAACTCACGCGCGCGAAGTTCCAGGGCAGCAAGAGGAAAGAGTTCAAGCTCGGATGAGCTACGGAGATGCACCAGACGAACGCGAGGACTTCACGTATCAGACGGCACCGACCTTGGACGTGCCCACTCTGTCCAGGTTACCGGGGAGAAGACCATGTCCGCACTAGTCGGGAGCGAGGCCCAGGCACTTTGCATGGAGCTTCTCTACGCGCCAACGGAGGCGGACGTCATCGATGTCCTCAAGGCGCATGGTCTCTGGGATGACCGGACGAAATGGACGCCATACGGGAACATGCCCAACAACCGCGGCGTCGTGGGCAACCAGCAGAGCCATCCCGTGGCCGCTTTGGTCGAGAAGCTCGTCAACTCCGTCGACAGCATCCTCATTGCCGAGTGTGTCGCACGTGGGGTTGACCCGCGTGGCCCAGACGCCCCTAACTCGATGGCGGACGCAATCCAGGAGTACTTCGGCGTCCCGGAAGGCCGCTTGCGCTCGTTGAATCCAGTCCCGAGGCATTTGGCAGACCACATCCGCCTTATCGCCCTGGGCACCAAAGACCAGCCAAGCTACGGCATTCTGGATGACGGTGAAGGACAGCAGCCAGACCGTTTTCCCTCAACCTTCCTGTCGCTTCTCCGGGACAACAAAGTGGCAATTCCCTTCGTGCAAGGGAAATACAACATGGGCGGCACGGGGGTCCTTCAGTTCGCTGGGGAACACAGCTTCCAGCTCATCATCTCTCGTCGCCGCTCGGACCTGCCACCGGATGGGGCTCCTGAGTTGAAGAACCATTGGGGGTGCACGCTCGTACGTAGGTTTCGACCAGGGCCCAATGACCCGCAATCCATCTACGTCTACCTGGCGCCGGACAACGAGATTCCTCGTTTCGAGGCGGAAGCCCTGCCCCTTGGCCCCGGCCAGTATCCGAAGGCTTTCGACCAGCCGGTCGCGTCGGGGACGTACATCAAGCTCTGGAACTACAAGGTTCCGGGCCGGCTTAAGAGCACGGCTACCCTCGACATGCGATACGCCCTCGAGCGATATCTCCAGGAACCTGGGCTCCCTGTCCGTCTGTTCGAGCGACGTGCCGGCTACACCGCACACAGTTATGACACGTCGATGTCAGGACTTGCCGTGGTCCTGGCGAACGCCGGCGAAGACAAAGAGCCGGGATTCGATGGTGGCTCTCCTCTCAACATTCCCGACATCGGGGAGGCGGGTCTCGAACTCGCCGTAATCAAAGAAGAAGCGGACAAGACGAACAAGAGATATCCGGCCGGGGTGTTCCTCAACGTCAACGGGCAGCTTCATGGGCAATTGGGCACAGACTTCTTCAAGCGTCGCGACTTGAAGCTCGATTACGTCGCCGACTCACTCGTTGTCCGAGTCGACTGCACCAGGTTCGACCAAGCAGTCCGGGAAGACGTCTTCATGCCGTCCCGGGACCGGATGAGGGAGTGTCCCGCCCGGTGGGCAATTGAAGCTGCGATTCAGGAATACCTCGCCGACCACCAAGGCCTCCGAGAGCTGAACGCCCGCCGTCGACAAGAAGCTCTCTCATCGAGCGTAGACGAGGACACGGCTTCGGTGCTGCAAGAACTGGTCAAGAGTGACCCGACCTTGGCGTCGCTCTTTGGGGCGGGGAGTAAGTTGAAGGTTCCGGGCGGGCCGTTGCCCGAGCCAGTCCCGTTTCAAGGAAAGCGATTCCCCACGTACTTCCGAATCGCGAAAGAGCCGACGGCGGGACTGGTACGAAGGACACCGAGGAACTGGACTGCACACATCGAGTACGAGACCGATGCGGCTAACGACTATTTCTCGCCGGGCAGGCCGGACCGAGGGCAGATTGCCTTGCAAGGCGCGCCTCAGATGAAATCTGTTCACCTTTGGAATGGGAAGGCGACGCTTCGCTTTCAGATACCTGCGAGCAGCTCTGTTGGGGATGTACTTCGCGTCGAAGCGGCCGTGATGGACGACTCCCGTATCGAACCGTTCGCCTCGAAGTTCGCCATCGAAGTCATGGATGAGCAGCCCCATCAGACGGGAGGAGTCGTCAAGCCGCACGAGTCCGGCCTGAGCGGCATTCCGAACCCGGTTGAAGTTCATCAACACGAATGGGCCAAGTTCGGGTTCGACCAGTACTCGGGCGTGCTGGTCCGCCATGGCGACGGGGACACGGGCGAGAGTCTGGACATCTTCATCAACATGGACAACCAATACCTCAAGAACGAGAAGGCGCGGCGACGGGCTTTGGGCGAGGCCGTCGTTGAGAGCTGGTTCAAGTACGGCCTCCTGGTGCTCTCGCTGGGCATGCTCTACCGGCAGCGTCAGCTCGATGGGGCTCCAGGCAGCGACGACCAGGACGATGATGAAAACGAAGGCGATTCCGATAGAGCTCGCGACGAGTTCGCCACCATCGGGGAGGCAAGTAAGGGAATGGCGGTGACCGTCGTGCCGCTTATCGCTCAGCTCGCCAAGAAGGCAATGGGCTGATTGCTCGTCAATCCGCTTTGTGGTGGACCAGGAGAACCTCACGAGCCTCGCCGCGCTCAGGGCTCACTCGGAAATACCACCGTCGATTGGGAACATCTCGCCAGGACGGCGCCGTCAGGTCGTCTCCGCTGACGTAACCCGCTTGCTCCATGGCGCGCAGGTAGCGCGGGAGCTGCCTTTCAGGGGAGGCAAACGCGACAACTTGGATGACTACCGCGTCGTGCTTGAGCAGGCGCCGAAGCGCCCGCCATGTCGCCTCGATTTCTGCGAAGTAGACCTCTTCGCCGACCTGGGACCTACCTCCCATCGTGTAGTGCCGTGGTCCAAGGCCATCGCTTGAGTCGGCCAACCAATATGGCATAGGCGTCTCCGCCCGGCCTCGCACCTGCCATCGGTGATAGAGGACGTGAACCCCCGGGTAAGGAGGTGACGTCAGAACCAGTGACGTGCGACCGGATAGCCTGTTCGTGGGACGACCTACCGCTAGGCCCCTGGCTGAACCCAGGAAGAGCGAGCGCCTCAAATGCAGGCTGGAAGGGCGCACCGTCCGCGCTCCGGATAGCAGGCTCAGTTCACGTAAGCCCTTCAGTAGGTCCTCGGTGGCTAAACGTAACTGCCCGACGGCGTCTGTAGGAGAGGCTGGCACGGCACGGCCGTCCAACGCCCACTGTCCAACATGGAGTAGGACTCCCCTAGCGGCGTCACGCAGCCTGGGGCTCCCAAGGCTATGTGCCGATGCGACGAAGGGCGCGAGAGCATCGACGAGTTCGGTTGGAGCGTTGCGGAGGCGTGCATCGTTATCCGTGGAGTAGTGCCTGGCATCGACTTCTGAAGAAGCCCACTCGCGGAGCAGACCTTCGTCTCGACGCGACAGGGGAGTCGTCTTCGCGCGTGTGAGGACCAGCGAAAGGGAATTGAGGTCAAAGCCGACGAACCTGCGACCCCGAGCTAGGGCCTCCACAGCCGTCGTGCCACCGCCCAGAAATGGGTCCAGTACCAACCCGCCGGACGGAGCGAACTCTTCAATCGCGTGTCCGACGAAGGCCGGGGAGAAGCGAGCCGGGTAGCGATATAGCTCGTGGGTGAGACCACGGACTCGCTCACGGGACACCAGCGCGGATTTCAGGTCAGGCGAAGCAATGGCCACGTCCCCGACATGGTAGCTGCCCACGCCAGTCCCAGCGCATCGATGCCAACTCCGTCGAACATAGGTTCAAGCTGGAGGCGCCTGGGCGGCGGCTACCGTCACACGTGAGCCGCTGCAGTCGCATTGGCTCCAGGAGGCACTACGCGCCACCATTCGCCGTTGGCCACCCTATCGGTTGCGGCTGGCCTTCGCAGCCCTCGGGCTTGACGTTGCAGCTACGCTCTTGGCGTATCAATCACAACCGGGTGGGCTGAGGGACCCTTTGCTCCTCAGCCCCGGAGCACTAGTTAGATGGCCTCCCGAGGTTCAGTCGGGGGGCCATCATCGTTTCTGGGTGGGGATCTTCAGCGTGAAGGTCCCACCAGGCTTGGTCGGCGGCACGCGGTCGCCCTTCGAGAGAGCGACCTCGGCACCACCTTTGCTCGGCTTGTAGATGCCGGACTTCGGCGTGACGTTGCCAGGCTTCAGAGACTTGCTCATTGGCGTTACCTCCTTCCTGGTCCCCAGCTCGCGGAAAGGGTCACGGGGACGGTCTCCATCGTCCGTCTACGGCGAAGCGCCGTCAAGGTTAGAACCCACTAGATATTGTGGTCACCGAGTGGATTTGTCGGATAACTACCCCACATGTAGTGACAACGTAGCTGTCCCTGTGGAGTGCTAGTCCCGAGACGACGGGCAGGTGATATCGTCCGGCTGTGACAACCGAGCTGTCACTGCGGGGAGGGATTGTTGCCGAGGGCGCTCCGAGAAGCCGTCGACTGGGTGACGACGTACGGGCTGGTCGCAGCGGTTATCGCTTTCGGCGTCCTGAACCTCGCCCGCGAGTCGGAAATCCCCCCGGACTTCTGGAAAGACACGACTGCCTGGACCGACCCGATACTGTTCGTGCTCGGTGCCTTCGTCCTAATCGTTGGTCCAATCAAGACTCTCCTCCTCGCACGAGAGAACCGGCGGCTTTCGCGGGGGCGCCTCGTCGAGGAGACCTGCCAGCAGCTCGTCCTGACGGTACGAGCGTCTGCCAAGACGGTGCCGATGGAGTCCTTGGCCGCGCACGTTTGGCGGGTCAAAGGCGACAAGCTGGTGCGCCTACGTGGTTTCCGCGTTCAACCTCGGCCAGACTCGGGTGTCGTGTGGTCGAAGCAGAAGGGGGCGCTGGGTCAATGCTGGCGGGAGAACGTCGAGATAGAGGCGGACCTCGCAAATGTTCACGCGGCCGCTGCCGTCGGACAGGACGAGTACGAGGCTATAGCGCCCGAGGGTCGCTTCAACATGACCTGGGATGAGTACCGGAGGACAGACAAATACTGGGCCGTCTTCGTGACACCCCTCCGGGACGAGCATGGGAAGGTCATCGGCTGTGTATCAATCGACTGCACCCAGGAAGGCGTGGCGACGAGGTTCTTTTCGGCCTGTAGGGGCCGTCTCATTGGAGGAATCATCCGCGTCCTAGAGGACGCTGCTCGGGATACCTAAGGGGTATGGATATGGCGACTCAGAGAAAAGGCACACATCAGGGCGCGCACGTTGTGAAACGACAGCCAGCGGAGCGCGTGGTTACACGAGAGGTCGTGCGACATCTAGAGAAGGGCGGAGCGAGCCGCGACCTGGTCGACTTTGCCGAGCGACACATTCAGCGGGACGCGAACACCGGTACGTATCGCAAATAGAGCCGCTATGTGGGCCTCCATCGCTAGGCTTCTCTAAGCCCCGCTGCGCACCGCGCCGCAGTGACAGCCCGGCCAGCGGGCGACGGGTGTCGTTGCCCTGACGCTAGGATTGCCCCGGTGAGCCGCTTCTTACTCGTGTTACTGCTCACCGCAGCGTCGGGTTCATGCTCTGCGCAAGGCACTTCATTCGGCTCGACCGATGTCCCATCCGTAACTCCAACTTCGGTGGCGGCGCCAACCCCGACGCCAGTCTCCTCACCGTCCCGTACGGCCGATGACCAGTTCCGCTCCGAACTGGAGACGGCCTTGGCGGCGTTCGAAGGAAACCTCTACCTTTTCTGTTTCGGTGTAGACGACGGCGGCAACATGCCCCGCGACTACAGCGGGGGGCCTGACCTCGCTCCGTACATTGGGAAGCTGCGCGCGCTAAACCCGCCGCAAGGGTGGTTGGCGGTAGCAAACAAAGCCAAGGACCTCGCCAACCTTGCCGAGACAACGGCGCTCACCGCTTCGCTGATAAACGGACAGTTCGGGCTAGACGGGGACTACGACTCGGCCAACGCCGCCTGGCAGAAGGACGTCCTCCCGCCCTGCGCCGAGCCGCAAGATGCCATCCGAGTCATCCGCGAGGATGCGGACGCGATTCCGTAGCTCGCAGCGCCTGGCGGGCGTCGGGGGGACCTATCCGCCGAAGGCACGGGTGAAAGTTCGGTCCAGCTCGAACATGACGATGGCGGTCTGAAACACGAGGCGACGCGCGTCCTCCCAAACGAGGGGGACCTCCTTGGCCACGCCGTGTTCCTGTCGGTGCGCCAGGTCAGTGACCGAGCCCCAGTAAACGACCATGGCATCGAGAACAGGTTTCTCGGTCTGCCCGAGCTTCGGCGCCGCAAGCGCGAGAACGGCCCGGAGCCTATCGACGGTCTTCTCGGGGTCGGCTGGCGCTTCGATGGCGTTGTGCATTTCAACAAGCTCGGTGGCGAATAGCTGCATCGCCTCGCGAATGTGGTGGCCCACAGACGTCAGTTCGCGCTCTGAGTCGGTGCTCCATAGCTCATCAGTGGCCTGCCGCCACTTCGCGTAAGACGGCCCGTGCCGAGTCGCGAAGTTAGGCGCATCGAGGTACCGCGTCACCGAGTCCTCCATGGCCTCCGCCGGTCCGCCAGCCTCCCGCTTCAGTCGGTCGTAGTACTCGAACCCCGCAGGCGTCACGTCGTACGGGGTCGTCACACGACTTCCACCGGAAGCCCGACGAAGCAATCCCTCCGCCTCCAGTGCCCGGACGTCCGACGCCAGCACGGTTGGCGAGGCTGCCGCGCCGTGCATTCGTACCAACGTCATCTGGTTCAGTTCGACCAGCAGGAAGGCGTGGCGCTCGTTTCTCGGTACCGAACGGACCATCTCGACGATGGTCACGAGTAACTGGTCCTGTTCAACATCGAGGCGAGCCATTCGGAGCAGGATAGATGGTGCCAACGGAGCGACCCAACGTCGCCTCCTCGGCAGCCCACCGGCGCTCCAGGTCCGCTCGACACTGCCGGCAGATGTAGCGGGCGCGCCAGGTACGTGGCCCCTCAGTCGAGAGGAATGGGATGGTGCGGTCCGTCTTGTGACGGGTGCCATCGCCGTGGACGTGCTGGTACCTGGGCTTGTCATCCGTCCCAACGTTGACCCATTCACTGTCCATCTCGACCTCGCTCTTGGGGGCGGGCCCTCCAGTATAGAACACTCGTTCTATTGACTAGGCCTTCGACCGGTGTTGTAGAGTGTTCATGCTTGCAGGGGTCCGGAAACGGACACCGACATGACGAAGGGCCACCCCTCGCGGGATGGCCCTTCGGTGTGCCTGGAGGCTTACAGCTCGACGGGTTCGCCGGGCTTGACTCCCAGGTAGACGAGGTTGTGGAGCATCGTGTAGAGGTCCTTCTGGCCGGCGAAACCGGCCTGAGACGCCATCCACGGGTTGCCCTCCTCCTTCACCCAGTCGACTTCGGACAGGAGCGAGACCAGGTCAGACATCCGCTCGTCGAAGTGGACCGCTTCCAGCGACGACGTGATGATGTCCTTGCCTAGCTTCGCGACTGACGCGACGCCGACCAACTCCTTCAGCCGATAGTTCACGTCCACCTCGAGGAGGTCGCCGGTCACCGGGTCGACCTCCTCGCGGAGACGGTCGTTCCAGGCATCGGGGCAGGCTTCGGCGACCATGCTCCAGTACTGCTTCGCGACCTGCTCGGGGCTGAGGTCCTTGGCCCGCAGTCGACCGACCAGCTCGGTTGGGAACATGTTCTGCGTGGAACGCCTCAAACCCTCGTAGGTCACGGGTCGGTCAGGGTTGCGAGCGCCGGTCATGTTGACCTGCTCGTACCAGACCGAGTCCTTGTCCCGCGCCAACGCAAAGGCGATGGTGCGGATGACCTGGTCGTGAGACGGCGAGCCCACTTGGGTGATGTCGCCCTTGGTCACCTCGCGAAGGGCCTTGGGCAGCTTCCGTTGCGTGCTGTTGATGATGTCGAACATGTCCGCTTCGCCCTCGTAGTCGAGGTCGAAGTAGAGCATCACCGGCACCACCGGGTTGAACTCCTCGTCGGCGTCATAGGCACGGACCAGCCCGAGGTACCGGTGCTGACCGTCCACCACCGAAACGACGCCTCGGTACCACCGGTCGTGGATACCGTGGATGTCGCCCCGGTTGAAGAGTTCGATGAACTCCTTGATGTCGCCCTCGTCCTCCAGTCGGACGCTGACGATGATGGGCGTGATGAGGTACTGGTGGTCGTCGGTCAGAAAGTACCGAGCGATGCCGGGGAGCCTAGGGTCCATCGGGTCGCGCTGGTACCCATGCTGTCGGGGTGCCGGCGAGTTGGGGTCCACCGCGCTGTAGCTCGACACGAAGAACAGGTCTTGCATGTCGGCTGGCGTCAGCGTGGCGAAGGCCATCCGGTTCGGCACCACGACGGTATGGACCTTCATGGCCGCCGTACCGTGGCTTGCCTCGTCCCGCTCTGCGCGGTCCGGTGGGCGTTCAAGAAGCAATGCGTTCATTCGATTATCCCTTTCATCGGGTAGGTCCCGGCCGCCGTCGGCTTCCGCCGGCGGACGGCCGGTTGGATTGGGTTCTCCGCGGGCGAGGACCTGTCGGACTCGTTCGCGGCTGAGGTTTTCGAGCCGCGCGATGTCTTCGAGGGTCATTCCCTCGTCTCGATATCCGACCATGCGTCGGTATCGAGCGACGGCCTCGTCATGGGTGATTGGCATCGGTTCATGTCCTCGTCGAAGGGTGGGGGCAAAGCCCCCGGCCTAGGGTTTTTTCGGCATGTCGTGGTCCTCCTGGTGCGGTCGCCCGCCGGAGGACCTGTGCTTGCAGGGGTCCGGCCAGGTGCGATGGAGCGGAGTATCCGCGCTCGCGGCCGCCGTGTCAAGGTGTTTCTTTCGGACCGCGACATGGTGGTCCTGCTACAAGAAGTTGAACTTCAATTTGGTCTTCAAAAACGTATTGCAATTCTGATATTCACGAACGGAATGTGAAAGTTGGCTAACTTCTCAATCCGGCAACTAACTCCAATAAAAGATGTTGTAACTTCGCACGCAACAAATCGCATGGCAAAAAGGTATTGCAATTCTGGCTCATAGAAATCGCGTGGAAAAGTCTGTGATGCGGCGCGCACCAAGTCGCCGAGAAATTCGTTCGTGACTTGGCGCGTTGTAACTCGCCAAGAAAGTGTTTCTTGCGACTTGGCGCGCCACAAAGCTATCGGCACCGCACGCGAACTTGCCTACACGAGGCGCTTCTTGCTACTCCCAAGAAACTGACGCTCGACCGCACGTCTCGCGTAGTCGGCTCGCACAAGCTCGGCCACCGACTCCGCTTCGGGCATGGTCGCGTAAGGCCCGTAGTCTCTGATTAGGCAGCCGTGACGGGCAAGCACGTACCAGCCCACACGCCGCGGCAGCAGCCTGAGGAGCACGTTCGGCTCTTGGCGCGTGTGGCTCACGACCCAGACCTGAGACATCGACACGCCAGGACCATTCATCGGTCGAATGCGACGCCACGGTCGCGAAGGCTCGTGTAGCCACCGGCGCTCACGACGACATGGTCGAGGACGTGGATGTCGAGGAGGCGCCCGGCGGCCAGGGCCTCGGCCGTCAGATGGACGTCATCGGGCGATGGCGTCGGGTCACCCGATGGGTGGTTGTGAACTAGGATGACGGACGTGACGTTGTCCCGGACCGCCTCGCGAAAGAGTTCGCCGACCCGTACGAGCGAGGCCGAGACGTTGCCCGAGTAGACCGTGACGACCCGAAGGACGACGTTCTTCGTGTTGAGGAGGATGACCCGCAGCTCCTCGCGCTCCAGGGCCGCCAGCTCGACGCCCAGGTGGGCATAGACATCCTGCGGCGAGCGGATAGACCAACCTGTCGGTGGACTGATTGCGATGCGGACGTGGCATGAGGGGCAGGCGAGAGTGGGGCCGTCGTAGGTCGTCTCGACCTCGCGAGTGATGGGGAGCATCCGGCTAGACCCCGTAGGTGTAGGTGACGGCAGCCGGCTTCGGTCGACGCAGCAATGTGGCGCGGTGGTCACCCTTGTGAGCGGGCAGTCGGCCGCATCCGGGCTCCGGACAAACCGTCGGACGAGCCACCGGACCGATTGCGACCGGAGCCACTACGGCAGCCGGCAGGACTAGCGTCTCGGGGGCACGAGCGGTGAGGTACGGGCTCGTGAGGCACGTGAAGCAGAGCTTGCCGTTGGGGGTCGGATAGATGGACAGCACGTTCCGCAGCCGGAGGCAGTGCGGACACTTGGCCGTCTTCGGGGGAGGGGTCGTAATGACCCAGCGTCGTGATGCCATGGGGCACCTCCGTAGGTGATGGCGAGCCGGGATGGCTGGCCTCACCCATCGGGAGGCGGCCGCGAAAGTCAGGGGCGACGTGCTCGTGCGGTCCGCGCAGGGCCGCTCAGGGAACTGCGCACTGGTACCGCCCCGACCAGGGACGTGCGGGTCGGTCAGCGCATTTGCCGTGTGACGTGTGTCACCTGGTGGCATGTCCGTCATGGCCGACCGGGATATGGATTTTCCGCAACGGCGGAAAGCGGCGTGGACAATGGGATGGCGCGCACTCGACGGAGGTCCACCGCGACCCACTAACCATCGATTAGCCGCTCCCCTTGAGCACGACATCCCGGAGGAGGACAAGGCGCCGGGTCCCGGATGGGATGCGGGTCGGATCCGTGCGAGCGGACGCGAATGTCGATGTCGTCAGGCCCACCCCCGGTACCCGGTAGGTTTCTGGCGAGGGGTGGCGGCGGCGGACAATCGGGGACCCGTGCCGCCTCAGCTGACGGCATCACCGGCAACTGGTACTCGCGAGTCGCCCGGCGATCCCGAATGCTCGGCTACCTCTACATGTCACAAGGCATCGAACGGACCTGTTCCCACGCTCAGCCTGTAGGGTTTGCAGGGTTGCTCGCTGTGACAAAGCGACCCTGGCAGTGACAAGCACGCGGGCGTTCGAGGATCGAGCTCAACCACCATGGAGTGCTGCTGAATTGGTCTAGGCGGCAGCGTAATCTGGCCACTGACGACGCCGACGGCGAAGCCGGCGTGTCAGGGTACGGCGTCACCGTCAGCAGCGGAGCTTGTTCTCGATCGACGGTGCCGACAGTGCCGAGAACCTAGGGTGAACGGCCCGGCGGCATCGTCGGGAGTCGCCGATCTACTCGGCCCCTTAGTCTCGCTTGAAGACGTCGCGGAACGTCCCCGATGGTCGCGACGCCGACGGTTCTCGCCAGTAGCGAAGCTGGCTGGTCCGACCTGCCTTGACGGTGTCCTTCCGGACGAGGCCGTCGGCTTCGAGCCTCGCCAGTCGGTCCTGCACCGTTGAACGGCCGATGCCCCAGCGCGTCCCGAGCAATGCCAGGGTGATGCCCTCGCCGTCCTCGGGGATGGCGTCGAGCCATGTCTCGGCCGTGGGCGCGACGGCGTCCTTCGTGACTTCCGTGTACAGGCCGGTCTCCCGGTCGTATGACACGGTCATGGTGAGCGGGAAGCTCATGCGGGTAATGACGTTTACCTTCCGGCGTGTGTCGGTCGGCGCGTCGGAGACGCGGGTGACCTCCCAATAGCCGTCGGCCGTGCCAAGGATGGCCGAGCTGCCACGGATGGCCTCGCCGTTCGAGCCGCCGCCCTTGCGCATGTGATGCACGAGCAGGACGCAGGCGTTGTACTCCTGAGCCAGCCGCGTCCACACGCTGATGGATCGGGTCGCCTCCGAGGCGTCGTTCTCGTCAGCCATGCCCGACCAGACGGCGAGCGTGTCCACGATCACGAGGGCGCGGGGGTTCTCGTCGAGCCACTCCCCCACTTCACGCAGGAGCCAGTTCTGGAACGACCAGTAGTCTCGAATGTGGTCGGCGGCCTCCCCGCCGATGCCCGGGGGCGGGCCGTCGCCGAAGGTGGCGTCGTCCCTGGCCTCGGTCCATGCCTGAAGGGCGATGTACCGGAGCAGTACGTGCATGCCTGACGCCCGGTGCCAGCGGAACGCCGTCGGCATGGGGCCTTCCTCCGTGAGGAGCAGCACCGGGCCGGTCTTGACGTCCTTGCCTGCCCACTGAGCGTTGTCGAGCCGGGCGCGCATTATGTCGGCGAGCATGGTGCTCTTGCCGACCTTTGGGGCCCCCGGTACGAGGAACGTCCCCTGCAGGTAGGCCATGTCGTGGATGATCCACGGCACGGGGCGCTCGGAGGCGTCCTGGGCGATGTCGTCGATGAGCTGGAATGGCGTCTCCCGCTTGACGAGCGTCGGCCGAGGTCGCTCGTCGATCACGCGCTCCGCGGACTCGTCGCTCTCGAGGTTCACGAACCGGGTCACTGGAGCTGTGCCCCGCGCACGCTGTCCAGGTAGGCGATCGCGCCAGCCCGGTCCTGCTTGCCGACGACGACCTTGCCCTTGTGATAGCGGACCTCGAAGTCGGCAACAACCTCGGGCGAGGCCCGCACCAGCTCGACCTGCCCGGGAAGGTGGTCGATGTTGCAGACCCGCTCGTTGCCTGCGTTCCGGACACGCTCGCAGTCCGGTCGCCACCACCGGTGCGTCATGGTGCAGTGGTCCCCGCGGCCTCCGAACGAGGGCTGCGGGCCGTCCCCGCCGCCGTGGTAGTGCCGCTTCCCGCAATTCAGGCACGGGTTAACGTAGTAGAGGCGCCAGATGCCGTAAATGCGGACTGGGGCGACCTCGACGAGGGTGGGCTGTGCGGTCATGGGTGGATTCCCTTCTGTCGCGGACCGCGCTTCGCGGTCGTTTGGCGGACGCTGTTGATAGAAACGCCGAGTCGGGCGGCCTTCGCTCGCAGATAGCGCTCGCGCCTTCCCTGGTAGGTCTGGCTCGGCCGCTGGCGGCTGTGCTTCGGCAGTTCGTGGGTGGCTGACCAGCGCGTGGCTGCGTGCTCGCTCGCGTCGCGGAGCGCCTCCGGATCCTTCCGGCGGGCTCCCGTACTGATGGGCGCCTGGCTGCGAGCTAAATGTGGTGGAGCAGCCGGCGACGGTCGCTGGATCAAGGTGGTCGGCTTCGAGTCGTCGAAATCCGCGCTCCACGGATCTGCCGCCTGCCGCATAGGCTTCGGCGCCGGCGGGTCGAGGGGATGGTCGTACGGGTGGCCAAGGGTTCGGAGGTTCTCGCGCTCGCGCTCGAGCTCCTTCGTGGCGGGGTCGTGGTCGATTGGCTCGGGCAAATCCCCTAGGAAACCGCCGAGCCGTAACCGCGCGTTGATCACGGCCACGCTGTCGCTGTCCCTCTGGCGAGCCGCCATGAACGCCAGCGGTGCGACGGTCAGGTAGTACCCCGCGGTCAAGTAGATGGGTGCTTGGGCAGCGACCGAGGCAGCGACGGGCCTGAGCCCACGCCGGAGCGCCTCTCGGAACTCCGGCGTGAACTCGACCGACGCGTCGTTGTCATGCCGTTCGGGCATACCACGCGTCTCGGGCACGTCAGCCCTCGTCGCCCGCTTCGACGTCGAGGCTGTCGAACCAACTGCCCGATGTCGTCGGCGCCTTGTAGCCGACGGCTTCGCGAAACCGGGCGGCTTCCTCCGGCGAGGAGGCACTAGCAGCAGCGTTGCGGAGCCGGTCGTCTACCGACATGCCGTAGACCAGCGCGCCGTCGGGTCCGAAGCGGTTGAGGTCCTGCTGCCACGCTTCCTCGAATGGGGTGCGGCTCCTCTGGACTCGGCCGGTTCGGTGGCGCTCCTCCTGTCGGGCAAGAGCGCCGGTCATGAGCGCGGCGTTCGTCGCCTCGGCGGCCCGTGCACGCTCGTCGTCGTCGCTGAAGCGGATGGTCGGGTTCCTGTCTTTGTCGAACGGGAACTGGGCCATGTAGGCCCTCTGCTCCTCCGCCGTGAGGTGCTCCACCTCGTCGAACGGGACAAGCCACGTTGTGCCCGCCCCCTCTGCCAATTGGCGGCGAGCTACGACCCTTGCTCGCGCAAACGTCATGTCTGGGGTGGTGATGCGAAGCGCATCGATGCGCTCCTTGAGCTGACGTTCAGCATTGGGGTTGTTCATTGGAGTGGCTCCTTGGTAGATGCGATTGGTGTGGTCGTGCGGTAGCCCGAGATGTCGGGAGGGGCGGAAGTGAGTGCTGATGCGATCGACTAGGGGCGCGCCACCTCCCGACGCTTCTGCCATGCGATGAGGCGGCGGTCGGCAAGGTCAGCCTGCCAAAGGGCTTGAGCAGTCCGGGCCAGGTCTCTTTCGGAGGGATCGGGGCCGAGTTCGGCGCGGGCGCGAGCCATGTACTGCTCGCGACGCCCCTCGTTCATGAGCCGGGCGGCCGCAGCGCGTTCTTCGGGAGTCGCGTGTGCCCAGCGCCGGCGCACGCCCTTCGAGCCAGCTAGGCGGGCTAGCGGATCACCTTTGACGAATGGCATGAAGCGGATACCTCAATTGGGTATCCGCTCACCCTCCCGGTTGCTTTCCTCGTTCGACGGGCATGCGCCCGAAGTTCATCCGTTCTTGGCCGGGAGGCCGCGGTCCGCCTTGGTCGCCTGAAAATCACGCACCAGATGCCCTATTTCAGGCAGCGCTGGCCGGTAACTGCGCCGTGGCTTGTCTTGCTGTAGCTCGATGGTAACGCGACGTCATGCGACGACCCATCGTTGCGTGCGGCTGGAGCGCCAAGCACTCACTCACCCACACATCGTTCAGGATTGAATTCGGCATCAAGCCGATCGTCGGGGTCGAGGCTTACGTCGCTCGCCGGTCGATGACCGACAAGGAGGGCAAGGCCAACAGCCAGCCCTACCACAGCAGCTGCGCATCAGGCTCACGTGACGTGCTACTGGCTGATCTGGTAGCCCGTCGGCGGGTCCGGATAGAAGTAGTTCTTGCGCTCCACCCGTGCACGCAGCAAGACCGTCAGGCAGAGCTAAATCCACGAAGTCGCCACCACGACCTCGCGTAGCTTGCGACTGCTGAAGACGATGCTCTACAACCGCGTACCGGTCGGATCGAGTTCATGTTCTTGACCTCGATCCGCTTGCCGGCGGTCAGCCGCTCCACTTGGACAGTATCCCCGCCTACATCCGCCGCAGGCACGTCCAGGAGCCTGCCACCTACCGGCCCCCGCTGCTGGAGCCGTACGTGGAGAAGACCTACGGGATCTTCGTGTACCAGGAGGACATCATGTCCGCGGCGATGGCCCCATCTACAGCCTCTCGATAGCACCGGTGGCCGTCGCTTTCCGGTAGGCGTCCTGTGCTCGTGCCGCTCGAGTAAATGCGCCATAGCGGTCGAGCATGCTGCGGGTTCGATGGCCCGTAAGCGCCATGACGTCACCTTCACTCAGCCCTGCTCCCAGGGTCGTCGCGACAAACCGGTGGCGTAGCTCATGCGGGTGGACGCGCCGAGATATGCCTGCCGCCTTGCCTCGCTCGGCGAGCATCTGCGCGATGCCCGATGGCGTCATTGGGCCTGCCGACGACAGCCAGAGACGGTCTGTGGATTTCGCGAAATGACTGCGGGGCCGCTCTCGTTCGCAGTACCGCTTCAAAGCGACGAGGGCACCGTCGTCCAGGGGGACCCAACGTTCGCGGCGCCCTTTGCCCTCGACGCGAAGAACCTGGCCCGCGAGGTCGACGTCCTCGAGCCCTAGGTTCGTGACCTCGGACAGGCGTGCACCGGAGCCCGCAAGAACGCGAATGATGGCCTCGTCGCGATGCGCGCGGTACGCGTGCCGGCTTTTGGCCTGGCAGGTTGCGAGGATGCGACGAAGCTGGTCGTCGGTGACGAACTCCACGACCTTCTCTCGGACGCGAGGCAGCTCCATACCAGCCATTGGGTCCTTGGCGACCGGAACGTCTGGGTGTCCGATCGCCCATTTCCAGAATGTCCGCAATGGACGATGCACGGCGACGCGGGTGGCTGCGCTAAGCCCCTGTGCCTGCAGCTCGCTCATGAGCGCCTCGTGGTCCGTCCGCGAGAGCGAGCCGATGGGACGGCTGCCAACGCTCGCAGTCAGTTTTTCAAGCGCGTACAGGTATGCCCCGATCGTTCGCGGGCTCTTGTCCGCGGCGCGTAGGGAGCGTTCCCACATCGAGACAGCGTCGGACACGGTGAAGATGTCGGGGGTGGGTGGTGAGAGCTTCGGCATCGGTCCAGGGACCTCCACGTGGAGGCACCCTCGGTGAATGGCCCCTGTGGCCACATGGCGATGCCGGTTGAGACAACAGTAACTGTCTCGTGTTGCAGACCCTACCGTGGCGTGTCAATAGTTGCTGCTGGCGCCGATGGGGCCGGGGGCCCCAGCGACTGTTTGCGACGTACAGTCGCTGAGTTCACGCTCACAAGGGGGGTTGTGGAGCCGACACTCGGATTTGAACCGAGGACCTGCTGTTTACGAAACAGCTGCTCTACCGCTGAGCTATGTCGGCCCGGAGGGGGAGTATAGGTGATGACTTTGGACAGCTGCTGTAGGCGGCCGGTGAATTGAATCGTCGGCGCCCCGCTCAACATGGTTACAGCAGATACCTTTCGCAATACAGCGGGTCCGTCTCACCCGTCGTCAGATGAGGAACGTGCTCGCCTCGATCCGGCAACGACGGCGACTCCAGCATGCAGACCGGCTGATGCAACTCCGCGACCCGCATCGCCCTACCGCTCATCCACCTGGCCGGCCTCACGATGGCCGTCGGGCGTTACCTCTGATGGACGGTGTCGCAACACAGCCAGCCGCCCGCCCGGGCTCGGGGGCGATCCGCGCCGCCGCCGTAACGTATGTCGCCCTGGGTCTCGGCTTCGGGATCGGAGCCGCGATCACACTCGACCACTACGCTCGCGAAGGCGAGCTGCCGATGACGCCATTCGGCTTCCGTTCGCTGGCCGGCGGCCCGTTCGAAGGCCTCCCTCCAGAACAGTTCGCCGCACTAGGCTGGGCTCTCGTCGGAGTGTGTGCACTCGACGTCGTTGCGGGCATCTGGCTCTGGCGGGGCCGTCGTCGGGGCGCCGCACTCGGGCTCGCGACGACCCCGGTCGCGCTGGGCCTTGGAGCCGGGTTCGCCCTGCCGTTTCTTCTCGTCGGGGTGCCGATCCGGGCAGCCCTCGTGATGGTCGGACGCCGAAGCCTCCGATAGCGCGTCGAGTGTCAGGATGGCCCGCCGATGGCCGCGGTCCAGGCGCGCACGCTGATGATGTTCGCCGACGACGACCTGGTGCCGATGCAGCTCGGACGCGTCCAGCTCGGACGCGTCCAGGTCGATGTGGATCTCGGTCGTCCCCACCTTCTCTTTCAGATCAGCCACCGGGTGGCGGCCCGACAATCTGCGTCCCGTGGGTGGCGGCAACGTTCGCCAGCTCTGCCGTATCCGGAGAGGTAGCCGACGGTTCCGGTATGGATCGTGCCAACGCGGGCACGCCCATCTCGCGGAACATCGCCTCGTGAGCCGGTCCCGGACTAACGAGCAGCAAGAGCGTTGCGTCTGCGGTCTCGAGGCGGAACGAATGCCGTGCCCCCTGAGGCGCCATCGCGAAGCCGCCGGCGGCCAAGGTTCGTTCCTCATCCCCGAGGAAGATCGTGACCTCGCCTCGCGCGACGTAGAACCCCTCCTGCTCATGCTCGTGATAGTGGACCGGGATGGCCAACCCCTCTGGGCCCTTGACTTCGACCATTGCGTAGAGGCCGGTCTCGGCGTTGGTGGCTTTGAACGTGTAGAGGCCGCCCAAGAGCCAGAGCGCTTCGCCTTCGTCGCTCTGGCGCAGGACCTGCTGTGCTTGCCTGACCGTCACGCGACCACCTCCGCCTTGAGCGAGGTGCGGATGAAGTCGCGCAGCTCCGGGCTATCGTGCTGATCATGTTCGGCGAGGGCGTGCAGCGCGTGCGCATCGATCACCTCGTCCTCCGTCCCCGAGATCGTCAGGGCGCACTCTTCGGGCAGCTCCCGGCAGTCAAAGACCTTGCGCGTCATGGCGAACCTCGGGCGGATGGTGGTCAACGATCAGAAGACTCACCGCTGCGGCGAAGCTCTTCCATCCCAGCTATCTGGGATGCCTGGGGTCTCGACTGGCGGCTCGCCGTCTCAGCTGGGAGGGCCACCTTCGGCGTACCAGCCATCGGCTGACAGGGCCGCACCCGCCCGCTCGCGCGGTTCGTACTGATCGAAGAAAACCCGGGCAACGAGCGCTTTCCGACTGCGGACCCCGACCTTGTCGAAGATCGCCTTGAGATGGTCCTGCACGGTGTACGAGGACAGCCCGAGTCGTTTGGCAATCTCCCGCGTCGAGCGCCCTTGCAGGACGAGCTGCGTGATCTCTCGCTCCCGGTCCGTCAACCCGTAGGCCTGAACGATGAGCGGCGCTATCTCCGCTGGGCGCGCTACCTCGATGATCACCGAGGTTCGTGCCTGCGGTCCCTCGTCGAGCACGGAGCCGTGCAAGATGAGCCAGCGCCCGGCCCGGGTCTGGATGCGCAGCCGGGCCGGCTCGGCGGGGGCGCCCTCCTCCAGGCCCACTGCGCGTCGCGCCGCTGCGGCCACGACGTAGATCGACCCGGGTAACCCGGCGGCACCAGACGTCGACGTCGGAACCGCAAGCTCTGCGAGCCAGCCCCGCGCCGGAGCGTTGATCGCCTCGGGCTCGCCACGGGCATTGAGGAGAACCAGGCCCGGCGCCGAGTCGTCATCTGGCGTGTCGTCGCCGACGACCCCCATCAACAGTGAGCTGCGGACGGCGTGCGCGATGTACGGGCCGATCGACGCCACGAAGTTTTGCTCGACGCGGCTGAACTCGGCGCGGTCTGCTTGACGCAGGACGACGAGCGACGCCCAACACGAGCCGCCGGTCGCGAACGTCGCTCGAAGTTCCGGCCCGAAACCGAACGGTCGCAGGATCTCGCGGAAGCGGTGACTGCGGTCCGGACGGCCCTCAGTCGCCTCCGTCAGGGTCGCGACAGGCGCCGGTCGGTCGAGCAGCGAAGCGAACTTGTTCACATCCGGCTGGAGGTATTCGTTGCGGCACACGAGGGCAAAGCCATCGGCATCGAATTGCTCGCTGAACTGGCGGGTCAGCAGCAGAGTGGCGGGATCCATGGTGTGGCCGCACGCTGCGTCGAAGGCCACGAAGTGGCTCAGGATCTGTGTCGCGTCGCGGTACAGGGTTGCCGTGTCGAGTTGACGGTGCGTAAGCCGAATCAGCTCGCGCCGGGTTCGCTCTGCAGACCAGGTTTGCTGCGCCACAAGGACATCATCGCACCCGAGCCCTCGGGGTCCGTGGGGTCCGACTCCGATCAGCCGGCCGTTCTGTAAGACGACTTCGGGTAGTCAGGGTCGGCTTTGAACGGAACCTTCGGTTGGTAGCCCAGCCCCGCTGCAGCAGATCTGTTGCGCCGCAGCCTGTCAGTGTCGCCGTCTTCAGGGGCTTGCGAACCGGCACACGGTGGTTCATACTGAACCGTATGGTTCAGTATACGAGCGGCCGACTCGATGCCTCGTTTGGCGCGCTCTCGGACGCCACCCGACGCGGCGTCCTGGAGCGACTCGGCCTTGCCGACGCTTCGATCACGGATCTGGCCCAGACGTTCCACATGACCCTGACGGGTATGAAGAAGCACGTCGGCATCTTGGAGCAGGCGGGGCTCGTCACCACGGAGAAGGTCGGGCGCGTGCGGACCTGCAGGCTCGGCCCGCGCCGGCTCGAAGACGCGACGGCATGGATGGAGCGGTACCGCCAGCTGTGGGATGCACGGTTCGACGAGCTGGACAAGGTTGTCGAGGAACTACAAGGGAAGGAGAAGCTTGATGGACGCAAGAAGAGAGAGTGAGCCGACGCCCATGAAGAACCGCACGACGGTGGAGCGGAAGTCCGAGCGTGAGCTAGTCGTTACCCGAACCTTTGACGGCCCGGCCCGCATCGTGTTCGAGGCGTGGACGAAGCCCGAGCTGTTCAGGCGGTGGTGGGTGCCGAAGTCGATGGGCATGTCCCTGCGTTCCTGTGAGATGGATGTTCGTGTCGGGGGCAAATACCGTCTCGAGTTCGAACCCGATGCGATGGCGTTCTTCGGCACGTACCTCGAAGTGACACCGCACTCGCGCCTCGTGTGGACCAACGAGGAAGGTGGCGAGGGTGGGCCCGTCACCACCGTGACATTCGAGGAAAAGGGTGGCAAGACGCTGCTGGTCATGCACGAGCTCCATGCCTCGAAGGAAGCTCTCGACGCTGCCGGCACCGGGGCGGCGGATGCGATGGTCGAGACGTTCGCGCAACTGGACGAGCTTCTCCTCACCCTGGGCGTGAGCGTGGGACAGTCATGAACCTCCAGCGTGCGGTGAAGTAGGGGATGGCGAACGACGGCGTGGGCGGGGGCGGCGTCGAACTGGCATCCGTGGACGATCTCGACCAACGCCAGGCGGCGTCCTGGATGAAGCAGGCCGCCGCCATCTACGGTGGCTCGCGATCGGCAGCTGTTATGGCTGGCTGATAAAGCAGAAGCAGAATTCGTCGACGCCGCCGGAGCCGTCCCCAGGAGCCAGGAAATGCAGCCTGTCCACCATGTGGTTATGGCCACCAACGAAGGGGCGATAGATCCCGGTCGCCTCGAGGACCGTCAGTTCGAACGTTCCTTCCAAGAACCGTCCGCCGACGCCGTCGTCGACAAAAACGACATCGCTTCCTGTGAAGCGCATCGAGAAGGAGCCCCCGGGGATGTGGTAGGCACACAGATCTCCTTCAAACTGCACGTAAAAGGTGCCGATCGCCTTGTTCGCACTCGTGTTGCCCGGAGTTCCGCTGACCGGGAAGATGGCGACCGTGGAGTACGAACCGTCGTCAAGGTCCACCGAGGACAGGCCGAGCTTGGGCCCGCGAACCACGGGCTGATAGAGGCCCCTCAGCAGGACGACGAACGAATCGCTGGGCACAGCCGCTCTGGCCATCAGCTGCCCAGGGAATAGCAACAGGCCGCCGAGCCCGGCCAGCCCTCCGCCGATCGCCGTTCGTCGGCTGATCAGAGGTTGTTTGGTGATCATGGAGCGATCGGTCGGGACGCCAGAGTTGCTTTGGGATGGTTCCATGGAGATCACCTCCGCAATCCCACTCGCGCAGGACGATGCGCGACGGCGGACGCGTCGATCCTCGCGGACGGCAGGCGCCCGACTCTGGGGAAGAGGACGAACCAGCGCACAGCCCTCACGGCGAGGGCCACAGATGCGGGAGGCATCGAGCCCTTCACGTCCAGACCGGTCAGCGTGCGCCTACCCGACGCCCCAGTCAATGCTTTTCCCCATCATGTGCGTCGTCCGGCCAGGATCGTGCCGGCGGTCGCTTACCCGGCGGCCATCGTGACCACCACCTTGCCGCGGGAGTGGCCGCTCTCGATCAGGCGCATCGCGCTGGCCGTTTCCGCGAGCGCGTAGGTCGACCCGATGACCGGCCGAAGCGAGCCGTCGGCGGCGCGCTGGGCCAGCCACTCGAGATCGGCGCGGTTCGGGTTCGAGATGAAGCGGCGGAGGCGGTGGCTGGTGAACGGGGAGAGGACGAGCGGCCAGACCAATCGCCCGAGCATCCGCAGGCCGGTGGCGCCCGTCCCGCTATTGAGCACCAGCGTGCCGCCCGGGGTCAGCGCGCGCCGGACCGCCGACAGCGGCCGGTTCTCGACGTTGTCGACGATGAGGTCGTACCGATCCGCACCGGCGGTGAAGTCCTCGCGGGTGTAGTCGACGACGCGGTCGGCGCCCAGCGAGCGCACCAGCTCGACGTTGGCGGTCGAGCACACGCCGGTCACCTCGGCGCCCAGGATCTTGCCGAGCTGCACGGCGAAGCTGCCGACCCCGCCCGACGCGCCATTGACGAGGAGGCGCTGGCCGGGTTGGAGCCCGCCGGCGTCGCGCAGGCCGTGGAGCGCGGCCAGGGCGGAGGTCGGGATGGCGGCCGCCTCCTTGAAGCCGATGGCCGCCGGCCTGGCGACGACGAACTCCGCCTTGGCGCGCACCAGCTCGGCGCAGGTGCCGAAGCCGACGCCGAAGACCTCGTCGCCCGATCGCAGGTGGCCGACGGCCGAGCCGACCGCCTCGACCGTGCCGGCGACGTCGAAGCCGGGGACGCCGAGCCTTGGCCGGCGCAGACCGGTTGCCAGACGCACCGGGAACGGCGAGCCGAGCACCGCAAAAAGGTCGCCGGGGTGCAGGCTGGCGGCGCGGGCGCGGATGAGCACCTCGCCGTCGCCGACATCCGGCGTCGCAAGCTCGCGGAGCCGGAGGGTGTCGGGGGATCCGTATCGGTCGTGGACGATGGCCTGCATCGGGCTCGGACTCCTTTGGTCTGTGCTATGCTTATGTCATAAACTGATGGCATAAACTTATGGCATAAGGAAACGGATGTCAAGCATGGAGCAGGCGACGGTTCGGCGAGCTGGGCGGCGACCGCGAGTGAGCCGCGAGCAGGTGCTGGATGCCGCGCTCGAGCTGGCCGACGAAGCCGGCTTGGCCGCGGTCACGATGGCGAACGTCGGCGCGCGGCTGGGCGTGGAGGCGATGTCGCTGTACCGGCACATCGGCAACAAGGAGGAGATGCTCGACGGCCTGGTCGACCGTGTCTTCGCCGAGATCGAGGTGCCGGCCGACGCGCGCGACTGGCGGGACGCGCTGCGCCGGCGCGCCGTCTCGGCCCATGGAGCGCTGCGGCGGCACCCGTGGGCGATCGCGCTGATGGAGTCGCGCTCGCAACCCGGCCCGGCGACGCTCGGCCACCACGACGCGATGGTCGCCATCCTCCATCGCGCCGGTTTCGACGGCCACAGGACGGTCCGTGTCTACAACCTGCTCGATAGCTACATCTACGGCTTTGCGCTCCAGGAGGCGACTCTGCCATTCGCCTCCCCCGAGGAGATGGCGTCGATGTCCGAGCAGATGCTGGCTTCGGTGGCCGATGCCTACCCGCATCTCGCCTCCGTCCAGCGCGAGCTCGTCGGATCGGGCTTCGACTACGCCGATGAGTTCGAGGCCGGCCTGGACCTCATCCTGGGCGCGCTCCCGGAACCTTCATCGCCCTGGGCCTCGAGATCGTCCGGGCGCGGAGCGTGCTGACGTTTCGGACGCCCCCTGGGGTAGCGGAGAGTTGCCTCGTCAAGCCGGACCTTCGGAGTAGCCCTGAGGGACCCATTCGGTTGGCCGTCGGTGCGACAATGCAGCGGTACGAAGTAGAGCAGCCAATGGAGGCGCGACATGGCACAAGCGATGACGACGATCGCCAACAAGCCGGCCTGGGTCGATCTCGCGAGCTCCGACGCCGAGTCGTCGCGGACCTTCTACTCGAAGCTCTTCGACTGGAACGTCGAGGTCAATCCCGACCCACAGTACGGCGGCTACGGCCTCGCGAAGACCGGTGGTAAGGATGCCGCCGGAATCGGCCCCAAGATGGACCCGAACGCCCCGACCGCGTGGAACCTGTACATCGGAACGGATGACATCGAGGAGCTGACCCGAAAGGTTGAGGCCGCCGGTGGGACGGTCGCCATGGCCCCGTTCGACGTCGGTGACCAGGGCCGGATGGCCGTGTATCAGGACCCGTCGGGCGCCTACATCTCCGCCTGGCAGGGGACGCGCATGGGTGGCTTCCAGACGAACGCGCCGAACTCGTTCGGTTGGGCCGAGGTGAACGCCCGTGGCGTCGAGAAGGCGCTGCCGTTCTACCAGCAGGTGTTCGGCTGGGCCACGAGGCAGAGTGAGATGGGTGAAGGCCAGCCTCCCTACACCGAGTTCCTGCTCGGCGAGGACAGCATCGCCGGCGCCTGGGAGATGGATCCGATGGTGCCCGCCGAGGTGCCGAGCTACTGGCAGATCTACTTCGCGGTCCAGGACGTTGACGCCGCCTTTGCGAAGGCGATCGACCTGGGCGCCACGAAGATGGTTTCTCCCCAGGAGTTTCCCGGCGGACGCTTCGCGATCGTGAGCGATCCGGAGGGCGCAAGCTTCGGCCTGCTCAAGATGGCGCCGCGCTGATCGCTCGGCCGCACTGAGCCGCGGTCCGGACGATCCGGCTTCCGGTCACGCGGAGAGCCGCGTGACCGGCCGCCGAGGGAACTTCAGAATTCGCAATGGGGCGAGGGAGCGGAAAGCTCCCCGCGGAACGCACCGCCGACGGGCGCCATGATCACGCTGATGTCCGTCGCGGGCTGTCCGGTCTCGTTGCGACCCAGATGTCCGTTGCCCGAGTCGACGTAACCCTGGCCCGCGGACACCACGATCGGTGTACAGGTCGGGTCGTCGTACGCGTAGAACGTGAGCTGCCCTTCGATCACCGTGATGAACACGGGATACGGGTGCGAATGCCAGCCGGTCGAGCCACCCGGGGCGTACTGATGTCGGCGCACGACCACGTCGGTGGCTCGTTTCGCCTCAGCCTTGAACAGGCCGGACCCCTCCGGATAGGACATCACCTTGAATGCGTCGTACGTTCCCCTCGCAAGCACAGTCGGCGTGACACCCGATGGCGGAGACGCCATCGCCAGGTTGACGGCGCCGGCCAGCAGGGCGATCGCCGCGAGCGCGGCAACCAGATATCGATCGTGTCGCATCGTTCTCTCCTTGATCCTCAACGTTCGGAAATGGGTTGCAGCATGCTTGCCATGTAGGCCTTCGCTCACCTTCCTTCCCTTCGAGCGATGCGTTTCGCAGCGCGGAGCGGCGCCGACCGGCCCGCTGAGACGCGAGTCGACGTAGGGAGCGGCACGCGTGGGCGTGCGATCCCAGGTAGGGGTGGACCAGAAATCCAGGCGGCCGACCAGGATTCGCGAACTGCGCGTCGTCCCTGCTGGCTATGTCCGGCTTGGCGGGCGCGAATGCCTCAGGGCGCGAGACGTTGCACGGATGGGTGGCTGACGCTCTTCCAGGGCACCGTCCGGGACGTGCCGGCCACCGGGTCCAGTAGCACCTGATCGAGGGCCTCGCCTGATTCGTTCATCGGCGTTCCGAGGATCCACGAATCGTCGGGCGCCCATTCCCAGGCGGAACAGCAACCCGCCTGGATGACGCCGGGGTACTCGATCTCGACGCCGGTCCCGCTCCCGTCGACGGGGATTGCCACGGCGCGAGTGTCGTCCATGGTGACGGTATAGCCTCGAATGGCGAGCAGACGGGTGCCGTCATTCGACCAGTTCCAAGCGGCTTGCCACACCGCCTTTGGAGGAAGGGGAAGGACGCGATCCCCGGTTCCGTCCGCTCGGATGACGTGGGTCTGGGCCGTCATGTCATCCGAGCCGACCCATTCGACGTACGAGATCAGGGACCCGTCCGGCGACCACCTCGGGTCGGAGCGGTTGCGGCCTACCACACGTTCCAGGATGGTGCGGACGGAGCCGCCCTCAGGGCGGACCGCATAGATGCCGGTTTCATCGCCAAGGTCCATGAACAAGATCTCGGAGCCGTCCGGTGGACGCCAAGCGGCGTTGGTAGCCAGTGTTGGCAGGTCCAGTTGCCGCATTCGGCTGCCATCGGCCGCAGCGACCAGGATGCGGGGGACCCCACCCGGGCGGGCGGAGATCAGGATCTCGAGGCCGTCAGGCGAGAAACTGTAGTTCGCGATGGCGGGTAGGGCGTCAGGTGTGACGCGGATCGGATCGGACCCGTCGCGGTGTGCGACGAACAGCAGGCCCGGACCGGCGTCGCCTTCGACCTTTCGCTCGAATGCAATCGAGGTGCCGTCCCGCGACCACCTTGGGTTGACGTCCATTTCAGGACCCGTGACGATCGCGGTCGATAGGCCCCTCACGGGATCGACCGTGTAGATGTCGCCACCGCTGGCGTACGCGACGAGCCCGTTCCGCGCTGGGCCGAACGGCGCCGGTAGCCGCGGCGCCGAGCCCACGACTGTCGCGAGAATCGCGATGAGCAATGCCAGGAGTACAAGACCAACCCCGATCGTGCGCCACGGCAACCGCGGCCCATGAGCACGCTGCCAGGCGATGACAACCATGGGAAGCCATCTTTCAGGGAATGACCAGGCCGGCCGCTGGCGGATGCGGGCGGTGTGGTGGAGGACGTGGTCGCGATACGCGGGCATCGGGCCCATGTAGAGGTCGTCCAGGAGGCCGGGCAGTTCCTGTTCGAAGCGTCGTTCGGACGTCATGCCGGGTGTCCTCCCGGGATGGCCGCCGCCGGGCCGGCAGTGGCCTGCGCGTCGGTCCGCATGGCGGCAAGCGCGTAATGCAATCGGGATCTGGCGGTTCCATCTGGGATCCCTAGAGAGACGGCCACGTCATGCAGCGGCATCCCCAGGAGGTAATGCAGGGCGACGACGGCTCGATGGCCCGGATCGAGGCGCTGAAGCGCCGCGTCCAGGAGCTCGCGGTCGGCGAACGCGGTGGCGTGGTCGGGCATGTTCATGGAGTCGATCGGAGACAGCTCGACCTCGATCGGGCGCCGGCGACGGCGTCGAACGAGATCGAGACACGCGTTGACGAGCAATCGGTGCAGCCAGGCGTCGAACCGACCCGGATCGCGTAGCCCCGGCAGGTCGCGCCAGGCACGGATGAGAGTCTCCTGGACCGCATCCTGGGCCAGATCCGGGTCGCGCAGGATCAGTCGGGCGGCTGCGTCCAGCCGTCGGAGGGCGTCATCGACCAGTTCGGCGAAGGCGTCATGATCGCCACGCCTCGCCCGGTCGATGAGCTCTCGTTGATCCACGATCGCCTCGCCTGTGGCACGGCCGGATTGGTCGTGCTCGCAAGGGTATGGCGTCGGTGTTCGTTGAAACGTTCATCGCGACGATGGCGGCGGCCGTCGTCACGCTCCGGACCGCATCCGCTCGAGGCCGTCGAGGATGAGGTCGAGGCCGATCTCGAACTCGTCGGCGTAGTCGTAGCCGGGCTGCATGGCGTGTTCCGTGATGAACGCCATGAGGTTCGGGTACTCGCCATCCGGAAACGGCTCGAGCATCTCCCTTGCCGTGTCCGCGATGTCAGCGGTGGTCTCGAACGGGAGGTTCATCTTCGTCAGCGCGAAGCCGTAGATGTAGCTGTCGAGCAGCGAGTAGGCGTGCGCGGCCATCGCCATGTCGAAGCCGGCAGCACGAAGGCATCCGATCACGGCGTCGTGGTGGCGCAGGTTCGCGGGACCTGGGTTCGTTCGTGACTCCATCAAGCCGATCGCCCAGCGGTGGCGCAGCAGGGCGTCCCGAACGGAGATCGCTCGCTCGCGCATCGCGGTCCTCCAGTCGGCTCCGTCCGAAGGCAGATCGATCTCGTCGAAGACCAGGTCGACCATGCCGTCCACGAGACCGTCCTTGCTCGCGAAGTGGTGGTATAGCGCCATCGCCTCCACGCCGAGCTCCTGACCGAGCTTGCGCATGCTGAGTGCCTCGAGCCCGCCCTGATCGGCGAGATCGACGGCTGCCTGCAAAATCCGCGCCCGGGTGAGTGGGATGCGCTGAAAGCTCTTGGTGGCGGGCGTCGCCATGGGTCTGCTCCGATTAGTTGGATTTGTGATCTCGGGGGTTGACACCGCCTACTTTACACCGTATGGTTTACGGCGTCAGGCTTACAGCGTAAGGTAACAGGAGAAGGCGATGAAGGCAATCGTTCAAGACAGGTACGGCTCGGCCGCCGTCCTGCAGGCACAGGACATCGACAAGCCCGAGATCGGGGACGACGAGGTCCTGGTTCGGGTGCACGCGGCGTCCATCCATGTCGGTGACTGGATCCTCATGACGGGCGTGCCGCATGTCATGCGGTTTGCTACCGGACTGCGCAAGCCGAAGCACAGGGTTCCGGGCACGGATGTCGCGGGGACGGTGGAGGCGGTCGGCAGGGACGTGCAGGGGTTTCGCCCGGGCGATGAGGTCTTCGGTTGGGGCACCGGCGCCTTCGCCGAATACGCACGTGCGAGCGAAGACCACTTCGTCAGGAAGCCGGCCAACCTCACGTTCGAAGGGGCAGCCGCCATCGGCGTGTCGGCGACGACGGCCCTCCAGCTCCTGCGCGACGAGGGACATGTCCAGCCCGGACAGAAGGTTCTCGTCAACGGCGCATCGGGCGGCGTCGGCACGTTCGCCGTGCAGATCGCCAAGGCGTTCGGTGCCGAGGTCACGGGCGTGACCAGCACGAAAAACGCGGCGATGGTCCGCTCCATGGGCGCCGACCACGTCATCGATTACACGAACGAGGACTTCACGAAGGCCGGGCCGCGCTACGACTTCATCCTCGACAACGTCGGGAACCACTCCCTGTCCGAGACGATGCGCGCGCTCGAGCCGAACGGAAAGCTGCTGGCCAACGGCGGAGGGCATTCGGGCGGCAAGCTCACCCGCGTCATCCGTTCCCTGATCGTGTCGATGTTCAACCGCAGGCTGCTGCGCCCGTCGACCAAGTTCCAGAACCATGACGATCTCGTGCTCCTCAAGAAGCTCGTCGAAGCCGGGAAGGTCACGCCGGTCATCGGCGGCACGTACCCGCTGGATAGAGCCGCCGAGGCGATCGATCACGTCGCGCAAGGTCATGCACGAGGCACCATCGTCATCAGCGTGACCGGGTCGTCCTCGGCCGCGATCGCGCCGACAACCGTCATGGCGGCGGCCGGAACGGCCGCATGAGCGTTCAGCCAGCACGCAACCAGTCAAGCAATCCAGGATCTAACGAAAGGAAACGACCAATGTCCAAGTCCACAGTCATCAGAGTCTTCATCGGGGGCGTCCTCGCCGTCATCGCCGGCGCCACCGTGGCCGTCGCGTCCGTCTGGATCGGGATCGTGAACGACGTGTTCGTGATGAACGGCCCCGACATCGTCGGGATCCAGGGCAGCGCTCTCGCGTGGGTCCTCATCGGGGTCGGCATCGCCGGCGCAGTCGCGTTGGCGGGTGGTCTCGTCGCGGGCTTCGTGTCATGGATCGGCGCGCTGTTGAACACCTCCCGGCTCGAGAGCAGAACGTGGTTCCTCGTCCTGCTGCTCCTGGGGATCTTCAACTTCGGGTTCTTCGCGATGATCGCGTACGTCATCGCCGGGCCGGACGGCATGACAGCCGTGGCTTCCCGTCGCGGGCAGGCGCCCGCCTCCGCATAGCGGATCGTCCGCGATCCCACCGCAACGCCCGACGTCCTCCACCATGGACGTCGGGCAAACCGTACGAACGAGCGAGGAGCTCCATGATGTCTGATCCACGACCCATGACCGGCAAGACCGTATTGATCACCGGTGGCACGACCGGTATCGGCAAGGCGGCAGCAGTCCGCCTTGCCGCGCTGGGTGCCCGCGTGGGGATCACCGGCCGTGACCGCGCGCGGGCCGAGCGGGCCGCCGCCACGATCGCCCACGAGTCGGGTAACCCCAAGGTCGACGTCTTCGTCGCCGACATGTCCTCACAGGCCGAGGTCCGGCGCCTGGCCGGCGAGGTCCTCGCCACATATCCGTGCCTGGACGTTCTGCTCAACAACGTCGGCGGGTTCTGGTCCCACCGCCACGTGACGGCGGACGGTCTCGAGCGTACCTTCGCCCTCAACCACCTCGCGCCGTTCCTGCTGACGCACCTCCTACTGGACCGGCTCATCGCCAGTGCTCCGGCACGCATCGTCACCGTGTCGTCCGGTGCGCAGTCGATGGGCAGGATCGCCTTCGACGACCTGATGGCCGAGCGGAAATACTCCGGGCAGTCGGCCTATAACCAGTCCAAGCTGGCCAACGTGATGTTCACCTATGAGCTCGCCACGCGCCTGGAGGGGAAGGGCGTCACGGCGACCGTGCTGCACCCGGGCATGACGAGCACTGCCTTCGGGGCGGAGGACACGGCGCGCGGTTGGGGACCGCTCATCGCGGCCATGCGACCGTTCATGCAGCGGCCCGAACGGGGCGCCGACACCCCGGTCTACCTCGCCAGCTCGCCGGACGTGGAGGGGGTCAGTGGCCAGTACTTCGCCAAGGGCAAGCCGAAGAAGTCCCACGAGTCGACCTACGACGCGGCCACCACGGATCGCCTGTGGCAGGTAAGCGCCGACCTCGTCGGTCTCCCGACGGCCCCGCGCGCCTCGCCGATCGGTGCATGATCAGCGCATGGATCCGGAGCCCTTGCGCGTCGTCATCGCCGAGGACTCCGTCCTGCTGCGCGACGGCCTCGCGCGGCTGATCGCCGACTCGGGCGGCGACGGTCGTTGCCCAGGTCGGCGACGGGCCCTCCTTCGTGGCCGCCGTCGAGGCCCATCGACCGGACGTCTCGGTCGTGGATGTCCGGATGCCGCCGAGCCAGCGCGACGAGGGCCTCCGCGCGGCCATCGAGGCACGCCGGAAGGTCCCAGGCTCACCGGTCCTCGTGCTCAGCCAGTATGTCGAGCGCCAGTACGCGACGGAGCTCCTGGCGGACCGAGCGGGCGGCGTCGGGTACCTGCTCAAGGATCGGGTCGGCGACGTGCGGGATTTCATGGACGCGCTGCGTCGCGTCGCTCGCGGTGGGACCGCTCTCGATCCCGAGGTCGTCGCCCAGCTCATGGTCACGCGCCAGGCGGATGACCGTCTGCAGGTCCTGACCCCACGCGAGCGCGAGGTCCTCGCGGCCATGGCCGAGGGCCGGACGAACGCCGGCATCGCCGAGCTCCTCACGATCTCCGAGGGGGCGACCGAGAAGCACATCAGCAACATCTTCGGCAAGCTCGATCTGCCCGACTCCGAGCACGGCCATCGCCGCGTGCTGGCGGTCCTCGCCTACCTCGGGTCCTGAGCGGGGATCCCCGGACCGGACGGCACGGCGGAGGGCGCGATTGCGGCGGCCGACAGACCGCGCGAACGATGGTGGGCCCACCGGGCGGCGCTGGTGACCGTGAGGGTGCCATCGAGCGCCTCGACCCGATCGGCCAGACCGGCCAGGCCGCCGCCCGGGACGATCGATCGCGCCACCGACGCCGTCGTCCTCGACCTCGACGACCAGGTGCCCGTCCTCGAGCCGACAGCGGATCTCGCAACGGCCGGCGCCGGCGTGCTTGGCCACGTTCGCGACCGACTCGGCGACCACGAAGTACGCGGCGCGCTCGATCGCGTCGCGGCAGCCGGAGCCCCTCGGGCAGAGTCGCTCGGCCACGACTGGTCGGCACCGGACTGCGACCGGCAAGCGCGCTGAGTGCCGGGACGAGCCCACGGTCCACGAGGATGGCCGGCGCGATGCCGCGGACCAGGTCGCGGAGCTCGGCCAGCGCCTGGCGGGCCTGTCCGCTGGCATCGACGCACGAGCGCCTTCGCGGCGGCGGGGTCGTCGTCGATCCGCTCGGCAGCCAGACCGAGCTGCATGGCCAGCATGACCAGGCGCTGCTGGGCGCCGTCGTGAAGGTCGCGCTCGATGCGCCGGAGCTCGGTCGCCTCGACGTCGAGGACGGCCCGTCGGCTGACCTCGAGCGTCTCGACGCGCTGCTCGAGCGCGCGTCGCTCAGAGATGCACAGGAGCCCGACGACCACGGCGCGATGCAGGGTCATGAGTCCGCGCGTCACCTGTCGCCGCGACCGCGCCAGGACCAGGCCGACGAGGCCGCCGAGGATGGCGACTCCGTCGAGGTCGAGACTGCCGCGACGGTCGAGGTCGAACGGCGGAAGGCGCCGAGCGCGAACCAGATCGGCATCGAGAGCAGTCCGATCGAGGTCGCCCACAGCGCTGGCGACGACCGACGAACTCGAGGATGGCGAGCGGGAAGGCGATGAGCACATAGACCACGTCGCGCCAGCGAGCGAGGTCGAGGAAGAGGGCCATGACGAGCTCGCGGATCGTCGACCCGTAGGGCCGGTACGGGTGAGGCCGGACGGGGGTCGGATCGGCCCAGGTCGACGCGACGGCGCTCGATGCGGGCGACCAGCCGGGCGGCCTCGATGGCCACGGCGACCAGAACGAAGCCGATGCCGACGAGCAGGAGGGACACGCCGCCGGACAGCGAGCCCCGTCACGACGATGAACGCGACGAGCTCCACCCAGAAGCCGACGAGGATCGCCGCGACGGCGGCCCACGTGGCCGGGTGGAGCGGGGAGAGGAGGAAGTCGGCGACCGCCCCTCGCCCCGGGCGCTCGTGACCCGGGCGCCGTACGAGGGCACTCAGGGCGACGAGCAGGCCGAGGACGAGGAGCGGTGCGCCGATCACGTACTCGGGCATCGGGCGCCGGAGCGGCGACCACCACGAGGGCGACGCCGAGGGCGACGAGGAAGGCCGGCCAGAGGGCGATGCCCGAAACCCAGCCCGGGAGCGCACGGACCGACCAGGGCGATCGTGCCGAAGGCGACGAGGAGGACGCCGGCGGCCGATCCCGAAGCCGGCCCTCACCGCGCTTCCGATGCTCGTGCGGGGTCGGCCACCGGCGCGACCGTGCCGCCGTGCCAGGCATCGTGGTCGCCGCCGGATCGCCGGCCGGCGATCGCCGGGTCACCGGCCGGGCCGCGACGGACGCCACCGGCGCGGCGGTCTCGAGTCGGCTCGAGCGGCATGACGAAGGCGAGCACGATGTACAGCAGGATCGTGAAGCCGCCGAAGAAGACGGACAGGATCCACAGGATGCGGACGACGGTCGGGTCCAGGCCGAGGTACTCGGCCATGCCCGAGGCGACGCCGGCGAGCTGGCGGTCGTGGCGGCAGCGATAGAGACGACGGGGGTTCACTTGCAGCCTCCTGCAGGGTTGACGACCACGCTACCAGCCCGTGCGGACGACGCTGAGCTCCGCCTGGTGGGTCGCGGTCGAATAGTCGGGGGTCTCCCACGCGTCACCGACGCGCACGAGACCGTTGAATTCGCTGGCGGCCATGTCGGCCTCGACGTCGGCGAGGATGTCGTTCGCGATACGGGTGAAGATCCGGTCGCCGATGGACCCATCGTCCGGCGGCACGTCGCCGTCCGCGTCAGCGTCGCGGACGCGGACACCGAGCCCGGGGGGCGCGCAGATCTCGATCGTGCCGGCCGAGGCCTCCAGGTCACCGACGAGGTCCGACCCGGATGGAAGCAGGACTGTCGCCGATCCGGCGCGCACTGCGAGGTCGATGGAGGTCACGGTCGTTTCGCTGAGATCCAGCCGCGCGTCGCCGCCGTTGACCTGGACTTGGAGCTCGCCGATCGGACGCGCCGCCCAGATCGAACCGCCCACGCCCGCCGTCCACCTCGGCGTCGAGGTCGACGGTCACGTCGGTCGGGATGGCGACCTGCCAATCGTCGCCGGCGTGACCGAGGTCGCGATACCAGTGCCGTGTCGCCGAGCGAACGACGAGCGACTCGCCGGACGCTTCGACCGCGACGGCAGCGTTGCCGCCGGCCCGTGTGCGAAGCTCCCAGGCGGTGCCCTCCGTGGTCAAGACATGCAGGTCCCCGCAGTCCAGTGACAGGTCCACCGTTGCGTGCCCGGTGAATGTTCCGGTTCGTATGGGAGCCGACGACGCGTCGCCGTCAGTGCAGTAGCCATGGACATCCGGTGCCGCGACGACGGCACCACCGACCACGAGGCCCAGCAACGTCGCTGCGGTGAGCGTGCCAACGAGGGCGTAGGGCGTGCGCCGGACGAGGAGCGCGGCGCCGAGCGCGATGATCGCGAGCGGCCAGAGCCGGACGGCCTGGCCGACCGCGTCGCGGGCGGCTCCCTCGGCCAGCCCGGCCAGCATCACGATGCCGGCCGCGGCCAGGGACACGCCCACGAAGAGCGCCGTCCGATTGATGTTGGTCATGTGCCTCCTGTACATCGAGGGGGCCGGTCAGGACGGACCGGCGCCGTGCGTGATCTCGATGGCAGGACGCTACGGGAGCAACCCGGCGACGCCCAGCCGGGCAGCGGGCGTTCTGGGGTCGGGCTAGCCCCAGCGTCGATGTTCCGGGTTCGGGTGGCGCCGCCTGGTGGCCGCCCGCCCGTACGAATCGGTCATGGCAGCGGCGGACCGTCCGTCTGTACGGTCCAGGTCACCGCATGGCCCCTCACCTCACTCTGCCTGCCACCCTTCGATCGGCCGTCCGCATCGCTCGGCGACCGGGTCTCCGCACGGTCGTCGTCTTTCCGGCCGTCGCGGTGATCGTCGGGATGGCCGTCGTGGTCTCGAACAGCGTGGCCGACGAGCTCCGCCGAAGCGCGACCGAGTCGGCGGTCCACAGCGTCGAGGCGATCGTCCGCGGGTACGTGGACCCGGGCCTGCAGGAGACGAGCCTCGATCTCGGCGCCCAGCACGATCCCGCGATCGACGCCCAGCTCGAGCGGCTGACGCTGTCCGGCGAGATCCGCCGGATCAACATCTGGTCCCGCGACGGACGGATCGTGTACTCAAACCTGCCCGAGCTCCGCGGCCGGCGCTTCTCCATCGGCCCGACGATCTCGGTCGCGTACGCGGGGGAGAGCGTCGCTCGTTACGCCGGTGGAGATGTCGCGGGTGAGGAGGGTTCGACGCCGGCCGACGGGCTGGCGCCGATGTCCGGTCGCTACCTGGAGCTGTTCGTCCCGATCAGGGGCGCAGTGGATGGCAATCCCATCGGCGTCTACGACGTCTACCAGGATGCCCGCCTGATCGAGGACCGGATCGACGGGACAAGGTTCGGCGTGTTCATCGTCGCCGTCGTGGCCTCGAGCCTGCTGATGGCGCTCATCTGGCTTGCGTTCAGTGGGGCGTCGCGCGTCCTGGCCGCCCAGAACCGGCGCCTGCAGGAACAGGCGACGACGGAACGCCTGTTGCTGGTCGACATGCAGCGCAACGAGGAACGCTTCCGGTCGCTCGTCCAGAACGCATCGGACGGCGTCGTCGTCCTCGGTGAGGATGGGCTCATCCGGTACGAGAGCCCTGCCGTGGAGCGGATCCTCGGCCGCCGCGCGGAGACGCGCATCGGCCGATCCATCGGTGCCGACATCCATCCCGACGACCGCGCCGCCGTGGAGCGCGGGCTGGCCGACGTGGCCGCACTGAGCGGCTCCGAAGCCCGGGTCGAGTTCCGGGCCCGCCACGCCGACGACTCGTGGCGAACGCTCGAGTCGATCGCCAAGAACCTGCTCGACGACGCCGCGGTCGGCGGCGTCGTGATCAACTACCGCGATATCACCGAGCGCAAGGCGCTCGAAGGACAGCTCCGTCACCAGGCATTCCACGACGTCCTGACCGGACTGGAGAACCGGTTCCTCTTCCTGGACCGACTCGGGCATGCCCTCGTGCGGGCCAGCCGCGGCGGTCCGCCCACCGTGGTGCTGTTCCTGGATCTCGACGACTTCAAGGCGGTCAACGACCGGCTCGGCCACGCCCAGGGAGACCGGCTGCTGGTGGCCGTCGGCCAGCGGCTCAAGGCCGTCACCCGCGCCGGGGACACCGTTGCCCGCCTGGGCGGCGACGAATTCGCGATCATCGTCGAGGAGACCTTCCCGGCCGAGGCGGAGCAGGCGGCGGCCCGGATCCTCGCCACGCTCACGCCCCCGTTCATGCTCGGGGACCGGCAGATCGTTGCCCGCGTCAGCATCGGGATCGCGATGCAATCGACGGACGGCGCGGATGCCGATGAGCTGCTGCGCCGAGCCGACATCGCGATGTACGCCGCCAAGGCTGCTGGCGGCCATCGCCACGTGACCTATGAGCCGCAGCTCTACGACGCGACGGTGGCGCGGATGGACTTGAAGGCCGACCTGCGAGGGGCCCTCGAGCGAGGCGAGCTCGACATCGCCTACCAGCCGATCGTCGACCTCGCATCGGCCGCGATCACGGGGTCGGAGGCGCTGATGCGCTGGAACCACCCGAAGCACGGCCCGGTCGCACCGATGGAGTTCATCCCCCTGGCGGAAGAGAGCGGGATCATCCAGGAGCTCGGTCGCTGGATCCTCGACAGCGCCTGTCGCCAGACTCGAGGGTGGCAGGAAGCCACGGGGCGCAACGAGCTCACGGTGAGCGTCAACCTCTCGGGTCTCCAGATCCTCGACGCGGGTCTCGTCGATGACGTGCGGCGGGCGCTCACCGATTCAGGGTTGGCGCCTTCCAGCCTGACCCTCGAGATGACCGAGAGCGTGCTCGTGCAGGACGTGGAAGCGACCATCAGCACGCTGCGTGCGCTCAAGGAACTGGGCGTGCGCCTTGCCATCGACGACTTCGGCACCGGCTATTCATCGCTCAGCTACCTGCGCCAGTTTCCCATCGACATCCTCAAGATCGACCGCTCGTTCATCGCGAGCCTCGACGGCAGCAAGGACTCGATGGCGCTCGTCCGCTCCATCCTCAACCTCAGCTCCACCCTGCGACTGGAGACGGTCGCCGAGGGCATCGAGGAGTCCGACCAACGCGAGGTCCTGCGCGGTCTCGGCGCCCAGCAGGGCCAGGGCTACCTGTTCGCGCGCCCGATGGCGGCGGGGGATCTCGGCGACCTGCTTGCCGGGCGGGCAACCCCCGGATCCTTCGAAGGCTCGCCGGTCCCGCAGGTCCGGCCGATCAGGGCGTCACGCTGTACCAACGCCGGCTCCACACGGAGCCGCCCGACCAAGGCCGTGCATTGATGCGCGGGAACCGAAGCGAGGTCCGACCCATGTCGAACTCCATGCGCGACGCGATGCGCCGCGCGGGCCCGGTCTCCGTCCTGCTCGTGGCCGTCGTGATCGCCATCGGGGCCTGTCAGGCAGCCGCCGACCCGACCAGGACGGTCCAGTTGCAGACGCTGAACGCATCGGGCGTGTCCGGCACGGTGTCGTTCGCCTCGACCGGCGACAGGACCGCCGTCGAGATCGCCGTCGAACCGTCGGGCAACCTGGACATGCCCGCGCACATCCATCCCGGGTCGTGCGACGACCTGACGCCACAGCCCAAGTTCCCGTTGGAGAACGTGCAGAACGGCCGTTCCAGGACCGTCGTGCCGGCGTCGCTCGACGAGCTGTTTGCGGGCGGACTCGCGGTCAACATCCATCGGTCGAACGACGACCTGAAGACGTACACGGCGTGCGTGGATCTCCGCTGACCGGACGCCCCGCGCGCATCCTCGTCGGCATGCTCCTCGTGTCGCTGGTCATCGCGTGCAGCTCGGTCGGACTCGGTGCGAGCGGTAGCGCCGTGGCCGACGCCGTGACGATCTCGAGTGCTGCCGGGGAGACCACGGCGTTCGAGCCGGCGCGGGCGTCGGTCATAACGAGCGGTCCGGTGGCCGTCACGTTCCGCAACCACTCGAGCCTGCCCCACAACCTGACGTTCACGGGCGCGTTGACGGCAGCCACCCGGACCATCGTCGAACCCGGAGCGTCCGAAGAGGTCCTCCTCGCCGCGGTCGCCCCGGGTGCGTACCCATTCGTCTGCACCATCCACGACGGGATGGCGGGCACCCTCGTCGTCGAGGCCGCCGCTCCGTAGCGCAGTTACTCGGTGAGCCCCACGACGTGGCCTTCGGGATCCGCGACGAGGGCCAGCGTCGCCCCCGCACCTGGGCTGAACTTGGGCATGACCACGGCGCCGCCGAGCTCCACCGCGCGGGCGAGCGTCGTATCGATGTCGTCGACCTTGACATAGCCCGTGACATGGCCCGCGGACCGGTCAGGGGTGCCGCCGATCCCGACGACGATGCCCGTGTCCTCGTGGTTGGTCATGCCGTAGCCACCGGGGTTGCTCGTATCGAGCTTCCATCCGAACAGGTCGCTCCAGTAACGCTGGAGGGCCTGCTGATCCTTGCCCACGATCTCGAAGTGGATGACGTTCGGCGATGCCATGGTTCGATCTCCTGCTCCGGGACAGAGGTCATTCGCCCTTCCTGCCCTTGACCGAACGACGAACGCGGTCATTCGAAATCGACATCCGGATCTCGCTGCTGGGAATCGCCCGTATCATTGCGGTTCACCGAACGCTGCAACAGCCTGGGCCCACAGGCTGTGGGAGACCCTGACCTCGTGGACCTGCTCATCCTGCTCATCGCGCTGGTGGTCATCCTCATCGGCGCGGAGCTCTTCACCAACGGGATCGAGTGGTTCGGTCGCTCCCTGCAGCTCGCCGAGGGAGCGGTGGGGTCCGTGCTCGCCGCGGTCGGTACGGCCCTCCCGGAAACGCTGATCCCGATCATCGCGATCGTCTTCGCGACGGGCGCCGCATCGGACGAGATCGGTGTCGGGGCGATCCTGGGCGCCCCGTTCATGCTCGCGACCCTCGCGATGTTCGTGACCGGCGTCGCGATCCTTGGTTTCCGGCGGCGGCGCGCGACCGGCGGTGAGCTCCGCATCGACGCGGGTGTCCTCGCCCATGACATCCGCTATTTCGCGATCGCCTACGCGCTCGCGATCGGCTCCGCCTTCCTGCCGATCGAGCCGCCATGGATCCGCTGGATCGCCGCGGTCGCGCTCATCGCGATCTACGCCTGGTATGTCCGCGGGCACCTGCGCGCGGACGTCGCCGAAGAAGAGGAGGAACTCGCCCCGCTCCGGTTTCGACGCGTGGACGTTCCCGGCCACCGCAGCGATCCCGTCGTGCCGAGGCTGAGAGTCATCAACCTGCAGGTGTTGATCGCGCTCGGATTCATCATCGTGGGCGCCGTCTTCTTCGTGGACGCCGTGGAGCACCTGGCATCATCGCTGGGCGTGAGCGAGGTGCTGCTCGCTCTCGTGATCGCGCCGGTCGCGACCGAGCTCCCCGAGAAGTTCAACTCGATCCTGTGGGTGCGCCAGAACAAGGACACGCTCGCGATGGGCAACATCACCGGCGCGATGGTCTTCCAGTCGTGTATCCCGACGGTCGTCGGCCTCGTCCTCGCGTCGGAGGCCTGGTCGATCCGGGAAGGCTCGTACACGGCGTTCGCGTCCGCCGGGATCGCCTTCCTGGCGTCGGCAGCGATCTTCCTGCCGATGGCCCGCCGCGGCGGCCTGCACGGCCGGCATCTGCTGGTCGGGGGCCTGTTCTACCTGGCGTACCTTGCCTTGGTCGTTGTCGTCGTGAGCGAAGGCACGACCGCCTAACGCGGGACCGCCGCTGCCGCGAACGACGCCATGTCCGGGAACGTGGCGTCGGGCGTGGCGATCGCCACGGGCGTGGCGCCGGCGCCGGGACGATCGTGTCGCCGATCGATCCACACGGACCTCAGCCCGAGCCGCTGGGCTGGCGCGTGATCGTGGAAGAGGCTCTGCGCGACATGGAGGATCCGCTCACGAGGCAGACCGAGACGGTCGAACGCGACCTGGAAGTTGCGCTCGTCAGGCTTGTACGAGCCGACTTGCTGGGCGGTGACGACCCAATCGAACTCGACGCCGAGGCGCTCGTTGGATGCCGCGAACAGGTCGTCGTCACAGTTGGTGAGCACACCGAGCCGGTAGCGAGTCCTGAGCCGGGCCAGGGCGGGGGCCGAATCCGGGAAGGCGGGCCAATCGGCCACGGACTGCGAGAACGCGGCCGCCTCAACGTCGGCCGGCTCGAAGCCCAGCTCGGCGGCGACGCCGCGCAGACCCGCGGCGAGGACCTCGCGGTACGAGCGGTACGGGCCGGCCTCGGCCACAGCCTCATGGCGGGCGTATCGCGTCAGCACGTCGTCGACATCGGCGTCGATCGCGTGCGCTCGCAGGATCGGCCGGAAGGCGTCGGTCAGCCCCGTCTCCCAGTCGATCAGCGTCCCGTAGCAGTCGAACGTGAGCGCGTCGAACTGCCCGTAGTCGAGCCCAGGGCCAGGGTGCATCATGCCTCCGAACCGTGCTGCGCCGGTGCGCCCAAGCATCGCACGACGAACCGGACCGGAACCAACGGTCGCGCGAGGTCGTCCCCGGACCAATGAGCACCGCACGTCGAGCCTCGCCGTTGATCGTCGCGTCGATCCTGCTGCTCGCAGCATGCGCGATCGGGCCGAGTGCGCCCACGCCGACGGTCGTACCCGGGACAGGCCTCGCGATCACGGCCCTGGCCGGTCCCACGTGCCCCGTCGAGCGGCCGGGCGACCCGGCCTGCGCCCCACGTCCAGTGGCTGGAGCGACCGTGACCGTGCTCGATCGCCAGGGCACCGCTGTCGCGACGGTCGTGCTCAATGCCGCCGGCACCGCGGCCGTCGCCCTGCCGGGCGGCGACTATACGGTCCGGGCGCAACCCGCAGCCGGGCTGATGGGCACGCCGGGGCCCATGGACGTCGCCGTCGTGGATGGCGCGCTGACGCCCGTCGCTCTCGACTACGACACGGGCATCCGCTAGACGGGCCTGCCGGGGGCGGCCACGCTCGAAACGTGGTGCTACAGGGCACCGTTCCCGGGATTGCAAGGCTGGGTGTAAGGCACCACGCCGTATCCTCCCCGCATGGCGCAACTCATCGTATCCGGACGCGGCCTCCTGGGTCTCGCGGTGCTCGCCATCCTTGTCGCCCTCGTGGCGTTGCCGGTGCTGGCCGCCGAGCCGTCGGCGTCACCGGCGGCGACCGCCGAGCCGTCTGCACAGCCGCGCGCGGCCGAGGAGTCTGCCAAGCCTGAGAAGACACGGAAGGTGCCGAAGGCCGCCAAGGTACCGGAGGTGCCGGTCACGATCACCGGCACGGTGGCCAGCCGGACCGACGCCGACGGCCGAGCCGAGTACACGATGAACGCCGGTGGCCGGACGCTCGTCCTTGACGGCGGCCCGTCCTGGTTCTACGGCGATGCTCACCCGCTCAAGCCCTACGTCGGCAAGCGCGTGACGATCACCGGATCGCAACGGGCCGGCAAGCTCGAGGTCGATGTCGAGGCTGTCGATGGCCAGGCCATCCGCGCCCCGGGCAAGCCGCCGTGGGCCGGTGGCTGGAAGCGCGTCGGTGAGCGACATCCCGGCTGGACCCAGGAGAAGTGGGATCGCTGGCAAGCCAAGGCGGCGGGCAAGGCCAGGGCGCGCGGCACGGACTGTTTCCCACCGGGCCAGTGCAAGGACAAGCCCGCCAAGGGCGCCGCCTCCGGGGACATGACTGCGCCCGACGCCGGGAACTGACCTCCCGCGCCGCGTGGCGCGTAGCATGGCGGGATGCGCCTGCCGGTCGCCCTGGTCCAGCTCGATGCGTCCGACGACGTCGAGGCCAACGTCTCGGTCGCGGTGACCCTCGCGGCCGAGGCCGCGGCAGGTGGCGCTCGACTGGTGGCCCTGCCGGAGTATCTCCAGTACCGCGGCCCCGACGCCGGCTACCGCGCCTCCGCTCGACCCGTGCCCGGTCCCTTCACCGACGCGTTCGCGGAGGTTGCCCGCAGGCACAACGCGTGGATCCTCGTCGGTAGCGTGGCGGAGACGTCCGGCGACGCGGCCCGACCGCACAACACGAGCGTGCTCATCGCGCCCGACGGATCGATCGCCGCGACCTACCGCAAGATCCACCTGTTCGATGTCCAGGTCGACGCCGGTCCGGTCGACAGGGAATCTGCGCGGGTGACGGCGGGGGAGTCGGCAGTCGTCGCCGATGTCGACGGAGTCGCCGTCGGGATGTCCATCTGCTATGACCTGCGCTTCCCAGAGCTGTATCGCTCCCTGGCCCTCGCGGGCGCCGAGGTCCTGATCGTCCCGGCCAACTTCACCGAGCGGACGGGCCGCGATCACTGGGAGGTGCTGCTGCGCGCTCGAGCCATCGAGAACGGCGCATGGGTGCTCGCGCCGTCCCAGATCGGTGGGCCACCCGGCCAGCCGGCGTTCGGCCGGTCCATGGTCATCGACCCGTGGGGGACCGTGGTCGCCCAGGCGGCCGACCAGGTCGGCATCGTCCGGGCGGACGTGGAGACGGACCGCGTCGCCGCGGTCCGTCGTCAGATCCCGGTGCTGGCCAACCGACGTCCGGCGGCCTATCGCTGAGGCGGATCAGTTCTCCAGCCGCAGGACGTAGACACCGAGGTAGCGGGGCTTGGGGCAGTTACCGGTGCAACCGGTGACGTGCAGGATGTCGGTCTGGTTGAACGGGCTCACGAAGTAGCCCTGCAGCTCCTTCTGTCCCTGGTTGGAGCCCGTGACGTGGAACATCGCCCAGCCTTGGAAGAGGCCGTTGTCGTCCACGATCGGGACCGCGACTTCCTCGCCGATGAGCAGGTCGCGCACTTCGCCGAACAGCGTGGCGTGGTTACCGTTGTTCTGCTGCCCGATGTAGTCGGTGAAGTCGACCGTCGGGTCCAGCTGGGTCGTGACCGGGCTCGTCCCGTCGATCATGGAGCGAACCGTCGAGGAGTCGACGTTGCCGCACGTGCCGTAGCAGGTCCAGGCGATGTCGTTGGGGCTGTTGGGCACGTCGCCGTTGCCGTCGCCGAAGGTGAAGGGGCTGTTGGGGTTGCTGTACTGCGGCAGCGGCACGCCGCCCGGATCGGTGAAGATGTCCTTGTTGAAGATGAACGGGGCACCGTTGGTCGTCGTATCCGGGATACCGACCTCGACGGTCGCGGTCGTCGAGACCTGCCAGGCGGTGATGCCGACGACACCCGTGAAGTTGTTGCGGTGCGGGGCCGAGACGTCGACCTTCACCCGCGTGTCGTTGCTCTGGAAGGCAACATCGACCGTCTTGCCGGCGGTCGGGTCATGATCCCAGCCGTTCTGGGCCGCCACAGTGCGCGCGACGGTGGTCGCCGCGGCCTTGTCGCCGCTGAGGAGGAACTCGTTGGCGCCGGCCATGCCGGCGAGGTCGGCGGCGTTCTGCTGCGCCCGGCGCTGGGCAAAGGTCGAACCGCCATCGAGGACGAGCCCGACCATCGCGATCATGGCGACGAGGCCGAGCGCGAAGATGACGATGATCTGTCCGTCGCTGGCGCGGCTCCGCGAGGCGGTCCGTTCCATAGGGGTGTTTCCTTTCATGGGATGCGCACACTGCTGGTCGATTGCATGTTCCAGGTGCCGAGCAGGCCCATCACCGGGGTGAGTGGCCGGTACGGCGCGATGATCGAGACCGTGACCTGATTGCCCGTCGGGCACCTGCCCGTCGTGGGGTCGAGCCCGGGTCCGCCTTCGATATCGACGCATGAGAAGGTCGGGTTGCCGAGGTTCGGGATGAGGGTCTTCTGGGTGTTGACGACCGCCGTGATCTCGGGTCCGCCGAAGGTGGTGCCCGGGTGGACACTCGCCACGCGGGCGATCTCGCGTGCGGCCTGGGAGACCCCGTTGAACATGTAGATCCCGCGGCCCAGGTCCACGATGGCCATCATCAGGACGAGGAAGATGACGATGCTGAGCGAGAACTCGACCAGCGCCTGACCCTGCTCTCGCGTGCGATCGATGGCGCGCATCAGTTGTCCACCCGGATGACGCGGGTCGTCGAGTCGCTGCCCATCGAGTTGGAGACCGCGAGGGTCACGGTGAAGCCCGGGTTGGTCTTGGACTTCGTGTAGATGTAGGTCGGGTTGCGGTCCGTCGACGTGCCGGCACCGTTGCCGTTGCCTGCCCCGTCGCCGAAGTTCCAGGACCACACCGTGCCGCAGCTGCCGACCGGCATATTGACCGAGGCGTCGGTGAACTGGAACACCGTCGTGTTCCTGAAGCCACCGGTCGGGTTCACGCTGAAGGCGGCTGTCGGAGCGAAGCACGGCGCGGGGGTTGGCGTGGGCGTCGCGGTCGCGCTCGGGCTCGCGGTCGGTCCGGTCCCGGTCGGCGTCGCGGTCGCGGTCGGGGTGGCGGTGGGTGTCGCGGTGGGCGTTGCGGTCGGAGCGGCGGCGGCGATCGGAGGATCGGTGATGATCTGCGCCGACGCGGTCGAGGTGAGGGTCACGTCGCTGCCGCCGAGGAAGGGGGCCATGATCGGCGTCAGGAGGGTGAAGTGGCCCAGGACCGTGACGGTCACGGTATTCCCGATGCCCTTCGCGCAGGCGGGCGCGCAATCCAGGTCGACGTCGGCCTTCTGGACGACGACGAAGGAGTTCTTCGCCTCGCTCAGCACACGGCACATGACCCGGTTGGTGACCTTGTCGCAATTTCCGTTCGCAACGAACGAGGTCGGCGAGTAGGCGGCCTCGTAGGCGCCCTCGCGGGCGGCGTTGGTGATCGTCACCTGCGAGTAGAACATCCGGCCCAAATCGAGGGCGGATGCGACGAGCAGCATGAGGACCGGCAGGATCAGCGCCAGCTCCACGATGCTCTGGCCTCGGGAGCGACGGCGGCGCCGGTAGGCTGCGAAGACGGTCTGGAGTCGCATCAAGGGGATCCTTGGAGTACGGGTTTCGAGGTGTGTCACCGATGCTCGGCGAAGCACCTTTCACGGTCCCTTGAAATCGGTGCGAGCGTGCATAGCCCGGTCGGGTTACACACGGGGGCGAGATGGTCCGGCCCAGGTCCTGTGCCGTTGGGCCACCGACACGGTGTGGCGTGCTCGTCGCGGCTTCGTGCGGACGGCGATCCGGCACACACCGCGCTTGGAATCTGAAGAGCCGCGCCCCCCCAGGACGCGGCTCTTCTTGTCCCCCGGTAGATGCAGGATCAGTTGATCAGCTTGATCACGTAGACGCCATGGAACATGCCGGCGCACGCGGGGTCCGACAAGGCACATACATCGTCAGCGGATGCGCTGCGGGTGATCCCGGTCAGGAAGTATCCCGAGATGGTCCCCTCGTCGCCACCACCGCGCTTGGTCGCACTCACGACATGGAACAGCGCCCACCCACGGAAGCATCCGACGACGTTCGTCCCATCGGGCACGCCGGAAGCGTTGTAGCAGAACGACTCGCCCGCGATCGGCGGCCCCACGATCGGGACGGCGACGTCCTTGCCCCCGAGCGTCGTGTTGACGCTCGGCTGCGACGGGCTGTTGGTGTCAAAGAGCGAGTTGTGAACGCCGTTGTTCTTCTGGCCGATGTATTGGTTGAGGCGCAGGTCGGCGTTGATCGGTACGGAGCCGTCAAGGGCGTTCTTGACGTCCGCACTCGAGACGTTGCCCGTGCCGAGGTTCGTCCAGGCGACATTGAGGACCGTGAGCGGGCTGTCGCTGCCCTGGCCGGTGGTCTTCTCGAAATCGGTCGTGTGCGTATAGATCTCGAACGGCAGCCCCGTCACGGGATCGAAGACTTCCTGGCTGAGGATGAACGGTGCGACACCGACGAACTTCGTCGGGATACCCGTCAAGGCGGTCGCGGTGACGCTGACCTGCCAGGTCGGTTGCCCGACGACACCGGCGAAGTAATTCGCGTGCGGCGCCCCGATGTCGACCGTCACGGTCGTCGGGGTCAGGACGACGTCGACGTTGACACCGCCCACACCATGCTCGTAACCGTTGTCCTTTGCCGCAGCGCGGGCCGCGGCCGTCGCATTCTTGCCGTTCAGCAAGGCGTTGGCCCCGGCAAACGCCGCGAGGTCGGCTGCGTTCTGCTCGCCACGTCGCTGCGCGAACGCGAATCCACCGTCGATCACGAGGCCGACGCCAGCCACGATCGCGACGAGGCCGACCGCGAACAGCACCATGATCTGGCCGCGCTGGCGCGGCTTGCTGCTAGTGGATCTGCGCACTGCTGCTTCCCTTCAATGTCCACGTGCCGGTGAGCCCGAGCAGTGGTGTGACCGGCCGATATGGCGACGTGACGGTGACCTGGACGGAGTGCTGGCTGAAATCGCACGGGCCGGTGACGGGAACTCCGGTCTCGTCGATGCACCTGAAATCCGTCGGCAGGACTTCGAGGGCCGGGATCAGGTTCTTCTGTACCGCGATGACGGCCTGCGTCTCGGTGCTCGGAGGGGAACCGGGCGAGCAGGTCAGGGCCGCGGGATTCGCGCATGGATGGACACTCGTGACGCGGGCGATCTCCCGAGCGGCCTGTGACACGCCATTGAACTTGTAGATCGCCATCCCGAAGTCGACGACGCCCATCAGGATCACGAGGAACACGACGATGGAGAGGGCGAACTCCACGAGACCTTGACCTCGTCGGTCGTTGCGAGTCTTCATGGCGCATTGACCGTCTGGGTCGTGGCGACCGAGCAGCCGGGCTTCGTGGCCGTGAGGGTCACCGAATGCGGGCCGGCACTGGGGAAGTCGACGTTGTTCAGGTTCTGTCGATTTCCGGTGATGGCGCCGGTCCAGTCCCAGTTCCAGCCGCCCGACCCGTCGGACACGCTGCCGGACAGGTTCATGCGATGCGGGTGCCCTGGGTTCGAGCGATCGGTCGCCGTGAATGAGACGGTCGGGCAAACAGGGCCCGGGCCACTGCCAGTGACGGTGATCGTCTCCTGGGCCGTATCGGTCTGTCCGCGAGTGTCCGTGACCGTCAGAACGATCGTGTACGTACCGGCGGCGGCGTAGGTGGTCGATGCCGTCACTCCGGACCCGCCGAAGCTCCAGGTGTACGACGCGATCGTGGCGCCGACAGCGGTGGAGGCCGACGCGTTGACATTGACGGTGAGCGTGGGCGGGACGGTGCCCGACCTCGGAGTCGCCGTGAAGGCGGCGGTCGGGGCCGGGAGTGCCGGGAATGTCACCCGAGGGACGACCAGGCATTCGGCGTCGGCTGTGGCCCCAAGGATCAGGTTGTTGCCGACGATGGCGCCGATGATCGGTGTGACCAGCCGGAAGGGCGCCTGGACCGTGATGGCGACCTTCGGCGGTGTCCCACTGGCTGGGTACATGGCGTCCTTTACGCACGCCGCGGGCGCGAGGGCGACCCTCGCCTGGTCCACCTCGACGAGGCCGCCGTCGGCCTCGGTCAGCACACCGCACATCACGGTATTGGTGTCGCTGCACGCCTGGTTGGCCTGGAAGGTCCCGCCTTGCGACGCGACGAGGGCGCCTTCCTTGGCAGCGTTGGTGATCGTGATCTGCGCATAGAGCAGCCGCCCGAAGTCGAGGGCGGTGAGGAGCAGAAGAAGGAATACGGGTGCGATGAGTGCCAGCTCGACGACGCTTTGGCCGCGAGTTTTGCGTTTGCGCACGAGTGACGGGCGCTGCATCAAGTCCCCCGACAAGAGTGGTACGAAAGTCCGTGCATCGTCGCATGGTGACCTTACACACGACCTTACCGGTGGTGCGGAGAGGCGACGACGTGTGGAGACGAGCGGTACCCGGCGGGACCTCTAGGTCAGTTGTGGTGAGGGCCGACGACGCGCACGATCCGTGGCATGACGAAGCGCATCCTCGCCGCGTTCCTCTGGTTCTACACCGGCTGGTATGCCGGGGCGATGCTCGCCGAGCTCTTCAGCCTCAGCCCGGTGCTGGGCCCGATCATCGGCGCCGCCGCGGCCGGCCTGATCGTCGGTGATCCGCGCCACCTGATCTGGCCTGCCCGAACCGAGCGCCCCGCCTCCCAGTCGCCGTCACCCAGACTTCCCGACCCCGCCTGAGCGCAGGCGACCAGCGACGAACGCCGGACCTGACGGGCCCGGCGTTTTTCATATGGCCTCGTCCGCCGCTATCCCTCGTCCCCCGGCTCACCCGGCAGGACGATCGTGAAGGCGGCTCCCCGCCGGACGGCCGCCGGTTCCAGGATGAGGTCGCCGCCCATCGCCCGACACAGCTCCCGCGAGACATACAGGCCGAGACCGCTGCCCCCGTCGGACCCGGCCTCGCGCCCGCGCGCGTATCGAGCGAACAGCCGGTCGCGGTCCGCCTCGGCGATGCCGGGCCCCCTGTCCTCGACCGTCAATGTGACCCGTCGCTCCGCCTCGTCCACGGCGATCCCGGCCCGGACCGGTGTCCCGCCGCCGTACTTGACGGCATTGTCGAGCAGCGCCCACAGCACCTGGTCCAGTTGGTCCGCGTCGGCGACGGCCAGCCACCCCGCCGCCCCATCCTCCAGCTCGAACGGCACGTCGCTCACGCCCAGCGCCTCCCACGCCTTGCGCGCGCGCGTGGACAGCGAGACGACTTCGGATCGAGGCTTGAGGGCACCGGACTCCAGGCGCGTGACCGTCAGGAGCTGGCGGACCATCCGCGAGAGGCGGTCGGATTGTTCGGCGATGATGCCAAGCCGTCGATCGGGCTGGGCGGCGTCCAACTGCTCGGCATACGCACGGATGCTCGTCAACGGGGTCTGGAGGTTGTGGCTCACGCCGCGGAAGAAGTCGTCCTTGGCGGCGTCCAGCTCGAGCAGCCGCCGGTTCTGCGACTCCACGGTCGCGAACAGTTGCGCATTACGGATCGCGGCGGCCATCGCATTTGCGAAGAGCTCGAGCAGGTCCTGATCGGCCGGTTCCCAACGGCGGGTGGCCGGCAGCCGCCCGATCAGGACGCCGATATCGGTCCCGCCCGCGCGCATGACGGCCCGCAGCGGGCGCGAGACCCCCGGCACGACTTCCTCTTCCTCGACGATCGATGGGTCTCCGACGATGACGGTCGCATCGATCAGGGCGAAGGCCGAGGTCGCGTCGGCGCCCGTCCGATCGACCAGCGCCTCGACGTCGTCACGCGGCGAGACTTCGTCGATGGCCGCGAGGATCCGCCCGAGCTCGCGGTTCCGCCGCCCGAGATCGCCCGCCAGTCGGTTGTGGCTCTCGGCCAGACGGGCGAACTCGTCGTCGCCGGCGACCCGAATCGGGGTCGAGAGGTCGCCCGTGGAAACTCGGTCGACCGCCTTCGCGATCGATCGGAGCGGCGCCGTGAGCTCGGTCGCCAGGGCGTAGGAGGCGAGGATCGCGAACGCCAGGACGATGGCGATCGCGAACAGCAGCAACCGGGCGAGGGTGGTGTCGGACGCGAGCGTGCCGGACAGCGTCCCAAGGATGAGCACGACGAGGCCGAAGGACGCCAGCGGCAGGACCGAGACGACGATGAGTGCGATCGTCAGCCGCGTTCGAAATCCGAGTCGAGGGGTCGGTTCAAGGGGCATCGCGCCCGAGTCGGGCGCCCGCTCGTCGTCAGCCACGATCCTCGCCGGGCCCGTCGCCCGGCCCGGGAACCGCCGTGGCGGCGATCGTCGGGACGAGTCGGTAGCCCACGCCACGCACCGTCTGCACGTACGTCGGCCGGTTCGCGTCCACCTCGACCTTCTGGCGCAGCCGCCGCATCGTGACCCAGACGTAAGACGGGTCGGCATCCTCGGTCTCGGCCCAGCCGCGGGCCAGCAGTGTCTCCGTGGTCACGGTCTGGCCGAGATTGGCCGCGAGCGCGTAGAGCAGCCGAGACTCGGTCGGCGTGAGTGCCACCTTCGTGCCACGGACCGTCGCCTCACGCCGATGCAGATCCAGGATGAGATCCGGGCCCAGGTCCAGGCTCTGGCGGGGGATCTTGTCGCCCAGCCGCCGGAGCACCCGATTGATGCGGGCCCGCAGCTCGGGATAGTGATAGGGCTTGGTGACGTAGTCTTCGGCGACTTCCTCGAGCAGGTCGGCCTTCGAATTGCCCGCGTCGATGGCGGACAGCACGATGATCGGCAGGTCGGCGTGATTCTTGATCTCGCGCGCGAGGGTGAGCCCGTCCATGCGGGGCATCATCATGTCGACGATCAGCAGGTCCGGCCAGCCGCCCCGTAGCCGCCGGAGCGCTTCGTCGCCGTCGCGCGCGGTCGCGATCTCGTAGCCGTCGGCACGCAACTGGTCGGCCAGCAGCACGAGCAGATTTGGGTCGTCGTCGACGATGAGGATCTTGGGCGCAGGTCCGCCGGTGAGCATGGATACGAGTATGCCGTGGCCGCCCTGACCTGGGAGGGTACGGACGGCGGTGCCTCGCCGCACCGAAACGAGCGGCTTGTGCGGTCTTGTAGTCCAAATGGGGGATGACTTCTGATCACACCGTAGTACGGTTGCCGCTCGGTTTCCCCCTCGGGGGAGGGGTGATCGAAACCGTCGGCCCGCCCGTCCGGGGCGAGGCGAGAAACTCGGGTCGAGCGCGCGCAACAGCACTGATTTCCTTCGATCCCTTCGGGCACGACACGCCCGCCCGACCCGAGCGACACCCGGCACGCGACTCCCACTCGGGGTCGCGGCGTCGGGCTCTCGCCGACTCCTGGACCGATGGGCCTCCCGTCATCTGACACACGTCTCGGCGTTCAGTGAGGCCCTCATGTTCGGCACCGTCGGCAATCGATCCGTCGCACGGCTTCTTGTTGCCATCCAGGTCTTCCTGCTCGTCGCCTCCTTCTTCGCGCCCGTCGCGAGCCTGGCGGCCGAGCCGTCTGACGATCCGGGCGCTACGCCGAGCGCCGAACCGTCTGCCGAGCCCACGCCGGAACCGACGGCTGAGCCGACACCGGAACCCACTCCGGAACCGACGGCGGAGCCGACCCCTGAGCCGACCGCGGAACCCACTCCTGAGCCGACCGCGGAACCCACTCCCGAGCCTGCCGTTGAGCCCACGCCTGATCCGACACCTGATCCCACCGCTGCGCCGACTGCGCCGCCCGCACCGACCTACGCGCCAAGCGGCCCTCCCTCGATCCGAAGCGACCTCGACGACTACCCGCCCGGCGGCTTCGTCACGCTGACCGGCTCTAATTGGCACGCGGGCGAGGGCGTTCACATCTTCGTGAATGACCACGTGGGCACGAGCTGGAGCCGGACGGTCGACGTGATCGCCGACGGCGACGGCAACATCCGCGATGCGTTCAACCTGCCGAACTGGTTCGTGGCCGACTACTCCGTCATCGCGACCGGCGCGGCGTCAGGTGTGGCGACCGCGGCATTCACGGACTCGAACCCCAGCAGCATCGCCGTCGCTGCGCCGACCAGCAAGACGGTCTTCGCGGGCGAGACCACGAGCTACGGCACCGTGACCGTATCCGCGGGTGGCAACACCAATCCATGCAACACGACCCTCAGCATCGCCCCTCCGGCCGGACCTGTCACCGGCCTCCCGGCGGGAGTGACAGCCACTTTCGGGACCAATCCGGTCCAGACGGCCAGTAATTCCGCTACGTCAACGCTAAACGTCACAACATCCGGTTCGACGGCCCCAGGTACCTACACATTCCAGGTGAGAGGCATCGATTCGGTGCCGGCGACGGGCGGGGCATGCGAAGGACAAGCCAATACGGGTCCCTCGAACACCCTGACCCTGATCGTTAGTTCGAACACAAGCACGACGACGGTCGCATCCAACGCCACAGCGACATACGGTGACACCTCCGTGACCCTAACCGCCACGGTGACCCCGGCCACGGTTGGCGTTGGAACGGTGACCTTCACGATCAAGAGCGGTTCGACCACGATCGGCTCGGTGACGTCCGGAACGGTCGCGGCGGGCGCCGCGAGCGCGAGCTTCTCGCTTGATGGCGTAAACGCTGCCACCTACACGATTGAGGCCGCCTACAGCGGCGGCACTGGATTCAACGCCAGCAACAACGCCGCGCAGGATCCGGACCCGACGCTCACGATCAACAAGAAGGTCCTCTCGGTCAACGCCGTCGCAAACTCGAAGACCTACGGCAACGCTGACCCGGCGTTCGGCTGGACTTACAGCGGCTTCATCACAGGGGAGAACAGCGGCAATGTGACCATTGCCGGCAGCGCCAGCTGCACTCGCACCGCTGGTGAGACTGTTGGCGGAAGCCCGTACGCGATCACCTGCGCGCCGGGCACGCTCAGCGCTACTAACTACAGCTTTGAGACGGGCGCGACCGCGGACTTCACGATCAACCTGCGCCCCGCGACCTGGACGACCAACCCCAACAGCAAGACCTATGGCAATGCCGACCCGTCACCCCTGACGACCGGCAGCGGCTCGGGCTTCCTCGCGGCCGATGGCGTCAGCGCGACCTACAGCCGGGCGGCCGGTGAGAGCGTGGCGGGCAGCCCGTATCACATCACCGCGACCCTCAGCTCGACGGCAGCCGGTGCGCTCGCCAACTACTCCATCACCAACGACGGGGCCGCCTTCACGATCAACCTGCGCCCCGCGACCTGGACGACCAACCCCAACAGCAAGACCTACGGCAATGCCGACCCGTCACCCCTGACGACCGGCAGCGGCTCGGGCTTCCTCGCGGCCGATGGCGTCAGCGCGACCTACAGCCGGGCGGCCGGTGAGAGCGTGGCGGGCAGCCCGTATCACATCACCGCGACTCTCAGCTCGACGGCAGCCGGTGCGCTCGCCAACTACTCCATCACCAACGACGGGGCCGCCTTCACGATCAACCTGCGTCCCGCGACCTGGACGACCAACCCCAACAGCAAGACCTACGGCAATGCCGACCCGTCACCCCTGACGACCGGCAGCGGCTCGGGCTTCCTCGCGGCCGATGGCGTCAGCGCGACCTACAGCCGGGCGGCCGGTGAGAGCGTGGCGGGCAGCCCGTATCACATCACCGCGACTCTCAGCTCGACGGCAGCCGGTGCGCTCGCCAACTACTTCATCACCAACGACGGGGCCGCCTTCACGATCAACCTGCGCCCCGCGACCTGGACGACCAACCCCAACAGCAAGACCTATGGCAATGCCGACCCGTCACCCCTGACGACCGGCAGCGGCTCGGGCTTCCTCGCGGCCGATGGCGTCAGCGCGACCTACAGCCGGGCGGCCGGTGAGAGCGTGGCGGGCAGCCCGTATCACATCACCGCGACTCTCAGCTCGACGGCAGCCGGTGCGCTCGCCAACTACTCCATCACCAACGCCGGGGCCGCCTTCACGATCAACCTGCGCCCCGCGACCTGGACGACCAACCCCAACAGCAAGACCTATGGCAATGCCGACCCGTCACCCCTGACGACCGGCAGCGGCTCGGGCTTCCTCGCGGCCGATGGCGTCAGCGCGACCTACAGCCGGGCGGCCGGTGAGAGCGTGGCGGGCAGCCCGTATCACATCACCGCGACCCTCAGCTCGACGGCAGCCGGTGCGCTCGCCAACTACTCCATCACCAACGCCGGGGCCGCCTTCACGATCGACAAGAAGGCTCTCGCGGTCAACGCCGTCGCCGACTCGAAGACCTACGGCGACCTCGACCCGGCCTTCGGCTGGACCTACAGCGGCTTCATCACCGGCGAGGACGAGACCAACGTCACCATCACCGGCGATGCCGACTGCACCCGGACCGCGGGCGAGACCGTGGCCGGCAGCCCGTACACGATCACCTGCGCGCCGGGCGACCTCGAGGCTGACAACTACAGCTTCGTGACTGGCACGACCGCCGCCTTCACGATCGACAAGAAGGCTCTCGCGGTCAACGCCGTCGCCGACTCGAAGACCTACGGCGACCTCGACCCGGCCTTCGGCTGGACCTACAGCGGCTTCATCACCGGCGAGGACGAGACCAACGTCACCATCACCGGCGATGCCGACTGCACCCGGACCGCGGGCGAGACCCTGGCCGGCAGCCCGTACACGATCACCTGCGCGCCGGGCGACCTCGAGGCTGACAACTACAGCTTCGTGACTGGCACGACCGCCGCCTTCACGATCGACAAGAAGGCTCTCGCGGTCAACGCCGTCGCCGACTCGAAGACCTACGGCGACCTCGACCCGGCCTTCGGCTGGACCTACAGCGGCTTCATCACCGGCGAGGACGAGACCAACGTCACCATCACCGGCGATGCCGACTGCACCCGGACCGCGGGCGAGACCGTGGCCGGCAGCCCGTACACGATCACCTGCGCGCCGGGCGACCTCGAGGCTGACAACTACAGCTTCGTGACTGGCACGACCGCCGCCTTCACGATCGACAAGAAGGCTCTCGCGGTCAACGCCGTCGCCGACTCGAAGACCTACGGCGACCTCGACCCGGCCTTCGGCTGGACCTACAGCGGCTTCATCACCGGCGAGGACGAGACCAACGTCACCATCACCGGCGATGCCGACTGCACCCGGACCGCGGGCGAGACCGTGGCCGGCAGCCCGTACACGATCACCTGCGCGCCGGGCGACCTCGAGGCTGACAACTACAGCTTCGTGACTGGCACGACCGCCGCCTTCACGATCGACAAGAAGGCTCTCGCGGTCAACGCCGTCGCCGACTCGAAGACCTACGGCGACCTCGACCCGGCCTTCGGCTGGACCTACAGCGGCTTCATCACCGGCGAGGACGAGACCAACGTCACCATCACCGGCGATGCCGACTGCACCCGGACCGCGGGCGAGACCGTGGCCGGCAGCCCGTACACGATCACCTGCGCGCCGGGCGACCTCGAGGCTGACAACTACAGCTTCGTGACTGGCACGACCGCCGCCTTCACGATCGACAAGCGCCTCGCGACCTGGACGACCAACGACGCCTCGAAGACCTATGGCGAGGCCGACCCGTCGCCCCTGACGAGCGGAAGCGGCTCCAACTTCCTTGCCGCCGACGGCGTGACCGCGACCTACAGCCGGGCGACCGGTGAGACCGTCGCTGGCAGCCCGTATCACATCACCGCGACCCTCAGCTCGACGGTCGTCGACGCCCTGGACAACTACATCATCACCAACGACGGCGCCGCCTTCACGATCGATCGGGCCGTTCTCTCGGTTAGCGCGATCGCTAACGCGAAGACCTACGGCGACGCCGATCCCGCTCTCGGCTACACGCTGAGCGGTTTCAAGTTCGGTCAGAACGCCACCTCGGCCGGTGTCAGCGGCAATGCCATGTGCGCTCGCGCCGTGGGCCAATCGGTGGCCGGAAGCCCATACACCATCACCTGCGCTCCCGGCACGTTAGCGGCGGCCAATTACAGCTTCGTGACCGGCGCGACCGCCAACTTCACGATCAACCGACGCCCAGCCACTTGGACGACACAAAACAACAGCAAGATCTTGGGGTCCCTCGATCCTGTTCCGTTGACGACGGGAAGTGGCAGCAACTTCCTTGCCGCCGATGGAGTCAGCGCGACCTATACGCGAGTGCCGGGTGAGACCGTTGGTAGTTACGCGATCACGGCTACGTTGAGCTCCACGGCCGCCGGAGCGCTCAACAACTACACGATCACGAATGCAGGTGCGACCTTCAAGATCCTGTTCGATTGGGATGGCTTCCTGCAGCCGATCAACGACACCGCGCACCAAACTGGAACCGCTCAAAGCAAGTTCAAGCTTGGACAGACGATTCCGGCCAAGTTTGTCATCAAGGATGCCGCCGGCAATGTCGTCCAGCAGGCGATATTGCCCACCTTCAGTCGATCCAACAACCTTGGGCCTTGCGATACCACGACGTCGCCTGAAGCGCTGCCTGCGCTCGCTCCGGACGCCGGGACGGTCTACAACTGGCAGGGTGGCCAGTACCACTACAACTGGAGCACGAAGGGCCTGACCGCGGGCGAATACCGCATCTACGCGAACCTCGCTGACGGCACGGCCCGCTACGTGGACATCTGCCTCACGAAGTAATGCCCATCCCTTGCCGCTCGACCTACCCGAGCGCGCGCGAGAGGCCGGCCCTTTGACCCGGGGGCCGGCCTCTCGATCTGTCCGGTGGGCTATGGCGCCTTGGGGTCGACGAAGCGGCAGCGTGGCCGCAGCGGGCACTCGTCGTGCTCGGGACGCTGGGCGTGGCAGACCTTCCGACCGTGCTGGATGAGGTTGACGTGCGCCTCGTACATCTGGTCGGGCTCGAACAGGCCGAGGACCAGGTCGTGCGCCTCCTCGAGTGAGGGCTTGGCCGGCAGGACGCCGACCCGGCGCATGACGCGGTCGACGTGGCGGTCGATCGGTAGCAGGGGCTGGCCGAAGCAGAACAGCAGCAGCACCGAGGCGGTCTTCTTGCCGATGCCATCGATCTGGTCCAGCCAGTCGCGCGCCTCGATCGCCGACATGTCGCCGAGGAACTCGAGGGAGTAGTCGCCCCGCTCCTCGCGGATCGTGCGCAGGGTCGCCTGGAGGCGTGGCGCCTTCTGGTTGGGCAAGCCGCCCGGACGGATGACGTCGGTCAATTCGGGGAGTGGCGCGAACTCGACGCGTGCCCAGTCCGGCGCCGCGCCGTCCGGGAGCCCGAACCCACCCCAACCGGCGCCAGGCTTGTGCGCCTCGACCGCTCCGCCGCCCGGGTACGCGCGGCGGAGCGCCTGGAACGCGGCCTCGGCGTTGGTGTCCGCGGTGCTCTGGGTGAGGATCGTCAGGATCAGCTCGCTGGTCGGGTCCAGGCGGCGTTCCCAGCTCGTGCGACCGTACCTGGTCGCGAGCCCGTCGAGGACGAACGGGATGAGCCCCGGCCGGTAGCGCTCGAGCCGCTTCGCGAAGCTTCGCCCCGGGTCGCTGAACTTGCGCTTCTTCGGGCGCGGGCGGCGCTTGATCTTCGGCGCGGGCGTGGATGGTCGCATGAGCGGATCTTCGGTGGTCATGCGATCCCCGCGCCGATACTCACGAGCCTGGCGATCCGTTCGCCGCAGCGCTCCAGGGGTGCCGTTCCCGCGGCCATCGCCCCCTCGACCGATTGCGGCCGCTCGGCGACCGGGACGGCGATTGCTCTGACGTCCGCCAGGGCCGCGATGCCCTCGGGCTCGACGCCGCCACCGACTGCGATGCACGGTACCCCCGCCGTCTGGGCACGACGCGCCACGCCGAGCGCGGTCTTGCCGAAGGCTGTCTGCGCATCGATCCGGCCCTCGCCGGTGATGACGAGATCGGCCCGCGCGAGCCGCGCGTCGAAGTCCGTCGCGTCCATGACCAGATCGACACCGGGGCGCAGCCCGAATGCCCGGAAGCGGTCCTGGATCGAGAGCAGCGCGTAACCGACGCCGCCGGCCGCGCCCGCCCCCGGGGTCGCTCGCTCGGGGCGGCCGCCCACCAGCTCCATCGTGTCGGCGAACCGACCGAGCCGGCCATCGAGATCCTGGACGTCGTCGGGCGTGGCGCCCTTCTGCGGGCCGTACACCGCTGCGGCCCCGGTCGGGCCGCACAACGGGTTCGAGACGTCGCACGCCACCTGCAGCTCGACCGTGGCGAGCCGCGGATCGAGGTCGGCGAGATCAACGGTCGCGGTGTCTCGGTCCGCGCGCGCTCCGAGGCCCGTCAGCAGCCCGGCGCCGCCGTCCGTCGTGGCGCTCCCGCCGATGCCCAGGACGATGCTGCTGACGTGGGCGTTGAGTGCCGCCCGGATGAGGTCGCCCGTCCCGATCGAGGTCGCCCGGATCGCGTCGCGCTCGTCACTGGCAAGCAGTGAGAGGCCCGATGCTGCGGCCATCTCGACCGCCGCGCGCTGCCCATCGTCCGAGATCAGCCAGCGCGCCGTGATCTGGCGACCGAGCGGATCGCGGGCGGGCGAAGTCCGGCGTTGCCAGCCGCCGGCCGCCTCGATCGCGGCGAGCGTGCCTTCGCCCCCGTCGGCGAGCGGACAGAGCAGGATCTCGTCGTCGGGCCGAGCGCGGCGCCAACCATCGGCCAGCGACTGCGCGACCTGGACCGAGGTCAACGACCCCTTGAACGAGTCGGGCGCGATGAGGACGGTCCGTCCGATCGCGGCCACGTTCATCGGAGGTCCTTCCAGAAGAACGTGGTCGCCGTCGGCGTCCCGTCCGTCGCGAGGGCATGGTTCGGCATCACGCCGAGCTCGACCCAGCCCTGCGATCGGTAGAAGGCCTCCGCAGCGCTCCCGGTCACGGTGTCAAGCATGAGCATCCACCGGCCCTCGGCGCGTGCCACCTCCTCCGCCGCGGCCATCAACGCCGTCGCGATGCCGCGCCGCCGCGCTGAACTGTGCACCAGAACCTTGCTGATCTCGGCTCGATGGGGCGAGTTGGGGTTTCGCGAGCGGATCAGCAGCGTGGAGCCGATCACGCGGTCCTCGTCGAGCGCCACGAACGCCGAAATGACGCCGTCGCGCACCCCCTCGATGCGCTCGGTCCACCATGGGGCTGTCTCGTCGGCCGTCACGCCGGCGAGGAAGTTGACGCCCGCGCCGCTGTCGACCGCGTCGACGAGCAGGGCCGCCAATCGGGGGATGGCCGCCCGATACCCGGCGGCGTCGAGCTCGCGGATCGTGGCGGGCGGGGATGCGCGCTCGGTCACCGGATGGTCGGTTCGAGTCCTGCTCGACCCGCCGCGCGCCGGCGCTCCAGGTACTCGGGGATCCGGATCATCGGAGGTCGCTCCTGGTCGGCGAGCTCGATCACCTCGAGCGACAGGCGTCCCTTGCCCGATCGTGGCAACTTCATCGTGGAGCCCATCTCGGCGAACAGGCGCACCTTGCGCCGTTCCTCCAGCCGCTTGATGACGGCCTGGAGGATCACGAACGACATGCGGGACAGCCCCTCGAGCTCCTGGTTGCGATGGACCCGCCGCTCCAAATCGACCTGGCCGAGGCCTTCGATCCCGACACGCTCCGCCGCGTCGATGAGGTGTCCGATCTCGACCGCGTAGCCGGTGAAGAACGGGATGGCCTCGAGCAGCGAACGACGGCCGGCGTACTCCCCGGCGAGCGGCTGGATGAGCCCGGACAGCTCGGGGTAGAAGAGGTTGATCAGCGGCCGCGCGACGAGCTCAGTGACCCGCCCGCCGCCGCCTTCCTTGAGCATCCCTTCCTGGACGATCGGGCGCTGGTAATAACCCTTGACGTACTGCAGCCGCGGCTCGTGGAGGAGCGGCCCCAGCGTCCCATAGACCATCCGGTGATGCCAGTTCTTCACGTCGGTGTCGGCCCAGACGACGATGTCGCCGGTCGTCTCGAACAGTGACTTCCAGAGCGCCTCGCCCTTGCCCCGGAACGAGCCATACCGGGCCAGGACGTCAGGATGCTGGACGACGCGGGCGCCCTCCGCCTCGGCGATCTCGCGCGTCCGATCCGACGACGACGAGTCGATGACGAGGACCTCGTCGAGCAGCGGCACGCGCCCGACCATCTCGCGCATCGCGCGCCGGACGATCGGGCCGATGGTCTCCTCTTCGTCGAGCGTCGGCAGGACCAGCGAGACCGTGACCCCCTGCTTCTCCTTGAGCTGCACGAGGCGACGGAGGTCGCCGAACTCGGCGTGATGGAAGTTGGATTCGCCGAACCAGCGCTCGACGCGCGCCGGCACGGCGCGGGCCTCCTCGGCGGCCCGGTCGGCGGCCGCCAGCGACTCCGCCTTGGAGGCAAGCGCATCGAACGTGGTGCCACCGATGGCCTCGCGGGTCTTGACGACCACCACGGTCGGCTTCGCCCGCGCGGCGATGGCCTCGGGGAGTGCCCCGAAGAGGTACGAATCGGCACCGTCGCCGCCGGGCACGGCGGACGCGCCCATGACCACGAGATCGGCCTTCTCGGCCTCGCGCAGGATGGCGTTACGGACGTTGGGTGCCTCGCGCAGCACCGCCTCGCCCTTGCCCTTGAGGTGCTGCTTGATGAACGTGGTCAAGGCACGTTCCGCCTGGGCCCGGACGGCCATCGTGATGCCAGCCGGCACGAGGTGGAGCACGACCACGGTCGCCCCGTGGTACGTCGCGATCGCGTCGGCGAACCGGATCGCGAGCTCCGCGTGGGGTCCGCCACGGACCGGCACGAGGACCCGCTTGATCTCGCGCGAGCCACGCTGCTTCACGACGACGATATCGCACGGGGACTCGCGGACCACCTCATCGATGGTCGGCGAGAAGACCGTGGGACCGCCGTTACGGCCGTCGTAGTTGGCCGGCGCCTTGCCACCCCAGCCGAAGATGATGAGGTCCGCCTCCTGCTCGGCCGCGGCCTCGGTGATGCCCTCGGCGGCATGTCGGCCGATGCGCACGATCGGGTGGATGGTCGTGCCCGCCGGGGCGTAGTCGAGCACCTTCTGGAGCAGCCGCCGGGCGTGGCGGGCGCGGGTGGCACCCTCGGACAGCGGCATGCCCTCGGGGACCTCCACGATGCCGAGCGCCGACAGCTCCCCGGAGCGTTGATCGAGCATCGCCGCCCCGAGCCGGATCAGCTCCTCGGCCGTGCCCGGGTTGGCGACCGGGATGAGGATCCGTGCCGGGAGCGGTGATCGCGGGCTCACTGCCTGCCCTCCGCCCCGCTCCACCGCTCGACGAGATACGGCTTGGTGCGCTCGAAGGTGCGCGCCTGGCGCTCGACCCGGTCCTCCGCCTCCTCCGTGGTCACGTTCCGATTCTCGATCACGAAGCTACCCACGCGCCCGAAGTAGATCGGCACGAGCGCCGCGACCAGTGTCTCGAGTGGGTGCTTGGGGTTCCGGGCGGTGACGACGAGGTCGTAGATGACCTTCGACCAGACCTCGTCGGGGAACTGGAATGCGCTGACCGCATCGGCCATCTCCTGGGTGGTCGCGGTGGCCGAGGCCACGTCCTCGCCGATCCCGAGCTTCGTCCGCGCCGCGTCACCGATGCGGCCCGCATCGGCCGCCAGCTCCATCACGTCCTTCAGGGTCGCCGGCGACAGCATCGAGGTCCACAGGTCGGCCAGGGTCATGGAGCCCGTATGGAATTCCGAGAGGAGCCGGAGCGTGTTCACATTGAGCGGCGGCGGGTCGATGATCCGCTCGAACCCGTACGCCGGGACGTCGTGGCTGCCCTGGATGTCGAGCCAGTGGCTTTCGTGCTTGACCGCCAGCCGCAGGATCGTGCCGACGACCTGCCGGAACATCGGCCCGAGGTCCGAGCCTGGGTCCTTCGGGTCGTGGATCTTCGCCCCGAGCCGCGTCTGGCAGACGGCGAACCCGCCGGCCAACGCCGAGGTCGTCATCCAGATGTCGATACCGAACTTGCTGACGTCGTCGGTCCAGTCGTCGAGCGTCAGGTAGTGCCGAACGAGGTCACCGCTGACCCCGAAGTCACCGCCGATGGGCTGGCGGATCCTGTGCCCGTACAGGGCCCGGGTCAGGGGATAGGTGACCGTGTTCGTGATGGTCCCGTCGTACTTGTAGCGCGCGTAGAGGGGCGCCACGAAGTCGTACCCGCCCTTGAGGATGGGGCCGGCCAGGAGTTCGATCCACTCGGGCACGATGCTTCGCAGGTCGGAGTCGACGACCACGAGGGCCTGGACGTTCAGGGCGTTGGCGATCTCGAAGATCGTGCGCAGCGCGGCGCCCTTGCCGCCGACCCCATCGATCTCGGGGTAGGTCAGGCTGACCCGCGAGAGCTTGTGGCTCGGGCGGACCAGGAGGATCTGCTCGATGTAGTCGGGCGGCTCGGTGTCGATGACGACGCGGCCGGTGCCGTCGGGCGATCCTGCGTCCGAGTTGACGACGACCGGCCGCAGGTCGGGGAAGTACTGGACGAGGCCGGCCTGCGCAGCGCGCACCACATACCCGATGGTCGCTGCGTTCTTGAAGCTGGGGATGCCGACCATGATGTCGGCTTCGCCGAGTCGGGCGATCTGGTCCCGCACGGCCGGAGTGAGGGCAGTCTCGGGCATCGGCCCCACCGTACCATCCCCCACGCCACCATCGCCTTGCAGGACCGTGTCCGGTGATGCCGCGGCCCAGCGGGGGCCGCCAGTCAGCGGCGGGGCATCGGGGTCGTGATCCAGTCCGGTGCCACCTCGCCGGGCCGATACCGCGAGTTGGCGGCCTTGAATGCGAGGCCGCGGAAGCCCTGGGCCCGCCACGAGCCGATCCACGTCTCGATCGGCGGCCGCACATACATGCTGGCGCGGACGACCGGGTCGCCGGGCAGCACGGCACCGAGGAGGCGCTTGCGCTCCAGGAGCGGGACGTCGAGCAGCCACTCCCCGTCGAGCCAGAGGAGGTCGACGGCGACGAGGTTGAGCGGGTCGTCCTCGGTGAACCGGCGCGCCGCGGCCTCGGCCCGGTCGTTCTCGAGCTGGTCCGCCTTCTGCTGGATCCTCCCGCCGACCAGCGAGCGGACCAGCAGGCGGCTGACCGAGGGCATGCCGACCATCCCGCTGCGCACGCCCGTGTCCTCGCCCGAGACCTGCTTGGTGATGTAGGCGTCGAGGATGACGCCCGATGCGGTGGGCTCGACGGCCGCGGCGAGTGCCTGGGTGAGGTCGTCACGCCCGGTGATCTCGGCACCGTCCTGGAGGAGCAGGGCCTCGCGCCCCTGGGCGGCCGCGATGACACGGAGCCCGGACCAGAGGGGCTCGACGACCGGCTCGTCGATCCGGTCGGATCGCCCCGTCCCGAACGACTGCAGCCTGAGGTCGCGCGCGAGCTGGAGGGCGTTCTGCTCGGCCATCTGCGGCATCGTAGCCCGACTGGCGACGCGTATCATCGCGCTGTGGCCACTGCCGCCCCGCCCCGCGGTCTCGCCCCCCGCATCGGCGGCCTTGCCGGCCTGACGCCGAGTGGCCGCGCCGTCGTCCCGGTGGCCTGGGCCCTGTACGACCTCGCCAACACGATCTTCACGTACGCGGTCGTGTCGTACGCGATGGGCCAGTGGACCATCGACCGGCTCGGCCGGGCCGACGGCCAGTTCTGGTTCGGCATCGCGGCGGCGGCGAGCGTCCTGCTCAACGCGATCGTCTCGCCGGTCCTGGGCGCCGTCAGCGACCGCGGCGGGCGGCGCCTGCCATACCTCCTGGTCTTCACGGCGCTGACCGTCGTGGCGACCGCGCTCCTCGCCGTCACGGATGCCGTCGCGATCGGACTGGTGTTGTTCGCCATCGCGAATTTCTCGTATCAGGCGGCGTTGATCTATTACGACGCGACGCTGCCCATCGTCGCGAAACCGGAGGCGCGCGGGCGGATGTCGGGGATCGGCGTCGCCGTCGGCTACCTCGGCACGATCCTGATCGCGGGGCTGATCCTCCTGACCGATTCCGGCGCAAGCCCGCTGACGTTCCTGATGGCCGCGGGCCTGTTCACGGTCTTCGCGATCCCCGTCTTCGTCTTCGTCAAGGAACAGCCGATCCCGGGCTACCGGTTCCGCATTCGCGACGTCATCGAGTCGTGGTCGCAGCTGGCGACGACGATCCGGCACACCGCTGAGGTCCCCGGCCTGCGTCGTTTCCTCATCGCCCGCTTCTTCTATACGGACCCCGTCAACACGGTCATCGTGGTCATGACGGTGTTCGCGACGCAGGCCATCGGTCTCACCCTGGGCGAGGCGAACATCGTGCTGCTGCTATTGACGGTGGTGGCAGTCATCGCCAGCCTTGGCTGGGGGCGCCTGGTGGAGTCGATCGGCCCGAAGCGGACGCTGCTGATCGTGCTCGGGGCATGGTGCCTCGGGCTGCTGATCGCCGGGTCGGTCCTGTCGCTCCCGACCTTCCTCATCGGTGGGGTGCTGCTCGGCGCCGGGCTGGGCGGCGTATGGACGTCCGACCGAGTGCTCATGCTGCGCCTGTCGCCACCCGACAAGGTCGGCGAATTCTTCGGCCTGTACGGCATCGCCGGAAAGTTCAGTGCCGTGACCGGACCCGTCCTCTATGGGGTCATCGTCTCGACACTCCTCGACGCCGGCTGGGGCGCGGGGGCGTACCAGGTCGGCATCCTGAGCTTCCTGGCGCTCCTCCTGATCGGGGTGGTGTTGCTCCGTGGCGTGCCCGAGCCGCCGGACCGTATCCCGACCACCCTTGTGTCGCCGATCGCGCCACCCGACCGGCTCGCCCCGGCGACCGCGCCGATCACACCCAGGGATCAGTCGGCGTAGCCGCCCGGGTGTGCCTGGCGCCACGTCCACGCTGACCCGACCATCTCGTCCAGCGTGGGCCGCAGCGCGCGCCAACCGAGGACCTCCCCCGCCCGGCTCGCAGATGCGACGAGGACCGGCGGATCCCCCGGCCGGCGGGGACCGATCTCGTGGGCCACCGGGCCGCCGATGGCGCGTTCGACGGCCGCCAGCACCTCGCGGTTGCTGAACCCGCCGCCGTTGCCCAGGTTGCAGATGACGGCGCCGCGGGCGGTCCGCTCGTCGTCGCGGGCCGTTGCCTCGATGGCCCGCAAGTGCGCGTCGGCAAGGTCGGCGACGTGGATGTAGTCGCGGATGCAGGTCCCGTCCGGCGTCGGGTAGTCGCCACCGAAGATGATGGCCGGCCGGCCCGCCTCGACCGCCCCGAGGATCGCGGGGATGAGGTGCGTCTCGGGGTCGTGGTCCTCCCCGATCGCCTCGGTCGCACCGGCGACATTGAAGTACCGGAGCGTGACGCTGCGCAGGCCGTACGCCCGGGCATACCAGACCAACGCTCCCTCGAACGCACGCTTGGTCTCGCCATAGGGGTTGATGGGACGGAGCGGGGCGTCCTCCGGGATGGGCGTCGAGTCGGGAACGCCATAGACCGCCGCCGTGGACGAGAAGACCACCCGATCGACTCCGACCTCGCGGGCGGCCTCGAGCAGCGCGATACCACCCGCGACGTTGTCGCGGAAGTACCGGGCGGGATCCTCGATCGACTCACCCACGAGCGAGCGAGCGGCGCAATGGAGGATGACCTCGATGCCCTCGGTCGCGAGCAGGCGCCCGACCGTGGCGCCGTCCCCGTAGCTCCCGACGTGGAGCCGGGCGCGGGCCGGCACGGCCGCGCGGTGGCCAGTCGTGAGGTCGTCGAGCACGACGACCTCGTGCCCGGCGGCGAGGAACGCTTCCGCCGACACCGAGCCGACATACCCGGCCCCGCCGGTCACGAGGATCTTCGTCATCCCGCGAACCATACGGGCCGGCGGCTGCCGGCGTCAGCGACGGCGGAGTCGCGAGAGGATGGAACGTCGTCGGGCCGACGGCTGGGGCACGACTCCTGGCGGCGATGGGGTGGCGGGGGCCGGCGGTCGCGCCTCAGGGCCATCGAGCGGCGGCTCCGGGACGGCCTCACCGCGCGTGCGCATGACCTCGTCGAGGCGCGTCACGAGCCGCTGGGCCGCCTCGTTCTCGGGGTCGATCGTCAGGGCGCGGCGCGCGAGCAGATAGGCGACCGCGTCGTCCGCGTGCTCGAGCGCGACACGCGCGAGACCGACCACGGCGATCGAGTTCTGTGGATCGGCGTCCGCGACCTGGCGATACAGCTGCTCGGCGCGATCGACACGCCCGAAAGACAGCGCCCGCTCGGCTTCGAGCAGGAGTTCGATCACGTCGCCGGGTCCGAGCTGAGGCGCCGACGCGCGAGATCGAGCAGGCTCTCGCGCGTGTTGACTTCGGGGTCGGCGATGACCCGCTCGAGCAGCCAATCGAGCAACCGCCCGAGCCGAGGTCCGGGCGCGATCCCGAGCTCTGCCATGAGGTCCGATCCGTCGACCGCCAGGCCGCTGAGGTCCAGGGCGACGCCCGCGGCGAGCTGCGCCGCGACCCGCGCCCGGAGCTCGCCGAGGCCGCCCGCGTCCGGCTCCCGCCCCGACCCGATGTGATCCGCCTCCCGGAGGAGGAATAGGTCATCGAGCTCGTCCGGCCCGACCTTCGCGATGAACCGGCGGACCGCCGCGTCGGACCAGCTCGGCTGGTATCCGAACATGTGATGGCGGATCAGGCGCACGATCCGCCCCCGCTCTGCGGGGGGCCAGCGCCACCGCTCGAGGAGCGTGTCGGCCAGCTCCGCGCCGACGGATTCGTGACCGAGGAACCGCCCGTCCGCCATCGTCAGCGGCTTGCCGATGTCGTGCAGCAGCGCCGCCATCCGGATCCGTGGCTCCGGCGTCCGGACCGCTCCATCGACCGCTCGTAGCGTGTGATCCCACAGGTCTTCGCCCTCGACCTTGTTCTGTGGCACGCCCCGCTGTGCGGCGAGCTCCGGGGAGATGGCGGCGAGGACGTTCGTGTCGGCCATGAGTCGCAGGCCGATCGATGGCCGTTCCGCATCCAACAGGAAGCGCATCTCGATCGCGATGCGCTCACCAGAGAGGTGGCGCACATTGTCGAACTTCTCGCGGATGGCGGCGAGCGTCGCGGGCTCGATGACGAAGTCGAGCGCGGCGGCCAGGCGGACGGCGCGGACCATGCGCAACGCGTCCTCGTCGAAACGCTTCGCGGGGTCGCCGACCGTGCGCAGCACGCGCGCCGTGAGGTCCGCCTGGCCGCCATGCGGGTCCACGAGACGCGGCGACTGGCCGGGTTCGGCACCCCACGCCATCGCGTTGACCGTGAAGTCGCGGCGAGCCAGGTCGAGCTCGATGGACTCACTGAATTCGACGCGGTGCGGCCGGCGGAAGTCGGCGTAGTCATGGTCCGAGCGGAAGGTGGTGATCTCGACCTCATCGATCTCGGGATCGACCGTGCGCACAGCGACGGTCCCGAAGGCGTTCTCGTAGACGGCGTCCGGGAAGAGCTCGAGCGTCCGCTCGGGCGGGGCCGCGGTCGCGAGGTCCCAATCCTTTGCGGGCCGACCCAGCAGCGTGTCGCGGACCGACCCGCCCACGACGTACGCCGCGTGCCCAGCCGCCCAGAGCGTGCGCAGGAGGCCGTGGACCGCGCCCGGGATCGAGCGTTCGAGCCCTGTCGACACGTCGCCCGCTCGGGGCGTCAGTTCCGCCCCAGAAACAGGTACGTTCGCCAGGCGTCGTTGCGTTCGTCGACGAGATACGGCGTGAACATCGAGTAGATGTCGCTGCGTGGCTCGTGCGGATCCTTGCGCAGTCGAAGCCGGGCCTCGTCGAGCGTCTTGCCGCCCTTTCGGTGGTTGCATGGCTTGCACGCCGTGACGAGGTTCTCCCAGCTGTGCGCCCCGCCGCGGTGCCGTGGCATCACGTGGTCCAGCGTGAGGTCGTGGGTCTGGCGACCGCAGTACTGGCATGTGTGCCGGTCGCGAGCGAAGACCTCGCGGCGACTGAGCTTCACGCGTGGGCGCGGCCGCCGGATGAAGTGCTGCAGCCGGATGACGGAGGGCGCGCGGAACTCCGTCCGCGGCGTCCGAATCATCTGGTGGTCGTACTCGATCACCTCGGCCTTCTCACCGAACAGCAGTCGGAAGGCCCTTGGCAGATTGCAGACGTTGAGCGGCTCGTAGTTCTGGTTCAGAACGAGAACGACGCCGTCCATGGTGGGCGGAGGATAACAAGTTCACCGGAGGGTGCCGCGAACGGGCTCAGCGACCTGTCGCGCGGCCAGTCGTCGGGTCCCAGCCGCCGGCCTGGCCGACCTTGGTGGTGAGCGGCTTCCCGAGCGCCTCGGCGATGAGCCGGGCCGCGGCGAGGACACCGTCCAGCGACACGCCGTGCTCCCAGCCCGACGCGTCCAGGAAGTACGCGAGGTCCTCGGTCGCGAGGTTTCCTGCCGCGCCGGGGGCGTATGGACAGCCGCCCGTGCCACCGGCCGAGCTGTCGAAGGTTCGAACGCCCGCCGCCAGGCCGGCCGCGACGTTGGCGAGGGCGGTGCCGCGGGTGTCGTGGAAGTGGAAGGCCTGCCGGCTGACACGGATGCCAGCCCCTTGGCCGAGATTCACGAGCTCCCCGACCTGATTCGGCACGCCGACCCCGATCGTGTCCCCGAAGCAGACCTCGTCGACGCCGAGATCGAGCAGCCGGCGTGCGACGTCGACGGCGGCCTGTGGCTTCACACGCCCTGTGTACGGGCAGCCGAAGGCGGTCGATACGTACGCGCGCCGCCACCATCCGAGCTCATGGGCCCGGGCCAGGACCGGCGCGAATGCGGCGAGGGACTCGGCGACCGTCATCCCGATGTTCTTCTCCGTGAACGCATCCGTCGCGGCGGTGAAGACCGCGATCGCCTCCACACCGGCTGCCTCCGCCCGAGCGAGACCGCGCTCGTTTGGCACGAGCACCGGGTAGCGGACACCCTCGCGACGTGGGAGCGTCGCAAGGAGCGCATCGGCGTCGGCGAGCTGCGGGATGGCCTTCGGGGAGACGAACGAGGTGGCCTCGATCTCGCGAAGACCGGCGTCGGTGAGGAGCTCGATGTAGCGGAGCTTGTCCGCGGTCGAGATGGGCGTCGATTCGTTCTGCAGGCCGTCTCGTGGCCCGACCTCGTAGATCCTGACGCGGCGGTCGGCGGGCCCGGAGGTCATCGTCCGGGCGTCATCGACCTGGGCTCAGCGGACATCAGCCGAGCGGCGGGTCCATCGCCCGCTCGATGCGGGCGATCTCGATCTCGATCTTGCCGAGCAGGTCGATCGCCTCGACGTGCTCCGGGCTGCCGTGCGCGGACGTGTTGCGCCGTTTGCGGGTATCGCGGTGGAGTTCCAGCAACGCCTCGCGCGTCCTGGGCAGCGTGGGCTGGAGGGTCGCAGTGGGCTTGGAGATCCTCGACTTCGTGGCCATTGCGGCAGCGTACCGCGTCCGCGGTCAGACGGACTCGACCACGGCCAGCGGCTGGCCACGCTCGACCTGGTCCCCGGCGTGGACGAGCACGTCGGTGACCCGGCCAGGCCGTGGGCTGGCGACGCCGTGCTCCATCTTCATCGCCTCGAGCGTCACGACCGTGTCGCCGGCTTCCACGGTCGAGCCGGTGGGCGCGTCGATCGACAGCACCTGGCCGGGCATCGGCGCGACGAGCTCCGTCCGCCCAGTCCCGTGGGCGGACGCCGCGCTCGCGGCGCGGTCGACATCCGGGCGCGGCGCGATCCGGAACGGGATGCTGCGCCCGGCCAGGTCCAGGTGGACGGTCCCATCGACGCGGACGTGGTCGGCTCGCGTCCGTGCGCCGCCGGGCATGAGGTGGACCGTCCGTGTCTCGTCGTCGGCGATGACGCGGATCGCCGGGGCAGCGTTCAAGCGAAAGCCGTCGAGACCGGATGACCCGGCATTCGAGCCGCCGGGCTCGACGAGGAGGGCACGCGCCGCCGTGGCCCAGACGGCATGGGGGATGCGTGCGCGCTGCTCCCAGTCGTCGGGCGGCCAGATGCGGTCGAGCGTGTCGGTGCGCGCCTGGCCATCGCGGACGACGGGCTCCCGGACCAGCCAGCGCAGGAATCGCAGGTTGGTGGTCAGGCCGAGCACGACCGTCTCGTCGAGCGCGCGTGTCAGGCGTTCCAGCGCATCTGCGCGGTCGTGCCCGCGGGCCACGATCTTGGCGAGCATCGGGTCGAACCGGCCGCCGACCTCGTCGCCTTGGAGCACCCCGGCATCGACCCGGATGCCGTCACCAGTCGGCCATCGAAGACGCTCGATTCTCCCGGTGGCGGGCAGGAACCCGTGCTCGGCGTCCTCCGCGTAGAGCCGGACCTCGACGGCGTGCCCATCGAGACGGACGTCGTCCTGGGTGAGCCCGAGCGCCTCCCCCGCCGCGATCCGCAGCTGGTCGGCGACGAGGTCGCGGCCTGATGTGAGCTCCGTGACCGGGTGCTCGACCTGGAGCCGCGTGTTCATCTCGAGGAACGTGAACTCGCCACGGTCGTCGAGGAGAAACTCGCACGTGCCCGCGCTTGCGTAGTCGACGGCGCCAGCGAGTCGCAACGCTGCGTCGCCCATGGCTCGGCGCAGGGGGCCATCGACTGCGGCGGAGGGCGCCTCCTCGAGGACCTTCTGATGGCGCCGCTGGATCGAGCAGTCGCGCTCGCCGAGGTGGATACCGTTCCCGTGGCCGTCGAACAGCACCTGGATCTCGACGTGGCGTGCGCCTTCGAGGAGTCGCTCGAGGATCAGACGGTCGTCGTTGAACGCGGCCTCGGCCTCGCGTCTCGCCGCGGCCAGGTCCGTCGCGAGACGGTCCGGGTCCCGGACCGTGCGCATGCCCTTGCCGCCACCGCCAGCGGCCGGCTTGACGAGCAATGGGTAGCCGATCCCGTCCGCGGCCGCGGTGAGCGCATCGTCGGTCTGGTCGACGTCGTCATAGCCCGCCGGCACCGCGATCCCGAGGCTGGCGGCAAGCTTGCGTGCAGCAGCCTTGTCACCCATCGCACGGATGGCGGCGGGTGGCGGCCCGACCCAGCGGATCCCGGCATCGATGACCCGCTCGGCGAAGTCCGCGTTCTCTGCCAGGAACCCGAAGCCGGGGTGCAGGGCGTCGGCATCTGCTGCCAGGGCGGCGACGACGACGGCCGCGGCGTCCAGGAGGTCGATCGCGGCGGGGCCGTCCGTGGGCGGGACGATCACGCGGACGCCCAGCCCGTCACAGGTTCGGGCGATGCGGGTCGCGATCTCGCCCCGGTTCGCGATGAAGAGCGTCTGGATTCCTGCCGCAGGGGGCGGGGCGCCACTTGGTGTGCTACGGACGTTAAACGCGCCAATCGTGTCAGACGCGACACGCCAGCGACCACCGACACGGCGAGCTGGCATCGCCCCGCTCGCGATCCAGCGCTGGACGGACCGTGTGGACGTGCCGAGCCGTCGTGCGACCTCGCTGGGGCTCAGTTCGTCGCTCATCGTGGCGCGATTGTCGCATATGACCGGCGGGCAAACTCGGTAGGATTCGCCAAGGAGGATGAACGATGGCTGGTGACACCAACCGCCGCATCGTGGACCTGAGTCATGAGATCGTCGATGGCATGACGACCCACCCGGGCATCCCGGCGCCATCGATCTCGGCGTTCCTGACCCATGAAGCGTCGACGGCCAGGTACGCCTCCGGCACGACGTTCGAGATCGGCCGGATCGACCTCGTGGCGAACACAGGGACGTACGTCGACACACCGGCCCATCGATTTCCCGGCGGGCACGACCTTGCCGGGCTGGAATTGGGGCGCGTCGTTGATGTCGAGGGAGTCCTCGTCGACTGTCGGGGCGCGACCGAGCGCGCGATCGGGCGAGAAGCCTTTGAGGACGTCGACGTCCGCGGGCGAGCCGTCCTTGTCGCTACCGGTTGGGACGAGCACTGGGGAACCCCGGCCTACCTCAGCGACAACCCGTTCCTGACCGGCGCCGCAGCCGAGTTGCTCGTGGAGTCGGGCGCGGCGCTCGTCGGCATCGACTCGCTCAACGTCGACTCGCTGACCGATCCGACCCGGCCGGCGCACACCGCGATCCTCCGCGCAGGCATCCCGCTCGTCGAGCACCTGACCGGCCTGCGCGCCCTGCCGGCGACGGGCTGGCGCTTCTTCGCTGTTCCGCCGCGCATCCGCGGCATGGCGACATTCCCGGTTCGCGCCTTCGCCATCGTCGACTGAGCGGCCGCGCGATCGGACGGTCAGGAGGACGCACCTTGGCAGAATCGACATCCCGGGACGACTACGGCTGATCCATGGCCGGATGTTGGCGAGATCGACACCGGGAGTCGATCAGTGTCGCGAACCGCCGGATCGGGACCAGCATCGGCCGTTGATCGGCCATAAGCGTCCTTGGGTGACGATCTGGCCATGAAGCCGGCATTCGTCGCACGGACGCCCTGGATGGTGCGGGATCGGTGCGGCTCGTACGGCTCAGTCGCCGTTTGGCTCGGGTGCCCAGCCAGGCTTGCGTTTCTCGTCGAAGGCCGCGAATCCCTCGCGCGCCTCGGCGCTCACGCGCTGGCGCGCGATCACGCGCGCGGTGTGCCACTTCGATGAGCCGTGGCCGAGACCGCGCACCTCGCGGACGATCGCCTTGGCCGCCCGCGCGGCGGTGGGGCCGGCCGCCATGACGTCGGCGACCGCCGCATCGATCGCCCCGTCGAGCGCGGCCTCGCCCTCGACGAGCTCGTGGACGAGGCCGATGCGCTGGGCACGCACGGCGTCGAACCGGCGGCCGCCCGGGAACAGTGCCCGCGCGTGGGTCTCGCCGATCTTCGCGATGACGAACGGGGCGATGACCGCCGGCAGGATCCCCAGGCGGGTCTCGGTGAAGCCGAACCGCGCGCCACTCTCCGCGACGACGAGATCGCCGACCGCGCACAGGCCCATCCCGCCCCCGAGGGCGGCCCCCTGGACACGCACGATGACCGGGACCGGGCAGGTATCGATGGCCTCGAACATATCGGCCATCGCCATCGCGTCCTGCTCGTTGCCCTCCACATCGAGCGTCGTCGCCGCGCGCATCCAGGCGATGTCGGCACCGGCGCAGAACGATGGCCCGTCGCCGCTCATGACCACGGCCCGCAGGCTCGTGGGGTCCTCACGGGCGAGCGTCGCGAAGGTCGTGCGCAGCTCGGCGATCGTGGAGGCATCGAAGGCGTTATGGACCTCGGGGCGCGCGAGCGTGACCCTGGCAACGGCGTCCCCAGGGCCGCTGCGCTCGAGCCGGATGGCGGGACTCACCGCGTCATCGTAGCGGCGCGCGCAGGCACCGGCGGGCCCTGCGCCGACTTCCGAACAGGGTCCTACAGGTCTACCCTGCCGCCATGGGCCCTGCCAATCCGTGGTCGCCGCACTGGCAACCGGACCCGACCGGGCGTCGCCTGTTGACGATCCGCGCCGCACGGCGCGGGGCGTTCCTGGCTGCCCTACTGTATGTGCCGATCGGAATCGTGGCCGCCACCACCTCCAACGCGGATCCCGCGATCGAAACTGCGGCGATCGCCGTCGGGCTGCCGGGTGTCGCGCTCCTCGGGGCCGGACTGGCACCAGCGGCGCTCGGCTCGCGTGTGGACGCGGTCGTCGTCGCCCTGGCCCTTGCGATCGGAGCACCAGTTGCCGCCACCACCTCGCTGGTCATCGGCGGCTGGGTTCTCGATTCGTGGCTCGGCGATAGCACCCTGTTCGCGGCGCCATTCTTGCGCGCCGGCGTGTCCGCGGCGATGCAGGTCGCGCCGCTCGTCGCCCTCGGTGCCGCGGTCTGGGTCGTGATCCTTCGGCGGATCAGCCCGCCGCTGCCGGCTGCGCCGCCGTCGAACCCGCCGCCTTCGGCATCGACAGGACTCTGACCTCGTCGCCGAGCCGCAAGCGGCCCGGCCGCTCGACATCCGCAAGCACGCCGAAGTCGGCGTGCTTGCCGTCGCGCAGGCCGCGGTACCCGATGATGGTCCGCAGCGTGTCGAGGTCGCGCTCGCCGGTGTCCGGATCCTGGGTCGTGATGGCGCAGCGCGCGTCCGGCTTGGTGACCTTGAGGATGGCGTCGCCGATCGCGATCCGGCCGCCGATCCAGGTGTCCTCCTCGTGGGCCGCCGCTCCCTCGAGGTCGATCAGCATCCGGAACCGACGGGGGTCGACGTCGTCGACGCCGGCGTTGGCGGCCAGCTCGCGGAGCGATCCGTCGGAGATGATGCTGGTGGGGTTCCCCGCCCGCGTACCACCTGGTCGGTCGCACCGGACGACGGTGATCGCTCGCCCGGCGATGGGGGACAGTGCCTCGCCCCAGGGCCCGATGACGACGTGGCCCTCCCCGGTCCGGCCGTGGATGTACGTCTGCACCGGGTCGCCGAGCTCGACCTCGTCCTCGATCACCGTCCCGTCGGGGAATGTCATGCGCAGGCTCCTGGCCTCGGGATCCGTGTGCGATGCGACCTGGACCAGCCGGCCGACGACGATGCGGTCGACGAGGCGGTTCGACTCGTCGGTCAGGTAGAAACGCCGATCCTCCACGACCCCGAGCTCGGTCACGTCGATCTCGGTCGGGTGCTCGAGCCCGAGACTGCGGACGGGAGCGATCGAGAACCGGGCGACGGTGGGCATGTGCGGATGCTACCGGACCGTGCCGTTCGAGATCGACCGCGTCCTCCCGGGATCGAACCTACACTCCGAGGTTCCTGTTCCACACCAGACCGCACCGGGGTTCCCGCCACCCATGCCCGACCGCGCTGACCGCCACGAGTCGCCACTGTCACGGTACCCGGCCCACCCGCTCCTCTTCGCCGTGTATGCGGTCCTGTTCCTCTATGCCGAGAACCTGGCGGATGTGCTCCTCGTGGACGCGGGCCATCCGCTCGCGACCGCCGTCGTCCAGGCGCTCGTGGTCTACGCGGTGGCAGCGCTTCTGCTGCGCAGCGCCCGCCGCGGGGCGGTCATCGCTTCCGCGTTCGTGGTGGCCTGGTACGGCTTCGGCCATGTCGCACCGGCGCTGTCCGGAGCCGGGCTGGACGTGCGTGGCCAGATCGTCGTGTGGGCCGTCGTCATCGCCGTCGCTGCCGCGTACGCCGTCATCGCGCGACGGTCCCTCTCGACGGTCACTGCGGTGCTGAATACGTTCGCGGCGGTCCTGGTCGCGCTGACGCTGGTCACCATCGTCCCGTACGAGGCGTCTCGCGCGACGCGGGCGGCCGCAACGATCGATGCCGGGCTCGCGACGTCGGGCGCTGCCGTACCGAGCCGCGACGTGTATTACCTGGTCTTCGACCGCTACGGGTCCGCCGATGCCATCGAGACGGCGTTCGGGATCACCGACAACGACCTGTACGGATGGCTCGAGACGCGCGGCTTCCAGGTACAGGAGGACAGCCACGCCAACTACCGCGCAACGGACTTCTCGCTCGCTGCCACGCTCAACATGACCTACCTGGACCACCTGACGGAGAGGATCGGCCGGGACTCGGGCGACAGGACGCCGGCGCAGGCGATGCTGCGTGGCCACCGCGTCGGCAAGGAGTTCCAGGCCCTCGGGTATCGCTACGTCCACCTCGGCTCGTGGTTCGGGCCGACCTCGTCGAACCCCACCGCCGACGAGAACATCACCTCAGGGTCCACCAGCGAGTTCGAGTCGGTGCTCCGCGATACCAGCATGCTCCCTGCGATCGAGCGGGTCCGCGGCGACGAGAAGCCGACCCCGACGTTCTTCGAGCGCCACGGTGACATCGCGCTGTTCCAGTTCCGGCAGCTCATGCGACTTGCGTCCGCGCCCGGACCGAAGTTCGTCTTCGCCCACGTCCTCCTCCCACATGATCCGTACGTGTTCCGGGCGGACGGCACTCGGATGACAGAAGACGAGGCGCGCGGCGGGGACGAAGCGGATCTCTACGCAGCGCAGCTGGCCTACCTGAATGGCCGGATCAAGGAGCTCGTCGAGAGGCTCACCGCCGGTGGTGACGAGACGGATCCGCTGATCATCATCCAGGCCGACGAGGGACCACTCGCGTGTCGCAGCGTGGATTGCCCTGGCGACGACCCGCGCTACTACGCGCTCCGCTTCGGCAACCTGAACGCGATGTTCCTGCCCGGCGTGGATGCCGTGGTCCCGGACGACATGTCGTCGGTCAACACCTTCAGGTTCCTGTTCGGTGCCGCGTATGGACAGGACATCGAGCTGTTGCCCGACCGCAGCTTTACCTGGCCGGACAACGACCACATCTACGACTTCCGCGATATCACCGACCAGATACCGCCCTGACGGCGCCGATCTCTATCCCGCCCGCGTTCAGCGCAGCCCGACGCTCGCGAGCTCGGCCCTGGCCAATCGGTCGTACCGGCCGGCCGCGAAGTCCCCGAAGGGATCGGACGTGTGCTCAAGCAGGTCGGGGTAGCTCAGGCGAGCGAGGGCGCGGGTCGCCAGCGCCCGTTGCATCGCCGCCTCCGTCAAGTCCCCGCGCCGGATCACGCGATGCGCGCTGCGGACCGTCGCCAAGCGCTCGGCGCGCCAGGGAAGGTACCGGCTCAGCCATGGGATCACCATGACGCCGACCACGAGCAGAGCCAGCAGCCGGGCGATCAGGATCAGCAACGTTTCGAGCTCCTGGCCGACGTAGATGAAGGGGTCGCCAGCCGTCGCGAACGCACCCGCTGTCAAGTCGCCGATCCCCACGCCGACGAGCGGCACGTCGCGAAGCGCTCCACCAAGCGACGCGCCCGCACCCTGGATGTTGGTACCGCCACGCTGCAGGACGCGCCCAGCCTCGGCGAATGACGAGATGACCTCGTGGATCTTCACGCCGACGATGACCCACAGCGACACCCAGATCCAGGTCGCGACGTCGGCGACCATCTCGCGGGCTCGAGCCGTCGGGATCTCGCTCCAGAACTTCAGCATCGTGGCCTCCTCGCGTGACTACATCCGGAAGACGCCGAACCTCGTTTCGGGGATCGGCGCATGCAGGGCTGCCTCCAGTCCCAGCGATAGCACGCGTCGCGTGTCGAGCGGGTCGATGACGCCGTCGTCCCAGAGGCGCGCGGTGGCGAAATAGGGCGAGCCTTCGCGCTCATAGGTCTCGAGGATCGGGGCTTCGAAGGAATCGCGTTCGGCGTCGTCCGCGAAGCCGCCGCGGACCGTGGACAGGACGCGCGCCGCCTGCTGGCCGCCCATCACCGAGATCCGGGCATTCGGCCAGGTCCACAGGAACCGCGGCTGGTAGGCCCGACCCGCCATCGCGTAGTTGCCCGCCCCGAAGCTGCCGCCGATGAGGATGGTGAACTTGGGGACCTCGGCGTTTGCGACGGCCATGACCAGTTTCGCCCCGTCCTTGGCGATCCCGGCCTCCTCGTACTCGCGCCCGACCATGAAGCCCGTGATGTTCTGGAGGAAGAGCAGCGGGATGCGGCGCTGGCACGCAAGCTCGATGAAGTGGGTGCCCTTGAGCGCGGATTGGCTGAACAGGATGCCGTCGTTGGCGATGATCCCGATCGGGTAGCCGTCCACGTGGGCGAAGCCGGTCACGAGCGTCTCGCCGTAGAGCGGCTTGAACTCGTGGAACCTCGAGCCGTCGACCAGCCGGGCGATGATCTCGCGGACGGGGACCGGCCGGCGGGCGTCGGCCGAGACCGCGCCGTAGAGCCCCAGCGGGCCGACCGGATCCACGGCCGGGGCCTCCGGATCGCGGCGATCCCAGGGCGGGGCCGGGGGCTTGCGGCTGAGGTTCGCGACGATGGATCGGCCGAGCGCCAGGGCGTGCTCGTCGTCCAGCGCCTCGTGGTCCGCGACCCCGGACCTGCGGGTGTGGACCTCGGCGCCGCCCAGGTCCTCCGCCGTCACGTCTTCACCGGTCGCGGCCTTCACGAGGGGCGGTCCTCCGAGGAAGATCGTGCCCGTGCCCTTGACGATGACGGTCTCGTCGCTCATCGCGGGCACGTAAGCGCCACCGGCCGTGCAACTGCCCATGACCAGCGCCACCTGGGGGATCGCGGCCGCGGACATGCGGGCCTGGTTGTAGAAGATCCGCCCGAAGTGATCGCGGTCGGGAAAGACGTCGGCCTGGAGCGGCAGGAAGGCGCCACCGCTATCGACGAGGTAGATGCACGGCAACCGGTTCTCGAGCGCGATCTCCTGCGCCCGAAGGTGTTTCTTCACCGTCATGGGGTAGTAGGTTCCGCCCTTGACGGTCGCGTCGTTGGCGACGATGACGCAGGTCGCGCCCTCGACCAGCCCGATGCCCGTGACGATGCCGGCGCCCGGCGCGTCATCCTCGTACAGGCCGGTTGCGGCAAGCGGGCTCAGCTCGAGGAAGGGGCTGGCCGGGTCCAGCAGCCGATCGATCCGCTCCCTGACCGGCAGCTTGCCCCGTTCGCGGTGCCGTTCGATCGAGCGGTCGTCGCCCCCGGCGCCCCGGCCGGCGACCGCCGCCTGGCGCTCCCGCAGGTCGTCGACGAGGGCGGCCATGGCGTCGTGGTTCGCGCGCGTCTCGGCGGCGGCGGGGTCGAGCCGGCTGCGCAGGACGGGCATTGCCGGATGATAGGTCGGGCATGCACCGGGGATCGCATCTCAGGTGCGCGCTGTGCGTGTGGTGCACACGTTGGCGAACGGCATCGATGCCATCGGCCTTCGATGTCCGTATGTGCGTGCCACGCACCGGCCGACGGATGAGAGCAGCGAATCCGAGCCGAATTCACGGGCTCGATCGCCGTTACGTGCGCATGGCGCACACGAAGAGAGATCCGGGACGCGGTCGATCGCTGGAATGGTCGCGTGGCGCACAGGCCGGCTCTCCGGGAACTCGCGGGCGACTCACGTCGTCCCGCGGCCATGTCGAACCCCCATCGTTTCCGGGCCGTCTTCGCCATCGTGGTCCTGGCCGCGTCCGCGGTCGCCTGTCAGTCCATTCCGGCCGTCTCCTCGATCCTGCCCGTCGGAAACGGCGCCCTGGTCACGGTCACCGTCCATGGCGGCGAATGTCCCGAGGGCGCCTGCGGCGGCACGACCGTCATCGAGCGCAACGGGCGCGTCCACCGGACGGCGCCCGTGGCGGCGGAGCTTGGTGCACTCGATCCGAACGTCCTCACCGCCCTCGATACAGCCGTGAAGACCACCGATTTCGACGCGATCCGTGCGCGGCCGTTCACCGGGGAGTGCCCGGTCGCCTTCGATGGCCAGGAGTTCATCTACGAATTCGGGGCGCCCGGCGGGAACGAGCGCATCGCGACGTGCGAGACGGAGATCGATCCGAACCACCCGCTGTTCGTCGCGATCGAGGCCGCGATGGCCTCGGTCCTCAACGCGCCGAACTGACCGAGGTCGGACCGAGATCGATCTGGCGGGGGGCGCGTCCGACCCCTGGGCGCCGTCTAGCGTCGTGCTACCCTGACATAGCAAGTTATGAATGACGAACGCGCCACGGTAAAGACACCGGACACGAACGGCGGTGCCGGCTCGCCCCGCACCGGGCGGACGACCGCGGAGACGATCCGGCTGGAGCTCGCCCAGGCATGGGGCGAGATGGGTGCGGCCTGGGGCGTGACGCCGGCCATCGCGCGGGTACAGGCCTATCTCATGGCCCGCCAGGCGCCGCTGACCGAACGTGAGGTCCGCGAGGCCCTCGGGCTCAGCCACCGTGCCGCGAGCCTGGCCCTCGCCGAGGCGGAGTCCTGGGGCATCGTGGAGCGCGTCCCCGAGCCGCGTCGCGTCGGCCGTCGCGGTCCCGCCGGCGTCGCCTACCTGGCGGTCGGCGACCACTTCCAGTGGTTCGGCCGGGTCATCGCCGAGCGAAAGGTGCGCGAAGGCGACCCCATCGTCGCCGTGCTCGAGACGAAGGCGACGGAGGCCGCCGTCGCGGCCGCCGAGAACCCCGATGACCAGGAACTGGCCGAGCTGCAGGACTGGCTCGCGTCGTTCGTGGTCTTCGTGCGGCTGTTCGACCGCGCGGTCGGGCTCATCCCGCAGCTCGAACCCCGCGAGATGGAGCGCTCGCTGCAGCTGCTCGGGCGCGTGCCGGATGCGACGATCCTGCGGCTGTTCGACCTGCTCGGCGGCCTGGACGACGACGATGTCCTCGAACTGGTCGACGCGCTGTCGCGCCTGTCGCCCACGGCCGCGCGACGCGCCACGAAGCTGATGTCGGGGGTCGTCCGAACGGTTTCGCGCTGAGCTGCGAGGAGTAGAGTCGGGTCGTGAACACCATCTGGAGATGGATGAAGCGCGGCGTCGTCGTGGTGTACGCGGCGATCGTCGGCCTGATGGGCGGCGGCGGGAACGTGATCGTCGACCGCCGCGACATGTACGGCGACGACCCCACGAACGATCCCTACTCGACCAAGTTCGACCCTTCGGGCAAGCGCCGCTAGCCGCCTGCCCTGACAGACGCGCGCCGAGGGTGCGCCGTCGGCCCTCGCCGTCGGCCGCGGGCCGTCGGCCGTTCGGTCGCGGCCTTACTGCGTCGTCGACGCCTTCATCGAGAGCATCCCGATCACGCCGCCGGTTCGAATGGTGCGGCTGCCGACCTTGACGGTCCCGGCCGCTTCGCGCGAATCGGCGCGGATCATCGTCTTGGACCTCAGGCGGGAGGGGATCCTGATCGTCGAGCGAAGCGTTTCGTGGATGATCGGGCTCACGCCGGTCAAGTCGATCGAGACCTTGATGGACCTGGTGCTGCTCGTGCCCTCGTCACCGGTGCACTCGCTGAAGGTGAACACCTCGGCCGTCACCGTGCCCGACGCCTTGGCCGAGCTATAGGTCTTGCCGAGCGACAGCTTCGCCGGTCCCTCTCCGAAGGTGGCGGTCCCGACGAATCCATACACGTCATCGAACGGGTCGTCCGGTGTCTCGGCGCCCTGGCACAGGACGAGCTCGCCCCTGGTCGTGGACAGCGAGACGGTCGTTCGGCCCTCCGCCGTGGCGAACTGGGCACTGCCCGCCTCGCCGGCACCGGTGTTCTCATCGAAGGTGTCCCAGCCGGCCTGGGCGATCACGGCGCGGATCGTGACCTTCTGGGTGGTGGCCGCGAGTGCCGTCGACGACCCGACGGCGAACAGCATGGCGACGATCAGCAGCGCGAGCGCTCGACGCATGGTCCCCTCCTTCGACCCGGCGGTTGGCCGGATCCCTGCGCCGATGCCGGCGTGTGTCCTGATGGTCGCACGACGGAGGACCGTCCTGGTACTCGAATCGTGCGACGCCGTTGCCGCCGGGCAACGAGGCGCCGTGGCCTGACGTCGATCCGGCGCCGAGCGCCATCGACCGGTCCATCCCGGTCCACGACGCGCCGGGTGCGCCACCTCGATCTCACGCTTGGGCGCAACGGAGGGCGCGTGCGATAATCGCGGTCGCGTGAGGGACTCGGCCGACTCGATCGGGCGACGACCCCGGGGCCAGACCCGGCCGGGCGATCCGAACGCGCCACCTTGAGGAATCACAGCCCACCATGACCGTCGAAACGTCGACCTGGGCCACCAAGAAGGGTCTCGCCCAGATGCTCAAGGGCGGCGTCATCATGGACGTCGTCACCGCCGACCAGGCCAAGATCGCCGAGGAAGCCGGCGCCGTCGCCGTGATGGCGCTCGAGCGAGTCCCGGCCGACATCCGCAAGGCGGGCGGCGTCGCCCGCATGTCCGACCCCGAGATGATCAGCGGGATCATGGCCGCGGTGTCCATCCCGGTGATGGCGAAGGCCCGGATCGGGCATTTCGTGGAGGCGCAGGTCCTCGAGGCGCTCGGCGTCGACTACATCGATGAATCCGAAGTCCTCACACCCGCGGACGAGAACAACCACATCGACAAGCACGCCTTCAACGTCCCCTTCGTGTGCGGCTGCCGGAACCTCGGCGAGGCGCTCCGGCGGATCAACGAGGGCGCCGCGATGATGCGGACGAAGGGCGAGGCCGGGACCGGCAACATCGTCGAGGCGGTGCGCCAGCTGCGCGACGTGCTCAGCGAGCTCCGCCGGCTCCAAAGCATGCGTGACGACGAGCTCTTCGTGGCGGCCAAGGATCTCCAGGCGCCGTACGAGCTCGTCAAGGACGTCGCGGCCAACGGCAAGCTGCCGGTCGTGAACTTCGTCGCGGGCGGCATCAGCACCCCGTCGGACGCGGCGCTGGTCATGCAGCTCGGCGCGGAGGGCGTGTTCGTCGGCTCAGGTATCTTCAAGAGCGAGGATCCGGCCCGCATGGCGAACTCCATCGTGCAGGCGACCACGTTCTTCGACGATGCCAAGAAGATCGCCGAGGTCTCGAAGGGTCTCGGAGCCCCGATGCGTGGTATCGCCCTCGAGGAGATCCCGGAGCAGGAGCGCCTAGCGGTCCGCGGCTGGTAAGGGTCGTAACGACCACCGCGACGATTCCGCGATGAGGATCGGGGTCCTCGCCCTCCAGGGGGCGTTCCGCGAGCATCTCGACACGCTTGCCGCCATCGGCGTCGATGGCGTGCGCGTGCGCGAGCCGGTCGACCTCGAGGGCGTCAGCGGACTGATCCTGCCGGGCGGCGAGAGCACGACGATGCGCGGGCTCATCGAGCGCTGGGGTCTGCGCCAGCCGATCCTCGACTTCGCCGACACCGGTGCGCCGATCTTCGGCACGTGCGCCGGCATGATCGTCCTCTCGCGCGAGATCAGCGGCGGTGAGGCGCCGATCCTGCCGCTGCTCGACGTGACCGTCGAGCGGAACGCATTCGGGCGACAGCTCGAATCGTTCGAGGCCGAGCTCAACGTCGACCTCATCGGCGAGCGACCGGTCCATGGCGTGTTCATCCGTGCCCCGATCGTCGAGCGGACCGGTCCCGACGTGGACGTGCTGGCGCGCCTGGACGACGGCCGCGTGGTCGCCGTCAGGGAGCGCAACATCCTCGCGACGTCGTTCCATCCGGAGCTCGCGGGGGAGACGCGGTTCCACCGGCTGGTCGCGACGATGGCGGCCGAACACGACGACCCGGCCGAGGGCTCAGGCCGTCGACGGCACCCGACGCGCCGGACCCAGACCCGATGACCAGGAGGACCCCGCCGCGATGACGATCACGCGGCCACCGCGCAGCCAGGGCAAGGTTCGTCCGGCCCGCCTCACCGACCTCGCCGCCCTGGGCGAGCTGTCCCGCCTGTGCCAGTCAGATGATGCCGCGACGCGCTCGCTGGGGCTCCCGGTCAGCGGCCCGCCGATCGGGGTCTTCAGCCTCTTCCGCCTGCCGCTGGGTGCGTTCCGCCCCAATGACCTGATGTACGTCTACGAGGGCGGAGGTCGGATCGCCGGCCTCGTTCGCGTGGAGCGTGAATCGATCCGGGACGAATGGACGATCGTGGAGCTGGACGCCGTCGGGATGGCCGATGCCGGCGACATCCGCTACCGGCTGGTGCAGCAGATCCTGCGCGAAGGGGCGAAGCGGGGTGCCGCGCGGTTCCACGTCGCGTGCGCAGACGTCGATGGCAACGTCGAGCTGCTCATGCAGGCCGGGTTCATGCGCTACGGCGAGGAACGCATCCTCTTCCGCGCCGCCAAGTCCAGGCTGCCCGCGCCATGGACAGAGGGCGCCGCCGACGAGGCGCGCATCCGGCCGGCCCAGGCGGTCGATGCGCTGGCGCTGCACCGCCTCTATCTCGCCGCGACGCCCGGACCCGTTGCCCGGCTCGAAGCCATCCGACTGCCCGATTGGGAACGACAGGGCAACCATTGGCGGGTCCCGCGCTCCAGCCTGGCGCCGATCCTGCGCTTCGCCGATGTCGAGGCGTACGTCCAGATGGCACCCGGTGGGGGCAAGGACGGGACGGAACTGGATGCGTTCGTGCAGATCGGCGTCGCCAAGGAGGACCAGCCGCACTACCTGAAGGTCGTTGCGAGGCCGGAGGCCGATGCCGAAGCCATCATCGGATACGGGCTTGGCATGATCGCGGCACGCACGGGGAAGGGTCGCGACCGTCGCCCGAACCACGGCGTCATCTCACCCGTGCGAACCTATGAGGCACCGCTCGATCGCCGCCTGGAGGATGCTGCCTTCGATTCGATCGCGAGCGTGACATTGCTCATGAAGGAAACCCTCGTCCGCGTGGCCGAGCCGGCCCTCGTGCCGGCCGGCGTGCGCTAACCAGTCGGAGTGGAGGTCAGCATGGGATCCGAGGACCGCCAGCGGGAATCGATCGACGACCTCGACGCGCTGCTCTCGTCCCTGCCGCCCGAGATCGTCGACGCCGTGCACGCGCTCGAGGACCGCGAGCAGCTGATCGAGGTCGTCATGGACCTCGGCCGGCGGCCGGAGGGCCGGTTTCCCGACGCGGAGGTGATGCTCCTCGACCGCGAAGTCGTCGATGCCGACATCGCATTCGTCGTCGAGCACATCGGGCTGTTCGGCGACGACAACCGCGCCGGCATCGAGCGCACCCTCCATCGCATCAGCGCGATCCGCAACCGAAGCGGCAAGATCGTCGGGTTGACGTGCCGCATCGGTCGGGCGGTGTACGGCACCATCGAGATCATCACGGACTTCGTCGAGACCGGGAAGTCGATCCTCATCATGGGTCGCCCCGGCATCGGCAAGACCACGATGCTGCGCGAGGCCGCGCGAGTGCTCGCCGACGACCTCGGCAAGCGCGTCGTCGTCGTGGATACCTCGAACGAGATCGCCGGCGACGGTGATATCCCCCACCCGGCCATCGGCAAGGCGCGCCGCATGCAGGTCCGCACCCCATCCCTCCAGCACGAGGTCATGATCGAGGCGGTCGAGAACCACATGCCCCAGGTGATCGTCATCGACGAAATCGGGACGGAGCTGGAGGCGCAGGCCGCCCGGACGATCGCCGAACGCGGTGTCCAGCTGATCGGGACCGCGCACGGCAACAACCTCGACAACCTGATGCTGAACCCGACCCTGTCCGACCTCATCGGCGGGATCCAGAGCGTGACCCTCGGCGATGAGGAGGCGCGCCGCCGCCGTACCCAGAAGAGCGTGCTGGAGCGCAAGGCGCCACCGACCTTCGATGTCATCGTCGAGATCCAGGACCGCGAGCGGGTCGCGGTCCACAGCGACGTTGCCGAGACCATCGACGCGCTGCTGCGCGGGGACGCCGTGGCGCCCGAGCTGCGCTGGCGCGACGAGGAGGGCGTGCACCGATCGCAGGGCCGGCCGCGGCCGTCGCCACGCGAGCAACTCGGAGCCGAGCGCTTTGCCGGACTCGTCGGTGGCGGCTCCCCGTGGCGGATGGAGCCCGGCTGGCGTGGCGACGGGTCGGCACGGACGTCGGGCGGCTTCCGCGAGGCGGAGCGCGGCGGGTTCCGCCCGGGCTACCGGCCCGGTGCGTCCGGTGGCTGGCGGCAGACCCGCGGCGGCTCGGGCCGGGAGAGTGCGCCGCGCGGACCGATCTCGGAGGGCGGCGTACCGGGCGCGATGCCCGGCGAACGCATCGCCTCGCGAGGGCCCGAGGCGCCCTTCGTCGCGGGGGAGATCGCGGATCGGGGGCCCTTGGAGCGGGGGGCGACCTCCACCGCCCTGGAGACCCGTGCCCGCGAGGCCCGCGAGCTCGAGCGCCAGAAGGCCTGGCGCGACCAGGCAGCCCGCGCGCTCCAGACGCTCAAAGCGGACGAAGGGACGGCCCCCATCAACGCCGACGCGCTCGAGGAGGGCGACGGGCTCGAGACCCTGCCGCTCGGCGCTGAGGAGGGCGCACGGGGCGAGACCGTGCTGGTGCCAGGCGGCTCGCCGCTGCCGACGCTGCGCGTCCTGCCCCAGGGCATCAGCCGCAAGCGCCTCGAGCAGGCCGTGCGCGATCTCGGGCTGCCGGTGGTCATCGCGCGCGACGTGGACGAGGCGGACGTCGTGATGACCCTGAAGAACGAGTACAAGCAGAAAACGCCGCTGCTGCGCGAGGCCGAGGAGCGGGCCATGCCGATCTACGTCCTCAAGAGCAACACCGTTCCGCAGATGCAGACGAGTCTGACGTCGATCTTCTCCCTGGAGATCGACCCACGCGAGGCAGCGATGCGGGAGACCGAGGACGCGATCGAGGTCGTGCTCACCTCGGCGGAACCCGTCGAGCTGTCGCCCCAGAACGCGTACATCCGCCGGCTGCAGCACCAGATGGCGGAACGGGCCAATCTCGTGTCACGTTCGCGCGGACGCGAGCCGTACCGGCGAGTGCGGCTGTATCCGGACGCAGCCAGGAGTGCGTGGCGGTAGGGTTCGAGGGCAGTCATCCGCGGCGGTCACATCGGCCCCGCTGCCGTCCATGGGCCACGGTCGCCGGTCGCCGGTCGCCGCCGCCACGAGGCGGGGTCGCCGGTCGTGGACGCGCCAGCCCCGACCAGCGGGTGTGTGGGTCATCACTGGTCCCCGTCGCCACGCGGCCGCGGGTCGCCGTTGCCGGACGCGCCGCCCAGCGGCCCTATCGTCGATCGGAGCGGCTCTGGGGCGTTCTTCCTTCGTCGTTTAAGCCGCCGGGCGGCCCGCTCGACGGTCTGCATTCGCCTCCGTCGTTGGGTGGACCGCCGGGCGGTCGACCGACGAAGGACGTTCGTCCTAAGCGCCGCGCAGCGGTTGATTTGGGAGGGTGGCTGGGCCCCATCACCCGCTCAGCGGGTCTACTGTCAGAGGAGCCTCGGGCGGGCATCCTCGATGGCCGATTCACCCTCCCGACGGGTCGATCAGCCGTTCGGGCGCGTCTCGGGCGCGCCCCAGACTGGTCGCGAGCTTCGAATCACCCGCCCAGCGGGTCGATCACCAGGGTGCTCCGCCAGTAGACCCGCCCCGCGGGTCGATGGCCTCCCGCCCAGCGGGTCACCGCCCGGCGGGTCGCCGCCCGGCGGGTCGCCGCCCAGCGGGTCACCGCCCGGCGGGTCGCCGCCCAGCGGGTCGCCGCCCAGCGGGTCGATGGTCTCCCGCCCAGCGGGTCGATGGCTGCCCGCTGAGCGGCGCGTGCCCGCGGGAGCTGTCGCGCGTGGCAGACTTGCCCGCCATGACAGCCATCTCCCCTGACCCCCTGCGGCGACGACCGCTCACGATGCGTCGTGGACTGCGGCGGTTGAGCACCGGTCTGATCGCGTACGGGCTCGTCGGCGTTGCCCTCGCGCTCATCGGCGCTTTCGCGCTGGCGTGGGTCGGCGGGCGGGTCGGGGCCGTCGCGGACCGGACGGGCGAACAGGTCGACTCGATCGTCTCGACCCTCGATCAGACGGCGATCGTGCTGTCGAGCATGGGCACGTCCGCGACCTCGTTTTCCGGCACGCTGGAACGGACGCCGCCGGCCGTCCGCCAGACGGCGCAGACCGTGGCGAACCTGCGCGAGAACCTGATCCTGGTCCAGGGCCAGCTAAGTGCCATCAACATCCTCGGCGCGAGGCCGCTGGCCAACGCCGCCAACCTGTTCGGCCAGATGTCCGTCGATCTCGAGGGGCTCGATACGCGGCTCGAGGTCATCGCGGCGGACCTCGACGCCAACCGGGCGGCGCTGCTCGCGAATTCCACGTCGCTCCAGTCGCTCGGGACGGAGCTCGACGGTGTGGCTGACGACCTCCGCGCCGGCGCGATCGAAGAGAGCCTTGCCGACGTGCAGCTGATCCTCGTCGTGCTGTCCGCGCTGCTCATCGTCTGGGCACTGCTCCCTGCCGCAGGGGCGCTGTTCCTCGGGTGGTGGTTGCGGCGCGAGCTGGTCGACCCCGACGACGACGGACTGGTCGGTCCCTAGCGGAGATCCCGACGCAGCGCGGATCGAGCGGCGAGGAACCCGCCCATCCCGTGGACGCCACCGCCCGGCGGCGTCGACGACGAGCAGAGGTACAGCCCAGGTCCCGCGTGGTATGGGTCCAGGCTCGGGACGGGTCGGAACAGGGTCTGGCGGATATCCGCGATCCCGGCGTTGATGTCGCCTCCGATGTAGTTCGGATCGTGGGCCTCGAGCTGCGCGGGCGAATGGGTCGCGCGCGCCAGGACCAGGTCGCGGAACCCGGGCGCGAAGCGCTCGACCTGGGCCTCGATCCGGTCGGTCATGTCCACGTCCGAGCCAGGCGGCACGTGGCAGTAGGCCCAGGCCGTCGTCTTCCCGGCCGGCGCCCGCGACGGATCCCACGGGTGGTACTGGGCCACAAGCGTGAACGGGCGCTCGGCGTGACGGCCGGCAGCGACCTCCGATTCTGAAAGCGCGATCTCGTCGATCGTGCCGCCGAGGTGGACCGTGCCCGCGCGCCGGAGGCCGTCGGCGGTCCATGGGATGGGGCCATCGAGCGCCCAGTCGACCTTGAACACGCCCGAGCCGTAGCGGAAGGCCTCGTACCCGCGCCGCGTCCGAGGCGGCAGAAGGTCGCCGGCAATGGCCACCACGGCTCGGGGGGTCGTGTCGAACAGCGCCACCCGTGACGCGGGCAACCCTTCCAGCCTGTCCACCCGCTCACCCGTCACGATGTCGCCGCCAAGTGACCGGAGCTCGGCAGCCAGGGCAGCGGTCACGGCGGCCGAACCGCCCCGGATCATCGGCCAGCCGACCGCATGGGCGTACATCCCGAGCACGAGCCCGAACGATGCCGACAACGGCCGGTCGAGCGCGACCATCGAGTGCGCGGACAGGGCCGCGAACAGCGCCCGCGCCGCATCCCCGCGGAACCGGCCGCGTGCAAGGCCCTCGGCCGAATGCAACGCCGGCAACCCGAACCTGGCCAGGGCGAGCGGGTGGCGCGGCACGTGGACGACCGGACCGAGCAGCTCCTTCGACAACTTGCGAGCGTCGCGGAGGAGCGGCCCGAACAGCCGCAGCCAGGCGCCGCCGTCGTCGGTCCGGCGATCACGGTCCAGGCCCGCGGCGGTCACCGTGAACGAGCGCTCCAGCACGGCCGCGCGCCCGCCGTCGAGGGCGTGGGCAAGGGGCGCGTCGGGATGGATGAGCTCCACGCCGTGGGCGTCCCAGTCGATGGTCCGAAAGAACGGGGACGCAGCCGTCAGCGGCAGGATCGTCGAGCAGACGTCGTGGCGGAACCCGGGGAGCGTCAGCTCCTCGGTCCGGGTCCCGCCACCGATCGTGTCGGCCGCCTCGTAGACCCGGACCGTTCGACCGGCCCGGGCCAGGGTGAGCGCCGCGGCGAGGCCGTTCGGCCCCGCTCCGACGACGATGGCATCGAGAGCTGGCCCGGTCACCTGGACAGCGTACGCGTTCGGATGTAGGGAGGCCGGGCCGTCCGCGGCGATGACGTCAGATGCGCCGGCGGACGAATCGCGCCGGGGCGCCGGCGGCGTGCATCGCGGCGCGAATCCCGGCGTTGTGGCGGACATTCCCGACATGCCGCCACTGGCGCCGGCGATCCACGCATACGATCTCGGTCTCCACCGCGGCCTCTGCGGCGCCAAACCTTGCCGCCACATTCGCCAGCGTGGTCTGCCAGAACCGGTTGTTGGCGCGATGACCGCCGAGCATCAGCCCCATCTCGAATAGCGGGTCGCTCGCTCGCTCGAGGGCCTGCGTCTGGAGGATGACCGCGCCGTCGGGCGCCCGCGTGGCGCTGAACGTTATCCATGCCGCCAGCATGTGTCCCTCCGGCGACATGAGCGTGAAGGCCCCATCGTCGGCATACAGCACGAGCACGCCCGTATGGAGCTTGACGGGCCCGGCTGCAACCACGGAGAGTAGGGCAACCTCGCCCGGACGGATCCCCGCCAGCGGCGCGTAGAACGTATTGCCCTTGGGCCAGAACCTCGAGAATTCGGCCTTCCATATGGCGATGGCATCCTCCGGCGTCAGGCTGGGCTCGGCAGGAACCCGAACCCGGAACGTCTTCTGCCACATCTGCCCGAAGCCCTGAAGCGGCCCTGCGACGCGCCGCCCCGTCACGGTCGCGGCGACACCTCCGGCGTCCGGGTCGGAGACAGCCAGCCGGTCGACGGGCCGGGCCCAGCTGTCGGCATCGGTTCGGCGGGGTGTGGACTCGTTCATCGGCTCGCTGGGGGTTGCGGTCATCGGTCCTCTCGCATAGCTGATGATCCGATCGTGGGGGATGACCGTCCGGAGATCGTTACGGCCCGTGCCCCTCTGCGTCGAGAACGTCGAATGGCGGTCGGCGCCGCCAGACCAGCATGGCCAACCAGACGGACCAGGCCGCCCACAGGATGAAAACGAGCCCGAGCCCGATGTCGCGGACGAGCGCCAGCCCGACGACGTTCAGGGCGGTCCCTGCCGCGATCAGCCCACCGAGGAGGATGCTGAGTCGCGCGAACCCTGGCCGATCGCGCGCCACGAGCAATCCCGTCGCGAGGAACCAGACCGCCAGCAGGATCCCGTCGAGGAGTTGCCAGATCGCCCGGAACACGACGTCGATGAGCATCCCGAAGATCACCGCGATCGCCACCCGGTCGGCTCCGGGCTGGTAGTAGTCGATGATCAACGGCGCGCCTGCCATGGCAAGCGCCGCCGCTCCCGCGCCGCCGATCAGGACGTATCCGAGGGCCGCCGCAGTGGCGACTGTCGCCAGCACCGGCCTTCGCTCCCCCACGGCGACCCAGAGGGCCATCGCCACGACGGCGGTCGGCAGGTAGTAACTGGCCAGGTCGGTCAGCGAGGCCCACTTGAACAGCTCGGCGGTGAACGATCCGCCGGTCACGACCAGTGCAGGATCGGCGAACCACTCCGGCCGGCCCTGGTACGCAGCGATGAATAGTACGTTGCTGACCGCTCCGAGCCCGACCTGGACGACGATGGCCGTGACCGTCGCCACCCGGAAGGTCACGGCAGGCACCCGCGGACCCAGACGCTGGCCGAAGCGGGCCGCACGGCGCCGACCACCCCCAGGCGGACACGCCGCTTCATCATGAACCGCGGATCCAGAGCCCGATCGAGGCGGGCCGAACGGCCGCCGCCGCGGTCGCGGCCAAGGTCCGCCCGACCGAATCCAGGTCGACCTGATCGCGCATCTGCCCGCCGTATTGCGCGAGCGTGCGCTGGGCGTCGTAGCGAGATCGGTAGAAGCGCCGATCGACCATGGCTCGCACGCGAGCCCGCGCCGGGCCGAACAGGGCGGCGATGGCTAGCGTCGAGAGCGCGACCGGCAGGGTCTCGCTCCCCGTCAGTCCACTCATGACCATCTGGAGCCCGAGCACCAGTACCACGTAGCAGGTGCCAAGCACTGCGACGAGGGCGCCGTAAACCAGTGTTCGCCGGATGACGAGATCGATGTCGTACAGCCGGTATCGAAGGATCGCGATGCCGGTCGCGACCGGGATGAGTAAGAGTGAGCCGAAGACGGCGTACCCGGCGACGTCTCCAGCCGTGCCCCGCAGGTCGAGGGCGAGCACGACCCAGGCGAGGCCCTGGACAGCGGCGGCGAAGGTGATCCACTTGAGCTGCTGGCGCTCGACCCCGCGGGCCCGTCGCAGCCTGGGAACGAGGCCGACGGCCGCCGCGATCGCGCCACCCAACAGCGGAAACCAGCCGACGCCGCCGCTCTCCAGGACTGATCCCTGGAACCCGTCGATCCCGAATGGGTTGCGCAGGCCCGGGTAGTCGACCATCCGCGGGGTGAACGCGTTTCCGATGGCGATGAGCCCCGAACCCACCAGGATCAGTCCCGCGACGATCGCCCAGCGTCGGGACGCGAGGCGACCTGTGGGGAACAGCAGGACGAGCATAAGCGGCGGGGCAAGCGTGACGGGAAAGGCCCACGTAGCGACCCATGCCGCCAATTCCTGACCGGGCACCGGCTGCGCCATCCGGGCGAAGCTGTCGCACAGGCCGACGAAGGCGCCGATAGCACCGGTGACAAGCGCAAGGCGGCCGATCCGGTTCGTCGGGTGGCGGCTGGCGATCAAGGCTCCGACGGCGCCGAAGGCAATGTAGGCGGCTGGGTAGAGCACGATGTCCGGCGTCAAAGACTCCCCGGTCGCCGCGGCCCATACGACGAGGGCCGCAACCATCGCTCCGAGCGAAAGGCCGAAGGTCCCCCACGCGAGTACGGCGGTTCGACTCACCTGTCGCGCTCACGAACCCAGACGCCGATGGACGCCGGTCGCACGGCTCGTCCCGCGATGTCAAGGAGGGATCGCGCGACCTGGTCGAGCTCGACCTGGTCGCGCATGCGGCCCGCAAAATGCTCGAGCGTCCGCCAGGAGTCATAGCGAGATCGGTAGAAGCGGCGATCCACGGCTTCGCGAACACGCGCTCGTGCTGGCCCGAAGAGCGCGGCGATCGTGAGCGTCGACAGGGCGACCGGCAGCGTGTCGCCGCCGGTGAACCCGCTCAGGGCCGATTGGAGGGCAAGGACAAGTGCGACGTACACCGTTCCCAGGATCGCGACGAGTGCGCCATAGATCAGCGTCCGCCGGATGACGACGTCGATATCGAACAGCCGGTGCCGAAGGATGCCGATCCCGACCCCGATCGGGAATCCGCTGAGACCGATCAGTGCCAGCGACCAGGCGGCGGTGTCCGAGGTCGCGGCGGCAAGGGCGAGTCCCACGACGAACATGGCCGCCGGGTACAGCAGCCACTTGATCTGTTGGCGCTCCGGACTCCTGCTCCGCCGGAAGCGGACCACGAGTGAGACGATCGCGAGCGCGCCCGTCGCGACGAGGGCAAGGGTTCCCAGGGGAAGCAACGCTGCGAGGGCGTCGGAGAGCGGCCCGCTCACGCCGAACGGGTTCTGCAAAGCGCCCCCGTAACTCTCGAGGGGACCTGGCTGGATCGCCTGAGCCGTGATGAGGACCACGACGAAGACGATCGCCAGCCCGACGACCGCACCCCAGCGCGGCCCGGGCAGGTGGCCGTCCGGAAAGAGCATTACCGCAAGTGGGAGGGCGATGCCCCCAGCGACGTACCAGCTCCAGCCGCCAACCCAGGCGACGAGCTCCGCGCCCGGAAGGGTCTCTCCGGCGAAGGCGACGCGGCCGGCATACTCCGTGGCGACGACGGCGAGGGAGATCGCGACTCCGACCACCAGGAACAGCCAGCCGACGGGGTTGGCCGGCCGCATCCAGGCGATGGCGAGCCCGACGCCCGGGAAGGTCATCAAGATGAAGGAGAAGATCAGGACATCGATGAAGCTCGGTCGGTCGGGGATCAGATCGTTCCCGGGCAGAATCAGTGAGACCAGCCCGGACACCGTCATCACGAGACATGCGGCGAAGAGCGCGAGGGCGAGCACACGCCCGATCGGTCTCATCCCGCGCGCAGTGCCTCTTCCTCGCTCTCGACCACGCCGATCGCCTCGTCGAGGCGGGTGAGCGAGAGAATCTCGCGGTAATGCTGCGACAGCCCGAACGCCATCAGTCGCTGGCGCTGTCGCTGTGCCCGGACGAGCAGCGTGACGAGCAGGCCGATTCCGGTGCTGTTCATGTACTCGAGCTCGCTAAAGTCGAGGACCACGACCCGTGTCGAGGGATCGGCGGCCCGGCCGTATGCCTCCATCAAGGCGGCGTCGGTGGCTCCGGTCAGTTCGCCCCGGATCGCGATGATCGCGGCGTGGTCGCCGGCGCGACGGATCTCGGGAGCGGTCTCAGCATCGGGCATGGCGTTTGTCCTTCCTGGATGGTGGTCAGGTGAGGGCCGCGGCGCGGTCCGCGTGCAGCGTTACGAAGTCGGCGAGCCGGGTGATCTCGAAGATCTCCCGATAGTGGTCGCTGAGGCCGAATGCGTGCACGTCGCAGCGATCGGCCCGGGCACGAGCTAGCAGCTGGACGATGACCGCCAGGCCGGTGCTGTTGATGTACTCGGTGCGGCCGAAATCAAGGACGACTCGCTCCACGCCCGACGCCGCCCGGGCCCAGGCATCAAGCAGGGGTGCCTCGGCTTCGGCGTCGATCTGCCCGACGAGCTCGATGACCGGCGTCGCGCCGTCCATCCGGATGCTGGTGCTGAATCGATCGGTCACGGCGAGGTCTCCTCGAGATGGAGCACGAGCTCGGCAGTGTGGTAGCGACCGTCCGATGTCACCCGGACGGTGTCGACCATCTGCTGGATGAGGAACAGGCCCCAGCCGCGGGGTTCTTGCTCGCCGGCGAGCTTGGCCGCGACGTCGGGCGTTTCTACGATCGGGATGGGCTGATCGCCCCCCTCGTCCCGAATGCGGACGACGAGGTCATTGCCCTCGACGCCGGCGGTCACGCGAACCGGGATCTCCCGGCGGCTGTGATTACCGTGCTCGATGGCGTTCATGGTGGCCTCGGCGACGGCCGTCTTGAGCTTCTCGAGCGCCGGCCCGGCGAGGCCAAGCGGCGCCACCGCGGCGGCGACGCGCTCCATAGCGTCGCGCTCGCGACCGGGCTCGCTCGGAAGCTCGAAATCGGTGAGCAGCCCGGCGTCATGCCAGCCGAGGGACACGAGGGTGATGTCGTCTTCCTGCTCCCAGCCCGTCCCGGTGAACCGCTCTAGCTCGGCGAGGACCTCGACCAGCAGGCGGTCCCCGGCGTCGGCACCGGCGATAACCTGTCGCAGGCGCGGGATCCCGAACATTGTCCGATCGGGTCCATGTGCCTCAGCGATCCCGTCGGAATGCAGCACGAGCTGGTCCCCTGGATCGAGTCTCGTCTCCACCTCGTCGTAGCGCATCCCCGGCATGAGACCGAGCGGCATGCCGGTCGCCCGCAGCTCGTCGGCGCCTGTCGCGGTCCGGACGATGGGCAGGTTGTGCCCGGCGTTCGCGAAGCGGATGCTGCCGGTCGCCGGGTCGAGCACGCCGTAGAGACACGTGACGAACATCCGCGGGGGCATGTCGGCCTGGAGCAAGTCATTGACGCGAGCGAGGACCTCGCCGGGCGACGCGGCATCCTGACCGGCGGCGCGGAGGAAGGATCGTGTGGCGGCCATGACCATGGCCGCGGGCACGCCCTTGTCCGTCACATCGCCGACGGCGAAGGCCAGGCTGCCGTCACTGTGCTCGACGAAGTCGTAGAAGTCGCCGCCGACCGCGCGGGCCGGACGGTAATGCGCCTGGACGCTCCAACCCGATGGTTGCGGCAGTGTCAACGGCAGGAAGTGTTGCTGGATGAGCTGGGCCACCTCGAGCTCGTGCTCGAACCGCTCTCGTTCCCGAATCACCGCTTCCTGTTCGCGTACGAGCTGGGCGACGCGGAGCGCGGGCGCAGCCTGCGAGGCCAGGTTCTCGAGCAGCCTCCGATCGTCCGCCGAGTAGTCCTGCTCGGAGAGGCGCGGCCCGAGGTTGAGCGTGCCGATCAGGTCACCGTGCGTGACCAGTGGGACGACGAGCGTGACACCGGCCGCACGAAGCTCGCGCAAGGCGGCCGAGTCCAGTTCGAGGCCGTCGAGGTCGACGGCACCCTGAGCGCTCTCCAGATAGGGGAGCAGCGGGTCATTCTCGCTGATGACGACCGGCGTGGAGGGCTCTGCCAGCCGCTCGACCGGAACGCCGGCCGGCGCGCTGGCCACGCCACTACCTCGACCGATCGCGCGCCGGAGGGCGCCGCCGAATACGGTCACGGGACGTTGCGGCGCATCGATATACCGTTCATTTCCACCATCCTCCCCGGTCATCATTCCGAGATCGTTACGATGCAGCCCCCGCGGCACAAGGAGTTACGGTCTGACGCTGCGCATCACCCTCCTCGGCCCACCAGACGTCCGGATCGCCGGCGACCCCCTCATCGTCGACACGCGAAAGGCCGTGGCCCTGCTCGCCTATGTGGCCATGGTCGACCGGCCGGTGGCCCGGTCATCCCTGGTGGACCTGCTCTGGCCAGACGCCGAGCCCGACTCGGGGAGCGGGTCGCTGCGGCGGACCCTCAGCGTCCTTCGATCGGGTCTGGGCGGACGCTGGCTGGCGGTCGATAGGCGTCAGGTCGCCCTGGCCGGGGATGACATCACGCTCGACGTCTGGGTGGCGCGCGCCGCGTTCGCGGCAGCGTCGCACGATCACGGCCCGGAGGACGCGTGCCCGGCCTGTCGGCGCGCATTGGCGCGCGGGGCCGCCCTCTTCCGCGGCGAGTTCCTCGAAGGGTTCGCCTTGCGCGACAGCGCCTCCTTCGATGAGTGGCAGACCCTGGAGGCGGAGGCGCTTCGGGGCGAGCACTGGCGCGCGCTCCTGCGTCTCGTCGCACTCGAGGCGGCGGAGGGACGCCTGACGGACGCCATCGCCGCGGGACGGCGGCTCGTGGCGCTCGACCCACTCGATGAACGGGGGCATCGTGCACTGATGCGGGTCCATGCAGGTGCCGGCGATCGGCAGGCCGCAGTTCGCGTGTACGAAGAGTGCGTACGGATCCTCGCCACCGAGCTCGGTGTCGGGCCGGAGGCCGAGACAACTTCGTTGCACGAGCGCATCCGTTCCGCACGTCTCGAAGGGAGTTCCGCGACCCATCGCCCGACCCCCGCCCCGACTCCTGCCGCGACGTCGGCGTTCGTCGGGCTCGGCGCGGTCGCGAGGGATGTCCTCGCGGCGGCGGCGATCCTGGGGCAGGAGGTGGACCCGGACCTCATGGTCGACGTCGCTGGCCACGGGGAGGCCGCCGTCGCATCGGCGATCGATGTCTTCGTCGGCGGTGGGATCCTCGTGGAGACCGGCCAGGAGCGGCAGGACTCCTATCGCTTTCGAGACGACGACGTGCGGACCTCGGTGCTGGAGGAGCTGGGGTCGGCCCGGCGACGCGTACTGCATCGCCGCGCTGCGACCGTCCTCTCGACTCGGATCGATCGCGCCACCGGCGACGGACGGACCGCGGCACGGATCGCGGAGCATCTTGCGGCGGGTGCTCGTCCCCTCGAGGCCGCGAATTTCCATCGTCTCGCCGCGGAAGCCGCGCGTCGGATTTCCGACCATGGGCTGGCTGCTGAACATTTCCGGGGCGCACTCCTGCTAGGGGACCCCGAGCGGGCCGAGCTCTACGCTGCGATCGGCGATGCCGAGACATTGCTCGGGCGCTACGGGGAGGCCCTGGCCGCATACGAACTCGGGGCCGCGCTCGCCCAAGCGGCTGAGGTCCCTGCCTTCGAGCTCAGGCTCGGCAGCCTCCACCTCCGACGCGGTGCCCTTGAGCTCGCGGAGCTCCACCTTGCCGCCGCGCTGGTGCGAGTCGGCGAAGCGCCATCTCCGACTCGGGCACGGGTGCTCACCGAATATGGCCTCGTGGCGGTCCGCCGAGGCGACGAATCGACTGCCCGCGAGCTGGCCGACGAAGCGTTGGCGGTCGCTCGGGCAAGCGCGGACTCGCAGTCGGAGGCGCACGCGGAGAATCTCCTCGCGATGCTGGCGCGTCGCACCGGCGATGGCGAGGCGGCCCGCCAGCACCTGCGGCGCAGCCTCGAACGCGCCGGTGTCGCTGACGATCCATCGGCACGCCTCGGTGCGCTCAACAATCTCGCGCTCCTCGAACGGGCGGCCGGGAATCTCGAAACCGCACTCGATCTCACGGACGAAGCGCTGCGTCGATGCGTGCTCATCGGGGATCGTCACCGTGAGGCCGCGCTGCGCAACAATCGAGCCGACCTTCTGCACGCCATGGGTCGACCAGCCGAGGCGGCCGAGGAGCTCGTCCGCTCGGTCACCGCATTCGGGGAGGTCGGAGACCGAACGGGACTTCAGCCCGAGATCTGGAAGCTCGTCGACTGGTGACCGAAACGGGCTCAGTCGGCCGCGCTACGCCGGCGCGACGACGAACGGCTGGCCCGGGCGAAACTCCAAGTCCGGCCAGGTGCCGGTCATACAGACGGGCCCGTAGGTCCCGGGCTCCAGCGAGACCGAACCCGCCATCGTCCCGCCTGAGCCTGGCTCGTCGGAGAGGCCACCTGCGTCGATGACCCAGTCGGGGAGCACGGCGGTCTCCGACGCGGGATCCACGGTCGGCAGGAACGCCAGCAGGTCCTGCCACGTGCGCGGCTCCCGCACACCGACGATCTGGACGGCCGCCGGATCCCCGGTCCCGTTGTCGAAGGACAACGCGGCCACGCCCGGCGTGACCCCGTCCTGCATCTCGAAGCTGCAGGTCGCACCGTCCCACCGGACCGCGAGCTGCCCGGCCAGCTTGAACGGCGTCGTTCGGTCTGGACCGACCGCCAGCGCGTCGATGAGCGCGGACTCGACGGCCTCACGGTCCGCCGCGGTCGCGAAGCGGACCGGCCTGCCGGCCTCCTCCCGCGTGAGGCGCCCGGCATGGTCGGCCAGGAGGAGGGCATCCTCCCAGGTCACGAGGTCCGGCTCGCTCACCGTCAGCGCCGCGAGCTCGTCCCACAGTTGCTGGCCCTCCCCGGTCAACCTGGTCGGGACCCGCGCCAGGAGCTCGGTGACGAGGTCCGCGCCGGCCGCCGGCAGGTCGTCGGCCAGTCGCTCGGCCAGGTCGATCGGGATGGGCACATCGTCGGTCGCATCGAGCGGGACCAGGCTGATCGGGGTCTCGGCCGCGAACATCGCGCCGACGGCGGAGGGGTCTGCCGCGAAATTCCATTCGAGGCCATCGTCCGCGGTCACGTCCCCCACGATGACGTTGCCGGGCACGTCGATCGCGCCGCCCATGGCGTGGATGGCCGCGATCCGGTCGGCGACCGTGGGATCCGCGATGACGGCGTCCTCGAGATTGGTCCATGGGCCGAGCGCCACGACGGTCGGCGAGCTCGGACTCTCATTCACCATGCGGGCGAGGAGCGTGGCCGCGTCCTCGGGCAGGCCGACGTTCGGCTGCGGGGGCATGACCATGCCCCAGCCGCCATCTGCGTTGAGCCGCCACTCGTCGGGGAAGCGCAGCGCATCGGGCCCCGGGTCCGCGCGACCGCACGCGAACGGGATCGAGCCCGCGCCGAACTCCTCCAGCACGTACTGCACGATCAGGCGGCCGGAGGCGCAGTTCGTGACGCCGGTCCCGGTCGGCGCGATGGTCACGGCTCGAACGTCGACGCTCGGGTCGCGCAACAGGACGGCGAGCGCCCCGAGGTCACTGACGTCGACGTCCGTGTCGACGATGATCGGCAGACGGGAGGTGGGTGGGTCGCCGGTCACGAGCGGCGGCTGCGACGTGTCGGCGGCGGTCCCGCAGGCACCGCCGGCGGCGGCAAGCAGCACGGCCAGGAAGAGCGAAGGCGCGGCGCCGCCCCGGCGGTCACGTGACGACATCGTGGGCATGGTAGGGCACCCAAAGCCATGGGCAGCTTGGCGTGGGTCGGCCCGTCGGCGATCCTCCAGCGAGCATCGCCCGGATACCCAGGCGCCCGGTCACCGGCTCGCCGTCGCAAGTCGCTCGACTGCCGCGAGGGTGCGGTCCACCTCCTGAGCCGTGTTGTAGTGGACGAGTCCAAGGCGGAGCACACCACCGACCTCGGCCCTGCCGATCCGCTCGATGAGCCCGGTCGCGTAGAAGTCGCCATCCCAGACGTAGATGCCCTCACGCCCCATGCGCTCGGCGGCGGCCCGGGGTGGGACGCCCTTCACGGAGATCGACACCGTCGGCACGCGTTCCGCAGCGCGACCTCGATCGGTGATGCCATGGATCGATACGCCCCGGATGGCCCCCAGGCCGGCGATCAACCGGCCGACCAGCTCGCGCTCGTAGTCGACGATGGCGGTCATGCCCGCGACCAGCTCGCGCCGTCGTTCGCTGCCGTCGGCAGCGCCCGGCGCTCCGGCGACATCGCCGTACGACCGGCCGAGGTCGCGCAGGTAATCGGTGGCGGCAAGCGTCCCCGCGATCGACTCGAACGCTGGCGTGCCGGTCTCGAATCGATCGTGCGCAGGACGGACCTTGAAGGCGGGCAGTGACTCGAGCACGGCTGCCTTGCCGTACAGCGCGCCCAGGTGCGGGCCGAACCACTTGTATGCGCTGCAGACGAGGAAGTCGGTGTCGAGCGCACGGACGTCGATCGGGCCGTGCGGTGCATATGCGACGGCGTCGACATAGGTGAGGGCTCCGACCTCGTGCGCGCGGGCCACGATCTCGGCCACCGGGTTGATCGTCCCGACGGCGTTGCTGGCATAGCCCACGGCGACGAGCTTCGTCCGTGGCGACAGCTTCGATTCGAGGTCCTCGAGATCGAGCGTGAGGTCGTCCTCGCGGATGTCGACCGTGTGGACGGTGAGCCCACGGTCCATCGCCATCGCGCGCCAGGTGCTGACGTTCGCCTCGTGATCGAGCGTGGTGACGACGATCTCGTCCCCCGGCGCCAGCGTGGCCCCGATGCTGCGACCGATGTGGAACGTCAGGGTCGTCATGTTGTAGCCGAATTTGATCTCGTCGGGGCTGGACGCCCCGAGGAAGTCGGCGACAGCGCCGTGGGCCTCGTCGCTGATGGCGTCGCTCAGCTCGCTCGTCGTGAACGCGCCGCCGCTGTTCGCGTTCGCGTGGACGTAGTAGTCGCTGACCGCGTCGATGACGCGCTGCGGGACCTGGGTGCCGCCCGGGCCGTCGAGGAACGCGACGGGTCGGTCGTCCTGCATGCGCGCGAGGGCCGGGAACTCGGCGCGCAGCGCATCGACGTCGAACGCGGTCATGGGTCCGTCGATCAGCCCTCGAACGTGGTTTGGACGCGAGCGTCCGTCAGGACCTTGAACGCCCGCTTCGCGAGGGACACGGTCTCGAATGTCGCAACGGCCGTTGCGATCACGGCCGAACCGTCCGCTTCTTCGAGCGCCACGGCCGCGGCTCGCAGGTCGTCGAGCGTGATGGGCTCCGACACGCCCTCGAATGTGCCGACCATGGTGGTAGCGCTCTCGATCCGGAGGTGCAGCTGCGGTCCGGTCGGAGCGTGGCGAACGGGCCGCAACGGCTTCTCGTCCGCGTGGGTGGCTGTCGTGATCGGAACCTCCGGCGTGCTGACGGGCGGGGTGTCTTGGATTGGCGCGCTTACCGGGATCGTCGACTCCGGCGGCACGGGTTCGGGACTGGGCGACTCCGGCCGCGCGTCCGCTTCGGGTGCCCGATCACCGTCAGGCGAAGTCGGGGCCGGGGCCTCGATCGGCCACGGGGGCGCCGGCGCCTCCGTCGGTGTCGCGACGTTCGGTGGCGTCAGCGACTCGGTCGGGATCGATGCCGCGCCGGTGACCGCCGTGATCGGTCGGTTCAGCACCGGATACGTGGGCGGGATCGGCGTCGGCGGATGGACAGGGGTGGGCTGCGGGGTCGCCGGCGGTTCGGCAACGACCGGCGGTTCGGCAACGACCGGCGGTTCGGCAACGACCGGCCGTTCCGGCGCCACCGGCGCCTCGGCAACGACCGGTGCCTCGGCGATGACCGGCCCCTCGGCAACGACCGGCGGTTCGGCAACGACCGGCGGTTCGGCAACGACCTGCGGTTCCGGCGGGACGGGCGCCTCGGCGATGACCGGCGCCTCGGCAACGACGGGCGCCTCGGCAACGACCGGTGCCTCCGCGATGACCGGCCCCTCGCTGATGACCGGCGCCATCGGAGCGGGCGCGGCGGAAAACTGGGCAGTATTGGCCGCCTCGGCCTGCGGATCCGCCTCCGTCCGCACGGCCGCCAGGGCCGCCGCCGGCGACAAGCCCGCCGCCATCGGCGACAAGCCCACCGCGGGGGCCGGGGGCGCACCCTCGAGTTGGGCGATGCGCCGGCGCGCGATCCGCTGCTCGATCCACCAGATCAGCACCACCAGGAAGACGGCCCCGACCACGACGAGGCCGGTCGAGACTCCCTGGATGAGCATGGTCTGGCCGACCGCCTCCTCGAGCGTGCCCGACCCGAATGACCCGAGGAACGCCCCGAAGCGTGGTACCAGAAAGCCGCCGAACAGCCCGATCCACGCCGCGAAGATGAGGACCTCGCCACGTTCGGACCCGGGTTCGAGCCGGCGGGTCACGTCGCGCACGATGGCCGGGACTCGGAACAGGTTCAGGCCCGGCAGGAAGTTCTCGACGAACGCCATCAGGCCGTTGGCGGCCGGATACCCGAGCCCCAGCGCGGGCATCGCAACCACCACCCGGCTGAGCCAGAGAGCCCACGCCGCCAACGCGAAGAGGGCGACACCGAGCGTGATGAGGGCGACCGTACCGGCGGCCAGCGCGTCGATCGATCGGGCGAACGCCGGATCGGTCAGCAGGTTCGGATCATCGACGATGCGGCCTAGGAGTCGAGCGTCCAGGACGGTCGATACCACCTGCAGCACGGCGACGCCGATGATGAGCGCGGACGCGAGCATCGCCTCGCCACGGGAGGCGTGGAAGGCCGGGAGGGCGATCTCACGGAGCTTGCCGTGACCGGTTCCCTCGATCGCGGCGGGGTCGACCTCGGCGATGTCCTTCGGCGTCCGGCAGTTGTAGCACTGCGTGGACCGAAGCTTGTTGACCGACCGACAGTCGCCGCAGACCCAGAAGTCCGCTCCGACACCGGCCATCAGTGCTCGGTCGTGCCGGTGAACGACCAGCTCTGGAGCCGGAGCGCCGGGACGACGACACCACCGAGGAAGCCCTTGAGTGTCTTGCGCTCGCTCGCGACCGCCACGGTGCCAGCCAGGGCGTCAAGGTAGCTCTGGGTGAAACGCAGGTTCTTCACGGGCCCGAGGATACGCCCACCCTCCACGAGGAAGGTGCCGTCGCGGGTCATCCCGGTAACGATGGCGAGTTTGGGGTGGACCGGATTGGTGTAGTGGAATCGGGTGACGAGCAGTCCACGATCCATCCCGCCGATCAATTCGTCCCGCGCTGCGGTCCCCGCCGCCATCACCTGGTTGAGCGGGAATGGTCCATACGAGTTCGGTGCAGGGAGACCGTGGCCGGTCGAGGCCACGCCATCGCGGGCGGCGGTCTGGGCGTCGTACACGACTCCGCGGCAGACACCGCCCTCCAGAAGGGCGACGCGCTGCTTGGCCACGCCCTCGTAGTCGAAGCCCATCGGCAGCCCCGTCGGGTCGCGCCCGTCGTCGGTGACCGACACCAGGTCGCTCCCGATCCGCTTCCCGATCTCGACGAAGCTGCGTTCCTCCTGGACGGCGAGTGCCGAGAAGCCGAGATAGCCCAGCATGTCGAGCAGGTCGACGACGGCGTACTCCTCGAGGACGACCGGGTAGTCGCCGGCATCGATGGCGACTGCGTTCGCGGTCGCGCGCGCCTTGTCCGACGCTTCCCGGCCGATCGCGGCCGCGTCGATGGCCGTGGCGTCGACGGCGGCCTGCTCGGCGTACCCCGTGCCGCCACTGGGGCCCATCGACACCGTCAGGAGCTGCGCGACGGTCCGCGTCCCTGCGGCGCGGACGCCCTTCGAATTGGCGACCGCGGTCGTCTCGGTGCCGGTCGAGAACGAGCCGTATGCGGTGACACCGGCCGCGTCGGCCCCGGCGATGACGGCACGGACCCCATCGGCACGCAGCTCCGGGGAGGCATCTGTGGTCGCCCGCGAGTATCCGGCGGGCACGTCCTCGATGGGGGTGGGCTCGGGCAGACCGCCCCAGTCGTCGAGCTCCTCGACGACCCGTGCGATCGCGGCGGCATTGGCGGCCAGCCGGCGGACCCCCTCGTCGTCCGTGCGACCCGACGACGCGACGCCGACGCGCTTGCCGACGACGAACCGCAGGTTGATGGTGACGTTGGTCTCGGCCACGTTCTGGTGGATCTGGCTGTTCGCGAACCGGGTCAGGGCGGCGTCTTCGGCCATGACCAGGGCTTCGCACTCGGTGGCGCCTTCGCGTTCGGCGTGGTCGAGCACGCGTTCGGCCAGCGTCAGCGCGTCATCGGCGCGGTCGTCCTTCATCGATCGATCACCACTTCCCGACGCCGACCTGGACGTCGCGGAAGCGGGCCCCCGACACGGCGTGGCCGACGTGCCCGGTCTGCCCGGGCTCGCCCTTGCCGCAGTTCGGGGTTCCCAGCATCACGTAGCTGCGCGCATCGCCGACGGCGTCGCACGAGCGCCAGAACTCGTAGGTGATGCCGGTGTAGGTCGGGTTCTTGAACAGGCGGCCCTTCTTGCCGCCCTTGATCTCGTACGCGACCTCGGTCGCGAACTGGAAGTTCAGGCGACGATCGTCGATCGACCACGAACGATTGGACGCGAGGTACAAGCCGTCGTCCGTGTCGGCCACGATCTCGTCGAGGCTCATCCCGGGCCTTGGGAGCAGGTTGATGTTCGTCATGCGGATGAGCGGGATACGGTTCCAGCCGTCGGCCCGCATGGCGCCACCGCTCTTGCGGTCGATCTTCGGGGCGGTCTCCCGTGACGACAGGTAGCCCACGAAGATCCCGTCCTGGACCAGCGGTACCGCCTGCGCGGCGACGCCCTCGTCGTCCCAGCCGAACGTGCCCAGGCCGCCGGACGCGGTCGCGTCCGCGACGATCGTGACAAGGTCGGAGCCGTAGCGGAAGCCCTCGTCGAGCTTGTCGGTCGTGAGGAAGCTCGTGCCGGCGTAGCTCGCCTCCGTTCCGAAGACGCGGTCAAGCTCCGTGGGGTGGCCGCAGCTCTCGTGGACCTGGAGGTAGAGCTGGCTCGGGTCGAGCACGATCGTGAACCGGCCGCTCGGGCACTGCGGCGCGCGCAACAGCGCGACCGCCTCATCGGCCAGCGGCTCCGCGCGGTCGGCCAGGTCGAGGCCCCGGATGAACTCGTACCCGGCCGCCTGCCAGCCACCGCCCGAGTCCGGATAGGAACGTCGCTGGTGCTCGTCGCCGTCGACGGCGTTCGCCTCGACCGCGGCACCGACATGGGTGATCGTCTGCTCGGTGTACGAGCCGTCCGTCGCGGCGAAGGTCTTCCACTCGCGCTGCGCCGCGTACATCGACTCCGTGAAGGCGATGCCCTTAACCCTGGTGGCGGCCTGGTCGGCGCTGAGCAGGTCGGCGATCTTGCGCTCGAGTGGAACGGTGAATGGGTCCTCCTGGACCGGCGTCTCGAACGATCCGATGGCCGGCGGCCGGTCATCGAGGACGACGGCCTCACGCAAGGCCGTGGCGCTCGCCCGGGCGATCCGCGTCGCTTCGCCTGCGACCCGATCCGCCTCGTCCAGGGTCAGGATGTAGCTGCTCGCGAAGCCCCAGGCGCCGTTCACGAGAACCCGTACCCCGAAGCCTTCGCTCTCACCCGACGCCACGCCCTCGACCCGTCCGGTCTTGATGGCGATCGATTCATCGAGCCGGCGCACGATGCGCACGTCCGCGTACCCGGCGCCCAGGGAGGTGGCGGTATCGAGGGCTCGCTGGGCCAGGTCTCGCATGCGGCGGCCAATCTAGCAGAGCGATTCCTGTGCGTTAGTCAGGCGAATGACGTATTCAGAGCATCGGTGCGGCGCCGATGGCCTGGACCGTGAGCACGAGCCCGAAGCCGAACACGATGGCGGCCGCGACCAGCGGCACCACCTCCCGGATCCGGCCGATGCCGCGACCTGCCGGCACCCGGTCGAGCCGACCGCGGGCGGCGACGATGGCCAGGCCGATCCCACTCATCACGGCCGCCATGCCCAGGCCGAACGCCACGACCAGCACGAAACCGAACGCGGGCCGACCGGCCGCGATCGATCCGAGCAGGATCAGCAAGGCACTCGTCGACGGGATGAGCCCGCCCGCGAGCCCCAGCGCGAACAGGCTCCGCCACGTGATCGTCGAGCCGGGGGTCGGCGAATGGTGATGGGTCTGCCCGCCGTGGCGGTGCTCGAGGCCATGGTCGTGGGTGGGCTCCGCCGCATGGTCGTGGGCAGGCCCTGCGTCGTCGGCGTGGTCGTGCGCGTGGCCGTGATCCTCGTGCGCGTGGGCCGGCGCGTGGTCGTGGCCGATCGCGCGCGTCGTCCGTTTCCGCGTGGATCGACTCCGCCGCAGCTCCCCGGCCAGCATCCAGCCGCCGATGACGACGATCGAGATGGCGGCCACCACCGGCGCCCAGCGCACGACGATGTCGGCCGGCAGGATGTCCGAGGCGCCGACGACGAGTCCTGCCAGCACGAGCACGCCGACCGTATGCGACAGGCTGACCGACAGGCCGAGGCCCAGGGCGTGAAGCGGCGCCCCGCGGGTGCCGACGAGGTAGGCGGCCATCAGCGTCTTGCCGTGTCCCGGCGTCAGCGCGTGACCGGCGCCCAGGGCCACGGCCGTGAGGAGTGACAGCACCACGATCGTCAGCGTCAGGTCGGCCTCCCGGAAGATGCCAGGGAGCTCGCCGGCATCGATGCCGCCGGGGACGGCGGGTGAAGCCCCGGGCGCCAGCGAGCCGGAGGGTGTCGGCGACGAGCCTGGTTCCGGTGGACCGGCGGTCGCGCCCGCACCGTCGCGCGGCTCCGCGTCGGGGATGTCCAACGGAGCCAGCCCGGGACCACCGGCGGTCGCCGAGACGACGATCCGGCGGTCGGTCAGGGGCCGGGCGATGAGATCCTCGGGGTAGGCGGTCAGGCGCGCCGAGATCGAGGACTCGCGGGCCTCGCCATCGAGCGCGGTGAGCGTGACGCCTGACCCGCTGACGACGATCTCGCGCCAGCCAAGCCGGTTCGGGTATGACTCGTCACTGAAGGCGACCATGGTCGCCTCGGACCCGAAGGGCTCGGTCAGGGCCGCCTCGAAGCCGCACACCAGCCGCATGGTCGAGAGACCGCCGACCCCGGGCGGAAACGTCAGCCCCGCTTCGATGGTGCGCAGTTCCAGGGACGCGTCGCCGGCAGTCAGCCCCAGGTCGCGGCCCAGCTCGTCGCAAGCGGTGACACGGCCCGCCTCGATCTCCTCGTCCGAGACGGAGCCGTCGGTGTCCGTGTCGAAGTCCTGGCGAGCCTGGAACGCGGGGATCTCGGCCTGATCGATGACGACGTCGAGGAGGATGCGCTCGGGCTCGACCCGGACCTCGGCATAGTGGTTGATCGTGAAGTTGCCGAGCGGATGGGCAGCGGCAGGAGCCGGGACGAGCAGCAGTCCCAGGAGGCCGCCGGCGGCGACCGAGCGCAGGGCGCGACGATGAGCGGTGGTCCGGAGGCGGCGTCCCATGGTTCGGAGGGTACGCGTCCGAACGGCCGGCGGATGACGACGGGCGCCCTGGAAGGGGTCGGCTACACTCGCGCCGATGTCACGACCCCCGAGGCCCGCTGGTCACGGCGCATTCATCACGATCGACGGACCCGACGGCGGCGGCAAGACCACCCAGGCCGAGCGGCTCCTGGATCACCTGGCCGCGCGCGGGATCACGGTCCTGCTGACCCGGGAGCCGGGCGGCACGTGGCTGGGCGAACAGGTTCGCGAGGTCCTCCTTGCGCGAACCAGCACCGCTGCCGCGCCGACCGACCCGCTCACCGACGCGCTGCTCTTCAACGCCGCCCGCCGCCAGATCGTCGGCGAGATCATCCGGCCCGCCATCGAGGCCGGGACGTCCGTGATCTGCGCGCGGTTCGCCGACTCGACGCTGGCCTACCAGGGCTACGGCGCCGGCGTGCCGCTCGACCGGCTTCGGCTGCTGGCCGACATCGCCACGGACGGGCTGGTGCCCGATCTGACGCTCCTGCTCGATATCCCGGTCGAGGCCGGTCTCGCCCGCAAGGCGCCGGGTGACGTCACCAGGTTCGAGGCGGAGTTCGACCTCGACTTCCATCGGCGGGTGCGCACCGGCTTCCTCGCTATCGCACGGGCCGATGCCGAACGTGTGGCGCTGATCGACGCGGCGGCGGACCGAGACACGGTCGCCGCGGCCATCGCGTCGGTGGTGGACGCACGACTCGCGCGCCTGAGTGAACCGGCGGTGCCTCCCGTGCGCACAACAGGATGAGCGAGTCCAGCGGCCCGCTGCCGCGCCGTGTCGCGACCGTCGCCGACGATGCGGACCAGGTCGTCCTGGGACGGATCGCCGCCGGGGAGCTCGGTGCTCTCGATGAACTGTACGAGCGCTACAAGACGATGGCCTATTCGATCGCCTACCGCATCACGAATGACGCGACCCTCGCCGAGGACGTCGTCCAGGACGCCTTCCTCGGCGCGTGGCGGAACGCCGCCCGCTACATCGAGGGGCGCGGCAGCGTGAAGACCTGGCTGCTGTCGATCGTGCATCACCGTGCCATCGATGCAGTCCGCCGGCGACGGCCGACCACGGAATTGCCCGAGCGAGAGGCCGTGCCGCCCGCCGAGCTGCGGCTGCCCGATGTCTGGGCAGAGGTCTCGTCCCGGCTGGACGCCGACACCGTTCGCGGTGCGCTGGCGGTGCTGTCCGATGTCCAGCGCGAGGCCATCGAGCTCTCGTACTTCGGTGGGTTGACCCAGGTGGAGGTCGCCGAGCGGACCGCGACGCCCCTGGGGACCGTGAAGAGCCGGATGCGGCTCGGGCTGCTGACGATGCGTCGGGTGTTGCTCGACGCCGAGGAGTCGACGCCGGTCAAGATGCGGGTCGAAGGACGATGACGGACATGACCCGCACGACCCGACCGGACCTCAGCTGCGACGACGTGCGCGACCTCGCCGCGTCGTTCGTGCTGGACGCGCTCGGCCCGGTCGAGGCCGATGCGGTCCGGGCGCACCTGACGTCGTGCGCGGATCGGCACGACGAGATGGCGGAGCTGGGCTCCGTACTCTCGGTCCTCGCGGAGATCGTCCCCGTCGTCGAGCCACCGGCGGCCCTGAAGGGACGGATCCTGGCGGCCGCCGCCGCGGACCTGGACGCCCGCCGGCACGGGACGGTCGCATCGGCGGTGGTGGATCAGGACGTCCGAGCGACGCCGAGTGCTCCCACGCCGTTCCCGACCACGGCGGAGCGGCAGCAGCGAGCCGGCGCAAGATCGGGCCTCGGGGCCTGGACGATGCGCATCGCGGCCGTTCTGGCGATCGCGCTGCTCGGTGGCTGGAACCTGCTGCTCCAGAACCAGCTCGGGGACGTCCGGGACTTCGAGCAGAGCGTCGCCGCCGTCCTGGATGTCGCCGGGCAGCCCGGTTCGCTGACGGCGGTCCTCACCGCCGAGGGTGGCGACGGGCCGGCCGGTCTGGCAGCGATCACGGGCGATGGCAGGGTCCGCATCGCCATGCGGGACCTGCCCGCGACGAGCGGCAACGAGGTCTATGAGGCGTGGGTCATCGGGAGCGACGGCGTACCGAATGCGATCGGTGGGTTCAAGGTCGGTGACACCGGCATCGCCTATTTCGAAAGCGATGGACTGCCCGCGCAGGAAGGGATCGTGCTGGCGCTTACCCTCGAGCTCGCGCCCGGGGCGACGGCTCCGTCGTCCCCGCCCGTGTCGCTCGGAACGGCGACCAGCGCCGGCTAGCTAGGCGGTCTCGACCGGGGTGTCGGCCACGGAGCCGGCGCCGCTCGCCTTCGCCCGGGACAGGGCCTCGATCGCGGCCGCGATCAACGACCCGGCATCGATGCCGTCGGATGGAAAGCGTGCGACACCGGCCGAGACCGACACGGACCGTCCTGCCACGGCGGGCAGCGCCGCGATCCCATCGAGCACCCGGCGGGCGACCATCCCCCCGGCCGAGCCAGGTGCCACGAGCACGAACTCATCACCTCCGATCCGCCCGACCGTATCGACCAGGCGCACGGACTCGGCCAGGACGGCGGCCACGTGGCGCAGCACTTCGTCCCCAGCCACGTGTCCGCTTTCCTCGTTCGTCGCGCGAAAGTCGTCGATATCGAACATCGCGAGGGAGAGCTCGCTGCCCTGTCGACCGGCCCTGGCCAGCTCGAGCTCGAGGATCCGCAGCACGGTCCGCTCGTTCGCCAGCCCCGTCAGCGGGTCGGTGTGCGCCATCCGCTCGAACCACTCGGAGCGCTCCGAGGCGGTGGATGCCAGCCGCGCCCGGTCGACGGCGAGTGCGGAGAGCGACGCCAGCGCGACCAGCGTCTCGCGATCCTCCTCGCCTAGCGGATGGGGCGACGGCCAGACCATCCCGATCGCGCCCAGCACGGCTTCGACGCCGCTGCTCGCGACGATCAGCGGCACATACGCCCCCACCGTCCACGTGCCCGACGGCCCGGCCCCCTCCACGTCGAAGAGCGGCGCCCGGCCGGTGGCCGCCTCGGCGAATGGATGCGCGGGATCCTGCGCATCGGCCACCAGCGGGCTCCCCGCGGCGATCCCGTGTGACGCGGCGAGCGTCAGCCCGGGTCGATCCGGGTCGGTCAGGAAGATCGCGGCGGACGACGGCGTCAGCGCCCGCACGGCTGCGGCGAGGACCGAGTCGAGCACGGCATCGATCTCATCACCGGCCGCGGCCGCCGCGATCGCGGTCGGCAATTGGGCGCGTGGATCGCGGGACGGACCGTCGTCGGGCACGGGGCGGACTCCTGCGGGCTGGCGGGGCTTCGGAGCGCGCATCGTACACCGCCCGAATCGGCCCGGAACCGCGTTGACCCGGCCTGCCACCGCCACCGATACTCCCCCCGATGAAGCTCGTCGTCGCGATCGTCCACAACGAGGATGCCGGGGCGCTCGTCGATGCCCTGCTCGAGAAGGAGTTCCGGGCGACCCGACTGCACAGCTCCGGGGGCTTCCTGAAGCAGTCGAATGCGACCGTCCTGCTCGGGGTCGAGGACGCGGAGGTCGACGAGGTCGTCGCCATCGTCCGCGAGAACTGCACGTCGCGCACCCAGGTCGTGAACCCGATGCCGCCGATCATGGAGCCCGGCGAGTTCTTCATGCCGTATCCGCTCGAGGTCGAGGTCGGCGGGGCAACGGTGTTCGTGGTGCCGGTCGAGCGGTTCGAACGGCTGTAGGCCCCGTGGGCTGGAGGCCGCCGGCTGTCGGCCAGGTCGGGACATGGACCAGGACGTTCACGGCGGATGACGTCGAAGGCTTCGCGGCGCTCACCGGTGATCGGAACCCGCTCCACTTCGACCCCGACTTCGCGGCTCGGACTCGACCGGGAGGGTTGATCGTCCACGGTGGACTCACGACCGGCCTGTTCAACGCGCTCGTAGCCCAGGTCCTGCCCGGCCCCGGGAGCGTGTTCCTCCACCAGGAATGGGACTATCCAGCCCCGGTGTATATCGGTGACACAGTCACCGCGGAAGCGATCGTCGTCGAGGCCCGCGCCGACAAGCCGATCACCACCCTCCGCTGTGTCGCCCGTCGCGGCGACGGGACCGAGGTGCTGACCGGGACCTGCGTCGTTTACACGATGCTGCCGTCGGACTCACGGTGAGCGCAGCGGCCGCCGGGCCGGAGGCCGACCCGATCGGCCGTTGGCGCCAACTCGCGATCCTGAGCATCGGGATCCTGCTGGCCGAGGCCCCATGGTTCGCATCCGGGGCGGTGGCGCCACTCCTGGGCGAGGAATGGGCCACGAGCGGCCTCGAGTTGCCGCTGCTGACGGTGGCCGTCCAGCTGGGGTTCGCCGCCGGTGCGCTGGGTCTGGCAACCGTGGGCGCTGCGGACGTGCTGTCCGGGCCGCGGTTGTTCGTCGCGGGGGCCATCCTCACCGCAGCGGCCAATCTGGGGTTCGCCGCCGCCGCCAGCGACCCGCTGACCGCGCTGCCATTCCGGTTCCTGACCGGCGTCGGGATCGCCGCGGTGTACCCGATCGCGGTCAAGCTCGCGGCCGGCTGGTTCCGCCGGGGCAGGGGACTCGCCGTGGGAGTGATCGTGGGTGGCCTCACGATCGGATCCGCCCTCCCGTACCTCTTCCGCGCCATCGGCGTATACGCCGATCTCGAATGGCGGCCGACCGTCGCGATGGCGAGCGTGGCGGCGCTGGCCGCGGCTGTCATCGTGGGCTTTGGGGCACGGACCGGACCGTTCGACGTGCCGGCTCCGCGGTTCTCGGTCGATGTCGCGTTGTCGGCGATCCGCGAGCCGGCGGTGCGGCTGGCCAACCTGGGGTATCTCGGGCACATGTGGGAGCTGTTCGCGATGTGGACGTGGATCCCGCTGTTCCTCCTCGCGGCGTTCTCGGCGGGAGGCCTCGACGACCCCGGGCTCGCGAGTCTCGCCGCGTTCGTCGTGGTGGCGGCCGGGGGTCTCGGCTGCGTCGTGGCAGGCATCGTGGCCGACCGGATCGGTCGCACGACGGTGACGATAGCTGCCATGGCGGCGTCCGGTTCGTGTGCCGTCGCGTGTGGGCTCTTGTTCGGCGCACCGGCGTGGCTCGTCTTCGTCGTCGCACTGGTGTGGGGCATCACCGTCGTCGCCGATTCGGCTCAGTTCTCGTCCGCCGTGTCGGAGCTGGCGCCACCCGGGACCGCCGGGTCGGCGCTGTCGCTCCAGGTCGCGTCGGGCTTCCTGCTGACCTCGGTCACGATCCTCATCCTCGGGCTCGTCGACATCGCCGACGCCACGGCCTGGCGGGTGGCCTTCGCCGTCCTCGCGCTTGGGCCGGCCATCGGGATCCTGGCCATGTGGCGCCTTCGTCGGCGCCCGGAGGCCGTGCGGATGGCGAACGGCCACCGATGACGCACACCATCATGGCGTCGTGAGCCCGTACCGCCCCGATCTCGTCGACTGCTGGGTGTTCCGGGTGGGCCTGACCGCGCGCGGCGTGCCGCACCAGGAGATCCTGCTGCTGCGCCGATCGGTCGGCCGGATCCTGCCCGGCTTGTGGCAGTGCGTATCGGGGTCGCTCGAACCCGGTGAGCGCGTCGCCGCCGGCGCCCTCAGGGAGCTGACTGAGGAGACCGCGTTCGGCACGGCCGACATCGAGGCGTTCTACGACCTCGACCTCGTCAATCAGTTCCACGAGCCATCGATGGACGGGGTCGTCACGGCCGCGGTCTTCGCCGTCCGTCTGCGGCCGGATGCGGAACCGGTCCTCTCAAACGAGCACGACGACGCCCGCTGGATGCCCGTCGACGAGGCGCACGGGGAGGTGATCTGGCCCGGCTACCGGACGGCCATCGAACGGATCCGCGAGGACCTCTCCGATCCGGAGCGCGCCCGGTGGTTCGAGCTGACGATCGACGGCGATCGGCGGCCCCGCTGACCACGGGGGCACCGCCCTTCGTGACGTCGCTGTAGACTCGGACCCGAGAGGCAGCCCACCGTGAGGCGGCACAGGAGGGCCTTTGTGATCGACCGAACCGAGTTCCCGGAGGCGACGTCCGCCGCGAGCCGTCGTGTCTTCCACTCGAAGGTCGACACCATCCGACCGACGTACGGCTTCGAGGACGTCTCCCTCGCGCCCGGCACGGACACGGTCGAGCCCGCCGACGTCGACCTGACGCAGACGTTCTGCGGGATCCCGCTCGACATCCCGATCCTGGCCTCGGCGATGGACGCCGTCGTCGATGTGCGCCTCGCCGGCGAGCTCGCCCGCCTCGGTGGTCTCGCGGTCCTGAACCTCGAGGGTGTCCAGACACGCTACGACGACCCTGACAGCGTCCTCGAGCGTATCGCCAGCGCGCCCGATGACGAGGTCCAGGGGATGCTCGCCGAGGTCTACCAGCAGCCGATCCGCGAGGACCTCATCAGCGCCCGGCTCGAGGCGATCCATGCCGCAGGGTCGAAGGCGGCGGTCGCCGCCACCCCGTCCGCGGCCCGCCGATTCGGGCCGTTCTGTGCCGAGCATGGCGCCGACCTGTTCCTGGTCCAGAGCCAGGTGTCCTCGGCGAGGCATCTCGCCACCGACTACGACCCGTTGTCGCTCACCGAGTTCACCCGTTACATGCCGATCCCCGTCGCGGTCGGCAACACCACGAATGCGGAGGCGGCATTCGCGCTCATGGAGCAGGGCGCGGCGGCCGTCTTCGTCGGGGTCGGGCCCGGTGCCGCGTGCACGACTCGCGAGGTCCTGGGTATCGGCGTCCCGCAGGTGACGGCCATCAGCGACGTGGCGGCCGCCCGTGACGCCTACTTCCACGAGGCCGGCCGGTACGTCCCGGTCGTCGCGGACGGCGGCATGCGCCGCGGCGGCGAGTTGGCGAAGGCCGTGGCCGCGGGCGCCGACGCGCTGATGATCGGGTCGCCGCTGGCCAAGGCGGAGGAGGCGCCCGGTCGCGGCACGAACTGGGGGATGGCGGCGCCGTCGCCGACGCTGCCCCGCGGCACGCGGATCAAGGTCGGCACCACGGGAACCCTCGAACGGATCCTCCTGGGACCCGCCCACGTCACGGACGGCAGCGAGAACCTCGTCGGTGCCTTGCGCCAGTCGATGGCCGCGCTCGGCGCTCGGACGATCAGCGACATGCACGCGGTCGAGATGGTCTATGCCCCGGCGACCCAGACCGAGGGCAAGTCCTGGCAGCGGGCGCGCTGAGCGCTCCGGAGCACGCCACGACCGGCATCGGCAAGACCATGGCCGGCCAGGGCCGGGTCGTGTGGCTGACGACCAGGGGCCGCAGGACCGGTCGCCCGCGCTCGGTCGCGATCGGCTTCGCCGACGAACCGGACGGCTCCGTGCTGGTGGCGGCCAACGACGACAGCACATACTGGGCGCGCAATCTGCTGGCATTCCCCTCATGCCGGGTCGACATCGGCGGCAGGCACTTCCAGGCCATCGCGGAGCCGCTGGAAGGGGCGGACCACAACCGCGCGATCGCCGCGTTGATCCTGCGCTACGGCACGCCGGCCGAGAAGCTCGGCCACGGCCCCTCGTTCCGCCTCCGGCCCGTCCCTGACGAGCACTGATGGCGATCGCCGTCACGATCGAGACGACCGTCGCCAGATCCACGGAGGACGTGTTCGCCCACATCGCCGACATCGATGCCTGGCCGACATGGCTCATCGCCAGCGGCATCGTCCGGGTCGAGCGCACGGCCGACGGCCCGATCGCCGAGGGTGAGCAGTTGACCGTCGAGCAGCGGGCGGCCGGTCGCGCCGGCACGTTCGAGGCACAGGTCACCGCGCTCGAGGCCCCGACGCGACTCGCCCTCCATGGACGCGATGGTGATGGCGTGTCGATCGACATCGATGCTGCGCTCGCCCCCGACGGCGATGGCACGAGCCTGCGCTGGTCGATCCGGATCGGGCTGCCGCTGCGCTACCGGATGTTCGAGTCGATGGCACGTCCGCAGGTGGAACGGGCCGCGGCCCTCGATATCGAAGCGCTCCGACGCCGCCTGGAGTCGACGCCCGGGGACTGACATCCGTCCATATCGGTTCGCGGCGGAGGTCGATGCCCGCCGGCGTGGCCGCCGCGCATCCTCTTCGTGACGACCCCGAAGTCACCAGGAGCCCGACCGAGATGACCGTGCCATCCCGCACCTACGACCGAGTCCGATATCAGCGTGGCAGCCGTGGCTTCGCGGCGCTCGTGACCGGGCTGAACGCGGCTGTTCTCCTGGGCCTCGCCCTGTTCGTGACGCCTGCGCTGGCCCTCCCACAGCCGGTCGCCAGCTGGTTCGTGATCCTGGCCGGTGCGTCCGGCATCGCTCACGTGGCCGCCGTCGTCGGATTGATCCGGGGTCGTGCCTGGGGCGGGGCGCTCGTCGGCTATCTTGCCGCCGCGGGCATCGCGGTCGCGGGGTTCGGGGTCCTCGCCGCCGCGACCGGGCTCGACGTTTTCGGGGCCGAGCGCGGAACCACGGTCGGGTTCTTCATCTGGATGATCGGCTCGTGGCTGGTCGCCACGCGGTTCGCGCTGAAGGCGTTCACCTACACGCGCCCGGTCGTGCGCCAGGCTCGCCGCCGCGTCGAGAAGCCGGTTCCCGACGCGCGTCCCACGACCGGCGTGCGCAAGGTTCGCCGGCCCGCGTTCGCCCTGCCGGCGGGCCGGTCGGCGCGAACCCCACGCCCGCTGCCGACCCCGCGGATCGTCCATCCGACCCCGCGCCGGGTCGTCCGGCCGGCGGCCGCGGCATCGTCCTGACCACGGTCTCGACGCCGTCCGCCTGACTCCACGGCTCCCCGGCGGCCACCCGAGAATCTGGGTGCGGCCGGGGAGCCTCCGCCCCGCGCGTTGCGGACCGACAACGGGCGGTGCTGCGACGTACGTCATCCGGCCTATCCACGACATGACGTTCGCCCGGTTTCGGGAGCCTTCGTCGCGGCGCAGGATGCAGCGCATGGATACCGTCGGGATGGTCATCCTCGCGATCAGCGCCTTCGCCCTGCTGGAGCTCGCAGCTGCGAACCTCCGCGGTGAAGAGCGGCAAGCTCGCGCTCGACGGCACGCCGTCCGCCGCTGATCCTCCGACGACCCCCCGGGGGTCAGCGACAGTTCCGCCGGCGACCTTCCGCCGGCGACCTCCCGGCCACCAAGCACGGGTACCGCTCACCCGCCCCGCCCGAGCCGATCGGCGTGCGGAGCCGGCGCGGAGTTCGCGACGCGCCGCCCAGCGGCGCTAACGACGAACCAGGCGCTTAACGACGCTACCGTTCGCCACTTCGACCGCCCAGCGACCCGCTTAGCGTCTCGGCGCCCCCGACCTTCGCCCGATCGTCCGCCCGGCGGCGCAGCGACGAAGCTCGTTCGTCGTTAAAGCCGCTCAGCGGCGCTACCGCCAAGCGAGCCGCCCGCCCCCGACACGCCGAACCCCGACCTGGCCGGCGTCTCCGTACACTCCGCACATGATCGGCGAGCAGACCCTGTTCGAGCGCGCCGGCGGCATGACGTTCTTCGAGGCGCTGGTCGCCCGCTTCTACAGCGGTGTCGCCGACGACCCGATCCTCCGGCCGATCTATCCGGAGGCGGACCTCGCGCCCGCGCAACGCCGCCTGACCCTGTTCCTGGCGCAGTACTGGGGCGGCCCGCGAACCTACGACGAGGAGCGCGGTCATCCGCGTCTTCGGATGCGCCACTTCCTGTTTCCGATCGATGCCGCCGCGCGCGACCGATGGCTCCTGCACATGCGCGCCGCGCTCGGAGAACTGTCACCGCCCGCGGACGTGGCCGATGCCCTTGAGCGCTATTTCGCCGCCGCGGCCGAGGCGATGCGCAACCGCGACTGACCGGGTCCCTCGACGGGGGCGAGCGCGGCCAACAGGCCGGTACACTCTGCGGACGGGACCGGATAACGGAGCGGGGCACCGGCGGCGGCGAGGGAGCGGAGGGAAACGATTGGCGGACATCGAGGCTTCAACCAAGCGGGAGCGCGACCGCGGCAAGACCATCCACGGAGAGGCCGCCAACGCCGGTCATCGCGTGCTCGCTCCGGATGACGCCGAGGTCGAGGCGTACCTCGAGACCGCCCTCAAGGCTCCCGCCCCGGAGCGCTCGCCCGACGACCGTCCTGGCGGACCGACCACCCTCGCGCCTGGCCCGGTCGTCGTGTTGGATTTCGGCAGCCAGTTCGCGCAGCTCATCGCCCGCCGTGTCCGCGAGCTCGATGTCTACTCCGAGCTGCTCCCGCACGACACGCCCTATGACGAGCTGGAGCGTCGAGGGACCCAGGCGATCATCCTCAGCGGCGGCCCCAACTCCGTGTACGACGACGACGCGCCCAAGCCGGATCCCGCGATCTGGAGCGGGCGCATCCCGGTCCTCGGCATCTGCTACGGGGCTCAGCTCATGGCGCGCGAGCTTGGCGGTAACGTGCTTCCGGCAGGCAAGCGTGAGTACGGACCGGCGAACGTCACGATCACGACGGGCGACGGCCTGTTCGACGGCATCGCGCCGAACCAGCCGGTCTGGATGAGCCACGGCGACTCGATCACGCGCCTCCCGGACGGGTTCGCCTCGACCGCACAGACGGACTCGACGCCGTTCGCGGGGCTGCAAGCCCCCGAACGGAATCTGTACGGGATCCAGTTCCACCCCGAGGTCGTACATACCCCCCGCGGCAAGGACGTCCTGCGCAACTTCGTCGTCGGGATCGCCGGCGTCGAACCGTCGTGGACCGCGGCCAACTTCATCGACACCACCGTCGCCGGCATCCGTGAGCGCGTCGACGCGCACGCGGCGAAGACGGGGTCGGACGGCAAGGTGATCTGCGCGCTCTCGGGTGGTGTCGACAGCGCCGTCGCCGCGGCGCTCGTCCACCGTGCGGTCGGTGATCGGCTGACCTGCATCTACGTCGACCACGGCCTGATGCGCAAGAAGGAATCCGAACTCCTGCGCGTCACCTTCGAGCGGGACCTCGGGATGAACCTCGTCATGGTGGACGCGCGCGAGCGCTTCCTGGCCCGACTCGCCGGCGTCGAGGATCCGGAGCAGAAGCGCAAGATCATCGGCGATGAATTCATCCGGGTATTCGAGGAAGAGGCGGCCAGGATCGGCACGATCGATTTCCTGACCCAGGGCACGCTCTACCCGGACGTCATCGAGAGCGCCACCTCCGAGACGAAGGCGGCCCAGAAGATCAAGACCCACCACAACGTCGGCGGTCTGCCGGCCGACCTTCGCTTCCAGCTGATCGAGCCGCTGCGCTACCTGTTCAAGGACGAGGTGCGGAAGGTCGGCCTGGAGCTCGGCCTCCCGGACGCCATGGTCCTGCGCCAGCCGTTCCCCGGGCCGGGCCTGGCGATCCGCATCATCGGCGAGGTGACCCGCGAGCGGCTGGACACGCTGCGTGAGGCGGACTGGATCGTCATCGACGAGATCAAGGCGGCCAATCTGTACCGCTCGTTGTGGCAGAGCTTCGCGATCCTCACGCCGGTCCGCTCAGTCGGCGTGATGGGCGACGGGCGGACCTATGCGAACGTCGTGGCGATCCGCGCCGTGACGTCGGAGGACGGCATGACGGCCGACTGGGCGAAGCTCCCATACGACGTCCTCGGCAAGATCAGCAGCCGGATCGTCAACGAGGTCCCGGGGGTCAACCGCGTCGTTTACGACATATCCTCGAAGCCGCCCGCTACGATCGAATGGGAGTGATCCGCGCCCAACGGGTCCCATGCGACCCTGACTGATGGGGTATTCCGGGCACGGGTCGGCGGGGTAGCATGCACGGCATGACCGAGGAAACCGTGTCCGAGGCCGACGCCTCCATCTGCCCCTGGTGCTCAGCGACATACACGGGTGAACGCGAGACGTGCCCCTCGTGCGGGGCCGCGCTGTCGGCCGACCCTGCGACCGACCCCTCGCTTCCGGGTCTGACCGCCATCGACACGGCTGCCATCGTGCGAGCCAAGACGCCGACCGCCCGCCCCCGAAACCGGATCCTCTCCTGGATCAGCGGCGAGTACCCCGACGAGGCCGGGGTCCCGGCCGACGCGGGCGCCCTGGCGCCGCCCGACATGGCGGTCCGTCGCGAGATCCTGCGGCTCGAGCTCGAGGCCGAGGTCGCGAACCTCCAGGCCGAGGCCGATGCGCTCCTGGCCGAGGCGACCGTCGAAGGCCGCGCACCGGGCGTGTCGCCCGAGGACGCCGCGGCCGCCGACGCGATCGTGCATGAGATCGAATCCGTGTCGGCCGAACTCGACGCCGTGGACGAGGAGCTCGGCGTGACCGAGGCCGAGGCGGCCGGACGCCCCGCCACCGCGTCCGACGTCGTCCCGCTGCCGGATCCGGACGTGACGCGCGCCGGCGATGAGGCCGCTCCCCCGGCCTGACCGAACCGGCCGCGTATCCTTGCGGCCGTGCCAGACCGACTCCCGCCTCCTGGCCCCTCGTTCCTGCGCGAGCATGAGGTCCGCGTCGGAGCGCGCACGTACCGCGCGGGCATGGCCCGACCTTCCGACGCTCCCGACGGGTGGTGGCTCACGCTGATGTGGGTCGCCGACGACGACGGCGTCGTCAGCTTTCGGGATGTCGCCCCGACTGCCGGTCCGCCGCCGGATCCCCCGCTCGCCCGTCTCGGGCCGGCGCTCGCGGGAGCCCTGTCGGGGCTGATCCTGGAGGACGCGGGCCGGCTCCAGCTGCGCGTCGCCGGACTCGTGCCACCGGACGAGGAGGCCCGCCCCTGGCGCGCGCCCCTCGCGATCCGTGCCGCGTTCCGGTTCGAGCCGGCGCGCGCGGCCGCGATGGGAGCGAACCAGCTGGCGGAGACCGTCCTTGCCGCGTTCGGGCGCGCCGTGGAGGGCCTTGCCCGACCCTGATCACAGTCGAACCGTGGTCCGCGGGGCGAGCGGCTAGACTCATCGGACCGATGCGCGACCTGTTCGACGATTTTCTCGAGGACCTTCGCCGGCGTGAGGCCATGGCCCGCGGCGAGGATCCCGATGCGGGCGCACCGCGACGTCGACGACCCACCGGCGACGGGGATCGCGGTCCGGCTGACGGGCCCGACGGCGACGGCCCCGACGGTGGCCCCGAGGATCCGGATCGCCCCCGTGGGCCCGGCCGGAGCGAGCGCGATCGCCCGCCGCGCGAGGAAGCCCCGCCGCGTCGTCCGCGCCCGATCCGTGAGGAACGAGGTCGCGGTGGCCGTCGGCGACGGATCAGCTGGTGGGTCGGCGGCCTCGTCGTGCTGTTCCTGTTCATCCTGTTCAGCTTTGGTCTCGATCTCTGGACGGACGCGCTGTGGTACCGGAGCGTCGGCTTCGATGCCGTGTTCTGGACCCGTCTGGGCGCGCAACTCGGGCTGTTCGTCGCGGCGACGATCGGGACGCTCGTCATCCTGCTCCTGAACATCTACCTCGCCGGACGGCTGATGCCGCCACCGGATGCGAGCCGGCGTGGTGGGTCGTTCCGTTCGTTGATGGACCGCCTGAACGAGGCCGCCCAGGCCGCCGATCCGGACCGTCGCCCCGGGTCCCGCTGGGATGCGCAGGGTCCGCGCTCGGTCGCATTCGACGCGGGCGACATCCCTGATTTCACGCCGATCGCCGGGGTGGCGCTCGTCGTCGTCGCTGGTCTGATCGCGCTCACCATCGGGGGTTCGCTGGCCAGCGTGTGGGAGACGGTGTTGCTGTGGGCGAACCGGGTGCCGTTCTCCCCGGACGCCGCCGCTGCGGTGACGGACCCGGTGTTCGGCCGCGATATCGGCTATTTCCTGTTCGAGTTGCCGTTCTTGCGCCTCGTCCAGGCCCTGTTCAACGGCATCGTGCTCGCGTCGCTGATCCTCGTCCTCGCCCGCTACTTCGTCGGAGCGTCGCGTGGCAGCCTCGCCTTCACCACGCCCGTCCGCGTCCACCTGGCCGTGCTGGGTGGGCTGTTCCTCCTGTCGGTGGCGTTCGGCTACCAGCTCGACAAGTACGAGCTCGTGTACAGCACGCGCGGCATCGCGACCGGCGTGAGCTACACGGACCAGAACGCGCAGTTCCTCGCTTACGACGTGCTGACCGTGCTGTCCGGTCTGGCCGGGGCACTGCTGGTCGGCGGGGCGTTCACGCGGATGTTGTGGCCGCTCGGGCTGACGATCGGGGTGTGGCTGCTGGCGTCGCTGATCATCGGGCGGCTGTACCCGGAGGCGATCCAGCGGTTCACGGTCCAACCCAATCAGTTCGCGCAGGAACAGCGGTACATCGCCAACAACATCGCCATGACCCGCCTCGCGTACGGGTTGACCGACTGGGAGGACCGGCCGTTCCGAGGGGAGAACGTGCTGGACCGGGCGGCCATCGAGGCGGAGGAGGCGACCTTCCGCAACGCGCGGCTGTGGGATTACCGCCCGCTCGGCGACACTCTCGACCAGCTCCAGCGCATTCGCCGCTACTACGACTTCCACGATGTGGATACCGACCGCTACCTGATCGACGACGTCCAGCGCCAGGTCATGCTGTCCGCGCGGGAGCTCGACCTGACGCAGAACCCGGCGGCCGCGGGTTTCGTCAACCAGCGGATCGTGTACACCCACGGCATCGGCGCAGCGATGGTGCCGGTCAACGAGGTCACCAACGAGGGCCAGCCGCGGCTGTACATCCGGAATCTGCCGCCCATCTCGACCGACGGCGCCCCTGAGATCACCGAGCCGCGCATCTACTTCGGGGAGAAGCCCAGCGAGTACGTCATCACCGGTGCCCGCCAGGCGGAGTTCGACTACCCGACCGGTGAGGGCGAGGGTGGCGCGGACCCGGGCACCATCACGAGCTGGCGTGGCACGACCGGCATCCGCCTCGACACGACGCTGCCGCGCCTGTTGTTCGCGCTGCGTTTCCGCGACCTGGACCTGCTCATCAGCGACCAGATCACCAACCAGAGCCAGCTGCTCTTCCATCGCTCGCTGTCGGACCGGCTGGAGCACATCGCCCCGTTCCTGCGCTACGACAAGGACCCGTACCTCGTGATCCGCGAGGATGGCGGGCTGAGCTACGTGCAGGACGCCTACACCGTCTCCGACCGCTTCCCGCACGCCCAGGGGTTCGCGCCCGGCGCCGAGCTCGAAGGAACACGTCTCGGGGCGCCGTTCAACTACATCCGCAACAGCGTGAAGATCACGATGGACGCCTACGACGGGACGATGGAATTCTTCGTCGCCGACGACCAGGATCCGCTCATCCGGGCATACAGCGGCGTGTTCCCATCGATGTTCAAGCCGCTGAGCGCCCTGCCAGAGGACCTGCGCCCGCATCTCCGCGTCCCCGAGGAGCTGTTCAACGTCCAGACGCGGATCTTCGGCCGCTATCACGTCCGCGACCCGCTCCGCTTCTTCCAGAGCGACGACCTGTGGACCGTGCCTCAGGCCCAGGGCAGCACCCAGTCGCTGCCGAACGAGGCGTACTACGTGATCATGCGGATGCCGGGCGAGGAAGAGGCCGAATTCCTCCTGCTCCAGCCGATGGTGCCCCTCAACCGGCCGAATATGATCGCCTGGGTGGCGGCCCGCCAGGACGAACCCAACTACGGCGCGACCCGGGTGTACCGGTTCCCGGCCGACACGACGATCTTCGGCCCGGCCCAGATCGAGGCGCGGATCGTCCAGGACCCCCAGATCAGCCAGCAGTTCACGCTCTGGAGCCAGGGCGGGAGCACGGTCATCCAGGGGAACCTGATCGTCGTGCCCGTGGACGATTCCCTGATCTACCTGCAGCCGGTCTACCTCCAGTCGCAGCAGTCGGCCTTCCCCGAGTTCCAGCGGATCATCGTGGCCTCACCGCGCGAGGTGGTCTGGGCCGAGACCCTGGGCGAGGCGCTCGATCTCCTGCTGCAGGCCGAGGGCGAAGCCCCGGGACCATCGACCCCGCCCGCCCCGACGCCGACCCCGACGCCGGGGACCAGCCCGAGCCCAGGCCCCACCCCGTCGGGCGATCCGAGCGATCCGCTGCCATCTGACGTTCCGGGCCTCATCGATTACGCCAACCGCCACTTCGAGCTCGCGCAGGCAGCGCTGCGCGACGGCGACTTCGCACGCTATGGCGAGGAGATCGCCAAGGTGGAGGCCGCGCTGCAGCGGCTCGGTGAGCTCGCACCGGAACTCGGGCTCGGCTCGCCCGCGCCATCGGTGAGCCCCGCGCCGTGACCGTGGGGGCGACCCTGGTCGCCTCGCTCCTGGTCAGCCTTGCGCGGCCGGCCACCTGGCCTCTTGCCCTCGCCACGTTCCTGCTGCGCGGCGGCTTCGTGCTCGTGCTCGCGCCGATCATCGTGCTGCCGAGCCAGGTGGCGCTCGGGAACCTCCTGACGCCGCTCGTGTCCACGTTCGTGTTCCGTGGCTTCGGGGCGGTCGCCGCCCCGGTGATCGCGCTCGCGGTCGCGACGCTCGTCTGGCTGGTCGGCGGCGGGCTCCTGGCAGCGGCGATCGAGACGGAACTCGTGCGGCGGGTGGTTGCGGATGACGACGCCTGGCCTACCGCCCGGCGGCCGCGCGCCCGATCCGTGGGAGGGTCCCCGACCAGGGCACCCGCGTGGCGGGTCCTCACCGTTCGCCTTCTCGCCCACCTGCCCCTCGTCCTCGGGTTGTCGTGGGGTGCGATCCGGATCGTCACCGTCGCGTACCGCGAGCTGACGGTCCCATCCGACGTGACGGTCGCGCTCGTGATCCGGGTCGTGAGCGGCGCCCCGGATGCCGTCGCCGTGGTGGTCGTGACGTGGCTGATCGGGGAGGTGGTCGGGGCGATCGCGGCACGGCGGGTGATCCTGCTCGGCGAGCCGGTCCCGCTCGCGCTCGTTCGGGGTGCCGGGCGGGTGCGGCATCGCCCCCTGCGCTGCCTCGCCCTCGCGCTCGTCCCGCTCGTGCCGTTGGCGGTGTCGGTGTCCGTCGTCGGATTCGCGACCTCCGCCACCTGGGACGCGTTGCGAGCAGGACTTTCGTTCGGGAGCTCGCCGGTCGTCCCGGTGGCGCTGCTGCTCGTGCTCGTCGCGCTATTCGTGGGTGGGTTGCTGTTGATCGGCGCGGCGTCCGCATGGCGTGCCGCCGTGTGGACCGTCGATACGGCCGGGACGTTCGGGGTAGCCGGGCATGACCCAGAGGGACCGTGGAACGGTGTCACCGGTTCTGCCACGCTGAGTGACCTTCGGCCCCGCGGGGTCGATCCGGACCCGAGGTGATGATGTCCTCGCAGTCGATCGTCTGCGCAGCCTGTGACGCGCCCGTCCCGTACGGGCGCCTGTCGTGCCCCGCCTGCGGGGAGCTCTTGGCATCGGTGGCCGGCACCGCGCGCCCCACGGCCGCGCGCGGGACGACGAAGCGTACGACGAAGCGAGCAACGACGGCCGCGCCGCCGCCCGTGCTCATGGACGTGCCCCCGCCGAGCGTGGCGGTCGCGACGCCTGAACCGATCCCGAGCGAGGAGCTCGACTGGGATCCGCCAGCGTGGGACGCGACGGGCTCCGCGAACGCGACCGATCGCGACCTCCTCGAGTGGCCCGTGCCGGGTTCCGGGCCCGACGCGCGTCGGCGCGCGGATCCAGCGACCAACGGTGCATCCCATGCAGCCGACCCGTCGCCCTCGGCACGTCCGTCCGCGCCGCCGGCCGCGTCTTCCGCGTCGCCGGCCGTGCCCTGGGCCTCCGGTCCGTCATGGGCTTCAGGAGCGTCGGTGGCCGCCGGGCCCTCCGCACCCGGCGCCTACGTCCCGCCGGTGCCCGCCATCCCCGCCGGTCCACCTGCGCCGGCCCGAGCCTGGGCCGGCCAAGCGACCGCCGATACGGCCGGAGCCGAGAGCCCGGAGCCGCGGACCAGTGCGGCCGAGCTGCTCGACGCCGCCCGCCTGCCCGAATTCGTCGGGTGGCTTGCGGTCGCGGGTGCGGCGCTGGGTGCTGTCGGGTTCGTGCTCCCCTGGGGGATCAGCGTGATCGGTGCGCGAGGTGTGGGGTACTTCGACCGCTGGGGCCTCGCCGGCCCGTACCATCCGGTCGTCTTCGCGACCCTTCTCGGATTGCTGGCCCTTTCCCTCGTCCGCAATCCGATCCCGCTGTGGGTCCGGGTCGGCCTGCCCGGTCTGGGTCTGGGCGCGCTACTCATCGGCCTGATCTGGCCGTACCTCGTCGGACTGACCGGCACCGGTCCGGGCGCCCTGGTCGTCGCCATCGGTGCCGTGGCCCTGCTCGTGGCCGGGCTGGTCGCCCTCGCGACCGACCGTCACGCAGTCGAGGATCGACCCGTCTGAGCCCGGTGGCGGGTATGCATCCACGGCGAGGATCGCCGGGGTCCCCTGCTACACTGCCGCGGAATATCGACCTGCCGCATTCGAGCGCCCGGCCGGCCGACCACCCAGGACACGGAGGCCCCACCAGGGCATGGATCAGATCCTCGCCGGTATCGGCGATACGATCGGCGACATCATCTCGAGCGACGTCGTCCAGGTCGGCCTGCGGCTGATCTTCGTCTACATCGCTATCCTGTGGATCGCCTCGGCCTACTGGGCGTTCCGCGACATGCAGCAGCGCTCGGACAACGCGATCCTGCCCTACCTCGTCGCGGCCGGGATCATCCTGTTCACTCCTTTCTTCTTCATCTTCGCGGTCTGGGTCTACAAGATCGTCCGGCCCCACGAGAAGATCGGTGAGGTCTGGGAGCGCAACCTGGCCGAGGAAGCACTGCTGGCCGAGGTGGAAGCGATCCGCCACTGCCCGACGTGTGAGCGGCGGGTCGACGATGAATGGATCATCTGTCCGTCCTGCCGGACACGCCTGAGCCGCGTCTGCCCCAACTGCTCACGTCTGGTCGGCATGGACTGGTCGCTGTGCGCCTGGTGTGGCAAGGACTTCGAGCGCCGTGAGATCGCGGCCGCCGCGACCATCGAGCCCCTGCCCTCGGGGCTGGAGGCCACCGGCCGCATCGCCGCACCGACCAACGCCTCGACCCCGGCCATCCCGGCGTCGATCCAGACGACCGTCCGGTCGCGCGGCGGAACGCGCGGCCAGGGCCGCTCCGCCGCCACCGGGGATCCGCTGCCGGAGCGTTGATCCCGTCAGATCCGGGTTCGTCGGGTCCGACCGAACCGGCCGAACCGCCCGAACCGACCGAACCGCCCGAACCGCCCGAACCGCCCGAGGCCGCGCGACCCGGCGCGCGGACCTTCACGATCGAAGGCCGCTCGGCTCCGGGCCTGTTCCTCGTCGGCTGGCTCGCGACGCTCGTCGGCTTCGTGGCGATCTTCGTCGCGCTGCTCGCCGGGGAGACGGTCGCCCGCCCTGTCATCCTGATCCTCGGGCTCGTGCTGCTATCGGTCGGGCTCATCGCAGGGGCCGGCAGCCAGGCCATCGAGCGTCGCGCCCGCGGCGCCGATTCGTACGCGGGTCCGTCGCCGCTCCTCGTCTTCACGGCATCCATCCCCCTGACCATCATCGGTGCCGCCGCGGTGGGACTGGCGCTGTCGGCGATCGGGATCGACGTGTCATCGCCGGTCGCCGCGGTCGCCGCCATCTCGGTCCAGGCCCTGATCTACGTCGGGCTCATCCGTCTGCTGGTCGTCGATACCGCGGCACTCAGGTGGTCGGAGATGGGGCTGCGCCGATTCGACGGTCAGGCGCTCCGCGAGCTGGCCGGCGGCGCGGTCTGGGCCGGGCCGGTCATCCTCGCGACGGCGGTGCTGGCAGCGGTGATCACCCAGCTCATCCCCGTGGACCCGGTGAGTCCGCTGCCTCCGACCGGGACCGCCACGGGCTTCCTCTTGAACCTGATCGCGGGCGCAGTCATCGCGCCGATCGGCGAGGAGCTGTTCTTCCGGGCCTTCGCCATGACCGCCTGGTTGCGCGACATCGGCGAGCGACGGACCCTCGTCCGTGCGGCATTGTTCTTCGCCGTCGCCCACGTCCTGACGATCACCGGCTCGAACGCGGAGCAGGCCATCGGGCTGGCGATCGTCGGTTTCGCGTCGCGCGTGCCGGTCGCGTTCGTCCTCGGCTGGCTGTTCGTGAAGCGGCGCAGCATCTGGGCCCCGATCGGACTGCACGCGACGTTCAACGCCGTCTTGCTGACGCTCGGCGAGGTGGCGGCGAGAAGCGGGATCGCGCCTGGCTAAGGCTGTGCGCGCGAGTGGCGAGCGACGGTGAGACGCCGAGAAGTGGACGGTGAGTCCTCGGTGAGGGTCACCGACTAGGCTCCGCGTCGTCCTCGAGGTCCGGATGGCGGGGGAATTCGGCGGGCTCTCGTCGTCCGGGTCCTCGAGGACACCCGATCCGCCGCGCCCACCCGGGAGGTTCGACGTGGTCGATGCGTTCGGTCGTCGCCAGGCGGCTGTCCCCGGCCACACGATCCGGGAGCTGCCCGCCGCCGAGCGCCCGCGGGAACGGCTCGCCCAGCGCGGACCCGGCGGCCTGACGACCGCGGAGCTCATCGCACTGCTGTGGGGCACCGGCGTCCGCGGTCGCTCGGCGGTCGATCTGGCCACGGACGCCCTGACCGGTCACGACGGGTTGGCAGGGCTGGCCCGCGCCAACGAGCTCGAGCTCGCAGCCATCCCCGGGATCGGCGAGGTCAAGGCCGCCCAGCTCCTGGCCGCCTTCGAACTCGGTCGACGCCTCATGGCCGACTGGCCGGCCGGTCGATGGTCGATCCGCGGCCCCCACGACATCGCCGATCGGCTGATCCTCCAGATGGGCCGCCTGGAGCGCGAGGAGCTGCGGGTCGTGATCCTGGACACGAAGAACCATGTCCTGCGCGTCGAGACCGTCTACCAGGGCAACGTCAGTTCGTCGCTGGTGCGTGTCGGGGAGCTGTACCGGGACGCCGTCCGGCTCAATGCCGCGGGCATCATCCTCGTCCACAACCACCCGAGCGGGGACCCGACACCGTCTCCGGACGACCTGCACCTGACCGCCGAAGCGCTGGCGGCCGGGCGCCTGCTCGATATCGGTCTGCTCGACCACCTCGTGATCGGGCACGACGCGTACATCTCGCTGCGCGACCGGGGCGTGGCGTTCGACCGACCGACGACCGGCGGCGGCGCTCGCGCCCCGGGCTGACCACGTTGACCACCGAGGGTGTCCCCGACCGGTTCAATTGCCAGCGGTGGGGGGAACCACGGCGGTCGCCAGCGTCGGGGACCCCCATAGTGTAGGCCAGTTGGGAAGGTTCGCCGCTGCTCCGGGCGGTCCGCCGCGGGGCCTCTGGTAGACTGCGCGGGCTGCCCGGCCCCTGTGACCCGCGCGACCCCGGCCCCATCCCGGCCCGGCGGTGCGCCCGCGACGACCCGCACCCACGAGGATCCTCCCCCCACCATGCTCGACCGCCTGCTCGGCCTCTTCTCCCGCGATATCGGCATCGACCTCGGGACCGCCAACACCCTGGTCCATGTCCGCGACCGGGGGATCGTGATGAGCGAGCCGTCGGTCGTCGCGATCGACGCGAAGACCAAGCGCGTCCTGGCCATCGGCGCCGAGGCCAAGCGGATGGTTGGCCGGACGCCGGCGAACATCATCGCCGTGCGACCCCTCCGTGACGGCGTCATCAGCGACTTCGACGTGACCGAGCAGATGATCAAGTACTTCGTGAACCGGGTCCACGACCGGATCGGGCTCATCCCGCGGCCGCGCATGCTGCTCGGGATCCCGTCCGGCGTCACGGAGGTCGAGAAGCGTGCCGTTCGCGACGCGGCCCTCAATGCCGGCGCCCGATGGGCGCGCCTGATCGAGGAGCCGATGGCGGCCGCCATCGGGGCCGGACTCCCGGTCTCGGAGCCGTCGGGCAGCCTCATCGTCGACATCGGTGGCGGGACCACGGAGGTCGCGGTCATCTCGCTCGGGGGTATCGTGGTCTCGCGCTCGATCCGTATCGGGGGCGACGAGATGGACGCCGACATCGTCACGTTCGCCCGACGCGAGTACAACCTGTTCCTCGGCGAACGGACCGCGGAGGACATCAAGATCGCGATCGGGTCCGCCTACCCCGGGGAGTGGGACGCCCAGCGGGTCACCCTCCGCGGCCGCGACCTCCTGACCGGCCTGCCGCGCAGCGTCGAGGTCGGCGCCGACCAGATCCGCGAGGCGATCGAGCCATCCGTCGTCCAGATCGTCGACACCGTCAAGGACACGATCGAGGAGACGCCGCCCGAGCTCGTGGCCGACATCATGGACCAGGGCATCGTCCTCGCCGGCGGCGGCGCGCTGCTGGCCGGTCTCGACCGGCGGATCGCCGAGGCGACCCAGATGCCGGTCCACGTCGCCGACGATCCCTTGACCTGTGTCGTGCGCGGCACTGGGCTGGTGCTGCAGGAGCTCGACGCGATGGACCGCGTCCTCGTCTCGGAGACGTACGCGCGCCCGCCGCGCTGACGCGCACGGCGTCGTGACCGCCGAAGATGCACCGACCATGACCGACCGATGAGCTCGCTCCTCGCGACCCGCACTGCCCGCAAACGAAGCATCGCCTTCACCGTGCTCGTGGCCGTCTGCTTCGTGCTGATGGCGTTCTCGTCCAACCCCGGTGTCCGCGAGTTCCAGAGCGGCGTCGGGTTCGCGTTCCGCCCGATCCAGGGCGCGCTCGACGAGGTCGCCGGCGGCGTGGCGTCGATCGCGACGGCCATCGCCGAGATGGACCGGTTGCGCGTCGACAACGCGGCCCTGCGTGCGGAGAACGACCGGCTGGCCGCAGAGCAGGCCCTGTCCGACGAGATTCGCCGTGAGAACGAGGTCCTGACCGGGATGCTCCAGCTCCAGGCCGGGTTCGAGCATCAGACCGTCGCCGCCGCGGTCATCTCCCGCGAGTCGTCCGAGTTCAGGCGCGTGATCGGGCTCGACAAGGGCGCGAACGTCGGCATCTCCGAGGGCGATGTCGTGATCGTCGGAGGCGGGGCGCTCGCGGGGCGCGTGACCGCCGTCGGTCCGGACAGCGCGACCGTCGTCCTCCTCACCGACGGCACGTCGACCGTCATCGGGCAGCTCGTGTCGACCGCCGGCACGGGCCAGGTGGTCGGTCAGCTGGGCGGCGTGCTCGTCATGGAGCAGATCGACTCGGGCGAGGTCATCACGCCGGGCGACGAGGTCGTCACGGCCGGTATCGAGCTCGCTGGAGGCGTGCGCTCGCCGTATCCCAAGGGCCTGCTCATCGGCCAGGTCGTCGACGTCCGTCGCGACGCGAACGCCGTGGTCCAGACGGCCTACCTGCAGCCGGCCGCGAACCTCGACAAGCTCGAATTCGTGCTGGTCATCACCGACTTCGAGGGCGGCCTGCCGCCGCTCGAGGAACAGCCGATCGACTGCGGCGACGAAGGCGCCGAGGGGACGCTGCCAGAAGGGGAGCAGCCCTGCCTTGACCCGACGCCGCGCCCGACGGCCACCCCGGCCCGGACGCCCTGACGCCGCGCCGGCCGGCCACCCTGCCGGACGCCCTGACGCGAAGGAAGCCCCAGGCAAGCGGGTGACGCCAGACTCGGCGAATGCCGACCAGGGATCGCCGCCTCGATCGCGCGATCGCCAACTCGCACAAGTTGAGGATGCATGTCATCTCCGAGATCCGGACATCGCGGATAGCGCTCGGTCTGAGCCAGGACGATGTCGGCCGAGCGGTCGGTCTGTCGGGTAGCCAGGTAGGGCGGTTCGAACGTGGCGAACTCGACGAGATCGGCCTCGATCAACTGTGCCGGCTCAGTGCTGCGGTCGGACTGACGCCAAGCCTGCACCTCTATCCGGACGGCGATCCCGTGCGGGACGTGGCACACGTTCGGCTGTTGGGGCGACTGCGCAGTCGACTTTCGTCGAGCACGAGTTGGCGAACGGAGGTCCCGCTGCATGGTCGCGCCGATGCGCGCGCGTGGGACGCGGTGGCACAGTCGTCCGCCTGTGTGGACGCCTTCGAGGCCGAAATCGAGGCTTGGTGACCTGCAGGCGACGGAGCGCCGAGTCCTGCTGAAACTTCGCGACGACACGACGATCGGCCACGTCTTCCTGGTCGTCGCGGCAACGCGAGCCAATCGGCGAGCCCTCGCTCTGGGTCGGCAGGCGCTTCGAGGCAACTTCCCACTCGATACGCGGGAGGCACTGGCGAGTCTGGCGAGTGGCCGATGCCCAGGCATGAACGGTCTGCTTGTCTTGTGATTCACTACGGTCGCGGTCCGTCGGAGCGAACTTTGCGCCGATCGACGTCCCGCGCTCGACCCGTCCCGCGCTCGACCCGCTGGGCGGGTCTACTGTCAGAGCAGCTTTGTCGATCGTCCGGTCAGCGGGTAAACAGATCGACGGCGCCTTGGATCGTGGTCGCTCTGCAGACATCTCACCCGCGGGGCGAGTGAGATGGCGCGTGGGACCGATGCTCGGACTTCCCGCTCGGTCACTAGACCCGCCGGGCGGGTCAACGGCACTCATGGGCGTGCCACGCGTGCCGGCCACCCCGCAGCGTGCCCGTTGGGCCTGCCGCCTCATGTAGCGCGGCCCCTCACTAGCGGCGGCCCCCGCCCCCACGACCGCGCCGGCCCCCTCTCCCACGACCGCGCCGGAGCGCGCTCGAGCGCCCGACGGCCGGCATCGGCCACGCGCCCTGCTACCCTTCCGGGCGATGAAGGGCATCGTGCTCGCTGGTGGCACCGCCACGCGCCTCTTTCCGCTGACGATCGTCACGAACAAGCACCTGTTGCCGATCTACGACCGGCCGATGATCTACTACCCGATCGAGACGCTCGCCTCGATGGGCATCCGCGAGGTCATGGTCGTCGTCGGCGGCAAGAGCGTCGGCGACGTCGTGGAGCTGCTGGGCGACGGGTCGCACTTCGGACTGGACCTGACGTACCGCTACCAGGCAGGCGCCCAGGGCATCGCCCAGGCGATCGGCCTCACCCGCCAGTTCGTGGGTGACGACGCGTTCTGCTGCGTGCTCGGCGACAATATCCTCCGCGGTCCGGCGCTGGCGGATGTCGCCCAGGAGTTCGAGGAATCGAGCGACGGTGCCGGCACCCTCCTGTATCGCGTCCCGGATCCCGAGCGGTTCGGCGTCGCGGAGATGGACGCGGATGGCAATGTCGTCGGGTTCGAGGAGAAGCCGACGGAACCCAAGAGCGACCTCATCCCGATCGGCGTGTATTTCCTGCGCCCGGACGCGTTCGACGTGATCGGCCGCCTCGCGCCCTCGAAACGGGGAGAGTTCGAGATCACCGACGTGCTCAACCACTACATCCCCGACGGCCGCCTCTTCACGCGGGTGTACGAGGGCCACTGGACCGATGCGGGCACCGTCTCCTCGCTCCTGCGCGCCTCGGAGCTGGCGCGCGACGATGACGCCGTCGGTCGACTGTCACCGCCGTCCGAGCGCCCAGTGGGATGACGAGGGGCCCGACAGGCGACGTCGCGGACGGCACGACCCAACCGCCGACCGCACCGGACGACACGACCCAACCGCCCACCGAGCGCCCCGGCCCATACCGCCGGCTGCTCGTGACCGGCGGTGCCGGGTTCATCGGGTCGTGTTATGTCCGTGACGTCCTCGGCCGGCGCGACGGCACCGAGATCACCGTCCTCGACAAGATCACCTATGCCGGGAACGAGGCCAACCTCGCGGCCGTGCGGGCGGACCCCGAGCAGGCCGCTCGGCTGCGGTTCGTCAAGGGCGACATCGCGGATCGCGACGTCGTCACGGATCTCGTCCGCGACGCCGATGCGGTCCTCAACTTCGCGGCCGAGTCGCATGTCGATCGCTCGATCCTGGATCCTGAAGCGTTCCTCATGACCGGGGTCATCGGGGTCCACGTGCTCCTCGAGGCGTGCCGGACGGCCACCCACGGACCGCGCTACCTCCAGGTGTCGACCGACGAGGTCTACGGCTCGGTCGCCGAAGGCCACTCCCGCGAGGGTGACGTGCTCGCGCCGCGCTCGCCGTATGCCGCGGCCAAGGCCAGCGGCGAGCTCCTCGTCAGGAGCTACGTCGTGACCCACGGCGTCGATGCGGTCGTCACCCGCGGCTCCAACACGTATGGGCCCTATCACCATCCCGAGAAGCTGATCCCGTTGTTCGTCACGAATGCGATCGACGACAAACCCCTACCGCTCTATGGCGATGGCCTCCAGCGGCGCGATTGGCTCTATGTCTCGGACCACGCCGCAGGGATCGATCATGTGCTTCGTCATGGCGCGTCCGGCGAGACGTACAACGTGGCGGGGGGCGTCGAGATGGCCAATCGCGACACGGTGGCCCTGCTGCTCCAGCACCTCGGCAAGCCGTGGTCCCTCGTCCGCCAGGTCGAGGATCGGCCGGGCCACGACCGGCGATACGCGATGGATGGTTCCAAGCTCGCGGAGCTTGGCTGGCGTGCGGACACCAGCTTCGAGGACGGCCTGGCGCACACGATCGACTGGTTCGTCGCGAACGAACCATGGTGGCGCGCGGCGCGCTCAGGGGACTGGGACGCCTATTACGAACGGCAGTACGGCCAGCGGTTGGCGCACGGCCTGGCAGCGGCCCAGACCGAGCGATCGACCGACTGATGCGCGTCGCCGTCACGGGCTCGACCGGCCGGCTCGGATCGGCGCTGGTCAGCGCCCTGGGCGACGCGCCCTTCACCGGCCCGCGCGGACCGGTGGCGTGGGGTCGCGCTGACCTCGACCTCGATGCGCCCGACGGCGTAACCCTGGCGCTCGACCGCGACCGGCCCGAGGTGGTCGTGCACACCGCCGCCTGGACCGATGTCGACGGCTGCGCCCGCGACCCAGAACTCGCGCAGCGGCGGAACGGCGACGCGACCGGCATCCTCGCCACGGCCTGCGCCGAACGGGAGATCGACCTCCTGATCGTGTCCACGAACGAGGTGTTCGCCGGCGACCGCGACGACCGCGTCGGCTATGCGCCGTCCGATCCTACTGGGCCCCCGAACGCGTACGGGCGCTCCAAGCTCGCCGGGGAGCGGGCGGCGACGGACGCCTTCGAGCACGCCGGCGGACGCGCGCAGTTGGGGATCGCCAGGACCGCCTGGTTGTTCGGCCCGCCGGGCCGCGACTTCCCGGAGAAGATCCTCGATGCCGCGGCGCGCGCCCGGGCCGAGGGCAAACCCCTCCGGGTCGTCGGCGACGAATGGGGCACGCCGACGTATGCGGCCGATGTGGCCGACGCGATCGTGGAGCTGCTGGGGGCCGATGCCCTCCCGGGCATCCATCACCTCGTCAGTGCCGGGATCGCGACCCGCGCCACCTGGGCGGAGGACGTCCTCGCCCGCCTCGGTGTGGAGGCACCGGTGGAAGCCGTCCCCGGGACGACCTGGACGCGCGCCTCCGATCCGCCTCGCTGGGGCGTGCTGGCCCCGACGCCACTTCCGGACGGGGAGCCCATCCGCAGCTGGGGGGCCGCCATGGCGGACTACGCCCCGATCCTCGCCCGGCAACGGGCCGCGGCGGCCGCCCGATGACCGACCTGGAACGACCGCCGTCAGCCCTCGTGGGCGTCCGGTACGGCGCGATCACCCGGTTCGAGGACCCGCGAGGCGCGTTCCGCGAGCTGTGGCGGGAGGACACCTTCGGCGTCATCGACCCGGCCCTGGCCGGGGCCCCAGCCGGCTCGCAAGTCCGGTTCGTCCAGGCCAACCTGTCGACCTCGGCCACCGGTGTCCTGCGGGGCCTGCACCTCCACCAACGCCAGCTCGACCACTGGGTCGTGGCCGCCGGCCGCGCGTTCGTGGCTCTCGTCGACGTCCGCCCCATGCTGCGCGGGGGCGATCGTCCCGAGATCGAGACCCGGGAACTCACGGCGGAAGATTGGGTCGACATCCCCATCGGCGTCGCCCATGGATTCCTCGCCCTCGAGCCCCTGCAGCTCGTCTATCTCGTCACGAACGAGTACGACGGCAGCGACGAGCTCGGCTTCGCCTGGGACGATCCCCTCGCGGCCGTGCCGTGGCCCGCAGTGCCCGCGACGCCCGACGGCCGCCCGATCCTCTCCGAGCGCGATCGCTCCAATCCCTCGCTCGCGGAGCTCGTGGGGCGTCTGCGCACCAACGGCTGACAACGCCTGCGGACCGGGCCTGACTGGCCCGCACCACACCCTGCCCGACCCCGCTTCGACACCTCGCGACCCGAAGGGGCTAGACCGCGCGGGACCATGGCGCGATTGGCGCGACGGACTCCGTCGACGAGGCTGGGGACGACCGATCCCTGCGACCGATCCCTGCCACCGCCCCCCGGGAGTCTCCTTGCGCAAGTCCTTCGTCGCCCTGTTCCTCGTCCTGACGGCCGCCGTCGGGGCCTTCGCCGCACCCGCGCCCGTGCGGGCCGCCCAGACATCCGACGCCAAGGTCGTGATCATCGTCGGGGCGACCCATAGCGCGACGACGAAGTACCGCGGTTACGCGGACCAGGCCTATGCCGAGGCGATCAAGCACACGCCCAACGTCGTGAAGGTCTACAGCCCGAACGCGACCTGGTCCAGGGTCAAGAGCGCGACCGTCGGTGCATCGGTGGTCATCTACTTCGGCCACGGCAACGGTTGGCCAAGCCCGTACACCTACGACCCGAAGTTCACGACCAAGGACGGCTTCGGCCTCAACGCGACCGCCGGCAACGGCGACAACAACAACAAGTATTACGGCGAGCCGTACGTCGCCACCCTCGACCTCGCACCGAATGCGATCGTGCTGCTCCACCACCTGTGCTACGCGGCCGGCAACTCGGAGCCCGGGGACCCCGCGCCCACGAAGACGGTCGCCAAGCAGCGCGTCGACAACTACGGGGCGGGGTTCCTGAAGGCCGGTGTCAGCGCCGTCATCGCCGACGGTCACCGTGGCCCGGTCGACTACCTGCGGTCGCTGTTCACGACCGAGCAGACGCTGTCCGACCTGTGGCGCAACCAGCCGAACTACGAGGGCAACGAGTTCTCGTTCGCGTCGGCGCGGACGCCGGGCAAGACGGCCCTCATGGATCCCGAGACCCCGACGTCGGGCTTCTACCGCTCATTCGTCGGCAACCCGAACGTCACGACCAGCCAGGTCCTCGGTGGCACGCCGGCGAGCCCGCCACCGCCCGCGCCCTACCCGGTCATGGAGGTCTTCAACGACCTGTGGTCCTCGAAGTTCGTGTCATCGATCCAGTGGATCTACGACGAGAACATCACGAACGGTTGCAGCGACACGCGGTACTGCCCCGTTGCGCCGGTCACCCGCGGCCAGATGGCGAGCTTCATCGCCCGGACGATGCAGCTCCCCGCCGCTACGAAGGACTACTTCCGGGACGACAACGGCAAGACACATGAAGGCGACATCAACCGGATCGCCGAGGCCGGCCTGACGAACGGCTGCGCACCGGGTCGCTACTGCCGCGACGACTCCGTGAGCCGAGCCCAGATGGCGGGATTCCTGGTCCGCGCCCTGGACCTGCCGTCCGCGACGGAGGACTACTTCGGCGACGACAACGGCAACTCGCTCGAGGGAGCGATCAACGCCATGGCCGAAGCCGGCCTGACCAGCGGTTGCGGCGAGCGCCGGTACTGCCCCTCGTCACCCGTGACACGAGAGCAGATGGCGGCCTTCCTCCTGCGGGCGTTCAAGCCCGACTGAGTCGCCGGGGAGCCGGCCCGACGACCCCACCGGAGGGCTCCGCACCACCCCGTACCAGTCGCCGCCGGGACCTTCGTCGGGTTGCCCGGCACCAGCCTGCAGTCCTATCGTTACGGACCCGTCACCCCGAGGTCGATTTTGACGTTCGCCCGTCGCCGCTCCGCCTCGACGCTGTTGGCCCTGCTGCTGCTGGCGACATCCGCGATCCCGGCCACGGGTGCGGCGCCGGTCGCCGACCACGCGCCGCCGCCGGGTGCGGCCCCGGCCCCGGCCACGCGGAGCCTCGAGCCCGGCCCGCCGCCGGCCACCGACGCCGAGGCCACAGGCCTCCGCCCCGGCATCCACTGGGAAGAGGTCCAGGCCCACGCGGACGACAAGATCGAGTTCGCGCCGGGCGGGCGCGTCTCGGTGCCGTTCCGGCCGCGTGCCGGTGACCACTGGACCATTGGCGGCGTCATCCCCCGCGCCCTGCCCGCAGGTCGTCTGACCGGACGCCAGATGCGCGACGCGGTCGACGCGCCGGCGCCCGTGGCCCCGACGCCGGCCAAGCCGCCCGTCGACCAGCAGCCCGTCGACGAGCCAGCCGTCGCGCCCGACGCCACCGCCGAGCCGACGCCCGCGCCCCAGGCCGACCCCGCCGACCCCGTCGATCCGTCCGCCGACCCAGACCCCGGCGCCACCGACGATCCCGCGCCCACCGAACCAACGCCCACGACGACCCCGGAGCCCACCGACACGCCGGTCGACCAGCCGATCGTCGACCCCGAGGACGTCATCCCGGCAGTCGGAGCCTCGTGGACGAGCGATGCCCCGACCCCCGGCGCGTTCGAGCCGGCCGCCCGTGTCTCGCCGAGCGGCTTGCGCCGAGAGGTCTTCGGCTTCCTCCCGTACTGGGAGGTCAGCAGCAGCTCGACGACGATCGACTACGCGAAGATCTCGACCATCGCCTACTTCGGCGTGGGCGCCGCGGCGAACGGCAGCCTCGAGAAGAAGAACAAGGACGGCTCGACGACGACCGGCTGGAACGGCTGGACGAGCTCCGCCCTCACGACGATCATCAACAGGGCCCACCAGAACCAGACCCGAGTCGTGCTGACCATCCAGAGCTTCGCCTGGTCGGCCGGCGGATCCACCAAGCAGAAGGCCCTCCTCGGCAGCGCCACGGCCCGCGCGGCCCTCGCCCGCAACATCGCGGCCGCGGTGCGCGACCGGGGCGCTGACGGCGTCAACCTCGACTTCGAGCCCCTCGCCGCCGGCTATGCGGACGAGTTCGTCGCCCTGGTCAAGCGCGTCCGGACCGAGCTGAATGCGGTCGCCAAGGGCTACCAGCTGACGTTCGACACGACCGGGTACATCGGCAATTACCCGCTCGAGGCGGCCACCGCCGCAGGCGCGGCCGATGCGATCTTCATCATGGGCTACGACTACCGGTCGTCCGGCTCCAGTCCGGTCGGCTCGATCGCGCCGATCGGCGGGCCGGCGTACGACATCGTCGACACCGTCAAGGCCTACCGCGCCCGCGTCCCGGCCTCCAAGCTCATCCTCGGCGTGCCTTACTACGGCCGGGCGTGGTCGACGAACAGCGACAGCCTCAACGCGTCCAACACCAGCGGCACGAAGAACGGCGCGTCCACGACCGTGATCTACGCCAACGGGATCGTCGTCCTCCAGGAGCACGGCAAGCGTTACGACACCCGCGAGGGCGTGGCGTGGACGGCCTACCGGCGCCAGAACTGTTCGACGACCTACGGCTGCGTGACGTCCTGGCGGCAGCTGTACATGGACGACGCGAAGGCACTGCGTGCCAAGTACGACATCGTCAACGCCTATGGCCTGCGCGGCGCCGGCATCTGGGCACTCGGCTACGACAACGCGCGCCCCGAGCTGTGGCAGGCCATCGACGACAAGTTCGTCAACTCGACCCCGTTCACCGATCTCGACGGCTTCATCCCCCAGATCGAGTGGCTGTACGCATCGGGGATCACCGCCGGCTGTTCCGCGACCCGCTTCTGCCCGAACGATCCGGTCACACGCGCCCAGATGGCGTTGTTCCTGGATCGCGCCCTGAACCTGGCCGACACGGGGGTCGACTACTTCGACGACGACGACGGCAAGACCGGCGAGGCGAGCATCAACCGGCTGGCCAAGTCCGGCATCACGAGCGGCTGCGGGTCGCGCCGGTTCTGCCCGACCGCGAACGTCACGCGCGCCCAGATGGCGATGTTCCTCGACCGCGCGCTCGCCCTCCCGAATGGGACGACCGACTACTTCGACGATGACGACGGCAAGACCGGTGAGGTCAGCATCAACGCCCTGGCCGCCTCCGGCATCACCGGTGGCTGCGGCACCCGCCGATTCTGCCCCTCGTCGGCGGTGACGCGCGAACAGGTGGCCGCCTTCCTGTACCGCGCCCATCTCCAGGGGCGCCTCGACTGAGCACGGCGGCTACACTGCCGTCGATGATCGACGTCGCCGCCCGTGTGCACCCGTCAGCAGAGCTCGAGGACGGCGTCGTGGTCGGAGCCGGCAGTTCCATCTGGCAACGGGCACAGATCCGCGCCGGCGCCCGGATCGGCGCCGAGTGCGTGATCGGTCGTGACGTCTTCATCGACGAAGGGGTCGTCATCGGCGACCGGGTGAAGATCCAGAACCTCGCGCTCGTGTACCACGGCGTGACCGTTGCCGATGGCGTCTTCATCGGCCCGGGCGCCATCCTCACCAATGACCGCTATCCGCGCTCCATCACGGCCGAGGGCGAGCTGGCGAGGGCCGACGACTGGCAGGTCACCCCCATCCGACTGGAGCACGGCAGCTCGATCGGGGCCGGCGCGATCGTCGTCGCGGGCTGCGACGTGGGGCCGTTCGCGATGGTCGGCGCCGGCGCCGTCGTGACGAGGACCGTCCCGGGCCATGCCCTGGTCGCCGGCAGTCCAGCCAAGCGGATCGGCTGGGTGTGTGCCTGCGGCGATCGTCTGCTCGATGCTGACGGTCACCCGGCACCGGCGGAGATCGGCCGCTACACGACGGACCCCGAGCTCAACTGTGGCCGGTGCGGCCGTCGTTACACCTACGACCGCGCCGGGGACACCCTCCACGAGGCGACCGGGTGATCCCGGTCGCACGCCCCGACATCGACGAGGCCGAGATCGCGGCCGTCACCGAGGTCCTGCGCAGCGGGATGCTCGCCGGCGGCCGCCGGGTCGTGGAGCTCGAAGAGCGCTGGGCAGAATTCATCGGCGTGCGCCACGCGATCGCGGTGAGCAACGGGACCGTCGCCGAGATGTGCATCTTCGCGGGGCTGGGTCTCGGGCCGGGGGACGAGGTCATCACCGTCGGGCACACGTTCAACGCCACGGTGTCCTCGATCCTGTACACCGGCGCGTCGCCGGTGTTCGTGGACATCGACCCCGAGACGTTCGACATCGACCCCGACCGGGTCGCGGCCGCGATCACGCCCCGGACGAAGGCCATCTGCCCGGTCCATCTCTTCGGCCTGCCGGCCGACATGGCTCCGCTCCTCGAGCTCGCGGAGCGTCACGGACTCGCCATCGTCGAGGACGCCTGCCAGGCCCACGGCGCGGAGTACCAGGGGCGGAAGGTCGGGAGCTTCGGGCACGGAGCCTTCAGCCTGTACGGCACCAAGAACATGACGACCGGCGAGGGCGGCCTCATCACGACCGACGACCACGCCCTGGCCGACTGGATCCGGCTGTACCGCAACCAGGGCATGCGCGAGCGCTACCGCCACGAGATCCTGGGCTACAACTTCCGGCTGACCGACATCGCCGCGGCCATCGGCCTTTGCCAGCTCGACAAGCTCGAGCGCAACACCGCGCGGCGGCGGGCCATCGCGGCTCGCTACGACGAGGCGTTCGCCGGCCTGCCCGTCGTCGCCCCGAGCGTGCCCGCGGACCGAACCCACGTGTATCACCAGTACACGATCGACGTCGGGCCCGCGCGGGATGCCATCGTGGCCGACCTCGCCGCGGCCGGCGTATCGACCGGCATCTACTACCCGATCCCCGTCCACCGTCAGCCGTATGTGGAGGCCCTCGGCATCCGCGTTGATCTTCCGGTCACGGACCGGGTCGCCGCCCGCACGCTGTCGCTGCCGATGTTCCCGGGCCTTACCGACGACGACCAGGCGACGGTGATCGAGGCCGTCCGCGCGGTCGTCGGCCGGCACGCGGCCACCGCCGAGCGATGAGCGGGGGCTGGCAGCCGATCGGCCAGCGCCCGGCACGCGTCGGGCTCATCGGGCTTGGCGCCATGGGCCGCAACCACCTCCGATTGCTGAGCGCACGGGAGGACGTCCGGCTCGTCGCGATCTCCGACCCCCTCGACGACGTCCTCCAATCGGCGGCCAGCGGCACCCAGGCGCAGGCCTACCTCGAGCCGCTCGCGATGCTGGCAGAGGCCGATATCGACGCGGTGGTCATCGCCTCCCCGACGACGACCCACCTCCCGCTGGCGCTCGCCGCGAACGAGCGCGGGATCGCGATGCTCGTGGAGAAGCCCCTCGCGGCGACCCCGTCCGAGGCCGACGCGCTCGTCGACGCGTCCGCAGCGACCGGGGTGCCGATCCAGGTCGGGCACGTCGAACGGTTCAATCCGGCCGTGCTGGAGCTGGGCCGGCTGCTCGACGAGGGCTGGCTCTCGACGGTCTACGCCATCACCAGCCGGCGGGCCGGCCCGTTCCCGGCCCGGATCCGGGACGTGGGCGTGACGATCGATCTGGCCACCCACGACGTCGACATCCTCTCGTTCGTCGCCGCGGAACGGCCTACCCGAGTCTCGGCGGAAACCGCCCAGCGCGTCCACCAGGACCACGAGGACCTGCTGTTCGGCCTCATGTCGTTCCCGTCGGGGTCGGTCGGCATGCTCGACGTCGATTGGCTGACGCCGGCCAAGCGCCGGACGCTCACCGTGGTCGGCGAGGAGGGGATGTTCGAGCTCGATTACCTCAGCCAGCGCCTGACCTTCACGCGGTCGATCGACACGACGAACCCGCGGCTGATCAGCGGCTACGCCCCGACGTTCGAGGGCGAATCGATCGAGCTGCCGCTCGCGAGCGGGGAGCCCCTGGCCGCCGAGCTCGATGCGTTCCTGACGGTCGTTCGGGACGGCGGCCGGCCGATCGTGAACGCCCAGGACGGTCGTTGGGCCGTGGTCGTCGCGGATGCCTTGCTGCGCGCCGCCCGCGAACGCCGCACGGTCGAGCTCGACGAGGTCCCCGCCTGGTGACGATCACCGACCGGCCGTCGACCAGCACTAGCCTCGCAGGCGGCGCCATCACCTCCGAACCGAACCCGTGCCGCCACGCCTTCGCCCGGCCCGTGCGGCCGTGGCGCGGCGAGCCCGGGACCGCCGGGATCGTGGCCGTGGTCGGGGCGGGCAAGATGGGCCTGCCGCTGGCCGCCCAGTTCGCGTCGCACGGCTGGGACGTCATCGCCGTCGATATCGATGCGGCGGTCGTGGCCGCGATCAACGAGGGCCGCTCTCACGTAGACGAGGAGCCGGGCCTGGCCGAGCTCGTCGCGACCGCGCAGGGCGATGGGATGCTGCGCGCCACGACGGACGGCGCGGCGGCCGCTCGAGAGGCCGACGTCGTCGTGCTCATCGTGCCGGTCATGTTGGATGCGTCGTCCCGGCCCGACCACCGGCACATGGACGCGGCGACCGACTCGATCGCGTCGGGGATCCACAAGGGTTCGCTCGTGATCTACGAGACCACGTTGCCGGTCGGGGATACGCGCGGTCGGTACGCACCTCGTCTCGAGGCGGCCAGCGGGTTACGTGTCGAGGTCGAAGGCGACGACGGCTTCCTGCTCGCGTTCTCCCCGGAGCGGCTGTACAGCGGCGCCGCGCTCCGGAATCTCGCCACGTACCCGAAGCTCGTTGGCGGTCTCGGGCCGCGTTCGCGGGACCGCGCGGCCGCCTTCTACGACAGCGTGCTCGATGCCGAGATCGTGGCGATGTCGTCGGCGGAGGCGGCCGAGTTCTCGAAGCTCGCCGACACGACGTACCGCGACGTGAACATCGCGCTCGCCAACGAGTTCGCGAACTACGCCGACCGGATCGGCGTCGACATGACCGAGGTCATCGCCGCGGCCAACAGCCAGCCGTACAGCCACATCCACCAGCCAGGGATCGGTGTCGGCGGCCACTGCATCCCGGTGTATCCGCACTTCCTGCTTGATCGCGCGCCGGAGCTGTCGCTGGTCGCTCGAGCCCGCGAGGTCAACGACGGCCAGGTCGATGTGGCGATCGAGGCACTGCGGGATGAGCTCGGCTCGCTGGACGCGGTCGGGGTGCTTGTGCTGGGCCTGACCTACCGCCACGGCGTCAAGGAGCTGGCCTACTCGCGGGCGATACCCCTGATCGAGCGGTTGCGGGCCGCTGGAGCCCGGGTGCGCGCCCACGATCCGCTGCTGACCGACGACGAGGTCCGACGGACGGGCGCGGAGCCGTGGACATGGGGCAGTCGGGCCCCAGATGTTCGAGCGCTCGTCACCCAGACGAGCGACCCGCGCTGGAACGAACTCGATGCCGCGTGGTTCCCGGAGCTGCGAGCCGTCCTGGACGGCCGCAACAGCCTCGACGCCGTGGAATTCTCCCAAGGTGTGTCCCGCCGCGGCATCGGCACCACCCGGTAGCGGCCCCGGAGGGCGTACGCCGAGCGCGCCCGTCAGTACGCTACGCAGATGGAGTCGGACGAGACCTGGTTGACCGAGACGCTGTACGACGACGTCCGGATGTCGATCAAGGTCGACCGGGTGCTGCTCGACAGCCGGACCGAGCAGCAGCACCTCGTCGTTGCGGAAAGCGAGCGGTTCGGGCTGATGTTCGCGCTCGACGGCGTCACGCAGCTGACGATGGCCGACGAGTTCGTCTACCACGAGATGCTGGCGCATGTGCCGATCCTCGCCCACGGCGCGGCGCGCAACATCGGGATCGTGGGTGGTGGCGACGGCGGCCTCGCCGAGGAGGTCCTCAAGCACGCGACGGTCGAGCGCGTGACCATCGCCGAGCTCGACGCTGGCATCATCGACTTCGCTCGGACCTACCTCGCGGACCTGGGCCGCGGCGCGTTCGACGACCCGCGTGTCGAGATCGTGCTTGGCGACGGCGCCGACTTCGTCGCGAGGACCGATCGACGCTTCGACGTCATCGTGGTCGATTCGACGGACCCGATCGGTCCGGGCGCAGCCCTGTTCACCCCGGAGTTCTACGCGAACTGCAAGCGCGTGCTGCTGCCGGGCGGCGTACTCGTGACCCAGAACGGTGTTCCGTTCTTCCAGCCCGAGGAGCTCGAGTCGACGATGGGCACCTTCGGCGGTCTGTTCGCCGACGCGACCTGTTACCTCGGGGTGGTGCCGACCTATGTCGGCGGGTTCATGGCCTTCGGTTGGGGCACGGATGACGTTGCGCTCCGCACCGTGCCACTCGCCACGCTCCGGGAGCGCTTCGGTGCGGCCGGCCTCGACACCCGCTACTACACGCCTGAGCTCCACGAAGCGAGCTTCGCCCTGCCGCGGTTCATCGGCGACATCGTGGATCGGGGCCGCCGCTAAGGCCGAGCCGGGTGTCCATGCGCCTGGAAGAGCCGGCCTCCCCTCGAGCGGGGCGCTTTGGGCTTGACCTGCCGACGAGATCACGCAAAGCGATGCGCAGGGTCTATTCCTGGGTGCGTGTCCCCGCCGCCGAGGCGTGCGACCCTAGTCCCCGTGGCTGACTCGCGCACCCCTGCTGAGACGCGCATCGATCGCTGGCTCTGTGCGGTGCGTCTGGTGAAGACCCGCCCGCTTGCGACGCGACTGTGCGAGGGCGGTCACGTCCACGTGAATGGGACGCCGGCCAAGCCGTCGACGAAGGTTCGCGCCGGCGACCGGGTCGAGGCGCTGATCGCCGATCGTGACCGTGTCGTGGAGGTCGTGCACCCGATCGAGTCGCGCGTCGGAGCACCCGTCGCTACGACGTGCTACGTGGACCACACCCCGCCGCCGATCGTCATCGAGGTGCGGCCGGGAATCATGGCTGTGCGGGGCGAGGGCCGGCCGAGCAAGCGTCTCAGGCGCGAGCTCGAGCGCCTGCGCCGGGCTCCCGACACCTGAGGCCCGCGTGGGTTCGCGTACCTGGGCTCCAGGGGTGGCGTCGGCCACGCCCCTCGAGAGCTGGCCCTGCCCGGTTTCTGACGACATTCTGGACACTGTGCGACGCTCGCTTTGACTGCCCTAGGACGTGGGGTCAAGGCAAGGTCCAGGTCCTGACCACGAAGACCTGCGCGAAGCCCTTGCCCCGAGTGTCCGTGTAGGCGAGCCGCTCGCCTGCGCTTCCGATCACAGCTTGAACATTGGTCGGCTGAGCGCGATCGGCACGGAGCTCCGCTGAAGCCGAGACGACGCCGCGCCATGGGGAAGGTGGTTCGAAGTGGCACTCGAATTGGCCGCTCTGTGTTCGCGCATCGGTATAGAGGGGATCCTCGAAGGGTCCGTCGAAGTCACCCCGCCAGATCCCGCATCGGATCAACGCGCCATCAGGGAGGCTCGCCCGGCCTGAAACCACCACCTGCGACGCCTGACGAGCGATGGACGTGATCGAGAGGCCAGGGTCAAACCTGGTGCGCATCGGATGCATTCGGCGTGTCCACAGTCGATAGCGTAAGGGCCATGCGGTGCCGCGCTCTAGCACCTCCTCGGCGTCGGGTGCCATACCCAGACGCTTTACCAGGTGACTGTGGGTTACTCAACCAGCAGCGATGTTCGGCACATCCATCGCGTGATACGCGTCCGATAAACAGCGCGGTCGCTGGGAGGCTGGATGACCACACGAACGATCCTGCGATTGAGTGCGCCGCTCATGCTCGTGTTCGCGGCCGCGCACTGGACCGCCGGCCCGGCGGCGGCCGAGTGCATGTTTGCCCGGCCGTTTCCGAGGGCCGAGCCGGCCATCCGTTCCGCCGAGGAGGTGCTCGTCGGCGAACTGGTTCGCGCATCGGCAGCCGACCTCGACCTGGGACCGAACCAGGGCCCGCGCAAGATGGCCATGCGCGTGACCGAGGTGCTGCGTGGCCCAAAGGCGGTCGGAGACCTCGTCGACGTCGAGTACCTCCAACCGAACTGGCCGTGGATCAAGTATCGAGGCGGGAATGGTCAAGCCGTCCCGTCATGCACGCACCTGATCACGGAGGCAAACGTCGGCGACACGATCGCCCTGGCCCTTGGTGCGGTCCAACCCCGACAGCGCCTAGAGGTCGAAGGTGTGTCCTGGATGCAGCCTCGGACGACGTTCAGTGCGATGAGCAAGATCCGAAGTCCGGCGATGCTCGCCGAAATCCGAAGGATCACTGGATTGCCCGAAACTGATCTGGCTCCGGAGGTCGTGGCCGCCAGCGCAGCCCGTCGCGATCTCTCTTGGCATGTGGCGTTTGCAGTAGGACTCGTTGGCGGCGCAGTTGCGTGGTGGCGAGCCGGGCGTCGCGAGCGATCCGGAACCGGTTGCCGGCCTGTATGGTCCGAGCATGAGTGAAGATCGGCCGTACATCGAAGCGAACACTCGTCAACGAGAGCGTTTGCGGGCGCTCATCGAGTCGCTGGACGACGAGGCCCTGACCGCGCCGGTGAACGAGTACTGGACGGTGTCAGGCGTGCTCGGTCACCTCGCCTACTGGGATCTCCGCTTCCAGACGCTGGCGGAGAAGATCGATCGCGGGGAACCGTGGGTGTCTGGCGATGCCGAGCCCGACGGTGACTGGCTGAACGACTCGACCCGTCCCCTGATTCACGCGATCGCGCCCCGCGTGGCCGCGCAGTTCGCCCTGCGGACCGCGGAGGAGACGGACGCGCTCGCCGCCAGGCTGCCCCTGGACCGGTTGTGGCCGGGCGATCCCGACAGCCCGATCAGCCCGGCGCGCGGCGAGCATCGCGGTGAGCACCTGGACGAGATCGAAGCCGCCCTTCGCGCCCGCTCTTGAGGCCGGTTGACACCACTCCGACCGACCCCTGTCGAGCCCGCCGTTCGGTCCCGGCGGCGTTGCCAAGTCTCGTCGCATCGCGCTCCGACGCCAGCCATGCGCGGGCCAGTTCGATTGCTAAGGCCCGTTAGTCACCTTTCTTGAATCCCTTGACCTCGCCCTCATGGAACCGGTTCCGGGCCTCGTCTTCTGCGTGCTGCGCCTTCTCCAGACCTTGCTTCGCCCGCGCTGAGTCACCCTCGGCCGTTGCGAGCGCCATTTGAGCCGCCTCGGCAGCGCGCCCGGCCGCCTTCTTCGCTCGGTCGGCGGCCGTCGTCGCACGCTCGACAGCCTCAAGCGCCGCGGTCGCGGCGGCCCCGACCTCGTCAGCAGCCTCCTTGGCTGCGGCGGCGGCCTCCAGGGCCATGGCCGCGACCGTTGATGCCGAGCCGGCTGCGACCGTATCGCGTTCCGCCGCCCGCCATTCGGCCAGAAGCTCAGCGGCATTCCTGAACTTGTCCTCTGTCACGAACGGACCCTCACCTCAGCGCGCGAGTGGCGCGATAGGGCAAGAACTATATCGGGAGCGTGATGTGGGATCTGATTCCATACCGACATCGTCAGAATGGCCTTGATGGCTCGACGACGGAAGGTCCTGCTCTCGATCGCCGCGGTCGGCGTGGTTGTCCTTTTGGCCGCCGCGTGGCGCATCCTGCCGGTGTTCACCGGTCCCGCGTTACCCGAGGGTGCGACGCGACTGAACATCGCGACAGAGCGCCCGAACGCGACGGCCGGATGCCCGGCCGCGCTCCTCGTGCCGGCTCGGGTGACGACGTCAGGCGATGACCTCGTCCTCGTCGCCGTCGACACGGGTGAGACGGTTCCGGTCGTGTGGCCCGCAGGCTTCTCCGCCTGGCGCATGGATGGGCGCGCCGTCGTGGCAGATCCGTGGGGCAGCGTCGTCGGCAGGGAAGGGGCCGTGCTCGACAGCCTGAGCGGAGGCTACGGCCAGGACGATGTCTTCCACATCTGCCCGGTCGGCATCGTCACCGAACCGTAGGGCGCAGGTATCGATCGCCGCCCGGCGGCGACGCCGTCCTACCATCTGCGAATGGCCACCCGTCGCCAGGTCGTATCGGTCGCCGAGGGCACCGCGCTGGCGTTCGCGAGTCGAAACAACGATGTGGGCGGCTGGTGGGCCCTCGGACTGCTGCTTGCAGCGGTCCCGCCCGGCGACCCCGATTATCAGGTGGATCTGTTGACAGGCGAGGCGACGCCGGTCGTTCTGGAGCCGGCCATCCGCGAGCTCGGAGCGGTGTGGGCCGCCTATCTCCGCTGGTCGCTCGAGCGTCATGGCGTGCCCCTCAGCTTCGTGCGCAGCGCGGCCCTCACGGTCCGATTCGATCGGGCACACGAAGTCCCTTCCTGGATCCCCGGGGGTCGCGATCATCCGTTTCGGTGCAGCGTGACGATCGAAGATGATCGAAGCGACGTGCACGAACGGCTCGCGGAGGGCCATTGCTCGCGACTCGACGCCTTCGTCGACCCCGACCTGCGACCGCGGCGAGCCATCACCCGATCACGCCGTCCGCAGTAGCCAAGGAGGCATCGATGGACCAGACGAACCTCGACATCTACGGCCATCCGCCGATCCCGTGGTCCCGAGCGGAGCGGCAGCTCGAGGCCCCGGTCGCCGACAGCGTCAGGCATTTCCTCGCGACCGTACGTCCCGACGGGCGGCCGCATGTCGCGGGGATCGGCGCCCTGTGGGTCGATGGCAAGTTCTACTTCGTGAGCGGTCCTGGGACACGCAAGAGCCGGAACCTGGCCGAACGGCCCGAGTGCGTCATCTCGGTCACTTTGCCCGACCTCGACCAGGGTGACCGACCGGGCGACGCTCGAACGACTGGCCGAACGCTATGCCGCGCAGGGCTGGCCGGCGACCGTCGACGGCGACGCGTTCACCGCCCCTACAGCGCACCGAGCGCCGGGCCACCGCCGTGGGACCTATACGAATTCACGCCACGGACCGCGTTCGGTGTGGCGGGAGCCGAGCCGCACGGCGCGACGCGCTGGCGCTTCAAGACCTGACGACCCTCGGCCTGTCGCCATGCTCCGTCGCCCCGTTGGTGGACTCAGGTACCCTCGCCCGCGTCGAGCCGAGAAGGAGGAATGTTGTGGACCATGACGACGCGATGGTGATGCTCAAGACCGTGGCGACGGCCTTCGATGAGCACGACCTCGAACGGATCATGGACCACTTCGCCGACGACGCGGTCTTCGAAGGGCCGCGCGGCACGGAACCGTGGGGGACGCGGTTCGTCGGCGCCGCGCAGGTCCGCGAGGGCTTCGCCGCCCGCTTCTCCGGCATTCCCGATGTCCGGTATCGGCAGGACGAGCACTTCGTCGATGGAGACCGCGGGGCATCCGAGTGGACCGTGTCCGGAACGACGACCGACGGCCAGCGGATCGAAGTCCGTGGATGCGACCTGTGGACGTTCCGCGATGGCAAGATCGTGAAGAAGGACTCGTTCTGGAAGATCCGAACGACGGGTTAGCGGCAACGTCGATCGACACGCACTTAGCCCGGGAGGCTCGCGATGGATCAAGTCGCCGGTGGCGCCTTCGTGCTCGGTCCTGGTGAGGGGCGGTCGATCGACCTCGGGAACTTCGCCATGTCGGTCAAGGCGACCGCAGCCGAGACCGGTCAGGCGTTCACGTTGTTGGAGGCGGCCGAGCCGGCTGGCTTCGGTCCGCCGATGCACATCCACCACGACGCCGCAGAGGCGTTCTTCGTGCTCGCCGGCGAATACGTCATCTTCGTCGACGACCGCGAGTACACCTGTCCGGCCGGATCGTTCATCTACATCCCGAGGGGGCTTCGTCACGGCTTCCGCGTGGGCGCCGTACCAAGCCGGAAGCTGAACCTGTACAGCCCGGCCGCGATGGTCGGCTACTTCGACGAGCTCAGCGCGGCGATCGCGACCCAGGACGGCGATCCGGCCGAGCTCGACGAGATCGCGCGACGACACGGCATGGAAGTCGTCGGCCCGGTGCCAGAGGGCTACCTCTGACATGCTCGAGCGCGTACGACGGCTCCTTCGAACGCAAGATCCACCCGAGGGTGGCGATGAGAGGCGTACCGGTCCGTCCGGCGAGCAAACGCTCGCGGAGGGCGTCTACGCCGGCCCCGGACGCATCGCGCACTACGCCCTCGACGGTCGGACCAGGATGCTCTGCGGGAAACCCACGGCGGGGCTCCATCGATGGGCGAGCTCCTGGTCGTTCGTCGAGCCCGCGAAGCGCTGCAAGCGCTGTGACGCGCTGATCGGCGACCGGGCCAACGAACGTCATGGTGCCCCGACCGTTGCCGATACGCTGGTGTTCGGCGTCGAGCCCGAGGGCCTCTCACCCAGGCAACGCGCGGAGTTCCGAGCGGCGTGGGAACGAGATGCTCCCCGGCGGCAGGGCGACACGCCGCCACCGGCCGGTGCCAGGTTCAGCGATCCGCCATTCATCTACGCGAAGGACCCGACCCGTCGGCGGTCGCCGGCCGAGTCGACCTACGACCGGCCGATCAACGACGTCTACACCCGGGTCGGGAAGGGCAAGAAGTGGCACCGCGTCTATGAGATCCATGCCCCCAATCCCCACGCGGCGCTCGTCCACAACGGGCGAAGCTTCCTCCTGCCGTGTGGGAATGTGGGGTTCGAATTCGAGCGGGACGATGACGGGGCGCTCTACCCCGCGCCCTTGCGAACGGATGCGCCGCCTCCGGCCGAGCTGTGCAAGGCCTGTGCGCAGAGCGACGCCAAGTACGGCCGGCTCGGCGATCTGCCGACTGACCGCTGGGACCGTTGACGATCGGAGGCTCGCCCCCGGGCCCGACGTGGTCGGGTCGGTGGCGCGCAATGGCCACCTGGGGAGGCCTCGATGCCGGACAACAGCAACGCCGACGAGCCGACGACGGCGGAGGCCTTGCAACAGTGGCGCACTGCCGAACGCGCGGCCGCCGTCGCGCGTCGTGGCAAGGTCGCCGCGGAAGCAGCCGCCGCCGCCGCCGCGGATGCCGCGGAGGCCGCAGCGGCGACGGCCGAGGCCGCCAAGAATGCACTCGCAGCCATGTCACTGGCCGAGGCGACGGCCAGCAAGACTGCGGCCGCCGCGAAGCTTGCCGCGCTGTCCACACAGGCCGATGTGGCGGATGCGGAAACGGAGTCGGCGATGGCCGATGTCGACGAGGCCGAAAGTCACGCCCGATACGAGGAGGCCAGCCGTCGCGCTACGGCGCGGCTCCCGAAACGCTAGCCCCGGCTGATCCGATGGCTCAGCGCCTGGAGTTCGACGACCTCCGCGAGGGATGTGTCACCGCTGATCTCCACGGTCTCAGCGCCGTCGAGCGTTTGGGCCGCGACCTCCGAGCTCGCGTGACGTCCGCGGGTCGGCGACCACGACCATGGAACGGGATCCTCTTCCTGGACGCCCTGCGGCCAACCGGCGCTGCGGTACGGCAGGAACCCGGCAGCGAAGGTGTCGAGGCTGCGCGCCGTCCGCGGACTGACCACGAGCGCGGCGAAGGCGGCGCCGAGGGTGACAAGGACGAGGCCGGCGAAGAGATCCATGAGCGACAGTGCCTCGGTTGACTGTGCGCCTCTGGCCGGGCACCGTCAACCGAGGCGGACGGACACTGCCTCCGGCGCTTCTTGCGAATCAGGGGCAGACTTCGGGGTGAACGGTCCACCGGGACCAAGGAGGAGCTAAGCCATGAACCTTTTCGGCCGCCGCGATGCCGATCCCGCCCCTTCACAGACCACCGACGAGCAGGCGCTTGCCCGCTACCGATACATGCTCGCCACCGCGCCGCCCGAGGACATCGAGCGGGCCCATGAAGAAGCGTTCGCGCGGCTGACACCCGAGCAACGGCGAGAAGCCCTCCAGTCACTGGCGCAGCATGTTCCGGAAGCGGAGATCACTGGAGACGATCCGGCGTCGCTCGCGCGAACGGCCACCCGGGCCGAGATCCGTCAGCCCGGCACGATCGACCGCGCGTGGGGTGGTGGCGGCGGGTTCGGGATGGGGAGCTGGTTCCTCTCGACCCTGGCCGCGAGCTTCATCGGGACGGCCATCGCGCAGTCGTTCTTCGACAACGATCCCGGCGCAGCCGGCGATCAGGCGGCGGAGGGCAGCGAGCAGAACGGCGACAGCGGCGACGTTGCGGATGCCGACACCGGCGACGGCGGCGACTTCGGTGGTGGGGACTTCGGTGGCGGCGACTTCGGTGGCGGGGACTTCGGTGGCGGCGACTTCGGTGGCGGCGACTTCGGAGGTATCTGACCCCCGTCCGGTGTCTCTCGCCTAATCCGCCTCGCCGGTCCCGAGTCGCTCTCGAAGTGCGGCCGCGAACCGCCGACTGAGGTCGTCGGGATCGAAACGTCGCGCGGTCGCGGCGGCTGCCTCCCGAGCCGCGGGCGCGAGCAATCGATCGACGCCTCGCAGGGCGGCTTCCAGGCCCCGGCGATCCTCCGGCTCGAACGTGATCGCAGCGTCCGGCCCGACTGTTTCGGTGACATGCGGCGACTCGGCGGCGATGACCGGACGTCCGAACGACAGGGCCAGGAGCAGCGCCCCCGAGTTGAGTGACGATCGATACGGCAGGACGACCACGTCGCTGGCCCGCAGCGGGATCGACAGTTCCTCCGCAGGGATCCGGCGCGCGTCGACCACGACGTCCGGATGCGCTCGGGCGCGCTCGAGCAGCGACTCGATGGAGGGCTCCGCTGCCGCCATCCCCGCGATCAACAGCCGACGCCGGCGGTCGTCGGGTGGCGATGCGACCAGGCGCTCGAACGCCGCGAGCAGGTCATCGATGCCCTTGTACGGCCGCAGGTTGCCGACCAGACCGAACACGAGGTCGTCGGCGCCGAGACCGTAGTGTCGTCGGGCATCGGCGTCCGATATGTCGTTCGGGTAGGCACCCAGATACGACGGGTGCGGGACGTGGAGGACCTTGTCGCCTGGGATCGCGTAGCGCGCTGCCGCCGCCGCCACGGTTCCGGCGGAGAGGACGTGGACGATGTCGGCGCGCTCGACCACGGCCCGTCGCAGGTCCAGGTCCACGTCCGGGAATGCCGTGTCATGGGGCAGCACGTTGTGGACCGTCCAGACGATGCGGCCGCCGGCGGCCACGAAGGCGTCCAGCGCGCCCAGAAACGACGCCACCCGCTCGCGGCCCTCCGATGCCGACGTCACGCCGCGCAGCACGCGCGCGAGCCAGTGGAGGTGGAGCACGACATCGACCCGGTCGGACCGCAGCGCAACCAGCGACGGCAATGCCACGGGGTCGTCGAGATCGGCGAGACGATCCATCCCCACCGGGACGATCCCGGACTCCTCGAACCGGCTCGCGAGCAGGCCCTGGAACGGGTTCTGGGCATCGAGCGGCCAGATCGCGACGATCATCGGTCGGTCGTGGCCGGCGGCGCGCACCCTGGCGATCCCCTCGACCGCGTCGTCGAGGTAGTGGCGCTTCGGGCGCGGTTTCTCGTGCCCGCCCCCCTCGTCCGTGTCGGCGTCAGCGCCGGCCGTCCCGCGCAGCAGTCGGCGGATGGACGAGCGAAGCTCCGGCATACCGGCGAAGGATAGGTGACGGACGCGTCGTTCATACTTGGCGCGATGCCCCATCACCTCGCCCATGTCATCGGTGCTCGCCCCAATTTCATGAAGGCGGCACCGGTCATCCGGGCCCTGCGCGAGCGTGGCGTCGCCCAGCGCATCGTCCACACCGGACAGCATTACGACGACCGGATGTCGGACGTGTTCTTGCGCGACCTCGACATCCCGACCCCCGACGTGAACCTGGGGGTCGGATCGGGCACGCACGCCGAGCAGACCGCGGCGGCGATGCTCGGCCTGGAGGGGGAGTGGACCGCGGATCCGCCGGCGCTCGTCCTCGTCTACGGCGACGTCAACAGCACCCTCGCGGCGAGCCTCGTGGCGGCCAAGCTCGGGTTTCCGAGTGCGCACGTGGAGGCCGGTCTGCGCTCCTTCGATCGATCCATGCCAGAGGAGACGAACCGGATCGTCAGCGACCTGCTGGCCGACCTGCTCTTCACGACGAGCCCCGAGGCGGAGGGGCTGCTCGTGGCGAGCGGCGTGCCACCCGACCGGATCCACTTCGTCGGGAACCCGATGATCGACACGCTGCTCGCGCAACGAGCCCGCTTCGAGCCCGACGTCGAGCGGACGCGGCTCGGGCTGCCCGAGACCTACGGGGTCGTGACGCTCCACCGGCCGTCGAATGTCGACGAGGCGACGAGCGCTCGGGCCGTCGTGGCCGCGTTGAACGGGCTCTCGGAACTCCTGCCGCTCGTGATCCCGCTCCATCCGCGTGGCCGGACCACGCTCGAGGCGGCCGGTTTGCGCGACGGCGAACGCCTTCGGATCGTTGAGCCGCTGGGCTACGTGGCGTTCCTGTCGCTCGTCGCCGGGTCTCGCCTCGTCCTGACCGACTCAGGCGGGATCCAGGAGGAGACCACGGTCCTCGACGTGCCGTGCCTGACGATGCGGCCGAACACGGAGCGCCCGATCACGATCACGCACGGAACGAACCGGCTGGTGGCGCCGGGCGAGGTGGTCGATGCCGCGCGCGAGGTCCTGGCGGGGCCGGCTCGGCCGGACGGGCCGCGGCCGCCGCTGTGGGATGGGCAGGCGGGCGAGCGGATCGCGGACGTCGTCGTCGACTGGCTGGCAGCGCGGCCCGCGGCCTGATGCGACTGGCCAACGTGGTCGGCACGCGACCGCAGCTCATCAAGGCGGCGGCCCTCCAACCGGCGCTCGCGGCCAGCCACGAGGAGGTCTTCATCGACACCGGGCAGCACTGGGACGAGTCGATGGCGGGCAAGTTCTTTCGCGAGCTCGGACTCCGAGCGCCGGACCGGTCGCTGGGCATCCGTGGCGGGACCGCGGCCGACCAGACCGGCCGGATGCTCGTGGCGCTCGAGGACGCGCTGCGCGACGTCGCCCCCGACGCCGTCGTCGTCTATGGGGACACGAACTCGACCCTCGCGGCGACGCTGGTGGCCGCCAAGATGGACGTACCAGTCGCGCACGTGGAAGCCGGGCTGCGCTCGTTCGACCGGCGGATGCCGGAGGAGGTCAACCGCGTCGTGACCGACCACCTGGCCCGATGGCGCTTCGCGCCCACCGACCGCGCCGTCGCGAACCTCGCGGCCGAGGGGCTGACGGACGGCGTGCATCGGGTCGGTGACGTGATGCGCGACCTCGCGGCACGGACGCTGCCCGAGGTTCGCGACGTGTCGGCGCTGGACGGCCTGGCCGGGGTCACCGGCGGTGGCCTGCGCACCGGGGAGTTCCTGTTCGCCACGGTCCACCGGGCCGAGAACCGGGCGCCGGACGCGATCCGCGGATGGGTGGGCGTCCTCGATGCCGTGGCCCGTGCCGATCGCCCGGTCGTGCTCGCGCTGCACCCGGGTACCCGGGATGCGTTGGAGGCGCTCGATGTCGTACCGAGCTCGAACGTCCTGATCATCGAGCCGCTTGGCTATCGAACGTCGCTTGCCGCCCAGCTCCATGCCGCGGCCGTCCTGACCGATTCGGGCGGGGTCCAGCGCGAGGCCGCCTGGCTCGGCACGCCGTGTCTCGTGCTCCGTGGCACGACCGAGTGGCTCGAGGCGACCGAAGGCGATGACGCGACGTCCGTCCTCGTCGGGCTCGATGCGGCGCGGGCACGCGACGCGCTCGATCGATCGGCGCCGCCCGACCGCGCACCCGCGGAAGCCGTGCGTCGTGCGCGGGAACGGACGATCGACACGGATAGCGCGACGGGATCGATCGCGAGGCTGCTCGCATGACGGACGATCCGGCAAGCGAGGTCATCGTTCCGCAGCATCTCGTGCTCGTCCTGCCGACGACCGGGGAATTCGACTCGCGCACGTACCGCATCGCCACGACGTGTATCGCCCGTGGCCACACCGTGACCGTGGTCTCGCGGCACAAGGGCGACCTGCCCTGGCGCGAGGACCATCCTGCCGGCTTCACGCTCATCCGCATCCTTGCTACGGCCGAGGATGGGATGCCGCTCCGCGGGCTGGTCCGTGCCGGCCGGACGCTCGTCCGCAGGCTGGAGTCGATCGTGACGCGGCGACCCTACGTGCCGCCCAGCGTTCCGCGCACGGTCGCGCTGGCTCCGCCGCCACCACCCGGTTCCGACGCCGCGGGGGCCCCGGCCGCGACGCCGGGCGTGATGGACTCGCCGGCCGAGACCGCGAGCCGTGTCCCGTGGCATGTCCGCGCCTGGATGGGGGTCTACCGGCGTCTCGCCATCCCGTTGCAGATCCGGTCGCACCGCAAGAACGCGCGGAAGGATGCGCCCCGTGGGGACCTGGTCCACGGCATGGCCTTCATGGGCATCCCGGTCGCGCTGACCCTTGGGGAGCGCGATGGCGTGCCCGTCGTGTACGACGCCCGAGACATCCATCTGGACGCCCGGAACATGGCGCGCATGGGGCGGCTGGCCCGCTCGTTGCTCGGACGGACGGAGCGTCGGTGGGCGGAGACCGCCGACCGCGTCATCACGGTGAACGACTCATACGCGGATGTGCTCTCGTCCCGCTGGCCGGTCGAGCGACCGCTCGTCGTGATGAACTGCTCGTACCGCTTCACGCCGCCCACGCCTCGCGAGCGACGCTTCCATGACGCGCTGGGGCTGCCCCCGGACCAGCGGGTGGTGCTGTACCACGGTGGCCTCTTCCCGTGGCGCGGCATCGAGCAGCTCATCGAGGCCATCCGCGACGTGCCGCGGGCCACGCTCGTGCTCATGGGCTACGGGATCCTGGAGCCGACGCTGCGGGCATGGGAAGCGGACCCGGCACTGGGTGGGCGGGTCCGTGTCATGGGCCCGGTCCCGCCGGCCGAGTTGCACGACTGGGTCGCGGCCGCAGACGTGGCCGGCATGCCGATCCAGGGCGACACCCTGAACCATCGACTGACGACACCGAACAAGCTGTTCGAGGCGATGGCTGCCGGTGTGCCGGCGGTCGTCTCCGACCTCCCCGGGATGCGCACGATCGCCAGGGACGCCGACTCGGCGATCCTCGTCGACCCGACGGACACGGCCGCGATCGCGGCGGCCATCAGGCGGATCCTGGAGCTGCCCCCCGCGGAGTGGCTCGCCTGGAGCGACCGCTGTGTGCGGGCGGCGCACGATCGCTACAACTGGGAGACACAGGTCGACCGCCTGCTCGACGAATACACGGCCCTGACCGGGAAGCGCTGGTGACGGACGCGACGACCGAGCCCGGCGCCGCGTCCCGCCCGACCGAGCCCGGCGCCCCGTCCCGCCCGCGCCCGCGGGCGGTGGTCCTCGTCGGCAACCCGGCGAACCCCTACTCGCGCGCGATCCGCCTGGGTCGTGCGCTCGTGGACGAGGGATACGACGTCGAGATCGCGTCCGCGCATGAGGCCGGCGCGCCGCTTGAAGAGCACCACGGCGAGGTGGTCCTTCGCCGCTACCCCGCGAGCGGCATCTTCGGACGGCTGACCGCGGTCGAGCGACCCCCGGGCGGCGGGCCCGGCACGGCCGGCGCGTCCGACACGCCCGGCGTGGCCGCCACGTCCCCAGCGCCGCGGTCGCGACCGTTGAAGAGCCGCCTGGTGCGTCTGGGCCGCTCCGGGCCGGCCGAGTGGCTGTTCTGGCCCCATACGGTTCGTGGCTGGTGGCACACGCTGGCGCGCGAGCTGGCGCCGGCCGACGTGTACCACGCCTGCGGCACGTTGCCCATCGCCGCGGCGCTGGCCGCCCGGCGGCGCGACCGGCGGGCGGGCCGCCGCTCGACGGTCGTGTTCGACGTCATCGACATCACGACCGAATCGAACAACGTCCTGCGCATCCCGCCGCTCGTCCTGCGCTGGCTGGTCCGCCGCGAGCGGCGCTGGGCGACGGCGGCCGACGGCCACACCGCGGTCAACGACGCGTTCGCCGACTGGGCGGTGGCCAACTGGCGGCTGGCCCGGCGCCCGACCGTGGTGCCCAACTACCCCGAGCCGTGGACCCCACCGGCGGGTCCCCGGCCCGATCGCATCCGGGCGGTCACGGGGCTCCCGCCGACGACCCGGATCCTGCTCTTCTGGGGCCGCCTCGGGCCGTACGTCGGGCTCGACCAGGCGGCCGAGGCGATGCTCCAGGTGCCCGACACCGCGCTCGTCCTGCTCGGCTTCGGGCGGGGCTGGGCGGCGAGCGTGGCGCGTGACGCCGATCCGCGCTATGCCGGGCGCCACTTCACCCTGCCCGCGGTCCACCCCGACGAGCTGCCCTCGTGGGTCGCCTCGGCCGACGTCGCGATGAACGGCGTGCCGCCGATCTCGTTCAGCCAGCGCTACACCTTCCTCAACAAGTTCTTCGAGGCCATGACCGGTGGGCTGCCGATGGTCCTCGGCCCGGACCTGCCGACGATGGAGGCGGTCCTCCGGCGCGAGGACCTCGGCCGGGTGGCGGCCTCGATGGAGCCGGCCGACATCGCCGCCGCCATCCGGGCCATCCTCGACCTCCCGGCGGCCGAGCGCGAGGCCTGGCGCGAGCGCATCGCCACGACCGCCCGCGAGCGCTACAGCTGGCCGATCGCGGCGGCCGCCTACCGGCAGCTCATCCGCTCGCTGCGGCCCTAGGCGGCGTCGAAGGTCCGAGCGGGGCGCCGGGGCGCGAGCGGGGGCCCGGGGCGCGAGCGGGGAGGTTCGTCATACTGGCCGCCATGCCCACCGCCAAGACGGATCCAGGTTCGGGCGCGCCCGCGGACGCCGTTCCCGCCCCCTCCGCGACCACCGAGCCCGGCATGGTCGCGTCCCGCCCGCGCCCGCGGGCGGTGATCCTCGTCGGCAACCCGGCGAACCCCTACTCGCGCGCGATCCGCCTGGGACGTGCGCTGGTGGACGAGGGCTACGACGTCGAGATCGCCTCCACCCACGAGCAGGGAGCCCCGCTCGAGGAACACTACGGCGAGATCGTCCTCCGCCGCTACCCGCCGAGCGGCAGGTTCGCGAGCGTCGCTGCCACGTACGGGAAAGGGCCGACGTCGAGCAAGCGCCCATCGCTGCCCGTGCGCGTGTATCGCGCCCAGAAAGCGCGGTTCATCGCCTGGGTCTTCTGGCCGCACATCGTCCGTGGCTGGTGGCACACGCTGGCCCGCGAGCTGGCGCCGGCCGACGTGTACCACGCCTGCGGCACGTTGCCCATCGCCGCGGCGCTGGCCGCCCGGCGGCGCGACCGGCGGGCGGGCCGCCGCTCGACGGTCGTGTTCGACGTCATCGACATCACGACCGAATCGAACAACGTCCTGCGCATCCCGCCGCTCGTCCTGCGCTGGCTGGTCCGCCGCGAGCGGCGCTGGGCGACGGCGGCCGACGGCCACACCGCGGTCAACGACGCGTTCGCCGACTGGGCGGTGGCCAACTGGCGGCTGGCCCGGCGCCCGACCGTGGTGCCCAACTACCCCGAGCCGTGGACCCCACCGGCGGGTCCCCGGCCCGATCGCATCCGGGCGGTCACGGGGCTCCCGCCGACGACCCGGATCCTGCTCTTCTGGGGCCGCCTCGGGCCGTACGTCGGGCTCGACCAGGCGGCCGAGGCGATGCTCCAGGTGCCCGACACCGCGCTCGTCCTGCTCGGCTTCGGGCGGGGCTGGGCGGCGAGCGTGGCGCGTGACGCCGATCCGCGCTATGCCGGGCGCCACTTCACCCTGCCCGCGGTCCACCCCGACGAGCTGCCCTCGTGGGTCGCCTCGGCCGACGTCGCGATGAACGGCGTGCCGCCGATCTCGTTCAGCCAGCGCTACACCTTCCTCAACAAGTTCTTCGAGGCCATGACCGGTGGGCTGCCGATGGTCCTCGGCCCGGACCTGCCGACGATGGAGGCGGTCCTCCGGCGCGAGGACCTCGGCCGGGTGGCGGCCTCGATGGAGCCGGCCGACATCGCCGCCGCCATCCGGGCCATCCTCGACCTCCCGGCGGCCGAGCGCGAGGCCTGGCGCGAGCGCATCGCCACGACCGCCCGCGAGCGCTACAGCTGGCCGATCGCGGCGGCCGCCTACCGGGAGCTCATCCGCTCGCTGCGGCCCTAGGCCGGCCCCGCCGCGGCCTCGATGAGGTCGAGCGTCGCCTGATCGGAGCGCTTGACCTCGACCAGCGTGCGCGGATGGAGGATCGCCCGAATCATCGGCTCGGGGAGGGCCGGGCCGTGGGCGGTCAGCGCGGCAAGCACCAGCCGCTGCGGGACCCAGGGATCGTCGACAAGCCGCTCGTCGAGGGCATCGAGCCGGGTCTCGAGCGCCGAGAGATGGCGGTCGGCGCCACGGACGACGTCGACGTGTTCGTCCGGCCACAGGCCCAGCTCGTGCCGGGCCGCGAGTCTGGCACCGTCCCCGCGGGCGTTCCCGAGGCGGCCAAGGTCCTCGGCGCGCATCACGACACGCGCGCCGACGGCTTCGGCCGCTGCGCGCGCCGCCGACTCGGCTTCGGGGCCGCTCACCCGGACCAGCGCGATGCCGTGATCCCAGGCCGCGGTCGCATCGAACCGCAGGAAACCGTGCGCGATCCACACGGACGGACGCTCGATGCCGACCGCTTCGAGCGAGCGGAGGGCGGCGCTGGTCGCCATGGCCGCGGTGGCCGGATCCGTCGCAACGCCCCGCAGCACGAGGTTCACGGCACGCCCCCCGCGCCCCGCTCGGTTGCGCGGGTTCGATGGCCCGCCAGGACCGTCTCGTAGACCTCGGTCCAGCGCGGGCCGTTGGACGCCCACGTGCGTTCGCCGGTCACCCACGCTCGCCCGGCTTCGCCGAGCCGCGCCGCGAGGTCCGGGTCGTCCATGAGCCGTTCCACCGCGGCGGCGAGTGCGGTCGCGTCCTCGGCGGGGTACGCGAGGGAGCGCTCGCCGTCGGGTGCGACCTCGGTCAGGGCGGGGAGATCCGCGACGATCAGCGGCCGCGCCATCGCCATCGCCTCGAACGGCTTGAGCGGCGTGACGAGACGCGCGGTCCGTTCATCGCGACGCGGCACGACGAATGCGTCGAGCAGCGCATACATCGCTGCGACCTCGTCGTGGGGCACCGCCCCGGTGAAGATCACGCGGTCCGCGGCATCCGACGCGGCTGCGATCGACGCGAGCTCGTCGCGCCGGCGGCCCTCCCCGACGATCAGGCACGCGACGTCGCGCCCGGTGGCGGCCAGCAGGGCAGTCGCCTCGATGAGCGTCTCCTGCCCCTCGCGCGGGTGGTCGAGGTTGCTCACATACCCGATGACGAACCGATCGCCCAGCCCATACCGGGCTCGGAGCGCCCGATCGCCCGGTCGCGGCCGGAACGCCGCAGGGTCCACGCCGTTGGGCACAATGAAGATCCGGTCGGCCGGCACGCCGCGAGCGACCATGTCCGCCTTCAGGGTCTCGGCCAGCGTCACGATCGCATCGACGGCCAGCATGGACCGGAGCTCGGTCGCGTCCCGCCGTCGATAGCGCTCGCGCGGCGAGGTCGCGTCCGACCCGCGGCGGTCACCTCCGGGTGCCGCCACGTCGAACAACGAGCGGACCTCGTACACGACCGGCAGGTCGAGATGGTGGCCGATCGCGAGGCCGACGAGCGCCAATTCGTACCCGCGACTACCGGATGACGCATGCACGATCGCGGGCCGTTCCTCGCGTGCGACCGCAGCAGCCCGCCAGGCGTAGTCCTCGAGATACGTGTCGGCGGGCCCATCCGCCGGGTAGCCAGGGCCAAGGTCCAGCCGGTGGTGGCGGATGCCGTCGATCTGCTCCAGCGGCACGACCCGGCCCCGGCTCCAGCGCGGGAAGCCGAGGGCGGTCACGACCACCGGGTCCCAGCCGGCGGCGCGCTGGGCAAGCAGGTTCGCGTGGCTGCGCATCGTGAACCCGGTTTGGCGGTGCGGCCGCGATTCCTTGAGCAGGTGCAGCACGACTCGGTCGGACCGCGGCTCCAGGGGTCGCCGCGGGCCGGCGATCAGTGGTCGCCACCGCGGGTCCGTCTCGGCGAGGTCACCGTGCAACCGGCGTTCGCTCTCCGCGAGCGCGTCGCCGCCCGCCATCCGGCGCAGGGCCGCGGTCGTGGCAGCCACCCGGGTCTGGTCGCCGCGCGCGGCGAACGCCGCCCGCCGGATGCCGAGCACGGCCCGGTCACCCGGGTGCGCCTGGATGATCGTGTCGGTCAGGGCGATCGCGAGGTCGGGATTGCCCGCTTCCAGCGCTCCCTCGGCTTCCCGCACCACGGAGCGAAGCCGGGCCAGCCGGCGGGCCACCGCGGCGCTCACGCCACGGAGCGTCGTCATCGCCGCGTTCCCGGCGGGTGGCTCAGAGCCCGGCCGAGCCGAGACGCGCGGCCCGCTCCGCCTTGCGCGCCCGCGATCGCTCGGTGTGCGCACGCACGACCTCGGATGGCTCACCCTCGACGACCACCCGGCCCTTCTCGAGCAGCATCGCCCGGTTGCAGTACTCCTCGACCCAGGCCATGTCGTGGGTCACGAGCACGATGCCCTTGGCGGCTTTCACGAGTTCGATCACGCGCGCCTTCGACTTCTCTCGGAAGTCCGCGTCGCCCGTCGCGAGGACCTCGTCGAGCAGGAGGATGTCCGGATCGACCGATGTCGCAATGGAGAACCCGAGCCGGGCCCGCATGCCCGAGGAGTAGGTCTTGATCGGCGTGTCGATGAACTGGCCGAGGTCCGCGTACTCGACGATCGACGGCAGGAGCTCCCGGACCAGGCGGTCGTCGAGGCCCATGAACGCGCCGGCGAGGAGGATGTTCTCGCGTCCACTGAGGTCCGAATCGAAGCCCGCTCCGAGAGTCAGCAGGCTCGAGACGTGGCCGTTGACCTCGACCGTGCCCTCCGAGGGCAGGATGATCCCGGCGAGGACCTGGAGCAGCGTCGACTTGCCGGCACCGTTGGGTCCGATGACCGCCAGCGATTCGCCGCGGACGAGGCCGAATGAGACGTCGCGCAGCGCCCAGAACGGCTCGGCCGATTCGCGCGCGAACATCTGCCCGAGGGACTGGCGCAGGGTGGTCTTCTTCGTGAAGCGCAGCGAGTAGCGGACACCGACATCGCTCGCGTCGATGGCGTGCGGGCTCGCGGCCGACATCGGCGGCGCCGTCGTGATGGCCATGGCCTATAGCACCTTGGCGTACGTCGGTTCGAGGCGCTTGAACACGACCGCGCCGATCGCCACGAGGATCAGGCTGGCCCCGAACAGGACGAGCAGCGGCAGCGAGTCGGGGGCGGCGTTCGGTGGCCCATCGGGCGTGCCGTAAATCACCGCTCGATACGACTCGAACAGGATACCGAACGGATTGGCGTGAGCGAGGGTGCGCAGGAGCGGGTTCTCCTGGAACACGGCGCTCGCATCGAGCGTGGCCAGGCTGTACAGAGCCGGGGACAGGTAGAACCACAACCGCAGGAAGTGCCGAAGGATGTTGCCCAGGTCCCGGAAGAACACGTTGATCGCCGACACGAGCAGTGAGACACCGAGGGTGAACGTGTACTGCACGACGGCGATCACCGGGATCAGGATGAGGAACGGCGAGATCCGGTCGGCGTACAGGAGCATGATCGCGGCCAGCGGGATCAGCCCGAAGACGAATCCCACGACGCCCGCCGTCGTGGCCGCGACCGGCAGGACGATCTTGGGGAACTGGATCTGCTTGATCAACCGCTCCTGGCTGACGACGGAGCTCGCCGCGTCCGAGACGCTGCTGGTGAACCACTTCCACGGCAGGATCGCCGACAGGATGAACAGCGGATAGTCGGGCGTCTTGACGTCCAGGATCAGCGATACGAAGACGACGTAGACAGCCATCTGGAGCAATGGATCCATGATCCACCAGAGGTTGCCCAGGAACGTGTCGGCGCCCTTCTTCTTGATGTCGGCCTGGACGAGGTAGCGGACCAGACGCCGGCGCGAGAGGACATCATCGATGGCTTCGCCGATGAGCCGCAACGGACCCGGCCGGGCCGCGGCGTGACGGAACGCGGCAGGGGCCTCACTCGTGGCGGACATCGCCGCGAAGGGTAGCACCTCGTTCCGTTCCGACCGCCCGGGCGGTTCGACCGCTATCCTCTGGCGCGACATCCTTCAGGAGGGACCGTGAGCCAAGACCGTCGAGTGGCCGTGATCGGCCTGGGCTACGTCGGGCTGCCACTGGCCATCTCGTTCGTCGAGGCGGGGCTGGCAGTCGAGGGCATCGACGCGGACGCAGCGCGCGTGGCCGAGCTCGGCGCCGGCTCCTCCCCGATCGACGACATCACGAACGATCGCCTTTCGGCCGCGCTGGGCAGCGGGCTCCGCGTGCTCTCGCCCGAGGAAGCCGATCTCGCCGGCGCCGACGCGATCTTCGTCTGCGTTCCCACCCCGATCACCGCCACGAAGGACCCCGATCTCTCGCCCGTCCTCGCCGCTGCACGGACGATCCGCGGCGCGCTGCGTCGCGGCCATCTCATCGTCCTCCAGTCGACGACGTTCCCCGGAACCACGACCGGCGCCTTCCGCGAGATCCTCGAGCAGGGCGGGCTCAAGGCCGGCGAGGACTTCGACCTCGCGTTCGCCCCGGAGCGGGTCAACCCCGGCGACCCGGCGAGTGCCAGCAAGGGTGTCCCGCGGCTCGTCGGCGCAACGACCCCGGAGGCCACCAGGCGGGCGGCCGCACTGCTCGCGACCATCAACGACCACGTCATCGAGATGAGCTCGCCCGATGCTGCCGAGCTCAGCAAGCTCCTCGAGAACGTGTTCCGCAACGTCAACATCGCCTTCGTCAACCAGCTCGCGCTGCTGTGCGAGCGGATGGGTCTCGACGTCTGGGAGGTCATCAACGCCGCCGCGACGAAGCCCTTCGGGTTCATGAAGTTCACCCCGGGACCCGGAGTCGGCGGCCACTGCATCCCGGTCGACCCGTACTACCTGGCCTGGCGCGCCCGCGAGTTCGACTTCATCGACCGCTTCATCGAGCTCGCGGGTGACATCAACTTCGCGATGCCGCGCCATGTCGTCGGCCTCATCGCCGATGCGCTCAACGACCGGGGACGGGCCGTCAACGGCGCGAAGGTCGGCATCCTTGGCGTGGCCTTCAAGCCGAACGTGCGCGACGCTCGAAACTCGCCGGCGGCCGACGTCATCGCGGGCGTCGCCGAACGCGGCGCCGAGGTCCGCTTCCACGACCCCCATGTCGCGTCCTTCACCGACGGCGCGGGCGTGATCCGCGAGGAGACCGGCCTCGGCGAACTCCTCGACTGGGCCGATGTGATCGTCGTCGTGACGCCGCATCGCGATATCGACTGGGCGACCGTCTACGACCGCGCGGAACTCGTCGTCGATACCGTCGACAGCTCGGCCGGTCGCTCGATACGCGACCGCCAGGTCCTGCGTCTGGGGGCGGGCTGGTCGACGCACGCGTGACGACCCGCACGACCGGGCTGGTCCGCACGGCCGTGCCGCGGCCGGTCCTGATGATCGTCCACAGCTACTACGAAGAGGACCCACGCGTCCGGCGCGAGGCGGAGTCCCTGGTCGCGGCCGGGCGGCCGGTCGTCGTGGTCGGGCTCCGGAAACCCGGCGGACCACCGACGTCGGAGGTCGATGGTGTCCGCGTCCACCATCTCGACGTGCAGCGACACCAGGGGGCGGGGCTCGGCGTGTACCTGCGCGAGTACATGTCGTTCCTGCTCCGCGCGATGTTCGCTGCAGCCCGGCTCCACCGTCACGAGCGGTTCGCCCTCGCCCAGGTCCATTCGCTGCCCGACTTCCTCGTGTTCGCCGCGTTGCCGCTGCGGCTGGCCGGCGTGCCCGTCCTCCTGGACCTGCACGAGGCGATGCCCGAGTTCTTCCGGAGCCGGTTCCCCGGCGCGTCCAACCCGATCGCGCACCGGCTGCTCGTGCTGCAGGAGCGGCTGTCCGTCGCTGCTTCGAACGCCGTCATCACGGTCAATCCGGCAATGCGCGACCGGCTCGTCCAGCTCGGCGTCCCGGCCGGCAAGGCGGGCGTCGTCGTCAACAGCCCCTCGCTCGGGCGGTTCGACATCGCGGCGCACCCGCGGCGGGAGTTCCGGGAGGACGGCCGGCTTCGGCTCATCTATGCAGGGGCACTGACCCCCACCTATGAGCTGGATGTGGCGATCGCGGCGGTCGCCCGGATCGCGGCCGCTCGCCCGGCCCTGGACGTGATGTTCGACGTCTACGGTCGCGGCGACACCGGTCCGGCCCTGGCGAGCCAGGCGGCCGACCTGGGCATCGCGGACCGGGTGACCTTCCACGGGCGGATCGCGATCGAGGACGTGCCCGCGGCCGTCGCTGGTGCGGATATCGGCCTTGCGCCGACCCGCCACGACCGCTTCACCGACATGAGCCTCTCGACGAAGGTCTTCGAGTACGCGGCGATGGGCAAACCGGTCGTCGCGTCACGCCTGCCGATGGTGGAGCGGACCTTCCCGGCCGGCACCGTGGCCGCCTATACGCCGGCGGATCCGGCCGCGATGGCGGATGCGATCCTGGCCTTCGCCGACGACCCGACTGCCCGCGACACGGCCGTCGCCCGCACGGCGGAGATCGTCAAGGCGCGATCGTGGGAGCGCGAGGCGGAGGGCTATCTCGCGCTCGTGGAGCGACTGGTTCGCGCCTGACGGTCACGGGCAGGCGACGAAGCGCGATCGCCGAATACAGGGCCGCGAGCGCCGGGGTCACGGCCAGCATGGCCAGACTCACGTCGGTCGGGTCTCGAGTGGATCCGAGATAGGCGGCGAGCCCGATCGCCGCGGCGATGAGGCTCAGCGTGAACGATGCGAGCAGGCGGCCACCCCGGGCCCGCGCCACACGAGCAGGACGGGCGGCGCGAGAGCGACGAGCGCAACCGGCCCGACGAGCGTCGCCCAGAAGACTGCGGTGACGAGCCAGAGGATCGCGGCCCCGGCCGCCACGACGCCGGCCCGCACCAGCGGCTCGGCCACCGACCTAGGCGCGCCCGAGGACTGACCTGACCTCGCGCCGGACCTTGCGCGCGACGCGGCGTGGCAGCGAGGCGGGCGGCCTGGCCGGTCGCGGCGGCGCGGCGGGTTGTCCCTTGACGATCGGTGTCGTCTGCTCGATGGGCGTCAGCCACGACGTGTCGACATTCGTCATCTGGAGCGACGGATCGCCGAACAGCCGCAGGAACTCCGAGACGATGTACTTCACGGCGTGCCGGTGCACGTGGCGGCCGTCCTCGCGGAAATAGTCGCTCTGCCGCTCGGCGGTCATGACCATCTCGTAGGAGTGGAAGTAGCGGACCTCGGGATGTCGTTCCACGAACTCCGAGACGGCGGCGCGGATGCGGCTCTTGGACTCCATGTTCGCGACACGGACATCCAGCTTCGTGAAGGTCGCATGCAGGGGGACCGGCGATGTCGTGAGGACGAGGGTCGCGTCGAGGGTGTCCCGAACGACCCGCCGGATCCGCTCGAGGTCGTCGAGCATCTCGGTCACGGTCAACCGATGCAGCTCGGCGCCGAGCGTGTCGAAGACGCCCGGGTGCGGGATCTGACGATACGTGTTGCCGGTCGTGGGGCCGCGCCAGGTCTCGATGAGGCCGAGCGTCGCGACGACGACACCGGCGCCCCGGAACAGGTCGTCCGCGGCAGCATCGGCGGCCGCGCGCTCCGTCAGGAGCGTCGCCTCGTCCGCGTAGGTCGTGCCGTAGTCGCGGAAGGGATCGACCCGACCGCCGTCGATCGACCAGGTCGGCTCCGCGGCCCGCTCCGGCCAGCCGCCGCCGATCCGCTCGAGCTCCTGGCGGATCGTGGCCGTCGAATAGAAAAGACCGCCCGGATGCATCCCGCCGACGATCCCGACCTTGCCCATCATCGAGGCGAGCTCGGACGCGAAACAGCTCCCGATGGTCGCGACCTTGGTCGTCGGCGCGATCAGCGGGTCGATCGGCGCCCGGATGAGCAGCTCGCGATCCGCCCAGTCGTGCAGGTCGTCGAGATGCCACTCGCCGAGGCGGCCCTTGAGGGTCGGCATGACGGGAGCATACCCCGGAGCGACCCGATATCCTCGGGGTCCATGGCAGGCGTAGCGGGTCCGGTCCTGCGGTTCGAACCGGTGATGCCCGCAGCCGACCCCGCGGCGACGACACCGGACGACGCGGCAGGCCCCGACGACCGGATCGTCGTCCTCGACACGACGTGGACCCCGACCGCCGACGAGGCTGCCGCAGGCCGGCTCATCTCGGTCCGGGATGTCGCTGCCCCGATCCTCGCCACGGTCGACCTGTTGAGCGAGGCCACGCGCCTGCTCGACGAATGGGTCGGCGCGACGACCGTGATCGACGACATGGCCATCGACGGCACGTCGATCTGGTACTACGTCCGGCTGCACGACCACGGCTGGCTGCAGCAGCGGATGCTGTGGACGCTGATCGTCGATTCGGTCGTGCGTTCCGTGGGGCCGTCGCGGGTGGAGGTCGCCGCTGGGGCCGATCAAGTGCTCGCGGACGTGGCCCGGCTCGTCGCGGCGCGGGAGGGCATCCCGTTCCAGGGGGCCGATGCGGCTGCGGCTGCCGTTCCCACGCCGGGTCTGGGGCTCGCTCCGGCTGCCGTGCGATCCGCCGCCGCTCCCGCGCGGAAGCCGTCGCTCGGGGCGCGGATCCTGCGACGGGTCAGGATGGTTCTCGGCCGGCCGGGGGCGACCGATGCACGCGGCAGCGAACGATCGGAGCGCCGCCGGCTCGTGGCGGAACGCCTGGGGCGCCTCGCCGCCGAACCCGACCGGCGGCTGCTCGTCGTCCTGGAGCATGCGCGCCAGCGTGTCGAAACGCCGAACGGGCCCACGGACATCAACCCCTTTCTCGGCCCGATCGTCGACGAGTTGCGGGGTGGCCCGCTCGACCCCATCGAGGTCGAGCTGACGGCGAAGGTCGACGACGACGTCGCGTGGTCGCGTCTCGTGGCACCCGACGGGGAGCGGCTGCTGCCGGCATCGGTCATCTGGGGGGGCGGGACGGATCCGGACGAGGACGACGGGACGGCGCCGGCCGCGGGCGAGTCAGCCGCCGCCGAGGCGGAGGCGATCGCCGACCGCATCGCCCGATCCGACGCGCCGCTGATCGTCGCCGGCGTGGACCTGGGGCCGCTGCTGGCCCGTCACGTGGCCACCCAGGCACGCAACCTGCTGCCACGGAAGCGCCGCGCGGTCGAGCGGATCCGCGCCCTCATCCGCCGGCTGCATCCCGCCGGGATCCTTCTTGCGGACGAGTACCACCGCCAGGACTGGCTGACCGCGGCGGCCGCAGAAGGGATCCCGCTCGCCGCCGTCCAGCACGGCATCCTCTATCCGGCCCACAACGGCTATGTCCACGCCACGCGCCCGCCGACGCTTCGATTGCCCGATCGGACGTACGTGTTCGGGCGCTGGGAACGCGACGTGCTCGTGGAGGACAGCGTGTACCGGCCCGACGAGGTCGTGGTGGGCGGTTCACCGCGGCTCGACCTGGTGCAGCCCCGGGCGGCGGACCGCGAGGCCGTCCGGGCGGAGCTCGGTATCGCGGCGGGCGCCCGGATGATCGTCGTGTCCGGCACGCACGGCGCCATGCAGCGCCGTTTCCACGTGCCGGTCGCCCTGTCCATGCTCACCGACCGACCGCTGCCGGGGATCCACCTCGTCGTGAAGCAGCACCCAGGCGAGCGGGACGACGGACCGTATCGAGCGGTCGTCGAGCGCGCGGCGGCCGCGCGAGGTCACGTCCCCCCGCCGATGTCGCTCGTCCAGTCGACCGACCTCTATCGGCTGCTCGCGGCCGCCGATGCGCACATCGGCATCTACTCCACCGTGCTCACCGAGGCCGTCATGACCGGCACGCCCAACTTGATGTTCGCGGGCCTCGCCACGGCCGACCTGCTCGGGTATGCGGCCGCCGGCGTGGCCGTGCCGGTCCGATCGGGCGCCGACGTCCTCACCGCGCTCGATGACGCCCGTGATCGGCCGGTCGACGACGCGACGCGGCAGGCGTTCCTCGACCTCCACTTCGAACCGGGCTCGGCGAGCCAGCGGATCGCCGCTGATCTCGTAACGTGGCTCGGGGCGACACGCACGACATCGACACGGGTTCCGCCAAGGGTCGTCCTGCGCGCCGTCGAACCCGCGGACCGGGATCTCCTGCTCTCGTGGGCCAACGATCCCGGCACCCGCGCTGGCTCGCGACGTCATGCCCTGATCCCGGCTGCCGAGCATGCCCGATGGCTGGCTGGCCACCTGGCCGCGCCCGACAAGTCGAGGCTCTGGATCGGCGAGTCGGACGGTGCGCCGATCGGGCTCGTTCGGTTCGAGCGGCAAACGGCCACCAGCGTGGAGGTCGGCATCACCGTGGCGCCGGAGGCGCGCGGTCGGGGATTGGCACGGCCGTTGCTGCACGCGGGTATCGACGCTGCGCGCGACGTGTTCGGGTCGGTGACGATCCTGGCCGACATCCTGCCCGGCAACGCACCATCCCTCGCATTGTTCACCGGCGCGGGGTTTCGCCCCGTCGACGACGGGTTGATCGCGACGGGCGCCACGAGCCCCGCCAGCGCCGCGGGGGTCATCTCCCTGGAGCTGCGGTAGCATGCCGACGTCCCCGACCTGCATGGAGATCCGCCGTTGATGCCAGCCCTTCGGCGGGTCCTTGGCCCGCTGAGGCCGATCCTCCGTCCCATCTATCGACGGATCCGCCCGGCGCCCGCGCCGCCCGCGAAACCCCCGGTTGCCGCCAGGACACCCACCGCGCCGAAGCCCCAGCGTGGCAAGGAGTGGGTGTACTTCCACCAGGAGCCCGAGGAGCGACGCATCTCGGTCCTGGAAGGCCGCCATCCGGGTAGCCGGATCCTCATCATCGCCACCGGCCCGTCGGCCAAGCAGGTCCTGCCCTATGACGGCCGGCTGCACGAGCGCTACGACGTCGTGGTCGGGCTCAACGGCAGCGTGACGATGGTCGAGGAGATCGACTACTTCCTCTCGGTCGAGTCGAAGGCGCACCTGTGGGACTGGTACCACCACCCGCTCCCGGATCGGGTCATCCGCTGCGTTTCCGAGTCGGGGCTTCGGCTGGCGGAGGAGGAGGGACGTCCCGACGCCCAGGCGGACCGGTCGCTGCTGCTCCTGCGCCACGTCTACGAGCATGAGCCCGATATCCGGCACTACCGCAACGCGGCGGGCGAGGAGGGCATCCTGGTCGGGCCGCGCGGCGTGTCGGGCCTCGGGCGGGGGACCGTCACGCTCCAGGCGATCCACTTCGCGTCGATGCTTGGTGCCAGCGAGATCCATCTGGTCGGTGCCGACCTCCATTTCCGTGGGGCCATCCAGCACTTCTACGGGCAGCACGAGTACGGGACACACGTGGTCGACGGCAAGCGCTATCACAAGCTCGACGTCGAGAAGCGGCTGAACCCGGTCGAGACGACGACCCACCCGCGCACCGGCGCCGCGGTCGAATCCACGCTCCATTTCGTCGAGAGCGCCGGCTACATCGACGAGGTCGTGCGCGAGGTCCTTCCCCCCGTCGGCATCTCGGTCGTCGACTTCTCCGACGGGCTGCTCGCCGCCCCGCGGCGGGGCGACTTCACGAGGTACATGGCGACCGGCGAGATCGTCGAGCCCGAGCTCGACGAAACCGCGCAGTCAGCGGCCGGATTGGCGACCTAGGCGGGCCTGCCGGAGCGCTAGCTCGACGCCGCCGGATGTCCTGCGAGGGCCAGGACTGCGGCCCCGAGCCGTTCCGCGCCCCGACCGTCCACGACCGCGGCCGCGATCCGGCCCATCTCCGCGCGACGGGCATCGTCCGCAACGAGTTCCGAGACGGCCTGACGGACGCGGTCGGCGTCGATCGTCCGGCCGTCGCCCAGGTAGTCGGCTGCGCCGGTCGCCGCGAACGGTGGTCCCGCGGCCAACTGATCGTCCGCGACCGCGAGCAGGATCGCCGGGCGGCCCAGGCAGGCGACCTCGAACTTCATCGTGCCAGCACCCATCACCACCAGGTCCGCCCGAGCGAGCCGTGCCGGCAGGTCGGCCGGGTCGCGCACCGCGCCGGGCGGCAGCGCTTCGAGGCTGCCCGCGTAGTCCGCGCCGACGATCGTCGTCGTGCGCCACTGCCGGGCCGGAGCGAGGACGCCCGCGATCCGCTGCGTGACCAGCGCCGGGTCGCTCCCCCCGAAACAGACCAGGACCGCCGGTGGCGTCGTCGCCGGTCTTGGGCCGGCGGCGCGGCCGTCCACGAAGACGCGGGCGACCGGGGCGTAGTCGAACCCCGCCAGCACCCGAGCGGCGCGTCCCGGCCCGGCCCATGCCGGCATCGATGGTTGGACGACGAGCGCAGCCTCCCCGGCGAAGACGTCGCGGTCGTCGAATACGACCAGCCGTTCGGCCGGCGCGAGGGCCACCGCCTTGGAGACGTCCGGCACATCGACGACCACCACGGCGCCGGGCGGGGTCCCGGTCACCACATCGACGCCGAGGCGCGCGGCCCGCGCCGCGGTCTCACCCTCCAGGCGACCCGCCTGCAGCCCGAGGGTGACGTCGCCGCCCCATCCGACGAGCGTCTCGGCCAGCGTCAGCGAGCGGGCCAGGTGGCCTCGACCGATCCCGGCGCCCGCCGTCGTGACCAGGTGGATCGGGCGCCCGTCGTCTCCCGACGGGCCGATCAGAACATCTCCCAGGCCAGGGGTTCGTGACGCTCGATGCGCCGGCGGGCGGTCCGGCCCACGACCTTCGAGCGGTCGCGGACCTCGAGGCCGGTGCCGGGTCGCAGGATCGCGATGTCGTCCTCGGCGAGGACCTCACCGGCCTCGATCGCGCGCGCGGCGAAGAGCGACCGGCGAGCCGTGACGTACAGGTCGTCCTCGGCCGGCGCACGACGCTTGATGCCGCTGCCGAGCGCGGCCTCCGTGTCGCGGATGGCCGTGACCATCGTGCTGAGCTCGGCGGGCTCGAGTGCGAACCGATGATCGGGCCCGGGTCGTCCCCGGTCGGTCGTGAAGTGCTTCTCGACGACGGCTGCGCCGAGGGCCGTCGCCACGACCGGCGCCAGCCAGCCGGGTGTGTGGTCACTCCACCCGACCGGCACCCCGAAGGCCCGGCGCATCGTCTCGATCGCGCGCAGGTTGAGGTCCGAGAACGGTGGCGGGTAGTTCACGACGCAGTGGAGGAGGATCAACCCCTCGTTGCCGGTCTCGCGCACGACGTCGACCGCGTCCTGGACGGCGGCCATGTCCGCCATGCCGGTCGAGCAGATGATCGGCTTGCCGCGCGACGCGACGTCACGGATGAGCGGCAGGTGCCACAGCTCATACGTCGCGACCTTGAACGCCTTGACCCCGAGCTCGTCGAGCAGGTCGACGGCCTCGTGATCGAACGGGGTCGACAGGAAGTCGAGGCCTCGCTCCGTTGCGTGCGCAGCCAGGGGCGCGTGCCACTCCCTCGGGAGCTCGAGCTGGGCGAAGAGCTCGGACATCGTCTGGCCCGGTGGCAGGATGCCGTCGAGGTACTGCGCCCGGGTGGGGGTCTCGGCGACGATGGCGTCCGCGCGGAAGGTCTGGAACTTGACTGCGTCGGCGCCGGCCTCGGCGGCGACGTCGATGAGCCGTCGAGCCTGGTCCAGGTCGCGGTCGTGGTTGGAGCCCGCCTCCGCGATGATGTACACCGGAGCACCGGCACCAACGGGCCGGTCGCCGATCCTCACGACGTCCATCAGCGTCCTTTCGTGGCCTGGGCCACCTGCCACGGCTTCTGCACGACCGCCGCGTTCAGGAGCGCGAGCTCGGGCTCCGCGGCCATGATCGCCTCGAGCTCGGCGAGGCGGACGGGCGGCCCATGGGCGATCCGGTCGGCCAGCGCGCGCGCCAGCTCGAGATCGGCCGGCGTATCGACGGTGTACCGCCACCGATCTCCCCCGCCCACGACCGGCGCGGGCCGCGGCACGGTCCCGATACGGAACCGCTCGGGGTGGCTGTAGAGGTACGGCGTCACGTGCTCGCGGTCCGCGGCGGCTGTCGCTTCGTCCATCGCCGCGGCGAGCGCCTCCATGCGGCAGACCTCGGCCGCGATGCCGATCGGCCAGCCCGCGATCCCGACGTAATCCAGTCCCTGTGCCCGGAGCGCCTCGACCTGCGATGCGGCGATCGACGGATCGGGGAAGGGGTTGTCGGCGGTCTGGCGGATCACGAGGTCGGGGGCATGCGGGGCGACGGCGTCGACGCAACGCGTGAGCACGTCGAAGACCGGACCCCGATGGACCTCGGCCCCGAGCGTCGCGGCTGCGTCGGCCAGCGGGTCGTCCTGCGGCTCCGTCGTCGTTGCCACGACGACCGTGGAGACACCGGGGATGGCCTGCACGCCGGCGACGGTCCAGGCCAGGAGCGATCGGTCACCGATCAGCCGCAGGACCTTGCCCGGCAGTCGGGTCGAGCCCATGCGGGCCTGGATGACGGCGACGATCCGGGGGGCGTCCGAGGCACGCGGATCGGCCATGGCGTTCACCGCACGACGTAGTGGTCGGCGACCTTGTCGAGCGCGGCCACGACGTCGTCCACGTCGCGGTCCACCATGCCGGCGTGCAGCGGCAGCGTCAGGAGCCGCTCGTACGCGGCCTCCGCGACCGGGAAGGACAGGCCCGGGAAACGTTCGCGGTAGTACGGGTGCATGTGGACCGGGATGTAGTGGACGTTGACCCCGATATTCTCGGCGCGCAGCGCCCCGTAGACCGCCCCGCGATCCACGCGCATCCGGTCCAGCCGAAGGCGTCCGAACATGAAATGCCACGCCGGGTCGGCGCCGGTCGCGACCCTGGGCAGCTCGACCATGGCGTGGTCCGCCAGCCCCTCCATGTAGCGCGCGGCGAGCGCCCGCCGTCGCGCGAGGAACACGCCGAGCCGCGCGATCTGGGCACTGCCGAGCGCCGCGGCGACATCCGTGAGCCGATAGTTGTAGCCAAGCTCGACCATCGCGTAGGTCCAGTCGCGGCGGGCCGCGAGCTCGCTGGAGATCCCGTGGTTGCGGAAGCGCCGGAGGCGCTCGGCCAGGTCGTCGCGATCCGTGAGGACGGCGCCACCCTCCGCGGTGGTCATGATCTTGGCCGGGTGCAGGGAGAGCACCGTCAGATCGGCGATGGTTCCCACGGCGTGCCCGTCGAGCGTCGCGCCGAGAGAGTGCGACGCATCCGCGATGACGGTCAGGGGCGCATTCGGCGCGCCGTCCGCGATCGCCTGCAGCGCCCGGTAGTCGGCCGGATGGCCGGCGTAGTCGACTGCGATGATCGCCCGGGTCGCGGGGCCGACGGCGCGGGCGACCGCGTCCGGGTCGATCAGCAGATCGTCCGGGCCCACGTCGGCGAAGACCGGTGTCGCGCCCGCGTACAGGACGGCGTTCGCGGTCGCGACGAAGGTCATGGGCGTGGTGATGGCCTCGTCGCCCGGGCCCAGGCCGGCCACGACGGCCGCGCCGTGCAGCGCCGCGGTCCCGGAGCTGAAGGCCACGGCGTGTCGAGCCCCGGTCGCCGTCTCGAGCGACCGTTCGAACTCCGGCACGCGCGGACCCGTCGTCAGCCAGTCCGAACGGAGCGCCGCGGTGACCGCTGCGATGTCGGTGTCGTCGATGACCTGGCGGGCGTACGGCAGAAGCGTGGTTCGGACGGGGGTGCCGCCGTCGATCGCCAGGCGCAGCGCGGACCGCGAAGCCATCAGCGGACCGTCGCGCCCGTCGCCAGCTGCGACGACATCCAGTCGCGCACCCGCCCGAGACCGGCCGGCAGGTCGACCTCGGGACGCCAGCCGAGGGTCGCGGCCGCCTGGCGCGGGTCGCAGCGCAGGACCGCGATCTCGCTCTGCGGATGGATGTGGGGGACGTGCACGACCCGAGCCGGATCGGACTCGATAAGCCCCGCGAGCTCGTTCACGCTCACGTCGTGGCCGGTCCCGGCATTGAGGATCCGTCCGGTGGCGGCGTCGGCGAGGAGCGCCGAGGCCACGAACCTGGCGCAGTCCTCCACGTACAGCAGGTCGCGCGTCTGCGTCCCGTCGCCGTAGATGCGTAGCTCCTGACCCAGCAGGGACGCCCGGGTGAAGATGGCCACGACCCCGCCTTCACCGACGGAGCGCTGGTACGGACCGTACGTGTTGAACGGCCGGACGACCGTCGTTGGCAGCCCGTAGGCGTGGAAATAGGACATCGTGAGCGCCTCGCCCGACAGCTTCGACGCCGCGTAGGGGGAGGCGGGCTTCGTGGGGTGGTCCTCGTCGATGCCGGCGTCGCCGGCCCGGTCGTACACCATGCACGTGCTCATGAACAGGACACGCGCCCCGGCGGCGCGGGCGGCCTCGAGCACGTTGAACGTGCCGACGACATCGTTCTCGAACGTCGTCCCGGGATCGTCGATCGACTCCTGCACCGAGATCGACGCCGCGAGGTGGGCGATCGCGTCGATCCCGTCCGCCCAGCGACGGCACGCCGCGGCGTCGCGGACGTCTCCTTCCTCGAACGGGCGCAGCCCTGGGTGGCCGCGGAACTCGTCAAGGGCCGAGACGTCGCCTGCGACGAGGTTGTCGATGGGGAGGACCTCGTGGCCCCCCGCCAGCAGCTCGCCGACGACCCAGCGGCCGATGAACCCGGCCGCGCCGGTCACGAGGATCCGCATCGGTCGCCCGTCCGTCATGCCCCGACCGCCTGACGATCCGCGTCGAGCGTCTCGGCCACGAGCCGGCGGACCGCGTCGCGGTCGAGGGGCGGCACGCCGTCCGAGCGATAGGCGCCGACCGGCGCCGAGGGCCGATCGGCATAGGCCGCGCGCACGCCCGGGTCGATCTCGATCGACGGGAGCACGGCGTACATCTCGCCGATGTCGACGGCGCGCGTCGACTCGTCCTCGGTCATCAGCTCCTCATAGGCCTTCTCACCGGCCCGAGGCTCGATCGACCGGCGCTCGATGGCCAGGGGATCCAGGTTGTGCTGAGGCGCGACGACGTCGATCGCCGCCGAGATGAGGTCGTCGAGGCGGACGGCCGGCATCTTGAACACGAAGACCTCGCCACCGCCGGCCGCGTGGGCCGCCTCGATCGCGAGGTCCACCGCACGGTCCGTGCTCATCACGAACCGGGTCATCTCGGGATCCGTGACGGTGACCGGTCCTCCGGCCGCGACCTGCCGGACGAACAGCTCGAGGGCCGACCCCCGCGAGCCCAGCACGTTGCCGAACCGGACGCTGGCGAAGGTCGTCGGATGCGACCCGCGGTAGTTCGTGGCAGCGCTGACGAGCTTCTCGGCCAGCAGCTTGCTGGCCCCCATCACGGACGTCGGGTTGGCGGCCTTGTCCGACGAGGTCAGGATCATGGTCTGGACCCCCGTCGCGAGACACGCGTCGATGACGTTCTGCGTCCCGAGCACGTTGGTCTGGGTCGCCTCGAACGGGTTGTACTCCCCGGACTCGACGTGCTTGAGCGCCGCACAGTGGAAGACGATGTCGATGCCCTCGCACGCCCGCACCATGCGGTCGCGATCGCGGATGTCGCCGATCAGGAAGCGGATGCTCGATCCCGTGACCCGGTGGCGCTGGTAGAACTGCTTCGTCTCGTCTCGCCCGAAGACACGCACGACGTCGGCGCCGTCCGCGATGAGGTGATCGACCAGGCGCGATCCGATGGTCCCTGAGCCGCCGGTCACGAGGACGCGACGGCCGCGGACGTGCGAACGGTCGTTGATGGGGGTTTCCTCCTGCGTGGGCCGACCGCTGCCGGTCGCCGCTTCCGCCGCCGGGGTCGAACCCGACGTTAGAGTACGATACCGGCGGCCCGGTCGACTCTGGTCGATGCTGCGCGCCCGATCCCATCGACAAGGACCCAACGACCCGATGACCTTTCGAGCCAAGCCCGTCGTCAAGCGCGCCCAGAAGCCTTCCTGGGAGAGCCGCGACCGCAAGAACTTCTACCTCAACCTGGGCTTCGGCCTGGTCGTGGCGGCGGCGGTCCTGATCCTCGCCGTGGCCGTGGCCCTGACCTACTACAACGACCACCTGGTGTCGGTCGGCAGCGTTGGTGGCCAGGCCATCTCCAAGGACGAATTCAACGATCGCCTCAAGATCGAGGCGTGGCGACTGGAAGAGGCGGGCCGCCGGATCACGACGCAGAAGAACGCCGGCCGCCTGACCGCGGCGCAGGCCGAACTCCAGGGACAGATCATCGAGCAGCAGCTCCAGGCGATCCGACAGATCGCCCTCGAGCGCATCATCGACAACCGCATCCAGGCGGACCTGGCCGTGGCCGAGGGCGTCACGGTCGGCGACCCCGACATCGACGCCCAGCTCACGAAGGAGGCGACGACGCCCGAAGCCCGCCATTCGTGGGTCATCGAGGTCGAGCCCGAGATCGACGCCGAGGCCAGCGAGCCGACCGCCGCCCAGGTCGCGGCGGCGCGGACGAAAGCCGACGGCGCGTTGCGCGAGCTCACCGGCGGCAAGACCTGGGACGAGGTCGCCAAGACCGTGTCCACGGATCCATCGACCGCGCCCCAGGCGGGGGACCTCGGCTGGCTGAATCCCGAGGACGTCCAGCAGGACGAGACGTTCCTGGAGGCGATCTTCGCCGCGGAGATCGACACGCCGACCGCGGTCATCGAAGGCGCGGACGGGATCTTCCGGATCGGACGCGTGACCGAGATCGCACCCGAGGAAGTGGACGACCTGTACAGCGCCAAGCTCGTCAACGACGGGCTCGATCTCGCCAAGTATCGGGCGGTCGTCCGAGGCGACGTGATCCGTCAGAAGCTCGAGGACAAGCTCGTCGCCGAGGCCAGCAAGCCTGGTCCCCAGCGCGAGGTCCGCGAGATCTATCTGAGCAAGCAGACCGTCGACCTGCCGGCCGAGGCCGTGAAGGTCCGCCACATCCTCTATTCGCCGAAGGACGATCCGGAGGCGGCATCGAATGGCGCGATCCCGCCGGAGGACCCGTCATGGGCCCTGGCCAAGGCGGACGCAGACGCCGCCTACGCCAAGCTGCAGGCCGATGTGACCCAGTTCGACGCCATCGCCCGCGCCGAGAGCGACGAGGGCAGCGCCCAGGGTCCGACGGGTTCGGGCGGCGAGCTCGACGCCTACGTCAGCGCCGACAGCAGCTTCGTGGCGACCTTCTCCGGACCGATCCTGGCCGCCAACGCGGCCGACGGCCAGCTCCTCGCGCCGATCGAGACCGAGTTCGGCTGGCACGTCGTCCAGGTCCTCAGTCATGCGCCGGATCTCGCGAAGATCAAGGCGCAGGTCGACGGCGGTGCCGATTTCGCCACGCTCGCGAGGGACTTCTCGGAGGGTCAGGAAGCCAGCCTGGGCGGTGCCGTCGGATGGCTGGCGCGCAGCCAGGTCGACCAGCGGCTCGCGACCGCGATCTTCGAGGCAGAACTGGGCAAGACCTCCGATGTCGTGACCATCCCCGAGGACGGTGACTACCTCTTCCTCGTCACCGCCGAGGAGGAGCGGACGCCAGAGGGCCGCCAGCTCGAGGAGATCCGCGCCCGCGTGTTCGCGGACTGGTACAAGCCCAAGAAGGACGCGATCGTCGTCACCCGCGACGAGACCTTCCTCACGGGCGGCTAGGAGCGACGGTGCTCGACGCGCTCGTGACCGAAGCGCGACTCCGGTTCGGGCTCGACCCGGCCGCCGGTCTCCAGGTCATCGCGTCGGAATACCTCATCGCGACCCCCTTCGAGGCATCCCGGCCGGTGCTGCTCGTGCCGCTCGCGATACTGCGGCCCGCGGACAGCGCCGCTGACCCGACCCACACGGCGCCCGACCCGCTCCCGGGTCGGCACGGACCCCGTGGCCACACGCCCCTCGACGTCCTCGGGCGCGCGTATCCGCCCGGCCATGTCGTCGGCCGGTTCGGCACGGCGGCGGAGACCGTGGTCGGCGATCTCCGCGACGACGACCTCGCCACGCCGCTCTATCTCGCCCCGCTGGCCGTGGAGGCCGCCGTGGCAGGGCCGTGGTCCATGCCCGCGATCAGCGCGCGGCTGCGGGCCCCGGACGGCTGTCCGTGGGACCGGGAACAGACCCACGCGTCCCTCCGCAAGCACCTCCTCGAGGAGGCCTACGAGGTCTACGACGCGCTCGATGGCGGGGCCACACCGGCACTTGCGGGCGAGCTCGGCGATCTGTTGCTCCAGATCGTGCTGCACGCGCAACTGGCAGCCGAGGCGGGCGTGTTCGACATGGCCGACGTTCAGGCGGCGATCGCGACGAAGATCGTCCGCCGTCATCCGCACGTCTTCGGCGATGCCGAGGCGCGCACCGCGTCCGACGTGAACCGCCAGTGGGAGCGGATCAAGGCAGACGAGCGGGCCGCCGCCGGAGCGCTCGAAGCCGGCGTCGCGGACGCCGCCGGCGAGCACGCCGAGGGCGGCGAGCGGGGCGAACCGGGCAGTTCCGGCGCGGGGTCCCGTGGCGCACTCGACGGCATCTCGCCCTCGCTCCCCGCGCTGGCCGCGAGCCAGGAAATGCAGGAGCGGGCCGCCAACATCGGCTACGACTGGCCGGCCCTCGAAGGCGTCCTCGACAAAGTCGTCGAGGAGGTCGATGAGTTGCGAGTGGCCGCGGACGATTCGGATCCGGCGGCCTGGGCCGAGGAATTCGGCGACCTGCTCTTCGTCCTCGTCAACGTCGCCCGCAAGCGCGGCGTCGAGTCGGAGGCAGCCGTCCGGGCGGCCAACACCAAGTTCCGGCGCCGGTTCGCCAGCGTGGAGCGGGGGGCCGCCGAACGCGGCGTCGCGCTGCGGGAGCTCGACTTCGAGGCGCTCGATGCGCTCTGGGATGCCGCCAAGGCGGAAGAGAGGATCAGCTCATGACCATCGGCAACCGTCCGCCCAGTGCCCGTGCCGACGGCCGCGGCCTGCGCGACCTGCGCCCGATCAGCTTCCAGCTCGGCGTCCAGAAGTGGGCCGAAGGGTCGTGCCTCGTCCGGTTCGGCGACACGCAGGTCCTGTGCGCGGCGACGATCGCGGACCGGGTCCCGCCCCACCTTCGCGGCAAGGGCACGGGCTGGGTGACGGCCGAATACTCGATGCTGCCGCGGGCCACCGCCGAGCGCACGGACCGCGAATCGGCCAAGGGCCGGATCGGTGGCCGGACGCACGAGATCCAGCGGCTGATCGGGCGCTCGCTGCGCGGCGTCGTGGATCTCGCACGGCTCGGCGAGCGGACGATCACGGTCGACTGTGACGTCCTTCAGGCCGACGGCGGCACGCGTACGGCCTCGATCACGGGTGGGTATGTCGCGCTCGGTGCCGCGCTCATCACGTACGGGATGGAGCGGCACCTGACCTCGCGCGTGGCGGCGGTGTCCGTCGGCATCCTGAACGGCCTCGCCCACCTCGACCTCGACTACAGCGAGGATTCCAAGGCGGAGGTCGACTTCAACGTGGTCGGGACCGATGCCGGCACGTACGTCGAGCTCCAGGGGACCGCGGAAGGCAAGCCGTTCGACCGCGCAGCGTCGACCGAGATGCTGGATCTTGCCGATGAAGGCCTGGCCAGGCTGTTCGCGGCGCAGGCCGAGGTGCTCGCCACGGTCCGGCGCTGAATCCTCCGGCCGATGGCTAGCAGGAAGGTCGCGACGGCCGTCGGAGCGGAAGGGCCGCGCCTCGTCATCGCCACCCACTCGGAGCACAAGTTGCGCGAACTGCGCGAGTTGCTGCGTCTCGAACGTGCAGCGCTCGTGTCGCTCGACGACCTCGGCATCGAGGGCGAACCGGTCGAGGACGGGGAGACGTTCGAGACGAACGCCGCGATCAAGGCGCGGTTCGCTGTGCGGGCGACCGGTCTGCCGTCCCTCGCCGACGACTCGGGCCTGGAGGTGGATGCCCTCGGCGGTGGGCCCGGGGTTCGGACTCGGCGGTACGCGGGGGAGCACGCCACCGACCAGGACAACAACGCCAAGCTGCTCGTCGCCCTTGACGGGATGCCGCCGGAGCGGCGTGGCGCGCGATACGTATGCGTCCTCGCCCTCGCCCTGCCCGATGACGCGGGCGCGCGCGGCGGCCAGCCCGTGACCCTCGCGCGGGGGACGTGCCGCGGACGGATCGCGACCGCGCCACGCGGGACCGGCGGGTTCGGCTATGACCCGATCTTCGAGCCCGACCAGGAGCCACCGGGCGGGCGCACCCTTGGTCTATGGAGCCCGGCCGAGAAGCACGCCATCTCACACCGCGCCCGGGCGGCGCGACGCATGGCGCCCCGGCTCGCCGCGCTCGGGTTCTGACCGCCGCACGATCCCGGCCTCGGCCGGCTAGCCCTCGGGTTCCGGCTCCGCCGACGGCTCTGGTGTCGGCCAGGGCTCCGGCTCGACGCCAGGCTCCGGGAAGAGGCCCCTGGCCACCTCGCGGATCGCGTCGACGTCGGGATCGAGTGACGCCCCGTAGCGGGTGTTCACCGAACGCACCAGCGGATGGCGGATGAGCGAGCGCGTGATGGACTCGTCGTCGATCTCGTCGATCACGGCCGCGAGCTGGGGGAGTCGGGAGGCCGGCAGGTCGGTGGCGACCGCGTCCCCGACGACCTCGAGGAGATCGGGCAGCTCCCACAGGAGGCTCCCGTCGCGGGTGACGGCGTCGCGCAGGGCGATCAGGACCTGCTGCTGCCGGGCGGCTCGGGTGAAGTCGCTCTCGCCGGCACCCCTGCGGGCGCGTGCATAGGCGAGGGCGTTGCGGCCGTCGAGATGATGCCGCCCGGCCGTGATCGACCAGCCACGGCCGTCGAGCCTGTAGCCGTCGTACTCCGGATCCTCGAAGCCCTCGGCGACGGTGACGTCCACGCCCCCGACGGCGTCGACCATCGTGATGAAGCGATCGAACTGCAGTTCGGCGTAGTAGTGGATGTCGATACCGAGCAGCGACCCGATGGCCTTGCGGAGCGCCGGCATGCCGCCGTCCGGGAACTCGTCCGGATGCGCGTCCGCGTAGGACATGAGTGAATTCAACTTGGGCCCGAACACGTCGCCGTTGCCCAGCGGGACGTTGATGAGGTCGCGTGGCACCGAGACCATGGTGACCGCCCCCCCGACGGGATCGAGCGACACGACCATCATCGTGTCGGTCAGGACGGCGGTCCGCCAGGGAAGGGCATCGACACCGAGGAGGAGCACGTTGATCCGCTCGTCGAGCGGCGGGCCGGCGTCGGCGTCTGCCTCACCGCCCTCGAACATCTTCCCGAACGCGCTTCCGAATGCGGTCCCGTACTGGTACACGAGCAGGTGCGGCAGGCCCACGAGGACGGCGATGAGGGCGATCCCGACGATGCCCACTCGCCCGGTCGGACCGCGGCGCTTCGTATCCAGGAACGCCTGGCCCACCGCCAGCAACCGCCAGGTGAGCAGCAGGACATTGATCGTGAGCAGGGTGCCGAGGACCGGTGGCGCCACGACGAACGCGGCGAGTCGGGTGAGCGACTGCGTGGACAGCACGAGGACGACGACACCGACGATGACGAGCGACGGGATGAGGAAGAGCGTGGCAAGCCGTGACCGTCGGTTGAACGCCTGACCGAGCCCCGGGAGGATCGCCGACAGACCGGCCGCGGCGACCCTTCGGCGGTCGATATGTCCGGTGTCCGGCCGGACCCGGCGAGTGTGCACGATGGGCGGTTGTCCTCGCTATGGGGATGCGATCGGTCCGCCCGGGAGTCTACCCGGAAGCGGACATGGGGACGCCGGGCGATCGATCAGCCTGCCATGACCGCCCGGCGTCTTGTCGTGTGACGGGTCTGACCCCGAGGGCGTGACGGGCGGGCGATACGATGGGAGAGCGACCCTGGGCGCGTCGGTTGCCGCGATGCAACGCGATTAGTACTGGTGGCGGCCAGTACCGGCGCGGCGGATGTATCCTCCCCGGAGTCCGAACACAGGGGGACGTCATGTCGCTGATCGAGCGGGTCGAGCGGGCACAACAGCGGGTCGAGGCCCCGGAGGCCAAGGCCCCGACTCCGGCGCCGGTCGCCGCTCCTCCGCCGCCTCCCCAGAGCCCCGATCGGGTCGCGATGCGGGAAGAGCTACTCCACGAGTTCAGGCTTCGTCTCCAGGACGAGGTCATGACCGCCTTCGACAAGCTCCTCGACGTCGCCGATCCGGGGGAGCTCCGAAGCAAGGTCACCGTGATCGTCGAACGGGTGGCCCTCGCACACGGGTTCGCGGTCACCGGTGCGGAACGAGCGCGGCTGATCGACGAGCTGGTCGGGGAGATCGGCGGCCTCGGGCCACTCGACCCGCTGCTGAGCGACGAGACGATCACCGAGATCATGGTCAACGGCCCCCGTCACCTCTACATCGAGCGGGGCGGCAAGATCCAGCGCGTCGCGAGCCACTTCCTGAACGACGAGCACGTCCTGCGCATCATCGATCGGATCATCACGCCCCTCGGACGGCGGATCGATGCGTCGAGCCCCCGGGTCGACGCCCGCCTCCCCGACGGCTCGCGTGTCAACGCCGTCATCGAACCCCTTTCGCTCGTCGGACCCGTGATCACCGTCCGCAAGTTCCCGGCCAAGCCCGTCACGGTCGACGACCTCATCGGCTTCGGCACGGCGACCCCCGAGATGTTCGAGTTCCTGCGGGTCTGCGTCGAGGCCAAGCTCAACGTGTTCGTCTCCGGCGGGACCGGCTCCGGGAAGACGACCACGCTCAACGTCCTCTCGTCGTTCATCCCCGAAGAGGAGCGGATCGTCACGATCGAGGACGCCGCCGAGCTGCAGCTCCGCCAGGTGCACGTCCTGACCCTGGAGTCGCGCCCGCCGAATCTCGAGGGCCGAGGCGAGATCACCATCCGCGACCTCTTGCGGAACGCCCTGCACATGCGTCCCGACCGCATCATCGTCGGCGAGTGTCGTGGCGGCGAGGCGCTGGACATGCTCCAGGCCATGACGACCGGCCACGACGGCTCGCTCTCGACCGGACATGCCAACACCCCGTCGGACATGCTCCGCCGGCTCGAGACGATGATCCTCATGACGGGCTACGAGCTGCCGCTGCGGGCCATCCGCGAGCAGATCTCGTCCGCCGTCGACCTGATCGTGCACACGGCCCGTCTCAAGGATGGCTCGCGCAAGATCGTCAACATCACCGAGGTCTACGGGATCGACGACGACGAGATCCTGACCCAGGACATCTTCACGTTCGAGCAGACCGGCGTTCGGGAAGGGCGGGTCGAGGGATCGCTCAACCCGACCGGGATCCGGCCGACGTTCATGGCCAAGTTCAAGATGAGCGGGATCGAGCTGCCGCCCGACGAGTTCGGGATCCCGCCCCTCGATCCCGATCGCCCCGGCCAGGTCCACCCAGGAAAGGGGCGATGGGGCACCGGCGAGACGAACCCGTTGCTCGATGCCTCCCGGCCGACCGTCGGCCAGGGCAAGGCGGTCACCGCCGGAGGCATGGTCTATGTCTCCTCGATCGGACCGGTCGATCCCGAGACCGGGCAGGTCATGAGCAGTGACATCAAGGCCCAGACCCGCCAATGCATGCACAACCTGCAGGCCAAGCTCGAAGCGGCCGGGAGCTCGCTCGACAGGGTCGTCTGGGCCAACTGGTCCCTGCGTGACGCGGCCGAGTTCGACACATTCAACGAGGAGTGGGTGCGCTGGTTCCCGGGTGACGCGCCGATCGGCCAGGGAACGCTGATGCCGACCCTGCAGCGCCGCGCCGGATTCCGGATCTCGGTCGGGGTGATCGCCGAGGCCTGATCGGCGGTCGCATCCGGGCGCGACAGGTATCCTGCGGGGGCGGGAAACCGCCGGGGAGTGCACTGTCGTCGCCGTCCGGTTGGCGTGTCCCCGTGCACCATCGAGCAGAGGAGTCCCATGAGCTACGCCGTGGTCAATCCGGCAACCGGAGCGACGATCAAGACCTTCCCGACGATCACTGGCGCCGAGCTCGACGCGGCGATCGCCGCCGCCGACGATGCGCACCGCACGTGGTCGAAGTCGACGACGGTCGAGGAGCGCGCCGCCCTCGTCCGCCGCGTCGGCGAACTGCACGTCGAGCGCCGCCAGGAGCTCGCCGAGATCATCGTGCGCGAGATGGGCAAGCCGATCGAGCAGGCCCTCGGAGAGGTCGACTTCGCGGGTGCGATCTACGAGTACTACGCCGACCATTCGGCCGACTTCCTGAAGGACGAGCCGATCGCACTGCTCGCCGGCGAGGGCACCGCCGTGATCCGACGCAGCTCGCTCGGCGTGCTCCTCGGCGTCATGCCGTGGAACTTCCCCTACTACCAGGTCGCCCGCTTCGCGGGCCCGAACCTCATCATCGGCAACACGATCCTGCTGAAGCACGCGGAGCAGTGCCCCGAGTCGGCTGCCGCCATCGAGCGCATCTTCCTCGACGCTGGCTTCCCGGTCGGCGCCTACGTGAACATCTACGCCACGCACGCGCAGATCGAGACGGTCATCGCCGACCCGCGCGTGCAGGGCGTCTCCCTCACGGGCTCCGAGCGGGCGGGCGCCGCCGTCGCCGAGGTCGCCGGCCGTCACCTCAAGAAGGTCGTGCTCGAACTCGGCGGCTCCGACCCCTTCATCCTGCTCTCGACCGACGACCTCGACTCGACCGTGAAGGCCGCGGTCGACGCGCGCCTCGACAACGGTGGCCAGTCGTGCAACGCGGCCAAACGGTTCATCGTCGTCGATGACCTGTACGAGCCGTTCCTCGAGAAGTTCACGGCGAAGCTCGCCGAGGTCGAGGCCGGTGATCCGACGTCGGCCGGGACCGCGCTCGGGCCGCTCTCGTCGATGAAGGCCGCCGAGAACCTCGACGAGCAGGTCAAGCGCGCCGTGCAGCACGGGGCCACGCTCGTGCGCGGCGGCTCGCGCGACGGCGCGTTCTTCCAGACGACGGTGCTCACGGATGTCACGCCCGATAACCCTGCCTCGAAGGAGGAGTTCTTCGGGCCGGTCGCCCAGGTGTACCGCGCGAAGGACGAGGTCGACGCCGTTCGCCTTGCGAATGACATCCCGTTCGGACTTGGATCGTATGTATACACGACCGATGAGGAGCAGGCCCTGCGTGTCGCCGACGGCATCGAGGCGGGCATGGTGTTCGTGAACGTCGTGCTCGCCGACGGTGTGGAGCTGCCATTCGGCGGTGTCAAGCGCTCCGGCTCGGGCCGTGAGCTGGGCCGCTTCGGCGCCGACGAGTTCGTCAACAAGAAGATGATCCGCATCGGCTGACACTCACGACGGCACGATCGCGGACGTCCGTCGTCGTGCCGACGATGCTCAGGACGCGGCCGACAGGGTCGCAGGGCTCATCCGCTGGGCCGTGAGGTGACGGCGCCAGGAGGCGCTCAGTCCGTCGAGCTCGGATCTGGCCGTATGATGGGCCGGGTCGATGGTGACGGTCGCCATCGCTTCTCTCGCGCTGAACGGATCCAAGCTTCGATCAGCAGACGCGATGGAGCGCTGTAGACCAGGATTCACCGGCCAGATTCCGGATCACCCGCGGTTCCGGAACACGAAACCGCCGGGGAGTGGCGTAGTCGGCAACGCACGTGCTTTGGGAGCACGAGATCGTGGGTTCGAGTCCCACCTCCCCGACCATCCATCCGTCTTGTTGGAGCACCGTGAGCCGGGACGTCGAGGATCTGAACCGGCGCCTGCTGCGCGCCCGTGACGCCATGGATCGCGCCTACGCTGAGCCGCTCGACGTCCGCGCCGTGGCCGCGGTCGCCCATATCTCCGAGGCGCACTTCAGCCGCAGCTTCCGCGCCGTGTTCGGGGAGACACCGAACCGGTACCTGCAGCGGCGGCGGGTGGAGCGTTCCATGTTCCTGCTGCGCGAGACCGACCGGAGCGTCACCGACATCTGCCTCGATGTCGGCTTCACGAGCCTCGGGACGTTCAGCCGCATGTTCCGGGAGATCGTCGGGGAGACGCCATCCTCCTACCGCGCTGGGCATGGGCCGATGGTGGCGCCCAACTGCGTCCAGATGTGGGCCACGCGGCCGAGGGTGGCGGCAGCAAGGCGATCGAGCAGTTTTGGAGAAGCCATCGCGGCCGCGGCTCCCTAGGATGCGGGTCGTCCCGCGACACTCGCAGAGGAGGAAGCAAACCGATGATTCGCAAGCTGAATGTCACCTCGATCATGGTCCTCGACAAGAACCAGGCACTCGACTTCTACGTCAACAAGCTCGGGCTCGAGGTGGGCTCGGACTTCACGCAGGGCGACTATCGCTGGCTGACGGTGCGCGTCCCTGGCGACCCGGGCACCGAGATCTCCTTGGAGCAGCCGGGCCCGCCGCTGCACGACGAAGCCACGGCCTCGCAGTTGCGCGAGCTGATCACCAAGGGCGCCATGGGTGGCCTCGTCTTCCTGACGGACGACGCCCGGGGCCTGTACGAGACGCTCAAGGCCCGCGGCGTCACCGACTTCACCCAGGAGCCCACCGACCATTTCTACGGCACCGACATGGGGGTCCGCGACCCCTTCGGCAACGCCATCCGGATCCTCCAGCAGGGGAAGGTCTCTCAGACGGCGACGGCCTGACCGGCCCGGTCACGCGCCTTCTGGCGCCGGGTCCAACGCCTCACGCCACGACGGCCGAGGCGAGCCCCACGAGCGCGAAGGCCCCGATGAGCAGGCCCGACACCAGGTTGACGCGACGCAGGGCGGCGGGCGTCACCCGCGTTCGGAGCGCGCCGACCACACCGACCAGCACCACCCACCAGGCCGCCGAGCCCAGGAACACGCCCCCGGTCAGCAGCGTCGCGGCCGCGGCGTCCCGGCCCGTCACGCCCAGGCCGACGAACAGCGCGGCGAACGACAGGATCGTCATCGGGTTCGTCAGCGTCAGCCCGAGCGTCGACAGGTAGGCGCCCGGCAGCCCGCCACGTCGCGAGCCACCCTCGCGCGTGTCGCCGCTTGCCGTGGCCGCGCCCGGGACGGCACGGAACGTGCGCCAGGCAAGCCACAACAGGAACAGGCCGCCGACGACGCCCAGGACTCGCCGGCCGTCGACGAGCAGGCCCGTGACGGCCGTCAGCCCGAATGCGGCGAGCGCTCCGTACGTCGCATCGGCCGTCGCCACGCCGAGTCCGGAGACGAACCCGACGACCCGGCCCTCCGCCAGGGTCCGGCGGATACACAGCAGGCTGATCGGGCCGACCGCGGCGGCGATCGTGAAACCGAGCACGAACCCCCGGGTCAGCAGGGTCGGGTCCATGGGTATCTCCTTGAAACACAACGAAACACCCTCGGCGTTCGTGCCGAGGGTGTCCTCTCGAAGTTCGCTGGTCGGCGCCCTCACGGGCGCGGCGCATCAGGTCGAGCGGGCCCTCGCGGGCTGCTGCTGCGACGCGGCGGCGGTGGGTCGGATGAGCGGACGCATCGGGCGCAGGTTCCATGAAGCGCGGGCCGCTGTCAACAGATGACCCTGCACGCCGCGTCGCGACAAAGGGAGCGGCGGGGCGGGCCAGCACCGACCCGCGACGCAGGAGTGCGCCGAGTCGCGCGAATCTGCCGCGCCGCGGGAGTGCGGCCTCCCGCCGTGCCGCTGGAGTGCGCCGCACCGCGGGGCGCCTTGCACCAAACGCACATTCGCGCCGGACGGCGTCGCTGAATCGGTCGGCCGGCGTCGAATCCTTTCGCCTGATGCACACGCCGGACCGTCCGTGTCGGCGGCGAGCCGAACGCTGGCGTGTGGCGCAAGGATCCGACGACGTCGCGTCGCCCCGCCGACGGAATGTGCATCCCGCGCAAGGCACTGTCGAGATCTTGCATCTGGTGCACGACGACCCGTGCGGGGCCGGGGGAATGACGCCGCCCGGGATCCGGCCGTCGCCGCCCGAACCCGCGCCGCCCGGGATCCGGCCGTCGCCGCCCGTGTCGGTGAGATCCGGCCGGCACTGGGTATGATGTCGAGCATGGATGGCCCTCGACGCCGCACCCGGACCGGCGACCCCAGTACGGAACGCTCGGCTGCGGCGGCCCGGAGCGACGAGCCGCTCGCCGAGGTCGACCACGCGGCATTCCCCGACCGCGAGACCCGGCTCGAGATCGACGGCGGGACCGCCAGCGCGCGTTTCCGCGAGCTGCTCGACGGCGGTGGACCGGTCATGGCCGACGGCGCGATGGGCACGATGCTCTTCCAGAACGGCCTTCAGTTCGGCGACCCGCCCGAGGTCTGGAACCTGACCCAACCCGAGATCATCCGGCGGGTCCAGCGCGGCTACCTCGACGCCGGGTCACAGATCATCATGACCAACACGTTCGGCGGGAACCGCCTCCGGCTTGCGCTGCACGGCCTCTCGGAGCGGGTCGACGAGCTGAACCGGACCGCCGCGATCCTTGCCCGTGCCGAGGTGCGAGCGAGTGGCGACACCGCACTCGTCGCCGGCGACATCGGTCCCAGTGGCGAGATCGTGGCGCCGCTGGGCACCCTCGACTACGACATCGCCGTCGATGTCTTCCGGGAGCAGGCTGCCTCGCTGGTGGCCGGTGGCGTGGACCTCATCTGGATCGAAACGATGTCCGACCTCAACGAGATCAAGGCGGCCGTCGAGGGCGTGCGCCAGGCCGCCCCCGGCATCGCGCTGATCACGACGATGACATTCGACACTCGCGGCCACACGATGATGGGCGTGACCCCGGAAGCGGCGGTCGAGGCGCTCGTCGCGTGGGGGGCCGACGCCGTCGGAGGCAACTGCGGCAACGGCCCCGACGAATTGCTCCCGGTCATCGCCCGGATGCGCGCGGCGGATCCCAACGTCGTCCTGGTCGCGAAATCGAATGCCGGCATGCCCGAGCTCGTCGACATGCGCGCGGTCTACAAGGCCGATCCGGCGACGATGGCCGACTTCGCGACCCAGTTCCATATCGCCGGCGCGACGATCGTCGGGGCGTGCTGCGGCAGCACGCCCGATCACCTGCGGGCCATGTCGGCCGCCATCCGACCCGCCGGCGCGAGCTGACCGCGTCCGTGGCGGGCCGCCCACTCAAGGTCGGCGTCCAGCTCCCCGAGGTCGAGCGCGAGGTCCGCTGGCCGGAGATCCTCGACATGGTCCGCGCGATCGAGGACCTCGGGTACGACTCGATCTGGGTCGGCGAGCACCTCCTGTATCGATGGCCCGACCGTCCGCCGCGCGGCCCGTGGGAGGCCTGGACCTCGATGGCGGCCATCGCAGCGTCGACCTCCCGCGTCGAGTTCGGGCCGCTGGTCGCCTGCGCCAATTTCCATAACCCGGCGCTCCTCGCCAAGCAGGCCTCGACCATCGACGAGATCAGCGGCGGGCGCTTCATCCTTGGGCTGGGCGCCGGCTGGAACGAGACGGAGTTCCGCGCGTTCGGCTTCCCGTTCGATCACCGTGTCGATCGTTTCGAGGAGGCCTTCACGATCATCCGCACGCTGCTGCGCGACGGCGCCATCGACTTCGACGGGCACTATTTCCAGGCACGCGACTGCGAGCTGCTGCCACGCGGGCCACGGCCCGGCGGCCCACCCCTGATGATCGGCTCGATCGGCCCACGGATGCTGCGCATGACGCTCCCGCACGTCGACGCGTGGAACGTGTGGTTCGCCGACACCGGCAACTCGCCAGACGGCGTAGCCCCGCTGCGCGACCTGGTCGACGCCGCTTGCCGCGACGCGGGGCGCGACCCGGCCGAGGTGGAGCGCACCGTTGCCGTCCAGGTGCGTCTCCCGGGCGGCGAGGGACGGGTCCAGGGCGCCTATGCCAAGGCTGCACCGCCACCGCTCGAGGGTGAACCGGACGCGATGGCCGATGTCCTGCGGGCCTACGCGCGCGAGGGGATCGGGCACGTGCAGCTCGTGATGGACCCGATCACGCGCGGCTCGATCGAGGCCTTCGCACCGGTACTGCTGCGCCTCGACGCCTGACCCGGCTGACGCCGATCGTCGGTACTTATGTACAGGTCGCCTTGCGCGACCCCGCTGCTACGATCGCTGGCCATGGCCCAGAACCGTCACCGGGGGTCGCGACCGCCTGTCGCGGTGCCCGCCGGGCTCGCCCTCGTCGTCCTCCTGGCCGCTGCATGCAGCGGCCCGCCGCCGCCGCCGTCGGCCACGCCTGCGCCGACGCCGGTCGTGACTCCGAACCCGCACCTCGGCGATCCCGCCACGGCCAAGGACGTGTTCAACGGGCTCGGACGTGCGGGCCTGAAGATCACGCCGAATACGGCGTCCGCAGGCGCTGACGGTGCTGCCGTCGTCACGCGCATCAACGCCACGTATCTCAACTGGCCGCTCGACGTCACTCAGTACCGGACCGCGGCGGACCTCGCCAAGAAGGCGAGCTGGGAGTCGGGCGAAGCGCCGGGTCGTGGCGAGCCACCCGTCGCCCTGGCCGGCTACAACATCCTGGTCACGTGGGGACCCAAGACCACCGGCTCGAAACCGGTCGCACCTGATGCGCGCCAGGCCGAAGCCCTCGAGGCCCTCGTCGGCGCGCTCGATCGACTGCTGTCTCCGTTGCGCACGCGCACGGTCGTTCCGGTCACGGTCGCCTCGGTGCCGTCCGACGCGGAATCCGGCTCGTCCGCCGCATCCGAGGCGACGCCTGCGCCCTGACGCCGTACTCTTCGGGGGACCCCGATCCCCAGGAGCACCGGATGTCGCTCGAGAGCCGTCCCCGCCCCCGGCCCGTCCCGTCTCGATCCGATGACGTGTCGGACCTGGACAAGCGCATCATCGAGCACCTCCAGACGGATGGTCGCCGGCCCTACACGCAGATCGCGGCCGAGCTCGGCGTCTCCGAGGCCGCCGTCAGGGCGCGCACCAACCGTCTGATCGAGCGCGGCATCCTCCAGGTGGTGGGCGTCACCGATCCGCTCAAGCTGGGCTTCCACCAGATGGCGATGATCGGCATCCGTTGCGAAAGCGATCAGCTCGTCCGCGTTGCCGACCAGATCGCCGAGATGCCGGAAGTCGATTACGTGGTCATCACCGCCGGGACCTACGACCTGCTCATCGAGACCGTATGCGAGGACAACGAGGCGCTCCTGCGGTTCCTGACGGAGAAGCTCCGGGCCCTCGATGGGGTCCGCGAGACCGAGACGTTCGTGTACCTGCGGATGGTCAAGCAGACGTACCAGTGGGGTACGCGCTGACGGGTTTCGTGTCGCCCGGACGCACCAGGGAGTAGGGCCGGCCCTGGGGCCAAGCCGACGATGCCGGGCTAAGATGCCGAGGCATGTCGGTCGAACCCATCCTCGTCCTGATCGTGATCGCCGTGGTCGCCAACCTCGTGGTCATGGCGGCCCTCCTCGGTTCGCCCGCAGTCGGGCGGTCGCGCGGCTTCCTTCGGGACGACCAGCCGATCGACCTGCGCGCGGAGTCGGCGCTCGCCGCAGCTGCCGTGGTGGGCGGCTCGGACGAGACCTCGCCCGAGGACGTCGTGTCCACCCAGACGTACGACCGCGTCGTGCGGATCGTCAGCTGGGTCTTCCTCCTTGCGACCACGACGATCGTCGCGGTCACCGGTCTGTGGCCCAACAACCAGCCCGCGATCCTGGTCCTGCTCGCACTCACCGGCATGTTCGTGCTCGTGGTCCACGACCTGCTGCCGGCCGATGCGCTGGGCGCAGCCAAGTTCGGCGTGGAGGGTTCGGTCGCGATCACCGTGGCGACCCTGCTGGTCGCCCTCACCGGCGGCGTGCAGAGTCCGTTCTTCTTCACCTACCCGCTGATCGTCGGTGGGGCGGCCCTCGTGGTCTCGTCCGCGATCACCGTCGGACTGGCCGGGACCGCGGCGCTCGGGTACCTCCTGGCGGTCGTCCTGGGATCGCCGGACGGGGCGCTGGTCAACCCCGCCGCGACCGCCACCGTGGGCATCAACCTGACCGCCCTGATCCTGCTCGCGTACGTGGCGATGGTCATCGCGCGAGAACAGCGGCGTTCGCGTGACGCGGCGATCCGCCTCTCGACCATCGACCCCCTGACGGCGCTCTTCAACCGCGGATTCTTCTTCGCCGCGCTCGAACGCGAGATCGCGCGAAGCGCGCGCTCGGGGCGCGGGTTCTGCCTGCTGATGATGGATCTCGATGAGCTCAAGGCGGTCAACGACCGGCTGGGACACTTCCACGGCGATCGGGTGCTACGCGCGGTGGGCGCGATCGTGACCGATGGTGTCCGACGGATCGATACCGCCGCCCGGTACGGTGGCGACGAGTTCGTCGTGCTCCTGCCCGAGACCGATCCGACCGGCGCCTACGTCGTCGCCGAGAAGATCCGGCTCGGTGTCCAGGACCTCGACCTGGGTCTGACGGACGCCGAGATTCGGCCGTCGCTGTCGATCGGGGTCGTCAGCTACCCGGACGACGGCACCACGGCGGACGAGCTGATGATCAGCGCGGACGGGGCCATGTACGCGAGCAAGCGCGCCGGCAAGAACCGTGTGACGGGCGTCGACATGCCGGCCGGCCCACCGGTGGCGTCGACCTCGTAGCGAAGGACGACCGCCGCGACCGTCTTCGGGGCCGTTGTCCTCAACCGCGGCCGAGGTCGCGCCAGCGCCATCCCATCGATACGGTCATCGGCGCATCGGCGTCGGCGACATCGGGCTCCTCGCCTGCCGCCGCCGCGAGGTTGATCGCATCGGGCGGCCCTGTCTGGGGCTCGACGCAAACCCCTTCGACCGCCTCGTCATAGACGACCCAGACATCCGCCGTGGAGGCGATCGTGATCTCGAGCGCGCCCGGCCAGCGCACGACCGGGGAGGTCCGGAGACCGCTGAAGGCGTCATCCCAGGGCCGCCCGCCGGGCGGGATCAGCGCCCCCGTCGGTAAACCGTCGGGGCCGCGCTCGTACATCGATTCGGCGTCGACGACGAGGTCGACCTCGGTGGGTGTCGTGTCATCGCCGCCGAGCGCATCGCCAAGGTAACGCCGGAACCATGGGTGCCAGCCGAGCGCAGCCGGCATCGCCTCGTCGGCCACGAGCGTCAGCCTCGCTTCGAGGCCCCCAGGTCCGAGCATGATCGATTGGGTCACGGCCCCGCGGAACGGCCAGGCCGGTCCGAGGTCGGTCGAGAGAACGACATGATCATCGGCCTCCGAGATGACCGCCCACGGCCGTTCGAAGACCGTGCCGTGGATGGCATCGGGCGGCAGGTTGAGCGGGAGCTGGACCTCGTGGTCGCGAAACACGAAGCGGCCGTTGCGGATGCGTCCAGCGAATGGCGCCATGGGGTAGCAGCCCCAGCGGATCGGGCCCCAGCCCTCTGTGACGAGGACCTCCCGTTCGCCGATCCGCAGTGAGGCCATCCTCCCGCCCAGCCGCGGGTCGACCGTGAGGCGGACATCCCCCGCGCGCAGGATGACGCCTTCGGTGGTGCTGCGCTCGGTCACTGGGCGACGGTCATCGCGCGGTCCGGACGGAGGATGAAGGGCGGCAGGTAGGCCGGGATGTTCGAGAACGGCAGCACGTCGGGGTGCAGGTCGATGCCGAGCGCGTCAAACATGAACCTTCTTCGCGCCACGATCCGCGCCCACGCCTCCGGGAACCGGCCGGCGAATGCCTCGCGCAGCCCGGCGTCGGCCAGGGCGATCCCGTCCTCGATGTTCGTCGTGAAGTAGGGCGTCCCGGTCGCCGGGATGACGTCGACCTGGAAGGCCATCCCCGACTGCAGCTCGATCGTGGAACCGCGGATCATCGGCGAATTCACCCATTCGTCGAGCTGGATCTGGTGACCGGGATTGAGGAAGATCCCGAAGAACGGATCGTCCAGGTGCCGGTCGATGATGTCGAACAGCACGCCGCCGGTCTGGCCGACGTGCAGCGCCGCGTACCACTCGGCGATCGCCGCGAAATACGGCCCGACCAGCCGATCGACGTAGTCGCTGATTTCCTCCGGCAGCCCGGATGCGTCCTCGACGACCCAGCCTGCCCGGCAGGTCAATGCGCCCCAGACCCCGAAGGCGACCGTGAGCGGATCGCCGCGTTCGATCGCCCGGTCTCCGGGGCTCAGCAGTCCCCACCGTGCGCGGGGTCCTGCCGTCAGCATCAGGTGACACGACAGCGGCGTTCCGTCCCAGCCGAGCAGGCCGACGGCGTCCCGCTCGCGCAGGCCGGGACGGAGCTGCGTCAGCAACGACCGCACGCCACTCGACGTCGCGCAGGCGGCGGCCTCCATCACGGCGAGCTGGTCGACCTCATTGAGGACGCGCAGCCCATCTGCCGGATCGATGAACAGGCCGCTCGCATTCGTGACGCCCGCGGCGTCCGCCGCGGTCCGGATGGCGTCGGCGAGGTACGCGGGCACATCGAGCAGCGACGGATCGCCGTACGCCTTCCATCCGACCACCCCGATCCGCCGACCGGGCCCGATGCCTTCGTCGGCAAGGATGGTGGCGAGCGGGCGTGACCGGTCGCGCGGCTGACCCGGGAGGCTGAGCTCCTGGAACAGTTCGCGACGCATCGGCAGGGGCGCAGTACCTGCCACCCCGTAGCATTCGTTGCCCACGAGGATCGCGGGGTCGCCGTCACGTCCGACGATGAGGACGGCCTCCTCGAAGCGCGGGTCGAAGCCCGTCAACCAGGCGAGATTGGCGCTGTGTTCGCGATCCGCGTAGACAACGAGGCGGTCGATCCCGTGGGTGGCCATCCGCTCCCGCAGGCGCTCGAGGCGGCCACCGTAGGTCGCTGGGGAGAGCTCCGGCGTGACGGTCGGCCGCCCGAAGTCGGGCAGCGAGATCTCCGAGAGGCGGGCTGCGGGTCGCGCGTGATCCGGGCGTTGATCGGCGGTCGTCATGGCACCCAAGTCTCGACCTGATCGCTGCCGCGAGCGATGGTCGCGAACTGGTCCGCGTCGATCCCGATCCACGTGCCGACTTCGCCATCGGGCCAGGTCACGCGCACATCGGCCCGCGATGCCGGGCCCAGGCCGAAGTGCGTCCAGCCGAGCTGCCCGCTGAGGTGGCCCCCACCGACGGTCAGCTCGCGGCGCTGCAACGCCTCGCCCACGCGGACCTCGAGGCGGGCCCCGATCGCGTCGCGATTCGACCCCGGTTGGCTGACAGCCAATCCCAGCCAGTGGCCCATCGAGACCGGGTCGCTGCCGGTGCCCGCGCCGACGTTTCGCCACAGCCGGACGGGTGCGTCGAGGTCGACCTGGACCAGGTCGAGCAGGCCATCGGCGTTGAAGTCCGTCAGCGCCGCACCCCGGCCGCGCTCGGGATCGATGATGCCTGCCTGCTCGGCGCCGTAGGTGAAAATGCCGTCGGGCGCACCCATGAACAGGTCGCTCGGATCGACTGCGGCGTAGTCGAGCTGCTCGCCGACATTCCCCTTGGACACGAACAGATCGATGAAACCGTCGTTGTTCACGTCCTCGAACTCGGGATGCCAGGCCGTCGACGGCAACGGGTCGCCGCCGGTGGACGGGCGCGTTGCGATGACGCCGTGCTTGAGCGCGATGTCCCGATAGGTCGGGACCTCGGGTCCGGTGAGCAATGTCTGCAGCTTGTTGGGGCCCTGGCTTGTCAAGTACACCTCTGGGTATCCATCACCGGTCATGTCGTAACTGGCGATCCCCATGCCCCAGATCTGCATGGACACCCAGCCGTCATCGGCGGTGTAGAGGCGCGGTGCTTCGCCAACGGCGATCCGCCAGAGCTGTTCCTGGCCGACCTCACCGTCGTAATACTGGCGGTCGTTGCTGAGTCTCAGGTCGCGTCGACCCGACCCATCCCAGTCGCTGAACAGCATCGAGAGCGAACAGAACCCAGGGGCGAGAGCGGTGGCCGGTGCATATCCGGACCCGGCGGCGTCCGGGCGGAACAGCTCGTTGTCGGGACAGGTGTAGGTCGAGTTGCCCGAGCCAGCGATCTCGACGTACTTGCCGAGCGCCATCGTGGGCAGCGCCGCGGGCCCCTCCCACGTCGCGCTGAACGCCGTCGTCCGATCGGCTGCCGCCCGGAAGGACCACCGGTCGTCGCCGGACTCGAAGCCGCAATCGCCGACGCCTCGCAGCAGCGTCGCACCGTCGGTGCGCAGGACGGCCAGGTCGACGTGCCCGTCCCCGTCGATGTCGAGCGGGTACGCGCCCATCACACCGGCTCGGGTGCTGGCTGCGTCCGGCACGAGCGCGAACCCGAGCGCGGCTCCGGGTCGGCTCGTATTCCGGTAGAGCGCGGCCCGGTTCGGACCACCCGCGAGGTACAGATCCGGCAAGCCATCGTCGTCGCAGTCGAATGCGGCAACGCCCCCGCCGACGCCGACGAACGACCGGTCCCGGCCACCGTACGTGTGATCCACGCCGGCGGTGGTCGTCTCGTCGACGTACCGTGGCGGTCCGAGCGCCACGGTGGGCGTTGCGCCGCGCTGTCCGACGACGACCCAGGCGCCGGCGACCGCCACCCCGATCACGGCGACCGTGGTCGCCGCCGCGACCGACAGCCGCCGGTGTGTCAAGCGGCTCGTCTCACGATCCGATCGTGCCCGCGTAGTACAGCTGGGCGCGAGCCCACGCCGCCAGACCGCATTCCGAGCCGATCCGACGGCCGTTGAAGTCATCAGCAACCACGTGGATCCCTCCCAGGATCCGCGACTGACCGGCCTGGTCGGCGGCGTCGTAGTACGTCGCCCAGTCGAGCCTGATGTCGGTCGTCGGGCCCATCTCGTTCTTGAGCGATCCGACCGGGATCGTGTAGCCGCTGATGCCGCCAGGGAAGAACGCACTCCCGGTCATGGCGGTCATGACCTCGGCGCCGGCGCGGCTGAACGTGCTGTGACCGGACACGTATCCCTGGAACGCCGGCGTCACGAACGTCGGGAGCTGGTAGGGGACCCACTGGACGGCCAGGATCCATCGCGCCCCGCTGGCCTGGGTCTTGGGATCGGCGGGGACGCCGCCCCAGGCGCGGATCGCGATCTCTCCTTCGTGGCCGGCGAGGCCCGCGTGGCGTCCGCCCGCGGCGGTCGTCTCGGCGGTGATGACCTCGATCAGTTCGGGGACGAGTGGCAGGCCGTCGGGGTGGTACGCGGGCTCGTCCGGAGCGGTGGACTGCCCGAGGCTGCCCAGGTAGCGGACCATCGAGATCGGGCGGACCGAGTCGTAATGGCCCTTCAGGCCCCAGGCCGCGATGGCCGCGTCGTGCACGGCGCCGTTGAGGGCGAGGTAGGTCTTGACATCCCACTCGAGTCGGTCGACCCCCGGGCCGGTGCCGCCGATGTGCAGGTTCGTGCCCAGCTCGTCACCGACCTTGTTCGCGAGGACGTTCCAGTGGCCCGGAGGCGTCTCGGACTTGGGCCCGTCGGCCCAGAATTCGACCATCACGCGCACGAAGTCGCCCTCGTTGACGACATCGGACTCGTAGGGTTGGCCGGTGACTGGGTTGACGTCATGCCCGGTGCCGTCATTCGTGCCCAATGGGTTGTTGCCCCTGGCCCCCGGCGAGATGTCGATGGGCGCCGTATTGGCCGGATCGAGCAGGCTGCTGCCTCGGATGACCTCGACGGCCTGGTCCCGATATTCCTTGGTCCCGAACCGAGGCGGGGGACCCGGATCGATCGGGACACCGTCGCCCCCGCCGGTCGGGATCGCAAACGAGGTCACGTGACCCCAGTGCGGCCCGACCGCCTGCTGGGTGCCGTTCTCGATCGGGATCCCGTTCTGGGAGATCATGTGCTCGAGCTGCAGGGGCTGCCAGCGGTCGGGGTCGGTCATCTCGATCTCGGTCCCGGCGACCACGAGCGGCGGATTCACCGGTTTGTAGTCCGGTGCGGCATACCCGTCGGCCTGGTTGGAGCCGTCGCTCATGCCGGCGACCGTGATGGTCTCGGCGATCCGATTGCCGAGCGCGGCCGGCGAGTCGCCCACCGTCGTCGTCACGTCCAGCGGATAGCAGAGCGAATCCATGATGTCGGCGAAGGCGGACAGCGACTCGTCGCCACCGACCGACTTGATGTAGCGGGAGCTGAGGATGCGGTACGCCGCATAGCTGATCGCCTCGTTCCGGGCCGCCGCTTCGTTGGACGAGGTCAGCTTCTCCTTGACGAAGACGCCCGATGCCGCAGGGTCGTATGCGGCCCACGCGTCCCACATGCCTGCCGAGGTGTGGTACAGGTTGCGGGCGTGGACCGTCGGCGCCGGGAGGGCGCGCCGGATCGCGCCAAGGATCGCCTCGTCCCATCGCCTCGCAACGGTCCATTCGGGATGCTCCGCCGGGGGCGGGCAGGACGGCTGGCCTTGCCACGGCCGGGTGATGACGAGCCCGGTGGCGACGACGACGGCGATGGCAGCGACGGCCAGGATCCCTACCCTGGTCGACCTCGATCGACTGACCAACTCGACGCTCCTCCTCCGATCCCATCCCCTCGGACCAGGATCAACAGTATCTTCCCCGCGGACCTATCTCATCGCTCGCCGGCGGCCGCAAAGATGGCTTCGATGACCCGCAGGTTGGCGGCCGCGTCGGCCGGGTCGAAGGGCAGCGGTGTCCCGTCGAGGATGGCGGCCGCGAACACATCGGCTTCGACCCCGTACGCGTCGGCGGTGGGGAACTCGAGGATCTCGGTCGCGGGAGCGACTGGTGGGTCGCCGCCGGCCGTCAGGAAGACTCGGGTCGGACGGTCCGGCGGGATATTGAACGGGATCTCGATCGAGATCCGACCGGTCGTGCCGTAGATGTCGACGCGCTGGTCGGTCTCGAGCCGTGTGGCGCAGGTGAACGTCGCTGTGCCCTCGTCGAAGTCGAGGATCGCGCTCGTCAGCACGTCGACACCGGTCGCCGGGTCGCGCTCGATCGAAGCCCGTACACCGGTCGGCTCGCTTCCGAACAGGAGCCGCGAGAGGTTCACGTTGTAGCAGCCGATGTCGTACAGCGCCCCGCCGCCGAACGCCGGGATGTTGCGGATGTTCGCCGGGTCGTCGTTGAAGTACGAGAACCAGCTGTCGACGGCGGCCAGCCGGCCGATCCGGCCGGACGCGACGAGGTCCCGCACCCCGACCCATGACGGATGGACGCGATACATGAACGCCTCCATGAGCAGCACGCCGGCCGCGTCACAGGCGGCCGCCATGCGTTCGGCGTCCGCAGCCGTCATCGCCAACGGCTTCTCACACAGCACGTGCTTGCCTGCGCTCGCGGCAGCGATGGTCCACTCCGCGTGGAGGTGATTCGGGAGCGGGACGTAGACCGCGTCGACACCCGTGTCGGCGAGAAGCCCCTCGTAGGAACCGTGGGCCCGCGGGATGCCGAGGCGGTCGGCCACGGCGCGTGCCTGGTCGCCGTTCCTCGATGCGATGGCCACGACCTCGACCCGGGCGGCCCCGCGCATCCCCGGGATGACCTTCCGAATCGCGATGTCGGCCGTCGACAGGACGCCGATCCGCAGCTTCCTCATCGTCGCCTCGACCCCACGACTCCTCGGTCCCTCCGTCTTGACATGTCCGCGTGGTTATACGAGTCTCGCACAGACATTTGAGAAAGAGGAACACAAACCTTGCTGAGTGGTCGCGACGAGCTCGGACACCGCAGCGAAACGGTCCGTCGGGCGAACCTGAGCACCATCGTCCGGGAGCTCCATGCGAGTGGCCCGTTGTCCCGCTCCGACCTCGTCACGCGCACCGGGTTGACACGCAGCGCGATCCGCGGCCTCATCGGCGAGCTCGTCGCCGGCGACCTCGTCAGTGAGAGCCCGGCGGCTCTCGACGGCACGCCTGGAAGGCCCTCGCCCGTCGTCCGCCCGGATTCCAGTGGCGCGATGGTTCTCGCCTTCGAGATCGCCGTCGATTCGCTGGCTGCGGCTGCCGTCGGGCTCGGCGGACGACCGCTGGAACTCATCCGGATCGACCTGCCTCGCGGGCGTACGAGCGTCGACGACATCAGCATGGCGCTCGGCGATCTCGCCGCCACGATCCGCGAGCGACTGGCGCCGACCGCCTCCCTCGTCGGAGCCGGCACTGCGGTCGTCGGCGTGATCCGTCGAAGGGACGGGATGGTGTCGATGGCTCCGAACCTCGGCTGGCGGGACGAGCCCCTCGGCGACCGCCTGACCCGGGCACTGGACCTGCCGGTCCCGATCACCTTCGCCAACGAGTCGGATCTCGCCGCACTCGCGGAGCACCGGCGCGGGGCGGCCCGCGGCGTCGACGACGTCCTCCTCGTTTGGGGGTCGGTGGGCGTCGGGGGCGGGCTCATCGTCGACGGTGCACCGTTGACCGGTTCGGCCGGGTACAGCGGCGAGGTGGGCCATATCCCGGTCAACCCGGACGGGCTGCCGTGCCGCTGCGGCTCGACCGGATGCTGGGAGACCGAGGTCGGCTCGAGCGCGCTCCTGCGCCGCGCCGGTCGACCGCCGGAAGGTGGTCACGAAGCCGTCGACGCGGTCCTCGCCGCGGCCGGGGCCGGTGATCCGATCGCGCTCGCCGCCTTCGCCGAGACCGGGCGCTGGCTCGGGATCGGCCTTGCCGGCGCGATCAACGTCCTCAACCCTGACCTCGTGCTGCTTGGCGGCCGCCTGGCACCGAGCTACCCGTTCGTCCGTTCGACTCTCGAGGCCGAGCTGGATCGGCGCGTCCTGCGCGCCTCCCGCCGCCTCGTCCGGGTCGTGCCCACCTCCCTTGGCGAAGACGCTCCGCTGCTTGGGGCAGCAGAGCTCGCATTCGAACCATTGCTCGCCGATCCCGCGGCCTGGCTGCGCCCCCGCCACGCCCTGGCCGCCCTGGCAAGCGCCTGAAGCACCGACAGCCGAAAGGAGGAGCGCGTTCGACCGGGCGGTCGGGGAGAGACCGACGGTCGCTGAGCGGGGATGACAGCGTGATAGCCTTCGAGTTCGACCCATCGGTCGGGCGGGGGCAACGCCACTAGGAGGAGAGACAGCGATGTCCATTCGTCGAACGACGGCGTTCCTGAGCGTCGTCTTCGTTCTCGCCGCGTGCACTGGGGGTGGCGGCACCAGCGCGGCCCCGACCACCGCCGCGAGCGCACCACCCGCCAGCGCGCCGGCCGCCAGCGCGCCGGCAGCGAGCACCGCCGCGTGCACCGTCGGCGTCTCGTGGAACAACTTCCAGCAGCCGCGCTGGGCCGCCCACGACGAGCCCGGTATCAGGGATACCGTCGAAGCCGGCGGTGGCACGTACATCAGTGCCGACGCCAACCTGAGCACCGAGCAGCAGCTCACGGACGTGACGACGATGCTGTCCCAGGGCGCGAACGTGCTGATCATCCTCGCCCAGGACACGACCGTCATCGGGCCGGCCGTCCAGGCGGCCAAGGACGCCGGCGTCCCGGTCATCGCGTATGACCGCCTGATCGAGGACCCCGAAGTCCTGTACATCACGTTCGACAACGTGGGCGTCGGCAAGGCCGAGGCTGAGGCGATCCTAAGCAAGGTTCCTACGGGCAACTACGTCCTGATCAAGGGCGACCCGGGTGACCCGAACGCGTCGACGTTCCTGCCACAGGGCTGGGACGAGGCCGGTCTCAAGACCAAGGTCGACGCGGGCGAGATCACGATCCTCAACGGGCCCGCGGGCGGCAGCGGAGAGTGGCCGAAGGACTACGGGACCTACACGGACGCATGGGCGACCGAGACGGCCCAGGCCAACATGGAAGCGATCATCGACAAGGCCGTCGCCGACGGCAACACGATCGACGCGGTGCTGGCCGAGAACGACAGCACGGCGCTCGGCGTCGCGGCTGCCCTCACCGGCAAGAACTATGACCCGTACCCGCCCGTCAGCGGTCAGGACGGAGATCCCGCCAACCTGAACAACGTGGCGAAGGGTCTCCAGTACGTCGACGTCTGGAAGAATGCCAACGAGCTCGGCAAGGCCGCCGGGGCAGCCGCCCTGGCCCTCTGCGCCGGTGGCGACATGGCCAGCCTGACGCTGCAGGACGGCCTCATCGACCCGACGGTCGCTCCGACCGCCGGCCTCACCGCACAGGCGTTCGAGACGCCGGGTGGCAGTAGCGTCAGCTCGTTCATCCTCCAGCCGACTCCGCTCACCGCGGAGAACCTGCAGCTCGCCATCGATGGCGGCCAGGTCACCAAGGAAGAGCTGTGCGCCGGCGTCGACGCGGCGGCCGCCACCGCACCCGCAGCCTGCAAGTAACGCTCGGTCGTCCGAGCTAGTCATCTGGAACACCTGCGCCCCCGGACCCCGGGGGCGCAGGTTCGCTCACTAGGGGATCAGGAGAGCCGTCGTGACGAACATGGCCGACGCGGCACCCGTTCCCGGAAAGGTCGAGCCGCCCGCGCCTCCGTCGATTCGCGGCATGCTCGCCCAGACCGAGATCGACCTGCGGCTGTTCGGCATGGTGCTCGCCCTGGCGGTGATCCTGCTGGCCTTCCACATCGCGAGCGGCGGGAAGCTGATCCAGCCGAACAACATGATCACGCTGGCCGTCCAGGCGGCCGGCATCGCGATCATCGCGACCGGGATGGTGCTCGTCATCGTCTCGCGCAACATCGACCTGTCGGTCGGATCGGTGGTCGGCGTCATCGCGATGAGCTACGCCCTGCTCATGACGCACTGGTTCCCGGACGTCCTCGGGCTCAGCCCGGACACGCCGTTCCTCTGGGCGCTCGCCCTTGCCATCGGCATCGGGATCGGCGCCGCGATCGGCGCCATCCAGGGATTCATCATCGCCTACATCGGCGTGCCGTCCTTCATCGTCACGCTCGGCGGCCTGCTGACCATCCGCGGCCTGATCTGGTACCAGTCACAGGGCGCGGCCGTGAACGGCCTCGATCCGACCTTTCTGCTGATCGGTGGTGGGGCACAGGGTTCGATCGGCGAAGTCCTGACCTGGGGGCTCGCGCTCGTCGGTTGTCTCGCGATCATCGCCCTGCTCATCAACGGCCGGCGCCAGCGGCGCCGGTACGGGTTCCCGGTCCGGCCGATGTGGGCCGAGATCGCGCTCGCCGTCGTCGGCTGCGCTGCCGTCCTGGGCATCTCCTGGTTCGCGAACAACAACTTCTGGCCGCAGGGTTTGGCCAACCGGGTCGCCCTCGAGCAAGGCTGGGGGCCGGCACCCGTGGGCGGCTGGCGGATCCCGACCGGGTTCCCGCTCCCGATCGTCCTGGTCATCGGCGTCACGCTCGTGATGACATGGATCGCCACCCGTCGGCAGTTCGGGCGGTACGTTTACGCCTATGGTGGCAATCCCGACGCCGCCGAGCTGGCCGGCATCAACACGCGCCGGACGATCCTCAAGACCTACGTCCTGATGGGCATGCTGTGCGCCCTGGCCGCCGCCATCGTGTCGGCTCGGCTCAACGGCTCGACCCTCGACATCGGCCAGAGCTACGAGCTGTACGTCATCGCGGCGGCGGTCGTCGGCGGCACCTCGTTCGCGGGTGGCATCGGGACGATCCCGGGCGCCGTGCTCGGAGCCTTCGTCATGCAGTCGCTGGCCTACGGGTTGAGCTTCATCGGGGTCAATTCCCCCGGCCAGAACGTCGTCGCCGGCCTCGTCCTGATCGTCGCCGTGGGCCTCGACACGATCAACCGTCGACGGGGCTCCTGAACGGTGAGGAGGACTGGCCGGTGACCGTCGCGGAGCGAACACCGCTCGTCGAGATGCGCGACATCAGCGTCGCCTTCGGTGGCGTTCACGCCGTCAGGGACGTGACCATCGAGCTGTACGCCGGCGAGGTCGTCGGGCTCGTCGGTGGCAATGGCGCCGGCAAATCGACCTTGATGCGTGTGCTGTCTGGCGCGCATCCGGCAGACAGCGGGGCGATCTTCATCGACGGCGACGAGGTCTCCATCCGGAACCCACGCGACGCCAAGGCCTACAACATCGAAACGATCTACCAGACGCTCGCCCTCGCGGACAACATCGACGCCCCAGGCAACCTGTTCCTCGGGCGCGAGATCCTGACGCGCATCGGCACCCTGGACGAGTCGAGCATGGAGGATGCGACCCGCAAGGTGATGGGTCGACTGAATCCGAACTTCCGGAACTTCGCGTCGCCGGTCGTGTCCCTGTCAGGCGGCCAGCGCCAGGCGGTGGCGATCGCGCGGGCCGTCCACTTCAACGCCCGGATCATGATCATGGACGAGCCGACGGCCGCCCTCGGCCCGGCCGAAACGGCCCAGGTCCGGAACCTCGTCCGGCAGCTCAAGGACGACGGGATCGGCATCTTCCTCATCAGCCACGACATCCACGATGTCTTCGACCTGTCGGACCGGATCGGCGTCATGTACCACGGGCGGATCGTGGATACGGTCGACAAGGCGGCTGTCACGGCCGATGACGTCCTCGGCATGATCATCCTCGGCAAGAAGCCGGGCGAGGTGAGCGAGAAGGAGCTCGCTGCGATCGAGCTGCGAGGGTAGCGGCGCAGCCTGCCGGCCGCCCGCGGCGTTCAGCCGATCCGATGGAAGGTCGGGGCCAGGGCCGGGTAAAGCTCGCGGTACAGCGCATGCGCCTCGGCATAGCGGTCGGCATCGGCGCCCGGTGCGGCTGTCGGCGTGGCGCGGACCCAGGCCTCGGTGGCCGCCTCGACCGATGTGAACCAGGCCGCCCCGGCCCCGGCCAGGACACCGGCCCCATAGGCTGCGCCTTCGGTGGTGCTGACCGTCGCGACCTCGGCGCGGAGGACATCGGCGAGGATCTGGCGCCAGATCGGACTCGCCGTCCCGCCACCTGAGGCCCGGACCTGTTCCGGTGCCGGCACGCCAGCCGCGATCATCTGGTCGAGCCCGTCGCGCAAGCCGAACGCGACGCCCTCGAGCACGGCGCGCGTCAGGTGGCGCCGGTCGTGACCCACGGTCAATCCGACGAACGCACCACGCGCCAGCGGATCCGGGTGTGGGCTGCGCTCGCCGGATAGGTACGGCAGGAAGAACAGGCCATCCGCGCCGGGCGGGACGCCTTCCGCGTCCGCCGTCAATCGCCCGAAGTCCTCGCCGGGCGCGAGCGTGTCCCGGAACCAGCGAAGGCTGCCGGCGGCCGACAACATGACCGTCATCATGTGCCACCGTCCGGGCACCGCGTGGCAGAACGCATGCACCCGACCGGCCGGGTCGCACACCGGGGCGTCGGTCGTCGCGAACACCACTCCCGACGTCCCGAGCGACAACGCCACGACCCCCGGCGCGATCGCGCCGACGCCGACCGCGTTGGCCGCCTGATCGCCCCCCCCGGCCACGACCGGGGTACCGGAACGCAATCCCGTCGCCGCGGCCGCCGCCGTCGATACCTCCCCGGTGACGGCTGGGCCCTCGTGCGTCGGCGGCAGCCAGGCCGGATCGATCCGTAACGCCTCGAGCACCTCGGACGACCAGTCCCGAGCCGCGAGATCGAACAGCAGCGTCCCCGAGCCGTCCGCCTTGTCGAGCGCATAGCGGTCGGTCAACCGAAACCGGACGTAGTCCTTGGGCAGCAGCACGTGCGCCACGCGGGCCCAGACCCCCGGCTCGTGGTCGCGGACCCAGACGAGCTTCGGAGCCGTGAACCCGGTGAGTGCGTCGTTGCCCGTGATCGCGATGAGCCGCTCGGCCCCGACCGCGGCGCGGATGTCATCGCACGCCTTCGCAGTCCGTTGATCGTTCCACAGGATCGCCGGTCGCAGCACGGTCCCGGCCGCGTCGAGCAGCACCGCACCGTGCATCTGTCCGGTCAGCCCGACCGCAGCCACGTCGTCGCCGGCGATCCCAGCCCCGGCCAGGGCCGACCGGATGGCCGTCACCGTCCCATCCCACCACAGGCCGGGGTCCTGCTCGCTCCAGCGCGGTCGTGGCACGTCGTAGCCGTACTCCGCCACACCGGTTGCGACGACCACGCCCGAGTCGTCCACGACGACGGCCTTCGTCGCGGTCGTCGACGTGTCGATCCCGATGACGAACGCCATCGACGTCAGCGGTCGGCCGACCAGATCGCCCGGTTGACGAGGTTCTCGAGATCCTCCTGGCTGCCGGATGTGCGACGCGGCGCGCTGGAGCCTTCGCCCACGCGCGTCTCGAGGTCCGCGAGGCTCAGGGTGCCGTCGAGGATCGCGTTCCCGAGCTCGCCGTCCCAGCCCGAGTAGCGGCGGTCCTTGCGCTTGGCGAGCTCGCCGTCCTCGAGCAGGTCCGCCGCCACGAGGAGGGCCCGGGCCAGCGTGTCGAGACCGCCGATGTGGGCGTGGAACAGGTCCGTGCGATCGATACTCTGGCGGCGCAGCTTCGCGTCGAAGTTGAAGCCGCCCGGCGCGATCCCCCCGGCGCGGAGGATCTCGTAGAGCGGCAGGACGAGGTCCTCGACAGAGTTCGGGAACTGATCGGTGTCCCACCCGTTCTGGGGATCGCCGCGGTTGGCATCGATGCTGCCGAGCATGCCCAGCGCCGCGGCGAGGGCGACCTCGTGGTGGAAGCTATGGCCCGCGAGCGTCGCATGGTTCGCCTCGATGTTGGCCTTGTATTCGCCGTCGAGACCGTGGCGGAGGAGGAAGCCGTGGACGGTCGCGACGTCGTAGTCGTATTGGTGCTTGGTGGGCTCCATCGGCTTGGGCTCGATGAGGAGCTGGCCGGCGAAGCCGATCCGATGCTTGTGGTCGGCGACGAGGTGCAGGAAGCGGGCGAACTGCTCGCCCTCGCGCCGGAGGTCGGTGTTGAGCAGGGTGTCGTAACCCTCGCGACCGCCCCACAGCACGTAGTTCTCGCCACCGAGACGCTGCGTGACCTCGAGCATGTGCTTGACCTGTGCCGCCGCGAACGCAAACACCTCGGGATCGGGGTTCGTGGCCGCCCCTGCCTGGTAGCGCGGGTGCGTGAACAGGTTCGCCGTTCCCCAGAGCAGTCGGACGCCCGTCCGTTCCTGGTGCTCGGCGGCGTCGTCGACCAGCGTGTCGAGGTTCGCGCGAAACGACGCGAATGTGTCGCCCTCGGGGGCCACGTCGCGATCGTGGAAGCAATAGTAGGGGGTGCCGAGCTTCGTGAAGAACTCGAACGCGACGGCCATCTTCCGGCGGGCCGCGTCCATCTCGTCGCCCGAGTCGCCGATCCACGGCCGGTCGAGCGTCCCCGTGCCGAACATGTCGAACCCGGGCCAGGCGAAGGAGTGCCAGAAGCAAACGCCGGGTCGCAGGTGGTCCTCCATCCGCGTTCCGAGGACGATGCGGTCGGGGTCATAGACCTTGTACGCGAGCGGATTGGTCGATCCAGGTCCCTCGAACCGGATGGGCGCCATCACCTCGCCGAAGAATGGTTCAGCCACGCCGGAAGCCTCCTGCCACTGTGCGTCGTCGCCGACCCGGTGCGGCGGGTTCGCTCGCTCGCGATACGCAGCCCGAAATGTACCATCCGTATTTGTAAGAGTGACGTACAAATGTCGTCGAGGAGGCTCGGGCGCCTTCTCGCGTGCTCGGTGTAGCATCCGCCGGGTGAGCGACAAACGGCGCGAGACCGCCGGGACGGGCTTCTCCACGCGTGCCATCCGCGCGGCGTCGCGCGCCCCACGGGTGGACCAGCAGCCGACCAGCGTGCCGATCTACCAGACGGCGACCTTCGCCTCGGCCGATTCGGAGGAGCTGGGCGACGTCGCCGCCGATCCCCGCGCGGGATACGCCTACTCGCGGATCGCGAACCCGACCTCCGCGGCCCTTGGGGCGGCGTACGCCGAGCTCGCGTCTGGCGAGGCCGGCCTGGCGCTCGCCTCGGGCATGGCCGCGATCAACGCGGCGCTCGCGTCGCAGCTCAAGGCCGGCGATCGGGTCGTCGCGCCGCTGGCCGCCTACGGCTCGACCCGGATCCAGCTCGTCGACACGTTCACGCGGTTCGGGGTCACGGTCGAGTTCGCCGACCTGACCGACAACGCCGTCGCGGCATCGGCCATCGCGGCGGCACCGACCCGGGTGGTCTACGCCGAGACGATCGCCAACCCGACGACCGTCGTGACCGACCATGCGACGGTCGCCCGTCTGGCCCACGAGCACGGCGCGACGTACATCGTCGACAACACGTTCGCGTCGCCGTACGTCTGCCGGCCGCTCGAGCTCGGGGCCGACCTCGTGGTCGAGTCCGCGACCAAGTACCTCGGCGGCCACAGCGACGTCATCGCCGGTGTCGCAGCCGGCCGCGCGGACCTCATGCGCCAGATCGAAAAGGTCCAGATCGACACCGGCGCGACGCTCGGGCCATTCGAGGCCTTCCTCGTCCTGCGCGGGATCCTCACCCTTGCTGTCCGTGTCGACCGGCATGCGCGGACCGCGGCGGCACTGGCGGCCTGGCTCGAGCGTCAGGACGGCGTGCAACGCGTCCTGTACCCCGGGCTTCCGAGCCATCCCCAGCACGATGTGGCCGTGCGCCAGTTCCGGCCGGGCGTCGCGGGCGGGATGCTGTCGATGGAGGTGGTCGGTGGACGCGACGCCGGTCGCGCCATCATCGACGCGTTGACCCTGGCTGAGCTGACCGCGTCCCTGGGGAGCGTCCACACGATGGTCGTCTACCCGCCGTCGACCTCCCAACGCCAATTGACCGAAGCGGAGCTGGTCGAGGCCGGGATCACGCCAGGGCTGTTGCGCATCTCGGTCGGGCTGGAGGACCTCGAGGATCTCCAGGATGACCTCACGGCGGCGCTGGCGGTCGCGCGCGACACGGCCGGAGCGGTCGCACAGCCCGCCGTCGGCGTCTAGGCCGCGGCAGCGTGGCGTCACCGGCCGCCGTCCGGGCGGCCCCAGCAGCCGGCTCCCCGACGAACCCGCTGGCCCAGCTCGGGCAGGGCCTGTGGCGGCTGCTGACGTCCGTCGACTTCGCCGTCGTCCAGATCATCTTCCTGTCGATCCTCGCGGCGATCGGGATGACCTTGCAGCAGCTGCCCGATTTCGCGTTCCGCTCGCCCGGCGACTACGCGATGGCGATGGACGAGATCCGCGCCCGGTACGACCCGGTGCTCGGTCCGGCCGCGGTCGGCGTGCTCGAACGGCTGGGGGCCTTCTCGATCTTCAAGTCGGCGCTCTTCGGGATGGGCCTCGTGGTGCTCGTGGTTTCCATCGTCGTCTGCACCCTGGACCGGACGCCCCGGCTGTGGCGGGACGTGTCGTCGGTCCGGGTCGCCCAGCCGGAGCCGTTCTTCGACCCCAGTCTCCCGGACCGCGCGGCCATGTCGGGCGTGGCGGCCGCGGACGTCGCCGGCGTCGTGGCCAGGCACGGGTTCCGCGTCCGGGAGGCCACCGACAGGGACGGCACACGGCACGTGTACGGCGACCGCCACCAGTACACGAAGATGGCGACGCTGTTCACGCACCTCGGGCTGATCCTCTTCCTGCTGGCCGCGGCCGTCACCTCGCGGTTCGGCGACGAGCAGGGGCTGGTCGTCCCGGAAGGGGAGGCGCTGACGGTCCAGCCGATCGGTACGCCGGGCTTGCTGCTCGTGAAGAACCTGGGCTTCGAGGCGCCCGGCTTCGACACCGGCATGCCGTCGGACTTCACGACCGATCTCGCGGTGTTCCAGGACGGCCGGGAGATCGCCCGCAAGACGATCCGGGTCAACGATCCGCTGGCCATCGGTGGCTACACGTTCCACCAGAACGGATTCGGGCCGGCGCCGCACCTGGTGATCCGCGATGCGGCCGGCAAGCCGCTCTGGGACGCCCAGGTCCCGATGACCGACTCCGCGCGCGGCTCGCCCTACGTCACGATGGCGGTCCCTGGTCGCGATTTCGGACTGCAGCTGCTGCTCACCCGCGACACGGAGGATCGCGGCGTCGTCCTCGTCCTGCCCTATCGTGTCATCGGCGAGGATGCCAGCGGTCAGCCGGTCGTCGAGAACCTGTCGGCCGTGACCCTGCTGCGCGGCGATACCCGCGTCTCGGACGAGCTCGGCGTCTCGCTGGAACTCACTGACTTCGGCGAGTACACGTTGCTCATCGCCAAGCGCGACCCGGGGCAGGGCATCGTGTGGCTCGCCTTCGCATCGCTGATCACCGGGATCGTGATCACGTTCTACCTGCCGCGCCGCCGGATCTGGGCGCGGATCGCACCCGACGGCCACGTCGGCCTCGTGTGGCGCTCGGACCGGTACGTCGACGTGGAGCGTGAGTTCGGGCGGCTCCTCGACGACCTCGTGGCGGCGCGTCGACCCGGCTGACCACTCGGCGGGCGCGTAGCCTTCAGGCACGCATGGCGTCCCTCCACGATCTCCATCGCACGCTGTTCCCGACCGCCCGCCCGATCGGCGCAGCCGAGCTGGCGCGCGACCGGGCCGAGCGCGAGGTCGGCTGGGTCAGGGTGCTGAAGCCGCGCGTACCGGCGTTCGACGCGCTGGAGACAGGGGACCTGGCGATCATCCCCGGCGCCGCTCTCGCCGTCGTCGCGCCGCGACCGGCGCAGATCGAGGACCTCGCCGTGGCACTCGTCCGTGCCCGCGTCCCGGCCGTCCTGCTGGTCGAGGGCGAGACCGGCGGCGACGCGCTGGACGCGCTCGGTGCGGTCGTGACGACCGCGGGGCTGACCGCCCTCCGCCTCGGTCGTGTCGATCCGGTGGCGCTGGAACGGAGCGTCATCGGTTTTCTCGTCAACCGACGGGCAGAGCTGGACCGGCGGGCCGCCGACCTCGAGGCGCAGCTCGCGAGGCTTGCCCTCCTGGGGAGCGGTCTCGACACGCAGGCGGCCACGATCGGGTCGTTCCTGGGCCGGGCCGTCGTTATCGAAGGGCGCCGTGGCGACGCGATCGCGATCCACGCCCCGGCCGATGTCCCGTCCGCCGCCGCGGCGGTGGCCCGCTACCTCGCCCGACCGTCGGGCGGGGCAGCGCTCCGGGTCGAGATCCCGGCCCCGGCAGGCGAGCCAGGCGCCGGTGGCCGGCTCGTGCTCCTCGGCGACGAGGCGCCCAACGAGCTGGAGCGGATCGCCGCCGACCGGATCGTTGCGCTGCTCGCCCTCGACCTGTCCCGTGACGCGGCCGTCCGCCAGGCGCGCGACGAGACGCGGCGTGGCGAGCCACTTCCGGCGGACGGCCCGCCCTGGGTCGTGATCCTCGCCAGCCAGGGCGCCGCGGAGGAGCCCGCTGACATCGCCGCCCGGGAGGAGACGCGGGGTGAGCTGCGGCTGCTGATGTCGCCCCGTCGGCTGGTGCTGCGCGGCAGCTCGGAGAGCCTGGAGCTGCGGCTCGTGTCGGCCGCCCCCACCGACGATCCCGCCGCCCTCGCGACCGCGGAGCGCCTCGCGACGTTCCTCGGGCGGACGGTCGCGGTCTCGCGCCCGTTCACCGAACCGGGTGCGCGGCCGGCCGCGGAGGCCGCCGCCCGCGCCACGCTCGAGGCCGCCGAGCTCCTCGTCGAGCCACCGCGGGTCGTGCGTGCCGCCCGGCTGCCCGCGTACCTGCTGCTCGGCAATGTGCGCAACCTGCCGGATGGCATCCGCCAGGCGCGCGAGCTGCTCGGACCGATCCTGGTGGGTCGAGCTGACGTCCAGCACGAGCGGCTCGAGACATTGCGGGCGGTGCTCGGCTCACCCAGCCTCAACGAGGCGGCGACGCGCCTGGGCGTCCACCGCAACACCGTGACCTACCGGGTCGCGCGACTCGAGGCCATGGCCGACTGGGACCTCGCCGATCCCGACCTGCGCTTCGCGCTGGAACTCTCTGTCAGAATAGTGCAAAACGCACAAACCTGACGGTCGCGTGTCCATGCGTCCGCAACCTTCGACGCTGATATGCTGACCGCCAACGCCGATCTGGACGGGATTCATGCGCCATGCACAACGTGGCGATGCGCAGGAGACGACATTGACCGCTCGACACGAGGCGATCTCCGACATCGCCGCCCACCGCGTCGCGAAGACGCAGGACTACCTGGAGCAGGCCGGAGCCGACATCTACGGCCAGTACGTCTTCAACGAGGAGGCGCAGCGCCAGTACCTCGCGAAGCCCATCTTCAAGAAGCTGCGCCGGACGATCGAGGGACACGAGCCGTTCGACCGGGCCATCGTCGACGCGGTCGCGCATGGGGTGAAGGAGTGGGCGCTGGCCCACGGTGCGACCCACTACACGCACTGGTTCGTGCCGATGACCGGCTCCACGGCTGAGAAGCACGATTCGTTCCTGACCCCGATCGGTGACGGCCAGACCATGGCCGAGTTCTCCGGCCAGAACCTGGTCCAGGGGGAGCCGGACGCCAGCTCCTTCCCGTCGGGCGGCATCCGCGCCACGTTCGAGGCGCGCGGGTACACGGCCTGGGACGTCACGTCGCCGATCTTCCTCCAGGTCGAACCGAACGGCGTCACGCTGACGATCCCGACGGCATTCGTCTCGTTCACCGGCGAGGCGCTCGACCACAAGATCCCGCTGCTCCGCTCGCAGGAAGCGTTGGGCAAGCACGCGCTGCGCGTCCTGCGCTGGTTCGGGAACACCGACTCGAGCCGCGTGTTCACGAACATCGGACCGGAGCAGGAGTACTTCCTCGTCGATCGGCGGCTTGCCGAGCATCGTCCCGACCTCCTCCTCACCGGCCGCACCCTGTTCGGTGCCGCATCGCCGAAGGGCCAGGAGCTCGAGGACCAGTACTTCGGCCCGATCCGCGAGCGGATCCTCGCCTTCATGATGGATCTCGACCGCGAGCTCTGGCGGCTCGGCATCCCGGCCAAGACCCGCCACAACGAGGTCGCGCCGGGGCAGTTCGAGATGGCGCCGGTCTACGAGCCGACGTCGGTCGGGTCGGACCACAACATGATCGTGATGAGCATGATGCGGCGGCTCGCCCCGCAGCACGGCCTGATGTTCCTCATCCACGAGAAGCCGTTCGCCGGCATCAACGGGTCGGGCAAGCACAACAACTGGTCGATGAGCACGGACGATGGGGAGAACCTGCTCGACCCGGGGAACGATCCCCACGCGAACGCCCAGTTCCTCGCGTTCCTTCTCGCCGTCATCCGGGCGGTCAATGTCCACGCGGATATCCTCCGCGCGAGCATCGCGGATGCCGGCCAGGACCATCGCCTCGGGGCGAACGAGGCGCCGCCGGCGATCATGTCGGTCTTCCTCGGCTCGCAGCTCGAGGACGTGATCGAGCAGCTCGAGCAGGGGCCCGCGTCCGCCTCCAAGCACGGCGGCGACCTGGAGCTCGGCGCCACCTCCCTGCCCGTCCTGCCCAAGGACGCTACCGACCGCAACCGGACCTCGCCGTTCGCGTTCACCGGCAACAAGTTCGAATTCCGGGCGGTCGGTTCGTCGGCGCCGATCTACTGGCCGCAGACGGTGCTCAACACGGCCGTCGCCGACTCGCTCGCCCAGCTGGCCGATGCCCTCGATGACCTGGAGCCCTCCGACTTCGAGGGACTGACGACGATCCTCTCGGGCATCGTCAGGGAGAACAAGCAGGTCCTCTTCGGTGGGAACGGGTACTCGGAGGAGTGGCATGCCGAGGCCGAGCGACGCGGGCTGCCGAACAACCGCACGACGGTCGACGCGCTGCCGGCGCTGGAGTCGCCCAAGGCCAAGGAGCTCTTCTCGAAGTTCGGCGTCCTGTCCGAGCGCGAGCTGTCCGCACGACTCGAGATCAACTGGGAGCGCTACGTCAAGGTCCAGAACATCGAGGCGAACTGTGCTGTGGACATCGCCTCGACGATGATCCTGCCCGCCACCGCCCGGTTCCTGGGCGAGCTCAACGGGGCCCCCTCATCACGCGGGATCAACGCCATCTGCGAACGAGTCACCGGCCTCGCGGACTCACTCGTGGAGGCGATCGGGACGCTCGAGCATGCCCAGCACAAGGCTCACGAGGCCGGGTCGGTGCAGGCTGAGGCACGGGTCTTCGTCAAGACCGTGATTCCCGCCCAGGAGGCGCTTCGGACGGTCGTCGACGAGTTGGAGACGGTCGTCGCCGACGACCTGTGGCCGCTGCCGAAGTACCGGGAGCTGCTCTTCCAGTACTGATCTTCGGCTCCGCGCCAGGAGGCACCGTCCAGGTGGCCACTCGCACATCGTCGAGCGCCAAGATCGAGGCGGCCCAGTCGTCGGGCATCCGCTTCGTCCAGCTCCAGTTCACCGACATCATCGGCCACGTCAAGGCGGTCACGATCCCGATGCACCGACTCGAGGAGTCGGTCGAGCACGGGACCTGGTTCGATGGCTCGTCGATCGAGGGCTTCACCCGGATCGCCGAGTCCGACCAGTACCTCATGCCGGACATGGAGACGTTCGCGGAGATCCCCTGGCAACGGGGTTCGGGGCCGCGCGGGACGGCCCGCGTCATCTGCGACGTGTTCACGCCGAATGGCGAGCCATTCGTCGGTGACCCCCGCTTCGTGCTGCGGCGCCAGGTCGAGCGGGCCAAGGACATGGGCTACGTCGTCAACTTCGGCCCGGAGCTGGAGTTCTTCCTGTTCCGCCGCGCCGACGATGGCTCGATCGAGCCGCTGCCGCATGACCAGGCCGGCTACTTCGACTTCTCGACCGATCTCGCCCAGGAGATCCGGCAAGACATGGTCGACGCGCTCGAGGCGTTCGGCATCAAGGTCGAGGCCGCCCACCACGAGGTCGCCGTCGGGCAGCACGAGATCGACTTCGAATATTCGGATGCGCTCACGACCGCCGACAACGCGGTCACCTTCAAGTTCGCGCTCAAGGCCATCGCCCAGCAGCACGGCCTGTACGCGACGTTCATGCCGAAGCCCATCCACGGCATCAACGGGTCGGGGATGCATGCCCATCAGTCGCTGTGGTCGATCGCCGAGGGGCGCAACGCGTTCGCCGATGCCGCGGATCCGTACGGGCTGTCCGACGTGGCGCGCTCGTACATGGCCGGGATCCTCGCCCATGCGCGAGGCATGATCGCGGTCCTCGCACCGCTGGTGAACTCGTACAAGCGGCTCGTGCCGGGCTACGAGGCCCCGACCTATCTGACGTGGGGACGCACGAACCGGTCCGCGCTCATCCGCGTGCCGATGGTCTCGCCCGGGCGTTCCGTGGAGGGCACGCGGGCCGAGGTCCGCTGCCCGGATCCGTCCTCGAACACCTATCTGGCCTTCGCGGCGATGATCGCGGCCGGGCTCGACGGTGTGGCGAAGAACATGGTGCTCGCCGACCCGGTCGAGGAATCGCTGTTCGAGATGGACGCGACCCGGATCGCGGAGAAGGGCATCCGCGAGCTGCCGGGGACGCTGGGCGAGGCCCTCGACGAGCTCGAGCGCGACGACGTCATCCGCGAAGCCCTCGGCGACCACGTGTTCAGCCACTACGTCGAGGCGAAGCGTGCCGAATGGGACGAGTACCGGACCCAGGTCAGTGACTGGGAGGTCGAGCGCTACCTCGACCAGTTCTAGGTAGGCGCGCCGTGCGGGTCCAACGGGTCCGGCAAGATTGGCCGGTGGATACTGAGACGCATCAGGACCGTCGGTCATCGCGGCGGCGGGTGATCCTGCTCCTCGCGGTCGTCGCAGCCCTCGGCGTGCTGGCGGTGGTGATCGTCACCGATCCGCGACGGATCGGGATCTTCCCGGGGCAGCCCGGCCGGGCCGCCGCGCCGGGCGAGGCGGGTTGGGTTCTCGGTGCTCCCGCGCCGGTCGCCCTGACCGAGGTGGCCGCCGCGGCGCATCAGCGCCGGATCTGGGTCGCGGGAGGCCTCGATGCTGAGGGCCGCGCCGTGGATGACCTGCTTGTCTATGACCCGGTCGGAGAGGGCTGGGCGCCGTGGCCGCCCTTGCCTGAGCCGGTCCATCATGCGGCCCTCGTGTCGGACGGCGACGCGCTGTTCCTGATCGGCGGGTACACGGGCGATGGCTTCGACCGTCCGACCGCCGCCGTCTGGCGGCTCGACGACGCGGATAAGGGCGTCTGGGTCCCGGATCAGCCGCTGCCCGAGCCGCGTGGTGCCGGTGCGGCGGCATGGAGCGGCCGGGGCCAGATCATGTACGGCGGTGGGGTAGGCCCGGACGGTGTCTCGGCCGACGTATTCGTCCGCGACGACCGTGGGTGGCGCTTGCTGGCATCGCTCAGCCGGCCACGCGAACACCTTGCCGCCACCTCCGGGGGTTCCGGCTCCGTGACGTTCCTGGGCGGACGATCTGGCGGGCTCGGCGGCAATCTCGGGACGATCGACTTCGTGTCAGCCGAGGGCGTGGTCGGGCATGCCGAGGACCTGCCGACCCCACGCGGCGGGATCGCCGCTTTTTCGGCCGGCACGTTGGGGGACTGCGTGGTGGGCGGAGAAGGCCCCGACGGGACGTTCGGAGCGGTCGAGTGCGTCGGCGCCTCCGAGACGACGACGCTCCCCGGGTTGACGTACCCGCGACACGGCCTGGGCGCCGCGTTCATGAACGGGCGGGCCTACGTGTTGCTCGGGGGACCGCGCCCCGGCCTGACGGTCAGCCAGGTCGTGGAGGTGATCGACCTCCGCTGAGCGTTCGCATTCGGGCAAGATGGCCCGGTGCAGGCCCCGCCGACCATCCGCCCGATGCGCTCGCTCGGCCTCCTGTCGGTGGCGCACGCGGTCAACCACGCCTACGCCGTGTTGTTGCCGCCGATCTTCCTCGCGGTCATCGACGAGTTCGGGGTCACCGTGTCCGCGGTCGCGATCCTCGCCGCCGTCGGCGCATTCGCGTCCGGGATGGTCCAGCTCAGCTACGCCGAGCTCACCCGGCGGGTCTCTCGCCGGCGGTTGCTGGGCCTTGGCGGGATCCTGTTCGGTAGCGGCTTCGCGGCGACGGCCCTGGCCACGAACTTCGTGACCTTCGCGATCCCGAACATCCTGTCGCGCATCGGCGGTTCGCCTCAGCATCCGGTCGGCAACGGCCTGCTCGCCGAGCAGTTTCCGCAAGAGCGACGGGGGTTCGCGATCAGCGCCCATATCGCCGGCGGGAACGTGGGCACCGTGGTCGTCGCGGTGGTGGGGACGCCGATGCTCGTCGCGCTCGGCTGGCGTGGCGTGTCGGTCGTGTTCGGCGTGGCCGCGATCCTCATCGCCCTCGGCATGCTGGCCTTCGTCCGCGAACGCGGCACGGACCGGGCTGCCGCCGTGGCCGGTGGCAGCAGCCGCGACGCGCTCCGCCGGGTCCTGGCCGACCGCGACCTGCGCTGGCTGTTCCTGACGTCCGTGCTGGGCGGGGGCGGACGCGGGCTCGGGGTCGTGAACCTGTTCGCCCTGATCTACCTGACCCGCGTGCTCGGGTTCGACGCCGCGACCGCGGGCCTGATGTATGGGGCGCTCATCGTGTTCAGCGTGCCGACGCCGCTGCTGGCGGGCTGGCTGTCCGACCGTCTCGGCCGTAAGCCACTGATCATCGCGGCCTACCTGGGCGGCGCGATCGGCTTCGGGGTGTTCATCCTGGCCGGGTCCTCGCTGGTGTTGCTGTGGGCCGGGATCGTGCTGATGGGCCTCTTCTCGTTCGCCGAATCGCCCCAGCTCCAGGCCCTCCTCGCCGACATCGCGCCGCCCGCGACCCGCGATGCCTCGTACGCCCTGTACTTCACCCTCGCGTTCGGCGTGGGCTCGTTGTGGACCGCGGTCTACGGCGTCGTCATCGAAGCGCTCGGCGAGCCGACCGGCGTCCCGCTCGTGTTCGGCCTCATGGCCGTCGCCTTCCTGGGCGCGGCGGTGGCCACGCTGCCGATCCGGACCGACGACGCGGGGGGGCGGGCGTCGGCTGGCATACTGCCGCCGAACCGGCCCTGACCGCACGGCCGCGCAAGGAGTGGCTTGGACGCGAGGATCCTGCTCGTCGAGGACGACCCGTCGATCCGCGAGGTGACCGCGATCGGGCTGCGCAACGCCGGGTTCACGGTCGACACGGCGAGCGACGGGCGCGACGGACTCGAGCGCTTCGAGCGCGAGCCGTTCGACCTCGTCCTGCTCGACGTCATGCTGCCGCGCATGGACGGCCTCGAGGTCTGCCGGGCGATCCGCAAGGTCTCGACGATCCCGGTCGTCATGCTGACCGCGCGCGCCGACACGCTCGATGTGGTGGTCGGGCTGGAAGCGGGCGCCGACGACTACGTCCGCAAGCCGTTCGACGTGCCCGAGCTCGTCGCCCGCGTGCGTGCGGCACTGCGGCGTGTCGGTCGACGGCCCGAGGACGAGGGGGCGCTGTTGCGCCTCGGGCCGCTCGTGATCGACATCGCGGGGCGGACCGTGGCCCGCGACGGACGCGACATCCCGCTGACCCGGACCGAGTTCGACCTGCTCGTGGACCTCGCCCGGCACGCGGGCCAGGTCCTCGCCCGCGACACGTTGCTCGACCGGATCTGGGGCTACGACTACCTGGGCGATTCGCGGCTCGTCGACGTCGCCGTCGGCCGTCTTCGCGCCAAGATCGAGACCGATCCTGCGGCGCCCGAACTGATCCAGACCGTCCGCGGCGCGGGCTACAAGGCCACGCGGTAGGGCGGGACCCATGTCGGCGCTAGGCGGTGTGCGGGCGCGACTGACGAGGGCGCTGGTCGCGCTCGTTGCCCTCACTGCGCTCGTCCTCGGTGTCGGAGCGTCCGTGTTCGTCGATCTGCGGCTCCACGACCAGGCGCTCCAGGCCGCCGCAGAGCAGGCGCAGTTCGACCTGTCGGTGGTCGTCCCGGAGCGGCAGCTGCCGGATCGGCCGACACCGGAGGACATCAGGCAGAGCGGACTCGCCGATACGTTCCGGAGAGGCGAGGTCAGGCGCGGCGCCGTCGAGACGTTCGTCGACCTGGGCGACGACGCGCGGTTCCAGTCCCATGAACGCCTGGCCGGGCTGCTGACGCTGCTGCCGGCGGACATGCGGTCCCGTATCGACCGGGGCGAGATCGCCTACGGCTGGTTGGACGTCGCGGGGCAGCCCTCGCTCGTGGTGGGCGGTCGCCCGGCCGGCGGTGGGCCGGTGTTCTACTTCGTCCGTGACGTCAGCGGCATCAACCAGGCGATCGACCAGCTGCGCCTGGCCCTGGCGGTCGGGGCGCTCGTCCTGCTCGTGCTGGCGCTCGTGATCGCCCGGCGCGTGGCGCGCAGCATCCTGGCCCCTGTCGAGGAGGCGGGGCAGGTCGCCGAGCGGATCGAGCGCGGCGACCTCTCCGCACGGGTCCCGGTCACGTCCCGCGACGAATTCGGGACGTGGGCCGAGCGATTCAACCGGATGACCGGGGTCCTCGCGGACACGATCCGACGTCTCGAAGCCGCCCAGCACCAGAACCGGCGGTTCGTCGCGGACGTGTCGCACGAGCTGCGGACGCCGCTGGCGGCGCTCGTCGCGGAGGCGTCCATCGTCGGGGCCCACCTCGATGGAATGCCCCCGGACAGCCGGCGTGCCGCGGAGCTGCTCGTGGCCGACGTGGGACGCATGCGGGCGCTCGTCGAGGAGCTGATGGAGCTGTCGCGCTTCGACGCGTCGGCCGAGGAGGTGGCGCTCGAACCGGTCGACCTCGTCCGGCTCGTCGGGGCCGTGATCGCCGCGCGTCAGTCGACGGCAAGGTTCGACCCGCCCGCGCCATCGGTCGTCGTGGACACGGATCCGCGGCGCCTGGAGCGGATCCTTGGCAACTTCCTCGACAACGCGCGCGAGCACGCCGGCGCCGCCGACGTGACGGTGGACCTCGAGGTCGGCGCCGAGGACCTGGTCCTGGCGGTCTCCGATCGCGGGCCCGGTGTGCCAGAGGACCGTCTGGAGCGCATCTTCGAGCGGTTCACGAAGCTCGACCCGTCGCGCAGCGGCGGCAGCAGCGGTCTCGGGCTCGCCATCGCAGCCGAGCACGCCGCGCTGCTCGGCGGGTATCTGCAGGCCATGAACCGAGACGGCGGTGGCCTCCGCCTGGAGCTCGTTCTGCCCGGGGCTGTGACCGATTCGTTACGTGACGGCGATGCGGTCGTCACCCGGAGCTTCGAGAGTGAGGCTCCAACGACCACCACGCTGGAGCCCGAACCATGATCCGACCCGCTCACCGCATCCGACCCGCTCACCACGTCCTGACTGCGGTGGCCCTGTCGGTCGTCGCGATCGCCGTGGCCGCCTGTGGGCCGACCGGCGGTCTCGGCACTGTGCCGCCCGTCATCCGAACTCCGGCCCCTTCCGCGGATCCGGGACCGCCCGACATGACGCCAGAGCCGACGGCGGTCGCGTCACCGACACCCATCCCCAGCCAGACACCGAGCGGCGGCCCGTTGGCGACGCCACGTCCGACGACCGCCCCGACCCGGACCCCCACCCAGACGATGGTCATCCGCGCGTACTTCGTGCTCGACGGCGACGTCGGCGTCGCGGGGCTCGTACCCACGTTGCGGGACGTGCCCGAGACCATCGGCGTCGCGCGGGCAGCGATGGACGCCCTGCTGCGGGCCGACATCCTCGACGACGACCGCCTGTCCACGGCCATCCCCTCGGGCACCCGGCTGCTCGGCCTGACGATCCGCAACGGGATCGCGACCGTCGACCTGTCGCGCGAATTCGAGTCGGGCGGTGGCAGCGCCTCGGCATTTGGCCGGCTCGGCCAGGTCGTCTACACCCTGACCCAGTTCCCGACCGTGCGCGCCGTGCTCTTCCAGGTCGAGGGACGGACCGTGACCACCTTCGGCAGCGAGGGGATCGTGCTCGAGGGCCCGCAGGCGCGCGCCGATTTCGATGATCTCCTGCCGTCGATCTTCGTCGACCGGCCAGCGTACGGGGCCGCCGCCGGCAACCCGGCGCGGATCACCGGCAACGCGAACGTGTTCGAGGCGAGCTTCCGCGTGGCGATCCTGGATGGGTCGGGCCGGACGCTCGTGGACGAGCACACGATGGCAACGTGCGGTACCGGTTGCCGTGGCACGTTCGACGTGACGCTGCGCTACACCGTCGCGCGGGCACAGTGGGGCACGTTGCGCGTGTTCTACGGTTCGGCCCAGGACGGGTCGCCGCAGGACATCCGCGACTATCCTGTCTGGCTGACGCCGTAGACGAACCACCCTGGGGACCGGGCCCGGCGAGGTGGTATGGCCGCTTCGCCGGGCCTTGGTGTATCATCCGCAGGCTCTGTCGAACGAGCACCCTCGGTCGGGGCGTGGCGCAGCTTGGTAGCGCGTATCGTTCGGGACGATAAGGTCGGAGGTTCAAATCCTCTCGCCCCGACCATCTCCCGTCTTCTGGATCGTTGGTGGTGCCCGGTGAACATCGTGGAAGACACAGCTGCAGACCTCCGCGCCACCTCGGACGCGCTCATGCGCGATCTCGAGGTGCTGGCCGCGATCGAAGAGGAGAAGCGCACGCTCGAGCCGGGTGACCCGCGACTGGTGGAGCTCGCCCAGCGTGTCGAGGACATCGCCAGGCGGGTGCTGACGTCGACTGTCCGTCAACGGCGCCTGACCGAGGTCGGCCACGAGCAGGTCGAAGGAGGCGTCCCTGGTCCTGCCCCGGATTCGATCGACCGCACCCCCCGCGCGATCGCCGCGATCCTCGCGGAGTGGCGAGCCGTCGAGCGTCGCGTTGCCGCGGCCGCCCCCGGCTCCGCGGAGGCGGCCGAAGCGGGGGCCCTCAGCGAGCAGTACCGCGAGGAATACCGGCGGGCGCTCGAGGAGCGCAAGGGGCCCGACTGACCGGTCCTCGAACCGAGTGACGCGCATCCCGGGGCCATGCCCTCGTCGTTGATGCGTCTGCAACGCGCTCCCGTCTACCTTCAGGCCGATGGTGCTCGGGGTTCCTCGCTGGACAGGTGACTCGTGCGTCCCCTCGTGATCATGAATCCGCGCAGCGATGCGCGGTTCGTCGAGCTTGTCACGCGGCTGATGGCGGACGCCCCGACCGACCCGTCCGAACTCCAGCTCGGCCTGCGCGCCCAATATCCGGAGGCGATCGCCCGTCGCCGTGAGCTCAGCTCGGAATCGACCGAGGTATGGTATGTCTACCGCGACGGACGCTGGACACCCGACTGACCGTTAAGTCGCTTTGGAGAGGGGCATCATGCCGGACGATCTGGAGAGCGACATCCAGGCGACCGCCGAGGACATCGCCGCGGACGCCGAGACCCTGCAGTCGATCGAAGCGGAGAAGGTCACGCTCGGTCCATCGCATGCACGCACCCCGGGGTTGGCGTCCCGCGCGGAGGGATTGGCGCGGAGCATCCTTCGAAAGACGATCGCCGAGCGGGAGCTCGTCACCGAGATGACGCAGGCTCCCGAGTCACCGGACGCGCCTGACCGCTAGGAGGGATCTCCGCCGCCGCGGGAGCACCAGACGGGCGGCGGCGAGGCGGGCCTCGCCTCGCTGCTAGCATCGCGGCCACTATGTCGGACAGGCGCTACGACTACCTCATCGTGGGTGGCGGCTCGGCGGGCAGCGCCCTGGGCAATCGCCTGTCGGCCGAACCGTCGACCCGGGTGCTCGTGCTCGAGGCAGGCCGCGCCGACTGGCGCATCGACCCGTTCATCCACATGCCGGCCGCCCTCACGTTCCCGATCGGGAGCCGGTTCTACGACTGGAAGTACGAGTCCGAGCCCGAGCCATCCATGCACGGACGGCGCATCTACCACGCCCGCGGCAAGGTCCTGGGCGGGAGCAGCAGCATCAACGGGCAGATCTTCCAGCGTGGCAATCCGCTCGACTACGAGCGATGGGCCGCCGACCCCGGCATGGCGACGTGGGATTATGCCCATTGCCTGCCCTACTTCAAGCGCATGGAGACGGCGCTGGCGGCAGCTCCCGACGACCCGTGGCGCGGGCACGACGGGCCGCTCGTCCTCGAGCGCGGCCCGGCCACCAATCCACTCTTCACGGCCTTCTTCCAGAGCGTCCAGGAGGCGGGCTACCCGCTGACCGAGGACGTGAACGGCTACCGCCAGGAGGGTTTCGCGGCCTTCGATCGGAACATCCACCGTGGCCGGCGGCTGTCGGCCGCCCGCGCCTACCTGCATCCGATCATGGGCAAGCGACCGAATCTCGAGGTGCGCACGCGCACCTTCGTGACGAGGGTCCTGTTCGACGGGACCCGGGCGGTCGGGGTCGAGATCGCGAAGGGCCGTGGCACGGAGCGCATCGAGGCCGGGGAGGTGATCCTCGCCGGCGGTGCGATCAACACCCCGCAGCTGCTGCTGCTGTCCGGCGTCGGCGCCGCGGCGGACCTTGGAACGCTCGGCATCCCGGTCGTGGCGGATCGGCCGGGCGTCGGCCAGCACCTGCAGGACCACCTCGAGGTCTACATCCAGTTCAAGTCCCTGCAACCGGTCTCCATGCAACCGTCCGCCACGCAGCGCTGGCGACGGCCCTTCATCGGGGCGCAGTGGCTGTTCCTGCGCAGCGGGCCGGGGGCCACGAACCATTTCGAAGGCGGGGGCTTCGTCCGCTCCAACGACGACGTCGCCTACCCCAACCTGATGTTCCACTTCCTCCCGCTGGCGATCCGCTATGACGGATCCGCGGGCGCACCGGGCCACGGCTATCAGGTCCATGTCGGGCCGATGTACTCGGACACACGTGGCTCGGTGACGCTCATGGGCACCGATCCGCGGGTCCATCCGGCCCTCCGCTTCAACTACCTCTCGACCGACCAGGACCGACGCGAATGGGTGGAAGCCGTGCGCGTCGCGCGGCGTCTGCTGAACCAGCCGGCGATGTCGCCGTACAACGGAGGCGAGACCTCGCCTGGCGCCGCCGTCGAGACGGACGACGAGATCCTCGAGTGGGTCCGGCGTGACGCGGAGACGGCGCTCCACCCGTCGTGCACGGCCCGGATGGGGATCGACGAGCGGTCCGTCACGGACCCGCTCACGATGCGCGTCCACGGCGTGGACGGCTTGCGGGTGGTCGACGCCTCCGCGATGCCGTACGTCACCAACGGCAACATCTACGCCCCCGTGATGATGCTGGCCGAGAAGGCCGCGGACCTCATCGCCGGGAACACACCGCTGGCGGCCGAACCCATCCCGTTCTACCGGCATGGCGTGTCCGAGCCGCCGTCGGTCGGCCGCGAGGCGCGCTAGCCGGGAATCCGGATCGCCGATCTGCGCACGATCAGCCGCGGCTGCAGCACGACGTCAGCGACCTCGGAGCGATGGCGCCCGTTGTCGACCATGTCGAACAGCAGCTCCGCCGCCGTTCGGCCCATCTCGATGCCGTCCTGGCTGATCGTCGTCAGCGGCGGGATCGTGAACGCGGCGACATCGATGTCATCGAAGCCGACCATCGAGAGATCCTCGGGCACTCGGATCTCGGCCTCATAAGCCGCCTGCATGAGTCCGATCGCGATCGTGTCGGACGTGGCGTAGATCGCGGTCGGGTGATCGTGGTCGGCCCAGCCCGCGAAGATGCGCCGGCCCAGCTCGAGGCTGGGGCCCGGGTCCTGGTCCGTGATGAAGACACCGATGCGGTCGGCCACCTCCCGCTCGCGCATGAAGCGCTCGTACAGGTCGATGCGCTGGCGACCGTCGTAGGTCCGCGCGTCCGAGACGCAGATGATCGAGCGGTGTCCGAGCTCCCATAGGTGTTCGAGCGCCAGGTGGGTGCCCGCCACGCCATCGGCATAGACGCCCGGGATCTGGCGCCGGGTCGTGCGGTCCGTGACACCGATGACGTAGCGATGCTGGTTCGCGAGCTGATCGAGCGTCTCGTCACCGCCATCGATGTCGCCGATGACGATGATCCCGTCCGCATGGGAACTCTCGAACATCGAGCTGTAGGAGAGCGCCACGTCCGGACGGTAATCGACATGACCCAGGAAGAGCCGGTAGTCCCGCACCCGGGATGCCTCGTTGATCCCGCGCAGGATCTGGATGTGGAACGGGTCCGAGATGTCGCGGGCGATGACCCCCAGCAGGGAGCTGCGGCTGCCGCGCAGACCGCGGGCCAGGAGGTTCGGCTTGTAGCCCAGCTCGGCCGCCACGGCGAGCACGCGCTGGCGCGTCTCGTCCCGGATGGGCACTCCGGTCTCGCGGCCGTTGAGGATGCGCGAGACGGTGGTGATGGAGACCCCGGAACGCTGCGCGACATCGCGCAGCGTGACCGTCGCCTGGGCTGTCCTGGGCGTCTCCACTCGGTGGTCCGATCCCTCCCGAAAACCTCTTGACGTCGTCGCTCGGCCGAGTATATCCTGCGCACGCTTAGCGTCAAGCGCAAACGTTAAGCGCTATCGATAAGCCTAAGCGTTAAGCCTAGGCGTAGGGACCCCGAGGAGGATGGGTGACCGAGTACCCGAGCTTCACGCTTACCGGCCAGACGGCGCTCGTGACGGGGGCTGCGCGCGGGCTTGGCCGGGCGATCGCGCTCGCGCTCGCGGACGCGGGTGCGGACGTGGCGCTGGGGCTTCGGGCGGCGGGCAGCGCCGACGACCTGGTAGCTGATATCGAGGCGATGGGCCGGCGCGCGCTCGCCGTCCCGATGGACGTGACCGATCTGAGCCAGATCGGCCTGGCGATCGATACGGTGGTGGCGCACTTCGGGCGGCTCGACATCCTGGTGAACAATGCGGGTCTCGGCCCCGCCAATGCCGCGGAGCACGTGACCGAAGCCGATTTCGACCTCACGATCAACGTCAATCTCAAGGGCCTGTTCTTCGCGAGCCAGGCCGCCGGACGGATGATGATCCGGCGCGGCAGCGGCCGTATCGTCAATCTCAGCTCGCAGGCGGGCTTCGTCGCCCTGCCGACCGAGGCCATCTACTGTGCGAGCAAAGCGGCCGTGGCGCACCTGACCAAGTGCCTCGCGGTCGAGTGGGGCCAGCACGGCATCACCGTCAACGCGGTGGCCCCGACGTTCATCCGGACCGATGGCACGGCATCCGACCTCGCCGATCCCGCGTTCGAGGCGGACGTCCGAGAACGGATCGCCGGCCTCCACCGCATCGGGGAGCCGATGGACGTGGCCGGCTGCGTCGTCTTCCTGGCGTCGCCCGCAGCGGGCCTCATCACCGGCACGACGCTGCTCATCGACGGCGGCTGGACGGCGAGGTAGATGGCAGGCGATGACGAGCGATCACCGATGACCGACCTCGAGACGACCGCGGCGCCGCCGCCGGACCGGGCCGACCGGTTGCGTGCCGCAGCCCGATGGGCCAGGGGCGGTGGTCTCGTGGGCCTGGTGCGGGGGCACGGGATCCTCCTTGCCCTGATCATCCTGCTCGTCGTCGGTGCGGCCCTTTCGCCGCATTTCCTGACCGTCGCCAACATCACGAACGTCGCCCGACAGGCATCCATCGTCGGGATCCTTGGAATCGGGATGACGTTCGTGATCCTGACCGCCGGCATCGACCTGTCGGTCGGCTCCGTGCTGGGGCTGGTCGCCATCACGTTCGCCGCCGCAATGGCCAGCGGCATCCCGTGGCCGCTTGCCGTCGGGCTGGCACTCCTCGTCGGCGCGGGCGCAGGCGCGATCAACGGGCTGGGCATCACGAAGGGTGGGCTCCAGCCATTCATCATGACACTGGGCATGCTCGTCATCGCCCGCGGCCTGACGCTGACGATCGCCGACGGAAAGCCCATCCGCGCCGGCGACAACGCCGCCGACATCGCCTGGATCGGCAACGGCGACGTCCTGGGCGTCCCGGTCCCGCTGTTGCTGTTCGCCGGCATCGCCGCGCTGTCCTGGTTCCTGCTCCGCTCCACCCCGTTCGGGCGGCGGATCTATGCGGTCGGCGATAACCGCGAGGCGGCCCGGCTGTCGGGCATCGATACCGATCGTGCCGTCTTCAGCGCCTACGTCATCAGCGGCCTGTGTGCCGCGGTCGCCGCCCTCATCGTCGTCTCCCGCCTGGCGGCCGCCGAGCCGACCCAGGGCACGGGCTTCGAGCTCGATGCCATCGCGATCGTGGTGATCGGCGGGACAAGCCTGTTCGGCGGCGAGGGCGGGGTCGGCGGCACGGTCGTCGGGGCGGCGGTCGTGGCCGCGATGAACAACCTCCTGAACCTCCTCGGGGTCTCGCCCTTCTCGCAGCAGATCGTGAAGGGCCTGATCATCCTCGGCGCCGTCCTCCTGGAGCGGCGGACCAGGACCAGGGAGGAAGGCAGGTGAGCCCGTGACCGAGTGCGGCCATGGAGCAGCGCGGTCGCGTGACGCCGCCGGGGACGGCGTCGGAGAACGAAGGGCGTATCAAGCACGAGAAGGAGGGCAAGACACATGTCCCGGATCCTGAAGACGAGTCTGGTCGCCGGATCGATCATGGTTTTCGTGGGCTGCACGACGACACCTGCGGCCCCATCGGCGGCCCCGTCGGTCGCCGCACCGTCCGCGGCGGCGCCCAGCGCGGCCGCACCGAGCGCAGCGGGTGGTGGCGTCATCGGCTTCTCGCAGGCCAACGGCGGCGACGAGTGGCGCACCAATCAGAACAACAATGTCCGCGACTACTGCAAGGAGTACAACCCCGGCGCCGAGACGCTCATCTCCGATGCCCAGGGCGATGACGCCGTGCAGTCCGGCCATGTCGACGAATTCATCGCCCGCCCGGTCGATGTGCTGCTGCTGACGCCGAACACCGACGTCGGTTTGAACGAAGCGGCCAAGCGCGCCATGGCGGCCAACATCCCGGTCATCACCCTCGACCGAGGCGTGATCGACCCGGTGACCCAGCACATCGGCGCGGACAACAAGCTCATCGGCCGGACAGCCGCTGAGTACGTCTCCAAGACGATCCTGGGGGGCAACGGCGGCAAGGTCATCGAGATCCAGGGGACCCAGGGTTCCTCGGCGACGACCGACCGGCACGACGAGTTCGTGAAATGGTTGGCCGACAACGACCCCACGGTCGAGATCGTGGCCAGCGTCGACGGAGACTACAAGCGCGAAAAGGCGCTCACGGCGATGAACGACCTGCTCCAAGCCCACGCCCCGGGCACGGTCGACGTCATCTACACGCACAACGACGCGATGGCGCTGGGCGTCGTCGCGGCACTCGAGACCGCCGGCAGGGCCGACGAGTTCAAGGTCGTCGGGATCGATGGCCAGAACGAGGCGATCCAGGCTATCGCGGACGGCAAGATCGTCGTGACGTTCACGTACGACAATGCCGGCAAGGAAGGCTGCGAGTCGGCCAAGAAGCTGCTCGCGGGCGAGACCATCGATCCCCAGTGGGTGCTGCCGACCAACACGATCGACGCGGCGAACGCCGCGGAGTGGATCGGCAAGGGTTTCTAGACATCCCGTCATCGGTCCCACCGGGACCGAGCCACCGTCGAGGGCGCGGCTTCTCCTCCGCCGCGTCCTCGACGGATCCCATCCCACCGCCTAGAGGAGCGAGGCCAGTGATCCAGCCGGACTCGGACAAGGCCGCCAGTCACGAGGCGACCGTCCTCGAGATGCGGGCGATCGACAAGTCGTTTCCTGGTGTCCATGCCCTGAGATCCGTCGATCTGACCGTTCGACCAGGGGAGATCGTCGGGCTCGTCGGGGAGAACGGGGCCGGCAAGTCGACGCTCATGAAGATCCTGTCGGGTGCCTACACCCGTGACACGGGCCACATCCTCGTCGATGGCGAGGTGGTCGAGGCCGGCGGCCCGCAGGACATGATCCGGCGCGGTCTCGCAGTGATCTACCAGGAGCCGGCACTCGCTCCGCACCTCAGCGTCGCCGAGAACATCTACATGGGCCGTCTGCCGACCACGGCACGCGGCCTGGTCGACCGGCGCCGCCTGATCGAGGACACCCTCGTCGTGGCCGAGCGGCTCGGTCTGGACCTGGATCCGAGGGCCCGCGTCGCTTCGCTCAGCGTCGCCCGCCGCCAGATGGTCGAGATCGCCAGGGCGCTGTCGCGCGACGCGCGTCTGATCGTCCTCGATGAACCGTCGGCCGTCCTCGCCGACGCCGAGCTCGACGGGCTGTTTCGGGTCATGCGGCGCCTGACCGAGAAGGGCGTCGCGTTCATCTACATCTCGCACCGGCTCAACGAGGTCTTCCGGATCACCGACCGCGTGGTCGTCATGAAGGACGGCCGAGTCGTGGCCGCCGAGCCCACCGCGAAGGTGACCCCGGAGCGCCTCATCCGGCTGATGGTCGGCCGCGAGATCGACGCGATCTATGGCGCCCGCCTGGAGACCGAGACGGCGACGGCACCGTCCGACGCGCCGATCCTCGCCGTGCGCGGCCTGCGTCGCGACGGCGTCTTTCACGATATCGATTTCTCCGTCGCGCGTGGCGAGATCGTCGGGATCGCCGGGTTGGCCGGTTCGGGCCGGACCGAGGTCCTGCGCGCCATCCACGGTGCCGATCCGATCGACGCTGGTAGCGTCGTCGTGGGCGGGGTCGCGGCCCGTATCCGGTCGCCGCGCGAGGCGATCGCGCTCGGGATCGGCCTGCTCACCGAGGACCGCAAGGCCGACGGGCTGCTGCTCGGCCAGTCGGTCGCGACCAACGTCACGATCTCGCGCCTCGATGAGGTCGCCTCGAGCGGGGTCATCGACACGCGGCGCGAGCGCCGGGCGGTGGGCGGCCACATCACGCGCCTATCGATCCGGACGCGCGGGCCGTCGGCGCTGGTGCGCAACCTCTCGGGCGGCAACCAGCAGAAGGTGATCTTCGCCAAATGGCTGCACGCCCGCTGCCGCATCCTCTTGATCGACGAGCCGACGCGGGGTGTCGACGTCGGCGCGAAGCGCGAGATCTACGCGCTGCTCCGCGAGCTCGCCGCGACGGGCGTGGGGATCGTCATGGTCTCGTCCGAGCTGCCCGAGATCCTGGGCATGAGCGACCGGATCCTGGTGATGCGCGAGGGTCGGATCACGGCCCAGCTCCAAGCCGCCGAAGCGACCGAGGAGCGGATCATGGCGCACGCGACACGGGCCGTCGCATGACCGCCGCCGCGAGCGAGATGGCGCCACGGTGAGCGGCGAGTTCACGACCGTATTCGGGCGGAACCTCGTCGCGGAGCTCCCGGTATTCGTCCACCGGCCCTACCTCGTTGTCACGATGGAGGACCTGTGGCCGCGGTTCGCCCAGGCGCTCGGCGGCGACGGGCTGGCGGGCGTCCACCACGTGCGCACGCTCGAGGTGACCGAGCTCGAGGGGATCGTGGACACGCTACCCGAGGCCGCGTGTGTCATCGGCCTGGGCGGTGGGCAGGCCGTCGACGTCGCGAAGTTCGTGGCGTGGCGCCGCCGCCTGCCGCTGTTCCAGGTGCCGACGGCGATGACGGTCAACGCCCCATTCGGCCACCGCGCCGGTCTGCGCCGCGATGGCATCGTCCGCTACCTCGGCTTCGCGATCCCGGAAGCCGTCTACGTCGACTTCGATGTCATCGCCAGCGCACCGGCCGGGCTCAATCGCGCGGGTTTCGGCGACATCGTCTGCTACCACACCGCCCATCTCGATTGGCGACTGAGCCGCGACCTCGGTCGCGAGGAACGCCGGTGGCCCTTCGACGAGGGGCTGGTCGCTGCGGCCCGGCAGCGACTGGACATGGTGCTCGCTGCGCTCGACGACATCCACGACGTTACGGATCACGGGATCCGGACGCTCATGGAGGCGCACCGCTGGGGCGGCAACACATTCCACGCGGCCGGCTGGAACCCGCGCCACATCGAAGGCGTGGAGCACTTCCTGTTCTACAACCTCGAAATGCGGACCCGGAAGCACTTCATCCACGGCCAGCCGGTCGGCTTGGGCGTCGTCTTCGGGTCGGTGCTGCACGACCAGGGAGCGGACGACATGGTCGCCGCGATGCAGCGCGCCGGCGTGGACATCCGACCCGAGGCGATGGGCGTCACCTGGGACGATGTCGAAGCCGCCATGCGCACCCTGGCTGCGTTCGTGCGCGAGGCCGGGCTGTGGCACTCGGTCGCGGATGAGCGACCGGTCGACGACGCGGTCGTCGCGGGCGTGAGGGACCGGGTCGAGGCCGCGTACGGTCCGTGGGAGGGCGAGTCATGAAGGTCGGGCTCACCCTTCCCCAGGGCTGCGACCGCGAGTTCCTGGGGCTGGACGGGGCGACGGCGTGGAGGCGGACGGTCGCGGCCGCACGGCAGGCAGAGGCACTCGGGTTCGGATCGCTGTGGCTGTACGACCACTTCCAGGTGGATCCGCCGCTCGTGGACGCGCCCGTGTTCGAGCCGTTCGTGGAGCTCACCGCGATCGCCGGCGTCACGACGCGGGCGCGTCTGGGGCACCTGGTGCTCGCTGCGGCATATCGGCCAGCGGCGTTGACGGCCAAGATGGCGTCCACGCTGGACGTGATCGCGGGCGGTCGCTTCGAGCTGGGGATCGGCGCGGGCTGGAAGGAGGACGAGTGGCGTGCCTATGGCTACGGCTTCCCGGGCGCTCCCGAACGGCTGGCCATCCTCGCCGACCACCTCGAGGTCATCACCCGGATGCTGGCGCCGGGGCATGCCACCTATGCAGGACGGCACGCCCATGTGGTCGATGCGATCCACGAGCCGAAGTCATTCGGCGATCGGATCCCCATCCTCATCGGCGGCAATGGCCCGAAGGTCACGTGGCGCCTCGCCGCGCGCTTGGCGGACGAGCTGAACCTTGACGCCTTGACGCCGGACGAGACCGAGCGGGCGCTGCCGGTCATCGCGTCGCGATGCGAGGAGATCGGCCGCGACCCGGCGTCGCTCGGCGTATCGGTCCACATCTGGGGACTGCCGGACACGGCGCCTGGGCCGGCGCGCCGGGATCTGCTGCGTGCCTACCGGGATCTCGGCCTGCGCCGGGTCATGCTCCAGGGGTTCGGTGCGGTCGCCGACCCCGGGCTGCTCGAGCGTATCGCCGAGGACTGTGCCGCGCTCGGCATGCTCGAGACACCCGCGTCCGTCTGACGCGGCCCGACCGGTCGCCCCCGATGCCCATCGGGCGCCGGCATCGTCATCTGTCGCGTCCGACCTCGCCATCCGTCGGCATCGCGACGCAGGCGCTTGCCCGCTGTCGGCGGATCGACAAGCCACGAGCATGGCGATACCTCCTCCCACCGCCCCCAGGCGACCCACCCGAAAGGAACCGACCGCGATGGCCCTCGCCCGCACGCCCGCCCCCTCCAGCCCGCTCGACATCGCCGCGCTGCGCGCGGGCATCACAGGGTCGGTCATCCGCCCCGATGACGAGGCCTACGAAGCCGCCCGACAAGTGCACAACCTGACGATCGACCGTCGGCCCACACTGATCGTCAAGGCCGCGACGACCACCGACGTGGTGCGGACCGTCGCGTTCGCCCGCGACGCTGAACTCGACCTCGCGGTCCGTGGCGGTTCGCACAGCCTGGCCGGCTACGGCACGAGCGAGGGCGGCATCGTCCTCGACCTGAGCTCGATGAAGGGCCTGCACATCGATCCCGACCGCCGTCTGGCGTGGGCGCAGGCCGGCCTCACCGCCGGTGAGTACACGGGAGCGGCCGCGGCCCACGGCCTCGCCACCCCGTTCGGCGACACGGGGAGCGTCGGCATCGCCGGCCTGACCCTCGGCGGCGGCATCGGCTGGCTCGCGCGCAAGCATGGTCTGGCCATCGACGCCCTGGTGTCGGTCGAGGTCGTGACGGCCGACGGCCGGGTCATCACCGCCAGCGAGACCGAGCACAGCGACCTTTTCTGGGCGGTCCGCGGTGGTGGCGGCAACTTCGGGGTCGTCACCCGCTTCCAGTTCAGGCTCTACCCGGTCGGCGAGGTGCTCGGCGGCATGCTCATGTTGCCGCTGACCCGCGACGTCCTTCGGAGCCTCGTCCCGATCGCATCCGCCGCGCCCGAAGCACTGACCACGATCTCCATGGTCATGCCCGTCCCGCCGCTCCCGTTCGTGCCGGCCGAACTCCACTTCCAGCAGGTCCTCGCGGTCATGTTCGTGTATGACGGCGATCCCGCCGAGGGCCAGCGCGCCATCCAGCCATTCCGCGAGGTCGCGACGCCGCTCTTCGAGATGGTCCAGCCCATGCCGTACGTCGGGATCTACGAGCTCATGAAGGCCGCCGAGGACCCCGCCCCGGCGGTGCACCGGTCGGTGTTCCTCGACACGCTCGACGACGCCGCGGTCGATACGATCCTCGCCCGCACGGCGGCGCCCAGCTCACCGATGGCGATGACCCAGATCCGCGTCCTGGGTGGCCGGATGGCCGAGGTCTCCGCGGGCGCCACGGCCTTCGCCCACCGCGATGCGCCGGTCATGGTCGTGCTCATCACGATCTTCGAGGACCCGGCCGAGAAGCCGGTCCACGAGACGTGGACGCAGGCCTACTTCGAGGAGTTGCGACCGCGCGCGGTCGGCGTCTACTCGAACTTCCTCGAGGCCGAGGGCGAGGCCCGCATCCGCGAGGCCTATCCCACGGCAACGTACGAGCGCCTGGCCGACGTCAAGCGCCGGTACGACCCGACCAACCTGTTCCACCTCAACCAGAACATCCGCCCGGCCACGAACTGACCCTCTCAGGGGTCCTGCGACAGGACGACGACCCCGTACGGCCCGACGGAGACGAGAGCGCTCTGGTCGAAACCGTCGACGGGGTCGTCGTCCGTCTCGGTGTCGAACGCTTCCTGGCCGCCGAAATCGGGCGCATAGGCCGGCCAGTCCGAGTTCAGCCGGACCCGCCAGCGCCCGGCGGCGGGCAGGCCCACCCGCAGGTCGGCCACGACCCGATCGGCGAAGTTCGCGATGACCACGACGTCGTCGCCCGGGCCGCCCTCCCGCCAGCGGTGGAAGGCGAGCACCTTCGACGCGTCGTCGGCTCGGACGATCGCCACGTGCTCGCCGCGCAGGCCGCGCGTGGTCCCACCGCCGCCACGCCGCAGCGCGATGAGGTCGCGATGGAGCTGCAGGATGCCCGCGTTGGTGGTCACCTTGGTCCAGTCCATGCCGACGGTGTCGTCGAACCAGCGGTCCTCGAGCAGCTCCTGCCCCTGGAACAGCATCGGGATGCCCGGGGCCGTCAGCACGAGTGCCGACCCGAGCGTCGCGCGCTTTTCCGACCACCAGCTGCCGGCATCACCCGGCTTGATGGCCTCGGGAAGGCGCACGCGGTCATTCGCGACGTCGTCATGTGATTCCGTGTAGATGACCCGCGTCATGGGTGGGCCGCGACGCTCGCCGGTGATGCCCTCGACGACGGTCGCGATGGACCGCTCGCGGTCGTCGCCGGTCTCGAGGCTTGGTCGCACCCGTCGGATGAAGCCGACATCCCACTGGGCGCCGAACCCTGCCCCATCGTCGGCGGTCGATACCACCAGCGTCGGGTCGTCCTGGATGTCCTCCGCGATCGTCAGCTTCCAGGGCTGGCGCGCCCGGATCTCGTCGTTGATCCAGGCCATGAACGACCAGCCGTCCGGCAGCTCGGATGCCGGGTTGCCGGGCAGTCCATCGATGGTCCGGATGAACAGGGTCGCGTCGAAGCGCAGCCCATCAGCCTGGAACTCCTCGAGCCAGGTCAGCGCGCTGTCACGCAGGAACGTGCGGACCTCGCCGCGGCCGTAGTCGGGTCGGGTCGCGCCCCATGGCGTGATGGCGCGCTCGTCGTTGTAGAAGTAGATGCCGCCCCCACCGTTCGCGCTCCAGCCGTCGAACTGCCACAGGTCGAGGTCGCTCGGGCCGAGATGATTGAAGACGACGTCGACGAAGACCGCGATGCCCTGGGCATGGGCCGCCACGATGAAGCGCTTGAAGGCGTCCGGACCGCCGTAGCTCGACTCGATGGCGAAGACATGCGCCGGGTTGTAGCCCCACGACACGTCGCCCGCGAACTCGAAGGGCGGCATGATCGAGACGGCGTTGATGCCCAGGTCGCGCAGGTACGGCAGGCGCTCGATGGCGCGGTCGAAGTCGCCTCGGCGATCGCCATCCGGGTTGAAGGTCCCGACGTGCAGCTCGTAGATCACGAGATCGTCGTGGGCGGGCATCTCGAACCGGTGGTCGCCCCAGTCGAAGGCGGCCGGGTCGTAGACCACCGCGTTGCCGATCGAGCTCGTGACCTGTCGCGCGTACGGGTCGATCCGCCACAGCTCCGTCCCGTCCGCGGTGCGCAGGCGAAACCGGTACTCGGCCCCCGGCCCGACGCCTTCGACGTCCGCCGACCAGGTGCCACTCGTGCCGTCGTCATCGCGTCCCAATGCCGTCGCCTCGGGCGCCCAGCCGTCGAAGCTGCCGGTCACGACGACTGACTCGGCGTGCGGAGCCCAGACCCGGAACGTGGTCCCGCCGCGGTACGGGAGCGCACCCATCCCGGGACGCGGCGATGGGGCGACCGCCCTCACTTGGGCGGAAGCGTCTTGCCGAGCTCGATCGCCCGTCCCAGCCAGCCATCGAGGGCGGCGTCGTTCGCCACGACGTCCGGCGGCAGCACGGCGTAGCCCTTCATCGTCCGCCCGGCCATCGGGCTGAATGGCGACGCACCGGGCCGCGTCAGCAGCTCGGCGAGGTCGCTCTCGGCCAGCCGGATCATCCACTGATCGGCGAACAACCCGGTGACGAGATTGCCGCCGACGAACAGCGCTGGATACCCGAACATCTTGCGACGCTGCGCCAGCGGGAACCTCTCGGCCGCGGCATCGAAGCGGGCGATGAGCTCGGGTGGTGACTTCTCGAGCGACGGCATCGATCTCCTCGTTGGACCCGGGCGGCGAGCTGCCGCACCCGTAGCGTAGGCTTCCTCGATACCCGATGTGGAGGACCTTGGCCATGCCCTGTCCCGACCGAGGAGCGGACGATTGAAGGTCGGGGTCGTGCTGCCGATCGCCCAGGAGGATGACGCGACGGCTCCGGCGCCGTACCCGGCGATCCGCGCGGTGGCCATGGCGGCCGAGGCGAACGGGCTGGACTCCGTCTGGGTCTACGACCACCTGCTGTTCCGGTTCGACGGCAAGACGACGGGGATCCACGAGTGCTGGACGATCCTGGCCGCGATCGCCGAAGCCACGACGCGGGTCGAGCTCGGGATCCTCGTCATGTGCACGTCCTTCCGGAACGCCGCCCTGCTCGCCAAGATGGCGGCGACGCTCGACCACGTCAGCGGGGGTCGGCTGATCCTGGGCATCGGCTGCGGCTGGCACGATCCGGAATACGAGGCGTTCGGCTACCCGACGGACCACCGCGTCGGCCGCTTCGAGGAGTCGCTCACGATCATCCGACAGCTGATCCGCGATGGTCGGGCGGACCTCGACGGGCGCTGGATGACCGCAAGGGACGCCGTCCTCGCTCCTCCAGCGCGGCCCGACCTGCCGATCCTCATCGCCGCCCGGCGGCCGCGGATGCTGGACCTCACGGCCCGTCACGCCGACATGTGGAACGTCGCGTGGTTCGGGCTGCCCGACGAGCGCTGGCGGCGCGTGCGCGACCACCTCGAGGCCGCGTGCGCGACGGCGGGCCGCGATCCGGGGAGCCTCGAGCGGACCGTGGGTGTGGAGGTGCGCTACCCGGGCCTCCGCGAGGCTCCGCCCGGGTCCGGCGACGATGCCGGCGGCGACGACGACGGGGACGGAGATGGGTCCGTCGAGCGGGCGCTCATCGGCGATGCCGCGGTCGCGGCCGGGTTGGCGGCCTATGCCGCTGAGGGGACCGGGCACCTCATCGCCGCGATGGACCCGCGGACGCCCGAGGCCGTCACGAGATTCGCGGCGACGGTCCGGGCATTCCGCGCCGGATCTGCCGATCGGCCGGGCGAGCGAGGGGCAGCGAGGATCAGCGAGCCGCCGACCAGACGCTGAAGTCGGTCTCGTACGGGAGGACCAGCACATATTTGCCGCCGAGCCTGCTCGGCTGGCCGCCGATCCGATTCGACATCCGGCGTGGCACGAACTGGCGCCCGAGCGCCGAGAGGCTGATCGCCGCACCCGGCGATGGGCTCGGTCCCCACACGGCGTTCCCATGCGGGTAGAGGGGATCGTGGACGATGGCCCTGGTGACGCGGACGTCGTCGGTCGTCCCGGGCTTTGCCGTGGCCGTGAAGCCGCTCATGACCCAGGCGTGGCGGCCGCGCCAGACCAGCAGGCCGACGGGCCGCCCCGTCGCGGTGATGGCCTTCGCCGCGGTCCGCATCGCCGCCGCGAGGCTCTTCTCGCCGACGAGCCGGTACGGCCCGGCACCCAGGATGTTGAGGCCGGCCGCCCAGCCACGCACGCTGGCGCCCTGTCGCTCACGGCCGTCGGGTCGCGATCCGCTCCAGGCACGTGCCAGCTTCTGCAGCCGGAGCTGCGTGGCCGCGCTCCGATCGTTGCCGGGCTGGATCATGTTGAGCATCATCTGCATGCTCGCGCCGACGCACTGGACGAAGTTCGTCTGGGCGACGAAATCGGCGCGCTTCGAGACGTCCCGCGTGTACTGCGTCGCCCCGCCGGTGGCGGGCGCGAGCGCGACGAGCAGCGCGCCTGCGAGCGCCAGGGCCGCGAAGTGGCTGCGCCGCGTGCGCTGGGACCGATCCAGGGTCGTCATCACGTCAACGATACGTCGTGTCGGCTCGATGGGTTTTCGACGCTCCCATCGCGGGTCAATCGTCCGCCAGGTTCGGAGCGAGCCAACGGGCCATCGACGCGGCGGATGTGAGCTTCCGGTGCGCGTAGTCCTCGAGCTGGTCCCGCCCGATCCGGCCCAGGCCGAAGTACGTCGCCTGCGGGTGCCAGAAGTAGTAGCCGCTCACCGCCGCGCCCGGCCACATCGCGTACGACTCGGTCAGGCGGACCCCGATCTTCGACTCCGCCCCGAGCAGCCGGAACAGCTCGCCCTTCTCGGTATGGTCCGGGCAGGCGGGATAGCCCGGTGCCGGCCGGATGCCCTGGTAGCGCTCGGCGATGATGTCGTCGTTCGAGAGGGCCTCGTCGCGGGCGTATCCCCACAGCTCGCGACGGACGAGCTCGTGGAGCCGCTCGGCGAAGGCCTCCGCCAGGCGATCGGCGAGCGCGCTGGCGAGGATCGCCGAGTAGTCGTCGTTGGCGTCCTTGAACCGGGCCTCGATCTCGGCGAGGCCGTGCCCGGCCGTGCTCACGAACCCGCCGACGTGATCGATGAGGCCGGTCTCGCGTGGCGCGGTGAAGTCGGCGAGCGCGAGGTTCGGCCGTCCGGGTGGCTTGACCATCTGCTGGCGCAGCGTATGGATCGTGCCGGCCGAGCCATGCCGCGCCGGGATCCGTGTAGAGCTCGATGTCGTCGCCGACGCTGTTGGCCGGCCAGAACCCGACTACCGCCGACGACCGGAGCGACCGGTCCTCGACGATCCGGGCGAGCAGCGCCCGGGCGTCGTTGTACAGCGACGACGCCGCGGGGCCCAGGACCGGATCGCGTCAGGATCGCCGGGTACCGGCCGTTCATCTCCCAGGTCGCGAAGAACGGCGTCCAGTCGATGCGCTCGACGAGGTCCTCGAGCGGGTGGTCGGCGAACGTCCGGACACCGAGAAAGCTCGGGACGGGCGGCGTGACGTCGGTCCAGTCGATCGCGAGTCGATGGCGTCGGGCCTCGGCGATCGGGTGCCGGGCGATCCGCTCCTCGCGCGCGCCGCGCTCCACCCGGACCGTCTCGTACTCCGCGCGGATCCCGGCCGCGAAGGCATCCCGCTGCGGCCACGTCCACGAGCGCGCCCGCCACGCCGACGGCACGCGAGGCGTCCGCGACGTGGACGACCGGACCGTGGTATTCGGGCTCGATGCGGACCGCCGTGTGGGTCCGCGAGGTCGTGGCGCCGCCGATCAGCAGCGGGATCGTGAAGCCCTCGCGTTCCATCTCGGAGGCGACGTGGCGCATCTCCTCGAGCGACGGGGTGATCAGCCCCGACAGCCCGATGATGTCCGCGCCCTGCTCACGCGCCGTCTCGAGGATGCGCAGCCACGGGGACCATGACGCCCGAGATCGATGACCTCGTAGTTGTTGCAGCCGAGCACGACCCCGACGATGTTCTTGCCGATGTCGTGGACGTCGCCCTTGACCGTGGCCATCACGATACGGCCGTTCGTCCGGCTGGCGCCCGGGTCCTTCTCCGCTTCGATGAACGGGATGAGGTGGGCGACCGCCTTCTTCATCACTCGGGCGCTCTTGACGACCTGCGGCAGGAACATCTTGCCCGGCCCCGAACAGATCGCCGACGACGTTCATGCCGTCCATCAGCGGACCCTCGATGACCTCGATCGGTCGGGCAGCGGCGAGACGAGCTTCCTCGGTGTCCTCGACGATGAAGGCGTCGAGCCCGGCCACGAGCGCATGCGTCAGGCGTTCCCCGATCGGCAGCGAGCGCCAAGCGAGCGTGTCGGCGTCCTCACCGCTGCTCGTGCGCATCGCCGGCGTAGCGCTCGGCGACGGCCAGCAGCCGCTCCGTGGCGTCCGGGCGCCGATCGAGCACGAGGTCCTCGACGAGCTCGCGCAGGTCCGGGCTCGATGTCGTCGTAGATCGCCAGCGCCCCGGCATTGACGATGCCCATGTCCATCCCGGCCCCGATCGCGTGGTAGAGGAAGACCGAATGGATGGCCTCGCGGATGGGATCGTTGCCGCGGAACGCGAACGACACGTTCGACACGCCGCCCGAGACCAGCACGCCCGGCAGCTCGTGCTTGATCCGGCGCGTCGCCTCGATGTAGGCGACCGCGTAGCCGGCGTGCTCCTCGATGCCCGTCCCGATCGCGAAGATGTTCGGGTCGATGATGATGTCCTCGGGCTCGAAACCCGGCGTCCTCACGCAGCAGCCGAATCGCCCGCCGGGCGATCTCCACCTTCCGATCGGCCGTATCCGCCTGGCCAGCCTCGTCGAATGCCATGACGACGACCGCTGCGCCGTAGCGCCGGCAGAGCCGGGCGTGCTCGAGGAACGCCGCTTCGCCCTCCTTGAGCGAGATCGAGTTGACCACGCCCTTGCCCTGCAGGCACTTGAGCCCGGCCTCGATGACGTCCCAGCGCGACGAATCGACCATGACCGGGACGACGCTGATGTCCGGCTCGCTCGCAAGCAGCCGCAGGAAGCGCGACATCGCAGCGACCGAGTCGAGCATGCCCTCGTCCATGTTCACGTCGATGAGCTGCGCACCGGCATCGACCTGCTGGCGGGCGACCTCGACCGCATCCTCGAACCGGTCGTCGAGGATGAGCTTCGCGAAGCGGCGCGACCCGGTGATGTTCGTGCGCTCTCCGACGTTCACGAACAGCCCTCCCGGCTGCGGGATCGTGAGCGACTGGAGGCCCGCCAGACGGGTGCGCGGTGCGACCGCCGGGACTGCGCGAGGCGGGAGCCCTTCGACCGCGTCTGCGATCGCCCGGACATGTGCCGGTGTCGTGCCGCAGCAACCGCCCGCGATGTTGACCAGTCCGTCCCGGGCGAACTGTCCGAGCAGTTCGGCAGTGGTCGCCGGCACCTCGTCATATCCGCCGAACTCGTTGGGCAGGCCCGCGTTCGGGTAGGCGATGACGGGGATCCCCGCGATGCGCGCCATGTCCGCGACGTGGCCACGCAGCTGGCGAGCGCCCAGGGCGCAGTTGAGCCCGACGGCCATGGGACGGGCATGCGCGACGGATACCCAGAATGCGTCGACGGTCTGGCCCGACAGGGTCCGGCCCGAGGCGTCCGTGATCGTGCCCGAGATGATGAGCGGGATGCGCTGGCCAGCCTTGTCGTAGGCCGCTTCCACGCCGAAGATCGCGGCCTTCGCGTTGAGCGTGTCGAAGATCGTCTCGATGACGAGCAGGTCCGAGCCGCCCTCGATCAATCCTTCGGCCGCCTCCTGATAGGCCGCCGCGAGCTCGTCGAACGTCACGTTGCGGGCGCCCGGGTCGTTCACGTCCGGCGAGATCGAGGCGGTTCGCGGCGTCGGCCCGAGCGCGCCCATCACGTAGCGCGGTCGTGAGGGATCGGTCGCCTCCGCGGCATCGGCGGCCCGCCGGGCCAGTCGCGCGGCCTCGACGTTCATCTCGCGAACGACAGCGGTGAGGTCGTAGTCGGACTGGGCGAGGGCGTTCGCGGTGAACGTGTTCGTCTCGATGATGTCCGCGCCGGCCTCGAGATAGGCGCCGTGGATGGCCAGGACGATGTCGGGGCGGGTGAGGTTGAGCAGCTCGTTGTCGCCCCGCACATCGGTCGGGTGTGCCCCGAAGCGCTGGCCCCGGAAGTCGCTCTCATCGAGCCCGTAGCTCTGGATCAGCGTGCCCATCGCACCATCGAGCACGACGATCCGCTCGCGCAGCAACTCGTCGAGCCGGGCGAGTCGCGTGGCCTGCGTGTACGGGCCGACGGGCGCTCGTTCGGTGGTCGTGGTCATGGGTGCGGGCGGCCTCGTGGAACGATGCCCGAGTGTAGCCGAGGCCGCCCGTTCCTCAGATCGCCACGATCCCGCGCGGAGCGAGCCTGGGTCCGTAGCGCGGCGCGCGCATCCCGCTGAGCTCCAGCAACCGGACGACGAGCGCGCGCCGACCGCGGTACGGCTCCAGGAGCTCGAGCATCCGGGCGTCGTGGCCGCGCGGCTCGCCGGCCAGCGCCCAGGCCACGAGGTTCGGGAGGTGGAAGTCGCCGACACTCACCGCGTCGTCGTCCCCCAACGCTCGGACGGCCACCTCCGCGGCCGTCCACGGACCGATGCCAGGGACCGCCAGCAACCGGCGATAGGCTTCGGGAAGCGGCAGACCCACGATGGCCTCCAACCACGGCGCGCGCACCGCGACCGCCCGGATCAGGTCGGCCCGGCGGCGCTCGAGGCCGAGCGGGTGGAACGCGTAGTAGGGGAGCGCGGCCAGCGTGGCCGGCGCCGGGAACAGCCGGAGACCCAGCTCGCGAGCGGCCGGTCCGGGTGCCGGCTCGCCGTACGTCCGGACCAGCCCGTGCCACGCGCGATGCGCCTCGAACCCCGTGACCTTCTGCTCGACGATGCCGGCAACGAGAGCGTCGAACACGGCTTCGGTCCGCAGCGTGCGGACGCCAGGACGTCCCCGGGCGAGCGAGGCGATCCGGCCATCGTCAACGCCGGCCAGGGCACCCGTCGACTGGCGGTCGGGCTCCACGCCGACCAGTCGGCCGGCTCGTTCGAGCGCGAGCTCCGCTCCCGCGCCCCAGGCCTCGGCGGTCAGGGTCCCCGGCCCGACCGCCAGGTGCAGCGTCGCGGGTCCGGCCGCGGTCCGCGTCGTCCACCAGGCTTCCCGCGAGGTGATCCGGATCGTCCTGTCGCCGTTGCCCCGGACGAGTGGCGCGAGGGTCCCGGACAGGTCGAAGGGTCCGTCGATTCGAAGGTCGCGCCGGATCACGACATGAGTCTGGCATGGAATCGAGATGCCGACGCGTGGCCACGCAACCCCTGCTCGACGCGGATCGATGGTACGGTTCCCGTGACGTGCGACGCCCCAAGGTCGTCGCGATCGCAGCGCTCATCGCCGCGTTCGCCACGGTCGCCGTCCCCGGACCGGTGGGTTCGCGAGCCCCCAGCTCGCTCCAGACCCCCTCCGCTGACCTCTTCGCCTCGGTGGAGATAGCGGCTGTCCGCGGGCCGGTGATGACGCCCTCGCCCCTCGATCCGGGGGCCCGTTCTGACGGGAACCTGGACGAGACCTCGACCATGGTCGAGCCAGACCTCAGCGCAGAGCCGCCTCAGGCTCGGCCGTCGGCTGCCCAACCGCAGGCACGCACCGGCACGATCAAGAAGAACACCTGGCGGCTGGACCGCAACGTGTCCTGGTACGGCCCGGGCTTCTACGGCAAGCGAACGGCGTGTGGCCAGGCGATGACGGAATCTCTCGTGGGCGTCGCCCACCGGACGCTCCCCTGCGGCACCCGCATCACCTTCAAGAACCCCTCGAACGGCCGCGTCGTGACCGCCCCGGTCGTGGATCGCGGGCCGTACGTGAGCGGCCGGACGTGGGACCTCACCGGCGGGTTGTGCCTGAAGCTGCGCCACTGTTACACGGGCTCCATGTCCTGGAAGTACGCCGCGCGCTGATCGGCGCTCACGACGGAGGACCGGGCGGCTCCCAGCCGTCGGGGGCGAGCTCGAAGCCCGCGAAGTCGAAGGCCGGGCTCACGATGCATCCGACGAGCGTCCATGCGCCCAACGGGCGCGCCGCCTGCCACGCGTCGGCCGGCACGACGACCTGGGGCACGCCCGCATCCTCGCTCGTGCCCGCCCCGAGCCGGTGCGTGACGATCTCCGAACCCTCGCCGGCAAGGATGCGCAGCTCGAGCGGGTCGCCGGCCGAGTACTGCCAGATCTCGGCCGCATCCACCCGGTGCCAGTGGGAGCGTTCGCCGGCTGCGAGCAGGTAGAGGATGGCGCTGGCGCTGGGCCGCACGCCCGTATCGGACTGGGCGCGCCACGTCTCGGCGTACCAGCCGCCCTCCGGGTGCGGGCGGAGGCCGAGTCGATCGATGACGGCGGAGGCGTCGATCCTGGGCACGTGGCGATCTCCGAACAGGTTGGGTCCAGAACCGACGCTAACGGTCCCCGACGCGCGCCGCCTCGACGATCCGGCGAGTGGCGGCGATCACCATGTCGGGCCGGTCGATGTGGATCATGTGTCCGGCCCCCCACGCGAGCTCGAAGCGCACCCGCCCTGGTGAGAGGGAATCGTAGGCCGCGATGATCGCTTCGGCGAGGGCTTCGTTCGTCGCGGCATCCAGCCGGGGCTCCCCGCGCGGGGCGCGCAGGACCTCGATCGGCAGCCCGACCAGCGAAGCGTCACGCAGCTGCCGCTCCGAGACCGCGTAGTCCAGGTCCTCGACATCGGCGACGAGCGCACGCAGGCCATCGAGCGTCGTGTCGTATTCCGGCCGCAGGTCTCCGAGCAGGGGATGGATGAACGTCGCATGCAGGTCCGGATCGAAGGTGTCGACCAGGACCAGACCCACCACGTCCTCGCGGTATCGGCCCGCGAAGACCCGCACGTAGTCCCCGCCATGCGAGTGACCCACGAGGACGAACGGGCTCACCTCACCGGCATCATCGAGCGCCATGCGGAGGTCGGTCGCCGTGTCGGCGAGCGTATGGCGGCCGCGGGGATCGCTCGACCCGAGCCCCGGACGGTCGTACGCGCATGTCCGGGTCGTCCGGGCGAGGTCGTCGTGGACCGGGCTCCAGCTCGCGGCGCCGCTGCCCATCCCGGCTTCCAGGACGACGGTCGGAACGCCGCCGCCCCGACAATCGAGATACACGGAGCGCCCGTCGACGTCGACTTCGTCGCCCAAGGGGAGGTACGGCGCCGGCAGTCCGCGCAGGGCGAACCAGGCGCCGGGACCGCCTGACCGGACGACATCGATCGCGAGCCCAAGCCCGAGTCCGAGCACGACGGCCAACGCGATCCGGACGATCAGGGCACGCGTGCTCCGGGGCCGGCTGTCGGCGCGCATACGTCTACGGTACCGGGGTGCGTCCGCCGCAGGGTTGACTCGCCGCGGGGTGGCGTCGGCGCCGGCCCGTCAGGACCGGCGCATGACCTGCTGGGCGGTTACTTGAGGACGAAGAACTGGTCGATGGTCACCCGCGGATTGGTCGTCGGGGTACCGAGCACGACGATCTTGAGCTTGCGGCTCACCGCCGTGGAGAACGTCCGCGTGAACACGACCCGCTTGGGCTGCACGGTCGACGAGAACGTGTTCACCGTCGCGATGAGCACGTTGTCGACGTAGACCCGGGCCTGTCCGTTGATGTTGCTCAGGCGTGACAGCCACGCCACGTGCCTGCCCGTGAAGGTGAACGTCGCGGTCGCATTGGCCGTGCTCGACGCCTTCGCGGTGCCACCCATGTAGCTCGTCAGGGTCTGCGTGCTCCAGGATCCGGTGTAGGCGATCGCCGCGCTCGTCTCCGCGTGGTTCTCCGCGCGGATCGTAGCGGACGTCGCCCACGGGCTGACATTCCCGGCTCCATCGAGGGTGGCGACCTGGAAGACGTAGTTCTTCGCAGGATCGACCGGGACGTCGAAGCTGCCCGTGGTCGGGTAGCCGAGGATCGTGAAGGCGCCACCGTCGACGCTCTGTCGAACGGCGTAGCTCGCGAACTTGCTGCCGGCGGTGTCCGCCCCCGTCCACGTGAGGTGGACGTTGACCTTCGCGGAGACCGGGTTGCTCAGCGAATGGACCGGGACCGACGGCCTTGCGGGCGCGATCGTGTCAAGGATGATCGAATCGCCGACCTTCACCGAAGGGGTCAGACTGGCGTCCCTGAACTGGGCCTGGACGGTCTTCGTCCCATCGCCCCCCGGGCTGAGCGTGATCGGCAGCGTCATGCCGGGGCTGTAGGCCTGCCACGGCTCGCCACCAACCAACTTCGGGGAGGCGGCCCGGACGTGGGTGACGTCACTGGCCGTGTTCGGGAAGGTCAGCGAGACCGCGGTGGTCTTCGTCCCGACCTTGCCACCGTTGATCAGCACCGTCCCGGTCGGTGGGGCATCAAGGTTGATCGTGTCGCTGACCGGCGATGCGGAGGTGTTCCCCACCGCATCGACGAACTTCACGTACACGGTCTTTGTCCCGTCGCCCGCAGAGAGCGTCCAGTTCACGCTGGCCGCGTAGGGGATCGGGCTGGCGCCGGAGAAGTCGGTCGAGTTCGAGATCAGCACGGAGTGGACGCCGCTGCCGCCGGCTGCGTCGGTGGCGGACAGGTTCAACGTCACGTTCGGAGAAGTGGTGGCGGCCGCGCCGCCATTGATCTGGACGGTGCCGGTCGGCGCCGTGGTGTCGAGGGTGATCGTGTCGCTCGTGATGCCGGACCAGTTGCCCGCTGCATCGCGCCACTGGACGTAGACGGTCTTGAGGCCGTCGCCGGCGGGCAACGTCCAGGGGACGGTCGGGATGTAGTTGAAGCTCTGGCCCGTGGTGAGCACACCGCCGGACGCCGTGTTCGAGTTCGACAGGCGGACGAGGCTCATGCCGCTGCCCGCGTCGGACGCGGGCACGTCGACGGTGACCGCGGTCGTTGCGGTGTGGGCCGAGCCGCCCTTGATCGCCACCGCGCTACCCGACGTCGGCGGCGCCACGTCCGTTGCGGGGATGGACATCTCGTTGTGGAGGTAGAAGCTCTTCTGCCCGGAGGTCGCGTTGCGCAGGTTGTTCGCGAGGACCACGATGCCGCTGGCGGCCGAAACCGGGTGCTTGCTTGTGGTCGGGTCGTCGATGGCGGTCTCGGTGGCGCTCCGGATGAACGGAGTCCCGCGCTGGATCGTCGTATCGGCGGTCCCACGGAACACGAGGGCGCCGGGTCCGGACAGCGGCGCTGACTTGACGTAGACGACGCCGCCGCCGTTGGGCGAGGTCAGGAATACCCAGGCGGTGTTCAGCTCCTCGCTGATGACGAGCTGTGGCCGGGTGTTGCAATCGCCGACCGTGCCGACGAGATGCGTGCTCCAGACGCCCGCGGTCGTCCGGCGGAAGAACGGCACGAGCGGCTGGTTCTGGTTGGTCGCGCAACCGGCGGTGTCCTTGCCGGTCTTGCCCACCATGTAGACGGTGCCGTTGCTGTGCGCCTTGAAGTTGAGGTGGTCGTCGGCGACCTCGTTCGGGGCGCCCACGACGAGCGTGGGGAGCTTCTCGAGCGACCAGTTTCCCGCGACGGTGGGATCGGCACCCTCGGCGATCACCGAGAAGTAGTAGCCGTTATCCGCGGTCGTCGGGAACCCGTCGTGATCGCTCCAGCCGATGCCGACGTTGTCGCCGAATTCGATCACGCTGGCGATATCGCTGGTGGCGCCCGCCTCCTTGACCGTATTGGTGCCCTGCGTCGGGACCTTGACGGGGTTGGTCCATGTCAGCCCGCCATCGACGGAGGTGCTGTAGCGCACCTCGGTGAAGACGGACCACGCGGCCCACAATCGTCCGGTGGAGTCACGATCGATGGTGACGCTGCTGGAGCCGCCGGTCGTCGTGGTCCCACCCCGGGTGCCGGGGATCGTGATTCCGGTGGCGCCGAAGCCCGGGGCGACCGCGTACGTGTTCGACGCGGGGGTGTAGATGTACTTGAAGATGTTGATCCCGTCGTCGATGGTGGCGGGGCCGTTGGTCGGATATGTGGACGCGACCCAGAGCGCGTTCGCATCGAACAGGTAGTCGCCGGTCGACTGGTCGCGGGTGTCGATCACGTCACCCATGTCGACCCAGGAGTGCGTCGCCTCGTCGAGGCGGTGGATGCGGAACTCGGACTTCGGGGGGGCCGTGGTCTTGTTGAGGAACATCCCGGCGAACCATTGGCCGTTGGTGTACCAGAGCTTCGACTGCGGCTTGTCGCTGGTCGGTCGGAACGCGCCGCCGCCGAACGCCTGGTCGCGGTAGCCGTTCGTCACGGGTGTCGATGCGGCGGCGATGCCGGTGGCGATCAGGGTGACCGCGATGGCGGCCGCGATCGGCCGGATGAAGCGGCCGCGGACGCGAGGTGATACGGCGGACACGCGGTCAGACAGGTTCTTGATGGCAGACAATGGTGGATCCCCCAACGAGCTCTCGGGTCGACTTACGCGCCAGCTGGGTAGCACGCCTTGGACAAGTGCGATGGGGAGCATACCCCGGGTGCCTTCCAGTGGGCCTTGCAACACCCGGCTCAACGGTCCTTGTGTTGTCGGGGGGCACCGGAAAGGGCCATTCGGGCGTGGACGACGCGCGGTACGGAACGACCCCGCGGTGCTCAGCGAGCCGAAGACCGTGCGGCCTCGCCGGCTGGCAGACGGTCTCGATGCGCCGTACCGTACGGGTATGTGCCGAAGCATCAAGACCCTGCGTCGCCCGGGCGAAACGGCGACGACGGGCGAACTGGAGGCCGCCGCCCGCCAGTACGTCCGCAAGCTCAGCGGCTATCGTGAACCGAGTGCTCGTAATCAGGAGGCGTTCGAAGCCGCAATCGCTGAGATCGCGCACGCATCCCGTCACCTGGTCGAGTCGATCGGTGTTCCCGTGGAGGAGGGTCCGAATCGCTGGACCCCCGGGAGCGGACAGGCCCGCTCGCGACCGCGCGTCCTGGCGTGACCAGCCCGGCCACGACCGCCCCTTGGTGGGTCCGTCCTGGCCTTGATCTGACGCCCGACGGGCGCTTGCGGATCGCCGGGGTCGATGCCGAGGCGCTGGCCCGCGAGCACGGGACCCCGCTGTTCGTCTATGACCGGCCTCGGTTCGGCGAGCATGCCCGGCGGCTGCAGTCGGCCTTCGCGCGGACCGGCGTACCGTTTCGACTGCGGTTCGCCCTCAAGGCAAATCCGCTGCCCGAGGTCCTCGAGGTGTTCCGTGGCCTCGGCGCGCCCGGCACACCGGAGAGCGTCGGGATCGATGCCTGCTCGCCCGGTGAGGTCCTGCGGGCGCTGGAGTGCGGCTGGACGCCCGGGGAGATCAGCTATACCGGCACGAACGTGTCCGAGCGGGACCTCGACGTCCTGCTGGCGCATGGCATCCACTGCAACCTGGATGCCGTCAGCCAGATCGAGCGCTACGGCCGGCGAGCGCCGCGATCGCGGATCGGGATCCGCATCGATCCCGGGGCGGGCGCCGGGTACAACGCCCATCTCGAATACAGCGGCGAGCGGCCGACCAAGTTCGGGATCGGCCTCGAACGACTCGATGAAGCGATCGCCGTGGCCGCCAGTCACGAGCTCCAGATCGACACGGTCCATTTCCACGCCGGATCCGGCTGGCTCCGGGACGGGCTGCCCGCGTTCGAGCGGGCGCTGCCGGCGGCGGTGACAGCCGTCGAGCGGTTACGCGCCGTCGGGCACGAGGTGATCGAGGTCAACGTCGGCGGCGGACTCGGCATGCCCGCTCGGGCCGACGAGCCCGCGATCGACCTCGACGCCTACGCCGCGATCGTCGCCCGACATCTCGAGCCGTTGGGGGTCGTCGTCGCATCGGAACCCGGGGACCACCTCTCGAAGGATGCGGCGATCCTGCTGGGCGAGGTCGTCACGGTCGAGGATCGGCGCGGGGTCACCTTCGTCGGCCTGGACATCGGCTGGAACGTGAACTGCGCGTACTTCATCTACGGCTTTGCGCAGGAGCTCGTCCTGTGCCGCGATGCCGGGGCCGAGCGGACCGAGACCGTCACGGTGGCGGGCCACATCAACGAAGCGAGCGACGTGTTCGCCGAGGACTACCCGATGCCGCCGGTCCGCGAGGGCGACATGGTCGCGTTGCTCAACGCGGGGGGCTATCTCCAGGCGATGAGCTCGACGCACTGCCTGCGACCGATGGGCGAGGCCGTCTTCCTCGACCGCTAGCTAGCCGGCCTCGACGGCGCCCCAACCGGTCGCGTGCTCGATCACGATCGCGATCATCGGGCTCGACTCCAGGTCGTGCGCCGCGTACTGCGGATACTTCGCCCGGAGGCGCCCGACGGCGTCGGGCGCCACATCGGCCGGCTCGATCAGGGACGCCCGTCCGTTGAGACGCAGCCAGCCGAGGCGGGACCAGTCCTCGTCCCAGCGCTCGACGAGGACGCTGACCTCCGGCCGCGTGCTGATATCGCGGACACGGGCGAGCGCGCGCTTGTCGGGGGACGCCTTCGGCTTGTCGTCGAGCGGCGTGAGGATGCGGACATGGGTGGGGTCGGCGCCATCGACGATGAAGCAGATCGGGACCGGTCTCGGTCGGCCGTCGGGGTCGATCGTAGCCAGGATCGCCCGGCGGGCAGCGACCAGGAACGCGATCTGCCGGGGATCCATGACGACGGTCGACATCGGTGCGCCCAATGATGCGCCGCCGGCGGCGGCCGGTCCTACACTCGGCGTGTGCACGACACGAGCGCTCCCCCGACACGCCACATCGCCACCCGCTCCGTCGTGACCGTGCGCGGGGAGACGCTCGAAGTCCGTCCGGACCGGATCGTCGGGGAGGCGCCACTCGAGATCCGGGCCGCCGGGCCGGACGAGGAGCCCGTGGCCGTGGCGGTGACGATGCGGACTCCTGGTCACGAGGCCGAGCTCGCGGTCGGATTCATGCGCACGGAGGGCCTGATCGACGGACGCGACGACGTGGCCTCGACCGAGGGCGGCGATCCCGCCGCGTTGAACCAGCCGGACGACACGATCGTCGTCCGCCTCACGCGCCCCTTCGACGCGTCCTCGGTGGCGGAGCGCCATTTCGTGGCGACGGCGTCGTGCGGGATCTGCGGCAAGGCGTCGATCGACGAGGTCGCCGTGCGCTGCGAGCCGCTGCCGGATGGGCCGGTCGTCGCACGGACGGTGGTCCTGGCCCTGCCGGACTTGCTGCGCGTGGCACAACGGGCGTTCGACGAGACTGGTGGGCTCCACGCCGCCGCGCTGTTCACCCCGCGCGGCGAACTCATCGAGATCCGCGAGGACGTCGGGCGGCACAACGCGCTCGACAAGCTGGTCGGGTCGCAGCTGTTCGCCGGCGCGTTGCCGCTGCACGACCGGATCCTCATGGTCTCAGGGAGGGTCAGCTTCGAGATCGTGCAGAAGGCGGCGGTCGCCGGCGTCCCGATCGTGTGCGCCGTTTCGGCCCCGTCGGACCTCGCGATCGAGACCGCAGAGCGGCTCGGGGTCACGCTGGTCGGTTTCCTCCGCGGCGACGGGTTCAACGTCTACAGCCACGACCGCCGGATCGACCTGCACGACCTGACCGGCTGGAGCTGAACCCGCGGATCAGGCCCCGGGCTTGGGGCGCTCGTTCACGAACTCGAAGCCGAAGCGGCCCTTCACGCAGAGGTGGCCGTCCGTCACGGACGAGTCCAGCGGGGACGTCACCTTCAGGATGCGGTCGTCCTGGACGTGGAGGTCCAGCACGCACCCGACGCCACAGTACGGGCAGATGGTCGAGGTCACGGTCTGGGTCGACTCGTCCCACGTGCCCGCCTCGCGCATGTCGTATTCGGGCTTGGCCATCAGCGCGCCGGTCGGGCACACGCCGATGCAGTTGCCGCAGTAGACGCACGCCGACTCGGGCAATGGCACGGCCTGCTCGGTCGAGATACGGGCATCGAAGCCGCGCCCGGCGACCGCGATCGCAAAGGTGTTCTGGGCATCCTCACCGCACGCCTCGACGCACTTGTAGCAGAGGATGCACTTCGAGTAGTCGCGGACGTACAGGTCGTTGTCGATCTTGGTGGGCTGGGCGACGGTGGCAGCCACGGCGGCTCCCTCGGGGACGTGATGGTGTCCGGGAGTCCGGTCGTCCCGCTCGCCGGCTGCGGCTGGTGGGGCCGGCGGCCCATACCGGGCCGGGTCCGCGCCGTACCGCCGCATGTACGAGTGGATCGTCCCGTCCGGCACCGCGGGACCAGCGAGCGACACGTCGACCGAGGAGCCCAGGAACTCGAGCACGACCTTGCGCGACAGGCGGACGCGCTCCGAGTCGGTCTGCACCTCCATCCCGGCCTCGACCTTGCGCGAGCAGGCGGGCACCAGGACGCGTGACCCGGTCACCTCGACGACACAGACGCGGCAGACGTTGACCGGCGCGAGGTTGTCCGCGTAGCAGAGCGTCGGCGTGTCGACACCCTGCTGTCGGCACGCGCCTAGGATCGTCGTGCCTTCGGGGACGACCACCGAGACGCCGTCGATCGAGAGCTCGATGTCCGGCGGCGCGTCGACGTGCGGTGGCGCTGGCGGGCGCGACGGCCGCGCGGGCGGGCGCAGGATGATCTCCGTCAGCGGTTGGGCGGCCGGCGCCTGGCCGCCGTGCGGGGTGTGTGGGTCCGGAGCGGGGTCGCGGCTCATGGACAGGCCCCGCGTGTCCTCGCTCACAGCGCCACCAGCTCCGGCTGCCGCAGAGCGGACTCGATCGCCGACGACGCCGTCTGGCCGAGGCCACAGATCGATGCGTCACGCATGACCTGGCCGATGTCCCGGAGCAGGACCATCTCCTCGTCCCGCGACCGCACACCCGAGCCGGCCGCGAGACGGGCGAGCAACTCTTCCTGGCGCACGCTCCCGACCCGACAGGGCACGCACTGGCCGCACGACTCGTCGCGGAAGAACTGGGCGATGCGCCGGAGCGTGTCGACGAGGTCGACGCTCTCGTCGAAGACCATGATCACGCCCGACCCGAGCGTCGCGCCGGCGGCCCGGGTCGCCTCGAACGTGAGGGGCATGTCGAGGGCGTCCGGCCCGACGAAGACCCCGGCCGCCCCGCCGAGCAGGATCGCCCGGATGCCGCGACCACCGCTCACGCCACCGGCGAGCTCGATGAGGTCGCGCAGGGTCGCGCCGAACTCGACCTCGTAGACGCCGGGCCGCTCGACGTGGCCGGACAGGCAGAACAGCCGCGGCCCGGTCGAGTCCTCCGTGCCGATCCGTGCATAGGCCTCGCCACCCATCTCGAGGATGAGCGGGATGTTGGCGAGCGTCTCGACGTTGTTGACGACCGTGGGCTTGCCGAAGAGCCCGACCTCGACCGGGAACGGTGGCTTGTTGCGCGGCTCGCCGCGCTTGCCCTCGATCGATTCGAAGAGCGCCGTCTCCTCGCCGCAGATGTAGGCCCCGGCGCCACGTCGCAATTCGATGTCGAACGCGAACCCTGACCCGTGGATGTCGGGTCCAAGGAGACCGGCGTCCCGCGCGGTCGAGATCGCGTTGCTCATGCGTTCCTCGGCCTCGGGGTACTCCCCGCGGATGTAGATGTATCCCTGCGCCGCGCCGGTCGCGAACGCGGCGATCGTCATCGCCTCCACGATCGCGAATGGGTCGCCCTCGAGGAGGACCCGGTCCTTGAAGGTGCCAGGTTCCGATTCGTCGGCGTTGCAGACGAGGTAGTGCGGCCGGGCGGGCTGGGATGCGACAGCCGCCCACTTGCGGCCTGTCGGGAAGGCCGCGCCGCCGCGACCCATGAGCTTCGACGCCGTCACCTCGCCGATGACCGCGTCCGCTCCGATCTCGATGGCCCTGGCAAGGCCGGCATAGCCGCCGCCGGAACGGTAGTCATCGAGAGACGATGGGTCGACGACGCCGACTCGCCGGAGCAGCCGGAGCGACGGGTCGCCGGCCTGCCGTGCCGGCACGGCCGGACGCGTGACCGTGGTCCCGTCGAGACGTGCGACGATCCCCGCCGCGTCCACGGGCGCCGCGGTCACCGCTGTAGCCGTGTCCCCAGCCCTGGTGATCATCGCCGCGGGGGCCAAGTCGCACAGTCCCAGGCACGGCGAGCGAAGCCAGCCGACCTCGCCGTCACGTGCGGCCTCATCTGCCCGCCCGACCGAACGCTCGACGTCCGCGCAGATCCGCTCCGCCCCGGCGAGCCGGCAGGCGATGTCGTCGCAGACATGGGCGACGACCGGCGGCCTGGGCGTCGTCGAGTACAGGGCGTAGAACGTCGCGACGCCGTACGCCTCCGCGGGTGGCACGGCCAGACGCCGCGAGATGTAGTTGAGCGCGGGCTGGCTGATCCAGCCGATCCGGTCCTGGACGGCGTGGAGGGCCGGCAGCAGCTGTGAACGCCTGGCCCGGAGGGCGTGGCCGCCGCGGGCAGCGTGGCCATCGATCCCCGGTCGTCGAGCACCACCGACCCAGCCCGACTCCGGAGGCCCGAGGACGGCATCGACCGCTGCGCGCTCGGCGGGGGAGGCGAGCGGCCCGATGACATGCAGGTCCATCGCCGTCGAGTGTAGCGATGCGGGCCCGCGTCAGATTCGGATGACGCGGACGTCGAGCGGTTGCTGTCGCCCCCGAAGGGTCAGGTTGCGTGCTTCGAGATCGGATTCGAGGCCCGCGAGCGCCGACGCGTCGGCGCTGACAAGGATCTCGCCCGCGGCGGCGGCCGAGGCCAGTCTCGCGGTGACGTTCACGGTGTCGCCGAGCGCGGTGAAGTCGGTCACGGCATCGCCGATCGTACCGACATAGGCCTGACCCGTGTGGATGCCGATCCCGAGCGGGGCCCATGGATTCCCGGGACCGGCATGACCCGTCACCCGGAGCAGCTCGCGCGCGGCCTGCACCGCGCGACCGGCGTGCCCTTCCCCGGTGAGGGCGGGGATGAAGAGGGCCACGACCTCGTCACCGACGAACTTGTCGACGACGGCATCGTGCGCGACGAGGACCTCGGTCACCTCGTGGTAGAAGCGGCCCATCAGCCCGTGGAAGGCCCCCGGCTCCATCGATTCAGCCAGCGTCGTCGAGCCACGGATATCGGCGAACAGCAGCGTGAGGGTGATCTCGGCGCCGCCGCGGTCGCGCTCCAGCTCCTTGAAGCAGAAGCCGCAGATGGTCGGATTCTTTTCCCAGGGGCCGCGATCGATCAGCCGCATCGCCCGCCCCCCGAGCCCGGCGAAGGGCGCCGCACAGAGCTTGCAGCGCGGTGAGCTCGGGATGTGTCGAAGGATCCGCCGTCCGGAGCCGAACCCGCCGGCGGTGCCCTCCAGGATGGCCCGCCACTGCGGATCCGAAACGATCGGCGCGGCCAGGCCCGGCGCCTCGTCCGGCGCGGCGTCGTCCTGCGCCGTCGACCCGTCGACCGTCGATCCTGGTCGCGCCTCGGATCCCATCAGCGACCTCTCTTCGCGTGGCCCGACAGACTCTACGCCTGCCCGTCGGTTCGCTGCGATTCCGCAGCTCCAGTGACTCGGTTGCGCCGTAGGATGCACCTGACGCGTGCCCGGAGGGCGGAGGGGTGGCCGCGCGGTGCACGCCGGTGGAGAGGGAGGAGTCATGTCCTCGTCTGCGTCCGACCCTGGCGGTCAAACCCTCGAACGTGGGGCCATCGGCCTCACCGAGGTCCTGTTCCAGTCGATCACGCACATGGCGCCGGCGGTCGCGACGGCCCTCTCGATCGGGGCCGCCACGATCTTCGCCGCCGGCAACGCGCCCCTCGCCGTCGTGCTCGCCCTCGTCGCGGCCGTGTTCACGGCCTATTCGATCGGGGAGCTTGCGCGCTACCTGCCATCGGCGGGTGGCATGTACACGTACGTTGCCCGCGGTCTCGGTTCGTTCGCGGGATGGCTGATGGCGTGGGCGTTCCTGCTCGCCGAGCCCGTCGTCCCGGCGGCACTGTTCGCGGCGTTCGGGTTGTTCGGCGCATCCCTGATCACGACGCTGACGGGGTTCTCGAACGACCTGTTGTGGCTGCCGCTCGCGGTCGGCTGCGGCCTGCTCGTGTGGTGGCTCGTGTATCGCGGCATCTCACTGTCGACGCGTGTGGGCGTCGCCCTCGGCCTGATCGAGATCGGCATCTTCCTGCTGGTGTCGTTCCTGCTCATCGTGAATGCCGGCGACAGGAACACGCTCTCGGTGTTCACCCCGGGCGCGGACGGTTTCAAGCCCGCGTTGCAGGGCATGGTGTTCTGCCTGCTCGCCTTTGTCGGCTTCGAGGCAGCGGCACCGCTGGCCGAGGAGACCCGCGACCCGAAGCGCACCATCCGTCGGGCGGTCCTCCTGTCGGCGGTCCTCATCGGCCTGTTCTACGCGTTCAACATGTACGCGGCGACCGTCTACTTCGGACCGGAACGGATGGGCGACTTCCTCGCGTTCAACGATGGCGATCCCTGGAGCGGGATGGCGAACGAGGTCCTGCCCGGCATCGGCGGACTGCTCGTGATCTTCGCGATCCTCAACAGCTGCCTCGCCAACGCAAGCGCCGGTGCGAACGCCTCGACCCGGGTGATCTTCTCCCTGGGCCGCGTGCGCCTGCTGCCGCGCTGGTTCGCCGTCATCCATGAGACCTACCGGACGCCGATGAATGCCGTCCATTTCCAGGGCATCCTCGGAATCGGGCTTGCGGTCGTACTCGGGCTCGTCTTCCAGGGCCAGCCGCTGGGTGGCCCGCTCACGACCTACGTCTGGATCGGGTATGCCCTCGGCCTGCTGTTTGCCGGCATGTACGTCGCGGTCAACCTCGCAGTCATCGGGTTCTACATGGGCGAACGGAGGGAGGACTTCTCGCCCATCAAGCACCTCGTGGTACCCATCCTCGGCATCGTGCTGCTGATCCCCGCGTTCCTCGGCGTCCTCGGCGGCCTGACGATCCCGATCCTCGACATCGATCTCGATCCGCTCGCCCAGCCCTTCGACATCGTCCCGCTGCTCGTCCTGATCTGGATGATCATCGGGGTCGTCGCCTACTTCGTGGTCAGGAGCCGGACCCCGGACGCCCTGACGCGTGTCGGCGACGTGATGACTGACGGCTGATCCGCGAGGATCAGTCGAAGATCGCCAGCGGACAGTGGGCGGTGACGATGACATTCGGCATGTCCACGATCTCGCTGATCCGTAGATCGACGGCGACGCTGGACAGCAGGTAGGCATCGATCGGCGCGAGGCCGTGCTCACGGCCGAGCCAGTCGATCATCCGGCGGGTGGCATCCCGAGCCGCCGTCATCAGGTCGGGCCCGACCCCGTCGGTCGCGTACCGTCGGCCGACGGGGCGCTCGGCCGCGTCTCCGGGTGCCGTCAGGAACTCGGGCGCCGTCAGGTGCAGGTCCTTGCGGACGGTCAGCCGGAGCGTCGCGTGCATCGGGGTCTCGATCGCCGTCCCGCACACCTCGCCGTCGCCCTGCGCGGCGTGGCCATCTCCGACGCTCAGGCGCGCGCCGTCGTGGAATACCGGCAGGAACAACGTAGCGCCCGCGGTCAGGTGGCGGGTGTCCATGTTCCCGCCATGGACGTCCGGTGGGATCGTGGAGCGCGGCCCGTCTGCCGGCGCCACACCGACCTCGCCGCAGAACGGGATGATCGGCAGCCGGATGCCCGGCAGGAACTCGGCGCGGCTGCCCACCGACGGCAGCGGCGTGATGCGCAGCGCGGGATCCGGGAATTCGTCGGCGAGCAGTCCGAACCCAGGGATACTCGCTGTCCAGCCCCAATCGGCGGGTCGGAAGTCCAGCAGGTCGACCTGCAGGGTGTCGCCGGTCTCGGCGCCCTCGACCGCGATGGGCCCGTTCACCTGGTCGACGCGATCGAAGTCGAGGCGGGCGAGGTCGTCGAGTGTCGATGTCGCCGTCAGCTGCCCGCCGCTCGCGTCGAGGCAGTCGAACGTGACCGTGCTGCCCGAGACGACCGTGGCGATCGGGGGGATCGCCGGATCCCACGCGAGGTGGAACTGCTCGCGGGTTACGTGGAACGCCGACAGTGCCGTCGCCATCGTGATCCTCCTCAGGCCGGGACAGGCGCCCCGAGCTTCTCGATCCGGATGGCCGTGGCCTTGAATTCGGCCGTGCCCGACTTCGGGTCGGTCGCATCGATCGTCAGGAGGTTCGTCGCCACGTCGTCCTGGAAGTGCAGGGTCATGAACGTCAGCCCGGGTCGCAGCGATCCATCGAGCCGTACCGGCACCTCCACCTCGCCACGGCGCGAGATGACGCGGACCCGCTCCCCGTCGGCCAGGCCGTAGGAGGCCAGGTCCTCCGGCGAGATGTCGAGCGACTCGCCACGACGCAGCGGCGACGTGTAGCCGGCGCTCTGGACGCCGGTGTTGTACGAGTCCAGCCGCCGGCCGGTCGTGAGCCGGATGGGGTATTCGGTCGTGAGCTTGTCGACCGGTGGGTCGTGGTCGACCGGCACGAACGGGACGCGATTGCCCGGGACCGGATCCTCCCAGAGCCGCGAATGCAGGAACAGCTCGCCCGGGTGGTCGTCGTCGTAACACGGCCACTGGATCCCGCCGAGCTCCTCGAGGCGGCGGTAGCTCATCCCGGCGTGGACCGGCGAGAGGCTGCGGACCTCGTCCCAGACCCCCTCGGCGTTCGCCTCGCCCCAGTCGGCGCCCATGCGGTTGGCGAGCTCGAAGATGATCGCCAGGTCGTCTCGGGCGCCCGGCGGCGGAGCAACGGCCGCGCGCACCCGCTGCACGCGGCGCTCGGAGTTGGTGACGGTGCCTTCCCCTTCGGCCCAGGCCGCGCTGGCCGGCAGCACGACGTCGGCGAGCTCGGCGGTCCTGGTCAGGAACAGGTCCTGCACGACGAGCAGCTCGAGCCCCTCGAGCAGGCGGATCGCGCGTTTCTGGTCCGCCTCCGACTGGACCGGGTTCTCCCCGATGCAGTAGACAGCGGTCAGGTCGCCGCGCTCCATCGCGTCGAACATCCCCGACAGGTGCCAGCCGCGTTGAGGCGGGACCTTGACCCCCCAGGCCGCATCGAACTTGGCCCGCAGCTCGTCGTTCTCGACGTGCTGGAACCCGGGCAGCCGGTCCGGCAGAGCGCCCATGTCGCCGCCACCCTGGACGTTGTTCTGGCCACGCAACGGATTGACGCCGCTGCCGTAGCGCCCGACATGCCCGGTCAGGAGGACCAGCGAGATGAGCGCGAGGACGTTGTCGACCGCATTGTGGTGCTCGGTGATCCCCAGGGTCCAGCAGATCATCGCGCGCGGCGCCTGTGCGAAGGCGTGGGCGAGCTCCCGGATGGCCTCGGCCGGGACGCCGGTCTCCCCCTCCGCGTATTCGAGCGTGTAGCTCTCGACCTTGGCCTTGTAGGCGTCGAAGTCGACCGTCGCTCGCTCGATGAAGTCGCGGTTCTCGAGGCCGGCGGCGATGATCTCGCGGGCCATGGCGTTCGCGAGGGCGATGTCCGACCCGACATCGAGCCCGAGCCAGCTGTCGGCCCACTCCGCGCTGGACGTCCGCCGTGGATCGATCGCATAGAGGCGGGCGCCCTTGTGGACGGCCTTGAGGACGTGATGGAAGAAGATCGGATGCGTCTCGCGGGCGTTGCTGCCCCACAGGACGATCAGATCGGTGTCCTCTGCCTCACGATATGAACTTGTGCCGCCACCGGCACCGAACACGGTCGCCAGACCGGCGACGCTCGGGGCGTGTCAGGTCCGGTTGCAGCTGTCGATGTTGTTGCTGCCCAGGACCGCTCGGCTGAACTTCTGGGCCGCGAAGTTGACCTCGTTGGTCGCCTTGCTGCAGCTGAAGGTGCCGAAGGTCGTCGGGCCGTGGGCCGCCTTGGCGGCCGCGAACCCTTCGACCACGCGATCGAGCGCCTCGTCCCAGGTCGCGGGACGCAGCTCGCCGCCCTTCGTGTCACGCACGAGCGGCTGGGTCAGTCGAACGTAGGGTTTCGCCACTCAGGTGGCCTCCTGCGGGGGTTTACCACGGAGTGTAGCGCCGGGTGGCCGTGCGGGAGCTACCCAGCGCGCGCCGCATCCAGGAAGGCCCGGACGTGCGGCACCACCAGGTCTGCGCGGTCCAGTTGCGGCCGGTGCGTCGCGCCGGGAGCGACGAGACTGGTCGCCGCAAGCTCCCGCACCAACACATCCGCGATCGCCCCGAAGGCCGCGCCGCCGATGGCCGCTGCCGGCGGGTCGGTTGACCAGTCCCCGCGGATCACGAGCGTCGGCACCCCGGCCGAGCGGATCGAGGCGAGATCCACGGACGCCTCCCACGGAGGGCGCTCCGTCATCGAAGCGCGGATGTCGGCGACCTCGTCCGCACCGAACGGCAGCTCTGGCGGCACCCGGCTTCCGAGCCCACCGGCGAACATCGAGAGCCAGCGCCCGGGTCCCATGTCGGTCGGAGCGGGGAACAGGTCGGCCAGGCGCTCTCGCAACGTCCGAACGGCCGGATGGTCTGCGGCGAGGGCAAAGAACGGTGGCTCGATCACGGTGAGCGACCGGACGGCATCTGGGCGTCGGGCGGTGGCCAGGATCGCGACGACACCACCGTACGAGTGACCGATGAGGTGCGCTCCGTCGCCGAGCAATCCGGCAATGTCCTCGGCGTCGAGGTCGAAGTCGACGCCATGCTCGCGCAGGATGCTTTGGCCGAATCCGCGCCGATCGACGAATTCGAGGGTGTACTGATCGGCCAACACACGTAGCGGCTCGAACGACACGGAGCCGTGCCGCATGCTGCCGTGAACGAGGATGACTCGCGGCCCAGAACCGACGCGCTCGACGTGGACAGGCGAGCTGTTCGGGGTCGTCACCGCAGTGCGACGCCCGCGCCGGCGTCGACCCGTCCGATCCAGTGCCGCTCGATACCGGCATCCGCGAGCGCGAGGTCCACGGTCTCGTGCCGATCAGCCGCGACGGCCGCGAGCAGCCCGCCGCTCGTCTGCGGATCGTGCGCCAACGTGACCAGCGCCGGGTTCACCTCGTGCGCGACCTCCAGGGCCGCCGCCACAAAGCGCCGGTTGTGCGCCGCCCCGCCGGTCTCCACGCCGGCCGCGGCCAGTTCCAGCGCACCCGGCAGTGCCGGCAGGGAATCCGCGTCGAAGACGAACCGGGTGTCCGACGTCCGGGCCATCTCGAGGCCGTGCCCGAGCAGGCCGAAGCCCGTGACGTCGGTGGCCCCTCGGATGCCTGCCGCGACGAATACCTCCGAGGCCGCCCGGTTGAGCGTCCGCATCCCGTCGATGGCCGTCACCAGATCCGCGGCACTCGTCCGGCCCTGCCGCGAGCCCGAGACGAGGACCCCGGTCCCGAGCCGCTTCGTGAGCACGAGGACGTCACCCGGCACCGCGCCTCCCTTGCGCAGGAGCTTGTCCGGGTGCGCTGCCCCGACGACCGCGAGTCCGTACTTGGGCTCCGGGTCGCGGATCGTATGACCGCCGGCCAGCGTGCCCCCGGCTTCGCGGACCTTCGATGACGCCCCGTCGAAGATCGCGGCCAGCACGTCCCGCGGCAGCTCCTCGGGGAATGCCGCGATCGACAGGGCGAACAGCACCCGGCCGCCCATCGCGAACACGTCGCTCAGGGCGTTGGCCGCGGCGATCTCCCCGAACGTCCGAGGATCGTCGACGAGCGGCGGAAAGAAGTCGAGCGTGCCGATGATCGCGAGGTCGTCGCTGACCCGATAGGCCACGCCATCGTCGGGCGGCGCGAGGCCGGCGATGAGCGCGCCGTCCGCATCGACCCCCGCTGCCTCCGCGCGAAGGCCGGACAAGGCGTCCGCCAGCAGGTCCGCCCCGAGCTTCGCCGCACATCCGCCGCAGCCGGTCATCGTGGTCAGGCGAAGCGGCGGCGCGGCGTCGAGCGTGGTCATGCCGCGATGATAGGTCCGCCGTCGGCCGCGGGCCGTCGGCCGCGCCCGCGCTACCATCGAGCGTGGGAGCGGAGGGGTCCCGGTGGGTCCCCCGGTCTTCAAAACCGGTGGCGCCGCGCTCGGCGTGGCTCGGTGGGTTCGACTCCCACGCGCTCCCGCCACGCGTCGCGATGGAGGAACGATGTCGTCGAAGCCGGCCGCCCGGCCGCGCCCGCCCAGCGTCGAGCACGTGCTCGCGCGCGTGCGCGATCGGCTGCCGGGTCCGCGAGAGGCCGGGGCGGTCGTCGCCGTGGCGCGAGAGGTCGTGAATGCCGAGCGCGAACGCCTGCGCTCGGACGGCTCGGTGCCGCCGGACCTGGACCGCTTGGCCACCTCGGTGCTGGATCGACTCGACGCATTCGCCGGGCAGGTCGGTGCGGCGCCGCCAGCCGTCATCAACGCGACGGGCGTCATCGTCCACACGAACCTGGGTCGCGCGCCCTGGCCGCCCGCCGCCGCGGAGTCGGCCGCCGCGCTGGCGACACAGGCGATGCTGCTCGAGCTCGACCGCGAAACGGGTCGGCGCGGGGCGCGGGCACGCATCGCCGAGGACCACCTCGTCGCGCTGACCGGCGCCGAGGATGCCCTCGTCACGAACAACAACGCGGCGGCGCTCGCCCTCGCCGTGGGTCTGGCGGGTCGCGGGGGCGTGGTCGTCTCGCGCGGGGAGCTCGTCGAGATCGGCGGCGGCGTGCGGATCCCGGATATCGTGCGTCGCGCCGGTGCGAAGCTGATCGAGGTCGGGACGACCAATCGGACCCGCGCCGACGACTTCGAGGCGCCGCTCGCGGAGGGCCGTGCCCGCGCCGTACTTCGCGTCCACCAGTCCAATTTCACGATGTCCGGCTTCACCGAGAGCCCCGACCCGGCTGCCGTCGCCGACCTCGCGCACCGTCACGACGCCATCGTCATCGACGACCTGGGCTCCGGGGCGCTGCTCGACACGACGGCCTTCGGCCTCGCCCACGAGCCTATGCCGTCCGAGCGTCTGGGCGCCGGCTCCGATGTCGTCACGTTCAGCGGCGACAAGCTGGTCGGCGGGCCACAGGCGGGCCTCGTGGTGGGCCGCTCGACCCTCGTCGCCAGGATGCGACGCGATCCACTCGCCCGGGCGATGCGACCGGACAAGGTGACGATGGCCGGTGTGGCGTTGACCCTCGGGCTCTATCGGGCCGGCCGCGCCACGACGGACATCCCGGTCTGGCAGATGATCGCGACGACACCGGACGCGCTCCGCGAGCGGGCTGAACGGCTTTGCGCGCGCGTCGGCGGCGCGGTCGAGATGGTCGACCTGCGATCGACCGTCGGAGGGGGCTCGCTGCCCGGGGAGACCCTGCCGTCGGTCGGGCTGCGCCTGAGCGGGCCCTCAGCCGTGGGTGTGCTCGCCGCTCTCCGGCGCGAGGATCCGCCTGTGATCGGCCGGATCGAGGATGGGCGGGTCGTGCTGGACCTCCGAACCGTCGATCCGCAGTCGGATGACGCCCTCGCGCGGACGATCGAGCGGGTGCTCGGCGGCGCGGCGTGACCATCGTCGTCGGCACCGCGGGCCATATCGACCACGGCAAGACCACGCTGCTGCAAGCACTGACCGGGATCGACGCTGACCGGTTGCCGGAGGAGCGCCGGCGCGGGATGACCATCGACGTCGGCTACGCGCATCTCACGCTCGACGACGGACAGGCGATCGACTTCGTCGACGTGCCGGGCCACGACAAGCTGGTCGGGAACATGCTCGTCGGCGCCGGCGAGATCGACGCGGTGATGCTCGTCGTGGCCGCCGACGATGGCCCTCGCGCACAGACGCTCGAGCACCTGGCGCTGCTCGATGCCCTCGGCGTCGGCTTCGGTCTCGCGGTCGTCACCAAGATCGACGCCGTTGATCCGGAGCGGGTCGCTGCCGTCGTCGCGGCCGTGGCCGACCTCCTCGCGCCGACGTCCCTTGCCGGCTCCCCGGTCCTCGCCGCCTCCGCTCTGACCGGGGAAGGCGTGGACGCCGTCCGTGCCGCGATCCTGGCGCTGGTCGCCGGGCATCGGCCGCCCGCACGCCCGCCGACGCTTGCCATCGACCGGGTGTTCTCGCTGAAGGGCCGTGGCGCTGTCGTCACCGGCACCCTCCGGGGCGGCTCGCTCGACCGTGGCGACACGCTTCGACTGGTCCCCGGCGACCGGGTCGTCCGGATCCGCGAGATCCAGGTCCACGGCGGGGCCGTCGATCGCGTCCAGGGAGGCGGGCGCACGGCGCTGAACCTCGCCGGTGTCGATATCGGGGAGCTGCATCGGGGATTGGCGCTCACCAACGATCCGCTCGTGCATGCCACGGACCGGGCACTCGTCGCGTTCGGCGGGCCGCTCGCGGACCGAACCCGCGCCAGGTTCCACGCGGGCACGGCCGCTGCGGAAGCCTCGGTCGGTCGGGCCGGGCGCGACGCCCTGGAGCTGCCGGACGGGACGCCCGCCGGGATCGTCCGACTCGGCGCGCCCATCGCCCTGGCTCCCGGTGATCGCTTCGTCCTGCGACGGGGCTCGGCGGTGCTCCCCGTCGGCGGGGTCGTCCTGGACGTGGCGCCCCCGCGGGGGATCTCGCGGCGGCGTCAGACGGCGGCGCGTGTCGCGATGCTCGCGGCGGCGGGTCGCGACCCCGGCGCGCGGCTCGCGTTGCATGGCGCCATCGCCGACGGGGGCCGGACCGTCCTCGCCCCCGACGTTCGCGAGCTGGCGGCGGCCGGTGCGCTCACCGTCGTCAAGGACGAGGCGACGCTCGGCCAGGTGCGCTCGGTCGTGGCAGCCACGCTCCGTCGCGCTGTGACCATCCGCCGAGACCGGGCCTTGGCGGCGGCAGGGCCGGTGATCGAGGGCCTGGTGGCGGACGGCCGCCTCGTCCGGGACGGCGACACCCTCCGCCACCCAGGATCTGCGGGGAGGATCGTCGACCCCGGACTGGCCGCGGCCATGGACCGCCTCGAGGCACTGCTTGCGGTCCCGGCCCCACCCCCGCTCGCCGATGCCGCCCGGGTCGCGGGGTGCCCGCCGGCTGGGGTTCGGGCGCTGGAGCGGGCCGCTCGGATCGTCGTCCTGGAGCCGGATCTCGCATACGAGATGTCCGCATACCGAGATCTCACGGCCACGGCGCTCTCGATGGCCGCCCGCGAGCCCCTGACACCGGCGGCCTACCGCGACGCGACCGGCACCAGCCGCAAGTACGTGCTGGCGATCCTGGAGGACCTCGACCGGCGGGCCATCCTGCGACGCACGCCAAACGGCCATGTTCCCGGCTCGAGGGCTCCACGCCGGACCGAGGCCGTGCCGTGACCGAGCGGACTGGGGCGATCGTGCTCGCGGGGGGCCGCTCGACGAGGTTTGGTCGGGACAAGTTGGCCGAGTTGATCGACGGCCGACCGCTACTCGATCACGCCATCGCCGCGGTGTGTGTCGTGGCGACAGACGTCGTCGTCGTCACCGGTCCGGGCGTCGAGCCGACGGTGCCCGACGGCGTCCGCATCGCCCACGATCCCGCGGCCTTCGACGGCCCGCTCGTGGGCGTCGTGGCGGGTCTCGCGGCCCTCGATCCAGGGATCGAGCGGGTGATGGTCGTCGCTGGGGACATGCCGTCGCTCGTGCCGGCGGTGCTCGAGCGCCTGGTGGGGGCGATCGTTTCGGGACACGCGGCCGCGGTCCTGGGGAGCGAGGGCGACCCGCAGCCGTTGCCGCTCGCGCTGGATCGCCGGCGCGGCGAGGTGGCCGCGCGGGAGCTTCTGGATAGGGGTGAGCGGCGGTTTCGCGCCCTGCCCGAGGCCCTTGCCGCGCACGTCGTCCCAGAGGCGTCATGGCGGCGCGACGATCCCGGCGCGGCGACGCTCCACGACATCGACACGCCAGGGGACCTGGAGCCAGCGTAGTACGGTGGTCGGGACGACACTACGATCGGAGGCGATGCCATGACGACGACATCCGACGACGACCTGCGCGCCCGGGCCGAAGGACGCGTCAAGGCCCGCGAGGACTTCCGCATCCACCTGTTGATCTACGTGCTCGTGAACGGGTTCCTCTGGGCCATCTGGTTCACGACCGATCGCACGCCGGGCGTGCCATGGCCGGCCTTCGCCTCGATCGGGTGGGGGATCGGGCTCGTCGCGCACTGGTGGACGGTCTACGGCGTCAACGACGCGCGGCGCGAGGCGGAGATCCAGCGGGAGATGCGTCGGCTGCGCGGCGAGCGCGACTGACGGTTCCCAGGCTGGGGACACACGACGACCCCCGGAGGAGGATCCGGGGGTCGTTCGCGTTTGGGAGGGAGGTCGGCGAAACCGAGGGGAGGAAGCCTCAGCTCCGGTACGGATAGTCGTGGAGCGGCGGAAGGATCGAGCGGCTGTAGTCGGCAGGGGCGTCGATCGCCGCCTTGACCGAGGATGCAGCGGAAGCGATCCGCTCGAACAGTCCGGGCTTCTCGACCTTGGCCGCGCGGTGAGCCGCCGCCTCGTCGAGCAGATACTGGATGTGCTCGTTGACGATGAGGATCGAATACGAGTTCATTGCTTGATCGCTCCTTTCTGCGTCCCGGTCCATCCGGTGCGCAACAGGAGCATCGCCCCAACGGGGTTCGGCGACCACCGTCGTCCGTTGCCGAAACACCATCGTCATCTGTCCATGCCCCGGATGGACCCCTCAGCCCTCGAGGGCGGGCTCCTCGTACACGGACGCGCCGTCGACGAACGTGCCGACCACCCTGGTGTCCCCGATCGGGCCGGCGCCTCGATCGAACAGGTCGCGGTCCAGGACAGCGAGATCCGCCGCCTTGCCGACCTCGAGCGTCCCGGTCTCGGTGTCGAGGTGGTTGACGTAGGCGGACCCGGCCGTGAAGGCGGCCAGCGCGTCCACGAGATCCAGCCGCTCGTCGGGCAGGAATGGATCGCGGATACCGCGGCTCTCATCGGCGACGCGCTCGACTGCCAGCTCCATCTCGAGCAGCGGGTTCGGGGTGGATACGCTCCAGTCCGAGCCCATCGCGAGGACCGCGCCCGCCGCCCGCAGCGAGCGGAACGGGTATTGCCAGCGCCACCGGTCGCCAAGGAACGGGATCGTCAGGTTGTCCATCTGCCCTTCGTGACAGGCCCAGTAGGGCTGCGCGTTGGCCGCGACACCCAGCTCGCGGAACCGGCCGATGTCGTCGGGGTGGATCACCTGGATATGCGCGATGTGCGGGCGGGTATCGGATGGGCCGTTCTGCGCGCGCGCCGCAGAAACGGCGTCGAGCGAGGCCCGGACCGCCCGATCGCCGATCGCGTGGAAATGCGCCTGGAAGCCGAGCGCATCGAGGCGCGGCACCCAGCTGGCGAGCCCCGCCGGGTCGATCTGGAGCAGGCCACGATTCTCGGTCGTGCCCCCGCGGCCATCGCCATACGGCTCGAGCATGGCGCCGGTGAAGTTCTCGAGAACACCATCCATCATCAGCTTCACGCTGATGGCCCGGTAGCGACCCATGGATGTGGCCGTGCGACGTTCGACGAATTCCTCGATCTGCTCCTCGCCGCGGTGGTGCTCCCACCACATCGCCCCGACGACCCGGGCCGTCAGTTCATCCCGCGATGCGAGCGCGACGTAGGCGCGCTCCTCCGTCTCGGGCCGGACGATGGCGTCCTGCCAGGCCGTGATGCCCAGCGAATGCAGGTAGGCCTGGCCGATGCGCAGCGCCTCCTCGAGATCGGCCGCAGTGTCGTCGGGCTCGAAGCGGTCGACCAGTCCCATGGCGCCCTCGTGGAGCGTCCCGCTCGGGTGGCCACGGTCGTCTCGCTCGATGCGCCCGTCGGGCGGGTCGCTCGTGTCAGCCGTGACGCCGCCGATCTCGAGCGCGCGCGTGTTCACCCAGGCGCTGTGACCGTCACGGTTCGGCAGGAAGATCGGCCGATCCGGCACGATTGCGTCGAGGTCCTCGCGGCGAGGCGTGCCGCCCGGGAAGTCGTCCATGTACCAGCCGCCGCCGCGGATCCATGCCTCGTCCGGGTGACTTCGGGCGTACTCCGCGATGACCGCGAGGTATGCCTCGCGGCCGCGCGTGTCGTGGAGCTCGCAACGCAGGCGTGCGAGCCCGCCGTGGACCGGATGCACGTGCGCGTCCTGGAAGCCCGGGGTGACCGTCCGGCCCCGCAGGTCGATGACCCGTGTCGACGGACCGACGGTCGCGGCCGCCTCGCGGTCGGAGCCGACGGCAACGATCCGGCCGTCACGTATCGCCATGCCGCTGGCCCAGCTCCGCGCCGGGTCCATGGTGACGACATGCCCGCCATGGAAGACGAGATCGGCTGGGTGCTCGGGCGTCGCAGTCACGGCGGGCCTCCGGTCAGGGATGGATGCCTGCCTGAGTCTGCCAGCGACGTCGCAGCCCTGCCGGGACATCGCGCCCGATGCGACACGGGTGCGTCGGGTGGCCATGCGCGGCCCTACACTGCGGCGCCATGACAACCGTCCACCTGCTCTGGGATCGACCCCTACGCGTCAGACCTGGCGGCGTGCGAGCGAGGGCGAGCGCGGGTGCTCGCCGCCGCCGACGTCGTCGTCCCGGGCCACGGCGCGCCATTCCCGATGCGTGACTGACGGAACCGCCCGTCGTGGCGCCGCGTCGAGACACGCATCAGCCCTCCACGACCTGCGCTCCGGAGAATCCGATGCTCGCCCGTTCGCCTCGTCGTCCCTTGGCCGCCGCCTGGCTCGTGGCCGTCCTCGCGTTCGTCCTCGCCGCGTGCGCCGGCGCGGCCGCCTCGCCACCCACGACCCAGGCCCCCGCGTCGCCGGCGGCTCCCTCCGCGCCGGGCGGCGATGCCCCGGCGGCCATCGATGTCGACGCCCTGCTCGCCGCCGCAGCGGCCAATGACGGCAAGATCGTCCGCGTAACCGGCAACTTCCTCGCGGATGAGGGCACCGCGCAGCTGTGCGCCCTGTTGATGGAGTCGTACCCACCGCAGTGCGGCGGCGGGGTGCGGCTGACCGGGCAGGTCCCGGCCGATACCCTCGCGGCCCTCGACACCACGACGGAGCCCGACCTCAAGAAGATGTGGTGGGGATCCGTGACCGTCACGGGCACATTCCATGCATCCGGCGACGATGGCCGGCCGACGCTCGAGATCGAGACGATCGATCTGGAGGGCTGACGCCCGCCGTCGATCGGTCAGCTCGATCGACGGGCCGTGATGTTCAGGCGGACGTAGTCGATCAGCGGATCGCCGACCCCCTCGGCGACGGCATGGACGAACGCGTCGTGGTCGGCCGCCGGCAGGCGCTCCAGGTGGCCACCGAGCACGACGGCTCGCAGGTATGACTCGAAGGGCTCGCCGGGCTCGAACCGTGTCGGCTCCTCGGTGAGCCAGCAGTCGACCTCGTCGAAGCCGGCAGCCGTGAGCCGGCGTGCCGTCGCCTCGGGTGTCTCGAAATGGACCGGGCCGAGCCAGCCGTCGCCGATCGTCGCCAGCGCGCGCTGGATCGATGCGATATTGCCCGCGCCACCACACTGGGCGACGAGCCGGCCGCCGGGCCTCGTGACCGCGGCGAGGTTCGCGAAGAGGGCGTCGTGGTCCGGCACCCAATGGAACGTCGCGGTCGAGAGAACCGCATCGACGACGCCCTCGATCGGCAGAGGCATGCCCAGATCGGCGACCAGGTAGTCGACGCGATCGCCGAACCGGGCGAGGCGCTGGCGCGCGAGATCGACCATCGCCGGCGACCCGTCGAGCGCCACCACCCGGCCGCGCGGCAGTCGCTCGACGAGGCGATCCGTCACGCGCCCGGTCCCGCACCCCGCGTCGAGCACGCGTTCGTCGCCCCGCAACGGCAGGCGGTCGAGCACCTCGGAGCCCCAGCGGGTCATGGGATCGGCGACTTGGTCGTAGGTCCGGGCATCCCAGTCGCGAGTCACGGCCGTGCTCTGGCTTCCTGTCAGACGGCCGCGGGGGCCCCGCCGGCCTCCGCCTCTCGGGGCGACCGCTCATCGCGCAAGCCGTACCATGAGATCGCGGCGCCCGCAGCCAGCAACGAGGCCCCGACCAGCATCGCCTGGTGGAAGGCATCGATGGAGGCGCGCCGGGCGGCCTCGACCTGTGCCGCGGTCGCGTCCTCCTCCGGCGGATTGAGCGGGGAGAACACCTCGCGCACCTGGGGATCGCGGACGTCCAGCCCGGGCGCGAGCGCCTCGAGCGACGAATAGAAGGTCGCGCTGATCGCGACGAAGATGACGGCCCCGAGCAGCGGCTGGCCGACCCTCGCGATGGCGTTGTTCATGGCGGACCCCAACCCGGAGAAGCGCTCCGGGATCGAGCCCATCAGGGTGGTCGTGAGCGGCGCGACGATGCACGAGATGCCGAGCCCGAAGAGCAGGACCGACGGCAGGACGTCGATGAAGAAATCCCGTGGCGGGATCAGCGTCGTGGGGTCTTGCACGGACGCCAGCCACGGGTCGGAGTCGACCGGTATCCGCGCGAACCAGAGGAGACCGGCCGCCATGAGCAGGGGTCCGACGACGAGGAACGGGCGTGCACCGATCCGACCGGCGACGGTCCCGACGCGCGTCGAGAGGAGCGTCAGGCAGATCCCGACGGGGAGTCCGGACGCACCGGCGGCAAGCGCGGTGTACCCCAGCACGTTCTGGAACAGGATCCCCTGTAGCTGAACGTGACGTACAGCGCGCCATAGATGAAGAACGTCGCAAGGTTGATCGTCGTGAACGCGCGCGAGCGGAACAGCGACAGGGGCACGAGCGGGTCGGGGCGAGTCGCCATCAGGATCGGGAAGGCGACCAGGGCCAGCCCCCCGACGGCGATCGACGCCCACGACACGGGGTCCTGCCAATCGCGCTCGCCGCCACGAACGAGCCCGAACGACAGGCCGCCCACGGCGATCGCCGCCACGGCCGATCCGAGCCAGTCGAACCGTTGGGAGGAACGGGTGTCGCGCGACTCCACCACATGCCGCATGACGACCCACAGCGCGAACGCGAGGACCGGGACGTTGATCAGGAACGCAACCCGCCAGCCGATCGTGTCGACCAACAGCCCACCGGCAAGCGGTCCGACCAGCACCAGCCCGGAGGTCGCAGCGGCCCAGAGACCGAAGGCGCGTCCGCGCTCCGGCCCGCTCTCGAATGTCTGGGTGATGAGCGATAACGCTCCGGGCACGAGCAGAGCGCCGGCCGCGCCCTGCAGCAGCCGGAAGATGACGAGCCATTCGAGGGTGGGCGCGAGCCCGCACAGCGCCGACGTCGCCGCGAAGCTGGCAAGACCGAGGGCGTAGACGCGCCGACGCCCGTAGCGATCGGATAGGGCGCCGGCCAGGATCAGCAGTGCGGCGAGGACGGCGAGGTAGCCGCTCACGACGTAGGTCTGGCCCTCGAGGACCCCGAACACCGACGAGGGCAGCTCCCGCCCGATCCTCGGCAGCGCCACGTTCACGATCGTGCCGTCCAGGAAGACCGACCCCGACCCGATGATCGTCGCGAGGAGGGTCCAGCGCTGGCGTGTCGTCATGCTCGCAGTCTCGCAGATAGACTCTCGCGGTATGCCCGGACCCGTGGTGCTCGTAGGCGCCGGTGAGTTCCTCCCGGCCATGGCCGAGATCGATGCGGGTCTGCTGGCATCGACCGGTGTGGCGCGGCCGCGTGTGGCCGTCCTGCCGACGGCGTCATTCCCCGACGGCGAGGACGTCTTCCAGCGCTGGGCGGCGATGGGCGCGGCCCACTTCGCCGGCCTCGGGGCGGAGGTGGAGCCGCTGCTCGTCCGGGATCGCGCCGGGGCGGACGACCCGGCAGCCGCGCAAGCGGTCGGCGAGGCCGACCTCATCTACCTCTCTGGCGGGAAGCCTGAGTACCTGCGGAGATCGCTCGAGGGCAGCGCCGTCGGTGCCGCCCTGCTGGGGGCGCATGAGCGTGGCGCGGTGCTGGCAGGCTGCTCGGCCGGTGCGATGATCCTGGCCGGCCACGCCTTCGATTTCCGGGTGCGGTTCGCGCCGTGGCCGTTGCGCTGGGCGCGGGGACTCGGGTTTGCGCGGGGGGTCTCGGTCGTGCCGCACTACGACGCGTGGCCGGAGTCGATGTCCGCGCTGATCGCGCTGCAGGCGCCGCGCGGATCGGTCGTGCTCGGGATCGATGAGCAGACCGCCGTCGTCGGCCGGGACGGCGCCTGGCAGGTCCACGGCGCCGCGCGGGTCACGGTCTGGCGTGGGCGCCGCCGCGAACGCTTCCGCGCGGGCGAGACGTTCCGAACCTAGATATAGCGAAGCGCGCCGCAGGGATGGTGCCGGCGAAGGCGAGAGCGAGCACGGAAGCGAGCGCACCCCAAGGTGCGTGAGCGACGCGCGCAGCGATCGACGAACGCCGGCGCCGTCATTGTGGGGCGCGTCAGTCGGGGCGGACCGTCCGGAAGCAATCCGAGCAGTAGACCGGGCGGTCCATACGCGGCTTGAAGGGCACCTGGGCCTGGTTCCCGCAGGATGAGCAGACCACCGCGAAGTACTCGCGGTTCGGGCGATCATCGCCGCGCTCGTAGCCTCGGGGGCCCCCGATGTCGCGCACGTCGTACCCACCGTCTCGGGCGGCTCGCCGGCTCGCGCGGCAGCTCGTGCACCGCTTCGGATCGCTGGAGAACCCCTTCTGGACGTAGTACTCCTGGTCCGCGGCCGAATGGATGAATTCGACGCCACAGTCCACGCAGTTCAGGGTCCGATCGACGTAGGTCACGATGCTCCTCCGGGACGCGTTGGTCGGCGGGGGTGCGCCACCTGGGGCGGCCGCATCGGCGGACGGGGATGCGTGGTCTGGCGAGAGAAGCCGGGCCCGCGCTGACCCAGGTGCCGATGTGGGAGTCCCTGTTTTGCGGGGCGCACCGGTTCTAGTGCGGCGCAGGATACAACGGGTCGAAAATTCGGACATCGCAGGCCCGGACGGGGGTGGCGGCCGTGACAAGCGACCTGTCACAATGACCGGCGAGGATCCGGGGCGGCGAGCGGGGAGTCATGGGGGCGCCTCGCTCGCGCCAGACCCACGTAGCTTGCGCGAACCGGATCGTGATCGACCAAGACGCCGACCACGGAGGCCCTGCCCCAGCGGATGCTACGGATCATCCATACCGCCGATGTCCATCTCGGAGCACGACACGACGACCTCGGCGAGCAGGCGAGTGCCCAGCGGGAGCGGCAGTTCGCCGCCTTTGCTGCCGCCATCGATCTCGCGCTCGCCGAGAAGGTCGATCTCTTCCTGATCGCCGGCGACCTGTTCGACAGCAACGTCCAGCCGCGCCGCTCGGTCGAGCGTGTCGCCGAGCAGCTCAAGCGCCTGGCCGAGTCGAAGATCCGGACGGTCATCATCCCGGGCACGCACGACTGTTACGACCGCGCCTCGATCTATCGTGCCTACGACCTCGCGGCGCTCGCGGGGAGTGGCCCCAACGACGATCTCGTGACGGTCCTCACCCCCGACCGGCCGAGTGTCCACGTCACGGCGTGTGACGCCATCGTCCACGGTCCGGTGTTCGCGACGAAGAAGGCACCGCACAGCCCGTTGCGAGACCTCGCCGGTCGACCCGGCGACGCGCCGGCCACCTGGAGGATCGGCATGGTCCACGGCTCGATCTTCATCCCGGGCAAGACCGAGCGTGACGACGTCGTGATCACCGCCGACGAGATCGCCGCGACGGGGTTCGACTACCTCGCCCTCGGCCACTGGCATTCGACGCAACAGGGTCGTTCCGGTGGGGTCACCTATGCCTTTGCCGGAGCGCCGGAGCCGGTGGCACTGACCCAGGACCGGGCGGGCAAGGTCCTGCTCGTGGAGCTGGAGGAGACCGACGGTCGTCGCTCGATCACGGTCCAGGAACGGCAGGTCGGTGCCACGCGCTTTGAGAAGGTGGAGATCGACGCCGGGAGCGTCACCTCACAGCCGGCATTGATCGAGAGCCTTCGCAAGAAGGGCAACCCGGATCTCGTCCTGGACGCGCGCGTCGTCGGCGTCCGGCCGGACGAGCTCGACCTGCATCTCGACGAGATCGAGGCGGCGCTGGCCGGGTCGTTCCTGAAGGTGCGCGTGCGCGACGTGAGCCTGCCTGCCCTGACCGAGGGCGCGCTGCCGCCGCCCGACACGATCGCCGGGGCGTTCATCCGCGACCTCGAAGCGCGGATCGCCGAGCTCGAGGCCGGGGCGGTCCCCAATGCGGGCGCGCAGGATCCCTCGGCCGAGGCTGCCGAGCTGCGCGACGCCTTGCGCCTGGGCCGGCTCCTGCTGGCCGGCCACGAGGTGTCGCTGTGAGGATCCGGCGGCTCCAGATCCGCGACCTGCGCCGTTATCGCGAGCTCGATATCGATTTGGCGCCCGGTGTCACGGTGGTGCGTGGGCCGAACGAGGCGGGGAAGTCGACGATCCAGCGGGCCATCGAGCTTGCGATCACCAGGCGTGTCACGAGCACCGCCGCGGACCTCGAATCGCTGCGGCCGTGGGATGCCGAGGGCGAGGCCCGGACATGGATCGCGATCGAATTCGAGCAGGACGAGGAGGACGGCCGCAAGGTGACCGGGACGCTCCAGAAGACCTTTGCAGGTCAGCGGGGGACGGTCAGCCTCGAGTACGACGGTCAGCCGGCGATCACCGACCCGGCGCTCGCCGACCAGGTCCTGGCCGAGCTCTCCGGCATCCCGACCGAACCGTTCTTCCGCTCGACCGCGTCGGTCCGCCATCACGAGCTCAGCGACCTCGCTCGCGACGAGAGCGCGCTGCGGGACCGGTTGCAGGCCAGCATCAGCGGCGCGGACCGGGGCACCGGAAGAGCGAAGAAGAAGCTCGAGCGCGCGCTCCACGGCCTGGCGACGAAGGGCGACAAGAACCCCGGCCGCCTCAAGATCGTCGAGGACGCGGTATCGGCGTCGGCGCAGTCGCTCGAGCAGGGTGAGCTCGCGCTCGCCCGGCTCGAACAGGACCGCGATTCGCTGTCCGGGGCACGCGAGCGTCGCACCGCGGTCGAAACCTCCCTCGTCGAGCGACGGAGCATGCTCGAGAAGGCGCGCCAGGCAGAGCGCCTGCTCGCGGAGCGCACGGCCGCCCAGGAGCGCTATGAGCGATATCGCGAGGCGGTCGAGGTCGCAGCGGAGCTCGATGGCCTGGCCCAGACCCACCCGTCCCCGAACCCGCTCCCGGTCGTCCGCCAGAGCGTCGAGCGGCTCCGCTCGCTCGATACCCGCATCCGCGAGCTCAACGCGGCGCTGTCCGGCGAGGTCGCCGTCCAGTTCGACGTCGCGCCCGAGCCGACCTGGCGCCCGCTCTCGCGGTGGGGCATGCTGCTCGTCCTGCTCGGCGTCGTCGTTGCCGGTGGGTCGTTCCTCGCGGCGACCGTCGGCGTCCTCGATCTCGGCGCCGCTCCGCTCTACCTCGGGGCGGCCATGGCCGGCATCGGACTCATCCTCACGCTCGTCGCGTTCTGGCTCCGACGCGGGTCGCAGATGCAGGAGCAGTTGCGCGACGTCGAGATCGATCGACGCCTGCGCGGTCGGTCGGAGATGGAGGCGGAGCTGCGCCAGGCCGAGATCGACACCGTGCAGCAGCTGGGCGCGCTCGGCCTCGAGGACCTGGCAAGCGCCGAAGACATGCTGAGCCGTGAGGAAGCCCACGTCGGTCGGATGGACCAGCTCTCCGCGCAGCTCGAGGGACTGGTCGGCAAGGAGCCGCGCGAGACACTGGGGACGCTGCGAGACGCGTCCGCCCTCGAGATCGATCAGAAGACGAGCGCGCTCGAGCACCTCGGCCCGATCGCCAAGGAGCCGCGGGCCCGTGAGCGGCTCGAAGTCGAGGTCCGCGACCAGGAAGCCAGTCTCGAGCGCGCCCGCGACGACGAGGCGAACGCCCGTGCTCGGGTCGAGGCCAACGCGGTCGATGCCGAGGAGGTGGCGGCAGAGGCCGAGCGTCTCGCGGGCTCGCGCGAACAGCTCGAGACGCTGCGCCGGCGTCATCGGGTGCTCGAGACGACGCTGCGATCCATCGAGCATGCCGAGGTCGCGACGATGAAGACCGCCACGCGCTACCTCGAGGGGCACATGGTCCGCGACATCGCCACGGTCACTGGCGGCCGCTACCGACGGATCCGCGTGGACGACAAGACCCTCGACATCGACGTGCACGCCCCCGAACGCGACGATTGGGTGCCGGTCGGCAGCCTGAGCCAGGGGACGCTCGACCTGGTCTACCTCACCGCCCGGCTTGGGCTCGTGCGGCTGGTGACCGGCGATCGACGACCGCCGCTCGTGTTCGACGATCCGTTCGTGACGCTCGACGACACCCGCGCGTCGCGGGCGTTGGACCTGCTCAGGCGGGTCGCATCCGACTTCCAGATCATCTACCTGACGACCTCGGATCGGTATGACAGCGTGGCCGACGCCGTCGTCGAGCTGCCAGGACCGACCGCGGTCGACGAGGGCGTGGACGATCCCGCGCTCGCTCGGGAGGAGCCCGCGGCCACGGGAGTCGGCGCCTGATCGATTCCCTGCCCGCCGGCAGCGCGACAGTCGTCCTTGGCCTCGCCGCCGCTGCGGCGTGGGGCGCCGGCGATTTCGGTGGCGGGCTGCTCAGTCGACGCGCCCCAGTATACGGCGTCGTCCTGCTGTCCCAGTTCGTCGGGATGACGATCGCGCTCGGCCTCGCGTTCGTGCGCGCGGAGGCAGTCCCGACCGGCACGGACCTGCTGCTATGCCTGCTCGCCGGCGTGGCCGGTGGTCTCGGGATCACCGCCCTCTATCGCGGGCTCGCGATCGGCCGGATGGGCATCGTCGCGCCGGTGACCGGTGTTCTGGCGGCGGTCATCCCGGTCGCGGCCGGGATCGTCCTCGAGGGTGTCCCGGGCGTCATGGTCCTCGCCGGCATCGGGCTGGCGATCCTCGCCGTCGTGCTCGTCTCGCGTGTGGCCGACGAGGGCGGCGGGCGGGCCGGGCTGACCGAGGCGCTGGTCGCCGGTGTGGCGATCGGCTCGTTCGGCATCGTCATCTCCGGGCTGAGCGAGGGTCAGGTCTTCAGCTCGCTCACCGTCATCCGGCTCGTCCAGGGTGCCCTCGTGATCGCCATCGTGCTGGTCACCCGTGCGAAATGGCGCCCGCCCACGGACGCGGTGCCGGCGATCGTCGTCGTCGGCGTGCTGGACATGGCCGGCAACAGCTTCTACCTGCTCGCGGTCCAGACCGGTGCGCTGGCCGTTGCGTCCGTGCTGTCGGCGCTGTACCCGGTGGCCACCGTCATCCTGGCAGCGCTCGTGCTCCGCGAACGCGTGACCCGCGATCACACGGTCGGGATCGCCCTCGCGGCTGCGGCGATCGTCCTCATCGGCTTGGGCTCCGCGTAGACTGCCCGCTGCGCAACGGGGGTCTGGGTAGAGCTCCGGGCACGGCCGTTCGGTCGAGTCACGCGACCGGTTTCCTGACCCGGCGCTCGACGTGGAGGCCAGCCACGTCGCGCGGCGCGCGGAGATGGATGACGTGATCGAAGCCCTCCCTCGTCAGCTGCCCGTCGTCGACGGTGCGTCTGACGGCCGCGAGGTGGCGCTTGACGACGTCACGCTCGACGACACGCGCGGCTCGCTTGCCGTTCTGGGCGAGGACCATGCGTGATGGCAGGTCGAGGACGATCGCGATGGCTGGGACACGGGCGCGCCGCGCGGCGGCGAGGAGCGGGCGCCGCTGATCGGCCTTCGTGTTCGTGGCATCGACGACCGTCATGTCGCCACGGTCGAGGCGCCGGCCGAGCGTATCGTGGAGGATGCGGAACGCGACCGCCGAGGCGGACTGATCGGCCTCGCTCCCCGACACCGCGGCGCGCAGGGCATCCGAGGAGAGGATCTCGTGCGGTTCGAACAGACGGGCTGCGAGCGTGGACTTCCCGGAGCCTGCTGCCCCGACCATGACGACGAGGCTGGGGTCGGGCAGGACGAGCGTGGACACCCGGGGGGTCTGCCTAGGTCACGACTCGGCGCCGCACCTCGTACCCGCCGCCCTCTGCATTGCGGATCTCGTAGCTCGGCTGGTCGTAGACGGTCGGTCCCTGGCGCGCGAGCCCATCGCTCAGTCGGAACCGTGAGGCGTGCCACGGGCACTCGACGCACCCGTCGACGATCGTGCCCTCGTCGAGCGGACCGCCCGCGTGGGCGCATACCGCGTGCAGGGCATGGATCGTGTCGCCCAGGCGGACCAGGACGAGGTCGTTGATGCCGGCGCGCATCTTCGTGGGTGCCGCCTCCGGGAGCGCGGCAAGGTCGGCGACATCGCCGGTGTCCAGCCTGATCCACTTCGTACCGGCGCCACGGAAGGCGTGGCGATTGACCATGTTTCCCAGGACGTACACGACGTCGCCGCCGACGAAGGCCCCGGCGGTCACGATGAGGAACCCGATGATCGACGACGCGACCGGCACGGTCCGATCGGCGGGACCGCCCGCTCGCACGATGGCTGAGATCACGAGCAGCACGAGCGCGACGACCATGAGCGTCGAATGCAGCGTCGCTCGGGTCAGGGCCGTGCCGTTGGTATCGGCGTAGTCGGCGAGGCCCGAGAGGGCCGAGAGCAGCATCGTGACGATCGTCGCGAGCAGGACGATGTCAGCCGCGGCCGGCTGGCCGATGACATCCAGGACGACGACGCCCAGCAGCAGCCCGATCGGCAGATCGGTCGATGCGGCATGAAGGGGATGGCCCAGCCAGCGACCATTCAGCAGGTCCCTGATCGGCCGGATCGGCCGAAAGATCGCCGAGACCCAACGACGGTTGAATTCGCCGAGGGGTCGCGCCCAGCCGTCGTTCATCGCCACGAGGCGAGCCAGCAATCGAGCCACGGTTCACACCTCCCTGGGGAGACTGTACGCCCGGCGCGATGCCTGTGGATGCCTACGAAGCTGCTTCTCCACAGGCCGTCCACAGCGGTGGGAAAGTCGGGGATAAGGTCGCGCGACCACGACCGATGTTCGTGGATAAGGCGGTTGTGGCCCCAAACCGTTGCATCTACATTTCGTCTTGCCCGAAGGGGCAGGTGCGAACCGCCAGAACCGCATCGGGGAGCGATCCTCGGGACGGTCTCGGGAACCAGGTTCGAGGGTCGCAAGGCCAGCGGACGAGGTTCTCGGGCGGCACCCGGAGACTCCGGACTTGTTCGGAGCCGAAGGGAGGCCGACCGGCTGGTTTTCCCACCAGTTCCTTCGGGCGCTTTCGTGTGCGCGGCCCGTGCGCGACGCGGAGCGGTGGCGCGTCACTGGGAGCGGCACGCCGCATCCGGGTCGCGGTAGGCTCGCGCCGTGACCCTCGAGCGCGGACCAACTCCGGGCCGGCCGCGCCCCGCGCAGGACTGGCGCGTCCTGGTCGCGGTCTTCTGGATCACCTCGCTCGTCGAGGGTCTCGGCGTGAGCCAGATCTTCGCCCTGCTGCCGACCTACCTGCGCGGCATGGGCGTGCCGGAAGCGGACCGGCTGGCATTCGTGGGCCTCTTCGGCTCGCTGATCTTCGTCGTCGGGATGCCGCTCGTCCCGTTGTGGGGCGTCTGGGCCGACAAGTACAGCCGCAAGGCGGTCATCGTCCGGAGCGCGCTCGTGGAGGCGGTCGTGTTCGCCGGCGTCGCGCTGTCCAGGGAACCGTGGCAACTCGCCCTGAGCGTCCTGCTCATCGGGTTCCAGCTGGGGAATACCGGGGTCATGCTGGCCGGGATCCGCGACGTGACGCCCTCCCGCCGGCTCGGCACGACGATCGCGATCTTCGGGGCATCCGGGCCGATCGGGTTCGCCGTCGGCCCGGCCCTGGCCGGTCTCCTGATCGACGGCCTCGGCTGGTCGCTGCCGGCGGTCTTCTGGTTGTCGGCGGGCCTGTCGGTCGTGACCGCGTTGCTCGTGGCGTTCGGGTCGCGCGAGGTGCGGCCCGAGGTCGTCCCGACGGGACGCGTCATCGACCTCGCGTTCGGCGCGCTCCGCGGCGTCCTCGCCGACCCGATCGTCCGCCGCATCTTCCTCATCTTCGGCGTCTCGTTCCTGGCGACCCAGATGACCCGGCCATACATCCCCGTCCTCGTCGAGGGGCTCGCCGGCACCGGCCCGGGCCTGGCGTCGGCGATCGCGCTGGTGATGGGCACGGCCGCCCTCGTCGGCGGGGTGATCTCGCCGCTCGGCGGTGTCCTGGGCGACCGGATCGGCTTCCGGGCCGTCCTCGTCGGCGCACTCGTCGCAGGCGGGATCGTGCTGCTCGCGATGCCGTTCGTCCCGAGCGTGGGCGCCCTCGCGGCGCTGGCGGTCGTGTCAGGCGCGGCCACCGCTGCGGTGAGCGCCATGGTGTTCGGACTGCTCGCCCTCGACGTCCCACCGGAGCGGCGATCGGCGACCCTCAACCTCGTGTACCTCCCGCTCTACGCGGCCGGCATCCTCGGGCCGGCGATCGGGGCGGGCGTCGTGACCGTGACGGGCCTCGCCGGCCCGTTCCTGGTGGCCGGCCTCGTGTTCATCGCGGGCGCGGTCGTCATCGCCGTGCGCCCGACCCGTGCGCGCGTGCCGACGGCCGACCCGGTCGACCGGAGCTGACGGGATTCCCCGGTTCCGCCACCTGGCGAGGGTCGCGCCGACGGTCGTGCCCCAGACGACGCGCCGGCGCGATCGATGTGATCACGACCGCATCGTCGTGAGGGGCGCGCCGACCGACCAGACCGACCATCCCCGTCGGCCGTTCCGGGAAATCCACTAGCCGTCCGGTCATGACCCTCTGCTACTGTCGAGGCATGGGTCAGCCACTCCGGGATCGGGCCTCGATCGTCATCGCCGGCGTCGGCGTGATCATCTCGCTCGTCGTGGTCCTGTTCGGCCGGTTCGACCCTGGCGTGGTGCTGACCACCTCGGGTCCCTACGTCATCGTCGACGACGTCGAGCCCCGCAGCATCGCGGCCCAGAACGGGCTGCATCCGGGCATGGTCGTCCTGGAGCTGGGGGGCGTCACCCTGGTCCAGATGCCGCACTACGTGGAACACGAACCCGAGGTCGGAGCGACACCGAACCCCATCACCGGGGAATTCCCACCCTACGAGCCGCGGATCGAGCCGCCCGCCCCGATCGTCGTGGATCTCGACCCGGCGGTCGTCGAGGAGTTGCTCAGCCTGCCCCCCATGCACCTCATCGCGGTGGACCCGTGGGTGGTCGAGAGCCAGGCGGCCGGCGTCGAGGAATCGGGTGTCTTCCCCGACGGGTACCAGGTCGTCTACCTGTATGACGACGGCGTCGACGGCATCCGGATGCGACTACCGACGCTGATCGCGGGGGCGCTGCTCCTGCTCGTGATCGGCTGGTGGCTGGCCAGCGGCCGGGGCGGCCCGGCACTACGACCACTGGCCGTCCCCGTCGCGCTGGCGACGAGCATGCCGTTCGTGGTGGAACCCTTGTACGCCTCCTGGTCGCCGCCGATGGTCGCGCTGGCCGGCATCCTCACGACGGCCGCGATGCTGCCGTTGGCCATCGCGTTACTGGAACGCATCGACGACGCCGCGATCAGTCGGGGGATCACGCTCGGTGTGGCGGGTGTGACCGTGACGGCGGCACTGGTGAGCGTGATCGCGTTGTGGACGCCCCCGTGGCACGGCGAGGATCTCCTGCGCTGGACGCTGATCGCGGCCATCCCGTTGCTCCCGGGGCTCGCCGCCGCCGGTCCGATCCAGCGCACGGGATCGACACCGTTGGCCAGCGGCCGTCTTCTCGAGACCGCGGAATACGCAGCCGTCGGCGCCACGCCGGGAATCGCACTCGCGTCCGCCGGACCGGGGAATGGCCTGCCGCTACTCTTGTGGTTCCTCCTTGTGCTCTCCGCCGGTCGGTTCACGATCCGGCCCCTCGCTCGCCTCGCGACACGCGCGACGCTCCAGCGGGACCTCGTCGTCGCCGCCACCGAAGCCGAGCGGGCCAGGGTCGCTGCGGACATCCATGACGACGCCCTCCAGGAGCTGACCCTGCTCGTGCATCGACTCGACGCCGCCGGCGACACCGAGGGAGCGGACATCGCCAGGACCGTGTCGGATCGGCTGCGGGCGATCTGCGGAGACCTGCGGCTGCCGATCCTCGATGACCTCGGTGTCGGCCCCGCGCTCGACTGGCTCGTCCTCCGCATCGAACGGCTGGCCGGCGGTGAGGTCCGCCTCGAGCGCTCGGACGGGACACGCCCACCGGCATCCGTGGAGCTCGCATTCTTCCGGGTCGCCCAGGAGGCACTGGCGAATGCCGTGAAGCACGGCAAGCCGCCGATCCTCGTGCGCTACGCGACGACACCTGGTGGAGCGACACTCTCGATCGATGATGCGGGTCCCGGCATCGAGCCCGATGCGGGCGAGGGCGCCGACCGTGCCGGCCACTTCGGCCTGCTGAACATGCAGCAGCGCGCGGAGGCCATCGGGGCGATCCTGGACGTCCGACGCTGGCCATCGGGCGGGACCCATGTCGCGCTGGACTGGCGGGCGAGCTGATCCGGGTCGGGATCGTCGACGATCATCCGGTCGTGGGCGAGGGGACCGCGGCGATCCTGCGGGCGGAGCCGGACATCGAGATCATCACGGTCGCGCCGTCGCTCGAGACGGCCGAGGCCGAAGGGCTGTTCGATGGAGTTCGCGTCGACGTCGTGCTGCTGGACATCCGGCTGGGGACGGACAGCGGGCTGCGGGCCTTGCGCCCAGTGCGGGCGGCTGAGGGGGATGCGACCGGGGCGCCGCCACCCCGACCGGCGGTCATCGTCCTGACCGCGTACGACTACCCGCAGTACGCGGACGCCGCGCTGCGGCTCGGGGCGGCCGGGTTCGTGCTGAAGACCGCGCCACTCCCCGAGCTGGTCGATGCGATCCGGCGGGTCGCCGCGGGCGGTCTGGCCTTCTCGGTGCGCCCAACGACCACCGGTCTTGCCCGCCTTTCCCCGCGCGAGCATGACGTCGTGCGCCTCGTTGCGGACGGCCGCACGAATGACGAGATCGGGGCGGCCCTGCAGATCGGTTCGAAGACGGTCGAGACGCACCTCGCGCGGCTGTTCGAACGGCTCGGCGTGGCATCCCGGACGGAACTCGCCATGCGGGCGGTGCGCGAGGGTTGGCTGGACGTGCCGCCGGGCGATCGCTAAGCGACCGAGGGACGAGGCGGCTGGGTCGCGGATGGATCGCCGGTGGCCACCGCGGCCGTGGGTTTCCTGGGTGGCGCCGGCTCCTGGAGCGCGATGACCGCCAACAGCATCGTGAGGCCGCCGTACCAGAGGGCGGGGAGTGCCAGCATCCCGGCCACAGGCACCGTCCAGCGACGGTTCGTCCGCGCGCCCCAGATCACGAGCGCCACGGCGAAGGGCAGCCGGACGGCGAACGGGATGGGCACCGCCGCCCAGGTCCCGTCACGGCCGGCGACACGGGTCAGCACGCCCACCCACTGCGCCCACGCATCCGGCAACGTCACGAACGACAGCGCCACGATCAACGCGGTCGCGCCCAGCGCGATGAACAGCTGGCGCCACTCGCCACGGACCACGAACCAGAGCAGCCCGATGCCGGGGGTGATCTTCGTCAGGAGGACCAACGCCCAGGTGGCGGGCCACCGGAACCCCAGCACCATGGCGGCGGCGAGCAGCAGGTGAATGTTGCCGCCGGCCAGCTCCATGAGGCCGAGCACGACGCCCACGGCGAACCACCTCCTGCCCGTGAGCACGAAGACGGCCGCCAGCAGGATCCCCGTCCAGGCGGCCACGTAGGCCTGCCACGGCAGGGCTCGGATCGGCTCGAGGAGTTGCAGGAACGCCGGCGAGTACACGTACGCGATCGGATCCGTCCAATCCGACCGCGCATACGGATCGGCCAACGATGGGAACCAGTAGCAGTAGGCGTCCTGCCCGGTCCCCCACAGCCGACCGAACGGCTCGGAGAACACCACGATCGCGACCCAGATCGCGGCGACAAGTACCAGCCCCACGACCTCGTGCCGATGTCGCCATGCACGCGAGGCCAAGGACGCGGGCTCGGTCGCCGTGCGTCGGTCGATCGACAGGTCGGTCATGAGCGACCGGACTGTACGCCATGCACCGGCCCGCGTCGCTTGCGCCGCGTGCCGTAGGATGGGATCGTGCCGAACCTCGCGCTCCCGCGCCCGCTGCCGCGACCTCGCCGCCGTCCGACCGGACCGGCGGACGAGGTCATGCCCAATCTCGTCTCGGAGCCCGAGATCATCGAGGAAGCCGGCCTGCGCTGGATCCATATCGAGTCGCCGCGGACCGCCGACCGCGACTGGCTCGAGGAGCACTATCCGCACTTCCATCCCCTCGACATCGAGGACGTGTATTCGCGGAACCAGCGCCCCAAGCTCGACCAGTACGACGACTACGTCTTCATCGTTCTCCACTTCCCGCTCTTCGACAAGGACAGCGGTCGCATCATGACCGCGGAGCTCGACCTGTTCCTTGGGCCGGATTACCTCATCACGCTCCCGAACATCCCGCTGCCGCCGTTGTCGGCGATGTTCGACCGCTATCGCGAGAAGTCCGACCTGCGCCAGGAGGTCTTCTCGAAGGGCTCGGGCTACCTGCTGTACAAGATCGTCGACACCGGCGTCGATGCGTCCTTCCCGATGCTGCGCAAGACGAACCTCAAGCTCGAGCGCCTCGAGGACGACATCTTCGAAGGCCGTTCGTCCGAGATCGTGCGTGAGATCTCCGAGGTGAAGCAGGAGATCATCAACTTCCGCAAGATCGTGCGTCCCCAGCGCGCCGTGCTCCGCGACCTGGAGCGCACGAAGCAGCGCTACCTGCAGGAAGAGCTCGAGATCTACTTCGACGACATCTCGGACGCGGCGGAGCGGATCTGGGACATGCTCGAGAACTACAAGGAGGTCATCGAAGGCCTCGAGTCGACGAACGAGTCGGTGCTCTCGCACCGGCTGAACGACTCCTTCCGGATCCTCACCGCTGCGAGCGTGCTGCTCCTGCCACTCACGCTCATCGCCAGCATCTTCGGCATGAACGTCCATTTTCCCGGCGAAGGCGAAGGCACGACGTTCTTCGTCATCCTCGGCCTGATGGCGTTGCTGCTCCTGGGTCTGGTCGTGCTGTTCCGGCGGCGCGGCTGGCTGTAGGCTGGGGCATCGCCCGATCGGGACGGATCGGCGGCACGACGTGGATGCCCGGATGACCACCCCCGATGTCATCGCTCACGCCCGCGCGGCGTTCGCCCGGCATGCCTGGACGGCCGCCTATGACGCCTTCCTCGCGGCCGATCGAGAGACGTCGCTCGGCGCCACCGATCTCGAGCACGCCGGGCTCGCTGCGCACCTCCTCGGCCACGACGACGACGCGATCGCGCTGTGGGGACGCGCCCATCAGGCCGCGATCGGGGCCGGTGACATCATCACCGCGGCCAGGCGCGCATTCTGGCTCGGGATGTTCCACGTCAATCGCGGCGAGATGGCCGTCGGTGGCGGCTGGCTGGGGCGTGCCGCGCGCCTCGTGGAGGAGAGCGGGCTCGACTGCGTCGAGAGCGGCTACGTGCTCATGCCGCAGGGGTTGGGCCTGCTCGACGCCGGCGAGCCGGCCGCCGCGCTCGAGACCTTCGATCGCGCGGCAGTGATCGCGGAGCGGTTCGGCGACCCGGATCTCACGACCATGACCCGGCTCGGCCGGGGACAGGCGTTCATCGACATGGCGCAGGTGTCGCGCGGCGTCGCATTGCTCGACGAGGCCATGGTGGCGGTCACGACCGGCGAGGTCTCGCCCATCATCGTCGGGATCGTGTACTGCGCGTCGATCGAGGCCTTCCAGAGGATCTTCGACCTGCGTCGGGCCCAGGAATGGACCGAGGCGCTCTCGGCCTGGTGCGACGCGCAGCCCGACCTCGTCCCGTTCCGCGGTCGGTGCATCGTGTACCGCGCGGAACTGATGCTGCTCCACGGCGCGTGGCCCGAGGCGATCGACGAGGCGCGACGGGCCCAGGAGTGGCTGTCGCGACCACCCCCAGAACCCGCCGTTGGCGAGGCGTTCTACCAGCAGGCGGAGCTCCACCGGCTGCTCGGCGAATTCGCAAACGCCGAGGCGGCGTACCGGGAGGCGAGCCAGTGGGGCCGCCGACCCGAGCCCGGTCTCGCCCTGCTGCGGCTCGCCCAAGGCCGGCCGAAGGTGGCGTGGGCCGCGATCCGGCGCGCCGTTGACGAGGCGCACGGCGACATTGCGAGCGCGCGATTGCTGGAACCGCAGGTGGACATCGCGCTGGCCGTCGACGAGCGAGGTGCCGCTCGCGAAGCGGCCGACGCCCTGGCACGGGTGGCTGGCGTCACCGCCGCACCGCTCCTAGCGGCGATCGCTCGACGCGCGGAGGGGGCGGTGCTTCTCGCCGAGGGCGATGCTCGAGCGGCGCTCGTCGCGCTGCGCAGCGCCTCCGCCGCGTGGGAGAAGCTCGACGCGCCGTACGAGACGGCGCGCCTCCGAGTGCTGATCGGTCTCGCCCTGCGCCGACTCGGAGATGCCGACAGCGCCGAGCTGGAGTTCGAGGCCGCGCGGCACACGTTCCGTGGCCTCGGTGCCACGCCGGACCTCACCCGACTGGACGAACTGTCGGCGGCTCCAGCCGCGCGGCCGGACGGCCTGTCGGCGCGCGAGGTCGAGGTCCTTCGCCTGCTCGCGGAAGGCAAGACCAACCGCTCGATCGCCGCCGAACTCGGCATCAGCGAACGCACGATCGACCGGCATGTCAGCAACATCTTTACGAAGCTCGACCTGTCGTCGCGATCGGCGGCGACGGCATATGCGTATGAGCACGGCCTGGTGTGAAGCGCCTCGGCGGTACCCATCGGTGGCGGCGGGTCGTTTGGGTACTTGGGCGGATGCGGGCGGAGCCGGCGCCCTCCTACTGTCGGTGACGGCGACCGGGTCGACCCGGTCGCCTCCGACTTCGACAGGAGGCGACGAGGCATGAACGACACAGACCAGGCAGAGCGAGTCGATACGTTGATTATCGGAGCCGGTCAGGCCGGGCTCTCGGCGGGGTACCACCTGGCGCGGCGCGGGATGAAGTTCCTCATCCTCGACGCGGACGAGCGCGTCGGCGACCACTGGCGGGCGCAATACCACTCGCTGCGCTTGTACAGCCCGGCGAAGTTCGATGGGCTGCCCGGTATGCGCTTTCCGGCGTCGACCTACCACTTCCCGACCGGCCGCGAGATGGGGGATTACCTGGAGACCTACACCACGAAGTTCAAGCTCCCGGTCGTGAGCGGGACTCGGGTGGACAGCGTGCGTCCCGCCGACGGCCATGACGGTGGCTATGTCGTCACTGCGGGTGATCGGCGCTACGAGGCAACGCAGGTCATCGTCGCGACCGGTGCCTTCAACCGGCCGCACGTTCCCGAATTCGCTGGCCTGCTCAATCCCGCGATCCGCCAGCTCCACTCGAGCGAGTACCGGAACCCATCCCAGCTGCAGGAGGGAGCCGTCCTGGTCGTCGGCGTCAGCCATTCCGGGGCGGATATCGCCTTCGAGGCTGCCCAGACGCAGCGCACCTTGCTGGCCGGCCACCTGCACGGCGAGCTCCCATTCAAGATCACCGACAACTGGAGGGCCCGGATCGCCTGGCCGTTGATGGTCGTCGTGGCCAGCCACCTCCTGACGATACGGACCCCCATCGGCCGCAAGATGGCGCCGTTCATCCGGATGGGCGGTGGACCGCTGATCCGGATCCGCAGCGGCGATCTTGCCCGGGCCGGAGTGGAGCGGTACGACTCGAGGGTCGTCGGCGTCGAAAACGGCAAGCCCGTCCTCGACGATGGTCGGACGCTCGATGTCGCGAACATCGTGTGGTGCACCGGCTTCCGGCCGGACTACGGATGGATCGCGGTGCCGGACTTCGTCGGTGACGACGGTTGGCCCAAGGGCGTGCGGGGCGCGGCGACCGCGCCGGGCCTCTACTTCCTGGGGATCCCGTTCACGTATGGGTTTACGTCGATGCTGGTCGCGGGCGCCGGTCGCGACGCCGGGTACGTCGTCGACCGGATCAACGAGCGGGTCGGCGCGGGCCAGGGCGTCCGAGGGGTCGAACGGGTGACGGCCACCTCGTAGGCTGCTGCACGTGGACCCATGCTGCGGCCCTGAGCTCGAACGGGGCTTCGACCAGCGCGTTGCGGCCCGAGATCTTGCCGCATATCGCCGTGACGGACTTCCGGAGGATCAGCGCAAGACGCTCGATGCGCTCGTCGCCGACGGCGTCGATGGCCTAACTGTCCTCGACATCGGTGGCGGCATCGGCGCGATCCATCACGACCTCCTGCGCGCCGGAGCCCGATCGGTCACGGACGTCGACGGTTCCATGGCGTACCTCGACGCGGCTCGGGAGGAGGCGCGGCGACAGGGCGATGCCGCCTGGATCGACTATCACCACGGGGACTTCGTCCAGCTCGCGACCAGGATCGAGCCGGCCGACATCGTCATCCTTCTGCGGGTCCTGTGCTGCTATCCGGACATGCTGGCGTTGGTCCAGGCATCGGCCCGGCGGGCACGTCGATCGTACGGCGTGGTCTATCCGAGGAGCACATGGTGGATGCGCGCGGCTGCGGCGGTGTTCGACGCCGTCCGTCCGGTCGAGGGCTCGGTCTCAGGTCCCGGGTACGTGCACGCCGAGCGCGACGTCGACCGAGCCGTTCGAGACGAGGGCTTCGCACCGGTCGTCACCGACTCGACGTTCTACTGGCGGATCGCGCTCTACCGTCGGGTCGAGGCGCCGGCCGCCTGACGTCGTTCAGCCGGGGAGGTCGCGCTCCTCGGGGCCGACATAGTTGACGTCCGGCCGGATGAGCCGGTTGTTGGCCGCCTGCTCGAGCGCGTGCGCCGTCCAGCCGGCCGTTCGGGCGAGCGAGAACGTGGCCGGGAAGAGGTCCGGGGTCAAGCCGACGCCCATGAGCACGGGTGCCGCGTAAAACTCGACGTTCGTCTTGAGCGGCCGGTCGGGGTGCTTCTCGGCCAGGACACGGAGCGCGACGTCCTCCACTTCGATCGCGAGCTGGAGCCATTCGGGCTTGTGGGCCATGCCCTCGGCGACGGTCCGCAGGGCCTTTGCCCGCGGATCGTAGGCGCGATAGACGCGGTGCCCGAAACCCATGAGACGCTCGCCCTTGGCCAGCGCCTCGCGCACCCACGCCTCGGCGTGATCCGCGGACCCGACCTCGGCGAGCTGGTCCACGACCTCCGACGGCGCGCCACCGTGGAGCGGTCCCTTCATCGTCCCGATCGCCCCAGCCACCGCGGACGCGATGTCCGAGCGCGTCGAGGTGATGACCCGGGCCGTGAACGTCGAGGCGTTGAATCCGTGTTCTGAGCCGACGATGAAGTAGGCGTCGAGCGCGCGGGTCGTGCCTTCGTCCGGACGCGTGCCCGTCAACTGGTAGAGGAAGCCCGAGACGAGATCGAGCGACGGGTCGGGCTCGACCGGCTCCTGGCCGGAGCGCAATCGCGCGAAGGCGGCCAGGGCCGACGGCGCGAAGGCCGTCAGGGCGCGTGCCTGCTCGACGGTCGGTGGCCACGGCAGGTCCTGGGTCGCCCCCCACGCCGAGATCGCGGTCCGCAATGCGTCCATCGGCTTGGCCGTGGTGGGCAGTGCTCGGAGGACGGTCAGGACCGCGTCCGGAACGGGCGCCGTCGGCAACCGGTGGGCGGGGTCCCAGTCGCCGGTCCAGAGCAGGTTCGCGACCGCGGGATACGACCCGTTCGCCACGAGGTCGCCGATGCGATAGCCGCGATAGAGCAGCCGGCCGCGTTCGCCATCGACGTAGGACAGGCTCGTCTCGCCGGCGATGACACCCTCGAGCCCCGGTGAGTATGGCCGGGCGGCCTGGGCAGCCTCGTTCGTCGGGGCGTCGTCCGGTGGGGAATCCGTCATCGCCTGATGGTAGCCGTGGGCGTGCGGGGCCGCTGTGCCCGGCACATGTGGCGCCGTGCCGGGCCCGGGTTCAGCGTTCGTTGATCGCCTTGAGGACCAGGCGCACGACCAGCGAACCCAGCACCGCGACGACGATGATCGCGATCAGCCCGTTGACGTTCGAGAACCCCATCTGGTCAGCGAGCCAGCCGCCGACGATGCCGCCAAGGATGCCGACGACGATGTTCGGCAGGCAGCCTCGCGCGGTCCGACCGCCGATGAGCGCGCCGGAGATGGCGCCGGCGATGAAGCCGATGATGATCCACTCGAGGAGTCCGAGCTCGGGCATGACCCCGAGTATCCCATGCCCGGCGGGGCGACGAGGAGCGACGACGCTATGGCATGCCGAGGAACGCCGCCACCGCCTCTACGACGGCATCGGGATGGGTGTGGTGAGCCGCGTGCCGGGCGCCGGGGATGACGACGATCGTGCCCCCGGCGAGGCGATCGTCAAGGGCGGCCGTGGCGACCCGGAACTCCCGGCGGCTGTCGCCGCCGAGCACCTGGAGCACCGGCTGGCGGACGGCCCCCAACCGGCCGAGCCCGGCCTCGTCGCCGGATTCCACGGCGACCTCGCGGGCGATGGTCGGGGCGGCCGCCACCCGTCGTGGCCAGACCGGATCGGCACGATACCGGTCGAGTTCGTCGGCGGTCATCCCGACGACCCGGGTCATGAACGTCACGAGCAGCGTCTCGGGCTGCCCGGCGTCGGCGAGCGCACCGAGCTCGGACGCGAGCGACGCATCGCCGTAGCGCTCGCCGGGTGGCGTCGGAGCACCCTCGTACGAGATCACACGGCCGACGTCCGAGGTGAGCAGCGCGGCGCCGAGGGCGGTGCGGCCGCCGTACGAGTGGCCGAGCACGTCGACCGGACCGCCGTGCTCGAGCGCGAGCGCGGCCGCGACGGCGGCGACGTCCTCGAACTCGCGCTCGATGGCGTACGGGTCCGTGTCCCCCGACGCGCCCCGGCCTCGGCGGTCGATCGCGTGGATCGTGAAGCGGGCCGCCAGCAGGGGTCCGAGAACCCGGAACGTCGTGTGGTCCGCGGCCGCGCCATGGATCAGCACGAGCGGCGCCCCGGTCCCGGACGTGAACAGCGCGATCGGCGTGCCGTCGGCCGAGCGGACCATGCGGCTCGGCCGTTCCTCTGGCGGCGGCGATTCGGTCACTCGCTCGGCCGCCAGGCATACCGGACGTCGGGCTGCCGCTCCTCGTTGCCGCTGCCGTCGCCGTAGGCGATCGGTTCGAACCCGGCGCGCTCGTAGAAGCCCCGCGCGTTAGCGTTGACCGCGAAGCAGTAGAGGTCGAGTCCGGCCGGGCGTCGCTCCTTGGCGAGCGCGACGAAACGGCGGCCCAGGCCGTGCCCGATCCATGCCGGCGTCAGGTACAGCTGCTCGATCATGTCGGCAGACAGGGCCATCAACCCGACCACGGTGCCCTCGGCGTCGACGGCTACCCATGTCTCGTGCCGGGGCACGAGCTCGGTGGCGAGCCAACGCCGGACGTCGTCATCCGGGTGCGCGGGCTCGAAGGCGAACGTGGCTCGCCACGACGCCAGCCACACGTCGCCGATGGCCGCCGCGTCGCCGGGTCCGGCACGGCGGATCGTGATGCTGCTGGGATCGGCTGCCGGCGGGTCGGCCGGGACAGCGCCGCGCGCCGGGCCCCTTCGTGAGCCGGGAATTGCTCCGGGGCCACCCGATGGCGAGGCGGCCATCAGCGCGCGGGCAGGTTCGCGGCCGCGGCCTCGTCCAGGACCCACGTCGCGCCGTCGCGAAGCGCGAGCTGTGCGGGCCAGCGCGGCGGATCGACGACGGGACCGAAGATGTCGCCGAGGATCGCCGCCTTGCGTGCGCCGTGCATCACGACCAGGATCCGGCGCGCGACCGCCAGGACTGCCGGATTGAGGGTCACCCGTGCCACGTGCGGTTCGATGTGGGTCGGGGCCGGGACCGCGAGCGCCCACGCCGACGATCCGAACGCCTCGGAGCCCGGGAAGACCGACAGCACGTGGCCGTCGCTGCCGATGCCGAGCAGGATGAGGTCGAACACCGGCCAGCCATCGACGATCTCGACGCCGTCCGCGCGGAGATCCTGCTCGAGCTCGGCGGCGCAGCCGGCCGGGCCGGTGCCCGCCCCGATGGACTCGGTCGTCTGGAACGGATGCACGTTCTCGATCGGCAACGGCACCGGAGCGTGGGAATCGCTGACGGCCGACCCGGCCTGACGGTCCGCAGTGTCGAGCAGGATGTCGTCGAGTGGCTTCACGTTGGAGAGCGCGTGGTCGCGCGGGACGTATCGGTCGTCGCCCCACCAGACGTGCACCTTGCGCCACGGGATGTCGTCGAGGTGTGGCGGGCCAGCAAGATGGCGGTAGATCCCGATCGGCGTGGAGCCGCCGGTCGTGACCCAGTCGGCGCGGTCGCGTTCGAGGGCGGCGCTTCGGAGTGCTGCGGCGAGCCGGTCGGCGGCGACGGCGGACGCGGCCTCCGCGTCGGAGACCACGACGATCTCTGGTCCGCTCATGATGCCCGCGGCGCCCCAGCCGCCGCGATCGCGCCGCCCGTCAGCGCCGCCGCCGCGCGCAGGCTCCCGGTCGCGATGTCCTCCCGCCGCCCGGCCTCGATCGCCTCGGCCAGCAGGTCCACCTCGCCGCGCCGTGCCGCAAGGAACCGCCGCTCGTAGGCCTCCACACCGTCCTGCCAGACCCGGACGTGCACGGTCTCGGCCTCCGCCGTGACGTCGGCGCGCAACTCGGATCCGCGGCGCTCGGCGAGGAGCTCGACGCGCAAGGTCGTGCCCGCGGGCATCGTCGATACGACCGGACGGATGACCACCGCGACCTCGCCGCGCCCATCGCTGAGCGTTGCCGCCATCCCACGACCGACCACTGGTCGCGTGCCTGGCGCGGGTTTCGAGCGTGCGTGGCCGCTCGATCGCTCCGCGACGGCGGCCAGCGGCTTGGCGACGTTCAAACCGAGCCGCGACGCCAGCCAGGCGACGTGGTAGATCGGCTTGACGATGTTCGTGGACCCCGGCGCGCCGGTCTCGTCGTGGGTCGAGTAGGTCACGGCGATCCTTCGCAGCGAGCGCAGATAAGGCATGAAATCGGGGTCGTCGAAGATCGACGCGATGGCCTCCCGCCAGCGCGACTGGCGGAGCATCGCGAAGTCGCTGATGGCCAGCCGGGTCACGTCGAGCAGACCCGCCATCTCGCGCATCCGGTCGAGGCCATCTCCGGTCCACGACGATGCGTCCACGACCAGGCGGTCCGCGCCGGTCAACAGGTCGTACGCCGCACGCGATCCGAACGGTGGCTCGCCCGGCCACCAGACCGTCACCGGGAGGTCGTGGACGATCAGCGGGGTCACGATCGCGGACAGGTGCCGTCCGGCCTCGCCGCCGACGGTGAGGTGGATCGTCTCGGCGCAGGTCTCGGGCGCGTCCTCGCGTGGCAGCACGCAGTGCGCCTCGACCCGCGCCTCGATCCATGACGGCCCGTCGGGGTCCGCCGACTGGACGACGATGGTCCTCGACGGGTGCCGCCCGGTCAGCGCCTGGATCGTCGCCGCGCCCCGCTCGGCGAGCTCCGGCCGGCGCGCGATGACGACGAGGTTCATCACGCTCGTCCGGGCCGCGATGTGGCGGGCGGTCTCGCCCTCGATCTCGGTCGTCAGGTCCTGCCGCGCCCAGATCCGGGCGAGCTCCTGCTCGACCTCGGCGATGCTGTGGGCGCGCGCGGACCAGCGCAGGACGGGCTCGTGGAGCGCGTTCGCGGGCGCCTGGCCGGTGGGAGTCGTCATGGCGGGTCCGGCTCAGATCCGGCGCCAGCGCTTGCCGTCGCGGCCGATCATCTCGTCGGCCTCGCTGGGGCCCCAGGTGCCGGCGTCGTAGTCGGGGAACTCCGGCGGCGGGCTCGACGCCCACATGTCGATGATGGGGTCGACGATGCTCCATGCCTCCTCGACCTCGTCCGCCCGGGTGAACAGCGACGCATCCCCCTGGAGCGCGTCGAGGATCAGCGTCTCATAGGCGTCGGGCGAGTCGACGTTGAAGGCGGACCCGTAGGTGAAGTCCATCGTGACGGGGCGGATGGCCATGCCGAGACCCGGCACCTTGGCCCCGAACCGCAGCATGATCCCCTCGTCGGGCTGGATGCGGATGGCGAGGAGGTTCGGGTCCGGTTCCGTGGCCGCCTCGCGGAACAGCCGGTGCGGCACCTCGCGGAACTGGATCGCGATCTCCGTCGAGCGCTTGGGCAGGCGCTTCCCGGTCCGAACGTAGAAGGGCACGCCGGACCAGCGCCAGTCGTCGATCGTCAGGCGCGCGGCGACATACGTCTCCGTCTCGGACATCGAGTCGACGTCGGGTTCCTGGCGGTAGCCCGGGACCGGCGTGGCGGCGACCCAGCCCGGGCCGTACTGGCCACGAACGACGCTGCCGGGCGTCTCGGCGGGGCTGGCGATCGCGCGCAGCACCTTGACCTTTTCGTCGCGCAGCGGATCGGCCTCGAAGGTGGCCGGCGGCTCCATCGCGACAAGACTCACGAGCTGGAGCAGGTGGTTCTGCAGGACGTCGCGCGACGCGCCGGTCTCCTCGTAGAACGCGCCCCGGTTCTCGATGCCGATGGATTCGGCCACGGTGATCTGCACGTGGTCGACATAGCGACGGTTCCAGAGCGGCTCGAAGATGCCGTTCCCGAAGCGGAAGACGAGCAGGTTGCGGACCGTCTCCTTGCCGAGGTAGTGGTCGATGCGGTAGACCTGCGACTCGCGGAAGACCTTGCCCACCTCGCGGTTGAGCTTCTTCGCGGAGTCGAGATCGTGCCCGAACGGCTTCTCGATGACGATCCGTCGCCAGCCGCCGTCATGGCGCTCGTGATCGAGCCCGACGCGACCCAGCTGGGCGACGATCTCGGCGAACTGTGACGGCTGTGTCGCGAGGTAGAACAGCCGGTTGCCGCGGGTACCGTGCTCCTCGTCGAGCTCCTCGAGCGTGGTGGCGAGGACATCGAAGCCGGTCGGATCCGCGAAGTCACAGCGGTGATAGCGGATGCGCTCGCTGAAGGAGCTCCAGGCGGCTTCGTCGATGGGCAGCACGCGGCTGTGATCCTCGAGGGACTTGCGGACTTCCGCGACGAACGCCGCGTCGTCGAACGGACGTCGTCCGACCGCCAGGACCACGAACTCGTGCGGCAGGAGATTGGTCCGCCACAGGTGATACATGGCCGGGATGACCTTGCGATGGGCCAGATCGCCCGTCGCTCCGAACAGCACCATGGTCGACGGATCCGGCACCCGCTCCAGGTGGAGGCCCTCGCGCAGGATGTTCTCGACCGCCTTGGCCCGGGGCGCCTTCTTGCCCTCGCGAGCCTCGCGCAGCTCGCGCATCGTCTTGGGCGCATCCTTGGGCTTCGGCGCCGGCTGGGCCGGGATCGGCTGGTCTGGCGGCGCGTCGACGGGCGCGGGGTCCTTCACCGGGACCTGGACCTTGCCCTTCACCCGCGTGGCCATCCGCGCTATTCGGTCTTCACGGCATGACCACCGAACTCATTGCGTAGCGCCGCGAGGACCTTGCCTGTGTAGGAGTCGTCCTGGCGAGACCGGAAGCGGGTCAGCAGCGACAGCGTGATCACCGGTGCCGGCACGTCCTTGTCGATGGCCTCCTGGACGGTCCAGCGACCCTCGCCGGAGTCAGCGACCCAGCCCTTGAGGTGCTCGAGATCGCGACCGTTCGCCGTGAACGCCCGTCCGAGCAGCTCCAGCAGCCACGAGCGGACGACGGAGCCCTGCATCCACAGCTCGGAGATGGCGGCGAGATCGAGCTCGTAATCGCTCGCGTGCATGATCTCGAAGCCTTCGGCGTAGGCCTGCATCAGGCCGTACTCGATGCCGTTGTGGACCATCTTCACGTAATGCCCAGCGCCCGGGCCGCCCACGTGGAGGTAGCCGCCCTTTGGAGCCAGGGACAGGAAGAGCGGCTCCAGGGGCGTGACGGCCTCCGTATCGCCACCGACCATCAGGCAGTAGCCCAGCTCCAGGCCCCAGATCCCGCCGGATGTCCCGGCGTCCACGTAGGCGATGCCCTTGGCCTTGAGCGCTTCGTGCCGCCGGACATCGTCGTGGAAGTTGGTGTTGCCGCCGTCGATGATGGTGTCGCCGGCCTCGAGGTGCTCGAGCAGCTCCTCGATCTGGGCCTCGGTGGCGTCACCGGCCGGGACCATCACCCAGACCGCGCGCGGCTTCTCGAGCTTCTCGACCATCTCTTCGATCGAGAACGAGGCCGTGGCGCCCACGCCCTCGGCTTCGATCTCCCGGGTCTTCTCCGGCGTCCGGTTGAACACGACGACCTCGTGACCGTCGCGACCGAGCCGGCGGACCATGTTGGCCCCCATGCGGCCCAGGCCGATGAACCCGATGTGCATCTGGATCAACCCTCCGAGGTCGTGCGAAGTGCGGCGTCGAATGCGCGCTCCAGGGCGGCGAGGCCGGCGTCCGGATCGGCGCCGAGATGGACCCGCAGGATCGGTAGACCGTGCCGCTCGAGCGCAGCGAAGTCGCCTGCCGCCTGGCCCTCGACCAGCATGCCGAAGGTGTATGGCCAGCCGGGGACCGGGCGGTCGTCCTCATTGTCGGCCGTCAGTTGGAGGAACCAGCCGATGGGTGCGCCACCCTTGTGCAGCTGGCCGGTCGAGTGGAGGAAGCGCGGGCCATAGCCCGCGGTCGTGGCGTTGCCGGTTCGGTCACGAAGGACCGCGCGGATGCGGGCCAGGGCTTCGTCGCGGGTGGGCGTTGGCGCGATGAACGCCTGGAGGGCGAGATAGGCGTTCGGGACCCGGCGACCCAGGTGGGCGGTCAGAGCGTCGGCGATAGCCGGATCCGTCGGAGTCGGCGGCGGCGGGCCGGCGTACATGGGCTCGCCGCGGCCAGCCCTTGTCAGGGCGTCGCGCGTCATCTGCTTCGCTTGCTCGACGTTCGGCTGGTCGAAGGGGTCGATCCCGAGGACGACGCCGGCGATCGCCGTCGCAACCTCCCAGCGAACGAACTCGCCACCCAGGTCGATCGGGTCGGCGATCGCGATGCGGATGACTGGATGCCCGGCCGCTTCCAGCTCCCCGGCCAGCGCCTCCGCCCCGCCGTCCGTGCCACCGGCGACCGACAGCCGCACGAAGACGCGGTCCCCGCCGTAGGTCGAGGGCTGCCCCAGCGGCTCGAGGTCGACCGGGACGATCCCGACACCGTGCTTGCCGGTGCTCTCGGCGATGAGCTGCTCCGCCCACGCGCCGAACGAGGCGATCTCGTTGTCGGGCAGGAAGGTCAGCTTGTCCCGACCGGCCGTTGCAAGCGTGCCCATCGCGATCCCGAGGGAGACCCCAGGATTGAGCGCCGGATCGGGCTCACGGCACGCCCCGAGCATCGCCAGCGCGGACGCCAGCAGCGCGTCGATGTCCAGCCCGATCAGTGACGCCGGGATCAGGCCGACGTAGGTCAGCGCGCTGTATCGGCCGCCGATGTCGGGTGGGTTGAGGAAGACCTCGCGGAACTTGTCGTGGTGGGGGATCGCTTCGAGGCTTTTGCCCGGATCCGTGATCGCCACGATCAGGTCGCCAGGCGTCTCGTAGGCGTGGTGGCCGACGGCGTCGAGTGCCTTGTGGGCGCGGTCCCAGGCGTAGGCCAGGAACGCGTTCGGCTCGGTCGTGGTGCCGGACTTGCTGGCGATGATGACGAGGGTCTTGAGCGGGTCGAGGTCGTCGAAGACGGCCGCGACGGCCGCTGGGTCCGTGGAGTCCAGGATGCGCAGTTCCAGGTAGCCCTCCTGGGTCCCGAAGGTCCGACGCAGGACGTCCGGTGCGAGACTGCTGCCGCCCATCCCGGCCACGACCGCGGTCGTGAAGCCGGCCGCGACGACGCCGTCGCCGAACCCTTCGAGCGCGGCGACGTTGTCGGCGAAGTCCACGGGCGCGTCCAGCCAACCAAGGCGCTCCGCGATCGACGTCTGCACATCCGGATCGTCCGACCAGAGGGTCACGTCGCGATCGAACAGCCGGGTCGCCCAATCGTCGGCCCGTGCCCGCTCGATGGCTGCGTCGTAGGCGTCGGCAGCGTCACCGAGCGCGAAGCCTGGGGCGCGGACGGAGGTCGACGCGGGATCGGTCATCGTGGCCTCCACAGCGAGGGTGGGCAGCTGGGGTCGTCATGGTACGCCGCGGCCCCGGAACCGGGAGCGCGTTCCGGCGTCGGCGCCGGAACCGCATCGTCGCGGTGGGCGACGAGTACCTCGCCGACGGTCGGAGCGTGGCCCGGGTCGTCATCGCCGAATAGGGCGGCGGCTCAGTCCTCGGCGGCCTCGATCGCAAGGACCTTGTCGAGCCGGCGTTGGTGGCGCGGCTCACCGGAGAAGGTGGCGCCCAGGAACGCGACCGCGCATTCATAGGCGGGCTCGGGCCCGATGACCCGCGCGCCCAGGGTGAGCACGTTCATGTCGTCGTGCTCGACACCCTGATGCGCGGAGTACGTGTCGTGGCACACCGCGGAGCGGATGCCGCGCATCTTGTTCGCGGCAACGCTGGCGCCCACGCCCGAGCCGCAGATGAGGATGCCCCGGTCGGCCGTGCCCGCCCGGATGGCCTCGCCGAGGCGCTGCGCGAAGTCCGGGTAGTCGTCATCGGGGTCGGAGCCGTCCCCACCGAGATCGATGAACTCGTGCTGCAGCCCGGCCGCGCCGAGCCGACGCAGGAGTTCGGACTTGAGGGCGGCCCCGGCATGATCGGCTGCAAACGCGACGCGCATGAGGCAAGGATATCGGGCCGCGGAACCTGAGCCGGCGAGTTCGCCGCGCGGGGCCGGCTTCCACCACCTCCCCAGGCTACCGACGTGCGTCCCATGACCCTAACGACGAACGGCGTCGATCTCGTCGCCCGAAATCGGCCTCGGCGACCGCCCGGCCGTGCACCCCGCGCACAAACGGGGATCGAAAGGGTCGCGCCCGTCGTTCGACCGCGGATAGGGTCACCACATGCACGTCGAGGGCAAGCTCCCGAGCGGCCCGAGCTCGCCCGCGGCGCCCGGCGCTGTCCCGCGCCGACCGTTCAGCTGTGCCCGGGATCCGAGCTCTCGGTCCGGCCGACGCCGGCCTCGCCGGCCTCGAGCGTCGGGTGGCCGCCCATGTGCCCGAAGTGGCCGCCATCGACGGTCGGGATCCGCCCGCGCAGGCCCTCGCGGACGACGCGCCGGGCGACATCGACGACGCGGTCTGCCGTGAACCCGAACTTCTCGAAGATCGTGCCGGCCGGCGCCGATGCGCCGAAGTGGTCGAGCCCCACGATCGCCCCCTCGTCACCGACCCAGCGCTCCCACCCCAGCGACACGCCGATCTCGACGCTGACCCGCTTGCGGACGGCCGGCGGCAGGACGGAATCTCGGTACGCCTGGTCCTGGAGGTCGAACGTCTCCCAGCAGGGCATCGACACGACCCGCCCGCGGATGCCATCCGCCTCCAAAGCCTCGGCCGCGGCGAATGCGAGCTGCAACTCCGATCCGGTCCCGATGAGGATCACGTCCGGATCCCCGTCGCCCTGGGGGTCGCGCAGGACGTAGCCGCCGCGCCGCACGCCCTCGCGCGCCTTGGTGGCCGTGCCCGCGAGCACGGGGAGCTTCTGGCGGGTGAGTGCCAGCGCCACTGGTCCGTCGCGCCGCTCCACGGCGAGCGCCCAGGCCGCCGCCGTCTCGTTCCCATCGCCCGGCCGGACGAACCACAGGTTCGGGATGGCACGCAACGCCGCGTAATGCTCGACAGGCTGGTGGGTCGGACCGTCCTCACCCAGACCCACGGAATCGTGTGTCCAGACATCGATCACGTGCAGCCCGGCCAGGGCCGACAGCCGGACGGCCCCGCGCATGTAGTCGCTGAACGTGAGGAAGGTCGCCGCGTACGGGATGAACCCGCCGTGATAGGCGATGCCGTTGGTGATGCCCCCCATGCCGTGTTCGCGGACCCCGAACCGCAGGTTGCGGCCGGGTTCGTCGGCGCTGAAGTTCGGGTCACCCTTGACGTCGGTCAGGTTCGATTCGGACAGGTCGGCCGCCCCGCCGAACAGCTCGGGCACCGGCCCGGCGAGGGCCTGGATCGCGTCCTGCGAGGCGTTGCGGGTGGCGATCTCGGTGCCTGCTTCGTAGGTCTTGAGGTCGGCGTCCCAGCCGTCGGCGAGTTCCCCGGCGAGACGGCGCCGGAAGGTGGCCGCCAGTCGAGGATGTGCGGCCTCGTAGGCGTCCACCCGGCGCTCCCAATCCCGGACGAGATCCTCGCCGGCGTCGACGGCCGTGCGGAACAGGCGGAGCGCATCCTCCGGGACGTAGAACGTCTTGTCCGGGTCCCAGCCGTAGGCCTCCTTCGTAAGGCGGACCTCGTCGGGGCCGAGCGGCGAACCATGCGCCTTCTGCGAGTCCTGCTTGTTCGGGCTGCCGTAGCCGATGTGCGTCCGGACGGCGATCAGGCTCGGCCGGTCGTCGCGTCGGGCGGCATCGATGGCGGCCTCGATCGCGGCGATGTCGGTGCCGTCCTCGACACGCTGGGTATGCCAGCCGTAGGCGTCGAAGCGCCTGGTCACGTCCTCCGACCAGGCCATCGACGTGGGCCCGTCGAGCTGGATCCCGTTGTCGTCGTAGAGCACGACGAGCTTGCCGAGACGCAGGTGGCCGGCGAGGCTCGAAGCCTCCGACGCGATGCCCTCCTGGAGGTCGCCGTCGGACGCGATGCCGTACGTCCAGTGATCGACGATGACGTGCTCCTCGCGGTTGAACTCGGCCGCGAGCCGACGCTCGGCGATCGCCATCCCGACAGCATTCGCGAGTCCCTGCCCGAGCGGACCGGTCGTCGCCTCGACGCCCGGTGTCGGGCCGGACTCCGGATGCCCGGGCGTGCGCGATCCCCACTGGCGAAACGCCTTCAGGTCATCGAGCGACAGGTCGTAGCCCGTCAGGTGCAGCAGCGAGTACAGCAGCATGCTGGCGTGCCCGGCACTCAACACGAAGCGGTCGCGATCGGGCCAACTGGGGTCGGTCGGGGCGTGCCGCAGGAACCTTGTCCACAGCGCGTACGCCATCGGTGCGGCACCCATCGGTGCGCCGGGATGCCCGGAGTTCGCCCCCTGGACGGCATCGATCGAGAGAGTCCGGATCGTGTCGATCGCGAGGCGATCGATATCGGGCGTCACGGCAGCGGTCATCGGGCGTGGCTCCGGCTCGGCGGGCTGGTGGAGCGCCATTGTAGGTCGGCCAGCGCCGGCCGCCGCGCAGGCCACGTCGAGCGGGCCTATGCTCGTGGCTCGATGCCGACCCTCCGCGCGACCCGACCTCGCCGACCCGGGCGCCCGACCCGGCGCTCCACGAACGCGCCCGCGCGCGTGGTCGTCCTCGGGGACCTGCTCCTCGACGTCGTCCTGGCGCCGACACGCGCGCTCGAACGCGCCACGGACGTGCCGGGCCGCGTCTCGCTCGTCCAGGGCGGGTCGGCTGCGAACGCCGCCCGGTGGCTCGCCCGACTGGGCGCGCAGTCGACCCTGATCGCGGCCGTCGGGCGCGATGCCGTAGGCCGTGCGCTCGTGGATGCGGTGCGCGGCGATGGCGCGCAGGTCCGTGCTATCCGAGTGGCCGGGGCTCGGACGGGTCGGATCGGCGTCATCGTCTCGCCCGACGGAGAGCGATCCTTCGTGGCCGACCGGGGTGCCGCCCTCGAGCTGCAGCCCGGCGACCTGCGACCCGACTGGTTCGCCAAGGCGGACGGCCTCCACCTTCCCATGTACTCGCTGCTGGGCGATCCGATCAGCCTCGCGGGCCATCGCGCGGTCGCCTTGGCGCGCGATGCGGGCGCGTTCGTCAGCATCGATCTGGCGTCCATCGGGCCGCTTCTGGCGCGCGGGCGACCGGCCGCGGTGGCCCTCATCCAGGAGATCGCGCCGGACCTGATCTTCGCGACGGCCGCGGAGGCCCAGGCGCTGCTCGAGCGCTACGTGGTCGATGGCCTGCTGGACCTCGCACCGGCCGCGGTCGTGAAACGCGGTCCGCAGGGGGCCACCCTGCTGGCGCACGACGGCGAGTCCCGCCTGCGCTTCGAAGTGGCCACGGATCACCGGGTCGTCCCGGACACGACCGGCGCCGGCGACGCGTTCGATGCGGGCTTCCTGGTCGGCTGGTTCGCCGCTCGCGCCGCGGGTCGATCGCTGCCGGCGGCGTTGCAACGCGCGGCCGTCGCGGGCCACCGAGCGGCGGCACGACAGCTATCGACCCCAAGACCGGAGCTGCCTCTGGGGTAGCGCCTGGAGCATGTGTCGGCGGGTGGCGTCGGGACGAAGGCGGCGGGTGTCGGCGGGCGACGCCCGGCGACAGGACCCGCCGGATCAACTCCCCCTCGTCACCCGAACGTCGTCGATCTCGACCTCGACCAGGCTGTTCGACGCGCCATCGACCGCCTCGAGATGGATCCGCACCGTCTTCCCCGCCCAGGCGTCGAGTGGCGCCGAGATCGACCGCCACGCCCCATCGACGTCGACGGCCGAGCCGGTCAGCGTGATGACCGCGGTCCTGCCACCCGAGTCCTCGATGCTCGCGACGAGGCGGTCGCCGGGCGACGAGTTCGCGCCGTGGGCGAACACGTACCGGAAGAACAGTCGCTGGCCGGCCGCCGGCGAGAGGGTCACCGGCGCGCTGCGGACGGATGTCCGGCCGTCGAGGTCGTTGGCGTTCGGCGACGAGCCCGCAGCGGCGCCGGTGACCCACGCCCTTGATCCAGACGGGACCGTCCCCAGCTGCTTCGTTCCGCCCGACGACGTGGACTCCGGGTTCGCCCGGGCGAATCGGCCGGTCGTCGCGGTGTCGGTGCCATCCGGGTTCGACGTCCAGCCACGGGCCACTTCGAGGTCATCGTCGAACGCGCCGCAGCGCGCGATCCTGACCTTCTCCCCGAGCACGGCCAACGGACACGAAGCGCGGTCGGCGAGATACAGGACGGCGGACCGGTTCCGGCCGGTCTCGCTGGCGATCTTCGAGTCGTCGGGATAGTCGGTGACGGACAGCTCGAAGGTGTACGAGAACGTCCGGTACATCCCGTACATGTAGTCGCGCGTCGTGCCCGAGGTGATGTACAGGCTGCTCGCCTGCTGTGGCCGGTAGCCATTGGTGCCGGCCATCTTCTTCCCGATGAACACGAGGGCGCTGTGGTCGGCCGTGGTCATGTCGCCGGGGACGTCGGTCAGGGTGTAGCCGTACGGCCACATGACCAGCCGACCGGCCTCGTGGAACGACACGGCGACTCGGATCTGCTGGCGCCCGCCGACGACGCGGCTGGACAGGAAGTCGCGCACTGCCCGAGCTTCGGGTGTCGAGAACGCCTTCGTGCCTCGGTAGGTGATGGCCTTCGGGTTCGAGCTCGTTCGACCGCCCCCACCCCAGCGGTAGCCGTAGTTCCGGTTGAGGTCGGTGCCGATCGCCGTCGTCCCGGGCGTCGGCTGGCGGTTCTTGCGCCAGTAGTGGAACTTGCCCCCGGCGATGTCGTGCTCCGCGCCGTCCGGATTGACCAGGAAGATGATCCAGATCTCGCGGCTGTCGACGATCCTCGTGATCCGGGACTCGGTCCCGTAGCCGTCAACGAGCCAGCGCATGATCTTCAACGCCATCTCGACACCCATGTGCTCGTCGGCGTGGTGACCGCCCTCGTACAGCACCTCGGGCTCGGCCTCGTCCGTCGCGACGTTGTCGGAGATCTTCATCGCCCAGATCTCGCGGCCCTGGTGGCTCTTGCCGAGGCTGAACCGCCGGGCGATGTCGGGGTGAGCAGCGGCGACGGCCTTCGCAGCCGCGCCGACCTCCGCGTACGTGTGGTAGCCCTCGAAACCGCGCGGGAATTCCTCCGCCGCGACCGCCGCCGAGGGCGCGATCATGAGAAGGGCAAGCGCGAGCGCCGCGGCGGCGGCACGGGAAGAGGTCAGTCGAGGCAAAGGGAACATGCCGAGAGCATGCCGGTTGCGCCCGCCGCTCGACACCGGCGACTTGGGGCCATCGACCCCCCGGCGAACGTCCCATCCACCGTCGGGACCGCCGGCCGGCACGGCGGAACGGGTCCGCGTCGCCTCAGCGCAGATGGCGATCGAACCAGTCGAGCATCCGGGTCATGCGGTCGATCCGACGATCCGGGCGCCCGGTCGAGGCGTAGGTGTGCGACTCCTCGGGATACAGGACGTACTCGACCTCGCGGCCCAGGTGGCGCAGCGCGATGAACAGCTGCTCGTTGTCCTGGGGTGGGCAGCGGAGGTCGGACTCGGCCTGGAGCATCAGCAACGGCGTGTGCACGGACGCGACGTTGCGCAGTGGCGACTGGCGCCAGAGCTTGTCGATCCCGCTCGGGCTGAACGGGTCACCGACGAGGGACGCCCGGTCGAACTCCGGGCCGCCGTCCGAGTTCGCCCAGTCCGACACCTGGTTGGTGACGCCATTCTCCGAGATGGCGGCCTTGAATCGGTCCGTCGTTCCGACGAGCCAGTTCACCATGAAGCCGCCGTAGCTGAGGCCCATGACACCGAGCCGGTCGGGATCGGCGAGCCCCACCTCGATCACGTGGTCGACCACCGCGTGGACGTCGGCCGCATCGACTCCGCCCCAGTCGCCGAGCTGCGGCGTGATCCAGCCACGGCCGTACGTCGCGGAGCCGCGGATGTTGGGCAGGACCACGCGATAGCCGCGGGCCACCAGGAGGAAGACCTCGATGTGTGGGGCGGGGGCCCAGGCACCGAGTGGGCCGCCGTGCATGTCCACGACGGTGGGGAGCGCCTTGTCCGCGGCCCGTGGCGGGGACGCGATCCATGTCTCGATCACGCCGCCCGGGCCCGGGATGTCCAGGCGGCGCATCTCCGGCATCGGATGGCGATCCTGCCACGCCGACCCGAAGGTCGAGCGTCGGCGGCGTTGGGCAGGGCCCGGCCCGTCGGTCGTGTACAGGTCCATCGCACGGACGCCGTCGGTGGCGAGGAATGCGATGACCGGCGGGCCCTCGGGATCGGCGGCCGGATCGGCCTGCGCTACCGCCGTCGTGTGGGTCGTCAGGTCACCGGTCGCCGCAAGCGTCCGCTCGAGGAGTCGGCCGGTCACAGGCTCGATCGTGTAGACATGCGGATGCGATCGCCCACGGTCGGAGACGGTGGCCACGAGCCGCCGATCGTCGATCCAGGTCGGACCGTGGCGGCCGTCGACCATCCAGCCGTTGAGGTCCGTGTCGGTCCAGTTGCCGACCGCCCGGTCCAGGTCCGGGTCGAGCGCGTGCGGCGGGCGCGAGCCGTCCGCCGGACCCAACAGGACCTGCGGGCTGCGATCGTCGAGGGGCTGCGGTTCGAGGACCCCGACCGCGGCCAGCCAGCGGCCGTCCGGTGACCACGCCGGATGGCTCGCCCAACCGCCCGGCGCGAGGACCTCTCGCGGCTCGCCGCCCGTCCCCTTGCGGGCGTCCACGTCGACGGTCCAGGTGGTCGGGCGCGGATGGAGGTCGGGCTCCGGGCTGCGATCGGCGATGAAGGCGATCGTCCGGCCGTCCGGGTGCCAGGCGATGTCCGAGACACCCCAATCGCCCGTGGTGACCTGGCGCGGCTTCCACCCGAGGCGATCGACGACAAACAGGTGCGACCACCGATCGATGTGGCCCTCCCCGTCCCAGCGCCAGTCGGTCCGCGTGATCCGCCGCGCCCGTGGCGACGGCGTCTCGGCGGGGGGCTTGGCCCCCGCTCGACGTCGTGGGCGGAGTGGCGGGGCACGTCCGACGATGAACCGCGGCGGGTCGACCGACGCCGTATAGGCGATGCGCCGGCCGTCCGGCGACCAGGCCACTTCGGTCACGCCGCCGTGGTCCCCGATCCGGGCGAAGCGGGCCTTGCCTGCCGCGCGCAGGTCGAGCGTCGCGAGTGCAGCGGGCGCGTCGTCGTCTGCGGGATCCGAACGGACGAATGCCACCGTGTGCCCGTGAGGGCTGACACGCGGCCACGTGTCGCGGACTGTGCCACGGGTGAGCTGGCGGGGTGCCGGGATGGCGCGACCTCCCAGCGCGATCGCGAACAGGTGCCCGTGGTAGCGATCGCCGTTGATCGTGCGTCGGACGACGACTGCCACACGGCCATCGGCGGACAGGTCGAGCTCCTCCACCACGACCACGCGGCGGATGTCCTCGGGCGTCATGGGTCGGCGCGGCGGCATGTCCGCAGGGTAGCCGCGCCGGTAGGCTTGTGGCATGCCCATCGCGCGTGCCGTGACTGACCGGATCGTCATCGCTCCTGAGGTCGCGTCGGCGCTGGAGGACGGTCGCCCGGTCGTGGCCCTCGAGTCGACGTTGATCAGCCACGGGCTTCCGTTCCCGCAGAACCTCGAGGTCGCGCTCGCATCGCAAGCTGCGGTCCGCGAGACGGATGGCGCCGTACCGGCGACCGTCGCCATCCGCGACGGGCGCATCCTCGTCGGGCTGGATGCGGCGTCGCTCGAGGCGCTGGCCACGGCCCCGGCGGGGTCCGTGTACAAGGCTGCCCGTCCGAGCCTGGCGATGGCGCTGGCCAACCGGGGCTGGGCCGCGACCACGGTCTCGGCGACGATGATCGCGGCGCACGCGGTCGGGATCGGCGTGTTCGCGACCGGCGGGATCGGCGGCGTGCATCGCGGGGCGCTGGGCGGCGACGGCGGGACGTTCGACATCTCATCCGACCTCGAGGAGCTTGGCCGAACGCCGATGGCGGTCGTCTGTGCGGGGCCGAAGGCCATCCTCGACGTCGCGGCCACGCTGGAGTACCTGGAGACCCGGGGCGTGCCGGTCGTGTCCGTCGGCCAGGCGGAGATACCGGGGTTCTTCGCCCGTTCCTCGGGCATCACCGCACCGCATGTCGTGGCGGATGTCCGTGGTGCGGCTGCGGTCGCGTCTCTCCACCTCGCCCTCGAGCTCGGGAGCGGCGTCCTCGTGTGCGTGCCGGTGCCGTCAGAGGGGGCACTCCCCGACGATGTCGCCCGGGACGCGGTCGAGGGCGCGGTCATCGACGCCGTGGCGGCCGGCGTGCGTGGACCGGCTTTGACGCCGTGGCTGCTGGCCCGCATCGCGGAGGTGACGGCCGGCGCATCCATCCGGGCCAATACCGCGCTGATCGTCAATGACGCCCGGGTCGCCGGAGAGTTGGCCGCGGACCTCGCACGGAGCTGACGGCCACAACGGTTTCCGACTCACCCGCGGCCGCTGACCCGCTGGGAGGGTCTACCGGCAGACGTACTTGGCCGTTGACTCTCTGGGCGCGTCGGTACGACGCCTGCCGTCGCTCCCGTCGATCAGCTGACCCGCGAGGCGCGCGGAACGGCGTCCGCGATGACCTCGCTGCGGCCATGTCCGCCACTAGACCCGCTGGGCGAGTCGGTCGCACCCGGCGAGTCGATCGCGCCCGGCGAGTCGAACGCCCCCGGCTCGCATCGCGCGTGCCCGCTCGCATCGAACGCGTGCCCGCTCGCATCGCGTGCTCCTCCGCATGCCCGCCTTCGCGTCTTGCTGGTAACCGGGTCGCTCGTTACACTCCCGCGACGGGGTCATCCGCCTGTCCGAGCACCGCGTCGCGGAACGCCCCGCTGCTGGACCAGACCCGTGGGATCTCCTGAGGAGGACGGCTGCGCATGCGGATCTACGAGGGCAGCCCGCGCCAGGATTTCGAGGAAGTCTTCCGGTCGATCGGCGCGTTCCTCGATCAGCGCGGGATGAAGGACGTCCTGCTCGTCGAAGCCCCCGATGGGTTCATCGTGCAGGGTCTCGTGGTATCCGGCACGGCCGGTGGGACCTGGTCGGAGTCGATCGGCACCCAGACCAAGGAGACCCTGACGTTCCTCGACGACGACATCGCGCGGTTCATGGAGGAGGCGGCTTCCCGGCGTGGGCTCGGCGCGTCCGCCCCCCCACCCCCGGCCCACGAGGCCGGTTACTACGAGACCGCGTTCCGCGTGCTCGGCCGCTACGTCGACGAGCAGAAGCCGCGCGACGTGTTCTTCTTCGAGCAGGACGGCGCATTCGTCCTGCGCCTGCTGCTCGGTGGCCAGGCCGGCGCCCGCCATGAACTGGCCGAGTTCACACGGGAGGACATCGAGCAGATGGTCGCCCGAGGTCCCAACCTTCGCTATCCGGTCACGACACCGGGATCCGGCAGTACGACCAGCGCCTGATCCGCCGCCCACCCACCGGCCTTCACGAAGGGGGCCACCAGCGCATCTTCCAACGCCACGTACGTCCACCACAGCCCCACAGGAGGTCCGCCATGAAGGCTCTCAAGACCGTCGCCGTCGCCCTCGGCATCACGCTCGCCGCACTGATCGTCATCCCGCTCGCCGTGCTCGCCGGCCTGTTCGTCTGGCTGAAGCTGACCGAGGAGGCGGACGAGGAGCTCCTCGAGCTCGACCGCGACGGCGCCTGAGCGACACCGAGCCCGCCGCTGAGGCGGGTGACGCGTCCCGCCCCGCGAACCCGACGCCCGCCGATCGACCGGCGGGCGTTCGACTGTCCGCAGACCGCCGTGTCACGGAGATCGCCGTCGTCGGCGTGATGGCCCTATGGGCGGCGAACTTCATCGTCGTCAAGGACATCATCGAGATCCTGCCGCCGGTCGGGTTCACGTTCGTGCGCTACGCGCTGGCTTCGATCGCCCTGCTTGCGATCCTGCGCTGGTCGGAGGGCGCCATCCGGCTGCCCAGGCCGGGCGCCGGTCAGATCCTGCTGCTCGGTGGACTGGGTTTCGGGCTGTACCAGATGCTCTGGACCGTCGGGCTCCTGACGATCCCGGCAGGCGACTCCGCCCTGCTGATCGCCGCGACACCGGTCGCCACGGCGGTCATCGCCGTCCTCATCGGCACCGATACGCTGGATCCCGCGAAGGCCGTCGGCGTGGTGCTGTCCTTCGTCGGGGTCGTGCTGGTCATCGCCGCCGGCGTGGGGATCGAGCTGTCGGGATCGCCGCTCGGGTTCGCACTGACCATCGCCGCGATGCTGTGCTGGGCCACTTACACGGCGTTCGGGGCCCTCGTGCTTCGTCGCCACTCCGCCCTCGTGCTGACCACGTGGGCGACCATCGGGGGCACGATCGTGCTGGCCCCGGTTGGGATCGCCCAGCTACTCGCGCCGGGGGCGCTCGGGCCGGAGCAGGCCGCCCGCTGGCCCAGCATCGCGTTCGCGGTCGTGTATTCCGGGCTGCTGGCCGCGGCGCTGGCCAACGTCGTGGTCTTCCACGGCGTCCGCCAACTGGGTCCCACGAGGGTCACGACGATCCAGGGGCTGGTGCCGGCGATGGCCGTCGTGCTCGCGTTCCTCGTGCTCGCCGAACCGATCCGACCGGTCCAGGTGCTGGGCGGGGCGATCATCGTCGCGGGGGTCGGCTTGACCCGCTATGCCTCGCGCCGGCATGCCACGCGCCGCGCATGACGAGCGAGCCGGGACGATCCGCCCCGCCCGGACCCGCCGTCCCGCCCGGTCCCCCCGTGCCGCGACGGCCCGAGGCCGACGAGCCGCCGCTGGCGATCCTCATCGACTACGACGGCACGATCTCCCTCACCGACGTGACCGACATGGTGATGGTCGAGCACGTCCCCGGCGTCTGGGAGGAGGCATCGGCGCTGTACGACGCGGGCGGCATGGGCTCGCGGCGGCTGATGGCGTGGGAGATGTCGCTGGTCGATGCCGACCCCGCCGCGCTGCTGGCCACGGCCGCGCGTCAGCCCCATGACCCGGGGTTCGTGCCGTTCATCCGGCGTGTCCAGGCCGCCGGGATCCCGATCGAGATCGTTTCGGATGGCTTCGGCTTTTTCATCGAGCCGGCGCTGGCCGCGCTCGGCGTGCCGGAGCTGCCCGTCGTGACCGCCCGGACCACGTTCGAGGGGCGACGCCCGTCGATCGAGTTCCCGAACGGGCACCCAGCGTGTTTCGTGTGCGGGACGTGCAAGCGCGAGCGCGTCCTCGCCTATCGCGCGGCCGGGCGGCGCGTCGTGTTCATCGGGGACGGCGAAAGCGACCGGTATGCGGGCGGCTACAGCGACATCGTGTTCGCCAAGCGCTCCCTCGAACGGATCTGCCTCGAGGCGGGCTGGCCGTTCCACCGCTGGACGGCGTTCAGCGAGATCGAGGCCTGGCTGGGGGATCTGCTGGCGACCTGGACCGCGGACCCGGCGACGCTCACCCCGGTGCCGCCGGGCGCGCCACCAGCCAACGGCTACTTCTGTGGCCCGGAAGCGTGGGGCGAGGGCCTCGTGGATCCGCCGCCGGACTCCTGGCCGCCGACTCGAGACTGAGGCGCCACGACGCTCGCGTGACGGCGCGGATCTAGGTTTTCCGAGGCATCCGGCTCCGGAAGCCCGCGATGAATCACTTGACCCGGTCGCGAGCATCTATGGAGCATGAACGTCCTGTCGACCCCGATCGATGACGCGCCCGGCAGCCTCGTCAGTCTGGCGGCCGGCGGCGACGAGGCGGCCTTCACGCAGATCGTGGCGGCGCACCACGATGACATGGTGCGGGTGAGCTTCGTCGTCTGCGGCGACCTGGACCTCGCGGATGAGGCCGTGGCCGCCGCCTGGCTCATCGCCTGGCGCAAGCTCCGCGACCTCCGGGAGCCCGGTCGGATCCGTCCCTGGCTCGTATCGATCGCCGCGAACGAGGCACGCCAGGCGGTCCGCCGGCGACGTCGTCGCGGCGTGATGGAGCTGGCGATGGCCGATTCCGCGGTCCCCCCAGGTGATCCCGCCGCGCGGGCCGCCGACATCGACCTGATCAACGCCCTGGCCCGCCTCGATCCCGATGACCGCGCCCTCCTCGCGTTGCGCTACGTCGCCGGGTTCGACGCCTCGGAACTGGCCCATGCCACCGGTCGCTCCGCGTCCGGGACCCGCGCCCGACTCGCCCGCCTGCTCGGGCGCCTTCGAACGGAGCTCCGCGATGAATGACCGGCCCGACTTCGAGGCGATGCTGGAGCGGCGCCTCCTCGCCCACGCCGCCTCGACGATCCGCCCCGTCCCGGCGCACGAGATCGCGCGCTCGACGATGTCGGCCGCCGCGACGCCGGTCGTCCGAACGTCGGCTGTGGCCGGCCCGCGACGCCCGGCACTCCTCGTCGGGCTGGCCGCCGTCCTCCTGCTCGCGACGGTGGCCGGGGCCGCGATCGTCGGGCGGCGGCCGCCGGCGATCCAGGGCGTCTTCGTCGACGGCCCGAGCGTGACTGGCCGTCATATCCGGAGCGCCCTCGCCCTCCCCGATGGGCGCGTCCTCGTCGGGGTCGACTCGGAAGAGTCGGTCATCCCCGGGACGACGACCCTGAGCTGCACCGAACCGTGCCGGCCACACCTGATGCTCCTCGATCCCCGGACGGGGACGTTCACCCAGGCGCCGCCGCCGCCGGCGTCGTTCGCCGTCCAGTCGATGGCGCTCCTGCGGGACGGTCGCGTCCTGATCGTCAACGGCGAACGTAGGGGCCTCAACACCCCGTCAGCGGCGATCTATGACCCCGTCGCCGACCGGTTCGATGAGGTCGGCGCGCCGCGCCGGGCGCGGACGTCGCCGTTCCTCGTCACACTGGGGGATGGACGCGTCCTCGTCGGCGGCGGGGATGGCGGGGCTCCCCTGGCCGCCGCGGAGCTGTTCGGTCCGAGGACCGGGACGTTCTCGCGGACCGGCTCGATGGACCGGCCGCGACTCGCCGGCGTGAGCGCGACGCTACTTCTCGACGGCCGCGTCCTCGTCCTCGGCGGCGGCCCGGAGGTCGGGACGTCGGCCGAGCTCTACGACCCGGTCGCGGGGACGTTTACGACCACGGGTCCGACGACCGTGGCGCGCTGGGGGTTCTTCACGGCGACGCTGTTGCCCGATGGTCGCGTCCTGGTCGTCGGCGGGCTGATTTCCGCCGATCCGCCGGCGATGGTTGATCGCACCGCGACAGCCGAGGTCTACGACCCGGCATCGGGGACCTTCTCGGCCGTCGGGCCGATGGCCGCGCCGCGTTACCTGCATGCCGCCTCGATCCTGCCGGACGGGACGGTGCTCGTCGCCGGGGGAGCTCATGAGCTCCCGCCGCCCGGGCAGCCCGCCGCTGCATCGGATGCGGAGATCTTCGACCCGGCGACGGGCACCTTCCGGATGACGGGCAGCCTCGCTCGGCCAAGACTCGCGCCGACCGCCGTGTCCGTCGATGAGCGGGTGCTTGTGCTCGGCAACCAGGACGTGTTCGGGGGCGACCTGGACGCCTCCGCCTCGACAGAGTGGTTCCAGTGACGGTCCGATGCCGCCATCGCGGGTGAGATTCGACGGTTGGGACGTCCTCCGGTAACATTCGAAAAACCCCCCGGAGGACCCGACCCATGGCGAAGTATGTCTTTGTGACCGGAGGCGTGACCTCCTCTCTGGGCAAAGGCATCACCGCCGCCAGCGTCGGTCGCATCCTCAAGGCCCGCGGCCTGCGCGTCTCGATCCTGAAGCTCGACCCGTACATCAACGTCGACCCCGGGACGATGTCGCCCTACCAGCACGGCGAGGTGTTCGTCACCGACGACGGCGCCGAGACCGACCTCGACCTGGGTCACTACGAGCGCTTCATCGACGCGAACCTGTCCCAGCTGAGCAACGTCACGACCGGCCGCATCTACCAGGCGGTCATCGCCAAGGAGCGGCGCGGCGACTACCTCGGCGGCACGGTCCAGGTCATCCCGCACATCACCAACGAGATCAAGGAACGGATCGCGCGCGTGGCGCGCGACGGCGACCCGGACGTCGTGATCGTCGAGGTCGGCGGGACGGTCGGCGACATCGAGAGCCTGCCGTTCCTCGAAGCCATCCGCCAGATGCGCAAGGACGTCGGTCGGGCCAACGTGCTGTATGTCCACGTCACGCTGCTGCCGGCGCTGGCGGCGACCGGCGAGCTCAAGACGAAGCCCACGCAGCACTCGGTCAAGGAGCTGCGCGGCATCGGCATCCAGCCGGACGTCATCGTGCTCCGCTCCGATCACCCGGTCAGCGACGAGATCCGCGACAAGATCGCGCTGTTCACGGACGTCGCGACGGAAGCCGTCATCCCGGCCGAGACTGCCGAAACGATCTACGAAGTGCCGCTGATGTTCGAGGAGGCCGGCCTCGGGCGGCTGATCGTCCGGGACCTGGGGCTGGTCGACGCCGACGTCGAGCCCGACCTCGACTCGTGGCGGGCGCTCGTCGAGCGCATCAAGGCCCCCAAGCCCGTCCTCGAGATCGCGCTCGTCGGCAAGTACATCGAGCTGCCCGACGCGTACCTCTCGGTCACGGAGGCGCTCCGCCACGCAGCCTGGGCACACGAGGTGGATGCGAAGGTCCGCTGGGTCGACTCGGAAGCGCTCACCGCCGACAACGTCGCGGCCGCGCTCGATGGCGTGGCCGGCGTCCTGGTCCCCGGCGGCTTCGGTCACCGCGGCATCGAGGGCAAGGTTCTCGCCGCCCACTACGCACGCGATCGGCGGGTGCCATACCTCGGGCTCTGCCTGGGGCTCCAGTGCGCCGTCATCGAGTTCGCCCGCGAGGTGGTCGGCAGCGGCGACGCCAATTCCACCGAGTTCGACATGTTCACCGACAACCCGGTCATCGACTTCATGGCCGACCAGCGCGACATGGAGGACAAGGGCGGGACGATGCGACTGGGTCTCTACCCGGCTCGCCTGACCCCCGGCTCGAAGGCCGCCGCGGTCTACGGCCAGGAGGTCATCTATGAGCGGCATCGCCACCGGTTCGAGGTGAACAACCGCTACCGGGCGACGCTCGAGGGGGCCGGGATGCTGCTGTCGGGCCAGTCGCCCGACGGTCGGCTTGTCGAGATCGTCGAGCTCACGGACCATCCGTGGTTCGTGGCAAGCCAGTTCCACCCCGAGTTCAAGAGCCGGCCAGAGCGCCCTCACCCGCTGTTCGACGGCTTCGTGGCGGCGTCGATCGCCGTCGCGGCAGGTCGCGAGCCGGAGTTCCGGGCACGCGAGCAGGAGATCCCGATGACGCCAGGGCGACCCGTCGAGACCGAGGCCGCGACCCCGGCCTGACCGGGTGCCAACGCGACAGCGGGACCGCACCACGTTTTACATGTCCGTGTCGTCTCGCGGGCGGTCCCTGCCGCGGGGCGTGGACACTGTCAGGCGTAGAATCACCGCTCTCGCCGCCGCTGATCGGAGCCTGCCCCAATGAAGATCTTCCTCGACACCGCCGACATCAACGAGATCCGCACGGTCGCCCGCTGGGGTGTCCTCGACGGCGTGACCACGAACCCGACCCTGTTCGCGAAGACGAGCGGGTCGACCTACGAGGAGGTCCTCAAGGAGATCTGCTCGATCACGAGCGGCCCGGTGTCGGCAGAGGTCGTCGCCGAGGACGTCGACGGCATGCTCACAGAGGGCAGAGCCTTCGCGAAGCTCGCGCCGAACATCGTCGTCAAGGTCCCCATGAGCGAAGAGGGCCTCGAGGCGATGAGCCGCTTCGCCGACGAGGGGATCAAGACGAACTGCACGCTGATCTTCACGGCGAACCAGGGGCTCCTCGCGGCCAAGGCCGGTGCGAGCCTCCTCTCGCCGTTCGTGGGGCGACTCGATGACATCAACCAGGACGGCATGATCGTCGTTCGTGAGCTGGCCGAGATCGTGGCCATCCACGAGCTGGATACGGAGGTCCTCGCGGCGTCGATCCGGAACCCGGTCCACATGACCCAGGCGGCCCTTGCCGGCGCCCATGTCGCGACGCTGCCGTTCAAGGTCCTCACCCAGATGGTCCACCACCCGCTCACCGACAGCGGCATCACCCAGTTCCGCTCCGACTGGGAGAAGGCGCGCGAGGCGCTCGCATCGCGCAACACCGGCGAGAAGCAGGAAGTCGCGGCCACCGCGGTCAAGCCGGGCGAGTGACCGGGTCGGTCGTCAGGCGATCGCGTCCAGCCATCGGCCGGCGCGCATGACGCGCCGGACGCGAAGGTCATCGTCGAGTTCGACGAGGTCGGCCATCTGACCGACCGCGATCCGGCCACGGTCGGTGACCCCGAGCATGACGCAGGGGTTCCGGGAGGCCGCCGCGACCGCCGCAGGTAGCCCGGTCCCTGCCTTGACCAGGTTCCGGACCGCCGTGTCGAGGGCGATCACGGAGCCCGCCAGGGTGGTCGTGCCGGCGACGGTGACGCGGTCGCCGACCACCTCCACCTCGAGCCCACCGATCCGCGCCCGGCCGTCCCCGACGCCAGCCAACGAGATCGCATCGCTGACGAGGAGCAGGCGGTCCACGGGCTTGGCGCGCGTGATCAGCGGCCACAGGGCGCGATCGACGTGCACGCCGTCGGCGATCAACTCGGCGAAGGCGTCGTCGCTGGTCAGGGCCGCCACCGCGAGACCCGGCGAACGGTGCTCGACACCGGTCATCGCATTGAACAGGTGGGTCGTGCTCGTCGCGCCGGCCGCGTAGCCCGCCTGCGCCTGGGGGAAGGTCGCCGCCGAGTGGCCGAGGGATACCCGGACCCCGCGCGCGTGCATCGCGGCCACCAGCTCGATGGCCCCGGGCAGCTCCGGCGCGATCGTGATCAGTCGCAGCCCTTCGAGGAGCGGCTCGATGGCTGTCGCATCCACGTCAGCAGGTGCGCGCAGGTGCGTGGGGTCGTGCGCGCCCTTTCGCGCCGCCGCGAGGAACGGACCCTCGAGATTGAATCCGATCGGAGTGGCGCCGTCGTCGGGGGCGGAGCGGGTCCAGCCGCGAACGCGGTCGGCGAATCGGGCCAGCTCGTCGAGTGGCGCCGTCACGCCGGTGGGGAGGAAGGCGGTGACGCCATGCCGCGCCAGTGCGCGGGCCATGCCATCGAGCGCCCTCGGATCGCCCATGGCGTCGTGGCCACCCCACCCATGGACGTGGACGTCCACGAAGCCGGGTGCGATGAACGGGCCGTCGCCCGGGTCGGCCGGTCCCGCATCGACCGCGGCGATGCGCTCGTCCTCGACGACGATCCGGCCGGCGGCCACCCGCTCATCGAGGACGAGCCTGCCGACGACCTCGATCCGCGTGGTCATCAGCCCGCTCTGGCCGGGAGGTCCGGCGCCGCCACGTCGAACGTGACGTCGAGCGCGTAGCGGTCGCCCGGGTATCGCGATTCGGTCGCCTCGATCGCGCGGCCGTGGTCGTCGGCGATCACCCGTCGTTCCACGAGCAGCGGCTGGCCGGGCTGGAGGTCCAGGAGCCGCGCATCTTCCGCCGTGGCCACTTCGGAGCCGATCGTGCCGGTGCCGCGGCGGAGCGTGAAGCCGCCGCGCGAAAGTGCCTCGTGCAGCGACCCGTGTTCGAGGTCGGCGCTCAGCACGACCTCGGCACACGCCCCGATGAGGACGGTCGACTCGACCGCCATCGGGCGGTCGTCGGCGCAACGGAGGCGTCGAACGCGGACGACCGGCGCCCCGGCATCGAGCCCGAGGGTCGCCGCCTCGGCCGGGGTGGCGGGCTGTACCTCGCGCGCGATCACCACCGAGGCGGGCGTCATGCCACGGCGAACCATCTCCTGGCTGAACGTCATGAGGCGGTCCGTGCGGCGGTGGGCCGGCGGTCGGGCGACGAAGCTGCCACGACCCGGGTGCCGCGCGATCAGGCCCTCATCCGCGAGTCGCTGCATCGCATTACGGGCCGTCATCCGGCTCACGCCGAACTCCGCCCGGAGCTCGGCATCCGAAGGAAGTCGATCGCCCGGCTGGAGACCGGCGATCCGTTCGCGCAGGGCCTGCTCGATGCGTCGGTGGTGGGGGATGCCAGGGGGGCGAGTCATGACGCGGTCGCGCGCGACGCGCCGACGGATCCGGCCGCGCTCGCGGCACCCGCCCCGGCAGCCACCCCGACCGAGCTCGTCGCATCCGCGACGGCTTCCATGCCGTGGATGGCGGCCCCGATCGCCCCCGCGAACGTCCCGAGCTCGGCAGTCACGAGCTCGACCCGCTCGAGTGACGTCGTGTGGACACGCCGACGGAGCTCGGTGCGGATCGGATCGAACAACGCGTCACCGGCCGCGGCCACGCCGCCGCCGAGGACGACGCGGTCCGGGGCGAGGACCGTGACCATGTTGGCGATCCCGATGCCCAATGCGGTCCCGACCCGCGTCAGCCCGTCCAGGGCTCGCGGGTCGCCGGCTGCTGCCGCCGCGACCGCCTCCTCGACGCTGGCCGTCCCGCACGCCTCGGCGATCCGGTCCGCCCGGGCGAACGCCTCGACACAGCCGCGATTGCCGCAGTTGCACATGGGCCCGTCAGGGTCGATCGTCTGGTGCCCGAGCTCACCAGCCGTGCCGTCGTGCCCGAGCACGACGCGGCCATCGATGGCGATGACGCCGCCGACGCCAGTGCCCAGCGTCAGCCCGATCATCGAGTCGGCCCCGCGGGCGGCGCCGAGGCGCAGCTCCGCCAGGCCGAACGCCCGGGCGTCGTTGATGAGCGCGACCGGCAAGCCGACCTCGGCGTGGATCGGCGCTGCGATAGGACGACCGTCCCAGTCGCCGGGCACGTTCACGAGGAACCGGGTCGACCCAGTCGCCGGGTCGTACAGTCCCGGCACGCCGACCCCGATCGTGGAGATCGCGGGTCGGGCCTCGACGGCTGCCCGGGCGATCGCCGACATCTGGCCGACCACGGCGTCGGGACCATCCGTCGCGCGCGTACGCTCCTGGCCACGGTCCAGGACGCGCCACTCGCCGGACGCGTGCTCGACCATGGCCCATTTCAGGTTGGTCCCGCCGAGATCGAGGCCGAGGTGGACGCCGGGACCCACCGCCATCAGGTCTCGCCGGTGATCCTGGCGTACGCGGCAGCGACTCCCACGATGATCGCGCCGAAGAGGACCTGCCGTGCGCCTTCTGGCATCTGGAGCACCGTGAGCAGCGTGGTGAGGACGGTCAGGATCAGGGCGCCGATCATGGTGCCGGAGTAACCGCCCCGCCCGCCCATGATCGATGTCCCGCCGATGACGGCCGCCGCCACGGACGGCAGCACCGACTGCTCGACGAGGGTCAGGCTCGCGGTCTTGGTGAGCCCCGCGACGAGGAACCCGGCGATCCCGGCGAGCACCGCCGACAGGATGTACAGGGCGATCAGCACCTGCCACGCACGGACACCCGACAGGCGGGCAGCGACGGGGTTGTCGCCGACCGCGAACAGCAGACGCCCGAATCCACTGCGGCGGAGTCCCAGGAGGATGAGCAGCGCGATCGGGATGAAGATCAGCAGGCTGGTCGGCAGGATCCCCGTGGTCCCCGAGCCGAGGTTCACGATGAGCGCCGGCAGGACGACACCGGCGCGGACCATCGCGAGCTGGTAGACGTTCATCAGCCCCAGCACGACGAGGCTCACGCCCAGGGTCATGATCAGCGGATGGACGCGGAAGATCCCGACGCCGATGCCGTTGGCGGCGCCGACGAGGGCGGCCGCGCCGAGGGCCATGAGCATCGCAACCTCGGGACCCTGCCCGGTGGATTGCGTCGCCGCGAGATAGGCGGCCATCGAGGCCACGATCCCGACCGAGAGGTCGATCCCGCCCGTCAGCATCGTCAGGGTCTGGCACGCGGCCAGGAGCGCGAGCGGGATGGCCTGGCGGAGCGTGACCCCGACCCAGTTCGTGTTGACGATGCCGGGCCGGGCGAACTCGAGGACGGCGACCAGGACGAGCAGCAATCCCACGAGTGGGATCAGCGGCCAGTCCCGGAACAGCCGGCCGACGGTCGTCCCCACGCCCGGCCCGGCGCGGCCCACGCTGGCGGTCCCGCTGGTCACCGGCGCGCCCGCCGGAAGGTCAGCACCGCGCCGAACATCACGACACCGACGAGGATCGCGCCCTGGATGGCGGTCGAAAGATTCGGGTTCACGCCGAGGAACGTCAGGTCGGTCCGGACCAGGGTCAGGATGAAGACCGCCAGGATCGGCCCCACCAGCCCGCCTCGGCCCCCGGCCAGGCTGACGCCACCGAGGACGATCGCGGCCACGCTCTGGAGCGTGTACGGGCCCGGCACCGGCGACCCGATGCCGGTGCTCATCGTGAGGACCAGGCCGCCTGCCGCCGAGAACAGCCCGGTCAGGGCATAGGCGATCACCTTCGTCCGCCCGACCGAGACCCCGCTCCGAAACGCCGCGAGACGGTCGCTCCCGACGGCATACAGCGCGATGCCGAGCCCCGACCGCACGACCGGGATCCAGACGATCGCGACGAAGACGATGAGCAGCACGAGGGCGCGCGGGATCCACTCGCTGACGATCGTGCCGTCGATGGCGGCGGTCAGCCACGGGGCCGCCCCGCCGCCGGGCGTGTTGATGACCAGCAGCGCGGCACCGGCCCAGACGAACGACATCGCCAGGGTCACGACGATGTCGGGGACGCGAGTCAGGACCACGAGGGCGCCGTTGACGAGGCCGAGGACGATGCCCATGACCAGCACGCCGACGACGACCCCGATCGCGAAGGTGTCGCTCTGGCCCAGCATGAGCACGGCCGCGGTGACGCTCGTGAACGCCATCATCGAGCCGACCGACAGGTCGATGCCGCCGGAGATGACGACGATGGCCTGGGCCACTGCCGCGAGCGCGACCGGCATGGCCGAGATGGCGAGCGACTCGATCTGCGCGGCGCCATACGACGGCGCGAGCATCCGGGTGATCCCGAGCATCACGACCACCAGCACGACCAGGCCGGCCGTCCACGTATTCCGCCGCAGCGTCCGCTCGAGGGTCGCGCGCGAAGCGCTTGGGGCGGGCGGCACGGCGCCGGTCGCGGCGGTCACGGGGCCGCACCCGCGCCGCCTGCCCCGACCGGGTCGGCTGGTGCCTCGGCGATGACCTCGGCGGCCACCTCCTCGGGCATCTGCGCGTCCTCCGGCAGGTCGTAGGCGGCGCGCAACAAGGTCGGTTCGTCGGCGCGCTCGACCGGGATCTCGGCCACGACCCGACCGCCGAAGATCACGACGGCCCGGTCGCAGGCCAGCTGGACCTCCTTGAGCTCGGAGGTGTAGAGGAGGACCGCGGCACCCGCCGCCGCAAGCTCCCGGACCAGGTCGTAGATCTGGCGTTTCGTGCCGATGTCGATCCCGCGCGTCGGGTCGAAGCACAGCATCGTGCGCACCCCACCGGCGACCCACCGCGCGATCGTCACCTTCTGCTGGTTGCCGCCGGACAGCCGCCGGACCTCGCCGTGCGCGCGCGTATCGATCTGCAGGCGTTCGATCGCGCCGTCGACACGGCGCCGTTCGGCCGCCATGTCGATAAGCCCCCAGGAGCGAAGCGGCGCAGAGAATGGCAGCGCGATGTTCTCGCGCACCGAGCGCTGCATCAGCAGGGCCTCGGCACGGTCGGCTGGGACGTACACGAGGCCAGCCCGGATGGCATCGGCCGGGTGCCCGAAGGTCACCGCCTGCCCGTCCACGAGCAGCTCCCCGCCGTCCTGGCGGATCGCGCCAGAAAGGATGTCGAACAGCTCGTCCTGGCCCTGTCCCTCGAGGGCGACGAGCCCGAGGACCTCGCCCGCGTGCAGCTCGAAGGACACGTCCGTGAGCTTCGTCCCCGAGCGCAGCTTCCGGACCGCGACGCGGGGCGCCGTACCGGACACGGCCGCTTCCTCGGCGGCGTGCCGGCGATCGACGACCGCTCCGCCGGCTGCCTCCGTCGCGGCGGCCACGGCCTCGCCGAGCATGAGCTGCACGATCCGGTGCTCGGCGCCTTCCTTGACTTCGACGACGCCCACGGTCTCGCCTTCGCGCAGGACCGTCGCGCGGTCGCACACCGCGGCGATCTCGATCATGCGGTGGGAGATGAAGATGATCGAACGGCCGGACTCGCGGTGGCCACCCACGACCTCGAGCACCTTCTCGGTGAGGTCCGCCGGCAGGGCTGCGGTCATCTCATCGAGCATCAGCACGGCGGGCTCGATGGCCATGGCACGGGCCAGGTCGATGACGCGGAGCGTCGCGAGCGGGAGGTCCCGGGCGAGCTCGTGCAGGTCGAGATCGACGATCCCGAGCTCGTTCAGCCAGTGCCGAAAGGGATCGACCGGCGTTTCGGTCAGGCGCAGGTTGTCGGCGATGTCCAGATCGGGGATCAGCGCCGGTTCCTGGTATACGGAGATGACGCCGCCGTTGCGGGCCTCGGATGGTGAGCGCGCGGCGTACGGCTTGCCGCGGACCGTGATCGTCCCTTCGTCCGGGTGCACGGCGCCCGTGAGGATCTTGACCAGCGTGCTCTTGCCGGCGCCGTTGGCGCCCATGAGCGCATGCACCTCGCCTGGTCCGACCGCCAGTGAGGCATTGCGCAGCGCGGCGACCGCACCGTAACGCTTGGCGACCCCGGTCGCCTCGAGCAGCAGGTCCGTCATACGGTGGATATCCCGCCCGATGGATACGGGGTGCCGGCGATGCCGGCACCCCTGGACGACGACGTGGTCAGTGCCTGGAGGTCATTCGCCCGGGCCCTTGCACGCGATGATCTCTTCCTTGGTGTACGTGGTCCAGTCCGGGACCGTCAGGCCGAGCGGCCAGAGCGGGTCGATCGAAGGATCGGCCGCCGCGGTCAGTTCTGCCTTGCCGGCATCGTCGGCATTGTTCCACAGCTCCGGGTTCACGAGGACGGTCTTGCTGTCAGGCGCGTCTCCGTTGAGGATCCGCAGCGCCAGCTCGACGCCCGCGCCGCCGACAGCCGGCGGATTGGTCACGGCAGCGCCGGTCAGGCCCTCCTCGTTCAGCAGCTGCTGCACGAAGCCGGCGTTGTCGGCACCGACGATCGGCACCCAGTCATGGCCGGCCGTCTTGAGGGCATCCACGATGCCCGAGTCGATGCCCGAGGTCCAGATGCCGTCGAACGCGATGCCACTGGACATGACGTCGTTGATCTGGGCGACACCGGTCGCCGGATCCCACTTGGTCGCGGTCTCCTTGGCGATCGTGATGCCCGGGAACTCGGCCATGGCTCGCTTGAAGCCGGTATCGCGATCGGTATCGGCCGGGTGACCGGCGATGCCGCGCATGTACACGACGGCACCGTCGCCACCGAGCTGCTCGAACAGCCACTTGGCGCCCAGGTAGGCGTATTCCTCCTGGTTGTTGGACAGGTTGTAGGCGTTGGGAGCCGTCACGGGCGCGTCCACGGAGACCACGACGATCCCCGCGGTCTCGGCTTCGGCCAGGGCCGGGTTCAGCGCGGCCGGGTCGGCCGGGTTGATGACGATGGCGTCGACGTCGGCGGCGATCAGGTCGCGGATGTCCGAGAGCTGACCGGCGGCGTCGGTATCACGGTGGGTGACCCTGACCTGGGTGACCTGGCCGGACTTCACGGCCTGGGCCTTGGCCGAGCAGATCATCGCCTCGCGCCAGCCGTTGCCCACACCACCCGGGTTCGAGAACCCGATGGTGTAGCTGCCGGCTGCAGCGCTGCCGCTCGGCGCCGCGGCGCTCGGTGCACCGACGCTCGGCGCGGCGGCGCTCGGGGCCGCGGACGTGCCGCCCCCGGTGGTGCATGCGCTCGCGAACACCGCGAGAGCTGCGAAGACCACGAGCCACCTGGCTCGGGTCGTTCCCTTCTCCATCATTGGTTCTCCTCCTCGGTGGACGGCGCCCCATGTGGCGGCGCCGTTGGACGGTGGATCCCCCACCCGCGGGGTCCGGTGCTCCACATCAGATCGGCTTCACCTCCTGGCCCGGGCTCCGCTGGCCAGCATCCGTGTCGCGGATGATGGCACGAGCGAAGCGCCGTGCGTGCTCCTCATAGGCTGCTTCGAACAGGGACCGCGAGCGCTCGGCGCCTACGACCGATGCGCGCGTGATGACAGGTGGCATGGCACCCCGCTCGACGAGGAGCTGGGCGGTCCGCACCTTGATGGAATTGACGATCGCCACCGCCGTGATCGTCGAGCCCGGTCCGACCGGGGTGTCGAGGCCGGCGATGCTCACGAGCGCGTCGGCGTGGGGCGTGCACAGGTCGATGACGAGATCTGCCTCGTCGAGCAGGCGTGTGCCCACGACCGGATCGGGCTCGCTCGACATCGACTGCTCGACCGAGGTCACGGCGATGACCCGAAGCCCACGCGTTCGGGCGGATCGCGCCATCTCGACCGGGACGGCCGACAGCCCCGACGCCGAGAAGACGATCATGACGTCGCGTGGCCCGAAGCTGAAGTTCTCCAGGATGGTTTCCGCGAGACCGGTCATCCGCTCGATGAACATCGCCTGCCGCTGTCCGTTCGCGCCGACGATCTGGGTGTGGAATGTCATGGACAGCTCGGCGATCGGGTTGAAGCCCGGATACGAGCCGTACCGCGGGAACATCTCCTCCAGCGGGATCCGCGAATGGCCGGTGCCGAAGAGGTGGACCAGCCCGTCGGCGGCGATCGCCTCGGCACACCACTGGCTGGCCTGCTCGAGGGCGTGGGCCTGGGTCGAGGCGAGCCGGTCCAGCAGGGCCTGCGCCTCGGCGAGGAACGGTGGCGCGAGCGCCGTCGTCGGCGCGGGCCGCGTCATCGGGCCCGCGCCCCGGCGGCGGCCATCGACTCGACCGCTTCCCATCGCCCGCTCTTCATGGAGCGATAGGCCGCATCGATGATGGTGTTGACGACGTAGCCGTCCTCGAAGGTCTCGCGCGGGGTCGTCCCCGTCCGGAACGCCTCGACGACGTCCTGCATCATCGCGTCGTGGCCGTGCACGTAGGTCTCGTCCGGGACCGGGAAGACCCAGCCGGTGTCGGCGTCTGCCTTCTCGCCGATGTAGCCGGCCGGCCGCTCGATGAACGCGCGCAGGACGGTCGAGGTGATGTCCTGGACGATGCGCCCGGCATCGCCGTACACCTCGAACCGGTTCTCGAGGCCGCCCTTCGACGACCAGGACACGTCCATCGTCGCGACCCGGTCATCCTCGAACCGGACCAGCATGACCGCGTTGTCCTCGCCGGCCGTCCGGTCCCCATGCACGAGCGTCGCACCCCAGGCGAAGACGTCGCGCACCCGGAGGTCCTTCCCGAACAGGTAGCGCGCCGCCTCGGCGCCATGGGAGGCCATGTCGAGCAGGGCACCCCCGCCGGCCAGCTCGGCATCCCAGAAATGCGACGCGTGCGGCCCGCTGTGGCCCTCCCGCGCGCGGAACGTGATCGGACGCCCGATGGCCCCGGCCTCGATCATCTCGCGCATCCGGATCGTCTCGGCGTTGTAGACGACGTTCTCGAGGTAGGCGTGGAACACGCCTGCGTCCCCCACGAGGCGCAGCATCTCGGCGGCCTCGGACGCGTTCCGTCCCAGCGGCTTCGTGCACGCCACGGCCTTGCCATTCGCGGCGGCCGCCCGGACTGCCTCGACGTGCAGGTGGTTCGGGAGCGAGACGACGACCAGGTCGACCTCCGGATCCGCGCAGACCCCTTCGATCGAGTCGTCGGGTCGGCTTCCGAACCGCGCGGCGAACGCCTCGCGCCGCTCCGGGCCGGCGCCATAGTTCGCGACGACGCGGGCGGGGACATGGCGCAATCCCAGCGTGTGGAACTCGCCGATGAACCCCGAGCCGAGCATCCCGATCCGAACCTCGTCCACCTTAGTACGCCCCATCCGCGACAGCGCCCGTCCCGGCGCTGACCGGTGCCTTGCCCGCCTTGCGAGCGCGGAAATCGTCGATGATCGCCTTCGTGGCGGTGGCGCCGATGCGGGTCGTGCCCAGGGCCATGACCTCCAGCAGCGCGTCCAGCGTGCGGACGCCCCCAGCCGCCTTGACGCCGATGTGCGGAGAGGTGTTCGCGCGCATGAGCCGGAGGTCGTCGTGAGTCGCCCCACCCGGCGCGAAGCCCGTGGAGGTCTTCACGAAATCGGCGCCGGCAGTCTCGGCCACATGGCACGCGCGGATCTTCTCGTCGTCCGTCAGGTAGGCGTTCTCGAAGATGACCTTGACGATCGCCCCGGCCGCGTGCGCGACTTCGACGACGGCCGCGATATCGGCCCCGACATCCCCGTCACGGCCTGCCTTGAGGGCGCCGATCTGGATGACCATGTCGAGCTCCGTCGCCCCGTCGGCCAGGGCGCGCTTGGCCTCGACGACCTTCGTCTCGGTGCGATGGTTCCCGTGCGGAAACCCGATGGTCGTCCCGACGGCGACGTCGCTCCCGGCCAGGATGGCCCTCGCGCGTGCGACGTCGGCCGGACGCACACACACGCTCGCGACGTCGTATTCGGCGGCGAGCCGGCAGCCGTCCTCGACGAAGGCGTCGTCGAGCTCGGGCCGAAGCAGCGAATGGTCGATGGTCTTTGCGATGTCGCGCTCGGTCAGGTCGTCGATGGTGAGCGTCACGGCAGTCACTTGATGTACGGCCGGAGGACATCGCGGGCGATGAGGAACCCGCGCTTTATGCGGTCGTCGGTCTTCTCGAAGTCTCGATCCTCGTGCTCGATGATCACGTCACCGTCGTAGCCGGCCCGCCACAAGGCCGAGAAGAGGTCGGCCCAATCCACGTCGCCCAGCCCGGGCAGCCGTGGGATCTGCCAGCCCATCCCCATCGAGAACACGCCGCGCTCGTACAGGCCGTCGCGGTCGATCGTGAGGTCCTTCGCCTGCATGTGCACGATGTGCGGCCCGAACTCGCGGATGAAGCGCGGGATGTCGATCATCTGGAGGACCAGGTGGGACGGGTCGAAATTGAGCGCGACCTTGCCGTCCCATTCCTCGAGGATCCGCCGCCAGATCCGCGGCGTCGTCGCCAGGTTGTGCCCGCCCGGCCATTCGTCGTCGCTGAACAGCATCGGGCAGTTCTCGATCGTGATCTGGCGGCCGTGGTCCTGGGCGAACGACACGATATCGGGCCAGACCGTGAGCGCCTCCTGCCAGTTGGCGTCCTGGGTCTTGGTGGCGTCCGCGCCCATGAACGTGTTCACGAACGGGACATCCATCTTCTCGGCGGCCGTGATGACGTGCTTCAGATGCCCGATCACGGCCTCCCGATGGGCGGGATCGGGATGCAGCGGGTTCGGGTAGTAGCCGAGGCCGGAGATCGCCAGACCCTTCGCGTCGATCGCGGCCGCGAGGTCGCGGGCCGCATCCGGGCTGAGGTTGGCGACGTCGATATGGGACGTCCCGGCGTAGCGCCGGGCGGGTCCGGTCGAGCGAGGCCAGCAGGCGATCTCGATGCTCTCGAACCCGCTCGAAGCGGTCCACTCGACCACGTCCATCAACGGGGTCTCCGGGAACGGTGCCGTCAGCAGGCCCAGCCTCATCCCGTCACCTCCGACATGATCGCATCGCTCGGCGTTTCGCTCCGAGCGACGTCCACCCAGCGTCCTTCGCGGGCACTGCGCGCGATGGCGTCGCCGACGAGCATCTCGTCGTGGCCGTCCGCGAACGTGGGATAGCCGGGGTGGGAGGAGGGCTCCCCGGCGACCACGTCCGCGTAGACGGCCCGGAAATGGGCACAGAAGGTATCGAAGAAGCCCTCGACGTGACCGGCCGGCAGGGCCGCAGCGGCCTGGCCGGCCGCACCCATGAGCGCGGGGTTGCGAATGAGGATCTCATTCGGCCGGTCGCGATGGCCGGCCCACGCCTGGTCCGGCTGCTCGGAATCCCAGGACCAAGCACCGTCCGACCCGTCGATCTCGTACACGAGCGAGTTCTTCCGGCCCGCGCTGATCTGGCTGATGCTCACCGCTCCGCGGGCTCCGCCATCGAAGCGGAGCAGGATCGAGGCCGTGTCTTCCGTGGAGATCTCGCGTTCAACGGTATCGGCCGAGCGCTCGGTCGAGAACGTCGCGACCGGGCCCGTCGGCTCCTGGCGGGTGCCGATGAATGTCGAGAGGTCGGCCATGACCGCCTCGACGTGCTGGCCAGTGATGAATGTCATCAGATCCAGCCAGTGCGAGCCGATGTCGCCGACCGCGCGGAGCGCTCCGCCGCGATCCGGCTGGAGTCGCCAGTTCCAGTCGCTCTCGAGGAGCAACCAATCCTGGAAGTACCGGCCGGTCACCAGACGGACCTCACCGAGCCCGCCGCCCGTGATGAACTCGTGTGCGTGCTGGTTCAACGGGTAGTAGCGGATATTGAAGTTCGTGGCGTTGACGAGGCCACTCGACGCAGCCAGACCCACGAGCTCCGCCGACTCGATCGCGTTCAGCGCGAGCGGCTTCTCGCAGACGACATGCTTGCCGGCGGTGAGGATCGCGCGACTCTGATCGACGTGCAGGTCGTTGGGCGAGGTGACATGCACGACCTTGACGGCGTCGTCTGCAAGAAGGTCGTCGAGCGACGCGTAAGCGTGCCGCACGCCGAGCGTCGCGGCGCGTGCCTGCCCACGTTCCGGGGTGCTGCCGAGCACGCCGCGGACCTGCACCCCGATGCGCCGCAAGGCCTCGACGTGGACCGTGCCGATGAACCCCGTTCCGATCACGGCCGCGCCGATGTCGGCGATCATCCCGATGCCCAGATGTGTGTCCTCCTCGCGGCTTCGCCATCGCAGCATACTTTGACGTGTCAAGTGCAAAAGTAGTCCATACATTTGCGGGACGCGTATCATCGCGCCGTGCTGCGATCTGGTCCACACCCGCTGCGTGACGAGGTCCTTGACGCCCTGGTCACGGTCCTCGACGAGATCCGACTCGGTCGCGCACGATCGCGCTCCGAGCTCGTGCGACGCACTGGCCTGGGCCGGGCGATCGTCGCGCGACGAGTCCAGGAGCTCATCGACCGAGAACTCGTCACGGAGGGCGAGATCGGCCCGAGCACGGGCGGCCGTCCACCCCGTCACCTGGGTTTCAACGCCGATGCGGGACACGTTCTCGTGGCCGACCTTGGCGCCACCAGCATCGACGTCGCCGTGACCAGCCTCGACGGACGGATCCTGGGGCACCACGATGAGCCCGCGCTCATCGAGGATGGCCCCGAGCGCTGTCTGGGACGCGTCGATGCCCTGTTCGATTCCCTGCTGAGAACCACCCAGGACATCCCGGGGCGACTGTGGGGCGTGGGCATCGGTGTGCCGGGCCCGGTCGAGTTCGAGTCCGGACGGCCGATCTCACCGCCGATCATGCCCGGCTGGGATCGGTACCCGATCCGCGAACGATTCACGGAGCGGTATGGCGCGCCGGTGTGGGTCGACAACGACGTCAACCTCCTCGCGCTCGGCGAGTGGCGATCGGGCGTCGCTTCGGGGCACGACAACGTCATCGTCGTCAAGATCGGGACCGGGATCGGTGCCGGGATCATCTCGGATGGCCGCCTCCACCGCGGGGCGCAGGGCAGCGCGGGGGACGTCGGCCACATCCAGGTCACCGACGATCCCGCGGTCCTGTGCCGTTGCGGGAACGTCGGCTGTCTCGAGGCGCTGGCCGGCGGGGCGTCGCTCGGTCGGGCCGGGGAAGCGGCCGCGCTCGAGGGCAGAAGTCCGCGGCTGCAGGCCGCCCTGGACCAGCACGGCAGCCTGTCCGCGGAGGATGTCGCGCGGGCCGCCTCGTACGGGGACCCGGTCGCGGTGGCGACGCTCCAGTCAGCGGGCCGGCTGGTCGGGTCGATGCTCGCGGGAATCGTGAACTTCTTCAATCCCTCGTTGATCGTCATCGGGGGCGGTGTGGCGAACAGCCCGGATCAGCTCATGGCCGCGATCCGCGAGACGATCTATCGCCGCTCGCTGCCGCTCGCCACGCGCGACCTGTCCATCCAGCGCTCCTCGCTCGGTGCGCTGGCGGGCGTCATTGGCGCATCGTCGATGGTCGTCGACCAGCTGTTCGCCCGCCAGACCATCGCCCGCTGGATCGAAGCGGGCGACCCTGCGTCGACGCCCGACCTGCCGCTCGCACAGGCTGGCTAAGGCCCCCTCACGCCTTCGATCGACCCGCCACGAACGACTCCGCCTCGGTGGCGAGCGCGAGCCAGACATCATCCGAATCGGACGTGACCGCGAGCCACTCCTTCATGAGCCGGCCGTGGCCCGGGTCGAATCGTTCGCCCTCACCAGCGTCGATGAGCGCATCGACGCGCCGACGGTCGAGCTTCACCACCAGGCGGTCCTTCACGAGCATGGCAAAGATCTTCCCGTTGGTTTTCAGCGACGTCGAGCCGAAGGCCCGCTGCGGCCCTGCTTGGGACCCATGCGTCGCGTCACCGGCAGCAAGCATCGTCTTGACGAGCGCCACCCATCGATCGTCGGCCGTCGTCATCCAGGCTCTCTTTCGCTCGCGACATCACGCCTGATGCCGCCGAGATGCATCGCGGGGCGACGGTGCCGCCGGAGGCGCTGGATGTGCATCACGCCCCCGCGACCACGCGATCTGTGAAGTCGCCCGAGGCCTCGTCCTTGAGGATCAGCTTGTGGCGCCCGTCCGGCAGGATCTCGCGCTTGATCACGACAAGCCCGTCGTACATCTCGGGCGTGGATGCGATCCGCGGCGTCGTTCCGCCTCGCCATTCCACGTCGACGCCTTCCCATCGCCCCGACTTCGCCGACCGGTAGCACGCGTCCATGACGGCATTCACGATGTAGCCGTCGTAGAACGTCTCCTGGGGTGTACCGCCGCCGTCGATCGCGCGGAACATGTCGCTGAACATGTCGACGTAGCCGAGCTCCGACACCTCGTCGCCGACCGGGAACAGCCAGCCCGCCGACGTCTCGGCCTTCTCCGCGACGTAGCCGCCGCCGCCACCGGTCGAGAACATCTCGAAGCCGGTCCGCAGGAAGTGGTTCAGCCAGATCGTCCCCTGGGTGCCGGCCACCTCGTCACGCAGGTCCATCCCGCCGCGGAACGTCCAGCTCACCTCGAACTGTCCGATCGCGCCCGATTCGAAGCGGATGAGCGCGACGGCGTTGTCCTCGTCGGCGATCGGGTGGACGAGGGTGTCGGTGTGGCACATGACCTCGACCGGCCGGTTTTCCTTGCCCACGAAATTGCGGATGATCTCGATGCAGTGGCAGCCCAGGTCGATGATCGCCCCGCCACCGGTCAGGCGCCCGTCCCAGAACCAGGCCGAATGGGGCCCGGGATGCGTCTCCCGTGACCGGACCCAGGTCACGTCGCCAAGCGCCCCGTCCTGCACGGCCTTGATGGCCTTGAGCGTCTTCGGCGTGTAGCACAGGTCCTCGAGGTAGCCACCGAAGACCCCGGCGGACTCGACCACATCGAGCATCCGCTTCGCCTCCTCCGCAGACCGCCCCAGGGGCTTTGTGCACAGGACCGCCTTGCCGGCCCCCGCTGCCAACCCGACGGCCTCCTCGTGGAGGAAGTTGGGCAACGCGACGACCACGACGTCCGTGTCGGGATGGTTCACGGCGGTCGCGAGATCGGCGGTCGACTCGGGGATCGCCCAGCGCTCGCGGAACGCCGACCCGCGGCCCTCGCTGCGCGAGTAGACGATCGCGACCTCATCCCGACCCCGTTGCCCGTGCAGGGTCATCGTGTAGAAGTCGGCGATGAGCCCGGTACCGAGCATCGAGATGCGGTGGCCGTCCATGCGTGCGCTCCTCCGGTGATCCTCAGGTCTTGCTTGACGGCGTGAAGGCGAAACCGAACGCCCGCGCCGGATTGGTCACGAACAGACGCCGCCGCACCAGCTCATCGACGCCGGCGGCGGCAAGCAGGCGGCTGAACCCGTCGAGCAGCCACACGAGTCCGGGGCCGCCGCCGTGGACGCGGTAGTAGCGTCGACGCGCGGCGTCCATCCCGAGGACGATGCGCTCGTCGTGTCCGTCCTCGGCCATCCAGCGGATGAGCTGCACGGTCCCGTTCGGCTCATCGTCGTCCCAGCGGAACGAGCCGTCATATTCGCCGTACGCCCCGGTCGCGAGCAGCTCGCGGTGGTAGCCCCGGTCGACGACCTTGTCGACGTGGCTGAGCACGATGTGCCGGGCCGCGACGCCATGGTCGCGCAGGACCCGGACCTGCTCGAGGGCGCCGGTGCCGTGCTCACAGTGGGTGAGGATCGGCACGCCGGTCCGTCGGTGCGTCTCGGCGGCGGCCTCGAACACGCGCCGATCGCGTGGCGAGAGCCCGCCCTCGGAGCCAGCGACCTTTACGACGCCGGCACGGAACGGGGTCCGGCGCACGACAGGCCCCGCGTAGTCGTAGGCATCGATCCCGTCGGTGACGTCGGCCGTGAACAGGCCGGCGAGCTCGTCCACTGTGATGCGATGGCTCCAGTGCGCCGGCCCGTAGTAGCGGTCGTGATGGAGCCCTGTGGGCGCGACGATGTGGATGCCGGTCCGCCGCGCGATCCCCGCGAGCTTCGCAGCATTGCGACCCGCGTCGCACGGCATGGCATCGACCACGGCGTGAAGCCCGAGCTCGGCCGCCTCGGCCACCTCGGTCGCCATCGCCTCGGCGTCGGCGAGGTCGAATTCCGGCTCGAGCTCGACCGGTCGGCCACCGTCGATGACCAGGTGCTCGTGGGCGTAGGTCACGCCGAGCTCGTCGGGCGCGATATCACCGAGCACCGTGCGGATGAAGGTCATCGGCCGACCGCCGCCGGGGCATCGGCAAGGTCCAGGATCGCGCCATCGGCGCGGAGTCGGTCGCGAAGGGCGCCGACGTCGAGGTCGCGCGGGTCCCGCCGGCTCGCGACCGCCATGCCCGCGGCCGTCCCAGCCGCCTGGCCCATCGCCATGCACTGCGCCATCGAGCGGACCGACGCGTGCGCGTCGTGGGTCGCGCTGAAACAGCGACCGGCCACGAGGACATTGCTGGCGTCGCGGACGACGAGCGATCGATACGGGATCCCGACCGCCCCTCCCTCGGGCAGGTACTCCCAGACCGTGTCCGCCCCGCCGTGATGGTCCTCGATCGGCGCCCCGCACAGGCCGATGGCGTCGTCGAAGGCGCGCGCGGCGAGGACATCGTCACGGGTCAGTCGGTAATCGCCGTAGACCCGCCGTGTCTCGCGGACACCGATCTGCGTCCCGAGCGCGACGAGCGAGGCACGCTCGTAGCCTGGCACCCGGTCCACGAGGAAGCGGACGTATTCGAGCGCCTGCCGGCGGCCCTCGATCTCGGCCTCGGTCAGGAACCAGGGGTCGGTCGCGTTGACCAGGCGGCCATCGGCGTTGCGCCGGACCGACTCGAGCCGGGTCATGATCGTCGCGGTCACGCCGTCGATCGGGGTGATGTGGTCGCTGCCCTCGCGTCGCGGGAGGTCGTACTCGCCCGAGTCGGCGGCCTCCGCCATGAGCCGGTGGAACTCGGACTTGGGGATCGCCCGGCGGCGCTCCGTGTCGACGTTCGCCATACGGAACGTCGTCGTGAGCGTCTGGGCGGGATCGAGGTCGCCCGCGGTCTCGTACCCGAACCCGGCGTACGCGCACAGGTCGGCGTCCCCGGAGGCGTCCACGAATGCCGTGGCGCGCACACGCCCGAGGCCCGCCCGCGTCGCGACGACCAGCGCCTCGACGCTGCCGTCGCGCACCTCCGCACCCTGGACCAGGACGTGCAGCAGCGGCCGTGCGCCGGCCCTGGTCACCAATCGCTCCCAGACGATCTTGAGATGCTCGGCGAGATAGGTCACGCCGGTGCCGGCGCCGTAGGTGTTGGGCCGCTCCACCACCGGGCCGAGCTCCCTGAGGCCCGCCACGACGTCGTCCCCGATCCCGCCGACCACCTTACGCGCCGAAGATCCCGGTGTGTAGAAGCCGTAGAACGTGTCGAGGACGGCCGTGCTGGTCCCCCCGAGGAAGGGGAGCCGATCGATCAGCAGCACCGAGGCACCGGCGCGGGCCGCGGCGATCGCGGCCGTGGAGCCCGCGGAGCCCGACCCGACCACGCACACGTCGACCTGCGCGATCGTCGGTCCCGTGGCCCAGGGTGTCGAGGCGCTCACGAACCCGCCTCCGGGGAAACTGATGTCACGGACCAGCCACCGTCGACCTTGAGCAGCTGCCCGGTGACGGCCCGGGACTCGTCGGAGAGGAAGTAGATCGCGGCCTTGGCCACCTCGTCTGGATCGAGCATCTCGCCGGCGAGCGGCTGCTTGCGGCGGGCGTAGGCGAGGATCGCCGGGTCGGTGGCGGCGCGTGTCGCCATCGGCGTCCTGGTCAGCGAGGGCGCGACGACGTTGACCCTGATGCCGTCGCCTGCGTACGTGGCCGCCATGGTCGTCATCAGGGCCGTGATCGCGCCTTTCGTGGCGGCGTAGGCGTGGGTGGCGAACAGCTCCGGCGCGGGATCGGAGGCGGTCACGCTGCCCATCAGCAGGATGGACCCGCGTGTCCCCGAGTCGTTCGGCGGCTGGTCCAGCATCTGCCGGACGACCGCGGCACACACGAGCACCTGGGTGCGGAGGTTCAGGGTCGCGGTGGCCTCCCAGGCGTCGGCCGTCACGGTGTGGATGGGACCATCGCCGAACCGGCGGCCGCTGCCGCCGGCCACGGAGAACAGGCCATCGATCCGGCCGTACCGCTCGACCGCCGCGGCCACGGCGGCGCCCACCGCGGCCTCCTCGCCCAGGTCGGCCTGCGCCCACGCGGCACCCAGTCGCTCGGCGAGGCCGCGGGCGTGCTCCGCCGTCCGCGAGGTGATGAACACGCGTGCCCCCTCGGCCACGCAGCGTTCCGCGGCCGCGGCGGCGATGCCGGTCGAGCCGGTGATGAGGATCACGCGATCGCGCAGGCGGTCCACGGTGTCAATGATGACGCGGCGCTCGAAACGTCGGGAGCCGTGCTGCGGTAGCATCGCTGGCATCATGGCGGCACTCGCTACACCACTCCTCGAAGAGGCCACGGGCGGTCGAGACGTGTTCCTGGAGCTCGACCTCCAGCGCGGCCAGCTCCGCCGCAACCTGCGCTGCGCGATCCGAGAGGCGATCCAGGAAGGGCGGCTCGCCACCGGCACGCGCCTGCCATCCTCACGCCGGCTGGCCACCGACCTGCGCGTGTCGCGGGGCGTCGTCGCGGACACGTACGACCAGCTCACCGCGGAGGGCTATCTCGAGACGCAGCCGCGCCAGGCCCCGCTCGTGGCCGGGGTCGGTGCCGCCCCGCCGATCGCCGAGGAGCCCGCCCGGCCGACGTGGCCCATCGACTTCATCGCGACCACCCCGGACGTGGAGCTGTTCCCGCGCCGAGCCTGGATCCGCGCCACGGAACGGGCGTTGCGCGCTGCTCCGAACGAGGCCCTCGACTACGGCGATCACCGCGGCCGGATCGAGCTCCGCCGGGCCCTCAGCGCCTATCTCGGACGGGTGCGTGGCGTGCGCATCGAGCCCGAGCGGATGGCGATCACCCAGGGCTTCACCCAGGGCCTCGCCCTCGTCTCCCGGGTGCTGCTCGCACGCGGCGCGTCCGCGATCGCCTTCGAGACACCCTCCCAGCCCAACGGCTGGTCGATCCCGGGATCGGTCGGCCTGCGGGTAGATGGCGCTCCGGTCGACGACGAGGGCGTGCGGAGCGAGGCGATGTCGGCGCTCACTGCCGCGGCCATCGTCGTGACCCCCGCCCACCAGTTCCCGACCGGCGCCGTCATGGGACCCGAGCGGCGGGCCGAGCTCGTCGCCTGGGCCAACCGCGAAAACCGGCTCATCATCGAGGACGACTACGACGCGGAGTTCCGCTACGACCGCAACGGGATCGGCGCGATCCAGGGATTGGACCCGTGCCGGGTCATCCATATCGGGACCGCGTCCAAGACGCTTGCGCCCGGGATCCGGCTGGGCTGGATGAGCCTGCCGGACGAGCTGGTCGATGAGGTCCGTGTCGCCAAGGCCGCGCACGATTCGGGGTCGCCGAGCCTCGAGCAGCTCGCCCTTGCCGAGCTGATCGACAGCGGCGACTACGACCGCCACGTGGCGCGGGCCCGGCATGTGTACCGGCAGCGTCGGGACGCGCTGATCGTCGCGCTCGCCCGCGACCTGCCCGGGTTCGCGGTCCAGGGCGCGGCCGCCGGGCTCCACGTCCTGCTCCGTCTGCCCGACAGCGCGAATGACGTCGCGATCCAGGCAGCGGCCGCGGAGCGTGGGATCGGGGTGAACCCGCTCTCAACGATGACGATCTCGGGTCCGGTCGAGCAGGGCCTCGTGCTCGGCTACAGCCGGCTCAGCGTCGAGCGGATCGATACCGCGGTCGCCGCGCTCGCGGCGTGTCTCGCCGACACGGGCATCACCTCCGCACGGTCAGCCACGAGCGGTGCTCAGGCCTCGTCCTCGTAGTCCCAGGCCCGGACGACCCCGGGCTCCACGCGGATGACCACGCCCGGCGCATAGGACCCGACCATCCGCTCGGCCGCCTCGGGACCGTCGTAGCGGAGGGCCGTGCGCCGGAGGACGCCGTAGAAGTCGTCGCCCGAGACCGTCGCCTCGCCACGCAGCTCGAAGCCCTTGTAGGGCCACTCGCTGTTGGCGACGACCACCGTGACCCGAGGATCGCGCCGGACGTGGGCGACCTTGCCACCCTCCGGGGTCGGGACCCAGATGTTGATGCCCCCGTCGTGCCACTCGAACCAGACGGGCGAGAGCATCACCGTGTCGTCCTTGCGTCGGGTGGCCAGGACGGCGATCAACGGCTGTTCGAGCAGGTCGGCCACGTCTGCCGCCGTAAGGTCAGTTCGCATCGCCGGCGACCCCGCTCGCTGGGGAGGGGAGAGGGCGCGGCCGGAACCGCCCGATCCCGAGCCGGCTGTTGACGAGGGCGATGCCGCCCACGATCAGGGCGAGTCCGACGATCAGCCGTGGATCGAGCGGCTCGCCAAGGACGAGCACGCCGAGCGTGACCCCGAAGATCGGCAGCAGGTACGCGACCACGGCCGTCCCCGCCGCACCCCGACGGGCCAGCAGGCCGAAGAACACGAGGTAGGCGACGCCGGAGCCCAGCAGGCCAAGCCAGACGACTGCGAGGAACGCCGCCGGCTCGAGCGTCAGCGAGAACGGTCGCTCCACGACGAACGCCAGGACGCTCGTGATCACCAGCCCGAAGCCCACCTGGAACAGGGCCGGGATCATCGGGCGCAGGCCGCGCACGTTCCGCCGCGCATAGACCGCCCCGGCGGCGTACGAGATCGTCGCGGCGATGATCGCCAGCGCCGCGATCAGGTCGACCCCGGCGGTCGCCGCCGGATCGAAGCCCACGAGCACGGCCACGCCCACGAAGCCGAGGAGGACCCCGATCACGCGTCCCGGACTGAGCGGCTCGTCACGCAGGAAGATCGCGCCGATCGGGATCACGAAGATCGGCACGGCCGCGTTCAGCACCGACGTCAGCGTCGAGTCGACGTGCTGCTCGGCGAACGTGATGAGCGTGAACGGCAGCGCCACGTTGATCGCGCCCATCACGAACAGGTGGCCGTAGATGCGCACGCCGCGCGGCAGGCGCTCGCGTGCGGCGGCCACGACGACGGCAAGGAGCCCGAAGCCGATCAGGAGTCGGAGCATCACGAGCGTGAATGGGGGCAGACCGGCCTCGACACCGATCTTGATGAACAGGAAGCTGCTTCCCCACAGGAAGCCGAGGAGGATGAACAGGAGCCAGTCGGAACGGGTCGTCGTCGCGGTCATGCGGGTCATGGTGCCGCCCGGCTGGCCCTACGCCTAGGACCACGGTGTGGCCCGTTGATGAGTCCAGGCCGCGAACGGTCATGGGACGGTCGGACACGTTGACGGCATCCGCGTGGCGGTCTATCCTCGGTCCATCCCGACGGTATCTGCGCTGCGGCCATGCCTGCGCGCACCCCGCTCGGTCCCATGCGACCCGGACGCCTCGCCCTCAGGGAGAGTGCATCCGTCCCGCCCCTCTCACCCATAGGTGACCCCGTACAGATGCCCGGACCCGGCCCCGACCAGCGCGATCGCCAACGCAATCGCCGCCCTCGACGACGCACCCAGTCGTCTTACCGCGCGCCCGTTACCGAATTCGAGGAGCAGCAGGAGCTCGAGGCCGCCAAGGAGCGCAACGACCTCGAGGTCAGCGACCTCCGCGAGATGAGCGTGACGGAGCTCCGTCAGGTCGGGCGCGAGCTCGAGCTCGATACGGCCACGGGCGACCGCAAGGACGAGCTCGTCGACAAGATCCTGCAGCGCCAGACGGAGCGCGCCGGACACGCGTACGCCACCGGCATCCTCGACATCGTGGATGAGGGCTTCGGGTTCATGCGCCGGCACGGCCTCCTGCCCAGTCCGGAGGACGTCTACGTCAGCTCCAGCCAGGTCCGCCGGTTCGGGCTGCGCATCGGCGACCGCATCTCCGGTGCCGTTCGCGCCCCACGCGAGGCCGAGAAGTACTGGGGCATGCTCCGGGTCGATGCGGTCAACGGCGTCGACACGGACACCGCCCGTCGGCGCCCCGTCTTCGGCGACCTGACGCCCGTCCACCCCGACGTGCTGATCAACCTCGAGACGGATTCCAAGAACCTCAGCCAGCGGCTGATCAACCTGGTCAATCCGATCGGCAAGGGCCAGCGCGCCCTCATCGTCAGCCCGCCCAAGGCCGGCAAGACGATGCTGCTCAAGCAGATCGCCAACGGGGTGAGCGCCAACTATCCGGAGATCCTGCTCATGGTCGCGCTCATCGGCGAGCGTCCCGAGGAGGTCACGGACATGCGTCGCAGCGTGAAGGGCGAGGTCATCTCCTCGACGTTCGACGAGCCGACCGAGAACCACACGCACGTCGCGGAGATGGCCCTCGAGATCGCCAAGCGCCAGGTCGAGACCGGCCGTGATGTCGTCATCCTGCTCGACTCCATTACCCGCCTTGCGCGCGCCTACAACCTGGCCCTCCCGCCGAGCGGTCGGACGCTCTCGGGCGGCATCGACCCGATCGCCCTGTACCCGCCGAAGCGGTTCTTCGGCGCGGCGCGGAACATCGAGGAGGGCGGCTCGCTCACGATCATCGGCACCTGCCTGGTCGATACCGGCTCACGCATGGATGACGTCATCTACGAGGAGTTCAAGGGCACGGGCAACTCGGAGCTCATCCTCGATCGGAAGCTCGCCGAGAAGCGCATCTTCCCGTCCATCGACGTGCAGCGCTCGGGCACCCGGCGTGAAGAGTTGCTCCTCGAAGAGGGCACGCTCAAGATGGTCTGGACCATGCGCCGAATGCTGTCCGCCGTCGGGACGAACGAGGGGATCGAGATCCTGCTCAACCGCCTCAGCAAGACACAGTCGAACGCGGACTTCCTCGCCTCCCTCACGAAGAACCTCGACGCCTGACTTTCGGCCGTTTGCGCCGTGCGTGATCAGCATGTTACGGTTCGCCTCGATGTCGTAAGCCCGCTGTGATGCGGGCGCGGCCGCGAAGAGAGACCCCCCAGCTCGATACCGCGACCCCGGACGGACCCACTCATGTGTCCAACCCCCCGCGCGTCCCCAAGCGCACCCCGGGTCCGTTCAAACGTCAGGAGACCGTATTGCTGAACGCTTCGGTCGGCGTCCAGCGCGTCATAGGACGCGTGCGTCGATCACCAAGCCTCGAGTCCATGCGAGTGGCACGCACTCCCTCTCGCAGCCGGGCCCCCCACCCGACCCGCGACCCGATGGCATCGACACATCTCCACCTGCGCTCCCACCGCCGTCGGCGCACGTTCGCGCTGCCAGCGCTGGCGATTCCGCGTCATCTGGCGATCCCGCGTCATCTCTCGATCCGGCCGACCCTGCGTCGGCTCGGTCATGAGCGCACCGTCGGTGTCGCTGTCGCCGGGATCGTCCTGGGCGCCTCGTTCCTGAGCGTCGCCCCCAGTGGCGTTGGCGGCAACCGCAGCGGTGACGTCGGCGGGCCGTCCGGCGACGGGCCGGCTCCGCGTCTCGCAGTCGGCGGTCCCATCGACGATGGCGAGTTCGGTCGGATCGTGTCGGCCTATGCGGATGATCCCGCCGAGCAGAGCTCGGACGCCGCCGCACCGGCGGCCGTGGACACGGAGGTGCGACTGGAGCACGTCGGCGGTGCCGCCGCCGCGGCCAAGGCGGCCGCGCCGGCGTCGACCGTGGAAGGGCCGTTCCTCGACGACGGCACGTTGCTCAAGCCGGTCGCGGTGAACACCTCCGTCCCCGACGGCAGCGATCTCATCCGCACGTACAAGGTCAAGGGCGGCGACACGCTCGCCGGGATCGCGGCCAAGTTCGATGTCTCGACGATGACGCTGTGGTGGGCGAACAAGCTCAAATCCAAGAGCGCCCTCAAGCTCGGCCAGACCCTCAAGATCCCACCCGTCACGGGCCTCGTCGTCGAGGTCACCCCGACGGACACCCTTGCCTCGCTCGCCAAGCGGTACGAGGTCCCCGAGACCGAGATCCTGGCGACGAACAAGCTCGAGGATCGCAATCTCGTGGTCGGGCAGGTGCTCGTGCTGCCGGACGCCCGGGGCGCTCCGATCAAGCCGCCCAAGCCCAAGGCGACACCGAAGCCCACGACACGCAGCACGCCGCGAGCCGGCAGCAGCCGTGGGAGCTCGGGCCCGGTCCGCGCGCCAAAGACCTATTCGGGTGGCAACTTCGCCTGGCCCGCCCCGGGCGGCCGCATCAGCCAGTACTACCACTACGGCCACTACGGGCTCGACATCGACGGCTCATCCGGCGACCGGATCGTGGCTGCGGCGTCCGGCACGGTGACGTTCTCCGGTTGGAAGAACAACGGCGGCGGCTACCAGGTCTGGATCTCGCACGGCAGCGGCCTGTACACGACGTACAACCACATGTCGAGCGTCGCGGTCGCCCGCGGTCAGCGGGTGGCGAGGGGCCAGCGTGTCGGGCGGATGGGCGCGACCGGTTTCGCGACCGGTTCGCACCTGCACTTCGAGGTCTGGAAGGGCCCCATCTGGAGCGGCGGCACGCGGGTCAACCCGCTGGCCTACCTCTAGACGCCTCCGTCGCGCCGGGACGCCGATCGATCGGATCGGTCGCCCGAGGAGCGCATGGGACAATCAGGGCGATGTTCCTCGACCGCGTGAAGATCTGGGTCCGCGCCGGCGACGGCGGCGACGGGGCCGCGACCTTCCGCCAGGAAGCGCACGTCCCGCGCGGCGGTCCCGATGGCGGTGACGGCGGTCGCGGGGGCTCCATCCTCGTGCGGGCCGACCCAGGCCTGACCACGCTGCGCGACTTCCAGTACCGCCACCACTTCAAGGCCAAGCCCGGTGGACGCGGGACACGTGCGCGGCGGCACGGCAAGGCCGGCGAGGACCTCGTGCTCGAGGTTCCACCTGGGACCGCGATCATCGACGATGCGACCGGCGCCCTCGTCGCCGACCTCGTGGCGACCGGGCAGGAGACGACGATCGCCCGTGGCGGTCGTGGCGGGCTGGGCAATACGCACTTCAAGTCATCCACGCACCAGGCGCCCAAGCACGCCCAGAAGGGCGAGCCCGGGGAGGAGCACTGGCTGCGCCTCGAGCTCCGGCTCATCGCCGACATCGGTCTGGTCGGGCTTCCCAACGCCGGCAAGTCGACCCTGCTCGCGGCCCTCACCGCGGCCACGCCCAAGATCGCCGACTACCCATTCACGACGCTCGAGCCGAACCTCGGGGTCCTGGACCTCGGCGACGAGGACGAGCGCCGACCGACCATCGCCGACGTGCCCGGACTGATCGAGGGCGCCAGCAGCGGGGCAGGCCTGGGCCACGCGTTCCTGCGCCACGTCGAGCGGACACGCATCCTCATCCACCTCGTCGATGGGGCGTCGCGTGACCCGGCCTGGGACCACGAGGTCATCCGCGATGAGCTCCGCCTGCACGACCCGGCACTCCTCGAGAAGCCGTTCCTCGTGGCGTTCAACAAGATGGACCTCGGTGCAGCACGCGAGGCCTGGCCGGCGTTCCGCGCCGCCCGCGAGGCGGAGGGTCTCGAGGCGGTCGCCATCGCCGCGTCGACCGGGGAGGGCCTGGACACGCTCCGTGCCCGCGTCGCCGCCCTGCTCCCCTCGGCCACCGAGCTCGCCGAACCGCCCGAGCCTGCGGGCGTGGTCGTCCATCGGATCGACGCGATGGGCGACGGCTTCGCGATCGAGCGGGACGAGGACGGCGCATTCCGCGTGCGCGGCAAGCGCATCGAGCGGACGGCCGCCCAGACGAATTTCGACGTCGAGGAATCCGCGGAGCGGTTCCAGCGGGCCCTCGCCCGTCTGGGGATCGACACGGAGCTGCGACGCGCCGGCGTGGCGCCGGGAGACCTCGTGCGCATCGGTGGCGCCGAGCTCGAGTGGGAGCCGCAGCCGTGGGAGGACGGGTGACGGTCTCCCCGGCACTCGGCGTGTTCGGCGGCACGTTCGACCCCATCCACGTGGCGCATCTCGCGGTGGCGGAGGCTGCCCGTGACGCACTCGGTCTGGCGCGCGTGCTGTTCGTCCCCAACCGCCAGCCGCCGCACAAGCCCGACCATGCCGTGACCCCAGCCGAGCATCGGGTCGCGATGGTCCGCGCGGCCATCGCCGACAACCCCGCGTTCGAGATCGACACGCTCGAGGTCGACCGCGAGGGGCCGTCGTACACGGCCGATACCCTCGAGGCGCTGCGGGCCGAGCGCGTCGCCGCCGGGGACACGGGCGACCTGGCCCTCGTCCTGTCGGTCGAGGCGCTGGCGGGCCTCGCGTCCTGGCACCAGCCCGAACGGGTCCTGGCGCTGGCTCAGCTCGTGGTCGCGCCACGTGACGGCTACCCGGGCGTCGAGCCCGAAGCGATCGCCCGTCTCGTCCCCGGTGTGACGCCCCGGATCGTCATGCTGGATGGCCCCCGCATGCGCCTGTCGGCATCCGAGATCCGCGCTCGGGCAGCGGCCGGACGGTCGCTGCGCTACCTCGTCCCGGATGCGGTCGCCGCGTATATCGGCGACCATGGGCTGTACAACGAACCTCGGAGGATGGATCGAACGTGACCGACCCCGCGCTTCCCGGCCCCGTCGCAACGGAGCCCCGTGCACCGAGTCCCGACGGTCTGCCGCAGCGCGACACGCCCGTCGCCACGACCGGTGATCGCGCCGCGCTGGACCTCGCCCGACGCGTCGTGGAGCTGGCCGAGGACAAGAAGGCAGCCGACATCGTGCTGCTCGAGCTCGCGCCCCTGACGACCCTGGCCGACTACTTCGTGATCTGCTCCGGCGGCTCGGAGCGGCAGCTCGAGGCCATCGCCGACGGGGTGATCTCGTCGCTGCGCGACGACAAGGTCAAGCCGATCGGTCGCGAGGGCACGGCCGCCTCCCACTGGGTCCTCATCGACTTCGGGTCGGTCATCGTCCACATCTTCACACCGCCAGAACGCGACTACTACGGCCTTGAGAAGCACTGGTCCGAGGCCCGCACGATCCTCCGCGTCCAGTAGCGCGGCGCCGCCGGCGAGGGGCATCCCCCCGTACCAATGGGCGGAGTACCGATGGGTCATGATGGGCGCCAAGGGCGCATGACAGCATCGTTGCATGTCCGCCACCCGCGATCGCTGTCCCGCCTGTGGTCACCGGCTCATCACGACCCGGTTCGACACCACATTCCGGTTGCCCGACCGGACTGAGCGGCTGTGCTTCGGGATCCCCGGCGGCCTGTGCGAGGACTGCTCGCAGCTGTACATCGATCCTGAGCTCATCGAGCTGCTCGACCTGGGCGAGGGCCGTTGCGTCTTCGCGATCGAAAGCGACCTCGTCGTCCAGGAACAGGCTTGGTCGTCCGCCGACTGACAACCTGATGCGGCGGTCCGGTCCCGGGGTCAGCCGGGGCCGGCGCGCCGCTCCCCGCCGCGGCCGTCCCGCATCGCGTGATCGCGGATCCACATCGTGAATGCCAATCGGCGCTGCGCCACGTCGGCATCCGAGCCGGGCGCGCCCTTGACCATCGCATCGAGCTCGAGCAGGCCCTCGAGCGCGCGCGTGAGCTCCGCGGTCGTCCAGTGGCGGGTCTGGCCGGCCAGCGTCTTCGCCCGGAATTCGCTGGCGATGCCCATCGCGCGGGCGGCCGCCGGCAGCGCGGTCCCGCCGGCCATCCGATCGCCGAGCTCCAACAGGTCCACGACCCGTCGATGCAGGACCGCCAGCAGCACCGGCTCGGGTGTCAGGTCGATGAGGCGGTCGAGCGCGGTCAGCGCGGCATCGGCGCGCCGCTCCCCGACGGCGTCGGTGAGGGCCCATACAGACCCGGGCGTGGACTCGGCAACGAGCGCCTGCACGTCCTCGGCCGTGACCGGCCCGCCATCGAGCGCATGGCGCAGCGCCAGCTTGTCCAACTCGCCCGAGGCGATGCGGCTGAGGTAGCGGCGGTCCACGTCGCCCTCGGTCACGCGACTGCCCAGCCGGTCGGCGAGCGCGCGGCACGCCCCCGGTGCCAGGGCCAGGCCGCGGTCGCGTGCCTCGCCCTCGATCCAGGCACCGAGCGCCGTCGGCCGCGGTGCCGCCGCCTGCCGGATCGCGCCGCCGGCCGCCTTGATGGCATCGACCAGGCGCTTGGAGCCCGGCCCCTTGGCGCCCGATCTCACGGCCTCGACGAAGGCGACCGCGTTGCCGGTGCCGACCATGGAGATCGCCTCGAGCACGCGGTCGCGCGTGTCGTTCCGGCGCACGAGGGCACCCGGGTTGGTCACGACGGCCAGGGTGCCGCCACCGAACAGCACCGCGGTGGCCAGACGCTCGTGCAACTGCGCGGCCCCGGTCGCGGCCGTCGCGAGGTCGCCGCGCAGGTCCCAGCGCTCCAGGGGCGTGCCCCCCTCACCCGCCAGCGCCGCCGCGAAGCGGCCGACCAGCCGCTCGGCGACGAGCTCGTCGTCACCCCACACGTACAGGAGGGGCGGGATCATGCGGGTCGTCCCGCGCGCGCGGCGCGCAAGGCCGCCGCGGTCCACGGCAGGCGCCGTACCCCTGCCGGTTCGATCCCGGCCGCCCCGCAGACCTCGGCCTCGAGGCGTTCCGCCCGTGCGCGGACGGCGCGCCACGTCGTCTCGTCCCAGCCGTCGGGGTAGCGCCGGCGCCACGAGGCGAACCGTGCCGCCATCGACTCCAACCGCTGTCCGGCTCGCTTGTCGGCATACGCGACGATGCGCTCCTCACGACCCGCGAAGGCGGCCCAGCGACGAAACGCGTCGCCATCCACGAGGCGAGTCACGGGGTGGCCCGCGACCGCCCGCGCAAGCTCCGGGTGGCCCCGTTCCGTGAGCCATGCCGCCGATCCATGACCGTGCCCGAGCCGCCGCAGGGGGTCGTCGGCCGGCAACACCTTGTCGACGTCGTGCAGCAGCGCGGCCGCCTCCACAGCGGGCCGGTCCACAGGGGTCCCCGTCGCCTCGATACGCGCCGCCAGGAAGGCCGCGATCTCGGCCACGGCGCGCGCGTGCGCGACGAACCAGGGCGGCGGGTCCAGGGAGGAGAGCAGGGCCGCGGCAGCCACGCGCCCGGGGACGGTCACGGAGTCGATGGTAGCCGAGACGGGGAGCGACACCGGCGACATCGGTCCTCTCGCGTCGGGCCCCGGCGTCCGGGCGTTCGGTCCGGGCGACAGCGGGATCAGCGCGCTCGGCGGCGGAGGGCCGCCCTGCCTCCGGGATCGCGCACAGGAACGATCGTCTCGGGCCATCGCCCGTCGCCGCGGCCGCCGCCGCCGCCAAGCGGGGTCCGGCCGCAACGGCCGCGCGCCTCGTCACCGCGGCGCGTCGTCTCGGATCTGTCCGCACCGACGGACCCTCCGCGCCGAAGGTCACCGTCACGGAGCCGTCGACATCGGTCCGGTACACCCGCGCGCCGGCCGCGGCCAGTCGCTCCAGGGTGGGCCGGGCCGGATGACCGTACGGATTGTCGGCGCCGGCCGACGCCACGGCCACGCGTGGACGCACGGCGGCCAGGAACGCGTCGGTCGTTGCCGACCGGCTGCCATGGTGTGCCACCTTCAGCAGGTCGACGCGCGGCAGTCCATTCGTCAGCAGCGACGGGTCGACATCCTCCTCAACGTCTCCGGTCAGCAGGAACCGTCGCTCGCCCACCACGCCGAGCAGGACGACGGAGACATTGTTGATGCCGGTGCCCGTGTCGGGCGGCTCCGCAGGGACCTGGCCGCGAATCGGCCAGAGCACGCGCATCGAGATCTCGTCGACGGCCAGACGGTCGCCGGCCCCGATCGCAAGTCGCGCGGGTGCCTGCGACCGGCCAAGCCGATCGAGCCAGGCCGCATACCCGGGTCCCGGCCCGCGCATGCCTGGCTCGAGGACGCGGGTCACCCGATACCGGTCGAGCAACAGCGCCAACCCGGCAACATGATCCTCGTGCGGATGCGAGAGCACGACCGCGTCGATACGCCGGTCCCATGGCGGGATCCGCCGATCGAGCTCGACGAGCAACCGGTCCGGGTCGGGCCCGCCATCGATCAGGAGCCGGCCACCTCGGGAGCCTTCGATCAGGATCGCATCGCCCTGACCGACGTCCAGGATCGTGATCCGCGCGACGCCGGTCGGCCGGCTGACGACCACCGCGCCAGCGACAGCGACCGCCACGGCGAGAGTCATCGTGGCCAGGCGGGGCGCCAGTCCCACGTTCCCGTGTCGCGCGGTTCGACGAGCCGAGTCCTCGATCGCCGAGTCGCCGGCCGTCCGTCCATGGGCGGCGCCACGGCGCCGAGAGCGGCGGCGAAGGACCACGAGCCCGAGGGTTATCCCAGCAGTCCCGATCCCGAGCGCCTTGCCGATGACCGGCTCGAACGCGACGCTGCCGAACGGGACGGCGGCGGCCACCTCGACGATACCGATCATGACCCGCAGCGATACCCAGCCCGGGGCCGCCAGGACCGCGCCAAGGATCGCGGGTGCCCCTGCGCTCACGAGCGCGCCAGCGAACAGCGCAAGGAGCCCCGCGGCCATGGCAGGCGTGACCAACGGGACGACGAGCAGGTTCACCGCGGGCGAGATGACAGCCAGGCGGCCGAATGAGGCCAGCACGATCGGAAGCGTCGCCGCCTGGGCGGCGAGCGAGACCCCGAGGCTCTCGGCCAGCCAGCGTGGCAGGCGTCCGCGCGTGAGTCGGTCCAGCCGACCTGTCAGCGGCGTCGCCCAGGCCACGAGCCCTGCCGTCGCGAGTGTGGACAGCTGGAACCCTGCGTCATGGACCAATGCCGGTTCTGCGAGCAGGAGCAGGAATGCCGCCATGCCGAGTGCCGCTGCGGCTCGTCCGCTTCGCCCGGACTCACGGGCCAACAGGACGACGCCGGCCATCGCGCCCGCACGGAGCACAGATGGCGAGGCCCCCGCGAACACGATGTACGCGACGACCGCCAAAGCGATGATGACCGCCCGCCGGCGACGGCCGAGCCGTCCGGCCATCGCGCCGACGGCCGCGGCCACGATCGCGATGTTCCAGCCGGAGATCGCGACCACGTGGCTCACGCCCGCGGTCGTGAAGTCCGCGGCCACGGCCCGGTCGACCCGATCACGCAGCCCGATGAGGATGCCCGCCGCGAGGCCGGCCTCGGGCTCGGGCAGGACCCGCGTCAGCATCTCGCCCGCGTCCCGACGCCAGCCCTCCAGGAGCGTGCCCGGGTCGATGGGTCTGGCGAGCACCTCCATCGAGCGCGCATCCAGGGTGCCCCACGCCCCGATCCGATCGAGATAGCGACCGTAGGGACTGTCGGGTCGCGGCCGCGCGCGCCCTTCCACGATGAGCAGATCTCCCGGCTCGACCGCGGGATAGCGCGGCAGGGTGGCGGCGAGCCGGAATCCCGTCGCCCTACCAGCCTCAGTTCTGATCGTTGCGACCTGGTCCCCGTCACGTGGCGAACCGACCGTCTCGACCACGACGGTCCACGGACCGCCGCCGTCGGGTGCACCCGACGGATCCGCTGGCGGTGGACCGAGACCCGCTCGCAGCGCGATCGCCAGCAGCCCGACGCCCAGCGCGAACGCAGCGGTGCGTCGCCGTTCCCGGATCCAGAGCGCACCGAGCAGCAGCACCCCTCCCACGAGCGCGAGGGCGGTGGTCGCTCGGTCATCCACCTCCAGCGCGAGCGCCGCCGTGGCTGCTCCGAGCGCCAGCCAGCCGGTGCGCGGCATCAGCGCACGTCAGCGCACCGCGACGAGTGCGCGCACCTTCTCGAACGTCTTTTCGCCGAGGACGGCCCGCGTGCGGAGCTCCTCGACAGCCGTGAACGGAGCCTCCTCGCGCGCCGCGATGATCTTCTGGGCCGTGGCAGGCCCGACCCCTGGGAGTGTTTCGAGTTCGCTTTGGCTCGCGTCGTTCAGATCGATCGAGGCCCCGGTGGCACCGTCCTCACCGGACGATCCCGGTTCGTTCCCCGGATGAACCTGAGGCGCATCGTCGCGTGAGGGCACCCGCACCTGATCGCCGTCCTGCAGGGCCGCCGCGAGGTTCAGCTCACGCTCGGCCCTGGCGGTGTCGACCCGGGCGCCGTATCCGCCCGCGGCTGCGACGAGATCGCCGACACGCGAGCCCGGCGGCAGGCGGAAGACGCCTGGCCGCGGTACCGCACCGACGATCTCGACCACCATCGTGCCGGCACCGGAGGCAACTGCGACCGCCGGATCGGATCCAGAGCCGGGTTCGGACGACGCCCCTGGGAGCGGCAGCGCCGCACCTCCATCCACGAAAAGGGCGCCGTCAGGCGTCCCGGCGAACGCGAGGACGAAGGCCAGGACCGCGAACGCGACCGCGCCGGCGGCCGACACGAAGATCCTTACAGTCATCGGCGACATGGATCCCGTGCCGGGCGAACCTGCGGTCGCTTCCGTCGCCGCGGACTCACCCCGGGTGGCGGGGGCATCGAGCACGCGCCACGGCGGGGTCGTGGTCGGTTCCACATCGCGCTCCGCGGCGGGCGGTCGTGGACGGACCCCGCGACACCGCGACGTCTCGCCACGTAGGGGGCACTTCCGACGCGGCGAGACGTCGTGCCCGACATTACCCAGGGCCTCTTAGCTGCGACTTATCTGCAAGGCGACAGCTGGGGCCCGGCGTAGAATCCGTCCGCGCTGCACTCCGACACTGGAATCCCGCAGAGGAGGACCATCCATGGCCGTCGCACGAGTGACCGAGATCAGCTCGACCTCATCGAAGAGCTTCGAGGACGCCATCCAGCAGGGCGTCGCACGCGCCACGAAGACGCTGCGTAACGTCCGCAGCGCCTGGATCAAGGAGCAGCGTGTCGACATCCGGGACGGGGCCATCGCCGAGTACCAGGTCAACATGATGGTCACCTTCGTCCTGGACGACTGACTCGATGGACGTCCAGGCCGTTCGGCAGCACGCCGACGCATATTGCGACGCCCTGCTGGCCGGCGACATCGGTCGCGCGTCGGAGGAGTTCAGCCAGCAGCTCAAACAGAACATCGGCGAGGTGGTGTCGCAGCTGCCCCTCCCGCTGACCAAGGCCGAGGTCGAATCGGTCGATGTCGCCGGCTCCGGCTACGTCGCCGTCCTGCACCTGACCGGCGAAAGCGACGACATCCGCATCGAGACCCGCTGGAAGGATCGCGACGGCCGCCCGACCATGGTCGAGGCCAGCCACGTCATCGAGCGGACGACCGCTCCACCGACCGAGGAAGCCGCCGAGGCCGAGACCGAGGCCTGACTGATCGTCGATCTCGTCGAGGCGGCTCATGCGATGCCGCCGTGGCTCCGCAGCAAGACGGTGGCGACACAGCCCGGGCGTAGGGTGGGTGACGATGCGCGGCGGCCCGAGGCCCTGTAACGCCCTCCCGCGTTCCGCGTCATCCCTGCGTCGGGGGTGGAAGTCCGTTCGTGGCGGACTCGCGGTGTCAGGAGGGTTTGTCTCGAATGCGCACATCGACACGACGGTTCGTCGCTCCGCTGCTGGTGGCGCTGGCCCTGGCGGCATCCGGCCTTCCCGCTGCCCCGTCGGCGGTGCGTGCCGCCGGCACCGTCACCGCGCTCGTCATCGACAGTGAGCCCGGGGATTACGTCGGCGCGGGCCAGCAGCTGACGTACACATCGCCCCCGGCGACCATCACGAACAACCCGGCGGGACCCGGCGGGTTCTCCCTCACGGTCTTCGGCGTCGAGGGCGGGGACTTCTGGCATCTGTCGCTCGTCGCCGCGGGCTCGGCGGACCTCGCGGTCGGCGCATACGAGAACGCGGAGCGCTTCGCAGATGCCACCCACCCGGGCCTCGCGGTCGTCGGCCAGGGCCGTGCATGCAACATGTCGACGGGCCGGTTCGTGATCAGCGCGATCGAGCACGACACGGACGGCAATATCAGTTCCATCGCGGCAGCCTTCGAGCAGCACTGCGAGGGCGCTCCTGCCGCGCTTTTCGGTGAGATCCGCTACCTGGCGAGCGCCGGGTACAAACTCCTGGCGGTCGCACCCGCATCGATTGACCTTGGCTCGGCCGGGGTCGGTTCGGCAACGCCCTCCCAGACCGTCCACCTGACGTCCGCCGGCAGCGCCGGGGTCTCGATGTCGGCCCTCGCGATCACCGGGCCGAACGCCGCCGATTTCAGCATCGTGTCCGAGACCTGCCCGGTCGGCGTGCTCGCTGCGTCGACCTCCTGTGACATCGCGGTGAGGGCGGTGCCGAAGGCGACGGGTGTGCGCTCGGCAGCGCTGGTCATCGGGAACGACACCTTCCGAGGCCAGCGCACCGTGCCCCTGACCGCGACAGGCGTCACGCCCGTGTCCGCGGTCGCCTGGGGGACGACGATCACGGGGCCGAACTTCGCCTGGAACAACGGGCAGTCCCTTGCGCGCACGGCGACCACCACCGCGACGTACCTGCATGCGACCTACACGACGGACCGGGTCTCCGGCTCGTGGGTCGACGACAACGGGCCGTACGCCGGCATCAACTACGTCCGCTCGAGCAACGGGGGCTCCACGCTTACGACGCCCAAGCGCCTGAACCCATCGACCCAGCACGGTTCCCGCGGCTCCCTCGCCGCGAGCGGCAGCTACGTCTATGCGACCTGGGTCTCGACCACCCGCTGGGTCGCGTTCCAGCCGACCGCGCCACGGGTGCTGTACCTGCGCCGTGGCTCGAATCACGGATCGAGCACGGGGTGGGGCACCATCAAGCGACTCACCTCGCTGACCGGCCGCGTCGACTTTCCGACGGTCGCCGCATCGGGTGCCAATGTCTACGTGGCCTACGCCGACAGCGCATCCGGGTCGGTCAAGGTGAGGATCAGCCGCGATCGGGCGGCGACCTGGACGACCGCGACGCTCGGGAGCACCGGCTGGTCGACGACGTCGGGCAAGATCGGCGTCCCACGCATCGCTGCCAGCGGGAATACGGTCATCGTCTCGTGGATCGGGAATGCGAGCGGCGCCGTGAAAGCCCGCGTCTCGACCGACGCCGGCGCGACGTGGGGCCCAGCCACCGGGCTGAGCGCCTCGTCGACCGACATGGCGGCCGTCGCGGCGCTCGGCACACGCGCCGCTGTCGCCTGGACGAACGGATCCTCGGCCATCGTTCGCACGTGGAGCGCGGGCGCGTGGTCGACGCCGAAGTCGACCGGCACGCCCACGGGCGCGACATACACCCACACGTATGGTCCAGCTGTCGCCCTCAATGGCGCCTCGGGTCTGGCAGTGGCGTGGAGCGGCTGCGTCACGTCGTGCGAGACCTGGACCTCCAGCACGCGCGCGAACCTGCTCTGGAGCGAATCGAGAGATAGCGGTGCGACCTGGTTCGCGGGGCAGGTCATCGGATCGTCGGGAGCGTCGCCTTCCCGCCGCTACAACGACTACCCGTCGATCCTGTGGCCATCGGCCACGGTCCGACACGTGCTGTGGAACACCGGCACCGCGGCTACGGATGCCTACCGTCTGCTGTTGCGGACGGGGACCGGTGTCGTCGCAGCGTCGGCGGCCACGGTGGCGGGGGCGACGTCGTCATCCCTCGAAGCCGGCGACCGAGCCGTCTCCGCCACCGGGGCGCGAGCTCCGGGTGCGCCATGACCCGAACCTGACGACCGCATCGAAAAGGGCCTGCCGTGCGGCAGGCCCTTCAGGTCGGTCGGGGATGGGTTACTTTGCGGCGCCCAAGCTCCGTCCGAGATCGTCGGCGACGACATCGTCGAGCTGGCGTACCGCGGCGGCGCTGCCGCGGCTCACCGCGGCGAGGCCCTGCGCGAGCGCACGACGGGCGAAGGACGGTCGACCCTCGCCGTACGCCGTCAATTCGGCGGCCTGGCGAGCCTCGAGCGCCTCGCGCGTGTGCTGATACTCCATGCTGAAGATGTCGCTGACGCGCTGGTTGGCGATGTCGAGGGCGAGGAAGCTATACAGATACTGCATCGTGGGGACTCCAGTTCCGGCCGCAGCCGGCAGATGAGAACGGGTCAGCGGACGTGATCGTCGGGCAGGCTGCCCCGCGAATCGGCGCCCCAGTTGAGAGCGGCGAGATCCAGGCCCATGAGGCCGACGATGAGGATCGCGAACATGATGATGATTTCCATGACCGACCTCCTTCCGAGGTGTAACCCGTTTATCGTGTCTAGTAGGTTACTAGGAGAACCTTACCCCCTTGCGCGTAACCTGTCAAGTCGTATAAAGTGGTTAGCGAGATGAAAACAAAGCGCCCCGTTCCGATCGACCCGAATCACGCTCACGACGTGTCCCTGGAAGGCACGTTCGACTTCCTGAACACCGACGACCTCGAGAATGGTTTCCCGCTCGACCGCATCCCGACGCTCGATGCGGCGCTCGACTGGTTCGTCGACCGCGGTGTCATCCATGTCGAGGGCGCCCAGCGCACGCGGGACGAGGCGGCCACCGAGCCGAGCCTCGCAACCCGCAAGCTCAACCGCGTCCGCTCGGTCCGTGCCGCGCTGCGCGAAGTGGCGGATTCGATCGCCGAGCAGCGTGCCGCCGACCCCGGCGCGCTCGGAACGGTCAATCGGGCGCTGCACGCGCGCCAGGTCATCGAGCTCATCCCAGCGCCCGACGGCGTCAACGTCGACCACCGTCATGTCGGCGATCCGATCGACGATGCCCTGTCCCGCCTGGCCGACCCGCTCGTTCGCGAGCTGACCGCCGGACATCCGGAGCGGATTCGCATCTGCGACAACGACACCTGCCGCTGGGTCTTCTACGACACGTCGCGCACCGGCCGTCGGCGCTGGTGCGACATGGCGACCTGCGGCAACCGGGCCAAGGCCGCCCGTCACCGTGCCCGGGCAAAGAGCGCGGTAGGGCCCGACTTGACGACGGAAGGTGTCTCAGCGGGCGCCTCCTGAGTCCGGCGGCTTACGAGGGTCGCGGCAGAGCGGCTCCCAGCGCCGCGGTCACGGACAGGGCTCGGCATCCGCGAACGATGTCGCGTCGTAGGCGGACCTGGTCGCGATGACCAACCGAACGAACCCGCAATCGACACGCATCGATGTCTCGATCACCGTAGAACCGCTGGCGACCGAGGCGGCGTCGTCGCCCGCGACCTGGGTCGAGGTCAGGACCGCCCCACGCGGATCCTCCGACACGATGGTGTAGGGCGGGCCGCCGTGCCCGCCGATCGGCGCGCTGGTCGTGGCGCGGGGAGGGTACGTTCCCACCCACCCGCCATTCACGTACACCGCGACAGGACCGTTCGTCTGGTTGTCGATGTGGACGCGAACCTCGTCGCCAAGCGGGGAGACGCAGCCGGCGAGAGCCAGGGCGAGGACCAGCAACGCCCCCGGGCGCGCGACCCGACCCCGCATCAGCGGTCGCGAATGACGATATTGATGAGCTTCCCGCCGCCGGCCGAGATGACCTTGTCGGGCGTGCGGCCGGCGAGGATCGCGGCGATCTTCGGGCTGGCGAGGGCGGCCGCCTCCAGGTCGGGTCCATCGACCCCCGCCGCCACCGTCAGCTTGTCGCGCAACTTGCCGTTGACCTGGACGGGGACCTCGCGGGTCGCCTCGGCGGTCGCGGCGACGTCGAGCTCCGGCCATGATTCGGTGTGGATCGACGACCACGCACGACCGGCCTCGGCGGCGCGCCGCGACCAGAGCTCCTCGGTGATGTGCGGGGCGGCCGGGGAGAGCATCAGGAGGAGCAGCCTGATGGCCTCGTCCCACGCGGCGCCGCCCGCGACCGGCGTACCGCGGTAGCGGAACAGCGTGTTCGACAGCTCCATCAACCTGGCGACCATCGTGTTGAAGTGATACGCCTCGTAGTCGGCGGTGACATCCCGCAGGGTCCGATGCGCGGCCGCGCGCAGCTGCGCTTCGGCGGCGGCCGCGTCCTCGCCCGCTGGCAGGTTGCCGGCGGCCGGATCCCCGGGCTCACGCCCGTGCGGGTCGATCGCCAGGGTCCAGACGCGGTTGAGGAAGTGATGCGGGCCGCCGATCCCAGTCGGGCTCCACGGGCCGCCCTGGTCCCACGGGCCCATGAACATCAGGTACAGGCGGACCGTGTCCGCGCCATAGCGCGCGACCAGCTCATCCGGGTCCTGGACGTTGCCCCGCGACTTCGACATCCGCTCGCCGTCGGCCCCCAGGATCTGGCCCTGATTGAACATGCGCAGGAACGGCTCGTTCTGCTCGACCAGGCCGACATCGCGCATGGCCTTGGTCCAGAACCGGCTGTACAGCAGGTGCATCACGGCGTGCTCGGCACCGCCCGTGTACTGGTCGACCGGCGTCCAGTCATCGACCCGGGCGAATTCGACAGGCCCCTCCTCGTATTCAGGGGACAGATAGCGGAACCAGTACCACGAGGAGTCGACGAATGTGTCCATCGTGTCGGTCTCTCGTCGCGCCGGTCCACCGCAACGCGGGCAATCGACGCGCAGGAACGCCTCATCGTGGTTCAGCGGGTTATCGCCGCGGCCCTTGTAGTCCACGTTCTCCGGCAGGCGGACCGGCAGGTCCGAGTCGGGCACCGGCACGATGCCGTCGATGTCGCAATAGATGATCGGGATCGGCGTGCCCCAGTAGCGCTGGCGGCTGATCAGCCAGTCGCGAAGGCGATAGGTGACCTTGGGTTCCGCCTTGCCGGCCTCCGCGAGTCGCGCGACGATCGCCTGGCCGCCCTCGTCGGCCGGCATGCCGTCGAACTCGCCGCTGTTGACAAGGCGCTCGCCCGCAGCGTGCGCGACGTAGGCGTCGGCCATGGGGTCGTCCGCGTCCGTGCCGGGCGCGGCGACGACCCTCCGGATCGGCAGACCGAACTGCTGCGCGAACGCGAAGTCGCGCTCGTCGTGCGCGGGCACGGCCATGATGCCGCCAGTGCCGTAGCCGGACAACACGTAGTCCGCGATGAAGATCGGGATGCGCTCACCGTTGATCGGGTTGATCGCCTCGGCGCCGATGGCGACCCCCGTCTTCTCGCGGTCGGTCGAGAGCCGGTCGATCTCGGTCCGTCGACGCGCCTGTTCGACGTAGGCCTCGACCTCCGTCCGCTTCTCGGGCGCGGTCAGGGTCTCGACGAGCGGATGCTCCGGGGCGAGAACCATGAACGTGGCCCCGAACAGCGTGTCCGGACGTGTCGTGAACACGCGCAGCGGTTCACCGCCGGCGTGATGGTCGGACGGTGCCGTCTCGAAGTCGATCTCGGCGCCCTCGGAGCGGCCGATCCAGTTGGTCTGCTGGATGCGGATGGGTTCCGGCCAGTCGATGCCGCTGAAATCCAGCAGCTCGTCGGCATAGGCCGTCGTTCGCAGGTACCACTGCTCGAGGTCGCGCTTCTCGACGAGCGCCCCACACCGCCAGCAACGGCGGTCCGCGCCTACCACTTGTTCGCGCGCCAGCGTCCCATCGTTGGGGCACCAGTCGACCGGCGACTTCTTCCGGTAGGCCAGGCCCTTCTCCAGGAAGCGCAGGAACATCCACTGGTTCCAGCGGTAGTACGACGGGTCGGCTGTGACCACCTCGTGCTTCCAGGAGAAGGTCGCGCCCATCGTGCGGAACTGCCGGCGCATGTTTTCCATGTTCTGCATCGTCCAGGTGAACGGATGGCCGCCCTCCCTGATCGCCGCGTTCTCGGCCGGCAGCCCGAAGGCATCGAAGCCGATCGGGAAGAAGACGTTGAAGCCGTGCATCCGTCGATAGCGCGCCAGCGCATCGCTCGGGGTCACGATGTACCAGTGCCCGATGTGCAGGTCGCCCGACGGATACGGATACATCGTCAACATGTAGTACTTGGGTCGGCTCGTGTCCGCCAGATCGGTGTCATACAGGCCGATCTCCGCCCAGCGCGCCTGCCAGCGCGGCTCGAGGGTCGTCGGGTCGTAGCGCTCGACCCGTGTCCGGCCGTTGGCGGCCGCGGCGGTTTCGGGAGTCTTGGCGGTGTCGGCGGTGTCGGTCACGGACGGGCCTCGGTCGGTCGCCGGAGACGGTTCACCCCCCGCCGTCGGCGAGGGGTGAAGGTCGGCGGTTCCACGTTTCTGGTGGAGCTACGGGGACTCGAACCCCGGACCCCCTGCATGCCATGCAGGTGCTCTTCCAGCTGAGCTATAGCCCCACGGAGGGCGGATTGTAGCAGAGGGTGGCCCCTCGGCCGGGCGTGGGCGGCCCTCGACGGGGTGCGTCGCGCGCACGTCCGATGCGGCGGCCGGTGATCGGCGGTGGTGCGCGGTGGCATCATCAGCGCGTGACCAGCTTCGACCTGCTTCTGCGCGGCGGCACGGTCGTCGATGGCACCGGGGCGCCCGGGCGTCGCACCGACGTGGGTGTCCTGGGCGACCGGATCCTCGCGATCGACGACCTGTCGGCCGTCGACGACCGGGACGTGGCTCGGACCATCGACGCGAGCGGATCGGTCGTCGCTCCCGGGTTCATCGATCCGCACGGCCACTCGGACGGCGCACTCTTCGTGGACGGCACGCTGGTGAGTCACCTGCGCCAGGGGTTCACGACCCAGCTGTCGGGGAACTGCGGCGAGACGCTCGCCCCCATCACTGATGCCGGCCGGGAGCTGGTCGAACTGGCCCTCCGCCCGAACCAGGTCATCGCGCGCTGGCGCACGTTCGGGGAGTACCTGGATGCGGTGGCAGCCGAGCCGCTCGGGCCGAACGTCGCCTTCCTGGTCGGGCACGGGACGATCCGCGGGTCCGTGATGGGCGCCGAGGCGGCCGCGGCCACGGAGCCCGAGCGCGGGGCCATGGTTCGCGAACTGGAAGCCGCCCTCGAGGCGGGTGCCTTCGGCATGTCGACCGGGCTGATCTACGCCCCGGGGATCCACGCGGAGCCCGACGAGGTCGCGGCCCTGGTGACGGCGACCGCGCGACGCGGCGGGCTGTACGCGACCCACATGCGCAACGAGGGCGCCGGGCTGTTCGAGGCGCTCGAGGAGGCGATCGGGGCGATCCGGGCGGCTCGCGACTCGGGCGTCGAGGGCGCGCGGCTGCAGGTCTCGCATCTCAAGTGCGGCGCACGCGCCGTATGGGGACGGGCCGGCGAGGCCATCGGCGTGCTGGAGGAGGCCAGAGCCGACGGACTCGACGTGGCCGCGGACCAATACCCGTACACCGCTGCGGCAACGACCCTCGCGACGGTGCTGCCGCCGGGGCTCCTCGGGCTCGGGGTCGAGGAATGCGTCGCGGCACTGAACGACCACGAGGTCCGCGATCGCGTGATCGCCGAGATCGAGAGCGGGATCTCCGGGTGGGAGAACGTCGCCGCGGATCCTGGCTGGGCGGGCATCCGTATCTCGTTCGCGGCAAGCCATCCCGATTGGACGGGCCGATCGCTTGCCGAGCTCGGCGAATCGCTCGACGTGGATCCGGCCGAGCTGGCGATGGATGCCCTCGTCGACGATCGCCTGGACGTCTCGGTCGTCATCGATTGCATGGACGACACGGATGTCGAGACCATCATGGCCGTGCCCTGGATCGGGATCTGCACCGACGCCCAGGGTCGGCGGCCCGGTCATCCCATCCTGGACGTGGGCAAGCCCCACCCACGCACCTACGGGAGCACGGCCCGCGTGCTCGGGACATTCGTGCGCGAGCGCGAGACCATCACGCTGGAGTCGGCGGTCGCGAAGCTCAGCGGCGTCTCTGCGGCGCGCCTGGGTCTGCGAGACCGCGGCGTGCTGCGCGAGGGCGCCTTCGCCGACATCGTCGTGTTCGACGCGGGGACGGTCGCCGACGTCGCCACCTACGAAGAGCCGGCACGGCATCCCGTCGGGGTCGAACACGTCATCGTCAACGGGCGCCCCGCCGTGCTGGCCGGCGAGGAGACCGACGAGCGCCCCGGGATCCTGCTGCGGCGGGCTGGATGAGGGCACGTACCCGGTCGGCCGCTGTGCGGGCCGCGGCCGTGACGACCGAGGCGCCCGCGATCGCACCCCTCTCCGGCGGGCCCCTCGCATACACGTTGCGGCACTCCGCGCGGGCGCGGGGGCTGCGGGTGGTGGTCCATCCCGAGCGGGGCGTCGTCGTGACCGTGCCGGCCGGCCGCTCCGGTCGAACCGACGGCGAACGTCGGGCCGTCGAATTCCTTGGCCAGCGTGAGCCGTGGATCCGTCGCCACCTCGCCCGGCATGCGGACGTCCGCGCCGAGCTCGCCGCGCGGGGGGGCGCGCGGGACGGCGGCTCGATCAGGCTCGAGGGGCGGGTCGTGCCGATCCGCGTGGTCCCGGCGGTGGTCGGGACACGGCGCTCGAAGGTCGCCCGCTTCGAGGACGAGCTCGTCATCCACCGCGCGGATGCCGACCGGCGGTCCGATGAGGTCGTCGTGGAGGCATGGTTGCGCGATCTCGCCCGGTCGCGGATCGATGACGTCATCGCCAGCCACGCCGCGCCCCTCGGGGTCCGGCCATTGCGGGTCACGATCCGCGATCCGCGCACCCGCTGGGGGAGCGCCTCGAAGGCGGGCCGGTTGTCCCTGTCGTGGCGACTCGTCCTTGCCCCGCGCGAGGCCCTGGAGACGGTCGTCATCCACGAATTGGCCCACCTCCGCGTCTTCGGGCACGGGCCGAGGTTCTGGTCGCTCGTCGCGTCGCGACGGGCGGACCACCGCACCTGGCGTCGCTGGCTCCACGACCACGCGACCGAGCTGCATGGCGCGCTCGGCTGACCGCTAATTCGGCAGCCCCTGCATGTCGTCGTCGCCGACGACGGTCGTGCCGGTCCAGCGGAACAGGTTGAGGTCGAGCTCGTCGTGGCAACCCTCTGCGATGGCCTCCCACATCCGGACCGGCAGGTCCTGATCCACGTCGTCCGGGAGCGCCACCAGCGTGTTCCGGACGGGCGCGAGCAGCAGCCGCGGCTGCTCGCCCAGGATCGGTCGGAGGATCTCGGGGAGGAGGATGAGCGCCGAGCCCCAGCCCTGACCCTGGATCGCGATGGTCTCGACGCCTTCGGGGTGGATCCGTTCGATGCGGGGCGGCTCCACGACCGTCAGCGACCGCAGATTCTCGAGCGCCGTGCCCAGCAGGGTGCCCTGGTCGATGCCCCAGCGCTCGACCTGGCTCGCCGTGATGTGCGTGAAGGCCGGCCCGAAGTCGATGCCGAAGCCCGTCCAGAGCCCGGGCGGTACGAAGACATGCAGCGGCGCGGCCTCGGGCGGATACGGGTGGTGCACGCGGCGCAGGACCGGCAGCACCATCGGCGCGATGTCCGGCCATGGGGCATCGAGATCCAGCCGCTCCGCCGCCGCGAGCACCCGCTGGAACAGCGCATGATCCATCGTGCCGTCGAGCACGCGCATCGAGATGTGGTCGTCGCGCCGGTGGCTGCCAATGCGCTTGCCTTTGCGCCGGATCCGCCGGTCCGCCTTCGATGGCCGGCTGTGCCGGTCGTTCTTCGCCGTCTTCATGCCATGCATGGTGGCCAGGAACCCTTACCTGCCACGTATCCCCGACTGCACCGCCCGTTACGTGAGCGTCGCGCTGACGACTGGGGGCGAAACGGCTCGTGGAGGTCCCCGGCGGTACGCTACGCGCTCTCGGCGAGCCGCCCCACGGAGCGGCCACCGTGACGTCAGGGAGGATGCGGCATGACGGCATCCGGTCCGCGGTTCTGCCCACGGTGCGGCACCGGGCGTGTCGGCGACATGGGGTTCTGCCCGAACTGTGGGCTCGACCTCCGCCAGCTGCCGGCGGACGAGCGCCTCGCCGAGCAGCCCGCGCCGAGCGCGGATGACCGGCCGTTCGTCTCGCCTCCGGCCGATGCCACGCAGACCGTCGATACCCGCGACGTCGGGCGGGAGCGGTCGACGGGGCGATCGATCCTGCGACCGATACTCGCTCCCGCTCTGCTCATCCTGCTCGTGGCCCTGGCAGCCACATGGGTCCTCGGGCTCGGTCCGTTCGGGCGCCCAGGCGGCTCGGGGCCGATCGGCGGCGGTGGCACGGGTGCGGCTGCGACGCCCTCGTCGCCCTTCCTGCCGGCGATCACTCCGCTGCCGTCCCTGTCGTTCCCGCCGGGCCTGACCGCACCCCCGGTCGGGCTGACCATCCTGAGTCCGGCGGATGGCGCGGTCGTGGGCGGACCGGCCGTCACGGTCATCGGCACGGCACCGCCAGGTCTCCGCATCACGCAGGACATTAGCTTCGGATTCGACCGGCACGCGACGGCCGACGGGACCGGTCACTGGGCGATCGAGGCCGAATTGCAGGCCGGCGAGAACCAGCTGAAGTTCCGGATCGGCGATGACCCCTCGACCGCCCAGACGATCCGCGTCGTCTACCTCGCCCCGGTCATCCCCTGATCGGCCGAGGGAGCGTGGTGGAGATGAGGGGACTCGAACCCCTGACCCCCGCGATGCGAACGCGGTGCTCTTCCAGCTGAGCTACATCCCCACGGGCGACGGATTGTAGCATCGGACCCGTGCCGCTCCCGGCGGCATGCCCGAGGCCTCGTCCCGGGCCACAGGACGTCGGTCTGTGAGGCGTATCGCACCACTAGTCTCCGACGATGCCCATCGGCCTCCTGACCGGACTCGGCGCCGCCCTCTCGTGGGGCACGCTGGACGTGTTCTCGGCCCTGGCCAGCCGGCGTATCGGCAGCCTTCGGGTCACGACCGGCATGCAGGTCGTCGGGGCGGGCCTCATCTGGGCACTGGCGCTGGCGCGCGGGGTTTCCTTCCCGGCCGACCCGGCGGTCCTCATCGGTGGTTCCCTGGTGGGCCTGGCCGGCGCGGGTGCGTACCTCGCGTACTTCACCGGCCTTCGGATCGGTCCGATCGCGGTCGTCAGCGGCATGGTGGCCGCGTACGGCGGGCTTACGGTCGTGCTGGCGGTGGTGTTCCGTGGCGAGTCGCTGACGCCGGTCCAGGCGTTGGGTGCCACGACCGCGACGGTCGGGGTGATCCTGACGGGCGTCGCCTTCGGGGGCGGGCTGCGCGGGATGCGGTTCGCGGGTCCGGGGGTCGTTTTCGCCCTCGTTGCGCTCGTGCTGTTCGCGGCCATGACCATCGGGACTGACATCGTCATCGAGCGCACCGGTTGGATCGAGATCCTCCTCGTCTCCCGGTCGGCGAACGCGGTGATCTCGGTGCTGGTCCTCGTCGTGGCGATGACCGTTCTGCGCGGTCCGGCCGGACCGCTGCTCCGGGGCGAGGAGGCCGACGGCGGACGCATCGACAAGCGCGTCATCGGCGCGGTCGCGCTCGCCGGCGTGCTCGATGTGCTCGGGCTCATGTCCTTCGCCTACGGGCTCGAGGTCGCGGAGACCTGGCTGGTCGGTCTCGCCTCGTCGTTCGGGCCGGCGGTGACGATCGTGGTTGCCGTCGCGTTCCTCGGCGAGCGGCTGAAGCCGATCCAGTGGGTCGGGCTGGCCGGCGTCCTGATCGGCATGATCGCGATCGGGTTGCCGTAGCCCGCGGCCCTCAGGCGGGGAGACTGAACCAGAACCGGGTCGTGCCCTCGCTCGACTCCGCCCCGACCCGGCCGCCGCTGCCCTCCACGAGCTGCTTCACGATCGCGAGTCCGATGCCGGCGCCGCCCCGCTCGCGATCGCGCGACTTCTCGACGCGGTAGAACCGCTCGAACACGCGGTCGAGGTCCTCGGGCGGGATGCGCTCACCGGTGTTCGAGATCGAGACGAGGAGATCGCCGGGTCGACGCTCGGCCCGGACGGTGATCGAGCCACCGGGCGGCGTGTAGCGCACCGCGTTCGAGAGGAGGTTCGCCAGGACCTGCGCGAGCCGGTCGGGATCGGCCCGCGCCGGGAGCGCTGCCGGGACATCGGTCTGGAGCGCGAGACCGGCGCGCTCGATCGCGGGGGCCGCAAGATCGAGTGCCGACCGGATGGCCGACGCGAGATCGAGCTCGATCGCGGTCGGCGGGCTCGTGCCGGCATCCCCTTCGGCGAGCGCGTCGAGCGAGCGGGAGAGCCGGACCAGACGGTCGGCCTCCTCGTGGAGCGACTCGTAGGTGGCCCGGTCCGCGGTGATGACGCCGTCCCGCAGCCCCTCGAGGTAGCCCTGCAGGTTCGTCAACGGCGTGCGCAGCTCGTGAGCGGCATTCGCGATGAAGTCGCGGCGCATCTGCTCCTGCCGCTCGAGCGACGCGGCCATCTGGTTGAACGAATCGGCGAGGCTGGCGAGCTCGTCCGGGCCTTCGCGCGGGACCCGCGCCGCGTAGTCCCCGTCGGCGATCCGGCGAGCCGCACCACCGATCTCGGCCAGTGGCCTCGCGAGCATGCGCGCGAGCACGACGGCCAGGCCGACACTCGCGACGACTGCGACGACGGACGCGGCGATCACGACGGTGGTGACCGATTCGGCGTACATGTCCCGCGCGTGATCGGCGGAGTCGCCGGCTTCCATCATCAGGGCGGTGAAGACGTCGGCCCCGACCACGGCGACACCGACGGCCAGGATCACCAGCCCGACCGCCGCCGAGGCGATGGCGGCCAGCGCGATCCGACCCGCGATCCCCCGGGCGATCACGTGCGGGCGGCCCGATACCCCACGCCGCGGACCGTCTGGACGTAGCGCGGCGCGTCGGGATCGTCGTCGAGCTTGTCGCGGAGACGCCGGATGTGGACGTCGATCGTCCGATCGAGCACGTCGGCCGCGTCCTGACCGTAGACCGCGTCGAGTAGCTGGTCGCGCGACAGCACACGGCCATCGGCACCGAGGATCGCGGACAGCAGCCGGAACTCGACGCGGGTCAGATCGATCGCCTCGTCGCCGCGCCGGACCTCGTGACGGGAGGGGTCGATCGTGAGGTCGCCGTGGCGGAGGACCGGACCGGCGAGCGCGGCCGTCCCCGGCGTCGAGGCCGTATCCGCGGCTGGGGCGGCCCGGCGAAGGATCGACTTCACGCGCAGGACGAGCTCGGCCGGCGAGAACGGCTTGGGCAGGTAGTCGTCGGCGCCGTCCTCGAGCCCGGCGATGCGATCGATGGTCGAGCTCCGAGCCGACAGCACGAGGATCGGCGTCCGGGCCGCCTCCTCATCGCGGCGCACGGCCCGGATGACGGCTCGACCGTCCAGCTCGGGCAGCATCAGGTCGAGTACGACGAGCGCCGGCTGATGTGTCTCGATGGCGTCGAGCGCCGCCGGGCCGTCCGCCGCGGTCACGACCGTGAAGCCGTCGCGCTCCAGGTACGTCCGCACGAGCCGGACGATCTTTGCGTCATCGTCGACGACGAGGATCGGCGCGGCAGGGATCGTCGGGTCACTCCGAGAAGCGCGCATCGCCAGCATGGTAGGACGAGCCTACGGGCCAGCCGTGTCGATCCGGTGACGCCGAGGCCCGCCGATCCGGCTCGTGCACACGGCGCTCCTATCGTCGACCGGAGGTTTGACGAGTCGCCATTCGTGCATCGCGCGCACCCCAGGAGGAACGGGGCGTCAGATCTCGAGGTTGCGCGCCCGATACCGGTGGCCCGTTCGCTGATAGGAGCATGTCGTGCACGGACGGCGGACGAACGACCACATGAGGTGGCGCGACATGAAGATCGAGGTCATGCACTCCGCAGGCGGAGTCGATCGTCGCGAACGAACATCTCCCATCCGGAAACGCTGATCCAGTTGTCGCGGCCGTCGGTGTAGGCCTCGGCCCTTGTATGACTAGAACAAGTGTTCTAATATCGACGTCCGATGTCGACCTCTCGTGGTGATGTGGACGCCGCTGTCGCGGGCCTCCAGGCCCGGTGGGGTGCGGCAGCTCCGAGGGTCGTGGGGGCGCTGGCGTTGGCACCGGCGGCGGAACTCCCCGATGAGCAGCCACGCTACGAGCCCGGCCTCGACGACAACCGGGTCATCCACACCGGCTTCGCCGCGCTCGACGCGATCCTCGGGCCCGGAGGCCTCCCCAAGTCGGCCAGCGTCGCGATCCGTGGCGACGGCTCCAGCGGCCGGACCACCCTCTCCCTGCGGGTCGCCGCGGAGGCCCAGGCGCAGGGCTCGGTCGTGGCCTGGCTCGACCTGTCGCGCAGCTTCGACCCGGTCGAGGCCGTCGCCCGCGGTATTCGGCTCGAATGGCTCGTCGTCATCACCCCGGCCAGCCTGGACGAGGGGCTGTCGATCGCGGGGAGCCTGCTGACGGGACGGTCGGTCGACATGCTCGTCCTCGACCTGCCCGGCGGTCGGCTGGCGAAGACGGACAAGCCGGCCAGGGTCGCCGATCGACTCCATCGACTCGTCGCGCTCGCCCGGCGCGCGGAGACCCTGCTCCTGATCCTCGATGCGCCCGGGCTCGCCGGCGGCCTCGCGACCGCGGTCGCCGAATCGACCGGCATCCGCCTGGAGCTGGCTCGCCGGTCGTGGGTCCGCCTGGGCCGCGACGTCGTTGGCCAGCGCACCGAAGCGCTCGTCGCGCACAACCGCCACGGCCCTCCGGGTCGGAAGGCGACGTTCCGGATCCTCTACGCCGAGGGCGGCGAGCGGGACGCCTGTCTCGAGCTCGACGCCCTCCTCATCGACCAGGCGCCGGCCAATGCGCCGATACCGGCGCCGATCACGGCACCCATCCACGTCACCCCGCACGAGGCCCCCGATCGAAAGACCCACGACCATGCGACGTCTCCACCTCTTCGTCCCGCATCTGCCCCTCCACCTGGCGCGGGCCCGACGCTCCGGGCCCTTCCCGACCGGCCCGCTCGTCCTGGGCGGTCGCCCGTGGGATCCGGAGCCGGTCATCGACGCCGACCGGACCGCTCGGGCCCTGGGCGTCCGGCGCGGCATGCCGCTGGGGAGCGCCCACCGACTCGTCCCTGAGGCGACCTTCATCGAGCCCGATCCCGACGCGGACCGGGCGGCGGCCGAGGCCGCATTCGAGGCCCTCGGCGCCTTCAGCCCGAGCCTGGCGGGGAGCGACGACCCGACCGATGCCGCCTTCGGGCTGTTCGAGATGGGGATCGATGGCCTGGGGCCGTTGTGGGGCCCCGAGCCGGTCTTGGTCGAGCGAGTCGCGGCGGCGCTGGCGGCGGCGTTGCCGGGCGGGACGGTGCGGCCGCGGGCCGGGGTCGCCGGCACGCACTTCGCGGCGACCATCGCCGCGGTCCATGCCCGTGCCGGCTCCCCGGTCGCCGTCCCGCCCGGCGACGAAGCGGCGTTCCTCGCCCCGTACCCGTCCGGCCTCCTGACGACGGACCTCGACGTCCGCGCTCGACTGACCCGGTTCGGGCTGCGCGAGATCGGGGCGGTGGCGGAGCTGCCCCGGTCGGCGCTGATCGCCCGGTTCGGCGACGAGGGGGCCAGGCTCCACGCTAGGGCACGCGGCGAGGAGACCGAGCCGTTCCGGGCCCGTCATACCCCGGAGCGTCTGGCCCTCGCCCTGCCCATCGAGCCGCCGGTCGAGGATCTCGAGCCGTTGCGGTTCGTGCTCCACCGCCTCGTGGCCGCGATCACGGCCCAGCTCACCTCCAGGGGACTCGCCGCGGACCGCGCGCACCTGACCCTGGAGCTGGACCTGGCCTTCGCCGCGCGCGGGACCTCGCCACGGATCGAGGTCGAGCAGCGGTTCCCGGAACCCACCGCGGACCCCGAAGCCGTCGAGCGGCTGCTGTTCGCGCGGCTGGAACGGGAACCGCCGCCGGCCGCGGTCCAGCGGCTGGAGCTGGAGTTGCGGGGCACGATTCCGGCCGCCGGCCAGCAACTGCCGTTGTTCGTGCCACAGGCCGCGCGCACGGCACGGCTCGGCTGGCAGCTCGCGCGACTGGCGTTGACCTACGGGGAGGACCGCGTCCGGCGGGTCGCGATCACGGACCCGGAAGCGCCACTCCCCGAGACACGCTGGGCGTGGCGGCCGGTCGGGCTGGACGGGGAGTCGCCATCGTCGAGTCGCCCAGCCCGTCCTGCTGCAACACCCTGGCCGCGCCGCCCAGTTCGTCCCGCCGCGGAACCCCGGCCGTGACTCGGCTGCTCCGGGAGCATCCCGCCATCGACGTCGAGCTCGATGCCGACGGGCGGCTGACGGCGATCCGCTGGAACGGCAGGCGCGAAGTCGTCGAGGTCTGCAATCGATGGCGCATCGAGGAATCGTGGTGGCGCGAGCCGATCGCCCGCGACTACCTCAAGGTCGTCGGGGAGCGATGGCTCGCGCTGATCTACTTCGATCGGCTCGGCGGGACGTGGCACCTGGAGCGCCTGTACGACTGACGGCGTTCCTCCCAGGAACCAGACCCGCACGAGTGAGCCTCGCCGCCGACCCAGACAGCATCGACCTGTCGTTTCGGCATCGAACCACGAGGCGTTCATTGCCGATGAGTTCCTGGCAGGAACGCGGCCGGCCGGCGTCGTTCGCCCGGGATCGTCAGCCGACGGGCGTCCCCAGCGTCAGTGTCACGACGAACAGGATGAGGAACATGCCGATCACCAGGACGAGCATGCCGACATCACGTGGTTGCGCTGACTGCATATGCGCCTCCCCCGTGGCTCCGCGGCGTCAAGGGTTCGCTGAGAGCCGCTGTGAGCATAGACGCGTGAGCGTTTTCTTGTGTCGCGCGGATGCACCACCGAGTGTCGCGTGGAGGCAACAGACCGGCGTCATCACCGGAAGCCATCAGCCCGGCGGACAGGCTGCTCCGTAGCGGACGATCACGAAGGTCACGCCGCCCAGCGGCTGGACCGACGTCTGGATCCGGCAGTCACCCTCACCGACCAATTCGAGCACGAAACCGCCGTCCTCCAGGGGCCCGGAGAGCGACTCGGTGCTGAACGTCGCGAGCTCCAGGGACGACTGCATCCACACGGCGATCTGGGCCGTGTCGTCGTTGGCCACGGAATAGGTGGCGCTGACGGGATCCGGACTGATGGGGTCGGCTATGGTCGACCCGGGGAACTTCGGGAATCCGGCCGGGACGCCGTCCCAGATGCGACCCCAACCGGACTCGGTCTGGGTCCTGCCAGCCTGCGTCCCCCCGGGCGCGCTGGCGTCGCTCGGGGTCGCCTCGCTCGGCGTTCCGGCCGAGCCGATCGGGGCGGGCGGACTGGTCGATGGATCCGCAGGGGCGCATGCCGCGACGAGCAGGATCAGCGTCAGGGAGATGGGCAAACACAGGCGGCGGGCTCGCGTGTGCATGAGCCCGAGTCTAGTCGCGGCTCGGCCGCAAGGCGGGACCGCCCAGGTGGTGCCGGCCGTCGATCGGACGACGGCGGTTCCCGAGCTGCGGGACGTGTTGGCCGCCGTGTTCGAGGCTCATCCACCTGGATGCCGATGTGCAGCCGATCCGCGCCACATGGATGGTGCCCGAGTGGAGGGTCGCGGAGACGCCGCGCGGCCTACTCCTACCGCTACAAGGCGATCATCGCGGACATCGGGGCGCAAGATCGCCCGCGGTTCAGCACCCACGAGCGTTGGATGTCATGACCCAAGTGCCTGAAAACCAGGGGCAGTGCGGTCCGATGGCGGCGTTGGATGCTAGCCCAATGTGGTTGATCTGCGACAGCTAAGCCGCTCCCCGATCGTACGGAGACACGCAGAGTGCCGCGGCGGCCCCCTGGCCGACCGGTTTGACGAGGGCTGAGGTGGGCCATCGCCCGCCCCCTAACGTCGAAGTCCGGGGTTCGTTCTCAAAGACGTGAACGACCCCCAGTCGCCGCGAGGAGCCTGTCTATGACCCGACTTCGGACCGTACCCATCGCCATCGGCATGCTGGCCCTATCCGCCGGCGTCGTGGCCGCCTTCAACGCGTTGCCGTCGGCTGCCACGACCGGACTCGAAAGGGCGGGCGATGCCTCGGGCCGCACCACCCCAGCCCGCCCGGCCGATCTCCCCGTCCCGGCCGCCGAGGACGCCGCCGATGTCGAGGCCGTGACGTTGCCCGACGCGGCAAGCCACGGCGCTGACGTGTCGACGGTCGCGACAGGCGAGGACGCTTCGCCAGATACGAACCACGGCGTGGACGTATCGGCGGCGGCCAAAGACAACCACGGCCAGAGTGTCGCCGCCGACCACAAGCCGACCAACGCTGGCAAGCCCGACACGCCCGGCAAGCCCGAGAACATCGGCAAGCCCGAGAACATCGGCCAGCCAGAAGATGTGGGGAGGCCCGAAGGTGCCGGTAAGCCTGATGGAGCCGGACAGCCCACCGATCCGGGCGTCCCCGCCGACCCGGGCGCTCCTGAGGGGGCCGGTCAGCCCGACGGAACCGGCCGCCCCTAAACGATCCGTCACTGACCCCCACCCGTCACCTCCGGCGGGTGGGGGTCTCGCGCGCTTGAGGTGCTCGCCGTACGTGTCAGACTCGACGGGATTTGGCGACCGGCCGGAAGATTCGCCCCTACGAGCCTCTGCGGCCGTGTCCGCGATGATCAGAGCCGTAACCAGATCGACCGAAGATCCCCTTCGTGCCGAGTCCCCGCATGAAGGGCGAGGTCCCACGGCAACTACGCATTGTCGGACTGCAACGGGCTCGGACAGTCGGCGAGAGTGCATCGACTTCCAGCATGGCAGGACCCCGTCACCCCCAAGCGACGGGGTCCTGCGGCCAGGAGTCACTGCTCACCAGCGCTCCGGCGGGTCGGCGCCAGACCATCGCGGTCGATGCGCCGCCGATATCGTCTCGTGCCCCCAGGCTCCGAGACGTCGTAAGAGCTAGATCGCCGCCGCTTGCACCGCGATCACTGCGGGGAGGAGGACGAGGATCAAGAGCATCGCAACCACCACCGCGAAACCGCTCCGGAGCGCGGTCATGACGACCGGTCGGAGGGGGCGCTCGAGGCGGATGGGTGCGTGCATGCCGGTGAGACGCCGAACCCCTCGATTCTGTTTCGTGATTCTCCCTAGAACGTTTGTTCTATACTAACAAGCCCCTGCAAGCCCCGGCCCCCGACCGGAGAACCCGTGGCGACCATCCCGTACGCCGAGCTCCACGCTCACACCAACTTCTCGTTCCTCGATGGGGCCTCGCCACCGGACGAGCTGGTCGAACGGGCCGTTTCGATCGGCCTGACCGGCCTGGCCGTCACCGACCGAAACGGCCTCTATGGGGCCGTCCGGTTCATGGGCGCTGCGGAGGAGCTCGGCCTCCATGGCATCGTCGGGACGGAGATCGAACTGCTCGACTCCGGGGTCCCCGACCCGGCCGGTGTCGTCGTCCCGCCACGGCGTCAACGTAGACGCTCGCGAACTACGGCAGTCACGCCGACATCGGAATCGATCGTGGCGGAAGGCCGTCCGTCACGGCCACGTCCCGAGCGTGCGCGTCTGCCCGGCCACCGCGATCCGGTCAAGGAGGACCTGCGCGGGATCGGCGAGCGTACGCGCGGCCCGCATCTCGTGCTGCTGGCCCGCTCGGCGGTCGGCTGGCGGACCCTGTCGCGACTGATCTCACGCGCGAACCTGGCCGGCACCAAGGGCGTGCCGCATTTCCGCCAGGCGCTCCTCGACGAGCATCACGAGGGCCTCGTCGCCCTGTCGGGCTGTCGCGACGGAGAGATCGCGCGCCGCCTGCGGGTGGGCGATCGAGCAGGGGCGCGCGCCGTCGCGGAACGCTACGCCACGCTGTTCGGACGCGGCGCTGACCCCGCGTCGAGCGGCTTCTTCATCGAGCTCGCGCATCACCTCCTGCCCGACGACGACTGGCTCGTGGCGGAATCGGCGGCGCTGGCGGCGGAGCTCGGCCTGCCGGTCGTCGTCACCAACGACGTCCACTACGCCACGCCCGACGACCGGGAGCTTCACGACGTGCTGACCGCCATCAGGCACGGCCGGACGCTCGACACGCTCGCCGACCTGCGCCGACCCGACGGCGAGTCGCATCTCAAGACGGGCGACGAGCTGGCGGCGCTCGCAGGATCGTTCGATCCGGCGACGGCGCGGGCGTGGCACGAAGGGATCGCGACGTCGGTGGAGCTCGCGGCGTCGTGCTCGGTCGATCTCGGCTTCGAGCAATACCGCTTCCCGGGCTTCCCGGTGCCGAAGGGCGAGACCCCGTTCTCGTATCTCGTCGAGCTGTGCCAGGCCGGTGCCAAGAAGCGCTATCACCCGCTCACCTCGGCCGTCGTCAAGCGGCTCGCCCACGAGCTCGATGTGATCGAGCGGGCCGGGCTCGCCGAGTTCTTCCTGATCTGCTGGGACCTGATGCGGTTCGCCAGGGAGCAGGGGATCCCGGCCCAGGGTCGCGGCAGCGCGGCGGGTTCGATCGTGGCCTACACCCTCGGGATCAGCCGCGTCGAGCCGATCGGCCACAACCTCCTGTTCGAGCGGTTCATCAACGAGGGCCGGACGACCTATCCCGACGTCGACATCGACTTCAGCTCGGCGCGGCGGGAGGAGGTCATCCAGTACGTCTACAACCGCTATGGACCCGAGCACACCGGGATGGTCTGCAACCTCGTGACCTACCGGGCGCGCTCGGCGGTCCGTGAGGTGGGGGTCGCGCTCGGGTTCCCGCGGCCGCTCGTCGACCGGGTGGCCAAGGCGCTCGAGACATACGACTCGGTCATGGTCCGGCGCGACCTGGAGGCCGACGGCGGGTTCTCCGAATTCTTCAAGCGGACGGGCGAGGGAGAACCGGCCGAGGCGCTGGCGGCGACGGAGGCCGAGGGACACGGCCTCGTCGACAGGATGGGCCAGCTGAATACCCGGATCCCGCTCGTCGGGAAGGTGCCGCCCTGGCGCCAGCCACCGAAGCCGGCGGACCCGGATGCACCGAAGCCGTTCGCCTGGCTGCGGGAGGTATCCGCCGGCCACGAAGCGGACAGGAGGGCCGTGACGGCCCCCCTGGTCCCTGGAAGTGCGCTCCCACCGCCATATCCCGGGTTACCGGACCCACAAGCCGATTCGAAATCTGGCATCGGGGGGTTCGACACTCCGATCCGTACTCCATCCACGCTCGCGACGTCCAAATTCGCGCCCTCCGGCATGGTGGTGCGGCTCGAATCGACTGCTTCCGGGGCTGGAACGCACGATTGGGACGGTGGGAGCGCACTCGGGGAGGAGAACGGTGTCGCCGGGCCGACCGAGGTCTCGTTCCGGGATGATCCGCTCGCGCCGCGGACCGCGATCCGGGGTGGCGGCACGTCCGGGGACGAGGGCGGGCCCGGCGACACGCCCGCGAGCGTCGCCTGGCTGCGGGCGGGGAGGGGCACGGGTTACACCGAGGAACGGGAGCGGCTCGTGGCGCCCGGACTGGTAGGCGGCCGGGCGATCGATCCGGAGAGCGGCCAGGTCGAGCGGCCACCGCGTCAGGCGGATCGGCTGGGCAGGCCGAATCGGTGGGATCCGCCGATCCTCAGGCCGATGGCGTCGCGGGGCTCCGCCTCGGATCTCGGAGCGGGCATCGCGGATCCGCCGAACTCGGTGGCCCGCATCGAGCCGGAGTCACCGCCGCAAGCCCGCGGCGGGAGCACTCGCGATATGTCCCACTGGGAGCGCTGGCTCGAGTTCTGCGCCCGGATCGACGGCTTCCCGCGCCACCTCTCGATCCACAGCGGCGGCATGCTCGTGACGGCCGCACCGCTCATCGACATCGCGCCGCTGGAGCGGGCGACGATGCCCGATCGGGTCGTCGTCCAGTTCGACAAGCGCGACGTCGAGACACTCAAGCTCATCAAGCTCGATCTGCTCGGGCTGGGGATGCTGGCAGCGATGGACGAGACGCTCCAGCTCATCGAGCACGACTGCGCGGTCTGCCTGGACCTGGACCGCCTCCCGGAGGACGTGGCGGAGGTCTTCGAGATGCTCCAGGCGGCCGACACGGTCGGGGTCTTCCAGGTCGAGAGCCGGGCCCAGATGCAGACGCTCCCGAAGTCCCGGCCGGGGAACCTGGACGACCTGGTGGTGGAGGTCGCGATCATCCGGCCGGGCCCGATCCAGGGCAACGCCGTCCACCCCTTCCTGCGGCGCAAGCAGGGCCTGGAGCCCGTGACGTACCTCCACCCGTCGCTCGAGCCCGTGCTCAAGGACTCGATGGGCGTGATCCTCTACCAGGAGCAGGTCATGCGGATCGCCATCGAGGTCGCGGGGTTCAGCCCGGCCGAGAGCGACGGGTTCCGTCGCGCGATGGGGACGTGGCGCTCGAGCCGCGAGATGGAGAAGCTCCATCGCCAGTTCGTGGAAGGCGCCCTCCGTCAGCCCGGCTTGACCGAGGAGGACGCCGAGGAGCTCTTCCGCCAGGTCGCGGCGTTCGCAAGCTTCGGGTTCGCGAAGTCGCATGCCGCGGCCTTCGCGCGGACCGCCTACGAGTCGGCCTTCCTCAAGTTGTTCTACCCGGCGCAGTTCCTCGTCGGGCTCATCAATGCGCAGCCGATGGGCTTCTATCCGGTCGAGGTGCTCGTCAACGACGCGAAACGCCACGGAGTGGCCGTGCTGCCCGTGGACATCAACGGCTCCGCCTACAAGACCACGACCGAGTGGGTGGGCCGTCCCGGGGAGCCGCTGCCGCCCGGTGTCGGGATCGAGGCGCGGCCGGAGCACGTCACCTCGTCCGCATGCGTGAACCCGTCCGCGGCCGCGCGTGAGCGCTGGACGCCGGAAGTGACGATCGGCTGGGGCGTGCGCCTCGGGCTGCATCTCGTGAAGGGCATCGGCGAGCAGCACGAGGCCCTGCTGGACGCCGAGCGGGAGCGCGGGCGGTACCTCGGCCTGGCCGATGTCGTGGAGCGGACCGGCCTGCCCGAAGAAGTGCTCGAGCGGCTCATCCGGAGCGGGGCGATGGATTCGCTCGGCCGGCCGCGACGGGAGCTGTTGTGGCAGCTGCGGGAGGTGGCTGGGGCGTCACGAGGACGGGTGGATGGCCGCGCGCTGCGAGCGCTGGGAAGAGCGGCGGGCAAGCGGGGCGGGGCCGCGGGACGGCCGATGGACCTGCGTCTGCCGGCGACGGACGCGCCGGCACTCCCAGCGATCACCGAGTCGGAGCGGATCGGCGATGCCTACGCGGTGCTGGGCGTGGATGCCCGACGACAGGTCGTCGGGCTGTTCCGGCCGGCGCTGGATCGGCTGGGGGCCGTGACGAACGCGGCCCTTGCTGACCGTCGTCCCGGCCACGTCCGGGTGGGCGGCCTGGTCGTCACCCGCCAGCACCCGATGACGGCCAAGGGCACGGTCTTCCTGGCCCTCGAGGACGAGACGGGGATGGTCAACGTCACGCTCTGGCCGAGCACGTGGGAGCGGCTGCGCGGCGTGGTGCGGCGGCACGCGCTCTTGCTCGTGGACGGGGAGTTGCAGCGCGAGGGCATGGTCGTGAACCTCGTCGCGCACGAGGTCCGAGCACTCCCCGAGGTGGCCGCCGAGGCCGGCGGTCCGGAGCGACCGGGCGGTGTCCGTCAGATGGGTCACGCCGGGATGCGGCGGCTCGGCTGACCGGCGGCTCGGCACGCCCGGCCGGCGGCTCGGCACCCCCGGCCTGCGGCACCCCCGGCCGGCGGCCCGGCACCCCGGCCGCCCTGGGTTCAGCGGCGCGCGCCTGCCTTCTGACCCGCGCTCGAGCGGCTCCGCCCGTCATTGCCGCGCCGGGCCGGTGGTCGGTTTCGGCCGCGGTTCGGGCTCGAGAGCTGCAGGAACCGTCGATACCAGGCTGCTGCCGACGCGAACAGGGCACCCATGACCGGCGAGATCAGGAACGCCGCGAGGATGATCTCGTTCAAGGTGGTGGTCGTCGCGACGCCCAGGACACCGCTCAGGAGTAACGCGGTGTAACAGGCCGCGGACACGAGCCCCACGATGACCCCAAGCAGCCAGCTGGCGCGCGGCGCGAGGAAGCCCGCGATGAAGACGCCACCGATGGCGGGCGTCTGGATGAAGTACTGGAACAGGAACGTCGAGAGCACCGCGAGCAGGTCGCCCTGGTTCGTCGGTGACGGCCGGGCAACCAGGAAGATGACCGTCGCACCGACCGTCAGCAGGACGGGCACGAACAGCGCCTTGTTTGCGACCAGCCCGGGCAGCGCCGCGAGGTCGCCGCGCAGGTCGAGCGGGCGGAACGCCATCCGCGCGGCGGTGAAGATACCGATCCGCCCCGGTTGATTCGGGTCAGGCCGGGCGCCGCGTTGGTTCGTCGATGCGGGAGCGGTCTCGGGCTCGAAGTCCTCGGCGATCTCGTCTGGGAGTCCCTGCTCCGCTCGATAGCGCCGACGGGCTTCTGCGCGGGTGGTCCTCTTGGCGCGGGCCACGGTCACTCCTGGGTTCAATTCTCGGGATTGGACGGGGTGCGGGCCATCGTAGTCGATAAGTCCCGGGTAAGTGCCATCTGGTATCACTCCGATGCGCCGCCGCCCGCCCGTCCCGCCGGGAGGTCACGCATGGATCGCGCCCGGCGCGCGGGGACCACCGCGCTTGTCACCGCCTTCGTCCTGATCTGGGTGGGGATGCCCGCCGGCGCGTCAACGGCAACGGCCGCCGCCGCGAGCTGGCCCGTGTCGTCGCTGCTGGTGTCGGAGGTGCAGACAGGCGGCCCGAGCGCCTCTGACGAGTTCGTCGAGATCGCCAACCAGGGCGCGGGGCCGGTCGACCTCGTCGGCCTGGAGCTCGTGTATGCGACCTCGTCCGGGACGACCGTGACCCGGAAGGCGTCGTGGGGCGGGTCCTTGCTCCTGGATCCCGGCAGGCGAGTGCTGGTCGTCAACGGCGCCGGCTCGTATGCCGGGATCGGCGATCTCGCCTACGCGGGAGGCTTCGCGGCGACGGGCGGCGCGGTCGCGCTCCGGGTGATCGGCGGCTCAGTCGTGGATGCCGTCGGCTGGGGCGATGCCTCCAACCCATTCGTGGAGGGTGGGCCCGCAACAGCGCCCGCCGCCGGCTCCAGCCTGGAACGGTCGCCCGGCGGGGCGCTCGGAAACGGCGTCGACACGAACGACAACGCGCTCGACTTCGTCGTGAACCCGTCACCGAGCCCACAGGGGTTTGCGGCCCGGCCGGTGCCGGTACCCGGGCCGAGCCCGACGCCGGTCGAGTCTCCGACGCCGACGCCGACTCCGACCCCGACTCCGCCGCCCACGCCCACACCGATTCCGACCGCCTCGGCGACACCCATTCCGACGGCCACGGCCAGCCCCACGCCCTCAGCGACGCCTGTGCCGACACCCAGTCCCACGCCGACGGCGACGACGAGCCCGGCACCGACGTCCGTGTTGCTGAGCGTCGCCCAGGCACGCGCGCTGCCCGACGACACGCCGGTCACCATCTCGGGCACGCTCACGACGGCGCTTGGCGCGCTGGAGAGCGGTCGTACCGCGTACCTGCAGGACACGACCGCCGGGATCGCGCTCTACCTCGATGCGGCCGTGGTCGGGACCCTGCCGGCCGGCACGGCACTCGTCGCGAACGGGACGCTCGACGGCAGATTCGCGCAGCGGACCCTCCGTGTCGCCGAAAGCGACCTGGCGGTCATCGGGCAGCCCGGCGTCCCGTCGGCAATGTCGATCGGCACCGGTGGGGCGGGAGAGACGCACGAAGGCTGGCGCGTCTCCGTCACCGGATCGGTGGTCGGCGGTTCCGACGTGCTCGCCGACGGACTTGCGGTCTCGGTCGACGACGGCAGCGGGGCGATCCGCGTTGTCGTCACGCCGGACGCGCTCGGCGACCGGACATTGCCGGACGGATCCATGGTCACAGCGACCGGACCGCTCGGTCAGCGCGACAGCACCGGGAGCGGCACGACCGGCTATCGGCTGTCCGTGATCGCATCGGCCGACCTCGTGATCCACCCGCCGGCGCCGACGCCAAGTCCGTCGCCCACGCCGACGCCGTCACCGAGCACCACGCCGACGCCTGCCCCGACCCCCGCGCCCACGCCGACGCCGGCGCCGAGCGCCGCGCCATCGACATCGCCGACTCCCGGGCCTGCCGTGCTCACGATCGCGAACGCCCGCACCCGGCCGATCGGCTCGACCGTCACGGTCCTCGGCGTCGTGACCGCGGAGGCCGGCCGGCTCGGGTCGCCCGCGCTCGTCGCGATCGCCGACGCCACCGGCGGGATCGTCGTGAAGTTGCCGGACGGCGTCACGCCCCCCGTTCGCGGGGCTCGGCTCGAGGTCCGCGGGCGGCTTTGGGATCCCTTCGGGCAGCTGGAGATCCGGCCGGCGACGGATGGGGTCATCGGCCACTCCGGTGCCGGGCCCCTCCCGGCTCCGGTCGAGCTGGGTCCGGGCGCCCTCGGCGAACACACCGAGGCCCGTCTCGTTCGCCTCACCGGCACGGTGCTTGACAAGCCCACGAGGGCGAGCAGCGGCGACGTCGGGATCTGGGTGGCGACGTCGTCCGGCACGCGCGTGCGCGTCATGGCGGACGGCTCGAGCGGCGTCACGTCGACGGCCGTGTCCCGCGGGGCCAGCTATCGCCTCACCGGCATCGCCGGGCAGCGAGCCACCCGGAAGGGCGCACTTGACGGGTATCGCGTGTGGCTCCGCGACGGCACGGACATCGAGTTCCTTGCCGCCCCGTCGGCGCCACCGTCGGCGAGCCCATCCGCCGCGCGGACGCCCAAGCCGACGGCGGCAACATCGCCCCGGCCGGAGGCTGGCGCGACCACGTCCAGGCGCGCCATCCCGATCGCGACGGCGCTGCGCACGACCGATCGCGACGTGGTCATCGAGGCCGTCGTGACGGCGCCCGCGAGGCTCCTCGATGCGACAGGTCGACGCATCGTCGTCCAGGACACGAGCGGCGCCATCGAGGTCCTGCTCGCGAAGGACGTCTCCGCGCCGGGCGTCGGCACTCGGATCCGGGCCGTCGGGCGGGTGGGAACCGCGTACGGCGCACCCCGGCTGCGGGCATCCGCGGTAGACCGCTCGGGTGCGGGAACAGTTCCGCCGCCAGTGCGCATCCGGGGACCGCTCGGCGCGGCCCACACGTGGCGGCTGGTGGCCGTCTCCGGCCGCATCGACGACGTGCGCAAGCTCGGCGATCGCTGGCGAGCCGAGGTCGTGGTCGGGGCCGCCCGTCTCGTGGTGGTCGGCCAGCCGGGTTCCGGGATCCCGGTCGAGGGCGTGGTCGAGGGTCATGCCGTCGACGTCGTCGGCGTCGTGCGTCCCGCCTACCCGAGCGCGACGGATCGCCGCCCGACGATCCTGCCGCGGTCCCGGGGCGACGTCCGGGTCGGTGGCGCGGTCGCCGGCGGGACGACGGGTTCGGGCGACGAGGCGGTGTCCGATCGTCCGCCGAGTGGATCCGCTGCCCGGGATGGCGCGTCTGCGACGACGGCCGCCGGTCCCGCTGTTCCGGACGCAGATCTCGCCGATCTCGCCTCGATCGTGGGGGAGACGGTGCGGATCGGCGGCCTTGTCCTCGACATGCGGGTCGATGGATTCGTGCTCGACGACGGCACCGCCCATGCCCCCGTGGTGCTGCGTGCGCTGGCCCAGGAATGGGTGGCGCTCGTCGAGCCTGGAGACGCGATCAACGCGATCGGCCGAGTCGAGCGGCTGCACGGCGGTGTCCTCGGGGTGGTCGTGACCGATCCTGCCGCGATCGTCCTAGGCAGTGACCCCACGGCGGTCGCAGTGACCGGTGACACACTGGCCGGCCCCGCGACCGCAACACCGCCGGACGTCGCTGCAGCTCGGACGGCGGGTCTGGGCGACGACCTGGGTGTGCTGCCCGGCGCTGGCGCCGGTGTCGCGTCGCTGCTCGCGATCGGCCTCATATCGGCGGCCGTGACCGTCCTGCGCCGGCGGCGGGCCCGTCGTCTCGTGGCCTCTCGAGTGGCTGCCCGGGTGGCCGCCATGAGCCGGCCCGACCCGGGCTGACGTGGCCCGCGAATCGGTCGCCCGGGGGCTGAGCGTGGGCTGAGCGTGGGCCGGGCGTGGCCGGACGGGCCTCATCCACGCTCAGCCACGCTTGACTCACGCACGAACAGGGGCCTATCCTCGCCCGAGTTTCGCGCCAGCGAAGCAGCCACGTGAGCGAGGGAGAGGTCTTGCCGAACGCGGAAACCCGCGTCGATAGCCCAAGAGATCGCCGGATAGCGATCCCGGAAGGGGAACGGCAGTACCACATCGGACTCGGACGGGGAGACCTGGCCGAGTACATCCTCCTCCCCGGCGACCCTGATCGGACTGCCCGGATCGCGACGCGCCTCGATTCCATCGAGCTCGAGCACCAACACCGGGAGTTCGCCACGGTCACCGGGACGTATCGAGGTCAGCGGATCTCGGTCGTTTCGACCGGGATCGGCACCGACAACGTCGAGATCGTCGTGGCGGAGATCCTGGCGATCACGGAACGGCCCACATTCATCCGTGTCGGGTCGTGTGGGGCGCTGCAGCCGGAGATGGCCTTGGGAGACCTGGTCATCACGACGGGTGCGGTCCGCCTCGAATTGACCACCAGCTTCTTCGTCCACGACGGGTACCCCGCGGTCGCCGATTACGAGGCGATCACGGCACTGGTCGAGGCCGCGGAGCGACTCGGTCACCGCTACCACGTCGGTGTGACGGCGACGGCACCGGGATTCTTCGGGGCGCAAGGGCGTCCCATCCCGCAGTTGCCCATCCGCTACCCTGACCTGGCAGAGGACATGGCGCGCCAGCGCGTCATGAATTTCGAGATGGAGGCATCGGCCCTGCTCGTCCTCGCATCCCTCGCCCGGAGTCGAGCCGGTGTCGTCTGTGCGGTGTATGCCAATCGGACCACCGGGGAGTTCGTCGGTGGAGCGACCAAGGACGCCGCTGAGGCCGCATGTGTCGACACGGGCCTGGAGGGCCTGATCGTGCTCGCCGAGATGGATGCTCAGAAACGATCCGCATCGACGGACCGCTGGCGCCCGTCGTTGTGGGCAAGTGTGACCCCGCGTATCTGACCGAGCGGACACGGGACAGAGGTTCCCGCGACGCTCCGACGAATCCTGAGGAGGAGCCCGATGGCTGAGGCCTATTGCGTCAAGGACAAGAAGAAGGTCGAAGTCCTGAACCCCCAGCGAATCACCATGAAGAACGGGAAGGCCGCCCTGCAGGGCACCTGCCCCGAGTGTGGTGGCAAGGTCTTCAAGATCGGCGGCTGACCCCCGTCCGTTTCGCGACGTACGAACGACCCTCGCCGGCGACGGCGGGGGTCGTTCCATGTCGGCAGCCGGTCGCACGGGACCCCTTTGCTAGAATGGCCTGCGTTCCCAAGACGAACCACTTCCGCGCGTCTCCCGCTTCATCCACCCGCGGTCCGATCCCGACCGCCAGGAGGTCCCACGATGGCAGTCCGTGTCGGCATCAACGGCTTCGGCCGTATCGGCCGCCAGTCGCTCAAGGCGCTCATCGAGCGGGCGCCGGACGTCGAGGTGGTCGCGGTGAACGATCTCGTGGATGCCGAGATGAACGCTCTGCTGTTCAAGCACGACTCGACTTACGGCGCGTACGACGGCGAGGTCAAGGCGGGTGACCGCTCGATCATCATCGATGGTCATGAGATCAAGATCCTTGCCGAGCGCGACCCGGCGGCGCTGCCGTGGGGCGACCTCGGCGTGGATATCGTCCTCGAGTCGACCGGCATCTTCACCAGCGCCGACAAGGCTCGCGCCCACATCGATGCCGGTGCCCAGAAGGTGATCATCAGTGCGCCGGCCAAGAACGAGGACATCACGATCGTCCTCGGCGTGAACGAGGACCGCTACGACCCGGCTGCCCACCACATCATCAGCAACGCCTCGTGCACGACGAACTGCCTCGCCCCGGCGGCGAAGGTCGTCAACGACCTGCTCGGCATCGAGAAGGGGCTGATGAACACGATCCATAGCTACACGAACGACCAGCGCATCCTGGACGTGGCGCATAGCGATCCGCGGCGTGCCCGAAGTGCCGGTCAGAACATCATCCCGACGACGACCGGCGCGGCGAAGGCGCTTGCGCTCGTGATCCCCGACCTGAAGGGCAAGTTCGACGGGTTCAGCCTGCGGGTGCCCACGCCGACGGTGAGCGTCGTCGACTTCACCGCGACCGTCCGGCGAGCGACCAGTGTCGATGAGCTCAATGACGCCTTCCGGGCCGCCGCCGCGGGCCCGATGCAGGGCATCCTGGGCGTCTCGGACGAGCCGCTCGTCTCGACGGACTTCAAGGGCGACAGCCGGTCGTCCATCATCGACGCCGATTCGACGATGGTCCTGGGCGGGGACATGGTCAAGGTCATCAGCTGGTACGACAACGAGTGGGGCTACAGCTGCCGCGTCGCCGACCTCATCGCGTTCGTCGCCGCCCGGTTGCCGGTCGCGGCCGCCTGATCGCGCCGAGACCACCCACGACCACCCCACCCGCCCCGCTGACCGGCCCGCTCGCCGCCCGGCGGCACCTCGCCGCCAAGGAGCTCTGACCGCATGGAGAAACTCACGATCCGCGACGCGGACGTCGCCGGCAAGCGGGTGTTCGTGCGCGTCGACTTCAACGTCCCCCTGGCCGACGGGAAGGTCACCGACGATTCCCGCATCCGGGCCGCGGTCCCCACGATCATGTACCTCGTCCAGGCGGGAGCACGAGTCATCCTCGCGAGCCACCTCGGCCGGCCGAACGGCAAGGTGTCCGACAGCCTTCGTCTTCGCCCCGTCGGTCAGCGCCTCACCGAATTGCTCCGACGCAACGTCCCGGTCACCGGCGATGCGCTGGGGCTCGGCACCGAGGACGCGCTCAAGCGCATGCGCCCGGGCGAGATCTTGTTGCTGGAGAACCTGCGCTTCCATGCGGAGGAGGAGGCGAACGATCCAGCCTTCGCAGCCACGCTGGCGTCCTACGCGGATCTCTATGTCAACGACGCGTTCGGCTCCGCGCATCGGGCGCACGCCTCGACGGTCGGTATCGCGAGCCTTCTGCCGGCATATGCCGGGCTACTGATGGAACGCGAGCTCACGATGCTCTCGAAGCTGCTCGAGGCCCCGGAGCGGCCGTTCGCGGCGATCCTCGGCGGCGCCAAGGTCAGCGACAAGATCAAGGTCATCGACAACCTGTTGAACAAGGTCGACCTCCTGGTCCTCGGTGGCGGGATGGCCAACACGTTCCTGCTCGCGCAGGGGAAGACCATCGGCAAGAGCCTGGCCGAACCCGATCGCGTCGCCGACGCCCAGCGCATCCTCGCGAAGGCCGAGAAGAACAAGGTTCGCGTGGTGCTTCCGGTGGACGTGATCGTCGCGAAGGAGGTCACCCGCGGCACCGAATACAAAACGCTTCAGGCGGAGAAGATCCCGGCGTCATGGCACATCGTCGATCTCGGCAAGGCGAGCCAGGACCTGATGGTCGACGCGCTCGGCAACGTCAAGACGGTGTTCTGGAACGGCCCCCTCGGCGTGTTCGAGATCCCATCGTTCGCGCATGGCACCAACGCTGTCGCGCGACTGCTGGCCGACCGAGCGGAGCACGGCGCGACCGTCGTCATCGGCGGCGGTGACTCCGTCGCCTCCATCACCCAGCAGGGCCTGGCCGACAAGATGACCCATATCTCGACCGGTGGCGGCGCCTCGCTGGAATTCCTGGAGGGTCGCGAGCTGCCGGGCGTCACCGTGCTGCTCGATCGACCAACGGCACCAAAGCCCCCGAAGAAGCCAGCAGCCAAGGTCCGCACCGGAACGACGGCGACCAAGACAGCGGCGCGGACGACGGCCGCCAAGTCCACAGGGAAGGCGACGACCAGGCCCGCGTCCAAACCGGCGAGCAAGTCCACGGCCAAGGTCGCGACGAAGCCGGCGGCCAAGCCCACCCCGAAGGCCGCCACCAAGCCGCCGACCAAGCCCACCCCGAGGGCCGCCGCGGCCAAGCCGGCCACGACCAAGGCCGCGAGCAAGTCGACGACCAAGCCAACGCCGAAGGTCGCCGCGGCCAAGCCGGCCCGCACCGGGAGCCGGGTATGACCACCATTGACTTCGTCGACGCGCGCGAGATCCTCGATTCGCGCGGTAACCCGACGATCGAGGTCGATGTCGTGCTCGTCGACGGTTCGGTGGGTCGCGCGGCCGTCCCCAGCGGCGCCTCGACGGGGGCGCACGAGGCCGTCGAGCTCCGTGACGGCGACACCTCCCGCTACGGCGGCAAGGGCGTGTTGCGGGCCGTCGCCAATGTCACCGACCGCATCGGCCCTGAGATGCTCGGGCTCGATGCCTCGGACCAGGCGGGCATCGATGCGCTGCTCATCGACCTCGACGGGACGCCCAACAGGGGCGAGCTCGGGGCGAACGCCGTCCTGGGTGTCTCGCTCGCCTGCGCGCACGCAGCGGCGGCGTCGTACGACCTGCCGCTGTACCGCTATCTCGGCGGCGTGGGCGCGAGGACCCTGCCCGTGCCCATGTTCAACATCCTCAACGGCGGCAAGCATGCCCAGGACTCGACCGATTTCCAGGAGTTCATGGTCATGCCCGTCGGGCTCCCGACGTATGCCGAGGGGCTGCGCGCGGGGGCGGAGATCTTCGGCGCGCTTCGGTCGATCCTGCATGACGACGGCTTCGCGACCGGGCAAGGCGACGAGGGCGGGTTCGCGCCATCGCTCGAGTCCAACCAGGCGGCGGTCGAGGTCATCCTCCGCGCCATCGAGCGCGCCGGGTATCGACCCGGCGACGACGTCGCGATCGCCCTGGATCCTGCCACGACAGAGCTCGTCGAGGAAGGCAGTGGTGGCGACGGGGCTCCCACCCGCTACGTGCTCGCGAAGGAAGGACGGACCCTCGAATCCGGCGAGCTGATCGACCTCTGGGCCGATTGGGTCGCCAGGTATCCGATCGTCTCGATCGAGGATGGCCTGGCTGAGGACGACTGGCTCGGCTGGCGGGGGCTGACCGAGCGCCTCGGCGATCGTGTCCAGCTCGTCGGCGACGACCTGTTCGTGACCGACACGTCGCGGATCGCGCGAGGGATCGAGCTTCGAGCGGCGAACTCGGTGCTCATCAAGCTCAATCAGATCGGGACGCTGACCGAGACCATCGAGGCCATCGAGCTCGCTCGCGGAGCGGCCTGGTCGGCGGTCGTCTCGCACCGATCCGGCGAGACCGAGGACACGACCATCGCCGATCTCGTCGTCGCGATGGGCACGGGTCAGATCAAGACCGGCGCGCCCTCGCGTTCGGAGCGCGTCGCGAAGTACAACCGCCTGCTGCGGATCGAGAGCGAGCTCGGGGATGCGGCGCGGTATCCGGGCCGGAGTGCGTTGACCGGCACCTCGGCCGGCTCGTCGGCTCCGGAGGGTGCGGGGGTCGGGTCCGGCTCGTGAACCGGTTCATCGATCGCGGGGCCATCACGGCCGCGTATGTCGGTATCGGTGTGGCGGTCACGATCGCGATCAGCTTCCTGCTGATCATCCCGATCGAGCCGATCGTCTGGCTGCTGTCCCTGCCATCCGGTCTGCTCATCGGCTACTACGCGAACCAGCGATCGAACCGCCGGGCGGGGCCATGGGGTCGGATCCTCCTGAACGGGATCTTCGCCGCACTGGTGACGGGTGTGACGATGGCGATCCTCCTGCTCGGGGTGAAGGCGCTGTTCTTCTATGCCGACAACGGCTACCGCGACGCCAACGCCGGAGGCCCCATCACGTGCTCGTCCGGCCCCGACTGCGTCTACCAGCGCTACCTGCTCGTGGAGGACGGCGGGCGGGTGGCGGGGCTGGAGGCGGCCGGGGTGACCGACGCGGCCTCGTTCACGACGTTCTACTGGTCGCAGCAGTTCGCAGTGGCTGGCCTCATCGTGGCGGTCACCACGGTCGGCGGCCTTGGCGGCGCGCTGCTCTATGGCGTGTTCCGCCCGAAGCCTCTCCCGCCGACGCCGGGGAGCCGCGAGAGGCCGGCCGAGGCCTGACGGAACGGTCTGACGCTCGCGCGGTGGGGCCGACGCTCCGCGGCGCCCGACGCCTCAGGCGGCCGCGGGACCCTGAATGACATGCACGTGGGGCACGTTATGGTCGGCGTTGCGATCTGGGAAACCCGCGCCCGGTCAAGTTCCTGGGTCGCCGGCGGCCCGCCACGCACGTACGTCATCGAGATCTGGTCCAAACGTGGGCCGATCCGTCGGCGGTCCGCCATAGCGTGGCTCCGGAGCGTGTTCGTCAGGTTCCTCGGCCCAACCGACTTGCGACTGGCTGGGGACATGACGACGCCCCGGTCGACCCCGGGGCGGTCGGTTGTCGGTGAGTGCCCTTGCGGGCCGGCTCAGCTCTTGCTGTCAGCCTTCTTCGATGGGGACTTCGTGGCGCTCGCCTTGGCCGAGGACTTGGTCGGCGACTTCGCAGTCGACTTCGTCGTCGTCTTCGTCGTCGACTTGGCGGCGGCCGCCTTGGTCGCGGGCCTCGAGGGCCTGGACGTCGTCGTCGGTTCGCTGTTGGCGGCGCTTGCCTCGGCAGCCTTGGCGGCCGCGGCCTCGGCACGAGCCGACTTGCTCAACGCAGCGCGGGCCTTGCCGGCCGCCGTCTGGGCGCCCTTGGCCTTGGTCGATTTGCCGGCCGCGATCCGCGCCTTCGCGGCCTTGGCGGCGGCCATCTTGCCGGTCACCTTGGTGACCCGGCCGGTCGAGGTGGTCTGCGTCCCACCGAGGGCCGCGTTGATCTTGATGGTCAGGCGTGACTTCCGGCGCGCGGCCGCGTTCGGGTGGATCGCGCCGGCCTTTGCCGCGCGATCGAGCGCCGACAGGGCATCGATGAGGGCGACGGTCGTCGCATCGGCATCGGTCGGGCCGGCGGCGACGCTCAGGGCCTTGGCGACGTAGGTCTTCGCGGCGGTTCGCCGCGGGCCCAGGATGTCGTGACGGCGCGCCGCCTGGCGAACGCGCTTCAGTCCCGACGGTGTCCGGGCTCCCGACCAGGTGCGGGGCGTCTTGGCCAAGTGGAAGAACCTCGTGGAATCGATCAGATGTGATTGCAGGGCACCGCGACACGGGATGAGTGCCGGGCGCGAAGGCGGATGGTACCACAGGCCCCGATCGGGTCCTCGCGCTGACGAGCAGGCTCCGGCGCGGCCCCAGCCGACCGACCGGCTACACTCCCGCCTCGTGACCATCCCCCAGGACCGCCTGCGCAACTTCTCGATCATCGCCCACATCGATCACGGCAAGTCGACGCTGGCCGACCGGCTCCTCGAGCTGACCCACACGATCGACGCGCGCCAGATGACGAGCCAGGTCCTCGATTCGATGGACCTGGAGCGCGAGAAGGGGATCACGATCAAGGCCCGCGCCGTCCGCCTCGACTACACGGCCAAGGATGGCAAGACGTATGGCCTCAACCTGATCGATACGCCGGGCCACGTCGACTTCGCCTACGAGGTCAGTCACAGCCTGCAGGCGTGCGAGGGCGCCATCCTCGTGGTGGACGCTACGCAGGGGATCGAGGCGCAGACCCTCGCCAACGTCCACCTCGCGATGCGCGAGAACCTCACGCTCATCCCGGTCCTGAACAAGATCGACCTGCCGTCGGCCGACCCCGACACGATCATCGACGAGCTCGAGAACGTGCTCGCCATTCCGCGCGAGGAGGTGATCCTCGCGAGCGCCAAGGACGGCACCGGGATCATCGACATCCTCGAGGCGATCGTCGCACGCATCCCGCCGCCCAAGGGCGACCCCGCGGCGCCGGTCCAGGGACTCATCTTCGATAGCCACTACGACGCGTACAAGGGGGTGATCACCTACGTCCGCCTGGCCGCCGGCACCCTCCGTTCCGGCGAGCCGATCAAGCTCATGGCCAGCGGCGCCGTGGCGGAGCCGCTCGAGCTGGGCGTGTTCCGGCCGCAGCTGGTGCCGGTCAAGCAGCTCGTCGCCGGCGAGGTCGGGTATGTCGCCACGGGTCTCAAGAATGTGCGCGAGGCCCAGGTCGGCGACACCCTCACGACCCAGGCTCGTCCGGCCGCCGGGGCGCTCCCGGGCTATCAGGAGGCGAAGAGCCTCGTCTTCGCCGGCATCTACCCACTCAGCGGCGAGGACTACCCGTTGCTCCGGGAGGCTCTCGACAAGCTGCACCTCAACGACGCGAGCTTCACGTTCGAGCCGGAGAGCTCCGTCGCCCTGGGGTTCGGCTTTCGTTGCGGGTTCCTGGGGATGCTGCACATGGAGATCGTCCAGGAGCGCCTCGAACGCGAGTTCGCGCTCGACCTCATCGCCTCGGCGCCGTCGGTCGAGTACCACGTCCACCTTCAGCACGGCCGCGGCCTGGTCGTCGTCGACAACCCCGCCCTGCTGCCGAACCCGGCGGACATCGAGTCGATCGAGGAGCCGTGGGTCAAGCTCAGCGTCGTCACGCCGAGCCAGTACATCGGCGCGCTGATGCAGCTCTCGACCGATCGCCGCGGGGACTTCGTGAACATGGAGTACCTCGACCCGACCCGGGTCGTCCTCCACTTCGAGATCCCGCTCGCCGAGCTCATCGTCGACTACTTCGACCAGCTCAAGAGCCGCAGCCAGGGCTACGCGTCGATGGATTACGAGGAGCTCGGCTATCGACCGGCGAACCTCGCCAAGGTCGACATCCTCGTCAATGGCGAGCCCGTCGATGCGCTGTCGATCATCATCCACCGCGATCGGGCGCAGTCGACCGGTCGGGCGTTGGCGGAGCGGCTGAAGCAACTGATCCCGCGCCAGATGTTCGAGATCCCGATCCAGGCCGCTATCGGCAGCAATGTCATCGCCCGCGAGACCGTTCGAGCCATGCGCAAGAACGTGCTGGCCAAGTGTTACGGTGGCGATATCAGCCGCAAGCGCAAGCTGCTCGAGAAGCAGAAGGAAGGCAAGCAGCGGATGAAGCGCGTCGGTTCGGTCGAGATCCCGCAGGAGGCGTTCCTGGCCATGCTCCGTCTGGACGAGGGCTGAGACTCGGGTGGAGGGACTCTTCGACATCTCGCGCGGGCTGATCGTCGTCGGCCTGACGCTCCTCCTGGCGATGCTTCGTCTCGACGCCGAGCGGTTCGGGACGGCCGAGTACTACGAGACCACGCGGGACGGCGAACGGCCACGGGTCCGACGCCGCCTGGCCTGGTACGGCCTGGGGGCGGGCATCGTGGTCGCGATGCTCTACATCCACCCGGCGCCCCAGGAGGAGCTGTTCCTCGGCACGGGCGACCGCCTCGGGGCGGTGCTCGGTGGGCTCGTGTTCGCCGGGATCGGCGTCGCCCAGGCCGTGGCGTTCGCCACGTTCCGCTATCGGCGGATCCGATTCCCGGACACGGCCTCGTACCCGGGGGCGCTCCTCAACTCGACCGCGACGGCTTTCATCGATGAGGTCACCTTCCGCGGCGCGATCTTCGGGACGCTGATCAGCCTGGGACTCGAGGCGAATGCCTCCAACCTCGTGCAGACGCTGCTCTACACCCTTGCGACGCGCCTCGGGGCGCCGGGCCGGGATCGCTACCTGCTCGCCACGACGCTGGGCATCGGGCTCATCGGCGGCTGGCTGACCGCGGTCACCGGTGGCATCGCCGCCGCGTTCCTGGGTCACGCGGTGACCCGGTTCGCGATCTTCCTCTGCACGGGTCACACCGGCCAGACGCTGCCGCGCGGCCGCGAGGTGGAGGAGATCGAGAAACGGCGGCGGCCACCTGAGGGCTGGCGGGTCATCGGGACGAGGGAGTCCCCGTCGCGCGATCGATGAACCCAGTCGCGACGGCGTCACCCGTGGGACCGACGGCCGGTCTGTTGCCGCCGACGCCCCCGGTCGCGCTCTACGTGCACGTCCCGTTCTGCGTGTCCGTCTGCCCCTACTGCGACTTCGTCGTCTACGCGGGCGCCGCGAGCCGTGGACCGCGCAACCGGATCCGCTCGTTCTTCGACGCGGTGCTCGCCGAGATCGACCTCCGCGCTGCCGCCCTCGACGTCCGATTCGGCGAGCCGGGATCGGTCGGGCGGCCGCCGCTCGATTCTGTGTACCTGGGTGGCGGTACCCCGTCACTCCTGCCGACGGACGACATCGCACGCCTGCTCGACCGGGCAGGCGAGGGGTTCGGGATCGCCGAGGGGGCGGAGATCACCCTGGAGGCGAACCCCGGGCCAGGTGAGCGCGGCGATCCGGCGGCACTGCGCCGCGCCGGCGTCACGCGCATCTCGTTCGGGGCCCAGTCCGTGGACGACGGGGAGCTGCGACGGCTCGGACGGAGGCACCGGGCCGGCGATGTGCCTGCGGCGATCGCGGAAGCTCGCGACGCTGGCATCGAGTCGGTGAACCTGGACCTCCTGTACGACGTGCCCGATTCCACCTTGGCGACGTGGAGGACGACGCTCGACGCCGCGATCCGCCTCGCCCCCGACCACCTGTCGCTCTACGCCCTGACCCTCGACGACCCCGATGCGGAGGGTCTGACCGGTCCGCACGGCGATCACCTGCCGACGAGCAGCGGGGCCCGGCGCTGGCGGGACCGTGCCCGCCGCGGCCAGGACGAGGATCGCGCGGCGGCCCAGTACCGGCACGCCTGCGCGGCCCTGGCCGGCGCCGGGTACCGCGGCTACGAGATCTCGAACTGGGCGCTGGCCGGTCACGAGAGCCGCCACAACCTCGCGTACTGGCAGCGCCGGCCGTACGAGGCCGTCGGGCCCGGCGCGCATGCATTCGATGGCGGCGTGCGGCGCTGGAACGCGGCCCGCCTCGATGGCTACGTTGCGGCGTTGAAGGGTCCAACCCCGATCCTGCCGCCAGGTGGCGCGGAGGCCGTGGGCAGCGCGGCCGAGACCGCCGAAACCCTCATCCTCGGCCTCCGGCTGGACACGGGCGTGCCGCTGAACTCGGCCTACGAACCGCCGCTAGCGGCCGTGTTCGAGTGGGCGCGCGAGGCGGAGCTCCTCGATGTCACCGACCACGGCCGCGTGGTGCTCACGACCCGGGGAAGACTGCTCTCCAACGAGTTGTTCGCACGCCTCGTCTAGGCGCGGCAGCCGCGTTGACACCCAGACCGGCCCGCTGCTACGATGCCCGCACACCGGTTAGCACTCTCGCCTATCGAGTGCTAACGACAGTGGGAGAACGAGTTTGGCGCGTCGGAATCGTCGCCCCCTCGGTCCCCTGGACCTCCGCTCCCAGGCGATCCTTCGGGCCGTCATCGAGGAATACGTCACGACCGCGCAGCCGGTCGGCAGCCAGGCGCTCGTCGAGCGCTACGGCCTCGGCGTGTCCAGCGCCACCGTCCGGAGCATCCTGGCCGAGCTCGAGACAGCCGGCCTGCTGACCCATCCGCACACGAGTGCCGGTCGCATGCCGACGGACGCCGGCTATCGCTTCTACGTCGAGTCGATCGTTGACGCGGTGCCGCTGCCGGCCGTCGAGCAACTCATGATCCGTCACCAGTTCGGACAGGTGGAGTTCGCGAGCGAGCATTGGTTCCGTCTCGCCGCCACCACGCTTGCCGGGCTGACGCGTTCGGCCGGGCTCGCCACGCCGGCCAAGCCGCGCTCCGCTCATATCCGGCGGGTCGACCTGGTCGCGGTCAACGAGCGGATGGCCAGCCTGATCCTGGTCCTGCGCGAGGGCGGCATCAAGCAGGCCGTCGTCGGTCTCGATGAGGCGGACACCATCGACCAGCCGACGCTCAACCGGGTGGCCGGGCTGCTGAACGAGCAGCTGACGGACGCGACGGGGAGCCGCGCCGCGACGATCCTGACCCGGCTGTCCGACGACGAGCCCATCCAGCGGCTCGCTCGCCGTGTCGGTGAGCGTATCGTCCGCATCCTCAACGAGTACGACGCCGCATCGGTCGAGGAGGTGTTCAGCGATGGCCTCCTCAACGTCATGGAGGCCCCGGAGTTCGCCCAGAGCGACAAGCTGCGGCAGGTCTTCACGGCTCTCGAGAACCGCGCCTACCTCGGCGAGCTCGTGGGCAGCGTCACGGGATCGGGGGCAGTGCACATCCTGATCGGTGCTGAGAACCCGCGCGCCGAGATGCACGACGTCTCGCTGGTGCTGGCCCCCTACGGCCGCCCGGGTCAGGCCATCGGCGTCGTCGGGGTCCTCGGGCCGACCCGGATGAGCTACTCCCAGGCGATCGGCACGGTCAGATTCGTGTCGGGACTCATGAACGAACTGGTGGACCACCTCTATGCCTAGTCACCGGACCCGCGCCCACGAGCGGATCGACGAGATCGACATCAGCCCCACGAAGCTCCTGGCCGACATGGAGACGCTCAGGGCCCAGGCCGAGGCGTCCCGCGTGCAGGCCGACGAGTACCTCAGCGCGTTGCAGCGCGAGCGCGCCGAGTTCCTCAACTTCAAGCGCCGCACGGCCGAGGAACGCCAGCGCGACCTCGGGCTCGCGGCGGAGGACCTCATCCGCAAGGTGCTCGCGCTCGCCGACGATTTCGACCGCGCGATCGATGCCCGGCCCGAGTCGATCGCCAGGGAGCCATGGTTCGAAGGCGTCAGCGTCATCGATCGAAAACTGCGCCAGCTGCTTGAGAGCGAAGGCGTGACCGCCATCGATGCGGAGCCTGGCACCGCGTTCGATCCGCGTGATCACGAGGCGATCGCGACCGTACCCGCGACCGGCCGCTCGGAGGGCGAGATCGTCGAGCAGATCCGCCGCGGCTATCGGCTGCGAGATCGGGTCCTTCGGCCGGCGCTCGTCGCGGTGGCGGCCGGCACGGATCCGACCGGCCCGGGCACCGATCCGACCGGCCAGGGCAACGCACCGACCCCTACCAACGACACCCCCATTTCCTGACCCGACCAAGCGAGGAGCACAGACAACCCATGGGCAAGATCATCGGCATCGACCTCGGCACGACGAACTCCGTCGTCGCCGTCATGGAGGGCGGCGAGCCGACCGTCATCGCGTCGGCGGAGGGCGGGCGCACCATCCCGAGCGTCGTCGCCTTCACGAAGACCGGCGAGCGGCTGGTCGGCCAGCTGGCCAAGCGTCAGGCCGTCACCAATCCCGGCAATACCGTCTTCTCCATCAAGCGATTCATGGGCCGCCGGTTCGACGACCCGGAGGTCAAGCGCAGCAAGGAGCTCGTCCCGTACACGGTCGAGAAGGACGCGAACTCCGACGGCATCGTCGTGAAGCTCGCGGACGGCAAGAGCTACACGCCGCCCGAGATCAGCGCGATGATCCTCCAGAAGCTCAAGACCGACGCGGAGGGATACCTCGGCGAGAAGATCACCGAGGCGGTCATCACGGTCCCCGCCTACTTCGATGACACGCAGCGCCAGGCGACCAAGGACGCGGGCCGCATCGCCGGCCTGGAGGTTCGGCGGATCATCAACGAGCCGACGGCGTCAGCCCTGGCTTATGGCCTCGACAAGAAGGGCGACGAGAAGATCGCCGTCTACGACCTGGGTGGTGGCACTTTCGACATCTCGATCCTGGAGCTCGGCGAGGGCGTCTTCGAGGTCAAGGCCACCAACGGCGACACGCACTTGGGTGGTGATGACTTCGACCAGCGTGTCATCGAGTGGCTGCTGGCCGAGTTCAAGAAGGACCAGGGCATCGACCTGGCCAAGGACCAGCAGGCGCTCCAGCGCCTCAAGGAGGCCGCCGAGAAGGCCAAGATCGAACTGTCCTCGACGGCCTCGACGGAGATCAATCTGCCGTACATCACGGCTGACGCGACTGGGCCGAAGCATCTCGTCGTGACCCTCACGCGGGCGAAGCTCGAGGATCTCGTCGACGACCTGGTGAAGAAGACCGAGGGTCCGGTCAAGGCCGCGCTCAAGGACTCGGGCCTCAAGCCCGGCGACATCGACGAGGTGATCCTCGTCGGCGGCATGACCCGGATGCCGGCCGTCGTCGAGGCCGTGAAGGCCATGTTCGGCGGCAAGGAGCCGCACAAGGGGGTCAACCCCGACGAGGTCGTCGCGATCGGGGCCGCGATCCAGGCGGGCGTGCTCGCCGGCGACGTCAAGGACGTCCTGCTGCTCGACGTAACCCCCCTGTCGCTCGGCATCGAGACGCTCGGTGGTGTGATGACCAAGCTCATCGAGCGGAACACCACGATCCCGACATCCAAGTCGCAGGTCTTCTCGACCGCGAGCGACTCGCAGTCGCAGGTCGAGATCCACGTGCTGCAGGGCGAGCGGGATTTTGCCGCGGACAACAAGACGCTCGGGCGGTTCATCCTCGATGGCATCCCGCCGGCGCCACGCGGCGTGCCGCAGATCGAGGTGACGTTCGATATCGATGCGAACGGCATCCTCGATGTGAAGGCCAAGGACCGGGCGACCAGCAAGGAGCAGCAGGTCCGCATCACCGCCTCGTCCATGCTCGACAAGAGCGCCGTGGACCAGATGGTCCGTGACGCCCAGGAGCACGCCGAGGAGGACAAGACCCGGCGCGAGGAGGTCGAGACCCGCAACCAGGCCGAGGCCCTCACGTTCCAGGCCGAACGGACGATCAAGGACCTCGGCGACAAGATCTCGTCCGAGGACAAGCTCGAGGTCGAGAACCAGGTCTCGTCGCTGCGCGAGGCGCTGAAGGGCTCCGACGTCGAGGCCATCCGCGCCGGCATGACGGCACTGGCCGAGACACTCCAGCGGGTGTCGACGGCTGCCTACCAGGCGTCGGCCGCTGAGGCCGGCCCGACCGACGGCGCCGATGACGGCTCGTCGAACGGGTCCGGTGCCGGGGCCGGCGACGGCGCCAGCGAGGGCGGCGAGGCCGCCCCCGAGGGCGAGGAAGCCGTCGAGGGCGAGTTCAAGGAGGTCTGACCTCCGCGCTCGTCGCAGATCAGCACCGCCCGGGCCTCGCGGCCCGGGCGGTCGTTTGTCCGGGCCCGGGCTTATCTAGACTGCGTGAGTGCCGCGCCAGCGCCCGCATCGATCCGGCCGCCGATGACGCTCAATGGGCGCCGGCCGGGCGACCGTCGGGTGCGGGTGGAGCGAACCCGGCCCATGGAGTTCAAGATCGCGCCGCCGCGGCGAGTACGTCGGCCGCGTTCGCCATCGGCCGTCCTCGTCTCGGGGTTCGCGATCGTCATCGCCGTCGGCGCCGTGCTGCTGACGCTGCCGATGGCGTCCGCGGCCGGGGCGTGGACGCCACCGATGGACGCGTTGTTCGCCTCCACCTCGGCCGTCTGCGTCACCGGGCTCGCTCTCGTGGATACGGCGACGTACTGGTCGCCGTTCGGCCAGTTCGTCCTGTTGGCACTGATGCAGCTCGGCGGCTTCGGCTTCATGACCGGTTCGACGCTCCTGCTGCTCCTGCTCGTGGGGCGCAGGACCGCGTTGCGTGACCGCATCCTGGCGCAGGCCTCGACCGGCGTCCCGGAGCTCGGCAGCGTCACCGGCGTCATCCGGCGCGTCGCGATCTTCACACTGATCGCCGAGATCGCGGGAACCATCGTCCTGACCGTCGCGTTCGTGGCCGGCGAGCACGCCGCCGACCCGATCCAGGCGGTCTGGTGGGGGATCTTCCACTCGATCTCCGCCTTCAACAACGGCGGCCTCGACCTGTTCGGTGGCTTTCGCAGCCTGGCGGACTTCGTCGGCGACCCCCTCGTCCTCTCGACGATCGGCGTGCTCATCATCCTGGGCAGTCTCGGCTACGCCATCGTCGGCGACATCGCGGCCAAGCGGCGCTGGCGGCGGCTGGCCCTCGAGACGCGGGTCGTCGTCCTGACGACGCTCGCCATCCTCGCGATCGGGACCGCATCGCTGGCCCTGTTCGAGTGGTCGAATCCCGCCACTCTCGGCGCCCTGCCGGAAAGCGCGCGGCCGTTCAATGCGCTGTTCGAGACCACGACCCTGCGGACGGCCGGGTTCAGTACCTTCCCGACGGCACAGTTGCGCGACCCGACGCTGTTCATCGTCATGGCGATGATGTTCATCGGCGGCGCGTCGGGGTCGACCGCCGGGGGCATCAAGGTGAACACGTTCAGCGTCCTGCTCATCGCCATCGTGTCGACCGTCCGGGGCCGCCCGTCCGCAGAGGCACTTGGCCGCCGGATCCCGCACGAGATCGTCTACCGCGCGCTGTCCGTGGCGCTCCTGTCGATCGCGTTCATCTTCATCGTGGCCCTGAGCCTCGAGCTCACGACGCCGGCCGGCATCCCGTTCATCGCCATCGTGTTCGAGTCGATCTCGGCGTTCGCGACCGTCGGGGCGTCGACCGGCCTGACCCCGGATCTGCCGCCGCTCGCCCGAGCCCTGCTGATCCCCGCGATGTTCGCGGGGCGTCTCGGGCCACTCACACTGGTGCTGGCGTTGGCCGCGCGGGCGCGGCCGGTGCCGTACCGCCCGGCCGTCGAGACGATGCGCATCGGATGAGCGACGCTACGACCCATAACCGGGAGGAGCACCTGCCATGAAGCCATCGGTCCTCGTCGTCGGCCTCGGGCGGTTCGGGACGGCCGCCGCCCTCGAGCTCATGGCCCTGGGCCATGAGGTCCTGGCGCTCGACCGGGACGAGGCGACCGTCAACGAGATCGCGCCGGAGGTGACCCACGCCGCCCAGCTCGATGCCACGGACGAGGGCGCGCTGCGGTCCGTCGGCGCCGGCGACTTCGAGTTCGCGATCGTCGCGATCAGCAGCGCGACCGATGCGAGCATCTTCGCGACGATGGCGCTCAAGAACCTGGGCGTCACGCAGGTCATCGCCAAGGCCGCCACCAGGCTGCACGGCGCGATCCTCGAGCGCATCGGCGCCGACCGGGTCATCTACGCCGAAAAGGAGATGGGCGAGCGGGTCGCGCACTCGCTGACGATACCGGGTGTCGTCGACTATCTCGACGTTGCCCCCCGCTTCGGCATCATCAAGATCCGGCCGCCGGCCGGCTGGGTGGGCCGGTCGCTGAAGGAGCTGGACCTCGGGACCGCCCAGATCAGTCCGGTCGCGCTGCGTCGCGGTGCCGATGTGACGGTCAACCCGCCACGCGACGTCGTGCTGGAGGCCACCGACGAACTCATCCTCCTGGGTCGGGACGAACACCTGGAACGGATCGGCCGCTGAGGCCCATCAGCCCAGGAACAGATCGAGGCCAGGGGCCACGGCGCCGGCGACGAGCACCACGGCGTACGCGACGAGCAGCAGCAGCCCCGCGACCAGGTGGAGCTGGACGTTCAAGCCCATGATCGCCATCAGCCCGTACGGGTTGTCGTAGTTCGGGGCAAGGCCCGCTGACACGCGACGTGCCAGCGGGATCGTCAGGAGCATCAGCAGGGTCGGGATCGGCAGGATGCCGACGACGACGCCGACGACAAGGGCGACATAGGCCGCGACGACCGCGACGTTGTAGCCGCCGATGACTGCCTGCCGCGAGAAACGCACCGGAAGCGTCCGCTTGCCCACCCGCGCGTCGCCGCGGCGGTCCGGGATCTCGTTGACGTAGAGGATCAGCGCCACGAGCAGCGCGACCGGGATCGACGCCACGAACGGTTCCCACGAAAGCACACCACGCGTCTGCACCACGTACGCGCCCAGCAGCATCATCGGCCCGAACCCGAGCGCGACGGCGATCTCGCCCAGGCCGCGGTACACGAACTTGAGCGGCGGAGCGGTGTAGCCGAGGCTGACGACGAATCCCACGACCCCGATGACGAGCAGCGCCGTCGAGCCGCGCGTCGCCAGGAGCACCAGGCCGATGACACCGGCCAGGATGTAGAACAGGGTGGCGAGCCCGGCCATCTGGCGGAACGTCACGAGGCCGTACTGGATGACCCGCGACCCGCCGCTGAACTTCGTCGGGGTGACGTTCGCGTCGTCCGCGCCCTGCACGGTGTCGAACACGTCGTTCGCGACGTTGAGTCCGAGCTGGACGAACGCCGCACCGATGATCGTCAGGGCCGCCGAGACGAGGTCGAAGGCGGCGTGGCTCGCGGCGATGAGGATGCCGAGCACGACCGGGATGATCGTCGCGGTCAGGAACGGGAGACGCGTGGTACGCAGGGTCAGGAACCCGAACGACAGCTTGGGCTTGACCGGCGTGCCTCGCTCCGCCGACAGCGCGTCGAAGTAGCGGCGGGACTGTGCCAGCGATCGCTCGGAATACTCGAAGAATGGGACCTCGGCCTCGTCCCAGCCCCACGCGCTCCGGCCCGCCAGCGTCACTTGACCGTCATCCATCGAGGCGCGGCCCCACACCGTCACGTGCCGGCGCTCGTCGTAGCCGTAACCCGGCTGTGGCCGGATATGCGAGCCGGTCAGCGAGACGGGGCGATCGGTCGGGATGGCCAGACCGGCCGGCGCCGCGAACGAGGCGGTCAGCCCGGTCGGCTCGACCGCCGCCTCGACGGCGACACTGACCGGGTATCCGTCGTCATCGACCCAGGTGGCGATCTGGTAGGGGAACGTCGCGAGCTTCTCCAGACCCGCGCGGGCATCCAACTCGGGTGTCGAACGGTCGTCGGCGATCGTCGTCATCACGCGGCCTCCGTGGTCAGGCTCGTGATCTCGGGTGGGCGCCCAGCGTTGCCATCCGACCAGTACAGCACGCGTCGTGGGGTGATCTCGATGAGCGCTCGCTCGAAGAACAACGGCAGCGCCACGCGCTCCTTGAGGAACGCGACGATCGCCGGTTCCTTGGCGGACCAGATCGGGAGGAGGCGCTCCCAGCCGCCGTGCGGGTCGTCGGCGATGATCCGGGCGTCTCCCTGGATCGTGACCCGGTCCTGACGGCCGCCGACGCTGATGGGGTCGGTGATGGAGACCGCCACCTTCGCGTTGGCGTCGATGTGCTGGAGCTTGCGGCTGAACAGCGTCGACGACGTCATGTACACGTGCTCACCGTCGTACAGCGGGATCAGCGGGTAGGTGACAGGACGTCCCTTCGAGTCGACGACGGTGAGCTCGCCGACGAGCGCTCGATCGAGCAGCTCGGCGACGGGGATCGGCATGGTGGCCATGGCTGGCTCCTGCTGGTGCAACGGTAATGGGACGATGATACCGCATCTGCTACCGATGTGTAGCACGTTTTTCGCGCGTCGCCGTCGCGCCGCCGACCGGAGTACCATGCGCCCCCATGCCCGAAACGCTCGCTGCCGCGAGCGCGCCCGATCTTGGCGCGCCGCAGGCCTCCGACCCCCTCATCCACGCCCGTGGCCTGACGAAGCGCTTCGGCGACCTGACTGCGGTCGACGGCATCGACTTCGATGTCGCGCCCGGTGAATTGTTCGGCTTCCTGGGGCCGAACGGTGCCGGCAAGACGTCGGCGATGCGGATGATCGGCTGCGTCTCGCCGATGACGGCCGGCACCTTGCAGGTCCTCGGCATGGACCCGGTTGCCGAAGGCCCTCGCATCCGAGCCCGCCTCGGGGTCGTCCCCCAGCAGGACACGCTCGACACCGAGCTGACGGTGCGCGAGAACCTCCTGCTGTACGGCCGCTACTTCGGATTGTCGCGGGCCGAGTGCGCGAAGCGGGCCGACGACCTGCTCGACTTCGCCCAGCTCACCGAGCGCGCGGGCGACCAGGTCGAGCACATGTCGGGCGGCATGAAGCGGCGCCTGACGATCGCGCGCAGCCTCATCAACGAGCCGGATCTCTTGCTGCTGGACGAACCGACCACCGGGCTCGATCCACAGGCGCGGCATCTGCTGTGGGACCGCCTCTACCGGCTCAAGCAGCGCGGTGTCACGCTCGTCCTGACCACCCACTACATGGACGAGGCCGAGCAGCTGTGCGACCGCCTGGTCGTCATGGACAAGGCCAGGATCGTCGCCGAGGGATCGCCGCGCGAGCTCATCGCCAGGTACTCGACGCGCGAGGTCACGGAGCTGCGGTTCGCGCCGGGCGTCCAGGACACCCTCGACGGGCAGCTCGAGGGCCTCGCCGAGCGGATCGAGCGTTTGCCGGATCGTGTGCTCCTCTATGCCGATGACGGCGAGGCGGCGGTGGCGGCCGCCCACGCCCGCGGGCTCCAGCCCGAGACCGTGCTCGTGCGACGATCGTCGCTGGAGGACGTCTTCCTGCGCCTGACCGGGCGCTCGCTGGTCGAGTGATGTCGGCGCTGCCGTCGGCGGTGGCCTACAGCGGGATCGGCCGCGTCTTCGAGCACCGATTGGTCCTGTACCTGAAGACATTCCGAGCCAGCATCTTCAGCTCGTTCCTGACACCCATCCTGTTCCTGGCGGCCATGGGGTTGGGCCTTGGCGCGTACGTCGACGCGAACCAGTCGCTCGGCGGCGTCCCATATCTGGCGTTCCTCGCGCCCGGCCTGCTCGTCGCGACGTGCATGCAGACCGCCGCATTCGAGGCGACGTTCCCGATCCTGGCCGGGCTCGTCTGGAGTCGGGTCTATCACGCGATGTACGCGACGCCGATCCGGGGCAGCGATATCGCGCTCGGCAACCTCGCCTGGATCGCTTTCCGGTTGTTGCTCGTCGCCGTGATCTTCACGCTCGTGATCGTGCTGTTCGGGGCGGCGACGTCACCGCTGATCGTGCTGGCCATCCCGGTCGCGGCGTTGACCGGGCTGGCGTTCGCGGCGCCGATCGCTGCCTTCGCCGCGACCCAGCGCAGCCCAGAGAAGTTCGCGGCGATCTTCCGGTTCGGCATCACCCCGCTCTTCCTGTTCAGCGGGACCTTCTACCCGGTCGAATCGCTGCCGGCGGCCGTCCAGCCGCTCGCGTGGCTGACGCCGCTGTACCACGGCGTCGTACTGGCTCGCGGCCTGTCGCTCGGCACGATCGGGGTCGCCCCGACGATCCCCCTCGCCCTCGTCCACCTGGCGGTGATCCTCGGCTTCATCGGGGTCGGCGCCTTCTTCGCGGTCAGGCTGATCAGCGCGAAGCTGGTGCGTGGATGACGGCGTTCCCGCTGACGAGCGGACTCCTGATCGGCAGCCGCCGCTCCCTCCGGCTGGTCGAGCGCAACCTGTTCGTCTACAAGCACGGCTGGCTCGTCCTCCTGTCGGGATTCTTCGAGCCGCTCTTCTACCTGCTCTCGATCGGGTTCGGGCTTGGCGCGCTCATCGGCACCATCCCGGGTCCGGGCGGGCAGCCCATCCCGTACCAGCTCTTCGTCGCGCCGGCTCTGCTCGCCAGCTCCGCGATGAACGGGGCGATCATGGAGAGCACGTTCAATTTCTTCTTCAAGCTCAACTACAACAAGACGTTCACCTCGATCCTCTCCACGCCGCTGTCGCCGGGCGACGTGGCGGTCGGGGAGCTGACCTGGGCGTTGATCCGGGGCGGTCTGTATGCCATCGGGTTCATGGTCGTCATGGTGGTGCTGGGCCTGGTCGTGTCCCCGTGGGTGGTCTTGGCGGTCCCGGCGGCGTTGCTCGTGGGGTTCGCGTTCGGTGCGGTCGGCATGGCCGCGACGTCGTTCATGAAGACCTGGCAGGACTTCGACCTCGTCCAGCTCGTCATCCTCCCCCTGTTCCTGTTCTCGGCGACGTTCTATCCCATCGAGACGTACCCCGAGGCGCTCCGGGTCGTGGTGCAGTTGACACCGCTGTACCAGGGCGTGGACCTCATCCGGTCACTGGTCGTCGGGGCGATCTCGCCGATCCTCCTGTTCCACGTGGCGTACCTGCTGGTCATGGGGTTCGCGGGGCTGTACGTCGTCTCTCAGCGGCTCGACAAGCTGCTGCGAACCTAGGCGCGGGTGGCGCGGGGTGAGCGGCACCACGGGGACGGACCGCGCCGCGCTGCTGGCGTTGACCGCGGAGGTCGTCGCGTGCCGGCGCTGTCCCAGGCTCGTGGCTTGGCGCGAGCTCGTCGCGCGGGAAAAGGTGGCGCGCTTTCGGGACCGAGGAGTACTGGGGACGGCCCATTCCCGGGTTCGGCGACGCGGACGGGCGGATCCTCATCGTCGGGTTGGCTCCCGCGGCTCACGGCGGGAACCGCACCGGTCGCGTATTCACCGGCGACGCATCCGGGGACTTCCTGTGGCCGGCCCTCCATCGCGCCCGGCTCGCGGATCGGCCGGTGTCGCGGCGGGCCGATGACGGACTGACGCTCACGGACGTTTACATCGCCGCCGCGGTCCGTTGCGCCCCGCCGGCCAACAAGCCGACGATCCTCGAGCGCGACACGTGTGCGCCGTTCCTGGTCCGGGAGATGGCGCTGCTCACGTCCGTCCGGGTGGTGCTGGCACTCGGGGCGTTCGGATGGGATGCGGCGCTGCGGGCGATGGCCGGCACGGTCGGCGCGGGGCAGGCGCCGGCCAGGGGCAAGCCCCGGTTCGGCCACGGCGCCGAGGCGCGAGTCGGCCCGTATGTGCTGCTTGGTTCGTACCACCCGTCACAGCAGAACACGTTCACGGGGCGATTGACGCCCGCCATGTTCGACGAGGTGATCGCGCGGGCCGTGGAGCTGGCGGACGCCTAGGGCCCGGAGCGGCGGCGGCGCGGGCCGCGGACGTCTTGCCACACACCGCGTAGTGCCTCGGGAACCGATGGGCGTACCGACGCCCGAGGACCAGCGCCCGGGTAGCTCGGCGCATGGGCCCGCCGTGAAGCGGTCACCGGTCTGACGCCGATCCATCCGACTCGGGCGAAACCATCGGCCGCAGTTCGAACCCGCCTCTCGTAGACTTCCGAGCGATGGCCACCACCGAACGCGATCTCTATCAGCTGCTGGGCGTCGGGCGCACCGCCAGCGATGCCGAGATCAAGCGCGCGTTCCGCAAGCTCGCCCAGCAATGGCATCCGGACGTCAACAAGGACCCAGAGGCCGAGGCTCGCTTCAAGGAGGCGAGCGAGGCGTACCAGATCCTGTCCGACCCGGACCGCCGCCAGCGGTATGACATGTTCGGACGGGCGGGCGTGGATGGCGGCGCCGGTGGCCCTGGCGCCGGCTTCGAGGGATTCGGCGGCTTCACCGACATCTTCGATGCGTTCTTCGGCGGAGCGGCGGGTGGGGGTTCGGCGCGGCGCGGTCGCCCGCAGCCCGGCGCCGACCTTCGCTACGACCTACGGATCACCTTCGAGGAGGCCGTCAAGGGCACCGAGAAGGAGATCGACTTCCGCGTCCTGGGTCGCTGCGAAACGTGCTCCGGCACCGGCGCGAAGCCAGGGACGGAAGCCACGACCTGCCCCCAGTGCGAGGGCCGGGGTGAGGTCCGCAGCGTCCGCCAGACGATGCTCGGACAGATGGTCAACGTCAGCGCGTGCCCACAGTGCCGGGGCGAGGGCAAGATCGTCGAGACGCCGTGCGAGACCTGCAAGGGCGACGGCCGCACCGAGCGCAAACGCACACTCCGCGTGACGATCCCAGCGGGCATCGACGAGGGCCACCAGATCCGGCTCACGAACGAGGGCGAGGTCGGGCCGCGCGGTGGGCCGGCAGGCTCCCTCTATGTGGCCGTGCACGTCAGCCCGCATCCGTCGCTGAAACGCGACGGCACCGAGCTGTACTACGAAGCCCGCGTCTCGATCGCGCAGGCCGCGCTGGGCACGCGCCTGATCGTGCCGACCGTCGACGGCGACGAGGAGGTCGAGATCAAGCCCGGGACCCAGCCCGACACCGAGATCCGGCTGCGCGGCAAGGGCGTGCCCCATCTCCGTCGGAGCGGGGCGCGCGGCGACCTCCATGTGCTGGTCGACGTGGTCGTGCCGACCAAGCTCAGCAAGAAGCAGCGCGAGTCGCTGGAGGCGTACGCCAAGGATGCGGGGGAGCCCATCGGGGGTGCCGGCGGGCTTCGCGAAAAGCTCGGCCTGTAGGTGACCCGGCCGACCGAGGACGGCGACGGAGGGACGTGGACCGCGACCGGCGGCGGGACCGGCGCCTGGCTGGAACTGTCCGTCGAGGCGGATCTCGAGGCGGTCGAGGCGGTCAGCGAGATCCTCGGCCGGGTCTCGAGCGGCGGCACCAGCGTGGAACCGGCCTTCGACCTGGTGGAGGAGGGCCTCGGCGCACGGGTCGATCCGGGTCGGCCGGCCACGGTTCGTGGCTACGTGCCCGCGCGCGACGCGTCCGCGGCCGAGGCCGCGGCGGCCAGCACCGCCGAGTCGCTCGGGCATCTCCACGCGTTCGGTCTTCGGCCCATCGGCCCATTGCAGACACGGATCGTGCACGAGGAGGACTGGGCCGAGGCCTGGAAGGCGTACTTCCCGGTCCTGCGCGTCGGCCGCCGGCTGGTCGTCCGTCCGACGTGGCGACGCCACCGGCGCGAACCCGAGGATGTGGTCCTCGCTCTCGATCCGGGCATGGCATTCGGGACCGGCCTGCATCCCACGACGAGGCTGTGCCTCACGGCGCTCGAGGCCGTCGCAGACCAGGGCCGGGTCGAGGGCACCCGCGTCCTCGACGTGGGCTGCGGCTCGGGCATCCTGGCGATCGCGGCGGTCAGGCTCGGCGCGGCTGATGCCTTCGGCGTCGACACCGATCCGATCGCGGTCGAATCGACCCTGGCGAACGCGCGTCGGAATCGCCTGGTACGCCGGATCCGTGCCCGGACCGGCAGCCTGCCGAGCGGAGACCCACCCTTCGATGTCGTCCTCGCCAACCTGATCGCCGGCGTCCTCGTGCCGCTGGCTCCGCTGCTGCGGGACGAGATGCGCCCCGGCGGCGTCCTGATCGCGTCCGGGATCTTCGTGGATCGCGAGACCGAGGTGGGGACTGCGCTGGAGCGCGTCGGGCTGGCGGTCCGCGACCGCTCGGCCGAAGGGGACTGGATCGCGCTGACGGCTGAGCGATCGCGGTAGGCCCCCGGCGTGAGAGGGCTCGGCCGGCTTGGGGCGAGGAGCTCGATGACGGCCCTCGGGCTGCGCCCACCATACAATCGCGCTCGATGCCCGCAACGCTCTTTCCGATCATCCTGCTCGCGCACATCGGCCTGGCCATCGGCCTGTTCCTGCCGTCGATCCTGCTGCCGTTCACCCTGCGGGCGCGACGCGCGACAGTCGAGTCCGAGAGTGGCCTCGTGCGCTCCCTCCTCTGGGCGCAATCGCACGGGACGGTCGTCATCGGCGTCGGGCTCGCGTTGACCGGCCTGGGGCTCCTGTCGATCCTCGGGCCCCAGCTGCTGACCCAGCCGTGGTTGCTGATCGCGCTCGTCATCTACTTCGTCAATCTCGCGATCGCCTTCTTCATCCAGCGCCCGAACCTGCGCCGGCTGATCGGCATCAAGGCCGCCGCCGACGACGCGCTCTGGAAGGACCGAGCGAGGCGGCAACGCTACGTGTCCTACCTGATGGCTGCCCTCGTGGGGCTGATCGGATTCCTCATGAGCACCAAACCCACGTTCTGAGGCACGAAGGAGTCCCGATGTCCGACGCCCCTTGCCTGTTCTGCGGGATCGCCGCGAACGAGCTGCCCGCGACCAGGCTGTACGAAGACGACGAGGTCCTGGCGATCCGCGACATCGCGCCGCGGGCGCCGACCCACATCCTGCTCATCACGCGGCGGCACATCCGCTCGGCGCTGGACCTGACCGACGCGGACGGGCCGCTGCTGGGACGGCTGTTCGCCGTGGCCGCGGACCTCGCCCGCTCGGAGGGGATCGCCGACGATGGCTACCGACTGGTTTCCAACGTCGGCCGCTGGGGCGGCCAGTCGGTCGACCACCTGCACATCCACCTGATGGGGGGCAGGGCGTTCGAATGGCCTCCGGGCTGAACGCCACACGGCTGGCGAGGGGCATCGCCGCGCTCGTCATCGTCGGCGCGCTGACCGCCTGCAGCCCCGGTGCCGATAGCGGTCTCGCGACCTTCCCATCTGGCACGCTCGGGCCGGCACGGACGGCCGGCGCGGCTGCCGCCCAGACGCGGCTGGAACTCGTCCGGGTGCTGGGCGAGCGCAACCTCGTGCTCCGGGACGGCGAGATCCCGTTCCGGCCACCCGAGGATGCGACCTTCACGACGACGCCGCGAGCGCTCTACCAGGTGGTCCTCCCCGACGCCCCGAGCGAGGGGTTCATCGTCGTGTACGAGTTCCCCGACCCGGCGGCCGCCGCGGAGGCAGCCACGGATCAGGCGGCCTACCTCGCATCGGGCCCAGGTCGGGTCCAGGTGCCGTTCGGGGCGCGTCACGTGATCCGGCTTGTCGGTTCGACCGTGGTCTTCTATTCATGGGTGCCCGAGGGCGTCGCCGACCAACGACAGCCGGATATCCAGCCGGCCCTCGAACGTCTCGGCACCGGGGTGCCCGTCCCGGCCTGAGTCACGGCCGGGACCGCGTCAGACCGGCGTCGGGCCCGCGATCAGCCTGCTTGGCCGGCCGAGGCCCGGCTGGCGACGTCTGGCACCCCCTCGCCGGCCGCCCAGCGGCGCACTGGGTCGCGCTTGACCTTCAAGGTGTGGGTCCGTGGGAAGTCCTCCTCGGGCCAAGGTCGCCATGCAGCGATCCGCTGGTTCGGTCCCAAGGTCGCGTTCGCAGCCTTGACCGCGGGGTCGACGCGTGCACGCATGGCGTCGGGCGTCTCGCCGTCGAGCGCCAGGACGATGGCCTCGATCCGGCCGGGGCCGGTCTCGATGACCACGGCGTCGCGGATGCCCGCGATCCGAAGCGCGTTCTCCATGTCTTCCGGATAGACGTTGAAGCCGTTCGGCAGGACGATCATGTCCTTGATCCGACCGCTCAGGACGAGCCGCCCAGCCGGATCGAAGTGCCCGAGGTCGCCGGTCCGGTACCAGCCGTCCTCGGTGAACGCCTGGGCCGTGAGCTCGGGGGCGTTCCAGTAGCCCTTGAAGATGGACCGACCGCGGAACTGGATCTCGCCGCCCTCCACGATCCGCATCTGGATCCCCTCTGGCGTCCGTCCGACGGTGCCCGGCCCGTGGTCGTCGAGGGTGGTGCAGGCGCCCGTCCCGGTCTCGGTGGTGCCGTAGCCCTGGAGGACCGTGACGCCGAGGTCCTCCCACGCCTGCTGGAACGACGGCGGCAGGAAGGCCCCCGACGAGAGGAACAGGCGGAAGTGCCCGCCGAGCTGCTCGTGGACGCCCCGGAACAGCAGGCGCCGAAGCGCGAATGGCAGGCGGCGGGCGATCGCCGCGCAGTCGATCGACCGTCGCCCGCCGACCACGCTTGTCGATCTCGCGCTCGATGGCGCTCCAGAAGAGGTCCAGGACCTGCGGCACGACGACCATCGAGGTCACCCGGTGCTCGCGCAGCGCATCGAAGATGACCCGCGGGTTTCGGCTCCGGACGTACAGGATGTCCGCCCCGACGTCCAGCGCGTAGTAGAGCCCGACCGCCTGCTCGAGCAGGTGCGAGAGCGGCAGGAGCGAGACGAGCCGGTGCTCCATCGGCGGGACGATCCGATGGAACGACTCGATCGATGCGACGACGTTGTCGTGGGTCAGCATCACGCCCTTGGGCGTGCCGGTCGTGCCGCTCGTGAAGATGAGCTCGAAGACCTCGTCGGGCTCGGGGCGCTTCCAGGCGGCCTGGCGCGCCTCCCAGTCGGGTGGGAAGAGCGGGTCGTCCGCCGCGGGCTCGGCGGCAGAGCGCCTCGACCGTGGTCGTCGGGAAGTCGGCGAGGCCGGCCGCGCGCGGGTCGGGCGCGTCGCGGCCGGTGCCCAGGATGAGGTGGCGCGCGCCCGACGGCGCGGACGATCGTCGCGATCGCGTCCGCCGACATCCGCAGGTCGAGCGGCACGAACACGAGCCGGGCGTGCATCGCTCCGAAGTAGGCGGCCGCGCAGCTCCGGCTCGACGGGCTCCAGGTGAGGATCCGGTCCCCGGGCTCCAGGTCGAGCGCCCGCAGCCGCCAGGCCGCGATCCGGCGCGCCGGTCGAGGTCACGGTAGGTCCAGGGCGTCGGTCCGAGCCATCGTCGCGAGCGCAGGCCCAGCGCCGGCCGATCGCCGAAGCGGGTCGACGGCTCGGTCGAGCAGGTCGATCAGTGTCGGCACGGAACGAAATCCTCGGGCAGGTCGGCGAATGCTACGACGACGCGGTCGGCCCGGTGGCGTGACAACCGGCCGGGTGGCGCGCTACCATCACGGTGGCACGCCAACGCGCCATCGCACACGGCTGCGGTCGACAGTGGAGGTTGGCGAGGGATGCATCCGGTCCTGGGCGCAGGTCGGCTCAGTCACGGTCCGCACCCACGACGCGTTCACGATCCTCGCGATCGTCGTGGGCCTGTGCGATCTACTACCGCGAGCTTGCGCCGTCGGGGCTGGCTCGACGCCGCCGATCGTCTGGATCTCGCTGGCGGCGATCGTCGGTGGAGCGATCGGCGCACGGCTCGATCACCGCGTGGGAGCACGTCGAGTACTACGCAGCGCTTCGGCGATCGATGCCGCTCACCGAGCCATCGAGCGCAGTGGCAAGAGCATCATCGGCGCCATCGTGGGCGGATACGTCGCGACCGTCCTCGCCAAGCGGCGCTTCGGGTACACGCGCGCTCACCGGCGATTGCTACGCTCCTTGCGATCCCGGTCGCGACAGCGATCGGACGTGTCGGCTGCTTCCTGTCAGAGCTGCCGCTCGGGACGCCGACGACCTTGCCCTGGGGGGTCATCGGTCAGCCCCGCGGCAGCAGCGGCCTTCGCCGCCTGCCCCGGCTGCGACGTTACCGATGCACCCATCGATGCTGTACGAGATCGCTCTTCAACCTGGTCGCGATCGGCGTGATCGTGCGGTATCGCGATCGCGTGCCGATCCCCGGTGACGCCCTGAAGCTGTACCTGCTTGCCGGCTGCGATCTTCCGGTTCCTCGTCGAGTTCGTCCGCGGCAACGAGCCGCAGGCTCTCGGCCTGACGCGGACCGCAATGGGTGCTGATCCCGCTCGTCGGCCTGCTGCTCGTCCACGTCGTCCGGCGGTTCCGGACCGGGCGCCTACCGCGTTCCCGCACCGCCCCCGCCCCTCGGCCGCCTCGAGGTCACACCGCCATGAGCGACGATCGGTTGTCCGGGCCTCCCGGCGCTCCGACGCCCGCCGACCACGAGGGTGCTGACGACACGACCCGGACGAAGCGGATCGACGCCCTGGCGTCGTACTTCCGGGCGCATCCGGCCGGTACACGATCGAGGCGCTGCGACGAGCCGCTGAGGAGGCCGGGTACGAGCCGCGCGATATCGCCGCGGCCGTGGCGGTCTCCGCGGAGCCGCCGAGCGCGCGCGGGTCGGATTCCGTCGATCCGGCACTCGTCACGGTCGGTTATCTCGTGGCGACGTATGGCGTCACGGTCCTGCTCGGGATCATCCCGGAGACGGCGGGATTGGCCGCGCCTGCCGCGTTGCTGGCACTCATCCTCGGGGTCCTGGCCTGGGTGCGGCTGCGCGACACCAGACCGGCAGTGGCGGACGCCTTCAGGATCGGCGTCATCGTCGCGATCGTGATCCCCGTCGTGATCATGCTCGTGGCGCTCGGCGTGTGCATCGTGGCGCTGGCGGGATTCCGGGTCTGAGCGGAGGGAACTGACATGCTCGCACTCCGGCCATACATGCCGCTGCGAATGGTCCTGACGGTCTGCGGCTTCTGCTTCAGTGACGACCCGGACCGCGAGATCGACTACGAGACCGACATCCTCCAGGGCAACCTCGTGGCCATGGACGGAGCCGTCTACCTGCGCCGGATCTGCCGGCGCGGCCACGGCGAGGTCATGAGCCTGTACGAGGAGGACCACGGCCGCTGGGAGTACCTCCAGCAGTGGCGGACACCGACCCGCGAGATCATCCCGGACACGCCCGGCAACGCCGCGCCCATCCCGATGGGCTACGCCGACTGGCCTCGGCGACCTCCAGACGCAGCACTCGTGCGTCCTGCTGCTCGACATCACCGAGAACTGCAACCTCGAGTGCCCGACGTGCTTCGCCGCGGCGGCGCCGGGCATCGGGCGGTTCGCCCGGTTGCCTCATCTGCTTCGCTCGCTCGACACGGCGATCGAGCGCGAGGGCGGTCGCGTCGATGTCCTGATGCTGTCGGGCGGCGAGCCGACGGTCCACCCCGAGGTCCTCGAGATCATCGAGGCGGCGACGGAGCGCAAGGTGACCCGCGTGATCCTCAACACGAACGGGATCCGGATCGCCAAGGACGACCGCTTCGTGTCGGCCCTCGGCGCGCTGCGCGGCCGGGTCGAGGTCTATCTCCAGTTCGACGGGTTCGAGCTGGGTTCGCACCTCTTCCATCGGGGCGAGGACCTGCGCGACGTCAAGACCGACGCCCTCCGGCGGCTCGCGGTCGAACGAGTCTTCACGACGCTCGCCGTGGCCGTCGCCGACGGTGTCAACGATCACGAGGTCGGCGCGATCGCCGACTACGCCCTCGCCACCGACTACATCGCGGGTGTCGCGTTCCAGCCGGTGTTCGGATCGGGCCGGGCGAACCCGATCGACCCGATGCAGCGGGTCGACCACGACGGGCACGCTCAGTCGACTCGGCGCGCAGACCGCCGGACCGGGTCGGACCGGACGACTTCATCGCGCTGCCCTGCTCGCACCCCGACTGCTCGTCGATCACCTACTTCGTCCAGGGCGACAACGGCGAGTGGCGCTCCGTGCCGCAGATGCTCGGGACGGATCGGCTCAAGGAGTATCTGGGGCTCGTCTCGCAACCGGATCGCGCCGGACGACGCGATGTGGACGGCGCTCGTCGGGATGATGTCCGAGACGACGCTCGTGTCCCGGCCTGAGCTCGTCGATCACCTGCTGCGGGTCTGCGACGCGTGCGACCTGGGCGTCACGCGGTTTCCTCAAGACGCCTCGGTCGCTGGATGTTCGACCGGGAGGCGGCGGTGGAAGAGATCGCCCTGCGGGTGAAGCGCTTCTCGGTGAAGTCGTTCATGGACGCCTGGACGCTCAACGTCGAGCGGCTCCAGCAATGCTGCGTCCACGTCGGCTCGACCGACGGCGAGGCCAACCCGGTGCGCGTCCCGTTCTGCGCGCGGCAGCTGTTCGGTGGGCTGCGCCGGACGACCTCGGCTGGGATGGTGCCCGCGCGCGAGCTCGTCATGCTCGACGGCATACGCGGCCGCCGCACTGGAGCGGTCTCGTGAGCGTGGCCGGCCCGGCGGGACCGGTCGGCGAGGGCCCGCTCAGCCCGCTCAGCCCGGTCGGCCCGCGCTCCTACGTCCGGCCGCCGCTGACCCGTCCCGAGAAGTACGAGCGACTGGCCTTCACGTTCTGCCGCATGGGCACGGTCGGGCTCATCGCGTGGGCTCGTCGGGCCGGCGTGGTTCGTGCTGGTCGGTGTCGATCATCGCGATCGGGCTGTACGGCCGCGCCGATCACGCCTGGGCGTGAGCTGGTCCAAGTGCTTCCTGCGCCGCCCGACGCTGATCATCGGCTTCTGGGCGCTCGTCGCCGTGCTCGATGCGTACTGGATCTTCGTGCTCGGACAACGCCTTCCGACGGGCTAGTCCTGTCGTTTGACCCAGCCCGAGACCCTCGGGTAGACTCCGGCGGCTCTGCGGCCCCCCGTGAAGCACACGTCCAGCCGGCCGGCCGCGCGCCGGACGTGAACGAGATCGAGACCCGGGTCGGAGGAGGTGAACACCGATTGGCTGAAGTCCGAGTGGGAGAGAACGAGACGTTCGAAAGCGCCCTGCGCCGCTTCAACAAGAAGATCCAGCAGAGCGGCATCCTCGCCGAGGCTCGCCGCCGCGAGCACTACGAGAAGCCTTCCGTGAAGCGGAAGCGCAAGGAAGCCAAGCGCAAGAAGAACGCCCGAACGCAGGCCGGCTGAGCGGGGCGACCCGCACCGACGGTACCTGCGGCCCCACGGGCGTCATCAACGACCGCCCGAGGTAGCCAGCACCGGTGTCCCTTCGAGATCGACTCCAATCCGACATCACGGCCGCGATGCGCGGCGGTGACGCGCTGCGCCGGGACGTCCTGCGCATGGCGGTCAACGCCGCCTACAACGTCGAGAAGCGCAACCAGAAGCCGCTGACCGAGGATGAGTTCCTGGGCGTCCTCACGCGCGAGGTGAAGACACGCCGCGAGTCGGTCGACGCCTACACGAAGGCGGGCCGCAAGGATCTCGCGGCCAAGGAACAGGCCGAGATCGCGATCCTCGACGAGTACCTGCCGGCCGCCCTGAGCGATGCCGAGATCGCGGCGTTGCTGGACGAGGCGATCGCCGCGACCGCCGCGACCAACCCACGCGACATGGGCAAGGTCATGGGCTGGCTATCACCACGCATCCGTGGCCGTGCCGATGGCAAGGTCGTGAGCGGCCTGGTCGCGAGCCGCCTTGCCCAGGCGGACCTCGCGGCGCACGACGGGACACCGCACTGAGCCGCCGGAGCGCCGCCCGATGCTGATCCATCGCGCGCCGGTGATCGCGCGCTTCACACGCAACGATGCGTCGCGCCTCGGGATCGCGGCCGGGATCCTGATCCTGGTCATGACCGCGATCCTCGGCGCCGACATCCTGCCCGAGGAGACCTTCCAGTACGAGGCGGCCGACGTCGCTCGGTCGGACATCGTGGCGCCGCGCGCCATCGCCTTCGACAGCGAGGTATTGACGGAGCAGGCAAGGGCCGAGGCCCGCGACGCCGTCCCACCGCAATACACCTACAACACCGACACGGCCATCGCGATCGCGGCGGAGCAGGCGCTGGCATTCGACGACCGCGTCGAGCGGGTCGACACGGCCTTCGCTGCCGACCTGACGCCCGAAGAGCGCCAGTCGCTGCTGGAGGTCGCGGTCCTCGAACCGGACCTCTCGGACGGGGCTCGCGCGACGCTCATCAGCCTCGAGCCGGCCCGCTGGACGGCCATCCGGACGCAGGCGTCGAACGTGCTGGAGGCGACGCTGCTCCCGGAGCTACGCGAGACTGAGGTCGCGGAAACGCGGACGCGGCTGGCCGGCCGGATGGCCGGCGACCTGAACGAGGCCGAGCGGATGCTCGCCGCGGAGTTCATCGCGCCGCTCGTCGTGCCGAACTCCTCGTTCGACCAGGGGCTCTGGGATCGCGCCCGCAACGCGGCCGCGGCTGCGGTCGAACCGGTGCGGGTCAACGTCGCCCAGGGCGAGGTCGTCGCCCGCAACGGTGCGCGCCTCGACGCCGCCGACATCGAGACCATCGAGGCGCTCGGGCTCGGCGAAAACCCCGCCCCCGACATCGCGAGCTTCGCGGGCTGGCTGTTGCTGTCCGCCCTCATCGTCGCGATGTTGCTGGCCTGGATCTGGCGCTTCCGCCCGACCCTCTGGCATCGCGATAACGTGCTCGTCCTGATCGGCTTGTTGCTGGTCGGCACGACCCTCGCCCTCAAGGTCACGGCGGGGCGCGCGATCCTGGGCTACTTCCTGCCCACGGCGGCGATCGGGATGCTGCTCGCCATCCTCCTCGACGCATCGGTCGCGACGGTCGTGGTCGCGGTCATCGCGATCATCGGTGGGGCGCTCAACGGCAACTCCCTCGAGTTCGCGTCCTACACCTTCCTCGGCGGCATGGCCGGCATCATCGCCGTGCGCAAGGGCGACCGGCTGCAGGTCTTCGTCCAGGCGGCGATCGCCGTCTTCGTCGTCAACCTCGTCGTGGTGTCGATCTTCTCGCTGCTCGGGGCGCGCGACATCCGCGGCGTCCTCGAACTGTGGTTCGCCTCAGGGGCGGCGGCCATCGGCTCATCCGTCGCGGCGGTCGGCACCTTTGCCGTGCTCGGTTCGGTGTTCGGCATCCTGACGGTCTTTCAGCTCCTCGAGCTCGGCAACCCATCGCAGCCGTTGCTGCGCCGGCTGCTCGTGGAGACCCCGGGCACGTACCACCACTCGCTGATGGTCGGCAATCTCGCGGAGCGGGCTGCCGAGGCGATCGGGGCGGATCCGCTCGTGACCCGTGTGGCCGCCTACTACCATGACGTGGGCAAGCTTTCGAACCCGCTCGCCTTCATCGAGAACCAGGCCGGCGGCGAGAACGTGCACGACCAGCTCGAGCCGGAGGTCAGCGCCCAGGTGCTCAAGCAGCACGTGGCCGACGGGATCGATACGGCCTATGCCGCGAAGCTGCCGAAGGCCCTCATCGCGTTCATCCCCCAGCACCACGGCACGGCGATCATGAGCTACTTCTACGCACGAGCGAAGGAGCGCGCGGCCGAGGCGTACGGTGGCCTCCTGACAGCGCAGGGGGAAAAGGCCGCCGCGGCCGTCGACGAGCGGCGCTTCCGCCACGCCGGGCCGAAGCCCCAGACCCGCGAGGCGGCTCTCCTCATGCTGGCCGACGGCGTGGAGGCATCCGTCCGATCACTCGCGGCCCGCGACGAGCCGGCGATCCGGGCGATGGTCGGGCGGATCATCGACGAGCGCATCGGCGATGGGCAGTTCGACGAGTGCGACTTGACCCTGCGCGACCTCGAGCGCATCCGGAACGCCTTCGTCCAGCAGCTGCTGGGCATGTACCACACGCGCATCGCGTATCCGCAGAACACGGTCGTCGAGCTCGAGTCGCGGCGGGTGGCGGCAGCGGGCGGTGGCGGCTCGATCGGCTCGGGCGGAGACGACACGCCGGCGTCGTGACGCGCCGGATCTATCGACCGCCCTGGCGGATCGACGTCGACGTCCGCGATGGCGTGTGGCCGCCGCTCTCCCCATCAGCTCTCGCCGGCGTCGCGGCAACGGCGCTCGAGGCCGCCGGGGCGCCCGCTCCGGCATCGATCGGGCTGATCCTGGCCGATGACCGCGAGCTGGCGTCGCTGAATGCAACGCACATGGGCAAGGACGGGCCGACGGATGTGCTGTCCTTCCCGTTGCTGCCGCCAGCGGCGTTTCCCGTCCACCGCGGCCAGGGCGGGAGTGGAGCAGGGGCGTCGTTCTTCGTGCTCCCGCCCGGCCGCCGGCTCCACCTTGGTGACATCGTGGTGTCCGTCGAGCGGGCGGTCGAGCAGGCTGAGAGCGGCCGGGGGGGACACACGGGCGACGTTCGCTGGTCCCCGGCCGACGAGCTCCGCCTGCTGGTCACGCACGGCACCCTCCACGTCTGCGGTTGGGACCACGCCGACCCCGAGGAGGAGGCCACCATGCGCGCGCTGGAACGCGGCCTGCTGCTGGGCGCGCCCGATCGTGGCGGTGTGTAACCAAGCACCGTCCACGGGCGTCTGATCGGACGTGATCCCGAGCCGCCGCAGCATCGCCGCCCTGACCATCGCCTGCGGGTTGATCGCCGCAGCGTGCGCACCATCGAGTGCGCCGTCTGCGGCCGCCCCGACCAGCGCGGCGTCTGCCTCGGAGGCGCCCGCCCCGCCACCAAGCGATCCGGCGCTCGCGCCCACCCCCGTCCCACCGGGCATCGACGAGGTCCGCGACACCCGCTATACCTGCAGTGCGGCGCCTGGCTTCCTGCCGTCCGACCTGGACCGGCCCGCGAACGCGGAACTGGAGGACCATCCCACGGCTGACGCGCTGCAAGCGGCGATCGCCGAGGAAGGTCCGGACATCGACATGCTGCCGGAGTCCGGGTACTGGCTGCTCCACCGCGACGACCGCGTCGCGGAGTACCTCGCGCGTGGCCCCGGCGGCCTCGAGCCGCCAGTCGTCCACGCCAGCATCGAGTTCCTGGGCGGTGCGTGGACGCTGGGTGGTTGGGGCCAATGCCGTCCCACCATCCTGCTGGCTGGCCGAAACCTGGCGGAGTGGATCCTCGATCCCGCGGCACCAGCGCCAGGTCCCGATGCAACCACGTTCACCGTGCTCGTGACGGAGCGGACGTGCACCGGCGGCAAGCCGATGGGTGGGCGGCTGCAGGCGCCGTCGATCATCTACGGCAACGATGTCGTGCTCGTGGTGTTCACGGCGCGCCCGCTCGAGGGCGATGGGTTCGATTGCCCTGGCAATCCGTCCACGCGGGCGGTCGTCCAGCTGCGCGAGCCGCTCGGCGAGCGACGCCTGCTGGACGCCGGCTTCTTCCCACCCGCCGAACCCGTCGCGCCCGCCTTCTGACCCGTCGTCCGGCGCGTCCTCGCCCGGCCGAGTACCATCCTCCCTCGGCCCTCCCGCCGGCGGCCCAGGCGACGCGATGCGTCGCGGCCGGATGGGATTCGGGCCGCATCGTGCTGTCCCCGGAGGAATCGTTGAAGGTCGTCGTCGGTCTCGGGAACCCAGGCTCGCAGTACGCCGGGACCCGCCACAACATCGGCTGGCTGGTCATGGACCGGCTGGCGGAGCGCGCGGGCTGGGATGGCCGTGGACGCCAGCGTGATAACTCGAACGTCGTCGGCGGTCGCTACCGGGGCCTCGACCTGACGCTGGTGAAGCCGCTGACCTACATGAACGAATCGGGTCTGGCGGTCCGTAAGGTCCTCGCGCGCGAGCACGCACCGCTCGGCGACATTTTGGTCGTTGCCGACGACTTCGCGCTGCCATTCGGCAAGCTGCGCTTCCGCGAGGCGGGCAGTCACGGCGGCCACAACGGGCTCCGCTCGATCATCGACGAGCTCGGCACCGAGAAGTTCAGCCGCCTGCGGGTCGGCATCGGCGACCCGCTTCGCAATGCGCGCGACCACGTGCTCTCGAAGTTCGCGCCGGACGAGGTGCAACGCCTCGACGAGCTGCTCGACGCGGCGGCCGATGCCGTCGAGGGCTGGGCGCGCGATGGCACGAGCAAGGCATCCAACCGCTTCAACACCTTCCAGCTGCGGGAGGCCGATGCCGACCGGCTCGCGGCCCCCGGCGAGGTCGACGGGCCACCGGACGAGACCGGGGTCCGGCGCACGAAGACCGGCTGGCGGCGCGTCCTGCAGCGCAAGGACAAGGCGGCCGATGCCTGAGTCGAGCACTCCGCCGCTGCGCGGCCGGCGCGGGCGTGACCGCCGGATCGCCGAGCAGGTCGCCAAGGACTTCGCGGCACGTCACACGCGCCCGAAGGACGAGCACCTTATCGACTTCGACATCGGTGCCGTCGACGCCGAGGTCGAGGATGCGCGCCGAGTTGATGCGGACGGACCAGGACCGCCCGCCACCGCGAGAAGGATGGCCCGGGGCGAGCGCGCTCCGCATCCCGCTCCCGCGGAGCGCCGATCAGGCGCCGGGCACCGGCTGCCGGACCTCGGAGGACTGCCCTCGTTGCTCGCGGCGACCGGGACCTTCCGTGCCCTTCGGGAGCGCCTCGGCACGCCCGCCGACATCGGCCGGGTCGGTCGCCACGGAGGCCTCGTCGCCGTCCCGCACGGTGCCAAGTCGTATCTGGCGGCGGCGATCGCGCTCGGGGAGCCGCTCGTCTGGATCGCCCGCGACGCCGAGATCGGCGATCGTGTCGCGGAGGAGCTCGGCGCGTGGCTCGGGGATCCCGCAGCCGTCGCCGTCCTGGAACCGCGGACGGCCCTCGCCTATGAGCGCAGCGAGCTCGTGGCCGACGAGACTGCTGCCCGCGTTGCGGCGCTGGCGGCCTGGCGCAGCGGGCAGGCCCGGGTCATGGTCGCCAGCGTCCAGGCGCTCCTCCAGCACACGATCGCGCCGGACGACCTCCCGGCCGAGCCACGCGCGATCCGCGTGGGGGCGCGCCTCCACCAGGACCAGCTGTTGCGAAACCTGTTCGATCTCGGCTATTCGCCCGTGACCGAGGTCGCGGGGCGTGGCGAGTTCGCGCGTCGCGGCGGCATCGTGGACGTCTTTCCGCCCTCGATGGAGCTTCCGGTCCGGATCGAGTTCTTCGGCGACGAGATCGACTCGTTGCGCGCCTTCGACCCGACCGACCAGCGAACCACGGGCTCGGTCGAGCGCGTCGTCCTGCTGCCCGCGTCGGAGTTCCTCCTCCCGACCGGGGGCGTGGCCGCGATCCGCGAACGCATCGGTCGAGCCGCGTCTCGGCTGGGCGAGCGGCTCGGGACCGACCTCGCGCGGTTCGAGGGCGTCGCCGACGACCCCTTGCGGCCCGCGGCCAGCGGCGCGTCCCGGGCGATGGCCGTCGGCGACGGGGCCGAGATCTGGGCGGCGCACCTCGCTCCTGCCACGGCCCTCGACCACGTGGACCCGGGCACGCTCCTCGTGCTCGACGAACCGGGCGACCTGGCCGAGGCCGCGGCGTTCCTGTGGCGCCAGGCGGATGAGCGCCGGGCGGAGCTCGTGGAGGCCGGGGAGCTGCCGAAGGAGTGGCCGTCGACGTATCTCCCGCCGCGCGACTGGAAGAGCCGGTTGGTCGGCTCGCGGACGCTCGAGTTCACGTGGGAGTCCGAGCCACCGGCCGACGTGGCGATGGCGTCGGGTGCTCGTGGTTCGGGCGATCCGTTCGGCTGGCGGGAGCCGGTCCTGCCGCTCGGACGAGCCACGCGCCTCGACGAGGCCGTCACCCATTGGCAGGAGGACGGCGGTCGCATCGTCCTCGCCTCGGACCAGGCACCGCGGCTCGCGGAGATCCTCGAGGAGAGCGGGCACCCGGTCGCGGTCCTCGATCGGATCGACGAGCCACCGCCGCCAGGCGCCATCGCGCTCGTCGGTCGGAGCCTCAACGGCGGGTTCCTCGGTGGACCGGACGGTCTCGTATTCGTCACGGATCGCGAGTTGTTCGGCACCGTTCGCGTCCGCCGCCCCAAGGCGCTTCGACGGGTCGTGCCGCGGGACATCCTGGAGCGGCTCACGCCGGGCGATCTCGTCGTCCACATCGATCACGGTGTCGCCCGCTATGAGCAGATGCTCCGCCGCGGCGGGGAAGGGGAGGAGCGCGACTACCTCGAGCTCTCGTTCGCGGGCGGCGACCGGATCTTCGTGCCGGTCGAGCAGATCGCCCGGGTGACGCGGTACGCGGGCGGGGAGCGGCCGCAGCTAAGCAAGCTCGGTGGGGCCGAGTGGCTGCGCTCCAAGCAACGCGTGCGCAACGCCGTCGCGGACCTCGCCGACGAGCTCCTGGGGCTGTACGCGACGCGGGCGGCCGCGCAGGGCCACGCGTTCAACGACGACACGCCCTGGCAGGGGGAGATGGAGGCGTCGTTCCCGTACGAGGAGACCATCGACCAGTTGCGTGCCTCCGCCGAGATGAAGGCGGACATGGAACGCCAGCGGCCGATGGACCGCCTCGTCGTGGGCGACGTCGGGTACGGCAAGACCGAGGTCGCGCTGCGCGGGGCGTTCAAGGCGACCCAGGACGGCAAGCAGGTGGCGGTGCTCGTCCCGACCACGGTCCTGGCGGCCCAACACCACGCGACCTTCAGCCAGCGCTTCGCCGCATTCCCGCTCGAGGTCCGGCTGCTGTCGCGGTTCGTTTCCGCGAAGGACCAGGCGGCGACGATCGCGGGGCTCGGGGACGGGACCATCGACGTCGTCATCGGCACCCACCGCCTGCTGAGCAAGGACGTGCAGTTCAAGGACCTGGGGCTTGTCGTCGTCGATGAGGAGCAGCGGTTCGGGGTGGCGGCCAAGGAGAAGCTCAAGCGACTCCGCCGCGAGGTCGATGTGCTCACGCTCTCGGCGACGCCGATCCCGCGCACGCTGAACCTGGCGATGGCCGGGATCCGCGACCTCAGCGTCATCGAGACGCCGCCGGAGGATCGGCTGCCGATCCAGACGCGCGTCGCCGAGGCGTCCGCAGGCCTCGTCCGCGACGCGATCCTGCGCGAGCTCGACCGCGGCGGGCAGGTCTTCTACGTCCACAACCGGGTCGAGACGATCGAGGCGCAGGCCGAGCAGCTCCGACGACTCCTGCCGGACGCGCGCTTCGTCGTCGGGCACGGCCAGATGCCGGAGGGTGCCCTCGAGAAGGTGATGATCGCCTTTGCCGACGGGGCGGCGGACGTGCTCGTGTGCACGACGATCATCGAGTCGGGCCTGGACATCCCGAACGCGAACACGATCATCATCGATCGCGCGGACACGCTCGGGCTGGCGCAGCTCTACCAGCTTCGCGGGCGGGTGGGCCGCTCGTCGCGACGCGCGTACGCGTACCTGCTGTATCGGCGCCGTGAGCGCCTGTCGGACGAGGCGCGCAAACGGCTGCAGGCCATCTTCAACGCCTCCGAGCTTGGGGCGGGCTTCCAGATCGCGCTCTCGGACCTCGAGATCCGGGGAGCCGGCAACATCCTGGGCGGCGAGCAGTCGGGGCACATGGCCGCCGTCGGGTTCGATCTCTATTCGCGCATGCTGGCCGAGGCGGTGGAGGGACAGAAGGCTCGACGCGAGGGTCGCGCCCCGGTCGTCGAGGCGCCGCAGGCCGTGGTCGACCTGCCGATCGATGCGCACCTGCCCGACGACTACGTCCCGGACGAGGCGCAGAAGCTCGAGCTGTATCGACGCCTCGCGAAGGCGCGCACGCCCGGTGACATCGCCGCGTTCCGGGGAGAGGTCACGGATCGGTTCGGTCCGATGCCGACGCCGGTCACGCGACTCATCGAGGTCGCCGAGCTGCGGCTCGCCGCGGAGGCCGCGGGCATCGGCTCGATCTCGCGGGAGGAGGGCTGGCTCGTGGTCCGCTTCGGCGCCTCGCTCACCCGGTCGGCCGCGATGCGCCTGCTGGGCGACGGCGGCCTGCCCGGGGTCAAGCCGTCGGACGTCACGTTCGCGAGCAACCAGGTCCGCATCCGCGCTCCGCATCCGGCCAAGGCTTGGCAGCTGACCCAGGCGGTCGTGGCCCGGCTCGGCCTGCCACGCGATGCCGAGGTCTCCGCGCCCCGATGACTGAGTCGATCGAGCGCCCCGCGCGCCCGGCGGGACCCGTGGATGACGGCCTCGGCCTGTGGTCGGCCGGGCGGCGCGCGCTCACCGTCGGGCTGGTCCTGACGGTCACGCTGGTCGCGTTCGAGGCGCTGGCGGTCTCGACGATCATGCCGATCGTGGCGCGTGAGCTGCGGAACCTCGAGCTCTACGGCTGGGTCTTCACGGCGTTCATGCTCGGCTCGCTCATCGGGATCGTCGTGGTCGGCGGGATCATCGATCGGCGAGGACTGGGTCTGCCCTTCGCGGTCGGCATCGTGCTGTTCGCGATCGGGCTGATCGTTGGTGGTCTCGCGCCGTCGATGGAGGTCCTCGTCGGTGGTCGCTTCCTGCAGGGACTCGGGGCGGGGACGGTCCCGCCGATCGCCTATGTCGCCATCGGCCGCAGCCTCCCCGAGCGACTCCGCCCCCAGATGTTCGCAACGCTCTCGACGGCGTGGGTGCTGCCCGGCGTCCTGGGGCCGGCCGTCGCCGGCGCGGTCGGCGAGTCCATCGGCTGGCGCTGGGTGTTCCTGGGTCTGTTGCCGCTCATCGCGATCTCGTCCGGCATCGCCTACCCACAGGTCCGTCGGGTCGGGCCGGGCGCGCCCTCGGCGACGGCCGCGACGCTGCGCGAACGGCTCCCGCTGGCGCTCGTCGTTGCCGTCGGCACGGGGCTCCTGCTCGGAGGCCTGACGAGCGGGCAGCCGGTGCTGCTGGTCGTGCTGGGCACGATCGGGTCGGTCCTCGCGATCGTGGCGTTGCGCCGGTTGACCCCGACCGGCACCCTGCGCGCGGCACGCGGGCTACCGGCCGCAGTGCTGGTCCGCGGGATCATCACCTTCGCGTTCTTCGCCGTGGACGCCTATATCGCCCTAGCCCTCGTCGAGTGGCGTGGCCTCAGCGCCACGGAGGCCGGCATCAGCCTGACGGCCGCGACGCTGACCTGGACCGGAGGCTCCTGGATCCAGGCCCGCTTCTCATCGCGGTTCCCGCCGGAGCGATTCGTGCAGGCCGGTATCGCCGTCCTCATCGTGGGCCTGGCGAGCTTCATGCTCATCCTGTTCCCGCAGTTCTCGCCGTGGCTCGCGATCCCCACGGTGGGCCTGGCGGGCCTGGGCATGGGGCTGGCGTACTCCCCGCTCGCGCTCATCGTCCTGCGCGAGGCTTCGGGCGCCGAGCAGGGTCGCGCTTCGTCGGCGTTGTCGCTCACCGACTCGCTCGGGACCGCGCTCGGGACCGGCATCACCGGGGCCGCGGTGGCCGCGGCGGTGCGCGACGCCGGGACGCCGCTCCGCGGTCTCCTCGTCGGTTTCGCCATCGCCATCGCGGTGGCGGTCCTCGGCCTGGTCCTGAGCAGCCGGCTGCGTGTCGCGCCGCGTCCGGAGCAGAGCATCGCCGCGGTGCCGGTCGCCCGCCCCTGAGCGTCCGGCGTGGCCGTCCGCCTGCGGTAGACTTTCCGCCGGCCCGTGGCGAACCCCTCAGGCGACCCACCGCCGCGCCATCCGTACCATCCACCGCCGTCCACCGACCCGCCCTTGAGGTCCCGAGCCGATGTCCGCCGAGTCGCTCCGCGAGAAGATCCGCGAGATCCCCGACTTCCCGAAGCCCGGCATCCTCTTCTACGACATCACCACGTTGCTCAAGGATCCGGCCGCCTATAAGGAGGCGATCGACCTGATGCTCGAGCCGTACAAGGACGAGCGGATCGACATCGTTGTCGGGATGGAGTCGCGCGGGTTCATCTTCAGCTCACCGATGGCCTACCAGCTGGACGCTGGCCTCGTGCCCGTCCGCAAGCTCGGCAAGCTGCCGGCCGAGACGATCACCGTCGAGTACGCCCTCGAATACGGGTCGAACACGCTCGAGATCCATCGCGACGCCATCGGGGCTGGCCAGAAGGTCCTGATCGTGGACGACCTGCTCGCGACGGGCGGCACGGTCAAGGGCACGATCGAGCTCATCGAGCGACTCAAGGGCGAGGTCGTCGGCCTGGGCTTCCTCGTCGAACTCGGCTTCCTCAAGGGCCGTGACCGCCTGGAAGGACGCCGGGTCAACAGCGTCGTCCAGTACTGACCGAGACGCGCGAGGCCCGTAGCCATTGACCGATCCGACGGACGCCAGATCTCCCGGGCCCGCCTCCGAGACCCCGCCGGCCGACCCGGCCGCTGGTGCCGACCTGGCCCGTCGACGCTTCTTCCGGCAATTCGCCGGCGAGCTGTTCCACGGCGCCGCGGGCGTCGTCGGGGCGGCCCAAGCGCTCCAGCGAGCGTCGGCAGAGGCCGCCGGTGCCATCCTCGACCCCGGATCCGTGGGCCTCGGTGGGGCGCCAGCAGCGGCCGCACCGGTCGTGCCCGCGCCGCCGACCGGTTTCCGAACGCCGTTCCGCGAGACGCCGGGGATCCTCCACCTGGTCGACCAGCGCAAGCTGCCCGAGGTCCTCGAGGAATATCGAGTCCGCACGGCGTCCGAAGCTGCGTACGCCATCCGCGAGATGATCGTGCGCGGCGCGCCGGCCATCGGACAGGTCGGGGCGATCGGCCTGTCGCTGACCGCGGACAAGGCACGGACGACCCGCCCGTACGCCCGGCGAGCCACGCTGCGAGGCGCCGCCAAGACGCTGATCAACGCACGCCCGACCGCCGTGAACCTGCGTTGGGCGGTCGAGCGGGCCATGGCCGCGTACGAGGCCGTCGGTGACCTGTCGGAGGATGGCGATGCGATCGCCGATGCCATCCGCGCCGAGACGGACACGATCATCTTCGAGACGACCGAGGACCATGGACGCCTGGCGGCGTTCGGTCTCGAGGCGCTGGTGTTCGCGGAGGATCGGCCCCTGCGCATCCTGACCCACTGCAACACGGGACCGCTCGCGTGCGGCCAGTTCGGGACGGCCCTTGGTGTCGTCCAGGCCGCCCACCATGCCGGCCGGGCCGTGCACGTCTGGGTGGACGAGACCAGGCCCTACCTCCAGGGCGCGCGTCTCACCGCGTGGGAGCTGGCCCAGGCGGGCGTGCCGCACACCCTCATCCCGGACGTCGCGGCCGGTCACCTGATGGCTCGCGGCGAGGTCGACGTCGTCATCCTCGGCGCAGACCGGATCGCGGCCAACGGCGACACCGCGAACAAGGTGGGGACCTACACGCTGGCCGTGCTGGCCGCCCGCCACGGGATCCCGTTCTACGTGGCGGCGCCGATCAGCAGTGTGGATCTCGACACGCCCGACGGGGAGGCGATCCCGATCGAAGAGCGCAAGGCGAACGAGGTGCTGTTCGTGCGAGGCGTCGCCATCGCCCCGGCCGACACGGACGTCCGCAACCCCGCGTTCGACGTCACCCCGGCCGATCTCATCACTGGTGTCGTCACCGACGAGGGCGTGATCCGGTCGCCATACCCCGACGGCCTGGCGGAGGCGGTCGCTCGTCGCCAACGGCGACGCGCGGCGACCCCCGGGTTCGGCGCCCTGACGGCCCCGGCCACTGCGACCACCACGGCCACGACCGCCCCCGTCGTGGTCGAGTCCTGATGGCCACGGTCGCGATCGGCCGGCGCTCGGCGGCGATCGCCCGTCAGACGACCGATCGCGGATTGCTGCGCGCGTTCCTGGGCCAGGATCGCCTCTACGCGGCGTACGCGATCTGCGACCTCGAGGAACGTGAGTTCGGGCGGACCCGCTGGGGCGCCGCGTACGACGGCGACGACCTGATCGCGGTCGGCATGGAGTACACGGGCCCGACCCCGCAGCCGCTCTTCGTCCTGGGCAGGGCCGACGGGATCAGCGCCGTCCTGCGCGACGTCATCCGGCCCCGCGCCGCGTACATCGCGGCGCGCACCGAGACGCTGCCAGCGATCGAGGCGCACTATCGCGTCGATCCCGGCCCGCAGATGGTCCGGATGTGGGTCGACCGGGCCCGCTTCCGGCCGTATCCGGCCACCGTCCAGCGGCTGCTCCCGGTCGAGATCGGGGAGCTGAACCGTCTCTACCAGCTCGGCTTCGCCTCGTGGCTGCCGTCGGGTGCGATCGCGGACGGCGTCTACTTCGGGATGCGGGTGAACGGCCAGCTCGTCGCTGCCGCGGGCACCCACGTGGTCAGTCCGTCGGCCCGGCTGGCGGTCGTCGGCAATGTCCTGACGCACCTGGACTATCGCGGACGGGGCTTCGCGACCGCGGTGACCGGGGCCGTGACCGCCGAGCTGCTGCGGTCCTGCGACCAGATCGTCCTCAACGTCCGGGCGGACAACCCGCCCGCGATCAACGCCTATCGACGCCTCGGCTACATCGAGCACGCCCGGTTCGAGGAGCGCCTCATCCACCGCCTCGGCTCGCCCTGGGCCGACCTCGCGGCCCCGCTACGCCGCTTCTTCACCCGCAAGGAGATCGACCGCCGATGACCGACGCCGCCATCCTGCCCGCCCACGACGTGATCGACCTCGGCCTCGCCGAGGAGGGCGTCCGTCGCATCGAATGGGCGGAGCGCGAGATGCCCGTCCTGCGGCTCATCCGTGAACGCTTCGAGCGCGAGCGCCCGCTCGCTGGCCTGCGCATCGGCGCATGCCTGCACGTCACGACCGAGACGGCCAACCTCATGCGCACGCTCAAGGCCGGTGGGGCGGACGTCGTGCTCGCCGCGTCGAACCCGCTCTCGACGAAGGACGACGTCGCCGCGGCCCTCGTGGCCGAGTACGGGATCGCGACGTTCGCCCGCCGCGGCGAGGACCGCGATACGTATTACGACCACCTCAAGAGTGTCGCCGACACGCATCCGCAGATCACGATGGACGATGGTTGCGACCTCGTCTCACTGCTGCATAGCGAGCGGCCCGAGCAGGTCAAAGAGGTCCTGGCGGGCACCGAGGAGACGACCACGGGCGTCATCCGGCTCAAGGCCATGGCCGCCGACAAGGCGCTCGGCTTCCCGGTCGTCGCGGTCAACGAGGCCCAGACGAAGCACTTGTTCGACAACCGCTACGGGACCGGGCAGAGCACGCTCGATGGCATCCTGCGGGCGACGAACATCCTCATCGCGGGTCGCAAGGTCGTCGTCGCCGGCTACGGCTGGGTCGGCAAGGGGATCGCCTCGCGGATGGATGGCCATGGCGCCCACGTCGCAGTGGTCGAGGTCGATCCCGTGCGCGCCCTCGAGGCGCTGATGGACGGGTATGCGGTGATGAGCCACGCCGACGCCGCCGCGTGGGGCGAGGTGTTCGTGACCGCCACCGGCAACCTGAACGTCTTCCGGCGCGAGCACTTCGAGGTCATGCGCGACGGGGCGATCATGGCCAACTCCGGTCACTTCGACGCGGAGCTGGACCTCGCCGCGCTCCGCGCGCTGGCGGAGGGGCACGTGCGCGACGTGCGGGAGAACGTCCAGGAGTTCGACATCGGGGGCAAGAAGCTGAACCTCGTGGCCGAGGGCCGACTCGTCAACCTGGGCGCGGCCGAGGGCCACCCGGCCGCGGTCATGGACATGAGCTTCGCGAACCAGGCGCTGTGCGCCGAGTACGTCGCCCAGCACCACGCCGAGCTCGAACCGATGGTCTACGTCGTCCCCGAGGCGATCGACGCCGAAGTCGCCCGGCTCAAGCTGGCCGCCCTCGGCATCGAGCTCGAGCCGATGACCGCGGAGCAGGCCGCCTACGTATCATCGTGGCAGCACGGCACCTGAGCGTCGTCTGGACGCGATGACCGACGACCGATCGGCTTCCGTGGCCGAGCAGCCCGACCCCGGGGACACCCCACCCGACGACCGGCCGCGCCTGCCATACGGCAGCTGGCCCTCGCCGATCCGGATCGACGACCTGCTCGGCGACACGGTCGGCCTCAGTGAGCCGTGGATCGATGGGGACGAGATCTACTGGATCGAGGGCCGCCCCTCGGAAGCAGGCCGCAGCGTCCTCGTCCGACGCGGCGCGGATGGCACGACCGCGGATGTGACGCCAGCCCCGTTCGACGTCCGCACCCGCGTCCACGAGTACGGCGGCGGATCGTACACGGTCGCGGGGGGCACGGTCGTGTTCTCGAATCGGGTGGATGGCCGACTCTACCGGCTGGATCCGGGTGTCGCCGAGCCGCAGCCGATCACGCCAGAAGGCGCATTTCGGTATGCCGACCTGCGCTTCGACCCTGGTCGTCGCCGGTTCCTGGCAGTCCGCGAAGACCACACCGGTGACGGCGTGGCGGTCGCCGCGATCGTCGAGGTGCCGCTCGACGGTGAACGGGCACCGCACGTGCTGGTGGAGGGACCGGACTTCCTCGCCGCTCCCCGCCCCTCACCGGACGGGACACAGCTGGCGTGGCTCGAGTGGGATCACCCGGACATGCCCTGGGATTCCACACGTTTGCGGATCGCCCCGGTCCGCGACGACGGCTACCTCGACCCGTCCGACCTCGCTGCCGGTGGCCCGGACGAGTCCATCGCCCAGCCCGAGTGGTCGCCCGACGGCGTGCTCCACCTCGTCAGCGACCGCAGTGGGTGGTGGAACCTCTATCGTCTCGTCGACGGCCCGCGACTGGAGTCCCTGGCCGAGCTCGAGGCGGAGTTCGCGAAGCCCGCCTGGCTGTTCGACCGCGCGACCTACGGGTTCCTGCCCGACGGATCGATCGTCGCGGTCGCCCGCGCTCGTGGCCGCGACCGGATCTTCCACATCGCCCCTGGCCGACTCGCCGGCGAGGTCGAATCGCCGTTCACGGAGATCGACGCGCTGCGCACGGGTACCCAGGGAGTCATCGCCGTCGCGGGCACGCCGATCGACGCGTCCATGGTCGTGGCGCTCGATCCGGCGACGCTCGCGACCACGGGGGTGCTGCGGCGTTCGAGCATGTTCGCGGTGGATCCCGCCTGGACGTCGGTGGCCGAGGCGATCACGTTCCCGAGCGCCGGTGGCCGCGTGGCCCACGCGCTCTTCTATCGCCCGGTACACCCGGACGTCGCCGCGTCCGAGGGGGAGCTGCCGCCGCTGGTCGTCTACTCGCACGGCGGTCCGACCGCCAGTGCCGCCAACTCGCTCGATCTCGCCGTACAGCTGCTCACGAGCCGGGGCATCGCCGTGGTCGATGTCGACTACGGCGGCAGCACGGGCTACGGGCGCGAGTATCGTCGGGCGCTCGAAGGCGCCTGGGGCGTGATCGACGTCGACGACTGCGAAGCTGCGGCGCGCTACCTCGTCGACCGTGGTGAGGTGGACCCCGAACGGCTGGCGATCGAAGGCGGCAGCGCCGGCGGCTACACGACGCTCGCGGCGCTGGCGTTCCGGGACACGTTCGCAGCGGGCATCAGCCTGTTCGGCGTCGGCGACCTCGAGGCCCTCGCCCGCGACACCCACAAGTTCGAGTCGCGCTATCTCGATCGGCTGGTCGGGCCGTACCCGGAGGCCGCCAAGCTGTATCGCGAGCGATCCCCGAACCACCACCTCGAGGGGATCTCGTGCCCTGTGCTCATCCTGCAGGGTCTCGAGGATCGCGTGGTGCCGCCCAGTCAGGCCGAGGCGATCGTCGAGGCCCTCACGGCCAACGGCCTTCCGCACGCCTATCTCGCCTTCGCGGGTGAGGGACACGGCTTCCGCGGGGCGGACGCCATCCGGCGTTCGCTTGAGGCGCGTCTCTCGTTCCTGGGCGCGGTCTTCGGCTTCATGCCGCCGGACGACCTCCCGCCGCTCGACATCCCGGGCCTCGCCGCGTGGCGTGACCGTCGGACACGCGTCGCCGCCCGGTAGCCTGGACTTCGGTCATCTCGTCCGTGCCCTTCGCCGTCGCCGACACCGGGCTGTCCCATGAGCTGGGTCCGATCCAGCTCATCTTCCTCGCGCTCGCCGCCGCGATCGGCCTGACCTACCTCGCACGGAGGTGGCGGATCGCCGACCCGATCCTCCTGCTGATCGGCGGTGTCCTGCTCAGCCAGCTGCCGGACCTGCCCGAGATCGTGCTGGCGCCCGATCTCGTGTTCCTCCTGTTCCTGCCGCCGATCCTCTTCGCTGCTGCCACCTTCACCCCCATTCGCGATTTCAAGGCGAATCTACGGGGCATCCTGCTGCTTGCCGTCGGGCTCGTGCTCTTCACGACCGTGGCTGTGGGCGTGGTGGTCCAGCAGCTGACCGGGATGCCGGCGCCGGCGGCCTTTGCCCTGGGCGCCATCGTCGCACCCCCGGACGCGGTGGCCGCGACCGCCATCTTCCGACGGCTGGGGGTCCCGCGTCGCATCGTGACCATCCTCGAGGGGGAGAGCCTGCTCAACGATGCCTCGGCGCTCATCGCCTACCGAGCGGCTGTGGTGGCCGCGAGCGCGGTCGCGTTCTCTCTCAGCGGCGCCGTCGTGGATTTTGTCGTCGTCGGGGCAGGCGGCCTTGCGATCGGGGCGGTCGTGGGCGCGATCGTGACGCGCACGCTGCACCGGACTGCGGACCCCATCATCGAGATCGTCGTCACGCTCCTGGCGCCGATCACGGCCTACCTCGCGGCCGAGCAGATCGGCGTCTCCGGGGTCCTCGCCACCGTCGTGGCGGGGCTCATCACCGGCCAGCGTGCGGCACGGGTCCTGTCACCCGACGCCCGGCTGATGGGTGCGGGTGTCTGGCAGGTCGTGATCTGGCTGATCAACGCCTTCGTGTTCATGCTGATCGGTCTCCAGCTGCCGGCCATCAGCCAGGCGGTGCTGGCCGAGTACGAGGCGATCGAGCTGGTCACGCTCGGCCTGGTCGTCAGCGCGGTCGTGATCATCGCCCGCATCGTGTGGGTCTACCCGGCGAGCTATCTGCCGCGGTTCCTCTTCCCGAAACTCCGCGAGCGGGATCCGTACCCGTCGCCGCGGGCCGTGTTCATCGTCTCCTGGGCCGGCATGCGAGGGGTGGTTTCCCTGGCGGCCGCATCCGCCCTGCCGCCCGACTTCCCGTCCCGCGACCTTATCCTGTTCCTCACGTACTGCGTCATCGCGGCGACCCTCGTCGGACAGGGCCTGACGCTTCCTTGGCTGATCCGTCGGCTGGGCGTGCTGGCACCCGCGGGTCAGGATGGGGAGGAGGTCCACGCCCGACTCGCCGCGGTGGAGTCGGCGCTGCAGCGTCTCGAGCAGCTCAAGCACGACTACCCGGACCACCTGCCCCTCATCGAGCAGCTGCGCGACGAGTACGAGCACGAAGCGGGCCATGTCATGCCGAGCCCGGGTGCCACCGTCGACGAGTCCGAGCAGGAGCTCCTCGACCATCGGGCCATCCGGAACGCGGTCCTGATCGCCCAGCGAGAGGCCGTCATCGGCCTGCGCGACGCTGGGGTCATCAACGACGAGACCCTGCGCTCGATCGAGCGCGACCTCGATCTCGAGGCGTTGCGGGCCGGCGCCTGACCGGCCCCGGACGAACGTCCCGCGTCGGGCGCCGGCCCTCGGGTGATACCCTCCGGACAACCCCAAGGGAGAGTGACCGCCAAGTGAGCATCGTCGACGCCGCGCAGTACCTGTTCACGTCCGAATTGGTGACCGAGGGCCACCCGGACAAGATGTGCGATCAGATCTCGGACGCCATCCTCGATCAGATCCTGCGGGACGACCCCGACGCCCGCGTGGCCTGCGAGACGGCGACCACGACAGGACTCGTGCTCGTCCTGGGCGAGATCACGACCCACACGTACATCGACTTCCAGGCCATCGTCCGCGAGACCGTTCGCGACATCGGCTACACGCGAGCCGACTACGGCTTCGACTACCAGACCTGCGGCACGCTTGTGTCGGTCAAGGGCCAGTCACCGGATATCGCCCAGGGCGTCGACGCCGCGCTCGAGGTCCGCGACGACTCGGCCTCCGCGTTCGAGCTCGGAGCCGGCGACCAGGGGATGATGTTCGGGTTCGCCTGCCGCGAGACACCGGAGCTGATGCCGCTCCCGATCGCCCTCGCCCACCGGATGGCCCGCCGACTGTCGGAGGTCCGCCGGTCCGGGCAGCTGCCGTACCTCCGACCCGACGGCAAGACCCAGGTCACGGTCGAGTACGAGCACGGCGTGCCGAAGCGCGTCCGCACGGTCGTCGTGTCCGCGCAACACGATCCCGACGTGCGCCCCGAGCGGCTCCGGTCGGACATCGTCGAATTGGTCATCCTGCCGACGATCCCGCGCGAGCTGCGCGATACCGATCCGGTCATGCACGTCAACCCGACCGGTCGCTTCGTCACCGGCGGACCGATGGGCGATGCCGGCCTGACGGGCCGCAAGATCATCGTGGACTCGTACGGTGGCATGGCTCGCCACGGCGGTGGGGCGTTCTCGGGCAAGGACCCGACGAAGGTCGACCGCTCGGCCGCGTATGCGGCCCGCTGGGTGGCCAAGAACGTGGTCGCGGCGGGGCTCGCCGACCGCTTCGAGGTCGAGGTCGCCTACGGCATCGGGATCGCCCGGCCCATCAGCTTCACCGTCGAGTCGTTCGGGACCGGCAAGGTCGACGACGCGCAGATCCAGGCGCTCATCGAGCGCCACTTCGACATGCGCCCGGCCTCGATCATCGCGGCACTGGACCTGCGCCGGCCGATCTATCGCCAGACCGCCGCCTACGGTCACTTCGGCCGGCCGGACCTGGACCTGCCGTGGGAGCGCACGGACAAGGCTGCGCTCCTCGCCGCGGACGCCGGACTGCCGGAGCCTGCGACCGTCACCGCCTGAGGGTCGTTCTCCGCGGCCCTAGTTCGACTGTTCGGCGATCATCCCGGCGACCGACGTGTCCTTCCCGGCGCTCCCTCGGCGCCGCGTCAACAGCTGGCCGACGAGCAGGACCGACAGCGTGATGAGGAGCATCAACGCGGCGACCGCGTTCGTGGCCGGCGTCACCCCGCGCTTGATCTGGCCGAAGACGAACAGCGGGATGGTCGACGTCCCCTGGCCGTTCACGAACGTCGTGATCAGGTAGTCGTCGAAGGCGAAGGTGAACGACAGGAGGAACCCGGCCACGATCGCCGGCAGCAGCTGCGGGAACGTGATCTGCCAGAAGGTCCGCCAGGGCGTTCCATACAGGTCGTAGGACGCCTCGACGTGCGTCCGGTCCATCCCCGACAGTCGGGCACGGACGAGCAGTAACACGAGGCTGATGTTGAACAGCGACAGGGCGCTCACGATCGTGTGGAACCCGAAGCCGATCTCGACCCCGGTGGCGCTCGTGATGACGCCGTCACGGCCGATGGTGCTGGCAAAGAAGACGAGGGTCGCGAGCGCGATCACGAGCTCCGGGACGATGACGCTGACATAGGTCAGACCATCGAACGGCAGCCGGATCCACTTCGGCAAACGCTGCGTCCCGAGCGCCGCCATCGTCCCGACGATCGTGGCGATGCAGGCGGTCGAGATGCCGACGATGAAGCTGTTGATCAGGTAGCGCTGGATCTCCCGGCTGCCCAGGACGCTCTCGTACCAGCGGAGGCTGAAGCCGTCCCAGTCGGTGACCCGCCGGTCCGTCCCGTTGAAGCTGAAGACGACCACGATGATGATCGGCAGATAGAGGAAGCCGTAGACGAGGGCGGTGTGGCCCCGCAGCCAGGCCTCGACGACGGTCCCGACCCGATCGACGCGTGCCCGAGACCGCCCGTCGAGCGTCCGCGGGGCCGGGATCGGGACGGCAGGCGCACCCATGACTAGACGACGCTCACGTCACGGGTCGTCCGCCCGCGGTTGGTGAACCACAGGTAGAACGTGATGACGATCAGCATGATGAGGATCAGCCCGACACCGAGGGCGGAGCCGGCCGGCCAGTTGCGGGCTTCGAGGAACCGCAGGAACAGGGCATTGCCGATGGTGAAGACCTGCCCGTAGCCCAGGATCTGGGGGATCACGTACTCGCCCATCATCGGGATGAACACGAGGATGCTGCCGGTGATCAACCCGGGCAGGGCGATGGGCAGCGTGACCTGCCGGAATGTCGCCCAGCGGGCGGCACCGAGGTCCTTGGACGCTTCGACGAGCGCGCGATCCATGCGCTCGAGCGTCACGTACAGCGGGAAGACCATCAGCGGCAGGTATCCGTACACGAGGCCCAGCAGGACCCCGAATTCCGTCCCGAGGATCCGGAACGTGCGATTGCCGAACAGGTCCTGGAAGAACCCGGCGAGGCCGTCGACGCCCAAGATCAGCAGCCACGCGTACGTCCGGATCAGGAAGCTCGTCCAGAACGGGATGACGAGCAGGACGATCAGGAACGCCTTCCGGCGCGTCGCACGGGTCGCGATGAAGTAGGCCAGCGGCAGCCCGACCAACAGGCACAGCAAGGTGCCGATGCCCGCGAGCACCAGGCTGGTGATGAACGGATCCGGACGTTGCAGGGCGGCGACGTAGTTGTCGAAGCTGAACCCGGGCTCGTACCCACCCGTCCGGGTCCGCCCACCGAAGCTGAACAGCACGACGATCAGGATCGGCAGGACGAGCAGGATCAGGTACCACAGCGCGGCCGGCAGCACGAGCCCCCCCGTCAGAAGACGGGAGCGCGTCATGCCGGGCTTGGGCGTCAGCCGCGGTGCGGCCGGCGCCTCGGTCGTCATCGTGTCGGGTCAGGTCGGAAGCTGGATCAGCCGCCGATGTTCGACTTGAACTCTTCCCAGATCGCGACCCTGTTCGGGTCCGTCGAGACGTCCTGTGCGCCCTCAAGCAGGCCCGAGTCGAGCACCTCCTGCGGGACGAAGATCGTCGGGTCGTCCAGGATGGCCTGCGGGACCAGCTTCATCGCCTCGTCGTTCGGGGTGGCGTAGCGGTTCGTCTCGGTCTCCTTGGCCTGGATGGCCGGCTCATGGATGAAGTTCAGGAAGGCGTGGGCCGCTTCGGGATGGGGCGGGTCCTTGAAGATGACCCACGTATCCATCCAGTACAGCGTCCCGTCCTCCGGGATCTGGTAGACGGTGTCCTTGGTCTCCTCTTCCTCGCGGAGGTCGGCGATCCCGCCCGTCCAGGTCAGGCCGAGGACGGCCTCCTCGCTGGCAAGCTGTGCGTCGTAGGTGTCCGAGTTCAGCGCGAGGACGTGCGGAGCGAGGCCCATCAGCAACCCGCGCGCCTGCTCGAGCTCACCCGGGTCGACCGAGTTGAGCGAGAAGCCGAGCGCCTTGAGGGGCGCGACGAAGACGTCACCCGGCGAGTCGACGACGACGATCTGCTTCGAGTATTTCGGCGCAACCTCGAAGAACTGCTTCCAGGTCTTGACCTCCTCGGTGACCACCTTCGTCCGGATCGAGATCCCGGTCGTGCCCCAGTCCTTCGGGAGGTGATAGTTGTTCAGGTTGGCCTTGTCGTCCTTGTAGAACTCCTGGAACTGCTTGTTGATGAGGGCCCCGTTCGGGATCTTGCTCCAGTCGAGCTCCTGGATGAAGTCGCCGTCGACCATCGCTTCCACGAACTCGACGGTCGGCGCCCCGACATCGAACTGGCCCGTCGCGCCACCCTGCAACCGCGTCAGCAGCTCCTCGTTCGAGGCGTACGTGTCGTAGGTGAAGTCCGTCACGCCGAACCGTGTCTTGAACTCCTCGATGTTCCCTGGATCGACGTAGTCGGCCCAGTTGAACATGTAGAGGGCGGGTTCCACCTGGGTCGCGGCCGACGCCGCCGGGGCGGATGCGCCAGGTGCGACGGACGCCGGCGCCGACGCGGCCGGCGCGCTTGGGGACGCACCGCCGCTCGGGGAGCAAGCCGCGATGAAGGCACTCAGGCCCGCCATACCCGTGCCCGCCAGGAAGCCGCGCCGGTGGACGCGGGTCCGGGCCATGCGCCGGATCAGCGCGTCCAGCTCTCGATCCCTGTCTGCCATGTCAGTCGCTCCTCCTCCCGGTCGCCCGGGTCGTACCAAGCCTCAGCCCACCAGGACGAGGTTTGCCTCCTCATGCCAGCGGACGGTGACGGGATCGCCCGGCCCCAGTCCCTGGCCTATGCTTGCCCCCAGACGGTTCTGTCGCCGGACGACCAGCTCGCCGGCCTGTTCGGTGTGGACGCGATACTCGGTCTGGTCGCCGAGGTAGGTGCCCTGGTTGATGCGTCCCGGTACGACCGTCCACCCGCTGCCCTGTCCAGGGGCGTCGGACTGGCCGTCGGACCCGGCCGGCTCGACGTCCAGGTGCTCCGGTCGGATGGCGACGGTCACCTGCGCGTCCACGTCGGGGCGCGCTGTCGGGTCGGTGACGGAGCCTGTCAGCCGCAAGCCGCCGTCGGTCTCGACAACGCCCCGCCGGGTCGCGTCGTCGAATGTCAGGATGCGGCCCTTGAGCGGATTGGACGTCCCGATGAAGTCGGCCACGAAACGGTTGACCGGCCGTTCGTACAGCTCGGTCGGATCGCCCTGCTGCTGGATCCGGCCGTCGCGCATGACCACGATCACGTCGCTCATCGTTAGCGCCTCTTCCTGATCGTGAGTCACGTACACGAAGGTGATCCCGACTTCGCGCTGGAGTGCCTTGAGCTCCAGCTGCATCTCCTTGCGAAGCTTCAGGTCGAGCGCGCCGAGCGGCTCGTCGAGGAGCAGGACGGTGGGACGGTTCACGAGCGCGCGGGCCAGTGCGACGCGCTGTTGCTGGCCGCCTGACATCTCCCATGTCCGACGCTTCCCGTAGCCAGCCAGGCGGACCAGGGCGAGCGCTTCGGTGACCCGACGCTCCTCCTCGGCCTTGCCGACCTTGCGTTGGCGGAGCCCGTAGCCCACGTTTTGGGCGACGTTCATATGCGGAAAGAGCGCGTAGTGCTGGAACACCGTGTTGACGTTGCGCTGATACGGTGGGACGCCGGCGATCGGTTGACCGGACAGCAGGATCTCGCCCTCCGTGGGCTGCTCGAATCCCGCGATCATGCGGAGTGTCGTCGTCTTGCCACAACCCGACGGGCCTAGCAGCGAGTAGAACGTGCCGCGGGCGATCGATAGGTCCATCGCGTCGACCGCCGTGACCGCGCCGAATCGCTTGGTCACGCCGATGATCTCCACGTCGGGAGCCGTCTGGCCGGCGACCATCGGGGTGACGGACCCGATGGCGGTGCTCCTCAGCGGAGCGTCCGAAGTCAGGGAGGCGGTCAACGGCGGTCCTCGCGCATCGGTTCCGGTCGCTGATCTACGCCTGTGGCGTGCCACAGGGTCGCTGCATCGTAGGGGCGAGCCGACGGCCCGTCAACGCGCCTTGCGTGCGAATCTCGCAGCGCTCCGGCTGACCATCCCGACGAGAGACAGCGAGTCTGCACCGCTACGTCGAGGGAATCGCAGACGGCCCTCTCCCGGCGCTCGCAGGGCCGGCGCCCCCACCGGCGGCTGCGGTACGTGGGGCCGCTACGGACCCAGTTGCGCGAGCGGTGCGCCGTCGCACCGTTCCGGGACCATCGTGGTCGCCGAAGCGGGGACCATCGACCGGCATCGTGTCGGGCTCGCGGTGTCGTAGGCTCGACCCGATGAACACGAGTCGAGAGGTGCTGCCCCGATACCGCCGCTGGCTAGTGGCGATCAGCCTCGGGCTGTCGATGCTCGGGGCGACGCCATGGGCGGTCGCGGCGGCGGACGCGCCACCGAGCGAGTCGCCAGCAGTGACGCCGGAACCGACCCCGGTCGTCACGCCCGTCCCGACGCCAGTACCGACCCCCGCACCGACGCCTGCGCCCACGCCCGTCCCGACCGCGGCCCCCACGCCCGTCCCGACCGCGGCCCCGACCCCGCGTCCGACCGCGACCCCGACGCCGCGTCCGACCGCGACCCCGACCCCGACCCCACGCCCGACGCCGACGCCCGCCCCGACGCCGCGCCCGACGGCCGTCATCACGAAGGTCAACCTGTATCGGGCGAGCGCGATGGTTCGCCAGTACACGAACTACTGGTGCGTTCCGGCGGCGACGCAGTCGATGGTCAACCTCGTGCGCAACAGGAGCAACCGCACCTACGCGACCCAGCGGTACTACTACAAGCGGATCCGCTCGCACAATCGTTACTACTACCCGACGCTCGGCAACGATCCGCAGGGATGGGCGTGGGGGGTGCGCTACTTCTCGGGGGCCGATTACGCCGCGCGGGCCTACACGAGCAAGGCATCCGCCCTGTCCTACATCGTGGGCTCGATCGCGCGGACGCGGGATCCGGTCGGGGTCACCGTCCATCGCGGCACGCACGCCTGGGTGGTCCTCGGCTACCGGACGAGTCACGACCCGATCGAGCCGACCAAGAAGACGATCCTGGGCTTCTACGTCAGCGGGCCGCTGGGGACGCGATCCGACAAGTGGCCCTACGCGTACCTGACCCTCGCCCAGTTCAACCTGCACTTCACGCGCTACCACGAGTGGCAGCGCAAGGTCCCCTGGGAAGGGCGCTACATCGTCATCGCCCAGTGAGGCCCGGTCCGCGGACCGTCCGCGCGCGGTCCGCGGCGCTACGATGACCGCCACATGTACGCCGTCATCATGGCCGGCGGCGGCGGGACCCGACTCCATCCTCTGAGCCGGCCCGAGCGCCCAAAGCCCTTTCTGCCGCTGCTCGGGACCGAGTCGCTGCTCCAGGCGACGGAGCGTCGCCTGCGGCGGCTCACCGACGACATCACGGTTGTCACCGAGGCTCGCTACGAACGCATCGTCCGCGAGCAGCTGCCCGAGGCGAACCTCCTGCTCGAGCCGATGGGTCGCAACACCGCGGCAGCCATCGCGCTCGCGACGATCGCCCTCGACCGCCCGCCTGACGACGTCATGCTGGTGGTCCCCGCCGATGCGCATATCCACGCCGAGCGGGACGCGGTGTACGCCGACGTCCTCGCCAAGTCCGGGGAGCATCTCGCGACAGGCGCCTTCGACATCGAGGAGCCACTCGTCACCCTTGGTACGCAGGTCACCCACCCGGCGACCCAGTACGGCTACCTGATCCCGGACCTGTCGACCGCCAGCGACATCGACGGCCTGCGCGCCTACCGGCTCAAGGCGTTCGAGGAGAAGCCGAGCCCGGAGCGAGCGGAAGACCTCACCCGGATGGCGGGTGTCGCGTGGAATGCGGGCATCTTCCTGTGGCGGCGGCGGGCGATCACCGCGGCCCTCGGTCGGTACACGGGACTCCTCCAGACGCTCGGGCCGATGGCCGCCGCTCCCGCCATGCTCGAGCACGCCTACGAGGCGATCCAGCGCGCCGTCTCCATCGACTACGCGGTGATGGAGGGCGCGGCACGTAACGGCCAGGTGGCGATGGCCTCGATGGACGTGGGCTGGTCGGACCTCGGGTCGTGGACAGCGTTGCTCGTCGCCATCGGCGTCCGCGGCGAGGGCACCGTGGTGCAGGCGGGCGAAACCGTTGACGTCGGCGACGACGACCTGATCGTCCGCCGCGTGGACGGCCGGCTTGGGGTCATCGCCCCACCCGAGGGCGGTAGCATCACGGCGACGCAGCCGATCGCGGTCCTCCGCGGATCGGCGCCCGACATCGATCGCATCCGCGAGCTCATCGAGCGTTGTTCCCAGGCGGGAGGCTGAGTGACGACATCGGCGCGGACGGGTGTGCCCACGTCAATCGTGTTCGGCACGGACGGCTGGCGTGCCCGGGTCGCCGACGAGTTCACCTTCGACAACGTGCGTCGCTGCGCCGACGGCGTCGCCCACTACGTCGCCGAGCAGGGCGCGACGGCGCAGGGCATCGTCGTCGCGTTCGATCGGCGGTTCGCCTCGGAGCATTTCGCGGCGGCGGCCGCGGAGGTCCTCCTCGCACAGGACATCCCGGTCATGCTGGCGGTCCACGCGGTGCCCACCCAGATGAGCTCCTATGAGGTCGTCCAGCGCGGCGCGGCGGCCGGCATCGTGATCACGGCCAGCCACAACCCGTGGGTGGACAATGGATTCAAGATCAAGGCGCCATCCGGGGCGGCGGCCGGACCGGAGATCCTCGCGGCTGTCGAGGCCCGGCTCGCGGTGAACGGCGGGACGCGCGTCGAGCGCCGGCCATTGGCGGATGCCGAGGCAGCCGGCCTCGTCGAGCGGTTCGACCCGTTCGATGGCTACCAGGCGTTCGTCCGCCGGACGGTCGACCTCGACGCGCTGCGGGCAGCGGACCTGCGGGTCCTGGTGGACCCGTTGTGGGGTTCGGGCTCCGGCTGGCTGAGTCGGCTGCTGGCCGGCGGCGGCCTCCGGATCGAGGAGATTCACCAGGAACGCAATCCGTACTTCGGCGGCGTCAATCCCGAGCCGATCCGCCCCAACATCGACGAGGCGCTCGGGATCCTCGCCGGCGGCGGCTACGACCTCGGCCTGTTCCTCGACGGCGACGCGGATCGCGCGGGTGCCGCTGACGAGCGGGGCGACTTCATCCACCAGCTCGAGGTGACGGGGCTCCTGATGTACTACCTGGCCGAACACCGGGGTTGGCGCGATCCGGTGGTCGTCAGCGTCAACAACACGTCCATGGCCGCGCGGCTCGGCGAGCGGTATGACATCGAGACGCACGAGACGCCGGTCGGCTTCAAGTTCATCGGGCCCAGGATGATCGAGACCGGCGCGATGATGGGCGCCGAGGAATCGGGCGGCTTCGGGTTCGGGATGCACTTGCCTGAGCGGGACGGGATCTATGCCGACCTGCTGCTGCTCGACCTGTTCGTCCGCGAGCGAGCGGCTGGGCGCTGGCCGGTGTCGGCCGCCCTCCGCCACTTCCACGAGATCGCCGGGCCCTCCTTCTATCGCCGCATCGACGTCCACGTGGAGCGCTCGGCGTACCCGGAGGTCAAGCGGCGGCTGCTCGTCGACCTCGCCGGTGACACGCCGACCGAGCTGGGGGGTCGCCCGGTCGACCACACCGTGGCGCTCGATACTGGCGACGGCTACAAGTTCTTCCTGGCCGACGGTTCGTGGCTGCTGATCCGGGCGTCCGGCACGGAGCCCCTCGTCCGCGTCTACACCGAAGCGACCTCGGGCGAGCTTCGCGACGACCTGCTCGTCGCCGGCGAGGCGCTGGTGCGCGGGTCGTGACGTCGGGCGAGGAGGCTGCCCGGCGAGTCGACAAGCCGTGGGGCCACGAGCTGATCTGGGCCCATACGGACCGGTACGTCGGCAAGGTCCTGGTCATCGAGACGGGCCGCCGGCTGTCGCTCCAGCGTCATGAGATCAAGGACGAGACCATCCTCGTGTGGTCCGGTCGGCTGCGCCTGTTCCTCGAGGACGATGACGGTGTGGTCCGCGTCTCGGAGCTCGGGCCCGGGGAGCACCGGCGGGTCGAGACCGGCCGGATCCACCGCTACGAGGCCATCGAGCGATGCGAGCTCATCGAGGTGTCGACCCCGGAGCTCGATGACGTCGTCCGTCTCGAAGACGATTTCGGGCGCGAGGGGACCAGCGCTCCCTGATGGTCCGGGCCAGACGGTCCGGGCAGGACGACTTTCGCAAGGACGGGGCGACTTTCGGGGGTGACCCCGGGGCGCGGGCGGTGTAGGCTGGCGACACGCGACCGCCATCACCGGTCGAAGGTGCATGACCGGACGGCGGCCTCGGCAGCGCCCCATGGGCGACGGAGGTAGCACGACGATGCACAGCTCACTGATCGGCAAGGTCGAGAAGGCGAATCGGTACGCGCGGGAACTCGATCGGATCACGGTCGACCGCCTGTCACTCACCTTCCGCGGCGACAACGACACGCACCATGTCGCCCTCGATGCCGGCCAGTGGCGTTGCACCTGCCACTATTTCGAGAGTTGGGGTTCGTGCGTCCATCTCCTCACCCTGCAGAAGGTCATGGGGGTGATGCTGCCCGAGGAGGCGCAGGTCTCGATCTTCTCGGCCGGCGAGCCCGTCCCGACCTCGTGACCCGGGGGCGCACCCGGCGGCCCCTTCGCTCTCGCGACCAGGCTCGCTAGCGCAACCAGGCGACCGCCGTCGCGGAGTGCGTCAGGACCCGGCGCCATCCGTCGGTGCCGTCGTGGATGTCGCAGCGTCGAGCACCGTCCGCGCCGGCCCACACGATGGCCAGCCGTCGGCCCGTGGCATCCAGCGCCAGGGCAGTGGCCTCCGTGAACCCATCGGGGACCTCAACGGAGCCGATGGTCGTGCCGTCGTCGGCGAGCCAGCCCTTCGACGACCGAAGCACGATCGGCTCGCCGCGCCCGGCCGACGTCGCGATCACGCTCCCGTCCGCCGATGTCGCCAGGCGATGTTCGCCGGTGGGCCCCTGCGAGATCTTGCCGGTCGCCGTGTCGACCACCAGCGCGGCCGGGTTGTCCGGCGTCCCACTGACCAGCGCGAGGCGGTTCGCGTCCAGCCAGACCGGCGGGGCCGCTGGCAAGGCCTGCTTCAGCGCCAGCGTCGCGAGCGTGCCTTCGGTCGGATCGATCAGGAGCAAGGTCAGATCCCCGCCGCCGGGCAGATCGCCGCCGAGCGCAACGAACCTGCGCCCCGAGGGATCCCACGTCGGGAACCAGGCCGGCGAAGGGACGGAGGTCCCGGATTCGTCCTTGGCCTTCACGGGCCGCCACTCCAGGCCGGCGACGTCGACGGCCGTCCCGCGCGGATCGACCGGGTCGCTCGTGACCAGCTGGCCGTCCGCGGTGCCGGCGACCAGGATGCCGCCGCGGCCAGCCGAGACCCAGTTCGCGCCATCGGCCGGCAGCGGGAGGCCGATGGCGACGGCGCCGTCAGAATCGGGCTCCGCGGCGAGGACATCCAGGCTCGCCGTTTCGCCGGTCGAGAGCGCGAGCAGGCCTTCCGCAGGCCGCTCGGCGGCGCCTGCATCGACCTGACACGCGGTGAGGAGGAGAAGGAGCGCAAGGGCCACCGCGGCGCGGCGACCGGGTCGACTGGCGGGGGTGGCCAGCGGGATGCCCATCGGCGGCAGTGTGCCACCCCCGGCTCGTTCACTCCACCCGGAGTCGCCAGAAATAGCTCGCGTCGCCTGCCCCGGCCGCGAACTCGACGAACACCTCGACGGTCCAGGTGCCCGCTCCAGGGGCCTCGAACACCGGGATGCCGCTGCCCTCGCCGAGGGCGATCGCGCCGTCCGGGCCCACGGCGCCAGCCGGCACGTAGCGGGCCGCCCACGCGCGGACGTCGCCGTCGGGGTCAAGCCGGACCGTCAGCGGCTCGCCCGCGCCGACGGTGAGCGGCGCGCCCGGCAGCCATGGCGCGTCGCTCCCCGTGTCCAGCCAGACGTACGTCCCGAGCTGACCCTCGACCGGATCGCCACCCTCCGCACCGAGGACGGCGTCCGGTGGCGCGTCCAGGCCGGCGAGGGTTGGCGACGAGCCGCCCCCCACGACCGGCGAACCGGATCCGACCGACGCCGTGGCAGCGTCCGGCGTCGCCGATCGGGTCGACGGCGCGGCCGGCGCCGGCGTGGCCAGGTTGCACCCGATCGTCAGCCCGGCGGCCACGATCGCGACGCCGACGGCGCCGAGGGTCGCGCGGTTCGAGTCGCGAGATGCCATCCGTCCTCCTACTGCTGCACGATGGGCGTCGGGCACTTGGTGCCCGCGCACGGGGCGACGGTCACGGTGACCGTCGAACTCGAATCCCCGATCAGGCCCTCGTTGGTGGGCGTCGAGAACGCCGCCCGGTATTCCGCGGAGCCATAGAGGCGGAGAGCGACGTCGTACGAGCCCGTCGGCGTCGTCGGGGACATCGTCGCGATCGAGGTCCAGGTGCCGCCCCCGACCGGCCGACGCTGCAGTCGGACGGCTCGTTGCGAGACCGGGTTGTTGCTCAGGCGGCCGTGGTCGGTGTCCGTTACGACCCTGAGGGACGCGGTGAACGTCACCGTTCCGCCGTAGGCGATGGACGAGGCGCTCCGAGTCAGCGACATCACGGTCGGCAGATCGAGGCACGTCGAGTACTTCGACGACGCCCCCGGTGTGTCATAGCGGATCTGCAGGGTCGCCGTGTCACACACCCCAAGGACATGCATGTCGTAGCCAACCCTGGGCTTCGTTCGCGAGACGGTCTGGACGACGGCATCGGTGTAGTCGCGTTCGTCCGCGTAGTTCACGTGGTGGCCGAGCCCTTCCACATGGGCGAACTCGTCGAGGGCCACGGTCTCGACGTCGTAACAGCCGTTCGGCGGGGTCGTGTACATCTGGCACCACTTGAGCGTGCCCCAGTCGAAGACCCGGCCCTGTTCGCGGAACCACATCGTGAACCCGTGGGGCGCGTTCCTCGTGAAACAGGCGAGGCCGTTCACCCCGCATGTCCCGGTGCCGTAGCCGATCGGGTTGGTGCCGTCCACGTCGTGCACGAAGAGCGCGGCGCGTGACGCGCGCGTCTGCCCGACATCTTCCGCCGCTGCATGGATAGCGGTGCGCATCAGGGCCGGTGGCACGGCGCCGGTGCGCCAGTCGTACTCGAGCCGACCGTCCTGCGGGAATGTCTCGGCGCCGAGGATCGGATCCGGCGAGTGCGCAGAGGTCGCGACGCTCGTCGGATGGCCGATCGCGGCCATCACAGCCACCGAGAGGAGGAGGGTCCAAGCGCGGCGTGCACGCCGGGTTCGGGGGTTCATCGCGACACCTCGTCGAGGGAGACGGTGCGCCCGTCCGTGACGTGGCGGAGCTGGGGTCCGAGGGAACCGTCGATCGGCAGGCGCCCATCCGGCCCGAACAGGACCCACCCGCGGGCGTGCTCGGCCCCGCTCGCGGACCGAGCCGAACCGGCGACCAGGCGTCGTCCCTCGGGATCTCCGGCGAGGAGCTGTGCATCGTGGCCATCCAGCCCCACGACCCGAAGGCGGTCGCCGGCGGCCCCGATCTCGTGCACGACGACCGAGCGACCAAGATCGTCGCGACTCATCACGGCCTGTCCGGCCGTGTGATCCAGGACGACGGCCTCCCCGGCGACGGGGTCGAGCGAGACGAGCTGGCAGGGGAGGCCACGACACGCTCCGCGCATCACCACGCGTCCGCTGGCGAGGCCGACCACGTCGCCGAGGTCAGGATCGTCGACGAGCTGCACGCGGCCACTGGCCAGGTTGAGGATCCGGACCCGGCAGGCCAACTCACCGCAGGACTGGACCGCGAGCGACCGACCGTCCTCGCTCCACGCGAGGTCGGTGAGCCACGTGGGCCCAAAGCGGTCATCCGGCGCGATCGGTGGCAGCACGCGCGACGGGCCCGCCGAGCCGTCCAGCGGACGCCGCCAGACGCCCAGGTCCGCCCTAGTCTTTCGGTCCACGCGGAACTCGTAGAGCGTCGAGCCGTCCGGTGCGATCGTCGCCGTCCGCACGACGTCGGCGGACGTGCCGACGATCCACGCGCAGGCGCGCGCCACGTCGATGAGCGACAGCCGCGTCCGATCGCCGTCATCCGTGCCCACCAGCATCGTGCCGCCGACCGGACCCGCCGCGAATGACTCCGCGTCGAGGTCGAGGGCAGTCGATCCATCGTTGCCCGCCCGACCCAACGCCAGCCGCTGGGCGACCCGCGTTCCGGCGTCGAGCACGGGATCGATCCTGAACCACGTCCCGGGGGCCGCGTCGCCGATCCGCGGCTGGCCGACACAGGCAGCCGGCGTCCAGACACGCCCCGGCGCTCCGAGCGTCGTGGTGGCCAGGAGCGTGACCGCACCGACGGCGGCGATCGCGGGGCCGGCACGACGAAACCAACGTGACTCCACCATGGTCCGAGACCTCCTCCGGCGGCTGGACGACGGCGGCGGAGGCGAGGCGGGCATCCTACGAGGCGGCGCTTCACTGCCACTTATCGGAAGAGCGACGGCATGTCGCCCGGGTCTGAGCGACGGCGACGGTGTGCTACCCTCGCGGCGACGTCAGTCGAACGCCGCGTGGTCGCGAAGCCCGGTGAAAGTCCGGCACAGTCCCGCTACGGTGAACCGCCCTCGGGCGGAAGTCCGGTCGCCGACCCCACGGTGCATGCTCGAACCTTCGAGAGAAAGGTAGGCAGGACCGTGCACACCATCCCCTGACCCCTCCCTTCGACCCGCCTCGAAGCGAGGGGTCCTGCGTGTGTCGCAGACCCCTCCGGCTCCCGAACCGCGCTCCCGGAGGAATCACCCCGTGTCTCCACGCTCACGGCGCCGCGGCGTCGCCCTGTCCCTTGCCTTGTCCGTCCTGCTCGCGGCCTGCTCGACGACCGGAGCATCCCCATCCTCAGCGCCCGTCGACTCGCCCGCCGGTTCCACGAGCGTCGCCCCCAGCATCGCGCCCAGCCCGTCGGCGGTCGCTTTCCCCGTGACCCTTATCGACGACGAAGGGACGACCGTCGAGGTCGAATCCGAACCCCAGCGCATCGTCTCGCTCACGCCGGCCACGACCGAGATCCTGTTCAGGCTCGGCGCCGGTAGCCGCGTCGTCGCGACGACCGACTTCGACGACTATCCCCCCGAGGCGGTGCCGCTGCCCGACGTCGCCAGCTTCACGTCGGTGGATGTCGAGAAGATCGTCGGCCTCGAGGCCGATCTGGTCATCGCGGGTGGGAACTCATTCAACGACCCGGCGGCTATCGCCCAGCTCCGCGACCTCGGCGTCCCGGTCCTGGTCACGTACGCCCCCGACATCTCGACGGTCCTGAAGGACATCGAACTCATCGGCACCGCGGTCGGCCGAGCCGGCGACGCGCGGGACCTGACCGCCGCGATGCAGGCCGAATTCGACCAGGTGGCGGCCGCCACGGCCGACCTCGCGCGCCCGCGAGTGTTCTATGAGCTCGACGCGACGACCGACCTCTACACCGCGGCCGACGAGTCGTTCATCGCGGAGATGATCGAACTCGCCGGCGGCGAGCCGATCACGACCGGTAGCACGACCGACTTCGCGATCTCGCTGGAGAAGCTCGTGACCGCCGATCCCGAAGTCATCGTCCTCGGCGATGCGGTGTACGGGGTCACGCCGGAGGCGGTCGCGGCGCGTCCCGGGTGGGACGTCATGACCGCCGTCAAGACCGGCCAGATCCGTGGCGTCAACGACCTCGTCGTGACTCGACCGGGCCCGCGGCTCGTCGACGGTCTGCGCGAGCTTGCCCTCGCCATCCACCCGGACGCGAAGGTGCCGTCGCCCGCGCCGGTCGCCCCGTAGAGGCCGAGGGCGCGATGGCCAGCCGGTCGCACAACCTCGCTCCTGCCCGCCCGCTCGTCGGGCGGGCGGCGGGGCGGCGGGCACGGCCGGCGATCCTGGTCCTGATCGGACTCGGCGGGCTGGCTGTCGCGCTGGTACTCGGCGTCGCCCTCGGCTCGGTCGCAGTGGCTCCAGCCGACACGGTCGCCATCCTCGCTCATCGGCTGCTCGGGTTCGACCTGCCGAGAACCTGGTCGGCCGCGACCGAGACCATCGTCATGGATCTGCGCCTGCCTCGGGTCCTGACCGCGATGGTGGTCGGGACCGGGTTGGCCGTCGCAGGAGCCACGTTCCAGGGCCTGCTGCGCAATCCGCTTGCCGATCCGTACGTGCTGGGCACGGCGTCCGGCGCCGCCCTGGGAGCGGCGATCGCCGTCCTCATCCCGGTCCGGATCGTGGTCCTACAGTTCGGGCTGCTCCACGGTCTTGCGTTCGCCGGTGCGCTCCTGGCGGTCTACACCGTCTATCGCCTCTCGCAGACCGGGGGGCTGTCGCCGCTCACGAGCCTCCTGCTGACCGGCTATGCCGTCGGATCGCTCCTGGCCGCCGGTCTGGCCATGGCGATGTATCTCTCGGGCACGGCGCTCAGCCAGATCTTCTCGTATCTCCTCGGTGGCTTCGACGGGTCGTCGTGGGTCCGTTTGGCCGGCGCGGCACCCATCGTCATCGTCGGTGCGATCGCCATCGGCCTGCGTGCCCGGGCCATCAACGGCCTGCTGCTCGGGGAGGAGACCGCCGCCCACCTCGGCGTCGACGTGCGGCGTGAGCGGGCGATCCTGCTCGCGCTCGCCTCGCTCATCACCGCCGCGGCCGTTGCCGTCAGTGGGCTCATCGGGTTCGTCGGGCTCGTGGTCCCGCACGTCGTCCGCCTGCTCGTCGGTCCGTCGGCGCGGCTGGTGCTGCCGCTCTCGGCGATCGGCGGCGCCGCGCTGCTGGCCTTCGCCGACCTCGCCGCACGGATGCTTGGCGAGATCCCTGTAGGCGTGGTCACGGCCGTCATCGGCGCCCCGTTCTTCCTCGTCCTGCTGCGCCGTGTTCGCGCCGGATACGACCTATGAGCGGCGACGCCATCCGCATGACCGGGGTCGACGTCCGATATCGCGAGCGCCTGGCACTCGACAGCGTGGACCTGACCATCGGTGCCGGGGAACGTGTCGCGCTCATCGGCAGCAACGGCGCGGGGAAGTCGACGTTGCTGCGCGTCGTCGCCGGCACGCTCGCCCCGACCAGCGGACAGGTCGAGCTCCTGGGGCAGCCGCTGGCGGACCTGTCCCGGATGGCCGTCGCGCGCCGCATCGGGGTCGTGCCGCAGGCCGCGGCGCTGCCGTTCGCCACTCGCGTCGAGGAGGTCGTCGGGCTGGGTCGGATCCCCCATGAGGACCCGTTCCGCGGCGCGCGGCCGGCCGACCGGGCCGCGATCGCGCGAGCGATCGAGCGCGTGCGTATCGGCGACCTCGTCGGCAGGGACGCGCGAGAGCTGTCCCTTGGCGAACGCCAACTGGTCCTCATCGCCATGGCCGTCGCCCAGGACACCCCGATCCTGCTCCTCGACGAGCCCACCGTCCACCTCGACCTGCGTCACCAGGTCGCGGCGATGGAGCTCCTCGTGGGTCTCAACGAAGCCGACGGGATGACGGTGGTGGCGGTGCTCCACGACCTCACCATGGCCGCCCACTTCTTTCCGCGACTGGTGCTCATCGATCGCGGCCGGATCATCGCCGATGGCTCACCCGGCGAGGTCCTGGCGCCGTCCCGGATCCGCGACGTCTTCGGAGTGGATCCGGCGCTCGTCCGCCTCGGATCCTAGGTGCGTGCTACGCTCCCGCACGTGACGCGCCCTCGATCGAGCGCGCCGGGACGGCATCGTCCCGCCCGTCGGTCCCTTGCCATGCTGCCCCTGGTGGTCCTCGCCGTGTTCCTCGCCTCGGCCTGTATCGGGCAGGACGAGGTTCGTGATGAGCCGTCGGCGACTCCCGCCGCCGCGTCGAGCGCCAGCGGGACCCCGGCCGCACCGACTGCCGAGGCGAGTCCAGCGGAGCCCTCCGTCGTCGCCACGGCGAGCCCGACCGCGGCTCCCGCCGCGACCCCGACCGCGACCGAAGGGGCGTCTCCGTCCGGCGGGACTGGATCGGTGGAGGCATGCACCGGGTCGGACGACAACCGGGACTTCTTCGCCGCGGTCGCGGCAGCGTTCGACTGGTCGGTGTACTGCGCGGCCCTGCCTGCTCGCTGGTCGGTCGAGTCCGGCCAGTACCGGTCGGCCGGAGGCGGCTGGATGGAGATCGCCTACCAGGGGCCTGGCGGAGCGCGATTCGAATTGCACGAGGGGGCGTTCTGCGGGGAGGAGGACGGCTGCGTTCCGGACGGCGAGGACGCCGGCGCGGCGGCGTTCGGGGACGTCTCAGGAACGCTCGTCTCCGGGGACGACGGCCGTTTTGCCGTCGTGGTCGATCGCGGTGCCGCACGCAGTTGGCTGGCGGTCGGGAACGGCCTGGACCTCGACACCTTCAGGACCTTCACGGCGAACCTGGTGCGCGTCGAGGAGTAAGGGCCCCGCTAGCCGGGCGGTCCCGCCTGCGCGCCAAGCGCGGCCTCCGCAAGGGCCGCGACCGCGTCGACGGTCAGCTCGATGTCGCCACTGCGTCCGGTCATGACCGCCGTGGCCCCGAACCCGATCACGGGGGCGCCACTTTCGGCGATGGCCCGGATGGTGGCGATCGCCGTCTGCAGCGCCAGGCCGTCGGGTTCGGGCATCGCCACGGCCCAGCCATCGGCTCCGTCGAGCGCGTCGAGATCCACCGCGACAAACCAGCCGTCGATCCGACCGGCCACGGTCGCAGCCCACCCGGCCACGGCCGCCTGGCCGGCATCGTCGGCCAGCATCCCGGGACCGAACTGGGCGACCCCGCTCGACGCGAGCATCCGGGACTCGGTCTCGTCGAGGACCTGACCGCCGAACAGGGCTGCGTCGGCCTCGCGGACCGTCGGTCCGTCGACCGCGGCGACGAGGTCGGGATCCCCACGACCGCAGGCCATCGCGAATGGCATGCCCCAGACATTGCCGGACGGCGTCGTGTCGGGCGTGTTGAAGTCGCCGTGCGCATCGAACCAGGCGAGCCCGAGGCGAACCCCGTTCCGTGCTTTCCGGATCCCCGCCATCGCCCCAGCGTGGGAGGTGCAGTCGCCGCCGAGGACCAGCAGCCGGGCCCCGCCGCCGGCCGCGTCCAACCCGCCCGCGACGTGCAAACGAAGGCGTGGCAGGTACTCGAGCAGGCGACCGTGGTTCTTCATCCGCGGGTCGGGATCGGGCGCCCATCCAGGATCGTTCGGTGCGTCCCCGATGTCCTGCCAGGTGAGCCCGAACAGGCCGGGGCGTGCGGCGAGTCGTCCCATCAGATCACGGGATCGGAGCTCGGCCGGCCCGCGCTCCATACCGCCGAAGTGGCCGCCCAGCGCCGTCGGCGAGCCGGCGATGACGATCGGCGCGGGTTCGGTCATGCCGGGAGCATACGAAGCCGGTGGCGCGCGTGCTACCCAGACCGGAGGTCGCGTGCACACGCCGCGCCGCCGACCCCGGTCCGCCATCATGCGGCCATGCGTATCGCCGACTTTGCGCTCGAGCGCTACTTCGCGCGCTGGGAGTTCGCTGTCGAGCACCTGCTCTGCGCATCCGACGTCCAGGCCTACCCGATGCGTGATCTGCTCGATCTGGCGGACGACGAGACCCGGTCGCTGTGGGACGGTCTGACCCTCGGTTACACCGAATCGACCGGCCACCCGCTCCTTCGGCGCGAGATCGCCGGGCTGTACGACCGCCTCGAACCCGACGACGTGCTCGTCTTTGCCGGAGCCGAGGAGGGGATCTTCTGTCTTGTCAACGTGCTGCTCGGACCCGGCGATCATGCGATCGTCACCTGGCCCGGCTACCAGAGCCTCTACGAGATCGCACGTGCAGTGGGTGCGGAGGTGACGCTCCACGAGCTGCGCGAGGAGGCTGGCTGGGGGCTGGATCTCGAGCGTCTTCGCGACCAGGTCATGCCTGCGACGAAGCTGATCGTCGTGAACGCCCCGCACAACCCCACCGGGATGCTGCCGGACCGATCGACATTCGATGGCCTTGTCGCCATCGCCGAAGATGCCGGCGCGATCCTGCTGATGGACGAGGTCTATCGCTTCCTGGAATTCGACGAGGGCGACCGACTGCCGACCGGCGCGGACGCCTCGGCCCGTGGCGTGTCCCTGGGTGTCATGTCGAAGTCGTTCGCGATGGCCGGTCTCCGGATCGGCTGGCTGGCGACCCGCGATCGCGACCTGCTCGAGCGCTGCGCATCGTTCAAGGACTACACCACGATCTGCGCGTCGGCGCCGTCCGAGATCCTGGCGCTCATCGGCCTGCGCGCGCGCGAGGCGGTGCTGGAACGGTCGCGTCGGATCGTCGCTGAGAACCTGGATCGGCTGGACGCCTTCTTCGAGGCATGGGCCGACCGGTTCAGCTGGGTGCGCCCCCGGGCGGGGTCGGTGGGCTTTCCTCGGCTCACTGTCCCGGGTGTCGGGATCGACGAATGGGCCGCCGGGCTGGTCGAAGCCGAGGGCGTCCTGCTCCTCCCTGGTTCGCAGTTCGACTGTGGGGGCAATCGCTTTCGGCTCGGCTTCGGGCGGACCGACCTACCGGAGGCGCTCGCGCGCCTCGAAGCGCACGCGAGCCGCACCCTGCGCTGAGGCTCGGGTCCGCGAGGACCCATCGTTCCCACGCCCTACCGCAGCCGACCGGACCGGTCGCAGCCGCACCAGCCGCCCGGACCTTCGGGTGGGGCTCCAGCAGGACTTGCGTGGCTGCACCGGTGCGGCGCGGAACCGTCCTGCCCCGGCGCTCGAACCGAGGCGACTACTTTCTCCCTTCGAGATGGAGGACCGCGCGGCCTAGTCTGCGGTGCCCGTCGGGGGACGGTTGCCTGTGTCGGATGACACGGGGCCGTCACCGGGAGGTATGCCAGGGTGGGACCGCAGAGCGACCGATCGAAGCGTCCGCGAACAGCGCTGTTCGTCGCACTCGTTTCGGCAGCCCTCTGTGCGCTCTCGATCGCGCCCGCGACCCCGTTCCAGGCCGACCTGGTGACCGCCGCGGGCCAGCCGGCGTATCTCGACATCGGTCCCGAGCACGGCACAGGCCCGGTCGGCTCCACGGTCACCTTGACGGCCTGGGTGTACGACGAGGATGGGCTTCTGTCCACGGACAGTTCCTCGCACGTCAGATTCCGCTTCACGCCTGGCGATCCGAATGACATCAACTCGCCCGGGAACAACCCCGACCTCGAATGCAATACAGGCACCGCCGGGACGTGCAGCGTTTCGTACACGCCCACCGTCGCAGGCACGGACACCTTTTGCGTCCTGATCAACGGACCGGTGTCCCAGTGCGACGAAGGCGTCGATGCCCCGGAACTCAACGATCGCGTGGATGTCGTGGAGCACACGTCCAGCGGCAGCGGCCCGACACCGAGCCCGACCCCGTCGCCCACGCCGAGCCCGACGCCCAGCCCGACCCCGTCGCCCACGCCCACGCCCAGCCCGACCCCGTCGCCGACGCCGAGCCCGACCCCATCGCCGACACCGTCGCCCACGCCGAGCCCGACGCCCAGCCCGACCCCATCGCCGACACCGAGCCCGACCCCATCGCCCACACCGAGCCCGACCCCATCGCCGACACCGTCGCCCACGCCGAGCCCGACCCCATCGCCCACGCCGAGCCCGACCCCATCGCCGACACCGTCGCCCACGCCGAGCCCGACCCCATCGCCGACCGCATCGCCCACGCCGAGCCCGACCGCATCGCCCACGCCCAGCCCGACCCCGTCGCCCACGCCCAGCCCGACCCCGTCGCCGACACCGTCGCCGACCCCCAGCCCGACCCCCAGCCCGACCCCGTCGCCGACGCCCAGCCCGACCCCGTCGCCCACGCTCAGCCCGACCCCGTCGCCGACGCCCAGCCCGACCGCGTCGCCGACACCGAGCCCGACCCCATCGCCGACACCGTCACCTCCTGGCCCCTCGCCGTCGCCGGTCGCCAGTCCCGCGCCGACGTCGACGCCCACACCAGCACCGACGCCAACACCCGCACCGACCCCGTCGGCGACCCCGACGAGCCCGACACCCACGCCCACGCCCGTGGGCGCAACCAGCTCGACCCCGCCGCCGTCCCCTGAGCCGGGTTCCGCACCATCCGGCGGTGGCGGCGGCACGACCCCTCCCGACGACGGGGCCGCGCCGGATCAGACCAGCACCACAACCGTGGGCTTCGAACCGCAAGCGTTCCTCGGCGCGGTCGTGACCGAAGTCGTCAAGAGCGTCGGCTCCGCGGTCAAGACCGAAGCCGCGACCGCCGTCGCTCAGACGTTCGGGTTCCCGATCGCGCTGATGCTCGCAGTCTTTGCATTCCTGTTGATGCAGGGCCGGATGGATGAGCGCGACCCGAAGCTGCGTCGGGCGCCGCTGACGGGCGCTGAGACCACCGTCCTGTTCGTCGATGAGGCGGACCTGTGATGCACACCGCCGACCGCTCGGAGTACGCGGCCCTCAGCGATCGGATGACCGCGTTGCTGCTACTCAGATTCGCCATGGCCGGAATCGTTGCGGGTTGGGCCATCCTCCGCCCCGAGGTCCTGGGCATCGGCCTCGCGGAGTTGCTCGGCGTGAGCGCCGCGTACGTGGTGGTGGCCGCCTCCGACGAGTTGCTCCGCCGAACGAGCAGGCGACGTGGGCTTCCCCTGATCACGCTCATGATCCTCATCGACGGCCTGTTCCTTGCCTGGGCCATGTACGTGACCGGTGGCACGCAGAGCCCTCTCCGGTTCCTCGTCTACCTGCACCTCGTCGCCGTCTCGCTGCTGGCCTCGTATCGGACCGGACTCAAGCTCGCCCTCTGGGATTCGCTCCTGCTTCTCGTCGTCCTGTACGCCCAGGCTGCGCTGCTCGTGCCGGCCGTCGACGTGGTCGGTGGGGAGGCGATCGAATTCGAGCGGATGCCGTTGCTCAACGTGATGTCGTTCCTGCTCTTCGCCCTGGCGACATCGGTGTTCTCGGCGATGAACGAACGCGAGCTCCGCCACCGTCGCGAGGACCTCCAGACGATCGTCGACATCGGCGCCCGGCTCGACGACATGACCGATCCGGTCCGCCAGTCGGCCACGGTGCTCGAAGGACTCGCCGAGCGCTTCGATTTCCCGCGCGGGGTCGCGATCGGCGCCGCTGACGACCAGATGATCATCCTCGCGGCCATCGGCACCGACGACGTCCCGACCGTCTCGGCGCGTCCCGACGCGATCGTCGCCCGTGCGTGGGAGCGTCGCCAGATCCTCGCCGTTCGACAGCTGGAGCCCGCCCTCGATCCAGTCCTCGCCGAGGTCCTGCCCGGGGCCAGGAATCTCCTCGTCGCCCCGATGATGGCCGACGGCCGTGCCATCGGCGCGGTGGTCGTCGAGCATCGGTCGAGCCTGCTCCGGGAATCGATCGCCGCGTGCTGGCCGTCGTGGGTCAGGCCTGCGCGATCGCCGCCCTCAACCTGCGCAACGCGGTGCTGCTGCGCGACGTGCAGGACCTCGCCGAGCGCGACTCGCTGACCGGGGCGGCCAACCGCCGCATGTTCCAGACCAGCCTTGAGCGCGTCCTCGAGGCCTTGCCCGGTGCCCACCCGTCGGTCACCGCGGTCCTGTTCGTCGACCTCGATGACTTCAAGGTCGTCAACGACACCCTGGGGCACGCCGCCGGCGACGCCCTCCTGCAGGCCGTGACCGAGCGGATCTCGAGCTCCGTTCGGGGCGATGACCTGGTCGCCCGCCTGGGCGGCGATGAATTCGCGATCCTGACCGACGACGAGCCCGACCTCAAGCGGTCGCTGGCGATGGCCGAACGCCTGACCCGCGAACTGCGGATGCCGTACGCGATCAACGAGCACACCGTCAGCGTGACGGCCAGCATCGGCATCGCGAGTGCGCGGGATGAGAACGAGACGGCCGAGGACGTGGTTCGCAACGCCGACGTGGCGATGTACATGGCCAAGGCCAACGGCAAGGCCGGCTTCGCCGTCTTCGATCCGGGCATGCACGCCGCGATCCGCGACCGACACGAACTCGGCGCGCAGCTGCAGCAAGCCGTCGAACTGGGCCAACTGCGTCTCGTCTACCAGCCCATCGTCGACCTGCGCGACGGCGCACTCGCCGGCGTCGAGGCGCTCGTCCGTTGGGAGCACCCCGAGCGCGGGCTCGTCGCACCCGGCGAGTTCATCGAGATCGCGGAGGAGAACGGTGCCATCCTGCCGATCGGTCGCTGGGTTCTGCGCGAGGCGTGCCGCGAGGCCAGCGGGTGGACGGGCCTCAGTCCGGACACGTTCCTGTGCGTGAACGTGTCGGCTCGCGAGATCCAGCAGCCGGGCTTCGTCGACGCGGTGCAGGAGGCGCTGGCCGAGGTGGGCATGTCCGCTTCGCGGCTGAGCCTGGAGATCACGGAGACGGCCCTCCTGAAGGCGACGCCTTCGACGATTGGCACGCTCGAAGCATTGCGCGACCTGGGCGTCAGCGTCGTGATCGACGACTTCGGGACCGGCTACTTCTCGCTCAGTCACCTGCGCCAGTTCCCGGTCGATGTCCTGAAGATCGCCAGCGAATTCGTGCAGGTCCCCGATACCGATTCGAAGTCCGCGGCGCTGGCAGGAGCGATCGTGGCGATGGGCCGCTCGCTCGGGATCAAGACCGTCGCCGAGGGCCTCGAGACGGCGGAACAGGCCGCCCGGATGCGCGACCTTGGCTGCGCCTACGGGCAGGGCTACTACTTCGCCAGACCGGTCGCGGCCGCGCACATCTCGGGTGGCGTCTTCCCGATCGCCGAGTTGCCGCCGGTGGACGGCTCCGGCGAGGTCCCGCTGGGCGCCGATCCGTCGCCGGAGCGCCAGGCGTTCCGCTGGCCATTCGGTGGGCCCGGTGCACGGCGTCGGAGCGCCTCGTCCATCGAGGGCAGCCCCGCCTGACCGACCACGCAGCAGGCGGTCGGCTCAGATCGCGACGCTGCGTCGAGCAAGCTCCGCGCCGCCAGCCAGCCCCCTCGCAAGCGGCTCGCCGAGCCACTGTCGAAGGGTGGTGCGTGGCTCGGCCAGCGAGGCGCCGTCGGTCGCGGCCACGCGTCGTGCGGCCGACAGGACCGTTCGCGGCGTCGTGCGACCGTGCCACGCCAGCGCTTTCACCGGGACGAGGCGGATGACCAGCGGATAGGTGCGGGCGAATTGCGCCGGAGTGAGTCCCAATGCAGCGACCCGGACAGCGTACTTGGCCGCAAAGCCATCCGGCAGGTCGAGCGGCGTGGGCTCCGACAGTATCTCCGCTCGGGCCTCCAGGAGGCCGACATCGAAATCCGCCTCGGCATCACCGAGCGCGAGCATCGCCCGCGGATCGGCGCGCAGGTTGCGAGCCTTGACCGCACCGGGCTTGGACACGATGACGATCGCGGTCCCGTCCCATGCGAACCAGGTCGGCACCAGGTGCGGGGCGCCATCGGCGCGCGTCGACGACAGCCAGATGACTGGCTCCGTCTCGAGGAACCGGCGAACGCGGGTCGCGGCGAGGTCGGTCGTGTCCATGCGACGCAGCATCTGGCGTCCCCGTGCCACGGGCCGCGGACGCCGGTCGTGGACCCCGCATGGACATCCGTCGATGACGACCGCCAGCGAACCGCCGACCTGTACTCTGGCCGGATGAGCGCCCGCCAGCCTCGGTCGATCAGCTCTCGTCCGGCAACGGGTCGATGGGGCCGGTCGGGGCGTCGGCCGCGGGCAGGCTGGGTGCCGCGTCGCCCTTGGGCAGGTCCCATCCCCACGTCTTGAGCCGCCGCAGGAGCCGTCGCCCGGTCAGGTCCAGGTGGATCGGGGTGATGGCGATCCGCCGGTTGATCACCGCGTGGTAGTCGGTGCCCGGGACCGCGAGCCCCGACGGCGGTGGGCCACCGATCCAGAAGTACGGGATGCCGCGCGGGTCGTTGCGTTCGACCAACTGATCCGAGTACACCCGGCGGCCGAGCCGGGTGACCTCGATCCCCTCGCATTCCTCGAGCGTCGCGGCAGGCACGTTGACGTTGATGAGCTCGCCTCGCGAGAGGCCTTCGGTGAGGATGTTCCGGGCGACGATCGCCGCGGCGTAGCCGGCAAGGGCGAAATCGGGATGCTCGTAGTACTCCTGCGAGATGGCGAAGGCCGGGCAGTTGTTGATGACGGCTTCCATCGCCGCACTGACCGTGCCCGAATACGTGATGTCGTCGCCGAGGTTCGCCCCGTAGTTGATGCCCGCGGCGACCAGGTCGAAGCCGTGCTCGAAGTAGCCCAGGAACGCAAGGCTCACGGCATCGGTCGGCGAGCCATCCACGGAGTAGGCGGGTGACCCGTCGGCCAGGATCCGCTCACGCACGCGGAGCGGCCGCATGAGCGTCTTCTGGTGACCCACGGCGCTCTGGTTCGTGTCGGGCGCGACGACCGTCACGTCGCCGATCGGCTCGAGTGCCTGTTTGAGCGCCAGCAGCCCGCGGGACTCGACCCCGTCGTCGTTGGTGACGAGGATCCGGGGCCGCGTCGTGTATTCGGGGACCGGGCGGGAGGGCGTCCGCAAGGCCCGGGGTCCGCCGCGCGCGGCGCCTCCGGCGAGCGGCTCCCCGCGTTCCTTGTCGACATCGCGCCGCTCGGCCCGAGCTCGCTCCCGGGTCATGTCCGGGAGTTCGCCCTGGGATCGCTTATCGCTCGACGCTCGCGGCTGGTCCTTTTCGCTCATGGCTCGATGACGTCGGACGCCTGGCCGGGTGCCGGCTCCCGCGGCACGCGCACGGGTCGACCGTCACGCTCGCTGAGTCGCTTCGCGGCGCGTCCCGTGACGGAGCGGTCACCCGAGGTCCGATGCAGGAAGTGGAAGAAGAAGGCCGACGCCACGGCGGCCACCGGGATCCCGAAGATCGCCCCCGGGATGCCGGCGATCCGCGAGCCGATCAGCACCGAGCCGAGGACGATGATCGGGTGGATACCGACGGCCCCCTGCATGATCCGCGGCTGGAGCACGTTCATGACCACGACCCAGCCGATGCCCATGAGCGCGATGGCGGGGACCAGTGCCTCGGGCTTGAAGATGATCGCGACGATCACGGGCGGCGCCCAGGCCAGGAACGGCCCGAAGAACGGGATGGCCATCAGCACGCCCGCGCTCGTCGACGTCAGCGCTTCGAGCGGCAGGCCGAGCAGGACGCTCGTGGTCATCGCGATCAGGAAGTAGACGATGCCCATCAGAGCCTGGCCGCGCAGGAAGCCGCCGAACGAGCGTGCGACGGACGTCTGCAGGAGCCGTGCCTCCTCGGCATAGCCAGGTGGCACGAGACGGAAGATGAAGGCCAGGATCGCGTCCCGATCGATGACCATGTAGATCGACAGGATGAACACGATCAGCATCGTCCCGATGGCTCCGACACTGGCCACCGCGATGGATTGCAACGGGACGATCAACTGTGCGGCGATCACGTCGAGGTTGTCCAGGATGGCGAGCCCCTGGCTCGCCAGGTCGACCTGCCCGAGGCCGATGCCGTTGAGCCAGCCCTGGAGCGGGGCCACGAGCGTGCCGATATCCGCGCGGACGCGGGGCAGTGACGCGACGAACTGCGTGATCGAGTTCGACAGGGCCTGTGCGATGACGAGCACCACGAACACGAGCAGGGCCACGATCGCGCTGTAGACGAGGACCGTTGCCAGGACCCGCGGCAGACGCGGGATGACCGCGACGATGCGGGTGACGATCGGGCTGATGATGAAGGCGAGCAGCCAGGCCAGGAAGAAGGTCAGGAGGATGTCGCCGAAGAACCCGATGGCGGCCGCCGCCATGCTGACCGCAGCGAAGAAGAGGACGATCGTCCCGAGCACGAGGATCGCGCCGACGAGACGGCGTTCGCGACTCCCTGGAGCGATGCCTTCGATCATGGCGCCACGCTAGCGGAGCCCCACCTTCTCGCGGATCTCGGCCATCGTCGCCTCGGCGAGCGGCCGGGCTCGTTCCGCGCCATCCGCCAGGATCCGGTCGATCCGGGCCGGATCCGCCATCAGCTCCGCGTACCGATCGCGCGCCTCAGCGTAGTGCCGGATGATCCGCTCTGCGAGCAGTCGCTTGGTATCGACGCAACCGGTCCGGGCCGTGCGCTCACCGTCCCAGATCTGCTCGTAATCCTCGCCGAAGAACCGGTGCAGCTGGCATACGTTGCAGACCTCGGGGCGGCCGGGGTCGGTGCGCAGGATCCTCTTCGTGTCCGTGACCATGCTCATGACCTGCCGGATCACGACTTCGGGCGGCGCCAGGATGTCGATCGTGTTGCCGAGCGACTTGCTCATCTTTCGGACGCCGTCGGTGCCGAGCACGATGGGGGCCTCGGTGTGCACCGCCTGCGGCTCGGGGAAGGTGTCCCCGTACAGCGTGTTGAAGCGGCGCACGATCTCGCGCGACAGCTCCAGGTGGGCCGCCTGGTCCTTCCCGACGGGCACGAGGGACGCCTTGTAGATGACGATGTCCGCGGCCTGCAGGACCGGGTATGTAAGCAGCCCGTGGTTGATGTCGTCGGGCTGATTCTGCTTCTTCTCCTTGTATGTCGGCGTGCGCTCGAGCCAGCTCACGGGTGTGACGGTCATCAGCACCCAGGCGAGCTCCGCGACCTCGGGCCGGTGGCTCTGGACGAACAGCGTGCAACGGTCCGGGTCGAGCCCGAGGGCGACCAGGGTAGCCGCCATCTCGCGGGTCCTGATGCGCAACGCCTCGGCGTCGTGAAGGCTCGTGAGCGCGTGGAAATCGACGATGCAATAGAGCGCCTCGTACTCCCATTGGAGCGTCACGTAGTTGCGGATCGCACCCAGGTCGTTGCCCAGGTGGGGCGCGCCAGAGGGCTGGATCCCCGAGAAGATGCGCGGCCGCGGCGACGGGGCGGCGACCGGCGCCGGGGCAGGAGCGATCTCGGTCGTCATACGAGAGCCGAGTGTAGCCGACGGCCCTTCGCGCCCGATGCTCCCGGTCGGGACGCATGAGGCGTCGGCTACGATGCGCGGGCGATGTCCCACCGCCGACTCCAGCCCCGACCGTGAGCCGCCAGACCGTCTGCGTCGCCATGCTCGGCGCAGGCACCGTGGGTCGCGCCGTGGCCGAGGGGCTGGTCGACCATCCAGACCGGCTCGTGACCGCCGACGGCGGGGTGGTCACGCTCGTCGGCGTCGCCGTCCGCGACCTCGAGCGGGCGCGCGCGGCGGGGATCCGCGCCGAGCTCTTGAGCGACGCCCCGGCTCACCTCGTGGCGGACGCCGACACCGACGTCATCGTGGAGGTGATGGGTGGCGATGAGCCCGCCCGGACGCTGATCGAGGCGGCGTTGCGGGCTGGCAAGGCCGTCGTGACCGCCAACAAGCACGTCATCGCCCACCACGGCCCGGTCCTCGAGGCAGCCGCGAGGCTCACCGGCGCTCCCCTCCGATTCGAGGCGGCCGTCGCCGGCGGCATCCCCGTGCTCGGCCCTCTCGCGGGCGACCTCGCGGCCAACGAGATCGGCCGGGTGCGTGGCATCGTCAACGGTACGACGAACTACATCCTCACCGCGATGGCCCAGGACGGACGGCCGTACGACGAGGTCCTCGGGGACGCCCAGGAACTGGGCTACGCCGAAGCGGACCCGGCCGGCGACGTCGAGGGCGACGACGCGGTCAACAAGCTCGTGATCCTCGCCCGCCTGGCGTTCGGCCGATGGCTGGACCCGGGCACGGTGGGGCGCCGGCCGCCGACGGCGCGAGGCGATGGACGGCCTGGCATCACCGGCGTCACGGACCAGGAGGTGGAGGGCGCCGCGGCACTGGGGCTGACGATCAAGCTCCTGGCCACGGCGACGCGACGCGGGGATGCCATCGAGGCCGCCGTGGTCCCGACGGCGGTCCCGGCCGACAGCCCCTTCGGGTGGACCGATGGTGTCACGAACCGCATCGAGATCGAGGCGGAGCCACTCGGGACGGTCGGCCTGTCGGGACCGGGCGCCGGGGGACCCGCGACGAGCAGCGCGATCCTCGGGGACATCGTGGCCATCGCCCGGGGGCTGGGTTCGACGTGGGCGGGGTTGCCCGCCGCGGTCGGCCCCGCGGTGGCGGCAGCCGACCCGCTCGACGGGCCACGTCACTGGTTCGCCTTCCTGCCCGCGATCAAGCCGGGGCCGCTGCCTTCTGCGCTCGATCAGGCCGCCGCCGTCGGGTTCGAGGACGGCACCGCCATCCGCAGCGAGGTCGTGACCCTCGCCGAGGCCAAGGACGCATTCGTCGCGATCCTGCCCGACGGCGTCGACGTGACCCTGTACCCAGTCGATGACTGACGCGCTGATGACCGGAGCGAGCGCGCGTCCGCGGCTGATGGAGCGGTACAGCCGCTTCCTCCCGGTCACGGACGCGACCCCGCCCCTGACCCTCGGTGAGGGGGCGACCCCGCTCGTCCGCGCCGAGCGGCTTGGGGCGGCGATCGGCCTCACCGACCTGCATCTCAAGGTCGAGGGCCAGAACCCGACGGGGTCGTTCAAGGACCGCGGCATGGTCGTGGCCGTCGCGAAGGCGGTCGAGGCGGGCGCGTCCGCGGTGGTGTGCGCGTCGACCGGCAACACCTCGGCATCTGCGGCGGCCTACGGCGCGCACGCCGGACTCGAGGTCATCGTGATCCTGCCCAAGGGTCAGATCGCGGTCGGCAAGCTGCTCCAGGCGCTGATGGCCGGCGCTCGGGTGATCGCGATCGATGGCAACTTCGACCAGGCCCTGCACATCGTGCGCGGTCTCGCCGAGCAGGACGATCACCCCGTCACCCTCGTGAACTCGGTCAACCCGTTCCGCCTCGAGGGCCAGAAGACGGCCGCCTTCGAGATCTGCGACGACCTTGGACGCGCGCCGGACATCCTCGCCATACCGGTCGGGAACGCCGGCAACATCAGTGCGTACTGGGACGGGTTCCGCGATTACGCCGATGCGGGACTGGTGGCCTCCAGGCCCGCGCTCTGGGGGTTCCAGGCTGCCGGTGCGGCGCCGCTGGTCCACGGTCGACGGGTGGATCGCCCCGAGACGATCGCGACCGCGATCCGGATCGGTGATCCGGCATCGTGGGAGAAGGCCACCACGGCGCGCGACGAGAGCGGTGGTCTGATCGAAGCCGTCACCGACGACGAGATCCTTGCCGCGTACCGCGACCTCGCGACGATGGAGGGCGTGTTCTGCGAACCCGCCTCCGCGGCGAGCGTGGCCGGCCTGCGCAAGATGGTCGCGATGGGCCGGCTGGCCCCGGACGCCACGGTCGTCGCCGTCCTCACCGGCCACGGGCTCAAGGATCCCCAGACCGCCGAACGCGCCGTCCCGAGCCTCACCGAGGCGGCCCCGACCATCGGCGCCGTCGCCGTCGCGCTGGGCTGGGGCTAGGCATGACCGGGCACTGGCTCGCCGAGCTCGATGGTCGCCGCGTAACCGTGGAGGTCCCGGCGTCGTCGGCGAACCTCGGGGCGGGCTACGACTGCCTGGGGGTCGCGCTCGAGCTGACCGACCGCATCGACCTCGAGGTCCGCGGCTGGAGCCGCGGCGAGATCGAGCTGACGGTCGACGGCGAGGGCCACGACGAGCTGACCGACGATCGCGACAACCGGTTCGTCCGCGGTCTCGAGGCCGCGCTCGTCGTCGGGCGCGGCGAGCTCCCCGAGGGGGTCGGCTGGCGCATCACGATGCGCAACCGGATCCCCATCGCGCGTGGCCTGGGATCGTCCGCCGCCGCGACCGTCGGCGGGGTCGTCGCCGCCAACGCGCTGATGGGCGACCCCCTCGACCGCGACGCCATGCTGCGGATCGCCACGTCGGTCGAGGGCCACCCCGACAATGCCGCGGCGGCGCTGCTGGGCGGGTTCGTCGTGTCCGCCTCGACGGCGGATGGGGTCGAGGCGATCCGCTTCGACGTGCCGCGTGAGCTGCGCGCGGTCCTGTTCATCCCGGAGCTGCGTCTCTCGACCGACGCGATGCGCCGGGCCTTGCCGCGGAACGTGCCCCTGGCGGACGCTGTCGCGAACCTCGGCGCGGTCGGCGTGGGTGTGGCCGGCCTGGCGGCCGGGCGGACGGACCTGCTGGCGCGCATGACGGTCGACCGCCTCCACGAGCCGTATCGCGCGAAGGTCTTTCCACAGCTGCCGCAGCTCGTCGGCGCCGCCCGCGATGCAGGAGCGCTCGGGGCGTGTCTGTCGGGGGCCGGCTCGACGATCCTCGCCTTCGTCGATTCGATGGCGGGGATCTCGCGAGTCGAGGGCGCCCTTGCCGCGGCCGCGGCCGACACCGACCTCGACGGCCGGATCCTCGTGGTCGAGCCCCGCAACAGCGGTGCGCAGGTGCTGAGCACGACCTGACGTCCGGTGCCGTGCGCTGGGGTCCGCGCCGGTCGATGCCGGTGCGCGGGGGTGCGTACGGATTGACGCCGCATCCACACTCGAGTCATGGACGGCTTGGTCCAGACGGTCGGGAACGGCATCACCGGACTCGTGGCGGGGGCGATGGACGCGATCGGTGGCGCGTTGCGCGGCATCGTGAATGCCGGCAGCCAGGCGTTGCCGGGCGGCCTGTTCTGGGCGCTGATCTTCGTCCTGCTGGTCGTCGGCGGGTGGAGCCTCGCGAAGCGCTAAGGACTGTGAACCGGTGCGCCCGCGCACCAGTTCGTCCGGGTGCGCGGTCGGCGTGCATCGCTCGTCGTTGACGTCCGGGAGTGGGGGGTCTAGCCTCGCGCAACTGAGCCCGACCGCGGCGCTCCGGGGAGCCGCGGACCGTCGGGCGCCGTCGACCGGGATGGGATCGGCGGACGACCAGGAGGAGAGTCCAGGATGCTGCGTCGACCCAGGAGGGCCGCCGCGCTGGCGGCCGGTCTGTTCATCGCCCTCACGGGGCTGACCCTCGCGTTCGAGGTGCCGGCGGACGACGGCGTGCTCGACTCCGGCAAGGAGGAGCACGGTCGCGCCCATGCCCAGCACGGCACGACCGAGGGCCACATCGACGTCGACAATCACGACGTCGACCTCATCTCGAAGCTCGAGTTGACGACGGCCGAAGGCCGCGTGGCCGACGTCGGGGTGTGGAAAGGATTCGCCTATCTCGGCAAGTTCCGCCAGGACGCGTGCGCGGGACCGGAAGGCAGCAAGGAACCGGACGGCGGCGTCTACGTCGTCGACATCCGCGATCCGAAGAACCCCAAGAAGGTCACCTTCCTGCCGGTCTTCCAGGACAGCTACGTCGGCGAGGGTGTCCAGACGTTGACCATCACGACGGCCAAGTTCAAGGGCGACCTGCTTGCCCTCAACTCGGAGTCGTGCGGCAAGAACTTCAAGGGCGGCTTCACGCTCTACGACGTCACCAACCCGTCCAAGGCGTCCAAGCTGACCGAGAACTTCGGCGACACGAACGTCAACCTGATCGGGAAGGGCAGTGACGCCAACGACATCCACAGCGTGTTCGTCTGGGAGGACGATCAGGGCACGCCGAGTGATCGCGACGACCGCGCCTACATCGTCGTGACCGACAACCCCGAGCTCACGGACGTCGACATCTTCGACATCACCGATCCGCGCCATCCGGTCATGGTCGGCGAGTTCGACCTCGAGACGCGCTATCCGAGCATCGTCGACCCGACCCTCGGCCCGGCCTCGGGCTTCCTCCACGACATGATCGTCAAGGAGATCGACGGCCACCAGGTCATGCTCATCTCGTATTGGGACAGCGGGTACGTTCTGATCAACGTCGATGATCCGTCGAACCCGACGTTCATCGCCGACACGGACTTCCCGGCGATCGACCCCTTCGCGCCGGGCCTCAAGCCCGAGGGCAACGGCCACGAGGCCGAGTTCACGGCCGACAACAAGTACGTCGTCGCGGCGGACGAAGACTTCGGACCCTTCGCCCTCACGGGCACGAACGTGACCGACAGCACCGGCTTCACGATGACCTCCGGTTCAAACACGCCGCAACTCGCCGAGGGCCAGACGATCAGCGGGCCGACACGGTTCGTCGGTCGCGCGTGCCCCGGCGACCCAGCAGTCCCGGCGGGCAACCCCGGCGAGATCGCCCTCGTCGAACGAGGCGTGTGCGACTTCACGGTGAAGCAGGCCGCTGTCGAGGCATCCGGCGGCAACTACGTCGCCACGATCACCTTCAGCCGCGAAGGCGCCGACGCCTGCGAGGCCGGGCTGACGATGCTGATCGAGGGCACGATCCCCGCGTTCTTCGTAGCCCGTTCAGTGGGCTTCGATTTCCTCGGTCTTTCGTACGACGAGGAGGCCTGCCTGGCAGGCGATGGGACCGCAACGGTGCCCGCGTCCGAGTTCGACACCAACGGTGATGTGGTCACCATCAGCTCGGCGTTCGACGGCTGGGGTTACGTCCGCCTGTTCGCGACGGACGGGGACTTTACCCACGAGACCGACAACGTGCGCAAGCTCGAGGAGCTCGACCAGTTCGCGATCCCCGAGGCCCACGACCAGGACTTCGCATCGGGCTTCGGCGACCTGTCGGTGCACGAGGCCGCGACCTCGCACAAGGCCAACGACATCGTGTACTTCTCGTACTACTCCGGCGGTTTCCGCGTCCTGCGGATCACGGACGACGAGAAGCTCGAGGAGGTGGGTGCGTTCATCGACGACGAGGCGCCCGGTGGCAACAACCTCTGGGGCGTCCAGGTCTTCGAGCACGAGGGCGTGGAATACGTGGCCGCGAGCGATCGCGACTACGGCCTCTACATCTTCAAGTACACCCGAGCGGACGGCCCGAACGGCTGACCCGGACAAGACCCGAGATCGACGAGGCCGGCGGAGCGAACCGCCGGCCTTCGTCTTGCGCGGGCATCGTCAGCTCAGGGCCGACGCTTCCGGATGGGTGTGCCCTGCGATGAACTGCTGGATCTCGTTCCAGGCAGCCGCGCTCTCGGCAGCGAACTGGTCCGCCTTGCGGTCGAAGAAGCTGTGCGGCGCACCTGCGTAGGTGACGATCCGGTGCTCGACGACGGCGGCCTCGAGCGCGGCCGCGAAGGCCGCGACATCGCGGGATGGGATGCCCTGATCCGCTCCGCCGAACAGCCCGAGCACCGGCGCGGCGAACGCTTCGACCTCGTCGAGTGGCGCCGGGGCGTCGTTGCGCCATGGGCCGGCCAGCGTGCCGTATAGGCCGATCACGCCCGCGAGGTCCAGACCGAGCGTCGCGGACAGGAACGACATGCGGCCGCCCATGCAGAACCCGATGGTGAAGATGGCCCCCGGGCGCTCGTCGTCAGCGGCCGGATCGCCGCGCAGCGCTGTGACGGCCGCCTCGATGTCGGCCGAGATGCCGGCCCACGTCGTCTGTTCCACGTGGGGCATGTGATCGAAGTCGGCGCCTCGTCCGTCCGCCCGGGCCGTCCGTCCGAACCAGTCCATCGCGAGCGCGTCCACGCCACGCTCCGCGAAGCGCAGCGCGAGCTCCTCGTAGAACGGGGCCAGGCCACGGACGTCGGGCAGGATCACCACCGCCGCTCCGCTGGGCGTCGCCGGGCGAGCACGGAATGCCGCGAACCGGTTGCCATCCCGCGCCGAGAGCTCGACCGTGGAACCATCCATCGCCCCGCCGGCGATGGGGGCGACGGGCGGCCGGCTGTCGTGATCGAAGCACATGGCGCGAATTTCCTCGCGAACGCGTGGTCCCTGGGGGTGAGGCGAATCCTGCCACGATAGAATGGCGCGCGATGCCCAGCCCCCTCGTCGTCCAGAAGTTCGGCGGGTCGTCCGTTGCCGGCGCCGATCGCATCAAGCGGGTCGCGCGCCGGATCTCGCGCGAGCGAGCCGCGGGCCACGACCTCGTCGTCGTCGTGTCCGCGATGGGCGATACCACGGACGAACTGCTCGGGCTCGCGGCGGGCATCACGGATGAGCCCGACCCGCGGGAGCTCGACGTCCTGCTGGCGACCGGCGAGCACCAGAGCGCGACCCTCGTGTCGATGGCGCTGCACGCGATCGGCGTCGCCGCCATCAGCCTGACCGGTCCGCAGGCCGGCATCACCACGGATGGGACATACGGGCGGGCCCGCATCGCCGGCATCGAGCCGCGCCGGGTCCGCGCGGAGCTCGAGGGCGGGAAGGTCGTCATCGTCGCCGGCTTCCAGGGCCAGAGCGCGAGCGCCACCATCGACCAGGAGATGACGACGCTGGGCCGCGGCGGCAGCGATACGACAGCCGTCGCCCTGGCCGCCGCCCTGCGGGCCGACCGCTGCCAGATCTTCACCGACGTTCGCGGCATCTTCACCGCCGATCCCCGTCTCGTCCCGAGCGCCCGCCAGCTGCCGGTGATCGGGTACGAGGAGATGCTCGAACTCGCCCATCAGGGCGCCCAGGTCATGCAGGTCCGGGCTGTCGAGCTCGGCTGGATCAACGACGTCGTCATCGAGGTCCTGAGCTCCTTCGAGGACGCCCCGGGCACGCTCATCAAGGAGGACCCGCTCGTGGAGCAGCGCAACAAGGTCCGGGGGCTTGCGCACGATCGGAACGTGGCCAAGGTCACGGTCGTGGCCGTCCCAGACCGACCCGGGATCGCCCGGGCCATCTTCGACCCACTCGCCGAGGCGGGGGTCAACATCGACCTGATCGTCCAGAACGTCGGGCACGGCGGAGAGACGGACCTGTCGTTCACGGTGCCCCAGGTCGAGCTCGGCAAGGCCAAGAAGACGCTCGAGCCGGTGGTCCGCGAGCTCGGGGCGCGCGAGCTGACGACGGATGCGAGCGTCGCCAAGGTGAGCATCGTGGGCGCCGGCCTGCATAACGCTCCGGGCTATGCGGCACGGATGTTCGGGACGCTCGCCGATGCTGGCGTCAACATCGAGATGATCTCGACCTCGGAGGTGCGGATCACCTGCATGATCGCGGAGGACGAGCTCGAGACCGCGCTGCGCGCGCTGCACGACGCGTTCGAGCTCGAGCGACCCGAGCCGATCGAGGTCGCGGCGGCGGGCTGAGCCCGCGCCCGACCGCCTGCTCGTGACCGCAACCCTCGCTCGCCAGGAACACTTCGCCGTCGTCGGGTCGACCAACGACGTCGTCCGTGGCTGGCTGGCCGACGGGACGCCGGAGGTCTGCCTGGCCGTGGCCGACGAGCAGACGGCCGGGCGTGGACGCGACGGCCGGACGTGGCTGGCGCCGTCGGGCGCGGCCCTGCTGCTGTCACTGGGGTTCCGCCCGACGTGGCTGTCCCCTGAGCACGTGTGGCGTCTCGCGGCGACGGCGTCGCTCGCGTTGGCCGACGCGGCCGAGTCGACGGCGGGGCTGCCGGTCGGGGCCATCCGGCTCAAGTGGCCCAACGACCTGGTCCTCGAGTCCTCGGACGAAACGCTTGCGGGTGCGTCGCCTTCGACCTCGGAGGGCTCGGAGGCGGCCGGGCGGCTCGAAATTCGCAAATTGGCCGGCGTGCTCGGCGAGACCGATGGGCTTGGCGGCCCGGACCCGCGCGCGATCATCGGTCTCGGACTGAACACCGATTGGCCGGCTGCCGAGTTCCCGCCGGGGCTGGCCGGAACCATGACGTCCCTCCGCGAGGCGTCGGGGAGCCGTGCGGTCGACCACGATGCGCTGCTCGGCGCGTTCGTGGCGGGCCTCGAGGCGCGTCTCGACGCGCTGCGGGCCGGCCGGTTCGACGCGGCCGCCTGGACCGACCGTCAGCTGACGACCGGACGCGAGGTCGAGCTCATCGCGCCGGACGGTGTCGTGACCACGGTCCGGGCCACGGGCGTGGATGCGGCCAGCGGCGCGCTCGTCGTGGACGACCGTGACGTGGCGGGTGGCCAGCGCCAGGTGGTCGTCGGCGAGATCCGCCACGTGCGGCTCGCCGGCACCGACGCGGACAGGATCGCCGATAGGGCCAGTCGCGCGGCCGGGATCGGGGTGTAACGAGATGGCCCGACCGGCATTGAGGAGGGTGGCACGGCCGCAGGAGAACCCCCGTCCGCGCGTCGCCCGACTTGACCGCGATCGGCCCATGGTCGAGGCGGCACGCAGCGACCCCGCGCGGTTCGACGCCCTGTATCGGAAGTATCTGGCCCAGGTGTACAACTTCGCGATCTACGAGCTCGGCGATCACCACGAGGCGGAGGACGCCACCGAGCGGACCTTCCTCTCGGCCCTGTCCGGCCTGCGCGGCTTCGAGGAGCGTGCGCGCCCCGAGGACGGCCCCGACGCGTCCACGTTCCGGATCTGGCTGTTCCAGATCGCGCGCAACGTCGTCGCCGAACGCCGCCGTGGCCGGCGCCGTCGGCCCGAGGCGCCGCTCGACCTCGCCGACGCCACGCCCGACCCCGTCGACGTGGAGGGGACCGTCGTCCGTCGCGAGACGGCTGCCGCGGCGTGGCGCGCGATCGGCAGCCTGAGCGGGGATCGGCGACGCGCCGTCGTCCTGCGGTTCGTCCACGAGCTGTCGACCAGCGAGATCGCGGCGATCCTCGGACGTTCGGAGGGAGCGGTCCGTGTCCTCATCCACCGGAGCCTGCGGCGGGTCGCGGGCGAGCTTGGCGCGTCGGAATGGGATCGTCGGTGACGACCGGCGATGGCACGCGGGACGGCGAGAACGAGGCGTTCGTCGTCGACCGCTACCTCGAGTCGCTCCTGGGCCGGCGCCCGACCGACGCGGTGGAGGTGGCACCAGAGCTGCGCGCGTCCGCGACCATCCTCTTGGCGGGACTGCCACGCTTCCATCCGTCGTTCCGGTTCGAGGAGACGCTTGCCGAGCGCCTCGCGGTCGCGGGGGCCGCCCTGGCCGCGGGGGCCGCCCTGGCCGAACCGGTCGGTGAGGTGATCCCATTCCCGCATCCAGCGCCGATGGCGGCCGTCGTGGAGGCGCGCCCCGGGGCGGAGACGCACAGCGGTGCGAGGCGCCCGACCGTCATCGGCGGTGTCCTGACCTCGGCCGCGATCTCGCTGGTCGCGGGCGCCTACGTCGCCTGGCGACGCAGCCGTAGCCCGGTCCACCCGATGGCGCGCGCGATCCGCGCGGCCGCCCGACGGAAGACTGCCTGATGCCCCTCAAGCTGCCGTCGTTCCGCGCCCGCCGGAACGATTACCCGCCGGACCTGTGGACCAAGTGCCCGACCTGCTCGACGATGCTCTTCAACAAGCAGCTCGAGAAGAACCTGCGCGTCTGCACGACGTGCGGGCACCACTTCCGGCTGTCCGCGAGCGCCCGTCTCGAGCACCTGCTGGACCCCGGCTCGTGGTCGGAGCGCGATCCCGGCCTGCAATCCGTCGACGCCCTCGGCTTCGTCGACCAGAAGCCGTACCCGGACCGCTTGACCGCGGCGCAGCAGGCGACCGGCATGCGCGACGCCGCGGTCTGGGGGACGGGCGCGATCGGTGGCAACCCACTGGCCATCTGCGTCATGGACTTCGGATTCATGGGCGGTTCGATGGGCGCGGTCGTCGGCGAGAAGGTCACCCGGGCGGCCGAGCATGCCCTGGCCGCGCGGGTCCCGCTGGTCATCGTCAGCGCGTCGGGTGGGGCGCGGATGCAGGAAGGGACGTTGGCCCTCATGCAGCTGGCCAAGACCCTCGCGGCCCTCGAGCGCCTGAGCGCCGCGGGCGTGCCGTTCGTGTCGGTCCTCTCCGATCCCACGACCGGCGGCGTGTTCGCGTCCTTCGCGGCCGTCGGTGACGTGAACGTCGCCGAGCCCGACGCCCTCATCGGCTTTGCGGGCGCTCGCGTGACGGCCGGCACCATCGCCGCCGAGCTGCCCCCTGGATTCCAGCGCGCGGAGTTCTTGTTCGAGCACGGGTTCATCGACCGGGTCGTACCGCGCCCGGAGTTGCGCACCGAGCTCACCCACCTGCTTCGGCTGCTGCCAGCACGCGGCATCGCGATCGCGCCGGTCGACGTCGCTGACGACGTTCCGGCGTTCCGGCCCCTTTCCTTCCTGTCGTCGATCGCCGATCGGGTCGGCGAGCTCGCCACCGGGGACGGCGCGGGTGTGGCGTCCGACCTCGAGACGCCGAATGGGACCGTTCCTGCGCCCGTCCCCGCCGCGAACGCGATGCCATCGACCGACGGCGGCTTCACGGGAACGACGCTCCCTGCGGCATCGAGCGAGGATGTCTGGACGCGCGTCCAGCTCGCTCGCAACCTGGGCCGCCCGCGCACGCTCGAATTCATCTCCGCGATGGCCGACGACTTCATCGAGCTCCACGGCGACCGGCTCTTCGGCGATGACGAGGCCGTGGTCGCGGGCCTGGCCCGGATCGGCGGGCGCCGGGTCGTCGTCATCGGCCAGCAGAAGGGCGCCGACACCGACGAGAACATCCGCCGCAATTTCGGCATGCCGCACCCCGAGGGCTACCGCAAGGCGATGCGGGTCATGGAGCTCGCGGAGCGTGTCGGCCTGCCGGTCGTCACCTTCGTGGACGTGCCCGGCGCGCACCCCGGCCCGGAGTCGGAGGAGCGCGGAATCGCCGAGGCCATCGCCCGCTCGATCGGACTGATGAGCCGGTTGCGCACTCCGATCGTCGCCGTCATCACCGGCGAAGGTGGCTCGGGCGGGGCGCTCGCCATCGCGGTCGGTGACGTCGTCATCGCGCTCGAGAACGCGGTCTACTCCGTGATCAGCCCGGAGGGCTGTGCATCGATCCTGTGGCGGACCGCCGACGAGGCGGCGACGGCCGCGGCGGCGATGCGGATGTCGGCCGCCGACCAGCACGCCCTCGGCGTGGTCGACATCGTCGTCGCCGAGCCCGGCGAAGGCGCCCACGCCGAGCCGGCGGAGACCGCGCGGCGCCTGCGCGCGATCATCATCGAGCGACTCGACGCGCTGTCCGAGCTGCCCACCGAGGCCTTGCTCGAATCCCGGTACCGACGCTATCGGGCGCTGGGCGCCTACACTGAGGCCGCCCAGCCCGAAGTCCCCGAACGCGTCGATCGTCGCCTGGCGGATCGACTGCGCGACCTGCTCGACCCGGCGCGCCGGGGTATGGCCCCGGTGACGGAGGGTTGGTCACGCGACGACCCACCGGCCCGCGAGGAGGTATAGCGAGTGCCAGGACGGCTTCCCGAGGAGGCGCTCGAGCCAGACGACGACTCGGCCGAGCGCCGGGCCGCGGACCATGCCGCGATCGACCGGCTGAGCAACGAGCTGCTCCCCGCTTTGATCGCCAAGCTCGGCGCGACCGGTCTGGGCGAGCTCGAGGTCCGGGAGGGCGGGTGGCGTGTCCGCCTTCGCCAGCCGGGGGGCAACGGGAACAGTGCACCCCCGCCGAAACGCAAGACGGGCGAGCGCGTTCCCGGTGACCGCGCGGAACGGCCAGCCGATCGTCCCGGCGACGGCGCTCCACGGACGCTCCATCGGCCGCTGGAGGCGAAGACCGCACGGACCGAATCGCGCGCGGTGGCGACCTCGCCGGCCGTCGGCATCTACCGATCCCGACCCGACCTGTCGGCCGGTGCCCGCGTCCGTGCCGGCGATCGGCTGGGTGCCGTGGACATGCTCGGGGTGGCGCAGGAGGTCGTGGCGCCCGTCGACGGGATCCTCGGTGCGAGCCTCGTCGAGTCGGGCGACGCCGTGGAGTACGGCCAGGAGATCCTCGTGATCCAGCTGACATCGGGCCCCGCGTCCACGAACGGCACCGGGGCCGATGCCTCGGGGCGGGGCCCCGCCTGATGTTCCGCAAGGTCCTCATCGCCAACCGCGGCGAGATCGCCCTGCGCGTCCTGCGCGCGTGCCGGACCCTCGGGGTGGAGGCCGTGGTCGCGTACAGCGAGGGCGATCGCGAGTCCCTGCCCGTCGGTCTCGCCGACGAGGCGATCTGCATCGGACCGGCCGATGCGAAGCGCTCGTACCTGTCCGCCCCGGCGGTCATCTCGGCCGCGCTCGTCACGGGGTGCGACGCGATCCACCCGGGGTACGGGTTCCTGTCCGAGGACGAAGGCTTCGCCGAGGTCGTCGCGGCCCACGACCTGACCTTCATCGGGCCACCCGCCGGTGTGCTGGAGCGCTTCGCGAGCAAGGCCGGAACGCGCCGGCTACTCGGTGGCTTCGGGCTGCCGACGATCCCGGGTTCGGAGGGGATGCTGCGCGACGATATGCACGCGCTCGACGAGGCCGGGCGCATCGGCTACCCGGTCCTGGTCAAGCCGTCCGCCGGCGGTGGCGGCAAGGGGATGCGGATGGTCCGCACCCCGCGCGAGCTCGAATCCGTGCTGCGGGTCTGTCGCAGTGAAGCCAAGGCCGCCTTCGGCGACGACTCCCTGTATCTGGAGAAGTGGCTGGACGAGAACCGCCACGTCGAGGTCCAGGTCGCGGTCGACCGCTACGGGCACGGCATCCACCTCGGCGAGCGCGATTGCTCGGTCCAGCGCCGCCATCAGAAGATCCTGGAGGAGGCGCCGACGCCGGCCCTGTCGGACGCGGCCCGAACAGACCTCGCCGAGCGAGCCCTACGAGCCGTGGTCGCGGCCGGCTACGAGAACCTCGGCACGCTCGAATTCCTCGTCGACCGCGACGGCAACTTCTACTTCATCGAGATCAACTGCCGCATTCAGGTCGAGCACCCGGTGACGGAGATCCTCACCGGCGTCGACCTCGTGGCGATGCAGATGCGCATCGCGGCTGGCGAGCCGCTCGGCGTGACCCAGGCGGACATCGCGTTCCGCGGCCACGCGATCGAGTTCCGCATCAACGCCGAGGATCCAGATCACGAGTTCCGCCCGAGCGCCGGGATCGTGGAGCGGTACCACGCGCCCGGCGGTCCGGGCGTCCGCGTGGACTCGCACCTGTTCGCCGGCTACGAGGTGCCGCCGTATTACGATTCGCTGCTCGGGAAGCTCATCGTGTGGGGACCGGACCGTGCCTCGGCGATCGCGCGCTCGCGGGTCGCGCTCGAGGAGCTCGTCATCGACGGCCTCGTGACGAACGTCGCCATCCACCAGGCGCTGCTGACGTCTGAGGCCTTCCTCGAAGGCCGGATGACGACCAACCTGCTCGACCGGGTGGGCAGCGCCGCGTTCCTCGCCGCGGCCGCCCGGGCGTGACCCCCCGAGGGACGCCGGGGGCGTGCAGACCTGCACATGGTCTGCCGCTGGAGGGAGCCCGCACGGGCCACACTGACCGCCATCCCACATGGAGCCGCCTGTGACCGACGCCGCACCGACCGCCTCGACAACCGCCGGCGGGCCCTCGTCGACCACCCCGACCAGCCCGACCACGATCCACACGGTTCGCGAGATCGAGGCGCTCATCCCGCACCGCTGGCCCTTCCTGCTCATCGATCGGATCGTCGAATACGACGTCGACGCGAAACGGATCGTCGCGCTCAAGGGCGTGACCGCCGGCGAGTGGTTCTTCGCCGGGCACTTCCCGGGGCTGCCGGTCATGCCGGGCGTGCTGCAGGTCGAGGCCCTCGCCCAGACGATGGCGGTCTACGTCGCCAAGCAGCCCGGGTTCGGTGATCGGATCGGGCTCTTCGCGGGCATCGACGAGACCCGCTTCAAGCGGATCGTCAGCCCCGGCGACCTCCTCCGGCTCGAGGTCACGATGGACAAGCTCGGCTCGCGGTTCGGACGTGGCCGCGGGATCGCGACGGTCGAGGGCGAGGTCGCGTGCGAGGCGACGATCAGCTTCGTCATCCCCGGCGAGGGCGTCCTTCGGTGAGTCGCATCGCGGCCCTCTCGGACATCCACGGCAACGCCACAGCCCTGGAAGCGGTGCTGGCCGACATCGCGGGCGAGAAGCCGGACGCGGTGGTCGTGGCGGGCGACCTGGTCATGAACGGCCCGGAGCCCGCCCTCGTCGTCGACGTCCTGCGCAGCCTGGCGGACGAGGGGGCCCTCGTCGTGGCCGGCAACACGGACATCGCCGTCGCCGATTTCGACTACGCCGCCGCCTTTCCATGGATGACCGACGGCGTGCCGGACGCGATCGTCGATGCGGCGGAATGGGCGCACGACGCCCTCGGCGCCGAGCGCGTCGACTGGCTGCGTCGGCTGCCGGCCGAGCGCCGCTGGCGCACCGGCGACGACACGCTCGTCCTCGTCTGCCACGCCTCGCCGGGCTCGCAGACCGGCGGCTTCGACCAGGGTCTCGAAGCATCGGTCACGATCGAGCGGGTGGCCAGGACGGACGCGCGCGTCATCGTCTGCGGCCACACCCACCTGCCCGAGGTCCGCGATCTCGGCTGGAAGGTCATCGTCAACGATGGATCGGCCGGGTACGTCTTCGATGGCGACCCGACAGCGTCCTGGGCGCTCATCGACATCGACGCGGGTGACGTGCGGGCCGAGATCCGGCGAACGACGTTCGACGTGCTGTCGGTCGCCACCGCCATCTCCGCGCGTGGCCTGGCCGGGGATGTCTATCGCGCCGCGACCGTCCGGACAGGGAAGCTGGTCCGATGACGACGCGGCGGGTGGTCGTGACCGGGATGGGGATGCTGACGGCGCTCGGCAACGACATGCCGAGCACATGGGAGGGGCTCCTGGCCGGTCGATCCGCGATCCGCACGATCGAGGCCTTCGATCCCTCGCGCCTCAGCGTCCGGGTCGCCGGCGAGGTCCGCGGGTTCGATTCGAGCCATGTCCTCGATCGCAAGGACCAGCGCCGCACCGATCGCTACATCCAGTTCGGTCTCGTCGCGGCACGAGAGGCGATGGATCAGGCCGGGCTGCCAGAGCGTCTCGAGGGCCACGAGGCCGAGCGCACCGGGGTGATCCTCGGCACGGGGCTGGGTGGTGTCGGCACGCTCAACGACGGGTTCACCACCAACGCCCTGCGCGGCCCTGACCGGATCAGCCCGTTCCTCATCCCGATGGGCATCCCCAACGTCGGGGCGGGCCAGGTCGCGATCAACTACGGCATGACCGGACCGAATTTTGCGACCGTGTCGGCATGCGCGACCGGGGGTCACGCGGTCGGCGAGGCGTCGGAGACGATCCGCCGCGACGATGCCGACATGATGCTCGCGGGTGGTTCGGAGGCCTGCATCTACGAGGTGCTGATCGGCGGGTTCGCCGCGATGCGGGCGCTGTCCACGCGCAACGACGACCCGGCGGCCGCATCGCGACCGTTCGACCGGGGCCGGGACGGTTTCGTGGTCGGCGAGGGCGCGGGCGTCCTCGTACTCGAAGAGCTGGAGCATGCCCTCGGTCGTGGGGCGACCCCACTTGCCGAGCTCGTGGGCTACGGCGCGACGGCGGATGCCTCGCACATCACGCTGCCCGCGCCCGGCGGGATCGGGGCGGTCCGGGCGGCCCGGCGTGCGCTCGAGAAGGGCGGAGTTCGCCCCGAGGAGGTCCAGCACGTCAATGCCCACGCGACCTCGACACCGGAAGGGGACAAGGCCGAGCTGCAGGCGATCAGGACGATCTTCGGCGAGCACGCCGGATCGCTCGCGATCACGGCGAACAAGTCGATGATCGGCCACACCCTCGGTGCCGCCGGGGCGATCGAGGCGATCACCACGGTGCTGGCCATCCGCGACGGCCGCGTCCCGCCGACGATCAACCTGACGGACCCGGACCCCGAGGCGGACGGCCTGGACCTGACACCGAACGTGGCAGCGTCCTGCGACATCCGGGTCGCCCTCTCGAACTCGTTCGGATTCGGTGGTCAGAACACGGCCCTCGTCGTTCGGCGGTGGGACGGATGACCGACGACCAGAAGGCAGCGGCCACGCCCGACGGGACCGCGCCGGCGACGCCCGACCTCGCCGCCCCCGACGGATCGGCCCCAGCGACGCCCGACGGCTCGGTGCCGCCCGACGGGGCTGACGGCTGGGCGCCACCGGCGCCGGGCAGCGACAGCGACGCCGAGCTCCTCGGGCTGATCGACCGCCTCGCCGCGCTGCTCGACCGCTCCGACCTGACCGAGCTCGAAGTCGAGGCGGGCGACACCGGGCTCGTGCTTCGCAAGGCGTCCGCGCTCGCGCCGCTCGCCGTCGGGTCAGCAGCCGCGGCCGGTCCCATCGTCGAGACGTCACCGCCGCCGACCGGCGAGGCAGCCGCCGGACGTGAACCGGCGAGCACGGCCAAGCCGTCGATCAAGGCGCCGCTCACCGGGATCTTCTACGCATCGCCGGCCCCCGGGTCGGCGCCCTACGTGAGCGCTGGCGGGGAGGTCGCGGTGGGGCAGATCATCGGCCTCATCGAGGCGATGAAGCTGTTCAACGAGATCAAGTCGGACCTCGCCGGACGCGTCGTCCGGGTGGTGCCCGAAAGCGGCACGCTGGTCAAGGCGAAGCAGCCACTCATCGAGGTGGAACCCCTGTGAACGAGCCCGTCCCGCAGCAGCGCTACGCCCACGTCACCGGGTGGGGTCGCTATGTCCCGTCGCAGGTGCTGACGAACCACGACCTGGAACGGATGGTGGACACCAACGACGAGTGGATCGTCGCGCGGACGGGCATCCGCGAGCGACGGGTCGCCGCCGCCCACGAGACCACCGCGTCGATGGCGGCCGTCGCGTCGCTCCGAGCGATCCGGACAGCCGGACTCGAGCCGGACGACATCGACCTCATCCTGCTCGCGACGCTCACGCCCGACTACTGGATGCCATCGACCGCGGCGCTCGTCAAGGAGGCCATCGGCAACACGAAGGCCGCCGCCATGGACGTCGCCGCCGCCTGTTCCGGGTTCGTCTATGCCTATGCCTCCGCTCAGGCCTACATCACCAGCGGGATGGCCCGCCACGTCCTCGTCATCGGCGCGGAGCTGCTGACCCGCTTCCTCGACTACACCGACCGGAGCACCTGCATCCTGTTCGGTGACGGGGCGGGGGCGGTGGTCCTGTCGGCCAGCGAGGAACGGGGCGGCGGTCTCGGCATCGAGATGACGACCGATCCGCAGGGCGCCTACATGATCTGGTTGCCGGCTGGCGGGGCCAAGGCGCCGCCATCGGCGGGCACGATCGCGCGCGGCGAGCACTACATCCGGATGGAGGGCAAGGAGACCTACCGGTTCGCGACCAAGACGATGGCCACGACCGCCCTGGAAAGCGTCCGCCGTTCCGGCCTGGATCCGTCCGATATCGCGCTGTTCATCCCGCACCAGGCCAATATCCGGATCGTCGAGGCGGTCGCCAAGGGCCTGGACCTGCCGATGGAGCGGATGTTCGTGAACCTCGACAAGTACGGCAACACCTCGGCGGCGTCGGTGCCGATCGCCCTTGCGGAGGCCGTGAATGAGGGTCGCCTGCAGGTCGGCGACAACGTCGTGCTCGTGGCGTTCGGGGCTGGCTTCACGAGCGGCGCCGTGACGATCCAGTGGACCGCCGATCCGGCCCGCGGCATCGCCGGAGACGCCGCGGTCGACCCCGACGACGTCAAGGTCCGTCTGCCGGTGGACTGGGACTCGGTCGACCCGATCCCCGATGCGCTGGCGGCGATCATGGACCGGCCCGGATCGGTCGACGTGCCGCTCGACGACGTCGTCCCGGGCGAACCAGATGCTGCACCCAGGGAGGTCCACGCGTGATCGACTTGACCGGGAAGTCGGCACTCGTGACCGGAGGGTCGCGCGGCATCGGCAAGGCCATCGGATTGCGCCTCGCCACCCAGGGTGCTGACGTCGCGTTCAGCTACAAGGACAACGAGGCTGCCGCGCGCGAGACGGCGCGCGAGATCCAGGGCCTCGGCCGGCGTGCGCTCGCCGTGCAGGGGGATGTCACCGATGTCGACGCCGCGGATGGCGTCGTGAAGGCGGCCCTGGATGCGTTCGACAAGCTCGACATCCTCGTCAACAACGCCGGCATCACCCGCGACGACCTCATCATGCGGATGAGTGCCGAGGCCTGGCGCGACGTCCTCGAGACGAACTTGTTCGGTGCCTTCTGGATGACGAAGGCCGTGACCCGGCCGATGCTCAAGGCGCGCGGGGGCCGCATCATCAACATCACGTCCGTCTCCGGTCAGGCCGGGCAGATGGGACAGGCGAACTACAGCGCAGCGAAGGCGGGGCTCATCGGGCTGACCAAGGCGACGGCCCGCGAGCTGGCGTCGCGGGGCATCACGGTCAACGCCGTCGCGCCCGGGTTCGTCCTCACGGAGCTCACCGAGAACCTCCCCGACGCGCTCAAGGAGGAGATCACGTCCCGCACGCCGCTCGGCCGGTTCGGGACGACCGACGAGGTCGCGAACGCCGTGGCCTTTCTCGCCTCGGACGAGGCGGGGTACATCACTGGGCAGGTGCTGGCCGTCGACGGCGGCCTCGTGATGATGTAGCGCCGGCCGCGTCGACGGCGGCCTCGTGATGTTGGAGCGCCCGGGCCGGAGTCGCCGGCCGTCGGGGGCAGAGGGGACTGGTACATACGGGTGATGTCAGGTGCGGTCGGCCGACCGCAATATCGAGCCATGGGTCGATCCCGCTCGCGTTCCGTCGCCGCGCGTCCCGCGGTCCTGCTCTTCGCGTTCGCGTTCGTCGCGGCCTGCGCGCCCGCTGCGGCCGTGCCGAGCTCGTCGCCGTCACCTGTCGCCGTCGTCACGAACCCGCCAGCCACGCCAACGCCGGCGACGCCCGCGCCGACGGGGACGCCCGCCCCGACGCCCACGCCGCTGCCCACACCAGTGCCCGTGGGCGCCCTCGATGGGCTGCCGGTCGATCCCGCGAAGGCGATGCGCCTGCCGCTCGCCGTCCTGATCGACGATGCCCGCCGGGCCCGACCGCAATCGGGCTTCAATGCCGCCTCGGTCGTGTACCAGGCACCGGCGGACGGCTTCGAAAGCCGCTATCTGCTGATCTTCCAGTCGCTCGACGCGAAGGACGTCGGTCCCGTCCGCAGCGGTCGGCTGTACTTCATCCACTGGGCCGAGGAGGTCCGGGCTGCGATCGCCCACTATGGCGGGGACTGGAGATCGCGGCAGTACCTTCGCAAGTACGACCGGCGCTGGTTCACCAACGTCGATGCGATGGGCAAGGGGGCCAAGGCCTTCCACCGCATCAAGTCCCGTCGCGCGCCGCACAACGGCTACACGAACACCAAGGCCCTCTGGGCGCAGGTCAAGCGCCTTCGTGGTCCCAAGACCATGGATGCGACGCTGCTTCCCGTGCGCACGTTCATCGATCCCACGCCCGTCGCCGACCGGCCCGCGTCGCAGACGATCAGGATCCCGTATCGGACCGCGATCATCGGCTATCGCTACGACCGCAAGACCGGCCTGTATCGTCGCGACGTGGACGGCAAGGCCCAGATCGACCCGGCGGACCGCAAGCGGGTCACGACGCGCAACGTCGTGGTCCTGTTCCAGCGCTATCGGATCGACACGAAGGTCGAACCCGGTCATGCCCGCCCGGTCGTGGGTTCCGTCGGCAAGGGCACGGCCTGGGTCTTCCGCGAGGGCAGGCTCACCAAGGGCCGCTGGGAGAAGGCGACCGACATCGCGCCGACGCGGCTCCTGGACAAGGATGGCAAGGAGATCCCGCTCGTCCGCGGCCGGACATTCTTCCAGGTCGTCCCCACCGGCACGAAGGTGACCTACCGGCGTCCGTAGTCGTCGCAGTCCCGGGCGACGGCCGTGATGCCCGGCGGTGCTAGACTTCCGGCCGACTTGAGCACACCATCTGTCTCCAGCCCGTTTCGGCGCGGGCGCTCACCCTATACCGCCGGGTTCCTGTCCTTTCTTTGGCCGGGTCTCGGGCAGTGGTATGCCGGGCGCACCCGGACCGCCGCCCTGTTCGCCCTGCCCGTCGTCGGTATCTTCCTGATCCTGCTTGCCCAGGCGCTCGGCGGCCTCGGCCAGCTGGCGGCGCTGGTCCTGACCCCTTCGTCCGCGCTGACGGTGGTCATCCTCATCGGCCTGCTCGCCGCCTGGCGGCTGCTGGCGATCGCCGACGCGATGTCCATCGGCGGGGTGAAGCGGCCGCTGCGGCACCGTCCGACGTTGGTCACGTTCTCGGTCCTCGCACTTGGCGTCCTGCTCATGCATGGCGCGATGGGCTACGGAGCGTGGGCGTTCTACGACGCGACGTCCCGGATCTTCGTGGCAGACGTCTCCCCCGACGGGAGCCCGCCGCCGTCACTCGCGGCTGGCGAGACGGCAGACCCGGATGCCGAGTACCAGGCATCGCCGGTCGCCACGCCCGAATCCGCATCGGCACGGATCAACATCCTGCTCACCGGGATCGACGCGGCCGAGACCCGCAGGAACGAGCTGACCGACACGCTGCTCATCGTCAGCGTCGATCCGACGGATGGCCACGTCGCCTTGGTGAGCTTCCCACGCGACATCACGAACTTCCCCCTCGTCGACGGCCGAACGTACCGCGGCAAGATCAATTCCTTCATGAGCTACGCGCGACGCAATCCCGACGAGTTCCCCGACGGTCCGTTGACCTCGCTCGTCAAGCAGATGGGGTACCTCCTGGGCGCCCCGATCCATTACTACGCGGCGATCGACCTGGCCGGCTTCCGCCGGATGATCGATCTGGTCGGCGGCGTCCACATCGACAACCAGCGAGCCATCAACGACCCGCGCTATGACTGGCTCGACGGGACCAGCGGGTTCCGGCTGAGCGCCGGCAAGCACCACCTGGACGGACGGACGGCGCTCGCCTACGTCCGTTCGAGGCAGGGCGTCGGGGACACCGACTTCAGTCGTGCCCGGCGCCAGCAAGAGGTCCTGCTCGCCCTCCGGGAGCAGCTCACGAAGCCCGAGCACCTACCCCAGATCCCGGATCTCCTCGACGCCGCGGGCGACACGATCCGGACGAACTTCCCGTCCGAGCGCATCGGCGAGATGATCGACATCGCGCAACGGATCGACACCGACGGTGTCAAGCGAGTCGTCCTGGGACCACGCCGGTATGCCGACGTCCCGCCGCCCAGCGAGACCGGGGGGATCTACGAGTTGCGGCTGAAGATGGACGTCCTCGCGGACTTGTCGATCGAGCTCTTCGGCGACGACAGCCGGTACGCCGCGACTCGCTGATCCTCCGGTCTAGCTCCCCGGGGGTGGCGTCGGTGCGTCGTCGAGGGGGGCGCCCATGTTGACGTCGACGCCCGCTGGCAGCGGCTCCCGCACGCCACGCGCACCGTCGGCGGGCCGCTGCGTTCCGACCACCACGTAGGTGTACCCGAGCGCCCGCATCGCATCGGGATCGAGCAGACGCCGACCGTCGATGACCAGGAGCCTGCGAAGGCGATCGCGAGCGGCCGCCCAGTCGATCGAGCGAAAGACCGGCCAATCGGTCGCGATGATCGCCCCGTCGGCGCCGTCGAGCGCGAGCTCGGCACTGGCCGCGATCCGGAGATCCGGCAGTTCGCGAGCCGCGTTGGCGGACGCCGCCGGGTCGAAGCCGCGGACGTGCGCCCCTCGCGAGAGCAGGTCGCGGGCCACCGCCAGGGCGGGCGAGTCGCGGACGTCGTCGGTGCCTCCCTTGAACGCGAGGCCGAGCATCGCCAGGGTCCGTCCGTGCACGCCGCCGACCGCGGCGTCGATGCGGTCGGCGAACCGCCGTTGCTGGGCGGCGTTCGCGTCCGATGCCGCCCTCGTGACATGCATCGGGAGGTCGTGGTCGATGCCGGCGACGGCCAGCGCCCGCAGCTCCTTGGGCAGGCAGCTGCCGCCGAACCCCAGTCCGGGCCGCATGTAGTCCCCGCCGATCCGCGGGTCCAGGGCGATCCCGGCGATCACGTCGTCGATGTCCGTGCCGTACTCCTCGGCCAGGCCCGCCAACTCGTTCGCGAAGGACAGCTTGAGCGCGAGGAACGCATTGGCCCCGTTCTTGATCAACTCGGCCGCGGCGACATCCACGATGAGCACCGGCGCTGGGAACGACTCGAACAGGGAGGCGACGAGGTCGATCGCCGCCGGATCTGCGTCGGGAAAGTGTCCGATCACGATCCGGGTGGGACGCAGGAAATCCGCCATCGCCGTCCCCTGGCGGAGGAATTCCGGGTTCGTCAGGATCCGGCTCGTCGGGAGCCCGGTCCAGTCAGCGACGAGCTGGGTCGAGCCGGGTGGCAAGGTGCTGCGAACGACGAGCGGGGTGCCACGCGCCATGATGGGCGCGAGGCCGTGCAGGGCCGATTCGAGCTGGCTGAGGTCGCTGCGCCCGTTGGGCCCGATGGGCGTGCCTACGCATACCATGACGATGTCCGCCTCGAGGCCCGGCCGGTCTGCGACGGTCAAGCGGCCACTGTCCAGGGCCGTCGCCAGGGCCTCGGGAAGACCGGCCTCGTAGACCGGCGACCGCCCGTCGCGCAGCGCGGCGAGCCGGTTCGCGCCGGTCTCGACGACCTCGACACGATGCCCGAGGCCGGCGAACCCGACCGCGGTGACCAGGCCGACATAGCCCGCTCCGACGACGACGATCCGGCGCGGTTCCTGCGTCATGCGCCCGAGCCTATCAGCCCTGCACCGGGCCCGCCGGCGGTCCATCGCAGCGTCGGTCGACCGGCCGGTCCGCGGGGCCCTCGGCAGGGGTTTCCAGCGGGACGGTCGCTTCAGCGCCCCTGCAGCATCGCCGGGATCGTCTTGGCGATGATCTTGACGTCAAGCCAGATCGACCACCGATCGATATAGGCGAGGTCGAGCGCGACCCAGCGGTCGAAGTCGTCGTCGCGCCGGGCCGCGACCTGCCAGAGCCCGGTGATCCCAGGCTTCATCGACAGCCGTCGTCGGTGCCACAGGTCGTAGCCCGCCACCTCGCGCGGCAACGGCGGTCGCGGTCCCACGAGGCTCATTTGGCCGAGCAGGACATTCCACACCTGCGGCAGCTCGTCGAGGCTGGTCGCCCGCAGGATGCCGCCGATCCGGGTCAGGCGTGGGTCGTCGGTGATCTTGAACGCATGGCCCTTGATCTCGTTCTGGTCTTCGAGCTCCGTCGATGAGCGCCTCGGCGTCACGCACCATCGTGCGGAACTTCACGACCTCGAAGGGACGGCCGTGCAGGCCGACGCGGGTCTGCCGGAAGATCACGGGCCGGCCGTCGGAGAGGTAGATCAGCAGCCCGACGATCGCGAAGACCGGCAGCAGCAGGATCATCGCCAAGGCTGCCAGGGCCACGTCGATGAGGCGCTTCGCGACCAGGCCCACGGCGCGATCGGGGCCGTAGACGAGGGACAGCACCTTGCCACCGTCGAAGTCCTCGACCCGACCACCCGGCAGGCTGACGGGGACGTCGTCGAGGGGGATCCGGACGATCTTTCCGACCTCTTCGCACAGGCGGGCCACGGGCTCGACCCAGTGCAGGTCCTCGGCGGGCAGGCACACGGCGACCTCATCCACGATCCGGTCGTGCAGCACCGTCTCGATGTCGTCCATGGAGCCCAGCACCGGTCGCTTGCCGGCGAGCCGCGGGGAGCCGTGGACCGCGAGATGGCCGATGACGCGGAGGCCGAGCTCCCTGTGGCGCTCCACCCGGTCGGCGAACCGTCGGGCGTCCTTGCCAGTGCCGACCACGAGCATGTAGCGCAGGTTGTGGCCCCGGTCTCGCAGGGCGTGCAGCAGCGCGCGGACCATCCCGCGGGAGACGACCGTCAGCACGACCTGGCCGACGAACAGCGAGAGCAGGAACAGCCGGCTGACGTCGGGGAGCTTGAATGCGAACAGGGCCGAGAACGTGATCAGCCCGAGCAGTACCGCGGCCCGGCCGACATCCTGGACCTCGATCCGCGCGGTCCACCTGGCGCGCAGCCGGTACAAGCCGAGGATCCACAAGAGGGTGACCCATGTGACCGCATAAACCGTTGCCGCCGCCAGGGCGTCGATCCCGGCCGAGCGCCACGTGACGAGCCACGCGTCGCCGAAGCGGATCATCGACGTGGCGACGAAGAGACCGAACGCGCTCAACGCGTCGGCTCCCATCAGGAGCAGGCGGAGCGCGGTCGCGTGGCGCCTGATCATGTCGACCGGAGCATGCGGAGCGGACGCGGATGCCTCGTCACCGGCTCGGACCCGGGAGGACCAGCGATGCGGCTCGTTCCGCCGCCCGGCCATCGAGGGGACCCAGGATGCGCTCCAGCTTCGAGCGTCGTTCAGCCCAGTAGCGATCGGCTACCTCGGGTGTTCCCAGCGCTCGGGCCATGTCGGCGAGCTCGGTCCCGGTTCGCACGTGTGGCAGGTCAAGCTCCCGTAATTCGGCATCCCCGATCGAGGGCGTCCCCGCCGAGACTACGACGACGGGACGCCCGGAGGCAAGCGACTCGACCGCGACAGTGGATCGATGGACGACCACGACGTCGGCCCACTCGATGAGCCCGAAGATGTCCTCGCGCTCGGCCAGGCGGACGCGCTTGCGTGGAACGTCGTCAGCGCGCAGCCGTTCCCGCAGCGCCCTCCAGTCGCTTCCGCCCGGGTGCAGCTTCACCACGAGCGTCGCCCCTGGGCTCGCCGCCAGCGCCCCCAAAGCCGCCTCCAGGACGCCGAGGTTCACCTCTGCCGGCGCCACGCTCAGGGCAGCCAGGAAGCGGGGTGCTCCGTCGCGCGGTCCCCCGGCGAGGGCCACGCGGTGTCCGGCGACGTGGTCGCGGCCGAGCGACCCGTCCAAACGAGGGTTGCCCGACACGGTGAACCGCTCGCGTCGCTCCCCGTGTCCGATGAACCAGTCGACCGCGTGCTCGCTCCAGGCAAGGACGTGGTCGGCCACGACCGGGACATAACCCAGGGTCGACTGGGGGAGGCCGTGCTGAAGGACCACCGACCGGATCCCTGCCCCGCGTGCCACGTGGCAGACGAGGCGGCCGACCCGGTGTTGATCCGAGGCGAGGACCACGGTGCGCGGAGCCGCCGCCTCGAGGGCACGGACGATGCTGGCTGCCTCGATCGCCAGCCACGGACCCGACCGCTGGACGATGGGTCGTGCGGCGCCGAGCGCGACGTCCGTGACGTCGCGGTCCCCGACGACCAGCGGGGCGCGCGCGGATGCGACGGCCGCCCAACGATCCCGGAGCGCCGTTCGAGCCGCCGTCATCACCCTGCGCTCCGCAGCGAGCCCGAGGAGCAGAGGGACGGCTCGGTGGCCGGCACGTCGCCATGCCCGGAGCGCACGCGGGTCGGCAGCCGCCGCGACCACCGCAGGCCGGGGAAGCACGGCCGCGACGGCCAGCAGTCCGTCGAGCGCTGAAGGCGTGGCCAGCTCCGAGACGAACGCGACCTCGGCTGCGGGGACCTCGATCCTCCCGCGCATGGCGCGCAGCGCCCAGGCTCGTGCCGTGCGGTCCAGGCCCATCAGCTTCAGGCGACGAAAGGCCGTCCGGCCCACGACCCGTTGTGGCCGGCCAAGCGCCGGCAGCACGGCACCCAGCACGGCCTCGAAGATCTCGATGTGCAATGCCCACCCGACCGGCAGGCCATCGAACCCGAGCAGGTCCGTCTCTCCATCGAGGAACCACGTCTTCGACCAGGTTTCGACCGCCTCGAACGCGGTCGCGTCGATCTCGGCCGCGTCCCGGGCGCCCGATCCAGCCGTCAGATCATCGCCCGTCATGCCGACACGGCAGCCAGGTGAGCCCCGTCATCGTCCCGTCGGTCCTCGGCGGTGATCGACCCGGCGATGGCGATGGCGCGGCGTCGTAGCGCGTAGGCATACACCGTGAGGGTGAGGGTCGTGGCGATCGCGACCCCGAGCAGACCGGCGCCGATCGCCAGCATCGCGGTGACCAGCACCAGATCGCCCACGACGGCGAGCACCAGCAGCGTCAGGTAGGCGCGGTGGTGACCGACGGCATTCAGGAGATTCCCGAACCCCGACGAGGCGGCGTACGCCACGATCCCCACCGCGACCACGGTCAGCGGAAGCAGCGCGTCCGTGTACGCGGGCAGGAAAAACGTCACCGCGAGCCATGCCCCGGCGACCGTGGGCACGGAGATCAGCGCGATCGCGACGGCCGTGCTGCGACCCTGCGACCGCGCGATGGACGCGAGTTCCGCCCCACCGCTTCCGGCACCGAACGCGAATGCCAGGCGCGGGAAATACTGCTGTCCGGCGACCGACGCGATGAGGAGCAGCCCGCTGACCACCAAGCCGACCAGCCCGTACACCCCCAGCGCCTCACGGCCGAGGAAGGCGAGCACGAGCCAGCGGTCCGCCGTCGTGAGCACGATGAACGCGAATCCCGCGAGCATGATCGGCAGGCCGACGTCGATCAGTCGACGCCATTCGGCACGATCCCAGCGTACCCGCGGGCGACGAGGCAGGAGCGCGGCGGCGGCCAGGAGGGCGACGACATTCGCGAGGACCACGGAGGCGCTCAGCCCGACGATCCCGAAGCGGAGCAGCCCAAGACCCGATACGAGTACCACGACACCCGTGAGGATCATCTGCGCGGCAACGGCGCGAAACGCGAAGCGTGAGCGAAACAGCACCTGGCTCAGCAGGTAAAGCTGCTGGGTCGCGACGGCCAGGCCCATCAACGACGCGATCGCGTAGCGGTCCGGGTCGTCGGGACCCGCCAGCACGAGCGTCGCGCCGGTCGCGAGGATCGCCCCGAGCAGGGCAGCAATGAGCGTCCCACCGAGTGACACGTCCTCGACGAGCGCCGCCGAATCGGATCGCCCGGCTCCGAGCCGGACCGGGACCTCGCGTCCGGCGCCATTGGGGATGCCCAACGTGACGACGGAGGCGTACTGGAGGATCAGCGTGAGTACGACCCACTCGCCGAATCCGCTGGGGCCCAGGACTCCGGCGGCGACCAGATTGACGAGAAGGCGCGCGCCCTGGAAGGTCCCGACCCCGAGGGACAGGAAGGCGCTGTCGGCCGATCGCAGCAACCCACCGAGGCGCGCCTGCGGCGCATGGTCCGCGCGGTCTCCGTTCACCGATGGCACCACGTCATGGCCGACGACCGTTCGTGGCTGCTCGACGCGGTCGACCTGCCATCGCCGTCAACCCACCAAGCGATAGACCCTGCCGTCCTGCCAGTGCACGAGGACATAGACCGAGCCCGCGGCGTCCGCCCCGAAGGACGCGATCCGGAGATCGCTGTCGATCTCCACGACCGGCGTCGCCTTCGCGTCGGGGGACAGCGACCAGATGTGCCCGGAACACAGGTCGGCGTAGACGTAGTGCCCATCCATGGCGCTGCTTCCGCGCATCACGTAGCCCCCGATCACGCCGCACGTCCCATCCTCGTGGTCGTACTCCACGACGGGCCACGTGACCCCGCGCTTGTCGCATCCGGCTTCCCGGCAGCCGGATCCTGCGGTCGCGGCCCAGCCGAAGTCGATGCCGCCGGGGGTCCCAGCTGGGTGGCGATTGATCTCCTCGTTGTTCGATGACCCGACGTCCCCGATCCAGAGATCCCCGGTCCTGGAATCGAAGCTGAAGCGCCACGGATTCCGCAGCCCGTGATCCCACACCTCGGGGTCGCCTCCGCCATCGACGAACGGGTTGTCGGCCGGGATCGCGTACGGCTTGTCAGCGGCATCGACGTCGAGTCGGATGATCGACCCATAGATCTCCGGGGGCAACCGCTGGGTCTTTCCACGGCCGTCATCGCCGACGCTCATGTACAGGTACCCGTCGGGGCCGAACGCGAGGTTGCCCGACTTGTGGAAGTCGATCGTCTGCGGGATCGTCAACAGCAGCTCGTCCCCGTCCGGACCGTACTCGTGCAGCTCGGTATGGCCGGAGAGGTTGCTGTAGACCAGGAACATCCGCTCGTTCGTGGCGTAGTCCGGGTGGACGGCGATCCCGAGCAGGCCTCGCTCGGCGCGCGCTGTGACGCGGTCACGCAGGTCGAGCAGCGGCTGATCCTGGAGTCGACCATCGGCGATCACCCGGACCCGACCGGTCAACTCGGTGACGTACAGGCCCTTGTCGCCCGCATCCGCCATGGCGGTCGGCCGATCGATGCCCTCGGCCACGAGTTCCAGCCCGAGGGCGCCATTCGACGAGATCGCCGGCGCTGGACTGCCGGCCCCGGCACTGCCATTCGGGGTCGCGGGGCCGCTACACGCGGACACCACCAGGGCGACGAGAACGAGGGCTCTGATCATCGCGGGGAGCGGTCGTCGGTCGCACGGCGTCGATGAGACGGTCCGGTCCGGTCTCCGACGCTGACCACACGGTTCCTTCGAGTCATTCGCGCGAAGCATACGACGGGGGCCGCAGGCGGGCCGGCATCGGTCATCGCAGCTCTGCAGCGGGCGCCGCGGCTCGCTCCCGGACGGCGACGCAGATGGCCGCGGCCGAGGCGAGGAGGAGCCACTCGAGGGGGCCGTTGCGCGGGCTGATGACGTGGGCGTTCGTCATCGCGGCGATCGGGATGATCCCGCTCCCCACGACGATCCCGATGCCGGCCCAGCCCAGCCGTTCGCGATCCCGGACGCTGCGGAGCGACGGGACGACCGCCGCGGCGATGGTCGCGAGCAGGAGCACGTAAAGCACCAGGCTCGGGATCCCATATTCGGCCGCGATCTGCAGGTACGACTGATGGGCGTCGGCCACGACGACCGGGCCGGTCGGATCCATGACGTAGCGCACCACGTTCCATTGGAACGGGCCGACGCCCGTGAGCGGGTTGGCCACGGCCATCCGCACGGCGAGATCCCAGAATTCGCCGCGTGACCGGATCTCCGTCTCGGTCGGCGTCCCGCCCGGGTCGGTGACGACGTCGACGGTCGTGTCGAGATCGGTGACCACACTCAGCGTGCGTCCGCCGGCGGTGGTCAGGAAGACCGACCCCGCGAGCACCGCCACCGCGACACCGAACGTCAGCGCGATGCGCGGGATGGCGTGGCGTCCGATCCGACCGGGGTACAGGACGAGGGCGGCGACACCCGCCAGCAGCAGTGTCATGAATGCGATCCGGGTCCCCGTGGCGGACATCCCGAACAGGCTCAGCGCGGCGACGGTCGCGGCACCGATCGCGAGCAACCGGTGCCGGCTGTGCACGGCTCGGGACCAGAGATCCGCCGCGATCCCGGTCCCGACGACGGTGACGACGGTGAGGGCGACGGCGAGCCCATTCCGCCCGAACGTCTTCGCCGTGAACCGGTCCAGGTCGTCCGTCACGGTCGTGTAGACGCCGTTGCCCAACAGCACGACGCCACCGGCGACGATCGCCGATCCGATCAGTCGGCCATCGCCCAGATGGACTCGCAGAGCGAACGCCATGTAGACGAGCGCCACGATGCGCCACCACAGGATGAGGCCGCGAACCACGGCTCCGGCGGGCACTCCGTTCGCGGCCGCGAACGCGACTGCCAGGGATGCGGCCACGGCCGCGATGACCGCCACGACCAGGAGCCGCCGCCCGGTCGGCCCGAGGCCTGGGGACTCCCGCACGGTCAGCAGCAGCGCCCACAGGATGAGGAGGTCGATCGACGTGACGACCGGGGCCATGGCATCGCGTATCGCGTGGGGATCGAGCGCGAGCTGCGGCAGGAGGTCGTCGACGTTGCCGGGAAGTGCCAAGAGCCCGAAGGCGATGGCCGGCACCCGCAGGGGGGGCCTCGTGATGGCCGTCGCAAGCACGACGATCATGACCAGCCCGGCGGCGAGGATGACCGTGGTCAAGATGGCTCCGAGCTAGGACGTCGTGGACCCGGTGGGCGGCATTCTATGGCATCCCAACGTGGCCTCGCGGGCCGCGCCCCACCGGTCGCCGGCTCGCTCGGACGAGGCGGGGTGCATCAACGGGGGGGCTCGGGGCGACCGACCAGCCTGCCGAACAGCGACTCGTACTCGTCGGTCACGTGATCCCAGGAGAAGGCGGAGGCCGCGCGGCGGGCGGCCGCATTGCCGAGCGCGTCGCGCAGGACCGGGTCGGATGCCACGGTGCGCAGCTCCGTCGCCAGGGCTGCCGGGTCGTTGCGCGCGTAGTACCGGCCCGTGTCGCCCAGAGCCTCGCGGTGCTCGGGCACGTCGTTGGCGACGATGACCGCGCCGCGACCCATCGCCTCGACCAGCGCGGGATGCGTCCCGCCGACCTCGGTCGCCTGGATGTAGGCGAGTGCGTTGGATTGCAGTTCCGCGTACCCGTCGCCAAAGACATAGCCCGTCAGGATGACGCCCGGGGTCGCCGCGACCGCCTCCTCGAGGCCCGCTTTGTAGGCCGTCGCATAGGGGGCGTCCCCGACGATCACGAGCGTCGCACCCAGCTCCGCCAGACCGCCCGCCCGGCGGTACCCCTCGATGACGATGTCGGCGTTGTTCTCCGGCTCCAGCCGGCTCACGTAGAGGAGGTACCGCCCGGCGTCCAGGCCGTGGTTCGCGAGCGTCGCGCCGGGCGGCAGCCGCCGCGCGTCGGAACCGTACGGGATGTAGACGGTCGCCTTGCCGTAGCGCTCCTGATACCAGCGCGCGATCACCCGCGCATCGGAGACCAGCGTGATCGGGAGCTTCGGCGCGAGCCACGCGCAGGCCCGGTAGTACCAGCGACCGAGCCGGTTCCATTTCCCGCGCTGCCACTCGAGCCCATCGACATTGAGCGCGACCTTGGCGCCGCCGAGCCGCGGGACGAGCGCCCACGGAGCGTTGGCGTTGTTGCAGATGAGGACGACGTCGAAGCGGCGAGCGAGCCCGTCGAGGACCGACAGGCCGGTGTGGACGACCGTGTCCAGGTACTTGTGGCGGATCGTCGGCAGCACTCGAAGGCGAATCCCTCGGTGCTCGCGCAGGCCCGCTGGCACCGTGTGGGATCGCCCGTAGACCGTGACGCTGTGGCCCCGCGCCACGAGCCGCGCTCCCAGCTGCTCGGCGAACGTCTCGAAGCCGCCGTACGCGGCAGGCACCCCGCGCGTCCCCATGATTGCGATCCTCATGGGTCGCCATGGTAGGGGCGGCAAAAGGGTCACGGTGACTCGCCGACGAAGGAGCCCGGTACTTCCGTCCTCCTCCCGGTGGTACCGATGGCGTGGCGGCAGGACCGCCGGTGGATGGGACGATGCGGTCAAATGAGTGCGCGCTCCAGAACGAACCGCGCGGCGGCCAAGGCGAAACAGCCGGCCGACGCCGAGTTGCCCCGCACGTCGCTCTACCGGCGTCTCCTCGGAGGCTCCGGGACGAACGGCGTCGACGGGGGGCAAGGCACGCTCGAGGCTGAGCTTGCCGAGCGGCTCGATACCGTCCTCAACATCGCCGAACGGCTGGCGGCATTCCACGACCGTCACGAGCTCTTGCGCACGATCGTGGACGAGTCCCGGCGCGCCCTGCGCGTCGACTACGTCACGCTCCGGGTCGTCGAGGACGACCAGCTGGTGATCGCGGCCTGGGCGGGCCTGCCAGACAAGGTCGCTCTGGCGCTTCCGGCGTTCGGGATGGGCGAAGGCTGGGTGGGCGAGGTTCTGCAGACCGGGCAGGTGGCGGCCTGGACGGACACTCGCAGCGACCCGCGGCAGGGCGTCGAGCGGTACGAGGGCCTCGTCGAGTTCGCCGGTGACCTGATCGCCCCCCTGATCCACCACGACCGGGTCATCGGGGCACTCTCGGCCGTGACGCGCGAGCCGCGCGATTGGACCGACGGCGACATCGCATTCCTGACCACGTTGGCGACCCACGCGGGCATCGCGCTGAGCAACGCCGAGCTCTTCCGGCAGACCGAGGCGCGGGCGGCCCAGCTGGTCGTCCTGCAGGCGGCATCGGGTCGTCTGAATCGCGCCTCGTCGGTCGAGGCTGTCGGCCGGACCGTCGTGGAGGAGACCCGCAGGATCATCGACTACCACAACGCCCGCGTCTACCTCGTCGAACCGCCCGACCAGGTCGTGCCGATCGCCTTCGAGGGCCGCGTCGGCGCGTACGACGACGTCGACCTGGACCTGCTGCGCTGCCGCGTCGGCGAAGGCTTCACCGGCTGGGTCGCGCAGCACGGGGAGCCGCTGCTGATCAACGATGCCAACCAGGATCCCCGGGGCCAGACGATCGTCGGCACGGACGACGTCGACGAGTCGATGCTCGTCGTTCCGATGCGCTACGACGGCGTGACCGTCGGGGTGATCACGCTGTCGAAGCTCGGGTGCGACGGCTTCGATGCCGACGATCTCCGCTTGCTCACGATCCTCGCAGACCACGCGGCCACGGCGGTCGAGACGGCACGACTCCTGACGCGCAGCCAGGAGCTGGCACGCGAGTTGCGACGCCTTCTCGACATGAGCAGCGAGCTGTCCGGGAGCCTCGACCCGCGTCAGGTCGCCAACCTCATGGCCGGCCACCTGGTCCGCGCGATGGGCGTCGATGAATGCGCCATCAGCTATTGGGACCGTCCCGCCGGGCGGGTCGAGTCGCTCGGCTACCACCCGCCGCTCCGGCTCGATGAGATCGAGCCGTACTTCGCGGTCTCCGGCTTCCCCGAGACGCTGCGCGTCCTCGAGCGCCAGGAGACCGTCATCATCGACGCGCAGGACCCGACTGCGGACGCCGCCGAGGTCGAGCTGCTGGTCCGCGATGGGAACCGCGTCCTCGCGATGCTCCCGCTGGTCGCCAAGGGCCAATCGATCGGGATCGTCGAGATGTTCTCGAAGACCGAGGTTCGCTGGGATGCCCAGCGTCTCGAGCTTGCCCGCACGATGGCCAACGAGGCGGCGATCGCGCTCGAGAACGCGCGCCTGTACGAGGATGCGCGCAAGCTCGCCGACCGGGACCCGCTCACCGGGTTCTACAACCACCGCTACCTGCACGAGCGGATGGGCGAGGAGGTCGTTCGCTCGCAGCGTGGCCGCCGGCCGCTGAGCGTGCTGATGCTGGATCTCGACGACTTCAAGCTCGTCAACGACACGTTCGGTCACCTGTTCGGGGACCGCGTCCTGACCTGGGCGGCGGAGGTCATCCGGGGCACGCTGCGGCTGTCCGACATCCCGGCCCGTTACGGTGGCGACGAGTTCGCGCTGATCCTGCCCGACACCGACGCCGGTGAGGCCCGCCGCGCCGCCGAGCGCATCCTGGATGCGTTCCGCGAGCAACCGTTCGTCGGCGAGCAGCGCGGGCCCGTCCCCATCGCGGCGTCGATCGGGGTCGCGACCTTCCCGGGTGACGGGCGCACGGGGACCGAGCTGATCGCCGCGGCCGATGCGGCGCTGTACGAGGTGAAGCGCGGTGGGGGCCACGCCGCCGCCGCCGCGGGCGAGGGTGCCGCGGCGTAGGACGGAAGTACCCCCGGTCTTCGTCATCGGTAGGGGGTCGGGGTAGTGGACGCGAAGCCCCCGGACCGCCATCCTCTATTCCCGAGGTGACCCAACCGAACCAGCGACCCGCTCGCCCCCCCGACCCGTCGGATCGACGTATCCGCCGGTCGTGGTGGCTCTTCTCCGGCGCCTTCCTCCTGATCGTCCTCGTCGTGGTCGCGCGCCTCGTCGGCGGGGACGCGGATCCGATCGACCTGTTCCTGATGGTCGCCGTCGTCGTGGCTGGGGTCGGCGCGCTGATGCACGCTTCGGCCGTGGCGGCGCTCGACGGGCGCAGCCGGTCCGAGGCCGAATCGTTCGCCCGGATCCTGTCGGGGCTGTCGCGCTCCGTCTCACCCGATGCCATCGTGGCCGCCATCGTCGAGGAGCTCGGCGAGGTGACCCGGGCCGACCACATCGTGGTCGTCCGGCGTCGCCGCGACACGGCGCTGCTGGAAGCGCGGCTCGTCAGCTCGCATCCCGGCGTCCCCAACCACACGACCCTCCTGCCGGCAGGCGATCTCGACGACCCGGTCGACGGCGCCCGCCCGCCGCGACCCGCCGAGGTGGCCGACCGGATCGCCCGGCGCGTTCGCGACGTCTACGGCCTGCCCCACGCGCTGGCCGCCCCGCTGACCGCTGCGGACGGCGTGGTCGGCGCCATCGTCCTATCCCGGCGCATCGGTGGTCCGTGGACGGAGACCACCAGGGGCCTCCTCGCGGGCGCGGCCATGGAGGCGTCCGCCGCGCTCGCGCGCGTCTACTCGCATCGAGCAGCGGAGGCGCAGGCCTCGACCGACGCGCTGACGGGTCTGCCGAACCGGCGCTACTTCCAGGAATTCGTCTCGCTGCTGGCCCAGCGGCGGCGTGCCGGCGACGCGGTGGGCATCCTCATGGTCGACATCGACAGGTTCAAGAAGCTGAACGACACGCACGGCCACGCGACCGGTGACGAGGTCCTGCGGGCCGTCGCCGGCGCGATCGTGTCCGCGGTGCGGGAAGACGACGTCCCGGCGCGCTTCGGCGGGGAGGAGTTCGTGGTCCTGCTGCGCAACCCGGACCCTGGCGTCGCGATCGAGGTCGGCGAGCGGATCCGTGCGGCAGTCAGTGCACTCGACCTGGAACGGCTGGGGGTGCGCGGCGTCAGCGTGTCGGTCGGCGTGGCGGTAGCCGACGGACCGGAGGAGCCCATCGACGAGCTCATCGAGACGGCCGATCGGGCGTTGTACCGCGCGAAGCGGGCGGGCCGGGATCGCGTCGTCGCCGCCTGAGCGAGGCACGCAGGCCCGACCGGCTCCCACCCGCGTCGTCGTCGCCCGACCGACTACCATCCTCCGAGTGACGGACGACCCGAGCATCCAGCCGGACCCCGACCTCGACGACGATGGGCACGATCCGGCCGACGAGGACGACGCGCCGCGCGAGCTCACGAACGGGGACCTCGCGAGGATCTTCCACGACATCGGCGACATGCTCGAGGTCAAGGGCGAGCTGGTCTTCAAGACGGTGGCCTACCACCGCGCTGCGGACGCCATCGGCCGCAGCCCCGTCGACCTCGTCGCGGCGTACCGTGCCGGGGCGGCGCCCAAGGTCGCGGGCGTCGGTGCCGCGATCGGCGACAAGATCAGGGAGCTGTCGACGACCGGGCGGATGGCCTTCTACGACCGCCTCTGCGCGGAGGTGCCGCCAAGCCTGGTCGAGTTGCTGCGCATCCCTGGCCTCGGTCCCAAGAGCGTCCGCCAGGTCTACACGGAGCTCGGGATCGAGACCATGGACGACCTGCGCCGGGCCGCGGAGGCCGGCACGCTGCAGACCCTGCGCGGCCTGTCGGCCAAGACCGAGCAGCTCATCCTGGAGGGCATCGCCCGCCTGGAGTCTGCCCCGAAGCGGATGCTCCTCCATCGGGCGGAGGCGACGCTCACCGGCCTCATTGAGGCACTGACCGATACGCCGGGGGTGCGCTCGATCGAACCCGCCGGTTCCTTCCGGCGCCGGCGCGAGAGCATCGGCGATCTCGACCTCCTCGCCGAGACGGACGACGGACCCGCCCTGATCGAGCGCTTCACCACCCTGGGCGCCGTGGACCACGTCGTGAACAAGGGTGGCTACAAGGCGGCCGTCCGCCTGCTCCGTGGCCCGCAGGCCGACCTGATGGTCATGCCGCCGGGCACCGCCGGCACGTACCGCATCCATTTCACGGGTTCGAAGGAGCACAACGTGCGGTTGCGCGAGCGGGCGCGAGACGCGGGCTGGAGCCTGTCCGAGAAGGGGTTCCAGCGTATCGGCGAGGATGGCGAGCCGCTCACCGGCGCCGACGCGGAGCTTCGGACGTTCGCGACCGAGTCCGAGGCCTACGCGTTTCTCGGCCTGCCGTTCATCGAGCCGGAGCTGCGCGAGGATCGCGGCGAGATCGAAGCCGCCCTCGCCGGGACCCTGCCGCGGCTGATCGAGCTCCGTGATCTGCGCGGCGACCTGCACAGCCACTCGGACTGGTCCGACGGGACACACTCGATCGAGGTCATGGCCGAGACCGCGCGCCGCCGGGGCCACGCCTACCAGGTCCTGACCGATCACTCGCAGTCGCTGGCGATCGCGCGCGGCCTGGCCCCGGATCGCGTCGAGGAGCAGCGCGGGATCATCGCGGAGCTGAACGCATGCTACGCGGCCGAGGAGGCAGCGGGGACCGCACCGCCCGAGACGCCTCCCGAGGGCTTCCGCCTGCTCCATGGCTGCGAGCTCGAGATCCGCGCCGACGGCGCGCTCGACTACCCCGACGACCTGCTCGCGCGCTTCGACCTCGTCGTCGCATCCGTCCACGTGTCCCGCCGCCAATCCCGCGATGAGCTGACCCGACGGTCGCTCAATGGCATCCGCAGCCCGCACGTCGACGTCATCGCGCACCCGTCGGGCCGGATGATCGGGACGCGCGACGACCTGGACCTCGACTGGGACACGGTCTACGCCGAAGCCGCCAGGACCGGGACGGTCCTCGAGATGAACGGTTCGCCCCACCGGCTGGATCTTGCCGTCGAGCGCGCACGGCGCGCGGTCGAGGTCGGTTGCACCCTCTCGATCGACTCCGATGCGCACAAGACGGCCGAATTCGATCACCTGCGCTGGGGGATCACCCAGGCGCGCCGTGCCTGGGTGGAGCCCGGACACGTATTGAACACGCGGTCGCGGGCCGACCTGCTGGCCTGGGTCGCGGGAAAGCCTGGGCGCGTGTGAGCCGCGGTCGATCATTCGCGGCGCGCCGCGACGACCAACTCGGCCGGCGTGACCTCGCGCTCGTCGCGGTGACGGTGGTCGGATTGTCGCGCCTGATCGAACCGCCCGGAACCTGGATCGTCGCCATCTTCCTGCTCGGCGCCATCCTCATCGGCACGCTGCAGATCCTGGGTGATGAGCGGGCACGGTTCGAAGGGGCGGGGACCGGCGTTCCCGTCGAGTCGCTGATCCTGCCGGCGGTCGCGGCGGTCGCGTGTGTCGGGGCCATCCGGCTCGTGCCCTTCGGCCTGGCCCTGGCCCCGGCCCTGCTGATCACGGGACTCATCGTCGACCGCTGTCTGGCGCTCGAATTGCGGATCCTGAGCGCCGACGACGGACTCGATGACGAGGGGCGCACGGCCGTGCTCGTCACGACGCTCATCGTCGCGTTCATAGGCTTCGTCGGCGTGGCCGCCACGGTCCCGGGTGGCCTGGTCCAGCCGGGCGCCGCCGGGAGCCAGAGCGTCCCGCTGCCCCGGACGGATCTCCTGGTCCTCGTGGTCGGCGACGCCCTGGTCGCGTTTCTCCTCGGCTATCGGGCGGCGGCGCTTCGCGTGTCGAACGCCCGGGACGCACTGGTGTCCGCCGGTACGTACGCGGCGGCCATCGCCATCGGCGCCGCCGCCGTGCGGTTCATGGAGATCCCCCGCCTCCTCGGCCCAGCTCTCCTGACGCTCACCTTCTACTTGTGGGACGCCTTCCACGGGGCGGGGCCGGCCCATCGGCGCGACCCGCGCTGGCTCTGGCAGATCGGGCTGCTGGCGGCGCTCGGCATCGCCGTCATCGCCCTGAACCTCATGGTCAGGGCCTGATGAGCGACTCTTCGAAGAACCCGGCCAGCCGTCGCTCGTAGCCGCTGGGATCGATGACCATCGCCTCCGTGTGCTCGGCGCCGTCCACGAACCAGGTCCCGACGGTTCCGCCCTCGGTCCGCGCCGCCGCTTCGAGCCGATGGCCGTACTCGACGCTCAGCCGCGTGTCCTTCGTGCCGTGGGTGATGAACAGCGGCCGACCATCGAGTCTCTCGACGGCGTCGATCGGGCTGTAGGAGACCAGGTCGTCGCCGGAGACCACGCGGGCCACGAGGACGCCGCCCGGCGCGAGGAACGTCGGGTACCCCTCGCGGCGCAGCTCGGCGTCGATCGCGGTGCCGAGCTCCGCGTAGCTCGAGTCCTCCCAGACGGCGGCCACGCCCGGCTCGTCGCCGGCCGCCAGCAGGACCGTGGCTGCACCGAGCGAGATGCCCAGGAGGCCGATGGATGGCGGCTCGAGGCCCTGTTGGGCGCGGAGCCAGTCCCACGCGCCCAGAACGTCCTGGTATTCGTCCGTGCCGCCCGCGAAGCGGCCGTCCTCCCTCGTGGAATCCCCGTGGTCGCGCAGGTCCATGAGCAGGACGGAGAACCCCGCGCGGTGCAGCATCCCGGCCGGGAGCAGCACGGCGTGGTCGCGCCGGCACGCCGTGAACCCGTGGACGACGATCACGGCCGGAGCCGGTCCGTCGCTCCCGCCGGACGCCGCCGGCAGCCACCAGCCGGCGATATCGATCCCCGGATCGCGGCTGGCCAGCGAGACCTCCTCGGGCGCGGGCATCGCCCACGGCGTGGTATCGAGCCCGTAGAGCTCGGGGGCCTCGAACGCCTCCGGCGTGTTGGCGCCCCACTTGCGCGAGCAGTCGTCCGGCACCGCGGTGAGCGTGTCCCACACGACGGCGCTCGCGGCCCCGTAGCCAAAGACGGGGATGGCGAGCAGTGCCAGGGCCAGCAGGGCCCGTCGGGGGGGCAAGGTCAGCGACTCCGAACGCGCATGTGGGATGACCGTGGTGGGACCGTGGATGTTGCAGGGGATGCACCGGGAGGGTACGGCAGCGGTGTCGCGCCGACACGCCGCCGGGGGCGGGTAGCGTTTGACGCGGCGGCTCACCGGTGCTAGAAAGCAAGGCCGCGCAGTGACCCGTAGACCGTCGCGCGCCCCGATCCGCCGACCATCCCACGACGACCGCGCCGCGACGAACCGGAGCCGCCCCGGACCGACGCGCCCGAAAGGACGACCCGCCTGTGACCTTCCCCCCCGACGTCGACACCAACGCCCAGAGCCCGGTCAACCTGACGCGTCAGAAGCGCCAGTTGGCCGAGCAGGCCATCACCCAGGCATCGGCGGCCGACTGGACCGAGGCCGCCGACACGAACCGCAAGCTGCTCGAGCTGGGGCCGGACGCGGAAGCCGAGAATCGCCTCGCCAAGGCGCTCTGGGAGCTTGGCATGCTCGGCGAGGCACGCGAGCACTACCAGACGGCCCTGGCGCTCGATCCGACCAACCGGATCGCCGAGCGCAACATCGATCGGCTCAAGGTGCTGCTCAACGCCGCCGGCGAGAAGACCGTGGCGGCCCAGGAAGGCAGCAAGGCCCCGGTGTCGATCTTCGTGGAGGAGACCGGCAAGACCGGCTTCGCCTTCCTCACGGATCTCGCTTCTCCCAAGGAGCTGGCCCAGGTCAACCCCGGCGATTACGTCGAGCTGACGCCCGAGAAGAGCCGGCTGATCGCGTTCAGCAACGGCATGCGCATCGGCGTCGTCGAGCCGCGCGTCGCCGCACGGTTGCTCAAGCTCATGGCCGACGGCAACAAGTACGCGGCGGGCGTGACGAGCCTTGGTGACAAGGACGTCCGCCTGATCATCCGCGAGGTCTTCCAGGACCCCAGCAACTACGGCAAGGTCAGCTTCCCGACCGCCGCCAAGTCGACGGACCTGCGGCCCTACACCAAGGGCACGCTTGTGCGCGAGGAGATGGAGCTCGAGGAGGACCTCGAGGACGACGAGGAGGACGAGGAGATCGAGGATCTCGATCGCGTCCTGCCCCCGGAGTCGACTACCGAGGAGGCGTTCGAGGAGGAGCCCGACGAGCTCGACGAGCCGTAGGCCGTCAGGCGGGTCGACCTGCCCGCACCGACACCGCGGTCTCGGCCGCCCGGCTGGCGGCATCGACAGCGCTCGCCAGCGCCCGCTCATCCCGTGCTCGCGGCCAGAGGTGGGCTTCGAGGCGGCCCCACGCGGCGGACAGCTGGCGAACCAGGCGCTCGACTTCGGACGGCTGCCGTCCCAGCCACACCAGGGTCTTGTCGACCTGGACGGTGTGCTCGGTCATGTGCGACGCCCAGCGCCCCTGGCGGAATCCGACCGTGACCGGCAGCCCCGACCAGCGTGCACCGAGGGCCAGCTCGTCGTCACTGAGATCCGCCATCAGGATGGCCGCGTCGTCGAGCCCGCCGTGGAGCCGCCGTCGGATCTCGTCGGGCGGCCCGTTCGCGACGATCGCCTCATCCCACGCAGGGTCGTCGAGCCCGTCGGGCGCGTACGGCAGTCCCGCGTCCGACGTCCGGATGCCCTGCCGGCGCCACCAGTCGTTGTATACGGCGTAGCTATGCTGGCTGCCGATGATGTGGGCCACCGTCTGGCGGACGGTCCACTCGCCATCACCCGGGTCGGCGTCGAGGTCCGCCTCGGTCAGGGGCGCCAGCAGGCCGATGAGCTCCCAGCGCGTGACCGTCGCCGGGGCGACGATCGCCTCGTCGACCGGTCGACCGCGGCCGCCCGCCTCCAAACCGGCCGTCGTCGCGTCGAGGTCCTCCAGGATCCGGAAGAACCCGTAGCGCCGGTCCACCTCGCCATGGCCCGGCCAGTCCCAGGGCGCATCGAGGGTCGCATCCCCGACCGCAAGCAGGTCGCCGAGGGCACGCTCGATCAGGCTTCGCGCCGCCGCGAGATCGGTCGTCGTGGGGCTCGGCATCGTGCCGGCAAGACTACGTGGCCACTGGCGGGCTGTCGATCCGCGCGGGCCGCAGCGGGCGTCGGTGGGCTAGCATCGTCATCGACATGACCGGCCGGATCGCCGCCACGCGCGCCGAAGCGGGCTATTCGCTCCCCGCCTTCGAACGGCTGGCGCCTGCACCGTCGGCGGTGCTGCTCGCCGCTCGGATCGAGGCGCACACCGGGCCCGGGGACATCGTCGTCGACCTCGCGGGGCGGGGCGGCTGGGTCGCCCGTGCCGCGCTCGACCGCCAGCGCCGGGCCGTCTCCATCGAATCGACCCCGTTGACCCGTATGCTCGCCGAAGTCGTGCTCCGGCCGCCCGACGTGCGCCACCTCGATGCGGCGTTCCAGGGCATGTCCGCGTCGCCGCGGCGTGAGACGAGCCTCAAGGTCTCGATCGGGGACCTGTTCGCGACCCGCTGCGCGACCTGTGGCCGGATGCTCGTGGCCGACGAGTTCACCTGGTCCGCCGAGGACGATGGCGCGCCCCGTGCGGTCCTCCGGCACTACCGCTGCACGGTCTGTCGCGACCAGCGCGGTGGGTCCGAGCAGCGCCAGGCACCACTCGAGCCCGACGACATGGTTCGAGCGACCGCCGATGCGGACCTCGAGGCTGCCCGCGCCTGGGCCCGGGAACGGTTCCCCGTGATCGAGGGCGCGCCGACGCTGGTCGACGAGCTGCTCGAGCTGCACACCCCGCGCCAGCTGATCGCCCTGACCGCGATCATGGAACGGATCGAGACCGACCTGCGGGCGGCCAACGTCCTGGCGGCGCTGCGCCTCTCGCTGCTGCACGCCGTCCTGCCGTCCAGTCGCCTGGTCGGCGCCGCGGGCCGGGGTGGCGCCCTGCGTATCGCGGGTGGCCACGTCCGGGTTCCATCCGCACCGCAATGGCGCGAGCGGAACCCGTGGCTCGCCTTCGAGGACGGGTTCCGGGCGGTCCGCGGGTTCGTCCAGCGCCTGGAGGGCGGCGCGCTCGGACCGATGCAGGCCCGCTTCGGGGAGGATCTGCGATCGCTGGGGGAGGGGTCGGCGACCGCGGTCCTGGCCATCGCGAGCGCGTCGGCCGTTCGGGCCCTGAGCGACGGCAGCGCCGGAACGCTGGACCGATCCGGGTCGCCCGCACCGCGGGTACGCCTCGTGCTTGGCCAGCCACCCATCCGGCCGAGCCTGGAGCGGTTGGCCGCTGCCTATCACGGGACGGCGTGGACGATCGGCCGCGAAGCAGCCGCGATGCTGCCGATCGACGCCCTGGCGGACACGTCGCTGCGCGCTCCCTGGTCGTGGCAGGCCGTCGCCATCGGCCGGTCGCTCGCCGCCGTGGAGGCCTCGATGGCGCGCGACGGCCGTGTCGTGCAGCTCGTCGACGGCGGGATGGAGGCCCTCGCCGCGGTGGCGATCGGCGGAGCGTCCGCGGGATATCGCGTCGCCGTGGCGCGCCTGTCCGATCCCGACGATGCCGGGGCCGGCGTGATCGAGCTCCTGCCGCCAGGCGCGGCCGTGCCGCCCGGCGCGCGCACGCGCGGCAACGTCGGGTTGTCCGCGGTGCCGGGCGGATCGGGCGATCCGGACATGGTCCCGGGCCGCGGCCTGTTCGCGCCGCCGGAGCGCTTCGACCAGCGGCCGTTCTCGGCGACGGATGCCGCCAAGGCAGTCACCGAAGCCGCGGTGGAGACCCTGCGAGCGCGCGGCGAACCGGCTCGCATGGAGCGGTTGTTCGGCGAGATCCTCGTCGGACTGGATCGGTCGGGCCAGCTCCGCCGTCTGGCCACCGGTCGCCGTCCCTCGGCCAAGCCGGCCGGGGGCCGCCAGGAACCGGCCAGCGGCGAGGGCGCCCCCGCAGACACGGCCCCGAGCAGCATGTTGACGGGATCGGAGCCACGCTCGCTCACACCGCCACCGACCCTGCCGCCCACACCGATCGACGGTCCGGGCGCTCTTGGCCAGATCATCGGCATCGGGCCGACCGATGGCGCGGCCGATCCGGTCGACCGGCTGCTGGGGCTGATCCGCGATGAGCTCGCGCGGCCGGACCAGCGTCGGCTCACCGAGATCGAGCCCGGGCGCTGGTGGCTGGCCGACGCGGCGGACCGCGAGGGTGCAGCGGCTCCGCTGGCCGATCGTGTCGAGTGGGCGGTGTTCAGCCTGTTGTCGACGGCTGGGCCCCTGTCGGAGGCCGCGTTCTACGAGCGGATGGCCACGATGTTCAGCGGCCACGACCTCCCGGACGAGACGCTCATCCACGCATGCCTGGACAGCTATCGGAGCATGGCCAGCACGCCCGACCGGCTGATCACGGGCGACGACCTGCTCAAACGCAGCCAGGAACACACGGAGCTGCTCGCCGCTCTGGCCGAAGCCGGCCACCGGATGGGGATGCGTGTCTGGTTGGCGCAGAAGGAGCAGGCTCGGCGGCACGGCACCGCCACGCTCGCGAGTCTGCTGAGCGAGCGCGAGCAGACGATCGGCCTGGGCGGGATCGCCCGGCCCGTCCCGGAGCTCGCCGACGTCGACGCGATCTGGTACATCCGGAGCAAGGTCGCGTTGCTGTTCGAGGTGGAGTGGACGGCCGTCCTCGGCGAGCCGTTGCTGCGCCGGCACCCCCGGATCGGGACCGACGAACGGCTCATCCGGATCCTGGCCGTCGCCCCGGAGCGGACGGACCTCGTCCGCCACAAGCTGGAGCGCTCGCCGCTGCTGCGCGCCGCCATGGACGAGTACGGCTGGCACGTCATCAAGTGGGATCACCTCCGGGCATTCCTCGCGACCGACCAGCCCGACCTCGACGACCTGGAGCCGCTCCTGGGTCTGGACCCGGTCGTGGAGCGGGGCGGCGAACAGATGCCGCTGTTCGATGGCTGAGGCTTCCTGGACGCTACCCTAGGCTCCGACAGTCCGCGGCCGTCGAAGCCGGCGGCGCGGTGAGCGCGCAGGGGGAGGCACGAGACCCGAGATGACCCAAGATCGTTCTGCGGTGGACGCCTTGTCCGACCGGTACTGGGAAAGCGTCCTCGAGCTCGATCCGACGACCGCCACGTTCTATGGCGACGAGCGGTATGCCGACCGCCTCGAGGACCCGTCGCCGGCCGGCCGATCGAAGGTCCGCGCGCTCATGGAACGGACGGCGACGGAGGCGGCGGCCATCCCCGTCGATGGCCTCTCGACCGAAGAGCGCATCACCCGCGACATGCTCCAGGTCATCGGGGAGCTGCGTATCGAGGAGGACGACCAGGGCCTCCACCAGTTGCGGGTCGTCGACCAGATGGGCGGGCCCCAGCAGCTGCTGCCCCAGCTGACACAGTTCCAGCCCGTTGACACGAGGGAGCGGCTCGACGCATTCATCGCGCGGCTGCACGCCTACCCGGCGTTCATGGCCGCCAACGCCGACATCCTGCGCGAGGCGCTCGGTACCGGTCTGACGGCCCCATCGATCGTCACGGAGCGGACGATCGCCCAGATCGAGCGGATGCTGGCGATCCCGATCGAGGACGCGATCATCCCCTCGAGCGTGCAGGGCGCCTCGGACGCGGATCGCGAGCGCATCCGGGAGATCGTGCGCGATGTCGTCTATCCGGCCGACGCCGCATTCCTCGAAGTGCTGAGCGGCGAATACCGCCACGCCAGCCGGGAGGAGCCGGGGATCTGGTCGGCACCCAACGGGGATGCCATCTACCGCACGGCGATCCGCAGCTGGACGACCCTGGACATGGACCCGCGCGAGATCCACCAGATCGGCCTCGACGAGCTCGAGACGATCGAGGACCAGCGCCGAGAGATCTCGCGGGGGGCGGGGTTCGGCGAGGACACCGCGGCGTATCGCACCAGTCTCGGGGAGGACGCGGCCAACACGCCGGGGACGAAGGACCAACTCGTGCAGCGTGCGAGGGAGGACATCGATCGGGCGATGACCGCGGCGCCTGGCTACTTCGGCACGCTCCCGAAGGCCGGACTCGACGTCCGCCCGGTCGAGGAATACAAGGAGCGGGACGCGCCCTTCGCCTACTACTACCCTCCGGCCGCAGACGGCTCCCGAGATGGCATCTACTACGCCAACGGCTTCGATCTCGAGTCGCGCAAGTACACGAAACTCGCGTCGACGACCTACCACGAGGCGGCACCAGGCCACCACTTCCAGATCGCCCTCGAGATGGAGAATCCCCGCCTCAACACGTTCCGGCGTCTCGGCGCGCGGCAGGTCGGCGGCGCCTACGTCGAGGGTTGGGGGCTGTACAGCGAGCGCCTGGCCGACGAGATGGGCCTCTACCGGTCGGAGGGCGAGCGGTTCGGCATGCTCGATGCACAGGCGTGGCGAGCCGCCCGGCTCGTCGTCGACACCGGGCTGCATGCGCTGCGCTGGGAGCGTCAGCGCTCCATCGACTTCCTGCGCGACGTGGGCCTGTCCGAGACGGACGCCGTGATCGAAACCGACCGCTACATCTGCTGGCCCGGCCAGGCCCTGACGTACAAGCTGGGGCAGCGCCAGATCGAGCAGCTGCGACGGGAGATCTCGGAGCGCGACGGCGCGCGGTTCGATCTTCGCGAATTCCACGACCAGGTGCTCGGACACGGGTCGCTGCCGCTCACGACGCTCGCGCGCGAGCTGCCGAGCTGGGTCGCCACACCGGCCTGATCGATCGGCCCCGCCGTGGCCATCCGCTGCGCGGCGAGCCGGTGCCGACGCGCACCGGCAGTTCGCGCGCCAAGCTCCGTCGTGCGGCGCGTTCACTTGCCGTTAACACGCCGGTGGGGGACCATAACGGACCCCACCGAACGCCCCTGCAGTGCACTCCGGGAGGTCTCGATGCCCCGTCTACGGCTCCTGCCCCGCCGTCGCCGGCTCCAGCTCACGGCCCTGTTCGTCATCGCCGCGCTCATCGTCGGCGTCGTGCCTGTCATGGCCGCGGGCGGCGGCACGAAGACCCGTCAGGCGGCCATGCTGACCCCGGTCGGTGCCGGAGTCACGGTCACGCCCCTCATCACGGTCGGCGAGACCGCCGGCGACGACGGCTACGTCTTCGAGTCCGTGCCGGACGGCATCGCGGTGAAGGTGCGCAACAACGCGATCGTGGACGTGTACGTCAATCACGAGACCTCGCGCGTCCCCTTCCCGTACACGCCGTCAGCGCCGACCGAGCTCAACTCGCAGAACGACTTCGATAACGCGCAGGTCAGCAAGCTGTCGCTGCACCGGAAGAGCGCCGGGGTGCTGAGCGGCTCGATGGTCATCACCAGCGACAGCAACTACCAGCGCTTCTGCTCCAGCTACCTGGCCACGGCTGCTGAGGGATTCGACCGAGAGATCCTCTTCACCAATGAGGAGAGCATCGACTGGGTGAATCGGACAGGCAACGCCTGGCCGGCCGTGATCGGGGCGGACGAGGCGCGTCAGTCCGGCCTCGTGGTGGCCTTCGACGTGAAGAGCCGCGAGCAGCGGCCGATCTGGGGCATGGGTCGCCACAACCACGAGAATTCCGTGCCGATCCCGGGGTTCGACGACGTGGTGCTGCTGTCGGGCGACGACACCTTCACCAACAATCCGTCGCAGTCGCAGCTCTACTCGTACATCGCCGCGGACGCGGACGCGGTGTGGAACGACCGGGGAGATCTCTGGGCATTCCAGGCGAATGGGCCAAAGCAGAAGTACGAGGACTTCGTGCCGGGCGACGTGGCCTCGGTCAGCGGCCAGTTCGTCAAGGTCCCACGCCTCATCGCCACGGGCCGCAACCCCGACGGGACGGACCTGATGGCCCGGGACGTTCCGGCAGAGTTCGGCGGTCCATATCCGCTGCCGCCGAACAACGGGACGTGGCAGCGAGATCCGAACGGCATCGGCATCGATGGGCCCCAGTGGGTCCTCGACTACTGGTCGCGGTTGCCGCAGAACCATGTCTTCGGCTTCGTCCGCGTCGAGGACATCGCCTACGACAAGCGGCCGGGCATGGACAACGTGGTCTACGTCGTCGATTCCGGGCGCGGCACTGTTCCCGTCCAACCGCCTCGGCCCGACCCGCCCGTGCCGACGTTCGGTCCGGGAATCTCGACGAACGGCCGGGTCTGGAAGATGGTCCTCGACCCGAACGACCCCAAGAAGGTCACGGCGATGTCGATCCTCATCGAGGGTGACGACGCCCCGGTCAAGGCCGTCAACGAGATCCATCAGCCTGACAACATCGAGACCACCGTGAACGGCATCTACCTCACCGAGGATCCCGGCTCGAGCCAGCAGTTCCCCGTCGGGTCTACGGATCCGGCGGCCACCACGGCTCGCGTCTGGCGCTACGACCTCCTGTCCGGACAGACGCGGGTGGTGCTCAAGGTCGACCAGTCGGCCGACGAGGGCCCCACCGATGTCGACGCCACGACCGCACGTGGCAACCTCGGCGCCTGGGAATCAAGCGGCATCGTGGACGCCTCGGCGGCCTTCGGGCCGGGTGCGTTCCTGATCGACGTCCAGGCCGGCACGCTGTGGGTCGAGAAAGCACCCGGCGACAACAACGTCCCGCCGCCGGGCCCCGACTTCACCGACAAGCGTGCCGGTGGGCAGCTGCTGCTCGTTCGCATCCAGGGCGCCTGACGCCCGGCCGTGATCGCGGCCAGCACCGACGACGAAGCCCGCCGGCCCGGCGGGCTTCGTCGTTTCTACGAGTCGAAGCCGATCCCCAGGGCGTCGAGCGTCTTGAGGAGGACCCCGCGGCGTCCCTCGCTCCGATCCGCGCGGTCGAGCTCGTGGCGGACCGTATCGATGGTCAGGGAGCGGAGCGGCTCGGGCGGGAACGGCACGGGCGGAGAGGTGACGATCCGCAGCCGAAGGCGGTCCTCGTCCGGGCGAAGGATGAAGTCGCGCACGACCCCGGCAGCCCACCGGCTGGCCCCGACGCCCAGGCCGGTGTAGCCCAGCGCGTAGGTGACCCGCCCGCCCATCATCTGACCGAAGGTCACCGTGAATCGCGAAGTCGTGTCGATCGCGCCGCCCCAGCGGTACGGGAATGCGAGACCCTCGAGCTGCGGGAAGGCCCGGAGGAATTGCGCCTCGAGCCGCTCGAAGCTGGCCGGGCGGGTATCGAGCTCCGCCGCCACGCGGCTGCCGAAATGATGGATCGCGTCGTACCCGCCCCACAGGATCCGGTCGTCGGCCGTCAACCGGAAGTAGTGGAACTGGTTGTTGCCGGCGCTGAGACCCTGACGCCGTTCCCAGCCGATCGCGGCCCGTTGCGATGGCGTCAGCGGTTCCGACACGAGGGCATAGTCGTAGACCGGCACGAAGAGCGGAGCGAGGCGGCGCAGCCAGCCGGAATAGGCCGACGTTGCGACGACCACGTGGCGTGCCCGGACGGTCGCACCGCCGGCCGTCGTCAGCGCGACACCGGCCGCCCGCCGGTCGAGGCGGGTCACGCGTGTGCCCTCATGGACGCCGACGCCCCGCTCACGCACGACCCGCGCAAGGCCGCGACACAGCCTTGCCGGATCCAGCAGGACGTCGCGCCCGGGCGGCCGGTACAGGCCGGCCTGCCACAACGGGGAGTGGACCTCCGCCCGTGCCGCATCGCGGTCCAGGAACTCCAGGTGCTCGCCGTGTTCGGCCGCCTCGTCGACCCATGCCCGGAACTCGTCGACCTGGTACGGCTGGTCGGCAAGGGCGAGGGTGCCGGTCTCCTCGAGGTTGCAGTCGATCGCGTGCTCGCGCGTGAACGCGATCAGGGCGCGCAGATTCTCGATCCCCTCCTGTTCGAGCCGGGGCAACTCATCGGGGAAGTGCCTGATGCCGTTCGCGAGGCCGTGGGTGAGGCTGGCCTCGCAGAAGCCGCCGTTGCGACCGCTGGCCCCGAACGCGACGGTCTCGGCCTCCAACAAAGCGATCCGGAGCGATGGGTCGGTGTCGGTCAAGGCGATGGCGGTCCACAGCCCGGTGAAGCCCGCGCCGACGACCGCGACGTCGACGTCGAGGTTCGCTCCGGCCACCAGCGGCGGATCGGCGGGCGGACCCGGATCGCGCAGCCAGTAGCCCACCGGGATGTGCGATCCGGGTCGTTGCATGAGCACGAAGTCTAGCCATGCGGGTCGCCCCGGAACTACGCTCCTCGCGGGGTCTTGGACGGCGGTCGGACCGATCGCACCGAAGGGAGGGCGAGATGAGCCTTGATCTGCTGGGTCAGCTCAACTGGGTGGCGGTGCTCGTGGGCGCCGTGATCTATTTCGCGATCGGGGCGGTGTGGTTCGCGCCGCCGCTGTTCGGGCGACCATGGATGGCGTCGATCGGTTGGGAGGAGTCGCGTCCGCGACCGGAGATGAACCCGGTGAGCTATGCCGGGCCGGCGCTCTTCTATCTCGTGTCGGCGATCGCCACCGGCCTCCTCGCCGTGGCAACCGGCACCGATACGCTCGCGGAGGGCGTGATCCTGGGCTTGGTCGTGGGCGTCGGCTACGCGCTGACCGTGACGGCGACAGACGCCGTATTCGACCCGAACAAGCCCCGCCCGTGGACCTGGTTCGCGATCAGCGGCGCCTACCACGTGGTGTCGCTCCTCATCGTCGGGGTGCTCGTCGCGATCTGGAAGTGACGCTCGGCTGCGCCGCGCGTCCCGCCGGATAGGACCCGCTGGCACACGCCATTCGTCGGGTATGGACCATCGGGACACGAATCTCGCATTGACGCCGCGAATGGGCCTATGGCACGATGGCGGGACGGCCGTCCCGCAGCGCGCAACGCGCGTACCACGGGACGCGCCCCCCCGCTCGTCGACCGGAAACGCCCGCAGATAGAGGACCTTGATGGCCACGGAACCCGCCGCCCGGACCACGCCCACGCTCCGTCGCGACGCCCAGTCCGCGCTGTACCGGCGCGCTCTCGAAACGCTGCCCGGCGGCACCAATTCCAACTTCCGGGCGTGGGGCGAGAGCACGATCTACGTGGACCGTGGCAAGGGCGGCAAGGTCTGGGACGTCGACGGCAACGAATTCGTCGACCTGCGGATGGGCTACGGGCCGGTGATCCTGGGGCACGCCGACGAGCGCGTCGACGACTACGTCAACGAGCGCATGCGGCAGGGCGTCAGCTTCAGCCTGACGAGCGAGGACGAGGTCCGCGCGATGGAGCTCGTCAAGGAGCTCACGGGCTGGGTGGACATGGCCCGCATGACCGTGTCGGGGACCGAGGCGACGATGCATGCCATGCGCATCGCTCGCGCCTACACGGGCCGCGAGAAGATCGTGAAGTTCGAGGGCCAGTACCACGGCGTCCACGACTACGCACTGATCAGCGTCGGCCCGGACGACATGTCAGAGCTGGGCGACGCTGACGCGCCGGTCGCGCTCGCCTGGGGCCGCGGCATCCCGGGTGCCGTCGCCGACACGATCATCCCCGCGCGCTACAACAACATCACCGCCCTTCGCCGGATCTTCGAGCGCCACGGCGAGGAGATCGCGGCGATCATCGTCGAGCCGGTCCTCGGCAACGCCCAGGCGATCATGCCCCAGGAAGGCTTCCACAAGGAGATGCGCGCCCTGACCGAGGAGTTCGGGATCCTCCTGATCTTCGACGAGGTCAAGACGGGGTTCCGGCTCGCCCGGGGCGGTGCCGCGGAATTCTTCGGGATCAAGCCCGATCTCGGGACATTCGCCAAGGCGATGGGCAACGGCTATCCGGCCGCGGCCTTCGGTGGCCGCCGCGAGGTCATGGACATGCTCCCCGACAAGGTCAGCCACGGCGGCACGTACGCGGGCAACCGGGTCGCCGCCTCGGCCGCGGTCAAGACGCTCGAGATCCTCCGCGACACCAACGCGCTCGAGACGATCCACGCGACCGGCCGAACGATCCAGGACGGCCTCCGCGAGATCCTGGACCCGGTCGGCATCCCCTATCACTTCACGGGCCACCCCTCGATGTTCGGGATCATGTTCCGCGAGGAGGTAGCGACCGAATACCGCGACTGGGCGACGACCGACCACGAGCTGTACGACGCGATCGCCATCGGCATGCACGCCCGTGGCGCCATGCCCGAGCCCGACTCGCGCGAGCCGTGGTTCATCTGCGAGGCGCACGCCGACGCCGACATCATCGACCGGGTGTTGACGGCCTTCTCAGACTCGCTCGACGCGGCACTCGAAGAACGGGCGCACGGCGGCCACACCGATCCCACGGGTGCGATGGCGCATCCGTCGGGCGGCTGATCGAAAGGGGCGGCTGGATGGTGCTTGACGGCAACGCGGTCCGCTCCGTCGATCGAGCGGCCGCCCTCCTCCTGGCGCTCGGCGAATCGCAGGGCGAGGCCGGCGTCACCGAGCTCGCCCGGCGGTTGGGCCTGCACAAATCGACCGCCTCTCGCCTGCTGGCAACCCTCCAGAAACGGGGCCTCGTCGAACAGGACGACGAGACCGGGAAGTACCGGCTCGGCCTGGTGGTCATCCGGCTCGCCGAGCGCGCCGAGCGCACCCTCGACCTCCGCGGGATCGCCTCGCCGGAGCTGGATCGACTCGCGCGGCTCACCCACGAGACGACGGGGATCGGGATCCTCGACGGCGATTCGCTTCTGACCGTGGCCCAGGCCGACGGACCCAACCTCATCGCCGTGGGCGACTGGACGGGCCGTGCCACGCCGCTGCATTGCGTGGCGTCGGGCAAGGTGCTGATGTCCGCCCTGGCCGAACGGGACGTCCTGCGCATCGTCCGGCGGGGACTCGTGAGCTACACCGAGCGGACGATCGTGGAGCTCGAGCCGCTCCTCGAGGAGCTGGCGCGGATCCGACGCCGCGGCTATGCCACGGCCATCGGCGAGTTCGAGCTTGGCCTCAACGCGGTCGCCGCGCCCATCCACGACGCTCGCGGCAACGTGATCGCCGCCGTCGACGTCTGGGGACCGGCGTTCCGGCTGACCCCGCGACGGATCCCCGAACTCGCCGCCCAGGCCCGCGAGGCAGCGGCCGCAATCTCGGTCCGCCTCGGCGGCACGGCCCCCACCCGCCAGCCCGCGCCGGTGACCGCCACGGCCTGACCGGTCCGCCCGCACGGTCTACCGCGGCGACTCGCTACCCTTAGGCCATGCCCGACTTCAGCGAGGCGCCCTGGAGCGATGTCGCGGCGTTCGCCCGTGAATCCCTGGTCCCCGTCGGCCTGATCCTCATCGTAGCCATCGTCTCGGTCCGCCTCGCGAGCGTCTTCGTCCACAGCATCGTGAAGGCACTGCTCGATCGTGAGGCGACCGAGGGCACGGCCCAGGAATTGAGCGCCGTCGAACTCAAGAAGCGCATGGACACCCTCGACGGCCTCGGCGCCCACGCGATCCAATTCTTCATCGTCGTGATCGCGGCGCTGATGGTGCTCGGACAGCTGGGTCTCGACATCGGCCCAGCCGTCGCGGGCCTCGGCGTCATCGGCATCGCCGTAGGGTTCGGCGCGCAGACGCTCGTCCGTGACTACCTGAACGGGGCGCTGATCCTGCTCGAGAACCAGTTCTCGAAGGGTGATGTCGTGCGCCTGGCCGGGATCGACGGCACGGTCGAGGACTTCAATCTGCGCCGCACCACGGTGCGCGACCTCGACGGGGTCGTCCATACAGTGCCCAACGGGGAGATCAAGGTCGCCTCGAACCTCACCCGGGTCTGGGCTCGCATCAACGAGGACATCACCCTTGCCTACGGAACGGATCTCGACAAGGCCATCGAGATCGTCGATCAGGTCGGGCACGAGCTCGCGGGGGATCAAGTCTGGAAGCGGCGGATCCTCGAGCGGCCGCGGGTCGAGCGGATCGAGGCCCTCGGCGAGTACGGGGTCACCCTCAAGATCCTGGGCTCGGTCCGCGCGCCGGAGCAATGGGCCGCCGGCGGTGAGTTCCGCAAGCGGCTCCTGGCGGCCCTCGAGGCGAACGGGATCGAGATCCCACGGCCCCAGCGCGTGGTGCTCTCCCGCGACCCGTCGGTCCTGGCCGCGGCCGGCCTCGCCCCCACCGGTCGCGCGGACGGAGCCGGGGACGAGGACCTCGCCACCGACTCCGACTGAACGACCGGCCCGCGGTACGATGGCCGGGCCACAGACGACCACTCGAGAGGGGTACCTCCCGTGAGCATCGACCCGTCCCCGGCGACGTCGCCCGAGATCGAGAATCTCCTGGCCGAGGACCGCAAGTTCCCGCCCGACCCGGCGTTCACGGCGCAGGCCAATGCCACGGCCGACCTGTATGCCGAAGCCGAGGCCGACTTCGAGGCGTTCTGGGCGCGTCTGGCGCGCGAGCGGATCGACTGGGTCGAGGACTTCCACACCACCCTGGAGTGGGACCTGCCGTTCGCAAAGTGGTTCGTCGGCGGCAAGCTGAACCTCGCCTACAACTGCATCGACCGGCACGTGGAACGCGGGCTCGGGGACAAGGTCGCCTATCACTGGATCGGCGAACCCGGCGACACGCGAACGATCACGTTCGCCGAGCTGCAGCGTGAGGTCAGCAAGACCGCCAACGCCCTCCTGGAGCTCGGCGTGGAGACCGGCGACCGGGTGGCGATCTACATGCCGATGATCCCGGAGCTGCCCATCGCGATGTTGGCCTGCGCTCGCATCGGGGCGCCGCACACGGTCGTCTTCGGGGGCTTCTCGGCGGAAGCCCTGAGTGGGCGCATGAACGATGCCCAGGCCAAGCTCGTCATCACCGCCGACGGTGGCTGGCGACGCGGCAAGCCTGCTCCCCTCAAGCCGGCCGTCGATGAGGCACTCGGATCCTCGCCCTCCGTGGTGCACGCGCTGGTGGTCCGTCGGCTCGGTGACGCCGTCGAGGGTGGCACCGCGATGCAGGACGGGCGCGACGTCTGGTGGCACGACCTCGTGGGCCGCCAGTCCGACGAGCACACCCCGGTCGCGCTCGACAGCGAACACATGCTCTACCTGCTCTACACGTCTGGCACGACCGCCAAGCCCAAGGGCATCGTCCATACCAGCGCGGGTTACCTCCTCGGAGCGAGCTTCACCCACGAGATGGTGTTCGACGTCAAACCCGACGACGTGTACTGGTGCGCGGCGGACGTCGGCTGGGTGACCGGCCACAGCTACATCGTCTATGGGCCGCTCGCCAATGCGACGACCAGCGTGCTGTACGAGGGCACGCCGGACACGCCGGACTGGAGCCGTTGGTGGCAGATCATCGAGGACTACAAGGTCAACATCCTCTACTGCGCCCCGACGGCGATCCGAGCCCACATGAAGCAGGGGGCGAAGCACGCGGAGGCGCACGACCTCAGCAGCCTCCGGGTCCTTGGGTCGGTCGGGGAGCCGATCAACCCCGAGGCCTGGCTCTGGTACCACGAGCACATCGGCGGTGGCACGCGGCCGATCGTCGACACGTGGTGGCAGACCGAGACCGGCATGATCATGATCACGCCGCTCCCCGGGGTCACGACCACGAAACCCGGCAGCGCTACGTTCCCATTCCCGGGCGTCGAAGCCGACGTCATCGACAGCGCCGGGAACTCGGTCCCCCTCGGTGGGGGAGGGCTGCTGGTCCTCAAGCGTCCGTGGCCCGCGATGCTGCGCGGCATCTACGGCGACCCGGAGCGCTATCGGGAGACCTACTGGAGCCGGTTTCCCGGGATGTACTTCGCGGGGGACGGCGCGAAGCGCGATAGCGAGGGCTACCTCTGGCTGCTCGGCCGCGTCGACGACGTCATGAACGTGTCGGGCCACCGGCTGTCCACGACCGAGATCGAGAGTGCGCTGGTCTCGCATCCGGCCGTGGCCGAGGCCGCGGTCGTGGGTGGACCGGATCCGGTCACGGGCGAGGCGATCAACGCGTTCGTGATCCTGCGGCTCGGCACGGAGGCCTCCCCGGAGCTGGGCGAGGAGCTTCGCCGCCACGTCGCCGCGAAGATCAGCCCGATCGCCAAGCCGAAGGGCCTGATGTTCGTGCCCGACCTGCCCAAGACCCGATCCGGCAAGATCATGCGTCGCTTGCTCCGCGACATCGCCCAAGGTCGCGTCCTGGGCGACACCACCACCCTCGCCGACGCCGGCGTGGTCGACCTGATCCGCACGAACAGCGGCGCGGCGGAGGACTGAGGTGCCGTTCGACTTCCTCAGGCGGAGGAAGGGATCGACCGAAGCGGAGGCGCCCGGCGCGGGCGGCGGTGGGTCCGGAGGCCGGGGCGTGCCGTTCGACGGGCTCACCGACGAATGGCGCATCGTCGGCGAGATGCACATCGCGGCGCGGCTGTCCGACGCCCTCAACAAGCGCGAGGCGGTCACCATCTCGGACGTGCGGTGGGCGCCGGTGGATGGTTCGGAGGAGCTTTCTCCGGCGTCCGGCCTCAAGGCGGTCGACCCGTATGACCTCATCCTCGTGCTGGCCGGCGCCGCCACGCTGCCGCCGCTGACCGACGCCGAGCGGACCGCGTACAAGGTCCACAAGATCCCCTACGACGTGGCCCTCGAAGTGCCGCCCTTTCGGGTGATCGGCACGGTCTACATGCACCCTGGCTCGGAGCCGGACCGGCTCCTGGACCGTGCGACCGAGATGTTCTTCCCGGTCGTGGCAGCGACAGCGTACCTCGGCGAGCAGCAGCTCGGGCCCGAGATGGATGCGATCCTCGTCAATCGTTTCTACCTGCGCGGCCTCGAGCAGATCGACCGGCGAACCGGACTGCGGGCGGAGCCGCTCCCTGGCCAGCCGCTCGGCGGCATCAGCTGGCGCGATAGGTCTCGTTGACGGCCGCGCTGTCGTCTTCGACGTCGGAGAGACACTTGTCGACGAGTCGCGCGCCTGGTCGGCGGGTGGCGATTGCCTCACCGTTCCCGACATGTGCACACCGTGCTCGTATCGATGGGCGAGGCGCCGATTGGACCTCGGGGCGAGCATCCGGCGCACATTCGGGGCCTGGAGGGCGATCCTGAAGGCTCGTTCGCCGATAGGAGCGTGGGGTGCACGCAGGCGGTTGCACACGCTGCCGGCAACCGTGGGGCATCCGGAGACAGCGAAACGGGCCGCGGCCAAAGCCACGACCCGTCGGTCCAAAGGGGAAGCGCGCGAGGCTACGCCCGGGCGGCGACCTTCTGGCGGTTGAACAGGCCGAATGCCGGCTTGGGGTTCGGCGAGGAGACGGGGGTCCCCATGATCCGGTCGGCGAGGGCGTCGAAGTCCTCGCTGATCTTCTCGCGCGGGAACATTTCGATCACCGTCCGCCCCTCGTTGGCCGCGCGGACGAAGAGCAGCCCACCCGATCGGAGGAGCGCGAGTGACGGCATGCCGACGGTCCGCTCCATGTCGGCGACCGATACGCCGCTATTCGCCCGGTTGACGACGAGGGCAAGGCGATCCCGGATCCCGAGCTCGGTCGCGAGGTCGGCCAGCTGGACGGCCGCCCGGATGGCGGGGACGTCCGGGGTGACGGGCACGAGGATGCGATCGGCGGTTTCGAAGATCGCCTGGTTGAGCGGACTGTACGAAGGGTGGAGGTCGATGACCACGTAGTCGAAGCCACGGCGGGACGCCTGGATGAGGGCGGCCACTCGGGCCGGGTCCAGGATCTCGGTGCCGAGTGGGGAGGACGTCAGCGACACGACGCGCAGGCCCGACGGATGCGCCGCGGCCAGGTCGGCCAGGGTCTCGACGGGTCCGCCGTCGGGCTCGTCGGTCCAGCTGTCGAGGACGGTCCGGACCTCGCTCATGCCCAGCGACGTCGTCACGTGCCCGGTCACCGTGTCGGCGTCGAGCAGGAGGACGTTCTGGCCCTTGCGGATCTGGAGCGTCGAGGCGAGGTTCGTGGCGATCGTCGTCTTGCCGACCCCACCCTTGGGGTTGAAGACCGCGATGACCGTGGCCGGGTGGATCCAGCCGTCCGCCTCGATCGGGCCGCTCTGCAGGATCGGGCCGGAGCCGTCGTCGACGGTCTGGCTTCGGATGCACATCGCCTCGACCCGCCAGCGCAGGGATTCGGCGGAATAGGGGCGTGTGAAGTATTCGTCTTCGACGCTGCCGCCACGCGAGCCGAGCCCCTCGAGGGTTCGTGGTGAGACGACCATCAGGGCCGGGATGGCCCGGCCCCCGTCGCGGAGCATCCCGTAGAACTCGAGGGACGTGTCGAAGTCGGTCTCGCCGTCGAGGATCGCGACCGCGACATTGCGGTCAGTCCCAAGCAACGCCTCGAGCTCGTCGGGGTGGCCGACGGTGATGACCGTGAAGCCCGCCTCCTTGAGCTCGGCCGCGACCGGGACGGACTCCTCGGTCGGCAGCGCGATGGCGACGCTGGGTCGAGCCACGGTCAGCCTTCGGTCTCTGGATCGCGGGCGGTCACGGTGAGCTCACCCTCGGCCTCGCCGGTGACACGCGCCCCGAAGCCGGGGAGGGTCGTCAGCGCATCCTTGAGGACGATGCCTGGATCGTGAGCGACAGCGAAGAGGAACTCGCCATCGGGGCCGGACGAGACGCCGACCGAATGCACGCCCGCGACGCGCGAGAGCTGGCGCTTGAAGCCGGCGATGCTCGCCACGCTGACGAGGCCGGTGACGACGACGCGGGTGTTCTGCGCCTCCGTCGGGTGGCTCTCCTCCGGGACCAGGCCGGCCAGCCGGGCAGCGAGGGCGTCGTCCCCGATGACGGTGATCTCTTCCTCGGCGGGGCTCTCATCCGGTGCGAAGGCGGCGGCCTCGGCCTCGGCCGCGGCGAAGTCCGGGGTCATGGCCAGCGCGTCGAGGCGCGGGTCCGACTCGTCGGAAGCCGTCGTCTCAGGCTCGGCCTCGGCCTCGAGCGGCTGGTCGTCGGTCGTGGTGGACGCTTCGGCGGAGACCTCGCCGACGGTCTCGGTCTCGGTCTCGGTCGTGGGGGCGTCCTCGGTCGGGGCCGTGAACTCGGTCTCGGCGACCGGCTCCGCGCCGGTCTCGGGAGATGACTCGACGACGACCGCACGCTCGGTGGGGGTCTCGTCGGTCTCGGTCGTCGCTGCGTCGGCCAGCCTGGCCTCCGTGGCGTCATCGGTATCGAACGGCGGCGGCTCGGGCAGGCTCTCGGCCATCGCCGCGAAGCGGGTGGCGTCCTGTTCGGCGATCAGGCGCTGGAAGAAATCGGCCATCTCGGCCTCGAAGGCGTCGACGCGGCGCTGGACCCGCTCGATGCGTCCCTCGATGTCGGCCGCGTGGGCCTCGATCTCGCGCTCGAGCCGGGCCTTGCGGTGGGTGATGCGCTCGTCGGTTTCCTCGCGGATCCGGGCGATCTCGGCCTTGGACCACTCGCGGATGGAGGCGACGTCGTCGTCGGCCTGCTTGCGCAGCTCGGTCGCCTCGTTGGCGGTCGTCGCGTGGATGGTCTCGATATAGGCCTTGGCGTCCCCGGCGAAGCGAGCGAGCGTATCGGCCTTGGCCGTCTCGGCGGCGCCCTGCATGGCCCGGGTGAGATCGGCCATGAACTTGTTGGGCTTGCGGCCGGACGAGGGTGCCTCGGTCGCGGCCGCCGAGTCGTCGACGGCCGGCGACGGTTCGGCGGTCGAGCTGGTGCCGTGCGGCTGATCGCCATCCGACGGGGCCGATGCCCCCTCGTCGACGGTGGCCATCTGGTCATTGGCGGAAGGCGCAGCGTCGATCATGTCGGGCGTCTCGATCTCCTGGTCGTGGGGGAGGGCTTCGCCGACAGGCGCGTCGCCGGTCGTCTCGGCGCGCGCTTCGGACTCGCTTCGATCCGCGCTCCACGGGAGACGGAAACCTGGCTTGGCATCGGTCGTGGCCATGCGATGAAATCCTCGGTCTTGTTTGGGCTGGGGCGGTTCTGGGTGTGTCGGCATGGTGCCAGCGAGGTCTGGTGTGGTGGAGTCCGCTAGAGGTACCAGCGGCGTGCGCCGGTCGTACCGTTGGCTGCCGACCCACGAACGGCGTTGTGGGGCCGCAACAGCCATCGCGAGTACGATGGCGGGCGATGGAGCCACTCGACACGCTCGGACGGCCGCTGCGTGATCTGCGCATCTCGGTCACCGACCGGTGCAACTTCCGGTGCACGTATTGCATGCCGAAGGAAGTGTTCGGTCGCGACTACGAATTCCTGCCCAAGGACCAGGTCCTGAGCTTCGAGGAGATCGAGCGCGCCGCCCGCGCCTTCGTCGCCCTCGGAGTCGAGAAGCTGCGGATCACCGGGGGCGAGCCGCTGGTTCGACGCGACCTGCCGACCCTCATCGCCCACCTGGCGGCGCTGCGAACGTCCGACGGCCGGGCGCTGGACCTGACCCTCACGACCAACGGGGCCGCGCTCGCGTCGATCGCGCGACCGCTGGCCGCGGCCGGTTTGGGTCGGGTGACGGTCAGCCTCGATTCGCTCGACGACGCCGTGTTCGGTGCGATGAACGGGGTCGACTTCCCGGTGGCGCGGGTCCTCGATGGCGTCGACGCTGCGCTGGCGGCAGGCCTGGCCCCTGTGAAGGTGAACATGGTCGTCCGGCGCGGGGTGAACGAGTCGTCCGTCGTGCCGATGGCGCGGTGGGCCCGCGAGACCGGCGTGACCCTGCGCTTCATCGAGTACATGGACGTCGGGCACTCCAACGGCTGGCGTCTCGACGAGGTCGTTCCGGCCCAGGAGTTGATCGACGCCGTCGGCGCCGTCTGGCCGGCGGCACCGGCTGACGCGAACTACCGGGGCGAGGTCGCCGGTCGATGGCGCTACCTGGACGGCCGGGGGGAGTTCGGGATCATCTCATCGGTCACGCGGCCATTCTGCCGGGACTGCACGAGGGCCCGTCTCTCCGCGGACGGCCAGCTGTACACGTGTCTCTTCGCGGTCGCCGGCCGCGACGTGCGTGCCGTGCTGCGCGATGGGTCGAGCGACGAGGATCTCGTGGCATTCCTGGCCGACACGTGGCGAGCCCGGGACGATCGCTATTCCGAGTTGCGCGCCCTGGCGACGGATGGCCAGCGCTCCGACCTGCCCAAGATCGAGATGTTCGCGATCGGCGGCTGACCCTGGAAGCTTGGCGATGGATCGGGCCCTCGTCCACAGCCTGTCCACAGCGCGACGGGGTTCGTGGACAGGCGTCGAGCGTCCTCGGCAGGTTCGTGGATAAGCGCGTTGACCCGGGTCCCGGGGGCAACCTACCGTAGGTCTTGCCCGAAGGGGCCGACAGGGGCGCAGGAACCCGAGATCGCATCAAGGACCTACGTTCTGCCGTTCGGTCGCTTCGGGCGCTTCGTTGCCCGAGCGCTCGGTCCGTCTCACCACGGCCCGGGCCGCAGGGACGCCCGACGGGACGCGATCGGCATCCCGGTGTCGATACTTCCGTCGGGCGGACGAAGTCCGCTCGCCTCGGGCGTCCTATGCTGGATGCGACCCTGGAGGCAAGATGTCCCATCCCACCCCGGCCGTCGATCCGACACGTCCCATCCCGCCCGTGGAGCAGCCCGCCCGGATCAAGGCACTCGTCGCGGCCGTCCGCCGGCAGACGGCCATCGTGCCGGAGGTGGGGATCGTCCTGGGGTCCGGACTCGGTGGGCTGGCCGACGACCTCGAGGAGGCGGTCGCGATCCCGTTCGCCGAGCTGCCTGGCTGGCCGCCGGCCACCGCACCGGGGCACGTCGGGCGTCTGTTGCTCGGCCGGCTTGGCGGCCGGCAGGTGGTGATGCTCCAGGGGCGATTTCACCTCTACGAGGGCAACGACCCGGGACTGGTCATCCAGCCCGTCCTGCTGTTCGGCGCCCTTGGGGCACGGATCGTCGTCCTGACGAACGCCGCCGGGGGCCTGGACCCGTCGTTCGGACCGGGCACGCTCATGGTCATGACCGACCACATCAACCTGACCGCGCGATCACCGCTGATCGGACCGAACGCAGATGAGCTCGGGCCGCGCTTCGCGGACCTCACCGACGCCTGGAGCCCGCGCCTGCGCCGGCGCCTCCATGCGGCCGCGGTCGCCGAGGAGGTCGAGGTCCGGGAGGGTGTGTATGTCGGACTGACGGGGCCGACGTACGAGACGCCTGCCGAGGTCCGGATGCTCGCCGGTCTCGGTGGCGACGCGGTCGGGATGTCGACCGTGCTCGAGTGCATCGCGGCTCGCTGGATCGGCCTGGAGGTGTGCGGCGTCTCGCTCGTGACGAACGCCGGGGCCGGCTACACGGGGGCACCGCTGACCCACGAGGAGGTCCTCGAGTCCGGGGCCGAGGCCGGCCCGCGGCTGGCACGGGTGATCCGTCGCTTCCTGACGGACCTTGCCGACGATTGAGTTGGCGACCATCCGTCTGCTGCAGGGCGACATCACCCAGGTCCCCGTCGACGCGATGGTCAACGCGGCGAACGAGCGGCTCGCGGGCGGCGGCGGCGTCGACGGCGCGATCCACCGTGCCGGCGGCCCGGCGGTCATGGCGGACCTCGAACGGCGCTACGGCCCCGGCCGTTCCTGTCCGACGGGGAGTGCGGTGGCGGGTGCCGCGGGGAACCTGCCAGCGACGGTGGTCATCCACGCGGTCGGCCCGGTGTGGCAGGGCGGCGATCGCGGGGAGCCGGAGTCGCTCGCCTCGGCATACCGGACCTCGCTCGATCTGGCCGCGGCGGAGGGAGCCCGGACGGTCTCGTTCCCGTCCATCTCGACCGGCGTCTTCGGCTACCCGGTCGACCGTGCCGCGCCGGTCGCGCTCGGCACGGTGCGCGATTGGCTCGCTGCGCACCCGGACGCCCTCGACATGGTCACGTTCGTCCTGTTCTCGAGCGATTCGCTCGCGGCCTTCGAGCGCGCCGAGGCCGCGCAGGCGGCCGGCTGATCGATGGCCGCGAAGTCGACGGCACCGCTGCTGTCGCGACGCGCCCTCAACCGGACGCTGCTGGGCCGCCAGCTCCTCCTCGAGCGGGTCGACCGCCCGGCCGAGGATGTCATCGAGCATCTCGTCGGGATGCAGGCACAGGAACCACCCGATCCGTACCTGGCGCTGTGGAGCCGGATCGAGGGCTTCGAGCCAGGGGAACTGAGCGCGCTCATCGAGGAACGGCGTGCGGTCCGCATCGGCTTGATGCGCACGACGCTCCACCTGGTGACCGCCCGCGACGCGAAGGCGCTCTATCCGGTCATGGCGGACGTGCTGCGTCGGGCCTTTCGCAGCAGCCCGTTCGCGAAGCAGCTGGTCGACGTCGACATCGACGCCGTGCTCCACCTGGCCCGCGCCACGCTCGAGGAGCGGCCTCGCACGCCGGCCGAGCTCGGGAAGTTGCTCGCCACGACCTGGCCCGATCGAGACGCCCCGTCGCTGGCATACGCCGCCCGGTTCCTGCTGCCGTTGGTGCAGGTGCCGCCGAGGGGGCTGTGGGGCAGGACGAGCCGCGCGACGAACACCACCGCCGAGGCGTGGCTGGGTGGTCCACTGGGCCACTCGACCGCCGCGGACGAGGCGGTCCTGCGCTACCTCGGCGCGTTCGGGCCCGCGTCGGTGTCCGACATGCGGATCTGGTCGTGGCTCACCGGGTTGCGTGAGGTCGTGGAGCGGTTGCGCCCTCGCCTCCGCGTGTTTCGCGACGAGGCGGGTCGCGAGCTGTTCGATGTCGAGGATGGGCTGTTCGTGGACCCCGACGCGCCGGCCCCCATCCGCTTCCTGCCGACCTACGACAACATCTTCCTGTCGCACGACGACCGATCGCGGATCCTCATAGAACGGATCGCCGTGCCCGACCTGATCTGGCGCGGCGGCGTCCTCGTCGACGGCTTCATCTCGGGCGCCTGGCGGATCCGGCGGGAGAAGCGGGAAGCGACGATGACGATCGAGCTGGTCACCCCGGTCCGGGGTGCCCAGCGGGTCGAGCTCGAAGAGGAGGCGTCGCGCGCGTTCGCGTTCGTGGCGCCGGAGGCCGAGACGCGCGAGGTCGAGATCGTTCCCGCCAGCTGGCTCGGCGGGACCTAGGAGCTCGGGACCCAGGTGTCCGGGATCTAGGCGTCCAGGGTGCGCGGCGGCGCCTCGGCAGGTTCTCGGTCCTCCAGCGGGTCGGTGCCCGGCGATGAGCAGACGTAGTAGCGCAGCGGCAGGCGACCGGTGTTCTCGACCCGGTGGGTGAGCCCGGGCTCCACCCGGATCCCGGTCAGCGGCTCGAGGGTCTCGGTCGTCTCGTCGACCGTCACCAGGCCGCGTCCCTCGAACACGACGATGGCGTGCTCGGCGCCCGGATGGCGGTGCCAGGCATCCGCCGTGCCGGGGGCGACGACGACCTCGCTGATCGTGAACGTCGCCGTGCCGAAGTCACCGGGCCGAACGATGAGCCGCCGCGAGATGCCGGCGTCGTCGATCACCACGGCGTCGCCACCACGCCGGACCGGCTCGTCCTCGGCCTCCCACCTGCGGAAGAGCAGCCCGGGACGGCGCGCGTCGGGCTCGACGGACGCGAGGAGGGCGAGGGCGTCGACCGAGCCCTCGTTTCGGACGAGGTGGTGCTCGGCCGGCGCCTCGTACAGCACGTCCCCCGCCCGGACCACGGCCCGGCGCTCGAGCTCCTCCCCATGCTCGAACAGGAGCTCGCCCGCAGCGAGGTACACGATGGTCTCGAGGCCGTGCCGGTGCGGGCCGATCTCGACGCCGGGTGGGATCCGGTCGAACTGGAGCCGGATCGTCACGCCTGCGGCAGTTCCCGGCCGATCGCTCGAGCGGCGGCGGCCTTCTCGGCCCAGGCGCCCAGGACGTTGTCCTTGTGGGGTCGGATCGGACAGTGCTCGTCGCGATTCTTGAATTCGTCGCAGTACCCGAGGGGCACGCACTTTGGCGCCAGGAACGAGCCGAGGAATGGCGACACGCCGAAGATCTCGTGGCGTACCAGCTGGAACAGCCGGCGGATCTCCCACTGAGCCATCGTGCACAGGCGCAGCCCGGACATGTGGATCAACGCCCGAAGGTTGGTCGTCATGACCAGGTTGGTCCGGGCCGCGTTCGGGAAGACGAACCGGGCATCCTCGCCGGGAACGCCGGCCTCCAGCATCTCGCCGTACAGCCCGAGCGCGCCGTCGATCTGCGCCTCGTAGCGGTCGCGAAGCTCGGCATCGCCCTCGGCGATCGAGTGCGGCAGCATCGTGGCCGCGCCCTTGAACTTCACGTAGCGCTGACTCTGCTGATCGAAGGCGACACCGGCACGATGGCGGACGAGCTGGTGCGACAGCGTCCGCGACACCCCGGTGATGGCGAACGTGAAGACGACGTGCTCGATGGTCGAGCCATGTCCCGATTCGATCACGGACGAGATGAGCTTCTGCATCTTGGCCGGGTCGTAGCCGCCGCCGACCGCCTTCTCGAAGATCTCCTCGGGGACCTCCTCGGAGTAGCAGGTCCGGCACGCCGTGTAAATGACCGGGACGTAGAACTTCTCGACGATGTCCCGGTCGGGAAACAGCAGGGAGACCTTCATCCCGAGGTCCCGTCGGCCCGGGTTCTTGGGGATGCCGGTCTTGTCGCGTGCCGGCGGCTGACCCGACGGCACAGGATCGGGGAGGGGCTGGGCGGTCATCGGAGCGCCAGTCTAGCCGAGCCGCCTCTCGGGGGCGTGAGCCGAGCCGCTCAGTAGTAGTCGGAGCAGGACAGGAAGTAGCCGCAGCGACAGATGAGCTTGCATTTTCGCTCGTCCATCGCCGCGCCGCAGTTGGCGCAGGTCAGGATCACGAGGCCGGGATCGACCGTGCCAGGCGACGCGTCGGGGTCCTCGAGGAATCGGATGGGTTGCACCGCCGAAAGCGCCGCGGGTCGCGTCGGGTCGTCGAGCATCGCGCGGCTCATGGTACCGGGGCCGGGTCCTCCAGCGCGTATGCGACGATGTCGTCGAGGCCCATCGCCGCGCCTTCGGCTACGTACCGCTGGAAGTCATCGGGGCTGAGCACCGACCGCGGCGACGGGGCGTTGAATTGAGAGTAGGTCTCCTCGACGTACATCGCGAGGGTCGTCCCGCTGGTCGACTGGAGGTGGCGCGCCGCCCCGTACAGACGCCCGGCGCGCGGCGGGTCCCCGGCGCTGACGGCGATCGAGGCGAGGTCGTCGAGGATCAGCGTGATGCCGGCGACGTCACCCGCGTCGCGGAAATGTCCAAGGGCCGCTCGGGCGTTGGCCAGTGCGTCGTCGAACTTCGCCATGCCGATCTGGACGAGGGCGAGCATGTGCAGCGACCACGCCTCCATCGTGCGGTGGCCGGCCGCGCGGTGCAGCGTCAGCGACTCCGTGTACCAGTGCTCCGCGGGGACCGAGTCGGACGTGAAGTAGTGGTAGCTCCCGAGCGCCCACAGGATGTTCCCTTCGCCCGCCTGGTCGCCGGCCTCGCGATAAAGGGCGAGCGCCTCCTCGAGCTTGCGCAGGCCCACCTCGAATCTCGGCGTCTTCTGTGCTTCGGTCAGCGCCTCTCCCGTCAGGCCCATCAGCGGCAGGATGTCGGCGTAGGCGTCGTTGTAGAGCGCGTTCGCGATCTCGCGCTTGTCGCCCCGCTCACGCCAGATCCGGAGCGCCTCGTGGTACCACCGCTCGGCCGCCGGATGGTCCGCCTGCCAATAGGCGACGCCACCGAACGCCTCCGCGAAGTGGGCCGCGCAGACGGGGTCGAGCGACCAGTCCTGGGCCGCCATCGCGTCGAACCGCATCCGAGCCTCGTTCAGGTAGCCGCGTTGCTGCCAGAACCGCCAGAGCGCGAAGCCCATCCGCGCCCCGAGGTCAGGATCCGGCCGGGCCGTCGCCCATTCGAGGGCCGCGCGCAGGTTGTCGTGCTCGCGCTCCAGCCGGTCCAGCCACTCGCGCTGGTCGACGCCCGTCAGGTGCGGCGCCGCCCGCTCGGCGAGGTCGAGCATGGCGTGGGCATGCCCTTCGGCGATCGCGTCGGCCTCGCCGCGCGCGACCAGCATCTCGGCCGCGTACTCACGAATGGTCTCGAGCATCGTGAACCGCGGCGGCCCGTCGGCGGTGCCGTCGTCGATCCGCACCAGGCTCTGGTCGACGAGGGCGCCCAGCCCATCGAGGACGTCGCCCCCGAGCTCGTCCGCCGGACCGCACACGATCTCGGCCATCTCGAGATCGCATCCGCCGCGAAACACCGACAGGCGGTCGACGAGCCGCTTCGCACCATCGTCGAGCAGGTCATAGCTCCAGGCGATGGCCCCGCGCAGCGTCTGCTGCCGCTCGGGCAGGTCGTGCGAGCCGGCCGTCAGCAGCGCGAGGTGGTGTTCGAGACGGGCGAGGATCTGGTCCGGCGTGAGCAGCTTGAGACGCGCCGCGGCGAGCTCGATGGCCAACGGCATGCCGTGGAGCCGGGCGGAGATGCCGGCCACCGCCGGTGCGTTCGCATTCGTGACCGCAAACCCGGGTTTGACCGCGGAACCGCGCGCGATGAACAGGCGGACCGCCTCGAACTGGTTCAAGGCATCGAGGTCGTAGTCGCGCAGCTCGCGTGGCAGGTTCAGCCGATCGACCTCCGAAAGCCGGCTCGCATCCGGTGGCGCGGGGAGACCCGGCACGGGGTACTCCTGCTCCCCCGAGACCCGCAGCGCGATGCGTGTCGTGACGAGGCAAGCTAGGTTCGAGCACCGCCGCAGGAGGTCCGCCACGACCGGTCCGGCGCTGACGACCTGCTCGAAGTTGTCGAGGACGACGAGCATCCGCTGTTCCCCGATGTGGTCGGCAAGCGTGTCGATCGCCGGGCGATTGCGGCTGTCGGCCACGCCGAGGGCCCGGCCGATCGTCGCCACCACCAGCTCCGGCGCTCGGACCGCCTCGAGCGCCACGAACCAGATCCCGTCCGGGAACTCGTCGGCCGCCGCCGCCGCGACCTGCAATGAGAGCCGCGTCTTGCCGGTCCCGCCCGGCCCGGTCAGGCTCAGCAAGCGGGTCCCACCCAGGAGCTGGACGGCCTCGGCGAGCTCCTTGTCGCGGCCCACGAAGGTCGTGAGCTGGGTGGGCAGGTTGTTCGGCCGCGAATCCAGCGAACGCGGCGCCGGGAAGTCGGCGGGCAGGTCATCGATGACCAGCTGGGTGAGACGCTCCGGTGCGAGCAGGTCCTTGAGGCGGTGCTCCCCGAGGTCGCGGAGGCCGATGCCGTCGGGCAGCGTCCCGGCGACGAGGGTCCGCGTCGTGTCACTCAGCAGCACCTGGCCGCCGTGCGCGACGGCCGCGATGCGGGCTGTCCGATTGATGGCGTAACCGACGACATCGGCCCCGGTGCTCTCGATCTCGCCGGTGTGCAGTCCCATCCGGACGCGCAGCGCCACCCCCTCCGGCCACGGCTCGGCCGCCACGGCCCGTTGCGCCGCGGCCGCCGCCGCGATCGCGTCGATGGCGCCCGCGAAGATGACGAAGAACGAATCGCCTTCGGTGCTCTGCTCGTACCCGTCGTGCGCCGCGAAGGCCGCCCGAAGCAGCTCGCGGTGACGGTCGCGGACGTCGCGATACGGACCCGTGCCCAGGTCAAGCTCGAGGCGTGTCGAGCCCTCGATATCGCTGAACAGGCAGGTGACGGTCCCGGTCGGCGGACCGGATGCAGCCGACATGACGGTGGCGCGCGATATCCGGATCAGTGCCGGCCGGCTTCGGTCAGCGTCCGAAGTCGCCCGGCCAGCCCGCGGAGCAGCGCGAGGGCGACGGTCGGCTGCTCGTTGATCACGGCCTCCAGATCCCACGTCGCGAGCGCCAGACAGACGGTCTCGCCGTCGGCGATGACCTGCGCGATGCGCGGCTGGCCGTCGAGGACCGAGAGCTCACCGAAGAAGTCCCCCGGGCCGAGCGTCGCGATCGTCTCGCCATCGCGGACGACGCGGGTCCCGCCGCTCGCGATCATGAAAAACCCGGTCCCCACCTCGCCCTGACGGGCGATGACGTGACCGTCCGTGAAGGCGACCTCGACCGTCCGATCGGCGATCCGCTCGAGGCCGGCGGCATCGACACCGGACAGCAGGGGCGCGGCCGCGAGCAGCTCGGTCCGGCGGTCGCGCGTCAGCGTCATCAGGTCTCTCCTGCGAGCGGGGTCGTGACGAGTGTGCCCAATGGTTCGTCCCCCTCGGTCGAGATGCTGCGCCGGCCGGAGGCGGAGCGTCAAGGTCGGCCGGGCACCACGAGGCGTGCCGATCCGTGCCGCGGGGGACAGCCGCGGCCTATGGCTTCACGTGGCGACCCGCGCATGGCACCATGCGCCCGATGGCCGGCCGGGACGAACTCATGGACGCGATCGCCGGTTTCGGGCTGTTCGCGGACTTGTCGTCGCCGCAGCTCGAGGGGGTGGTCCACACCTTCGAGGAGGTGGCCTACGCGGAGGGCCAGAAGGTGCTCCATCAGGGTCTCACCGGAGCGGGGTTCCACGTCATCCTCGACGGGGAGGCCGCCGTCCTCGTCGACGGGGAAGAGCGCGCCCGACTGGGACGTGGCGACTTCTTCGGAGAGGTCTCGATCTTCCTCGGCGAGGCGCCCATCGCCGACGTCGTGGCCACCCGGTCACTGCGCTGTCTGGTCCTGGCCGGGCCAGGTGTGGAGCCGTTCCTGATCGCCCATCCGCGGGTCATGTACCGGATGCTCCAGGCGCAGGCGCGCCGGCTGCGGGCGGCGAATCGATGGCGGAGCTGACGGGGACGGCCGCGGACGACCGCCCGTATCCACCCGGCGACTACCAGGTGGTCGTGATCGGCTCTGGACCCGGCGGGATCCAGGCCGCATATTCGCTCGAGCGGCTCGGCCTTCGCCACGCGGCGATCTCCGCGGATCCCGGGCCCGGCGGCATGTTCCGGCGCTGGCCGTTCTTCCAGCGGCTCCTGTCGTGGACGAAGCCACACGCACCCGCCGAGCGCGGGTCGCGCGCCTACGAACGCTACGACTGGAACAGTCTGCTGGGCGAGGAACCTTCGACGCGTGCCCTCCAGCCCGAGTTCATGGACGGCACGTCCTACTTTCCGTCACGACCGGAGATGGAGGCCAACCTGACCGCGTTCGCCGATCGCGCCGGCGTCGCGTTCCGCTACGGCTGTCGATGGACCGGGACGTCGCTGGACGATGGGCCGGACGGTCGCCGTTTCGTCGTGGAGACTACCGACGGGACGTACCGGGCCGAGGCGCTCGTCGTCGCCGTGGGCGTCGCCGAGCCGTATACGCCACCGGGGCCCGCGAGCGAGCACGCCCGCCACTATGCGGACGTGCGGCCCGCCGAGACGTACGCCGGCAAGCGGGTGTTCATCATCGGCAAGCAGAACTCCGGGTTCGAGCTCGCGAACGGCCTGCTGCCGTGGGCACGGCAACTGGTGTTGGCGTCGCCGTCGACCGCACGTCTGTCCGTGGACACACGCTCGCTCCTCGGGGTCCGGGCCCGTTACGTCCAGCCGTACGAGGACCACGTGCTGGGCGGGGGTGTGGCCATCCTCGATGCCGCGATCGAGCGGATCGAATCGGCGCCGGGTGGCGATGGCGCGTTGACAGTCCACGTCCGGCGGACGGACGGGGGCGGTGACCTCACGCTCGAGGTGGACGAGGTCATCTCGGCGACCGGGTTCGTCTGCCCGCTCCAGGACCTTCCCGACCTCGGCGTGACGACGGTCGGTGCCAGCCGGCTGCCGGCGCAGACCGCCTGGTGGGAGAGCGCGAATGTGCCGGGGATCCATTTCGCCGGCACCATCGGCCAGGGCGCGAAGGGCCTGCAACGCCACGGGCAGCCGAGCAACTCCGGGGCTGTCCACGGAGCCCGGTACAACGCCCGGTTGCTCGCGGCTCGGCTTGCGGCGACGCGCTTCGGGGTCATGCCCCCTCGACCCCGCCTGGACGTAGCCGATCTGGTCGACCTCGTGACAAGCGAGCTGGCCGACGCGCCCGAGCTGTGGCATCAGCGGGGCTACCTCGCCCGGGTGTTCACCGCCGACCCGGTTGCCGGGATCGTCGATGACGGCGTCCAGCCTCTCAGCCACGTCCTCGATTCGGGTGGGCCGGATGCGCTGGCGATCACGCTCGAGGCCGACGGCACCGGCGCCATCTATCCAGTGCTCTACACGCGGATCCAGGGGACGATCGCGGAGCGGGCGCTCGATCCCGATCCGCTGCTGCGCTACGACGGCCCGGACGCGCGGCATGCCATCGAGTCGGTGACGCGGACCGTGGCCGCGGACGCGGTCGCGCGATAGCGCCCGTCGCCAGCGCCCTTTGGGTTAGTTCGGAGCCAGGCGGGCGAGCCGCTCGGCGGCGGCCATGAGCGTCTCGAGCCGCTTGGGAAACGCGAACCGGACCTTTGTCCGTCCAAGGTCCGGGCGGGAGAAGAACGACGATCCGGGGACCGCGGCGACACCCGGGTCCCGGATCAGGCGATCGGCAAAGACGACGTCGTCCTCATCGGTGAGGTCGCGGATGTCGGTCATCACGTAGTACGCGCCCGCCGGCCGATGGACCCGGAACCCGGCGGCCTCGAGCGCGGGCACGAGGATGTCGCGACGTTCCCGGTACCCCGCCAGCAGGTCCGCGTAGTAGGCGGCCGGGAACCCGAGGGCCGTCACGGCCGCGGCCTGGAGCGGGGCGGCCGCCCCGACGGTCAGGAAGTCGTGGACCCGCCTGATGCCGATCGACAGGTCGGCCGGTGCGATCGCCCAGCCGATCCGCCAGCCGGTCACGGAGTACGTCTTCGACATCGAATGGATCGACACCGTCCGTTCCGCCATCCCGGGGAGCGTCGCCAGCGGGATGTGCTCTCCCTCGAACACGAGATGCTCGTAGATGTCGTCCGTGAACGCGATGACATCGAACTCCCGGCACAGGCCGGCGACCAGCTCGAGTTCGTCGCGCGTGAAGACCTTGCCCGTCGGGTTGTGGGGCGAATTGAGGACGATCCCGCGCGTCTTCGAGTTGAAGGCTCGTCGTAACTCATCCGGATCGATCGACCAGGCCGGCTCGTGCAGCGTCACGTAGCGCGGCGTCGCGTCGCTGAGGATGGCGTCGGGTCCGTAGTTCTCGTAGTACGGCTCGAAGATGATCACCTCATCGCCGGGATCGAGCAGACCGAGCATCGCCGCGATCATCGCCTCGGTCGCGCCGCAGGTGACGGTGATCTGCGTCTCGGGATCGATGTCGCCCCAGCCCGGGAAATGGCGCGGGGTGGCCTCGGCGATCGCGTCGCGCAGGGGCTTGGAGCCCCAGGTGATGGCGTACTGGTTGAGATCGGCGTCGACGGCCTCAGCGACTGCGCGCTTGAGCTCGGGCGGGCACGCGAAATCGGGGAATCCCTGGGCGAGGCTGACGGCGCCGTGGGCCACCGCCTGTCGGTTCATCTCGCGGATGACCGACTCCGTGAAGCGTTCGGCCTTGGTCGAGATCCTCGATGGTCGCATCGCGCCGAAGTCTAGGCGGGCGCGACCACCCCGTGATGCACATGTTCCGTGGCAGCGAGTCGCGTGGTCTGGTGATGCACATGTTCCGTGGCAGCGAGTCGCACCGTCCGGTGATGCACCTCTGCTGCATCACCAGGTCCACCGGCCGGCTCGCCGACACCCGGGGCGTCCCGATCGAGCACGCCTGATGCCGTCGAGGTGCATCGCCCACCGAGGCCGTGTCCGGCGAGGGCGTGTGTGCATCAGACCAGGTGGCGCGGGATCCGCTCGCTCCAGACGCGCTCGAAGAAACGAGCACCGTCGACGTCGACCTCGAGCCGCACCGCCAGGTCGAAGTCGGAGGCGGTGCTCGTCTGGCGGGCATCGGCGCGGATCTCGATGTAGGTCAGCGCTCCGTCCCGTGTCCTCTCGCCGTCCCGGCCCGGCTCGCGCTCCTGCCATCGATAGACGACGTGTGCGTCGAGTTCGGCCCGGGCGGGATCGTCGTCCCAGGCCGTCAGGCGAAGCGTCTCCGCCGCGTACAGGCGCCGGCCATCCGGGACGATCGTCTCGCCGCCGTCGTGGACGTGGACGGTGACGGACCCCGCGATCACGTCCTCCTCGATGCGCCACACCGGCGGGTCTGCGCTGGCCGGCCCGGCCCCGTCCAGGGCCTCGGCGACCGGCCACTGCAGATGCGGCTGCTCGGTCCGGAACGCCGGCACGGCCGCGTCGCCGGGGCCGCCGGCGGGCGGGATTACCGGCAGCTCCAGCCTCGACGGGGTGGCGGGCCCGCGATGCACCGCGAACGTGGCGGCGAACGGCGATGGCCACAGCACCGGCCAGAGCGACGACGCCAGGGCGACCCGGATCCGATGACCGGGGAGCCATCGATACCCCGCGGTCCGAAGCGGCACCCTGACCTCCTCGACGTGCCCGGGTCGCATCGGCTCCGGCTGCGCGTGCGACGCACGATGGGTCAGGTTCAGGACCCCGGCGCTCACCAAAGCGACGGTCCCGTCGGGTGACACATCCGCCAGGCGGACGGACAGCGTGGCGACGGGGGCGTCGACCTCCACATGGACGACGACCTCGGGCACGCCGAGGATCTCGATGGCCTGATCGAGGGGTCCGGACGTGTAGGTCGGGCCGGCATCCTCGTCCCGGCGGAGGTCGCGGGCGAGACCGTTCGGGGCGCCGCCGGCGCCCCATGACAACGCCCCACGCGTGCCGGCGGTCGGTCGGTGCCGGAAGCGGTCGACCCCGTCGTCGGCCGATGCGGCGGCGGGCGCCGGAGCCGCCCTGTCAATGTCGGCGAGACGCCCGACCAGCGGCGCGGCACCCCCGTCGAAGGCGAGGGCTCGCACGGTCACCTCGGGGTGCGGACAGGCCGTGGCGGCCCGCCAGCGGCCAGCCGACGGGCCGGGGAACGCGGCCGGCGGCGTGAACTCGCGTTCGAACCACACGATCGGCGGCTCCGCATCCCATCCGTTGTCGATCCCGCGCAGATGACGATCGAAGAAGCGCGCGATCTCATGCAGCTCGTCGATGTTCGGGCCGGGGCCGGCGTCATGCGGCCAGGAGTGGAACCAGTTGCCGATGAGCGTGTGCGACGGCGCCGGGCAGCGAGCCTGCATCCGGAATGCCGGGTCGACGTAGCTGTCGTGCCAACCCCCGATATTGAAGATCGCCGCCTCGATCGCGTCGTAGTCGGGCGCCAGCGACCCCTGGCGGTAAAACGGCCCGTCCGTCTGATGCCGCAGCCAGGCGAACAGCCAGGGCGGTGTCGCATCGAGCCGAGCGCGCCACTCGTCGCGCCAGGCCGCGCCGCGAAACCCCGCGTCGGGTGGCATCGCGTTCATCGCCACCTGGCTCACGGCGTACTGCGACAGCTCGCTGACCGTGACGCACCCGCCGCGGTAGTGGACGTCGTCGAGGTATCGATCGTCGGTGGCCATCACGGGCACGATCGCGCGCAGGTGTGGGGGTCGAAGGGCGGCGACCTGGATGGCGGTGAAGCCCCCATAGGAGATCCCCCACATCCCGACCGTGCCATCGCACCACGGCTGCAAGGCGAGCCACTCAGCGACCTCGTAACCGTCCTGCGTCTCGTCGGCCGTGTACTCATCGAGGGCGACGCCACCGGACGAACCGGTACCACGGACGTCGATGCGACAGAGCGCGAGGCCCCGTGCGGCGAACCATTCGCCGCGGGTCACATCGGAGGCCCGACGCCAGTTGTCCTTGCCGTACGGGATCATCTCGAAGATCGCCGGGACGTGCCCACCGACCGGCCGCCAGATGTTGGCCGAGAGCTCGACGCCGTCTCGGACGGCGATGCGCACGTCCCAGTCGACCACGACCTCGAAGCGGGGCTGTGGGGCCGGTCGGGTGGTCCGGGTGGGCTGCGTGGTCACGTCCGGAGCATAGGCGGCCATTGAGGCCCGCCACGAGCGAGTCCACGCCGTGCGACGATGCGGCGATGGAGCGTCGCTTCACCCGGCACACGCGTCGAGTCGCCTACGAGAACGCCTGGATCACCGTCTGGCACGACGAGGTGACCCGACCGGACGGGAATCCCGGGATCTATGGCGTCGTGCATTTCGCGAACGTGGCCGTCGGCGTCGTGGCGATCGACGACGAGGATCGGATCGTGCTGGTCGGGCAGCACCGCTACACGCTCGACCAGGGATCGTGGGAGATCCCCGAAGGCGGCGTCCCGAGCGACGAGTCGCCGCGGGTCGGTGCGGAACGTGAGCTGCGCGAGGAGACCGGCCTGACCGCGACGACCTGGACGGAGCTGTGCCGGATCGACCTCTCGAATTCGGTCACCGACGAGACCGCGATCCTCTTCGTCGCAAGGGGCCTGACCCAGGGCGAGCCGGCACCCGAGCCGACCGAATCCCTCGAGGTCCGCTGGGTGCCATTCAACGAGGCGCTCGCGATGACGCAGGACGGACGCATCACCGACGCGATGAGCGTCGTCGCGATCCAGCGCGTGGCCCTGGAACGGATCGCCGGTGGCGGAATGGCGTGAACGTCGTGGAGGGGAACGCGAACGCCGACCGGAGCGAATGGGATGTCATCGTCGTCGGGCTCGGGGGCATCGGATCGTCTGCCGCCTACTGGGCGTCGACCCGGGACGGGCTGCGCGTGCTGGGCCTGGAACGGTTCGAGCTGGGTCACGCGAACGGCGCATCGGCCGACCACAGCCGGATCATCCGTCTGTCCTACCACCGGCCCGACTACGTCCGGTTCGCGAAGCGCGCGTACGAGACGTGGGCCGCGGTCGAGGCGGAGGCCGATGAGCCGATCGTGACGACGACCGGCGGTCTGGATCTCTGGCCGGCGGACCCCGGCATCCCGATGGCCGATTACACCGAGAGCCTCGCCGCCGAAGGCGTCCCGTACGAGATCCTCGACGCCGCCGAGGTCATGCGCCGCTGGCCGCAGTGGCACCTCCCCAACGACGTGACCGCGATGTGGCAGTCGCGCGGAGGCCTCGCCGACCCGTACAAGGGCAACGCCGCACATCGCCGGTTGGCCGCGAACCGCGGCGCGTTGCTGGTCGAGCGAACGCCCGTGACCGCGATCCGGGCGGTGGGCGGGGGCTACGAGGTTGACGCGGCGGGCGCGACCCATGTCGCAGGCCGGGTCATCCTCGCCGCCGACGCCTGGACCAACGAGCTCCTCGCGCCGTTCGAGCGGCGCCTGCCGCTCACCGTCACGAAGGAACAGGTGACGTACTTCGCCGCGCCCGATCCGGCGGCCTTTGCACCGGAGCGGTTCCCGGTGTGGATCTGGATGGACGAGCCATCGTTCTACGGCATCCCGACCTACGGCGAGGCGGGCCCCAAGGTCGCCCAGGACGCCGGCGGTCGCCCCACGACGCCCGAGACCCGGACGTTCGAGCGCGATGACGATATGTACGAGCGTGTCCGCGGCTTCGCCGAGACGTACCTCCCCGACGCGGCGGGACCCGAGCTCCTGACGAAGACCTGTCTGTACACACTGACCCCGGACCGGGACTTCGTGGTCGATCGCGTGCCGGACGCGCCGGGAATCATCGTCGGTCTCGGCGCGGGCCACGGCTTCAAGTTCGCGTCGGTCCTCGGCCGTGTCCTCGTCGAGCTCGCGCTCGATGGCCGGTCACCGTCCGACGGCGAGCTCGGCGCCTTCCGCATCGATCGCCCGATCCTGCTCGAGCCCGACCCGCCGACGAGCTGGCTCGTCTGAGACGCACGGAGCGGACCGATTTCTTGCGCGGCCCGGCGGCGTGTGCCACCGTACGGCCACTCGGCGGGGGAACCCGAGGAGCGATCCGAGGACCTCGGGTCGGCAGGAGGAGGCTTCGAATGCGTCAGTCCTTGCGCACCCGGACGGTCCGCGTGCTTGCCGCGGCCGGTCTGGTGGCGACCCTCGTGCTGCCGGCCGCCGGCCAGACCAGCGCCCAGGCCCAGAACGTGCTCCGTGTCGGTACCGGTCAGGACCTCGACGCCATGAACCCGTACCAGACGGCACTCGTCGTCGGGTTCGAGGTCTTCACGCTCAACTACGAGCTGCTGGTCGGTTTCGGCCAGCAGCTCGAGCCTGTCCCGGGCTTCGCCGAGTCATGGACCGTCAACGACGCCGGGACCGAGTACACCTTCAAGATCCCGGCCGGCAAGCTCTGGTCGGACGGCCAGCCGGCGACGTCCGAGGACGTCCGGTTCTCGTTGCAGATGCTGCTGGATGCGGTCGCCTCCGATGCCGAGGCGATGTGCCTCGGGTACCTCGACCCCTACCTCACGAATGCCGCCGTGACGGGCGTCGCGGCACCCGACCCCCAGACCGTCGTCGTCACGCTCGAGCGAGCCAACGACCGGATCCTCAAGACGTACGTGCCCATCGTGCCGGCGCACATCTGGTCGTCGAAGGCCGAGACGATCTGCGACGACCAGTTCGATCCGCCGATCGTCGGCTCGGGGCCGTACCAGGCCCAGGAGTGGCAGACGGGGCAGTTCGTCCGCTTCACGAAGAACCCGGAATGGACAGCAGGCGAACTCGCGGCCGACGAGGTCGTGATCCAGTTCTTCGAGACCGAGGACACGATGGCGCAGGCACTGCGCAGCGGTGAGCTCGATTACGCCCAGAACGTGCTGTCCGACCAGTTCGACCAGCTGACGGGCGTCGAGGACATCGTCACCGTCGAGGGCACCGCCAACGGCTTCACCGAGCTCGGGTTCAACACGTACGGCACCGGCACGGGCAACACGATCGAGGGTGGTGGTCCCTCGACGAAGGCCCTGCTCGACCCGGCCTTCCGTGATGCGCTCGGTTACGCGGTCGACAAGGAGGAGCTCGTCGAGCGAGTGCTCGGCGGGTACGGCGAACCGGGCACGACCCAGGTTCCGCCCTTCCAGACGGCATGGCACAAGGACCCGGACACGGTCCGGACGTTCGATCTCGCGATGGCGGGACAGAAGCTCGAGGCGGCGGGCTACCTGCTCGACAGCCAGGATCGCCGGCTCGACAAGGAGGGCAACCCCATCGTCCTTGATCTCGTGTTCCCGGACTCCGACACCACGTATGCGACGACCGCCGAGTTCATCCAGACCTGGTGGGGCGAGCTGGGGATCGCGGTCAATCCATCGCAGTACGACTCGGACACGCTGACGGAGCTGATGCTGCCGCCGGAAGCCGACCCGGCGGCCGACTACAAGGCCGACTACGACCTCTTCATCTGGGGCTGGGGCGGGGACGTCGACCCGAACTCGCTCCTCGAGATCTTCACCTGCGAGCAGATCGGCACGTCCAGCGACAGCATGTACTGCAACCCGGCCTACGACGAGCTCTTCACCCAGCAGAACGAGGCCGCGGATCCGGCCCAGCGCAAGACGTACATGGATCAGATGCAGGAGATCATGTACAACGAGGCGCCGTACCACATCCTCTACTACGACTCGGCCCTGCATGCCTACCGTACGGACCGCTTCAGCGGCTGGGTGAACCAACCGGACAACGGGACGCCGTTCTTCGGCTACGGGCCGTACGGCTACACGCAGCTGAAGCTCGGTGCCGCGGAGCCGAGCGTCGCCCCCACCGCCAGTGGTGGCGCCGCAGCGACCGACACCACGGCGCCCTCCCCCGGAGGCGGCACGACCGCGCCCTCGAACCCGCTGGCCGCGAACACCCCGTTGCTGGCCGCCGTCCTCGCCTTGGTGGCGATCGCGGTCGTCGCGCTGCTCCTGGTCCGACGTCGCCGTCCGACGACCGTGACGACCACGACGACGGAGGACGAGTGATCGAGCGGGCTCACGCCCGCTGGCCGCTGATGCACCGCCGGAGCCGCGTTCGCGCGGCCCCGGCGGTCTAGCTCCCGGCTCCTCGTGGGCTCGCGGTTCCTCGCCAGGCGAGTCACCCAGGCGCTGCTGACGATCGTGTTCATCGTCCTGCTGAACTTCATCCTGTTCCGGATGATGCCCGGCTCACCGGAGCGGGTGCTGACGCGGAACCCGAACATCTCGGCCGAGGTCAAGACGCAGCTCCGGGCGAAATGGGGCCTCGACAAGCCCCTCATCCCGGATCAATTCGTCTCGTTCATCGCATCGACCGCGCAGGGCGACTTCGGGCTGTCGTACAAGTACCGTGGCCAGCCGGTCACCGAGGTGCTGGGCAGCCGCATCTGGCCGACCGTCATCCTGTTCGGTCTCGGTGAGATCATCGCCATCGTCGTCGGCATGGGCCTGGGCGCGTACGCCGGCTGGAAACGCGGCGGCACCGTGGATTACGTGGGAAACGGCGTCTCACTGGTCCTGTACGCCACGCCCTATTTCGTGCTGGGCATGTTCCTCCTGGTGATCTTCGCCTCGAGCCTGGGCTGGTTCCCGACAAACGGCATGCTGTCGGCGGGCGCCCGGTTCGACTCGTTCGTCGATCAGCTCCTGGACTTCGGGCACCACCTCGTGCTGCCGCTCGCGACGGTCTCTCTCGGGCTGATCGGGCTGTATTCGATCCTGATGCGCTCATCGATCATCGCGACCTTGTCGGAGGACTACGTCCAGACCGCGCGCGCGAAAGGCCTTGCGGACGGACACGTCCTGCGGGCGCACGCCCTGCCGAACGCGCTGCTGCCGGCGGTGACGATCGTGGCCATCCAGTTCGGCTACGTCATCGCGGGCGCCATCACGGCCGAGGTGGTCTTCAACTGGCCGGGGATCGGGACCCTCACGGTCGACGCGCTGTCCGCCCGTGATTACCCCGTCCTGCAGGGGATCTTCCTGCTCCTCGCGGTGTCCGTGGTCGTGGCGAATCTGCTCGCCGACCTCGTGTACGGCCTGCTCGATCCGCGGGTGCGAACGTGACCGCAGGCGTCGGCCCCCTCGCCGAGGATGTCCGGCGGGCACGGTTGCGGCTGCAACTCCAGCGCCTGGGCGGGTTCGCCCGGCGGTTCGTCGGGCGCCGCGATGGGGTCGTCGGGGGCGTCATCCTGCTGGTCTTCGCGCTCCTCGCGATCGCGCCGGACCTGCTGGTCGGGCCACTCGAGAGCGTCGTGACGGCCACGGGCGAGCGGTTCGATGCCCCGAGCGCGGCGCACCTGTTCGGCACGGACCGCCAGGGCCGGGACATGATCAACCTGACGGTCCACGGCACACGCGTCTCGATGGTGATCGGGTTGCTAGCGACCGTGATCACCGTGTTCATCGGCGCCCTGATCGGGATCATCAGCGGCTTCATCGGCGGCGCGACCGACACGGTCCTGATGCGCATCACGGACTTCTTCCTCGTCCTGCCGACGTTCGTCCTCGCGCTCATCCTCGCGCCGATCCTGCTGGAGCTCATCGGCACGCAGGCGGAGCTGTTCGGGATGCGGATGACCCTCGTCGTGATCGTCGTGGTCATCGGGATCACGTCGTGGGCCTCGACGGCCCGCATCATCCGCAGCCAGACACTGTCGCTACGCGAGCGCGCCTTCGTTGACCGGGCCCGGGTCATCGGCGCCGGCTCCGGCTGGATCATGCAACGCCACATCCTGCCCAACGTCATCAACCTGATCGTCGCGAACACCGTGCTCACGTTCGCTGGCGCGGTCCTGACCGAGACGACCCTCTCGTTCATCGGCCTCGGCGATCCCTTCCAGCCGTCGTGGGGTCAGCTCCTCAACCAGGCCCAGGCCGACGGGGCGGCGGGGCTCGGCGCGTGGTGGGTGATCGCCCCGCCCGGCATCGCGATCATCCTGGTCGTACTCGCCTTCACGCTCGTCGGTGGCGCGCTCGACGACATCCTCAACCCCAGGCTGCGGGGTCGCCGATGACGGCGGAGCGGGTGCCCGCGTCGCCGTCGCCGCCGCTCGCGTCGCGGGGCGACCGGGCGGCCGGCGACCGGGCCGCCATCCGCGGGCGGCGCCTCTGGCCGCTGCCCAAGCAGGCCGACCCCGCCGCGCCCTTGCTCGAGGTGCAGGATCTGACCGTCCATTTCGCTTTGCCGCACGGTCGGGTGGAAGCGGTCCGCGGCGTGAGCTTCGGGCTGGACGACGGTGAGGCACTCGGCATCGCCGGCGAGTCCGGCTGCGGCAAGACCACGACGGCCCTGTCACTGGTCCGCCTCCTGCCGTCGAACGGGCGGATCGTCGAAGGCAGCGTGAAGCTGTTCGGCATCGACCTCGTCCAGAAGAGCGATCGCCAGCTCCAACGCTATCGATGGCGGGAGATCGCGATCGTGTTCCAGGGCGCCATGAACGCGCTGAATCCGGTCATCCGCGTGCGGGACCAGATCGGCGAGCCGATCGAGCTGCGCCTGGGCCTCACGCGCGAAGCCGCCCGGACCCGAGCGAGTGAGCTGCTCGAGCTCGTGGGCATCCCGCGCAAGCGCGGCGGGGCGTACCCGCACGAGCTGTCGGGCGGCATGCGCCAGCGGGCGATGATCGCGATGGCGCTCGCTTGCGACCCCGCACTCGTCCTGGGCGATGAACCCACGACCGCACTCGATGTCATGGTCCAGGCCCAGATCCTGGAATTGCTCGAGAACCTCCGCCACGAGCTCGGGTTGTCGCTCGTGCTCATCACGCACGACCTCTCGGTCATCGCGGAGACCTGCGACCGCGTGCTGGTGATGTACGCGGGCAAGGTCGCCGAGGAAGGCCCTGTGCATCGGGTCTTCACGGCACCACGGCACCCGTACACCCAGAAGCTGCTGTCGTCCTTCCCCAACATCCGCGCCGATCGACGGACCCTGGATGTCATCCCGGGCACGCCGCCGGACCTGCGCCACCCGCCGGCCGGCTGCCCGTTCGCACCGCGATGTCCGGCCGTGATGGCGATCTGCACGGAGTTCATGCCGCCGGAGGTCCACTTCGCCGATGGCGCGCGGGTGGCGTGTCACCTCTATCCGCCCGAGACCGAGGGGCAGTTGGTCGCGCCGGTCCCCGTCGCCGAGCCGCTGCCGCTCGACGCCGCCCCGGTGCCCGACGCCGGCCCGCCGGCCGGCGTCGGTCCGAGCCCCGAGGACCCGGATGCTCCCGACGGGGGAGCGGCGTGACCGAGATGCTGCGGATCGAGGGGCTCGAGGTGCATTTCCCGATGCGTGGCGGCCTGCTCGATACGATCGCCCGGCGGCCCGCGGGTGTCGTGCGGGCCGTGGATGGCATCGACCTCACCCTCGAGAAGGGCGAGGTCCTCGCCCTGGTGGGCGAGTCGGGCAGCGGCAAGACGACGACCGGGCGGGTCATCGTGAAGCTCACGCCGCAGACGGCCGGGCGGGTGACGTTCGACGGGCAGGATGTCAGCGGGCTGTGGGGGACGCGGGCGCTGCGCGCCTACCGACGGCGCGTCCAGCCGATCTTCCAGGATCCGTACGAGACGCTGAATCCGCGCCAGACGATCTTCGACTTCGTGGACGAGCCACTCGCCATCAACGAGCCGGGGCTCGGTCGTGCCGAGCGCGATCGTCGGGTGTTCGCCGCGCTCGATGCGGTGGGGCTGCGGCCGGCCGCCGACTACGCGCTCCGCTATCCGCACGAGTTGTCCGGCGGCCAGCGCCAGCGGGTCGTGATCGCCGGGGCCCTCGTCATCGGGCCGGAGCTCATCGTCGCCGACGAGCCGGTGTCGATGCTGGACGTCTCGATCCGGACGGAGCTGCTCCGGCTGATGCTGGAACTGCGTCGCGAGCGCGGGCTGACGTACCTGTTCATCACCCACGACCTGTCGCTCGCGTGGGTGATCGCCGACCGCATCGCGGTGATGTACCTCGGCAAGATCATGGAGATCGGGCCGGCCGAATCGGTCATCCGGAACCCGCGGAACCCGTACACGCAGGCGCTCGTGTCGGTATCGCCGTCACCCGACCCACCGTCCGCGGGCGAGCGTGCCCGCCGCACGATCCTCAAGGGTGAGACGCCCGACGCTGCGCACATCCCGACCGGCTGCCGGTTCAACCCGCGCTGCCCGAAGGTGTTCGACCGCTGCCTCGTGGAGGAGCCGCCGCTGATCGATGTCGGCGGCGGTCAGGCGGCCGCCTGCTGGCTGGCCGAGCCGGCGATGGCCGATGGCGGACGCGGCCTCCCGATGGCCGAGACGATGCGACCCGTCACTGAGCCCACCGCATGACCGACCCGTTCGCCGCCGATGCCGATGCCCTCACCGCCCTGGATCTGCCGACGATCGCCGGACTGCTGACGGCGAGCTCGACGATCGTCTCGGGCGAGATCGCCGGCCTGGGGAGCGCGGCCGGCTGGCGGCCGGCGCCGGGGGAGTGGAGCGCCAACGAGTGCGTCGGGCATCTCATCGAGGCCGAGCGTCGGGGCTTCGCTGGACGGATCCGGCGGATCGTCGAGGCGGCGCACGGGGATCGGCCGGACCTTCCGCCCGACCTCGAGTCGTGGGATCCGCCGGCCGTCGCGGAAGCGCGCCAGGACCACCTGCGCGAGCCGGTGGAGCTGGTCGACGAGTTCGTGGCGCTCCGGGCGGACGGGCGTCGCGCTCGTCCGGAGCCTGGCGGTCGGTGACCTTTCCCGGTCCGGTGTCCATCCGGATGTCGGGCCGCTTCGCGTGGACGAGCTGCTTGGCGAGTGGGTCCATCACGACCGGAACCACATCCGCCAGCTGCTCGCCGTGACGCAGGCCCGGGTCTGGGGTCAGATGGGCAACGCCCGACGGTTCAGCCTCGACGAAGATCTGACGCCTAGCCGAGCGCCTCCTCGCCACCACCGTCCACGGCGCGGAACACCGCCCAGCCGACGACCGCCCCGACGATCGGCGCCACGATGTAGATCCACAGCCCGGCGAGGTCGCCGCCGACCAGCGCCGACCCGAGCGAGCGGACCGGATTGACCGACGCGCCCGACAACGGGGCGGACGCGAAGTGGATCGCGACCAGGGTCAGCGGGATCGCCAGCGGTGCCAGCAATGGGGCGCGCTTGGTGGACGCCAGGATCACGGCCACGAATCCGGCGGTGAGCACGATCTCGAGGATCAGGGCGCCGATCTCGGTGACCCCGCCGCCGGGCTTCGTCACGCCGGCGGCGACCGATGCCTGCCCCACGACGACCAGGACGAGCGCGGCCGCGCCGATCGCGCCGATGGCCTGGGCGACGATGTAGCCGACGGCGTCCATCGCCAGCGTCCGCTTGTCGAGGACCATCGCAACTGTCACGGCCGGATTGAAGTGACCGCCCGAGATGTGGCCCACCGCGAAGATCGCCGCCAGCAGGCCGAGGCTGAACGAGAACGGCACGACGAGCAGGCCGCTCGCCTCTGCGGCACCGAACGCCGCCACCGATGCGTACCCGATCGTGAGGAACAGGAACGTGCCGAGCAACTCGGCCAGGTACTTGCGGGTCGACATCATCCCTCCTGTGGTCCGACGCCCTCGCGGCGACGGTCTGGGCCCGCCTCGATGCTACTCGCTCGGTCGAGCGCGGCGCGCGCCGCCCGCACCAGGAGCGCGTCCCGCCACGCCCGAGAGAGGACCTCGATGAGCTCGAGTCGGTCGACCGCCGCGTCGAGGTCCGCGCCGACGGCGACCGCGCCGTGGCGCTCGAGGAGGACGGCGTGCGGGAGCGCCTCGGAACCCTGGCTCAGGGCGGCGGCGATCCGGCCGGCGAGCTCCGTGCTGCCCATCTCGCCGTAGGCCACGAATGGCAGGCTCGGCAGCAGGAGCGCCGTCTCGGGCAGCGCCGATGGGTCGGGCACCTCGCCTGCCAGCGTCAACCCGATCGAAACGGGCAGATGGGCGTGCGCCACCGCCTCGATGTCCGGTCGGGCGGTATGGACGGCACGGTGGATGGCCAGGTCCGACGACGGCGCGAGCCCGGATCGCGGATCGCGAGGCTCGGGCCGGGGGGTCGAGTCGGCACCACGACGAGGTCGTCGGGCTCGAGCTCGTCCTTGCGCCGGCCGGTCGGGGTGATCAGCAGGCGCTCCGTGTCCAGGCGGACCGACAGGTTGCCCTCCGCCGGCCGAGATCAGGCCCCGAGCCCCGAGCCGGCGACCCGCGGCGAGGATCGCGACGGTCGCTCGCGTCTGGTCCACGTCACGATGCTACGGCAGCCGCAACCGGGCCGCGACGCCTCCCGTACCATCCGCCGGTGACCGCCGGCGAATCACCCGAGTCCCCCGCCACGCGCCGTGAGGTGACCGCCGCGACGCCCCGCGACGAGCCTCTCGCCGCGAACCGCGACTTCCGGGTGTTGCTCGGCTCGCAGGGTGTCTCGGCGCTCGGCGATGCCGTCAGTTTCACGGCCCTCCCGTTGCTCGTCCTGGCTCTGACCGGATCGGGTCTTGCCATGGGCATCGTCGGCGCGCTGCAGACGCTGCCGGACCTCGTCTTCGGGATGGTCGCGGGCGCCCTCGCCGACCGGAGCGACCGCAAGCGGATGATGTTCCTGGCCGATCTCGGGCGGGCTGTCCTGACCGCGTCGATCCCGATCAGCGTGTTCCTGAACGGCCCGACGATGGTCGTGATCCTGATCGTCGCAGCACCGATGAGCATCCTGCGCGCCTTCTTCCTGGCCGGCTACACGGCATCGGTGCCGGCGCTCGTGGGCCGGTCCCAGATCGCCCGTGCGAACTCCTATCTTCGAGGCGATCTATTCGATCGGGCTACATCGTGGGGCCGGCGATCGCGGGCGTGCTGTCATCGACGATCGGTCCCGGTCCGACGCTCGCCATCGACGCCGTCTCGTTCGCACTGTCTGGTCTGGCGCTCGCGTTCGTGCGGCGTGACCTTCGGGCGCCGATCGACCGCCCGCGGGCCAGCCTGGTCACCGAGATCCGCGAGGGCATCGACTTCGTCGTTGGCCATCCGATGCTTCGCGCGCTCATCGCCTTCTGGGGTCATCGTGTCGATCTCGACGGCGCCGCTCGTGTCGGCGCTCGCCGTGCACGTCACCCGCGACCTGGGCCAGGAGGACGCGATCCTCGGCCTGATCCTGACGGCCTACGGCGTGGGCACGGTGGTCGGCTCGCTGCTGACAGCTCGCGCCAGCCGACGGGCCGTGGCGTCGATCCTGCTCGGTGGCACCCTCGTGACGGGGTGCTGTCTCGTGGTCGTGGCCCTGGTCGACCAGGTTCCGGTGCTCCTGGCGGTGGCCCTCGCATCGGGCGTCGCCCAGTCGATGGTCCTCGTGACATACATCACCGCTGCGGACCGCGTACTCGCCCGACGCGCTGCTCGGCCGCATCGGCAGCACGGCCCGGACGATCTCGCTCGGGCTGCAGCCGATCGGCCTGCTCGTCGGCGGTGCGCTCATCGACCTGACGAACGGCTCGACGACCATCGCCGTGATGGGCGATCGGCCTCGTGGGCTTGAGCCTCGTGTTCGCGCCGGTGCGTGCGCTTCGGACGGCGAGGCTGCAGCCGCGGTCCTCCGGCTAGGCGACGGCGTCGAGGGCGACGACGGGATCCGGTGCGATCTCGGCGACTGCCCCGCAGCCGTCGCACGTGACGAGCGTCAGGGCCTCGTCCGCGCTGGCCTCGCCCGCGCAGAGTGGGCAATCGACGGTGAACATCGGGGTGACTCCTTGCTGCGGCGCCGGTGTGTGGCCGGCTGGTCCTGGCCCGGAGTCTCGATGGCGTCCGTGACAGCTAGCGTGTCACGCCGTAGCGGAAACAACCCGGTACGTGGTCGTCGACGAGGCCCGACGCTCTGCATGAAGGCGTACACGATCGTCGAGCCGACGAACCGAAAGCCCCGCCGGCGCAGGTCCGCGCGACAGGGCGTCCGACGCCGGCGTGGTGGCGGGCACGTCCGCGCTCGTCGCCAAGGCCGGCAACCGAGCCGGTGGCGGGGGCACCATGCTCGCGAGATACGCGTCGAACGAGCCGAACGCCCCGGCCGTCGCCAGCAACGCGGTCGCGTTCCCGATCGTCGCGTCGATCTTGGCGCGGTTGCGGACGATGCCGGCATCCGCCATCAGGCGCGCACGGTCGCCGTCGTCGAACCCCGCCACGACGCTCGGGACGAACCCGCCGAACGCCTCTCGGAACGCGCCGCGCTTGTTGCAGGATCGTCGACCACGACAGGCCGGCCTGGAAGGACTCGAGCGCGAGGCGCTCGAACAGCTCCACGTCGTCGTGGCACGGCACGCCCCACTCGTCGTCGTGATAGGCGACCATCCGCGGGTCGGCCTGCACACCGCCCGTGCCGGACCACCAGCACCGTGCGAGTCCGTCGGTCATGCGCTGCCGAGCTACGGCACGGGTTTGAGGGCGAAGAGCGTGCTGCGCATCTGCGGGTCGCCCGTCGGTCGGTTGGCGTTGAAGACGGAGCGGAACACTTCGCCCGAGACCTTCTTCGTCCCTGCCGAGCCGATCAACGTCACGCTGATGAGCCGCCCCGAAACGCCGCGGTCGCGCAGATCCAGGGCCGTGAGCGTGCCGACCCGGGTCCGGCTGTCGCGGCCGAACCACGTCGAGAGCTGGGCGCGCGTGTAGGCCGATGTCTTCCAGGTTGCGTACGGCGACGACGAGTCGTAGGCCGTCCCGTCGGGGCGCCGGTCGCGCGAGCCGCGCAGGTAGCTGACGGGGCTCGCCACCTTCGTCCCCGCGGCATTCACGTACACGTTCTCGTTGTGCTCGGTCGCGCCGCCGCCGGCCGAGTGGAACAGGGTGTTGGCGAACGCGGAACCGCTCTTCAGCACGACACCGGCGGTGGCGCGGATCGTGGCCGTCGTCGCCGCCTTCTCGCCCTCGAGCCCGAGGTAGACCTGGCTGCTCGAGTCATCCAGCACGTCGTAATAGGAGACCCCGGGTCGCAGGCGGCGGGCGGCATACGAGCGCGCAGCGATCGATTGCGCCTTGAGCGCCTCGGTCGGCCAGGTCGACGGCATCTCGGCCGGCACGACGCCTCGCAGGTAGCGCTCGAGCGACAGCTCGTTGGTCACGCTGGCCTTCGGGGCGCCGCCCTGCAGGCCCACCCGCAGGACGCCCCGATACGTGTCATACGACGAGGTCCGAGAATCGACCTGGAAGACCGTCGATGCGCTGACGCCCCGAAGGCGGAACGTTTCGATGCTTCCGGCGCGGAGGCTCGCCCCGGTCGGACCGATGACCTTGACCCGCCACGTGACCTTGCTCCCGCTGCTCGTCGAGACGACCGTCGGCCGGACCTCGATCCGTGTGTCGCGCGGGTAGACCGTCTCGCTGCCGTCGAACCGCCATCCGTCGCGCCGGCCGATCAGGACGAGCGGGCGCGTCGCTGATGCCCGGAAATCGCCGAGCACGCGCACGCGGATGGGCGTGTCCAGCGCGACCGACCCGATCGTGGCGCCGCGATAGTAGTGGGCCAGGATCGCGCTCGACGACGCCCCGGTCAGGGCGCGGCCCCGCGCGCCGTGCTGGCTCATGCCCACGCCGTGACCGTAGCCGCGGCCGTGGATCGTGACGGTCGCGCCGACCGGGGTCGCGCCTGCCGGCAGCGGGTCTGCTGCACGTGCCGTAGCCGGTCGAGCTGCGGCCACCCCGGCGACGATCGCCAGCGTCGCCACGAGGGCGACGAGCGCCCTTCGACGAACGGGTGAACGGCTCGGCACGAGTGTCATGCGGTCCTTCAGCTACGGGCGTCGCGCGGCCCGATGCGTGTGTCGTCGACCCGCACGGACCGGCCCCGGCTCGGTAGCACCCGGCCCACCAGAGGGCTACGCTGTCGCGGTGGAACTCCGCTGTTTCCTGGGGCACGGGGCGTCTGGGTCGGCCGCCAGCATGACACCGTACGTCAACGGCCTCCAGTCCAGGGGGATCGCCGCGTCCGCCATCGACCTGCCCAAGCGGCGTGCCGAGGATGCGGTCGCGGCCTTCCACGGGGTCGTGCCGCGCGAGCCGTGGGCCGTCGTCGGCGGGCAGTCCTACGGCGGCCGGGTCGCCAGTCTCGCGGCCGCCGAACCCGGCGCGCCATACGCGGCCCTGGTGCTCTTCTGCTACCCGCTGCATCCGCCGGGGTCGCCGGACAAGGCGGATGCAAGGACCGCCCATTGGCCCCGGATCCGCTGTCCGGTCCTGCTCCTGTCCGGTGAGGCCGACCCATTCGCCAAGACCGACCTCCTGCGAGTGGCCGTCCAGCGACTCGGCGGTAAGGCGGAGCTCGTGACGTACCCGAAGGTCGGACACGGGCTCCTGCCGGTGCTCGATGACGCCCTCGACCGGGTCGCTGCGTTCCTCGCGACCCACGCGACCGACACGACCAAAGTCCCCTTGCCCTGAGCGCCGTCTGGCCCTATCGTGGGCCGCCCCGGGAGGCCGGCGAGCAACGGTCGTCAGCCCGGCCCGAAGCCCAGTCGCTGCCGGACGTCCCAGCCCGCGCGCCCCCAAGCACGCGGTGTCATCCGGCCCCGACCGAGCCGATGTTCGATGCGCTCACCGCCTCGACCCGGTAGGAAGGAGCCACATTGCGAGTCCTGTCAGGCCGCCGGAGCGCGGTCCTCGTCGCCGCCCTCGGGGCGATCCTCGTCCTCACCGCGACGGGCTCGGCGGCATTCGCCGCCAAGGCACCGCCCGGTCTGTCCAAGTTCAAGGCCGCCATCGGCCGGATCGAGTCCGGCGGGAACTACACCGCCCAGCAACAAGACGTCCGGTGCCTACGGCAAGTACCAGATCATGCCGTCGAACTGGCCGGCGTGGGCGCGCCAGTACCTCGGGACCGCCAGTGCCCGCCAGACCCCGAAGAACCAGGAGAAGGTCGCGTCGGGCAAGATGTCCTCGCTCTATCGCTGGCTCGGCTGCTGGAAGCGCGTCGCCTACTGGTGGCTGACCGGCTCGTCGCGAACCTCGGGCTGGTCGAGCTACGCGAAGCGCTATGTCGCCAGGGTCATGCGCTACTACCGGGGGGCGGGCGGCAGCACCGCGAGCCCGAAGGCGGAGGCCCGCAGGACCGCCAGCGAACGCTCGAAGGCGATCGAATACACCGGACGGTGGCGAAGCGCCAAGCATCCGGGCTATGGCGGCGATCGCGTCGTCTATGCGAAGTCGGCGGGCGCGAGCGCGACGTTCACGTTCACCGGGCGCAAGGTCTGGTGGAACGGGCCGACCGGCCCGACACGCGGCAGGGCCAAGGTCTACGTCGACGGGAAGTTCGTACGGACCGTGAACCTGCACAGCCGCACGTTCGATGCGCGAGCGACGCTCTTCAAGATCGGCTGGAAGTCGGCCGGTGAGCACACGCTGCGAATCGTCGTCGTCGGGACCAGGGGCCACCCGATGGTCGCGATCGACGACTTCGTCGTGGCGAAGTGATCCAACGCGGCGCGCAGGACGCCGGCATCGGCCGTTCCTGCGCGCCGCGACTCAGCGGGCCGCCAAGACCTCGATCTCGACCCGGTAGTCGGCGGCGAGGGCCGTGACGCCCACCGTCGCGCGGGTCGGTGGCTCGCTCGGGAAGTACTCGCGGTAGACCGCGTTCATGGCCGCGTACTCGCTGAAGTCGCGCAGGTACACGGTGCACTTGACGACGTCGTCGAACCCGAGGCCGGCGGCCGACAGCAGGCGGCCGACGTTGTCGAGCATCGCGCGGGTCTCCACCTCGATGCCGCCCGCGACCGCGCCGTGCCGCCCGGGCTCGTCACCGACCTGCCCCGCGAGGAAGACGAACCCATTGGCCTCGACGATCTGGGAGAACGGATAGTCGCTCGGCGGCACGCCGGGGAGCTGGGGAACCTTCTTGGGCATGGGGCACCTCCATTCGATCGGAGTGTGGCGTACGGCGCGCCGCCCCGTCAGAGTCGCCGCCCGGCCGCCTCCACGGCACGCGCGGACCACCAGCCCAGGTCGTCGGCCGCCGACACCCGCGAGGGGAGCCCGACCCCGGCGTCCGCGTCGAGGCCCTTGCGCCAGCCGCGCAGCAACAGCCCGACGATCCAGGTCAGGTCGCAGCTGGGCGTCCCAGTCTCCCGCGAGGCCGGCGAAATCGTGGGCTGCGCCCCGAACCCCCACCGTCCGCTGTCCCACTCGAGCGCCTGGCGATACTCGGCGACGATGGTGTCCGGTGTCGCGGGCAATGAACCACTGTTGGACACGAGGAACCAGCCGAGGTCGACGGCGACCGGTGCCTGCAACGTCATCTGCCAGTCGATGAAGCCGACCCGGTCGTCCGGCAGGATCGCGACGTTGGCCAGCTTCAGGTCGCCGTGGAGCCCCACCGAGGGCAGGTGCGCGAGGGCCGCGACGAACGGGGTCGGGTTCGCGCCAAGGCCGTCGACCAGTGCTCGCGCGTCCGCCGGCGCTCGCCGATCGAACGCGTCCCAGCCCGCCAGGAATTGCTGCCGACCGGGTTGCCATCGTCGGCGTATGCGGTGGCCGACGGCCGCGCGAGGAGCGTCAGCCGCTCCGGGAGCGGACACCACGGCGGCGGCGCCTCCCCCTCACGCTCCGCCGCGGCCTCGAGGACCCGGCGCCAGGGCATCGCGTGCAGGCGCGGCGACGGCCTCGATCACTCGGCGGAACGTCGAGTCGTCGATCACCGGATCGTGGCCTGGTCGCTCCCAGGCGATCAGCTCGGTCGACAGATCCGGCATGAGGATCGCGCACCCCGTCGCCATCCGCCGCGGCGCCAAGGTACGCGATGGACGTGCGCGACAGCCAGGCCAGGGCCCCGCTGGGCCGGGCGGCCAGCCAGCCTTCGCGCAGGTCGTGGTCCCCGTGGCGCGGGCGATCCAGTCGGCGGCCCACCGACGTCCGCTTGAGGACGTAGCGCCGACCCAGCGGGTCGACGAGGGTCGTGAAGGTCGCCCCGGACCAGCCGTCCGTCGGGAACGCATGCTCGGGGCTCAGTTCGAGGCCGTGCTCGGTGAGCAGGTCCAGCAGGGTCCGGTCGCGCCATCCGTCGGTCATGTGTCAGCAGGGCGCCGGGACGTCGTCGCGGCCGTCCGGCCCGCCGTCGACGTAGACGACGTGCGAATCGGGGCAGTTGCGGGTCAGCACGACGACGAGCGGCTCGGTCGCGGAGGCGTTCTCCTCGACGTGGATCTCGCCGGCCGGGATGTACACGAAGTCGCCGGCGTCCGCGTCGATCGCCTGCTCGAGACCGGTCGGGCCCCACGTGTAGCGCGCCTCCCCCGACACGATGTAGATCGACGTCTCGCAGTCGCCGTGGTGATGGATCCGCGTCTCGTCGCCTGGCGCCGTCGAGACGATCGACGAGTACAGCCGGTCGCGCCCGACCGTCGGCGCGCGAGATGGCGATCGAGCGCTCCATGCCGGCGTGCTGGCCGACCGTCGTGTGGCGATCGACGGGGCTGATCCGGGTGGCCATCGGTCGCGATGATAGGCGGCTACCATCGGCGCTGCCATGTCCCCGACCGCGCCGGGTCTTCCGCGCTTCGGCGCTGTTCGACGATCCGTCGCCGCTCCATCGACTGCCGCGCTTCGTCGCGGCGCTCGGGCGGTCGACGGAGATCTGGATCAAGCGCGAGGACCTCCTGCCGATCGGCGTTCGGCGGCAACAAGCTGCGCAACCTCGAGATCCTCGTGGGCGCGGCGCTCGCGGAGGGCGCGGACACGCTCGTCACCTCCGGCCGCCGCTGGTCCAACCACTGCCGGCTGACCGCGGCGGCCGGCGCGCGGACCGGTCTTGGCGTCCACGTCGTCCTGTCCGGGCCGCCCGATCGCGACGCCCGGACCCGGTCTCCGACTCGACGAGCTGTTCGGGGCGACGGTCCACCAGGCCGCGACGGCCGACCGGGCGGAGCGCGAGAGGCTCGTCGACCGGTGGCGGCCGAGCTACGGGCGGCTCGGCCGCCGCCCGTACGTCATCGACATCGGCGGCACCGGGTGCCGTCGGCGCGACCGGGCCAGTGGCTTGCGGGCGTGGAGGTCTTCGAGCAGGCGGCCGCGGTCGGGCTCCGGCCCGACGTCATCGTCCTCCCGTCGGCCACGGGCGGGACCCAGGCCGGGCTCCTCGTCGGTCTGCGGTCGGCGCGCCGGACCTCGCGTCGTCGGCGTCGTCGTCGCCCGACCGGCGGCCGAGCTCGGCCGGCGATCGCGTCGATGGTCGCGGGGCTGGCGAGCCGGGACGCGCGCGGCGCCGACCCTCGCCGCCGACGCGACGCGCGCCATCGAGCTCGACGAGTCCCAGCTGGGTGCCGGCTACGGTCGGCGGACCGCGGCGGCCGACGAGGCGACCGAGCTGCTGGCACGCTCGCGAAGGGATCCTGGTCGACCCGATCTACACGGCCAAGGCGCTGGCCGGGCTGGTCGCGGGCGCGCGAGCCGGCGAGCTGGACGGTCGGACCGTCCTGTTCTGGCACGCGGGCGGCACGCCCGGGCTGTTCGAGCCCCTCGACTGACGGACCCGTCAGGACCGGGTCCCCGCGCATCACTTCCCGGCCGACCGCCACGCGTCGCGGATCTTCATCCGGCCCGCCGTCTGGAGCACGGCTCCCGCGTAGACCCGGGCGCCGATGATGAACAGCACCCAGATCGCCGACGATCGTGATCGACATCGAGAGGCCGATCTCGACCGGGCCGATCGCATCGAACGCGACCCGCAACGGGCACGACGAACGGGCGCCGACGGCGGCAGGTACGTGGCGACCGTGGGCCACGGGCCGGTCGGGTCGTTGATCACGAGAAGATCGCCACGAAGTAGCTGACCATCGCGACGACCGTGACCGGCGTCGACGCGTTCGACGCCTCCTCCATCCGCGACGCGAGCGCGCCGAGGAAGCCGAGCGCGGTCGAGTACAGCGCGTAGCCGAGGACGAACCACGACGGCCAGCATCGGGATCGCCGCCGGGCGTCGTCGAGGGCAGCGCGATGCCGCCGGTGAACGACGGCCGCCGCGAGCGCCGCGGCCACGAAGACGGCCAGCTGGACCAGGCCCGAGGATGCCGATGCCGAGGACCTTGCCCATCAGCAGGTCGCGCGGCCGGACGGTCGAGAGCACGACCTCGACGACGCGGCTCTGCTTCTCCTCGACGACGCCGGTCAGGACCGTGAACCCGAAGCTGAAGATGCCGACGAGGATGAGCACCGCCCCGATGTTGGCGAAGAGGAAGCGAGCCTCGTCCGCCTCGGTCTGCGGCTCGAGCGCATCGACCACGGCGGGACCTGGATGCGCGGCCAGCAGCTCGCCCGGCGATCGACGCCGGCCTCGGTCAGGACGGCCTGCATGCGCAGGCCGACGACGCGAGGCGGCCACGAGCTGCGCACGAACTCGTCGGGCTCCTCTGGCGAAGCGGATCGTCCCGGGGTCGGACAGGTCCGCCGGTACGTCGACGACGGCGTCGACCGCCTCGGCCGCGAGCGCCGCATCGGCGCCGCCGTCGTCGGGGAAGGTCTGGAGATCGACGTCCCGATCGAGCTGCGCGGCGGTCGTCGTGAGCGCGGGTCGAAGCCCGGGCGGCGCCGGCTCGACGATGCCGATCGGCGTCGGGTCGTCGTCCCCGAACAGGATCGGCGGGACGACGATCGAGCCCGACGACCAGGCCGTCGTGAACAGCACGCTGAAGCACGAAGCCGCGGCTCCGGCCGCGCTCGATGATCTCGCGCCGGGCGACGAGCCAGATGCTGCGCCAGCGGCTCATGCGACCGCCTCCTCGGCCGGCGTGGCGGCTGGCGTCCGGCTTCCATGAACAGCTCCGACAGCTTGGGCGGCTGGTAGGCGAACATCCGCACCTCACCGGCGGCCTGGGCGCGGGCGAGGAGCGCGTCGAGGTCGACATCGTCATCGACGAGCAGCTTGACGCGGTCGCCGCTGCGCTCGCAGGACGGTCAGCGTCGCCGGTCGTCCAGCCACGTCCCGTCGGACCCGACGACCTCGACCTCGAGGTGGCGCCGACCGGACCGCGCCTTCAGCTCGTCGATCGCCCCGGCGGCGACGATCCGGCCCCGGGCGATGATGACGACGTCCTCGCACACGTCCTCGACGAGGTCGAGCTGGTGGCTGCTGAAGACGACCCCGACGCCGGCCGTCGCCCGCTCGTTGACGACCTCGGTCATCGTCGCGATCCCGATCGGGTCAAGGCCGCTGAACGGCTCGTCGAGCACGAGCAGCTCCGGGTCGTGGGCGAGCGCCACCGCCAGCTGGACCCGCTGCTGGTTGCCGTGCGACAGCTCCTCGAGCTTCGACTTCGCGCGGTCGCCGAGACCCATCCGCTCGAGCCAGCGACTCGCCGCGGCGTTGGCGTCCCGGCCCGAGCAGGCCGTGCTGCTGGGCGAAGTACGAGAGCTGCTCGCCGACCCGCATCCGCGGGTACAGGCCGCGCTGCTCGGGCATGTAGCCGAAGCGCAGGCGGGCGTCGCGGTCGACCGGCCGCCCCCTTCCAGCGGACCTCGCCGCGGTCCGGGCGGGCAAGTCCGAAGATGCAGCGCATCGTCGTCGTCTTGCCGGCGCCGTTAGGCCCGAGGAACCCGACGATGCGGCCGGGCGTGCCGTGAAGCGTGGCGCCGTCGAGCGCCACGACGGGCCCGTAGCGCTTGGCGAGATCGATGACCTCGAGCATCTGCCTCCCCCGGATGTCCGGTAGGGTGGGCCCGCCGGATACCCCGAGCATACCGGGACGAGAAGGGACCCCGGTCTGTGTAGCGGCCGGGGTCCGGGCGGCGGTCGAACGAAACGGTGCTATCCGGCGGTCAGCGTGCCCGTCATCTCCGGATGGACTTCGCACCAGAACGTGTAGGTGCCGGCGGTGAGGGCCGGGACGTCGTACGTGATCTTGGTCGGGGTGACGATCTCGCCCTTGAACATCTCGGCGCCGGCAGCGTCCTTGATGGCGATGTTGTGCGGCGCCGACTCCTGGTTGTCGAGGACGATCTGGAACGCCTCGTCCGGCCGGTTGCCGTGATCGACGTCGGCGAGAACGTGAGGTCCTTGGCGACGATGACGATGCCGTCGCCGGCAGCGGTGGACGCCGGGGGAGCGGACGCGGCGGGGCGGACGCGTGCCGCCCCCGGAACAGGCGGCGGTGATGACGGCGAGGGCCACGAGGCCCAGGCCAAGGATGAAGCGCTTCATCTGATCGGACTCCTTGTCGCGGTGTCGCGCGGCCGGGAAGGATCCCGGCCGCGTCTTGGCGTCAGGCGCCGGCACCCGCGGCGCGGCGGCCGGTGACGAGGGCGGCGAAGGTCGCCAGCTCGCGCTTGACGACGGCGATCGGGTTGCCGTCCATGCCGGGCGAAGTCGACGGCGACCAGGACGATCAGGGCGACCTCGATGCCCTTGGCGATGTAGGCGGTCTGATAGTACGGACCCTGGATCGCCCAGCCGAGGATGGTCGTCGCAGCGTAGCCGATGAGGCCAAGACGGACGACCCAGCGGAAGCGGACGGCCAGGGCGAGCGGGACGATCATCGCGATGGCGGCGACGACGTAGCCGACCGCGTTCAGCGTGAACAGCAGACCGCCCAGCGTCGAGTGGATGTAGCCGGTCGCCAGGGCCAGGCCGACGATCGCGGCGCGGATGACGACGTCGGAGGCGCGGAGCGGCGTGCGGGAAGCGAACATCACGGTGTCGGGACCTCTCTCTGCAGGGGACCGGTCAGGTGTGCCGGTGTCTGTGCAGCCATGGTCGCGCCGGGCACCCGGGGAGCGCGCCCGTCAAGGGACGCCGATGCACCCGGACGCTCGCCAGCGCCCGGCTGCCGACGATCGTCGATCCCGTCTCGGCCGGATGACGTAGGTCCCGTGGGCAACGGGCGATGCCCATGCGGGGCGGACCCGTCGTATCCTCGCGCGGATGACCGCCCCTACTCGACCCGCACGCGCCGACCCCGCCAGATCCCGATGGCGGCACGGGCCGGGTCCACGAGCTGCTCACCGTCGCCGTCGAGGAGGCGGCGCGGCTGCTCGACGCGGACGGCGCGATGGTCTACCTGGTCGACCCGGCGACCGGCAACCTCCGCTTCGCCCACGACGCCGGGATCCGCAGCGACCGCAGTCGCGAATGGGTCCGGGGGCTCGAGCTCGCGCCGGGGACGGGGATGTTCGGTCGGGCGCTGGTCGAGCGCGCCGTCGTCATCACCGACGACTACCAGAACGACCCGTCGTTCCGGCACGCCCCCCAGACGGACCGTGTCGTCTCCGACATCGGCATCCGCTCGATGGTCGTCGCGCCGCTCGTCGCCGGCGACCAGGTATTCGGTGCTCTGGGGACGTTCTCCACGCGCGCGAGCGCGTTCGACCAGGCCCAGATCGCGCTCGTGCGGGCGCTGGCGGACCATGCGGCCGCGGCCATGGCGAACACGCGCCTCGTCGAGGAGCTCGACCGCTCGCGCGTGGCGCTCGCGCGGCGGGCCGATGCGGAACAGGCCCTGCGCGAGATCGCTGCGCGCATCACCGCGCTGCGCGACCCGTCCGAGATCCTGCAACAGGTCGTCGAGCACGCCAGCCGGCTCGTGCGCGCCGAGGGCGCGATCCTCGACATCCTCGAACCGGGCACCGGCAACCTGCGCTGGGCCTTCGACGACGGTCTGCGCCGGCTGTTCACCGAGGAAGAGCGGGCCCAGCTGTGGATCTCGGTCGGGGTCGGGGCGACCGGGACGGCGGTGGCCGAGGATCAGGTCGTCGTCGCCGGGGACGACCTCGCCGAGTTGTTCCCGCCGAGCCCGGAATCGACCGAGTTCTACGAGCGGACCGGCTTCCGGTCGATGATCGCGGCGCCCATCACCGGCGAGGACGGTCCGCTCGGCGTCATCGAGGTCTACTCGGCCGCGCCGCATGCCTTCGACGACGAGGATGCGGGGCTCATCCAGGCACTCGCCGGCCAGGCGGCCATCGCGATCACGAACGCGCGCCTGATCGACGAGCTCGCGACCTCCAGGACCGCCCTGGCCCGGACGGCCGACGCCGAACGAACGCTCCGCGAGATCGCGACGCGGGTCAGCGCGATGCACGACAAGGAAGAGATCCTGCAGGCGGTGGTCGAGGCGGCCAGCCGGCTGTTGCGCGGGACCGGCGCCATGATCGACCTGCTGGACATGACCGCGACGAGCGGTGACTGGACCTACCGCCAGACCGACGACGCGATCATGTCGAATACGGCGCTGCTCGACGAGGTCGACCTCGAGCCCAACGCCGGCGTGTCGGGGACTGCCCTGGTCAGCCGCAAGGTCGAATGGACCGGCGACTACCTCGAGGACGATCGCTTCGACCACAGCCCCGAACGGGACGCCTTCGTCCGCGCCGGTGGGATCCATTCGGTCATCGCCGCGCCGGTGCTCCAGCGTGGCGAGGTGCTGGGGGCGATCACGGTCTACTCGGACCGTCGTGACGCATTCGACGAGCAGGACGGGGCGGTCCTCGCCGGCCTCGCCGCCCAGGCCTCTGTCGCGATCGCCAACGTCCAGCTGATCGGCGAGCTGGAACGCTCCCGCGAGGAGAACGCCCAGCGGGCCGACGCGGAGCGGACGTTGCGCGAGATCGCGGTCCGCGTCTCGTCGATCCTCGATCCGGCCACCGTGCTGACCCGCATCGTCGCGGAGTCGGCCCGGCTGCTCGGGTCGGACGGCGCCCGGATCGACCTCTGGGACGAGGATCTCGGCGCCCTGCGCTGGGCATATTCGGCGGGCGAGGCGATGGCCGACGTACCGGACTGGGGCAGGACCGGCGGACTGAAGCCGCGCCAGGCGGTGGCCGGCCTGGCCTACGCCGAGCAGCGGCCGATCATGACCGAAGACTTCCTCCAGGACGAACGATTCGAGACCACGCCCGAGATCGAGGCGTTCGTCCGCCAGGCCGGTATCCGCGCCGTCATCTCGGCACCGCTGACCGGCGAGGGCGACGCGTCCCTCGGCGTGCTCTCGGTCGTCTCCCGCGAGCCGGGTGCCTACACCGACACGGAGCTCGAGGTGCTGACGGCCCTCGCGACCCACGCGTCGATCGCGATCACCAACGCGAACCTCATGGAGCAGCTCGCCCGCTCGCGGGAGGACATCGAACGGCGAGCCGACGCCGAGGCCAGCCTTCGCCAGATCGCGGCGCGGATCACGGCCCTGCGCGAGCCCGACGAGGTGCTCCAGCACGTCGTGGACGAGGCGCGGCGGCTGCTGCGCGCCGACGGCGCCCTCATCGACCAGTACGACGCCGAGAGCGGGACCCTCCAGTGGGCCTACGACGCCGGGCTGGAGGGCGACCAGCGCGAGGCGGTCAAGATGACCAACTTGCGGCTCGGCGAGGGCGTGTCGGGCAAGGCCGTGGCGGAGGAGCGGGTCATCCACGTCGGGGACTACCTTTCGGCCGAGTTCCGGCACGACGCGCTGGCGGACTCACTGGTCGAGCGGGCCGGAGTCCGTGACCTGATCGCCGCACCGATCATCGGCGAATCGGGCCCGCTCGGGGCCATCGAGGTCATGAGCCGGCAACCCCACGCGTTCGACGATTTCGACGCGACGGTGCTCGGCGGCCTGGCCGAGCAGGCCGCCATCGCGATCACGAACGCCCGCCTGATCGACGAGCTGGAACGCTCGCGCCTGGCCCTCGCGCGACGGGCGGAGACCGAACGCTCCCTGCGCGACATCACCGCCCGGATCGCGGCGCTGACCGACCCGGACGAGGTGCTGTCGCGCGTCGTCGAGGACGCGAAGCGGCTCCTGGCGACGGACGGCGCGCACCTGACCCGGATGGGCCCGACCGGGACGTATCTCGTCCCGGTCGTCGTCGCCGGGACCGGCGATGACGTCGCCAGCCACGACTGGCTGCTGGGCAAGAAGTTCCCGCTCGGCGCGGGGATCAACGGCCTCGCGGCACAGGAGCGTGCCGCGGTCTGGACGTTCGACTACCTCGTCGATCCCCGCATCCCGCACGAGCCGGACGACCAGGCGGTCGCTGACCGGCTCGGGTTGCGTGGCATGGCGGCCGCCCCGCTGCGAGCGCCCGGTGGCGAGGTCATCGGCACCCTGGCCATCTCCAGCGCCGAGCCGCGCATCTTCGAGGCCGACGACCTTGACCTCCTGCAGGGGCTGGCCGACCAGGCCGCCATCGCGCTGACCAACTCGCGGCTCCTCTCGCGAGTGACCCGCGAGGAGGCCCGTTTCCGCGGCCTCGTGCAGACCACCCCGGACGTCATCTGGCGTGCCGACGCGGATGGGGTGTTCACGTTCATGGCCGATACCGGCGAGGCGCTGTTCGGGTGGCCGATCGCCGACATCATCGGCAAGCCGTTCGGGTTCCTGACGGACCCGGGATCCATGCCACTGGCCCTCGAGAAGTTCCAGGGCGTGGGCGCGGACCCGGATCTCGTCGAGCGGGTACCCCTCCTCCTGGTCCGGCGTGACGGCTCGACGTTCGCCGCCGAGGTCACCACGACCGGCGTCTTCGAGGACGGGGGGTGGGTCGGGGCGCAGGGGACCGTCCGCGACGTCAGTGAGCGCGAACGTCTCGAGCTGGAGCTGCGTCTGTCGGAGGAGCGCTACCGGTTCCTCGTGCAGAACGCGCCGGACCTCGTCTGGTCGATCGGCCCGGACGCGCGCATCACGTTCCTGTCGGACGCCGTGGAGCGGTTGACGGGGTTCCATCCCGACGAGCTGATCGGCCAGCACTTCGGGGCGATCGTCCATGCGTCCTCGCGCGACGTCGCCGAGATCGACTGGACGGCCGCCATGAACGCGCCCTCGCAGGAAGTGCGCGGGCGGATCAACCTCCAGCATCGCGACGGGTCGGCGGTCCCGGCGGAGTTCATCGCCGTGGCGACGCTCAATGACGACGGCACGTTCGCTGGCGCGAACGGCTCGGTCCGCGACATGCGCGAACGCGAACGGCTCGAGCGCGAGCTTCGTGCATCGGAGGACCGCTACCGGACCCTGGCGTCCTCGTCCCCCGACCTCGTCTTCGCCACCGACGCCGAGGGCCGCTACACGTTCCTGTCGGACCGGGCGCAGACGGTCCTCGGCTGGGACCGTGACGCCTCCCTCGGCCGCTCCTTCATGGACTTCGTGGCACCCGGGTTCGAGGACGCCGCCGGGGCGAGTTACGCGGCCGTCGTGGCGGACCCCGAGCGTGTCCATTCGAGCCGGGTGGACTTCCTCGATGGGTCCGGCCAGCCCATCCAGCTCGAGATCAACGTCGTCGGCAAGGTCGAGGACGGCCAGCTGGTGGGCATCAATGGCGTCGCCCGCGACGTGTCGGAACGGGAACGCCTCGAACGCGAACTGATGCGCTCCGAGGAGCGCTACCGCTTCCTCGTCCAGAACTCACCGGACGTGGTCTTCTCGACCGACGCCGCGGGGGAGTTCACGTTCATCTCGGTCGCGATCGAGCGTCTCACCGGCATCCCTGCGAGCGAGCTCATCGGCAAGCACTTCTTGACGATCGTCGAATCGGAGGACATCCAGGTCGCGGGCGGCCGCTGGGAGACCCTCTCGACCGACCCGGACCAGGAGGTCCAGGCCGCGCAGGTCCTGCGCGGTCGCGATGGCCGCCGGACCCCGGTCGACGTCCGCGCGGTCGGCGTCTGGGTGGATGGCGAGTTCGCGGGCATCCAGGGCGCCGCCCGCGATGTGAGCGACCAGGTCCGTCTCGAGCGCGAGCTGCGTCGCCAGGCGGGCGAACTGGCGGCCGGTGAGGAGCGGGCCCACCTCGCTCGCGAGCTGCACGACTCGGTCACCCAGGCGCTGTTCTCGATGACGCTCGTGGCGCGCTCGGTCGAGATGCTGTTGGAGTCAGACCCGGACGCGGCACGGACCCACCTCACGCAGCTTCGCGAGCTCCAGCGCGAGGCGCTCGCCGAGATGCGGGCGCTCATCTTCGAGCTGCGTCCCGGCAACCTCGAACAGGACGGCCTCGTGCGCGCGGTGAAGACCCACAGCGCCGCCCTGCAGGGCCGCCTGGGCCTGCCCGTCGTGGTGGAGAGCGACCTCGCCGACCGCTTGCCGCTGGCCGCGGAAGAGGTCCTCTATCGGATCGCCCAGGAGGCGCTCCATAACGTCGTGAAGCATGCCGCCGCCCGGCAGGTGCGGGTCGACATCCGGCAGCATGAGGGCGGCGTCCGCTTGCGCGTCGAGGACGACGGCAAGGGGTTCGACCCGGCGAGCGTGCCGGACGGGCACCTCGGGCTGGCCGGGATGCGGGCGCGTGCCGACCGGGTCGGCGCCACGTTCGTCTGCGAGAGCCGACCGGCGGCCGGGACCTCCATCGAGGTCACGCTCGGGCCCCTCGCGCTCGAAGATTTGCGGGCGGCCGCGGCGGCGGGCGATGCCGCGTCGCGGGCGGCGACCCCGGTGGAGACGCCATCGATCCGCGACGGATGACGTAGCGAGGGTCGGTCGTTCGGCCGGTCCATCCTCGGTCGAAGGTCCCTTTCGTCTCGCCCGGTTCGGGCCGCATCCTGCCCATATGCCCCAAACATCAGCCCGGGCCGACGGGCCCCTCCGCATCCTGATCGTCGATGCCGACGACCGGGTGCGCGAGAGCCTGACCGGGCTGCTGGCCATCGGCGAGCAAGTGCTCGTCGTCGGCACGGCGGGGGGGGCCGAAGCCGCCCTTGCCCTCGCCACCGAACATCGACCCGACGTCATCGTCGTGGACCCGCGACTGCCGGAGGTCGACGGCGGCCTGGCGTTCATCACCCGCGTCGGTGCCTGCTGTCCCGACGTCCGGATCCTGGCGATGAGCTGGTCGGACGCGCTCGAACGCCCGGCACTGGAGGGCGGAGCCCACGGCTTCGTGCGCAAGACCTTCCGACCCGGCGACCTGATCGCCGCGATCGTCGCGACTGCCCGACCCGCCGCCTGAGCGGCCCGCTTTGCTAGACTCGACGACGCCTCCCACGACTGCCCGACCACCCATGGCGCGAACGCGCCAGGAGTTGACGTGAACGAGACAGCCCCGATCCGCGTGCTCATCGTTGACGACCACTCGGTCGTGCGGACCGGTCTGAAGGTGTTCCTCGACCTGCAGTCCGACATGGAGGTCGTGGGCGAGGCCGCCGACGGGTCCGAGGGCGTCGCGATGGCGCGCCGCCTCGAGCCGGATGTGGTGCTGATGGACCTGCTCATGCCGAACATGGACGGCGTCACGGCGATCGGCCGGATCAAATCCGAGCTGCCCGAGATCGAGATCGTCACGATGACCTCGTTCATCGAAGAGGAGAAGGTGACGTCGGCCCTCGAAGCCGGGGCGTCGGGCTACGTGCTCAAGGACGCCGACGCGGAGGAGGTGGCGGCCGCCGTCCGTGCCGCGTACGCCGGCGAGGTCCACCTCGACCCGGCGGTCGCCCGTCTGCTGGCCCAGCGCATGCGCGACCGCAAGTCGCCCAAGGACGAGCTGGCCGAGCCGCTGACCGAACGCGAGAAGGACGTGCTCCGCCTGCTGGGGCAGGGGATGAGCAACAAGGAGATCGGGGCCACGCTCTTCATCACGGAACGAACCGCCCGGACGTACGTCTCGAACATCCTGGGCAAGCTCGGGCTGGCGTCGCGGACGCAGGCCGCGCTCTATGCGGTGGAGCACAAGCTGGTCGACGCCACCGGCGGCTGACCCGACCGCGACCCAGTCCGTCGTTACTCGACCGACATCACCCGGTAGGTCACCGCACCGCGCGGCGTCGCGACCGCGACCTCGTCGCCCGCAACGGCTCCGAGCAACGCGCGACCGACCGGCGACGCGACGGACAGGCGTCCCGAGGAGGGATCCGCCTCGGCCGTGCCCACGAGCGTATAGGTGTCGGTCGTGCCGTCCACGGCCACCACGATCCGCGATCCCAGGTCCGCACCCGCACCCGCCTTGGGGACCACGGCGATGACCGCGTCGCGTAGCCGCGCCTCGAGCGCCTGGATACGGCCCTCGAGGAACGACTGCTCCTCCCGAGCGGAGCTGTAGTCGGCATTCTCCTTGAGGTCGCCGAGCTCCTTGGCGGCCCGGATCCGGGCGATGACCTCGGGGCGGCGCACCCCGGTCAGATCGGCCAGCTCGGCCCGCAGGCGTTCGGCGCCCTCGGCCGTCAGCGTCGCGGCGGGGCCACCGGGGGTGGCCGTCGGTGGCGCCGTCGCTCGTCGCGCCGACCCCGGCGCAGGGCTGCCTCCACCACCGGCGAGCGAGGACGTCGGGGAGGGGGAGGACGATGTCGTCCGGGCCGTGCGCCGCCGCGGGACGGGCGGTTCGCCTCGGGCGCCCTCGGCATCGCCGTCGGGGATGTCGACCACGCGCGTCGGCGGCGGGGCGGGCTCGACGGCATCGGCCAGGAGGGTGCCGGTCAGCCCGGTCGCCTTGCGCTCCCCGGTCGGGCGTCGCAGGTTGGCGAAGGGGAGGACCACGACGGGGTCGCGAAGCCCAGCACGGTCGGCCTCGGGCACGGCGGCTGCGAAGGCGGCCAGGAGGGCGTCCTCGTATTCCTCTACGGCCTCCGTCGCGGTCCACCACACACGCGTCGAGGGCAACGTCCGCAGGGTCATCAGCCAGTGCCCGCCGGACTGCGGGCGTCGGTCTCCGAGCGTCGTCCGGCCCATGGCGGCGAGCCGGCCGCTGATCGTCGCCTCGGTCGCGCCGATGTACAGGACGGTCTGGGACGGTAGCCAGAAGGCCCCGATCCGCGCGGCCAGCGCGCGCGATGTGGGCCGGGCGCCGTCCAGCAGCAGCCCCGGGACATGCTCGAGCCACTTGCCCACCCGGGTCAGTTCGATCGGTGCGGTCGGCGCGGGCTCCGGGAGCTCCACCACGAACACGCCCGGGGACCGCCCGGGGATCGGGCGCCCCCACGGCAGCGGCCCGTCCGGCAGGAGCCCGACCTCGCGCAGGAGACCCGGGGCGGAGAGTGGCGTAGCGGTGTCGCGCATCCGGGGGATGGTACCCGGGACGGACTCGGGGTACCGTGCACTGCGCATGGCCACTGTTCGGCCGCGTCGGACGCGGGTCCGGCAGGCCCTCCTGATCCTCGCCTGCGTCGTCGCCACGAGCATCGGTTCGGTGGCTCTCGGGCCGCTGGTCGGTGTGCCGCGGATCGCTGACCGGATCGCCGCGGCGCGGCCGACCGACACCCCGGAGCCGATCGTCGAGGAAGGGATCGAAGGGGTCGGGACCGGTCTCGGGCCGGCAAGCCCGGCGCCCGCCAGTCCGCTACCGGCGCCCCCGGTCGTGGTGCGCCCGTTGGTCGCCACGATCGCCGTGCGACCGGCGCAGCGAGGCGGCCTCACCGCGACGGCTGCGACTCGCAGCTCGCTGCAGGCACGCCTCGACCGACTCCGCGAGCGGTATGGCGTGCCGGGCATCGCGGTGACGATCCTGTTCCCCGACGGGAGCTCGTGGGTCGGGGTCAGCGGCGTCGCCGACGTGGCGGCCAAGACCCCGGTGACCACATCGACGTCCTTCGCGATCGCCAGTGTCAGCAAGACGTTCACGGCGGCGCTCGTGCTTGCGCTCGCGCAGGAGGGAGCCATCGAGCTGGACGAGCCGGTCCGCACGTACCTGCCGGACCTGCGCGTCAACGCCCGGATCACCGTACGCCAGCTCCTCGACCACACGAGCGGGCTGCGGGACTACTTCTTCCATCCCGCCATCGACCGCAAGCTGCTGAGCGAACCCGGGCGACGCTGGAGCACGGCCGACGCGCTCAAGCATGTCGGGAAGGCCTACTTCAAGCCCGGGACGGGCTGGCACTACTCGAACACGAACTACCTCGTCCTTGGGATGCTCGCCGAGCGCGTCGGGGAGGCGCCGCTTGCCCAGCAGATCCGGGATCGATTCCTGGGGCCGCTCGGGCTGCGTCACACCTGGTACCAGCCCACCGAGGATGCGCCCGCCGACCGCGCCCGGGGCTACCGCTTTGCGTCTGCGGGGAAGAACGCGCCGGCCATCGACCTCTCGGACGGCAGCCCCTTCATGCCGTTCACGTCCGTCGTCACGGCCGCCGCGGCTGCTGGCGGGCTCGCCTCCAACTCGACCGACCTCGCCCGTTGGGTCCGTGCCCTGTATGCCGGTGTGGTGCTGGCCCCGGAGTCGGTCGATGCGATGCTCGGGGACATCAGCCGTACCGAGCCGTACAAGCCACGGGTGCCCTACGGGCTCGGGGTCCAGCGCCTCGAGATCGACGGCGCGCCCTCGCTCGGTCATTCAGGACGGCTGCTCGGGTTCCGCTCGGCGGTGCGCTGGCTGCCCGAGGAGGACATCGCGATCGCGGTCCTGACCAACCAGAGCAGGACCGACCCGGGCATCTTCGTGCGGGCCCTGCTCAAGACCGCGCGCGCCCAGGCGGCGTGCGTGCATTGCACGAGCCAGCGCTGACGCTCGCAATGATGGGCGTGGGACCATCGCACCAGCGGGTGAGGGTACACATGGCTGTTGACCTCTGACACGGAGTAGCGCAGCCTGACGCCACGCTCGCGGGGGCACATTGTCCATTCACGTCGACGCATACACGGTCGGGGGGAAGGCCAGCGGCCTCGTCACGCGCCCCGGACATCTGCGCGAGACCCTGGAGCAGACTGGCGAGCTTGCCCTCCAGGACGTGCGCTGGCAGCCGCTCGGCGCGTTCCAGGCAGGCCCGGCCGCCGACCTCACGATCGCCATCGACGACGTCCTGGTGGCCGTCGCCGACGGCGAGTCCGCGATCCCGGTCCACGCCAGCTGGCACGCCCTCCGGATAGAAGTCGGGCCCTACGTGGTCGAGGGCGAGCTGCCCACGCTCCCCGGCTACGACCCGGACCGGGCCCTGGCCCGTCCGAACGGTGAGTTCGTCCTCCTGCGCGACCCCCGCCTCGGGCTGCTGGAGGGGACCCTCGCCACGATCGGCACGGAGGCCCTCGTGAATCGCTACGCGGTCGAGCGGGTCGAGGCCGACATCATGCTCGGCTTCTTCTTCCCGGGTGCCGCGATGCCCGACGCCGCGGAGACCGATGCGCTGGAGCGGCAGCCACCGCCCGCGTCCGATCCAGAGCCCGTCGCCGTGCCGATGACCGAGACCGAGTCGAGCGCGACCTAGGTCGCGTCGACTATCGGGCGCCCCGGCTGCCCGCGCCCGTGCGGCGCCGGACGGGCTTGCGATGGGCGTGATGCTCCTGGCTGACACGGGCGTGGCCGCTGCGCATCCCGAGCGGACGCGGTTCCGCCTCGCGGTCGGGCACGAACCCCTCCGCGACGGTCCACGGGATGGCGTGCTTGAGCATGCGCTGGACGCCGCGCAGGAGGTCCACCTCGTCGATGCAGACGAGGCTGAGTGCCTCGCCCGATGCCCCGGCTCGGCCGGTCCGGCCGATGCGGTGGATGTAGTCCTGCGGGTTCCACGGCAGCTCGAAGTTTACGACGACAGGCAGGTCCTCGATGTCGAGGCCGCGGGCCGCCACGTCGGTCGCGACGAGTACCCGGATGTCCCCGGTCTTGAACCCCTCGAGGGCGCGGGTTCGCTCCGGTTGCGACCGGTCGCTGTGGATGGCGACCGCGTCGATTCCATCCCGGTCGAGACGCGACGCGAGTCGCGACGCTGCGAGCTTGGTGCGGGTGAACACCAGGACCTGGTGCAGGTCGCCCGACCGGATCAAGTGGGCGAGCAGGGCCTCTTTGCGGTCGCGGTCGACCGGATACACCAGCTGGCGGATGCCCTCCACCGTCGTGTTGCGCGGCGCGACCTCGACCGTCTCAGGATCACGCAGGATCGTCCCGGACAGGCGCCGGATGTCGTCGGAGAAGGTGGCCGAGAACATGAGGTTCTGGCGGCGCTTCGGCAGCAGTTCGATGATCCGTTGAATGTCCGGCAGGAAGCCCATGTCGAGCATCCGGTCGGCCTCGTCGAGCACGAGGATCTCGACCTGCCCGAGGTTCGCGACCTTCTGGCCGACGAGATCGAGCAGCCGGCCCGGGGTGGCGACGAGGATCTCGACCCCGGCGCGCAGCGCCCTGATCTGGGGGTCCATCGGGATGCCGCCGTATACCACGGTCGATCGGAGCGGGACGGTCCTGCCGTAGGTGCGGACGCTCTCGTCGACCTGCATCGCGAGCTCGCGGGTGGGGACGAGGATCAGGGAGCGTACGGGGTGGCGCGCCGGCGAGAACGACGTGTTGGCGTGCGGGCGCAGCCGGTCCAGGATCGGCAGCGTGAAGGCCGCGGTCTTGCCGGTGCCCGTTTGCGCGGCGGCGAGGACGTCACGGCCGGCGAGCACGAGTGGGATGGCGGCTGCCTGGACGGGTGTGGGCTCTGTGTAACCCTCCTCGATGACGGTCTTGAGGAGATCGGCCGACAGGCCGAGCGAGTCGAAGGTCAAGCGTGGCTCCTGCAGGGACCCTGGCCGTCGCGGGCGGGTGTCCGTGGGAGCGCGACGGTGGCGTCGGTCGGCGCGTTGGGCGCAGCCGTCCATGGGCCGCCCGGAGCATAGCCGAAATCGGCTGGTTTGGAGCCCGGATGCACCGGCCCTAAGGACGAGTCGGCGCCCGTACATATGGCGCACTGACAGGTGTTGTGTCGCGCTGCCATACTGGCGCCAGCCCCCCAGGCTTGCAGATACCCGACAGACAGGCACAACAAAAGACTCGCCGCCCCAACGGCAGGACCCTGTCGATCTCGTTGGGTGTCCCCTCACCCGACGGCCACGGTTCGGCTCCCCCGGACCGCGTCACCCCTTCGTTCGCGCTCGCCGCGAATGGATGGTCGTCCGTCGTGCGTGCCTACGCCCCTGCCTCGTGGCGGCTCCACCACCGTCATCGCGCCTCACGGCGCGATGTTCCGGAAGAAGGAGGCAAGGATCTTGCCGGTACCCACGAACGGCGTCCAGCGGGCGTCCAGTCACCGGTCACTTCGCCTGGCCGCACTCGCCCTGATGGCCGCGCTGGTCGTGAGCCTCGGCGCGATGGCGAACCCCCAGCAGACCAACGCCGCGACCATCAAGGTCGTCGTCGTCGTTGGACCGGTCGGGTCCAGCACGGCGGACTACCGCAGCAGTGCCAAGACCTACGCAGCGATCGCCCGGTCGTATGGGGCTTCCGTGAAGGAGATCTACAGCCCCTACGCGACGTGGTCCAGGGTCAAGGCAGCCGCCCAGGGCGCCAACCTCCTGATCTACCTCGGCCACGGCAACGGCTATCCCAGCCCGTACGGCGCCTTCCAGCGCTACACGAAGGACGGGATGGGACTGAACGCGACGTATGGCAACGGCAACTCCAACGTCAAGTACTTCGGCGAGTACTACATCGATCGCGACATCCAGATGGCGAAGAACGCGGTGGTGATCCTGAACCGACTCTGCTACGCCTCGGGCAACTCGGAATGGGGCAGTGCCAACCCGACGAAGTCGACGGCGATGAAGCGGGTCGACAACTACGGTGCGGGGTTCCTGCGAGCCGGCGCCAAGGCCGTGTTCGCCGAGGCGATCTCGAGCGTGTCGTTCACCATCAGATCCCTGTTCAAGTCCTCACGGACGATGAACTCGATCTTCACGAATCATCCGTCCGCGAGCGGCGCCCGTGACTTCTACTTCAGTTCGAGCCGGACCAGCTGGGCGCGCGTCCACATGGATCCGCCGAGGGTCGGCAAGTACTGGCGATCGCTGATCGGGAGCCTGACCCTGACCTCCGCACAATGGCGCGCCGGCGGCTGAGCCGTCCCGCTCCGACCCACATCGAGGCCCGGCGTCGAGCCGGGCCTCGGCACGTCCGGCCACTGGCATCTCCGACTCAGGTACCGTGGCCCGGCAAAGCCGGCGGCCGTACCATGGCGCGATGACCACGACGACCGACCGACTTCCGTTCACCGGCGACGACGAGGCCGACCGGCTGCTCGTCTCGGAGCCCCTGGCGCTGCTCATCGGTTTCGCCCTCGACCAGCAGGTCACCGTGCAGAAGGCGTTCAGCGGACCGCTCGAGCTGCAGCGCCGCGTCGGCCACCTCGATGCCGCGAAGTTGGCTGCGACCGATCCCGCCGAGCTGGACGCCGTGTTCCGCAAGCCACCGGCCCTCCACCGGTTCCCGGGCTCCATGGCCGGCAAGGTCCAGCAGCTCGCCGCCACCATCGCGACCACGTACGACAACGATCCCGCCAGGATCTGGACGGAGGCGACCGACGGCGCCGACCTCAAGCGGCGGCTGCTCGCCCTGCCCGGCATCGGGGAGATGAAGGCCGCCGCCATCGTCGCGATCCTGGGCAAGCGCCTGGGCCTCGAGCTCCCGGGACTCGATGCAGCCATGCCCACGCACCCCACGCTCGGCGATGTCGACTCGCCAGAGGCGCTTGCGTCCTATCAGGCGGGCAAGCGCGCGATGAAGGCGGCGCAGCGCACGGCCGCCAAGAGCTGACCTCGGCCGCCACGGGTGCCGCAGGGGATGCGCGGCTTCGGCGGCAGGCCGGCCGGACACGAAACGACCCCGGCACCCGAAGCCGGGGTCGTCCGTCTGCGCGGGGTTGTTACCTCAGCGGCTCGGTACGAGCCAGGGACGCCGATCCGGATCGTCGATGCCGGGACGGGAGTCGACGCCGAAGCGGAGCGCCGCGACCGCAAAAGCCACGAGCATCGCGATGAACAAAGCGGCCACAGCGACGGCGGCCACGACCTGATCGAGCATCATGTCTTCGCCGTTCCTTTCCAGTCCAATGGCGTCGATTCAACGGTGCCTTGACATTGGACTGTTATCTCCCGCATCATGCGCCGCAATGACAGACCAGTCCAATAGCCAATCCACCTCAAGTGGACTGAAAAGGCAATCGACAGTCTCCGCGGCCAGCCTCGTGGACCTCATCGGCCCGTGGGCGGATGGGGCCGACCCGCTGAACGAGCAGCTGGCAGAGGCCCTCGCCCGCGCGATCGATCTGGGTCTGCTCCCACCCGGGACCCGCCTGCCCGCGGAGCGCGAGCTCGCCCGCGAGCTCGCCCTGAGCCGCACGACGATCGTTGCCGCCTACGACCGCCTCCGCCTTGCCGGTCTCGCTCGCAGCCGCCAGGGCAGCGGCACGCGGGTGGCCGCCCGACGGCCCGGCCTGACACAGGCCTATCTCGCGCCGCTGGACGCCACGGATTCGGACGCCGTCCTCATGCCGACGGCCACGGCCGCCCCCGCTGTCGGGCTGCTGACCCCGCTCCTCGACGACGCCATCGAGCTGACCATCGGCGCACTCCCCGCAGGATCGATCGTGGCGGACGCGATGGCCGAGGCCGTGCGTGACGACCTGCCGGCACTGCTGCGCGACACCGGCTACGACCCGTTCGGCCTGCCGGCCCTGCGCGATCGCATCGCCGGCTATCTCGCGCGCCTCGGCGTGCCGACGGATGCGGACCAGATCCTGGTCACGAGCGGGGCCCAGCAGGCGCTCCACCTCATCGGTTCGCAGCTCGGTGGACCCGGGACGTCCGTCGTCATGGAGAACCCCAGCTACATCGGGGCCATCGACGCCTTCCGCACGACCGGCAACCGGCTCATCCCGATCCCTGTCGACGACGATGGAGGACGGGTCGACGTGATCGGCCTCCTCGGGACGAGCACACCGGTCCGTCTCATCTACGTGATCCCCACGTTCCAGAACCCGACCGGCGCCGTCATGCCCGAGACCCGACGACGTGAGCTTGCCCGAATGGCCGGGGAAGCGGACTTCCTGGTCGTCGAAGATCTCACCCCCGACCTCACGCTCGGTGTCGACAGCCCGCCACCGATCGCCGCCTTCGATCCCGGCGATCGGGTCATCACCGTGGGCTCCCTGAGCAAGCTCGCCTGGGGTGGTCTGCGGGTCGGTTGGGTCCGGGCGCCGCGCGCCGTCATCGACCGCCTCGTTGCGGGCAAGATCGTCGCGGACCATTCGTCGAGCCTGATCACGCAGGCGATCGGGGCGCGCGTGTTCGAACGGCTCGACGAGGTCGCAGCACGGAGCCGGGGGGCCGGTGCCGAGCGGCGCCGCGTGTTGATGGCGGCACTGGCGGAGCGGCTGCCGGACTGGACGTGGAAGGAGCCGAGGGGCGGTCTCTCGCTCTGGGTCCGGTTGCCGGGGGCGGATGCGGTCGCATTCAGCCGCCTGGCCGCGACACTCGGGGTGGTGGTGCGACCGGGACCGCTCGCCTCGCCGGACGGCGGCTTCCGCGATCACATCCGGATCGCCTACGGCTCGGAGCCCGACCGGCTGGTCGACGGGGTCGAGCGGCTGGCCGCGGCATGGGCGGCCTACACGCCGGCGACCCGGTCCAGCCGTCCATCACTCGCCGTCAGCGTCTGATCCGGACCCTGCATCGGCGCCCGTCGGCCTGAACCGGCCGACCCGGCTAGACTGGCCGACCGTGTCCGAATTTCCCGCAGGCTCGCCGCCGCCCGATCGCCCGAACGCCCGACCGGCGCGACGCCCCCGCTTCGTCCTGCCCGACGATCCCCATGACGAACGGGTCGGCGAGCACATCGAAGCATTCCTCCAGGGCCCGTCCGTCCGAGCTCGGCGTGGCCGTCGCGCACGTCACCTTCGCGCCGAGGGCCTCCGTCCGGCGCGCCGCGTCCCGCCCCTGGACACGCGGAATGACTGGGAGATCGCGCTCCGACTCGAGGACGCGCGCGTGGCTCGCTACGGCCGCCCGGCGGCCGTGATGGCCGTCCGCCTGATGACTGTCGGCTCCGGCGCCATCGACCGGTATGCATCGCGGATCGGCGTCGCCATCCGAGGGCAGGCACGCGAGACCGACCGCGTGGCCCGCGTCGCGCCGGACCGGTTCCACCTGTTGCTTCCGGAGACCCTGTCGAACGAAGCCAGCGTCCTCGCCGAGCGGGTTCGCATGGCATGCGTATCCGTGCTCACGGGCGTGCCCGGCTCCGAGATGGAGATCCTGGTGGCGGCGGCGTGCACGTCCGGCAGCGGCACGCTCGCAGAGGCGCTCCGCGCGATCCAGGCGCGGCTCGAGGTCTAGCGCACCAACGTCTCGAACAGGTGCTCGAGTTCGGCGGCCGGATCGTCGGTCAGCCCGGTGTGGACCGGGGACGGCTGGATGATGGTGCTGGCCGGCGACACCAGCCAATGGAACCGCTCGGGCATCGTGAGCCCCGCGATCGGTCCGCCCTCCGGGTCGCCTCGCGCGACTCGTTCGATCGCGACCAGGTGCGGTCGAACGGTTGCCGGGTCCGTGTTGGGCGCGAGGGCTGCCAGCCGCTGCTCGTTGAGCTCCGTGCGCGCCCCGATGAACGGTGTCGGGCGGCACAGCAGCACGACCCCGACGTTGAGGCATTCACCGCGGTCCACGCGCGGGACGACGCGGATAATCGCGTACTGATAGGGGCTACGCGGCTCGTCGGGCACGCTCGGCCTCCTCCACGAATGGTCGCCGTCGGGCGAGCCGTCGCTCCAGGTAGCGCACATATGCCGCCCGCTGGGCGTCGGCGTCCCCGGCGATCGCGTCGTCGGGCAGCCACTGATCGGGGATCGCGCCGACCAGCCGCTCGAACAGCCCACGATCGAGCGCCTGCGCCACGCGCTCGTCGGCCTCGTCGATGGGTCCCGCGAAGGGCAGCAGCACATGGTCCCGGCTGCGCTCGAACGGCCGCTCCGCGTGCGTGTCGGGGTCGCGCCAGGTGTGGTGGACGTAGAGCGCCGCGCCGTGGTCGATCAACCAGGTTCGGCCGTGCCAGATCAGCAGGTTCGGGTTGCCCGCCGTCCGGTCGGGATTGGTCGTGAACGCGTCGAGCCAGACGACCGCCGCGGCGGCCTCGGGATCGACCTGCGGCGAGGCGCCCGGGTTGAACGTCAGGGCGCCGGGCAGGAAATCGAGTCCGAGGTTCAGGCCGTCGCTGCGATGGACGAGGTCCTGGAGCTCCTCGTCGGGTTCCGCGTCACCAAGGCTGCCGTCGACCTCGACCGTCACGATCTCCGGCACCGGCAGCCCGAGCGCCCGGCCGATCTCGCCGGCGAGCCACTCCGCGACGAGCGCCCGCGGACCCTGGCCGGCGCCCCGGAACTTCACGACGTACAGGCCGTCGTCGTCGGCCTCGACGAGACCCGGGAGCGAGCCGCCCTCGCGCAGGGGCGTGACATAGCGGGTGGCGGTCACGTGGCGCGGAGGGGGCATCGCGCCGGAGTCTAGCGCCCCACGACCCGTGCAGGTGCGCACGTGTCTCGCGGCGCTTTGATCGATCCCGGCTACGCTTGGGCGACATCGTCGCTTCGAGCCTGGCACTGGCCGAGCAACGTCGACCAGGAGACCGCATGACCGACACAGCGCGCCGGCTCGAGCCCGGCGAGGAGTTCGATGCCGCCGAGGCGCTCGCCATGGATCAGGCCCTGCTCGTGGAGCTGGAACCGGAGGCCGGCCGCCTGTATGACCGCCACGCCAGGGTCGCCCAGGAGTGGTTCCCCCACGACTACATCCCGTACCGACTCGGGCGCGACTTCGACAAGGAGCCCTGGACGCCCGACCAGCCGCGCCTGACCGGCGTCGCCCAGACGGCGTTCGAGATCGGCCTCCTGACCGAGGACAACCTGCCCTCGTACCACCGGCTCATCCACGGCATGTTCGGTCGGGGCGACGGCGCCTGGATCAACTGGGTCGGGCGCTGGACGGCCGAGGAGGGGCGGCACGCGATCGTCCTGCGCGACTACCTCACGGTCACCCGCAACATCGACCCGATCCTGCTCGAGCGCGGGCGGATGACCCAGCTCCAGCAGGGCTACGACCACGACTCCCCGACGACCCTGCGCGGCCTGGCCTACGTCGCCTTCCAGGAGCTCGCGACGCGCATCGCACATCGCAACACGGGCCGCTACTCGGACGATCCCGTCGCCGACAAGATCATGATCCGCATCGCGGCGGACGAGAACCTGCACATGGTCTTCTACCGGGACATCCTCGCGGCCGCCCTGAAGGTCCAGCCGTCGGCGGCCGTGCGGGCCATCGTCGACGAGGTGCTGGCATTCGAGATGCCGGGCGCCGGCATCCCGGGCTTCATCCGCAAGGCCGCCCAGATCGCCAAGGCCGGGATCTACGACCTGCGTGTCCACCACGACGAGGTCCTCCTGCCGATCCTGCGCCACTGGCGCATCTTCGAGCTCGAGGGGCTGGACGCGGCCGCCGAGGAAGCACGCCGGCGGCTCGCCGAACACCTCGCCTCGTTGGACGCGGCGGCCACGCGCTTCGAGGCGAAGGTCGCGCGTTCCGGGGTGCCGCGGATCGCGTCGGCGGGCTAGAGCGGCTCGCCAGCCGGGGTCCGTGCCTCAGAGCTCGGTCTGGAGGACCTGCCAGACCGCCCCGACCGCCATCAGCAGCAGCCAGACCACCCCGACGAGCAGCAGAACCAGGCCGACGAAGAACGCCTGCTCGCCGCGGGTGGACGCGCCAGGCTCCAGCGCGTGGCGACGGAACAACTCGAGGTTCCGCGAGTTCGAGCGGAATGCGACGTCGTAGAGGTCGCCCAACAGCGGGATCGCCCCGATCGCCAGGTCCACGACGAGGTTGACGATCATCCGGCCGAGGACGAGCCGCGGGATCCCGAACCTTGCGGCCTCGCCGATGACCCAGGCGCCCACGATCCCGGCCACGGCGTCGCCGACGACCGGGACGAGCCCGATGATCGGATCGAGCCCGACACGGATCGGCGTGCCCGGCACGGCGACGAGCTCGTCGAGTACGTGCGTCACCCGTCCGATCCGTCGCTCCGCAGCCCGGAAGCGTTCCGCGCGACTGGCGCCGATGACGTCGCCTTCGATCGGCCTGTCCATCCAGCGAGTGTACGGCGCTGCCCTGCCATGCCCGACCGACATGGACGGATGTCCATGTCGAGTTCATGACGGACGCCGAGTGGCGCTGGGGCGATCGGCTCCTACCTTGACCTCAGCACGAAAACGGACCGCCGGACAACGAGACCTTCGACCGGCGGCGCGTCGACCCTCCGGCGGGATGCCGGGCGGCGGCGGAGCCGGCATCCTGACCGGACGGTGGTCCGAACGGTGCTCACAACTGAAGAACAACTGAAGAACAACTGCATACACGATCGAATCGCCGCTGGCCGCTCGGATGTTTGGGGACGTCGAGCGGTCAGGCGGTGATTCGGCCTGTCCACGTGGACTGCGTCATCCGCATATATGACGGGAATCGGCATGTACCGCTGTCAGAGTGCCGGCATGGACCTGATCGAGTTGACCCGCACCATCCAGGCAGATCGAGATCGCGAGATCGAGTCGGCGATGCGGACACGTCGCCTCCTCGGATCGTCCCCAAGCCCGGCTCGGCCGAGCTGGCGCCAGCGCTGGCTCGAACCCGGCCCGACGCCTCAGCGACCGGCGTCGAGCGGTACCTCCTCGCGGTAGCGCTCGGCGATCCGACCGGCCGTCGCGCTCACGCGGTCGCGAACCTCGGGCGGATGGAGCACCTCCAGGCTCGACCCGACCGAGAGCAGCTTGCCCGGCACTTCCTCGGGCCAGCCCAGCGTCAATCGGAGGCGGATCCAGCCGTCGCGATCGGGTTCGTCCAACCGTTGAGCCGCATCCAGCGTCGCCCTGCCGAACACATCGGCGATGCGCCAGGCTCGATCCTCGGGCGTGCGGACGACGACCTGGACGGTCGGGACGTCGCGCTCGTAGGCCGCGCTCGATTCGGCCCAGTACGCGGCGAGATCGAAGCCGTCGGGTCGCGCGACCCGGTCCTCGAGCAGCGACACCTCCAGCACACGCGAAGCGCGATAGGTGCGGATCTGACCCTCCGCCTCCCCGATCACGTACCACATGCCGCCCTTGAGCACGAGTCCCAGCGGCCCGACCGTGCGGTCCACCGGCCCGCCACCGGTGCCACGTTCGTAGGAGATCCGGATCAGTCGCCCATCCCACACCGCCGCGGACAATGTGGCGAGGTGGGGGACGGCCTCGTCCGTGTGGAACCACCCCGCGACGTCGAGATGGAATTGCTCGACGAGCCGCGACGCGCGCGATCGCAGCTCCGGAGGCAGCGCCGCCATCACCTTGAGCTGCGCGGCTGCGACGACCGTGCCGAGTCCCAGTTGCGCCGCGGGGCCCGGCAGGCCGGCCAGGAACAGTGCCTCGGCCTCGTCGGCGGTCATGCCGGTCAGTCGTGTCCGGTAACCGTCCACCAGCCTGATGCCGCCGAGCGGACCGCGCTCCGCGAAGATCGGGACCCCGGCTGCACTCAGCTCCTCGACGTCGCGATGGACGGTGCGGATGGATACCTCGAGCTCGCGCGCGAGCTCCGCGGCGGTCATGCCGCCTCGGCTCTGGAGCAGGAGGAGCAGGTTCACGAGGCGTGATGCGCGCACAGAGCGAGGGTACACGCATGAACATGACAGGACCTGTCATGTTCGACCTGAGTTCAGCTTTGCGGACGTCCTTCGGTGCCGCCCTCGCGCAGGAAGCGCTCGATCTCCCCGATCAGGTCATCGCCCGATGGCAGGCGTTCCTCGTCGACCATGCTCTCCAGGCGCTCGATGTACTCCCTCGTCGTGTCTTCGAGCGCGGTCGCCGTGTCGAGACGCGTGCGCAGCTGGCGCGCCTCGTCCGCCAGGTCGCCGGGCGGCAGCTCCACGCCGAGATGACGCCCCAGGGCGACGAGCAGCTCGACCGACGCCGCCGGGTACGGCCCCGAGATGTAGTGGGGCACCTGGGCGAAGTACCCGACGGCAGGGATGCCGCCTTCGACCATGGCCATCTCGAGCACGCTGACCGCCGCGGCCGGGACACGCAACAAGCCGGCCGGTCCCGGTCGGACGTCGCCGCGCAGGCGGCCGGGTTCCGAGGTGGTGCCCAGGATCGGCACGGAACGGGTATGCGGCACGGCTGCCGGGATCGCCCCGAGGCTGACCCACTCCACGACACCCAGACGGTGGGCGATCTCGACGACCGCGGTCCCGAATGCCTGCCAGCGATCGTCGGGCTCGGGGCCGGCCAGCACCAGCAGGTCCCGCTCCGCGACCCGCAGGCGCCGAAGGACGAGCTCCGGCCAGGTCAGCTCAGCCAGTCGCCCGTCCACGATCTGCAGGGTCGGGCGGCGTGCGCGGTAGTCGAAGAGCGAGTCGGCGTCGAACGTCGCGACGACCGGCGCATCGTCGACGAGCTGACCGAGGGCCGTCGTGGCGGCGCTGCCGGCATCGACCCAACCGTCGAACGCGCCGACCATCGTCGGCGCGATGAGGTCGCCCGGATCGCCCGGCCCACCGGGCCCGCTCAGCACATACAAGCTCACGGCCCAAGGATACGCGGGGCCCGGATGCGCACCCGTGGGTCCCGGGTCACCGCCGGCGCGGAGCGGTTGGCCATGGCACGATCGTGCCGACCGCGACCAACCAGCGAGTGCCGATTCGCGCGCTGACGCCTTGAGGCGGACGGGTCGAGTACGCTCCGGGTGGTCAACGGAGGATTCAGAAAACACAATCGTCTTTCGATAGAACCGGGGTTGCGAGGAATCCCCGTGTTTGGCAGATTCCCAGCGGCCCTACCCCCGGCAGCTGCATGCATCGGTTTCGAGGAGGAATCAGCCTTGCGGAGAAGCATCGCGCGGTCCGAGCGCGTCACGACTCGCGTCACGACCGCGCTCGTCATGTCGACCCTTGTCCTGTGGGCGATCGCCCCGGCCGTCTCCGCGGACGACGGCCTCGAGATCACGACGCCCTACCCGGCGGTCGCAGTCGCTCCGGGCACGAAGGTCAGCTTCGACCTGACGGTGGACTTCACGCGAACCGCCAATGTGTCCCTCGCATTGAGCGGCGTTCCCGAGGGCTGGGATGCCAGCCTCCTCGGCGGCGGCTTCGTCGTCGACGGCGTGGCCGTGACGGGCGGGACGGCCGCGGAGGTGCGGCTCGATGTCGATGTCCCCGCCGACGCGGCTGCCGGCACCTCCACGATCCGGGTCACCGCGCGGGGTGGTGGCGCACAGGACGTGCTCTCGATCGGGATCCGGGTCAACGCCGAGGCAGCCGGGGACATCACCCTCACGACGTCCACGCCGACGCTGACCGGCGCGTCCGATGCGACGTTCACGTTCGACCTGCAGTTGCAGAACGACACGGCCCAGGACGTGACCGTGTCGGTCGCCGCCTCGGGACCCGAGGGCTGGGACGTGGAAGCCACGCTGACCGGCGAGACCCAGGCGGCCTCGACGGTCGTCGAGGCGGGTGCCACCCAGAACATCGGCGTGACCGCAAACGCCCCCGATGACGTTCCGGCCGGCGCGTACCCCATCGCGGTCGAGGCCCGTGCCGGAGAGCGGACGATCCCGGCGGAGCTCGGCATCGAAGTCACGGGCTCCTACTCGATGTCGCTGTCGACGCCGAACGACGTGCTGTCGGCCAGCGGGTCGGCCGGGTCGCCCACGACCCAGGCGTTCGAGATCACGAACACCGGGACCGCGCCGCTCACGGAGGTCGTCCTCACGGCGTCGCCGCCGACCAACTGGGAGGTCACCACGGACCCGCCGGCCGTGGCGACCATCGCCCCCGGCGCCACGGAGACCATCACGGCCACCATCACGCCCTCGGGTGAGGCGGTCGCCGGCGACTACGTGATCACGGTCGAGACGGCCGCTGCCGAGGAAGGGGCCCAGGCCGAGAGCCAGGTCCGCTTCACGGTCGAGACGTCACCCGTCTGGGCGCTCGTCGGCCTTGGGCTGATCGCGCTCATCGTGGCCGGCCTGTTCTACGTGTTCCGGACCTACGGCCGCCGATGAGTTCCAGCCCCGGGCGGATCGCGCCCAAGAAGCGACCCGGCCGCCGGCTCGCCGCTGCGCCCGATTCACCGGCCGGCGACGCGACCGGGATCGATGCCCCGTCCGACAGCATCCGCATCCGCACGCGCGGCCTGACCAAGCGCTATGACGATCTCGTCGCGGTCGATCATCTCGACCTCGACATCCATGCGGGCGAGATCTTCGGGCTGCTGGGGCAGAACGGGGCCGGCAAGACGACCACGATCCTCATGCTGCTCGGGCTGACGGAGGCCTCGGGTGGCTCGGCGAGGGTGGTCGGCCTGGATCCGTCACGCGGTCCGCTCGAGGTCAAGCGACGGGTCGGCTACATGCCCGACAGCGTCGGCTTCTACGGCGACCTGACAGGCCGCGAGAACCTGCGTTACACCGCCCGGCTGAACCGCCTGCCGCGCGACACGACCGAGGGCACGATCGACGATGTCCTCGACCAGGTCGGGTTGTCCGACCGAGCCGACGATAAGACCGACACCTACTCGCGCGGCATGCTCCAGCGTCTCGGCATCGCCGATGCGCTCGTGAAGGACCCCGATGTCCTGATCCTCGACGAACCGACGACGGCCATCGACCCGCTCGGCGTGACCGAGGTCCTCGATCTCCTTCGGCGGCTGGTGCGCGAGCGCGGCATGGCGATCCTGCTGTCGAGCCACCTGCTCAACCAGGTCCAGAGCGTCTGTGACCGGATCGGGATCTTCGCATCCGGTCGGCTGATCGGGCAGGGGACGATGGAGCAGCTCGCGACCCGGTTCGGTGATGGGCGACGCGAGGTGGAGGTCGGCCTCGACCTGCCCGAGGGTACCGACGACACGCACGCTCGGGGGGTGCTCGCAGCCGTGCCCGGTGTCGAAACCCTGACCGATGGACCGCGCCCGGGTGACCCGTGGACACTGGCCGTCGCGCCGGGCAGCGATCCGGCCGCGGTCCGGTCGGCCGTTCTGGCCGTGGTCGCAGCCGAGGGACTGCCGCTCGCGTCCATCCGGGTCGTGCTCCCCTCGCTCGAGGATGTGTATCGACGCGCGGTCGCGCGGCCGGGGGCTGCGCGGACGGCGGTGGCCGAGACCCGGTCCGCCGATCAGCCGACGACCGACAGCGCGACTCCGATCACGCGCCCCGACGCGGCCCCGCCACGCGCGAGGAGGACCGGCGTCCCGGCCGTCGAGCCCGTCGAGCCCGTCGAGCGGGTCGAGCCCGTCGAGCCGGTCGAGCCCGTCACGCTGCCGGCTGCGCGGCCGCCGGAGGAGGAGCAGTGAGCGCAACGACCGCGCCGCGGGCCAGATCCGTTCCCGGTTCCGGCTGGACGGTCGTGGCCGCCAAGGAATTCGGCGACCACCTGTTGTCGGCCCGGTTCTTCGTGCTCGTCGCCGTGCTCGGCCTTGCCGCGGCCATTCCCCTCTACTTCGCGGCCGCCGCGATCCGCGAGGTCGCATCCGGAGTGACCGACGCCCAGGCCATCTTCATCGCGCTGTTCTGGCTCGCCCCGGATGTCGGCGGGCAGTTCACGTTGCCGTCGGTGACGGGGTTCCTGGCTTATGTGGCGCCCTTGCTCGGGTTGGCCTTCGCATTCGACGCGATCAACGGCGAGCGGTCCGAAGGCACGCTGCCGCGCCTCCTGTCCCAGCCGATCCACCGCGACGATGTCATCAATGGCAAGTTCGTGGCCGGACTCGCCGTGATCGGCCTCGTGCTCGTGACGGTGGTCGGTGCGATCGCCGCCTTCGGGATCATCCGGCTGGGCATCGTGCCTGCGCCGTCCGAGATCCTGCGGATCGTGCTGTGGCTGCTCCTGACCTTCGTGTACGTGTCGCTCTGGCTGGCGTTCGGGATGCTGCTGTCCGTCGCCGTGCGGCGCGCCGCGACGTCGGCCCTGGTGGGCTTCGGGGCGTGGCTGTTGCTCACGTTCTTCGGCGGGCTGATCGTGTCGCTGATCGGCGGCGTCATCGCGCCCGTCGCCGGGTCAGCGGAGGAAGTCCTGCGCAACAACGGCATCCAGGAGGGCCTGCGCCGGCTGCTCCCGGACACGCTGTACCGGGAGGCGTCGTTGACGCTGCTCAACCCCCAGGTGACCTCGGTCTCGACGCCGGCGACCATCGGCAGCTATGAACAGGCCCAGCAGCGGATCCCATCCTTGTTGTCGCTCGACCAGAGCTTCCTCCTCGTCTGGCCGCAGGTCGTGGGCCTCGTGGCGATGATGGTCGCGTGCTTCGCCGTGGCCTACGTGCTCTTCATGCGCCAGGAAGTCCGGGCGTAGCTACCGCAGCGCTCCTGCCTCCAACCCGAGTTCGCGCTCGGCGGCGCCCGTCGCCCACGCGACGACCTCGTCCCGGCTGATGGTGGTCCCGTGCGCCACCACCTGGAGCGCCAAGCCGTCGAGCAGGGACAGGATCCGCCACGCTGCGGCACCCGGGGCCTCGCATGTGAGCGTCCCCGCGGCGATCCCCGCGGTGATCGTCCGCTCCAACAGGCCCTGCCACTCCAGGTTGAGCCGCCGCGACGTGGCCTGGACCGCCGGCCGGCGGGCGGCCTCGGCCCACGCATCCAGCCACAGCTGGAACGCCCAATCCTTGTCGGCCGGCGTGTATGTCCGGAAGAAGACGCGCAGCGCGTCGATCGGCGTGGCCGCCTCGGCCATCGCGCTTGCCGAGAGCGCCAGGTCCTGGCGCGCGACCCGTTCGAATGCCGCGGCGAGGACCTCGTCCATCGATTCGAAGTAGTGGTGGATCAGCCCAGACGACGTCCCCATCTCCGCGGCGACGTCGCGCACCGTCGTCGATGCGAGGCCCTTGTGCACGGCCACGCCGAGAGCCGCGGCCACGATCGCCTCGCGTCGCCCCTCGGGCGTCATGCGCTTCATGGTCGCGCAGCCTAGAACGATATTGCGCACGCGTCCAATAGCGGCTATGGTGCCGTGACCACCAGCAGGAGCGAGGGCCCGTCACGGCATGATCCGCACCACGCCCTTCCACGAGCGGACGAACGCGCTCAACGAGACACAGCTCTGGAGCCACTGGTCCGGGCACCTGGCGGCGGATCGCTATCAGATGTCGGACAAGATGGAGTACTTCGCGGTCCGCAACGCGGCCGGTCTGTTCGACTCGAGCCCGCTCTACAAGTACCGGATCACGGGTAAGGACGCGGAGGTCTTCCTGGCCGGCATCCTCGCCCGCGACATCCGGGCCTGCCCCCCGGGCCACGCCCAATACACCTGCTGGCTCGACGACCGCGGCTTCGTCATCGAGGATGGCGTCATCCTGCACACGGCAAGGAACGAGTACCTCCTGACGAGCGCGGAACCCAACTTCGCCTACTTCGAGGATCGGATCGGCCGCCACGACGTGGCGATCGAGGAGGTGAGTGACGACATCGGGACCCTCGCCCTCCAGGGTCCGCGCTCGCGCGACCTGCTCAAGCGACTCGTCCCGCAGATGGAGAAGATCCCGTACTTCGGCGTCGCCAGGGGCGAGATCGGCGGCGCGGGTGTGACCGTCAGCCGGACCGGCTATAGCGGCGACCTGGGCTACGAGGTCTGGGTCGACACGCCGGACGCGCTGCACGTCTGGGACACCCTCTGGGATTCGATGGAGGGTCACGGCGTCCTGCCGTTCGGGCTGGCCGCCCTGTACATGCTTCGGATCGAGGCGGGCCTGCTGCTGCTCGAGGCGGACTTCGACTCGAGCCGCTTCGCCTGGAACGACTCGCATCGCTCGACCCCGATCGAGCTCGGCTGGTCGTGGATGTTCAAGGACCTCAAGGGCGACGACCGGGCGTTCATCGGTCGCCGGGCTCTCGAACGCGAGATCGCCGACAAGACGTCGCGCTGGGCGATGCGCGGCCTCATCGTCGACTGGCGGGACTACGATCGGGTCTACAACGACGCCGGCCTGATCCCGCCGAAGGACCATGCACCGGTCGTCGAGGACTGGATGCTGTACGACGACGACTACCAGCGCGTGGGCTACGCGACGAGCTTCATGTACTCACCGATGCTCCAGCGCCACATCGCCATCGCCCGTGTGCGCCCGGACCTCGCCAAGCTCGGCACGAAGGTGAACCTCGAGTTCACGGTCGACCACCATTACGAGCAGGTCGCCGCCGACGTCGCGCGGCTGCCGCTCTACAACCCTGAGCGAAAGACGGCCTGACATGACGATGACCGCACCCAAGCCGACCCGGAAGACCGCCACGCCCGCCTCGGGCACGAAGCCGGCGTCGACCGCGAGATCCGGTACGCGATCGACGAAGACGTCCTCGCGCGCCGACCGCTCCTACGACGCCATCGTCGTCGGAGGCGGCCACAACGGCCTGGTCAACGGTGCCTACCTGGCCAAGGCCGGGCTCAAGACGCTCATCATCGAGCGCCGGCACCTCGTCGGAGGCGCCGCGATCACGGAGGAGCTCCGTCCCGGCTTCTGGTTCACGACGTTCTCGTACGCGTTGAGCCTGCTGCGACCCGACATCATCCACGACCTCGAGCTGACCAAGCACGGGTTCATGCCGCTGCTCATGGCGACGACGTTCGCGCCCGGCGAGGACGGCGATCACCTGCTGTTCACCCAGGATCACGGCCAGAACCAGAAGGAGATCGCGCGGCACTCGAAGCACGACGCCGACGCGTACGACCAGTACAGCCACGACATCGAGATGGTCTGCCAGGCGATCAAGCCGCTGCTCGACATGGTCCCGCCGGACATCTTCAGCGACGACCCGGAGGAGCTGCTGGCGCTCGCCGGCATCGGGTCGCGCCTGAGGAAGCTCGACAAGCGGGTGCTTCACAACGCCGTCCGGTTGCTCACCGGCAGTGCCGCCGACTTCCTCGACGACTATTTCGACTCCGAGCTGCTGAAGGGCTACCTCGCCTCGTCGAGCATCATCGGCACGAAGGTCGGGCCGCGGTCGCAGGGCTCCGGCCTCGTGCTGCTCTACCACACGATCGGCGAGCACGACGGCGAATTCGGTGCGTGGGCGTTCCACAAGAAGGGCAATGGCGGGTTCACCCAGGTGCTGGCCCGTGCTGCCCAGGCGTACGGCGCGGAGATCGTGCTGGAGTCGCCGGTCGAGGCGGTCATCACCAAGGACGGCCGGACGACGGGCGTCGCCCTCGCCGACGGGACCGAGTACTACGCCGACACCGTCGTCAGCGCGCTGGACCCGCGGCGCACCTTCCTCGAGCTCGTCAACCCGCGCGAGCTTCCCGACGACCTGGTCGAGAACATCCAGCGGTTCCGGTTCCAGGGCACGAGCTCCAAGGTGAACTTCGCGCTCGACGGCCTGCCGACCTTCCCCGCGCTCGGCCCGAAACCCGACCATTTCCGCGGCTTCACGAACATCGGCCCCTCGATGGACTACCTCGAGCGCGCGTTCGACGACGCGAAGTACGGCTGGTACAGCCAGCACCCGTATATCGACATGGCCATCCAGTCGACGATCGACCCGGACATGGCGCCACCCGGCAAGCACGTGATGAGCTGCTTCATCCAGTACACGCCCTACAAGCTGCGCGAGAGCGACTGGGATACCGAGAAGGAGAACCTGGGCGACACGGTCCAGCGGACGCTCGAGACGTTCTTTCCGGGCTTCGGCGATCTCGTCCTGCAGCGCGAGGTCCGCACACCCCTCGACATCGAGCGGACCGTGGGCCTCTCCGAGGGCAACATCTTCGCCGGCGAGTTCTTCGCGCCGCAGATGTTCTTCTTCCGACCTGCGCCCGGCTGGAGCCAGTACCGCACGCCGATCGACGGCTACTACCAGTGCGGGTCGGGGACCCACCCCGGTGGCTGCGTGATGGGCGCGCCCGGCAAGCTCGCCGCGGGCCAGATCCTCAAGGATCGGGCCAGGGCTCGCGCCTAGTCGTGAAGGCGGCCCCCGTCTCCGGGCTGCGCGCGCAAGAAAAACGCCCGCCCGACGCGAACGTCGAGCGGGCGTTCCTCCTCCCAGGGGTGATGCGGCGCTACTGGCCGATGAGCTCCCCGGCCGTGTCGACCACGTACCACTTCGTCGCGAGGCCCTGGCCGTTGGTGTCACCGGCAGCGGCATCGTTCGCGAAGTAGTAGAGCGGCCAATCGCCGTACTTGACCTGCTTGGTCCCATCCGTCCGGTCGACGGTGGTCAGCTTGGTCGCGTCGAGACCCGCGCCGGCGGCGGGCGTCTCGCCATCCGCGACGAGGAGCGGCGGCCAGTTCGTCGCGCACCCCTCGTAGCACGTCGATTTGCCGGCGGTGTCGTCGGTGAACGCATACAGGGTCATGCCATCGGCGTCGACGATGATCTCGCCGAGCGGATTCGTCGCGAGGGCGATGGTGGCGTCGGCGGCGACCGACGGCGGCGCCTCGGACGGGGCTTCCGACGGCGCCTCGGAGGGGGCTGCCTGGGACGGTGCCTCGGTCGGCGCGACCGAGGCCGACGGCGACGTCCCGGCGCCGCTCGTGCACGCCGCGATCAGGGCGATGAGCCCGAGCAAGAGGAGCGAACGAATGGTGGTCTGCATCGACATGGATCTCCGTAGCGTGGGTTCGGTTCACCTATGTCTACGCCCGCCGGAGCGACCCCGGTTTCGCCGGGCGGGGGCGTCACGCAGTCATCCGGGCGTCGGTATCGTTGCGAAGTGACGTCCAGGAAGCCGCGATCCGACCCGTCGACCGGGCCGACCGGAACGCTCTTCTTCGTCCACGGCGCCAACGAGACGTCCGAGGGCCTCGCGACCAACCTGTCCCGGCTCGAGGGCCAGGTCCGCCAGCGCGGCTGGGACGTCCGCGTGGTCGCCCCGGAATGGCGGCGGCATTCCGGTCTCCGTCTCGGGAACTGGCGCAAGGCGCTCTACCGGCGAGGGAAGCCGGCCCCGATCGCGCTGTCGTCGCTGCCGACGGGGGTCGGCAAGGCCGCGGTCATGAAGCTCGTGACGAACTACTTCGAGGACCGCCGGGAGTCGATGCTCGACGCGCTCGGCGCTCAGCTCCTGGCTGACGTCATGGGCTACCAGCAGCACCGGGCCTCGGTCCAGGACGTGCTCCGGGCCGAGCTCGCGAAGGCGGCCAAGGCAGCCCGCGGTCGCCCGGTCCTGCCGGTCGGCCTCAGTCTCGGCGGCATCGCCCTGGTCGACCTCCTTGCCAGCTGGCCGGAGGCGCCGGTCGAGGCCTGCGTCACGGTGGGCTCGCAGGCGCCGCTGCTGTACACCTTCGACGCGATCCCGTCGCTCCCGTACGACGAGGCCGACCCGCCGCACCTGCCCGTTCCGTGGCTCAATGTCTACGACAGCCGCGACTTCCTGTCGTTCGTTGCGGAGCCGCTCTTTCGGCGGGCCGACGGCCTCGCCAGCGTCGTCGACCTGCGGGTTCAGTCGGGCAAGGACTTCCCGAAGTCGCACAGCGCATACTGGGAGCTCGCGCCGGTCTGGGACGCCATCGGCACGGCGTTCTCTTGGAAACGGACCGAGCCGTTGACCGTGAAGGAGGCGCGCGACCTGGGCTTCGAGGCCCGCAAGCGGCCGGCGCCCAGGACCTGACACCCGAGGATCTTTGATGATGCTGCAACACCGCGCGAAGCCGCGATCGACCGACCGGCAGCTCGCCATCGGCCAGGATCGAATCGATGCTTCGATCCCTCGCCGTCGTCGTGTTCGTCTGTGCCGCGGTGGCCGGCTGTTCGAGCCCCGGCGGCGCGTCATCCAGCTGGTCCTTCGGCCCGAGTCTGCCACCCGCGTCGGGCGAGGCATCCGCCGAACCGCCGGCATCCCCCGCAGCGTCGCCGTCCGTGGGGGCATCGCCCGCGACGTCGCCCCCACCACTCGCTGCGCCATCGGGCTCCGCAGGTCCGGGCGGCTCTCCGGCGGCCTCCGGCTCACCGGGAGCGTCCGCCCCGGCCGGCGCGTCCGCCGCGCCGGGCTGAGCGTTCCTTCGATCTTGCCGCGGTCTCCGTTCGCCGAGCGTATATCGAACGCCTGTTCTATCATCCGGAGATGCGACCGGTCTACCGCGAGGAACCCTGTCGAACGGCGCTGAACCGCGTCCGGAAGATGACGTTCTCCTGGTCGCTCAACCCATACATGGGCTGCGTTCATCAGTGCACGTTCTGCTTCGTGCGGGCGTTCGAACTGATGGCCGACCGCCCATCCGATGCTCGCTACGGCACGTCCATCCGGGTCAAGACCAACCTCGTCGAGGTGCTCCGACGGGAGCTCGGGCGGAAGTCCTGGAAGCGCGAACAGGTGGTCGTCGGGACCGCGACGGACCCGTACCAGCCCGCCGAAGGCCGCTACCGCATCACGCGCGGTGCGATCGAAGCGCTCGCCGAGTCCAGCACACCGATCGGGCTGATCACCCGGGGCCCCCTCATCGTCCGCGATGTCGACGTCCTGGCGGAGGCGTCGCGCCGCGCGAAGGTGGGCGTGACCTTCTCGATCCCGACGCTCGACCCCGACATCTGGCGCCGGACCGAGCCCGGGACCGCACCGCCAGCTCAGCGCCTGCGAGCGATCCGGGCGCTCATCGACGCCGGCATCGATGCGAGCGTCGGCATGGCGCCGATCCTGCCGGGCCTGTCGGACGACCCGGCGAAGATGGCCGATGTCGTTCGTGCCGCCCGCGACGCGGGCGCGACCTCGGTCTGGACGAACGTCTTGTACCTGCGACCAGGCACGCGCGAGCACTTCCTCGACAGCCTCGCCCGCGACTGGCCGGACCTGTTGCCGATGTACGAGCAGCTGTACGAGGGTCGCGCCTACGTCCCGAAGGAGACCCTGGAACCCGTTCGACGCCAAGTGCGCGAACTGGCCCGCCAGCACGGCCTTGCCGACCGGCGACGGCGGCCCATCACGCCAAGGCCCGAGCCGGCCGCCGAGCAGCTCCCGTTGACGGCGTTCCTGCAGGCGCCACCACGGTGACGGCCGGCGCCGACCTCAACCTGGCCGTGGCCAGCGAGCGGGGCGCGGGGCGGAGCGCGGAAGCGCGTCCCAGTCCGCCCGGACGGGCGAGAAGATGTCCACGACGACCGCCCCGTCCGGGCCCGCGACAGCATCGTGCGGTCGATCGGACGGGATCCGCCACGTGCCGCCCGGGCCGAGCTCGCGTCGCTCCCCGTCGACGGTGAACGTGATGCTGCCCTCGACGCACATGCCCAGCTGCTCGTGGGCGTGACGGTGTTCGGGCACGACCGCCCCGGGCGCCAGCTCCACCAGCGCCAGGCTCGCGTTCGACCCGGCCACCACGCGGGCCTGGACCGTCTCGCCCCAGACGTCGAGGGCCGGGACGTCTTCGATGTCGACCAGGTTCGGCATGTCTCCTCACCACTGCGAACGTCGTCGCGCCAAGCGTATCGCCGAGCGGCGGTGGGGCGCGGGATGGCATCGTGGCGGCCATGACCGCCACCGTCACGCTCCGAACTGCGCGGCGCTTCATCCTCGGACGGCAGGGGTTATGGCCGGGCCGGCGCTGGACCGGGCTGCGCGGAACCGAGCAGGCCATGCGCGCGATGGAGCACCTCCAGCTCGACCCCCTCGTGGTCATCGCCCGGGCGCACGACCTGATGCTCCAGTCCCGGGTGATCGACTATCGGCTTGAGGACTGGGCGACGCTGACCTACGACAAGCGCCGGTTCTTCGACTGGGGCGGCTGGCTGGCGGTGCGCCCGATGGACGAGCTGCCGCATTGGCGCGTGCTGATGCGGCGTGAGCGCGCAAGCCCACGCTGGCAGGCCTTCGCCCGCGAGCACGCCACCGCGATCGCCGAGATGCGTGAGGTGCTGCGAGCGCGCGGGACGGTCTCGAACCGGGACTTCACGATGAGTGCCCGTACACGCGTCGACAGCTATCGTGGTCGGAAGGACAGCGCGGTCGCGCTGTACTACCTGTGGCGCACGGGCGAGGCCATGGTCAGCCGGCGAGAGCGCTTCGAGCGGGTGTATGCCCCGACGGACGCGGTCGCACCCCTGGACCTGATCCGCGAGAGCTCGGACGCCGAGGCAGACGATTTCCTGTTGCGCAAGATGGTGGCGGCACAGGGGCTGACCAAATTCGCCGGGGTCAAGGCCACGCTCGAGCGCGACATCACGCCCGCGGAGTTCAAGGCTTGGCGGGACGAGCGCGTGGCGGACGGCGACCTCATCGAGGTCCGCGTGGAGGGTTGGCGGAGCCCGCATTGGGCGCTCGGGAGCGACGCCCCGACCCTCGAGGCGCTGGAGGCCGGGCGTGTGCCGAAGGGCTGGAAGCCACGGGACACGACGACCGACGAGGAAGCCACCTTCCTGTCGCCGTTAGATCCGGTGCGTGGTCGCGCCGAGGAACTGTTCGACTTCCACTATCGATGGGAGGTCTACACGCCCGCGTCGAAGCGCAAGTACGGCTACTACGTACTGCCCGTGCTCTGGGGGGACACCCTCGTCGCCCGTTTCGACGCCAAGCTGGACCGCATCGACCGGACGCTCCGGATCCTCGGTCTCTGGGTCGAAGACGAGGCGCTTGCCAGGGACGAGGCGTTCGCGGACGCGATGGCCCGAGGACTGGCCCGCTTCCTCGGGTTCGTCGACGCCGAGCACCTGGACCTGAAGGGAGTGCCGCAGCTCGCACTCCGTCGGCGGCTTGCCGTCGTGCGCCCTCAGGCCCCGGCCGGTCCTCGCGAAGCCGCGCACGCTCCCAGAATTCGAAACGACCCGGATCGACTGACGATCCGGGTCGGTCTTGGTGCTTCGTCAGGGAGGCCGCGGAACGGCCCCCTGCGAGGGATCGGGTGCGTTAGCCCCGCTGGCTGCGGAAGCAGTCGCTGCAGTAGACGGGCTTGCCGCTCGTGGGACGGAACGGGACCTGGGCTTCCTTGCCACAGGACGAGCACGTCGCCTCGAACATCTCGCGCGGGGCACGCTCGTAGCCGCCGCCACCACCGCCGCCGTAGCTGCCGGCGCCGCTGGAATACCCGCCACCGTACGAGCTGCCGCCGTACGAGGAGCCGCCACCCTCTGCGTTGCGCGCAGCCTTGCGGCTGGCACGGCAGGAGGGACAGCGGCGCGGCTCGGTGAAGCCGCGCTGGGCGTAGAAATCCTGCTCGGAGGCGGTGAACACGAATTCCTGTCCACAGTCCGCGCAGGTCAGATTCTTGTCGTTATACAAAAGAAAGGCTCCTTCTCGATAGCCGGCGCGTTCCCGTCGGGTTCTCGCGCCAGTCGTGAGAGGAGTCCGCGTTGCGTCGTGCTATGTGTTGGTCACGGCTATGTCCATGACCGGCAGACATCATAACCCATGACCTCCACGCACGTCACTACCCCAAATCCGCTCCTGACCGACCTTCCGGCATCATGTCCTGATGCGTGACGTGCTCCCAGCCGAGGCGTTCCTCGCCGGGTATCCGGCCGGCATCCGCGACGCCGCCGAGATCCTGCGCGCGGTGGTCAGACGCGCCGTGCCCGAGGCGATCGAGCGCGTGCGCGGCGGCTGGCGTCTGATCGGGTACGAGGTACCCAGCGGTCGGCGTTCGCGGTACTTCGCCTATGTCGCTCCCGAGCCGATCCACGTCCATCTCGGGTTCGAGTACGGCGCCTGGATGGCAGATCCGGACGGTCTCCTGGAAGGGACACACCTGGGCCTGCGACAGGTCCGGTTCACGACGTTCGTCGAGGGCCAGCCGATCCCCACCGACGCCCTGGAGCGCCTCACCCGTGACGCGGCCCGAGTGGCCCTGCTGTCGCGTGCCGAGCGGCTGGCGCGAGACTTCGACCGGGAGTGGGAACCGCCCGCCTAGAGGTCTGATCCAGGGGCGTGCTCCGTCGATGGCTCGCCGCCCTCCTCCTCCGGCGCCACCGTCGGGGTCTCCGAGGCCGGGCGGCCGGACCCCAGGTCGTCCGACCCCGCGGTCGCGGGTCGGCCGTCGCGGCGCTGATCGTCGGGCCCGTCGATCTCGTGCGGTCGCTCCAGTGGTTCGCCGGTGTCTCGTCGGTCGGTCATGTCAGCGTCCTCCACGTGCCACCTCGGTGGGGTGTGCTCCGTGATCCTCGCTGGCGGCTCGTTGCGACGGGGCTGCGCACCGGTGGGCGGTCCTTGCGGCTACGCGTCGATCGGTGCAGTCTGCGGCGTCGAGCGGTAAGGTCCTCTGGCGCGCCCCAGCGAGGAGGAGTCAACCGTGTTCAAGGACAGCAAGGCATTCTCGGGTTTCGCAGTGAAGGACATCGACGCTGCGAGATCCTTCTATGGCGAGACGCTCGGACTGGACGCGCGAGACGGCCCGATGGGCATGCTCGAGCTGCACCTCGGGAGCGGCGCGGTCGTCCTCGTCTATCCGAAGGACGACCACCAGCCGGCGAACTACACGATCCTGAACTTCCCGGTGAAAGACGTCGACGCCGCGGTCGATCGGATCACGGCGGCCGGGGTTCGGATGGAGCATTACGGACCGGACTTCGGGCAGGACGACAAGGGCATCAGCCGCGGCAACGGTCCGACGATCGCCTGGTTCACCGATCCATCGGGCAACATCATGGCCGTGCTGGACGAAGCACCGGCCTGACCGATCGCCGATCCGACCGGCGAACGGGGATCAGCAAAGGAGTCGCCGCGTGACGACCCGCACCGCCACCCTGTCCATCCCCGCGATCCGCGCCGGAGTCCAGGGCCGCGTGATCGGGCCCGATGATCCGGGCTACGACGATGCGCGGACCGTCGTCGCCGGCGGCATCGACCGCCGGCCCGCCGTCATCGTGCGCGTTGCCGACGTGGCCGACGTCCGGTACGTGGTCGGCATGGCCCGCGACACCGGCCTCCAGCTCGCGGTTCGCAGCGGCGGGCACAGCGGCGCTGGCCACAGCGTGACCGAGGGTGGGATCGTGCTCGACCTTCGGGACATGAAGGGTATCGAGATCGATGTCGATGGGCGGACGGCGTGGGCCGAGGCAGGCCTGACTGCCGCGGAGTACACGACCGCGGCGGGCGCGCACGGCCTCGCCACGGGGTTCGGCGACACGGGATCGGTCGGGCTCGGCGGGATCACGCTCGGTGGCGGCGTCGGCTACCTCGTGCGGAAGCACGGACTCACGATCGATTCGCTCCTGGCGGTCGATATCGTGACCGCCGATGGCGAGCTCCTGCGCGCCGACACCGAGCACAATCCGGACCTGTTCTGGGCGATCCGTGGCGGCGGCGGCAACTTCGGCGTCGCGACGAGGTTCCGGTTCCGGCTCCATCCACTCGAGTCGACGATCGGCGGCATGCTGATCCTGCCCGCGACGGCCGACACCATCTCCGCGTTCATCGCGGCCGCCGAGGCGGCGCCCGACGAGTTGTCGACGATCGCCAACGTCATGCCTTGCCCACCCATGCCGTTCGTGCCGGAGGAGCACCACGGGACGCTCGTGAACATGGCCCTGATGACGTACGCCGGCGAGGCCGAGACCGGTCAGGGGGCGCTCGCCCCGTTCCGCGCGATCGCCGAGCCCATCGTCGACATGTTGCAGGTCCAGCCGTACGCCGACATGTACCCGCCGGATGACGACTCGTACCACCCGACCGCCGTGGCACGCACCATGTTCATCGACACCGTCGATCGGCGCGTCGCCGAGACGATCATGGAGTTCCTCGCTGCCTCGGATGCGTCGATGCGGGTGGCGCAATTGCGCGTCCTCGGCGGAGAAGCGGCGCGGGTGCCGGACGACGCCACGGCCTACGCGCACCGGACCAGCCGGATCATGGTGAACGTCGCCGCGTTCTACGACGGGCCCGACGACAAGCCAACCCGCGAGGCCTGGGTGGCCGAGTTCACCGCCGCCCTGCACCAGGGCGACAGCGGCGCGTACGTCAACTTCCTGGTGGACGAGGGCGAGGCGCGCATCCGAGCGGCGTATCCGGGGAGCACCTGGGACCGGCTCGCCGAGATCAAGCGGCGCTACGACCCGACCAACATGTTCCGCCTGAACCAGAACATCCCGCCCGCAGCGGGCGCGTGATGGGCGATCCTGGACCCGCCGCGGAGCTGGATCCGCGGTTCAGCAGCGACGGAGCGACCGCGACACCATGGGCGGAGGCGCGTGAGCAGCTGGAGGATGCCGAGGCCTCGAGAGCAACGATGATCGTCCAGCGTCTCGCCGACGCCTAGAGGGAACACCGCCATGCGTTTTCGGACGACCATCCTGCAAGGCGACAAGACAGCGACAGGCATCCGTGTCCCCCACGAGATCGTCGAGGCGCTCGGCTCGGGCAAGCGTCCGGCCGTCACGGTGACGATCAACGGCTTCACGTACCGCAGCACGATCGCGGTTTTGGGCGGCCAGTACATGGTCGGCGTCAGCGCGGAGAACCGGGCGGGTGCCGGTGTCACCGGAGGCGACGTGGTCGACGTCGACATCGCGCTCGACACCGCACCGCGCGAGGTGATCGTCCCTGACGATCTTGTCGCGGCGCTGGCAGCCGAGCCCGAAGCCCGCCGCACGTTCGACGGTCTGTCGAACAGCAACAGGGGTTGGCACGTGCTCCAGGTCACGGGCGCGAAGACGGATGAGACGCGCCAGCGACGGATCGCCAGGTCGGTCGAGGCGCTCAAGGCCGGCCGGGTCCGGTGATCCCGCTCGGCTCGACCTAGGAGAGCTCCACCCCCGCTGCGCGGGCATCGTCAACCAGCGCCTCGAGCGCCTCGTCGGTTCGCGCCGAGTCGCGGACGAGGCCGATCGCTCGGCTGACGCCGAGCTCCCGATAGCTCGCCAATCGCTCGACCCGCTGCGCGCCGCGCCCCGTGATGTCCTCGCCCCACACGTGGACCGACACGGCCAGCGTGGCGGGGTCCCGTCCGATCTCCTCGCACCGGCTCCGAATCACCGGGAGCGCCTCCGCGAGCTCCTCGGGTGACAGGCCGTCGACATTGAGCTCGTCGGCGTGGCGGGCCGCCAGCCTCCACGTCACGTTCGGGCCGTTTCCGCCGACCACGATCGGCACGCGTGGCCGCTGGATCGGTTTGGGCACGTTGATCGCGCCGCGGACCCGCGAGACCTTGCCCTCGTAGGTCGCGTGCTGGTGGCGGTCGCCATCGAGCATCCGCGTGATGACCTCCAGGTCATCTGCCAGCCGATCCAGTCGCTCCCTGGTCCCGGGAAACCCGTAGCCGTAGGCCAGCCATTCGTCCTTCTTCCAGCCGGCCCCGATGCCGAGCTCCATCCGGCCGCCGCTGATGGAGTCCATCGTCGAGATCATCTTCGCGGTCAGTGCCGGGTTACGGAACGCCGTGCAGATGACGATGTGGCCCAACCGGATGCGCTCGGTCACCGCGGCCAGGGCCGACAACGAGGTGAACGACTCGAAGGTGATCTCGTCGGTCGGACGCGGGACCGTCTGGAAATGGTCGAACAGCCAGATCGATTTCGAACCCGAGCCGCTCGGCTTGCTTGGCGACGTCCGTCGTGCGTCGCCATGCGTCGAGCGGGTCCCAGCCGTCGTACTCGCCGACCCAGCCTTGGGGGACGACCGCGCCCAGTCGCATCGCTTGTCGCCGCGCGGGTTCAGGCGTTGAGCGTGGCCAGACCGGCCGGGACGGCGACGCCCGCGACCGCGGCTGCGGTCCCGACACGCCGGAACAGGTCGCGGTACTGCGCGCCGACGTTCGACCAGACCATCCGGCGACTGTACTCGTATGCACGACGTCCCAGGGCGGCCCGCAGGGCGTCGTCCGCCAGGATGTCATTGATGGCCCCCGCGAATCCGTCCGGCGAACCGGGCGGCACGAGGACGCCACGACGCTCGGCCAGGAGCTCCGTCGCGTAGGCGTACGGCGTCGAGACGATCGCGCGGCCGGCACCCATCGCATAGGACAGCGCGCCCGAGACCATCTGGTCCATGTCGGGATAGGGCGTGACGAAGACGTCGGCCGCCTGGAGCCAGCGGGTCATCTCCACTCGGTGGGCGAACGTGTCGACGAACCGGACGTGATCGCCCATCTTGAGCGCCTTGACCCGGGCGACCAGCGCGTCCCGGTAGATCTCGCCGTCGGCCGTGAGCACGTCAGGGTGCGTTGCGCCGACGATCACGTAACAGACGCGAGGGTGTGCCGCGACGATCGCCGGCAGCGCATCGAGCATGAGCTCGTGTCCCTTCGACGGGCCGAGGAGGCCGAAGCTCAGGATCACCTGGCGACCATCGAGTCCCAGCGCCGCCTTGATCACGGCGGGCTCGGCCAGGGGCAGGTCCGGGACGCCGTGCGGGATCACCTCGACGCGGCGCCTGTTGACGCCGTAATCCGAGACGAGGAGCTTCGCGGCGGCCTTGGACATCACGACCGTGGAGTCGACGCTGGCCACGAGGTCCGAGAGGATCGTTCGCTGGCGCGGGGTCGGCGACCGCAGGATCGTATGGAGGGTGGCGACCGCCGGGACCTCGAGGGCGCCGACGAAGTCGAGGATGTACTCACCGTCCGTGCCACCCCAGATGGCGTAGTCGTGCTGGATGGACACCATCTCGACACAGGCGCCAAGGGCGCGCGCGGTGTGGGCGTAATCGGCGCGTTCGTCACGCCGGATCCGGTGATGGACCTCGAGCGGGAACGGCGTGCCCCGCTCGGGCGGGAGCAGGACCGCGATCTCACGGTCGCCCGTCGCCGCGGCCAGGTCGCGCGTGAACGTGGCGATCCCACAACGACGCGGCGGGTAACTGGAGACGAACGCGGTCCGAGTGATGTCGTGGATCCTCTAGTGCGGCGCCGCACCGGTCCCACGGGGACGGACGGGACGGGCGCGCCGTATGTGGTGCTGTGCGGACGAGCGCCGCGGCCGACCTCAGCGATGGGCCGCCTCGTTCGTGTCCGTTGGAGCGGCCCGTCCGGATGGGCGGGCCGCTCGGCTCGGGCTAGGCGGAGCGCACGTTGTTGGCGCGCGGGCCCTTGGGGCTCTGCTCGACGTCAAAGACGACGGGCTCGCCGCCGACAAGGCGGTCGAAATCGAGCGAGGTGTCGAGTCCGCCACGATGGAAGAAGTATTCCTTCTCATCCTCGGCGGAGATGAAGCCGAAGCCGCGATCGGCGACGACCTTCTTGATGGTACCGGTGGCCATGAGGACCTCCAACACTTCCCGAACAGGGATTTCCGGCGCACGGTCCGTTCGAGAAGGGGGTCGACCACGCGGAGCATCGCCACGCAGTGCGGCGAGACCTCACCATACCACACGACTCCCGGCGGTTCCGGCCCCCGGGAGGCCCGCTCGCGTCTAGTTGGCCGTCACGAGCGCGTCGAGATCGATGCGTGGGCGTCCACTCGTGCCGGCCACCCGGATCGTGACCGTGCGCGAGACGGCGGTCGTCCAGCTGCCGACCCATACGACCCGCTGGGCCCTCGTCGTGGGGGAATACAGGTCGACCGTGGCAACCTGCGTGCCGTTGACGAAGATCCCTGCCTTGCCCCGGTCAGGACCCGTGCGCGCCACCCACGCGATCTGGCGCCCGGTGAAGGTCAGTGAGGCGCGGGCACCGGCAGTGCTCGACCGCCTCGCCGCGCCGCCCCAGTACGCCGGATTCGCGTCGTTCGTCCACGAGCCGCTGTAGCGGATCGCGCTGTTGTGTTCGCTGTACCGCGAGATGCGGAATGGCTTTCCTGTCGCGACACTCGTATTGCCGGCCCCGTCGACGGCGCGGACGCGGAACTGATAGTCCTGCTGCGTGGCCAGGAGGCGGGTGATCGCCGGGTTCGTCAGCGTCGTCGAGATCATCGCCCAGACCCCGCCGGTGCTCTGCTCGAGCTCGTACCGCGCGATCCCGCTCCGGTCATCGGACGCCGACCACGCGACACGGACGCTGATCCGGCCCTCGTCGATCCCGCTGCCGGCCACGAAGCCCCGGAGTGGCACCGTCACGCTCGGCTTCACGGTGTCGAGCACGATCGTGTCCGTCTCGACCGCCGACCAATTGCCCGCGGCGTCCTTCCACTTCACGTGGACGGTCCGCGTGCCGTCGATGGCCTCCAGCGCCCAGTGGCGCATCGGCCCGTATCCCCCGGTCGTCCACGTGATCCCATCGTTCGACAGGGCCATCTCGGTCACGTGACCGCTATCGTCGGTCGCGGGGGTCGCGACCGTAACGAACCTCGTCCGGGTGTACGCGGCGCCGCCAGCGATCGAGATCGAGCCGGTCGGCGGGGTGACGTCGGGCGACTGCGCGGCGCTCGCCGCCGGCGGCACGATCCCCATGATCAAAGCCGCGACGACGACGGCCACGAGCGTGCGGAGCGGCGCTGCCGGCATGTACCCCTCATCGGTCGACGCGGGCCACGCTGTCCGCGCCCGAGTCGCGGGAACGTACCAGAGGCCGTCGAGCCTGTATATGGGCACCTCGGCTGCGAATCAGGCCTAGAATCGTCGCGCGGGACCGCGACGGCCCGCGAGTGGTGGTCGCGATCTCCCGCCCAGCGGTGGCATGGCATGACACGACTCGTCCGCGACTTCGACTTCCTGACCAGCGTCGGCCTTTTGGCCAGCGCCCTCGTCACGGCGATGACCGGGATCGTGGCCGATCTCTGGGACCTCAACGACTTCTGGTATCACACCGTGTCCGGCTACGTGATGGGCGCGTTCGGCGTCGCCCACGTGTGGCTGAACCGCGATCGACTGATCGGGTACGCACGCTTCCGGTGGAAGTCGTTCCGTGCGGGCGGTTCGCCCGTCTCCGCGGCGCGGCGCGTGGCGGCCACTCGACGGATGGCCGACGTCCGAGACCCTGAGCCGAAGCGCCCGATGGTCGCCGACTGGGGGCAGCCGATCGAGCTGTACAAGTCCTATCCGGGCGCTCGGAGGATCGCGCTCCCGAAGGCCCCGTCGGGCAGCGACCTGGACCGGGGGCTGCCGACCGCGCGCGCGATCGCGAGCCGGCGCTCGACCCGCGCGTACGCGCCCGCACCGATGACCCTTGACGAGCTCTCGCGACTGCTCTTCCTGACCGGTGGCATCACGGCCGGTCTTCACGGCAATGCCCGACGGGCCGCACCGTCGTCGGGCGCGCTCTACCCGATCGAGCTCTACCCGGTCGTCCATCACGTCGACGGTCTCGAGCCCGGCGTCTACCACTACGCGTATCGGGAGCACGCCCTCGAACAGGTTCGCCGCGGCGACTTCCGCGCGGCCGTCGTCGAGCAGGGGATCGCGCAGGAGTTCCTCGGCGAATGCGGCGTCGTACTGTTCGTGACCATGATCCTCCAGCGCATGCGACCCAAGTACCAGGATCGGAGCTACCGGTACGGACTGCTGGAAGCGGGCCACGTCGGTGAGAACGCCTATCTGGCCGCGACAGCGATGGGACTCGGCGCCTGCGGCATCGGGGCATTCATGGATGACGCCATCAACGACATGCTGGGCGTGGACGGTGTCGAGGAGGCGGCGGTCTTCATGCTCGCTGCGGGCAAGGTCTCGGCCGCAGCCTGACGCCCGCCCCGGCGAGCGATGGACGGGCCTTCCGAGACAGAGGAGACTAGCCCGCATGCCTGTCGTCGCCGGAGGCTCCCGATCCCTGGCGCGGATCACGCTCACGATGACGCTCGCGGTGAGCGCGACCCTGATGGGCGCCTGCGCCGGTCCCGCGGGTACGCCGTCGGCCCCCGCGTCGGCGGGCTCGGCGACGCCAGCGCCGGCCGCCGCATCACCCGCCCCGTCGCCGTCGAGGACCGGCCCGCAGGGGTCGACCGCGACCCCAGGCCCTGTGTCGCTCGAAGTTCGTGAGTTCGACGTCCCGGCCGGCTCCCACCCGCACGACGTCGCGCCCGCCATGGACGGCGGCATCTGGTACACAGGGCAGCACAAGGGCGTCCTCGGTCATCTTGACCCGGCCAGCGGGGACATCCGCGAGATCCCGCTCGGGGCGGGCTCGGCCCCGCACGGTGTCATCCTCGGGCCGGACGACGCAGCATGGATCACGGACAGCGGTCTCGACGCGATCGTCCGCGTCGACGGCCAGACCGACGATGTCCGCGCCTTCAAGCTTCCGGCCGGACGCGGGAGCGCCAACCTCAACACCGCCGTCTTCGATCCGTCCGGCATCCTGTGGTTCACCGGCCAGGCCGGCGTGTACGGCCGGCTGGACCCGGCGTCCGGTGAGCTGGACGTGTACGACGATCCCGAGGGCCGGGGTCCCTACGGCATCACGGTCACGCCGGACGGCGACGTCTGGTACGCGTCCCTCGCCGGCAGCCACATCGCCCGGATCGATCCAGCGACGGGCGCAGCCACGATCGTGGAGCCGCCGACACCCGACCAGGGCGCCCGGCGCGTCTGGTCCGATACGAGCGGCCGGATCTGGGTGAGCGAGTACGACGCCGGCCAGCTCGGCCGCTACGACCCCGCGACCGGCGAGTGGAAGGAGTGGCCGCTGCCGGGCGACCGGCCGCAGGCCTATGCCGTCTACGTCGACGAACGCGACGTCGTCTGGCTGACCGACTTCGGCGCGAATGCGATCGTCCGGTTCGACCCCGCAACGGAGGCATTCCACGGGATCGAGCTCCCGAGTCCCAGGGCGGCCGTGCGTCAGCTGCTGGGTCGACCCGGTGAGCTGTGGGGCGCCGAGTCCGCGGTCGACAAGCTGGTCCTCGTGATCGAGCGCTGAGCCGCGGCCGAGCACCGGGGCGCGGGACGAGCGTTACCGGCGACGCACGATCGAGCCGGCCACGCGATCGTGGAGTCCCCGTTTCCGCGCGTCGCGCGCCGTCGTGATGAAGAGGACGGCGTAGTAAAGCGCGATCACCACCCCGAGGATCGCGCCGGACCCCGGCCCCGGCAGGAGCAACGCCGAGACCAGCCCGAACGGCGCGCCCAGCAGCAACCAGCGCGTGACCGCCGCGATGGGCCGCAGTCGACCGCCGTCGGCGGCCCGCTCGACCCGCGCCCGGATCACTCGCTGCGCCGGTGTCCGATCCCACGTCAGCCAGGACCCCACGAAGTACGCGGCGGACATCCCCGTCGCCACGAGCGAGTCGACGATGAACCGGACACGGTCGACCGAAAGACGCGGCACGCCATCGACGTCGGTGATCCGGACCGTCGGGCCGATGAACGTGTGGAGCAGCAACAGCACGACGTAGGTCGCGAGGGCGACGAGCAGCGCGTCGAGCACGTAGGCCACCAGTCGTGCCACGGCTCCGACGATTCGGACGTCCGCCGCTTCGGGCATCGCGGTGGGCTCGGTCATCGTCCTCCTCGTCGCGGGAAGCGCCGAGTATAGGCGGGGCGCCGGCGGTGCCGGGTACCCTGTGGCCGTGATCGTCGACGCCCAGGAGATCCCTGCCGAATCGGTCCTCGAAACCGACCTGTGCATCGTTGGTTGCGGCGCCGCCGGGATCACGATCGCTCGCGAGCTGGCCGGGTCGTCGGTGCAGGTCGTCGTGCTCGAGAGCGGCGGCCTCGACTTCGACGCCGCGACGAACGACCTCGACGCCGGTGCCAATATCGGGCTGCCGTACTTCCCACTGGAAGGCGCGCGGCTGCGGTATTTCGGCGGCTCGACGAACCATTGGGGCGGTGTCTGCCGGCCGCTCACGGACGTCGATTTCGAGGCCCGCGACTGGATCCCGGGGAGTGGCTGGCCGATCACCCGAGCCGATCTCGATCCGTACTATCCGCGCGCCGCGACCATCTCGGGACTGTCGGTCGCCGACTGGTCGATCGATCGTTGGAGCGAGGACAGCGCATTCCCGGTCTGGCCGTTGTCCGGTGACCCGATCGAGTCGGTCGTGGTCCAGGTCGTCGAGGGCCGCCGGCGCAGCTTCGCCGACCGATACCGCACCGATCTCGACGCCGCCGCCAACGTCACCGTCCACCTCAACGCGAACGCCATCTCGATCGACACCGATCCCAGCGGCGCCCATGTCGAACGGATCCGCGCCGGGACACTCTCCGGCGGCCGCTTCGCCGTCACGGCGCAGCGGTACGTCATCGCCACGGGCGGCATCGAGAACGCGCGCCTGCTGCTCGCGTCCGACGGCGTGCGGCCCGAGGGCGTCGGCAACGATCGAGACCAGGTCGGGCGCTACTTCATGGAGCACCCGCGGTTCCGGGGCGGGCTGATGCTGCCCGCCGACCCGGGGTTCCGGATCGGCTTCTATGGGACGCATCGTGTGGGAGACACGACGATCCAGGGCTACCTGACCCTCTCGGAAGAGGCCGCGTGGCAGGAGGGACTGACCGATGTCTACATGCGCCTCAGCCCGGTCTACGACCCGGCGGTCGAGGCGGCGCTCGATTCGGCGGCGGCGGACGCCGCCAACGACCTCGTCGATCGGCTCAAGGATCCGGGCGAGCTCGTCGCCGCCATCGATGACGTCGGGAAGGACGTGGCGCTCCTGTCGGCCGACCTGATGAGCTGGCAGGAGGCGACGATCCCGGGCGGTCCGCTGGCCGTCCCGTTGCCGGAAGTGGTCGGCGAGGTGGCGCGACGTGTCGCCGCCGGCCAGGCCGAAATCGGCCCTGCCGCTCATCTTCGGGGACATCGCGACGGCCGGGGTCGACAAGTTCGCGGGTGGCCTGCCGCTCCTCGGGATCGGCCTCCTGACCGCCATCGAGCAGGTCCCGAACCCGGACAGCCGCGTCAGCCTCACGAACGAGCGCGACGCGATGGGCATGCGCCGGGTCCAGCTGGATTGGCGACTCACGGACCTGGACAAGCACAGTGTCGTTCGGACGCTCGAGCTCCTCGGCGCCGAGCTCGGCCGGACCGGGCTCGGCCGGCTCCGGATCGACGTCGACGACGACTCGAACACGTGGCCGGAGGACCTGGCTGGCGGCTGGCACCACATGGGCACGACCCGCATGAGCGACGACCCGTCGCGTGGCGTCGTCGATCGCGATTGCCGGGTCCACGGGGTGGACAACCTGTACGTCGCCGGGAGCTCCGTCTTCTCGACAGCCGGCACCGGGACGCCGACGATGACGCTCGTGGCGCTCTCGCTTCGTCTGACCGACCACCTGCGCGAGGCCCTGGGATGACGATGCCGCGGCGGACGTTCTCGCGACGCGGGTTCCCGCGGCGCTCGTTCCTGCGGTTGGCGGGATGGGTCGGCGTCGCGGGGGCCGGGTCGGCAGCGATCCGGGCGGCGACGCCGTTCGGGCTCGGCCGTGGGGCGGGGTTGGATCCCGGCGTGCGCCTGGTCGCCGCCATCACCCACCCCGAGGGCGCCGCCCGGGTCGGACGGATCGCGCTGGCTGGAGGACTCGTCGAACAGGACACCCATGCCTTGCTGGCGGCGCTGGCGGACACCGTTCCGGGCCTGGACAAGGTCCTGGGCGAAGGGAGCGACGACGAGATCCGCCACGCGCTCGATGCGGCGCGCCGACGCGACTTCGCGGAGCACGGCGATGGGATCGTGCTCGTCCGGGGGTGGGTCGTCGCCCGCACCGAGACCCGCGTCTGCGCGCTCGTGGCGCTGCACCAGCGGGCCTGAACAAGAGAAGCCCCCGGCCCTCCCCAAAGGGACCGGGGGCTTGCTTCGGGCAGAGCCGTCAGTCGACGGGGCCGAAGTAGTGCTTATCGACCCACTGGGCGACCTTCTTGCCGAGCCAGGCGCCCTGCTCGTCCGCGCTTCGGTAGTGGAAGCCGATGAGGATGCGGCCTTCGATGGCGTCTTTCATGATGCCGGTGAACCGCGTGTAGTCCCTGATCACCGGTTGCGGCAGCGGCGCCGTTCCCGCGCTCGTGACCTGGAAGGACATCTTGTCGGTCCCGAAGTACTGCCTGGCGGCATAGAAGAAGCCAGCAGTGAAGCAGTTGAAGCCGGACGGATTGTCCGGGTATCCCGGGTTCTGGAATTGGGCGGTCCAGTCGCTGTCCGCCACGGTGTCCGGATTACCGTCCTGGTCCGCCAGGCGGATGGCCGTCTGCGGTCGCCACTGCATCCAGTGTTCCTTGTTGTCCCAGCAGCCGATCAGGGCGTCGGCCGCTGAGATCGTCGTCCTGACAAAGAGCATCGCCTGCTCGGGCGTCGTGAGTGCGTTCGCCACCGCGATCTCGCGCATGGTCTTGTTGTAGGCCGAGAACAGATTGAACGAGACGAAGCTGGCGAGTCGGTTCTGTGCTTCGGTGCGGGTGCTCGGGTCATTGGATCCCAGCGCCTTCACTTCGTTGAACTCCGCCGCCCACTCGCGGCTCGTCAGGGGGTACGGGCCCTCCGTGCGGAACTGACCCGTGCTCTTCAGCGTGAACGGATCGACATCCTTGACCCAGCGCGAACACGTTCGCGTTGGCGGTCTCCACCGGGCGCCATTCGCCCTTGAGCGTGCCGGTCGGCCATGTCGGCGTGCCCTGGAAGCGGCCGTCATCCGTCCGCGCCGTGTTCATCGCGGTAGCCGCGGCCCGGCCGATCGCGATCCCCTGGGTCTTGGCCGTGCCGTCGGGGATCTGGAGCAGGTAGAGCCGATACAGCTCAGCCACGCTCGCCCTCATGGCGTCGGGGCTGTTCGCTGGGAGCGGTGAGAGCGGTGGGAGTGCGAGGAGCACGTCATGGGCAGCCGTGGCAACGGCGGCGGCCTTCGAGGCCCCCGAGGGTGCCGACGGCACGTCGTCGTTGTACGGCTCGTGTCCGCCGTCGATGGCGTTGACCGCGTCGTAGATGGCCCCGTGCACCATCGCCAGGTGGATCACGGCGATCGGAGGTGGCTGGCCAAGGCCTGGGGGCGTGGGTGGCGTGGCACCCGGCGCGTTGCCGATGGCATTGACCGCGTTGATGTTCCAGTCGAGCACCGGGTTCGGCTGTTCGGCCGCGGCCACGGACGCGGTCGGGACCAGCCCGGCGACGGCGACCAGGGCAAGCGCGGTGATACCCGCGAGCCAGCGATGCACCCTTGATCGATGACGGGATCGGACCATGACGTCCCTCCTTGCAGGGGTCGGGCGCAGGGGTCCCTCGGCCGCTGTCGTTCGGTCCCTCGCTGTATTGGCGTCCGCAGGGGTCGAATCGGTTCATTCTTTGCGTGTCAATGTCAGATGGCCGACACGAAGAAGGGGAACCGATGGCGGAGCTCGTGCGATTCGACGACCTGGCGCATGGCCCACATGCCCACGAATTCGTGGGCGCCGAGCATAACGCCGTCCCGTTTTCTGTCATCGTCGTGCACTCGCAGCCTGGGGTCGGCCCCAAGCTGCACCGCCACCCCTACGCCGAGGTGTTCGTGGTCGAGTCCGGCCAGGCCACCTTCCAGGTCGGCGACGAGATGGTGGTAATCGACGGTGGCCACATCGTGGTCAGCCCACCGGGCGAGGCGCATGGTTTCACGAACACGGGTCCGGGCGAGCTGCGCCTCGTCGCGATCCACGGCGCCGAGCGGTTCGACACCGAATGGCTTGCCGGTCCGGATCCGGTCTGGACGTCGCCGACGACTTAGGTCGGAGCCCGTCGGACGCGGACGTACTGGCGGAGCCCGAGGCGGGCGGCCAGAAACCGCACGCCCCGCGGGAGATACGCCTCGACCACGTCGCCACCGACCACGGTCGGTTCATCGATCTCGTACTCTCGACCGCCCTGCTGCAGGCGACCCCTACCGGCGGCGAACAGGTTCTTCGCCCACTGGGTCGAGTCGCCGAAGGGCAGCGGGATGAGGAAGCCATCGGGTGATCTGATCCCCACGACCGGTGTGGAGTAGGCCTTCCCGGAGGTCCGGCCCGTGTGGCGCAGGATCGAATAGAACGGCAACCACCGCTTGCCGGCGACCGGCAACGCGAGGGGTCCGAGCGGTCGGGCGATCCGGTGGAGCGGCCCGCTCACGCGTGGTCGGCCGGCATCGAAGGTCGCGGGCCTGCCATTCACAGGAGGCCTTCCGGGCTCTCACCGAACCGGCCCACCTTGGCTGGATCCCCCATGAGGTCGATCGCCGCGATGCGGCCCTTGGCGACGGTGAAGCCGATGACGTACCGCGGTCGACCCCCTGCTCGGATCATGGCGCCGGGTGCCCCATTCACCATGACGCGCTCGGCGAGCGGTGCGAAGCGTCCGCCCCCGGAAAGGATCTCTTGTGCAGCCGCAGCAGCGCCGACGATCGTGGGTCGTGCCAGCAGTCCCGTCCCGCCGCCGTCGAACCGGATGACGACATCGGGGTCGAGCACCCGCAGGAGCGCGTCGAAATCGCCGGATCGGGCCGCGGCGAGGAAGGCGTCCACGACGCGACGCTGGACGGCGAGATCGGCGTCCGGACTGGGCGCCCCCTCACGGACCCGGCGGCGTGCCCGACTCGCCAGCTGACGTGCTGCGGCCGGCGTCCGCCCGACGACCTCGGCGATCTCCTCGAACGGCACGGCGAAGATGTCGTGCAGCACGAAGGCAAGGCGCTCGGCGGGCGTCAGGGTCTCGAGCACGACAAGGAGCGCGAGCCCGACGGAGTCGGCGAGGACCGCCTCGTGTTCCGGGCTCTCGTCGGTCGGCGCGGTCACGACGGGCTCTGGTAGCCAGGTCCCGGCGTACGTCTCGCGGCGCGACCGACGGGTGCGCAGTACGTCGAGGCAGATCCGACCGACCACGACGGTGAGCCAGCCACGAAGGTCGTCGGTGCCTCCGGGGTCGCTGCGGTCGAGTCGGACCCATGCCTCCTGGACCGCATCCTCGGCTTCGCTGATCGAGCCCAGCATCCGGTAGGCGACCGCCCGCAGTTGCGGTCGCTGGTGCTCGAACTCCGTGGTCAGGTATTCGCGTCGATCCACCGTTCGCGCCTCGCCGTGTTGCTCGTGTCGAAAGGGGAACGGAACTCGGATGGGAAATGTGACAAGGGCACGCATCCGGACGACCCGGTCACACGCGGTCGGTCCGATCCGTACTCAGTGTGACAAGCACCCCACCAGTCGCCCATCGACGGCGATCGATCAGGAGCACATCTCTCATGACCACGCGCAGCGCCACCCCCGCCCTCCGTCCCAGCGACGCGGTCCTGCGAACCGCGATCGTGGCCCTCGCTCTCGCCACTGGGTACATCCATGCGACCCTGGGTGGGCCGCTGTTCACGCTCAACGCGATCGGGTACGTGGCGGCGGCTACCGCCATGGTCGCCCCATTGTCGATCGCCAGTCGGTTCCGCTGGATCGTGCGGATCGGCCTGGCTGGCTACGCCGCCACGACCATCACGTCGTGGGCGATCCAAGGGCCGTTCTACAGTACCGCGTACGTCGCCAAAGGCATCGAAGTGGCGCTGATCGTCCTCCTGGCGATCGACTTCGTGCGCTTCGACGGCAACCCTCTGACGTTGATCCGCCGCGAAGTTCGGGCCGGTCTGGGTCGACTCGGTCGAGCTGCCTCGGGTTCGGCGTAGGCGTTCACCACCCGCCGCAGACGGCGTACGATGGCCACCATCCATCGCTATCGACCTCTCGTCCTCGCGCCAGGCTCATACGCGCGGCTTGGGCTCCGTCACGGCGCCTCTGCGACGGACATCAAGCGCGCCTACCGCATGCTCGTATTGCGGTTCCATCCGGACCGCGCCGGCGATACGAGCCTGCCGGATTTCCTCGCGATCCAGACGGCCTACGAATCGCTCCAGGCCCTCGCTCCGCTCTCCACGCCGCCGGCGACCTTCCGTCGGGACGACCCGGCGGCCGCCCACCCGCGGTCAAGCGGTCCGGAAACCACGCCGCGTACGAACGCGACCATCTGGGCCGGCGCTCGCTGGTACTGGGAAGGGCTCCTCGCGAACGCGGCCAGGCCCGAGCGCAAGCGCGCGTGACCTTTGTCACTTGCGAACAGCAAGTGACGAGAGTAGGGTGGACGCCCACACACCGAGACATCGGCCAGGAGCCCGCGACATCATGAACGACCAGATCCGCAGGGCGCTCGCCCGCGGTCACCGCATCGATATCACCACGACCGGGCGCCGGACCGGCGAACCGCGACGCATCGAGATCGTGTTCCACAACATGGACGGTCGGCTCATCATCACCGGCTCGCCGCGAGCTGAGCACAAGCGCGCATGGCTGCTCAACCTCGAGTCGGACCCGCACCTCACGTTCCACCTCAAGGGCGCGGTGACCAAGGCCGACCTTCCGGCCACCGCCCGTGTCATCGAGGACGAGGGGGAGCGCCGGTCGATCGCCGAATGGGTCGTCGCGAACGCCTGGCCCGGGATGGACATCGAGGCGATGGCCGCGTACGCGCCGATGATCGAGGTCACGCTCGCCGACATCGCCGCCTGACACGCCGGGCGGCCGACCGCTCGGCCGAGGTCAACCGGCGGCCAGTCCCCGCAGTCGTTCTATCACGGGCGCGAACGCCTCGACACCCGCGAGGGCATTCGGGCGGAGCTGCACCTGGAGATGGTCGAGCCCGAGGTCGGCGTACGCCCGAAGCCGGGAGGCGATCGCCTCGGGCTCCCCACGGATCTCGTGCTCCTCGGTCGGGGCGCCGGCCGGCGCCCCGACCGTCCGCACCAGGACCTCTGCTGACCGGGTGAGCGTCGCGGGGTCCCGGCCCACGGCGCGACAGACCTCGTTTATCTCCTCGAGCATCCCGGGCACCTCGTCCAGGCCCGCCATGCCGCCATTCCAATGGTCTGCCAGCTCGGCCGTGAGGCGCAGCATCCGCGGGCCGTTCGCGCCGACCATCACCGGGGGGCCCGTCGGGCGCGGGCCGCGCGGCCGCACACGGGCATTGCGGGTCCGGATCGTCCGGCCGTCGTGGGTCGACGATCCGTCGCGGAGCATCTGGGTGATGATCCGGAGGCCGTCCTCGAATCGCCTGAATCGATCGTCGTACGGGACGCCGTAGCTCGAGAACTCCGGCTCGTTCCAGCCCGCGCCGAGGCCAAGGATCACGCGTCCGCCGCTGATCTCGTCGAGCGTTTCCGCCATCTTGGCCAGCAGCGCCGGGTTCCGGAACGGGACCGCGAGGACGTAGTTGCCGAGTGCCACGCGACTGGTCGACGCGGCGAGCGCGGAAAGCAGCGTCCACGACTCCCAGGCGCCCCGCCACTCACCGGCGGGATCCCCGAATCCGACATGGTCCGAGATCCAGACCGCATCGAAGCCGATCGCCTCCGCCGTCCGCGCCATCGTCAGGATGTCCACCCAGCGCGGCGTGCGGCCGTCCATCGCGCCCTCGACGTAGGGGAGGTTGAGCCCCAGCTCGAACCCTCGCCGGGGCGGCTCGTCTTTGGGTATTGACATGTCGCACCGACCCTACCAGCCTGACGGCTGTGAGCCGGGGGGCGCGCATGACCCGACATGGCGCGCGAGGGTGCGAGGGAGCACTGGTGGGGAGGACCGTCATGTCCCGAAAGCTGGCGTTGGTCGCCGTCGTCGTTGCCGTGTACCTGGCATCCCTGCCGGGCGCCGCCCTTGGGGCACCACCGTCACAGTTCCCGGCGGGCTCGTCGGGGATCGGCGATCCGTACTTCCCACTCGACGGAAACGGCGGTTACGACGTCCAGCACTACGGCCTGAAGGTGTCCTACGACCCTGCGACCGATCGCCTGATCGGTGAGGCGACCATCCGAGCTCGCGCGACCCAGAACCTGTCCGCGTTCAACCTGGACTTCGTCGGGCTGCGACTCCGCTCGCTCACGGTCAACGGCACAGCCGCGACGACGACCCGCAAGGGCCAGGAGCTGACGGTCAAGCCGAAGACCGGTCTCGCGAATGGCTCAACCTTCACGGTCGTCGCCCGGTATGACGGCGTCCCGCAGACACTCGAGGAGTTCGGGCTGTCCGGCTTCATCCATACCGAGGACGGCGCCATCGTCATCGGCGAGCCGCACGTCGCAGCAACCTGGTTCCCGGCGAACGACCACCCGCGTGACAAGGCTGCATTCACGTTCGCCATCACGGTCCCCAGCGGTATCGAAGCCATCTCCAATGGCGTTTTGATCGGGCAGCAGACAAGTGGCTCCTCGACGACCTGGACGTGGGATGCCGTCGAGCCCATGACGACCTACCTCGCGATGATGGCGATCGGCCAGTTCGATGTGCGCGCCTACCAGACGGCCGGTATCAAGTACTGGGATGCCATCGACTCGGCGTTCATGGTGGACCTGGCTCCGCCGGTCACGCCCGAAACGGGTTCGCAGTTCCTGTACTCGCAGATCGGCGAGCCGGCCTACAAGCGGCTCAGCCACCTCGTGGATGTCCCGGTGGGCGGCGGGCAACTCTCATTCCGGGTGAACCGCGATACGGAGCCCGGCTGGGACTTCCTGTTCGTCGAGTCGCGAACGGCTGGCGGCGATGACTGGACGACGATCGCCGATGCGAACGGGCATACCACTCAGGATGTCGGGGCCTGCCCCGGGTTCGTGGACTTCAACCCGTTCCTTGCGCATTACCTGACCCCGGTGCTGGTCGATGGTGGCGACCCGACCACGCCTGAAGACGACTTCTTCTCCTGCGACCCCACCGGCACCACGGGTGCCTGGCACGCAGCCAGCGGCACGAGCGACGGCTGGGAGACCTGGACGATCCCGCTTGCGAACGCCGGGACCGCCACGAGACAGGTCGAGGTGTCGATCACGTATGCCAGCGACGGGTTCATCCAGGGGCGAGGTGTCGTCCTCGACGAGGTCGTCGTCTCGACCGGGCAGGGCACGACCTCGTTCGAGGCCGACGGTAGTCCGCTGGATGGCTGGACGACGCCCGCCGCACCGGCTGGAAGCGAACCCAACCCGAACACATGGGTCACGTCCTCGTTCGTGGCCGCCGTGCCCGGCCTCGGCGCCTCGGCGCTGAAGTCCTTCGACCGGCAGCCCGAGATCCTCGAGTTCCAGGCGAGCACTTTCGGCCCGTACCCGTTCTCCGCCTCCGGTGGGATCGTGGATGACGCGTCCGTCGGGTTCGCCCTCGAGAACCAGACACGGCCGACCTACTCTCCGTTCTTCTTCGGTGGCCCGGAGGGCAACGACTTCGTGGTGGTCCATGAGCTCGCACACCAGTGGTACGGCGACAGCCTGGCCGTGGATTCCTGGCAGCACATCTGGTTGAACGAAGGCTTCGCGACGTACGCCGAGTGGCTGTGGAGTGAGGAACAGGGCTTCGACACGACCGAGCAGATCTTCGACTCGTTCGCGGAGATCCCTGCCGAGGAGGAGTTCTTCTGGGGGCTCGCCATCGGCGATCCGGGTCCGAACGCACTGTTCGAGTTCCCCGTGTACGCGCGTGGAGCGATGACGCTGGAGGCGCTCCGCCAGGAGATCGGAGACCGCAACTTCTTCCGGACCCTCAAGGAGTGGTCGAGGAGTCAGGCCGGTGGGAACGTCACGACCCGCGAGTTCATCGATCTCGCCGAATCGTTCCACCGCAAGGACCTGGACCCGCTGTTCACGGCGTGGCTCTCGGCCGGCAAGCCCGATCTTGACTCCGGACCCGGTGGACCGAAGCGGCTCACCGTCGAGACCCTGCCGCCCGCGGCCCGGAGCCTCGTCGAGCGGCTGCACGACCGCAAGGGACAACCCTTCAAGGACGCGACCGGGCGAATGCACTGAGCTGTCGCCGCCGGGCGCGGAACTAACGCAGTGGCTTCAAAAGCTCGCGGACGGCGGCCACGGCTTCTTCGATCTGATCCGGCATCACCGTAGCTCCGAGTTCGTCGTCGACCTGATGCGCGCGCGGACCCCCCAGCGCCACAGCCGGACGCCGTGCTGACGCACGCAGGGCTCCGACCACGTCCGTCGCGGCTCGGACGTCCGTGACGTTCACAACGCCGATGACGGCGACGCGCGCCCGGCTCCTGTCGGAGGCCGTCACCCAGCTGGCCAGGGGAACGTCCGCGCCCAGGTAGAGCACGTCGAGGTGTCGTCGACGGGCGGCGATCGCGAATGCGAGCGCCCCGATGTCGTGCTGGCCGCCCGGTGGCAGCCCCACGATGACATCGGGCTCACCCGGCGCCTCGATCGCGTCGTAGAACCGCGCCAGGCGTCGGCGGACCGTCTCGCTCGCCGCATGCTCCATGGCCACGTCGATCGTTCCGGCGGCCCACGCGTCGCCCACCGCCCGCAGTGCCGGGAACACGACGTCCTCGACCGCGGCCTCGAAACGCTGGCTCGCGAACGCCTCGTCGAGGATGTCCTCCATCGTGGCCACGCGGAGAAACCGGGCTGCCTCGACGAAGGCGCCGGCGAGGTCGCTGCTACGCGTCGCCCCGGGTGAAGCTTCCGACGCTGCGGGGGCCGCCTCGCGCGACGCTCGCGCCCGGGCGAGGAGATCGGCGAGTTCCGCGACGCCCCCCCGAAGCTGCTCGGCCGCCTGACTGGGTCGGATGCCCTCGATCTCGACCAGGTGACGCATCGCCATGAGGCGATCGATGGCGTCGTCGTCGTAGAGCCGGTAGCCGCTGGCTGTCCGCTTCGGCTGGACGACCCCATAGCGCCGCTCCCACGCGCGAGCTGTGCTCACGCTCAGCCCGCTCCGTGCCGCCGCCTGTTTGATCGTGTACATGGTTTGTGTAGCATACTCGTCTCCTCAACCCTTGACAAGACCTAGACATACCGCGTACCTTCTGCCAGTCACCTTAGACAAAGGGTGCACAACCCAGGAGCCCGCACAGCGGGCCCCAGCAGAAGGAGAACCATCGGTGAACCGACGAATCCAGCCACTGCTCCGTGTCCTCGCGGCAGGGATGCTGACGCTCTCGATCGCGGGCGTCGCCAGCGCCGCCGACACCGCGATGGTGCGCGTCCTGCACGCCTCGCCCGACGCACCCGCCGTCGACGTCTACCTCGACGACACGATCGTCGACCCCCTCACGAACGTGCCCTTCGGCACGTTGTCCGACTACCTGGAGATCCCGGCCGGCGACCACAACGTCAAGGTCTACGCGACCGGCGCCACGACCGATCCGGTCATCGACGCCGACGTGACCGTCGCGACCGGTGCCAAGTACACCATCGCCGCGACGGACGCCGTCGCGTCGATCACCGCACAGGTCCTCAAGGACGAGCCCGCGCCCGACTGCGACAACGCATCGGTCCGTGTCGTCCACTTCAGCGCCGATGCGCCCGCCGTCGATGTCGCGCCCGCCGGCGCCGCTGCCGCCGATGCGGTCGTCAAGAACCTCGAGTACCCGAACGCGACCGACTACGTCGCGCTCCCGGCCGGCACGTACGACCTGGAGGTCCGACTCGCAGGGACGACGACCGTCGCGCTCGCGCTGCCGGACGTCGCGGTCGAGGCGTGCAACGCCTACAGCGTCTTCGCCATCGGTTCGGCCGCCACCCCGCCACTCGGCGAGAACGCGCTTCAGGTGGCCGTGGGCGTCGATGCCACCGTGTCCGACGAGTCGGGGCCTGCCCTGCCGGCGACCGACACCCTCGCCCCCCAGGCGTCCACGACGAGCGACTGGTTCGGCCCGGCTGCCGCGCTGCTCGCCGTGAGCGGTCTCGCGAGCGTCGCCCTCTTGGGTCGACGCGGGGCCACCCGCCGCGTGCGGGAGGACCAGGGCTAGTCGAAGGACTTCCGCGGACCCGGCCTGCCTCGTTCGGCCGGGTCCCGGCAGCCCCCGAGCTCACCATGAACATCCAGCATCTGATCGACGACGCGCTCGAGATCGCCGTCGTCCCGAGTTTCTCCAGCATCGGCTACGCGGTGCGGCAACGCCTGTACGACTGGGCGCCGCCGCCCGCGGACTCGCTCCGGGGCCGCACCGTCGTGATCACGGGCCCCACGTCGGGTCTCGGTCGCGCCGCGACTGCTCGGCTCGCCGACCTCGGGGCGCGGATCGTCCTCGTCGGCCGGAGCGAGGAGCGGCTCGTCGCCGCTCGTGACGAGCTCATTCGCGTTCACGGCGAGGATCGCTTTCGGACCGTGGTGGCGGACATGTCGTCACTGGCATCGGTCCGGGCAGCCGTCACTCGCATCCTGGACGGTGAACCACGACTCGACGTCGTCCTCGACAACGCGGGCGCCATCTTCCCTGAACGCCGAGAAAGCGCGGACGGCCTCGAGGCGACGTTCGCGACCATGGTCGTCGGTCCGTTCGCGATGGTCGGAGGGTTGCTGCCCCTGCTCCGCCGGACGGGCGGGGCGCGTGTCGTCGCCGTGACCTCCGGTGGCATGTATGCCCAGGCGCTCCGTCTCGACGATCTCCAGTGGGAGCGCGAGCCCTTCGACGGAGCGCGCGTCTACGCCCACGCCAAGCGAGCCCAGGTCTCGCAGATGCGCGAGTGGGCACGCCGCGTGACCCCGGACGCGGTCGCATTCAGCGCGATGCACCCCGGCTGGGCGGACACGCCCGGCATCTCGGCCGCACTTCCGCGCTTCTACGGCGTGATGGGACCGATCCTGCGAACGCCCGACCAGGGAGCCGACACCGCGGTGTGGCTTGCCGCCGATCCGCTCGCGAGCGGCGCGGCCGTCTCCGGGCGCCTCTTCCTGGATCGCCGCGAACGCCTCTTCGACCGCCTGCCCGCGACCCGCGTGTCCGCGGCCGACCGCCGCGAACTCTGGGACGTCGTCGTCGAGTTGGCCGGCGTGACCGATCCGGCGCCGACGCCTGACCCACGACCCACCACCGAACGCCCGACCAATGGAGCAACCGCATGACCCGCATCCACGAACGCATCGAGACGACCCTGCCGGCCGAGATCGCCTTCGACTACATCGCCGACTTCGCCAATGCCCAGGAGTGGGACCCGGGCACGGCCTCCTCCCAGCGGCTGGACGACGGGCCGGTCGGACCCGGCTCGCGCTACGCGCTCCAGGTCCGGATGGGTGGCCGCACCGCGCCCATGGAGTACCGGATCCACCGCTACGAGCGACCCCACCAGGTCGTGCTCGTCGGTTCCGGCTCCAACGTCGAGGCCATCGACGACATCCGCATCGAGCGGGTCGGCGACCGAACCGTGATCGACTACACCGCGAACATCCACCTCGGCGGGCTGCTCCGGTTCGTCGAGCCGTTCCTCGGTCGAAGCTTCGAGCGTATCGGGCGCCAGGCCGCGGCCGGGATGGCAGCGGCCCTCGGGGTCCTGACTGTGGATCGCGAAGAGGCGGCTCGATGATGCGTGTCGCGATCGTCGGCGGCGGCATCAGCGGCCTGAGCGCCGCCTACGCGCTGCATCGGGAGCACGAGGTTCGTCTGTATGACGCCGAGTCCCGGGTTGGTGGACACGTCAAGACCGTGTCCGTGGACTCCGCCGTGGGACCGATCCCGGTCGACATGGGGTTCATCGTCCACAACGACGTCACGTACCCGACATTCTTGCGGATGATGGGTGAGCTGGGCGTCACGACACAGGCCAGCGACATGTCACTGGGTTCGACCTGCCGCGCGTGCGGCGTCGAGTTCAGCTCACGCGGCGCGCGCGGCTGGTTCGCCCGTCCGACCGCCGCACTCCGCCCCGGCCACTGGCGGATGTTCGCGGACATCCTTCGGTTCTATCGGGACGCGCGAGAGCGGCTCGACGGCAATGAGACGACATTCGCGACGCTCGGCGACTATCTCGACGACGAGGGATTCGGCCCCGGGTTCCGCGACCATTTCCTCGTCCCGATCACCTCGGCCGTGTGGTCGACCGCGTCCGACCGGATCCTCGAGTTTCCGCTCGACTACCTGCTGCGCTTCCTCGACCATCACGGGCTGATCGGCGTCGGTCGAGCCCTGCGATGGCGCACGATCAGCGGTGGATCGATGACCTATGTCGAACGGATCCTCGACCGGCTCGGACGCGACGCGGTCCGCGCCGGCGATCCGGTCGTGGACATCGATCGGTCGGGCGACGAGGTCGACCGTCCGCACGGCGGCCGGCACGAGCGACACGTTCGACGCCGTCATCCTGGCCACGCACGCCGACGACGCCCTGACCCTTCTTCGTGACGCGGATGTGCGGGAGCGTTCCGCCCTCGGCGGGTTCGACTACTCCACGAACAGGGTCGTTCTCCACTCCGACCCGGCAGTGATGCCGCGGCGGCGCGCGGCATGGGCATCGTGGAACGTCGACCAGCAGGATCATCGGCGGCCCAGCGCCGCCCTTTCGATGACCTACCACATGAACCGCCTGCAAGCCCTGCCGGGGCCGGACCAGTTCTTCGTGTCGGTCAACCCGGACGAGCGGCTGGACCCGGCTCGAGTCGTCGTGGATCGCGCGATGGAGCACCCGCTCTACACCTTCGACACCCTCGCCGCGCAGGCTCGGGTGACCGAGCTCCAGGGCTGGCGGCGCACGTTCTACGCGGGGGCGCACCTCGGCTACGGGTTCCATGAGGACGGCTGCCGGTCGGGCTTCGACGCCGCAGCCCGGCTCACCGCCGCGGCATCGACGTTCCTCGCCCCGACCGAGGAGGTCGCGGCATGAGGTCCCACCACCTCGAAGGCGTCGTCCGCCACCGCCGGGCCCGGCCATTCGTGTACGCGCTCGAGCATGCGGTCCACTACATCGCCTTCGACCTTGACGAGCTCGACGACGTCGATCGGTCCTCGCGACTGATCGGCCGGAACCGGCGCAGCGTCCTGGAGCTGCGCGACGGAGACCATCTCGTGCCGCCGGCGGGGGACCTGCGCACCGCGTTCCTGGACCACCTGCGCGCCGAGGGTGAGGACCCGACCGGCTGGCAGATCACGCTCGTGACCAATCCCCGGGTCCTTGGCTACGTGTTCAATCCGGCCAGCTTCTACCTGTGCCGCGATCGGTCAGGCGAGCTCCGGGTCGTGGTCGTCGAGGTCCACAACACCCACGGCGAACGGCATCTCTACACCCTGCGGTCGGCGGACCGGGCGCCCGCGTTCGTGGCGTCGATGGGCAAGGCGTTCTACGTCTCGCCGTTCATCGAGGCCAACGGCCGGTACACGGTCCGCGTCACCGACGAGGCGTCGCGTCTTCGCATCACGATCAATCACGCCCTGCCAGATGGCGTGGTGCTGCATACGAGCCTGGATCTCATCCGGCGATCGCTGACCGATCGGAGCCTGCTCGGGGCCCTGCTGCGGATCCCGCTCGTGACGCACAAGACCACCTTGATGATCCATTGGCACGCGCTGCGGCTGTGGCTTCGCGGCGCACGATTCCACCGACACAGAGAGGTCACCCGATGACGGTTCGAACCATCACCACGCGTCCCCCGGCCCTCGTCGGGTCCTTGCTCGAACGTGCGGCCTGGCGTGTCGGCCTGGCCGCCGCCGCCCGGATCCGCGTCGGCAGCCTGACCGTCGTGCTGCCCGACGGCGACCGCCGGGTCTATGGCGACGAGGGCTCGCCCGAGCGGGCCGAGATCCACATCCACGATCGAGAGGCACTGGTTCGGATGCTCGTCCACGGCGAGACCGGCGGGGGCGAGGCGTACATGGACGGCCTGTGGTCGAGCCCCGATCTTGCGGCCCTGCTTCGCCTGGCGGCGCGCAACCGCGAGGCACTGGCGCTGTCCGCCGGCTGGTTCCGCGTCCCGGCGCAAGCCCTTCGGACGGTCGCCCACCGAATCCGGCGCAACACCCGCGCCGGCAGCCAGCGGAACATCGCGGCCCACTACGACCTGGGGAATGACTTCTACCGGTTGTTCCTCGACGAAACGATGACCTACTCGAGCGCGGTCTTCGCCAGGCCGGACCAGGACCTCGCCGACGCGCAGCGCAACAAGTACCGGATCATCGCGGCCAATGCTGGGCTGGAGCCCGGCCAGCATGTGCTGGAGATCGGGACCGGATGGGGCGGGTTCGCGCTCTACGCGGCCGGCGAGCTCGGCTGCCGGGTGACGACCGTCACGATCTCGCGCGAGCAGTACGACCTGGCTCGCGAGCGGGTCCGGGCCGCCGGCCTGGATCACCGGGTGGACGTCCAGCTACGCGACTACCGCGATATCGAGGGCACCTACGACGCGATCGTCTCGATCGAGATGCTCGAGGCGGTCGGCGCCGAGTACTTCGAAACCTTCTTCGAGGTCTGTGACCGCGCCCTCCGCCCGGGTGGCCGGATGAGCCTCCAGTCGATCACGTTCCCCGACGCGGCCTACGAGCGCCAGCGGCGCGGCGCCAACTGGATCCAGACATACATCTTCCCGGGCGGACTGTGCCCGTCCTTGGCGGTCATCGAACGCTCCATCCACGACACGCGCTTCCTGATCACCGGGGTCACGGACATCGCCGACTCGTACGCGTTGACCCTGCGGGCGTGGCGCCAGCGGTTCATGACACGGATCGACGAGGTCCGGTCGATGGGCTTCGATGAGCGCTTCGTCCGGATGTGGGAGTACTACCTCGCGCTCAGCGAGGCGGGATTCGCGACCGGGATCAGCCAGGATCTCCAGCTCGTGCTGGAGAAGCGGCGCGGGATCGGCTGAGGCCGGCGGCGAGGGGTCAGCGCTCGGTCAACGCCAGCTTCAGGCCCAACCCGACGAAGGCCGCCGCGAACGCACGGCGCATCCACGCGAGCACGCGGGGCCGGCTGACGATGTGCCGCCGGACGGCCGCCGCGAACACGCCGTAGATCGCGAAGATCACGAACGTCATCAACATGAACACGGCGCTCAGCCCGAGCATCTGCGGCAGCGCGTCGCCGGCCGTAGTGATGACGAACTGCGGCAGGAACGCGAAGAAGAAGATCGACAGCTTCGGGTTGAGGATGTTGATCAGGATGCCGGACACGATCACCTGTCGAGCCGAGCGCGGGGCGTCATCGGTGTCGACGCGCAGCGCGCCGTGCTCGCGAAGGGTCATCCAGGCCATGTACAGCAGGTAGGCGACGCCGAGGTACTTGATGATCTCGAACGCCAGCGCGCTCGTGTGCAGCAGCGCCGCCAGGCCGGTGATGGCGGCGGCCATGTGCGGGATGATCCCGAGCGTGCAGGCGAAGGCGGCCAGGATGCTCGCCCGAGCCCCGCGCGAGAGGCCTGCGGCAAGGGTATAGATCACGCCGGTGCCGGGCGAGGCGACCACCACGAGCGTGGTGATCAGGAACTCGATGCTCACGTTCGGTGGCCTCCCTGGCGAGTGACCCGCGGAGCATACGGGGTTCAGACGGCCATGATCGTCGCCTCGGTTCCACCCGCAACGTCCGCTCGTGCGGCGGTACCATTCCCCGACCCCCTCGAGCGGAGACCTGATGGCGCGCATCCTCCTGTACACCGGCAAGGGCGGCGTCGGGAAGACGAGCATCGCCGCCGCGACAGCGCTCCTATGCGCCGAGCGCGGCCTGCGCACGATCGTCCTCTCGACCGACATCGCGCACAGCCTCGCGGACGCGTTCGACGTGCCGCTCGGCCCCGAGCCGACCCAGATCGCGACGAACCTGTACGGCCAGGAGCCGGACGTCTACTACAACATCGCGCGCTACTGGCGGACGATCCAGAACTACGTGTCCGAGCTCTTCGCCTGGCGTGGGCTCGACGAGGTCATGGCCGAGGAGATGACCGTCCTTCCCGGGATGGACGAGCTCGGCAACCTCCTCTGGATCAGCGACCACGTCGAATTCGGGCAAGTACGACGTCATCGTGGTGGACGCGGCGCCGACGGGCGAGACGCTCCGCCTCCTGTCGCTGCCCGACGCCAGCCGCTGGTGGATCGAGCGGATCGCCCCGATCGGCCGGCGCATGTCGAAGCTCGGTCGGCCCATGCTCGAGAAGGTCCTCGGGGTGCCCATCCCGCGCGACGAGGTCTTCGCCGCGGCGGAGCGACTCCTGGACCGGCTGACCGACGTCCACAGGCTGCTCAGCGACCCAGAGCGAACATCGGTCCGCATCACGCTCGCGCTGGACAAGCTGTCGGTCGCCGAGGCGCGCCGGTCGTACACCTACTTCCACCTGTTCGGATATCCGAGCGACATGGTCATCGCCAATCGGGTCCTGCCCGAGAACGCGGGGCCGTATTTCGCCCAGCTCCGCGAGGCGCAACAGGGTTACCTGCCGATCGTCGAGCAGGAATTCGGGCCAGTGCCCGTCCGAACCGTGCCCCAGTTCGACCACGAGATGGTCGGGCTTGACCGCTTGCGCGAGATCGGTGTCGCGCTGTTCGGCGACGGCGATCCGACGACGGTCCACTACCGTGGCAAGCCGTACCGAGTCCTTCGCGAGGGCGACGGCTACGTGCTCCAGGTCGAGCTGCCCTTCACGGAGCGTGGCGAGCTGCAACTCTCGCGGCGCTCGGACGAGCTCATTCTCCACGTCGGTGGCTGGCGACGGACGCTGCTCTTGCCGCGTGCGCTGATCAAGGCCCCGACGAAAGGCGCGAAGATGAACGACGGGACACTGCGGATCGAATTCGAGGCACCGGCGAAGGCCGGTCAGCGAGGAGGACGACGATGACCGACACCGATCGAACCAGCAGCCGCCGCGCGGCCCGCACCGACGGCGAGGAGTCGGAGGCTGAACGCCTGGCCGAGCTCGAGGCGCGCCTGGCGCGGCTCGAGGGGTCGCCTGGGCTGCGAGAGCGCGGCCGAGGGCTGGTCTCGCGGGTGATGCCGGCCGAGGCCGGCGAGCATTTCCGCAACGCCGGCCGGGAGCAGCTTCTGGGCGTCCGTTCGATCGTCGATTTCTGGATCGCCCGTCTCGACGAGGCAGACTCGCGCGCCGAGCGCTCCAACGACCGCGAGACGATCGAGATCGAATAGAGCCTCGCGGGGCCTTACGCGGGACCCATCGGGCTCATGAGCTGGAAGTAGTTGTCGTCGGGGTCGGCGAACGTCGCGACCTGGCCGGGCTGGTCGCCGAATCCGTACGGCTCAGCGACGACGATCCCGCCGGCGGCCTTGAACTTGTCGAATTGACCCTGCACGTCGGCGGTCTCGATGTTCCAGAGGATCCGCCCCGGATGTGCGTTCTTGCCCTTGACCTGGTCATGCGGCCCGACCGACATCCAGCCTGAGCCGATCTGCCAGGTGGTGTACCCGCCGTCCGACATGGTCGGCTCACCGAGCAGCTTCTTGTAGTAGTCGACCAGGCGGGCCGGGTCCTCGGACCCGATGAGGATGCTGTTGAAGTCCATGGCGTTCTCCTCCGATCAGTGGGCTGTGTCACGCGCTCGGCGCGTCGAGGAATGACAGTGTGACCGTCGCGAACAGCGGCGACCCGCCGAGGTTGTAGTGGGTCAGCCCCGGCAGGATCGCGAGGGCGTGCCCTCCCTTCGGCCGGTTTTCGCCCATCCAGCCTCCGTCGCGCAGGCCGCCGTCGAGCAGCTTGAAGATCTCGACCGCGTGGCTCGGCGGCGCCATGTCGGCATCGGCGTGGACGATGAGCGTCGGCACCTTCAGCGCTTTGACCAAGTCGGTGTGGTCGTAGTCCTCCTTCATCATCTCGCCGATCTTGTCCAGCAGCTGCCCGAAGTCCTCGGGGCGCGGCGCGACCTTCTGGTAGAGCTTGTACATCGGCGTGTCCTTCATGAACTCGGCCGCCTCGGCGTTCACCACGACCTGCTGCGCCCGAAGGGCCGGGTCGATGTCGTTCGGGGTGAGGTTCTGCGAGGCCGCAACGAGCTTGCCGACCTTGTCGGGGTACTTCGCGGCTGTCTTCATCGCGACACCGCCGCCGAGCGAGTAACCGACGACGTCGGGCTTGTCGAGCCCGAGGTGGTCGATGAGCGCCGCGATGTCATCGGCCATGAGCTCGATGTCGAGCGGCCGATCGATGTCGGCCGTGCGTCCGTGTCCCTGCAGGTCCACCGCGATGACCCTGTGGTTGGCCGCCAGCATCGGGATGATCGGACCGAACATCTCGCTCGATGCGAGTCCGCCGTGCAGCAGGATCAGCGGCCGCCCCGTCCCGTGGGTCTCGTAGTAGAGGTGCAGGCCGTTGATGTCGGCGTATTCGCCGGTGCCCATGGTTTCACTGGTCCAGTCGAGGGTCGTCATCGCAGTCCTCCTCGGGTCTTTTTCGCTGAGCATCACGATACCCATTAGACCCGGACCGGTCGCCGAACTCATCGGTCGGCGTCAGCGCGGCTTCGATACGATCGCGCCCGGACCGATGAGTGTTGCCGCGTGCCGTCGTTACACCTCCCAGATCGGCCATTCCGACCGGTCACGACTGGAGGCTCGAACCATGGACTACACCCTCGAACTCGTCGTGGTCCCCGTCAGCGATGTCGATCGCGCGAAGGACTTCTACATCCACAAAGCGGGCTTCAACCTGCTGGTCGACACGAGCGCCGGCCCGGACTTCCGCGTCGTGCAGCTCGCCCCGCCGGGGTCGGCCTGCGCGATCGCCATCGGGACCGGGATCGGCTCCATGGCGCCGGGTTCGCTCCACGGGCTGCACCTGTGCGTGAGTGACATCGAGGCGGCGCGCGAGGAGCTGTCCGGCCGTGGCGTCGAGCTGGCCGACACCTTTCACTACGGTGAGGCCGGCCAAACGCCCGGCATCGACCCGGAGCGGCGCAGCTACGCGACGTTCATGCCGTTCCAGGATCCCGACGGCAACACCTGGCTCGTCCAGGAAGTGAAGCGCGACTGGAAGCTCATCGAGGTCAAGCTCGACGAGGTCGCCGCGTGACCGACCAGGCCGCCGCCGCGTTCGCCGGTGGGGAGTCCGCGTTCGCGGCCCTCACCGAGCGATACCGCCGCGAGCTGCACATCCACTGCTACCGGATGCTGGCCTCGTTCGACGAGGCCGAGGACGCGGTGCAGGAGACGTTCCTTCGGGCGTGGCGGGCACGCGACACCTTCCAGGGCGGCGGGCTCGTGCGGGCGTGGCTCTACAAGATCGCCACGAACGTCTGCCTGGACGCCATCCGGCGCGGCGGTCGCCGGCTGCCATCGATGGAGTCGATGCGCGAGGTGCCGTGGATCCAGCCCTATCCCGATCGACTCCTCGACGAGATGGCACCTTCCGAGGATGAGCCGGACGCCGTGGTCGTCACGCGCGAGACGATCGAGCTGGCGTTCCTCGCAGCGCTCCAGGTCCTGCCGCCGCGCCAGCGGGCGACGCTGATCGCCCGCGACGTCCTGGGCTGGCCGGCGAGCGAGACGGCGTCGGCTCTGGATACGACGGTGGCGTCCGTGAACAGCGCGCTGCAGCGGGCGCGAGCCACGCTGCAGGCCCACATGCCCGCCCGACGGACAGATTGGTCGGCCGGTGAGCCGAGCGAGGCGGAGCGGGCGCTGCTTGCGAGCTTCATCGAGGCGCACGAGCGAGGCGATGCGGCGCTGGCCGTCTCGATCGCGTCGCAGGACCTGCGCATCACGATGCCACCGGCTCCGCTGCTGTTCGAAGGGATCGCCGCCATCCGGCCGCTGTTGGAGAACGCGTTCGCCGACGGCAGCGACTGGCGCCTCGTGCCCACGGTCGCCAACCGGATGCCGACCGCGGCGAGCTACCTCAAGGCACCCGGCGACGACACGTATCGCGCCTTCAAGTTCGATGTCCTCCGCGTCGTGGACGGCCGCATCGCCGAGATCACGACGTTCGGGTCGCACCTGTTCCCGCAGTTCGGGCTGCCGGAGACTATTCAGGGATGATCGCGTCAGGGAGCACGTCATGAGCCGACGGGTTTCAACCCGCGGGCGCATTAACGGTCTTTAGAAGCGTGCCCGTTCCCCCAAATGGTGAGCCGACGGCTGCCCATGCTCCAACGCCCCACAACAGCGCGGCGGCAAAGTCGGGGAACGTCCCCCACGTCGCGTTGGTGGCCCAGAGCGCCTGCAAGCCGATCAGCGTGGCCGCAAGGACCAGAATGGTCCAAATGACCAAGCGCGTCAGCCTCAGCTGCGTGCCCACAGAAAGCCCGAAGCGGGCTCCCGCGGCTTGGGGGATGGCCGGGGCTCCCGCCTCATCGATTTCGTCTCGAGCGGGCCTGGGTGCGTTCTGTACCGCGGTTCGCACATCGGTCGCGCCCACCAGTGCGACCTTGTCGACGTCGCGCAACGCGCCTTGGTGCATCGCTGTGGTGAGGGCAACGATCCTGATTTGGAGCGCCTGATCGATGACACGGTCGGGAAGGAGTCGTTGGATTTCGACCCACGCCGGGAATGCATCCAATTGCGCCTCTACTGCGGCAACGTCATCCTTCGCGCTCTCCCAGTCATCCGTGAGCGTCACGTGGGCAGCAGCAGCCAGGCGCCCTTGCACCTCGAAAAGGTCCGCTTTGGCGGTGCCCGGAAGGTCCGGCAGCCGCAGCAGGACCGCGATGCGACTGGCAAGGGTCTCGATCTTCGAACGGAGTTGTAGTCGAGGCAGCCGTCGGTTCACCAACTGCCTCACGAGCTCCCCGAGAATGATGCCAGCCAGGATCAGCGCTGCGGCCCAGAGCCAGGTTCTTCGCGCAACAACCGTGAATTCCTGGATGACCGCGGTGCCATCGACGACGTCGAAACGAAGGTTTCCGTGGTACTCGCCAGGCTCTGGAATCGATCCGAGCGTGGCCACGAGCGTCTTCGAAGCATGCGCTGGCACGATGATCGACTGAGCGGGCTCGGCAGCGGCGCCCGGCGAGGGGGCGGCGTCGGCGGGAGGTTGGGCGCTGGGAACAGGCACACCGTCGATGGTGCGAAGTTGGACCGCGGCGCTGTACTTCGCAGCGTCCTTCGCCCGGTAGATGAACAGGGTTGGCGGGGATGTGAGGTGCACCTCGCGTCCCTCCGTTTCGCGGAAATGGATCGACACATCCGCGTTCGCCGCTAGCCACATCTCGACCGGGGATACGAGGCCGCCTTCCGATTCGATGGACGTCGTCGGACGGATGCGATTGACCTTGACCGCGATCGTGACCCGATCGGAGTCTCCCCTCGGCGTCGCCGCCACGATCCGGAGGCTGCTGAGGTAGTCGCCGGTGAGCGGCGTCGCGAGCTTGATGTTGAGCGTCGCGCGCCCAAAGGGTCCTACACAGATGGGGGAGGTGAGGGGGGCACCGTCGACGAGGAGGACGGGATCGATCTGCTGGTTGTCCGGGCCACTGATGCCGCCGAGGTCGACCGTCACTTCCGAAGGCAGAGCGGAACCAGATACCAGGTCGTAGTTCCCCTCAAAGGCGCTAGTCCGCGCCGTTGCCTGCAAGCCCGTGGATCCGGCGCCCTCCAACGTGAATTGGAGCATCGCCCGCTTCACGATCTTGACCTTCGCCAGAAGCTGCTGGTGCTTCGAGTCCTTCTCGGCATGGATCTCGGCCACGTAGGTGCCCGGGGTCGTAAGGCCTTCCACCTTCAGCGTGCCGGTGATCTCCGCCTTGGAGGGTATGGTTAACCGACCGCTCGCATCAGCGATCGGGAAGCCGATCGTCACGCCCGACTCGCTGACCCGTTCGCCGGTGCCCAAGCTGCCGGGCTCGTCTGCCGCCGCGCCGTCGCACCCCGAGGTCGTGGTCGTTTCCGCCCCCGACGCGCGCACGGCCGCATAGGTGGCCGTCGCGTAGATGCGCAGGCTGCGTACGAGCTTGCGTCCGTCGTTCTTCAGGAATACCGGGATGGTCGTGGTCGTGGCCGACGGCGGCAGAATGATACTGATGTCTTCCTGCGGCTGGTTCGGGGACGTGCCCAGGATGACCCTAAAGGCGGCCGCATCCGCGGGACTCGCTCCGAGTCCAAAGACGGCAGCACAGATGGCTGCCGCGGCGACGCCCGAGAGCGACCGATCGAGTCGGCTCATGCCTCTCGGTAACTGTTGGCGCCAATCGGTAGCACAGTCATGCCTCCAGACTGGTGTGGGCGAACCGTCTGCGTGCCACTGGGGGCTTTGTGCGAGGTAGGGCACGCCTCGTTCCAGATGCATTCTCCCCGCGCGGTCAAGGGCACATCCGTCCGGAGCGGTACCCGCGTTCCGCGACGCCGGCGATACGGTGACGGATTAGGCTGTCGATCCAGCCTTGATCGGTGCCGACGAACGTCCAGGGAAGCTCCGTCAACGCTCCTCCTGAGGCGGCCGCGCGAAGCCGACACCCAAGGCTCGGTCGATGCGTCAGTGCGCACGGGAGAACGCTCATGGCTCCGCGATCGGCGAGAGGCTTCCAGCCGACACCCCCACCCGTCATCGCCCTCGAAGATGCGCTGGCCGATGCGACCGACGATCTCGCGGCCCTGAACGGCTGCTACCTGCTTCGACTGGACCGGATCGGTCCGCCCGGAACCGCGGTCGACGTTCACTACGACGGCACCCTACGGATCTCGACCGCCGACTCGGCGCTCTCGGTCAGTGGCGACCTCTACGTCCACCGCACCGCGAACGGGCAAGCCGCATCGAAGGAGCCCGATCCAGCTGACGGGATTCCGATCTTTCCGCGCGCCGATTACCGCCTCTACATCCGCGGCATCAGCTTGCGCCAGGACGGCGGTGCGGCGTCCCCGTTGACGTTCGACTTCGAGTTGCACGCATTCGACCGCGAGTCCGGTACCTGGGCCGACACCGGGGCACGGCAGACGCAGCTGGAGCCGGTCATCGGCCAGAACGGAAAGCCCGTCGCCGACACGCTCGAGGGGCTGGTCCGCTCCACATCCGGCGAACCCGTCGGTCGCCTGCGGGCGACCCGCGTGTCGCGCAGCCTCCGTCGCGCGATCGTCGAGATCGATCGGGTGCCCAAGCTGGAGCGGCCGTTCGACAACGGCGTCGGGACGAAGTGGCAGACGATCTTCGACACGGTCGGCTGGGACCTGACCATCGAACGGGGCGATAGCAACATCGCGGAACCGTCGGGTGAGTTCTGGACGGACGCCGAATTGCACCAGACGATGCTCCAGCAGAGGAGGCGGCAGGATCTCGACGCTGAATGGCGGTATCACATGCTTTGTGTGCGACGGCTGCGCAGCGCCAAGCGCGGGCTGATGTACGACAACGCAGCGATCGACTCCAACGACGTGCCGCGCGAGGGTATCGGCATCGGAACCGGGTGGGTCCCGGAGGAGCCGTTCTGGGGGCCGCTTGTCGGCAAGCCATTCGGCACCGCGACGGCGTCGTACTTCCGGACCGCCCTCCACGAGATCGGTCACGCGATGGGGCTCCAGCACAACACGGCGGATTTCGGCGTGATGAACACGACCGACTTCCTGGCGAAGCGCGCGACACAACCGGCCTTTCCTGAGAATGCCCTTTGGGCCTTCGCGGCCGACGATCGCCACCGACTGCGCCACATGCCAGACATCTGGGTCCGTCCCGGCGGTGTCCCCTTCGGCCAGACGTTCGGGTCGATCGCCGACGAGACAGCAGTCGAGGAGCCGGCCCAGGCACCTGCCGGCCTGAAGCTCGATGTGAAATCACTCCTCGAGGTCGTGCCCCTCGGGGCCCCAGTCCGTGTCGAGTATCGGTTGTCCAACCGGGGCCGACGCGTGGTCGAAGGACCAGGGTCGCTCAACGTCCGCGATGGGGCGGTCCAGGGCAGAGTCGTTGACCCGGCCGGTGTGGAGCGGGCGTTCCTGCCGCTGATCCGGTGCATCGACGCAGACGAGACCCGCGACCTTCAGCCGAAGGAACAGCTGGCACACGGGATCACCCTCCTTCGCGGCGGTCAGGGGGCGTTGTTCCCGATGCCCGGCGTGCACCGCATCATCCTGGAAGTCACGTGGCGCACCGGAAATCGCATCGCGACGGTGTCGGGCGAGACCTCCGTGATGGTCACCGGACCGGAGACCAAGGAGCACGCGGTCGCCGCGCACCGGATGCTGAGCGTCCCGAACGCGATGCTCACCCTCGTGCTCGGCGGCGATCACCTCAAGGATGGCGTGAGCACGATCCATCGAGCGCTCGATTGCCAACAGTTGAACGAGCACGTTGCGTGGATCGAGGCCAAGCGACTGGCCGTGCCATTCTTCGAGCGGCCCGCTCGTCTCGGGCAAGCGGTCGGGCTGCTCGACGTGAGCACCGTCATGAGCCAGGCGGAGATCTCTCGGGCCGCCGATATCGTCAAGGAAGCCCGTCCACAGGCGGCCGGTACCGCGGTCGGTGCGGGGCTCGCCGATGCCGCCGATACCGCCGATTCCGCCGAGGCCGAGGCCGAGGGCGCCGATGCCGAGGGCGATAGCGGGGACGCGATCGCATGCGACCGCTTGACCAAACTCCTTAAGACCAAGGCCACGCGACTGCCGGCCACAGATGCTGTTCGCACGGAGGTGGCCGCCCTATGACGAAGAAGCGGAAGTGGGTCAAGCAGGAGCCCGACGTGCCGGAGCCCGAGAGGCCGGCTGAGGACATCGTGGGCACATGGATCCGGCAGGAGCCGGACGCAGCACCGTATCCCGACGAGATCACCTTCGATCCGGACGGGATCTATAGCGGCAAGAAGGCGCCGGGAAGTGGCGTCGAGAGCAAGCTCGACGCCGGAGTATTCGATCGCATCGACAAGACATCGATCCGATTGTCGACGGCGACCGACCGGGACGAGACGTTCGCCCTCGACGTGTCGGAGGACGATCTCAAGCTGGTCGACGAGGAGGGCAAGGAACTGTCGTACAAGCGGAAGTCCGAGAGCGACATGCCCGCTGACGTCGCATCTGCGGCCGCCGAGTCGGACGAGCCCGATGCGGCCACCGAGTCCGAGGGCGCCGAGGCGACCGCTGAGGCCCCCGCTCGAGGGTCATCGAACGAGGAGTGGATGCCGTGACCGCGCCCGCCTACGTCGAAGCGTTGCGTCAAGCCATCGACGCGCCGAATGACGATGGGACCGTCACGATCGCGGTCGAGGATGCCGTCGAGCTCCTCGCGTCGGCGCCGTCCTCGCCCGTGGTCGATCCCGACTACGCGAGTCGACCCGGCTATGACCGGGCGTTTCTCGGGGGCACGCCGCTGCCGCTGCCAACGCTCAAGGGTGCCGCCGCCAAGGACACCGTCATGTTCACCGGGCCCAACGGGAAGACGAACGAGCTTCGCTATCACCACTTCAGCGTCGTGATGAGCAAGTCGCGTCGGTTCGCCCGCTTGACGGCGGTGAACGTCGATGGAGGGCAGTCGGTCGAGTTCGATCGCGAGAACGACGCCTGGTCGTTCGATCCCAGGATCGACAAGAAGTTCCAGGTGGGAAACGCGCTCTACGCAAAGAACCCGTTCGACCGCGGGCACCTGGTGCGCCGCCTGGACCCGGTCTGGGGCGGCTCACAGGTCGCCACCTTTGCCAATGGCGATACCTTCCATTTCACCAACTGCTCGCCCCAGCACGAGGGCTTCAATCGCAATCCCCAGGTCTGGGCCGGGATCGAGAACTACATCCTGAACAACGCCGATAGCAACGACCTGCGGGTGACGGTGTTCACCGCCCCGGTCCTGCGCAGCACGGATCCGACGTTCCAGGACATCAAGGTGCCGCTCCAGTTCTGGAAGGTGGTCGCGTTCCGCCGGAAGAACAACGCGCTGGCGTCCAGTGCCTACCTCCTGTCCCAGGAGAATCTCGTCGAGGACGTCGTGGCCGACGAGGAGTTCGTCTTTGGCGCGTACAAGACGTTCCAGGTCTCCCTGAACCAGATCGCGACTCTCGCGTCGTTGGACCTCGGGGCGCTCGTGCCGGTGGATGTTCTTGGTGGCCTGGACGAGTCGGAGGCGCTTCGACCGATCCTCGCCCTCGACGACATCCGCGTCTGACCACCCGCTTTCGCGCGCAGCCTCAGGGTTGTGGGATCTGACAAAGCCAGGCGATGACGGAGGGGCTCGCGGGGCCCGGACCGAGCATCGCCGCCGTGGTCCCGATGACCGCGATCGACGCCGGCACGATCCAGCGGGATCGCCGCACCGTGGGCATCGAGCGTTCAGCCAGCAGCAGGACGGTCATCGGCAGCGCGACCAGGACGTGCCACGCTCCGGCGCTCATCACCAGCAGCATCGCGGGCCAGCACGTCGTCGCACAGCGGGCTCCGAAGACGATCCCGAACGCCAAACGCGCTTCCATGGCCGGCCGGCCGTCTGGCGGCAGCGGACGACTCCGGGCACACGCGCGCAACGCGCGGCGGCGCCATGGCGTCCAGTGCCAGGTGATGGCCGCGATGGTGGCCAGGAGCAAGGGGCCTTGCGAGATTGGCAGCAGCCAGCCGCCGATGAAGGCGATGAGCTCTACCCCGAGGGCGACAAGGACCCAGATCGCGGCGAACGCCCCGAGGAACGTGAGGACCGCTTCTTGACGCCGTCGGCGCAGGCTGTTCCTGGCGACGTGGCGAGCTGCCGGGAGGGCGAGCGGGACCATCATCCCGACGGTCATCGCGGCGATCCCAAGGACCCTGGTCGCCAGGTCGGTCGAGAGCTGGGTCAGCCACCAGGCCGCCCAGGCCGCGCCGATCGGGGCGACCACGACCCACTCCGGCCCGGGTACCCGGCGGAGGGCGACGACCGTCATGAGCGCACCTCTAGAGAGGCGAACCTAGCCGGCGAAGAAGCTGACGCGCCCGATGCGGATCGACGGCGGCGGTTCCTCGGCCTCGTCGGTTGCGATGCCCTCCAGGCCGATCGGCTCGAATGACACCTCCAACTGCCTGCCGCCAAGGTCGCCCATCCCAAGCGATCGAATCTGGTCGGTCACGTCGAAGACGAGGCGCGTGTCGTGGTCGTGGTCCTCGTTCGCGCGGGCTGCGTGGAGCTTGTCGCTCCCGAACAGGGACACATTGCCGACATGGACGCGATCGTGCGGTGACTGATCCGCGTCCTTGACGTAGACCGCGTAGACGGTTCCGGGTGGCTCGTCCGCATCGATATGCTCGACGCTCAGGTAGATGCGCGCATCCGCCCCCTCGTCGAGCAGCCCGCCACCGCCGGCCTGGGGATCGATGCCGACGACCACCGACGCGGTCGATCCCTCCAGCGAGATCGGTTCAGTGGTCGCGCCGATCATCTCGGGCTCGGGAGCAGCTTCGTCTCCCACGGGAGGTCCTCCTGGCGCACTCGGCGCGGGCGCTGGCGGGGCGGCGGCCGAGACATCATCGTACCGATAGTCCAGGTCGTCGACGGTGTTGAGCGTCTCGCGGACAGCAAGGTTCGTCGCGCTTCCGTGCTCATCGAAGAGCGTGAACTCCTCGGCAAGCCAGCTCGGGTTGGTCGGAGGCACGTGGCCGCCCGCCGTCCAGACACTCCAGAGGCGATCGATGTTCGCGTGATGCAGCCAGAAGATCGGGTCGAGAGCGGCACGGTCGGGGTCGCCCATCCAGCCGCCTGGTCCGCCGAGCACGTTGTGGATGTCGTTGTGGGGCGTCTGCTCGACGCCGCCGGTCAGCGTCCAGAAGTGCTGCGGTGTCGCGACCCCTCCACCAAAGCCAGGAGAGGGCGGTGGGCTGAACGACGACATCGCGAGCGCGGCCGCCGGTGAGGTCACGACGGACGGGATCCCGCCGCCCGCGTTGACTCCCGTGCGCCGTTGCGCGACGAACAGCGGGTTTCGGGAGCCGTCGGGCATCTGCGGTTCCCTGAACGGGATCGGGATCGTGTTGGTCGGCGTGCCGCCGTCGTAGTTCCAGTAGGGGAGCGCCCAGTCGGCGGGACCGCCATCCTCGATGACTGCTGCGCCGAGGAGACGCTCCATGCGGTACAGGTACATCCGGTGCCACGGCAGGAAGAACCACTGATTGTGCTGACAGGCGTTCCATCCAGGCAGCTCGGGGGATGCGGGCGAGCCATGGATCGCACCTTGGTACGACCAGCTCGTTGGATCGTCATCCGCCCGGCCCTGGAGCTTCTTGATCGCCCGCGCGTAGGCCACCGTGATGGGATGCCACTGCTCGGCCTGCTCGAGCGCCCAGATGTCCCGTCGAATCGATACCATCTCGCCCTCCCCGCGCTGCTCGGCCCTCAAACTAGACCCAGGGCGTTTGGCGGTGTCACAGCGAGGACCGGCGATCGTGATGCGGTCCGGCGTCGTCACGGGGACCGGCCCCCTCGATCACCACGATCGCCAGCAGTCCCACCGCCACCGCGGCCAGCGGCCAGACGGGTGGCATCGACCCCACCAGAGCGATCAGGACAAGCATCACGGGGAGGATCAGGAGCCGGGGCACGAGGATTCGGCCGCCGAGCAGTCGAAGTGACAGCGCCGAGCACGCGACGAACAGCGCCACGCCGATGCCGAGTGATGCCAGCACGGCGGCCGAGGCAGGCTCGTCGGGATGTGCCGCGATCTCTTCGATCGCCACCGCGAATCCGACGATGCCGCCGATCAGGGGGAAGTGGGCGAGGCTGAAGGCATCGCGCGCCCGGGGGCCCAGTCGCTCCGGCGGCACAGCCGCGTAGCGATCCTCGAGCGCCTCCTTCAACCAGCCGAAGTAGGTCCACCAGAGCAGGCTGGCGACCACGATCGTGACGACGGCGGCCGACGCGAGGCCCCAGGTGCGCTCGTCATTGGCCACCGCGGTCCCAGCCACGATGAGGGACTCGCCGATCGCGATGATCACGAACAGGGCATGCCGTTCGACCAGATGCGATGGGTTGAGGTCCCAGCTCGCAACCTTGCCGGCCCATGCCGCGGCGACCACATCGGCGAGGATGGCGAGGAGCCAGAACCAGGGCCGCAGCGATGGATCGGCAACGGCTCCGGCGAGCACGAGCCCGAGGCCGATCACCGAGAGGGCCGTCCAGGCGAGGACGCCCGTATGGACGGCATCGACCCGCTCGCGATCCACGCGCACCTGGAGGCCGAGCCCGAGCGCGCGGACGAGGACGTAGGGGACCGCGAACCACGGTGCGTCGTCGGCGAAGGCGCGCGTGACAGACGCCGCCATGACGAGAGCGACGCCCGTCGCCGCAAGGGTCACGACCCGGACGCCCGGATGGGTCGTATCGGCCGGATTCAACGTCCACGTGAACTGGGTCCACGCCCACCAGATCAGCCACCCCAGCAGGATCGAGCGGAGGATGCCCTCTGGCGTCAGGTCATGGGCCGTGAGCGCCGTGAGCTGCGTGATCGCAAAGACGAAGACAAGGTCAAAGAACAGCTCGACGAATGTCACGGCCTGCGGGTCGGATGTCCGGATGCTGGTCCGGAGTTGCGCACGCATCGCGGCAGCGTAGCGGACGCCACGGCCTCGTCAGATCGGCACGAACTCGATGCTTCTCAGTTCAGCGTGACGAAGGCGTCGAGCTCGACCCGTGGCCGTCCGGTCGTACCCAAGACCTTGACGGTCACCGTTCGGGCGACCGCGCTCGAGAAGCTGCCGACCCAGACCACCCGCTGGTTCTGATAGGTCGGGGAATACAAGTCGACCGTGGCGACCTTCGTGCTGCCGACATAGACCTCGGCCTTCCCGCGGTCAGGACCCGTTCGGGCGACCCACGCGATCGACCGCCCGGTGAAGGTGATCGATGCCTTCGCGCCGGCGATCGCCGACCTCGTGGCCTGGCCACCCCAGTAGGCCGAGCCTTTCACGACCGACCAGCTGCCGGTGTATCCGATCGTCGGGTTGGTCTCGCTGTAGCGCGACACGCGGAAGGTCGGTCCGCTCACCCATGAGCTGGCATTGCCGGCCCTGTCGATCGCGCGGACTCGGAATCCGTAACGGTGCTCCGTCGCGAGCAGCCGTGTGCTGGTCGGGCTGGTGAGACTGGTGGCGACCGTCGTCCACGAGCCGTCGTCAATCCGCTGCGCGAGCTCGTAGCGCGCGATGCCGCTCGTTTCGTCGCTGCCCGTCCACGGCACGCGCACGGCGATCGCGCCGGCGCTCAGCGCCGTGCCGGCGACGAGCGCCCGTCCCGGGGCCGTGATAATCGGGGCGACGGTGTCGAGCACGATCGTGTCCGTCTTCACGCCCGACCAATTGCCGGCGCTGTCCCTCCACTTTGCATAGACCGTGCGGGTCCCGTTAGTCGCAGGCAGGGTCACGGACTGCGTCGGCGCGTAGGCCCGCGTCCACCAAGTCGTTCCGTCGAGCGAGAGCCCGATCCGGCTCAATCCTGACCCGCTGTCGGTGGCGGCGGTCGAGAGGACCACCGAGGTCGATCTGGTCGTGGCGGCCCCGCCCGCGATCGAGAGCGAGCCGACGGGGGCCGTGGTATCGGGGACAGCGGTCGGCGCGGCGGTGGGCGCCGGGGTGGGCACGGGCGTCGGTACGGGCGTTGGCGCCGGGGTGGGCACGGGCGTCGGTGCGGGAGTTGGTGCCGGCGTCGGTGCGGGAGTCGGCGCGGGAGGCGACGATGTGGCGCCGACCGTGAATGTGTGCGTCGATGACGACGCGCTCAAGATCCCGGTCACACCGCTGAAACGCGCCCGGATGTCGTGGGCGCCATCGGCGAGCGGGACGGTGATTGACAAGGATGGGTTGTCACGATCGACAGGGCCGCTAGCCAGTGTCCTCCCGGCCGTCATGTCTCTGATCTGCATCGTCCCGCCCGAGTACAGCAGGTTGCTTGCGGTGCTCACTGTTCCGGTGAACTCGACCGAGGACCCCGATGGGAACGACCCCGCCCCCGGGGTCAGGGTAGTCATGGTCGTGTTGCTCACCGTGAACGCGATCTCCGGGCTCCAGCTTCCGGCATGCGAAGAATTCCCGAGGTAATGGATGCGCGCGGTATGCGGGCCGAGCGTGCGCGGCTGGGCCACCAGGATGGATCCCTGCTGGTTGACTGTGCCCTGGTGCACGACCCCATCGATCCAGACGTCGGCCGAGCCGCTTCCTGGGTGGGGAGTCACGGTCCCCGTGAACAGCAGGCCCGGGGAGAACCAGTACGTATCCGGGTCGACGCGGATCGACGCCGAGGTCGGGGTGAGGCCCCTACCCACAAGGGGCAAGACCTGCGGCGACACCGGCGCGTCGTGGTCGATGGTGAGCGTGGCCCTGCCGCCAGCATTCGTTGGCTGGAACGTCACCACGAAATCGCATGTACTACCCGGCTGGAGCGTCTCGCCGGAGCATGCCTCTTCCAGCCCAAACTCGGAAGCCTCAGGGCCGCCGAGTTCGATGCTGTTGATGGTTACGGGGGCGTCGCCGTTTGCTCCCACCGTGAACGTGCGGGACAGCGTGGTTCCTGTAGCGATCGCGTCGAAGTAGCGTGAGGTGTGCGGGACCGAAAGCGATGCGATCGGCGCCTGGGAATTGACCCGCAGGCGCCCAACCATCGGCCCCCAATCGTCGTCACACCAGTGCTGGAAGCTCACGGCGAGGGACGTTGGCGCCCCGCCTGCATCGCGCGTCAGCTCGTGGATCACGAACGAATTGTGGGGCGATGGCGTGCACCCGGCGCCGAAGCGCGAGACACGGAGTTCGGGGTGGAAAGGACTAGCGCCATCCGCACCGAGGTAGGTGCCCACCGCGAGTTGCTGACCATCGGCTGGCTCGAGCGACACCGTCCAGGTCTGCGTGGGCGCGTAGACGGTAGCCTTGATGCGGGGGTTGTCTGCCCGATACCCCTCGAAGATGATCGATGTCGTCGGACCCGTCTCGGTCACGACCTCCGGTCGACCAATGTAGTTGACCGAGCTCTCGAAGGAGAACAGGACCGACGGCAGGGTCGCGTCGCTCGCCATCGCGGGGGCTGTCGGCGTGGCGAGGAGCGCCACGATAGCGAGGCCGAGCCACGACCTTGGGGGCCGGTCCCTAACCGTGCGCGACAACATTCGCGGACATCACCCCCAAGATGAGCGACGGTGGTGCCCGCGCCCGCATCGGTACCAGTGTCGCGATAGGACCGATGGCGCGCAATGCCGAACTAGTGGTGCTGGTGCCGCGAGTCACCGTTCTATGCTTGTTGACCGGCAGAGTGGCAGCCGGTGCGAACCTCGCGATGGAGGCATGCCTCGTGACAGCAACGCAACCCAAATCCCCGCGGCTCCCGCCGCGATGGTTCGTTCGCGCCGCCTGGGTGGTGCACCGCGCCATCCACCGATTGACGGGCGGCCGGCGCGGACTCTGGAAGCCGCGACCAGGCAAGTGGGGGACGATGCGACTCACGACTGTCGGCCGTCGTAGCGGCAAGGAGCGCAGCGCGATCCTCGGCTATTACGAGGACGGGCCGAACCTCGTCACGATGGCCATGAACGGCTGGGCGGAACCTGAGCCCGCGTGGTGGCTCAACCTGCAGGCCCAACCCGACGTGACGGTCGAGCTGAAGGACGGCACCCGAGCGGTCAAGGGCCGGGCGGCCACTGGCGAGGAGCGGGAGCGCTTGTGGGCGAGGTTCCGCGACTTCGGCGACGACGATGTCGACGGCTACGCGACCCGCCGACCGACCGAGACGGCGGTCGTGGTCCTCGAGCCGCGGACCGAGAGTCGGTAGCCGATCGCGATCGGCCTCGCGGTGATCCTCCCCAAGATCCGGGATCCGCGGTTCATCACCGTGCGTCGCGGCGGGATCCTCCAGGACGACGATCATCGTCTTCTCGCGATGTGGGCGGCCGACTGCGCGGAGCACGCGCTGCCCCACTTCGAGCAGGCACGGCCGACGGACGACCGACCACGTCGGGCGATCGACCTCGCGCGTGCCTGGGCGCGGGGTGAGATCCCGTGGGCAGTGGCCCGCACGGCGGCCGGTCATGCCAACGCCGCAGCCAGGGACCTGCGTGGGGCCGCACGGCATGCCGCGTACGCTGCCGGCCAGGCCGCGGCGGTGGGCCATGTGGCGGCGCACGAACTCGGTGCTGCGGCCTACGCGATCAGGGCGGCGCGAGCGGCAGCGCCTGAAGACGACAGCGCGGCGGCTGGCCGCCTGGAGTGCCAGTGGCAGCGCGCCCGACTCCCCCACGAGATCCGAGACCTGGTGCTCGACGACCAGCGGCTGCGCAATGAGCTGTGCTGGTTCGCGTTCGACTGCTGACAGCGTCACCCCAGCGGCGCGCTTCGTTCTCCTTCCCCGGGCCTCCACGTCGTGATCGTCAGCTGGCCGTCCCGGATCTCGACCGATGACGCGCCGGCGAGGTCGGCGACGAAGAACGGATCGAACTTCTGCCCGCGAAGGTCGAACCCCGACTCCTTGAACAGGTCATCGGCAAACCGCGTGTGCAGCTCCCGATCCTGGATGTTCCTGGCCTCACCCCAGACCTTCGCGTCACCGTCGCCGAGGTGCGGGTCGATGGTGGCCGTGTGGAGGGAGAACCGCGGGTCGCGAGCCAGGTCTCGGAACTTCGTCGTGTTCGGCATGCCGACGAGGACCAGCCGACCCTCGACGATCCGCGGCTCCATCGGGCTGATGCGTGGAGAACCATCGGAGCGGAGCGTGGCCAGGAAACACAGGTTGCCCGTGGCCTTGTGCCGGCGGACGAAGACCTCGGCGATCCCCGGCGCTTCGCGGGCGAAGTCGTTCCAGTCGACCATCCGCTAAGCCTACGATGAGCGCGTGACGGACGAGCATTCGGGTCGGATGGAGGAGGGGCGCGCCGCGCTGGCTGCCTATCAGTGGGCGCCGGCACTCGCGGCGTTCGACGATGTGCTCGCCGCCGCCGAGGATCCTGACGCGCGATTCAGCCGGGGTATCGCGGCTTGGTGGCTCGATGACGTGCAGGCCGCGATGGGGGACTGGGAGCGCGCCTATCTCACGTACCGTCGTGCGGGCGTCTTCGAGCCGGCGGTCATCGCCGCGGTCTACCTTGCGCTCTCGGCATCGATGAGCCTCGGCAACCAGGCAACGGCCCGCGGCTGGACCGCGCGGGCCGAACGGCTCGTGCGTGACCACGACCTCGAGGCCGTCCGCGGCTGGGTCGGCTTGTGTCAGGCCCACTTCGCGACGGACGACGGTCATCCCGAGGCCGGGCGCAGGCATGCCACGGAAGCCCTTGAAGCAGCCCGCGCGGCCGGCACCCTCGATGCCGACCTGGAACTCTGCCTCGTCGCCGAGATCGGGATGGCGCTCGTCGAGCTCGGTCACGTGGACGAGGGTGCCCGGCTCCTCGATGAGGCGATGGCAGGGGCCATGTCCGGCGAGGCCCGCGATCCCGACTCCGTGGTTCTCATCGCCTGCCGGTCGATCTCGGGGTCGACGCGCAGCGGTGACGTCCGGCGAGCGACCTCCTGGATCCGTCAAGCGGACGACTACCACGAGCGACACACCGCTGCGCACCTCTACACGACCTGCCGGCTCGAGTACGGGAGCCTGCTCTTCGCGACGGGCGGCTGGGAGCGCGCGGAACGAGAGCTCGAGCTCGCCCGACATGCGCGCGGCGCCGTCGAACCGGCGCTCCAGGCGGCTGCCGCGGCGACCCTCGCCGAGCTGCGCGTCGCCCAGGGTCGGCTCGATGAGGCGACGCGGCTGGTGGCTGGCCTCGACGACTTCGCCGCGGCTGTGCCGGCGATCGCCCTCGTTCGTCTCCGCCGAGGAGAGCCGACTCCGGCCGCCAGTCTCCTCCGCCGCCGGCTACGTGAGATCGACGACGGGACACTCCACGCCTCTGCCCTGCAAGAGCTGCTGGCCGAGGCCGAAATCGCTGGCGGTCACCCTGACGCCGCGCGATCGCTCGGGGACCGGCTGCTGGAGATCGGGGAGAGAACCGGCAACGTCGCCATCATCGCCAGAGCGCATCGGACGCTCGGGCGGGTCCAGCTGGCGATCGGCGCGGATGCAGGCGCGATCGACCACATCGATATGGCCGTTGCCGCCTTCGCGCGCCTCGGTCTGCCCTATGACGCTGCTCGCAGCCGAGCGCTGCTGGCCCAGGCAGCGGCCACCGTCGATCCGCCGCTCGCCGTGGCCGAGGCACGAACTGCCCTCGCCGCCTTCGAGGACCTCGGCGCGCCCCGCGATGCCGACGCGATGGCGGCTTTCCTTCGCACGCTCGGGGTCCGCTCGTCGCCGCGCGGCCGGCGGGCGGCCGGCAACTTGACATACCGCGAGCAGGAGGTCCTGGCACTGCTCGGCGAGGGGCTATCGAATCGGGAGATCGGCGATCGCCTGTTCATCACTCGCAAGACCGTCGAGCATCACGTCGCGAATGTGCTGGACAAGCTCGGCCTCGGCGGCCGCACCGAAGCGGCCGCCTTCGCGGTCCGCAGTCAGGTGGAGGATCGCGCCGCGAAATAGGTGAACTCACCGATGCGCCGCGGCAGGCGGTGGCCGACGCTCGGCACAGATACCTGCACGGAGGCCCTGTCGGATGAGCCACTACGACGTCATCGTTGTCGGTGCCCGCGTCGCCGGAGCACCGACCGCCATGCTGCTGGCGAACCTTGGCTATCGAGCCTTGCTGGTCGACCGGGCGACATTCCCGAGTGACACCGTCTCGACCCACCTCGTCCATCCGCCCGGGATGGCCGCACTGGGCCGCTGGGGCCTGGCCGATGCGGTCGTGGGCACCGGCTGTCCGCCGGTCGTGTCGTATCGCCTCGACCTGGGGCCGTTCGCCATCGCCGGGACGCCACGCGGTCTGCCGACGGCGCCACGGTCGTACGCACCGCGGCGGTTGGCGATCGACGCCATCCTCGTCGAGGCCGCCGCCGCGGCGGGCGCCGAGGTTCGAGCGGGCTTCGCGGCCGACGACCTCGTCGTCGAGGACGGGGTCGTGCGAGGAATCCGCGGTCGATCGGGCGGCACGCCGGTGACTGAGCACGCGACCGTCGTCATCGGTGCTGACGGCGTTCGATCGTTCGTCGCCGACGCCGTCGGGGCTACGGTCTATCACGAGACCCCGACCCTGTCCGTGCTGTATTACGCGTACTGGAGCGGGCTGCCCTTCGCCGGCGACTTCAACCTCTATGCGCGCGGGCAGCGCGGTATCGGCCTGATCACCACCGCGGATGGGCTCAACGTCGTCGTCGCTGCGTGGCCGATGGCCGAATTCGAGGCGAACCGGCACGACCTGCCCGGGAACTACCGGAAGGCCTTTTCGACCGATCCGGAGCTCGATGCGCTGCTCGACGAGGGCCGTATGGAGAGCCGCATCTTCGGCGCGACGATGCCGAACGCGTATCGGCAGTCCTTCGGTCCCGGTTGGGCGCTGGTCGGGGACGCCGGCTATGTCAAGGACGCGACGACGGCCCAGGGCATGAGCGACGCCTTCATCGACGCCGAGTCGCTCGTCAGCGCCCTCGACGACGCCCTGAGCGGCCGCCGCTCATTCGAGGAGGCGATGTCCGACCATCAGCACGCCCGCGACGAGCGCACCCGCCCCATGTTCGATTTCACCGGCCAGCTCGCCGGCTTCGAGCCGCCAAGCGACGAGGATGCCGCGCTTTTCGCGGCGATCGCGGCCGACCCACAGGCGTCCGAGGACTTCGCAAGCGTCATGGCCGGCACGATGCGAGTGGAGGCGTTCTTCGACCCGGCGAACCTCGGCCGGCAGCTCGGGGAGCCTGCGGCCTAGGGCTCCGCCCATGTCGCGGGTCATGTCGCCAGCGCGAACACCTCGATCGGCTGCTCCAGGCCCTTGACCTTCTGGCGCCCGCGATCCTCGAATCGGAGTCCGCTTCCCTCGACCAGACCCCGCGTGACCGACGAGACGATGATCTCCGACCCGCGCCCCAAGGCCATGATCCGCGAGGCCGCATGGACGGCGACTCCTCCGATGTCGTTCGGCAGCACCTCCACCTCGCCGGTATGAACCCCGATCCGGAGCTCGATCCCCAAGCCTCGTACCGTCTCGCGCATCGCGACAGCGGATCGGATGGCGCCGACGGCGCTTCCAAACGTCGCAAGGAATCCATCCCCCGTGGTGTTCACCTCACGGCCTCGGAAGCGATCGAGCTGCGTGCGGATGAGGCGGTTGTGCTCGGCGAGCACCTGTTTCCAGGCCGTGTCTCCCAGCCTCGTCGCGGTGAGGGTCGAGTCGACGATGTCGGACATTAGGAGGGTCGTGACGAGGCGCTCGTGCTCGCCGGGCACGCCGAGCGCGCCGATATTGCCGAACACGTCGACCACGACCACCGGCTCATCCCCGACGACCCACACGTCATGCCCGGGCGGGACGTTCATGATGTCGCCCGGCCCGAACTCGACGGCTTGGCCGTCGTCCATCTCGACGTGGAAGCGCCCCTGCAGCATCAACTGAAGATGATGGATCTGGCACGACGCGGTTCCCTGGATCGGCCTCAAGGACGTCGACCAGCGGAAGCCCGGCTCCAGGATGCCGCGCCCCAGCGTCACGGAGCCTACGTGCACAAGGTGGACGATCCCCTTGGGAAATCGGCGCACCTCATCCGGCGCATCGAAGCTCTTCTGCTGGATGGCGGCGCGTGCAAGTCCCTCGCGCTCGAGCATCCCTGGCCCTCCCACAACCGGCAGGCAGGCATTCTCGCACCGCCCGATCGCTTCCCGTTGGCCCGCCCCTCAACGACGTTCGACGATGCGGCGCAGGCGCCGGAGATCCGCGCCGACCGAACGGCGGACCATTGGTCCGAGCAGGAAGCCCGGCAACCCGTACATGCCTTCGCCGCCGGCGCCACGGATGCGAATCGCGGCGCGGGTTCGGCGACCGCCGTCGAGCGGCTCGAGCATGTAATCGACCTGCATCGGGAACGGGCTCTTCTCAGCTCGCATGGCGACCAGCCCGTCCGGCTCGAACGCCTCGACCAGCATGATCCATTCGATCGGCCGGCCCATGAAGCCGCCGAGGCGGCGAACCCTGGACCCGACCCGGATCGGCGGGGGACTGAGCGCCTCGACCGTGTCGACGCCGCCGATCCATTCCGGGTCGCGGGCCGGATCGAATTCGACGGCAGCCACCTGCTGGGGCGTGGCATCGACCTCCTGGGTCGCGGTCACATCGAAGCTCACGGGGCGCCTCCTCTCACGGGCTCGTGTCGCGACCGGGGTCGCCGCCCTCGGCGAGGGTCGCGAGGCGCGGCAGGTAGTGCCGCCAACCGGTCTCGTGGATCGCGACGTCGTCCGGCGGAAGGCCACGGTGGGTCAGGGTCAGGCGGGTGGCGTCGCCGTCCTCGACGAGCTCGATCTCGACCGTGGACGACCCCGGCGGCACCGTCGGGTGGCCGGTCCAGCCCCACGTGAACCGGACTCGCCGATCCGGCACCAGCTCCAGGAATTGGCCTTCGGCCACCTGTCCGCCGGCCATCGTCATCCGGAAGGTGCCGTCGACGCTGGCCTCGATCTCCGCGCTGGCACCCTGCCAGCGAGCCCACTTGACGGAGTCCGTGAGGTAGGCGTAGACGGCGGCCGGTCGGGCGTTGATCCGGCGCTCCACGCGGATGATCGGAGCCTCGACGTCGGTCATCGAGTGTCGGGATCGGATTCGACCGCGTCCGTCAGCCGATCGAGCGTCGATGCCCACATCGCCTCCAGCACCGTCGCGAGCGGGCCGAGCCGCTCGCGGTCGGCCTGGTACAGGCGCCGGTTGCCGTCGCGCCGCACGCGCACGAATCCGGCGTCGCGCAGGACGCCGAGATGTTGGGAGACCGCCCCGAACGTCAGGTCGAAGCGCGCGGCGATCTCGCCCGAGGCAAGCTCCCGGTCCCAGACGAGGCGGAGGATCTCGCGCCGTCGCGGCTCGCCGACGATCTGCAGGCCGTCCATCGGGCTACTTTAGTCGCTATTGAATTAGATTGCCAACTCGGGTACTGTAGCGCCGACTAAAACACAGGCGCGACAGGAGCGACGGCCATGGGCGACTACCACATCCTCCAGCAATTCGACATCGACGCCGACCGATCGTCGGTTCGCGCAGCGCTCACGGGCGCCGAGTCGATCGGCAGCTGGTGGTCGAATTACACGGAGCAGACCCACGGCACCGACCCGCAACTCCGGGTCAGCTTTCCGGACGTGCCCCAGCCGTTCGAGTTCGCCATCCGTGACCGCGGCGCCGATCGGATCGAGTGGGTGACCGGCGGTTTCCCGCCGTGGTGGGCCGGCACGACGGTCCGCTGGGAGCTCATGGAGCGCGACGACGGCAAGCCCGGTACGCGGCTGCTCTTCAGCCACCGCGACTACGACCCGGACAACCCCGTGATCCCCATCGTGACCCCGGCCTGGGCGCAGATCATCCTGCGGCTCAAGGGGTATGCCGAAACGGGAGAGCCCCAGCCGTTCTTCGACTTCTGAAGGCGGCGACAGCGGTTCCCCCTGGCCGATCGGCGCCTTCCGAGGCTGCGATCACCATGGCGCCGTCGTGGGGCCCGCCTCGATCGATCCGCTGGCGACTCCCTCCACCAGCCCGACGAGGACTGCCACGACCTGGACATCGGTAAGACCGCCACCGGCCAGCGATCGCCAGGTGGTGAAGGCGAGGGCATGGCCCACAACGGCCTCGAGTGTTGACCGGCGGTCCGGCTCGATCTGCCAGCCGTCCATCAACGCGTCGAGCAGGGCGACCATCCGCACCTCGAACGGGTCGGGCGCCGTCGGTGGCGGCGCCTCCGGGTCGACGTCGAAGAGGACGTTGCCGAGCATCTGCTCATTCGCCCGGTACCAGGCGACCATCTCGGTGAGGCCGTGCCGCAGCCGGTCCAGCGGGCCGGAGATCGTCTGCCACCCAACCGGTTCCGGCATGCCGGTCGATCGGATCCCGTGCACGGTGCACGCTTCGTAGAGCGAATCGAGCTCCGGAAAGTGCGCGTAGACCGTGTGTCGCTGCAGACCCGCGCGGTCGGCGATGGCGCGGATCGTCGTGCGCGACGGGCCGATCGTCGCGTGGAGGTCGAACGTCGCAGCGACGATGCGCTCGCGCGTCTGCTCGACCGCGGTCTGACGACGGCCCATGCGGTAGGGCCGCCGAGCCGCTGGCGATCGATCCCGTTTCGTCTGCCCAGCCATGTGCACCGAAAGTATTGACCACGCCGACCATCGGCGCTATGGTCCGCCCAACATGATTGCACATACATGTGCAGTGAAAGATGCGGAGGCGTGGTGATGACGGTCGTCGAGCGAACGCGATACCTGGTGGAGCCTGGGGCGGGGGAGCTGATCTGGGACGGACCCATCGACACGTCGGTGAAGGTGCCGACGGAGACCACGCTCGGAGCCCTGTCGATCACGGAGATGGCGGTCAGGCCCGGCTACATGGTCCCGCCGCACATCCACCGCGATACGGACGAGTGGTCGTATGTTCTCCTCGGGCGCATCGGCGCACGGGTGGCGGACGACGAGTTCACCGCCGAGCCGGGCAGCTGGATCCTCAAACCGCGTGGCCTGATGCATACCTTCTGGAATGCCGGCCCGGAGCCGGCGCGCATCATCGAACTAATGACCCCAGGCGCCTTCGAGCACATGTTCCGCCGGATGGCCGACCTCGCCGCCCGCGACGAGATGACCGACGAGCGCCTGGAAGCGCTCGCGGTCGAGTTCGGCACGACGATCGACATGGCCTGGGTGCCGGATCTGGCGGCCCGGTACGGACTCGAGGTCACGCTGTGAATTAGGGGAGGACCGGCGAACCGATCCTCCCCGTTGGCTGAGGCGGAGCCTCAGCCCTTGACCACGCCGAGCGGCGTGAGCCGCTTGGTCGGCCGGACCAGGGACGCCGAGGCGGCGATGACCGACTCGATGTCCTTGTAGGCGAAGGCAACCTCCTCAGCGACACCCTTCGGCTCCGAGGAGCGAAGGACGACACCCAGATCGGCCATCTCCGCGTAGACCGCGTCCGACGTCTTGGCCTTACGCGCGGCGGTCCGGCTCATCGCCCGACCCGCCCCGTGCTGGCAGGTCTCGAACGACTCGGCGTTAGCGAGCCCCTCGCCGACGTACGACGCGGTGCCCATCGAGCCCGGGATGAGCACGATCTCGCCCGCGCGAGCGCGCACGGCGCCCTTGCGGTGCACGATCCCGTTCACCCCGACGTGGTGCTCCCACGCGGCGTAGTTGCCGACGGGCAGGTACGCGAGCTCCCGGTGGGGGAGCCGCGCGTGCCAGGCCAGGTTCTGCGCGAGTGCCCGCTTGTGGTACTCGTCGCAGATCGTCTTGCCCAGGCTCCGCGAACCGGAGTGGAGCATGACGAAGACCTGACCGGCCTCGTCCCGCTGGACCTCGAGGAAGTGATTACCACCACCAAGGGAGCCCAGCTGCCAGAGCGCGTTGGTCAGCCACTGCTCCTTGACCGACGCCGGCCGCTCCAGACCCATCGCCTCCGCGGCGACCTCTCGGTCGACCGCGGCGGCCAGCTTCTGGAAGCCGGTCGGGACGCCCGCATCGATGGCCTCGAGCACCCGATCGAGCTCGTCGGGCGCCAGCGTCTCGACGGTGAGGTCCGTCTCGACGAGCGCCACGCCGCAGCCGATGTCGACGCCGATGGCGTACGGCACGACCGCCCGATCGGCGAACAGCACCCCACCGATCGGCATGCCGTAGCCGGTATGCGCGTCGGGCATGAGCGCGACGTGATCGATGGCGAACGGCAGGTTCGACAGGTTGGTCGCCTGCTCGAGCGCCGAACCCTCCAGCGGCACGGCCCACGACATGATCGGGACGCGGCCAGGCTTTCGGACCCACGGCAGAGCGTTGGTCTCCGCGTCAGTGATGCCGAGCGTGGCGGCGGTCTTGGTCTTCGTGGACATGGCTGCTGGACCTCCGGCCAGCGTACTGATGGCGGCATCGGTGCCGCCGAGCATGGACGAACGAGCTATGGGGTGGTCGGAGGGGGTCGAACCCTCGTTGTCGGATCCACAATCCGGTGTCCTGCCGTTGGACGACGACCACCACGGAAAACGAAAACCGGCCCCTCGGATGAGGAGCCGGTCGAAGGCAACCAGGGTGCGGGACATGCCTATCCCGATCTGGTGCTCCGATCGGACTCCGCCCGATGACCGCGTTGCTTCGCGGACACGACGAGCCAACCGAACGCCAACATGGCGTTTCGGTCGATCGCGTTGTATCGCGCTTTCAGCTGGGTCATCGGATCCTCGTTCGCTGGATCGGCACCTGCACCGGCAGCCGCAACGGCACAGGAACGGGAAGGATACGCAGGCATGTCAACTGCCACGAAGTCAACTGATGTCGGGCCATCAGGGTGCCTACGCCCGCCGAAGCATGCGTTAACCCTGTGACCGCTCGAAATGTCGACCGCTCATTTTGGCCGGAGCTGATCGGAGATCCGCGTCGGACCAGGTCTTCCGCTTGTAGGTCGTCACAAAGTCCGAATCGCGACAGACACACGCAGGTGAAGCCAGCACCGCTCGCGTGGGTAGGACCGCAAGCGGACGGAGCACGTCGATTTGGGTCACCTCGGTGATGGCCAGCTCCTTTCCCCTAGCAAACCTTGCGAGACTTGCGGCTAGGAGAACGCCAGCCAGGGCCGACTGGTGTGCTAGAGGAACATGAATTTCCTGACGCACGTTTCGCGCTGACCCAAGGGGTAGGACTGCGCCGCCACATACGCCCTCCACATACAGGTCCCGGATAGAGCGACCTTCGAACGGTCTAAGCAATTCGGATGGTTGATCTAGACCGATGGCGACCGCATCCAGAAATGCCTGGGTCAGCGGCGCGTCGAGATGAAGCATTGTGCGAATCTCGTTGACCATCTGCGGCATGCCGAGCGCGCGCGCGTACACCTCGTCCTCGTTCGGAACCCGACCCGATGGCATGTACATGCAAGCGACACACGCGCCGATCCCCCCGAAAGGCGAGTGCACCGAAATACCGAGATCCCCCGGCTGCGTCCAAGCATTTGCTATCCAACGGGGCAGTGTTCCCTGCACCTCCCGTCGATCACGAGCGGTGTCTAGGGCCAGTAACGCGGCCGTGGATGCGTAACCGTAGCTCTCAACGAACTGCCGCCACGTTCCGACAAAAGGGCTTGCGCCTAGCGTGCCCTTGAAGAACTCGGCTACCAACGGTGCCTTCTGTTGGCCTTCGCTGTCGCGTGACATCAGGACGTACCGTTGGAGGTTGGAGAGCTCAACGACTTCCGGGTCAACGACGATAACTTCGCCGATATCCTCTAGCCGCCCTAGCGCCCAAGCGGCGGCATTCCCGATCGCGCCCGCACCTACGACCACCGTTCCCTTAGGAAAGGATGCCTTATCGTTTGCGCTTGCGCCGACGCCAGCACCTTCGGGACTCATTGTCCAAGCTGACAGAGATGACTCGACGTCCCGACCACCACGGCGCGTCACCAGGAGGCGAAACACGTTCGATGCGGCAACACAGGCGGCCACGCCTGGCCCAAAAGGGATTGGCGAATGGCCGATTGGTAAAGGATGGCGTGTGCCAACGGATCCAGTCCACGCATCGGACCCGCTATAGACCGTTCGCCTGTACGGACGAGCGTCGACGCCCAGTACCACCCCTGTCACGGGTCGTCGCCCTTTACTCAAGTCAATTAGCGGGTTAACGCTCAGAGCGAGTTCAATAGCCCTATCTAAGCGCGGACCGGATGGCCCGTCGATTTGTAGACGCGGGTAGAAGCGCGAAAGAAGGCGAACCAGAAGGTCCAGTTGGGCATCGCCCTCTTTCGTCTCGACGACATCTTGTCCGAAGGCAACGCCGACTTCGAGTTGACCAACCAAGGCTACGAAAGATTCGCGATCGAATCTTGAAATCACATGCGCTGCAGCCTGTGCGTTCCTCTCGAAATATTCCGCGAGCGCCACGGGTTAGGCCAACTCCAGTCGAGGCCGCGCACTGACCCACTCGCCCTTTACGAGCCTGTACATGGCGGTCGTGGCAGCCGAAATGCCGTCTGCGCCGAAGTCGGCGACGACTATCGAGATCCCACCTTCGGTCGTCACAATCGGAAATGCATCGTCGGTTGACGAGTGATATGCCTCACCAGGATGACTGTGGATCTGAATCCCGAGGACCTCCTCGTGCTCGAACAGCCAGACATTCAGCTTGTGGAGGGCCGGTGCGCCAACCCGAACGCCACAGCCAGTCTTCGTCCGATACGACACTTGGTCCGGAACGTGATGCATACGAACGTCGAATACCTCGCCATCGACAACGCCGGTCCAAAGGACAAAAAGTTCATGCTCGTCGCTACCAGCAGAGCGTATGGCGGCTTCAGTTGCGGCCACCGACTCTGCGGGTACCGAGATGCTGCGAACAGCGCTTAGCATCAACCGGGGACCTCATTCTGTTGGTACCCGACAATTTTCACGTCGACCTCGAGCCGATACGCGGCTAGCGGCGTCACTCCGTATCGATCGACAATTTCCACGAGGCGACTGAGGCGCCCGGCGCCGGCGCCCCGGTGCAGTTCCCATTGATCCCCGCTGTGCCCTGGGTGCTCGTGGTACTCCCGGACTCCAGGGATGCACAGGAACGGAATTTCATCGCCGTCATACGCTTGCATCAACGTCTGGTGTTGGGCGAATTGGGGTACCGCAAATCCTTCTGGGAGTCCGGCGATCTCAAGAGGGCCGGAAGACACCGTGCGTGGTAGTTGCGTCGGCAGAGCCTTGAAGGCGTAGGGCTCCGCCGAGAAGGGATCGACGAGCCGGACAGACGGAGGATGGAGATCGTAATCGGTGTAGTCGAACTTGATGCCGAGCACGAGAGGCGATGGCTTTATGCGGTGTGCCGATAGGACGACCACTGCGACCGGAAAGCTCGCATCTGCGAGAAACCAGCCCTTGCGCCTGTATTCGGCCGCCAGACGCCGAAACTGGCGAATCTCACGTTCAAACTTGGCTCGTGAGACCTTAGGGTCGACTACCTGGTTAGCGATAGCCACCGATCCCGGCCTTCAGGTTCATGAAGAGCTGAACTCCTGCAGGGAAACCGAAACTCTCAATCTTCTGGGCTAGATCCAATACGGATCCGTTGTAATTGATCTCCCAGTTCTCAGCGGGTTGCCCTGTCGTGTTGGTCTGCTGCAGCGCCTTCGGGATCAATGTATGAAGGGGCGCATTTGGGTTGATCCTGACAGTAGTCGGCTGTCCGTTTACGACGACCACAATGTCGACGAGAGGATTCGCCATCCGAGACTCCTTCGATTCAAGCGTGGTCACATGTTACTCCATCTGCTCTCAGGTAGCAAGTGGTACTATGGCGGACGAGACTCCGCACGTGCCATACTCAGTTGGCCTGTTTGTCGGAAGGTTCCGTGAGGCCATCCATGAGTACCGAAGCTCCTGATCGCTTGGAATGGGATGTCAGGTCCCCAACCGTGCTTCCATTCGGAATGCCCCTTGATCGTCGTCGTCAGCTCTTTTCGGATTGGGTGTCCAACACGTTTACGGGCCCCGTCTTAAGTCCACTGGTAGTCCTTCTGAGCCTAGAAGATCAAGTGATTGAGGTCGGCGACCTAAACGAGCTAATCGTCGGGATTGGTCGCGATCTCCGTTCGCGCCGGTTCGGTCCTCTATTTGTGGTCGTCACGACCCGGGACCCAGCCATGCAGGACGTCGTGCGATCAGTCGCATCTCGTCATGAGGTTCCCATTTATCTGGCACCGAGCCCGCTCGAGTTGGACATGGCTGAGCCAGCGCTCGACGTAACGCCGGCTCAACGTCTTGTACTTGAAGCGGTGCGCGAATTCGGTCGCGCAACCGCGTCGGAGGTCGCCGAGAGCGTAGGTGGCCGGAGCACCTCGACGGGGAACCTGCTTGCTGGTTTGTCATCCGCGGGGCTTCTATATCGATCCACCGGGTCTGGACGAGTAGGCCATGCGTATGTTCACCCGCGGCTCATTGAATCCACTAAGTCTCCCCAGTCTCACCGGTCGACCGTTGACATCCCACGAGGGCTAAGTCGCGAGGTCGCGGATGCCGCGGCCAAGGCTGGTGTGTCGCCAGCCGCCATGCTCGAGGAGGCCTGGCGAGAATTCACGAAAACGGGCATGGCGAGGCGTCGGGCTGCCGGGTTGGAAGCTCTCGACCGGGGCGAATTCGTAGACGCCGCTGATCTCGACTCGGCTATTGAGGCCACCCGTAAGGGCCGACGCTCTCGCTAACCGATTGAGTTCACCTCGGCGGCCTGCTCATCCGGTGAGACGAGTCCGAACACATAGAGGCAGCCGACCTGCGCTCCGGGGTGACGATCTGCTGCCTCCGACGAAAGCTCTTCCACCTCGAGTCGCCAGCCGGACACGGCAATGGCGGTCAGGGGACCGAGACGAAAGATCTCCTCAAGACCCTCGCGAGACGCTGGTCCGGCCCGCAAGAGTGCGATGGCGTCTCTGATGGCGTCGCATACCCCTTTGTTCCGGTCGGCAAGCGTACCGAGCCGAGCTACGACGGGCCCCGCCACCAAGACGCATCTCACTTCTCAGGCGCGGCCGGGGACAGGATGAACGAGACGAGGACCAAGTATCCGACCTGCAGCGCGAGAGATGCTGACGCCCACCCAAGTCGATTCCGCTTTCGCGAAATGGCCCCCCGCAGCGCAGCGATTTCGAGGCGACGCTCGCCTACCTTGAGAGCCAGCCAGTCATTTGGCGGTAGCGCATCGGTGGTATCGGTAAGACTGAGCTCAGTTTGTGCCGGCGAAGCGCGTCGGAGTCCAAACTCCCGAACGCTCAGGACGACAAGTATTGTGAATGGCAGGAGTCCAATCACGATCAGACCGCGGGCTAGGCCTTCGGATTGCGCCGGGACCGGTGTAAGTCCAACAAAAAGCGCGAGAGTGACTGCCCCTGCGGCAGGCAGGTTCTGGAGGGCCTTGGCCAGGACGGCCTGCTCCTGTCGCAGTGCATCCAGTTCTGCAGTCAAATACGAGTACGCGAATTCGAGCGTCGTATGGTTGAACAAGCGCTTCCTCGCGGGCACATCGGTGGCGCAAGTCCACAAACAAATGACTAGGGCCCCGACCGTCGGGGCCCAACTCTAACTCACTACTTTGGCGTCTGAGGGATCAGCTGCAGCCGGACGTGCTCCCGCAGTTGAGGCACTTGTAGCAGCTGCCGTTGCGGACCATGATCGAGCCGCAGTCGGCGCAGCTGGGGGCGTCGGCCTGGGTCTGGAAGCTCACCTTCGTGGCGCCCAGGTTCAATGTGAAAGCCGAGCTCCCGCCACCGTTCCCGTTGCCACTCTTCCCCTTGGCGGCATGCCCGTTGGTAGCGATGACCGCCAGCTCATCCCGGGGAGCCGCCTCAACCGGTGTGGCCGCCACGGCCGTGGCCTTGGGTGCATCCGAGTCACTGGATGAAGCCTCCGAGGCGGTCGGAGGAGACGCCGCCTCGGAGGTCTCGGGAATAACCCCCTGGTCACTATCAGAGCGAGTCCCAGGCACAGGCGCCGAGGCGCCCGTCGAGTCTTCGGTAGGTGCCACAGTCCGGGCGACCGGGTCAGGGCTCGGCGCAGCAAGGCGCTGGGCGCCGAAGGCGGTTGTGCCTTGCGGAGCCGAGTCCTGACCCGACACCTCAACCACTGAGGACCGATCGATCAAGCCAAGGGACGCCTTGTCGTCCGTGTCCAGGAACCGCGACCCGAGCCATCGGAAGATGTAATCCACGATGCTCTTAGCGATCGGGATCTCCTGGTTGCCGGTGAACCCGCTCGGCTCGAACCGAACGTGCGCGAACTTGTTGACGAGATCCTTCAAGGGCACGCCGTACTGGAGCGCCACCGAGACGGTCGTCGCGAATGAGTCCATCAACCCCGAGACCGTGGACCCTTCCTTGGCCATCTTCAGGAAGATCTCGCCCGGCTGTCCGTCCGGATACAGCCCGACCGTGATGTAGCCCTCGTGGCCCGAGATCTCGAACTTGTGCGTGACCGCGGTCCGCTCCGACGGCAGGCGCCGGCGATGGGGGAGGGCGGCCTCCGCCTGGGCCTTGGCGAGCTGCGCCTTGAGATCCGTCACGACCGCCGTGTCGACGACGTCGCCATTTGTCTTGGAGGTGCTCAGCGGCTGTGACCGCTTCGAGTTGTCTCGATAGACCGCGATCGCCTTGAGGCCGAGCTTCCAGCCCTCGAGGTAGACCTGCTCGATCTCCTTGGCCGTGGCCGCCTCGGGCATGTTCACGGTCTTGGAGATCGCGCCCGAGATGAACGGCTGGATGGCGCCCATCATCCGGACGTGGCCCATGTAGTGGATGGACCGCGTGCCGTTGGCGGGCTTGAAGGCGCAGTCGAAGACCGACAGGTGCTCCGCCTTGATGTGCGGGGCGCCTTCGATCGTCTCGCGCTCCGTCAGGTAGTCGAGGATCTCGCCGACCTGGTCGGCGGTGTAGCCGAGCTTCTTGAGCGCGGCCGGCATCGTCTGGTTGACGATCTTGAGGAAGCCCTCGCCGACCAGCTTCTTGTACTTGATGAGCGCGATGTCCGGCTCGACCCCGGTCGTATCGCAATCCATCATGAACGCGATCGTGCCGGTGGGCGCGAGCACGGTGACCTGCGCGTTGCGATAGCCGTGCTTCTTGCCGAGGTCGAGCGCCTCGTCGTAGACGATCTTGGCGTGGTCGATCAGGTTCGCGGGCACGCCCTGGGTGGGGATGCGGTACGCGGCGTCGCGGTGCTTGCCGATGACGCGCAGGAACGGCTCGCGGTTGGGGGCGTACTCGGCGAACGGACCGCCGTGGTCGCGGGCGATGATGGCCGACTGCTTGTACGCCTCGCCGTGCATGATCGCGGTCAGGGCCGCGGCGTAGTTGCGCCCCTCGTCCGAGTCGTAGGCGAGACCGCGGCTCATCAGCAGCGCGCCGAGGTTGGCGTAGCCGAGCCCGAGCGGGCGGAACTTGTGCGAGTTCTCCTCGATCTTGGGCGTCGGGTATGAGGCGTTATCGACCAGGATCTCCTGCGCCGTCAGCGTCACCTTGGCCGCGAATCGATAGGCCTCCGGATCGAACTCGCCGTCCGCGTCGACGAACTTCATCAGGTTGAGTGAGGCGAGATTGCAGGCCGTGTCGTTGAGGAACATGTACTCGGAGCACGGGTTGCTCGCGTGGATGCGATCCGTGTTCGCGGACGTGTGCCAGTCGTTGATGGTCGTGTCGTACTGGATGCCCGGGTCGCCACACAGGTGCGCGGCCTCGGCCATCTTGCGGAAGATGTCGCGGGCCTTGTAGGTGTCCATCGGCGCGCCACCGACCACGGCGTGGGTCGTCCACTCCTGGTCCTGCTCGACCGCGTGCATGAACTCGTCCGTGACGCGGACGCTGTGGTTGGCGTTCTGGAAGAAGACGCTGCCGTAGGCCTCGCCCGTGAAGCTCGGGTCGTAGCCGGCCTCGATCAGCGCCCAGGCCTTCTTCTCCTCGTGCGCCTTCGAATCGATGAAGTCGAGGACGTCCGGATGTCCGGCGTCCAGGATCACCATCTTGGCCGCGCGGCGGGTCTTGCCGCCCGACTTCACGACGCCGGCGAAGGCGTCGTAGCCCTTCATGAAGGACACGGGCCCGCTCGCCGTGCCGCCGCCGGTCATCTTCTCGCTTGGAAGAGCGGATCGTGGAGAGGTTGCTGCCCGCGCCCGAGCCGAACTTGAAGAGCATCGCCTCCGTCTTGGCGAGGTCCATGATGCTGCTCATCGTGTCCTGGACCGAGTTGATGAAGCACGCGGAGCACTGCGGCTTCTCCTCGATCCCGACGTTGAACCAGACCGGCGAGTTGAAGGCCATCTTCTGGTGGACGATGAGGTGGGTCAGCTCGGCCTTGAAGGTGGCCAGGTCCTCGTCGCTCGCGAAGTAGCGCTGGGTCTCCGCCCAGGCCGCGATCGTGTTGACGACGCGGTCGATGAGCTGCTTGACGCTGGTCTCGCGCTCCGGGGTGTTGAGGTGGCCGCGGAAGTACTTGCTGACGACGACGTTGGTCGCGAGCTGGGACCAGAAGTTGGGGACCTCGACGTCCTTCTGCTCGAAGACGCTCTTGCCCGATCTCGTTGGCGATGCCGGCGGTCCGGTACTCCCAGGTGATCTCGTCGTAGGGATGGACGCCCGGGCGGGTCCAGCGGCGCTCGAACGTGAGGCCCTTGGCGGGCTTGCCGTTGGGATCCGTGCCGTCGAAGCTCGCGCCGTAGGGGCCGACGTGGCGGCGGACGGGCGCCGGGCGGGCGGTCGTGGCCTTGCCGGCGGTCTCCGTCTTGGGCTGCTTCGTCTCGTGCTCGGCGACGCCGCTGGTGGTGCCTCGGGCCATTTGGTGCTCCTTCGTTCCAACCCTTCGCGGTAGCTGCCGCGTCCTCCGGTGTCGTCGTGTGTGCCGAGGTGGTTCGGGCCAGGTCCCGGGTCGGCGGAACGGCCGATCATGGGGCGGGGTTCGGGCGTCTCGGTAGGTCGGCGACGCCTAGAACGATACGCCGATGGGAGGCGGTCGTCAAGGCCAAAACCACAAGATGTAGTGGTTGCTTCGCGAAGGATACCGCTAGATGTGGTGTTGTGGTGTGATTCTGGGTCATCCACCATGGGGCGTGGCTTTTCCACGTTGGATTGGGGATGTCCCACATCCGAGGCGTGGCTTGTCCACGGGGAGTGGCGGGGTTGTGCACGCGGTTTCCACGGTCGCCGGTTCGAACGGGCGTGCGGTTTCGTGCCGCGCTTCTGTCCGCCTCGGCCGAGACGTTCGTGGGCAGTTTGGCGCTACTCCGCTCGGTGGACCTGGATGTTCCCGCCATCGATCGTGCCGCCGGCGAAGTAGCCACTGGTGGTCTGGATGGCGAAGGTATCCCGGTCCCTGCCGGGCTCGGCGAGATCCGTTACGTCGATGCGGTAACCCGTCGCTGTGCCGTTGATCTCGGCGCGGCCGTAGATGGTCGCACTGGTGCTGGTCTGGACCAGCGTCGTCACGTCGAGGCACTTGATCTTGACGTTGCGGCTGGGCGCGACATCGACCACGGTGCAGTTGCCCTTGAAACCCTTGGGGCCGCTCTGTGCGTTGAAGCCGAATGCCACCTTCTCGTTGTCGGCGGGGTCGATAACGTGACCTCCCCCGGTCACCTGGCCGGGGGTCGACGCCGGCAGGATCCAGGCTTTGGCTACCTTTTCGCTGCAGGGCTCCCCGATGTCGGGCGTGCCGCTGTTGTTCGCGTCGGCACAGCCAGCCATCGAATCGGCACCCGGGAATGCCGGGCCCGTGTAACTGAAGCTGCACGTGCCTGCTGGACCCGTGGTGCACGAGCCAGTCGTGTTAACCGAGCCACTGACCGTGAACTGCACCGTGGTGTTGGCAACCGGGGCCCCGAAGGCGTCAGTCACGGTGGCCGTCACGGTGTGGCTGGTGCCCACCGGGTTGGTGGCCTCGGTCGGGCTCAGCGTGACGTGCGCGGGATTGATGCGGTTGGTGAACGTGCAGGTGATTCGCTCGCCTACATCGAGATCGATGGTCGCCGTGCGAGTCGACACGCTCGTCGTCGTTCCGTTCGACGGGTCCTCACACGTGATGCTGTCCACCCGCCAGCCCGAAGGGGCCGGGTCTCGCTCGATGAATCGGTAGGTGCCGGGGTTGACGAAGAACGTCATTCCGCCCTGGAAGGTGTCATCCGCGGCCGCGGCCCCCGCATCGTCATCCAGCGTGAACGGCGCGCTGATGCTGGGGACCGTATCGAAGGTGAAGTCCGCCGCATCGTTGGGGACCGCATCCTTGACGATGGTGATCGAGGTCAGGCGGTTGGTGAAGGTGCACGTGATCTGCTCGCCGACGTCGAGGTCGATGGTCGCCGAGCCGGTCGCCAGGCTCGTCGTCGTGTCGCCGGACGGGTCGTCGCACACGATGCCGTCGAGGTGCCAGCCGGGCGACGATGAGGCTCCCTCGACGACCTGGTAGGTGCCGGGCTGGAAGTAGAAGGTCATGCGGTCGGGGAGGGTGGCATCGCCCGGATCGTCATCGAGGCTGAACGGCGGCGCCGAGCCGGTGCCGCCGCCGGTGACGATGTCGAACGGGAAGTCCGCCGCATCGTTGGGGACCGCATCCTTGACGATGGTGATCGAGGTCAGGCGGTTGGTGAAGGTGCACGTGATCTGCTCGCCGACGTCGAGGTCGATGGTCGCCGAGCCGGTCGCCAGGCTCGTCGTCGTGTCGCCGGACGGGTCGTCGCACACGATGCCGTCGAGGTGCCAGCCGGGCGACGATGAGGCTCCCTCGACGACCTGGTAGGTGCCGGGCTGGAAGTAGAAGGTCATGCGGTCGGGGAGGGTGGCATCGCCCGGATCGTCATCGAGGCTGAACGGCGGCGCCGAGCCGGTGCCGCCGCCGGTGACGATGTCGAACGGGAAGTCCGCCGCATCGTTGGGGACCGCATCCTTGACGATGGTGATCGAGGTCAGGCGGTTGGTGAAGGTGCACGTGATCTGCTCGCCGACGTCGAGGTCGATGGTCGCCGAGCCGGTCGCCAGGCTCGTCGTCGTGTCGCCGGACGGGTCGTCGCACACGATGCCGTCGAGGTGCCAGCCGGGCGACGATGAGGCTCCCTCGACGACCTGGTAGGTGCCGGGCTGGAAGTAGAAGGTCATGCGGTCGGGGAGGGTGGCATCGCCCGGATCGTCATCGAGGCTGAACGGCGGCGCCGAGCCGGTGCCGCCGCCGGTGACGATGTCGAACGGGAAGTCCGCCGCATCGTTGGGCACCGCATCCTTGACGATCGTGATCGAGGGTGTCGTGTCGGCCTGGGCAGCCGGAGACGTGAGCGTGGCGATGCCCACGGCGATCAAGAAGGCTGCTCCCGCGGCGAGGATGGCCCAAGGTTGAAACAGGGGGGTCACTGAGCGTCGTCGCAGGTGAAGCAACGGACGCCGGATGCCCGAGACCGTGAGCAGAGCAGTCATGGCCGTGCCTCCCTCCCCAGAGTGCCGACCCGCTCGATGCGGGCCGACACCCATCCAGTCACTTGCCGGCGAAGACCTGGATGTTTCCGCCGTTGAGCGTTCCGCCCGACGCGTAGCCCGGCCAGCTGATCGCGAACGTGTCGGATCTGCCGGGCTCGCCCAGGTCATCGACATCGACCTGGAATGTGACTCCGACGCCGTCCACCTCGCCGGTGCCCTTGATGACGGCGTGCGTCCCGGTGATCGTAACGTTCGTGATCGCCGTGGAATGGAAGGCCTGACCGGTCGTTCGATCCCGGTAAGTGACCTGACCAGCCGGACTCGGCATCCCGACTGTATAGCGGGCCGAGAACCCGAAGGTGTTCTTCACCGCCGTGATCCAGCCACCCCCGAGCACCTTGCCGGGTGTGCTTCCGGCGGTCAGGTCGCACGCGTCGCCGATCCCGTCGCCGTCCGAGTCAGCCTGGTCGGGGTTGGGCACGAGCCTGCAGTTGTCGCTCGCATCGTTGAAGCCGTCGTTGTCGTCGTCGGGGTCGCATGCGTCGCCTCCGCCGAACGGCGGACCGTCCGCGTCGGTGTTGGTCTGGTCCGGGTTCGCGACGCTCGGGCAGTTGTCGACAGCGTCGGGAACGCCGTCGCCGTCGCTGTCCAGAGTGCCGCTGAAGAGGAAAACGTCCTGGCCGTTCGCCCCGGCCGGAGCGGTGAAGACGACCTGCACTTGGCTGCCGGTCACGAACACGTCGCTCAACTGCTCGTTAGCCGGCCCGGCAGCGACCGCGTAGAGCGTGCCGCTGGCGATGTGGAAGAGGAGCACGTCGGTGTCACCGCCCTCGATGCTTTCGAAGGCGATCACGCCGTCGCTGATCGACGGGCGGGTCTCAGCGGTTCCGGGGAGTTCGATCTGGTGCTCGCCCGTCGCGTCAAAGTAGAAGATGTCCTGCTCGCCCGCGCGCACCGAGGCGTAGACGACGATCGGAGTCGCCAGCGTGCCGCCGACGTCCGGGTAGGACTCTTCGCCTGTCGACGCAACCAGGGTCGCCGGCCCCCAAACGCCCGCTGAGATGCGCTTGGACATATAGATATCGCAGCCACCGGCCGAGGTCGAGCAGCGGCTGAAGGCCACCACGTCGCCGGTCGCGTTCAGCGCCGGGCTCAGGTCGAAGGCCGGATCGTTCGTGATCTGCACGGTCACGCCGTTGTCGTCGAGGAAGATCTCCGAAGGCGCGAACGGCCCGGCAAAGTCGACCCAGGCGATCGTGTTTGCGCCGATCGTGGCGTCGGTGCGAATCGCGCTGCCGCCCGGAACCTCGGTCGCCGAGGCGGCGCCTACCGTGTAGCGGAAGATCTCGCTGCCGGTGTCCGTGAAGCGGGTGAAGACGATGGTGTTGCCCGAGACATCCGAGAGGACGTCGTCGTTCCCCATCGCATTCGGGACGGTTCCGGTCGTGCCGGTCGTCAGGTCGTAGTAACGGATCTCGACAGGACTCGCGGCTTCGTTGGTGTACGTCGCGTAGTTGCTGCCGATGTGCGGGTCGGTCTGACTGCCGCCGGTTTGGGTGATATTCGTCGTCGTTCCGGACGGTATCGGGGCGAGGACCGGAACGAGCGCAAGGGCGGACCCCGCCGCCGCGAAGAAGAGGGCCGAGGCCAGCGTGATCAAGAGCCTCGGGACCGATCTATGCCTGGCGTTCATCTCTGCCTCCCCTGTGTGCGTTCTCGAGATGGTTTCGCGGTCGGGACACCCGCAGACGGCGGGCGGAGGATTACGTCGTGCCCGTCACGACACCGCCTTCCGGGGCGGCCGGCTTGCGGCTCGTACCCGAGAGCAGGATGAAAACGAACGCGCCGAAACCGGCAAGGGCGCCGAGGCCGAGTGGCGAACGGACGAACGCCAGCGCGCGGCCTGCGGCCGGGACTGACAGCGCGGGTCGGCCAACGATCTCGTCGGGGGTCGGCCGCCAGGGATCCGCGGTGTCGCGGTTGTCACCCTGGGTGATGAAGCCAGCCACCGCGTCGCCGCCGACGATCCGATGGACGACCTGGGATCCCGCGCCCGGCTTCCCGGCCGGGATCGCGTAGACGATGACGTCGCCGACTGCATAGGCGGGTTGCCTGACCGCCAGGACCAGGTCGCCCGTGCGAAGGCCGGGCAGCATGCTGTCGCCGGCCACGATCACGTACGCCGCGGGGCCGCCGAGGTTTTGCGGGCGAAGCAGCGCGAGCCATGCGGCTGCGAGTCCCAGCGCGACGGCGGCGCGGACGAGGCGGCCGACGCCATGGCGGCTCAAGGTGTCGGCTCCGGGGTGGGTGTCGGTCGCGATTTCGGAGTCGGCCTCGGGGTCGCCGTCGGCTCGGCCGTGGGTGTCGGCTCGGCCGTGGGTGTCGGCTCGGCCGTGGGTGTCGGCTCGGGTGCGGGGGTGGGCGCTCGTGAGGCTGTCGGCGCCGGCTCGGGCCTGGGGGTGGGTGTGGGCTGGGATGTGGCTGTCGGCTCTGGTCCGGGCGTCGACCCGGGCGGCGGCTGGTTGTCGGGCGTTGGTGTGGGCAACTCGCGCGTCGGTTCCAAGGTAGGTGTCGGTGATGCCTCTGGCGGCGCCTCGGCGGGTGACCCCGCATTGGAGACGACCCCCGGCGCCTCCACCGAGACCGCGTAGTCGAACGTGGTCAGGGACGCCCCGCGGATCGGCAGGTCCGGAGCTGCATACCCGATGGACACGACTCCTGCCAGCCCGAGAGCCAGCCCGCCAATCGTTGCCCGCCGGCCGGCCCTCACTGGACCACCTGTTCGCAGCCGATGAACCGATCCGTGCCCGGTCCGCCGATGCAGGTGTCAGATCCCGGCCCACCATCCAGAGTGTCGCTGCCCTCGCCGCCCTCGAGTCGGTCGTTGCCCTCGCCACCGAAGAGCACGTCCTTGCCGGCAGACCCGGTGAGCCGATCGTTGCCTGCATCCCCGACCGCGACGTCGTCGCCCGGTCCGCCATCCAACACGTCGGTGCCGGTACCGCCTGAAAGGCAATCGCGATTGTCCGCTCCGCTCAACCGGTCGTCGCCGGGCAGCCCGTAGAGCAGGTCGCGTCGGTCGGTGCCATCGATCCTGTCAGCTGCGGTGGTGCCGATGCGGCCCTGGTCGATGGTGATGGACGAGCACTCCGGAGGAACCGGGACGGTCCCTCCGGCGATCACCACCTCAACCGCGTCGACGACCTCGGCCCGTGGAGGGCTCCCGAGCGGCACCATCGTCGTGGCGCTCGCCACGGTGACGGGCCCGCCGCTCGCGACGAGCGAGCCCCGCGAAGTGAGTCTGATGGACACACCGGCGCCGGAGCACGTCGGAGCGATGCCCGATACGACCACAGTTCGCACCCGCACGCTCAGCGGTACCAGCCGGGGTGTGAGGCCCACCTCGAACGCCACCGACACCCCGTCCACGTCGCAGCTGGCGTCACCCTGGACCGCGGCGAACGCCTGCGGTGCGTTGGACCACTCCCAGGGCAGCGCGAGCGCGGCGAGCGCGATTAGACTGCCCGCGGCTCCTGCGATGAAGACTCGGCCCCGCCGTCCGGCCACGCTACGGCCCGACGATCACGATGTGGATGTGTTCGACTGAGTCGACGGCGGGCCGCTGGTCCAGCCGAACGTCGAGCTCGCCGCCGCCGTCGGGAACGGCGATCGGTCCTCCGGCCGCCACCGAAACGCCGGCTTGGGTGAGCACGAGCGACAGGCGGCTTCCGGCACATGACGGCGCGATGCCACCGACCACCACCGCTTCGATCATGTACGACCCTCGGGCGTCATCGAAGGCGACGGCGTAGTCGAGGGTGACGCCATCGGGATCGCAGGTGCGCACCTCAGCGCTCCCCGCACCGAGCGTTGGCGCCTCGATGCTGAGAGATGCGGCGGAGGCGACGCTTGCGCCGAGCACGACTGCCAGGCACAAGGCGCCGCCCACCGTCCGTTTCAGGTCCATCGCTCGCCACATGGGGAAGCTCGAGTCGGTGGCGACGTCGACGACGTCGACGTCAGCCGCGGATCGTGACCGCGACCAGCTCGATCCGCTCGACGGGCGCAAACGAGCTGAACTCGACCTCCTGGCGGCCATTGGCGTAACCACCGGCCGCGCCGACCGTTTCGCCTCCGGAGGCGAGCGTGTTGCCGGCGCTGTCTGCGACCTCGACCCAGGCGAACTTGCCGACGCAATCGGCGCTCAAGTTCCCGAGGGTCACGGCCCACGCGGTCACGACGCCGTCGCGGGTCATGGTGCTGAAGGTCGTCGCCACGCCGTCGGTGTCGCAAGACGCGACGACCGCGGTGCCCGCCCCGATCGACTCAGTCGTGACCCCGCCCAGGCTCGCGGCGAAGGCGGTGATGGCCCCGAACAGGATCCCGCCTGCGAGCAGGGCGGCTGCGAATTGCTTCATGGCTCTCCCCTTACGTGCGCATCGCGTGGTCGCGACGTCCTTCGGGCCGTCGGCCCGCCTCGATCAGTTAGTCGCCCGTGCCTGCAAGAATCCTTCGGAGATCGTCATGTCCAAGGGGGTCGAACGGGCGAGATTCCGAGTTCTCTTCAATCAGCGCAACCCTCCCTTGATGCAGATGACGGTGCTTGATCGGGGCCGCGCGTCCGTGCAGCGGGTCCTCGCGGACCCGGTTCGGGCGCTGCCGATCCCGTCGGTCGCTGACGGGACGAATCGACGGATCCGAGCCGAGCGATAAGCGCGGCGAGCCGGCGTGTGAGCGTGTCGTCGGAAGCCATGCGGTGCCTCGCACGGAGAACTGAGCCGCGACCGTAGCGGCCCCGCCGCCGGGAGGCATCCGTGGAATCCACATGCTTTCACCGCGTTGCTGCGGGCCATCGCGGACGCGACGAGCGATCAGCGCGGCGGAAGGTGGCCCGAGAGTTCGGTCCTTGTGCGGATCCCGAGCTTGGCGTACGTCCGGGAAAGGTTCGATTCCACGGTCCGGACCGAGACGAAGAGACGCTCGGCGACCTCGCGGTTCGTCAGGCCGGCCGCGACAAGGTCTGCCACCTGACGCTCCGTCTCGGTCAGGCCGGCGCCGCTCGGTGCACGTCCCGGGACTCGCGCGAGCTCGGTCCGCGCCCGCGCGGCGAAGACCCGCGCTCCGAGACGGTCGAAGATCTCGATCGCCTGCCCGAGGAGCCTGCGTGCCTCAGCCTGGCGTTTCGTGCGCCGCGCGATCGAGCCCGCGACGAGGAGGGAGCGTCCAAGCTCAAATGGCTGACCGAGGCGCTCGTGGTGTTCCAAGGACCGCTTGGCATGAACGGCCGCGGCCGCGAGGTCGCCGTGAGCCGCGACGACCAGCGCCCGCGATCGCTTCCCGGTGGCAAGAGCCCACACGCGATCCAGTACGCGTGCTCGTTCCTCGAATGGCGCGAGGATCTCCTCGGCGCCGGACAGATCGCCCAGCGCGACGAGTGCTTCGACGGCGTCCGGCACATATCGAACCACACCGGGCTCGCCGAGCCCGATCCGTCGCAGGCCATCAACGAGCGGGCGGAGACGCCGCCGGACGCCTTCGTAGTCTCCGGCTGAGAGATCAATGAATGCCAGCGTGGCGACCGTCAGATGCGACACCGGGATATTGCCTGTCTTCTGGCAGAGTTCCAGACCGCTTTCGGCTGTCTCGCGAGCTGCCTCAAGGTCCCCGCGATGCGCCTGCACGAGCGCTTTCGAGTACAGGTTCGCGGTGAGGACCTCTTCCTGGTCCGACTGACGTGCGGTCTCGATGCCTTCGTCCGCGTAGTGATCGGCGAGGTCGTAGTCCCCGGCCCAGCACTCGAGTTCGCTCAAGTGGTAAAGCTGGTATGGCATCCAGCTGACGTCACCAAGATCGATGATGCGCTTTTGGACGGCGAGGAGGCGAGCTCGGGACTCGTCCAGCCGATCTGCCCACTTGAGGACGATCGCGGGCATGGTCCTCAGATGAACCAGTCCAGGACGCGGATCGATCTGTTGCCTGGCTGCCGAGGCCGCGAGCTCTTTCTCTCGCGCGATCAGGTCCTCTCGCACGCCGCGACCCTGAAGGAAGTCGAACAGGATGACCTCGCTCATCGCTTCGGAGAGGAGACCAATGTCGCCGATATCCTCGGCGAGGCCGAAAGCAAGTCGGGCCTGCTCGCCGCCGGCGGGGATATCCCCGCCGACGAGATCGGCAAAACCCAGGTAGAGCCTGATCTCGACCTCGAGCCGGCGGTCTCCACCGGCATCTGCGAGGGCCCGGTTCAAACTGGCGGTCGCGGCCTGAAAGCCGAACTCCTGGCCCTCGAGCTCACCCAACCGGAGTAGCACCCGGGCGCGCTCCGGGCCAGGTGAAGTGCTCGCTACCAGGGGAGCGACGAGGGCATGGGCCCGGCGCATGTTGCCGGACCCGAAGTGGTACTCGGCCGCGGCGAGCGTCCGCCGCCTCCCATCGCCGCGAGCTTCGGGTGGGGTCAACCGGACCGCCTCCTCGGCAAGCGCGGCGGCGGCGTCTGGCGCTCCACGCGCACGAGTCGTCTGCGCGACGACCTCGAGCGCCGAGGCGACATCCTCGTCGGCATCGATCGTGCCGACGGCCAGGTGGTGGACACGCTCCTCCTGATCGTCGACCACGTCGGCCAGCGTCCGGTGAAGGCGGCGGCGATCCGCGTCGGCCGCGCCGGCGTAGATCGTCGACGCCAACAGCGGATGGCTGAACGAGATCCGATCGCCCGCCGATCGGATGACGTCTGCGCGTTCGGCCTCCTCGAGACCGGCGGTCACTCTTGCCGCGTCACCCACGGCCGCGACGATCACACTCCTGCGCGGTCGCGACACGGCCGCTGCAACGAGCAGCACCTCCAAGGCGGCGTCGCTCAGCGCGCTCACCCGGTCGCTGACGAGCTCGCGCAGGCTTCGCGGCAGGGGCAGCGGCTGGCCGGATAGCGGACGCTGGCCGCCACGAAGGGTCGCTCTCCCGATCTCCAGCGCGAAGAACGGATTGCCGCCGGCAGCGGCATGCAGCTCGACCAGCGCTCGCTCCGAGAACCTCGCGTGAAGCTGGCTACGCAGCAGGTGACCGAGCGCTGTCACATCCAATGGGCGAACCGTCCAGTCCACGACCTCCAGACCCTCGAGCAGCACGGCACCGGGCGCTGTCCGTGGCGTGGCAGCATCCGGAGACGGATCGCGCATCGCCGTGACGAGCCGGAGGGGCTCGGCCCGCATCCGACGCAGGGCGAATCCGACGACCCGAGCGGTCGACGGGTCCGCCCACTGAAGGTCGTCGATCGCCACGACGACTGGCCCCGCCGCTGCGAGATGCCGGAAGACGGCAAGTAGACCGAGGCCGACGGCGCGCCAGTCACGCGCGCCTCCCGTTGCCGACCGCCGAAGCAGTGCGACCTCAAGAGCCTCGCGCTGCGGCAGCGCGAGCCCCAAGAGAGCGTCCTCCACAGCCGGGTGATCGAGCAGGTCGGTCAAGCCGGTGAACGCAAGCCGTGCCTCGGACTGGCTCGGCCGCGCGGTGAGGACGGTGAAGCCATGAACTTCTGCCTCCTCGACGGCGTGTCGCCATAGGGTGGTCTTGCCGATCCCGGGCTCGCCACGAACCACCAGGAATGCGGGCCCGTCGGTGGCTTCTCTTACGAAGCTGCCCAGAGCGGCCAACTCCTCGGCCCGCCCGACGATCCCATCCCGACCGGCCGGCGCGCGCGCCGCAGGTCTCATGCGAAGACGGTACTGCCGCTTCCAGCCCGGGACAATCGAGAAATTCGACGATCGCCGTCTGGGGCTTCGTTGGGTTAGCGAAGGATTCCCGCCCGCGTTCACGACTAACCTGTTGAAGGGCCCGTCCGACGGGTCCCGGACGAGGGCCACCTGGGTGAGCGAATTGGCCGCGACCGGCGATGCGACCTCCGAGCGATCGGCCGATCTCGCGCGCGCATTTGCCTCCGAGGACGAGTTCAGGGCCTTCTACGAGCGGACATTGCCCCGGATTTACGGGTACCTCGTCCATCGCTGCGACGGGGACGCGTCCGTGGCAGAGGAGCTCACCCAGCAGACGTTCATCGAAGCCGTCAGGCAGCGTCACGCATTCGAAGGACGGGCGGATCCGTTGACCTGGCTGACCGCCATCGCCCGGCACAAGCTCGCGGACCACTACCGACGACGCGGCAACGAGGAACGCCGGCGATTACGCCTCGTCGTCAAGGAGATCGCGGCCGACAACGATGGTCGCGCCTGGCGCCAGATCGATGAACGAGAGGCGATCATGCGCGCGCTGGCAAGCCTCCCGACGCTGCAGCGCGCCGTCCTGGTACTGCATTACGCGGACGGCCTGCCCGTTCGCGAGATCGGCGTCGAGCTAGGCAAGTCGGAGTCGAGCATCGAGTCGCTGATGACGCGGGCCCGTGACGCCTTCCGGCGGAGCTACGTGGAGCCGACCGATGTCTGACGATCGACTGTTCGACTCCTTCCACATGCTCGATGGGCCGGTCCAGCCGGACGAGGCCTTCGCCGAGCGCCTGTTCCAGGGCCTGGTGGCCGACCTCGGGTTCCGGCCGGTCTCTCGGCGCGAGGCGATGGTGCGCCGGTTCGCGGACGCGGCTCCGACCTTCCGTCTCGCCTACCTCGCGGTGATGCTGGGTCTCCTCCTCGCGGCGGCCATCGTGGTAGCGCTCGTCGGGGCCCGATTCCTCCAGGCCAGGTTCGTGGCGGACATCGTCAGCGCCTCGCAAGCCGCACAGCTGAACCCTCCTGCCTACGACATGACGATCCGGACCGACGAGGGATTGATCATCCGGGTCCGCATGGACGGCAACGGATCGTGGCGCTGGGACTGGATCAGCAACCTCGAAATGCCCCCAGGCACGTACGAGGTCGGTGCCGCGGGGCAGAGCGCACGCTACGATCCGGGGTGGAACACGTGGATCGTCTCGCCCGACCAGCGAACGTACGTCGACGCCTCCATGCTGACGTGGCAGGCACTCAGCCGATCCAGCGTGGACGATCCCGAGGCGGAGGAACGGAGCCCCGGGACCGCCGAGCCGCCCGAATGGTTCACGTGCCCGAACTGGAGCCGGCTCGCGGTCGACGTCATCGCCGGTAGACCCGCCCATCACCTCGTATGCGACGCGCGCGAGTTCTGGGTGGACGAAGCGAGTTCCCTCCTCGTTGGCATGCGGACACCGACGGGCCAGGAGCTGCCTGGCGTCTCGGGACGCGCGACCGAGCTATCCATAGACCCCTCGTTCGCGCCGGATACCTTCGCCCTGACCACCCCTGCGGGCGCCGTCGCGATCGACCCGAACGATCCACCGGCCAGCACCATCCTGGAGATCGGACGTTCCGCACCCAGGCTTACCGGCACGACGCTTGACGACACCGCGCTCGACACCTCGACCCAGGCTCGGCCGCTGGTTGTGTACTTCTGGGCGACCTGGTGCGAACCGTGTCTTGAGCCCCGCCTGATCGAGCTCCAGACCGTGGCGGCGCGCCATGCAGCATCAGTCACGACGGTAACGATCGCAGTCCAGGACGATCTCGGCGCCATGACGGCATACCTGACGGAAAACGACATTCGGCTGCCGGTGGTCAACGACACCGGAACCCTGGTGCAGGCGTGGGGGCTCACTGGGTTCCCGGTCGTCGTCATGCTCGACCCCGACGGCGCGGTGTCGGCGATCCATGCCGGCCCGGTCTCGGGTCCTGAGCTTGAGCGGATGTACGCAGCGCTTGCCGCTGGCGAGCCCATTCCGGCGCCATCCGCCAGCCACGTGCCATCGAGCGCGGCCCCGCCGACGTAGGCCGAGCCCCTGTTTGCGGATCCGGTCGGCAGGATCTCGGCGATATCGACGTGGTCGTCGCGTCGTGTGGGTCCGGGTCCGCCGGGTCCGGGCGGTACAACGCCCGGACCTCCGAAGGCCTCTTGCGGGCCGCCCGTAGACTCGGCCGGTGGAAGCTGCCGATCCGCCATGGGCCGTTGGCCAGGGGCCGCGACCCACCATCGGCAACGCGATCGAGTTCCTGATCGACAACGAAGCGGCGTGGCGGCGGCTCGCCGTCGAGATCGGGGCGGCGTCGCATTCCGTGCGGGCCATGCTGTTCATGCTGGACGCCCCGCATGTCCGGATGAGCTTCGACGAGCCCGTGATCAGCAACCCTGGCGCGCGAGGCAGCGTGCGGCTCGAGGAGCGGCTTCTCGCCGCGGCCCACCGGGGTGTCGATGTGGCCGTGCTCATCAATCATGTCCTCCCCACCTTCTCGCCAGCCAACACGACTCGTGCCATCGAGGGCTATTTCCGCCGCCACGATCCCGCAGGGCGTGTCCGTATAGCGCGCTTGACGACCCCGCAGTCGGCGCCGATCCACGCGAAGGTCTTCGTCATCGACGATCGGATCGCGTTCCTCATCGGATCGCCATTTGCCCAGGAGTATTTCGACGGGCGGGGGCACCGCATCGATGACCCGCGGCGAGGGCACCTCCGCTGGCGAAGCCTGGTCAAGGCGCCGATCCATGACGTGAGCGCCCGCATCGAGGGACCTGCGGTCGGCGATCTGGACGCGACGTTTCGTCTGCACTGGCAGCACGCCCGGACGGACGATGCCCTGGCGCGGGTGGAGCCGGCAAGGCCGGCGGACCCGGCGGACCCGGCGGTCCATCGACGCGCCGCGCCGGGCGGCACCGCACTCCAGGTCACCCGGACCCTGCATGGCGCCAGGTACGCCGGCCTGCCGGAGGGTGAGACCGGCGTCTTCGAGTCATATCTCCGCGCGCTCCAGTCCGCGAGGCATCTCGTCTACCTGGAGAACCAGTACTTCACCTGCGTCGAGGTCGTCGACGCCCTGGTCGATGCGCTGCTGCGCCGGCCCACCCTGCAGATGATCGCGCTCATCAACATGAAGCCCGATATCGCGGGCTACCTCGAGTGGCAGGCCGAGGCAGTCGAGCGCCTGTTCGCCGGCCTGGGCGACGAGGCCCATCGGGCGGCTGTCTTCACGCTATGGGGCCATGAGGCGGGCAGCGGTCCAATCGGCCGTGCTGGCCGCACCACGCTCCTGCGCACCCACGTGCATTCCAAGGTGGCAATCGTCGACGATGACTGGCTGACGGTGGGCTCGGCCAACCTGGACGGCGTGTCCCTGCTCGCCGGTGAACACGCGCTTCGCTCGCCATTCGTGAGCCGGATCGGCCGGCTCGTCGGGGCGTTCGGGGGCGGGGATCCGAACCTGGCTCGAGCCACGGAGGTAAATGTGACCGTCGCCGCCCTGCCGGGCGAGCCACCGCCCGCCGAGATCGATCGGCTCCGGCGCGAGCTGTGGGCGGAGCACTTGGGCTACGGCGTTACTGATGAAGCCGCCGAGGCTCCGGCCCTCCGGACAGCACCGGCCGGCGGCTGGCTGTCGCTCTGGAGGGAGCGAGCGGATCAGAAACTGGACGGACTGCGCGCCGACGAGCCGCGCGTCACCGAGGCTCGGATCCTGCCGTTCCCGTACGTCGGCGGTCGGGTCCCGGCCGGGATCGATCGACCCGAGGCCTACCTGCGCGCCCTAGGCGTGGACCCGGAACGGATCGACGTGCGCGACCGATTCCGGTCCTTCTCGTTTCGTGAGGGCCGCTGGAAATGACGCTCAGAGCGGCGTCGCCATCCCCCGCGACGCATAGGTGCTGGCCATCCGGCGCATGACTGGCCGCAGGGCGAGATAGATACCCGCCGTGACCGCGGGAACGACGACCAACCAGCCCAGGGCCGCGTGGAGCAGCGCCGTGGTCAGGGTGTTGATCCCGTTCCAGAAGCCGCCCTCGAAGCGCTCGACGATCTGCGTGACCGACAGGGGAAGCGGCGTTGCGCCGACCAGCCACTCGCCCAGCCGCAGGAACGGGATGATGAGCAGGATCTGGAGGGGATAGACCACGTAGTTCGCGATCTGGATCGCCACGAGGTTCAGCCGCAGGGTCAGGGCTACGATCGCGCAGGTCGCCGTCGTGGTCCCGAGGATGGGGAAGACGCCGATCCCCACTCCAAGCGCGAGGCAGAGCGCCATCTTGTCCGGCGTGATGCCCTGGCGCAGGAGTGCGATGACCGGCGCCTTGACCCTTCGCTGGAGGAAGGCCGCGATCACGGCGTGGCGACGGGATCGGGGTCTGGAGGCGGATGCGCGGGCTCGGCTCCGCGGCTCTGGGACGCGACCGTGCCCCGCGCCTCGGCTGCCAGGACTTCCTGGAGGGCGGGATGGCGGAACAGGTACCTGCCGCTGGATAGGCGGATCAGTCCCTTTCGCTCCGCCATGTCGAGGAATGCCAGGATGCGCCACGGCAGCATCCCGCGACCGGCAAACCGGATCGTGGCGAGCCACAGGTGAACGAACGCGACGACCCCGACCTTGCTGCCCTGGAGCGTCCAGATCGGTCCATACAGCAGGGCACCCGCCAGGGCAGCCGAGACGCCGACCGAGATGCCGGCCACGGCATTGTTTGACAGCCACCATCCGACGATGCCTGCCGGGAGGCCATAGCCCAGACCGAAGGTCACGCCGACCTGGAGGTCGCGGCGCAGCAGGAATCGTGGTTCCATCGGCCGCGCCGTTGGGTCAGGCTCGGTGGTCGCGCCATAGAGCACTCCGATCGCGATGCCGAACCCGGCTCCCGCGCCGAGGCCGAACCAGATGTCCCGGACGATCGTCCCGAAGAGGAACACGATGACGCCGATCGCCAGTCCGCTTCTCAGGATCGCCTTCACGCGGCCGCCGAAGCGCACCTGGATCTCTGAGGGCTTTGGCGGATCGTTCAACCCCGACGCTATCCCGAGGAGGAGACCTGCGAGGAGGCCCACGCCGAGGCCGATGATCGGGTTGAACAGCACGCTGAATGCGATGCCGACCGCCGCCGTCCCCGTGACGAACGCCACGGCTCCGGCCATGACCTGAGTTGCCGGCTGGCCGGCGGCCGATAGCTCCCACCAGCCGATGACCGGTCGATTCCCCATCAGGACGGCGAGATTCCCTAGCCACCGCTTGGCATTCTTGCTTTCCGCCCCCGTGTAGACCGCCGGGATGTAGTCCGTCAGCAGCTTCTTCCTGATGGACGCTGCATCCAGATCCGGACTCGCGAGCTCGCCCGGGCGACTGTTTCCGTGGCGGTAGATCTTGGAGACCAGGAATGTCATCAGCGGCGACCGCAATACCGTCGCGAGTGCCCCGTCCTTGTCCCCGCTGAGCTTGTCGAACACTGGCTGCCATCGATCGAGGAACAGCTCGGATTCGGGGAATTCGAGGTATCGCCGGGCCTCCTCGGGCGTTACGCCGGCCAACGTGACGACCACGGCTCCGGACAGCCGCGCATAGACCTCGATCTTCTTGTATTCATCCTCCTGGCAGGTCAGGACGATGCCCGGGAGGGACAGGTGGCTCGCCTCGATCGCATTGATCGCCTGCGATCTCGCGCCGGACGATCGCGCGTCGATCCCAGCTGCCCGTGCTGCGCCCGTCTCGTCCACATCGTCGGGCTCTTGCAGTTCGTCCAGGCCGTCGAGGATAGGAAGCACTCGGTGCTCGCTGAGTAGCGTCCGCTCGGCCTTCGGTCCGTAGGCACTGACCGCTCGGAGAAATGGGTGGTCCTCCAGCAGCCGCTGCGCCAGCCAGTCCTCGAAACCCATCCCGGGATCCCAGTGATGGAGGCTGAATTGCACCGGTACCGCGCCATCCTTGACGCGAGTCTGCAGGAGACCGAGCGTCAGAAGGAGGGCGGCGACGGACTTGCCCGATTCGGCCGACCCCAGGACGACCAGAACCTTCGGCTGGACCTCGCGGAAGAACTCGGCGAGATCGTGGACGCCAGGAAGGCCTTGTGACAACGGCGAGTCTGCCTTCCGTTTCCAGTCATCCAGCCGCTTCTGCGTGGCATCCGGCAGGCCCTTCGACGTCCGCCGGGAGTCCACCGACCACGCGATCTGCATCACGTTTGCCGGGAGCGCCGGCGTGCTCGAGTCGCTCGATGTGGCGATCAGGCCCAGATTCCCGGCCTGCTTTTGCCATTGCTCCGTGACGAGCTCGGCGAGCTTCTGCGTCGCCAGGTCGGCGTGCTCCTTGCGCCTGGGCAGGTCCGCCGGGTTGTCGCGTGGTGTCCGGGGATGGCGGATGCGGGCTGAAAGATCAGGGATATCTCTGACCACGAACGTCACGACGGCGGCGATGCTCGCCAGCAAGGTGATGACCGCGGGCATAGCGTCCATGAGCTCTTGCATGCGCCTAGGCCTCCGGGACGGCTAGACCGGAGACGAACAGCCTGCCATCCGCCCTCTCTGCCCCGTCCATCCGGGATCCCCTCCTGCGGCAAGTTCAGGAGAGTGTAGGACCCGGCTCGAACAACACAAGCCCGCTGACCGCTTTGTCTGGACTATTGACAAAGTCGGCTCCACCGTCCCACTATCTGCTTCGTCAACTCTCTGGACGAAGTGGCGAGGGCCCGCGACCCACCCGTGGCACGCACCGAGTTCCCGACCAAGGCCACCCACGCGCAGACCCGCGCCCACAACGCGGCTCTCGTGCTGCGCGCCCTCTACGACCTCGGCCCGATCAGCCGCGCGGACATCGCGCGCCTCACAGGACTTACAAGGACCAGCGTCGGCGAACTCGTGGCGGATCTGGAGCGCGACGGTCTGGCCCAGGACGTCGGCCGCGGCCCGAGCACCGGTGGCAAGCAGCCGACCCTCGTCGCCCTGAAGGACGACGCGCGGACCGTCATCACGCTCGACCTCGGCGAGCGCACCTTCACGGCCGCCCTCGCGAACCTGCGTGGGGAGCTCACCACCAAACGCACCCGCGAGCTCGAGGGCCGTGACGGCCAGCAGGCCGTCCAGCTCGTCCATGAGCTCATCGACGACGTCCGGCGTGAGGCCACGAGCCCCCTCCTCGGCATCGGGGTCGGCACGCCGGGCGTGGTCGACGGCGACGGCACGATCCGCTGGGCGGTCAACCTCGACTGGCAGGACCTGCCGCTCGCGCGCATCCTCGAGGAGCGCCACGGGCTCCCCGCCGTCGTCGCCAACGACTCACGCGCGGCGGCCCTCGCGACCTACCTGTTCGGTGGCGACGAGCGACCCCAGAACCTGATCGTCATCAAGGTCGGTCGCGGCGTCGGCTCGGGGATCATCCTGCGCGACCAGCTGTTCGGTGGCGACGGTGACGGGGCCGGTGAGATCGGTCACGTCGTGGTCGACCCCGACGGCGTGCAGTGTCACTGCGGCCGCTTCGGCTGCCTCGAGACCGTGGCCAGCGCCCCGGCCGTCGTCCGCGCCGCCGGTGTCGGCTCGCTGCAGGAACTCGTCGATCGCACGACGGCCGGCGACGACCGCGTCCTCCCCGTGGTCCTCGCCGCTGGCCGGGCGATCGGCGCGGCAATCGCCGGGCTGACCGGCGCGCTCGACGTCCGGCACATCGCGATCGTCGGCAGCGTCACCGCGCTCGGTGAGCCATGGTTCGACGCCATCCGCGAGGAGGCCGGTCGGCGCAGCCTCGGCCCGCTCGCTCGGGACACGCGGATCGCCGACGGCGGCACCGGCGAGGACGTGACGTTGCTCGGCGCGTGCGCGCTGCTGCTCACGCGCGAGCTCGGCCTGACGGTGCACCGATGACCGGCGCGACGATCCGTGACGATCTGGACGGCACGGGGCGGAACACCGAGACCGGCACCGGGATCGTCGCGGGAATCGACATCGGTGGCACGAAGATCGCCGTGCTCACCGTCGACCGCGCTGGCGCCGTGCTGGGCCGAGCTACCCACGCCTCCTCCGTGGGCGACCAGCACGGCGCCGCCGCGGCCATCGCGGCAGCACTCAACGAGGCGCTCGCGGCCGCAGGCCTGCGTCGGGACGATCTCGACGCCATCGGTGTCGGCGTCCCCGGCCGGGTGGATCCGGTCGCCGGTCACGTGACGCTCGCGGTCAACCTCGGCTGGACCGACTTCGACCTGCGCGGCGCGCTCGAGACCGAGCTCGGCCGCCCGGTCGTCATCGAGAACGACGCGCGCGCGGCGGCCCTCGGACTCCACCGCCGACGCGCGGCGGCCGGCACCGCCCCGGCCGGCACCGCCCCGGCGAGCGCCGCCGGCCCTGCCCCGGCCGGCGCCAGCGCGCTGAACGGTGGCGGCGACCTCGCCTACCTCGCGGTCGGCACCGGGATCGCCGCGGGTGTCGTGCTCGGTGGCCGGCTGCACCGTGGCACCCGCGGCCTGGCCGGCGAGATCGGCCACGCCATCGTCGATCCGGTCGGCCCGACCTGCACCTGCGGCCAGGTCGGTTGTCTCGAAGCCTTCGCCTCCGGCCCGTCGATCGCCCGGCGCGCCGCAGCTGCCGGGCTCGAAGTAGGCAGCGCGAAGGACGTCTACGCCGCCGCCGTCGGCGGCGACACCACCGCCTGCGAGCTCGTCGACGACGTCGGTCGCCGGCTGGCCTGGGCGGTCCACCTCCTGGTCATGGCCTATGACGTCGACCACGTCGTCGTGGGTGGTGGCGTATCACACGCCGGCTCCACGTTCGCGGAGCCGATCCATCGGGAGCTCGAGCGCATGCGCTCCGTCTCGAGCCAGGCCGGCGAGCTGTTGCCGGCCCACATCGTCGAGGTCCTGCCGCCCGAGGCCGAGCCTGGGGCCTGGGGAGCCGTTGCCGTGGCCAGCGCGATCCGCGACCCGGACCGGCCGAGGGGAACGGAGGTGGTCCGTCACGCCTGAACCACTCGCGCACCCATCGATGCACCAACCAACCAACGTCATGGACAACGGAAAGCAAGGAGGAGTGATGCAGATCAAGAGAACACTCGCGCTGGCCCTGGTGGCGATCCTCGCCATCGCGGCCTGCAACGCGAGCACCGCCCCGTCGGCCAGCGCGCCGGCTTCCGTGGCCCCGGCCACCCAGGCGCCGGCCAGCACGGAGCCGTCCGCCCCGGCCGAGTCGCCGTCCGCCGCGCCGCTCGCGGTCGATCCGGCCGAAGCGGTCATCACCGGTATCGAGCCGAACGCCGAGATCGGCCTGTGGACGTTCTTCCTGTCGCCCACGTTCGACAAGTACATCGCCGACACGATCGCCCGCTTCGAGGGCACCTATCCCGGCGTCACGGTCAACTGGGAGGACCACCAGTCCACGTTCCAGGACGACCTGAACAACGCGTTCGCCGCCGGCAACGCCCCGGACGTCATCAACCTGTCGGTCGGCGAGGGCTGGGTCTCGGACTACGCCACGAAGGACCTGCTGCTGGACCTCGACGCGAGCGTCCCGCAGGCCGTCAAGGACATCTACTTCGAGGGCCTCTGGAAGTCCCAGCTGGTGGACGGCAAGAACTTTCAGTTCCCGTGGTACCAGGGCATCGCCGTCGAGCTGATCAACAAGCGCATCTACGAGGAAGGCGCGGGCCTGTCGGTCGCCGACTTCCCGACGACGGTCGATGGCCTGCCGGCCGTCTGCCAGACGATCAAGGACAAGACGGGCTCGCTGTGCGACATCCGCCTGACCGTCAACGACCTGCTCGCCCAGATGGTCTACGAGGGCAACGTCAAGGTCCTCAACGACGACGCGAGCGCCTTCACCTTCGACTCCGCCGAAGGCGTCGCCTGGCTCCAGATGTACGTCGATATGGTCAAGGCGGGCACCCTCGATACCGCCGCGCTGACCACCCTCGACGACCGCGTCGGCCTGCTGCTCTTCTCGGCCGGGCAGGCGCCGTTCTACCAGACCGGCCCGAACCTCATCCGTGAGGTCAAGTCGAACAACGCCTCGCTCTACGAGGATCTCGCCGTCGTCCCGGCGCCGGTCGGCAAGTCCGGTGTCCTGGGCAAGGGCCTCATGGGCATGTCGGTCAAGGCCGACACGAAGTTCCCGAATGCGTCCATCGCGCTCGCGCAGTTCTTCACGAACCCGCGGAGCATGGTCGAGTTCGCCAAGCAGGTCGCCGTCTACCCGTCGTCCGCGGCGGCGTATGACGACCCGTTCTTCAGCTCGACGCCCGAGCTGATCGAGGACAGCGCCCGGCCGATCGCCAGGGACATCGTGTCCAAGTACGCGGACATCGTCCCGACCGTGCCGAAGAAGGCCGACGTCAATGCGATCGTGCTCGACGCCGTCGAGTCCGCGCTCTTCAACGACGTGCCGGCCCAGCAGGCGCTGACCGACGCCGTCGCGAAGGCGAATCCGCTGCTCGAGTAGCGGTCGCCGGCGCCCCCACGACCTGGCCCGCCCGCCGTCCCCCCGGCGGGCGGGCGAGCCCACTGTCCACCGACCTACCCGACCTACCATCAGGACCGACCGATGACCCGGAAGCGCTCGTTCACCCCATACCTGTTCCTGCTGCCGGCGCTGGCGCTGCTGGGCGTGTTCGTCGTGTACCCGATCATCGCGGTCGTCTATTACAGCTTCACCGACTACGACATCGTCCGGCCGCCGGTCTTCACCGGGTTCGATAACTATGAGCGCCTGTTCGGGGACGAGACGTTCTGGCTGGCGCTGACGCACTCATTCGTGTACCTGCTGGTCACGCCGATCCTGATCGTCCTCTCGATCGCGCTCGCCATCGTCGTCAACCGGCGGCTGCGCGGGATCCACCTGTACCGGGCCCTGTACTTCGTGCCTGCGGTCAGTGGCAGCATCGCCATCGGGCTGTCGTGGCGTTGGCTGTTCGACCGGACCGGGTTCATCAACGGCACGCTCCTGTCGTGGGGCGTCATCGAGGAGCCCGTCCAGTGGCTCACGACGCCCTCGCTCGTGCTGCCCATCGCGATGCTCCTGACCATCTGGGCCGGCATCGGCTACTACTCGGTCATCTTCCTGGCGGGCTTGCAGAACGTGAACGAGGAGCTGTACGACGCGGCCCGCATCGACGGCTGCACGGACATCCAGAAGCACCGCTACGTGAGCCTGCCGGCGCTGCGGCCGCAGATCGTATTCGTGGCGGTCATCTCGAGCCTCGCCGCGCTCAAGGTGTTCGACGAGATCTACGTGCTGACGAATCGGACCGGCGGGATCCTGGATTCGGGCGTCACGATGGTGTTCTACCTGTGGCAGCAGGCGTTCCAGCGGAGCAACGCGGGTTACGCCTCGGCGATCGCGATCGCGCTGCTGGCCGTGACGCTGGTGTTCTCGATCGTCAACGTGCGGCTGCTCGAGCGCGGTGGGCAGGGCGAGGGATGAGCAACATGCCGATGTCCGCGCGCCTGGCGGGCGAGCCCCGCTCGGCGGAGGCGGCCGCGCGCCGCCGGGCTCGGCGGCGAGGTCGCTGGCTGCGCGACGGCGGCTGGTATCTCGTGCTGTCCGTCCTCGCGTTCATCACGGTCTTCCCGTTCGTGTGGATGCTGCTGACGTCGATCAAGGGCCCGGCCGACGTCATCACCTCGGTCCCGCCGCAGTTCCTGCCCAACGACCCGACACTCGCGAACTACGCCAAGGTCTGGGACAGCCTGCCGATCGCGAGCTACTTCCTCAACAGCACGACCGTCGCCGTGGCCACGGGTCTGCTGAACGTCCTGGTCGCAGCGCTGGCCGCCTACCCGCTGGCCAAGATGCGGTTCCCCGGGCGCGAGGCCATCTTCTACGCCCTGCTCGCGACCCTGATCGTGCCGGCGCAGCTGACCTACATCCCGAGCTTCATCCTCGCGGTCAACGTGTTCGGCTATTACGACTCCCTGCCGGCGTTGATCTTCCCGAACATCGTGAGCGCCTTCAACATCTTCCTGCTGCGCCAGGCGTTCCGCGGCGTGCCCAACGACCTGATCGATGCGGCCCGGGTCGACGGGGCCGGGGAGTGGCGGATCTGGTGGTCGATCCTGCTGCCGATCGTGCGCCCGTCGCTGGCCGCGGTCGCGATCTTCACCTTCGTCACGTCGTGGAACGACTTCCTGTGGCCGTCGTTGATGCTGCACACGCCCGAGGGCATGACGCTGCCGGTGGGCCTCGCCGCGCTGCAGGGCTTCTTCGCCTCCGATTTCCGGGCCATCGCGGCCGGTGTCACCATCACGGTCGTGCCGATCCTGCTGTTCTTCATCGTCGTGCAGCGCTACTTCGTACGAGGGCTGGCTGGGGCGGTGAAGGGTTGAGGCGGTGATCCGGGGGAGCGGGGCGGGTAGTGACGACGCGATCCAACGGCCGAGGCGGCCCGCCCTTTGAGCCGGCCCGCGCCGTGAGCCGGTCCGATGCCATCCTCGGGCGGGTCATGCTCGCCTTCGAGGGGGAGGCGCTGCCGGCCCGGATCGCGGATCGGCTGGCCGCGGCGCCGGCCGCGGGGATGTCGCTCTATCGATCTCACAATGTCCGGTCTCCGGGCCAGGTCCTGGAGCTGACATCCGCTTTCCAGCGAGCGGGCGCGGCGAGCCCCCACGCCGCGCCCGCAGATCCCTCACCCGGTGGTTCCACACCGGGTGATCCCTCGCCGATGCTGGTCGCCTGCGACCAGGAGGGCGGGCAGCTCATCGGCCTGGGTGACGGCTCGACGGCGTTCGCCGGAAACATGGCCCTCAGCGCCGTCGACGATCCCGGGCTCACCGAGCGGGTGGGCCGCGCGATCGGGTCGGAGGCACGGGCGATGGGGGTCAACGTCGTCTACGCGCCCGTCCTGGATCTGGCCACGGAGCCGGCGAATCCAGCGCTCGGGATCCGGTCGTTCGGGGATACGCCCGAGACCGTCGCGTCGCACGGCGCGGCGATGGTTCAAGGGCTCCAGGCGGCCGGCGTGGCCGCCACGGTCAAGCACGCCCCGGGGATGGGGCACATCTCGAGCGACACGCATCACGGCCTGGCGGTGGTCGCAGCACCCCGTTCCGTGCTGCACGATCGCGAGTTCGTGCCGTTCCGAGCGGCGTTCGCGGCCGGGGCCCGGCTCGCGATGTCGGGGCACATGGCGCTCCCGGCCGTCACCGGGCGCGACGACCTGCCCGGGACGCTGTCGCGGTCCGTGATGACCGATCTGCTGCGGCGCGATCTCGGGTTCGAAGGCGTGACGATCTCGGACGCGCTCGACATGCGGGCACTCGCCCAGGGCCCGGCCCAGGTCCTCGACGTTCTCGCGGCGGTCCGCGCCGGTGTGGACCTGCTGCTCGCCTCGGCCGATCCCGAGGCCCTGGCCCGCATCGAGGAGACGCTCGTCCGCGCGGTGGCCCGCGAGCTGCTCGATCCGGCCGAGCTCGCCGCCACGGAACGTCGTGTGGCCGCGCTCCGGACGTGGCTCGGCTCGACCGGGCCGGCGCCGGACCTCTCCGTCGTCGGTTGTGCCGAGCATCGTGCGCTCGCCGAGGAGCTCGCGGCGCGCTCGATCACGCTCGTCCGCGATCCCGGTGAGCTGATTCGGTCGGGCATATTCGCGCCGGGCGCCACTGGCGCCGCGGCCGACCGCGGAGGGCTCCTCGCCGTCATGCCGCGGCCGGCGGACCTGACCCCGGCGGACACGTCATCGACCGTGGCGCCCGGCCTGGCAGCCGCCCTCCGCGGCCACTTCCCCGACGTCGACGAGATCGTGGTGGACCAGACGCCTGATCCGTCCTCGATCGCCGCCGTGCGCGACCGGGCAGCGACCGCCCGGGCCGTGGTCATCGGCACGATCGACGGGCATCGCCAGCGTTCCCAGATCGACCTGGTCGAGGCGATCGCCGCCACCGGCACGCCGGTCGTCGCCGTCGCGCTGCGGGGCCCGTGGGACGTCGCCGCGTACCCGCCGACCGTGACCGCCCTTGCCACGTACTCGATCTTGCCCGGCTCCCTCGACGCCCTGGCGGCTGTGCTCGCCGGCGAGACCGGCGCCCGGGGCAACCTCCCGGTCGCTCTCGAGCGATCAGGCCGATAGATCGCAGATGTTCGCCGCCGGCCCTGAGCCCCTCGGACCATCGGCAAGATCGACATGCGGCGATTTTTGACCGGATCGCGCGCGTGACCGGCCATAACGATCCGGGGGTGTCGATCCTGCCGAGATGGGCGGCGGCCAGAGGGCCAGCTCTTGGTGGCTTTGGACGGGCCTCGGGAGGTTGCGAGCCCGCGCCGGCCCGGCTGTGCAGACCCGACTGGCCAGTCCGGGCCTTGCGGACCCAGGCCGTGCGGACCCGGGCCGCGCGGACCCGGGCCGTGCTGCACGACCGCACGCCGTCTGACACCATCGGGTCATGAGCCTTCGTGACGAGATCCTCGAGCAGCCCGAGGTCGCCGCCCGGTTCCTCCGCCGGGCGCCCGAGGTCGTCGGTCCGCTGGCCGACGCGATCCGGGCGCGCGGGGTCGATCACGTCGTCATCGCCGCCCGTGGGACGAGCGACCATGCCGCGATCTACGCCCAGTACGTGCTGGGTGTGCGCCACGCGCTGTCGGTCGGTCTCGGGACGCCGTCGGTCATCTCGTTGTACGGCGCGCAGCCCAGACTCGATCGGTCGCTCGTGGTGGGCATCAGCCAGTCCGGCGCCTCGCCCGATGTCGTCGCCGTGATCGAGGCGGGTCGACGGCAGGGCGCGCCGACCCTCGCGATCACGAACGACCCGACCTCGGCGCTCGCCGCGGCCGCCGAGACGACCATCGACCTGGGAGCCGGCCCCGAGCTCGCGATCGCCGCCACGAAGACCTATACCACCGAGCTGTTGGCCGTCGCCGCACTGTCCGCCGCCCTCACCGGCGACCCGGCCGACACGGCGGCGCTGGCCGCGATCCCCGACGCGCTGGCCGGGACCCTGACGCTCGAGCCCGATGTGGAATCGATGGCGAGCCAACAGGCGGACGCCGACCGGCTGCTCGTCCTCGCGCGTGGCTACGAATACGCGACGGCCCGAGAGTGGGCCCTCAAGCTCAAGGAGCTGGCCCGGGTGTTCGCGGACCCGTACTCGGCGGCGGATTTCGAGCACGGACCACTCGCTCTTTTGGAGCAAGGTGTCCCGGTCCTTGCAACCGTCCGCCCGGGTCCGACATTCGAGTCCCTGGTCGCCTTGCTCGCCCGCCTCCGGTCGGAGCTCTCGGCCGACATCGCCGTCGTGTCCGATGCGGACGACGCGCTGGTCCTGGCCCGCTGGCCCTTCCGGCTGCCGGCAGGAACGCCGGAATGGCTCGGACCGATCGTTTCGATCGTCGTCGGGCAGTTCCACGCGCTTTACCTGACGCGCGCCCGGGGCCACGACCCGGAGGTCCCGCGCAACCTCAACAAGGTGACGCGCACACGTTGACGGTGCCGCCGCGCGCCAGGAATCCAGCCGCGAATCCGCCGACCACGAACGGGCCCACGCATCCGAATGCGGAACGATGGCGAAACACCGTTTGACAGCCGTGGCCTGACGGGGGACCGTTCCGTGTGACGGCCATTCGGTCTCGGTTGACGTCCTGATGGCAGGGGTGAGCATTGCGTCGACGGCGGATATGGTTCAGGCGGTTCACGCGAGCGATCGCGACGCTGGGTGTGGGCGCCCTGCTTGGCTTCCTCGTGCCGACGATCCAGCGTGACCTGTCGCCCCAGCCCGAGGCCGTCCAGCCACGGATCGCCGAATTGCCGGTCGGGCGCCAGTTCATCAACGCCTTCACCGCGGACGACCAGAACGTCCTGACATCGATGGGCGTCTCCGCGGACGCGAAGCTGCGGGCGAGCCGGTTCCGCGCCCAGTTCGCCCGGGTCGACATCCCGGTCCATCTCGGCTCTTACGTGGCAGGCGGTTTCAGCCTGCACGCCTACTCGGCGCACGTGGTCATGCCGGATGGGTCGGAGGAGATCCGGAGCTGGCGGGTCGCGACCGCGGGCGGCCAGGCGGCACTCATCACGCCGCCCGGCACGATCGAAGAACCATGAGCAACGAACCCGACGCCACGAACCAGGAGGCCCTCGACGCCGATGCGCCGGCTGTGCCGTCCGCGGACGAGGCCACGGCGACGGCCGAGGCCACAGCGACGGCCAAGGCAGAAGTGCCGGTCCCGATCCCGGTCGACCCCGTCGCCGTCGAAGCGGCTCCCGCCATCAGCCCGGCCCGCCGGCGCGGCCTGGTGGTCCTCGCGGGCCTCACCCGCCTGGTCCGCTTCGCCCTCGTTGTCGCGATCTTCGTCGGTGGCATCGCCCTGGGCTATCGGGCGTTCGTGGCGTCGCAGCCACTGCCGACGAGCGCGTCCGCCGATCCGGCGACAGCCGGCGGCGAACCGCCCGCCGTCGTCCGTGAGTTCATCGCCGCGGTCGGCTCGAACGACGCCGATGGCATCCGTTCGGCCGTGCCGGCCGATCCCTACAAGTCGTTCACGAGCGAGATGTCGCGTTGGGAGTTCCAGGAGGTGACGTCGGTGGAGACGCTGGCGACGTTCGTCGACGGGCCGCGGTCCGCGACGGCGTTCATGATGATCGGCCGGGACAACGCCGGGAATCCCATCGCCATCAACCTGGTCGTCGAGACCCAGGGCGGCGCCATCGTGGGCTTCAAGTGAACCGCGTCCGGGCGTTCGGGTCCCACCTCGGGTTCGTCTGGGAGAAGAACCTCGTCCGCCTCCTGATCGTGCTCGGGATCATCACCGCGATGATCGCCGCCAACGGGACCGTCCAGTTCCTGCAGAGCATCGTCGGGCTGATCGGCGCCGCGCCGGCGTTCGCGCTGCAGCTCTCGTTCGCGGCCTCGTACATCATCTTCCAGTTCGGCATCCTGTTCTGGTTCCTGTCCCGTCCGCGCAAGTACACGGTCACCCCGGACGACCCGCAGATCGGCCTTTCGTTCGAGAACTACCGGGGCCAGCCCGACCTCCTCGAGCATGCCAAGACCACGGTCGGCATCCTGCGCGGCGTCAAGGAGTTCGAGCTTCGCGGTGGCGAGATGCCCAAGGGCATGCTCCTGTCGGGCGCTCCCGGAACTGGCAAGACCTTCCTCGCCGCGTGCATCGCGAAGGAGGCCAACCTCCCGTTCATCTACATCGACTCGAGCTCGCTGCAGGGCATGTTCATCGGCATGACCCAGCTGATGATCATGAAGCTGTTCCGCGACGCCCGCGGTCTCGCGCGCAAGTACGCCGAGCCCGGCCGGCGCGGCGCCTGCATCCTGTTCATGGACGAGCTCGACTCGATCGGGCAGAACCGCTCGTCGCAGGCGGGCGGCATGGCCATCGGCGGGTTCATGGGCGGCGGCAGCATGGGCCTCAACACGCTGCTCAACCAGATGGATTCGCTCGGCGAGCTGGTCGAGGACCGCTGGCGCTTCAAGCTCCTCCGTTGGTTCGGGCTCATCCGCGGGCCGGCCACGAACAAGCCGCTCGTCTTCGTCATCGGTGCGACGAACCGTCCCGAGGTGCTCGACCAGGCCCTGGTCCGACCCGGACGGCTCGACCGGATGCTCGTCGTCCACGTCCCGGACGCGGACGGTCGACGCGACATCATCGCCCACTACCTCGCGGGCAAGCGGCACGACCCCGACATCCCGATGGAGTTGCTGATCACGGATTCGATGGGCTGGACCCCGGTCATGATCAAGACGATCATCAACGAGGCGCTCATCCACGCCCATCACGATGGGCGCGAGTTCCTGACGTACAAGGATTGGCTCGATGCGGCCGACGAACGCGCGCTCGGGCTCAAGCAGCCGATCCGCTCGTGGAACCTGACCGACCGACGGGAGACGGCCTATCACGAGGCGGGTCATGCGGTCGCGGCGCGCTACCTGCGACCGGAGCACCGGATCTCCAAGGCCTCGATCATCCGACGCGGCCACGCCCTGGGCTACGTCCAGCAGCGACCACGCGAGGAGCGGACGTCGTTGTACGCGCGATCGATCGAGACGCAGATCATGACGAGCCTCGCCGGGCACGTTGTGGAGAACCGGTTCCTCGACACGCTGTCGACCGGCCCGTCGAGCGACCTGCGGTGGGCAACGTCGGCAGCCGAAGACTACGTCGGCAGCCTTGCGATGGGCCCGACCAAGATCATCATCCCGATGCGTCCCAATGATCCACCGATCGGCCCTGTCATCGTCGCGGCCCACGAGCTGCTCGACCAGCTCTACGAGGAGACGGAACGGCTGCTGCGTGAGAAGGAGCCGGCGATCCACCACCTGGCGAAGGCGCTCATCGAGCGCGACGAGCTGATCGGCGACGAGCTCGAGGAGGTATTCGTGGAGGTGGAGGCGGCCCACCCGAAGCTGCTCGAGAAGTTCGAGCGACGCATCATCCAGTTCCGAGACTTCGCGCCGATGCCGCCTGTCCTGGCCGAGGCCTGGATGCCGCCACCGAGACCGGAGGAAGGCGCGACCCAGGAACCAGCCGCAAGCGAGGGTGCTGCGCGCCGACCGGGGATCGACCCGAACGCCGTGCCGCCCTGGGCCGAACGCCGGCGACGCTGACCTCGCGACGCTGACCTCGCGGCGCCGCGGGAGATCGCGCGAGGAGATCGCGCGAGGGCTGAAACCTTTCGGGCGGACGCGGACTCGATGGTGTAGCGAGCCCCGTTCGTCCTCGGAGGTCTTTCCTTGCGTTCTCTTTTCCTGCCCGCCAGGCGCGGTCGCCTCGTCCAGCATGTCGGCCTGGCCATTCTCGCGGCCACCTACGCACTCAGCGTCGCGGTAGTACCGGCACTGGCCCATGACGACGATGTATCGGGCCCGGCCGACATCATCATCACCATCGGATCCGGACTGAGCGACCGCGACGTCGGTGCCTGGGTCGGCGACATCGTGCGGTTCGTCAACCGCGACGATCAGCGCCACCGGATGCGCTCGAGGTCCGGACCGGAATTCGATACCGGCGATCTCGAGCCGGGCGAATCGGGCCAGGTGCGGCTGTCGGCCGCTGGGACCTATTCGTACGTCGACGAGCGCGACCGGGATGCGGCGGCCTACCGTGGCCGGATCGTCGTCGGGTCGGCCAGCGGCTCTGCGTCACGCGCCTCCGGGTCCGCGGGTGGCACGACGGGTGGCACGACCGGCGGCGCAGCCGGGGGCACCACGGGCGGTTCGGCCGCCACGAGTGCCACGGTCACGATCGGCGACGACTTCTACCAGCCGACCTCGGTCCGTATCACGGCCGGCGGGACGGTGACGTTCCAGAACACAGGCGGGGACGAGCACTCGGCGACGTCGTCGGCGTTCGATACGGGCGTCCTCGGTGGCGGTTCGTCGGTGGCCAAGACATTCGAGGACGCGGGCACGTTCGACTTCCTGTGCATCTTCCACTCGGACATGCGCGGGACGATCCAGGTCGTCGCGGCGGCCAGCGGCGCCGCTGCGCCGGAGGCTCCACGTGCCACGCCCAGGCCCGCTGCGACCCCCGTGCCGGCACCGACCGCCGAGCCCACGCCGCAGCTCGTCGGTGCGCCGGCCGACGTGCGGGTCGATGCCGCCGACTTCGAGTTCCGACCCGCGACCATCGACGTCGTGGCGGGCGGCCGCGTGACCTGGACGAACGCCGGCGTTGCGCCGCACACGGTCACGGCAGTGGACGACACGTTCGACAGCGGGATGCTCGAGGCCGGGGCCACGTTCATCCAGAGGTTCGAGACACCGGGGTCGTACGCCTACCTCTGTGCCGTGCATCCGGAGATGACGGCGACAGTCCGGGTCGTGGCGCCCACGACGGGGAGTGGCGATGGTGGCACCGCGCCAGCTGCGGCGGCCGGTGGCACGAACGCCGGTCCCTCGGCGACCCAACCGGAACCGGCACCCATCGCCGATGCGGCGGCACCCACGGCCGTAGCCGCCACCGACACTGATCCTGCGGTCGGCGCAAAGGCGGCCAGCGACGTCTCGGATCTGGCCGGGATCGTCGTCGCGGTCACCCTCGTGTCGGTGGCCGCAGCACTCTTCGCGAAGGCCATCCGCGCCACGGTCCGCATGCCCGGGTAAGCCGCCGGTGATCGCCGATCAATCGGCCCACGCCACACTCGAGGCGTGGATCCGTTGCAGCAGCTCGGTGCGCGCTTCCGGGCCGTCCGCGTCCGTCGCGGTTGGCGGCAGCTCGACGTCGCGAGGAAGGCCGGCTTCGACGCCTCGCTGATCTCCCGGATCGAGCGCGGTCACCTCGAACGAGTCCAGCTCGGGACGATCCTGTCGGTCGCGCGCGTCCTTGACATCCAGGTCACCCTCACGGCGCGGTCCCGAGGTGCCGATCTCGATCGTCTTGTCAGCGGTCGTCATGCCGGCCTGCACGAGTCCGTCGCAAGGTGGTTCGCCGAGGAACTTCCCGACTGGACGCTCGAGCCTGAAGTGTCGTTCTCGATCTACGGCGAACGAGGGATCACCGACATCCTCGCGTGGCATGCGGGCTATCGGGCGCTTGTCATCATCGAGCTCAAGACAGACATCGTCGATGTCAATGAGCTCATCGGGCGGATGGACCAACGGCGGCGGCTCGCCATGGAGATCGCCGCGGGTCGAGGCTGGCACCCGCTGACGGTGTCGATGTGGGTCATCGTTGCGGAGGGACGAGCGAACCGAGCGCGGCTCGCCGCACACAAGGCCGTGCTTCGGAATGCCTTCCCGCTGGACGGCCGCTCGATCCGGGGTTGGCTCAGGAGCCCCGACCGGCCGATCGCCGCGATGTCATTCTGGAACCGAGTCGAGGCTGGGACGATTTCGGGAGGCTATGCCGCTCGGCATCGAGTTCGACGGCACGCGGCCGGGTGCGGTGCTGGGGGGAGGCGAGTTACCAGCGAGGTTGGATCCTGAAGGACATGCACCCCAGGCACGGTATGGTCGACCGGCGGGGCCGATCTGGGTCCTCGTGGCCGCCGACCCGGCGTAGCGTGGCCGCCGACCCGGCGTAGCGTGCCCGTCGAGCACGGTATGCGTGATAGTCGGGCCAGTTCAGCGCCACGGGACGTCCCCGGCACGGTGGACCGGCCATAACGTGGCCCGGGAGCAAGTTGCTCATGATCGGCGGTCGGTGGCCGGGCGCCGCGGCGACCCGGGCTACAGCCCGCTGTACGAGTGCAGGCCGCTGAACCACAGCGACCCGGAGTACGTGATCAGCACCATCGCGAAGCCGACGACCAGCAGGAGCGCCGCCGGTCGGCCGGCCCACGAGCGTCGGTTGCGGGCGTGGAGATAGACCGCGTAGATGAGCCAGGTCACGAGCGCCGCGGTCTCCTTTGGGTCCCAGCCCCAGTAGCGCGACCAGGCGATCGACGCCCACCAGGAGCCCAGGATGATCATCGTCGCGAAGATCGGGAACCCGATGATCACGGCTCGATAGGCGACCTCGTCGAGCACCTTGTGCGACGGCAGCCAGGCGTGCCGGTCGTCCTGCCCCTGGACGAGGTACGCGACGCCGGCGGCGAAGGCCGTCGCGAAGATCCCATAAGAGATGACCGCCATCCCGACATGGATCGTCAGCAGCGGCGGGTTCTGCAGCGCCGGGACGAGCCTCGAGATCTCGGACGGCAGGCTCGACGCGTAGAGGAGGAGCGCCAGCGCGACCCCGAGCGGGATGAAGCCGATCGAGCGGATGGCGTAGCGCCGCGACAGGACCAGGTACCCGGCGATCATCGAGAACGAGAACGCGACCGTGAATTCGAACATGTTGCCCCACGGACCGCGGCCGACCACGATGCCGCGCAGGAGCAGCGACACACCAAGGAACGTCGCGGCCAAAACGGTGAGCGCAGTCGCGACGCGTGACAGGGGACTCGGGGAGGCGGCGAGGGTCGGGCCGCCGGTCGCAGAACGGCTCGAGTTCGTCACGAACGAGCCGGTCACCACGCCCGCGAACGCCGGCTGGGGCGAGGCGCGAAGCTCGGGGAGTGCCGCCCGACGGCCGTTCGCCAGCATCACGGCATGCCCGACGTGGGCCGCGAACCCGAGCGCCACGAAGATGACACCGATCGAGAACAGGCTCGAGGAGAGCTCCGCCATGGTCATCGTTGGACGAGACGCGCGGGCGGGCGGATGGGTTGCGGCGCGAACGGGCCGATGGGTCGCGGCGCGAACCGGGCGTTGGGTTGCGAGAGGGGCCGGCCCACGTCAGGCGACCGCGGCGCCACCGGGCTTCGGGCCGGCCGCCGCCTTGCGCACGATCACCGCACGCGGCTTGACCTTGAGCACGAGGCCGCAGTTGGTACAGGTATCGATGAGCGCCGGGCGACCCAACCCGCACATCGGGCAGATGACCGCGAGATCGTCCTTGCAGCGCTCGCAGCGGACCGCCCCAGACGGATAGATGAGGCTATCCCGCCGACAGTGGGGCAGCCCCGGCGGGAAGATCGGCCGCCCGTCCTCGCCGATGGCCGCGACCGTCGGCCCTTCCTCGAACTTGACGCCCTTCACCCGTGGCTTGCGGAGCTGGTAGATGAGGATGCCCAGCGGCAGGAACGTCAGCAGCGGGCCGACGAGGCCGATGAACACGAGCAGCGGAAGGAGACCGATGACCGCGTTCCAGTCGGGGATGACGAACTGCGCGGTGATCTCGAGGATGCTGCTCCAGATGTCTTTGAGCGCGTCGACGATCGTCACGTCGGCATGCTACCCGAGGACGGTCGACCTCGGCGCGGGTTGCCTCGCTTCGTCGTGGCGCCCCGGCCCGGCTTCCAGCCGGGCCGCTCGATCGCCGGGTCACGCTCGTCGACCCTGGGCGCGGCGGGCGGTCGGCGGTTGCCGATCGATGGCGCCGACAGCTTCGGCCGCTCGAGCCGACCGAGCAGCCAGGCCGATCCTGCGGTCCGGGCACCCTTGGCTCGCAACGACGCGCGCAGCGCGTGATCGTCGCTGACGACGAGCAGGGCGTTGGTCGCGGCGGCTCCCGCGCTGAACCGCGTCTCGTCCACGAGCGAGAGCAGCACCTCGTCCGCGCTGCGCCGTCCCGCATGACGGACGATCAACCCGGAGGCCACCCGCTCGCCGCGCATGCCCCGGTCCGGCGCGCCATCGAAGACGATCTCGATCCCGATGGTCGCGGGAACGATGGCGCGTAGTCGACCGATCAACGCCGCCTGCGGGGCGGCGCCCGGCTTGCGCGCCATGACGTGGAGCAGATTCGTGCCGTCGATCAACAGGCGATCGGTGCCGGCCAACGGGTCGCGAGGGAGTGAGGTCACCGGCCCATCCTACGCGCGACGCCGCCCGCGGCTACGATCGGCCGCGTGAGCCTGCTCCTCCTCGTGGACCTCGATGGCGTCGTGTATCGAGGCGTCGATCCCGTGCCGGGTGTCGCCGCCGTGCTCGCCGATCGGGCCGCCCGCGGCGACGACGTCGTGTACGTCACGAACAACTCGATGCACTACCGCGCCGATTACGTGACCCGCCTCGCGGCGATGGGTGCGCCGATCACGCCCGACACCGTGGTCTCGTCCGCGCGCGCGACCGCGCTCCACCTCGCGACCCATGAAGCCGGCATCCGGCGGGTGCTGGTCGTGGGTGCCGGCGGGCTCGAACGCGAGCTGCGTGACGTCGGCCTCGAGGTCGTGACCGCCGGTCATGCTGCGACGCGGATGCACCAGGAGGGCATCGACGGCTGGGCCGCGGCGGGCGCTCCGGATGCGGTCGTGTCCGGTCTCGACCTCAACCTCACGTACCTGCGCCTGGCAGCCGCCGCGGACTGTGTGCGGGCCGGGGCACGGTTCATCGCGACGAACCGCGACCCCGTCTATCCGACGGAGCGCGGCCTTCGCCCCGGCGCCGGGGCGGTCGCCGCCGCGCTCGAGGCGACCACCGGCGTCACGCCCCTGTCCATCGGCAAGCCCGAGCCGCACCTGCTGGAGCTTGCTGCCGAGGCCGTCGGACGCCACGCGAGCGAGGCGGTGATGATCGGCGACGGGATCGCCACGGACCTCGCCGCGGCCCGGGCCGTCGGTGCCCGCTGTGTGCTGATGCTCACCGGCGTCACCACCCGCGAGCAGGTCGACGCACTCCCCGCCGACGAGCGGCCGACGGCGGTCGCCGAGGACGCCACGGAGTTGGCCGGCATCGTGGAGGCGATGACCTCGTAGGAGCCTCGTCGGGCAAGAGGAGAGGCGGGCGTTGTCGAGTGCGTTGTCGCGCCGGCGATGTTATGGAGCCGCGACGCAGCTGTAAGCCGCGGGACCGGGGAGCGGCCAGAGCGGCTGCAACATGCCTGCGCGTAGAAATAGACCCACGATCACAGGCAGGCATCCAACAGAGGTTTGTGTCATGTTCAAACGCGTATCGATCGCGTTGATCGCCCTGCTCCTCGCCTCTACCGGCATCGCCCTGGCAGGGACGTTCACGCTCCATCCGAGCGGCTTCGGACCGCACTCCTATGCATCCTGGAAGGCCCATGAGGGTCTTCGGGACAGCAACGGGAACAAGGACCAGGCGCTCTACTTCCAGAAGAAGACGACAACCGCGACGTTCGCCGCCGGGGTCGTCCTCATTAAGGGATTCGAAGGCATGCCCGCCAGTGACCTGACGGGTCTCTCGTGGGATCACCGGACCGACGGTCACTGTGGCGCGGGTGCGCCGCGCTGGAACATCGGCTTGGCAGACGCCAACGGCGATCCGCTCCCGACGGTGTTTCTGGGTTGCTTTGCGCAGGCCACCCATAGCCCAGTGAACCCGGAATGGTGTCATGACCAATTCGTCGTGCCTTCATTCCCGACGGGAGCTACCGTCCGGCACCTCGCGATCGTCTTCGACGAGGGCACGGACAACCCGATTCCGCAACCGCCCGGCTGCCCGATCGGTGCCTCGACGCCCGGATTCGTCTACCTCGACAACATCACCGTCCAGGCCGCCGGCCAGACGCACGTCTGGACCTCCGCATCGGACAACGGAAACGGTGGCAGCACGACGGCGAACACGACGCTCACAGCATCCGAACTCGAAACCGCGTTGGGCGCGCCGCTGAGCACGCTCCTGCCCTAGCTCACGCGCGCGGGTTGCGCCTGCCCCCGCGTTCGGGACGAGGGCGGTCCGAGTGGCCGCCCTCGTCCCATGTCCGGCCCGCGGGTCGCGATCCGACGAGCCGCTTACGAGGGCGCTTCGGCCAGCTCCGGGATCCGGTCGCCCCACGCGTCGAAGGCCTCCCGTAGCGGGACGAGCGTCCCCTCGTCGGCGAACGCGACATCGAGGGCCCGCCGGTTGATCGCCCACAGTTCGGGGAGGGTCAGCCCGATGGCCTCGACCGCCTGGACGAACTCCTCGGACATTGTGATGTCGGACACGGTCGTGTCGTCCGTGCTGAGCGTGACCGGCACGCCCGCGCGATGGAGGCGTGCCAGCGGATGCGCCGCCACCGACGGGAAGGTGCCCGCCTGCCAGTTCGAGGTCGGGCATACGTCGAGCGAGATACCCCGGGCGCGCAGCACCGCGCACAGCTCGGCGTCGTCGATGGCGGCCGCGCCGTGGGCGATCCGCTCCGGCTCGACGACGAGGGAACGACGGACCTGCGCCGCCCCGCGCCACTCTCCGGCGTGGATCGTTAGCCGCAGGCCGTTCGCTCGAGCCGCCTCGTATGCACGCGCGTGGTCGAGCGGATCGGGGAAGGCGGCTTCCGGGCCCGCCAGGTCCCAGCCCGTGAGCCCCTCGTCGATGAAGCGGGCGGCGGTCTCGGCCAGCTCGACGTTGCCCTCGGGGTCGTGTGAGCGGAGCGCCGTGCAGATGAGGCGCACGACCGTCCCGGTTCGAGATGCCGCCTCGCGCGCGCCAGCGCACACGGCCGCGATCCCGTCGGCAAGGGAGAGACCGCGCGCGACGTGCAGGCGGGGTCCCCACCGGATCTCGACGTAGCGCACCCCGTCCGCCGCCTTCGTCTCGACCAGCTCGGTGGTGATGCGCTCGAGCGCCTCGGCGTCCTGCATCAACGCGATCGGCAGGTCGAACGCGCGGAGCAGCTCCGCCTGGTCGGCACACGGCATCGGCGCGATGAGGGCCTCGGACATGGCGATCCAGTCGGTCGGGGCATCCACGCGCCGCGACCGGGCGAGCTCGAGGGCCGTGTCCACGCGCAACGACCCGTCGAGGTGAAGGTGTAACTCGGCCTTCGGCATCGTCTCGATGAGGCGGCGGCGTGCCCGGGTCGCGCGGTCGATGGTCGGCGTCATCACTGCCCGATGCTACGATTCCCGAGCGCTCGACGCTTGCGTCCCGCGCGGCGCGGTCGCCAGGTCCGCATCCCTCGATCGAGGAGATCGATCCCGTCACATGCGCCAGCTCCTCCTCGCCGTTGCATGGCTCGTCGCGGTCATCCTCATCGCGCTCGGCGCGGCGGGGCTGCTTGCCGGCATGGACGCGCCTGCCGCGGCGGGGTCGCGCCCGTGGCTGACGGCACGGGACGATGTCCAGGCCTCCGCCCGGCTCGACGCGATCGCGGTCGAGCTCGCGGCCGTCTCGGACCAGCTCGATGCGCTCGGCGTCCAGGGCCGTGGCGCGCTCGCCGCGCTCGTCGCGAACGATCCCGAGACCGCGTCCGCGGCGCTGGACGCAGGTGACGAGATCGTCGCGGACATCGCGAGCCGGTCGGCGCGGATCGAAGCTGCCCTCGCGGCCGTCCCCCTCATCGGCACCCCGGAGGGTGAGTACCGGCTCGGGCCGGTAGTCCGCGCGCGGCATGCCCGGCTGGCCAGCGCCCTGGCCTCGACTCGCGGCCTGGAGGCGCAATGGGCGCAGGTCGCCACCGGGTCGGCCCCGGCCGCGCGCCTGTCGAACCTCCTGGCGGCGCACGATGACGCCGTTCTGGCCGCTGCGGCACAGGGGCGCCGGACACAGTACGCAGAGGCCCTGACCGCGCTCGATGCGGCCGATGCCGCCATCACGGACGCACGCGGCCTGCGTGATCGATTGGCTCGGACCATGGACGTCGAGACCCTCGACCAGTGGCTGGATCGCAGCGCCGCATACGACGTCGCGTTGCGTCGGCTGTACACCGCGTTGCGCGACAGCGAGGGCCGGGTCACGGCGGACGTCCGCGAGGCGCTGACCGCCGAGCGCCGGGCCAAGGACCGATTGCCGCCGGACACGCGCGGCCTCGTCCTGATCATGGCCCAGATCGGGCGTGGCGGGATGAACGGGGCGGTCATCGCGATCGAGGAGGCTCGCGGCCAGTTGACCGACGCGCTCGCCGACCCATCGGCCAGCCCGGGCAGTTGACCGCCGGGGCGACGGGCCCCGGCCGATCGGGGCGCCTGCGGCAAGTGGCGGACGCTACACTGCCGCCAACGTACCGATGACCGGCCGCTGAGCGCGCGCATCACTGGCGGCCCGACACCAAGGGGGAGGATCCACGACCGTGCAACTCCGTGTCGTCGCCGACCAGCCGTGGGACGTCAAGGCCGACGTCCTCGTCATCCCGTTCGTCGGCGAGCCGACCTTCGAGGGGCCGCTCGATGAGCTCGACCGGCGGGCGGGCGGTGAGCTCCGGGCGCTGGCCGGCTTCAAGGAGCTGACCGGCAAGCGCTACGCCACCACGCTCGCGCCCGGTGGCGAGCTGCCGGCCGGCCGGCTGGTCCTCGTCGGGGCGGGGGAGGACGGGACCATCGATCGCGAGGTCGTCGTTCGCGTCGCGGCGTCCGCGGCGCGCCGCCTCGGTGGTCGAGTCGTGCAGAGCGTCGCCGTGTGGCTGGCGCCGATCGCCGACACAGCCGCGATGGGTGGGGACGCAGCGGCCGCCGCAGACCTGGTCACGCGCGGGATCGTCGAGGGATCCTACGACCCGAAGTCGATCTATCGGGCCGACCCCGACACGGCGCCACCGAAGCTCGACGAGCTGATCCTGGTCATGCCCGGCGGGGATACCGGCGCGATCAAGGCCGCGGCCGAGCGTGGCCAGATCATCGGCGAGGGCGCGAACTACGCCCGCACGCTGTCCAACCGCGCGGCGAACGACGTCTCCCCCGAGGTCCTGGCCGAGGAGGCCCGCGCCTTGGCCGAACGCAACGGCCTGTGGATCGATGTGATCGAGCCCGACCGTGCGATCGAGCTCGGGATGGGCATGTTCATGGCCGTGGGCCGCGGCAGCGACAACCCGCCGCGGATGATCGTGATGCGCTCGGGCGAGGAGGGGCAGCGCGACTCGCTCGACCGCCACCTGGCCATCGTCGGCAAGGGCGTCTGCTTCGATTCGGGCGGGATCAGCATCAAGCCATCCGACCGGATGGAAGAGATGAAGATGGATAAGATCGGCGCCTGCACGGTCCTCGCGACGATGGAGACCGTGGCGCGCCTGGCACCTGGGACCCCCCTGCTCGGCCTCGCGCCCGCGGTCGAGAACATGCCCGGGCCCCATTCCACCCGGCCGGGCGACATCGTGACGGCCCTCAATGGCAAGAAGGTCGACATCACGAACACGGACGCCGAGGGCCGGCTGATCCTGGGCGACGCGATGACCTACGCGGAACGCCTTGGTGCGACGCACATCGTGGACGTGGCGACCCTGACCGGTGCGGTCGCGCGCGCACTGGGGCACCTCATGACCGGCGCCTTCGGACAGCCACAGGACTGGTACGACGAGGTTGCCGCGGCCGCGGGCCGCGCCGGCGAGCGCTACTGGCAGCTGCCGCTCATCGAGGACTACGTGCCCGAGATGGAGAGCTGGTACGCCGACTTCCAGAACGCAGGCTCGGCCGAGGGCTCGCTCGTCAAGAGCGCCCTGTTCCTGCGCGAGTTCGTCACGAAGCCGTGGGTCCACCTCGACATCGCCGGCACGGGCTATTACCGCAAGGCCCTCCCGTTCGCGTCGCGCGGCGCAACGGGCGCGTCACACGCGACGCTCGTCGAGCTCGCGCTGGCCGGCCGGGCCTGACGGCGGACGCGGCCACCGACCGCGGATCACGTGGAGCCACTCAGCCTGATCCTCGGCCTGGCCGGGGCGGCGCTCGGGCTGCTCGCCGACCGGTTCGCGACGCGCTGGCCCGAGCACGACGAGGAGCATCCACCTGGCCGACGGGCCGACTGGCGAACCGTCCTGTGCGGGGTCGTCGGCGCGCTGGCCCTCGGGCTGCTGCCGCTTCGCTTCGGTGGGGATCCCCTCGCCCTCGCCCTCTTCGGGGCGTGGTTCGTGACGCTGATCATCGGACTGGCGACCGACCTCGACCAGCGGGTGCTCCCCGACGAGCTGACCCTGCCGGTCATCCCGATCGCGCTCCTGTACGCGCTGTCCGGCCTGAACCCGCTCGTCGACGGGGCGGTCCTGACCGCGGTGCTCGCCGCGGTGCTGATCCCGGCCGTCCTGTACCTCCCATCGATCCCGTTCGGCGCCGGGGCGTTCGGCCTGGGGGACGTGAAGCTGCTCGTGGGTGCCGGGTTGCTGCTCGGTGGTGACCGGGCGCTGGGCGGGACGCTGTTCGGGCTGATCCTGGCCGGTGCCGTGCTGCTCGTGCTGCTCGCGACGGGCCGGGTCGGCCGGCGGTCGTACGTGCCCTTCGGGCCGTTCCTCATCATCGGCGCGCTGTGGGCGACCCTCATCCGTGCCTGAGGCCAGCTCGTCGGGGCCGATGCGCGGCAGGCCCCGCCACACCAGACCAGAGCGGATGTCCCGGTACCACCCCGGACCATCGACCCATCCAGTCGGTCGGGCAAGCTCTCTAGACTGGTGCTGGCAGTGAGTTTGCCCCTCGGGGTATCATGCCCGGAGCCGGAATCCGATCGTCGTCCTGCGGCATGTGCCCGTCAACGGACGTCGGCACCGGCGGGCTCACCGTCGACCGCGCCACGGCCCCAGCCAGGCGCCGACCAACGGAGTTTGCTCGCACGATGACGCCGCCCAGGTGATGCGCCGGACCTCTCGCCCCGACACGGGCCATATCGGATCCAACGGCTGGTCGAACCAGTCATGGGACCGGTCTGCCCGACGGTCGCGCGGTGGCCTCCCCGCACTCGTCCTCATCTTCCCGCTCGTCATGGGTCTGCTGGGCGCGTCCGTGTCACCGCAGGTGGTGCGCGGCGACGACCTGTCAGACGCCAAGGCCAGGCAGGCAGCCCTCAAGAAGGAAGTCGCCGAGCAGAAGGCGCGGGTCGCGGCGATCAACGACCTCCAGGACGGCCTCGCCGCCGAGATCAGCGACACCAAGTTCCAGCTTCGGGCCATCGGCGCCGACCTGACCGCGGTCAAGCGGAAGATCGTCAAGATGGAAGTCCGGATCAAGGCGATCAAGGCGGCCTACGCGGACCTCGTCGAGCGGCTCCGCCACATGGACGCCCAACTCACGCTGGTCACGGCTCAGGAGGCTGCGAAGCGCCTCGACCTCAGCGAGCGCCGTGCCCAGCTCGCGGACCGAGTGCGCAACGCGTACGACACGGACCGGACCTCACCGCTCGAGACGTTCCTGTCGGGCGGGACGTTCACGGACCTCCTGGCCGAGATGAGCTACTACATCGACGTCGGGGAGCAGGATCAGGCCCTCGCCGACCAGATCACCCGCGACAAGGAGACCCTGGTCGCGATCCACGAGACGGTCCGCGAGACGCGCACAAAGACCAATCTGCTCCGCCAGGAGACAGCCGCCCAGAAGCGCGCCCTCGACCGGAGTCTCAAGGAGCTCAAGGAGACCAAGGCCGAGCTCGCGCGACTCCAGAAAGCCGTCGCCAAGAGTCTCCGCCAGCAGCAAGCGCGCTATGCGGCCCTCAAGCGCAGCAGGGCCAATGCTGCGGCGATCATCCGCCAGGCCGCCGCCGACCAGCGCCGGCTCGCCAAGCAGATCAACAGCCTGATCGCCCGCCAGATCTCGCGCGGCAACATCCCGTCCAAGTTCAACGGGACCATGCGCTGGCCGATGGACAGCTTCAACATCAGCGGCAACTTCGGCTGCAGCTCGTTCGCCTACTACGCCCCGGGCAACGGCTGCGCGCACTTCCACAACGGCATCGATCTCGTCGCCCCGTCCGGCACCAAGGTCAAGGCCGCGGCCGCCGGGACCATCGTCTATGTCGGCTGGAACTGGGCCGACGGCGCCGACCCCGCGTGGATCGTGGTCATCGCGCACTCCGGTTCGCTCAAGACCTGGTACGCCCACATGAAGCCCGTGACACCGAGTGGGATCGCGGTCGGCCGCTCCGTCAAGAAGGGCCAGGTGGTCGGCTACGAGGGCAGCACCGGGAACTCGACCGGCGCCCATCTGCACTGGATGGTGGAGCTCAACGGGAGCTACGTGAACCCGCGCCTGTTCCTGTAGGCCTGGGCCTCCGCGCGGGTGCCCGTGCTAGCATCGCCGCACGGAACCCATGTGACGTCGGGAGGCGGATCCGGACCGTGAAACGGACCATGGCGATCATCCTCGCGGGCGGCGAAGGCGAGCGCCTGTCCATCCTGTCGCAGGAGCGGGCCAAGCCGGCGGTCCCGTTCGGCGGCAAGTACCGGATCATCGATTTCACGCTCTCGAACTGCGTGAACTCTGACATCCACGACGTGGTCGTCCTGACCCAGTACAACCCGCGGTCGCTCAACGACCACATCGGCCTCGGCCGGCCGTGGGACCTGGACCGAAACCAGGGCGGCGTGAAGCTCCTCCAGCCGTACATCGCCCGCGGCAAGGTGGCCGAGTGGTACCGCGGGACCGCCGACGCCGTGCTCCGCAACATGAACGTGGTCGAGCACGACCCCTCCGACGTCGTCGTGGTCCTCGCCGGCGACCACATCTACAAGATGGACTACCAGCCGTTCATCGCCGCGCACCGCCGTCGGCGCGCCGATGTCACGATCGCCGTGCGGCGCGTCCCGCTCGCCGAGGCGTCGCGGATGGGCATCCTGGCCATGGACGACACCGACAAGGTGATCGAGTGGCAGGAGAAGCCCAAGCAGCCGAAGAGCGACCTCGCCTCGATGGGCGTGTATGTCTTCTCGAAGAAGGCCCTCCGTCGCTGGCTGTCCGAGGATCGGGTCGACTTCGGGCGTCACATCATCCCCGCGATGCTCGAGGCCGAGGCCCGGGTCTTCGGCTACCGCTACAACGGCTACTGGCAGGACGTGGGCACCATCCAGTCCTACTGGGAAGCCAACATGGCCCTCCTCGTCGACATGCCGGAGCTCGACCTCTACGACAAGGACTGGCTCATCCACACGCGGTCCGAGGAACGGGCGCCGGCCAAGGTGGGCCCGACGGCCCAGGTCCATCGATCGCTGATCAGCCACGGCTGCGTGATCAACGGCACGGTCGTCAACTCGGTGCTGTCGCCCGGCGTGCGGGTCGATGTGGGGGCGGTGGTTCGCGACTCGATCGTGATGTTCGACTCGGTCATCCGCGCCGGGGCGGTCGTCGACCGGTCGATCCTCGACAAGGAGGTCGTCGTCGGCCCGGGCGCGATCGTCGGCGACGGCCCGTTCCCGGACAAGCCGAACAAGCTGGAGCCCGGCCGGCTGAACACGGGCATCACCGTGGTCGGCAAGCGCGCGGTCATCCCTCGTGGCGCCCGGATCGGGCGCAATGTCAAGGTCGCCGCGGACATCCGAACGACCGATTTCGTCCGGCGCGTCATCAAGAGCGGCGAGTCCGTCGAACGGCGCGGCCCCACCCGGAGGGCGGCCACGGACGACGTCGTGACCAGGATCCCCGAGGTCGTACCGGCCCGTGAGGTCGCGGCCGGAGCACGCGCCAAGGGCGGCGCGGCCGGCTGAGCCCGCGCGGTCCGTTCGGAGCGCAGTCGGCAACGAACGCATCGGCCGCCAGGTTCGTGGGTCATCGGCTAGACTCCGCGAGCATGTCATCCGCCGACCCCGGTGCGCCCGCGGTGCACCCGGCCGACGTCGAGCGCTGGCTCGCAGACCTCGGCCTCGCGCCGGTCGAGCGGGCCGACCGTGATGGGATCGCCAGCTGGGATCTCGTGCTCGACGGCCGTCGCCGCTTCGATCTGCGCGTGACGGTCATCCTGGACCCGTCACTCGCGCTCATCTGCTGGGCCCACTTCGCCCCGCCGATCAACGACCTGTTCCGCAAGTCGTACCGCAAGTTGCTGCGCTGGAACGACGAGTTCCCGTTCGCCAAGTTCAGCGTGGGCGAGGACGAACGACCCCTGCTGGCAGTGGAGCTCCCGATCGATGCCCTGCGCAACGCCGACGCCGACGCTCTCGGTCTCGCGCTGACCCGCGTCGTCGGGATCGCGGACCGTCTGCTGGATGACTCCAGGTCGTGGCTCTGGATCGGCGGTCGGGAACCCGATCATGGGGATCGGACGCCCCGGAACGCGGCGCTGCTCGATCGGTTCGCGGCGCGGCTGCCCGAGATCTTCGAGGACGTGCCAGTCCCTCCGGACACGGACGTACCCGCCTCGCCGGAGCTGCCGATTTGACGACCCGGCGGCTGCCCGCCCTCCTGCTCGCGGCGGTCGCGGCGATCGGCCTGCTCGGGATGCCCCTCGGGCCGACGGCCCCGACCGAGGTCCTGGCCGCGTCCCAGCCGCTCCGGTTCACGAGCACCGCGCGGTACGACGTCCAGCCCAAGGAGCGTCGCGTCCGGGTCACGGTCGACCTGCGCATGACCAACCCGAGCAAGGACACGGCCACGACGGCGTACTACTACGACCACGCCTTCGTCCAGGTCATGGCCGGCGCGAGCAGCTTCAGCGTCGACGGTCCGGGGGCGCCGCGCGTCCGCATCGTCCAGCGCGGCAAGCAGGACGTCCAGCTGCGCATCGACTTCGGGCAGCGCCTGACCAGCGGCAAGTCCGCGGCGTACAAGCTCGTGTTCTACCTCAAGGATCCGGGAGGCGCCGCAACGCGCGACCTGCGCGTCGGCGATTCGCTCGTGTCGTTCCCGGTCTGGGCGTTCGCCTCCAGGTCGACGCCGGGCAGCACCGTCACGGTGGTCTTCCCGGAGGGGTATGACGTCCAGGTCGAGGCCGGCCAGATCCCCGCGCCCACCACGGACGACCAGGGACGCACGGTCTTCCGCAGCGGCCGGCTCGACAAGCCCCTCGAGTTCTTCGCCTACCTCGTCGCCGACCGACCCGGGGCGTACCGGGACGCGACCGTCGAAACCACGATCCTTGGCGCCCCGGTCAGCGTCCACGTGCGCTCCTGGCAGGACGACGAGCCATGGGGCAAGCGGGTCGGCCGCTTGTTGAAGGCCGCGCTGCCCGTCCTCGGCACACGGATCGGACTGGACTGGCCGGAGTACCCGCAGCCGCTGACCGTCCAGGAGTCGGTCAGTCGCACCACCGGCGGCTACGCCGGGCTGTTCGACCCGAGCGCCGGCAAGGTCGAGATCGCCTACTACGCCGACGACTTCGTGGTGCTCCACGAGGCTGCGCACGCCTGGTTCAACGGCTCGCTGCTGGCCGATCGATGGTCGAACGAAGCCTTCGCCTCGTACTACGCGACCGTCGTCGCGGCCGACCTGGAGCGCGACGTGCGCGCCGACGCGCTCACCGACGAGCTCCGGAAGTCCCGGATCCCGCTCAACGCATGGGGACCGGTCGGCGCCGCGGACGTGGCCGAGGAGGACTACGCCTATGCCGCGTCGCTGGCGCTCGCGACGTCGATCGCCGACCGGGCGGGCGACGAGGGACTGCTGGCCGTCTGGTCGGACGCCAAGGCGCGCATCGGTGCCTATCAGCCCGAGAACGGCGGCGCCGCCGAGATCGTCGAGGGGCCCCCGGACTGGCGCGGGTTGCTGGACCTGCTGGAGGACCGCACCGAGGCGACCTACGACGACCTGTGGCGCGAGTGGGTCGCGCGTGATACCGACCTGTCCCTGCTCGACGCACGAGCGCAGACTCGCCAGCGCTACGACGCCGTGGTCACGGCGGCCGGGGACTGGCACCTGCCGCGCCCCATCCGTGACGCCCTGCGAGCCTGGCGCTTCAGCGATGCCGCTGCGCTCCTGTCCGATGCCGATGCCGCCCTGGCCAGCCGGGAGACCGTGATGAACGCGGCCGAGGGTGCCGGCCTGACGCCGCCCGCTACCCTCCGGCTCGCGTTCGAAGACGACGACGGGTTCGACGACGCTACCGCCGAGGCGACGGCGGAGCTGGACGTCATCGGTCGGTATGTCGCGGCCGAGGCCCTGCGCCCGGCCGAGACCTCGCCGATCCTGACGCTCGGCCTGTGGGGGCTGACCCCGGAGACGCAGCTGACCGAGGCGCGCGATGCATTCGCCCGGGGAGACCTCGGCGCGTCCGCTGCCGCGTCGCTTGACGTCGCGACAGCGTGGGCGAATGCGGAAGCCGTCGGTCAGACGCGGGCCATCAGCATCGGGCTGATCGTGCTTGCGGTCCTGCTCGCGCTGCTGCTGCTCCTCGAGATGTCCCGCCGGCGCCGCCGACGTCGCCGGATCCGGATGGCGACCCCGCGCTTCGAACACTGACCACGCTCGCGACGGCGCATCGTCTACACTCCCGCCACGTCGGCCACGGCGGCGCGTCGGCCAGGACGCCGGCGACGTCACGACCCGCACCAGGAGCCGCGTCCGACTGATGGGTATCCAGCGTGCCCGACCCTCGCACGAGATCCTGTCCGGGGATTCGGCCGACGTCTACTTCGCGCGGGCCGACAGCATCCTCGCCGCGGAGGGTCTCGACCCGCTCGTGACGATGGAGGTCTTCACGCGTCACGAAGCCGTGCTATGCGGGATCGACGAGGCCAAGAACCTGCTGGGTCACGTCCTGGCGACGGCGGATCCGACCGAGACCCAGGTCGAGGCGCTCGACGACGGTGACGACATCGGGCCGCGCGAGATCGTGCTGCGGATCCGAGGTCGGTATCGCCAGTTCGGCCTGTACGAGACCGCGTTCCTCGGCATGCTCGCCCACTCGACCGGCTGGGCCACGGCCGCCCGCGAGTGTGTCGATGCGGCCGCCCCGGACCCGATCATCAGCTTCGGGGCCCGCCACATCCACCCGGACATCACCGACGTGCTGGACTACGCGGCCATCGTCGGGGGATGCGTGGGCGCGTCCACGCCCGCGGGGGCGAGGCTGGCCGGTCTCGCGCCCACCGGGACGATGCCGCACTCGCTCGTCCTGATCTTCGGGGACACGGTCGAGGCGGCGCTGGCGTTCGATCGCAACCTCGGCCCGGACGTCGCGCGGATCGTGCTGGTCGACACCTTCAAGGACGAGGCGGAGGAGGCCCTGCGTGTGGCCCACGCGCTGGGTGACCGGCTGTACGGCATCCGGCTCGACACGCCGTCCGAGCGGGGCCGCGTCACCGCCGACCTCGTCCACGAGGTCCGGGCGCGGCTCGACCAGGAGGGCTACCACCACGTGCGGATCGTCGTGTCGGGTGGCCTCAACCCCGACCGCATCCGGTACTTCAGGGAGGCCGGCGCGCCGGTCGACTCGTACGCAGTCGGCTCGTACATCAGCGGCGCCACCCCGATCGATTTCACCGGTGACATCAAGGAGATCGACGGTCGCCCGATCGCGAAGCGCGGCCGGATCCCGGGCGTGACCGACTCCCCGCGGTTGAAGCCGGTCGACCTGGCGGCCTACCGCGAGGGCTGAGTCCCGGGATCTCCGCGGTGCTCGCCGTGTGTCGCCCGCGTCGCGCGCGTCGCCCAGCGTCGCCCGCGCCGCCCTGCGGCGCCCGCGGCAGGATCGACACCGGGGGACGGTTATGGCCGGTCGGGAGTGGGTCGCGCGCCTGTTCGCGGCAGGATCGACACCGGGAGACGATCACGAGCCGGATTCGGTCGTCTGGAGGGCCGAACGCCGCTTGCATCGGCCATTACCGACCGTGGATGTCGATCTTGCCAACACGACCCCCCGACGGCGGCTCGGCGCGTTCCATGCCACCATCTGGCCATGGACGAGCACGGAACGGGCGGGGAGCCGGGCACCAACGACCCCGCCGAGACCGCCGAGACCGCCGAGACCGCGTACGAGTTACTGCAGCGAGGGCAGGCCCTCCTCGACAAGCGACACCACGCCCAGGCGGCGATCGTCCTCGGGCGGGCCGACCGGGCGGAGCCCGGCAAGGCCTCGATCCTCGAGGCGCTCGGGCGTGCCTACTTCAACTCCGGCCAGCATGACCCGGCCCGCGCGACGTTCGAGCAGCTCCTGGAGCTCGACCCGTCGGCGCCGTACGCCCATTACGCCCTGGGGCAGAGCCTCAAGCGGCTCGGCCGTCGGGATGAGGCCGGCACGCATCTACGCCTGGCCGTCGCCCTGAGCCCGGGCTCGCGTCTCTACCGCGACGCGTTGGCCCGCCTTCCATCGGGTCCGCGCCAGCCCGGTGGCGCTCCCGCGCGCGATTCGGACGAGCCGACTGCCGCGGGCGAGGGTTTCGACACGACCGACCCGGCCTGACGTCGGGTCGGCGTGCCCCTCATCGCGTGGCGCCGCCCGGGGAGATCCCGCTTCGGTCGAGCAGCCGGTAGACGACCCCGAGCTGCGATCCGGTGAAGGCGCGTTTCGGGATGACGACGCTGATGCCCGCGCCGTTGTCGAACAGCAGGAACCCGGCGACGTCATGCACCTTGCGGAACGTCGACCAGGCCGTTCGGGCGCTCGAGAACGGCGTCTCGCTCCGCAGGCCGTCCGCGTCGACCGTCAACGTGGTGTCCGCCTCGACGAGGTCCGGTCGCTTCCGGAATTGCCACCAGGCGAACGGCGCGGCGAACCAGCCGGTGACGAGCGACGCCCCGAGGACCAGGAACACGATCGAGGCGAGATCCCCGTTCAGCACGGGGACGATCGTGAGCGCCACCACGAGGAATCCGAGCAGACGAACCCCGACCGACCGAGCCGACAGGCCGACCACGGCGCGGACGATCTCGCGGAGCGTCAATCGATAGGTGACGGTGATCGAGTCTCCGCCGCCCGTTGCGACCGATCCATCGCTCATCCCGGCCGGGGTGGCGGCCATCTCGCGTGCACCAGGGGCCGCGGTCGCGTCCGGGCCCGAACCGCGACGGAGTCGCTCCAGCCAGAACAGCCCGACGATGGACTTCGCGTCCCGGATCTCGCCGCGCGCGACGGCCGCGACCGCCTCCTGCCATGGCCGCCATTCGAGGATCAGCCGTTCGTCCTCGTCCGGACCAAGGCGGCCGTCGTCCGAGGCCGGTGCGAGGTCCGTGGCGAGGTACAGGTGCATGAGCTCGTCAGTGAAGCCCGGGGCGGTGTAGAACGCGCCGAGCGTCCGCCATGTCGTGGCCCGCAGCCCGGTCTCCTCCTCGAGTTCGCGCCGCGCCGCAACCTCGGGGTCCTCCTTCACCCCCTGGTCGTCGACATCGAGCCCACCGGCGGGGATCTCCAGGAGTGCCGCGTCCGCCGGGAGCCGCCACTGGCGGACGAGGGCGACGCGATCGTCAGCATCCAGGGCCACGATGGCCACCGCGCCCGGATGGCCGGCGATGTCGCGGGTCGCACGGGACCCGTCGGCCCGTTCGACGGTGTCGATCCGGAACTCGAGGAACGAGCCGCGATGCAGGACGCGGCGCTTGACCACCCGCTCGACGAGGTCGGCCCCGGAGGGATCCTCCGGGGCCGTGGGCTCGCGTTCGGGTGGTTCCGCGGTCAGGCGACGGCCTCGGCCGGGCGTGGGGACGTGAGCGCGTCGCCCGTCTCGGAGTCGAACAGGTGGAGCTTCGTGAGCGGCAGGTTGAGGGTGACGATGTCGCCCGGCTTGACCCGGTGCTCCGAGTCGACGATGGCGACGATGTCCTGGTCCGCGGCGTTGAGGTGCAGGAGTTCCTCGTTGCCGAGGTACTCGACGACGTCTGCACGAGCGCGGAACGAGCCGCTGTCCGGTTCGGCCTCGCCGATGTCGAGGTGCTCGGGCCGGAAGCCCGCCACGAGCTTCTTGCCGGCGATGTCGCCCGCGATGCCACGCAGCCGCTGCGGCGTGGGCAGGGCCCAGTCGCCTGGGCCAACAAGGCGAGCGGTATCGCCCGATCCGTCCACGGTCACGTCCACGAAGTTCATCGACGGGCTCCCGATGAACCCTGCCACGAACCGGTTGAGGGGGGTGTCATACAGGGCCTGGGGGGACCCGACCTGCATGAGCAGCCCTTCGTTCATGACCGCGATGCGGGTGCCCATCGTCATCGCCTCGACCTGGTCGTGGGTGACGTAGACGACGGTCGTCTCGAGGCGCTGGTGCAGGCGCGCGATCTCGGCTCGCGTCTGGACACGCAGCTTCGCGTCGAGGTTGGAGAGCGGCTCGTCCATGAGGAAGACGGCCGGCTCGCGGACGATCGCCCGCCCCAGCGCAACGCGCTGGCGCTGCCCGCCTGACAGCTCCTTGGGCTTGCGGTCGAGCAGCTTCTGGAGCTGGATGGTCTCGGCGGCTTCGTTGACCCGCCGCTCGATCTCCCCCTTGGGCACCTTGCGCAGCTTCAGGCCGAACGCGAGGTTCTCGCGGACCGACATGTGGGGATAGAGCGCGTAACTCTGGAACACCATCGCGATATCGCGATCCTTGGGCGGAACGTCGTTCACGACCCGATCGCCGATACGCAGGGTCCCGTCGGAGATCTCCTCGAGGCCGGCGATCATCCGCAGGCTGGTGGTCTTGCCGCAGCCCGATGGTCCGACCAGGACCATGAATTCGCCGTCCCCGATCTCGAGGTTCAGGTCCTTCACGGCGTGGAAATCACCGTAGACCTTGTTGACGTGATCGAACGTCACCGTCGCCATGGGCGCAGTCCTCCGTCCCGGCGGCTCATCGCGGGCCCTTGCATCCAGCCGCCGAAGCGGAACGTGGACGGGCCCCGTACGTGGCAGCGCGGGGTCGCCGCATCGTACGTTCCAGGTCCCCGGGACGCAAGCTGATCGCGCGGCCTTCACGCGAGGCCGCGGGCATCCAGCACCCGTCCCCAGTGGAATACCCGAACCGCCAGCAGGACGCCGAAGGCGGCCATCACGAGGATCGCGGCGGCCGCGATCGAGGCGTCGAGGTCGCCACCCTGGAACTCCGCGTACACGACCAGCGGCAGGGTCTGGGTCCGACCCTCCACGTTGCCCGCGAACATGATGGTCGCTCCGAACTCACCGAGCGATCGAGCCCAGGTCATGACCAACCCGGCGGCCAACGCCGCGCTCGCGAGCGGCACGGTGATGGCACGGAACACCTGGCCTTCCGAGGCGCCATCCACCCTGGCGGCATCCTCGAGATCGCGGTCGACGCCCGCGATGCCGGTCCGGGCCGAGCGGATGAAGAACGGTGCCGACACGAACGCCTGCGCCAGGATCACAGCGATGGTCGTGAACGGGATCGAGACACCGAGGAACTCGAACGGCTCGGACAGCAAACCGCGCCGGCCGAAGACCAGGAGCAAGGCCAGGCCTGCGACCGAAGGCGGCAGCACGATGGGGAGATCGACGATGGCCTCGAGCCAGCCCTTGCCGCGGAACTGCCGACGCGCCATGACGAACGCCAGTGGCAGGCCGAGGACCACCGTGATGACCAGGCTGATCGCGGTGGTGACGAGACTCAGCCACAGCGCGTCGAGGACCACCGAAGAAGCGACCGCCGTCGCGAGCGAACCATCGACGACCGCCCGCACGACGAGGGTGAGGATCGGCAGCCCGAGGAACACCGCGAACAGGGCCGCCACCGCGGCCAGCGAGCGCTCCCCCCGGCCGCTCGCTCGCCGGTTGCTCGATCGAGCCCGGCCCGCCGCAGCCGGCGTCCCGGCCGCGTCCTCCATCACGACGGCGGCAGGAACCCGAAGGTGCCCAGGATCGCCTGGCCGTCGGGTCCGGCGAACCAGTCGAGGAAGGTTTTGGCCGCGGCGGCGTTCCCCGAGGCCCTAACGACGACACCGGCGTAGGTGGCCGGCACGTTGGCCGCCTCGGGCACAGCGACGGTCGTGACCTTTGTCGAGGCCGTTGCATCCGTCACGTAGACGATGCCGGCGTCACCCTCACCCAGCTCGATCTTGGCCACCACGGCCTTCACGTTGTCTTCCCTGGACACGATGTTCGCGGCGTACATGGCCGCGAAGTCGGCCGGATACCCGGCCTCATCGGCCAGGTTGTCGACCAACTGCGTCGCGTACTTCGTGATGGGGACCTCATCTCCGGCGGCGATGACCTTGACGCCCGACCTGGCGAGGTCGGCCGGGGTCGAGATCCCCGCCGGATCGGCGATCGGCACGATGATCGTCAATTCGTTGCCGGCGAACGTCACCGCGGCGCCCTCGGCCAGACCCGCATCGACGAGTTTCTGCGGGTTCGTGATATCGGCCGACAGGAAGACGTCGGCCGGGGCGCCCTGCTCGATCTGGGTCTCGAGCGCCGCCGATGAGTCGGTCGAGAGGGTCAGCGTCATTCCTGGGTTGGCCGTCTCGTAGGCCGCCTTGGCCTCCTCGAGCGCGCTCTTCAGCGACGCCGCCGCGTAGATGGTCAGGTTCGATGGCGAGGCGCCGCCGCGTGAACACGCGACCAGGACGAGCAGCATGACCGCGAGCACCACGACCAGTCGGGACGTCATGCTCGCGTCACCCTGGCAGACGGGATCTCGACGATGACGTTGGTGGCCTTGACGACACAGACCGCCTCATCGCCCACCTTCAGGCCCAGCTCCTCGACGGCTTCCGCGGTCATGAGACTGACCATCCGATGCGGACCGGCGACGACCTCGACGACGGCTGCGACCCGGTCGGCCTCGATGCGGGTGACGATGCCCGGGAAGCGATTGCGGGCGGACTGGGCCACGATCGGTCGGTCGGTCACGCCCTTGCGGCGCTCGTCGAGCAGGCGCGACACCTCGCCGATCTCGACCAGGCGCTGACCGCCTGCGGAGCGCTCCATACGGAGACGACCCTCGGTCTCCCAACGACGAAGGGTCTCGACCGACACCTGGAGCATCTCGGCGGCCTGCCCGACGCGCAGGCGAGTGCTCGGCTGTTGGCGAAGTTCGCTCATACATCGGAGTATGCGCCGCTGACGACGTGTGTGTCTAGGAGTTTCGGCGAGTGCACCAACGTATCCGTTGCGCGGACGGCCGCCCTGAGTCGGGACCCGCGGGGCCTAGTCGCCGGCGAGGTGGCGTGCGATCTCGGCGAGCAGCGCGTCGACGCGCACCGGCTTGTCGATGAACCCGGCACAGCCCGCATCCGCCGCGGCGATCCGGTCGACCGGGAGGACGCTGGCGCTGACCAGGAGGATCGGGATGGCCGCGGTCGTGGGTGACGCCTGCAACTCACGGGCGAGCGCCAGCCCGTCGCCGTCGGGCAGGTGGCGATCAAGGAGCACGAGGGCCGGGGTCTTCGTCTTCAGGGACTCGCGAGCCTCCGCCAGCGTCGCTGCGATCATGAGGTCATAGCCCGCGGGAACGAGGATCGCCTGGAGCAATGCGCTGTTGAGGGCCTCATCTTCGACGGCGAGGATCGGGCCCCGAGCCGACTGCGTCATGACCGCACGCCGCCAGCCGCGCCGATGCTGTCGAGCCAGCCCTTCAGCCCATCGAACCCGTTGTCACCGTGGACGCTGATGCCCTGGACCTTGCCGTTGATGCGCTCGCGCTCGGTGTCGTCAAGGTCGCCACGGGTCGTGACCCAGATCGGGATGTCGGCGGTCGCCGGATCGGCCTTGAGGCGGACGACGAGGTCCGGACCATCCGTGTCCGGCAGGATCAGGTCCAGGAGGATCAGGTCGGGTCGGTCGGCGCGCGCCCGCTCGACGCCCTCCTCGCCCGATCCGGCGACCAGGACGCGGAAGCCGTCCGGCTCCAGCTGCGCACGGTAGCCCGCGCCAGCGTCAGGATCGGCATCGATCACGAGGGCGGTCACGGTGCGAGTCTGGACCTTGGTCGTGAACGTCAGCAGCCCGAGCGATCCCAGGAGTGCCTCCCGCCCGACGGGCTTCACGATGTAGTCGACCGCGCCCAGCGCGGTCCCGAGCGGCGCATCGTCGACCACCGAAACGATGACGACCGGGATCTCGCGCGTCTCGGCCGACCCCTTGAGACGTTGGAGCACCTCCCAGCCGTCGATGTCGGGCAGCATGATGTCGAGGATGATCGCGGCGGGCCGCAGCGTGCTGGCCCAATCGATCCCGGTCGCGCCGTCCGGCGCGACGGCCGTCGCGAACCCGGCCTCTTCGAGGTAGACGCGCAGGAGCTCGGCGGCGGATGGGTCGTCCTCGATGGCGAGCACGAGCCGCTGGCCGGCGTCAACGGATTCCGGCGAGGGGCTCGCCGCCTGGGCCGGCACGAGACTCGAGCGTCCCAGCGGCAGTACGACGCTGAACCGGCTGCCCCGCCCGACTTCGGACTCCACGTCGATGCTGCCACCGTGGGCCTCGACGAGCTGGCGGGCGAGGGTCAGCCCAAGGCCCGTGCCCACGTGACCCGTGGCCGCCGCCGTCTGCTGGAACGCCTCGAAGATCGTCGCCTGCTCGGCCGGGTCGATGCCAGGGCCCGTGTCGATGACGTCCAGACGGCACGTCTCACCGTCGCTCGACCAGACCACCCGTACGGATCCTTGGTCGGGCGTGAACTTGAGCGCGTTCGACAGCAGGTTGAACACGACCTGCCGGATCCTGCCCTGGTCGGCCTCGACGTCCAGGCGGCCGTGCCCCTCGCCCGTGAGCGAGATCGACTTGCGGTCGGCGAGGGGCTGCATGGTCTCGATCGTCCCCCGGACGAGGGCATCGAGGTCGAAGACGCTCACCCGGAGTTCGATCTTGCCGGCCTCGACCTTGGCCAGGTCGAGGACCTCGTTGATGAGATCGAGGAGGTGCATGCCCGAGCCGTGGATATGGCCGGCGAACTCCTTGATGGTGGACGCGTCGTGGCCGGCCGGCGTGAGGGGTCGTTCGAGGAGCTCGGAGAAGCCGATGATCGCATTGAGCGGGGTCCGCAGCTCGTGGCTCATCGCCGCGAGGAAGTCGCTCTTCGCGGCGCTCGCGGAGCGCAGGTCCACGATAAGCCGTTCCCGCTCGGCAAGGACCTCTTCACGTTCCGCCGCCAGGATCGCCCTCCGCGCGATCAGCTCGAGCACCCCGAGGTCGTCGGCGACGAAGAGTGGGCTGCCCTGGACGAAGAGCTCGAGCTCGCCGAGGTTCCGCGCATCCATGATCAGTGGCAGTTGCAGGAGCCGCCATCGTTCGGGGAGGTCCGCCGGCGTCATCTCGTGCGGGTCCCGGGGGATTCCCGTTGCGTCGAGCGGCCAGGCGCCGACGACGATCCGGCGCACCTCATCGCCGTCCCCCAGGGCGACGGCGGCCGCCCTGGCGCCGATCGAGTCGGCGGCGACACGGGCCAGCAGCCGCCAGATCTCGTCCGGTGGGCTCCCGGTCGGGATCGCGTTGATCTGTCGCACGAACTCATAGGCCGTGGCCTGCTGGCCCAGGCGATGCACGAACGCTGGCGGCTGGAAGGCCACGAGGTACCCGAATGCCGCGAGCAGGGCGAGCATGCGGATCGCGGAGCCGACGGCATTCGTCGCTCCACTCCCCAGGCCCAGACCGCCCAGGATGATCAGCAACGCGGCGAGTGCCACCAGGGTGGTCGCGAACGCGGCAGTCATGAGGCGGGTTCGCGACGCCCCGGTTCGACGCCTCGCCTCGCGTACGAAGGCGGATGCCGCCACCAACTCGAGGGTCAGGAAGAACGACAGCGCGCCGAGGAACAGGGCCAGCATCGCCCCCACGCCGATGCCGGGAGCGACACGCGAGGCGAGCAGGACGCCGCCGATCCCGAACAGGACGGCCACGACGGCGCTCGTCCGGAGGAGCCAGGACGGCACCGATTGGAAATGTCCGACCAGGTTGATCGTGAGCACCGGCACCGCCAGGAACGCCACGAAGCCGACGACCCCCGCGATCAGCGCCAGCTGCGGCAGCAGCCATCCCACGGTCGACGCCATGAAGACCAGGAAGACGGCACCGAACACGGCGACCACGGCGAGGCCGACGGGCTCGCGTCGCCGTCGGTATTCACCGATCGCGACGACCAGGACCGCGAGGTACGCGAAGTCCAGCGCGAGCGTGAGGACGTCTTCGAGCGTCATGACAGGCTCGATCGCAGGGCAGCGAGGGAGTCGATGCGGAGGCGGTTGCCCGTGTCGGTCAGGTCCTCCCGCTCGACGATCGTCGCGAAGCGCTCGACGAGCTCAGGATCGAATTGCCGCCCCGCGTCGGCGCCGAGTTCCGTCACTGCGCGCTCGAGGGTACGAGCGCCGCGGTACGGGCGGTCGTGGACGATCGCGTCGAATGCATCGACGAGGCCGACGATCCGCGCGCCGATCGGGATCTCATCGCCCTTGAGTCGATCGGGATAGCCATCGCCGTCCCAGCGCTCGTGGTGGTGGCGCACGATCGGCGCGAACTCCCGAGAGCTCGCCAGCGGACGGCAGATCTGCTCACCGATCAACGGGTGCTGGCGCATCTGCACCCACTCGTCGTCGGTCAGGGCGCCGGGCTTCCTGAGGATCACGTCCGATACCCCGATCTTCCCGATGTCGTGGAGCAGGGCACCGAACACGACGCCCTTGATGCTCACCGGATCGAGCTCGGCCGCCGTCGCCAGCAGGTGGGCGAGCCCGGCCAGGCGCTGACAGTGATGCTCGGTCATGGAGTCCTTGGCTTCCACGGCGTTGGCCAGCGCGGCCACGACGCCCTGTGCGCTCTCCATCTCGGTCATCACGCGGGCCAGGCGTCGCGCGCTGCGCAGCCGTGCGAGTAGCTCCGCTTCATGGAAGGGCTTGGCCAGGAAGTCGTCCGCGCCCGCATCGAGCCCGGCGACGACGTCCTCGACCGATGTCCGCCCCGTCAGGAGGACGACCGGCAGCGCGACCGTGCGAGGGTCGGCACGCAAGCGTCGGCAGATCTCGAGGCCGTCCATTCCGGGCAGCCCGACGTCGAGGAGGAGGATGTCGGGGTCGATCTCGAAGGCCGCCGCAAGACCCGCCGGGCCATCGGTGGCGGTGACCGCGTGGTAGCCGGCGCGCTCGAGCAATCGCGTCAGCAGCATGCGGTTCGGCTGGTCGTCCTCGACGACGAGGACCGTGGGGCGCGCCGGTTCGATGCGCGGGGCCGCGAGGGGGACGGTTGCCATCAGGCGAAGTCTGACCCTCGAATGCCCAGGTCGGCAATCCATCAGGGGTCCCATCGCCCTTACGAGACCCGGTAGAACGGCCGTACGGGCCTCTCAGCGGCGTGGCAGGCCCTCGTCAGACGAAGGAATCGCTACCGGTGACAGGAATCACCGCGCCCGGGTTGGGACATGGTGTCGTGTCCGTCGTCCGCGTGGATTCGTGCCAGCCGGGTGTATCAAGCGTGGCCTCGCACGTGCGCGCCCGAGACACGATCGCGGATTAAGGCGCCGCGACTGCGATGGGATTGAAACACCGGGACGGCGGACGTCGATTTCCCATCCGGGGGCTCCACGATTACCGTCGGCATGGCGACTCGGGGGGCTTGCATGTCCTCGCGTTGGATCGACTCTGGACCCGGCACAGGCTGACACCAATGCCAGGGTCCCCGCGTCAGGAGCGCGTCAGCATGGACCAGCAGACGAGCACCGAAAACGACCACCCAGCGATCAAGCGTCTCGAGCCTGGCGAGACGATCCAGGTGCTGGCGCGAGCGGCGAGCGCGAGCGTGCTGGTCACAGATCGGCGGATCGCCGTCGCCGAGGACGACCGGCTGGCGCTCGATGTGCCGTTCGACGGCCTGCGACGCATCCAGTTCGATATCGAGCGGCAGCGACCCGCGACGCTCGTCATCGTGCCGGAGCACCCGGCCAACGAGCCACAGGTACTCGCCGTCCCACCTGAGCGATTCGAGGAAGTGACGCGCGCGCTCGCGCTGATCGGCGCGCGCCTCTACCAGCTCGACTGACCGTCGGCGGCTCGGACATACCATGGCGAGGTGGATCCGCTCGGCCCGATCGTGACGGTCGTTGTGGCGATCGTCGTGGTGTGGCTCGCCCTGGTTGCCGCGATCTGGCTGCACCGGCCGTCACGGGAGCTCGCCCTGCCGGCGTTGCGTGCCTTGCCCGACATCGTCCGACTCGCTCGGCGGCTGCTGGCGGACCCGCGCACGCCGGTGCGGCACCGCGCCGCGCTGGTGTTGCTGGTCGTCTGGCTGATCAGCCCGATCGACCTCGTGCCCGAGTTCCTGCCCGGCATCGGGCCGCTGGACGACCTCGTCGCGGCTGCGGTCATCCTGGGCTGGATCGGCCGGGGGACGGGCACCGCGCGGCTGCTGGAGTTGTGGCCGGGTGATCCCGCAGGCTTCGAGGTGGTCGCCCGCCTCCTTCGACTTCCGGCCGAGTAGTCTGTGAGCCCCGCTGGAGGGATCGATGCTAGCAGCGCCACCAGCCCATGACTCGGTCCTTGACGCGCTCGGATACGCCGTTCGAGTCGTGGCCAGGCCCGGATTTCTTTGGGCACCGGTCCTGCTGTACCTGATCCTGATGCTCCCGCTACTGCCGCTGTACGTCATGCCGGGGCTCGATGGGACCACACCGACCTTCGCCACGCAGGCGGACGTCGACGCCTATCTTCGGGGCTTCGTCCCGATCGCCCTTGCATTCCTGGTCCTCATTATCGTGGTCGGGCCCGTCGCGAGCGCGGTCTTGTACCAGTCGGCTCAGCAGTTCGTCGATGGCGAGGACCCGCGTCCGTTCGGACCCGGAGTCGTCAACCTGGCATGGCGGTTCTTTCTCCAGACAGTCGTCTTGCTGTTCGCGGTGCTTGTGGCCGTGCTCCAATTTGTCGTCGTGTTCGTCGTCTTGCTGGCGATCGTCGGGGTGGGCCTGGCTATCCTCGTCACCGTCCTCGGAGCGCTCATCGGTTCGCTGCTGGTCACCTTGCGCGTGGGTCTCGCCCCGGTCCTGCTGCTCTCGGGAGCCGGGCCCATCGAGGCCATCGGGCGGTCGTGGGCGCTGACGCGGGGCCACTTGGGCCAGGTATTCCGGTGGTTGGTCGTGAGTGGCGTCGTCGTCGGGATCGGAGGCGGCGTGATCTCCGCGGTCAGCGATGCGCTGTTCCGAACCCTGGGTTTGCCGATCGTCGGTCAGATCCTGGGGACGGTCGTCATTGCGCCCCTCGGCCTGGTGGGCTCGATCGTGCTGGTACTCCTCATGCGCCTCCTATCGAGCCCGACGCAGCCCCCACGGCCGCAGCCGGCGCTGCCCGACTGGATGAATCCAGACCGCGCTGCGGCGGATCCGCCGACAACGCCATCGACCGACGGCGCGACTCGCTTCGAAACGTGAAGTTGGGGTGGCCTACGGGGCTCGAACCCGTAACCTCTGGAGCCACAATCCAGTGCTCTGCCCATTGAGCTAAGGCCACCGCGGGCGTTCGTCCGTGGCGGTGCGCGGCCGGCGCGGGTGGACGAAGCCAGCGGAGTATATCGAAGGACACGAACGGATCCATCGCGGATACCGTTCGTGCACGGAATGGTGCCTATCGGAGGAGGCTCGATGGCCATCAGCGAGCGAGCGGGCAAGTCGGTCGATCCGTCCGACCTGGTCGATATCGACGCGCTGCTGACCGCGTACGACGAGACGAAGCCCGATCCGGCGGATCCCGCCCAGCGGGTCGCGTTCGGAACGTCCGGTCACCGCGGTTCCGCGTTCCGTGGCGCGTTCAACGAGGCCCACATCCTGGCCATCACCGAGGCCATCTGCCGCTACCGAACGCAGCGCGGCTACTCGGGTCCCCTGTTCCTGGCACGCGACACCCACGCGCTGTCCGAGCCCGCCACCCGGACCGCGCTCGGCGTGCTGGTCGCGAACGGCGTGGACGTGCGAGTCGACGCCAGTGACGGGTACACGCCGACGCCGGCGCTCTCCCACGCGATCCTGGCCGCCAATCGGGCGCCGGACAGCTGGCGGCGCCTGGCCGATGGCATCGTCGTGACGCCGTCGCACAACCCGCCCGATGACGGCGGCTTCAAGTACAACCCACCCAACGGCGGGCCCGCCGACACGGACGTGACGCGGTGGATCCAGGACGAGGCCAACCGGATCCTCGAGGCGGCGGGGCAGGATGGCATCGACGGGATCAAGCGGGTCTCGGATGTCGATGCGCGCGTCGGCTCGACGCCGTACGACTTCATGGCCATCTACGTCGCCGACCTCGAGGCCGTCATCGACATGGCGGCCATCGCGGCCTCCGGTCTGCGCATCGGGGTCGACCCGATGGGCGGTGCCTCGGTCGCGTACTGGGGTGCGATCGCGGAGCGCTACGACCTGGACCTGACCGTCACGAACACGAAGGTCGACCCGCAGTTCGGGTTCATGACCGCCGACTGGGACGGCAAGATCCGGATGGACCCCTCGTCCCCCCATGCGATGGCCCGCCTCGTCGGGTTGCGCGACCAGTTCGACATCGCGCTCGGGAACGACGCAGACGCCGATCGCCACGGCGTGGTGACGCCGAGCGCGGGGTTGCTCAACCCGAACCATTTCCTGTCGGCGGCGATCGCGTACCTGTTCGGCGGGGCGCGCTCGTGGGGCAGCGAGGTCGCCATCGGCAAGACGCTTGTGTCGTCGTCGATGATCGACCTCGTGGCGGCCGACCTCGACCGCCGGCTCATCGAGGTCCCGGTAGGGTTCAAGTGGTTCGTCGACGGGCTGGTCGACGGTTCGCTCGGGTTCGGAGGCGAGGAGAGTGCGGGCGCCTCGTTCCTTCGTCTCGACGGCTCCGTCTGGACGACCGACAAGGACGGCATCATCGCGGACCTGCTCGCGTGCGAGCTGACCGCACGGACGGGGCGCGATCCCGGCGAGACGTATCGCGAGCTCACCGAGCGATTCGGGGTCTCGCCCGCCTACCGGCGCATCGACGCACCCGCGACACCGGCCGAGAAGGCGGCATTGGGTCGATTGACGCCCGACGCGGTCACCGCGCCGACGCTGGGGGGCGACCCGATCACGACGGTCCTCACCGAGGCGCCCGGCAACGGCGCACCGATCGGCGGGCTCAAGGTCGCGACCGAGCAGGCGTGGTTCGCGGCGCGCCCGTCGGGGACGGAGGATGTCTACAAGGTCTACGCCGAGAGCTTCCGGGGACGGGAGCATCTCGAGCAGGTCATCGACGAGGCAGGGGCGCTGGTCACGACCGCGACCGCCGCCACGACGGGGTAGAGGGTGCGCCGCCTCAGCTGCGGCCGTTCAGCGGGATGCGCGCTCCGGTGATCGCCGCGGCATCGTCCGATGCCAGGAACCGGAACGTGGCCGCGATCTCGTCCGGCCCGGTCCACGACGCCTTCTTGGGATCGGTGGCGCGCACGCCCCCCTCGTCGATGGCCTTGACGATCACGATGTTCACCGTCACGCCGGCACCGGCCACCTCGCGCGCGAGCGTGCGCAGGAGGACCTCTTCGGCGGCCTTGCCGACGGCATACGGCGCGAACTTGGCGGGCGGTTCCACGGCGACGGGAGGGGATACGGCGAGCACGCGGCCCCAGCCCCGCTCGATCATGCCGGGGATCACGGCCTGCGTGACGTGGAGCGTCGACCACAGGTGCTGGTCGAGCATGCCGGCGATATCGGCGGGATCGAGCTCCGCGATGGGCGTGCCGGCGGTGTAGCCGCCGACGAGATGGACCAGGACGTCCACCCGCCCGAAGGCGTCGGTCACGGCGGTCACGGCGGCCCGTGCCCCGTCGCGCTGGCGCAGGTCGCCGATCGCGGCCACCCACCGATCGTCCGCGAGGCCGAGATCGTGGGCGACGCTGGCCAACCGCTCGCCGTCCGTGCCCGCCAGCCCGAGCCGGTCGCTCTCCGCGGCGAAGACCCGGGCCGTCTCGCGCCCGAGCACCCCGGTCGCGCCGGTGATCAGGACGACGCGGTCGGAGATCGGCACAGCCTCGCCAGTGTGCCACGCTCGTGGCGCACCGCACCCGACCGCACCGTACCGATGACGTCGTCCCGCGACCGACCGGTACCGAGGGTGTCCGAGCGTGGGACCTTCGTGCCGGGGACCTGACCGCACCGGCTGCCTACGGTGAGGACCACACCAGAACCCACGCCGCCGCCCCCAGCGAGCGGTCAACGAGACACCGAGGCGCATGGCCATTCCCCACGGATCGATGACGATCTCGCCCGCGGCGTCCCGGCGCACCACGCGCCGGATCTCGGTCGTCGTGGTGGCGTTGTTCGCGGTGACCTCCGCCGTCAACCTGGCCCAGCCACGGGCGGCGTTCGCCTGGGACCAAGGAGCCTATAGCTCGGCGTCCGAACGGGATCTCGTCGCGCTCACCAATCGCAGCCGTGCGGCGGCCGGTCTCAAGGCGCTCAAGATCGATTCGGCCCTCACGTCGATCGCTCGCTGGCGCAGCAAGGACATGATCGCCCGCGACTACTTCAGTCACGACATCCCCGGCTACGGCTCCGTCTTCAAGAAGCTCGACGCGAAGGGGTACTGCTACAAGGTCGCCGGCGAGAACATCGGCTGGAATACCTACCCGGACGACGTCGCCACGGCGGCGATCCACAAGATGTTCATGGACTCGTCCGGACACCGGAAGAACATCCTGGGGAAGGCCTGGGACGCGATCGGTGTCGGCGCATACCAGGGATCGGGCGGCAAGAAGATGTGGACGGTCCTGTTCGCCGACAAGTGCGGGGCAGCGGCCCCCAAGCCGACGGCCAAGCCCAAGCCCAAGCCCACGCCGAAGCCTGCCCCCAGGGCGACGCCACGGCCGATCGTCAAGGCGACCCCCAAGCCGAGACCGACCCCCAGGCCCACGCCCAAGCCGACGGCCACGCCGTCCCCGACGCCCAGTCCGACACCGTCGCCGACGCCGCGCCCGCAATTCGAGGAAGGGGCCGTGCCGGATGGCACGGGACCGGGCAAGGGTCTCGGACCGGGCGGCCAGGACAAAGGCAACGGCGGGGGCGGCGAGAACGGCGATGGCGGGTCGTCCGGCAACGGCCCGCCACCGGGACAGGCCGGGAGCGAGAGCGGGCTGCGGATCGTGGCCTCGGCCCGATCGACCGGCCTGCTCGAGTCCATCGTGGGCGGCGTGGCGGGCATCTTCTTCGGCGCGTGAACGCCGCTGACCGGCGCATGGCCGTTGATCTCGGGTTCGGTACTAGGGCCCACGGGACCATCGGGCCGCGGACCGTGCGTGCCGGCACCCCTAAGGTGACCAGACCGGACCGCTCCGCACCGAGGAACACATGACCGCGCAACTCGAGGCCACGCCGGCCGAGGCGGCGACCCAGCGCACCAAGGTCGCCAGCGAGCCCATCCTGGAAGCCCGCGACCTGACGAAGTCTTATCCCCTCGGTGAGACGACCGTTGCCGCGTTGCGCGGGGTCTCGTTGACCGTGGCCGCCGGGGAGTTCGTCGCGCTGATGGGCCCCTCGGGCAGTGGCAAGAGCACGCTGCTCCAGTTGCTCGGGGGTCTGGACCGGCCGACCAGCGGTGACGTCGTGCTCGAAGGCGAGGTCATCAGCCGGCTGTCGGACGATCGCGCCACCAGGCTGCGCCGCGACCGGACCGGGTTCGTCTTCCAGTCGTTCAACCTCATCCCCCTCCTCGATGTGACCGAGAACGTGGCGCTGCCCTTCACGATCGCGGGGCAGGACCCCGCACGCGGCGAGCTCGCGGCTCGGATCCGCGACGTCATCGCCCTGGTCGACCTCACGGGCAAGGAGCACCACAAGCCGGACCAGCTGTCCGCCGGTGAGCAGCAGCGGGTCGCCGTCGCCCGCGCGCTCGTGACCCGCCCGGCTCTGCTCTTCGCAGACGAGCCGACCGGCAACCTCGACTACACGACCGGCACCGAGATCCTCGATGCGCTGTGGCGCTCGTGCGAGGAGCGGCGCCAGACGATCGTCCTCGTGACCCACGATTCGAAGGCCGCGGCCTACGCCGATCGCGTCCTCGTCGTCGGCGACGGCCGGATCCTCGACACGATCGAACTCGGCCGGCGCAGCGACCACGACGCGGCGACGCTGATCGGACGCCTCGCCCAGCTCGGGCTCTAGATGCGCGGCCTCGACCGGCTCGCGTGGCGTGGCCTGCGGGCGCGGCCCATGCGGACGGGCCTCACGATCGCCGGGGTCGCGCTCGGGGTCGCCGTCCTGTTCGCCGGCCTCGCCACGAACGCCGGCATCGACGCCGCGGTGGACCGCGCCGTCTCGTCGCTCGTCGGCCGGGCGGACTTGCGCATCGCCGCTTTCGGGGAGACCGGACTGTCCGACGCGACCCTCACGACGATCCGGGCCACACCCGGTGTCGTGGTGGCCGCCCCCGCGTTCGAGCGCCGAACCTACCTCGGCGCCGGGTTGTTCGGGCCCGGGGATGCCCTGCCGCCGCCGGTCACAGTCGCCGGTGTCGAACCCAGGGCCGAGGCTGCGCTCCACGACCTCACGCTCAGCGAGGGCTACTTCCTGACCACGCCGGGCAGTCGCGACGCCGTCATCACCGCCACATTGGCTCGTGAGGACGGGCTCGGACTCGGCGCGACGATCGGGATCGAGACCATCGACGCACCGGTCTACCTGCGCGTGGTCGGGATCCTAACGGGCGATGGACCCTGGGCCGCGGGTGGCGGTCGAGCCGTCGTGATGTCCCTGCAGAACGCCCAGGAGATGTTCGGCGCCGAGGGGGTCACCCGCATCGACATCGGCACGCTGGCGCCGGAGTCGGTCACCCAGGCGCTCGAACGATCCCTGCTCGGCCAACCGTACGTGCTGTCATCGCCGCGCGACCTCGGTGCAGCCATGCGCGCCTCGACCGGGGACTTCGCCGCGACGACGGCGCTCATCGGCGCCATCGCCCTCTTCACCGGGGCGTTCCTGATCTTCAATTCGCTGTCGATGACGGTCGTGGAGCGTGTCAGGGAGCTTGGCCTGCTGCGGGCCGCCGGCGCCTCGCGCCGCCAGCTGACGTCGTTCATCCTCGTCCAGGCGACGGCCATCGGGATCGCGGGTTCCGTGCTCGGCGTGCTGCTCGGGGTCGTCCTGGCAGCGGGTATCGCCGGATGGTTGGGGACCGTGGGCTCGGTGCCGCTTGGCGCGCCGGTCGTGACCCTCGAAGACTCGCTCGCGGCGCTGGTGATCGGGCTGGTCGTAACGCTCGCGGCCGCCATCGAGCCGGCTCGCCGGGCGGGTCGCATCTCGCCGGTGGAAGCGCTCAAGGCAAGGCTCGATCTGCCGACCGCTCGACGCGCCCGGCTGCGCTGGCTCGCCGCGGTGTTCGCGCTGGTCGGTCTCGCCGGCCTGCTCATCTGGCCGCGCGGGGCGGGCGAGGCGGCGCTCGTGCGCGCCCTCGTCGTCTATGCCGTGCTGCTGGTGGTCGCCCTGGCCGTGCCGTTTGTCCTGCCCGCCGTCGCGCGGATCGCGGGCCTGCCGTTCGGCCTGCTGGCCCGTCTCGAGGAGCGGCTGGCGCGGGCGTCCCTGCTGCGTGACCGCGGGCGCGCGGCATTGACCGTCGGGGCGCTCACGATCGGGCTCGCGCTGATCGTCGCGCTCGGTGGCGTCGGACAGCACGCTCGGATCGCGGCGGGCGCGTGGATCGCCGATGTCGTGCCGGGCGACGTCGTCCTCACATCGATCTTCCCGAGGGCCCTCGACGAGTTCGAGGACGTCCTGGTCGGGCCCGACATCGCCTCGGTCAGCCCGATCGGAACGTTCCCGCTCGCCGTGGGCGGGGTCCGGACCGACGGCGTCGCCATGGTCGGTGCGGATCTGGCCGCCGACGGGCGTCTGCGTTTCACGGCCGGCGACCGCGCCACGGCCTTCGCCGCGATCGATGCCGGCGGAGCCGTCCTGGTCCCGGCCGGTGTCGCCGCCCGCGACGGTCTGGGTCTCGACACGGTGATCTCGGCGACCGCCGCGGATGGTTCGATGCTCCCGCTGCGGGTCGTCGGCATCACCGAGCGGACGCTGCCGGGTCCGACCGGTGAGTCCTTCATCGTCGGGTGGTTCGACGCGGCTCGGCTCGGCATCGCCGGTGCGGATGCCTTCGCGGTCCGGTTCGGGCCGTCCGCCACGGAGGCCGACCGCGCCGAGCTCGGGGACATCGCTCGATCGCTCGCCCTGGAGCCCGCGCCCCTCGGGCGCATCGAAGGCGCCATCGGCCAGGCCCTCGACCGGGTCTTCGGGCTGTTCGACGTGCTGGCCCTCGTCGCCGTGGTCGTCGCGTCCCTCGGCATCGTCAATACGCTCACGATGAACGTCTTCGAGCGGGTGCGCGAGATCGGTGTCCTGCGTGCCGCCGGCATGACCCGGCGGCAGGTCTGGCGCTCGGTCGTCGTCGAGGCCGGCGTGACGGGGCTCGTCGGGGCCATCTGCGGGGTGCTCGCCGGGCTCGTCGTGGGCGGGCTGATGGTCGTGCTGGCCGGGGGCCGCTGGGAGATCGCCACGGCGGTGCCATGGTCGGCCGTCGGGGCGGCATTCGCCCTGGGCGTGCTCCTCGCGATGCTCGCCGCCGCCTATCCCGCGCGGATCGCGAGCGGTGTTTCCATCGTGCGAGCCGTGGGGTACGAGTAGTAGACTCCGGGCCTCGTGATCGCGCCCCAGTGCGACGACCCTACGGAGCCTCGATGACCATCGCCCTTCCGCGGCTGGACCGCACGACGGCCGCCGAGCGCGGCATCACCCTCGCGGATTTCCTGGTCCCGATCCGCGTGGGAGAACGCTTGGGGACCCGGATCCGTCACGCGGCCCTGATCGTGGCCGGCGCGCTCTTCGTCTCGCTGTGCGCCCTCGTCTACATCCCGACGCTCCCGGTGCCCTTCACCGGACAGACGTTCGGCGTGTTGCTCGTCGGTGGAGCACTCGGCTTCCGGCGAGGGCTGGCCGCGCTCCTCCTCTATCTCGCGATCGGCGCGGTCGGGGTGCCCGTGTACTCGGAGGGCAGATCTGGGTTGGCCGTGATCCAGGGAGCGACCGGCGGCTACCTCATCGGCTTCGTCGTGTCGGCTGCCGTGGTGGGCCGACTGGCGGAGCTCGGCTGGGACCGGCGCATCGGCGGGGCGCTCGCGGCGATGGCCATCGGCACCGCGATTATCTACGCGATCGGCGTTCCCTGGCTGAAGGTGACGACCGGGCTGCCGTGGTCGGATGCGGTCGATGCCGGCATGACCAAGTTCCTCGTGTGGGATGCGGCCAAGCTGGCCGTCGCGGCCGGCATCTTCCCTGCCGCCTGGTGGCTCATCGGGCGTCGTCCGGACGATCGCTGACGCGAGGTTGGATCGACGGGCCGAAGCCATCGGGTTGTTCGGACCCGAGTCCGAGGCATGGCGTTTCGATCGCGAAGCGCTGCTCATCCTGGGCATCGGGCCGCGCGCCCTCCTGCTCCAGCTGGCCGACCCCGCGGTCGCCGCGGGTGTCGAGGAGCATTCCGACTTTCGGGAGGACCCGTGGCGGCGGCTTGACGGGACCCTCCGGAGCTACGAACGGATCATCTACGGCTCGACCTCGGCCGCGCGCGGCGAGATCCGCCGCCTGAACGCGCTGCATCGCGGCATCCGCGGTGCCGGCTACTCGGCTCGTGACCCGGTCCTGGCGCTATGGGTCCACGCCACCCTCATCGACTCGACGATCGTCGGGAACGACGCGTGGCTCGGCCCCGTGTCGCGGGCACGCGCGGCGCGCTTCTACGAGGAGACCCTGCCGATCGCCCGGGCGTTCGGGGTGCCGGACCGCCTGCTGCCGCCGGACATCGATGCGTTCGACGCCTACGTCGCCGAGCGCCTCGCTCCCGGCGGCGGCGTCCGGGTGTCGGACACCGCGCGCGAGCTGGCCGTGACGGTCCTCAACCCGCCGCTCCCCGGCGTGCTGGCACGGTTGCCGGTCGATCCGCGAGCGTACGCCTGGACCCTCTGGCCGGCGGTCGGCCTGCTGCCGCCGACCATCCGGGAGCAGTACGGCCTCCGCTGGGGCCTGCGCGAACGACTGGTGGCCGACTGGCTCGTGACGGGTTGGCGGCTGTGGAACCCTCGCCTCCCCGCAGGCTTCCGGCACATGCCCCAGGCGCTGGCGGCGGACCGCCGGATCCGCTCAGTAGTACTTCGGGAAGCGCGGCGCGAAGAGCTTCGAGAGGTTGACCGAGGTCCCGTCGTCGAGCGCCTTGAGCAGGGTCCTCGTGCCGACGATCCGGTAGCGATGGTCGGCGACGTACTTCCGCAGCGCTGACCAGAACGGGGTCGAGCCCATCCGCCGGCGCGCCTCATGCAGGAGGTTGCCGCCCTGGATGTAGACCACCTCGTAATAGCACGCGCTCGAATACTCGTAGATCGTGCGATCGAGCCGCCCGGTCGAGCAGCGCGACCCACGACGCGTGCCGGTGAGGTCCCGGGCGAGGAAGTCGGCGGTCGCCTCGTCGGCGTACGGCTGGCGTGCCTGGTCATTGCCGACGATCCCGTAGAACCATTGGTGGGCCGTCTCGTGCGAAACGAGGTAGCGCAGGTTCGCCGCGCCGACGCCGTAGGGGATCCAAATGAGGCCCGGCGACTCCATCCCATAGCCACCAGCCGACTGGACGACCTTGAAGGTCGAGTACGGGTACGCCCCCAGACGTGACTGGTAGCGCCGCATCGCGTCCGCGGCCGCGTCCAGGATCGTGGCCGCGTTGGCGCTCGATCGATAGTAGTAGCGGATCCGCACCGATCCGACCGTGACCGCGCGCGTGCGGAAATCCGGCGCGGCCGTGACCGTGACGTCACGAACGTTCCTGGCCTCGAACCACTGGGTGAGGCCGTTGGCCGACACCGACACCCGGTCCGCGGTCGAGGCGATCACGAGCTTGCGATCGGTCTCGATACGGATGCGCACGAACGGGCTGACCGGCGTCACGAAGGGATCGCCATGGTTCGGTCGGGTGAACGGGGTGTCGCGGCTGACCCACGGGATCCAGCGGTAGGCATCGACGATGCCGTTGGCCTTGGTGAACAGCCAGTTCGACCCCCCGAGCGTGGAGCGCAGGGTCGCCTTGTACTGCACCCGGATCTGGGCCGTGGCCCCGGCGGGGAGGATGCCACCGAGGCGGACGATGATGGTCTGGTCGTGGACCCGGCCCGTGACCACGCGCCCGTCGACCTCGACCCGCCGCAGGACCATGCCACCGAGACGGGCCGCGACCGTGTTGAGCTCGACCCGGTCGATCGGCCCGCCGGACGTGTTCGTGATCGTCGCGATGGAGTTGACCCCGATCGACCGCGTCCCGTAGCGCAACGCCAGCACGACCGAGTACGAGGCGGTCAGGTTGGCGGCCGTCCGGTCGACGCTGCCGGGCGTGATCGCGCTGGTCCCCACCACGGTGGTCGCGGGCTGCTGCCCCGGGACAGGCGCCGCGGCGCTGGCGGGCCGGGCGGTGCCGGGAGCCAGCCCGGCCACGGTCGCGACGAGCACGGCCGCGAGCGCGATGGGAAGGCGGCGAGGACGTCGGAGGTGCTCGGACATCTGCCGTCATCGTACCCGCGCTGGTCCAATCGGCCCTCACCCGTTGGTCCCGCCTAGACTGGCCAGCATGGCTGCAGGCACCGTCACAGAACCGTTCCTCGAGGCCGTTCGCACGCGGGTCCCGGACCTGCGCCTCCTCACCGATCCCACCGATCGTGAGACGTACCGGCGTGACGAGACCGCGTACCTCCCCGCCGGCCTGCCCGGCGCGGTCGCGCTTCCGACCGAGACGGCACACGTCGCGGAGCTCGTTCGGATCTGCGCGGAGCACGACGTCCCGATCGTCCCGCGCGGCGCAGGCTCCGGGCTCAGCGGCGGCGCCAACGGCCTCGAGGGCGCGCTGACGATCGTCTTCACGGCGATGGACCGGATCGTCGAGGTCGATCGCGCGAACCTGTGCGTCGTCGTGCAACCCGGCGTCATCAACGCCCGGTTGAAAGCCACCGTCGCAGAGCACGGCCTGTTCTACGCGCCCGATCCCGCCAGCTTCGAGATGTGCTCGATCGGCGGCAACCTCGGGACGAACGCCGGCGGCCTGTGCTGCGTCAAGTACGGTCAGACCCGCGACGCGGTGCTGTCGCTCGAGGTCGTGATGGCCGACGGCGCCGTCATCCGGACGGGCGGCAAGAGCATCAAGGACGTGGCCGGCTACTCGCTCACGCACTTGATCGTGGGCTCGCAGGGCACCCTCGCGCTCATCACCGAGGCCACGCTTCGGCTCCGCCCGGCGCCCGGCGCCCGTTCGACCCTGCTGGCGTTCTTCCCGACCCTTGAGTCTGCGGGCGACGGTGTCGCCGCCATCGCCGCCGCGGGCCTCTCGCCCGTGACGCTGGAGCTGATGGACCGCTTCACGATCCGCGCCGTCGATGACATGCACGACCTGGGCCTCGACCGTGACGCGGCGGCCATGCTGATGATCGAATCGGACCTGCCCGCCGCGGCCGCAGACGATGAGCTCGCCCGAGGCGAGGCGGCCTGCACCGCGGCCGGCGCCACCACGACGCTCCGCTCACGCGATGCGGCCGAGGCCGACCTGCTGCGTCAGGCGCGCCGCGCCGCGCACTGGGCGCTCGAGCGGATCGGCGACGTGAAGATGGAGGACATCGGCGTGCCGCGCTCGCGGGTGCCCGACATGCTTCGCCAGATCGAGCGGATCGCCGCCAAGCACGACGTCCGCATCGGGACGTTCGGCCACGCCGGCGACGGCAACCTCCATCCCGACCTCGTCCTGGAGCGGGACGATCCCAACGCTGCCGCGATCACCAAGGCCGTGCAGGACGATCTGTACCAGGCGGCGATCGATCTGGGCGGGACCGTGACCGGCGAGCACGGCATCGGCGCGGCGCGTGTGGCGTGGCTGGAACCGCAGCGGGGTGCCGATGCAGTCCGGGTCATGCGCGCGATCAAGGACGCACTCGACCCGCAGGGCCTCCTCAATCCGGGACGCGTGTTCGGCTAGACGCGGGTGGCGCCGATTCATCCGCGCCGCGACCTGCCCCGTACCCCTGACATCGTGTCCGCAACCTTTGCTGCTCGCTGGCAGTCCACGCTCGTGCGGGCTGCGTTCGTCGCTGCCCTCGTGGCCGGCTGCGCTGACCAGGTGGCGTCCACGCCCGCCGGGTCCCCGGGGTCCAGCCCGTCGGCGTCCGCAGGGGCGCCCGAACCCACCACCCCGACGTCCCAGCGCGAGCAAGCATCACCCACCACCCCGCCGACCCAGGCGCTGATCGATCTCCTGGTCGAACGCGTCACCGCCGAGCCCGACGACGGCGATGCCCAGCTGGAGCTTGGATACGCCCTGCTCCAGCGGATCCGCGAGACGGGCGATCCCTCGCTCTACGCCGTCGCCGAGCGGGCGTTCGACGCGGCCCGCCGGCTGCTCTCGCGGGATCCGCGACCCCTGGTCGGCCTTGGTGGCCTGCAGCTCGGCCGTCACGAATTCGGCGCTGCGCTCGACAGCGGCCACGCCGCCCTCGCCCTCGATGCGTCGGCTGTCAGCGCCAGAGCGATCATCGTCGACGCGCTGATCGAGCTCGGGCGCTACGACGAGGCGTTCCCCGCCGTCGATGACCTCGTCGCATCGTCGGTCGACCTGAGCACCCTCGCGCGGCTCTCCTACGCGCGCGAGCTCCAGGGCGATGTGGCCGGTGCGCTTGCCGCCATGCGCGAGGCCGCCGCAGCACCGAGCGCCGCCGCCGAGAACACGGCCTTCGTCCTGGCCCTTGTCGGGCAGCTCGAGCGGCTCAACGGAGATCCCGTGGCCGCCCGTGAGGCGTACGAGGCGGCGCTCACGCTGGCGCCTGATCACGCCCCGTCGCTGGCCGGTCTCGGCCGCCTCGCCGTCGGCGACGGTGACCTCGACGAGGCCATCGGGTATTTCGAGCGCGCATCGGCCATCATGCCGCTCGCCGAGTACGTCATCGCCCACGGCGAGACCCTGGAGGCGGCGGGGGACACGACCGCCGCGGGCCGGCAATACGGGCTGGCGCGCGCCGAGATGGCGCTGTTCGAGGCGAGTGGCGTGATCGTCGATCTGGAGTTCGCCCTGTTCGAGGCCGATCACGGAGACGCGGCTCGGGCGCTGCGGCTCGCGGAGGCCGCCTACGCGGCGACACCCACGATCCGCGCCGCCGATGCGCTGGCCTGGGCCCTGCATCGCGCTGGTCGTGACGACGAGGCGTGGGAGCGATCGCAGGAGGCGCTGCGCCTGGGATCCCGGGATCCGCTGCTCCAGTTCCACGCGGGAGTCATCGCTGCGGCTCGGGAGGACCACGTCGCCGCCAGGGAGCATCTCGAGACGGCGCTCGCGACGGATCCGGGCTTCTCCGCGACGGGCGCCCGTGCGGCGAAGGCGGTTCTGGACGACCTGCCGGAACGCCCGTAGCGGGCATCGCGCTCACGTCACCGGACGTCCCCGGACCGCAGTCATCCGACTGGCCCCGGCGCGCGAACACCTGCCACATCGATGACGGTGCTGTCGCGACCACCCGAGTCGGTCGTCCCGAGGTCCAGCGGTGCCCGCCCTGGGAACCGCACCCCGGCCCCGGTCGCCCTTCGGAGGTACCCGTAGTGTCCAAACGTTCCCGGGTCGTCGCTATCGGCGGCGCCCTCCTCATCGCGGCATCGTCCGTGCCTGGGGTGTTCGCATCCAGTCACCGAGAGGCGCCGCTGATCAGCGGCGATCCGAGCGCTGACAACACCGACCTGTACGCCTTCGTCAGCCCGAACGACACCTCGAAGCTGACGATCATCGCCAACTACATCCCGCTGCAGCAGCCGGCCGGCGGTCCGAACTTCCATCCGTTCGACAGCTCGGTCAGGTACCGCATCCACATCGACAACAATGGGGATGCCAAGGACGACGTCACCTACACGATCCGTTTCCGCGACCGCACGGCCTCGGGCAGGGACGGTGTGTCGTCGTTCCTCTACAACAACGGCCCGCTGACGACGGTCACCGACCCGAACTGGCTCGCTCCGCAGGAATTCACGGTCCAGCGGACCAAGCGTGACGATACCGACACGCTCGGCTCCCGCCTGCGGACGGTGCCGGCCAACGTCGGGCGACGTTCCAACCCGGACTACGCCGCATTGGCCGCCACCGGCGTCCACTCGCTCAGGAACGGTGGCAAGGCCTATGCCGGCCCGCGCGACGACGCCTTCTTCGCCGACCTCGGTTCGATCTTCGATCTTGCAGGCCTCCGGCCGTTCAACACCCTGCACGCGATCTCCTTGCCCGTCGAGAAGGGCGTGGATGGCGTGGCCGGGTACAACACGGCATCGATCGTCCTGCAGGTCCCGATCTCCGAAGTGCGGCGCAGCACCAGCCAGCCCGTCGTGGGCGTCTGGGCGAGCGCGGACCGACGCGAGACCCGTCGAGTCACCGACAGCGGCCACTTCGAGTGGTCCGGTGACTGGACCCAGGTTTCGCGGCTGGGCAACCCGCTCATCAACGAGGTGGTCATCCCACGGCACCTCAAGGACTACTGGAACAGCGAGCCCCCGTCCAGGGACAAGCAATTCCTCAAGTACTACGAGGCGCCGGAGGTCACGGCTCTCGAGAAGGCGCTCTACGCCGCACTCGACGATCCGAAGACGACCGGTCGCACCGACCTGTCGCTCATCCTCCTCAAGGGTGTGCCGGGCGTGAATGCCCTCAGCGCGAAGCCGGTCCTCGCGGACATGCTGCGCGTCAACACCGCCATCAAGCCAGGCTCGAAGGGGGCATGCCCCGGAGGCACGGCCAGCGCCGCCGCGCCGAATCGGCTCGCGGTCCTCGAGGGCGACGTGTGTGGTTTCCCGAATGGCCGACGCCTGGTCGACGACGTGATCGACATCAACCTTCGTGCATTCGCCGAGGGCTACGGCACCTTCCTCAACGGTGCGTTCGGCCTGCCGAACCGCACCCCGAACAACCTGCTCGGCGACGGCATCGACACCAACGCCGACAAGCCGTTCCTGGCAGCGTTCCCGTACATCGGTCTCCCGCACTCGGGGTACGAGGCAGTCCCGCCGGTGCGCGGCATGCTCCCGTAGCGACTCGCGACATCGTCGCGATCCGCGACGCGCGGTCCCGGTTCGCCGGGGCCGCGCGTTCGCGTGGCGGGCCACCGCGGCGACGGACGTCCAGGTCAGGCGGGGGCCGGCCGGATGTTCTGGTTGCGGTGGAAGACGTTGTCCGGGTCGTACGTGCGCTTCAACGCCGCCAGGCGGGCCAGGTGGGCCGCCTGGTAGGACCGGCCGACGTCGGCACCATCGTCCGCGACGACGTTGACGTAGGTGCCGCTCGAGAAGGGTTCGAGCGTCCGCGCCCAGGCGCGTGCCGCCGCGATCCTGCCCCGGTCTTCGGCAGGGTCCGCCCACGTCGCGCCGCAGAAGAATTCGACGACCGTGTCGCGAGCGCTGAATGCCGACTCGTCGTTCCCGACGTCGGCGATGGCCCCGCCGTAGGCCTGGAACCCGCCGCCAGGCGCCATGCTCCAGTCGGGCTCGGGGCCGCCCCGCGGGATGCCGCGCGCGAGGAATGCATCGATCGCGGCGTCGCTGAACTCCGGCAGGTTGTGGCCCGCGGAATAGCGTCGCAGGCCGTGATGGTGCCGCTCGTCGCCGCTGCTCTGCAGGTCGATGTAACCCATCTCTTCCACGTTCTCGACCGCGGGCGTTCCCACCGATCGTCGAAAGGTCCCCAGGTAGCGGCGCGCCTCGTCCATGTCGCCGACCCACACGAACCCGATCGCCACGACCGGGCGACCGAGTAGGTCTCCGGACTCGGGCACGTCGGGCATCGTGACGGCGTCAGCCGTGAGCGTGGCCGGCCGGGGCGCGCCGGGCAGCAGGTCTCGCCAGGCACGCATCGGTCCCGCGGCGTGCTCGTCCTCGAACATCAGCTCGACGGACATCGCCCGGCCCGTCGTCGGGTGCAGCCGGAATTCGAACTCGGTCACGACGCCGAAGTTCCCGCCCCCGCCGCGGAGGCCCCAGAAGAGATCCGGGTGCTCGGTCGAGGTCGCGCGGACGGTGTCGCCATCGGCTGTCACGACGGTGTACGACACGACGTTGTCGCAGGCGAGCCCCGCCTGCCGCGCGAGCCAGCCCATCCCGCCACCGAGCGTCAGCCCACCGACGCCCGTATGCGAGACGTTGCCGGCTGTCGTCGCGAGCCCGTGCGGCAGGGTGGAGCGGTCGAGGGTCCGCAGGAGCGCGCCACCCTGGACCCACGCCCGCCGCCGCTCGGGATCGACCCGGACGGCTCCCATGGGCGAGAGGTCGATGACCAGCCCGTCGTCGACCACGCAAAGCCCCATGACGCTGTGGCCGCCGCACTTCACGGCGATCTCGAGACCGGCATCCCGCCCGTGCCGGATCGCTGCCGCGACATCGTCCGCCGACGTGCAGCGCGCGATGAGCGCCGGCTTGCGATCCACCGATGCGTTCCAGACCTCGCGGTGGCGGTCGTAGGTGCTGTCACGCGGTTGCACCAGCTCGCCCGCAAAACCGGGGATGGTCGTTGGGCTCGTCATCCGCGTTCTCCTGCGGCTGTCATGCGTCCATCTTGACAGCCCGGTGTGCGCGCACCGATGATGCCCGGACATGCTTGCACATCTGTTCAGTACATCTGTGCATCGCGGCGGGCCGGCGTGAGCGATCATGACCAGCTCGTCCAGGCGAGCCGTTTGTACTACGAGCTCGGGGAGACCCAGCACGCCATCGCCGACCGCCTGGGCGTCACCCGCCCCCAGGTGAGCCGGCTGCTCAAGCGCGCCCGGGCCGAGGGGATCGTGGAGATCCGCATCATCGACCAGGCAGCCGTGGAGTCGCCGGCGGCCGACGCCCTGCAACGGCGTTTCGGGCTGGATGCCGTCCACCTGGCTCCCTCCGTCGCCGGTCCCGAGGACCTCACTCGACGCATGGTCGGCCGGCTTGCGGCGCAGGTCCTGCGCGCCACGATCCGCGATGGCTCGATCGTCGGGATCGGCGATGGCGCCACGGTCAGCGCGGTCGCCGACGCTTTCGACGAGGCGGCGACTCCCGTGCGTGCGATCGTCGTGCCGTTGGCCGGTGGGTACTGGTCGCCCGGCCCCGAACGCGAGCCGTTCCGACGCATCGCCGAGGCCCTCGGGGCACAGGCCCATGGCCTGATGGTTCCGGGGCTCGTCGATGACGCGACCACGAAGCGCTCGCTCGAGGCGCACGCCGGCGTCCGCGCGGTCCTTGACCTGTGGGACCGGCTCGACGTCGCGCTCGTCGGGATCGGGGGTCGCGCCTGGGGTGCCGCCTCGGTCGGCGCGGAGGCGGCCGACGAACTGGAACGTGCCGGAGCCGTTGGGGAGATCCTCATCGCCCCGTTCGACATCGATGGCGCCTTCGTCTGCCCGGCGCTGCATGACCGCGTCCTCGCACTCGATGCCCGGACTTTGGCGGACATCCCGGTGGCGATCGGGGTCGGGGCGGGGGAGAGCAAGGTCCGGCCGGTGTTGGGCGCGCTGCGGGCCGGTGCGATCCGCAGGCTCGTCACGGACGTCGCGACCGCCGAGGCCGTCGTGGCACTCGACGCCGGGACCCCGCGATCGTGAGCACGCTGCCCACTCCCGCCATCCTCGGGCTGGATCTCGGGACGACCGAGGTGAAGGCCGGGCTCGTCGACCTCGCTGGGAGGCTGCTTGCGATCGCCCGGGCCGGCTACGGACTCGAGGTCGGGCACGGACCGGGCTGGGCGGAACAGGATCCGGGCGCGTGGTGGTCCGCCGTGGTCGGCGCGGTCCGTGCGCTCCATCCGTCCGCGCCGGTCGACATCGTGGCGATCGGCGTCGATGGTCACGGTCCGACGCTCGCCCCGGTCGATGGCCGTGGCGAGGCGACTCGACCGGCGATCACCTTCCTGGATACGCGGGCCGCTGCCGAGGCCGAGGAGCTGGCGGCAGCGACCGGCATCCGTGGCTGGGCCCTGGGACCGTTGCCGGCCGCGCTGTGGCTCGAGCGCCACGAACCCGACGTCGCCGAGCGAACCCGCTGGTATCTGACCACCTGGGAGTGGCTGGCGTTCCGATTGACCGGTGAAGCCGTCGCCCCGCTGGTGCCCCACCAGGCGGTGCCCGACGCGTCGGTCGTGGCCGAGGCGACCGGACTGCACATGGACCGGCGCCCGGCGAACGGCACGATGGGGGGCCTGGTCGGCGTCCTCACCGAGACCGCAGCCGATGCGCTCGGGCTACGCGCCGGCATCCCGGTCGCGGGCGGGACGAACGATGCGTTCGCCAGCTACCTCGGCGCGGGCCTGCTCGAGCCGGGCGACGCCTACGATCCGGGCGGATCCGCCGGCGGCTTCGGCGTGTACTGGCCCGAGCCCCTCGAGGTGCAAGGCGCGTTCGTGACCCCGGCCCCGCTCGACGGGCTGTACAGCGTCGGCGCCGCGATGGCCGCCACCGGCCGGGCCCTCGACTGGTTCCGCGACGCGATCGTCGGGGGCGACGTCACCACCGAGCGACTCCTGGCCGAGGCTGCCGCGACCCCGCCCGGCGCCGACGGCCTGATCTTCCTGCCGTACCTGGCAGGGGAACGCTCACCGATCTGGGATCCGAGCGCGACCGGTGTCTTCGCCGGGCTGACGTTGTCACACGGCCGGGGCCACCTGGCGCGCGCCATCATCGAGGCGAGCGCGTTCGCGATCCGCCATGTCGCCACGCCGATGCTCGGGGCGGGGGTGACGGTCACCGCGATGCGGGCGTGCGGTGGCCCGGCGCGGAGCGATGCCTGGAACCAGGTCAAGGCCGATGTCACCGGTTTCCCTGTCATGGTGCCGGACGTGCTGGAGACCGCCGTGCTCGGCTCGGCCATCCTCGGCGCTGTCGCGATCGGGGCGAACGGCGACGTCCGGTCGGCGATCTGCGCGATGACCCGCATCGATCATCGAATGGAGCCGCGGGTCGAGTTCACCGCGACCTACGACCGGGCGTTCACGGCTTACACCGAGCTCTACCCCGCCGTCGCGCCCGTCCTGCGCCCGCTGGGGAGTCGGCCATGACCAGGAGCGGCGGCACGATCCGCGTGGATGACGTCGAGCTGTCCTTCCCGGTCCGTGGTGGCGGCAGTCTCCCCGTCCTCGATGGCATGACCGTGGACGTCCCACGGGGCGGGATCGTGGCCCTCATCGGTCCGAACGGCTGTGGCAAGTCCACGCTGCTGCGGGTCATCGCCGGTTTGCTGACGCCCGACCGCGGCACGGTCATGCTCGATGACGCCGTCGTCGCCGGGCCCGACCCGCGGATCGGCCTTGTCTTCCAGGAACCGCGCCTCTTGCCGTGGCGCTCGGCCGCGCGGAACATCACCTACCCGATGGAGCTCGCCGGCTGGCCGCCGGATCGTCGTGCGCACCGGCTTCGCGAGTTGGCCGACCTGGTCGCCCTCGATCCAAGCGTGGCCGACAACCGGCCCTCGGAGCTGTCGGGCGGGACCCGCCAGCGGGTGGCCCTCGCGCGCGCCCTCGCCCTCGAGCCGGAGGTGCTCCTGCTCGACGAGCCGTTCAGCGCGCTCGATGCCCTGAGCCGCGAGCGGTTCGACCTGGAGCTGCTGCGGTTGTGGGACCGCGCCGCGACGACGATCCTGCTCGTCACGCACAGCATCGCCGAGGCGATCCTCGTCGCGGACCGGATCGTCGTGATGTCGCCCCGACCCGGGCGCGTGGTCGCGGATCTCCCCGTCGAGCTGCCGCGGCCGCGGTCGATCGACGATCTGGACGCCGCCGTCGTCTCACGGACCGCGCGAACGGTGCGGCGACACCTGGGCGAGGCCGCGGCATGAGTCGAGTGGGCCTCCTCACGATCATCGGGGCACTCGTCGTCTTCCTGCTCGTCTGGCAGGCGGTCGTGATCGTCAGCGGCTTCCCGCCGTTCATCCTGCCGCCACCCGGTGCCGTGATTAGCCGGCTCGCGACGGCCTGGGCGGACGGGACGATCCAGCCGCATCTTCGGACCACGCTCGTGGCGGTCGTCCTCGGGTTCACGGTCGGGGCCGGATCGGCCCTCGTCGTCGGCTACACGCTGGCGCGCAGCGCAGTCGTCGAACGGCTCCTCTCGCCCTACCTGGTCGCCGCCCAGGCGACGCCGATCCTCGCCATCGCCCCGCTCATCGCCCTGTGGTTCGGCCCGGGGCTCACCGGCAAGGTGATCATCTGCTCGCTCATCGTGTTCTTCCCGGTCGCGGTCGCGACGATGGTCGGGATCCGTGCCGTGGACGCCGGCCTGCTCGAGCTCGGTCGCTCGTTGCGGGCGACGCGCCTCCAGATCCTGACCACCCTGGAGATCCCGGCGGCGCTGCCATCGATCCTGGGTGGCATGCGGGTCGGGGTCACCCTTGCGGTCGTCGGCGCGATCGTGGGGGAGTGGGCCGGGGCCGAGCGTGGGCTCGGCGTGCTCATCAATCTCGCCCGCGGGTCGCTGTTCGACATCCCGCTCATGTTCGCCACGCTCATGACCATCGCGTTGGTCGGTATCGCGCTCTACCTCGTCGTCATCGTGATCGAACGCCGGCTCGTCGGCGTTCGCTAGCCCAGTCGGAGGACCCCCGTGTCATCGAATCAACGCTCGATCGCGATCGTCGTGATCGGCTTCGTCGTGCTCGTCGTCGTGCTCGCCCTGGCCATGGGCGGGCCGCCATCCTCGTCGCCGAGTCCCGGCACCCCGTCCCCCTCGACGAGCGCGCGCGCGAGCGATGCCCCGAGCGGGGAGCCGAGCCAGGGCCCGAGTGACGAGCCGAGCCAGGAGGCGGTCGCGATGAACGTCGGCCTCGGGTTCATCCCGAGCGTCCAATTCGCGCCGTTCTACCTGGCCGAGGGGGCGGGGTACTACCGGGAGGCCGGTCTCGACGTCACGTTCCGCCACGGCACCGATTACGACGTGGTCGCCCTCGTCGCCCAGGGCGAGCTCGACGTGGGGCTGGCCGACGGCACGAGCGTGATCCCGGCGGTCAGCCAGGGGATCCCGATCAGGTACGTCGCCACGATCTATGGGCGCTTCCCGTCGATCGTCTTCGCCAAGGCGTCGTCGGGGATCGAGGGGGCGGCCGGCCTCGCCGGCAAGAAGGTCGGGATCCCGGGTCGGTTCGGGTCCTCGTGGATCATGCTCCAGGCGCTGCTGGATTCGGCGGACCTGACCCCCGACGACGTCCAGATCGTCGAATTCCCGGACTTCGGTCAGGGTGCGGCCGTCGCGCAGGGCGCGGTCGATGCCGCGACTGGGTTCGCGAACAACGAGCCGGTCCAGCTCGAGCTGGCCGGGGAGGACGTCACGGTGCTCCGCGTCGACGACGTCGTCCCGCTGCCCGGCAACGGGCTGATCGCCGGCACATCCACGCTCGAGTCGAAGTCGGACGCCATCGCCGGGTTCATCGCCGCGACGTTGCGAGCGATGGAGGAGATCGCCGCGAACCCCGATGTCGGCATGGACGCGGCCATCACGGCCGTACCGGACCTCGCGTCGGCGCGTGAGACCCAGGCGGCGATCCTCGACGCCACGATCGAGGTCTGGAAGGGGCCGGCCCAGGAGGCGCGTGGCTTCGGGGCCATCGAACCCGCCGATTGGGAGCGGTCCATCGCCTACCTCGAGACCCTCGACCTCGTGCCGAACCCGGTCACGGTCGAGGATGTCATCGAGACCGGCCTCCTGCCGTCGCCGGAGTGACGACCATGCTCGGTGAGGTGCGGCCGACCTCGGCTCGACGGTCGTGGTGGCTGCGCGAAGCCCTCGCCGCGGAGGCGGCCGCGTCGCCGCATCTGGCCACGGCCGCGCCGCCGTTGCGTGGCTCGACCACGGCCGACGTCGTCATCGTCGGTGGCGGCTACACCGGGATGTGGGCCGCCTACCGGCTGACCGAGCTGGAGCCCGGCGCGCGGGTCGTGCTCCTGGAATCGGACATCTGCGGCGGCGGCCCGTCGGGACGAAACGGCGGGTTCGTCACGAACTGGTGGGACGAGTTCCCGACGCTCTCCGATCGGTACGGGGTCCCCGCCGCGATCGAGATCGGGACGGCCATCGAAGGCGCCGTCGATGACGTCGGAGCCTTCTGCGCGACGCACCAGGTGGACGCCTGGTTCACGAAGGCCGGGACGCTCTCCGCGAGCGCGGCGCCGGCCCAGGACGGCGGCTGGCTACCGGCCGTCGCGGCGCTGCGTGCACAGGGGTTTCACGACCGTCTGGTGCCGCTGGGCGCCGAGGAGGTCCGGGCCCGTGTCCAGTCGCCGGTGTTCCGCGAAGGGGTGTTCATGCCGGGCGCAGCGACCGTCCAACCAGCCGCACTCGCGCGCGGGCTCCGGCGCGTCCTGCTCGAGCGGGGCGTGACCATCCATGAAGGGACGGAGGCGGTCGAGATCGATGGCCAGCGCCCCGGCTGGTTCGGTGGCCTGGGTGCCAGCACGCGTCGCGCGCCGCGTCGGCGCGGCGCGGCCGGCGGGCTGCGGCCCGTGCGCGTGCGGACCCGTTCCGCAGACGGTGACGGGGAGGTGCTCGCGGGATCGGCGGTGCTGGCGCTCAACGCCTGGGCGGCCGCCTGGCCGTGGTTCGGGCAGCGCCTCGTGACGTGGTCGTCGTACATCGTCCTGACCGAGCCCATCCCCGATCGTCTCGCCGACATCGGCTGGACCGGTGGCGAAGGCGTCACGGACGCCCGATTCACGCTCCATTACCTGCGCACGACGCCGGATGGGCGCATCGCCATCGGCGGGGGCGGCGGTCGGGCGGGGTTTGCCGGGCGGATCGGTCCGGTGTTCACGGACTCGGCTGCGGACGCGCGCCGGGCCGCAGCGGGGCTGCGGCGGCTGTTCCCCTCGCTGGGCGACGTGCGCATCGAGGATGCGTGGGGCGGCCCGATCGACATCAGCGCGGACCACCTGCCCTGGTTCGGCTCGATCCGCGGCCGGCCGATCCACTACGGACACGGCTACAGCGGCAACGGCGTCGGTCCGGCCGTCGTCGGCGGCCGGATCCTCGCGGCCCGTGCCGTGGAACGTGTCGCCGATCCGGTGCTCGGCCTGGCCCTCGCCGACGGCCGCCCACCGCGGCCCTTCCCGCCGCAGCCGGCGAGCTACCTCGGAGCGCGTCTGATCCGCGAGGCCGCGGTCCGCCGGGAGTCGATGGAGGAGCGCGGTGAGGACCCCGGATCGTTGTTGCGTGAGGTCAGTCGGTTGCCTCGGCGCCTGGGTTACCACCTCGGGCCGGAGTAGACCGGGGCCGTGGTGACGGCCGACTTCCAAGCACGAATTGGCCAAATGGGCTATCGTTCGTACTCCCCGTCACGCCGCATGTCCCCTCTGTGCAGGAGTCCGCGTTGAACAGTCGCCCGCCCGTCAAGCCTGCCATCGCCAACGAGCCCTTCAAGCACGTGATCGACGAGTACAAGCACCAGGCGCAGACGATCACCTGCACGTGCGGCTGGCACGGCAGCTCGGCGACGATCGATCGCGCGGGCTCGGAGTGGACGGCGCATCTCATCGAGGTTCGCGGCAAGAAGCGCTAGGGCGCTCGCCCGACCGGCAGCAGCAGCACCAGACCCGGATCGCCCGATCCGGGTCTTTGCTCGTGGTGGCACATCTGCCGCCTGCTAGCCTGTCGCCCGTGGATCTGCCCCTCCGTCCCCCATTCGCGATCCGCGGCCGGCTGCTGACGCCGCTCGACGACGGCGGCGTGCGCCACGAGCCCGACGGCTTGCTGGTCGTCGACGACGCCGGCGGCATCGCGTTCGCGGGGGCGGCCGGGGCACGTCCCGACGAGGTGGCCGTGGCCATCGACCTTCGTCCCTGGATCCTGCTGCCAGGGATGGTCGACCTGCACGCTCACCTGCCGCAGCTCCCCAACGCCGGCCTCGGGGCGGGGCTGGACCTGCTGACCTGGCTCGAGCGCTACATCTTCCCGCTCGAGCGCGGATTCGACGAGGCCGCTGCCGAGCGGATCGCCCCCGCCGCCTGGCGCGCCTTCGCCGCGGCGGGGACGACGACCGCCATGGTCTACGGAGCCGTGTACGAGGCCAGCCTCGACGCGACCTTTCGGGCAGCCGAGGCGCACGGCATCCGGGCGATCGTCGGAAAGGTGATGATGGATCGCGGGACGTACGACCCCACGATCGACCCCAAGGTCATCCTTGACCAGAGCCTCGCTGAATCCGCACGCCTGATCGAGCGCTGGCATGGCGCGGCCGATGGTCGACTGCGCTACGCCGTCACGCCTCGGTTCGCCATCACGTGCACGGCCGACCTCCTGCGCGAGTCGGCCTCGCTCGCCGCGTCGACCGGTGCCTACTGGCAGACACACGTGTCGGAGGATCGGGGCGAGATCGCCGAGGTCGCGCGTCTGTTCCCCGCGGCCGTCGATTACGTCGACGTCTACGACCGGGCCGGCGGCCTGGGCCCGCGGACCGTCCTCGCCCATGCCGTGCACCTGTCCGACCGCGAGCTCCACCGCCTGATCGAGACCGAGACGCGGGTCGCGCATTGCCCCGTCTCGAACCTGTTCCTGGCGTCGGGGATGATGCCGCTCGGGATGTACCTGGACGCCGGCCTGCGACTCGGGCTGGGGTCGGACGTCGCGGGGGGGCCGGACCTGTCGATCTTCACGGTCATGCGGACCGGGTTCTATGTCCAGAACGCTCGACGAGTTGCCGGCGTCGAGGCGGGTGCGGTGCTGACCCCGCTCGACTGGCTGCGGCTCGGATCGCTCGGTGGGGCGCAGGCGCTCGGCCTCGGCGAGGTGATCGGGTCGCTGGAGGCCGGCAAGGAGGCCGATGTCATCGCGGTCGACCCCGCGTTCGTCGCGCCCGTGCCCGGGATCGAGGACGACGATCCGGCCGACATCGCGAGCCGCCTCGTCTTCCGGTCGCATCCGGACATGGTCCGCGCCGCGTGGGTTCGCGGCCGGCAGCTGGAGGGACCCGGGGCGAGAGGATGAATGGCGGCCCCGAGGTCTCGGCGGATCCGGCACGTCCGCCCCGCAACCGCCTCTGGGCTCGGCGTGCACGTCCGCCCCGCAATTGCCTCCGGCCCCGGCGTGCACGTCCGCCCGACATCTGCCTCGGGGCCGGGCGTGCACGTGCGCCCGACATCTGCCTCGGGGCCGGGCGTGCACGTGATGCTCGTATCGTCGATCGGGCGAACCTTCGCTCGCGACTCGTGCACCGGATGCACGCCCCCACGAGCGAAGCCTGGATTCGGCCGGTCCGCACCGTGATGGCGACCGTTCATTCGCCGATATGTGCATGACGCGCACGGCGAGGGGCGGAACCAGGCCGGCTAGGATCCGAACGTGAGGCACCTACCGCCAGAAATCTCGGTGTGGCTTCACAGGAAGATCAAGGCCGATCCACCGGGGTGATCACCACGACCAAGGGCAGCCAGCGCCCGACGCGCGCTGATCGGGAATCGATCCCGGAGCGTCGCACCGGCGGCCGCGATGGCGGTTCGATTTCCTGCGGTGTCCGCGATCACGACGATCACGTGCTCCATCCCGGCATCACGAGCCTTGAGTTCGATCCGACGAAATTGCGCCTGCACGTCGTGGAGCCGGGTCTCGGCCTCAGTCGGGATAACGGGATATCGGTCGCCGCGGCTTCGAAGGCCTCCGACGACGCCATCCCAGGCGCGAAGGTCGTTCTCGAGCGGCAGAGGAACCTCCGACCGGAAAGTCAGATCGGGATGCAGGCGCTCGCGGAACCTCGCCAAGAGTGCCGCCTGGGCGGCGTCGCGGATCGGATCGGGCCCGGGATATGCGCGAACGCGGACGTCGAGGCCGATGACCGCACCGATCTTGGCCAATTGGACGGCCGTGACAGCCTCGTGCCTGGATCGCTCGATGCGTCCGACCTGCCATCGGGACAACCCGACGAGTCGACCAACCTGTTCCATCGTCAGGCCGGCACCGACCCGGGCAGTTCGAAAGTCGGCCCCGATGGCGCCGAGGTCGCGCCGCGCGATCCGCGCGCCACGATCGGTGGCACGCTCTCTTGCTGGCATCGTGCGAGTCTGGCCGGAGATCCTTCACCGGTGCGCAGCGAGCACTAAACTCGGCGTCGCCCCCGCGGCGTGCCCCCCATGCGCGCCGACACCCGCAGCGTGCCCCCAAATGCGCGCCGACACCCGCGGCGTGCACCCCGTGCTCGCATCGGGGAATGGTGTCGGCAGAATTGCCGTCACGTGCGCACGACGCTCCCCGCAACGACCGAGCTTCCTTATCGGGAGCCTGGACGACGCCGGGCGGGCCCTCGATCGCCGATGCGTGCGTCACGTGCTCGGACAGGGACGGAGGTGAACGCAGTAAGGTCGAGGCGTGAGCGACAGCGCCGATCTCGTCATCAGCGGCGGGACGATCGTGGATGGCACAGGGTCCCCGCCCCGGCCCGGCACGGTCATCGTCGACGACGACCGGATGCGGCTGCTTCCGGCGGACGGGCCGCTGCCGCCGGACGGGCCGCTCCCGGCGGACGGGCCGCTGCCGCCGGACGGGCCGCTCCCGGGGGACGGGCCGCTTCCCGAGCACATCGGCCGGCACATGGACGCCACGGACCGCGTCGTCGCGCCCGGGTTCATCGACCTGCATAGCCACGGCGGCCTCGTGATCCTGGCCGAGCCGCGTCACGAGCCCAAGGTCCGCCAGGGCGTCACGACCGAGATCGTCGGGGTCGACGGCAACGGCTTCGCGCCCTTCTTCAATCGGGAGGATCTGCTCGCGTTCGTCGAGCTCGACTCGGGTCTCGATGGCCGTCCAGACCTCGACTACGACTGGGTGACCGTGGCCGACTACCTCGCGCGCTATGACGGGACCGTCAGCGTCAACATCGGGACACTGGTCGGGAACTCGCAGCTCCGCATCGCCGCCATCGGCTGGGAGGACGTGCCGGCGCACCCGGCAGAGCTCGATCGCATGCGGGGGATCCTGCGTGATGCGATGGTCGAGGGCGCGGTGGGCCTGTCATCGGGCCTGGACTATCCGCCCGGCAGCTACGCCACCACCCAGGAGCTCGCGGTGCTCAGCGCGGAGGCGGCGAACGCCGGCGGCTTCTATCACACGCACGTTCGCTACCCACTGGGCGATCGGTTCCTGGACCCGTTCCGGGAGGCCATCGAGATCGGCCGGCGCGCCAGCGCGCCAAGCCACATCACGCACTTCTACCATCGCCAGACGCATCCCGGCGGCCCCGACGCACTGCTCGCCCTGGTCGACGACGCGCGCGCCGAGGGCCTGGACGTCACGTTCGATACGTATCCGTCCGAGTGGGCCAGCACGAGGCTCCTCATCCAGCTGCCGGGTTGGATCCAGGAGGGCGGGCCCGCGCCCCTCAAGCAGCGCCTCGCGGACCGCGGGGCGCGGGATCGTCTCCGCGACGAATTCGCCGAGCGTGGCGCGGCCTACACCAGCCCCGCTGGTTGGGCGGACGTGCGCCTCGGGGCGTTCCGCCGCCCGGACCTGCTCCGCTGGGAGTCGCGCACGATGGCCGACGTGATGGGGGAGACGGGCCACGATGCCGTCGACGTCATCAGCGACCTCCTTCTCGCCGAGGACCTCGGCGTCAACCAGGTCACGAGCGGGCCATGGTCCGAGACGCTGCGCCCGTTCATCGCCCATCCGGTCGGCATGGTCGGCACGGACTCCACGTTCATCGGGGCGAAGCCGAGCCCGCGGACGTACGGATCATACCCCCGGATCCTCGGTCAGTTCGTCCGCGACGAGGGCCTGCTCAGCCTGGAGGCGGCGGTCCACAAGATGACGGGCGCCGCGGCGGCCCGCCTGGGCCTCACCCAGCGCGGGATCCTGCGTGATGGGGCGTTCGCCGATCTCGTCGTCTTTGACCCGGCGACGGTCCGGAGCAACGCGACCTACGACGAACCGCGACGGTTCCCGACCGGCATCGAGCACGTCGTGGTCAACGGCACGCTCGTGGTGGACGGCGGCACGCATACGGGGGCCACACCCGGCCGCGGCATCCGACTCGGGATCGACTGAGCGGTCGATCGACTAGCTGCGGTCGGCCGTCGCCCGCCGCGATTCGCGCCGCAGCTCCGCATACATTCGATCGGTCGCGAGACGCTGGGTCTCGACCAGCGTCGGGGTCCCGTCGGTGCCTGCCCAGCCGGCCGCGAGTTCGAGCGCGATCGCCCCTGACTCGAGCCAGAGCTCACAGGCGCGTCGGACTCGTTCGACGTAGTTGATGGCGGCGATCTGGTCGGTCTCGGGAAGAAGGATGCCGAACCGGCTCGGCGCCAGCCGGGCCACGAAATCGACGTCGCGGGCCAGCCGTCGCATCGTGTCGGCGAGCGCCGGGATGACCCGGTCGGCCGACGCCTCGCCAAGCCGCTCGATGAACCGATCCAGGCCGGCGACCTCGAAGATGACCACGGTCGCTGGCCGGTGATAGCGCTGGATCCGGACATCCTCGGTGGCGACCTGCTGGGCGAACGCCGCCTGGTCCGGGAGGCCGGTGAGCGTGTCGGTCATGTCGGCGGGATCGGGCGCGGCGGGATGGGGCTCGGTCGGCTCGGGCTCGGGCGACTCGGGCTCGGCGGGGTGGGGTCTGGATTCGGGCGGCAACTCGCGCGCCGCCGCTCGGGCCCACGCGGTCCCGCGAGGAGGCGTGGCCACCGGGTCGGGATGCGTGTCGGCCCCGGAGCCGCCTTCCAAACCGTCGGAATCGTGCTCCCCCCAGGTCGATCGTGCCGAGTGATCCACGAACGAGGTTGACATCATGCTCTCCCGTAGTGCCGACCGGGTTGCGGACGGCTGCACCCGATCCCGGCGGCCGCGCACCACGAACACGACCAGCAGCAGGATGACCGTATTGGCGAAGATCGCGGCGACGAGGACCGGAAGCAGGATGTCCTGCGTCAAGTTCATGATGCGAGGTCCAACCCCTGATGAGTGCGGTCCGTTGACGGATGAGAGCCGATGATAGGTGGACGGCGCCCGGATGTGACCATCGGATGACCCGTTCGGACCCCGATGCGGTGCGAGGCGGCAACGCGGCACGAGGATGGCGCGTAGTCCGGTGTGGTCGGCCACGGTTCGGTGCGGTCGCCACGTCGGGTGGTATCGTCGTCCGCCATGGAGGGACCCGAGACGGCGAGCCTGACGACCCGCACGGATCCCCGTGACGCGGTCATCCTCCAGCCGAGCACGGTCGTCCCGGGTTCCGTGCGCCCTGCCGCGCCATTGCGGCGCGAGGGACCGGCCAAGCTGACCGGCACCGCCCTGTACACGGACGACATCGTCGTCCCCGGGGCGTGGTATGGCGCCACCATCCGATCGACCGATGCCCACGCCACCTTCGAGGCGCTGGAGCTCGATCCGGGCTTCGACTGGTCGAAGGTCGTCGTGGTCACCGCGGCCGACATCCCGGGCGAGAACATCGTGACCTCGATCAAGTCGGACCAGCCCATCCTCGTGCCGATCGGCGGCGAGATCCAGCATCACGCCGAGCCCCTGGCCCTGCTCGCCGCCCCGGACAAGGCGACGCTGCGCGAGGCACGCCACAGGGCGAGGCCGCGGACGACGAAGCTGCCCGGCGTCTTCGACCCCCTTGCGTCCGACCACACGTTCGCCCAGTACACGATCGAGGCCGGAAGCGACATCGAGACCGCGCTCGCCGGCGCGGACGTGGTCCTCGAGGGCGAGTACCGCGTCGGCCATCAGGAGCAGCTCTACATCGAGAACAACGCGATGATCGCCGTGCCGACCGAGGGCGGCGGGGTCACCGTCACGGGCTCCCTCCAGTGCCCCTACTACCTGCACGCGGCCCTCAAGCGGGGCCTCGGGCTCGACGATGCGGCCGCCCGCGTGGTCCAGGCCGAGACCGGCGGCGGGTTCGGGGGCAAGGAGGAGTTCCCCTCGGTCATCGGTCTCCATGCCGCCCTCCTCGCGCGCAAGGCGCAGAAGCCCGTTCGCATGATCTACGACCGCCACGAGGACATCGCGGCCACGACCAAGCGGCATCCCGCGATCGTCCGCCACCGGACGGGGATCACCCGGGACGGGCGACTCGTGGCCCAGGACATCGAGGTGGTCATGGACGGCGGGGCGTACTGCACGCTCACGCCCGTCGTCCTCTCGCGTGGGGCGCTGCACTCGGGCGGCCCGTATCGCTGCCCGAACGTCCGCATCCGGGCCCGGGCGACACGGACGAACACCCCGCCCAACGGCGCCTTCCGCGGGTTCGGCGCGCCGCAGACCGAGTTCGCGGCCGAGACCCACCTCAACCGGCTCGCCGACCGACTCGGCATCTCGCCGCTCGAGATCCGTCGCCGCAATGTCTATCAGCCTGGCGACATCACCCCGACCGGGCAGATCCTGCGTGACAGCGTCGCCGGCGAGGAGGTCCTGGAGCGCGCTGCCGAGGCCGGCGAGTTCGTCCGCCTTCGGGCCAGGACCGACGACGCGCGAGGCGGGCGCGCGGGCCCGGGCGCCACTCCCGGGTCGCCGTTGCGGACCGGCCGCGACCGGACGGCGAGCGGCATCGGCCTGGCGCTCGCGTGGCACGGCGCGGGGTTCACGGGATCGGGCGAGATCAAGCTCGCGAGCGTCGCGTCGGTCGAGCTCACGGCCGATGGCCGCGTCGTCGTCCTGACCGCATCGACCGAGATGGGGCAGGGGACCAAGACCATCTTCCCGCAGCTCGTGGGGGAGGCCCTCGGCATCCCGGACGACGACGTCGAGCTCGCCCCGCAGGACACGGCCTACGTGCCGGACAGCGGTCCGACGGTCGCGTCACGGACCGCGATGGTCGTCGGGGGACTGCTCATCAAGGCCGCCGGGCGGCTGCGCGAGCGGGTCGAGACGGCGACGGGTGGCACGTTCGCCGCGACGGCCACCGCCTACGCACGCGAGCACGGCGCCACGCGGATCGACCAGCGGTTCGAGCCGTATCCCGATAGCGTCACGTTCGACGACGACCTGTACCGCGGCGACGCGTATCCGGCATTCGGCTGGGCCGCCTGCGTCGCCCACGTCGAGGTGGATCTCGACACGGGCGAGGTCCACGTGCGCGACGTCGTGGCCGCGGACGACATCGGCCGGGTCATCCACCCGGTGCTCGCCGAAGGCCAGGTCGAAGGCGGCACCCTGCAGGCCGTCGGCTACGCGACGATCGAGGAGATCAAGCTGCGCGACGGTCGTTACCTCAACGACCGGCTCGCGACCTACATCATCCCGACCGCGCTCGACGCGCCGCGCATCTCGACGATCCTCGTGGAGGCGCCATTCCACGCCGCGCCCCACGGCGCCAAGGGGGTCGGGGAGCTGCCGATGGACGTCGGGGCGCCGGCGGTCGTGGCCGCGATCGCCGACGCCACCGGACTGTGGATCACCGAGTTGCCCGCCAGCCCGGAACGGATCCTGGCGGGCCTCGCCGGGGTGCCCGAAGCCGCCGGGCTCCCACCTGGCGCCTCGGCTCCGGCGCTCGAGGCGAGCACATGACGACCTATCGCCTCACGGTCAATGGCACGGCGGCCGAGGTGGACGTGCCCGGGATGCGTCGCCTCCTCGACGTCCTCCGCGAGGACCTCGCCCTGACCGGCACGAAGGAGGGCTGCGGGGAAGGGGAGTGCGGCGCGTGCACGGTGCTCGTGGACGGGGCTCCGGTCGACGCGTGTCTCGTGCCGGTCTGCCAGGTCGCGGATGCGGACGTGCGGACCGTCGAGGGCCTGTCGCCTGCGCCCGCACTCGTCAACCGGCCGGATGCGGCCTCGCTCGACCCCCTGCAGGCCGCCTTCCTGCAGACCGGTGGCGCGCAGTGCGGCATCTGCACGCCTGGGATGCTCATGGCGGCCCGGGCCTATCTGGATGCAGGCGGTGGCCCGGATGAGGACGCGATCCGCGAAGCGATCGCCGGGAATCTCTGCCGATGCACCGGCTACACGAAGATCGTCGATGCGATCGCGTTCGTCGCCGCGCGCTGACCCCTCGACGCTGACCCCCTTCTGATGCCGACCGAACCGCCCGTCACGAGCCCGCGCGACCTGGCCGAGGCCTATGCCGCCCTGACCGGGGCATCCGTCGATGCACCCGCCCGGCCCATCGCCGGCGGGACGGACCTGATGGTGGCGCTCACGGGCGAGCTCGGCGAGCCACCGGCGAGCGTCGTCGACCTGTGGGCGATCGAGGCCCTTCGTGGCGTCGCGATCGATGGCGACTCGCTGTCGCTCGGTGCCCTGACGACCTACACCGACATCCGCCGCTCGCCGCTCTGCCTCGAGCACGTCCCCGCCCTCGTCGACGCGGCCGCCACGATCGGCGCCGCCCAGATCCAGAACCGGGGAACGCTCGGCGGGAACATCGCGAACGCGTCGCCGGCCGGTGACACGTTGCCCATCCTGCTGGCCGCCGACGCCGTGTTCGTCCTCGGATCATCGCGAGGCGAGCGGCAGGTTCAGGCCGCGTCCTTCTGGACGGGCTATCGACAGACGGCGCTGGCCGCCGACGAGCTGCTGCTCCGGGTCCTGATCCCGCTCGCCACCGACCGCGAGGTGCGCTTCCGAAAGATCGGCACGCGGCGAGCCCAGTCGATCAGCAAGGTCGTGATCGCCGTTGCGTGGCGATCTGCCCCGTTGCCGCCGCGCAGCCCATGGCGCGATGTCCGGGTGGCCCTCGGTTCCGTGGCGGCCACACCGATCCGTGCCCGTGCGACCGAGGCGGCTCTCGAGGGCAAGCCACCCACGCCAGAGACGGCCGACCTCGCCGCGGAGACCCTCGCGGGCGAGCTATCACCGATCGACGATGTCCGCTCGACCGCCGAATACCGCCGGGTCGTGGCGGCCCGCGTCGTGCATCGCATCGTCCGCGAGGCCGGCGGCTGGTGACCGCGACACCGGCACACGCCGACCCGGGCGATCCGGATCGTGCCTTCGTCGAGGCCATGGCCCCGCTCTTCGAGGGCGCCCCGCGCTTTCTCGCACGACTGGCAGCCGCGCGGCCGTTCCCCAGCGACGAGGCACTCTTCGCCGCCGCGCGGGCGATCGTCCACGCGATGCCGGAGGCCGACCAGCTGGAGTTGCTCGATGCGCACCCGCGGCTCGGTGCGCCGCCGGAGTCGGTGTCGGCGCTGAGCCACGCGGAGCAGGGCTACGACCGACCGGACGAGGCGGTCGAGACGGAACGACGTCGCGTGGCCGCGGAGCTCGACCGGTTGAACCGAGCCTACGAGACGCGCCACGGCTTTCGGTACTGCGTGTTCGTGGCGGGTCGGTCGCGGGCGGAGCTGCTCCCCGGGCTGACCGCCGCGCTCGATGCGGACCGGGACGCCGAGATCCACCGGGCGCTCGACGCGGTCGTCGACATCGCCATGGACCGTCGTGCGAAGCTGTCGGCGTGATCGAGCTCGCGGCGAACCGCTACGGCAAGGCCGCCATCCGCATCGTCCGGGTCGGGCGCGACACGACGCCGCACGCCGTGCGGGACCTGACGGTCGCCGTGGCGCTGGAGGGCGACTTCGCGGCCGCGCACACGGACGGTGACAACGCGATGGTCGTGGCCACGGACACGATGAAGAACACGGCGTACGCGTTCGCGGCCGATCACCTGGCGGGTTCCATCGAGACCTACGCCACGGCCCTCGGTCGCCACTTCCTCGGGCAGGACCAGGTGGACCGGGCGATCGTCAACGTCCGCGAACACGCCTGGCAGCCGATCGACGTCGCGGGCACGCCTGCGCCTGACGCGTTCGTCCGGAGCAGCGAGGGCACCCGCGTCGCGACCGTCGCGGTCGGCCGCGACGAGGTCGTGGTCGAAGCCGGGATCGAAGACCTGGTGGTCATGAAGACGACCCGCTCGGCGTTCAGCGGCTTCCCGCGGGATCGTTTCACGACGCTCGCCGAGACCGAGGACCGGCTCATGGCCACGAAGATCACCGCCATCTGGCGGTACGGCGCCCCCGACCTCGACTTCGACGCCGCCTGGACGGCGACCCGGGCGACGCTCCTGGAGGTCTTCGCCGACCACGATAGCCCGAGCGTCCAGACCTCCATCTGGATGATGGCCAAGGCGATGCTCGAGCGCCACGAGGAGCTCGACGAGGTCCGGATGGTGCTCCCGAACCTCCACCACTGGATTGTGGACCTGTCGGGATTCGGCATGGAGAACGACCGGCTCGTCTACATCTCGACGACCGAGCCGCATGGCCTGATCGAGGCGACGGTCCGCCGCAGCCAGGTGTCCTGATGCCGATGGAGGCGTCGCCGCCGGCCGCGCCGCCCGGTGTCGCGGTTACTGGCCCCGTCGTCCCCGGTTCCGAGCGCATCCTGACGACGCAGGCGCTCGCGTTCGTCGCGGACCTCCAACGACGGTTCGGGCCTCTCCGGCTCGACCTGCTCCACAGGCGGCAGGAACGGCAGTCGGCGCTGGACTCCGGCGAGCGACTGGACTTCCTGGCCGCGACCCACGAGGTGCGCGAGGCGGCCTGGACCGTCGCCCCGGCACCGGCCGACTTCGACGACCGGCGGGTCGAGATCACGGGGCCGGCCGAGGCCAAGATGATGATCAACGCCCTGAACTCGGGCGCCCGGGTCTTCATGGCCGATCTCGAGGACGCGCTCGCCCCGTCGTGGGCCAACGTCGTCGGCGGGCAGGCGGCGCTGATGGATGCGGTCCGCGGGACGCTCACGTTCGATTCGCCCGACGGCAAGTCGTATCGGCTCGGTGAGCGAGTGGCCCAGCTCGTCGTCCGGCCGCGCGGCTGGCACCTCGTCGAGTCGCACCTGATGGTCGACGACGTGCCCATCTCGGCGGCCCTGTTCGATGCCGGGCTGTACCTGTTCCACAACGCGGCCGAGCGGGTGGCACGCGGCTCCGGGCCGTATCTGTACCTGCCCAAGCTCGAGTCGCACCATGAGGCGCGTCTCTGGAACGAGGTGTTCCTCCACGCCCAGGCCGAGCTCGGCGTGCCCCGCGGCAGCATCCGGGCCACGGTCCTCATTGAGACCATCACCGCCGCGTTCGAGATGGACGAGATCCTCTACGAGTTGCGCGAGCATGCCGCCGGGCTCAATGCCGGGCGGTGGGATTACCTGTTCAGTGCGATCAAGCGACTCCGGGGCTCACCGGATCTCGTCTCGCCCGACCGCTCACAGCTGACGATGACCGTGCCGTTCATGCGCGCCTATACGGAGCTGCTGGTCCGGACCTGCCATCGACGCGGGGCGCATGCCATCGGCGGGATGGCGGCATTCATCCCGAACCGTCGCGATCCCGAAGTCACCGAGCGTGCGCTCGCCAAGGTCCGCGAGGACAAGGAACGCGAAAGCCGCGACGGGTTCGACGGGACGTGGGTCGCGCATCCGGATCTCGTGCCGGTGGCGACGGAGGTCTTCGACGCGGTCCTGGGGACGGCCCCGAACCAGAAGACGCGGCTGCGGGACGACGTGTCGGTGTCGGCCCCGGAGCTCCTGGACCTGGGCGTCGAGGGTGGCAGCGTCACCGAGGCCGGGATCCGCGCGAACATCCGGGTGGCGCTGGCGTATCTCGACGCGTGGTTGGGCGGGACCGGCGCCGCGGCGATCGACAACCTCATGGAGGACGCTGCCACCGCGGAGATCGCCCGCTCACAGCTGTGGCTGTGGCGCACTCGCGGGCTGCTGTCGATCGAGCAGTACGCCGCGATCCGCGATGAGGAGCTGGCCCGACTCGGTGGTGTCGCCGAGGGCCACCTCAAGGACGCCTGGGATGTGCTCGACCACCTCGTCCTCGACGACGAGTTTGCCGAGTTCTTGACCTTGCGGGCGTATCCGCTGCTCGACTGATCGGCGCCAGGCGGCGTCGGGCGGTCGGGGACGGCGCCGGGGGGCCGGGGGCCGGGGCGTCGTGGGCGTCGTGGGCGTCGTGGGCGTCGTGGGCGTCGTGGTCGTCGTGGGCAAGGTGATGCACAATTTGCCGCCCCCTAAACCCAACGTTGTCGAGCGATGCACCTCGGCTGCATCACCCCGGCCCGGTCCTGCCCGGTGCGCCTCGGCTGCATCACCCCGGTCCGGCCCGGCCCGGCGCGGCGCGGCCTGGACGGGGACGGGCGGGAGTGCGTGCGTCGCGACGACCCGATTTCGAAGGCAACCAGCGAAACAGCGCAAGTGCCAGGTGAGCGGGCGTTCCTACTCTGGTCGAATGGCGTGGGATGCAACGAGCCGCTTCGATCGCGAACCTGAACTCCAACGCGGCTGGGAGATCATCGGAGCGATGGTCAAGCGGCGACGGACGATCATCGGATGGTCGCAGCGCGACCTGGCGCGAGCGTGCGGGCTCGCGCAGTCGGCGATTTCCCGCCTCGAGTCGGGGAAGCTATCCGGGGTCCGATTTGGGCGGTTCGCGAGGCTCGTCGTCGCGATGAATGGCCTCGATCCGGAATCTCCGCACCCCCCTCGACCCAGATGGGGGCACGGCGGCTGGCGTTGAACGGCGATCTCTACTCCCGATGGGCTGTCGCCGGGCTACTAGACTCCCGCGACCCACGCCCTGCATACCCCCGCTGATGCCGCTGAGGTGCATCGCCGCGACCGCCTTGGCCAATCAGCCGCATCCCCCGCTGATGCCGCTGAGGTGCATCGCCGCGACCGCCTTGGCCAATCAGCCGCATCCCCCGCTGATGCCGCTGAGGTGCATCGCCGCGACCGCCTTGGCCAATCAGCCGCATCCCCCGCTGATGCCGCTGAGGTGCATCGCTAGCGAAAGGTCCGCTCTAACGCGACGAGATGTGCATCACGCCCCTGGGTCGCGTGTCCACGGACCGGCACGGGTCCGTCAGCCGGCGATGGCGCCGCGTTCGATGAACTCGCCGGCGCCCCGTCGGCCCACGAACAGCCCGTCGCGGATGACATCCGTGCCGCGGATGAGCACGTCGCGAATGGTTCCGACGACCTGGCGTCCTTCGTAGGGCGTGTAGTCGCTCGTGTGATGCAGGTCGGTGGCGCGCAACGTCCGCGTGGCGGCCGGGTCGAACACCACGATGTCGGCGTCCTTGCCGACGGCGAGCGCGCCCTTCCGGGAGAGCCCGAACCTCGCCGCCGGGGTGGTCGCAAGTACGTCGACCATCCGCTCGACCGTCACCCGCCCACGAGCGACGCCCTCGCTGTACACCAACGTCAGTAGCGTTTCGATGCCAGGTGCGCCGTTGCTGATCTTGTCGAATGAGACGCCCGACGCTGCCTCGGCTTTCTCGACACCGAGCCGGTCGGGAACGTGGTCGGTCGCGACCAGGTCGAGCGACCCGTCGGCCAGGCCCATCCAGAGCGCATCCCGATCCGCGGCCGAGCGCAGTGGCGGCGAGATGACGAAGCACGCGCAGCGGGTCGGGTCCGGTTCCTCGTACTCCTCGTCGGTCAGTGTCAGATAGTGCGGGCAGGTCTCGGCCGTGACGCGCACGCCGGCCAGTTTCGCCCGCCGAACCTCATCGAGCGCCGCTGCAGACGAAAGATGGACGACGTGGACGGGCGAGTCGGTTGCACGGGCAAACGCCAACGCGCGGGCCGTCGCGACGGCTTCGACGTAGGGTGGTCGCGAGGTAGCGTGGTAGCGCGGTAACACGTCACCACGCTGCAACGAAGCGGCGACGGCCGCATCGAGCAACACTGGGTCCTCGCAGTGGACCTGGAGCATCCCGCCGCGCTCGCCCAGGACCCGCATCGCGTCGAACAACGCCTGGTCGGGCAGGCGGAAGTCGAACACCATGAACGCCTTCGAGGTCGCGATGCCGGCGTCGACGGTGTCCGGCAGCTCGGCCAGCGGATCGTCAGCGTGTCCGGAGACGGCGAGCGAGAGGCCGTAGTCGATCGCGCTGTCCGATGTCGTCGCAGCCCGCCACTCCGTCATCCCGGTCCGGAGCGATCGCTCGGCCGCCGGCGTCGACCCTGTCCCGGGATTGTTGAAGGACAGGAACGACGTCGTGCCACCGTACGCGGCGGCGACGGAATCCTGGAAGAACCGGTCGGGTTCGGTGTCGGAGGCCACGCGCGTGTGGGTGTGGACGTCGACCACACCGGGGAGGACCAGCATCCCGGTCGCACCGATGACCCGTGACGCGCCTGCCGCCGGGCCCGCGAGGTCGGGCTCGATGGCCGTGATCACGCCACCATCGGCCGCGACGTCTGCGCGACGGGACCCGCTGGCGGTGACAACGGTTCCGCCCCGGATCACCAGGCTGCTCAATTCACCACCGGTGAACGAATGCTGGCCCAAAGCGACGGCGATCATAGGTCGCAGGCATGGCTGACTCCCTTCACGTCGAGTGATTCACCTTCACTGAACATCTGGCGATGAAACGGGTATCCGTCGACAGCATTCCGCGCTTCACCTTGCATCCGTTCACCATCGGTGAATCCGTCGCCGCTCAGCCCTCCTCAGTGATCCGGATCGCCTGGGCACCCTCCCAGAGACATCGCCGCCCGACCTCGCGCAGTCGGTCCTCCCAGGCATCGTCGGGATCGGCCCCGACGACAGACGCGAAGTGGTTCGCTGCGAGCTGACCCACCTTCGATGCAGTCGTGCAGCCCCCGTATGGGAAGAAGATCTCGCATTCGCTGATGCCGCCGGGGTAGATCGCCAGCTGGCCCGGCGCGGGATGCGACGTGTGGTTCTCGTAGTCGAGACCCGGCCGGAAGTCGCCGAACGGGATCCACGTCGACTCGCCGGTCCAGCGGCAGTGGATCAACGAGGACTCGATGGGCAGCATCCGCCGGATGGCCTCGATGGTTTTCGGGGCGGCGGCCTCCCAGCGCGCGCTAAAGTGGAGGTCGCCGACCTCGATCCGCAGGGTTCCCATGTGCGGAGGATAGCGACCCGTGGCCACGAACGGACACGCGCGACACACCATCAGCACCCACGTCCTCGACACGGAACGTGGGGTGCCGGCCGCCGGTGTCCACGTCACGCTCTATCGAGTCGATGTCGGCTCCGCGCCGATCCGTATGACGCAGGCCCTGACCGATGCCGACGGGCGGATCGCCGACCTCCTCGATCGCCCGCTCCAGACCGGGGACTACCGACTGGAATTCGACATCGCCCACGAAGGCGGCTCGTTCTTCACGAAGCTCGCGGTGGACATGCGGGTCACCGACGCCGACCGCAACTATCACATCCCGCTGTTGCTGGCGCCCTTCTCGATGACGACGTATCGCGGCAGTTAGCGCAGGACGACGAGCCCGTCGATGTCGATGCCCGGCCGCCCCGTCGTCCCGACCACGACCAACCTGACCGAATGCGAGCCCGTGGTATTCCACGAGGTGTTGAAGACGATGACCTTCGACTGGTAGCTCGTTCGGTACAGGTTGATCGTCGATCGATAGACCCCGTCCACGTATACCTTCGCCTGGCCATTGAGGGGTCCCCGCCGCCCGACGATGGCGATCGCCCGGGCGTTCGTCTTGAACTCGACCGCGGCACCGGACCGCGTCGCTCGGTGCAGACGCCCGTTCGTGGCCGTCGACACCGTGGCGGTCGACCACGTGCCGGTGTAGCGCGCGACGCCCGTGGAGTCCGGCGCCAGGATCGCCGTGACCGTCGGGCCGATGACGCCGTGGCTGATATTGCCCGCGGCATCGCGTGCGTACAACTGGAAGCGGGTGGGCGTGGTGAAGCGCATGGTCCGCTTGATCGAGCGCGTCGTCGCTGCTGACGCGAACGTCGACCAGGGCCCGCCGTTCAGGCTCTCCTTGATGACATACGACGTCACGCCGCTCATCGCGTCGGTCGCGGCCGGCCAGGTCATCGTCGTCGAGACGGTCGACCCGATGACCGTGCCGACGTTGATCCCGTGGCGGTTGATCGCTGTGGCGACCGGGCCCGTGTTGTCGACGGCTCGGAACGCATTGACGAGTCGTCCCGTCGCCGTCCGACCAGCGGTCGCCGCCAGCGGCGTCCCGGTCGCGAGGACCCGGGCGCGAAGGGCGGTGGCCGTGGGCGAGCCGCTCATGACACTTCGAGCCAGGGCCGCGACACCCGCGGCGTGCGGGGCGGCCATGGACGTGCCGCCGCTCGACCCGAAGCCGCCCGGAACGGTCGAGATGATGTTGGTCCCGGGTGCCGCGATGTCGACGGACGTGGCGCCGTAGTTCGAGAATGACGGGAGCCGACCGATCTGATCGATGGCCGCGACGGTGAGGATGTTCGCGTTCGGCGAGGCGGCGGGGTACTCGGGTTCATCGCCGCCATCCATGTCCGAGCCCCGGTTGCCCGCGGCGGCGACGAGGAGGGTGCCAGCGGCGTCCGAGATGGCCGCTTCCAGCGGGAAGCTGCGCTGCAGGCCGCTCCACGACGCATTGATGATCGGCACGCCGAACGAGGCGGCGTAGTCGATCGCAGCGATGATCCCCAGATCGCCGTCATCGCACGAGCTGCCATCCGAGAACGCGCGAAGGGACATGACCTTGATCCCGGGCGCGACGCCGACGAGCCCCTGCCCATTCAACGAGGCGGCGATGGTCCCGGCGACATGCGTGCCGTGCCAGTTGGAGCCTCCCGGCCCCACCGACGCGTCATTCGCGCAGAAGTCCCAGCCGTTGACGTCGTCGACGTAGCCGTTGCCATCGTCGTCCTCGCCGGGGATCCCGTCGGCCTCGGCGGCGTTGACCCATGCTCGTTGGGCAAGGTCCGGGTGGCTGAAGTCGACACCGTCATCGATCACCGCGACCACGACACCCGGATCGCCGCGCTCGAGACGCAGCGCCTCCAGGCCATCGATGTCGATGTCGGCGGCGCCACTCACGCTATCGACCGATTGGCCCGTGTTATGGATGCCCCACAGAACCCCGAATCCCGGTTCATCGGTGATCTCGTCGTCGAGGTCGCGCCAGCTGTTGGGCGACACGGCCACGACGTTCGGGTCCTTGGCCAACAGGCGGCGCGCGGTCGCGGGTGACCGACCCTCGGCCACGAAGACTTCCGTCCGGCCGTTCGGGTTGCCGCGCAGCTTCGTCAGGCCGTAGGCGCGGGCCACCCCTTCGCGCCGTGCCTTCGTCGTGCCCTCCTTATAGCGGACGACGACCTGGTCGGCGGCTTCAGGCGTGGGAGGTTCGGCTGCGGCGGATCCGGCGGGGAGCATCAGGGCCGTCAGGGCCAGGCCGATCGGGATCGCGATCCGGCCGAGGCGGTGGGGCACCGCCGCGCGCGGGTTGGACATCACGTGCCCATCCTACGCTCATCGTTCACGTATCAGTGACAGCCTAGATGTCACGGGTGGGTCCCACGGTCCGTTCATGGAAGCTGTCGTCGTCCCACTGCACTCCGCGGTCCGCCTCGAAGGGGATCGCATCATCGTGGAGCGCCTGTCCCTGTCGGACCCGACCCTCGCCGCGTTCCTGGGGGAGCGCCCGGCGGGGGATCGGGGTCCGCTCGTCGAGCGTGCACTCCGCATCGGCCTGATCGCCCTCCAGGACGCCGGCGTGACGGTGAACGTGGATGCCGTTCGCTCGGAATTCGACCGGATGGTCCGTCAGGCAGAGCAGCTCAACGAACGCGCGGCTGCCGCGCTGGAGCAGACGCTTCGGTCGAACTTCGCGGACGACGACGGCCGTTTGCCGCGGACGCTGGAGAAGTTCCTCGGCGACCGCGGCGCACTCCGGTCCATGGTGGACGAGCTGTTCGATGAGACGAAGCGCGACAGCGCGATCGGCCGGATCGGCGGGATGCTGGAGCGGTACTTCGATGGGGATGCGTCCAAGCTCGCCCATCTGCTCGACCCGACACGGCTGCACTCTCCGATGCATCAATTCCGTCAGGAGATCGCGGCCGGGTTCCGCGGCCTGGAGGAGCGCCTCATCGCGATCGAGGCGGCGGCCGCCGCACGTGGCGTTGAGCGTGCCCGCTCCGCGGCGAAGGGCGCCGACTTCGAGGAACTGCTCGAGGAGATGCTCGGCGAGATCGCCCGGGGCGCCGGCGACCTGCTCGACCGGACCGGGCTCGAGACGGGCTCCATGCTCAAGTCCAAGAAGGGGGATTTCGTGCTGACCGTCGACGCGCGGGTCGCGCGCGGGTGCGACCTCAAGGTCGTCATCGAGGCCAAGGACCGGCCGATGTCGATGCGGGCCATGCGGGACGAGCTTCGCGAGGCGCGGGAGAACCGCGGCGCGGCCGTCGGGGTGGCGGTATTCACGCCGGCCCACGCCCCGACCGGGATCGCACCGTTCACGGTCGTCGGCGGAGACGTCTACTGCGTGATCGACCCCGCGTCGCCGGAACCAGCCACCCTCGAGGCGGCCATTCGGCTGGCCCGTCTGCTCGGGCTCGCTTCGCTCGCCGAGCACGAGGTTGACGTCGACGCCGCGGCCATCGGGACGGCTCTGACGTCGATCCGCGAGCAGCTCGAGGTGGTGCGTCAGCTCAAGACGCAGCTGACTTCCATCTCGAACGCCACCAAGGCGGTTTGGACCGGGCTCGACACGATGCGCTCGAACATCCTGGCGCGAGTCTCAGAAGCCGAATCCGAGATCCGCGCCACGGCGGAGTAACCAGCAGTCGCCGAGGAACCCGCAGTCGCCAGGTGCCGCCCTGGGCCGACAGATGGCGACTGCTCGATGGTCCATTCGGGTCTGGTGTGGTTAGGACCCGTCGCCTACGGGCGACCCGGACCACCGGGTCCTGTGCGCCACTGGACAGCGGAGGGATGATTTCCACGAGTCCAGCGCACGTCACTGCGATGCCGGCTCCTCCGTAGGTCCCCCAGCGAGCCGGAGATCCGATGCGCCGACCCTTCGCCTCCGTCGCCGTCTCCCTGCTCCTGAGCCTGGCCATGGTCCTGCCGACCATGGCCGCGGACCCGTCCCCCAGCGTCGACCCGTCCACCCAGCCGAGCCCGACCCCCAGCCCGGCGCCGACGGCCGAGCCGACGCCCGATGCCGAGCCGGCGCCCGAGACGGAGCCGACCCAGAGCACCGAACCCCTCGAGAGCGCCCCACCGTCACCGGCCGAACCGACGCCGACGGATCCGGGAGATCCCACGCCAGACCCCGACGCGACTGCGGCGACGACCACCGATCCGGTCCCCAGCCCGTCAGCCGCTCCCGCCACGACCGAGCCCGCCGCGTCCGACTCGACCCCAACGTCCGGCGAGCCGGCCACGGATGCCAACGGCCGCCCGATCGCCGCCGGCCGCTACATCGTGGTCCTGTCTCCTACCGCCGATACCGCCGGCGTCATCACGCGCCACCGCCAGCGCGACGGCATCAAGGCCGATCGTCGGTTCGATCGCGCCATCCGCGCCTTCTCGGCGAAGCTCGATGCCGGGCAACGCCGCGCCCTTCGGGCCGACCCGAATGTCGTGGCCGTCATCCCCGACGAGGTCATCGGGATCGCGGCCCAGGTCAATCCGACCGGTGTCTCGCGCGTCGGTGCCCGTTCGTCGACCACCGCCAGCATCGACGGCGTCGACGAGCGGGTGGATGCGGACGTCGCCATCGTCGACACCGGCGTGGCGATGCACCCCGACCTCAACGTCGCCGGCGGCGTGAACTGCTCCACGAGCGACCGATCCGCGTGGCTGGATCAGAACGGCCACGGCACGCACGTGGCGGGCACGGTCGCGGCCATCGACAACACGATCGGTGTCGTCGGCGTGGCCCCGGGCGCCCGCATCTGGGCGGTCCGCATCCTCAACGCCGACGGCTACGGACTCCTGTCCTGGTACGTCTGTGGCCTCGACTGGATCCTTGCGCAGCGCGATCCGCTCGACAGCAGCCGGCCGCGCATCGAGGCGGTCAACATGAGCGTCGCCAAGTCCGGCCGCGACAGCGCCAACTGCGGCATCGATGCCAGCGACATCCTGCACCAGGCCATCTGCCGACTCACGAAGGGCGGCATCACGGTTGTCGCCGCCGCCGCCAACGAGCGTCTCAGCGCGTCCCGCTACATCCCCGCCGCGTACAACGAGGTCATCACCGTCTCGGCCCTCGCCGACACGGATGGGAAGGCCGGCGGGCTCGGCGGCAACCGCTGCTTCTCGTGGGGCACCTACGACGTCGACGACACGTTCGCCGACTTCAGCAACTACGGCTCCGATATCGACATCATCGCTCCGGGCAAGTGCATCTGGTCGACCACGCGCGGGCCGAGTTACGGCTACTCGTCGGGGACCTCGATGGCCGCTCCGGCGGTGACCGGTGCCGTGGCGCTCTACAAGGCAAGCCGGCCGCGCGCCACCCCCACTGAAGTTCGCGAATCGCTTCGATACCTCGGCAATCTCGGCTGGGCGACCTCCACCGATCCCGATAACACCCACGAGCCATTGCTCGACGTGCGCCGTGTCGCCACGCTTGGATCGTTCAGCGTCAGCGTTCCCGCCGCGACGGTCAGCGTCTCGCCCAATGGCGGCGACGTGACGGTGCCCGTGACGGTGGGTCGGACCTCGACCTTCTTCGAGCGCGTCAAGCTCAGCGTCACCGGGCTCCCCGCCGGATGGGCCGCGTCGTTCAGCAGCCCGAGCCTGTACGGCTGGACGGCGAAGACCACGAACCTGACGATCACCGCGCCGTCCACCGCGGCGTCGGGCCTCTACGCGGTCAACGTGGTCGGTACCAACTGGGGTCGCACCAGGACCGCCACGATCACGATGCAAGTCGGGGACGAGGCGCCCTTCACCGATATCGCCAACTTCAAGTCGGCCATCGATTGGCTCTACCTGGAGGGCATCACCGGTGGCTGTTCGCCGACGAGGTTCTGCCCCAAGGATCCAGTCACGCGCATCCAGATGGCGATGTTCCTGACCCGCACCCTCGATCTCGCGACGACCACCACCGACTACTTCGATGACGACGACGGCATGACCGGCGAGGGCGCCGTCAATGCGATGCGCAAGGCCAGCCTCACCTCCGGCTGCGCCCCGCGACGCTACTGCCCGACGCGCGCCGTCACGCGCATCCAGATGGCGATGTTCCTGACCCGGGCCCTGAAGCTGCCGACCACGACCACCGACTACTTCGACGACGACGACGGCATGACCGGCGAGAGCAGCGTCAACGCCCTGCGCAAGGCCGGTCTCACCGCTGGATGCGGGCCGCGCAAGTTCTGCCCGTCGGTGGCGCTCAACCGCGAGCAGATGGCGGCCCTGCTCTACAGGAGCTTTGCCGAGTAGCAGCCACAGCGACGGTCCTGCTTGCCCGAGTGCGCTATCGTGACCGTCCCGACACCCGGAGCCTGAGTCATCCGGGGACGCGCGGGGCACTACGCGAGGTCGACACCGTGGCAAGAGCGATGTGGAAGGGGGCCATCCAGTTCGGCCTGGTCACCATTCCGATCAAGCTCTATCTGGCGACCGAGTCCAAGGGCATCAGCTTCAACATGCTCCACAAGGACGACCTGTCGCGGATCCAGATGAAGGTCTGGTGCCCGGTCGAGGACGAGCCGATCTCCCGCAGCGAGACCGTCAAGGGGTTCGAGTACTCGCCCGGTGAGTACGTCGTGATCACCGACGAGGACCTCGAGAAGGTCCCGCTCAAGACCGTCCGCTCGATCGAGATCGAGCAGTTCACGAAGGCCGAGAAGGACGGGGCTGCCGTCAAGTTCGTCAAGAGCGCCTACTACGTCGAGCCCGACAAGATCGGTCGCAAGGCGTTCTACCTCCTCAAGTCGGTGCTCGAGGATGAAGGACTGACCGCCATCTGCAAGGTCGTCATCAAGGACCGCGAGGCCCTGTCGGCGCTCGACCCCTTCGGAGACACGATGCTCCTCACCACGCTCCACTGGCCCGACGAGATCCGGGCCATGGATGAGCTGGACCTGCCCGATGAGGACTTCGACTTCAAGCCCGCCGAGCTCGCGATGGCCAAGCAGCTCGTGTCCGCGATGACCGGCGAGTTCGACCCGGCCCAGTACAAGGACGAGTACCGCGAGGCCCTCGAAGGCATCATCCAGGCCAAGGTCGAAGGCAAGGAGATCGTCGAGATCGAGGAGCCCGAGGAGGGCGGCAAGCTGATCGACCTCATGGCTGCACTCGAGGCGTCGGTCAAGTCCGCCAAGGACGCCCGGGCTGCCGGCGCCAAGGAGCCCGTGTCCGTGGCCGACGTCCGCGAGGCAAAGGCCAAGACGGCCACGGCCGCGGCGTCCAAGTCGAAGGCCGAGAAGCCCGCGGCCAAGTCGCGTGCCAAGGCCAGGGCCGACGACGAGGAAGAAGCCCGAGCGAAGCCGGCCCGGAAGCGCAAGACGGCCTAGCCCCAGGTCGCGGCGCCGGTCGGGGGCGCCCGGGGCAAGTCGCGGTACGCGGGGGGCACCCGGGGCAAGTCGCGGTACCCCGCTGCGCCGCCGGCGGCCGATCGCGCGGCCAGGGGCCGATCGCGGCCCGGGGCCGATCGCGCGGCGGCGGCCCGGGGCCGATCGCGCGGCGGCGGGAGATCGCGCGGCGGCGGGCGGTCACCGCGTGCACAGCGCGCTCGTAACAGCGAACGACCTCCGGGCCAAGCCGTTCCTTTCGCGAATGTGCATCTGGTGCACCGCGGAGCGAACGATGGACCCCGAGTCGCCCGATCTCGGTCTTTCGTTCGTCGATGGGTGCATGCGGTGCACCGACCAGGCCGGATCGCCGCCCGCGCTTCCTCAGTCGCGGCAGGATCGACATCCCCGGACGCTTATGGCGGATCGACGCCGCTCGGTTGCCCTGAGCCCGGCACGATCGACACCCGGAGACGGTCACGCCGCATTTGTTGATCTAATCGACCCTCGACGGCCGGGGAAGCGGCCATAAGCGTCTTCCCGGGTCGATCCTGCCACGGACGCCGCCGGTCGGGCCGCGCCGGTCGGGCCGCGCCGGCCAGCCTCGGCTGGCACACTCCCCGCATGCCCCTCGAGGAATACCGCCGCAAGCGTGACTTCGGCAAGACCCCCGAACCGGCGCCTGCGGACTTGGCCGGCACCACCGGGCGGTTCGTCGTCCAACGCCACCGAGCCACGCGGCTCCACTACGACTTCCGGCTCGAGATCGAGGGCGTTCTCGTCAGCTGGGCCGTCCCCAAGGGCCCCACCCTCGACTGCAAGGTCCGGCGCATGGCCATCCACGTCGAGGACCACCCGATCGAGTACTTCGACTTCGAAGGAGTCATCCCCGCCAAGCAGTACGGCGCCGGCGACGTCATCGTCTGGGACTGGGGCACCTGGGAGCCCGAGGCGCCCACCCTCGACCCAAAGAAGGCGGTAGGCGACGGCGAGCTGAAGTTCGTGCTCAACGGCGAGAAGTTGAAGGGTCGCTTCACGATCGTGCGCACCAGCGGCCGTCCCGGCTCCACGCCCTCGCGCGCGTTCGAGAAGGACGACGGTGAGCAGTGGCTGCTCATTCACAAATGCGACGAGGCCAACCAGCCCGGCTGGGATGCCGAGGACCACCCCAGGAGCGTCAAGACCGGCCGAACGAACGACGAGGTCAAAGCCGACCGCGAGGCCATCTGGATCGGCCAGGCGCCGGCCGCCACCGCCGAGATCGACCTCGCCGGCGCCAGGACGGCATCGATGCCGAAGCACATCGAACCGATGCTCGCCACGCTGGCGAGCAAGCCCTTCGACGACGACGACTGGCTGTTCGAGATCAAGTGGGACGGTTTCCGCATGCAGGTCGTCCTCGACAACGGCAAGGTCAAGACCTGGACCCGTAGCCTCAAGGACGCCGAGACCTACTTCCCGAACCTTGTCAGCCCGCCACGCTGGATCGAAGCCCAGCAGGCGATCGTCGACGGGGAGGTCGTCGCCCTTGATGAGGACGGACGTCCCGACTTCAGCCTGCTCCAGACGAAACTCGGTCAGAAGAGTGCGCCCGGGCTCATCTACCAGGCGTTCGACCTCCTCTACCTGGACGGGCGGTCGCTGCTGAACGTCCCGCTCGAGGACCGCAAACGCCTGCTCAAGAGCGTGCTGCGGGAGCATCCCCGCGTGCGATTCGCGGCGCATGTCGAGCGCGAGGGGAACGCCTTCCACGACGCGGCGATGGCGACCGGGCTCGAGGGCATCGTGGCCAAGCTCCGCCGGTCACTGTACGAGCCGGGTCGGCGCAGCCCCGCCTGGCTCAAGATCAAGATCCGGCCGGAACAGGAGCTCGTGGTCGGTGGCTGGACCCCGGGGAGCGGCAACGCCAAGGACCTTGGCGCCGTGGCTGTCGGCGTATACGAGGACGGCAAGCTCCGGTTTGCGGGCAAGGTCGGCAGCGGCTTCACGGCGGGGATCCGGCGTGACCTGCTGGACCGGATGAAGCCCCTCGAACAGAAGCACCCGCCGTTCGATCCACCGCCGCCGCAGGACTACCGAGGTCGATGGGGCGGCGACCTCAAGGACGTCACCTGGGTTCGCCCGGAGCTCGTGATCCGTGCCGAGCTCGGCGGCTGGACGCGTGACGGCGTCGTCCGCCAGACATCGTACAAGGGGGTCGAGCCCGGTCGGGACCCCAAGACCGTCACACGCGAGACCGCGATCAACACGACCACGGCGGTCCGGACCGCCGAAGCGGAGGTGCCCCCGATGCCAGAGTCGAAGCCGTCGTCATCGAGCGCGGCCAGTGGCGGCGCGACATCGAAGTCGAAGTCGAAGGCCGGCGCGGCGGCGAAGTCCAAGGCCGGTGGTGCGTCGCCGTCCCGTGTCGCATCCGCGTTCCGTGGCGCCACGCCCGACGAGCTCGCGGCGCTCGATGCCCTCGGCAACGAAGGCGATCTGGCGGGTCGATGGCCACGACCTCAAGGTGACGAACCTCGACAAGGTCCTGTTCAAGGCCCGCCCGCCCGACGAGGAGCCGATCACCAAGCGCGAGCTGATCCGCTACTACGTCACGATCGCGCCGACGATCCTGCCGCACCTCAAGGACCGGCCGCTCAACCTCAACCGATTTCCGAATGGCCCCGAGGGTCCGAGCTTCTGGCAGAAGAACATCAAGGAAACCGACCCGAAGTGGCTGACCCGCTGGCACGAGACCGGCGTCGACGGCCGGACCGATCGCGACGCCAACAACCACCTCATCGCCGACGGGCCGGCCGCGCTCGCCTGGCTCGCCAACCAGGCCAGCTTCGAGATCCACGCCTGGACCGGGAAGCTGCCCGATCCGTGGCAGCCGGCGTTCGCCTACATCGACATCGACCCCGGCGAGAAGACGACCTGGGACGAGACGCTCGTCCTCGCGCGCCTGTACCGCGCGGCGCTCGAGCACCTGGGCGTACGCGGCTACCCGAAGACGACCGGCAAGCGCGGCATCCAGGTCTGGATCCCGATCGAGCCCAAGTACGACTTCCACGAGACGAGCTCGTGGGTCGAGCGCGTCAGTCGAGCGGTCGGCTCCACGGTCCCGGAACTGATCTCCTGGGAATGGTCGACGAAGAACCGCGGGGGCAAGGCCCGCCTCGACTACACCCAGAACGCGAGCATCAAGACGCTCGTGGCGCCGTACAGCGTGCGGCCGGCGGCCGGGGCGCCGGTCTCGACACCGATCACGTGGGACGAGCTCGACGACCCCGACATCCGCCCCGATCGCTGGACCGATCCGCGACCTGCCGGCACGCGTCGCGAAGGTCGGCGACCTGTTCGCGGCCGCCCAGACAGACCTGCAGGAGCTGCCGCCGGTCTGAACCGCTAGGCGATCCGGATCTCCGTCACCCACTTGACCCAGTCGAGGCCGCGACGGTCCGGCACGACGAGGCGGCACGGAGCACCGTTTCCGGCTGGCAGGTCAACACCGCCGACGCCGGTGGCGAGGAAGGCCGCGCGCGCCTCGTCCAGGGGCAGCACGGCGCTCCAGCCTGTGACGGATCTGACGACGACGCGGCGGCGCCGGCCAACGAGCCTCGGATCGGTCGCGTCCAGGACCGCGGACAGTGGCACGCCACGCCAGCCGGTCTCGATCGCCCAGCCGGAGGTGCAGTCGAGGACCGCGGACATCTCGGTCTCGCCGAGCGCGCGAATCGTGTCCAGCGTCCATGGGCGCGTGCTCGACGGCGTGGTGACGGTAAGGCGCCACGCGGCGAGGTCGATCGAAGGTGTGCCCTCGCCGAAGAACGTCGTCACCGGGGGGATGCCGCCGGTCGGCAGCCAGCGAGACCCGGTGAACCGCCGAACGCCTCCGCGGAAACGGTCCGCCAGCGAGGACAGGCCGAATGCCGCGATCCCGGTGAGCCCCAAACCACCCGCGGCGAGCACGGCCCGACGCGAGACCCCGTTCCGTGCCGGCACCTGCAACACCCGCCATCGACGAGGCAGGAGATGCACGACGACCAACGGCACGACCAGGAGCCCGACCCACGCATGCAGCGTCAGGACCGTCCAGGTCCCGAGGGTGAGCAGTTCCCCGGACGCCACCCACAAGAAGCCGCCGGTCAGCGCGGCCGCGACCCCGAGGCTGACGAGTGCCGCCAACGCCAACCGTCGCCAGCGGCCCGCGCGGGCCGCCTTCGGAGCGGATCGCCGGACCTTGACCACGGTGGCCGCGAGCAACGAGCCGCCCAGCGCGCCATGCAGCGTGAACACCCAGGCCGTGTCGGCTGCCCCGGCGCGCAGCGAGAGGAGGCCCGTCGCTGCCATCGCGACGACGAGCACGGCAAGCACCCGGTCGAGCGCTGCGTGGCTCATGTCGATCGAATTGTGCGCCCGATGGATGTCAGGACGGTGGCGGTGCCGCCGGGACGGGGACGCGACGGGTTGGTCGAGCCTCGTGCGACCATTGCCCCATGACCGATGACATCACGCTGCGCAGCCCCGCGCCCGACGAGATGCGGGCGTTCATGCAGCCGACCGCCGACGCCTTCAACGGCGAGATGAGCCAGCCGGAGTTCGAGGCCGAGCGCCAGCTCCTCGAGCCCGAGCGCTGCGTCAGCGCGTTCGTCGGCGAGGAACGCGTCGGCAGTGCCGCCGCCTACACGTTCCGGCTGACCGTGCCCGGCGGCGAGGTCGGTGCGGCCGGGATCACCGGGGTCGGCGTCCGGCCCGACCATCGGCGGCGCGGGCTCCTGCGCCGGATGATGACGTGGCTGCACGACGATGCGCTGCGGCGCGGCGAGCCGGTGGCTGTCCTCGGCGCGTCCGAGGCCGCGATCTACCAGCGGTTCGGCTACGGGCAGGGGACGACCCAGTCGACGTTCAGCGTCGACCCGACTCGCATCCGGTTCCGTGAGCCGGTGCCGCCGGACCCGTCGCGCCGGATCAGGATGGTCGACGAGGAAGAGGCCCTGCGGCTCTTCCCGGCGGTCTACGAGCTGGCTCGGCGCGAGATCCCGGGTGCGGTCGACCGATCGGAACTCAAGTGGCGGCTCAATATCGTCGGGGACGCCGACTGGATGCGTCACGGCGGCGGACCGAAGTGGCGAGCGGTGCTCGAGGTCGATGGCGAGCCGCGCGGCTTCGCGATCTACCGCGTGAACCCCGATTGGGGACTCACGGGCCCGGCGTCGACGTTGCGCGCGCTCGAGGTGTTGGGTCTCGACCCCGTCGCGGAGCAGGCCCTCTGGGAGTGGCTGTTCGCGATGGACCTGATGGGCACGGTCACCGCGTGGCGCTGCCCGGTGCCGAACCCGCTGCAGCAATGGCTCCTGGAGCCGCGCCGCCTGGGGCTCATCGTCGGCGACGGCATGTGGCTGCGCATCCTGGACGTGCCGGCCGCGTTGAGCGCCCGTTCGTACGCGGGTTATGGCCGGCTCGTGCTGGAGGTCGCCGATGACTTGATAGAGTCGAACGCGGGCCGATGGCAGCTCGCGGTCGAAGGCGGTTCGGCCACCGTGACCCGAACCACGGCTGCGCCCGACCTCGAGCTTGACGTCGCGGCCCTAGCCTCCACTTACCTCGGCGCGTACCGCTTCGGCGACCTGGCCACGGCCAACCGAGTCCGCGAATGCCAGCCCGGCAGCCTCCAGACCGCGGACGCGCTGTTCACGCCGTCCCGCTCCCCATGGGCGTCGACGCCGTTCTAAGGAGAAGGGGATCGACGATCGAGGCTGATCGCCCCAATGTCAGCGTGTGGATGCCAGTCGACGCCCGATACGCGGCAGCTGGCGGTGCCCAACGTGGCGCAACGAACCGGGCCGATCTCATTGCGCCCGCTGCGGCTCCGACTTCGACCATCCGATTGACGTCTGCACTCGCTGCGAGCACCTCGTGGTCTTCCACGGATGGGACACGGAGGGCTGCGGCCGAATCTTCGCCGCCGGCTGGTGTCAGTGCCGCCGAAGCTTCGGCCTGGAACATGCTGACTACGTCCGCTACTGGTAGGGCCGGAACCTAGGGGATCGACGATCTCGGCCGATCTGATCATGCTGCCGCCCATGAGCGCGTTCGAGTTCACGACCCTCGATCGGATTCTCGCGGAACACGAAGACGAGCTGATCGAGGAAACGTTGGCTGAGCTACCGCCCTTCGTTGTCGAGCGGCGACCGCGAGTCATGTTCGAGAACAACGGCATGGCCCTCGGGCGCTGGCTGATGTTCGGCCGCCCACCAACGGTCGAGTGGTTGGAGCTTCGCTCGCTGTCCTACTACGTCCTGACCGAACGCTTCGTCGACGGTGACGTCGCGTGATGCGATATGTAGCGCGTAGCATCCTCACGTGAGCTCAATACGCCGCTACCGACTTGGCCACGACTATCGCGATTCAGGGTCGATGAAGGCCGAGGGCGACCAGTTCCTGTCTTGGATCAACCTGCCCGGCAGCGGGATGCGAAACATGGGCGGCATCCGGCCGCTCAAGTTCAGCGGGCTGAGTGAGCCCGTCACCGCTGCGATCGTCTTGGTCACCGACGAGCGATCGGCCGGATCGACATCGAATCCGTGGGACGACCTCGTCGACATCCCGCACGGCCGCATCGTGTATTGGGGTGATGCGAAATTCGACACCAAGCGGCTCGTTGACGATTTCCCCGGCAATCGCGCGCTCCGTGATGCCTTCAACCAGGTTCTGGACAGTCAGATGGCGCTGGTTCCGCCGATCCTTCATTTCAGCAAGCGCGAGACCGGCGTCCTGCGGTTCAACGGCCTGTGCGTCCTCGATCAGCTCGAACTGACATGGTTTGAGGATCACGGCCGACCGGTACGCAACTACCGCGCGCACCTAACCATCCTCGATGAGGAATTCGTCGACGTCGATTGGCTTCACTCGCGAATGACTGCCACATCCCGTGCAGAACTCGGAGGCGGGCCGCATGCGTGGCGCCGATACCAGGATGGGGTCATCGATAGGTTGCGGGTTTGGGCGCCGTTCGTGCGATCGACTACCGCTCAATTGCCGCCGACTGGCTCTGGCGAGGCGGCGCTCTTGTCGCAACTTGTACACCTGACGCCCACCGGCTTCGAGGCGGCGGTCGTCGCGATCTTTCGAGAGTTCGACGAAGTACGCCACAACATCGTCCGGACCAGGCCGACCGGGGATGGTGGGTTTGACTTCGTCGGATCATTCACTCTGCCGCCGCCGATCCAATACGAGATTCCGTTCCTCGGCGAAGCCAAGCGCTATGCGCGGAGTACCGCGGTTGGCCCGAAGGACGTGTCGAGATTGGTGGCTCGGTTGACGCGCGGGCAATACGGCATCTTCGTCACGACTTCGTACTTCACGAAGCAGGCACAAGAAGAGGTTCTCGAGGATCGATATCCAACCTCGCTCGTCGCCGGGGCCGACCTCGTTCGCATCATGCGGGAGCTGCGGATCGCCCGTGGCCCAGAGATCAGTCCCGCTTGGCTGCGCTCGGTTGAGTCCGAGGCACTGGTCGCGCCGACACCGCTGACGCGGGCGGCTGAGGCCGAAGCTCCCTACGACGTCTAGATTGGCGGCTTCAGCATCGCGCTGACTCTCACCTACGAGCGCCCGTCGCCCTCGGCCGTCCCTGGGCCGCGGCGGTAGACGCGGAGCTCGATGACGCTGGGGACGTGCCACTCCAGGGAGAACAGCACGTGGCGGCCGGCGGCGTCGACGTCGATCTGCTGGAGGTGCTGCAGCAGCGTCCCGCGGGGGACTTCCAGGACCGTGGCCAGGTCCTTGTCGGCGCTGGCCGGGGCGACGATCGCGCCGCCGTGGTTCACGGGGTGGCCGCGGGCCGCCAATAGCGCGTAGATCGAGCCGCCGAGGGCCTCGGCGTCCCGCCGCTCGTCGACGATGTCCGCGGGCATCCGGTCGATCGAGTAGACCGCGGGCTTGTCGTCGGCCGTGCGGACTCGGCGGAGCTCGACGACCGGGTCGCCCGGCTCGATGCCCAGCTGTTCGGCCACGAGCTCGTCCGCCGGGACGGTCGCCAGGCCCAGGATCCGGCGCCCGCCACGCACCCCGGTCGACTCGAGGTAGGCGGTGTAGCTGAAGTTCGTGTCGAGCGAGTTGCGCAGCAGCGGCCGTGCCGTGACGAACGTCCCGGAGCCCTGCCGGCGGACCAGGTAACCCTCCTCGGCCAGGCCGCGTACGGCTTCGCGGATCGTCGTGCGGCTCACCGCGAACCGGGTGGCGAGCAGGTCCTCGTTGGGCAGCTTGGACCCGGGCGGGTACTCGCCCGCGAAGATGGCCCGGCGTAGGCCGTCGCGCACGACGTCGGCCAGGAGCGGCCGGGCGGGACCCGGACGGGCGGAGGCAACCACTCGGGTGCTCATGCCAGGGGCTCCGGGGCGGCCACGAGCAGCCCGGTCACCGGCGCCTCGTCCGACACGGCCGCCCGCCGCTGCCCGCGCCGGTACACGAGCGCGGCCGTGACCATGGCGACGATCGTCACGCACAGGAGCACGGTCGCGATCGCGTTGACCGCGGGCGAGACCCCGCGCCGGATCGAGGCGAACAGGTAGATCGGCACCGTCTGGTCCTGGCCGCTCGTGAAGAACGCGATGATGAAATCGTCGAAGCTGAACGTGAAGGCCAGCAGCGCCGCCCGCCACGATCGCCGGCACCAGCTGCGGGAAGGTGACCTGGAAGAAGGTCCGCCATGGCGTCGCGTAGAGGTCCTCCGAGGCCTCGATGAGCGTCCGGTCCATGGCCCGCATCCGGGTGCGCACGAGGACGTTGACGATGGCCATCGTGAAGAGCGTGTGGGCGGCGATGACGCTGGCGGTCCCAAGGCCGAGCTCGGGGGCGCCCGGTCCGCCGAGATACGCCAGCCACGGGTTCAGCCAGTCGAAGGCGGTCACGAGGAAGATCAGCGTCGCGATCCCGATGACGATGCCCGGCACGATGATCGCCATGTAGGTCAGGAGCTCGAACAGACGGCGGACACGTGGCCGTAAGCGGTCCATCGCCAGGGCGGACGCGGTCCCGAGCACCGTCGCCAGCACCGCCGTCGTCCCCGCGATCGTCAGCGAGTTCCGCAAGGCGCTCATGAGGAACCGGTCCGACCAGGCCGACCCGTACCACTGCGTCGAGAAGCCGGTCAGCTGGTTCACGTTGCGCCCGGCGTTGAACGAGTAGATGACGACGATGACGATCGGCAGGAACAGGAACACGAATACGAGCGCGGTGTAGACCCACGCCGCGCGCTCGCCGAGCCGTTCCAGGCGCGCGGCGCGACGGCCGGCGCGCACGTCGACCCGGCCGGCGCCCGCATCGACGCCAACGCCCTCGCTCATATCAGACTCGCCTCGCGGCCCGCCCGCACGAGCCGGTTGGAGATCGCGAGGTAGATCGCCACGATCACGATCATCCCCGCCACGAACACCGCCGCCAGTGCCGATCCGAACGGCCAGTTGCGACTCTGCAGGAACAGGTCCGCCAGGGCGTTGCCCAGGAAGTAGGTCTTGCCGCCACCGAGCAGGATCGGGATGAGGTACTCGCCCATGACCGGGATGAACACGAGCACGATGCCCGACAGGATCCCGGGTGCGGCCAGTGGCAGCACGATCTGGCGCAGCGTCGAGATCGGCCCGGCGCCGAGATCGCGCGATGCCTCCAGGAACGAGCGGTCGAGCCGCTCCAGGCTGACGTAGATGGGCAGCACCATCAGCGGCAGGTAGTTGTAGACGATCCCGAGCGAAACGGCGAAGGGCGTGTTCAGCAGCTGGATGTCGCCCAGACCGATGTCGGACAGCAGCCGAGGCACGCCCTGGTTGCCCAGCAGCGTCATCCACGCGTAGGTCCGGATGAGGAAGCTCGTCCAGAAGGGCACGACGACGAGCGCCACGAGGGCCAGCTTCCAGCCCCCGCGCACCTTCAATGCCAGGACGTAGGCAACCGGGAAGGCGACCAGGACGCAGATGATGGTGTTGAGGAGCGCCAGGCCCAGCGTGTTGGTGAGCGGGGTGATCCGGGTCGTCAGGTTCCCGTACTGCTCCAGCGAGAGCCCCGGCGCATATCCGCCGTTGGGGGATCGCTCCCCGAGCGACATGACGAAGAGCACGATGAGCGGCCCGATGAGGAACAGGAGATACCAGAGTGCTGCCGGCAGCACGAGCAGGGCGGCGCCCCCGCGCCGTCTGGCGCGGGGGCGTGTGAGCGCCCCGCTCGGCGCCGTCATCGAGCGACCTAGGCCGACGCCTTGATGCGCGCCCACGTCTCGGCGCGCTCGGGGCTGTTGTACGTCGCGTTCACGGCGTACTCGAGGTTCGCGAGCGCATCGGCCGGGGGATAGATGATCGGGTTGTCCTTGATCTCGGTCGGCAGCAGCGCCGTGGCCTTGTCGTTGGCGTGCGGGAAGAGGCAGAACTCCGTCTCCGCCGCGGCCTGGTCCGGCTGGAGGATGTAGTTGAGGAAGGCGTACGCGGCCTCGCGATGCGGGGAATCCGCGGCCACCGTGTAGCTGTCGATCCAGAGCTCACCGCCGTCGGTCGCGACGACGTACTTGACGTCCGGGTTGTCTCGGCTCACCTGGACGCCGTCGCCGGTCCACGCGATCGACAGCCACGTGTCCTCGGCCCGCAGCGGCGGCTGCACGTCCGAAGAGATCGCGAACAGCTTGGGCTTGAGCGCGATCAGCATCGCCTCGATCTCGGCCATCTCCGTCGGGTCGATGGTATTGAGCGAATGGCCCATGGCAACCGCCGCCGAGCCGAAGGAGCTGATCTGGTGGTCGACGATGAGCGCCTTGCCCTCGTATGTCGTGCCAGCGACCTCGAAGAACTGCTTCCAAGTGGTCACGCCACCCGGCACCCGGCCTTCGCGATAGGCGATCCCGGTCGTGCCCCAGTTCTTGGGGATGGAGACGGCGTTGCCCTTGTCGAACGCCTGGTCCATGAACAGCGGGTTCCAGTCGGCCTTCACGAAATCGGGCAGCTTCGCGTAGTCGATCGGCTCGATCAGGCTGTCCTTGACCCAGCCTTCGATGGCGTAGTTCGATGGCAGCACGACATCGATGCCCGAGTTGCCGGCCCGGAGCTTGGCCTCCATCTCCTCGGTCGAGCCATAGACGGCGACGTTGATCGCCACCCCGGTATCGGCGGTGAACGCGTCGAGCACTTCCTGGCTGTGATAGTTCGGCCAAGTCGCCAGCGTGAGCGTGTCGCCCAGGGCGGCGCTCGCGGGCGCACTGGCGGGTGTGCTGGCTCCGGGCGCCGGCGCGCTGGCCGCCGACGTCGGCGCGGTCGAGCCGGTCGATGGCGGGGCGCACGCGGCCAGGGCGAGCGCGCCCAACCCGGCGCCGCTGCCGGCAAGGAACGTGCGCCGGGACATCCGACGCTCGATGGCGAGACGTGTGATCTCGGCGGGATCTCGTCCGTTGGTCATCGGTCCTCCTCCAGATGGGTCGATACGGGGTTGGTCGGTCGGTCGTCGCTCGGGACGCGAGGCTCAGGCACCGTCAGCGACCACCTCCCTTCCGGCGGCGGCCGTCATGGCCAGCGCGCAGTCGACCTGCTCGCGGACGCTGGGGCCCGCCGGCAGCTTGCGATCGAAGATGGCGCCGCCGATCGTGAAGGCCCAGGCGCCCGCGTCGGCGAGGGCTCGGATCCGCTCCGCGGAATCCACGCTGCCGGCCGCGATGACCGGGCCGTCGGAAGCCGCGACCACCGCCCGCACGAGTGCCGGGACGTCGCCGTTCCAGCGGTAGGCCAGGAGGTCCAGGCCGTCGACGCCGCCGCGCGCGGTCAGGTCGTTTGCGCTCCGGGCGATCTCCATGACGGTCCCCTCGAGGATGCTCGGGTGACCGACGACCCGACCCGGGAACGGGCAGTACCGCGGCCGGCCCGGTGTCCCTGGCGGGCCGACCCCGTCAAGCACGGCGAGCGCCTGATCCGGGTGCGTGCCACCCAGCAGCCAGTCGACGCCGATGTCGAGCGCCGCCGTCACGGACCGCAATTCGTCCTCGGCGCGTTCCGAGACGACCTCCAGGAAGACCTCCCGGCCATCGGCCCGGATAGCATCGGCGAGCTCGCGCAGGCGCGCGGGCGGCAGGCCCATGTCCTTGAACCCGACGTATCGGAGGTCCGTGTCGCGCAGCGTCTCGTACACGTCCAGCGCGTCTGGCACGGTCTGGTCGTCGTGGGTCAGCATGAAGATGAACTCGATCATCGGCTCCCTCTGGGTGGGGGTGCATCAGCGGGCAGGACCTCGGCGATCCCGCCGAGGACGAAGTCCGGGACGACGTCGGCGTCATCGAGCGCCCCCGCCGTTGTGGCCCCCGTGAGCACGAGCGCGGACGCCATGCCGGCCTCGCGGGCCATCAGGATGTCGGTCATGAGCCGGTCGCCCACGAGGATCGTGTCGTCAGGCGCGAGCGCGAGACGATCCAGCAGGGTCGCCGCCATGTGCGGTGACGGCTTGCCGACGATCGCCGCGGCCGTGGCTCCGGTCGATGCCTCGATGGCGGCGAGCATCGCGGCACAGTCGGGCAGGTCGCCGTCCTGGGTCGGGCAGAACGGGTCCGGGTTCGTGGCCACGATCCGGGCGCCGGCGCGGACCGCGCGGAACGCGGCCACGAGCTTCGCGTAGTCGAAGGTTCGATCCCAGGCGACGACGACGATGTCGGCGGTCGTTGGGTCGTCCGCTGCGGGATCCAGCGTCTCGAAGCCGTGGTCGCGGAGCATGCCGACCAGCAGCGGTTCCGCGACCGGCAGGATCCGGGCGCCCCGCGCATGACTGTCGAGATAGCGCAGGAGCGCATCGGTCGAGGACACGACCTCGTCGGGCGCCGCCGGGATCCCGAGGTCGGTGAGCTTGGCGGCATACGTCGATGGCGCTTCGAGCGGCTTGTTCGTGAGGAATGCCACCCGTGCGCCGGCGGCCCGGACCGAGGCAACGGTCTCGGCGGCCGCGGGGAGCAGCCGGTCGCCGAGGTACAGCGTGCCGTCCAGGTCGAACACATAGCCACCGAACCATCGCGTGGGGCGGCGCAGGACAGAGCCCGCCGCGGCGGTCATACGGCGACCCCCAGGATGCCGGACCGGGCCAGAAGATCGTCGACGGTCGCGTCGTCCCAGGCGCCCGCGAACAACCGCAGGTCGGCGACGGTGAAGCGGTCGCGCATGAGCGGCAATGCGCGCAGGGCCCAGCGGACGGTCTCCTCGTCGGCCGGTGGCTCGAGCTCGCCGATCCGAGCCGCGGCGCCGGCCTCGGACAGGGCGCGGGCCAGGACGTCGGGCGAGGCGACGAGCGCTCGCATGGCGGTTCGGTGCAGGTCCCAGTCGGCGGCGAAGGCTTCCACGGTCGGTCGCGCGGCGTGCCAGCGCTCCAGCTTCCGCCCGACATCGCGCCAGCATTCATCTGCCATGCGTCCGCTCCGATCCAGGGGATCGAACGCCGCGCGGACGCGCTGCTCGACGGCGTCGGGCGGCGGGAACGCGGCGTCCCGCGTCAGCGAACCGGGATCGAGGTCGTCGAGGGTGTCCGCCCAGATCGTCGCCGCGAGGACGCTCGCGACTCCGACCTGCGCGCCGTGGAAGGCCAGCGGCCGGCCGGCGAGTCCGCCGGCCATGTCGAGCAGGTGGCTCAGCAGATGCTCCGTTCCCGACAGGGGAGCGGTGCGGCCGGCGACCCCCATGGCCATCCCGGTCAGGGTCATCCGACCGGCGAGCTCGGCGAGCATCGCGGGATCGTTGGCGGCGACTCGCCCCGCCCCGTCCAGCAGTCCTTCCGCGCCGTCGCGGAACAGCCCGACGACACCCGGGTCGTACGTGTCGTCGAGGCCCACCGCCGATGCGAGGTACCAGTCGGCCGGGGCCGTGAACATCGAGCACAACTCGCCGAACCCGGCCCGGTTCATCGCGACCGGAGCGTCGGCGATGACCGCGAGGTCGACGATCAGCACGTCCGGCCAGCGGGACGGCACGGTCCGCTTCACGCCGTCACGCAACAGCACGGCCATGTCATCGGAGAATGCGTTGACGGACACGGCTGTCTGGACCACGACGAACGGGATGCCGCCGGCGCGCATCGAGGCGTCCTTCGCCACGTCGGTGACCGTCCCCGAGCCGACCGAGACGACACAGCCCGCGCCCGCGATCCCGGCATCCGCCTGGGCGAGCGCATCCGCATCGGCGTGCAGCTCCCCGTTCGTCGCGCGGAGGATCGCGGTGGTGGTCGGGAACCGTGCCCCGAGGGTGGACCTGACCTGCGCCTTCAGGTCGTCGTCGCCGCGGCGGATCGGGGTCTCGTCCACGACCAGGGTCACCGGGCCGTCGCGTCGGACCGCTGCCACGTCGTCCGCGAGATGGCGCAGCGCATCCTGACCGATGCGGACCGTGCCCAGACCGATCGGGCGTCGCCGGCCCGTGGGATCGTCGCCCAGCCGCCGGCGGAGGCCGTCGATGTCGGTCGCGTCCGGAAGCAGCGCGCGATCCGTCATATCGACCACCCGGGTTCGACGGCATCGAACAGCGCCCGATAGCGCCCGTAGGCGTCCGCATACGCCCCCGCGGCGTTCGGATCGGGCTCGTAAGCGACGGCCTCCGGGACGGCGAGGTGCTCGATCGCCTCGTCGAGTCCCGAGAACGTCCCGGCACCGACAGCGGCGAGCATCGCCGCCCCGAGCGCTGTCGACTCATCGGCCGCCATGACTCGTACCGTGCGGCCGGTCACGTCCGCCTTCATCTGGAGCCACAGGCCGCTCCGCGCACCACCACCGACGACCCGGATCTCCTCGCCGGCCAGGCCCATGGCGTCGAGGCGGTCCACGATGTCGCGAAGCGCGAAGGTGCAGCCCTCGAGCAGGGCGCGGTAGATGTGCGCCCGACCGTGGTTGAGCGAGAGGCCGCCGTACACGCCGCGCGCCCGATCGTTCCAGCGCGGTGATGTCGCGCCGGACAGGGTCGGCAGGAACGTGACGCCGTCCGCGCCCGGCTGGGTCGTGGTCGACGCTTCGTCGTCCAGCTGGGACGCGGTACAGCCGCCGCCGAGCACAGCCGTGAACCACGCGACGCTGCCGCCCGACACGAAGCCCGGGTTCTCGACCAGCCAGACGCGCGGATCCGCGTGGCCGTGAGTCTCGACGAGGCCGGTGTCATCGATGAGCGGTGTGGTCGCCGCGACGCACACGGGCTCGGCGGTGCCCGTGATGTCGATGACGATGCCCGGCCGGATCCCGCCCGCACCGAGCGAGGCGCCGTGCTCGTCGCCCGTCCCGACGACGACGCGGGTCTCGGTGGTCAACCCGAGCGCCTGCGCGGCATCTGGCCGCAGGTTGCCGACCGGCTCGGCAGCCGGGGCGATCCTGCCGAGACGGCCGACGTCGAGCCCGGTTGCGGCCAGCATCCGCGGTGACCAGTCGCGGGTCGTGATGTCGTAGAGCAGCGTCGACGACGCATTCGCATGGTCGAGGACGAATTCGCCGGTCAGCCACGCGACGAGCGCGCTGCCGGGGAGGAGAAGTCCGGCAGCGCGCTCGAAGGTGTCGGGCTGGGTATCACGAAGCCACAGGATCTTTACGCCTACATGAGACGCATCCAGGTTCAGGCCCGTGATGCGCCGGATCTCATCGCCATCGATCGCCTCGCCCAACGCTCGGGTCTGTGCCGTCGCGCGCCGATCGAGCCAGATGATCGCGGGGTGCAGCGGCTCGGCGTCGGCGTCGACAGCGACGAGGCCATCGACCTGCGATGCGAGGCCGAGCACCCCGATCTGCGACGCGTCGACGCGGGCACGGGTCCGCAGGTCGCCCACGACCGAGGCGAGGGCCGTGCGCCAATCGAGTGCGTCCTGCTGAGCCCAACCGGGATGCGGGTACTCGACGTCGTACGCGGCGGACGCCTGGGCGACTACGCCACCGGACGGGTCGAGCAGAATCCCCTTGAGGCTCTGGGAGCCCACGTCACAGCCGATCACGTACATCGGGCGTGTCCGACACCTCAAATCATCAGTCGTATGATGACTTGCACGATACGGCCCCGGGCGAGCGCCGGTCAACTGTCAGTCGAGCGCGATCACCCCGAGCAGGGGCTCGCCGGTCGACTGCCGGAACCCGGCGCTCGACAGGTGCAGCGTGACGTCGTCCCGGTCGGGCCAGTTCGGGTCATAGAGGCGGAGCGTGATCGGCCCGGCAGGATCGTCGGTCTCGTACGCGTAGGCGATGACCTGGTGGTCGCGGTCGAGATGCATCGGGTTCCAGCCGTGATGGCGGATGAGCCCGACCATCACCAGTCGTCCTGCATCGATCTCGGCGCGGATGCGCGGCCATTCGGCCTCCATCGTGCGACGCCGCAGCCCGGTCGGCGCCATCGTTGCGGCCCGCCAGAACCGCAGGGGCATGCGCATCCAGTCGAGCGAGATGATCTGACGGCGGACGATGGCCTTGAACAGCGCCGAGCCGTTTGCCGGGGCGGTCACGTCGGCCGGGATGGGCAGGCCGGCGTTGAAACGCTCCCGCACGAACCAGCTCATGCCGCCGCACAGTCCAGCCTTCGCATCCCCGACACCGACGAGGCGCGGGTCGAGGATCCCGAGGCGGATCGTGGGTCCGGGCTCCCAGCGGTTGGCGAAGTGGAAGCCGTTACGGCTGGGGAGGAAACCCGTGACGGCGTTCGACTCGGTCATCTCGACACGGTTCCGGGGGCCCGGACATCGCGCCGCCAGCCGACGCGGTCGCGCATCGACCCTATTCGCTCGCGGGGACGACGGCACCCGCCGGGTCGGCGGACGGCGACGCCGAGGTCGTCGGTGCCACGGTTGCTTCCGGAGCCACTGATGCGGCCGCGGTCGGTTCGGGGGCCGGCGCCGCGGTCGGTTCGGGGGCCGGCGCCTCGGCCGGTGCCTCGGCCGGTGCAACAGCGGGCTTGGCCGTCGGCGCGACCGTGACGCGGATGATCCCGGGCTCGACGCCGCGAGCGGTCAGCGAACCGACCTCCGGCGTGACCACGTCGAGCAGGAGCAGGTACTCACCCGGGACGCTCGGGGCGAACAGGCGGAGCTTGGGGGTCGCGATCGACCGCGGCTTGAAGCCTGCCGGCAGCGATGCGGACGTGACGGACGCGGCATCCGCGGCATCCTGCTGGGCCGGATCGTCCAGCGGCCCGAGCGCCACCCATGTCCCGGTCAGGCGAGCGGCCGCTTCTGGCACGTCGCCCTCGGGATCGCGTGGGTCGTTGAACGCGACGTGACCCCAGTCGGTCCGGCCGAGGTTGGCGACGAACACGGGCAGGTCGACGGTGGCACCCGGCGCCAGGTCGAGTCGATCGGGGGCATCGAATCCCGCGTCGAGGTCGCCGGTCACGCGCACGATAAGTGACGGGATCTGCGCCTGGGTCACGGGGTCGTACGCGACGCCGTCGCCGTCGTGCAGCGTGACGGTCAGCCGGTAGCGGCCGGGCTCCGTCGGGGTGGCCACGTGCACGGCCATCATCGTCTTGTTGATCTTGAGGGTCGCGGGGGAGATGACGTCCCCCAGCCGCTCCGCCGTGACGAGCCCGAAGTTCGGCGTCACGACGTCCGGGACGGGACGCTCGGGCTGTGCCTCCGTGCCAGGATCCACGGCGACCGGCTCGATCAGGTCCCAGCGTGCGCTGGCCTGGAGCTTGTCCGGCAGTCGATCGCGATCGGCGATCTTGAACGGGATCTTGTAGTTGATCTTGCCGTTGGCCACCGTCGAGCCCTGGATCGCCGGGGCACCGAGGTCCATCCCCGTGCCGCGCAGGCTCGGCACGAGGTCGACCGGGTCGCTCGGAGCGGCCGCGGCCGCCGCGGCGGTCATCGTGCTGCCGCGAGCGTTGCGCAGGACGTCCGACGAGGCCAGCCCCTTCTTGAGCACGATCGAGCGCGAGAACCCGGAGCTGCTCCGTTCCGGGTCCATCTGCGCGACGTAGCCTCGGCTCCGCGAGCTCGTGAATGCGAATGCATTGCCGTTCGCGGTGGGGGCGGTGCGCCACGCCCGCTCGATGGAGCGGTCGCTGCCGAGCACGACCCGGACCATGTGATTCGGGCTCGAGTACGCCTCCGCGACGACGGCGGCGGCACCGGCCTTGATGAAGCCCGCCGCGAAGTTGTCCACTCGCTGGCGCGCCTGTCCAAGTGTTCCCTCGGGAAGGCCCGGTTCCGTGTTGCCCGATGCGTAGCACAGGTGGTTGAGCAGGACGACGGCGTTCTTGGCGAGACGGACGTCCTTGGCGATCAGCCCCTCCCCGAAGTACTGATGCGTCGCGTCGTTGCCGCCGGGGGTCGGATTGAGGCCGAACCCGTTCTGTGTCGGCGGGTACAGGCTGTCGCGGTACTTGCTCGGCCAGCCGTTGCCGTGGCCCATGTAGATGACGAGGCTCGCCCCCTGGAGCGCCTGCTTCACGGCAGGCCAGGTCGCGTTTGGCGAGTAGATCTCCGTGACGTCCGTCGTGTACTCGCGGGCCAGCTTCGCAGCCGCGCGCGCCTCCGACCGATAGCGGTTCGTCGCGCCGCCAGACGGGCCGACGATGACCACCACACGGGGGACCGTGTCGCCGCTCCGCGCGGGCGCAGCCGCGACCACGGGCGCGATCAGGCCCGCGACGATCAAGGCGGCAAGGACTGCGACGAGGCACCGTCTCACAACAGGCGGCACTCCTGTGACGTCATGCGGCGGAGCGTAACCCTTGCGAACGCACCCACACCATACCTAGCAGGCGTTATCCGGCCGTTATCCGTTCACTCTTCAACCTGAAATGGTGCAGATGGGCACCATCAGGGTCGATCGGGCGAGGCGACGTACCATCGGCCCATGCCCAATCGCCTCGCGGGAGAGACCAGCCCCTATCTCCTCCAGCACGCGAACAACCCCGTTGACTGGTTTCCCTGGGGTGGAGACGCGCTCGCTCGGGCGAAGTTGCTGGATCGTCCGATCTTCCTCTCCATCGGGTACGCGGCCTGCCACTGGTGCCACGTCATGGAGCGCGAGTCGTTCGAGGACGAGGCGACGGCGCGGCTCCTCAACGAGCGATTCGTGGCGATCAAGGTCGACCGCGAAGAGCGTCCCGACCTCAATTCCATCTACATGTCGGCGGTCCAGGCGATGACCGGCAGCGGCGGATGGCCGATGTCCGTGTTCCTCACCCCTGACGGAGCGCCGTTCTACGGCGGCACGTACTTCCCCGATCGACCGCGCCAGGGGATGCCGTCGTTCAGCCAGGTCCTGGAGGGCGTCTCGAAGGCCTGGACGATGGAGCGCGGTGAGGCGCTCGCGGCGAGCCAACGGCTCGTCTCTGCGCTCGTCGAACAGAACCGGACCGCCGAGCCTGGCACGGGCCCCGCCATCGATCGCGCGCTCTTCGAAGCGGTCTATGACGCGCTGATGTCGTCGTTCGACACGCGCAACGGATCGTGGGGCGGCGCGCCGAAGTTCCCCCAGCCGATGACGATCGAGTACCTGCTCCGCCGGATCGCCCTCGGGGACGTGCGGACTGGCGCGATCGTCCGCTTCACGCTCGACAAGATGGCCGACGGCGGCATCCGCGACCAGCTCGGCGGCGGCTTCCACCGGTACGCGACCGACCAGCGCTGGCTCGTGCCGCATTTCGAGCAGATGCTCTACGACAACGCCCAGCTCGCGCGGGTGTATCTCCATGCCTGGGCCGTCCTTGGCACCGAGCGCTTCGAGCGGTATCGCGAGATCGCGACGGGCGTCCTCGACTACATGATCCGCGAGCTGACGACGTCCGATGGCGCGTTCGCATCGAGCCAGGACGCCGACACGGAGGGCATCGAGGGTCTGACGTTCACCTGGCGCGCGGCCGAGATCCGCGAGGTGCTCGGGCCGGTCCTGGCGGCGAGGTTCGCGGACGCGTACGGCGTGACGGACGAGGGCAACTGGGAGGACGTGACGATCCTCTCGCGCATCTGGCCGACAGTGCATGAGCCGCCGTTCCGCGATGACAAGGCACTCGAGGCCGAGCTCGCCGACGCGCGCACTCGGCTCCTTGAGCGGCGCGCGACACGCTCCCAGCCGGCGCGCGACGACAAGGCGCTGGCGGCCTGGAACGGGCTGGTGATCGCGGCGTTCGCCGAAGCCGGCCGACTGCTCGACGAGCCGCGGTACACCGAGGCCGCGGTCCGCGCCGCGACGACGATCGTTGATGGGTTGCTGTCCGACGACGGCTCGCTGCAGCGGTCGTGGAAGGACGGTCGCGCCGTGGGCGCCGGCGTGCTCGAGGACTATGCCCACCTCGCCGAAGGGTTGCTGGCGCTGTACGAGACCACGTTCGACGAGCGCTGGTTCACGATCGCCCGCGGGCTGGCCGACCAAATCCTCGAACGCTTCGCGGACCCGGCCGGCGGCTTCTTCGACACCGCGACCGACCACGAGCGGTTGATCACCCGGCCGAAGGACCCGCAGGACAACGCCGTGCCCTCGGGCGGGGCGATGGCCACGACCGTCCTGCTGCGCCTCGCGGCGTTCACAGGCGAAGGGCGCTATCGCGAGGCCGCGGAACGGGCGCTCGGCACGGTCACGCCGTATCTCGTGCGCTACCCGACGGGCTTCGCGCAGTGGCTCGTCGCCGCGTCACTCGCCGCATCCGACATCGTCGAGGTGGCGATCGTCGGCGACCCGACCGACCCCGCGACCCGAGCGCTGCTCGCGCCCGTGTCGACGACGTGGCGGCCCCAGCAGGTTCTCGCGCTCGCACCGCCTGACGGCGTGGCCGCATCGGAAATCCCATTGCTGCGGGATCGCGTGGCGATCGACGGACGTCCGACCGCGTACGTCTGCCGCAACTTCGTCTGCAACCTGCCTGTCACCGACGCGGCCGCGCTCGAGGAGCAGCTCAGGAGCGATCCAGTTTCGGATCGTTGATCTCCGGCCGCCAGGGTGCCCCACGGCGGGAGCCCGACCGGCTCAAGCCCGACCGGCTCAAGCCCGACCGGCTCAAGCCCGACCGGCTCAAGCCCGACCGCTGCACCTTGGAGGATGCTGATGCACACCTCCTGTGTTCGGACACACTGTTCCCGGGCGATGCACTTCACCTGCATCAGCGGGCGCGCGATTGATTGGTGCTCTGGGTTGGCAGAAGCGAGGTAAGGCGCGGCCGTTTCAGTGGCAACAAGGGTCTTTTGGCCGTGGCGCCTGGCCGATGATGCCGCTGAGGTGCATCGCTGTCGGAGGATGCCTTTCGGCGCCGCAGTTTGTGCATCACTTGCGAGCTGGCCGGCTACGCACCAGCGCCGCACCGCGCCGCACGGACTTCGGACGTCCGATCACGACGCCAGAATGGTCCGGTGATGCACCCGCAGGTGACGCCCCGACCGGCCGCGACCGTCGTCCTGGTGCGCCCGGGCGCCGTCGGGCTCGACGTCCTGCTGACGCATCGGCCGGCGACGATGGCGTTCGCGCCAGACATGCACGTGTTCCCGGGCGGGCGCGTCGACGCGGCTGATGCGGATCCGGCGCTGGCCGCAAGGTCGGCCCTGTCGGCGGAGACGGCGGCGGAGCGGCTTGGCGGGGATCTCGGGCCAGCGGCGGCCTTGGCGGCCCACATCGCCGCGATTCGGGAGGCGTTCGAAGAGGTGGGCGTGCTCCTGGCAGACCACGCGCCCGGCGCGGACCTCGTCGTGGCGCGGTCGCGGCTGCTCGCGGATCCTGGCGTCTTTCCGGCCATCGCCGAGGCGCTCGACCTGCAGCTCCGGACGGATCGGCTCCTTCCGCTGTCGCGCTGGGTGACGCCGCCGTCGATGGCGCGGCGATTCGACGCGCGGTTCTTCGCGGCCGAGTTTCCCGCGGGCGCGACCGTGACACTTGTCGGGGACGAGGTCCTCGCGCAAAGCTGGCACCGGCCCATGGACGCGCTCGAGTCGATGGCAGCAGGGGGCCTCGGCCTGTGGCTGCCGACCTCGACCACGCTCATGCAGCTGGCACACGCCCACTCGATCGAGGACATCGGCGCACAAATGGCGCCCGGCCGTCTCGGTGAGGTCGTCGTCGAGGACGTGACCGAGGACATCGTGAGGATCGACATGCCCGCCGGTGGCGGTGTCGCCGGTCAGCCTGTCAATGCCTACCTCGTCGGGCGGCGGGAGATGGTGCTCGTCGACCCAGGCGACCCCACAGGGGATGCGCTGGATCGAGCCGTGACGGTCGCCGCCGACCGCGATGGTCGGATCGTCGCGGTCGCCCTGACCCATGTCGATCCCGACCATGCCGCGGGCGCGGAGGCGATCGCGGAGGAGCTCGGCATCCCGGTGTTGGTGGGTGTCGGTGGCGGTCGGCACCTGCCGTATGAGACCCGGGAGGTCGTCGATGGCGAGACGCCTGGCCTCGGCGACGTCCAGATGCGGGTCCTCGCGACGCCCGGACCGCGGCCGGATCACGTGGCATTCGTGATCGGGGATGGAAGGGAGGTCCTCGCGGGCGATCTCGACGGGCAGCGCGGGGCACGCTCCATCCTCGGTCCGCCGGACGAGGCCGCCTGGCAACGGTCCGTGGCAGCTCTCCGTTCCGCCGCCCCGGATGCGCGCTGGCTCCCGGGCCACAGCGTCTAGGGACGGTCCGCGGGAAGCGATGCGGCCAAGTTCCGGAGCAGGTTGAGTCCTTCGTCGACCTGCTCGGTCGGGGCGTAGGGCCCGGGCATCAGGAAGCAAGGCCGCCCGGCCATCGCCACACCGACCAGCTGCCCCCACGGCTCGCTGAGGGCGCGACCGGCCGCGATGGATGCCGCGCGCTTGTAGATGAACACGACGGCCGCGGGCCGCCAGAGCGCGATCTTCTGCCAGAGCGGACCCACACCGGCGGTCAGGTCGGCATCGCTCGCCTCGTCCCGCGCACTCGGCGCCTTGAGCAGGTCGGTGATGCCGTGACCGGCCGCGAGCAGCGCGTCGTCGGCCGTCTCGACCGGGGTACCCGGCGGCAGGATCCCCGCCAGCATCAGCCGGCGCCAGAACGTGCGGCCGAGGCGCCCCTGGTGGTAGTGCCCCGCCTCGACGCTGACCGGCGACGGGTTCAGCCCCACGAAGACCAGTCGATCTCGCAGCGGTGGCAGGTCGGCGAGGGTGTCCACGGCGCGACCATCGACGAGCGTCGTCGTGACGTGCGGACCCGGCCCAGGTCGGTGGGTGAGGGCCTCGAGCTCGTCCGGGGTCACGAGGTGGTTCGGGGCTCGGCGGCGCCACCGGCTCGCGGCATGCGTCGCGACATCACGAGTACCCGGGCGGTCAGACCGGGCCGTCGGGCTTGGCTTGTTCGTCGGGCGGGATCGGCTCGCCGGCCGCCCGCGCCTGGATCTCGGCTTGGGCCTTGCCGGCCTCCGACCTCGCCTCGCGGACACCGCGCCCGAGTGCCTCGCCGAGCTTCGGCAACGTCTTGGGTCCGCGCCACAGGAGCACGAGCACGAGGATGACGATCAAGACGATGGCGAGGTCCTGCATGGGGCGATGGTACTCGCTCGGGTCGGCGTGCGGACCCGCCCGTGCCGGGTATCGTGGCGCGCGATGCTGCTCGTCTTCGGTCCCCGCTCCACCGACTTCGACTTCGGGCCCGGCCACCCGCTGACGCCGCGACGGTTCGGCCCCGGCATGGACCTGCTGCACGCCGTCGGGGCGGAGCCGGGGCTCGCGCCCGAGCCGGCGTCCGACGACGAGCTCCTGTGGTGCCACACGAAGGCCTATCTCGACGCCGTCAAGCGGTTCTCGGTCGATCCCTACGGATTTCCGGAATACGGCATCGGCGAGGGTGGCGACTGCCCGCCGTTCGCCGGCATGCACGAGGCGTCCGCGGCCGTTGCCGGCGGATCGATCCGCGCGGTCGAGGCGATCGTGCGCGGCGATGTCGAGCATGCCCAGCACCCGGGTGGTGGGCTGCATCACGCGATGCCCGACCTGGCGTCTGGCTTCTGCATCTACGACGACCCGGCACTCGCGATCGCCCGGGCGCGGCAGGACGGGCTGCGCGTCCTCTATATCGATCTCGACGTCCACCATGGCGACGGCGTGCAGGCGATCCATTGGGACGATCCGGGCGTCCTGACCTGCTCCTTCCACGAGACGGGTCGCGCCCTCTTTCCCGGGACCGGTGACGCGGACGAGGTCGGCGTCGGGATCGCGGCAGGCACGAGCGTCAACGTGCCGCTCCCGCCCGGCACCGGGGAGGGGGCGTGGCTGGACGCGGTATCGCGGCTGCTCCCCGAGCTGGCCGCCACGTTCGGGCCCGACCTCATCGTCTCGCAGCACGGTGCCGACTCGCACGCATGGGATCCGCTCGCACACCTGAATGTGACCACCACCGCGCACGGCGCCGCGGCCCGACTGATCGACACCCTGGCCCATCGCCACGCGGGCGGTCGCTGGTTGGCGACCGGGGGCGGCGGCTACGACGCGTACCGGGTCGTGCCGCGGACCTGGGCACTGACCTGGCTCGCCGGGGCGCATCGGGAGGTCCCCGACGAGACACCGCCGGCTTGGCGAGAGCGCTGGGCGAGTGAGGCCGCACGGTACGGGCAGGCGCCGCTCCCCGAACGGTTCGACGACCCACCGAACGCCGGGATCCCACTCGACGCCGCGCTGGCGGCTGCCGAGCAGCGGGCGGCCGGGGTGGCGGCGCACGTCCGGCGAGCCCTCGTGCCGCGGCTCGTGCAGGTGGCTCGCGATCGAGGCTGGTGGGACCCGCTGGCGCCCGCTCCCGCCGGCATGGCAGCCTCCCCGCCCGCGACCGGTCCGGCGACGATCCTGGATGTGAACGCGGACACGTGGGGGCGCCTCACACTGGCATCCCGGATCATCTCGCCGGCCGATCCGCGGGCCGCGCACGCGCTCGTGCAGGCCGGTCTCGCCGATGGGGGCCGCGTGACCGCCGGTGTGGTTGGCTCGACGGTGGTGGGCCTCGCGATCTCCCGGGTCGACGGCGCGATCGAGGAGCTGCTCGCCATCGGCGTCGAAGCGGATCACCGCCGGCACGGCCTGGGTGCCGGCATGCTCGCGGCCCATGCGTCCGATGCGCGAGTCAGCACGGCCGAGGTGACCGTGGCCGAACGTGATGTCGTCGAGCCCATGGATCGGGGTGATCGTGCGACCGTCGCGCGACGGCTCCTGCGGGGGGCCGGCTATCGCGTCGAGCCATCGACCGGCGCCGTTCGCGCGATCGACCCAGGGGCCATCGTCGCGCGGCGGGAGCCGGCATGACCGGCGATCCGGCCTCGAGCGCCCTGCCGGCACGCGACATCGTCGACGTCCGGCTGGCCGCCGCCATCGAGTCGGGCGGGTGCGCGATCTGTGCCGTCCGAGCCCGGTCCGAGCGCGCGACGCTGGACGCGATCATCGCGGAGCGCGTGCTCGATATCGGGTTCCGTGCCGGGCTGGAACGCGAGCACGGGTTCTGCGGTCGCCACACGATCGAGTTGCTCGAGGCCGACCGGCGGGCGGCGGGGATCCTCGGTTCGTCGATCCTCTTCGGGGCGATCATCGAGCGTCGACTGACGGCGCTCCGGGAGGCCTCGCGGACGCGGGGGCGGGCCCGCCGGCAGCGGATCGCCGAGGCGTCCAGGCGTCCGCCGTGCCTCGCCTGCGGTCAGGGCGAATCAGCCGTCGACATCGCCCTCGCTCGCCTGGTCGAGCGCAGCGCGGATCCGGCGTGGGCGGAGGTCATGCGCGGCATCCCGTTCTGCCTCGACGACCTGACCGCCCTCCTGGCCGGCGCGGGCGACGCGGCCTCGTTCGCGCCGATCGCCGACTACCACCTCGACCGACTCGACGGCCTGCGCCGCAGGCTCGACGGCTACGTGGACCACTCCGCCCACGACCGCCGACACCTGCTGACGGACGACGAACGAACCGCGGCCGACGAGGCCGCGCGATTGCTCGCCGGCGACTGACGCCTGTCAGGTCGAGGGCGTCGCAGGACCGGCCAGGCGATAGCCCAGGCCGAACTCGGTCGTGATGTACGGCTGGCCCGGGGCGGCAGCATCCAGCTTCAGGCGCAGGTTCCGGATCGTCATCCGGAGCAGGTGGACGTCGCGATCGTACCCGGCACCCCAGACCGCGCCCAGGACCTGGCGGTGCGTGGCGAGCTGTCCTGCGTGCTCCATGAGGTGCGCGAGGAGGCGGAATTCGGTCGGGGTGAGATGGACCTCCGTGCCAGCCAGGTGCGCCCGATGGTCGTCGAGGTCCAGGACCAGATCGCGGTGCTTTAGCCGGCGGGGCTGCTCGGGCACGGCGGTGGCGGCCCGTCGCAGCGCCGCCTCGACCCGGGCAGACAGCTCCGGGAAGGACAGCGGCTTGGTGATGTAGTCGTCCGCGCCGAGCTTGAGGCCGCGGATCTTCTCGGCCTCGGAACCGCGGGCGGTGACCATGAGGATCGGCACCCGGCTGAATTCGCGGAACCGGCCGATGAGCTGCCAGCCATCGAATCCCGGCAGCGCGACGTCGAGGATGATCAGATCGGGACGCTCCTCGTAGAACCGACGCAAGCCGTCGGGGCCGGTCCGGGCGATGGCGGTCCGGTAGCCGGCGCGGGTCATCCACAGCTCGACGAGGGCGGCGAACTCGGGCTCGTCCTCGATGATGAGGATGGTTTCAGCCATCGGTCGGCTCGGCCGCGACCGGAAGGGTGAAGCAGACTCGGGTGCCGGCACGCCCGTCCGGTCGATCGAGCACGTCGAGCCGACCGCCGTGCGCCTCGACGAGGCGCCGGCAGATGAACAGCCCGAGGCCGGTGCCGGGGATCCGCGACTCGCGCACATTCCACGCCCGATGGAAGGGCTCCGTTACGAGGGCCCGCTCGGCCTCGGGCACGCCGACCCCCTCGTCGTCCACCGTCACGGCCAGCCACGCACCCTGCCGCGTGGCATCCAGCACGATCGGGCTGCCGTCCGGCGCGTACTTGCGGGCATTGCCCACGAGATTCGACAGCACCTGGCCCACCCGACCGACATCGACATCGACGGGCGGCAGGTCGGTCGAGGCGCTGACGACGAGACGCTCTGCACCGCCCGCGACCTCGAGCTCGCCGCGCAGGCGGGCCACGAGTGACGCGAAGGTCGCGGTGGAACGCTCCAGGATCAGCGGATCGGCCTGCAGATGGGTCACGTCGAGGACCTGGTCGACGAGCGCTGCCAACCGCCCGCTGGCGTCGTCGATACGCTGGACGTAGGCCCGCTGATCCTCGGGCTCCAACTCCAGATGGAGAAGCGTCTCCGCGTAACCCCGGATCAGCGCCAGCGGGGTCCGGAGCTCGTGGCTGACCGTCGCCACGAAGCCTTCACGCAGCTCTTCGAGCGTTCTCGCCGCACTGAGGTCGCGCAGGATGGCCGTGGTTCGTGCTCCGGCGCCCGCGGCGGACGGCGTGGCCGCGTACGAGCCCGCGACGCGGACCGGGGAGCCGGCACCGCCCCGTACGGCCGTCTCGCGATACGTGATCGGATCGCCGGTTGCGCGAACTTCGGCGAGTGGGCAGTCCGTGCTCCCGTGGCCGCCGGCGACCTCGCAGCCCAGAACCTCGGCACATGCCTTGCCGAGGGCGTCGGTCGCCGCGATGCCGAGCAACCGCTCGCCGGCGGGGTTGAGCCTGACGACACGGTCATCAGCATCGACCTGGAGGATCAGGTCGGTAGCGCCGTCGACGATGGCCTCGAGCTCATGGCGCTCGCGTTCGAGCGCCTCACGCAGCCGTGCCCCCGCGAACGCGACGGCGAGCTCGTGTCGGGCGAGCAGCGCGATCCGCAACCCGTCGTCATCCAGCGCTGCCCCCGGGGCCGGCCACACGGCGAGGAGCATCGCCGGGTCGTTCTCCGACAGGGCGATCGCCCGGGCGCCCGGGATGGTCTCGATCCATGTTCGAGCCGCGTCGAGATCGTCGAGCCGGGATGGTCCTTCCGGGGTCGGTGGCTGACCCTCGGTGGCGATCACATCGAGACCGGTCTTCGATGTGGACTGCAGGTAGAGCGCCGCGCCGGCCGCTCCGGCCAGGCGGACGAGCTCGAGCAGGACGGCCGCACCGAGCTGCGCGGTCGTTCCGCCGGACGCCAGGAGCTGGCTGAGCTGGTACTGGGCGAAGAGCGCGTCCGCCTCGCGCTGCGCATCCTCGAACGCGCGTCGACGCTCCTCCTCCAGGCGCGCGACACGCTTCTGCAGGCGGTCGGTCACGTCGCGTTCCTCGGCGGTCACGACCGTCAACCGCCCGAGCGGATCAACGGTGGTCAACGGCCGCCGAGAGCGCGCAGCAGCAGCGCGCACGACACGGCTCCCGGATCGAGGTGTCCCGCCGACCGCTCGCCCAGACGCAAGGCGAGGCCTCGTCGTGCCACCAGTCCTCGGGTGGAGCTGGCGCCGTCCCGACCGGCGCGGACGGCCGCGGCCCAGGCCTCGGCGAGTGGCCGGCCGTCGCGCTGGGTGACACCGAAGGCATCCGCGGCCGGCCCGAGCGCGTCCAGGATCGTCTTGTCACCGATGGCGCAGCGTCCTCGACGCGCCAACCCGTCGGCGGCCGCGCGCAGCATCTCCGCCAGCGTCGCACCGTCCAGCGTCGCCGCGTCGTCCGCGCGGGCTCCCGCCTCAAGGAACGCGGTGCCGTAAAGCGGGCCTGAAGCGCCGCCCACAGCGGCGACGAGCTCGTGGCCCACCGCCCGCAGCAGCTCCCCGGGGAGCGTCGACTCGGGCAGGCCGGCGAGCAGCGCGTCGAGCGCCCGAAACCCGATCACGAGGTTGTCACCGTGGTCGCCATCGCCAAGGACCGCGTCGAGTCGGGTGAGGTAGGTGGCGTGGCGCTCCACGACCGTCCGGCACCTGCCGAGCGCCGCGCGGAGGATCCCGGCGTCGATCAGGCCGGACGCGTTGGCAACGGGCGGCGCGGCCGATCCGGATGTGCTGGTCAGGGCGCTCACGGTCGCACGAGTCTAGGTGGCGGACCCCCCTGCGGCAACGGAGGAGGCGCCTTCCCGCGACCGTGATGACGCTTCATCGCATCTCTTGATGCCGTCTTGCTGGTTTCTTGCTGACCTCGGGCGGAGGATGCACCGCAACCGCTACCAGCGGGCATCGAAAGGAGGCGCGATGGTGGGCCTGGTCCTGATCTCCCACAGCGGCAAGCTCGTCGAGGGCCTGCGCGAGATGGTCGCCCAGGTCGCCGGGGAGGACGTCCCCGTCACCACGGCCGGGGGGACACAAGACGGTCGACTCGGGACCAGCGCACCCCAGATCACGGCCGCGATCCAGGAGGCGTTGGGTCGGGGTGCCGACCACGCCCTGGTGCTGCTCGACCTCGGGAGCGCCGCGCTCAGCCTCGAGATCGCGCTCGAGGAGCTCGACTCGGCCGATCGGGGGCGCGTCCGCGTCAGCGAGGCGCCCCTTGTCGAGGGCGCGATCCTCGCCGCGGTCCAAGCCAGCATCGGAGCGTCCATCGACGACGTCGCCGCGGCCGCCGACGGCGCCGCGACGATGGCCAAGCTGCCGCGGGCCTGAGGGACGAGCATGCCCGACCTTCGACTCACCGTCATCGACCCGTCCGGGCTGCACGCCCGACCGGCGGCCCGCTTCGTCCAGGCGGCCAGCCGCTTCACGAGCCAGATCGCCATCCGTCATGACGGCCGCGAGGCCGATGCCAAGAGTCTCATCGCGCTGCTCGGCCTGACGATCCGCCCGTCGTCCGAGATCACGCTCACGGCGGACGGACCCGACGCGGACGAGGCGCTCGCCGCGCTCGCCGCGGAGCTCACCCCGTACGTCGCCGCAGCCGCCGAACCGGCCGGCTGATCCACCCGCCCAGAAGGAGGAATCTCCAGATGCCGTCCCCGACCTTCACCCAGAAGTTGACCGCCGAAGCCATCGGCACGGCGATCCTCGTGTTCATCGGTGCGGGCTCCGTGCCGTTGACGGTGTTCCTGACCGGTGACAACCCGTTCGGCAGCGCCGAGCTGTCGACGATCTCGTTCGCCTTTGCCTTCGCGATCTTCGCGGCGGTCTACTCGGTCGGCCACATCAGCGGCTGCCACATCAACCCCGCGGTCACGATCGCCCTCCTGGCCACCCGCAAGATCGACACCCAGACCGCGGTCGGCTACATCGGCGCCCAGCTCGCCGGGGCGTTCATCGGCGCAGGCCTCACGCTCATCATCCTGTCCGGCAACGATCCTGCGGCCCTCGGCCTCGGGGCCGTTTCCGTCAATGGCAATGCCGGTCTCGCGATCGGCTTTGCGGCCGAGGTCATCGGCACGGCCATCCTCGTCTTCACGGTCTTCGGTGCCGCCGTCGACGGCCGGGCGCCCGCCGGGTTCGCGGGTGTCGTCATCGGCTTCATCGTCTACGGGATCATCATCCTGGTCGGCCCGATCACGGGCGCCGCGCTCAACCCGGCCCGCCAGATCGGGCCCGAGCTGCTGGGACTCGCGATCGGCGCCACGACGCATCTCGACCAGCTCCTCCCCGTGTATGTCGCCGGTCCGATCGTCGGCGGTCTCGTCGGAGCCTTCGCCTACCAGTTCATCGGTCACACACGCACGGCCACAGTGCCCGGTGCGGCCGTCGCCGAACACGCCCACGAGGCCGCCTGAACGGCGACCCGTCCATCCCGTCACGCCCCGACTCTCAGGAGGAACCCATGGCGACGAACGCACCCAGCCGGGTGAAGAAGCTCATCAACGCGGTCGAGGACATCGTCCCCGAGAGCCTCGCCGGGCTCGGGGCCGCGCACCCCGACATCGTCAAGGTCGACCTGTCGCAGAACCTCGTCCTGCGCAAGGGCGGGCCGAAGCAGGGCAAGGTGGCCCTCATCTCCGGCGGTGGCTCTGGCCACGAGCCGCTGCACGGCGGGTTCGTCGGGCTCGGGATGCTCGACGCGGCCGCCGCGGGTCACGTCTTCACGTCGCCGGTCCCCGACCAGATGGAAGCGGCGACCCGCGCCGTCGACGGCGGGGCCGGCGTGCTCCACATCGTCAAGAACTACACCGGCGACGTCCTGAACTTCCAGATGGCGGCCGAGTTCGTCGCTGGCGATATCGAGGTCGCGACCGTCGTGACCAACGACGATGTCGCGGTCCAGGATTCGCTGTACACGGCAGGGCGACGGGGTGTCGGCGTCACGGTCCTCCTCGAGAAGATCGCGGGCGCCCATGCCGAGGCCGGCGGGTCGCTCGCCGAGGTCGCCGCTACGGCCACGAAGGTGAACGAGGGGGGACGCTCGATGGGCCTCGCGCTCACGTCGTGCGTCGTGCCGGCTGCCGGCACGCCTACATTCGACCTTGGCGACGACGAGGTCGAGGTCGGCATCGGCATCCACGGAGAGCCGGGTCGGCGCCGCGAAAAGCTGGCACCGGTCGACGAGATGGCCGAGTGGCTGCTCACGCCGATCGTGTCCGACCTCGGGCTGTCGCGCGGCGACACGGTCCTCGCGTTCGTGAACGGCATGGGCGGCACGCCGCTCATCGAGCTGTATGTCGCGTTCAACAGCGTCGCCCGGATCCTTGGTGGTCAAGGCATCACGATCGAGCGTTCGCTCGTGGGCAACTACATCACCAGTCTCGAGATGGCCGGGTTCTCGGTCACGTTGCTGAAGCTGGATGACGAGCTCACGCGTCTGTGGGACGACCCGGTCCATACGCCGGCGCTGCGCTGGCGGGTCTAGGGGCGCCGATCTCCGCTGGTTTCTGCGGCCGTCGCGCCACTCCTCCCTCCGGGGCGACGGTCGCTTTCGAAAGCTGTCTAGACTCGGTCCGACGAACGAGTCGAGGTATCCACGAATGATCGATGTCATCGACGCCTGGTTACGGCTTGCTGCCGAGCGCCTCCACGATCAGGCGGGCGCGCTGACCGCGTTGGACCAGGCCATCGGGGACGGCGACCACGGCACGAACATGGACCGCGGCTTCAGCGCCATCCGTGATTTGCTCGATGCCGGCCGCCCCGAGGGCGATGAACCTCGCGTGATCGCCGGCGCGCGATTGAAGACCTGTGGACGGACCCTGATCAGCACGGTCGGTGGAGCGGCCGGGCCGTTGTACGGCACGGCCCTGATGCGAGCCGGTGCGGCCGTGGCGGAGAGCCCACCCGGCACCGATGCCGGTCAGGTGATGGTGGCGTCACTCGATGCGTCGATCGTCGGTATCCAGCAGCTCGGCAGGGCAGCGCCAGGCGAGAAGACGATGCTGGACGCGCTCGCGCCGGCGGCCGGGGCCGGACGCGCGGCCGTGGTGGCCGGCTCCGACCCGGGCGAGGTTGCGGCCGCGATGGCGAACGCCGCGGACGCCGGGGCCGCGTCGACGATCCCGATGCTCGCGACGAAAGGACGCGCGTCGTACCTGGGGGAACGATCGGTGGGGCACCAGGACCCGGGGGCCACGTCCTCGGCCCTGCTGCTGCGCGCGCTGGCCGACGCGGTCGCCGGCGCGCGCTGACGGCCGAATCGGCTCCAGTTGCGCTGACCGTGGCACGCACCATCCTCCTCGGACGCGCCGGTTCGCCGGGCATCGGGTTCGGTCGCCTGCTCGTCGTCGTGCCCCCGTCGGCCGCCTCCACGGCCGGGCGAGGTCTCGCCGACGCGAATGGCCGAGGAGCGGCGAGCCCCGCGGCAGAGCACGGTCGGCTGGCGGACGCCCTGGATCGGTGCGCGACCGAGCTCGAGGCGCTCGCGGTCCAGACCGCGGCTCGTGCCGGCGAGGAGGTCGGCGCGATCTTCGAAGCCCAGGCCCTGTTCGCCCGCGATCCCGGGATCGTCGGCCCGGCGTTCAGCCTGGTTGCCGCCGGATCGTCGGCCGAGGCAGCGATCCTGCAGGCCACCGCCGACCAGGCCGACGTCCTTGCCGCCGTCGACGACGACTACTTTCGCGAACGTGCCGCCGACGTGCGCGACGTGGGTCGGCGCGTGGCCGCGATCCTGACCGGCGCCGGGCGCCCGGATCTGTGGCACCCGGACGGTGCGCCGGCCGTGCTCGTGGCCGCGGATCTCGATCCATCGGCCGTCGCGACCCTTCGACCGGAGCTCGTGGCCGGGATCGCGCTGGCCGGGGGCACGGCGACCGGGCATGCCGCGATCGTCGCCCGCGCGCTCGGGATCCCACTGGTCCTCGGCCTCGGGACGACACTGACGACCGTGGCGACGGATGCGGTTGGGGCGGACGGCGCGGTCGATGGCTCGGACGGTCGATTGCTTATCGAGCCGTCGCCGGCTGACATGCTGGAGATGGAGGGCATCATCGCTGCCGCCGCGGCGACGTTGGCAGGGGGCGCCGGCGCGTTGCGGTGGCAGGCGCGCGGGACGAGCGGCGTCTCGATCGTGGCGAATGTCGCCTCGGCGCTCGAAGCCGAAGCTGCCGTCCGGGCCGGCGCCGACGGGGCCGGCCTCGTACGGACCGAGCTCCTGTTCCTCGGCCGCTCGACGCCGCCATCGATCGCTGAACAGCGTTCGACGTACGCCCGAATCGTCGAGGCCATGGCCGATCGGCAGGTCGTCTTCCGGACGCTCGACGTCGGTGGGGACAAGCCTGCAGAGTGGCAATCGACGGCGGACGAGGCCAACCCGGCCCTGGGTGTACGGGGGCTGCGGTTGGGATTGCGCCGCCCCACGCTTTTGGATGACCAGTTCGCCGCCCTGCTCCAGGCCGCCGGGGATCGCGAGCTCCGGGTCATGCTGCCGATGGTCGCGACGCGCGAGGAGGTCGATCGGGCGAGGGAGCGACTCGAGGCGGTCCGGACGCGGCTGGCGGCCGAGGGCGCCGCTGTCCCGACAGTGGTCCATCTCGGGGTGATGATCGAAGTGCCCTCGGCCGCGATCATGGCCGACGCCATCGCGGAGGCCGCGGACTTCTTCTCGATCGGCACGAACGACCTCGTGCAGTACGTCATGGCCGCCGATCGGACGAACGCGGAGCTCGGGGACCTCGCCACGGCCCTGCAGCCAGCGGTCCTTCGCCTCATCGATGGCGTCGTTCGCGCTGCGCGCGTTCGAGGCCGGCATGTCGCGGTGTGCGGTGAGGCGGCTGCAGACCCAGCGGTCATCCCGCTGCTCATCGGGCTGGGCGTGACGGAGCTGAGCGTGGCACCTGGCTCCGTCGCGGCCGTGCGCTCGATCGTGGAGGGCCTGGACCCGGGGTGGTGTCGCGCGCTCGCGGCGCGAGCCGTGGCAGCGGGCACGGTGACGGAGGTCCGGGACCTGCTCGTCTCTGCTCCGCCGCAGGTCGAGGGGGCAGCCGGGGCGTGACCCGATTCACGCAGCGGGCACGCGTCGAGCTCGCCGCCGACGCGGATCCGCGAGCGCTGGGCGGCGCGATCACGACTGCCCTGTGTGGCCACTGGGAGCACGAGGGCGCCTGTCGGTGGCCACACCGCACCGAGATCGCGCAGGCCGGCAACGACCACCTCGTGACCACGGTCTTCACTGTCGACCCGGCCGATGAGGCGGTCGTCCGCGAGCGGATCCGCGGCGCGATCGAGTCGGGGGAGCTGGTCGGGCCGGACGGGCGGCGCAGTCGGTGGACCGTCCGCGGAGAGCCGCCCCCGTAGCCCGCCACGCCCCGCCGACCCGCCAACCCGCCACGCCCCGCCGACCCGCCAACCCGCCACGCCAACCCGCCACGCCAACCCGCCACGCCGACCCGCCACGCCAACCCGCCACGCCAACCGCGATTCACCTCCGGTGAACGATTGCAAGGCATAGCCCCTTGCCCGGTCGACTCGTGATGCATCCCTTCACCTCCTGTGAACGGATGCGCGCGAAGCACCTCGGAAGGGTCGGGTTGTCCGCCGCGCGCGTGAAAACCTTCACCGAGGGTGAATCGAGCACGGGGGCGGCCATTGCCAGCATATCGGCCGGCGCACATTGACGATCTGGTCCGCACTGGGTAGGGCAGCGTGAGCCGTGGATGCCTGTCCGTTGCACGCGTCTCATCGACCGAAGGACACGCCACGCGGTGGTCGGTCGAGCAGCGTCACGACATCGCCCTCGACCCGTACCCACAGGACGCCGGGTCCCGGCCACGGCCCGTCGCCACACACCGCCGCGAACACATCTCGTGTGCTGGCCGGGTAGAGCGCCTCGAACGTCTGGGGGAATCGTTGGGCGAGGTCCCGGGTGGTCTTCGTCGATCGCAGCACGAGCAGGCGGCTGACCGCGGCTCCGGGCGCGACCGTGGACCAAAGAGCCGCCGAGGGGAGCGAGGATGCCTTGTCCTGCGCCCAGCGGAAATGCTGCTCGAGGCGTCGGATCTCGGAGCTGACTTCCGTGGCGACACAGAGCGGATCCAGCTGGTCCGCCAGGACGACATCGATGTATCCGCGTGCGGGACGCGTGACGGGAACCTCGATGAACGTCCGCCAACGGGGCCGGACCGTTCCAAGGAGATGCTCCACGATCTGGCTCTGGATCCGATCGTGGATCCGCGGGCCTGTGTTGGGGTAGGCACGGATCGAGAGGTCCGCGCCGAGCACATCCGCGATTCCCACGAGGACGTCTGTGCTCGCCTCGGAGACACCTTTCTCGATGCCGCAGATATGGGCGGGGCTGATGCCGACGGCTCGGGCAACGGCGACCTGGGTCAGGCCGGCGTCCTCCCGAAGCCGCCGTAGGTCTGTGCCGATCGATCCTTTGACCCATACCGTTCGCATCCGGCGTCGCCGTCGGTCCTCTCGTGCGCTCATGCTCGAGGCTCCTTGTTGGGGGCGGCGGGCCGTTCAGCGGCAGTGAAACAGAGGGGGCTCTACGCGGACGTATCTCCCCCAAGAGCCAGCGCGGCGCAACACTCGGGTGTTGCCATTCATCGCTGGCGAAGGAGTCTGGACGACCACCGGATTTGTCCGGGTCGGATCCTGCCTCCTCGTGCAGACATTCGCTGCTGGTGAACAGGCGGAAGGCGTCCGCGATCGCGACGGCCCCGGGCTGTGGACTCGAGCTCGAGATCTGGGGGCCGGGAGTCCGGGGGCCGGAGTCGCCCAAGCCGGTTAGAACGCATGGTCGAAATACGACCCGCGCTCTATACTTCCAGGTCCGTGGCCACGACCCTCGCCGCCGATCCGCTCGCGCCGTTCTCACCGGCCGTCCGTGCATGGTTCGAGTCGAGTTTCGAGGCGCCCACGCAGGCCCAGGCGGAGGGCTGGACAGCCATCGCCAAGGGCGAGCACACGCTGATCCACGCGCCCACCGGGAGTGGCAAGACGCTGGCCGCGTTCCTCTACACCCTCGATCGGCTGGCCCAGCACCCGAGTCCCCCGCCTCAGAAGGGCGTGCCCGGTCACGTTCGCGTCCTCTACATCTCCCCGCTCAAGGCGCTCACCTACGACATCGAGCGCAACCTCCGCGCTCCCCTGACCGGCATCGGGCTCGCGGCACAGCGGCTCGGCGAGCGTCCGCCCCTGATCAGCGTCGCGAGCCGGACGGGTGATACACCGGCCGAGGACCGCCGCGAGATCGCCCGCCATCCGCCGGACATCCTCATCACCACCCCCGAGAGCCTGTACCTCCTGCTGACCAGCCAGGCACGCGAGATCCTGCGCGGCGTGGAGCACGTCATCGTCGACGAGGTGCACGCGATCGCCGGCACGAAACGGGGTGCCCACCTCGCCCTCAGCCTGGAACGCCTGGAGGCGCTCCGTCCCGAGGGCGCACAGGCCCCGCAACGGATCGGCCTGTCCGCCACGCAACGACCGCTCGATGCGATCGCGCGCTTCCTCGCCGGCATCGGCCCCGACCGCGAGGTCACGATCGTCGACGCCGGCGCCCGCAAGCCGCTGGAGCTACAGGTCGTCGTCCCGGTCGATGACATGAGTGCGATCGGCGACATCCTGCCCCAGGAACAGCAACCCGGCGGCCCGGCCATCAGCCCCGACCTGCGAACGAGCATCTGGCCGGCGATCCACCCCCGGATCCTGGAGCTGATCCGGAGCCACACGAGCACGATCGTGTTCACGAACAGCCGTCGTCTGAGCGAGCGCCTCGCCCAGCGTCTCAATGAGCTTGCCGGCGAGGAACTGGTCCGTGCCCACCACGGCAGCATCGCCCGTGAGCAGCGGCTCGAGATCGAGGAGGAGCTCAAGGCCGGCCGGCTGCCCGCCCTCGTTGCCACGAGCTCGCTCGAGCTCGGGATCGATATGGGCGCCGTGGATCTGGTCATCCAGGTCGAGAGTCCGACCAGCGTCGCGCGCGGGCTCCAGCGTGTCGGCCGGGCCGGCCACCAGGTCGGCGCACCCAGCAAGGGGGTGATCTTCCCCAAGTACCGCGGCGACCTGCTCGAGGTGGCGGTCGTCACGCGCCGGATGCACGAAGGCGAGATCGAGGCGACGCGGATCCCGCGCAACCCGCTCGACGTCCTCGCCCAGCAACTCGTCGCGATGACCGTCATGGATCGTTGGACCGGGGAAGATCTCCTCCGAACCGTCACGAGGGCGGCGCCATACGAGACGCTGACCCGCGACGTGCTCGATGGCGTCCTGGGCATGCTCGCCGGCGCCTACCCGTCGGACGAGTTCGCCGAGCTCAAGCCGCGCATGGTCTGGGATCGCGTGACGGACACGATCGAGGGCCGGCGCGACGCCCGCGTGGTCGCGGTCACGAGCGGCGGCACGATCCCCGACCGCGGCCTGTTCGGGGTCTTCATGGAGGGCGAGGCCGGCACACCGGGTCGTCGGGTCGGCGAGCTCGACGAGGAGATGGTCTACGAGCTGCGCGCCGGGATGCACGGAGACGTGATCGTGCTCGGGGCCAGCAGCTGGCGGGTGCTCGAGATCGGCCACGACCGCGTGACGGTCAGCCCGGCGCCGGGCGTCCCGGGCAAGCTGCCGTTCTGGAAGGGCGACGCCGTCGGGCGGCCGATCGAGCTGGGGCGCGCACTCGGCGCCTTCGTCGGCGAGATCGAAGGCGACCTTGGACGCGGTGCCAAGGGGCGGGCAGCCGCCGCGCAACGCCTGCACGAGCACCACGACCTGGACGACCGGGCCGCCGAGAACCTCCTTGCCTACCTCGAGGACGAGCGCGAGGCGACCGGAGCCCTGCCCACGGACAAGCGGATCGTCGTCGAGCGATTCCGTGACGAGCTCGGTGACTGGCGTCTGACCGTGCTCAGCCCGTTCGGTGGGCGGGTCCATGCCCCCTGGTCGATGGCCATCGAGGCACGCCTCCAGGAGCGGCTGGGCATGGAGGTCCAGACCATCTGGTCCGACGATGGGATCGCGATCCGGATGCCGGAAGGGGAGGCCAGTCTCGACGGGGTGGAGGACCTGCTGTTCCCCGCGGCGGAGGACGTCGAGGATCTCGTCGTCGGGCAGGTGGCCAATTCCGCGCTGTTTGCGAGTCGCTTCCGGGAGAACGCCGCGCGGGCGCTGCTCCTGCCTCGCCGCCGGCCGGGGACGCGCACGCCGCTCTGGCAGCAGCGCCAGCGCGCCGCGGACCTGCTGGCTGTGGCCAGCCGCTACGGCAGCTTCCCGATCCTCGTCGAGACGTACCGCGAGTGCCTGTCCGATGTCTTCGACCTCGACGCACTGCGCGAGATCCTCGGCGGCGTGTCGAGCCGCGAGATCGCGGTCCACGGGGTCGAGACGCCGAAGGCGAGCCCGTTCGCCAGCAGCCTGCTCTTCGACTACGTCGCCGCGTACATGTACGACGGCGACACGCCGCTGGCCGAGCGCCGGGCCGGGGCACTCACCCTTGATCGTGACCTGCTCCGAGAGCTGCTCGGTCAGGAGGAGCTGCGCGAGCTGCTCGACCCGGATGCGCTGGCCGACCTCGAGCTCTCGCTCCAGGCGCTCGTCGACGACCGCGCCGCGACCACGCTCGACCAGGTCCACGACCTGCTGCGGCGTCTCGGGGACCTGTCCGCCGACGAGGTCGCTGCCCGGACCGCCGGGGGTGCTCCCGTCGCCGACCCATGGCTGGCGGAGCTCGAAGCCGCCCGACGCGCCGTCCGCGTGCGGATCGCCGGCGACGATCGATGGATCGCGATCGAGGACGTCGCCCGCTATCGGGACGGCGTGGGCGTCACCGCGCCCGTCGGGGTGCCCGCCGCGTTCCTGGGCCCGGCGGCTGGGGCGCTCGACGGGCTTCTTGCGCGGTTCGCCCGAACCCACGGGCCGTTCCTGACCCCGGAGCCGGCGCGCCGCTGGGGATTGCCGCCCGGCATCGTGGCCGACGCCCTGGAGCGGTCGCTCGCCAACGGATCCCTGCTGATCGGCGAGTTCCGGCCGGGCGGCGCGGAACGGGAGTGGTGCGACCCTGACGTCCTGCGGTTGCTGCGCCGCCGATCCCTCGCTCGGCTCCGCCGGGAGGTCGAGCCGGTCGACCCGGACGCGCTCGGGCGATTCCTCCCGGCCTGGCATGGCGTGGTCCCCGTGGACGGTCCGGGTGCCGGCGCCGCACCGTTCCGTGGCAATGCAGCCCTGGAGCGACTCGCGGAAGTGGTCGACCAGCTCGCGGGCGTGGCGATCCCAGCGTCGGTCCTCGAACGCGACGTCCTGCCGGCGCGCGTGCCCGGCTACCAGCCCCGCCTCCTGGACGAGCTCGGTGCGCTCGGCGAGGTCGGTTGGGTGGGGCGGGGCAGCCTCGGACGCGACGACGGGCGGATCGCGTTGTTCCGGCCGGGGCGCGAGGCGCTGCGGCCACCCGGACCGCCGGACGGCACCGAGCGCCCGGAGAGCGAGCGACATGACCGCATCCGCGAGCACCTGGCCCACCGCGGCGCCAGCTTCTACCGCGAGATCCATGCCGCTGCGGGTGGCGGTCCCGATCGCGCGATACTCGATGCGTTATGGGACCTCGTCTGGGCGGGCGAGGTCACGAATGACACGTTCGCGCCGCTACGCGCCCTGCGCTGGAAGCGCCCGACCGGTGGCAACGGCGCGCCCCGACCACGCCCTGGTCGTCTGACCTCGCTCGGGCCCCCCGAGGCCGCCGGGCGATGGTCGCTCGTCGAACCGGCCACCGATCTCACGACGACCGAGCGGCTCCACGCGCAGGCCCTCGCGTTGCTCGAGCGGCATGGCGTGCTCACCCGCGAGGCCGTGGCCGGAGAGGGCGTCGAGGGCGGCTTCGCCGGTGTGTACCCGGTCCTTCGCGCACTCGAGGAAGCGGGTCGGATCCGTCGCGGCTACTTCGTCGACGGCCTCGGCGCGGCCCAATTCGCGCTGTCGGGTGCGCTCGACCGGCTGCGCGCCGTCCGCGAACCGACCGACCGTCCGGCCGAGGGCGCGATACACGTCCTCGCCGCCGCAGACCCCGCGAACCCCTATGGCGCCGCGCTGCCGTGGCCGCGCCGCGGCGAGACCGATCGGCGGCCGCTGCAACGGGCGGCTGGCGCGTACGCGGTGCTCGTCGACGGCGTTGCCGCGCTCTACCTGGAGCGCGGCGGCTCGACACTCCAGATCCTGGGACCAGCCGACGACCCGGCGGTCGCGGCCACGGCCATGCGCGCCCTCATCGGGCTGGTCGGATCGGGGCGTGCCCGCGAGCTGGTCATCCGGAAGGTGGATGGGCTGCCGGTCGCCGAGTCGCCGTTCCGTGACCAGCTGCTCGCCGCGGGCTTTGCCGCGGGCTATCGCGGGCTCGTCCTGCGTGGCGACCGGTAGCGGCGCGCCGGACCGCCATGCCCGAAGGCGACACGCTCTTCCGGACCGCCGCCGGGCTGCGGCCATACCTCGTCGGGAGAGACGTGCGGGCCGCTCGCGCCCAGGGTCCGGGGGCTGTCCCACAGGTCCACCGGATCGTCGGCAGGCGCATCGATGCCGTGGAGTCCCAGGGCAAGAATCTGCTGATCCGCTTCGACGGCGGTCTGCAGCTCCGCACCCACCTGCGGATGAACGGCTCGTGGCATCGCTATCGGCCGGGGGAGCGGTGGCGCCGGCCGCCAGGTCGGGCCCGGCTGGTGCTGGAGGTCGACGGCGCGGTGGCCGTCTGCTTCGATGCGCCGGTCGTGGAGCTCTTCGAGACGCGCAGCGAGGGCCTCCACCCGTCGCTCTCGCGGCTGGGTCCCGATCTGGTCGGGCCCAATTTCGACGCCGCCGAGGCGCACCGGCGACTCCGGGCACCGGAGCGGGCCAACCTCCAGGTCGCGGTCGCGCTGCTGGACCAGCGGGCGCTGGCCGGGATCGGCAACGTCTACAAGAACGAGGTCCTCTGGATCGAGCGCGTCTCCCCGTTCGTGACCGTCGGATCGCTCGACGATGCGACGCTGGAGCGCCTGGTCGCGACCGCCCGGCGCCTGATGCGTGCCAACATCGACCCGCGGCGCGGGGCCGAACGGACCACCACCGCGGGTGATCGGGGGGCGCCCGGGTCGCTGTACGTCTACGGCCGCACGCGTCGACCGTGTCGCCGCTGCGGGGGGCCGATCGCCGTGACCCGCCAGGGTGACGAGGTGCCGCGCTCGACCTATTGGTGCCCGGCGTGCCAGGCTCCGCGCCCGTGAACGGGATCGACGTCCAGTGCGCTTCCACGACGGACGGCTGGCGATGCACGGTGACCATCACCGATCGACACGGCTCGAGCGTCCACGACGTGACCGTCGCCAGCGCCGATGCCGAGCACCTCGCCGCGGCTCGCGAACTGCCCGACGTGGAGCGGCTGGTCTACGAGACCGCCGCCTTCCTCCTCGAGCGGGAAGCCAGGCAATCCATCCTGCGGTCGTTCGACATCACGGTGGTCGGGCGCTACTTCCCCGAGTTCGACGCGGAGATCCGCAGCCGCTTGGCGCCCTGAACGGACCGGCCGCCCGTATCATCGCGACCCATGTGCGAGCACTACGTCGCCCGGGCCGCCGAGCCATTCCGGCTCGATGAGCTGTGGCCGTTCACCGAGCGGCTGGAGCGGTTCGGCATCGCCGGCTTCGGCTGGGGAGCCGCCTGGCTGGGCGAGGATGGCCGGCTCCGGAGCCATCGCGACCTGCGCGCCTTCCGCGACGATCCGGACGGCAGAGTGACCGTCGGTGCCGCGACGACGACGGCCGCGCTCGTCCACCTGCGTCGGCCCTCGCGGCTCTCGACGCTGGGCCTGCCCGACACCCAGCCGTTCGACGATCCGGCCGGCCGCTACAGCTTCAGCCACAACGGCGACCTGCACGATCATCGCGCGCTGCGGGCCGCCTATCGACGGGCCGGACGGATCCATGGGCGAGCGGACACCGAGGTCGGTGCCCGGTGGCTGGAGGACGCCTGGCGCGACGACGAGCCGGTGCCGCACCTGCTCGCCGCGCTCCACGATCGGTTCGGTGGCCAGGCGAATCTCGCGGTCCTCGCCGCCGACGGCACGCCGCATCACTACGCCGGCAACGGCGAGAACCCGGTCTTCACATTCCGCCTGGGGCGGATCGGTGTGGCGGCGACGGGCATCTACTCGCTCGACCGCTCGCTGTTCCGGTTCGTCGCGCCCCGTGCGACCGAGCGTCGGCTGGTGCGACAACGCGCGACCGTGTCGCTCGACCGTAACGGAACGCCGGCTGCGGCGCTCTAAGGTGGCACGGGCGGGCCCAGCAACGGCCCGCCCGCGGGGCTGACGGTCCAAGGGAGGGGCCGCCGATGATCAGTCTGGATCCTGCGGCGATCGATTCCGACCGGCCAACCCAACTGCTGCCGATCGGCCAGCTGCTGCGGCTGTCGGTCTACTGGCTCGGGCTCATCGCGGTCGTCCAGGGGATCGGCGTCATCCTCCAGGAACGGATCAAGGACCTCGTTCCCGATACGACCATCCAGTACACGACCCTCGGCGTCATCCAGGCCGCCGGAGTCCTGATCGCGGTTCTCGTCCAGCCGATGGCGGGCTCGGTCAGCGACTACACGATCAGCCGCTACGGGCGACGCAAGCCGTACATCCTGGTCGGGACACTCCTCGACGTGGTGTTCCTGATCGGGATCGCGACCTCGAACACCATCCTCGCCGTCGGGGCGTTCGTCGTCCTGCTCCAGTTCAGCGCGAACTTCGCGCAGGGCCCGTTCCAGGGCTACGTGCCCGATCTCATCCCGCCGCCACAGGTCGGGCTTGCTAGCGGGCTCGTTGGCTTGTTCACGGTCCTCGGCGCTGTCGTCGGCACGGGAATCGCGTCGATCGGTCTCGCCACCGGCGATTTCACGATCCCGACCATCGCGCTCGGCGTGATCGAGCTCGTGACCATGCTCTCCCTGTTCTTCCGGCTCGATGAGGGGCGGGCGGCCAAGGATCGGGGTGGCCGCAGCTGGACGGCGGTCGCCGTGGAGGCCTGGGGTCGCGATGTGCTCAAGGAACGGAGCTTCATGTTCCTGGTCGCCTCGCGCTTCTTCGTGCTGGGAGGTGGCGCGTTCCTCATCACCCTCCTCGTCCCATATCTCGAGCGGGCCCAGGGCATCACCGACAACGACGAGCGCGCGTTGCTCATCCTCGTATCGACCGGGATCGTGGCCCTGTGCACGGCGATCGCGACGATCCCGGCCGCCCGGATCGCCGATCGGTACGGCCGCAAGCGGGTGATCTACGTCGCGTGCGGTATCGCTGCGGTGGGTATGGCGATCTGCGCGATCGCGCCATCGATCCAGGTGTTCATCGGTGGGGCGATCCTCATGGGCGTCGGCACGGGCAGCTTCCTGGCCGTGGACTGGGCGCTGATGACCGACATCATCCCCAAGGCGTCGTCCGGCCGATACATGGGCATCTCGAACGTCGCGACCGCGACCAACGGGGTGATCTCGGGGTTCATCGGCGGCGTGCTGATCGACGCGTTCGTGCGCGCCGCAGCCCCGGACTTCGGACCGCGGGCGGCGTTCCTGCTGGCACCGGTATGGTTCGCGCTCGGTGCCCTCTTGTTGCGACCCGTCGTCGAGGGACGGCGCGATGACGAGGGCTCGCTCGGGCTTGGCCGACCGGAGCCGGGCGTCACCTGAGCCGCACGAGGGTCATCTCGTGAACGGCGGCAGCGAGGCGTCGTTCCGGCCGACGGCGGCGTTGCCGCTGGGACACCTCGTCCGGATATCTCTCTACTGGCTGGGCCTGACCGCCATCGACGGCGCGGTCGGGCTGTTCATCCAGAACCGCCTCAACTTCGGCGGATTCGCCGATCCCCTCGAGATCGGGCGGATCTCGTTCCTGCTGTCGGTCCCTGCGGCGGCCATCTCGATCTTCGTGCAGCCGACGGTCGGCTCGATCAGCGACTACACCGTCAGTCGCTGGGGCCGGCGCAAGCCGTACATCGTCATCGGTTCGCTGCTCGACCTCGTCTTCCTCGCCGGCATCGCGACGGCCAACAACGTGGTGATGCTCGGCGCCTTCGTTGCGCTCCTGACCTTCAGCACGAACATCGCGCGCGGCCCGTTCCAGGGCTACGTCCCGGACCTCGTTCCGGACAAGCAAGTCGGCCTGGCCAGTGCGCTCGTCGGGCTCATGCAGATCCTTGGCAACGTGACGGGCTTCGTCCTCGTGACGCTGGCGGTCGGGCTCGGGCAGATCGAGGTCGCGATCGCGGCCGTCGCGCTCGTCGAGCTCGTCACGATGATCGCGGTCGTCGCCCGGGTGGGGGAAGGCCGGCCGGCCAAGCCACGGAACGGGCGAAGCTGGACGTCGATCCTGCGCGAGACGTGGGGGACGGACATCCTCAAGGAACGCTCATACGTCTGGCTGCTCATCTCGCGCCTGTTCTTCCTGATGGGCGGCGCGATGCTCGTCAACTACATCATCACGTACCTCAAACAGACGCACGGACTCGGCGAGGAAGCCGCCAACAACACGAACCTCGTACTGCTCGTGACGATCATCGTCGCGAACGTGCTGGCGATCGTGCCGTCGGCCAGGATCTCGGACCGGATCGGCCGCAAGCCGGTCATCTACGCGAGTTGCGTCGTCGGGTTCGCGGGCGTGACGCTGGCGGCGCTCGCACCGACGGTCCAGCTCGCGATCCTCGGCGGGGCGCTGTTCGGGGCATCGGCCGGGACGTTCCTGGCCGTCGATTGGGCGCTGATGACCGACATCATCCCCAAGGCCGCGTCGGGTCGCTACATGGGCCTGTCCAATGTCGCGACGAGCGCTTCCACCCTGCTGGCCGTAGCGTCGGGCGGCCTGGTGCTCGATGCCGTCAACGCGGCGACCGGTCTGGGGACGGGACCGCGCGCGGCCTATCTCCTGGGAGCCGCGTATTACGTGGTCGCCGCGCTCGCATTGCGGCCGGTAGCCGAGCCAGCACGAGTCGCAGGTCGTTCCGGTACAGCCATGGGATGAACGCCCAGAGATAGACCAGGTAGTCGAGCCGGACCGGCCGGGCCCCAAAGCCGAACAGCGCCTGGAACTGCTGGATCGTCAGGGGCAGCAGGGCGATGCTCAACAGGATCGCCAGGCACAGCCACACGAGGCCCAGCAGACGGGCCCGTGGCGTCAGGACGACCCAGACGACCGCGGGTACCCATTTCATCCAGGTCGCCAGTGCCCATAGCAGACCCCCGAGGCGCGGCCCGGTGAACTGGGCGGCCCACAGCATCAGCGTCAGCTGGAGGTTGATGTTCCCGGTGTCCAGGTTCGCCCCCACCGGGAACGCGAGCAGCGCGACGATCACGGCGGTCATCAACGGCCTGCGCTGGTACGCCCAGTGCACGGTCCAGAGCAGCAGCAGGATCGTACCGCCGCGCCACACGACCCAGGCGACGTCCCATGGCAACAGCGCCCACGGGGCGAAGAGCGGCAGCATCCACGGCGTGTAGACGTACGGCAGGAACGGCCCCGTGGGGTGGTACGGGTCGCCGCCGTTGAGCCAGATCCGGACACCCGCCCAGTACGCCCGGGCATCCGCCCCGGCCGCCTCGCCCCGGCCGATCATCCCGGCCGCCAGCAGCGAGAAGGTCAGGCTGAGCAGGAGGATCGCGACGAGTCGACGGTGGTCGCGCAGGCGCGAGATCTCGCGCCGGATCGCCCGCCGATACACGCCGGCCCGTCGCGCGGTCGGGCCGCGCAGGACGTCGGACAGGTCCACCGCAAGTCGGCCGCGACCCCGAACCGTCCCGGGCACGGGGTGGAGTTCCGGCTGGGGAGCGTCCGCGTCAGCCATGGCGCGGGCATTCTCGCACGGCTCGGTCCGCCGTCCGGGTATCCTTCCTCGAATCCCGAGAGGAGCACGCCACGTCGTGACCGAAGGTTCCGTCATCATCATCGGCGGCGCGGAGGACAAGGTCCGCGACCGCGTCATCCTGAGTCGCTTCGCAACACTCGCTGGCGGGCGCGATGCGAACGTCGTCGTGATCTCCACGGCCTCGTCGCTCGGCCTGCAGGCCGGTGAGCGCTACCAGCAGGTCCTCGGTGAGCTCGGCGTGAAGAAGGTCCGCACCATCCATGCGGTCACGCGGGCCCAGGCGAACGACGAGAAGGCGGCACTCGCCATCCGCACGGCGACGGGCGTCTTCCTGACGGGCGGCAACCAGCTGCGGCTGTCATCGACGATCGGGGGGACGCGGCTCGCGGACGCGGTGCTCGATCAGTTCCGGCAGGGATCCGTCGTCGCGGGCACGAGCGCCGGGGCGAGCGCGATGTCCAGTCACATGATCGCGTTCGGGGCATCGGGAGCGACGCCCAAGCACCGGATGGCCCAGATCGCGGCCGGCCTGGGAGTGCTCCCGGGCGTCATCATCGACCAGCACTTCCAGCAGCGAAACCGGCTCGGCCGGCTGCTCAGCCTCATCGCCCAGAACCCGAGCCTGCTCGGGCTCGGCGTCGACGAGGACACCGCCGGCGTGGTCGGGCCGGATCACGTCATGGAGGTCATCGGGCGGGGCTCGATCACCGTGGTCGACGGCGCGCGCTCGGAGACCGACGCGTGGGAGGTCAAGGGCCATCGCCCGCTGATGATCAGCGGCGTCGTCCTCCACTCGCTGCCCGCCGGCTACCGCTTCGACCTGCGTCGTCGCGAGCGGCTCGTCGCCCCGACCCTGCACGCCCTGCCCGGTGGCGAGGCCGCGTCCAGCTAGCCCACGCCGCATACACTGGCGTGCATTCCCCGCACGGAGGCCCAGCGTGACCGACACCGCCGAACCGACCCGGACGCGCACGCGGCGCCCACGGTCCCGGTCGACGGCGAGCGCGGCCTCGGCGATGCCGCTGCCGACGTTGCGCATCCTCGAGACGCGCGTCCTGCGCGGCCCCAACTACTGGGCTCGCGAGCCGGTCATCCGCCTCCTCGTGGACCTCGGTGACCTGGAGGACTTCCCGTCCGACAGGATCCCCGGGTTCTCCGATGCGCTCGTGGCGCTCCTGCCGACGCTCGAGGACCACGCCTGCTCCCTCGGCCGTCGGGGCGGGTTCGTCACGCGCTTGCGTGAAGGGACCTGGACCGGCCATATCGCCGAGCACATCGCGCTCGAGTTCCAGAACCTCGCCGGCACCGAGGTCCGGCACGGAAAGACCCGCTCGGCGGGCCCGCGTGGCCAGTACAACTGCATCTACGAGTTCCGCGAGGAGGCCGTCGGACTGGAAGCGGGCCGGATGGCGGTGGCCCTGGTCAACCACCTGGTCGCGCCGGACGACCCGGAGGTCTTCTTCGATTTCGCACCCGAGCTCGAGCGGCTGATCCTCCTGGCCGAGCGCCAGGCCTTCGGACCGTCGACGCAGGCCCTCATCGACGAAGCCGTGAGCCGAGACATCCCGTTCATCCGCCTCGACCGTCACTCGCTCGTCCAGTTCGGCCACGGCGTCCACCAGCAGCGCATCCGGGCCACCATGACGTCGAAGACTTCGGCCATCGGCGTCGACGTGGCGTCGGACAAGAGCCTGACCAACCGGTTGCTCGACTCGGCTGGGCTGCCCGTGCCGCGCGCCGACGTGGTCGACACGGTGGACGCGGCCGTGGCCGCCGGCCGGCGGATCGGGTTCCCGTGTGTCGTCAAGCCGCTCGACGGGAACCACGGTCGGGGCGTCCACCTCGACCTGCGAACCGAGGACGCAGTCCGGGCCGCGTTTCCCGGAGCCCTCGCGCAGAGCCGTTCGGGCGTCGTCGTCGTCGAGAGCTATGTGACCGGCAACGACTATCGGTGTCTCGTGATCGGAGGCAAGGTCGCGGCCATCGCCGAGCGTGTCCCGGCGAGCGTCACTGGCGACGGCGAGCACACCATCGCCCAGCTGGTCGAGATCGCGAATGCCGATCCGCGCCGGGGCATCGGCCACGAGAAGGTCCTGACCCGGATCAAGGTCGATGAGGCGGCCGTCGAGCTGGTGCGCGCCCAGGGATACGAGCTGGACGCCGTGCCGCCGGCCGGCACCTGGATCAAGCTCGCGCTCACCGGCAACATGTCGACCGGCGGGACATCCATCGATCGGACGATCGAGGCCCACCCCGACAACGTCGAGATCGCCGAGACCGCTGCTGGCATCGTGGGGCTCGACGTCGCTGGCATCGACTTCATCTGCCCGGACATCGCGACACCCGTGCGCGAGACGGGCGGCGCCATCGTCGAGGTCAACGCCGCGCCCGGCTTCCGCATGCACACCCATCCGACGGAGGGCGAGCCGCAGTACGTCGCCCGGCCGGTCATCGATTCGTTGTTCCCGCCTGGCGTGTCGGCGCGGATCCCGATCGTCAGCGTGACCGGGACGAACGGCAAGACCACGACCGTCCGCATGATCAGCCACATCCTCAAGCTCATGGGCCGGCGGGTCGGGATGACCTCGACCGACGGCATCGTCATCGACGGCCGGTTGATCAAGAAGGGCGACATGTCGGGGCCGAAATCGGCCCTGATGGTGCTCCAGAACCCGACCGTGGACACGGCGGTCTTCGAGGTGGCGCGCGGCGGGATCCTGCGCGAGGGCCTGGGCTACGACCGCAACGACGTCGCGGTCGTCACCAACGTGACCGGTGACCACCTCGGCCTCGGTGGGATCACGTCGCTCGGGCAGCTGGCCAACGTCAAGGGCGTGGTCGTGGAGGCCGTGCCCCGCTCGGGCACGGCGGTGCTCAACGCGGACGACTCCCATGTCTACCGGATGGGCCGACACTGCGCTGGGCGAGTCGTGCTATTCAGCATGTCCACCGTCAAGGGCGAGGACGGGTTCGATCGCATCGACGGGCATACGAGCCGCGGCAACGCCGCGTTCTGCCTGGAGCCGACGGCCGAGGGCGAGCTGATCGTGCTCCGCCTGGGGAGCCGCAAGATGCCGTTGCTCTACACGCACCTCATCCCGGCCACGTTCGGTGGCCGGGCGCGCATGAACGTGGCCAACGCGCTGGCCGCTGCGGCAGCGGCCTGGGCGGCGGGTGCCCACCTCCACGACATCCGCCAGGGGCTGCGCACGTTCACGACGTCATTCTTCCAGGCGCCGGGGCGTCTGAACCTCCTCGACGTCGGCGGTGTCCGTGTCGTGATCGACTACTGCCACAACGTGGACGGGATGCGCCAGCTGGCCGACTTCGTGACGCGGATGATGGTCGAACCGCAGACCAAGGCCGGGCGGATCGGCACGTCCGGCCGCGGGTCCCGATCCGGCCGCGCGATCGGCGTCCTCGGCATCCCCGGCGACCGGCGCGACGAGGACCAGCGCGAGTACGGATCCGTCGCCTCGGGCGCGTTCGACGAGATCATCGTGCGCGAGGACAAGAACCTGCGCGGCCGGGCACCCGGCGAGACGGCCACGAACGTCGTCGAGGGCTTTCGCGCGGCCAGGGCCGCCGGCACGGCACGCGCGACACGTGCGGACAAGGTTCTCGATGAGATGACCGCCGTCCGGACCGCCCTGCGCCGGGCCATCCCCGGCGACCTCGTCGTCTGCTGCGTGGATGACGCGATCGGCGTGTACCGCGAGGCCATGGCTGCCGCAGGCACCTCCCGAACGGGCCCGATGGCGTTCGCCGATCCCGGCGAGCTCGAGGCCCCGGAGGGGTAGCTCGGGGTGACGCCGAGGCGTATCTTGGCGACGGCTCCCAGGTCCGAGAGGTGCATGTCATGGGGAGGGTTGGTGTCATGACCATGAACCGGCGCCGCTGCGCATCACGACGGGTCGTGGCGAGCCTGGGACTCGCGGTCCTGCTGGCCATCGGCGGCGTAGGGGCCGGGTCCGCGCTCGCGGCTGATCCCGACCCGGTCCTTCTCGTCCACGGATATCGAGGCGATCCATCCACCTGGGCGGACATGATCGCCCGGTTCAAGGCCGAAGGCCGCACCGCGGTCGCGATCGACATGCCCTCGGAAGACAACACGGTGAACGCGGGCAAGATCCGTGACTTCATCGCAGCGAAGGGCTGGAGCCGGGTGGACCTCGTGGCGCAGAGCATGGGCGGCCTGTCAGCGCGGCAGTTCGTGAAGTTCCTGCAGACGCCGGCCACCATCGACAGCTACGTATCGCTGGGCACGCCGCAGTACGGGATCGTTTCAGCGTGCCTCCTGCCGCGGACCTATGGCGGCCAGATGTGCCCGTCAAGCACGTTCCTGCGTGACCTCAATCGAGATGACGACACGCCCGGGTCGACCGTCTGGACGACCATCTACAGCACGTCGGACGGGATCGTGCCCACCTCATCCTCGCGCCTCGACAGCGGTGCCTGTCACGTCAAGGTCTCGGGCGTCAAGCACAACGACATGGACAACGACGCCGGGATCTTCACGCATGTCCTTTCGGCCGTCGATGGAACCTGCACGGGCGAGTTCCGCTAAGGGCACAGCCGCTGGAGCGGCGGCGGGCGTCAACAACCTCCGTAGGAATCAGACCTGGGCGCGTCCCATGTTGGCCTGCACGACTCGGATGATGACGAGGATCTCCAGGGCGGCGATCACGATCAGCGCGACGCCGATAAGAATCTCCACGGGCATCCCTCCAACGGAGCCGGTCAGGACGTCCGACCGATCCCGCGCGCATCATGCCCCCAGCGGGCGGGCGGCCGCAATTCGCTGTCAGTGAACATCGGCGTGCCCAAGCCATTCGAGAGTCCTGGACGACCGGTCTCGTGTCCAGCCATTCACTGTCGGTGAAGGTCTCATGCCCGGTAGCGCTTCGACGCCGCTCCGGGCGGTAAATGTTCACTGGCGGCGAAGATCGTGATCGCAAGGCCACGAAACGCCACGCCGCCCGCGCTCGCGTTTGACGACCATCCCTGCTGTGGGTATCGTGATACCGGTGAGTAGCATGTTAATGGTCGGGCTCATCGCGGCCGGCGCGTTCAGCCTCGCCCTGGGCATCGCGCACCTGTGGGTCCCAAGGATCTTCGCGCTCGACCGGGCGATCGGCACGGATGGCCCGTCGTTGCCCGAGCTCGGGACGCTGGGCCGGGGCAACTGGACGTACCGGCGCCGCCGAGCCGACGCGATCGGGCTCGCCTGGGTGATGAGCAACGCCGCGAGCTACGTGCTGGTGACCATCGGCGTTCTGGACCTGGCATGGGCAGCCGGTCATCGAGCCATACCGATCGGCATCGCAGGGTTTTGGATCGCTGGCTGGTGGGCGCTTCGCACCGGTGGCCAGTTCCTCGTCGGTCGCCGCCAGGGCGACGTTGCGATCGCCGCTCTCTTTGCCGCCCTGGCGATCTTCCATGTCGCCCTCGCGACCGGTGCCTGACACCGCCGCTGCATCGCGCGCGAGGTCCTCAATGGGCCTCCGCCGCCCGTGGATCATGCGGATGCGTTGGGTCGAGCTGCTGTTCGCCCATTGGCCCGTCGACCCGGCCGCGCTCGGCGGGCTCCTGCCGCCGGACTTGGAGATCGACACGTACGACGGCCAGGCCTGGCTCGGAATCGTCCCGTTCAGGATGGAGGACGTGGCTCCCCGCGGCCTGCCGGCGCCACCGTTGTTCGGGGCATTCCCGGAGGTCAATCTCCGGACCTATGTCCGGCATCGAGGCCGAGGCGGCGTCTGGTTCCTGAGCCTCGACGCGGCCAGTCGGGTCATGGTCGAGGCTGCGCGGACCTTCTTCCACCTGCCGTATCTGTATGCCGAGATGTCCGCCACGAGAGACGGCGACACGGTCGACTACCGCTCGAGACGGACGGACCGGCGCGGCTCACCCGCGGAGATCGCGCTCCGCTATCGCCCGACGGGACCGGTCGCGCCGGCGGTCCAAGGCTCGCTCGAGGCGTGGCTGACCGATCGGATGCGGGTCTTCGCCCTCGACCTCGACGGTCGTGTGGTGCGGACCGAAGTCCGCCATGCTCCGTGGCCGCTCCAGCCGGCCGAGGCGGAGATCCGGGCCGAGTCGCTCGTGGCCGCCCATGGCCTGAGAATGCCTTCGATCCCGCCGCACCTGCGGTACGCCGAACGGCTCGACGTCCGCGGCTGGTGGCCTCGGCGGGACTGACGCTGCGCCCACCGCGCTGCGCCGCCTGGCGATCCGGCGGCGATCCGGCCCCTCAGTCCCGGCGCGGCCGGTCCTGGAGTCTCGGAACGAGCCGGGTGAGCTCGTCGGCGACGTCGACCGCACGAGCACCGAGCTCCCTGAGCAGCGCGAAGACCTCGTCGCGTTCCTCGTGGCACATCAGCACGATGACCCTCGGCGTGCTCGACGAGCGGCCGTTGACTTCGGCGCGCAACGCGGCGGTCTCGCTCTTGTAGATCGGGACCTCGGCCACGACGCCGCCGCCGGCCTTGACGCCATCGAGGAGCTCCCCGACGACGGACGACGGCGTCCGACCGCGGAGGTACTTGCGGGTCTCCTTGACCGCGATGCGCTGCGCCCGCTGCGCGGCGATCCGGCCGATCCCGCGGAGCGTGTCGTCGGGGCGATCGCCGGCCGTGCCGATGATCGCGGTGATCGGAGCCGTGCGCCCGGCACCGCCGGCCGCGATCCCCTCCGCGACGTCGAGCACGGCCGAGATCCCGGCCTCGTTGTGGGCGAAGTCCACGATCACGAGCTGTGAGCCGAGCCGGAACAGGTTCAGCCGGCCGGGCGAGCGTTCGGCCGACGGGCGGAAGTCCATGAGACCGTCGCGGACCTGGGCGACCGTCGCGCCCAGACCGCGCGCACCCCCAGCCGCCGCGAGCGCGTTCGCGACGTTGTGGCGGGCGAGACCACCGATCGCGATCGGGATCCGGGCGGCCTCGACGATGCGCTTCGACGAGTCCCCGGAGGCCTCGACCAACCAGCCGTCGCGCAGGAGGTACGCGCGGCCGCCGCCCGCGACATGGCGCCGGACGGCTGGTGGCCCCCCGCCGTTGCCGTCCATCGAGAAGAATGCGACGTTCGCGCGGACCCGCCGAGCGACGGCCGCCACGAGCGGGTCGTCGCCGTTGAGGACGACCCAGCCATCGGGTTTCGTGATCCGGCACACCGTCGCCTTGACCTCGGCCAGCTCCGGCAGCGTGTGGATGCCCTGCAGGTCGAGGTGATCCGAGGAGACGTTGGTCAGGATCGACGCGTCGTTCGATTCATAGCCCATCCCGCGCAGCACGATCCCGCCGCGGGCGGTCTCGAGGACCGCCACGTCGATGTCCGAGCGCTGGAGCACCTGCTGCGCGCCCGCGGGACCCGTCCAATCGCCGGGCTCGACCAGGCGCTCGTCGATCAGCACCCCGTCCGAGGTCGTCGTCCCGACGCGGCGGCCGGCCCCCACGAGGATGTGCGTGATCAGGCGCGTGACGGTCGACTTGCCGTTGGTGCCCGAGATGGAGATCGCCGGCATCCGCCGGCGGTCGTCGCGGATCCAGGCCGGTGGTGACGTCCGCGCAGCGGCGATGCGCTCGGTCCAGCGGGCCAGGTGCCGCTCCTGGGCGCCGGTCAGCTGGGCGGTCCGCTTTGGCGACACGTCGCGCTCGGCGAGGGCCATCGCCGCCTCGGTCAGGACCCGTGCCCGCTCTTCACCGCTCCACGGGTACGTGAGGATCCAGTGGCCCGGATCCGACGACCGATGGACGGCGAGGCCGGAGCGGCCCTCGCCGTGGTCGACCCGCAGCCGACGCACCCAGGCCGCGATCGCGGCGATCGGATCGGGCCAGTCACGGGCGGGCACCTTCGCCCCGAGCAGGACCAGCGCGTGCCGCCCGGGGTCGCGCTGCCCATACCAGGTGCGTCGGCGGCCGATCGCGACCTCCACCTTGACCACCGGCTCCAGCCGGTAGACGTTCGGGCCCTCGAGCAGGCGGATCTCGACCAGACGCACGGTCCGGGCAGGATAGCAACCCGACGCCCGCGTAGACTGGCCGCGATGACGACCGGGACGACCGCCACCGACCTCGAGATCGACGGCCTCCGGGCCGCGATCGCGGCGGATCTGCCGGCCTACCTGGCCGATCTCGAGAAGCTCGTCAACATCGATTGCGGGACGTACACGCCCGAGGGCGTCAACGAGGTCGGGCGCTGGACGGCGGGCTTCCTGTCCGACCTCGGGGCCGAGATCGAGATCCGGCCCGACCCGAACGGGCGTTTCGGTGACACGCTGGTAGCCACTTTCGACGGCCGGGCCGGCGGGCCGCGGGTCCTGCTCATCGGCCACATGGACACCGTATTCGATCCCGGGACCGCCGCCGAGCGGCCGTTCCGCATCTCCGACGGGACGGCCCACGGCCCGGGCGTGACCGACATGAAGTCGGGGCTCCTTGCCGGCCTCTACGCGCTCAAGTCGATCATCGGCGAGCTCGGCGGACTGCCATTCGAGCGGCTGACGTTCATCGCCAACCCCGACGAGGAGATCGGCTCCCCGTCGTCGGTCGAGCACATCCGGCAGGCCGCCGCGGACGTGGACGCCTGCCTGGTCCTCGAATGTGCCCGCGCCAACGGCGACATCGTGTCGGCCCGCAAGGGCATCCTCGAAACGCGACTGTCCGTCCACGGTCGGGCGGCGCACGCCGGGGTCGAGCCGGAGAAGGGCCGCAACGCGATCCTGGAGGCCTCGCGCATCGTGCGCGAGCTGCACGCCCTCAACGATCGATGGCCGGGCGTCACCGTCAATGTCGGAAAGATCGCCGGTGGCACACGGCCGAACGTCGTTCCCGAGCGGTGCGAGCTGGAGGTGGACGTCCGGGCGACGAGCGCCAACGGCCTCGCCCAGGTCAGGGACGCCATCACCGAGCTCGTCGCCACGACCGAGATCGACGGAACATCGGTCGAGCCGCACATCCTCGTCGCCTGGCAGCCCATGGAGAAGCTCGCTCGAAGCGGTCGCCTCGTCGACCACGCGCAGGCGGTCGCCGAACGCCTCGGGTTCTCGGTGCACGACACGGCCACCGGAGGGGCGTCCGATGCGAACACCACCTCGGGCATGGGTGTGCCGACGCTCGACGGTCTCGGGCCGATCGGTGGCAACGACCATTCGCCGGCCGAATATCTCGAGACCGATTCGATCGTGCCGCGGACGGCGTTGCTGGCGGGGCTGCTCCTGGCCATCGCCCGCGATCCCGAGGTCCTCGGCTGGCGGGCCGACGACCCGCGTTTCGTCGCGACCGGGTGACCGCCGCTCGCCGCCGGATCTCCTCGGGCGGTCCCTGGGAACTGGTCGCCGGATACAGCCGGGCGATCGTCGTGGGCGACGCGTGCTGGGTTGCCGGCACGACCGACGCCGGCCCCGATGGCGTGTCCCTGCACCCGGGTGACATCGGCGCGCAGGCGCGAGCGGTCTTCGGGATCATCGAACGCGCGCTGATCGAGGGCGGGTTTGCTCTCGAGGACGTCGTGCGGACCAGGATGTTCGTCACCGACATGGCGCACAGCGCCGCCCTGTCGGCGGTCCATGGCGAGGTGTTCGACACGATCCGGCCGGCAGCCACGATGGTCGCCGTCGTCGGGTTGATGGACCCGAGCCTGCTGGTCGAGATCGAGGCCGAAGCCCGCCGCAGCTGACGCGGGTCAGGCGGGGAGCGCCGCCAGACCGGTGGTCCGGGCGATCGCCACGATGGCTACCGCAAGGACGAGCCCGAGCAGGAGGTTCCTGCGCCATGCGGTCACGGCCAGGCAGGCGAGCACTGCCACCCACTCGATGCCGACGTGGAACGCGGGCGGCGCGTCGCCCTCGACGACGACCATCACGTTGACCGCCGCCAGGGCCGCCAGCACGGCCGGCCCGACCAGCTGCAGATAGTCGAGGGCGATCCTTGGCAGCCGGTCGATGCCGGGCCACAAGAGCCCGAGGGCCCGGGTGGGATACGTGGCGCCGAACATCAGCACCGCGAGCAGCACGAGATCCGTGCTCACGGCTGCCCCTCGTCCCGATCTGCACGCGCGGACGGTCCGTCGCGCTCGGCGTCCGACGCCTGCGGCCCTGACATCACGTGGGCGCCCGGCATCAGGAAGCGGTCGGCCGACGCGGGCGTGCCCAGTGGCGCGGTCTCGCGTGCCACCCGGGCCGGCAACAGGAGGCCGACCGCCGGACCGACGAGGCCACCGGCCACGATCCCGATCGACGGACTGGTCAGCAGGGCCGCGACGACACCGACGCCCGCGGCGACGATGGCCGCGACGAGTTCGCGCCGGCCGGTGACGAGGCCGACCGCCAGCCCGATCATCGCCGCCGGGAAGATGATGTCGATCCCGAACCGGTTCGGATCCGGGATCTGTCCGCCGAGCAGCGACCCGGCGAGGCTGGCCGCGTTCCAGGGGATGAACGTCGCGACGATGGCGGCGATCCAGTAGCCCCGCTCGTCCGTCCGGCGGACGCGCTGGAAGTGCGCGATGGTCAGCGCGAAGGCCTCGTCCGTGAGGAGGTGCGCCATCACCGCCCGGCGCCAGAACGGGATGTGACGCAGCCACGGGGCGAGTGCGGCGGAGTAGAGCAGGTGCCGGGCATTGAGGAGAAACGTGAGCAACACGATCGCCGGCCAGGCCAGGCCGGCCACGACATAGCCCACAGCTGCGAACTGGGCCGCCCCGCCGAAGACGATCGTGCTCATCGCGACGACCTCGATCGGCGAGAAGCCGGCCTCCCGCGCGGCCAGGCCGTAGACGAATCCGAAGCCGACGGCCGCGACCGCGATCCCGAGCCCGTCCATCAGGAGCCGCCGACGGCTCTCGGCGAGCGCCGCCGGGTCGATCACCGGTTGCTCGAACGTCGACGCGACCGGGTCGGCGGACATGCCCTGCGCTCCGATCAGCGGAGGAAGGTCTTCGCGCACGTCCCGTCGCAGACGACGTAGACGGCGCGTTTCTCCGCAGCGTATCCGGCGACGTGGAGCAGGCCCGGGCAGCCCTTGGTCGGGCACTTCCAGACCCACCAGCGCTCGTGTTCGTCCAGCGGCGTCGCCTCGGACGCGATCGTTGCGTCCAGGCCGTCGCGCTCGGACACCAGCCGCGCGATCGTCGCCGCGCGCTCCGCCTCCGGCTCGCTGGTGTACGGGTAGTTCTGCCCGACGTTCGAACTCACACGTCCTCCTCAGACACCGCGCAATCTTCGGATTCGGGCCAGGGGAAGGCGGGAGTGAGCAGGGGAGCGAGCGCACTGCGAAGTGCGTGAGCGACCCCGCGGAACTCCCAACGCGCCCCTGGACCGCAAACCGAAGATTGCAACCGGTGGCGGCGGTGTGTGAGCGCTGCCTGCCACCGGTCGGCGGAGTATCGCATATGGACGGCCGCCACCCGTCGGCCGCTACCAGACCGCCGGCAACCCGTCGCTGCGCGGGTCGGTGGCGGCGGCGATCGACCCACCCGGCGCCGCAGGCCCGCCGGCGACGAGCTCGATCGCATGCTCCTGGCCCACGTTCGAGTCGAACGGTTCCGTCGGCACCAGGTCGTGCCCGAGGGCGCGCAGCGCCTCGTCGATGCCATGCGCGTGACGCGGCTCGAGGTTCACGGCGGTCGGCGGTGCGAAGTGATCCGCGGGCTCAACGTAGAAGCGCGGCGCGGCGATCGCCGTCCGGATGTCCATCCCGCCGTCCACGACGGCGCTGACGAACTGCGCATGCACCTGCGGCTGCGCGTCGCCGCCCATCGCGCCGACGACGATCCACGGCTCGATCCGATCGCCCCGGAACAGCATCCCGGGGAGCAGCGTGTGGAGCGTGCGCTTTCGTGGTTCCAGGACGTTGGGATGCGCGCGGTCCAGGCTGAAGTAGCTTCCCCGGTTCTGGTAGTGGATGCCCGTGTCGGGGTCGACCACGCCGGAACCGAACCCGAGGTAGTTCGACTCGATGAGGCTCACGGCGTTGCCGGCGGCGTCCACGGTGGCCAGGAAGACCGTGCCACCGCCGATCGGGTTCGATGCCACGGCGGGCCTGCTCGCGCCCCGCAGGTCGATCCGCTCGGCCAGGGTCGCAAGGCGCTGATGGTCCAGGAGCCAGTCCACCGGCGCGTCGCGGAATTCCGGGTCCGTCAGGCAGGCATCGCGGTCGGCCATGGCGAGCTTCGCCGCCTCCAGGTGGAGGTGGATCCAGCGCGGGTCCGTGACGCCTTCCGGCCCGAACGCTGTCGGGGTGGGCGGCTCGAAGCACGCCAGCAGCCCGAGGAGCTCCAGGGCCACGACCCCGGAGCTGTTGGGCGGGTGGGTCGTCACACGTACGCCGCGGTAGTCGATCGAGATCGGCTCCCCCCAGGTGGATGTGTGCGCGCGCAGGTCCTCGACCCGGATCGGCGATCCGGCCGCCTCGAGAGCGCGGGCCTGGCGCTCGCCGAGGTCGCCGTCGTAGAACGCATCGAACCCGTCGCGCGCCATCGTCTCGAGCGTCGTGGCCAGCGCCGGCAGGTGGACCCGTTCGCCGGGTCGCCACTGCCGGTCCGCGGGTCGATAGATGGTCGTAAAGCCCGGCCCGACGTCGGGCTCGGCGTCGAGCATCCGCGACGTCGCCTCCACGGCCGCGATGAACCCGTCCGAAGCCGGGAACCCGTCGCGTGCCAGCTCCACGGCCGGGGTGAGCACCTCCGCCCGCGTGAGACGACCGAACCGTGCATGCGCGTCCCCCCAGGAGCGGACGGCGCCCGGCACCGTGATCGTCAGCGGCCCACGCCTCGGCATCGTCCGCACACCACGGGCGAGGAGCTCCTCCGCCTCGAGCGTCGCAGCGCTCCGGCCCGACCCGTTCAGCGCCAGCTGCCTGGACTCGGCGGCGTCCCAGATCAACCAAAACGCATCGCCACCGATGCCGCACCCGCTCGGCATCACGACGCTGAGGACGGCATTCGTCGCGATCGCCGCGTCGACGGCCGACCCACCGGCTCGCAGGACGTGCAAACCGGCGGCCGTCGCCAGGTGATGTGGCGCGACGACCGCGCCGTGCGCGCCCCGGGCCAGGGGGACGGGGGACCAAGGGCGCGTGTCGATCACCCGATCATCCCGGTGACGGGGTCCTCGGCGCGACGCAATCGTGCGAGTGGCAGCAGCGCCACGACGAGGAGCACGCCGGTGGCGACGAGCATCCCATCGATGCCCGCATAGTCCGCTGCGAAGCCGCCGATCAGGGCACCGATGATCTGTCCGACTGCGAGGAACACCGAATAGAGGCCCATGATCGCGCCTCGATCGTTGGGAAAGCGCTCGGAGATGTCGGCAAGCAGCCCGAGGGCGGCAGGTGTCGCGCCGGCCATCACGAACAGCCCGAAGGCCGCCACGGCCCCCGCGGCGATGATCCCGATCAGCGGCAGCCCGAGACCATGGTTCACCACGATGCCCGCCCCGACCAGGCCGCCACCGCCGAGGATCCCGTAGAGGATGATCGAGGTGCGCCGCGTGTTCTTGAATCGGTTGCCCCAGTACAGCAGCCCGACGCCGAAGATGATCCCGATCACGACCGCGGCGCCCGAGATCTGGACCGGGCTGAAGCCGCGCATCAGGGCCTGGTTCGGGAAGTCCGGGTTCGCCTGGGCGAACTGGAAGATCGACTGGCTGAACCACAGCCCGATGGATGCGTTCACGGCGATCCAGGTCGGCGCAAGCAGCCAGACGTGGGAGTTCCTGATCAGCTCCAGGTAGCGCCCGAACCCGACATGCGGTGCGCGCTCCGCGTTGGCGTCACCGGCGGGGTCCTTGACCGTCCAGAAGACGAGGAACGACGCGCCATAGAGGACGGCATTGAGAAAGAACGCGGTAGGTCCGAGCAGCGCGAACGTCACGGGTGCGGCCGCGAACCCGGCGCCCAGGCCCAGCAGCGTGGCGCCCTCGAAGCGGGCTGCCGCCTTGCCGCGGAGCAGCTCGTCCCCGGCGGTGACCATCGCGATGTACCCCAGGATCGACGGGATGCTGGCCGCGGTCGAGGCTCCTTCCAGGATGCGCGTGAGGCCCAGGACCACGAGGCTGCCCGTGATCGCCGCGAACAAGGGCGCCAGCGATGCCGGCAGGCCGAGGTCGGCGGTGAACCCGGTCATGATCACGGCCACCGCCCCGAAGATGGGGCCGTAGAGCATGACCCGGTGATGGCCCTGTCGATCGGAGAGGATCCCGAAGACGGGGGAGAGCACCAGCTCGGCCAGGTAGAACAGCGCCCCGAAAACGCCCAGGACGATGGCGCCGACGACCGGACCGCCGTGTTCGGGCAGGTTGGCAAGGTAGACGCCCAGCATCGCTCCCGTGAGTCCGGTGCTGAAACGCAGCGAGAAAGTGCCGGCCAGCACGGCCCACAGCGATCGATCCATGTGCTGCACAGCCTAGCGGTTGCGGGCTCGACCGGGCCCGTATCATGCCCGGATACGCCACGCCCGCCGGTTCGGTCCCGAGGAGGAGCCCACCTTGAGTCGCGTCGCGATCTTCACCGATTCGGCATCGGACCTGGATCCGGCAGAGGCCGCCGCGTCGGGGATCCACGTGGTCCCGCTGCTGGTGAGCTTCGGCAGGGAGACCTACAAGGCCGGCGTCGAGCTCAGTGGACCGGCCTTCTGGGAGCGGATGGTCGCGCCCGACGCGCCGTTCCCCACGACGGCCGCGTCCTCACCGGGCGACTTCAAGGAGGCCTACGAGGCCGCGTTCGCGGCGGGGGCCGAGGCGATCGTCTCGATCCATGTCGCGGGCACCCTTTCGGCCACCATCAAGAGTGCGCAGATCGCGCGCGACATGCTGCCCGATCGCGAGATCCACATCGTGGATTCGCTCGGCGCGTCCATGGCGCAGGGCATCCTGGCGCAGATGGGCGTCGAGATGGCCGCTGCCGACCGCCCGGCCGGCGATATCGCGGAGACGCTCGAATCGCGAGCGCCCGACATGCTCATGTACGTCGCGCTCGAGACCCTCGAGTACCTCAAGAAGGGCGGCCGGATCAGCGGTGCGCAGGCGGCCATCGGCACGCTGCTCTCGGTCAAGCCGATCATCAAGGTCAAGCACGGCGTGGTCACCACGGCCGACCGTGTCCGGACCCGTTCGAAGGCGCGCGACCGACTGATCGAGCTCATCACCGAGCAGCCTATCGAGCGGTTGGCGATCCTCCACACGACCTCGGCCGACGTCGACGAGTTCCGTGCGGAGATGCTGCGGCGCCTTCCGCACCTCAAGCCCGAGGACGTGTCGGTGGCGCTCGTCGGGGCCTCGGTCGGCCCGCACCTGGGACCCGGCTGTGTCGGCGCGGCGATCCTCTATCGAGCCGGCAGCGCACCGGCCTGAACGTTGCGGCAAGGTTGCGACAACCTTGCCACCCGGTACCATCTGGTAGGCGCGGCGGGCGGACCTCGGGCTATACTCGGCGCCGCATGAGTCGCGCGTCGAATGTCCGGCCAGCACGCCCGACACCCTTCGACACGCCCCGTGGGGTCGTCCGGGAGACGGCCCATCTACCTGACGAGGCGGCCCGGGACGGGCGCCCGACACGGAGGTTCTCCCTTCCATGACCACCGAGCACGTCGCTGCGCGAATCAACGCGTGGGAAGTCGCCCAGCGACAGTTCGACCTCGCCGCAGAGCGACTCGATCTCGACGCGGGGATGCGGCTCGTCCTTCGCGAACCGCGACGCGAGTTCACCTGCCACTTCCCGGTCCACATGGACGACGGCTCGGTGCAGGTCTTCACCGGATACCGCGTCCAGCACAACCTGGGCCGCGGGCCCGCCAAGGGCGGCATCCGCTACCACCAGGACGTGACCCTCGACGAGGTCAAGGCCCTCGCGATGTGGATGACCTGGAAGTGCGCGGTCGTCGGCATCCCGTACGGCGGGGGCAAGGGCGGCGTCATCGTCGATCCCAAGAAGCTCAGCCAGAAAGAGCTCGAGGGGCTGACGCGCCGGTTCTTCACCGAGATCGAGGTCCTCGTCGGGCCCGAGAAGGACATCCCAGCTCCAGACGTCAACACGAACGCCCAGATCATGGCCTGGATGATGGACACCTATTCGATGCACGCGGGCTACACGGTCCCGGGCGTGGTGACGGGCAAGCCCATCAGCCTGGGCGGTTCGGAGGGCCGCAACGAGGCGACCGCACGGGGCACGGTCTTTTGCGTCGTCGAGGCGGCGAACCACCTGCGGATCGATCTCACGAAGGCGACGGTGGCGATCCAGGGGTTCGGTAACGCGGGCGCCATCGCGGCACGGCTCATCGCCGAGGAAGGGGCGACCGTCGTCGCAGTCTCCGATTCGACGGGCGGCATCCACGCCTCGAGTGGCCTCGACATCGGCAAGGTCGTCGGCTGGAAGCAGGAGCACGGGACGGTCCAGGGTTTCCCGGGGGCGGAGGACATCTCCAATGCCGAGATCCTCGAGGTCGAGTGCGACATCCTCATCCCGGCCGCGCTCGAGAACCAGATCACATCGCGGAACGCGCGCAATGTGAAGGCCAGGATCATCGCCGAGGCGGCGAACGGTCCGACCACCCCGGAAGCCGACGAGATCATCTACGACGCCGGCAAGTTCGTGATCCCCGACATCCTGTGCAACGCAGGGGGCGTCACTGTCAGCTACTTCGAGTGGGTCCAGGACCTCAATCGCGATCACTGGAGCGAGTCCGTCGTGAACGCCAAGCTCAAGGACATCATGGTCAAGGCGTTCGGCGAGACCCTGGCGATGGCGCAGCACGAAGAGGTCAACATGCGAACGGCGGCATACCTGCTGGCCGTCAAGCGCGTGGCCGACGCGATGGAGTTGCGCGGGCTCTACCCGTAAGGGAGCGTGCCGGCACCGCCTGGCCGCGCCGCGGCGGCGCGCGCGGGGCATGCACCGCGGCCCATGGACCGCGGCCACCGCGGGCCGTGCCTCGACGCGCACCGGCGCCGCCAGACGCGGCGAGCGGAGCCCAGCCGCGGCCGTGTTCCGGGGGCAAGCGTGCATCCGGCGCACGTATCCGCGATCGGACCTCGTCCCGCCCGTCGTTCGTGCATGCGGTGCACGTGGTAGCGAACGAGGACCGCGATCCGGCCTCGCCCGGGACGTCCCTTCGACGATAGGAGCGTGTCGTGCACTCCTCTCGCCCGGCCGCGACCGCGGCCGCGGGACCGAAGGCCGAGGCGACCCCGCGCCCGCGGCGATATGCGACGGGAGTTCGTGCCCGGACTGGCTCGCCACGAATGTCCGCCGCGACTGGCTCGCCACGAATGTCCGCCGCGACTGGCTCAGCGCGAGTGTCCGGCGCGGCCGCCCGGCGCGGCCGCCCGGCGCGGCCGCCCGGCGCGAGTGGCCCAGGGCTCCCGATGGCCGATGCTAGAGTTGCGACCATGCTCGACCACGAAGAGAAGTTCCTGTTCAAGGAGGAGATCCTCCACCTGTCGAACGCGGTGGCGGAGCCGGGCATCCTCGACAATGTCGAGGACCTCCTGACCGACGTGATCACGAGCCCGCGGTTCGACTCCGAGGTCTTCACCCTGGAGCGCAGCCTGCAGGTCATGCTCGGGCCCCGGGCGGGGACGACCCTGGTCGGGCTGTTGACCGTGGCACCCGAGGTCTTCGACGAGGTGGCCGAGGTGCGCATCCCGTCCGAGGTCCACGAGCGGTTGGTTGCGTGGCGGGCCCGCTTCGGGCTGGCGATCGACAACGCCCTCAACTTCCTCAACAACCCCGACGGCATCCAGGGGCACAACTTCGCGACCCAGGTCGCCCATGTCGAAGAACGCCGCGTTTTGCAGGGGCGCCTCACGCTCGTGCGCTACAACAACGAGCCCCAGTTCTTCGTAGCCGATGCGAGCGTCTTCTTCGGGCTCGTGACCGACATCCTCGAGCGCCTGGGCCCGTACCTCGAGCCGGACGCCGTCGACGCCGAGACGGTCGCCCGGCTGCGTGACGCGCTGGGCCTGGTCGAGCGCAAGACCGGCGCACACGGCTGAGAAATCCTCGCCACGATGGCTGGCGGGAGCGTCGATCCTCGGGCTGATGGCTAGCAGGGGCGTCGCCTCAGCCCTCGGAGGGTAAACCGAGCATGCGTCACGTCTATCTCGCGGCGACGGGTCAGAACCGTGGCAAGACCACACTCAGCCTCGGGGTGATGGACGGCTTCGAGCGTCGCGGACTGTCGACCGGTTTCATCAAGCCCGTGGGCCAGCGCACGGTCATCGAGGAGGGCGTCCCGGCCGACGAGGACGCGGTCCTCATGAAGACCGTCTTCGGGCTCCCCGAGCCACTACGCCAGATGAGCCCGGTGCATATCCCGCGCGGGTTCACGCAGAGCTATATCGACGGCAAGGTGGTCGAGGACCTCCCGAGCCGGATCGCGGCGGCACATGCCGCATTCGCGGCTGACCGCGACATGCTGCTCATCGAGGGCACCGGGCACGCCGGGGTCGGTGCGGTCATCGGCCTCTCGAACGCGGCCGTTGCGGCCATGCTCGGGTCGCCGGCGGTGATCGTGTCCGAAGGCGGCGTTGGGCGTCCGATCGATGAGATCGTCCTCAACACGTCGCTCTTCGAGCGATCCGGCGTCCGCGTCGCGGGGGCCATCGTCAACAAGGTCGACCTGCTCGCCAAGCCGGACCTCGCGCGGACCCTGGAGCGCGGCCTGGCCCGCCACGGCATCCCTCTGCTCGGTGTCCTGCCGTACCGCCCGATCCTCTCCAACCCGACGCTCGCAATGGTCCTCGAGGGCGTCCATGGTGAGACGATCCACCCAGGCCCGGACCTGGACCAGGTCATCGGGGGCGTGGCGATCGGGGCGATGGAGCCGCAGCACATGCTCCAGCGCATCGGACCGGGCGCGCTCGTCATCGTGCCCGGCGACCGCGAGGACGTGATCGCGGCCATCGTGCACGCCCGCCGGCTCGGCGCCGAGGCGGGCGGGGACGCGCTCGGCCTGGTCCTCACCGGGGGCTATCGGCCGCGGAAGGCGGTCCTCGACGCCATCCGCGCGGCCGACCTGTTCGCGACGATCGTGCCCGAAGACACCTACGCCGTCGCGTCCGAGGTCCACGACCTGCTCGTGAAGACCCATGCCGCGGACCGCGGCAAGATCGAGGAGATCAAGGCCCTCGTGTGGGAGTACCTGTTCATCGACCGGATCCTGGAGGTCGCGACCGAGGCCGACCTGCGTCCGTCACCGACCGCCGCGTAGCGGGGAGCCGGGACGCGGCCCAGATCGAAGGCGGCCGGCGGCGCGGGCCGGGGCCGCGACCCGCGCCCTCGGCCGTCACCTGTCCTACACCGTGGCGGCGTCGTCGGTTCCCGTGCGGTCCTCGGGTCCCGCCGCGCTCAGGAGGGTCACCCGTGTGTCGTCGCGCTGTTCGACGCCGAGGATCTCGTTGTCGATGAGCCGGGTGTCCCCGAACCTGACCGCCAGGGACGCGAGCGCCGGCCGGTCCACGAGCGATAGCTCCTCCAATGTGACCCCGTCGGCCACTGACACGTACTCGACGTCGGCCAGCGGCTCTGACGTCAGCGTCTCGAACATCTCGTCCCGAAGCCGCTCGCCATCCCGTTCGCCCGCCTGCCACGCGTGCCGCGCCGCAACCAGGGCCCGGCGCAGGACCGGTGCCGCCGCACGCTCCTCGGGGCTGAGGTGGACGTTGCGCGAGGAAAGGGCGAGCCCGTCTGCCTCGCGCACCGTCGGGCAGGCGACGACCTCCGTTCCGATCGCCAGGTCATGGGCCATCTGGCGGATGACCATCACCTGCTGCGCATCCTTCTGGCCGAAGTACGCTCGCTCGCCCCCGACCAGGTCGAACAGGATGGCCACGACGGTCGCCACGCCATCGAAATGCCCTGGTCGCGCGGCGCCCTCCAGCGGCTGTGCGACCGATCCGACCGACACGGTCGTCGCGAACCCTGGCGGATAGATCTCCTCGACGGTCGGCGCGAAGACCACGTCGACGCCTTCCGCCTCGCACATCGCCAGGTCGTTGGCTTCGTTGCGCGGGTAGCGGCTGTAGTCGGTCGCGACGTTGAACTGGCGGGGGTTCACGAAGATCGACACCACCACCGTGGCGCTGTCCGCGCGCGCGCGCCGCATGAGGGCGCGGTGACCCTCGTGCAGCCAGCCCATGGTCGGGACGAGGCCCACCGGTCGGGCGGCCGACGCGAGCGCGTCGCGGAGCTCGGCCCGCGTCCGCACGACCGTCGTCCTGGCAACCTCGGTCATCGCCAGCGGCTTCGCCCGCGGATCGTTGCTACAGGTCGCGGTCGAGCGGGATGCCGCCGACCGGGATGGTTCGGCTCGCCTGGTCGGAGGCGCCCCGGCCCAACGCGTCGTCGAGCACGGCATCATCCATGCGGACGGTCTCGGCATCACCCGGGAACGTGCCAGCCTCGACGTCGGCGGTGAAGGCCCGCGCGGCCTCCGCGATCGTCGTCCGAAGCTGCGCGTACGGCCGGGCGTGCCGCGGCATGAAGTCACCCAGCCCGAGGAAGTCGGTCACCACCTGGACCTGCCCGCTGCAGCCGGGCCCCGCCCCGATGCCGATGGTCGGGATCCGGAGGCGCTCGGTGATCGCCGTCGCCAGCTGCGCGGGGATGAGTTCGAGCACGATCGAGAAGGCCCCTGCCTCCTGGACCGCGAGCGCGTCCGCGAGCAGGCTGCGTGCCTGCGATCGATCCTTGCCCTGGACCTTGACCTTGCCGCCCATCCCGAGCTGGGCCTGGGGCGTCCAGCCGATATGACCCTGCACCGGGATGCCCGCCTTGACCATCGCCTCGATGATCCGGGCTGACCGAACGCCACCCTCGACCTTCACGGCCTGGGCTCCCGCGTCCTGCAGGAACAGGCCCGCGTTCTCGAGCGCCTCGTCAGCGGTGGAATAGGTCAGGAACGGCATGTCGCCGATGACCATCGCCCGTTGCGAGCCGCGGACGACGGCCCTGGTGTGGTGGAGCATCTCGGCCATCGTGACGCGCACCGTGGACTCGTAGCCGAGCACGACCTGGCCGAGTGAATCGCCGACGAGCAGCATCGGGATCCCGGCCTCGTCGAGGATCTGGGCGGTCGGGTAGTCGTAGGCGGTCAGCATCGGCAGCCGCTGGCCATCGGCGTAGCGCTTGGCGATGTCGGCGACGGTCAGGCGGCGCGGGACGTCGATCGGAGCACTCATGGCATCGAAGTCTGCGCGTCGGCGTCCCGGTCGTCCAGCGCGCTCGCGATCCGATCCAGGAGCCGATCCGCGACCTCGCGCTTGCTCAGCAGCGGCAGTTCGTCGCGTTCGCCGTTCGCGCCCAGGACGGTCACCCGGTTCGTCTCGGTCCCGAACCCGGAGCCGGGCTCCGCCACGTCGTTGGCCACGAGCAGGTCCACCCCCTTGCGCCGGAGCTTGTCGTGGATGCGCTCGAGGGATCCGGTCTCGGCTGCGAACCCGACGAGGTAGGGCCGCGGCGCGACAGCCTGCGCGGTCTCGTCCCCGTTGCTGTCGGTGCCGCGCACGATGCGCGCGACCTGGGCGAGGACGTCGGGGGTCGGCTCCAGCTCCAGGGTGAGGCCGGCGTCGCGCTCGAGCTTCACCGCGGCGGTGCTCACCGGGCGGAAGTCGGCCACGGCCGCGGCCATGACGAGGGCGTCGAAGCCGGCCGTCCCATCGGGTCGGTGGGTCAGCCGAAGCAGGGCCGCACGAAGGTCGGCGGTCGACTCGACGTGGATGATCTCGGCACGGTCCGGCAGCGGCACCTCGACGTTTGCTGCGACGACCGTGACCTGGGCGCCGCGGTCAAGGGCGGCCGCCGCGATCGCCGCGCCCATCCGGCCCGTCGAGCGGTTGCCGATGAAGCGAACGGGATCGATCGCTTCGCGCGTCCCGCCGACGCTTACGACGAGGTGCCGGCCGGTCAGGTCCGCGTCGCGCGGGCCGCCGACGAGCGGAGGGCGCCGGCTCGGATCGGATGCCCGGACCGGGGTGCCGCCGACGGCCGCGACCACGGCATCGACGATCGCCGGCAGGTCCGCCAGTCGGCCGACGCCCGACTGGCCGGATGCGAGCTCGCCGGCCGCGGGCTCGACGATCCGGTAGCCGAAGCCGTCGCGCAATCGTGCGACGTTCGCCGTCGTCGCCGGATGGGTCCACATGTCGCCGTCCATCGCCGGTGCGACGACGACCGGGGCCGACGAGGCCAGCACCGTCGCGGTCACGACGTCACCCGCCAGCCCGCTCGCCATCGCGCCGAGGAAGTGCGCCGTCGCCGGCGCGACCACGATGGCATCGGCGCTGTCGGCGACGACGATGTGCCCGATCCGGCCGTCGGGCAGCAGCTCGAGGATGTCGGTCTCCACGGGATGCCGGGACAGCGCCGCGAACGACAACGGTCCCACGAACCGGGTCGCGGCGGGGCTGAGCATCACGGCGACTTCCGCGCCTTCGGCCCGCAGGAGCCGCAGCAGCTCGACCGCCTTGTAGGCGGCGATGGAGCCGGTGACCCCGAGCGCGATGAGCCGACCCGCGAGGCGTCCGTCGGTCACGGCAGCCCGAGCTCCAGCCGCTCGCCGCCGGCGACCTCGGCATGGAGGATGGCGAGGCCCTTGAGCGTGAGGTCGGGGTCGATCGCGTCGATGCCCTCGAGGCCGGCCGCCCATGGTGCCGCCGACAAGCCGCCGGTCAGGATCGCCTTGACGTCGCGCGGCTCGATGCCCGCGGCGTCGGCGAGCTCCTGGCGGACCCGGCGCAGCAGCCCGGTCGTGAGCGCCTGGTAGCCGAAGATCGTGCCTGACTGCATCGCGCTGATCGTGTCCCGCCCGATCGCCCGGTCCGGCGCGCGCAACTCGATCCGTGGCAGCTTGGCGGTCCGGGCAACGAGGGCCTCGAGGCCAAGCTCGAGTCCGGGTGCGATGGCGCCGCCGACGTAGGCGCCGTCGGTGGCCACGCAGTCAAGGGTCGTGGCAGTGCCGAAATCGACCACCACCGCCGGCGTGCCGTACAGCCGCGCCGCGGCCAGGGCGTTGACGAGGCGATCGGCACCGACCTCGCCCGGCCGGTCCACCCGGACGGCGAGCGGCACGATCCCGGCCGCGGCGACGGTGAGCGGCCGCTCCCGGCGGGCGGCGACCAGCTCGACGTGCGCGGTCAGTGCCGGGACCACGGACGCGCACGCGATCGCCTCGACATCGCCGAACGACGCGTCGTCGAGGCGCAGCAGCCCGTCGAGCAGCAGCTCGAGCTCATCGGCCGTGGCGCGGGCGTTCGTCGCAGCCCGGCGGGTCGCCACGAGCCGGCCGCCACGCAGGAGGCCGACCGTCACGTTCGTGTTCCCGATGTCGATGGCGAGGAGCATGGCCGCGATGATACGCGCGGTCGATTCGGGGTCGCCGCGGCCATCATCGTGCGGTACCATCGCGGACGTCCGCCGCCACCCCCAACGGCCACGACCCGCAGCGCCCCCGAGGAGACCCTCCGTGTCGACCCCGCCGGCCAAGTTCTTCGTGAACCAGGGCGTCGTGTCAACCACGGCCGACATGCTCCACCTGCTGCGTCCCCTGCTCAAGCAGACGGTCAGCTACCGCTATCTGCGCGGCCGCGAGGTCGTCGCCCATGGCACCGGCTGGGTCGAGCGCATCGTGACCGACGCGCCGGGCACATCCACGTACTTCACACCGCTTGCGATCACGCTCAACATCGACTCCTTCGAGCACCTCGAGTTCGAGACACGACCTGATCAATTGCTCGTCTATGTGCTCGTCCAGGGCGACGAGCGGGTCATCGTCGAGTTCGCGCCGATCGGAGCCACGGGCGAGGACGCCTCGCCCTTCGCGCCGCGTCAGCTCGAGTTCGACACGTCCGATTTCGTCCAGATGGAGCTGCTCGGCCTCGACGCCCACGAGGACGAGTAGCCGATCCGGGACGCCGGTGCGGTCATCGCGCCGGCGGGGAAGGGGGGCGGATCGACGATGGTCGATCCGGGCGACGCACGGTGCGGTCCGAGCCCGCCCAACATGGTTCGGCGCGCGGAGGAGGGCAAGGAGGGATAGAACCAAGTGGACGACGTCCAGAATCGCCCCGCCAACGCTGGTGGAGGGAGGGGCGATGGCGGTTACTTCGGGCTCACCGAACGTGGCACGACGGCCTCAACGGAGATTCGTGCCGGCCTGACCACGTTCATGGTCATGGCTTACATCATCTTCGTGAACCCAAGCATCCTCTCGAGTGGGCCGCTCGAGGGTCTCGGGCCGCCCTTCCTGCCGACGGTCGTCGCGACGGCTCTCATCGCCGGGATCATGACGATCGCCATGGGGCTCGTCTCGAACTACCCGTTTGCGCTCGCAGCGGGTCTCGGTCTGAACGCAGTCGTCGCCTTCCAGCTCATCCTCGGCCGGGGCTTCCGCTGGGAGGAAGCCATGGCCGTCATCGTCTGGGAGGGGATCCTTATCACGATCCTTGTCCTAACCGGCCTCCGCGAAGCCATCATGGACGCCATCCCGATGACGCTCAAGCGAGCCATCGCCGTCGGCATCGGTCTCTTCATCCTGACCATCGGGCTCGTGAACGGCGGCTTCGTGCGCGCCGGCGAGGGTACGGTCGTCACGCTCGGAAGCCTCACATCGCCGGCGTTCCTCACGTTCCTCATCGGACTCGCGATCGCGCTGGCGCTACTGGCCATGCGGGTCCGTGCAGCCTTGCTCATCAGCATCCTCGTCGCAACGATCGTCGCGATCGTCCTGCGCTCGGCCTTCGGGGATGCCGCAGGTTTCGGGCCGGGGCAGGCCGTTCTGCCGACTCAGTACTTCTTCGACTTCAGCGCCGACAACTTCTCGACCATCGGCGCTCCGCTCGGTTTCCTGTTGTCAGTCTGGACGAACCCCGAGCTCGGCTTCGTCACGGTCGCACTGGTGGTCTTCACGCTGATGCTCTCCGACTTCTTCGACACGATGGGCACGGTCGTCGGCATCAGCGAAGAAGCTGGCTTCCTCGACGAGAACGGCCGGCTGCCGGGGATCCGCAACGTGCTGCTCGTGGACTCGCTCGCCGCCGTCGCCGGCGGCGTCTTCAGCACCAGCTCGAACACGACCTACATCGAATCCGCCGCCGGCGTCGCCGAAGGCGGACGGACCGGTTTGACCTCGGTCGTGGTGGGAATCCTGTTCCTCGCGGCGATCCTCATCGCGCCGATCGCGGGAATCGTCCCGGCACAGGCCACGGCGGCCGCCCTCGTCGTGGTGGGCTACCTGATGTTCCGCAACATCAAGGACATCGAATGGGGCGACATCGACGATGTCTTCCCTGTGCTCGCGACCCTAATCGTGATGCCGCTCACGTATTCGATCACCGACGGTATCGCGGCTGGGTTCATCTCCTATGTGTTCCTAAAGACAGTTCGCGGACGAGCATCCGAGGTGCGGCCACTGATGTGGTTCGCCGCCATCGCGTTCGCCCTGTACTTCGCGATCCCCTGGCTACGGGTCATCCTCAACATCTGACCGTGCCGGGATGGCGCCTCGGCCCAGCGGCTCGAGCGCCGGCCCCTCCAAGGGCCAGTCATCTGATCGCCTGCACCGACACGGCGCCCCGGCCCTCCAGCCGGGGCGCCGTGCGTGTTCCTGTACCATCGGCCGGATGTTCGAACGGACCGCGCTGCCCTCGGGGCCGCGTGTGATCAGCTCCCGGCTGCCCGGGGCGCGTTCGGTCTCCATCGCCGCGTACGTCCTGGCCGGTTCGCGCCTGGAGACCGCGGCCGAGGCCGGCGTCGCCCATTTCATGGAGCACATCACGTTCAAGGGCACGCAGGCCTACCCGACGACCCGGGCGATCAGCGAGGCGATCGAGGGCGTCGGCGGGTCGTTCAACGCCTCCACCGACCGCGAGTCGACCGTGTACTGGGTCCGGGTGCCGCGTCGGGAGGCCACGCGGGCGATGGACGTCCTGGGCGAGCTGATCGTCCGGCCGGTGCTCGACGCGAAGGAGATCGAGGGCGAGCGGTCCGTGATCATCGAGGAGATCCGCTCGTATCAGGACGATCCGGCGGAATACGCGCAGATGCTGTTCCAGACCGCCCTCTTCGGCGATGGCCCGCTCGGTCGAGAGATCTGCGGCGACGAGGCGGATATCCGCGGCCTGCCGGAGGGGACGATCCGCGATTTCTGGCGAACCACGTACCGTCCTGCCAACACGGTCATCGCGGTAGCCGGCGACATCGATCATCCGCAGGCCGTGGAGCTCGCAGCGGCGGCGTTCGGGACGGGCAACGGGAAGATCCCCGAGTACGCCCCGGCGCCCGTGCTCCCCGCGGGCGAGCGGGCGCGACTCGGCAAGCGGCAGACCTCGCAGGCACAGCTGGTCGTCGGGCTGCCGGCGCTGCGTCGAGATCACCCCGACAGCTGGACCCTCGCGCTGCTCAACGCGATCCTCGGCGACGGGATGAGCAGCCGGCTCTTCCTGGCCGTCCGCGAGGAACGCGGCCTCGCGTACGACATCGGCTCGGGCCTGGTCGACTACGCCGATGCCGGGGCGATCGAGATCTCCGCAGGCGTCGACCCCGCGAGCCTGCGCGACGCGCTCGCGGCGATCCTCGATGAGCTGGTGCGGTTGCGCGACGAGCCAGTCCCCCCGGAGGAGCTGGACAAGGCCAAGCGCTACCTGTCGGGTGGCCTGGAGCTGCGCATGGACGAGACGCGTCATGTCGCGTCATGGATCGGCGGCCAGGAGGCGCTCCACGACCGGGTCCTCACGCTCGAGGAAGCGCTTGCCGCCATCGAGGCGGTCACGGCCGACGACATCGTCCGGGTCGCCGGTGACCTGATCACGGATGAGGGATTGCGCCTGTCCGCTGTCGCACCGGCCCGCTACCTGCGCAGTCTGGAGCGGCACCTCCGCCTGCCGGCATGATGGACGCCATCGAAGGCGGAGTGGCCGCGCCCCGCAGCCCGGATCTCGTCCTCGCCCGCCTCCACCTCCGGCTGGGGTCGTTGGCGCTGGCACGTGCCGAACTCGAGACACTGGCCGGCCGTGACGCCCTCGACGAGGACGGCCTCGTCGACCTCGCCGAGGCGCGCTGGCGCACGGGCGACATCGCCGGTGCGGGCGAGGCCGCCGCGGCCGCGCTGGACGATGAGGATGGTCCGCTGTTGGCCTTGATCGTCGCTGCCGAAGCCGCCGCGGCGCGGGGTCGCCCGACCGAGGCTCGACGTCTGGCCGACCGGGCGATGGAACTGGCCGGCGGTTCCATCGACGCCCTGTTCGCGGGGATGCCACGGGCCGGGGTCTGGCCGCCGGACGCCGCTGCCCCACCGCCATCGCCGACCACGATGTTCGACCCGCCACGGCGCGTCACCTCGGCGGTCCACCGCCATCCGCGGCCGCAGGACGTCGCGACAGAGCCCTCCGGCGAGGCGCCCGAGGACGGTGCCGTGGCTGTCCCGACCGGGCCCAGCGCCGATGCCGACGCGGCGACGATCGGCTTGTGGGAAGCGGCTCCCGCGGAGGAGCCGCAGCTCGCTCCCGACGTGGCCACGGATGTCGAGGCGCCCGAGGTGCCCGCCGCGCCCGAAGCGGTCCCCGAAATCGGCGGTGGCCGAGATGGCCCACGAGGTGGAGGGTGGGTCCGACCGACCGGCGTTCGGCGCGGATGCCACCGCCGATCTGCCGACCGGAGATCGCGAGCTGGACCTCGGTCGCGCCGCGCTCGACGCGAACGACCCAGCCGAGGCGGCGATCCGGCTCGGTCTCGTGCTCCGTGTCGCGCCGGTCCTCGCGCCGGCGGTGCTGGAGCTCGTCGAAGGTCGGACCGAGTCCGGCCTGGCGCTCGTTCGCGGCGATGCCTACCGGCTCGTCGGCCGTGAGATCGAAGCGCGGCAGGCCTTCATGGATGCGGCCCGTGGCCCGACCTGGCCACCGCCAGCACCGGAGACCGTTGACGACCCGCCAGATCACCCGCCCACCGAAGGAGAACCTGCGTGACCGAACGTACCCTCGTCCTCGTCAAGCCCGACGGCGTCCAGCGCCAGCTGACGGGTCGGATCCTGGCCCGGTACGAGGAGCGCGGCCTCAAGATCGTCGGGCTCAAGCTCGTGCAGGTGGAGCGCGATCTGGCCGAACGTCACTATGCCGCCCACCGCGAGAAGCCGTTCTTCGCGGGGCTGGTCGAGTTCATCACCTCGGCGCCCCTCGTGGCGCTGGCCCTCGAGGGACCGAACGCCATCGCGGTCGTCCGGGCCATCAACGGCGCCACGCGTCCGCACGAAGCCGCACCGGGCACCATCCGGGGCGATTTCGCCCTCGAGACCGCCCAGAACATCGTCCACGCCTCGGACGGCCCCGAGGCCGCGACCGCCGAGCTCGCGCTCTGGTTCGCTCCCGACGAGCAATTCGACTATGGGCGCGATATCGATCGCTGGGTCCTCGCCCCCGGGGAGTAGGTCGTCAGGGTGCCGGCGTCAACGACGGTTCGCCATCGACGGGCGGCGCCGAGGGCGCATCCGACTCGAGCGGCGCCTCAGGGTCCTCGGGCGCGAACGATTCCCGGCTGACCTCGATGGTGGGCGGGAGCCCGGCGGCCGCCGCGGGCGCACCGAAGGCCCCGGCCGAGACCGCCAGCGCAAGGACCGCCAGCAACGCAGCGCCCCCGGTCGCCGTCGCGAGGACGTTGTCGGACCAGGTCCGGTCGAGCCAGCCGCGGAGGTCGGTCAGGTCCAGCGGTGCCACGGCGAGGCGCCAACCGAACCGGCCGCCGGGCCCCTCGGCCCCTCGCCCCGCCGGCCTGCCGACTCCGACCAGCAGCAACCGACCGTAGTACGCGAGCGGTGACAGTGTGCCCAGCACGACGAGGGCGGCCAGCGGACCGTCGATGGCCAGCCCGACGATCGAACCCCGGGCATCGAACGCCGCCAGACCGGGCACCCCCACGCTGGCGAGCACGATCAGGGCGAGGACCACGCCGAGGACCGGCGATCGGATCGCCCAGCCGCGCAGCTCGGCCACCTTGCCCGTGAGGAACGTCGAGCGAGTGGCGGCCGCCCAGGCCGCGAATGCGCTCCGCGCAACGACGAAGGCCAGGATCCAGGTACGCGCGGGCGCCCAGGCCGCCGGGTCGAGGGCCGCGATCGCCAGCAGCACGACCCCGGCGTCGCCGATGATCGCGTACCCGACGACGTGCTCGATATCGTCCTGGATGAAGGCCGCGACCGACGCGAGCACGATCGACGCGACCGCGATGACCACGACGACGAGCCGGACCGAGTCGAGGTCGACCAGCAGCGGCGCGATCGAGGCGTCGGCCCAGGCCAGGGCGACGACTGCGAACGCTGCCGGTGCCCATGCCGTCACGAGCGGCAGCGTCGACTCGGGGACGGTGTCGGTCAGACGCGCCGCCCAGCCGTGCGCGGGGATGGCACCGAACCGGACCGCGACCGCGAGGGCGAACGCGAGGTACGCCAGCCCGAACACGACCGGCTGCGCGGCGAGGTCGGTCAGGTCTCGGCCGATCCAGGCCGTGGCCGCCACGGCCATCGTGCCCGCCACCACGGTCGCGCGCAGGACGCGCGTCCCCACGGTCGCCCCGCCGCGCCCTGCGACCGGGACGAGCGTGACCAGCGCGCCGAACCCGCCGCCAGCGGTCGCGGCCAGGACCGCCAGCCGCGCGTCGGGCAACGACAGGGCGAAGGCCGAGGTCGCGAGCACCCCGAGGGTGATGGCCGGCGCGTCACGGTGGCTGCCCGCGGCCTGGCCGACGACGGCCAGCAACAGGCCGACCGAGGCCCCCAACAGCAGGAACAGCCGGAGGTACTCGGTGGTTGCGATCCCCGCCCCGCCGATCACGACGCTCTGCCCGGGCCTGATGGCCAACGCGGTCACGACGGCTCCGATCAGGCTGACGATGGCGATGGTCACGGCGACCCGGTCGTTGCGGCGGAGCAGGAGTGCCAACACGGCCCCGACGCTCGTCACGAGCACGAAGGGCAGCAGGCTCATCGATGCGCCGCGGTCAGGATCGATCGAGGGGGTGGGCGTCGGGCTCGCGACGCAGACGGACCGCGGTCGGATCCAGGAACGCGTACCCGTCCGGGCCATCCGCCCGCGCGTTGGCCGCGAGCGCGGCCACGGCGCCGGCCAGCACGATCAGCATGCCGGCGGTCAGCAGTGCTTCCACGTCTCCGGGCGTACCGCCCAGCGCGCCGCGGACGAGCAGTCCCCCATTGATGAGCAGGAGCAGCCCTGTGCCGACACGCATCACGTCGCGGCCCGTCAGGACCGGCGCGACCGCGAGCGCGGCGACCGCGAACCCCGCCGCGCTGGCGAGGGCGGGTCCCTCGGCCGGAGCCCCGAGACCGTGCGCGCTGTACCCCACGACTGCCGCCGCGGCGCCGACCAGGGCCTCTGCCGGCCAACCGATCCGCGACCCACCGGTCGGGCTCGCGAGCGTGCGGCTCTGGAGATGCTCGCGGGCGACCACCCAAAGCAGATAGGCCGCGAGGACGGCCCCGACGAACCGCGCGGCGAGCGCGGCTGGACTGGCGAGCGGGTCGGTGAGCAGTGGGGAGGCGACGAGCGTCACGGTGAGTGCCAGGAGCACGGTCCGGGTGTCGCGTGCGGCCACCACGACGACCGCGCCGCCGATGACCGCGAGAGCGACCACGGCGAGGATCGGGTTCACCGCGTCCTCACCCCGGTCAGGACGCGGCCGCGGCGGAACCCTGGTAGGTCGGCGCGGGCAGGATGCCGAACGTGTCCAGCGGCCAGTAGCGCAGCCATGCGCGTCCGATGATCTGATCGACCTCGACCGGGCCGAACGTGCGCGAATCGGCCGAATTGGAGCGATGATCTCCCATGAGGAAGACCTCGTTGTCGCCGATCGTCCAGTCCTTCTGTTCGAGCGGGGCGGTCGTCGCCTGTGGGGGACCACCGATCTCGTCACTGTAGACGTATGGCTCGTCGATCGCCGCGCCATTGATGTAGACGAGCCCGTCGTCGCGGATCTCCACGGAGTCGCCGGATTCCCCGATCACGCGCTTGATGAACGGCGTGCCGTTGTCGCCCCATTCCTCGGGCGGCGTGAACACGACGATGTCGCCCCGCTTGTAGGTATCGAAACGGGGCGTGAGCTTGTCGACCAGCACGTACTGCTCAGGCTCCAGGGTCCGCTCCATCGACTGTTGCTGGACCTTGTATGGCTGTGCCACGAAGTTCTGGATGACGACGAAGATGATGAGCGTCAAGACGAGCGTCTCGACGATCTCGAAGAGACACCCGAGCGCGGGTCGTTGGCTCACAAGTCCGGCAGTATAGGGGCCGCCGCTTGCGACCGCCGGAGCGGGCCGGGGAGCCCGGCCGACCGCTGCATATCCCCGGCCCGCGGCTGAGTTTGACCCGCCGAAGAGTGCCTTGTTACACTCCGCCGGCCTGCAAGGTCCCAGCCCACGGTGCATGCCGTCGGGACCAGCCGGCAGGTTCCCGGACACCCGTCCCGCGACGGCGCACGCTCACGCGCCAGGGCCGGACGCCGGCCAGTCACCCATGGAGGACCCGACGACCTGATGGATGCGAGTGCGCTCCAGCTGATCATCCTGCCGGCGGGCATCATCGCCGTGCTGTTCGCCATCTACCTGGCCCGCGACGTCCTGGCGCGCGATACCGGGACCCCCGAGATGCAAGCGGTCGCCGGCACGATCTTCGAGGGCGCAGTGGCGTTCATCCGTCGCCAGTACACGACCATCGGCATCCTCGCCGTTGTCGGAGCGGTGGTGATCGGCGCGGTGATCTCCATCTTCGAAACGGCGGACGTCGCCGATACCGAGATCTTCGGCCTGGACCTGGGCTGGCGGACCGGGCTCGCATTCATCGTGGGTGCGGCCTGCTCGATGGCCTCGGGCATCATCGGCATGTACATCAGCGTGAAGGCCAACGTCCGGACGGCGGCCGCCGCCCGGCGCAGCCTCGTCGAGGCGGTGCAGGTCGCCATGCGCGGCGGGGCGGTGTCCGGCTTCCTCGTCGTCGCGCTGTCGCTGCTCGGCGTCTACGGCATCTTCACCCTCTTCGGCGGGCTGGAAGGTGGCCAGGCGACCCACGACGCGCCGTTCCTCATCGTGGGTTTCGGCTTCGGGGCCTCGTTCGTGGCGCTGTTCGCCCAGCTCGGTGGCGGCATCTACACGAAGGCCGCCGATGTCGGCTCCGACCTCGTCGGCAAGGTCGAGAAGGGCATCCCCGAGGACGACCCCCGCAACGCGGGCGTGGTCGCGGACCTCGTCGGCGACAACGTCGGTGACTGCGCCGGCCGTGGCGCCGACTTGTTCGAGTCGACCGCTGCCGAGAACATCGGCGCGATGATCCTCGGTGTCGGTGTCTTCACGATCGCCGAGGCCGCCGGCTGGCCGAACCCCGCGGCCTGGATCTTCTTTCCGCTCGTCGTCCGGGCGTTCGGACTGCTCTCGACGATCGTCGCCATCTTCTTCATTCGCGGCCGCGAAGACGAGAACCCGCTGAACATCCTGAACCGCGGCTACTGGGTCACCACGATCCTGTCGGTCGTGGCGCTCCTGATCACGACGAACGTGATGCTCCAGACGAATGGCAACGCGCCGTCGGGCCTGCCCGTCTGGCTGTACTTCTTCGGAGCAGGCCTCATCGGCCTCGCGACGAGCGTGGCGTTCGTGTACATCACCCAGTACTACACGGCGGGCTCGTTCCGCCCCGTCCGCGAGATCGCCGAGGCGTCGAAGACCGGCCCCGCGACGAACATCATCTCCGGCACGGCCGTCGGCTTCGAGACGACGTTCGTGACCGCGATCACCATCGGCATCGCGCTCTTCGCCAGTCACTGGCTCGGGTCGCAGGCTGGGATCGTCAACGCGGCCGGTCGTGACGTCGGTGGCATCTTCGGGACCGCCGTCGCCACCATGGCGATGCTGATGACGACCGCCTACATCCTCGCGATGGACACGTTCGGGCCCATCACCGACAACGCCGGCGGCATCGCGGAGTTCAGCCGCGCCGAGGCCGGCGCCCGCGAGATCACCGATCGACTCGATGCCGTCGGGAACACGACCAAGGCGCTGACCAAGGGCTACGCGATCGCGTCGGCCTCCCTGGCCGCCTTCCTGCTGTTCTCCGCGTACATCGACAAGGTCAACCTCATCCAGACGAACCGCGGCGGCGAGCTGCTCAACGCCGTCGACCTCGCCAAGGTCGAGGTATTCATCGCGGCGCTGATCGGCGCGATGCTCGTGTACTTCTTCAGCTCGCTCGCGATCCGCGCGGTCGGGACGACGGCCCAGGCGATCATCGTCGAGGTCCGCCGCCAGTTCCGCGAGATGCCCGGGATCATGGACTACACCCAGCGCCCGGACTATGCGCGCGTCGTCGACATCACGACCAAGGCCGCCCTGCGCGAGATGATCGCCCCCGGCGTCGTGGCCGTCGCCACGCCGATCATCGTCGGGCTGCTGCTCGGCGCCGAGGCCGTGGCCGGCATGCTGATGGTCGGCACGATCGCGGGCGTGATGCTGGCCACCGTCCTCAACAACGGCGGCGGAGCGTGGGACAACGCCAAGAAGTACATCGAGTCCGGCCACCTCAAGGACGACGAGGGCAACGTGCTCGGCAAGGGTTCTGAAGCCCATGCCGCGGCCGTCGTCGGCGACACGGTGGGCGACCCGTTCAAGGACACGGCCGGTCCTTCGTTGCATGTCCTCGTGAAGCTCTTGGCCACGATCACACTGGTTCTCGCCCCGCTGTTCATCAGGTAGGTCGCAATCCGAACCGAGAATCGGCGCGCATGACGCGTCCAAGCCAAGACGTCGCGGAGCACGTGAGCGAGCGCACCCTGAGGTGCGTGAGCGAGCGCGCGGACGCGACAACGCCGGCATGGGCCGTCAGGCGCGGCGCCTAGGTTATGGAGACAGTCTTTCAGGCCCTCGTGATGGGGATCGTGCAGGGACTCACCGAGTTCCTGCCGGTCTCGTCATCCGGCCACCTTGTCGTGGTCCCATACCTGTTCGGCTGGAGCGATCCATTCCTGAACTCGCTCGCGTTCAGCGTCATGCTTCACGTCGGCACGCTGGTGGCGCTGCTCGCCTATTTCCGTGAGGATTGGGCGCGGTTGATCCCCGCCGGCCTCGCGGCGCTCCGTGACCGCTCGTTCCGAGGGGACGCGGACCGCCGGCTCGCATGGCTCCTCGTCGCGTCGACCATTCCCGCGGCGCTGGTCGGGCTGCTGTTCAACGACCTCATCGAGGACCAGTTCCGCCAGATCGGCCTGGTCGCCGTCATGCTCGTCGTGGGCGGCGTGATCCTGTTCGTCGCGGACCGGGTCGGGCGGCGGTCGCGAGCCATCGCCGACGTGACGTTCCCGGTCGCCATCGGGATCGGCGCGGCCCAGGCCCTGGCGCTCATCCCCGGCATCAGTCGGTCGGGCATCTCGATCTCGGCCGGGCGGCTGGCCGGTCTCGACCGGGAGGCCGCTGCCCGCTTCGCGTTCCTCATGGCGACCCCGATCACGGCGGGGGCGGGACTCTTCGAGGCGCGGAAGCTCGTGACGGGCGAGTCCGGGGTCGATGTCTCGGTCGGGCCGATGGTCGTCGGCATGGTCGCCGCCCTGCTGTCCGGCCTGGCCGCGATCCATTTCATGCTGCGCTACCTGCGGACACGATCGCTCGATGTCTTCGTCTGGTACCGCTTCGCGCTCGCGGCGGTCGTCCTCGTCACCTGGCTGGCACGCTAGCGCCGCGGCTCCGGCATGGAAGTCATGAAGCAGCTTCGCCAACGGGCGATCCGCGACCTGGTCGACCAGCGGACGATCCGCACGCAACAGGAGCTGGCGAGCGCCCTTCGCGAACGCGGTTTTCGGACGACACAGGCCACCATCAGCCGCGATGTCGCCGAGCTCGGTCTCGTCAAGGTCACCCGGGAGGGGACCGCGGCGTACGCGCTGCCGCCGCGCCTCATCGAGGCCGAGACCTCCGGCGAGGACCGCCTGCGCACGCTGCTGTCCGATCTTCCGCTCGAGATCCATGAGGCCGGGCTCCTGCTCGTGCTGCGCACGCTGCCGGGCTCGGCCCATGCCATCGCGGCCGCACTCGACCGAGCACGCTGGCCGGAGGTCGCGGGATCCATCGCCGGGGACGACACGCTCTTCGTGGCCCTGCCGGATCGCGGCTCCCTGCAGCGGGTGAAGCGTCGCCTCGTCCGCCTGACCGAGGGCAGCTGAGCCACGACTGGCGTCTGGTAACGTCGCCGCCACTCGCGCGTCATTCCGTCACGGGGCCCGGCCGTCAACCAGGCCCCATTCACTCGCGTCTGCACCTCTGGGACATGGTGGCCGGTAGTAGGGGCTGCGCCCGTGGATCTGTACCGCATGAAACCCGCGGTCCTGCGCGGGCTCGAGCCCGTGCTGGACCGCCTCGAGCGGCGCGGGATCCGGCCCGATGCCATCACCCTCGCCGCGATCCCGGTCGCCGCGCTTGCCGGGCTCGCGATCCTCGTGTCGCCGACGACGCCCCTGGCGCTCCTGATCGTCCCGGTGGCAGCCGCGACGCGGCTCATCCTCAACCTGCTCGATGGCGCCCTGGCTCGGCGAACGGCCGCGACGCATCCACGCGGAGCGTTCTACAACGAGCTCGGTGATCGACTCGGCGACGTCCTGATGCTCGCGCCCGTGGCATTCGTGCCGGGTTCGCATCCGCCGACCGTGCTGCTGGGCGTGACGATGGCCGTCCTCGCCAGCTTCACGTCGGTCGCCACGAGCGCGGCCGGGGGACCGCGGACGTACCGGGGGATCCTCTCGAAGCCCGGGCGGATGGCGCTCCTGGTCGTCTCGGCCATCGTCGTGGTCCTGGTCGGACCCGAAGGGTGGGGGCCCTTCGGGCCCGTCCTCCTGATCGGGACGACGTTGACGCTTCTGGAGCGGATCTGGATCGCCCTCCGAGAGCTCCGGTGACCGCCACGGCCCTGGCAGCCGCGATCCTTGTCGCCGTTGCCGGCATCGGCCTCCTCGCGGCGATGCTGTTCGGACCGCTTGGCCGACGCCGCAATGCCGCCCTCGACCCCCGGGTCGTGCGTGCCCGGGCAGTCAGCTACGCCGTGCTGGCCGGAGCGCTCGCCGCGGCCGTCGTCCTTGGGCTGCCGGTCGTCGTGCTGTTGCTCGGCGGGATCGCCGCGGTGGCCCTCCTTGAGTGGTGCCGGCTCGCGTCCCTCCCGCCTCGGCACGTGGTGGCCCTCCAGATCGGCAACGTCGCCATCATGGTCGCGACCGCGATCTACGGATCGGGGTCGGCCGACGTCCTGGTCGGTGGGCTGGTGCTGGCGGGCGTGCTGCTGCCCGTCGTCCGGCCCGACACGACGCGGGCCATCCGCGACTTCGGCATCGCGTCAGTGGGGCTGATCATCACGAGTGTCATGCTCGCCCACGGCGTGGCTCTCGCAACGGAGCACGGCGAGCCCGGGATCATCCTGCTCGCCGCGGTCGCGCTCGGCTGCGCCGGATCGGACGTCGGCGCCTTCGTGGTGGGCAAGCGTTTCGGATCGACACCGCTGGCCCCGTCGCTCTCGCCGTCCAAGACCCGCGAGGGGCTTGTCGGCAATGTGATCGGCGCCGCGATCGGCCTCGCGCTCCTGACCCCGGCGTTCTGGGCGCTGGGTGGTCCGCTGCTGTTCGGGGGCCTGCTGCTGATCGCCGCCGTTGGCTCGGTCTGGGGCGATCTGCTCGAATCGGCCGCGAAGCGCGAATTCGGGGTCAAGGACGCCGGAGCGTGGTTACCGGGCTTCGGCGGCATCCTGGACCGCATCGATTCGTTGCTCCTCGCGTTGCCGGTCACCTATTGGGTGCTCCGGATCGACGAGATCGTGCGGGGCTGACGTGGGGCCCTGGCAGCTGTCGCGTCCGGCCGCCGTCGGACGGGAGATCGTCCATCGCGTGGTCGCGCCGGTCCTCGGCCAGATCGTCGGCGGCCCGGTGGTCGAAGGCCGGGAGTGGCTCGTCGACCTGCCGACGCCACTGCTCATCTGTCCCAACCATCAGAGCCACCTCGACATCCCGATCGTCCGACGATCGATCGGCGGTCGCGGCCGCAGGCGACTGGCCATCGCCGCCGCCGAGGACTACTGGTTCCGGCGGCCCCTGCACCGACTCATCGTGTCGTGGCTCGCGGCCGTGTCATTCCGGAGGATCGGCAGCGGCGCCGAGTCCGTGCGATCGGTCGAGGATCTGCTCGCCGGTGGATGGCGGGTCGTCATCTTCCCGGAGGGCACCCGGAGCCGAACGGGCGCCATCGGTCCGTTCAAGCCGGGAGCCGGGCTGATCGCCGTCAGGACCGGCGTGCCCGTGCTGCCGGTCCGCATCGACGGCCTGTGGGAGGTGCTGCCGCCCGGTGCGTGGCGGCCGCGACGGAACCATGTCCGGGTCCGCTTCGGCGAACCGATCACGGCCCGGGCGGACGAGACTCCGCGAGCCTTCACCGAGCGGCTCGAGGCGATCGTGCGAGCGTTGTGACCGATCAACTGCTGATCACGTGGACGGCTGAGCCGGCGATCCTGGCGATCCTGGCGCTGTGGGGATTCGGTGAGGCGGTCGCGCTGCCGGTCGTGCCCGATGTCCTCCTTGGTCTCCTCGCGCTCGCGACGCCGGCGGCGCTGGGTCTGCCGCTCGCGGCGGCGATCGCCGGCGGCGTGATCGGCGCCGTGGTCCTCGCTCGCCTTCGACGGCATCACGCATGGCTCACGGACAGGATCATCGCCCTCCAACCCGGGCTCGGTGCACGAGGCATGTCGGAGGCCCACCGCCGGATCAGCGGCGTGGGAGCCGCGCGCGCCTTCGCCCAGGTCGGACCGGGCCTCTCGCTGAAGGCGTACGTCGTGACCCTGATCGACATCGAACCGGCCACCCCGCCGAGTCGGCTCAGCGGGCTCGCGCTGCTCAACCGCGTGACGAGGATCGTGCCCGTCGTCATCGCGTTCGCCGGCGTCGGGCATGTGGCACGCCTCGCCGGCGCGTCGCCGTCGTCGGCGACCGGCGCCTACGTCCTCGGCTGGATCGGGTTCTATCTCTGGTTCTGGTGGACCCGGCGGTCGTAGGTTTCGCCGCCTTTGACACCCGTGCGCACCGCGCTTACCATTCGCGTCCGGTCGAACTTCAGGCGCGCGGCACCGGTCCGCGACCCGCCTGGAGTTCTTTCCTTATCACCTGACCGACGAGGGCTGTTCCGCCCGTTTCCGGCCACCTGCTACGCGGGGTCCACCGACCATGAACAACAAGCCCACCTACCTCTCGAAGGACGGCCTTGAGAAGCTCCGTGCGGAGCTCGACGAGATGGTGTCCGTGAAGCGGCCGGAGGTCGCCAATCGGATCCACGACGCCAAGGAGCACGGCGACCTGTCGGAGAACGCCGAGTACGAGGACGCCAAGAACGAGCAGGCGTTCGTCGAGGGCCGGATCCAGACCCTCGAAGCGCTGATCAAGAACGCCACGATCATCGAAGAGAACCACTCCACCGACCACGTCCAGATCGGTTCGACGGTCAGCGTCGAAAGCGGCGACGGCAAGGAGACGTTCACGATCGTGGGCTCGACCGAGGCGAAGCCGGGCGAGGGCCGGATCTCGAACGAGAGCCCGGTCGGCCGCGCGCTGCTGGGCAAGAAGAAGGGCGAGAAGGTCGTGGTGAAGGTGCCTGCCGGCGACTTCACGTACAAGATCACCAGCATCCGCTAGAAACCTCAGGCGGATGGCTCGCAGGAGCGTCGCCTCCGCCTTCGGTGAGCGAGTAGCAACAGCCCGGGACGGATAGCAATCACGAGGCAAGGCATGGACTGGGCCGACGAACTCGCGCAGCGGGCCCGGGACGCCGGTCCGCAGGTCGTCAACGACTCAAAGACGCCGTCCGGGACGGTGCACGTCGGGAGCCTGCGAGGGCCGGTCATCCTCGATGCGATCACCCGCGCCCTGCGCGCGAACGGCATCCGATCGACGCTGCTCTATGGCGTCGACGACATGGACCCGATGGATGCGCAGGCGCTGCTGACTCCGGACGCGGTCGAGACCGAGATGGGTCGACCCCTGGCGCATGTCCCCGACCAGGAGGGCGACGGCCACGCGTCGTATGCCCGCCACCACGCGCAGACGTTCATCGATACGTTCGCGGGCCTCGGCATCCACCCGGACCGCTATTACTGGATGAGCGACATCTACCCGACCGGCGACATGGACCCGTTCATCCGGTCCGCGCTCGACAAGGCGTCGCTCGTGCGCGAGATCTATCGCCGTGTCGCGAACGTGCAGCATCCCGACTCGTGGCATCCGCTCAGCGTCGTCTGTGAGAACTGCGGCCGGGTGGGGACGACGATGGTGACCCGATGGGACGGCGAGCGGGTCTTCTACGAATGTCGGCCGAACCTCGTCCAATGGGCCAAGGGCTGCGGTCACTCCGGCTGGGTCTCCCCCTTCGGCGGGCGAGCGAAGCTGCCATGGAACCTCGAATGGGCCGCGCAATGGTCACTGTTCGGTGTGACCATCGAGCCGAACGGAAAGGACCTGGCCACGGCCGGTGGCTCGCGCGACCGGTCGGACGCGATCGCCCGGGAGGTGTTCGAGCGTGAACCGCCGCTCAACGTGCCCTACGAGTTCCTGAACATCGGCGGCAAGAAGATGTCGACCTCGAAGGGGCGCGGCGCGGCGGCGCATTCGATCGCGGAGGTCGTGCCGCCCGAGCAACTCCGCTTCCTTTTCCTGCGTCATCGGCCCAACCACGCCATCGACTTCGACCCGGACGGCACCGACCAGATCCCGCGCCTGTTCGACGAGTTCGACAGGTTCGCAGCGGCGACGGCTGGACGCGAGGTGAAAGGCGAGCTGTCGCCCGGGTACGAGGCGACATTCCGCTACTCCCTGCTGGATCCGGACGCGGATGTCGCGACGGAGGCGGCTGTGTTCCGGCCGGCCTTCGGCCACCTCGCGATGCTCATCCAGATCCCGGGCGTCGACGTCATCGAGCGCGTCACCGCCGAGAAGGGCAGCCCGCTGACCGATCGCGAACGAGCGATCCTGGACGAGCGAGCCGGCGCGGCCCGCTCCTGGCTGGACGAGTACGCGCCCGAATCGGCTCGCTTGACGGTGCACCACGAGGCGGTCCCGCCGGCGGCGGCCTCGCTCGATCAAGAGCAGCGGACGCTCCTCGCCCAGCTCGCCGAACGTGCGGGACGCGAGGAGCCGGCGAGCGGTGACGCCTGGCAGGCGTTGATCTTCGCGGTCGCGGCTGAGCAGGGGATCCCGGGTCGGCGTGCCTTCGAGGCGATCTACCGCGCGTTCCTGGGCCGGACGAACGGGCCGCGTGCGGGCTGGCTCCTGGCCAGCCTGGATCCCGTGTTCGTGCTCGAGCGCGCACGCGACGCCTCGGGCTGGACCGAGGCAGGCGGCAAGCCCGGTCCGCTGCCGGTGGGCGGCTAGCGATGAGTGTCGGACTGCAGCGGCTTCGCGAGGAACCCGACGTCATCCGCCAGGGCGCCATCGACAAGGGGGAGGACGCGGGCACGATCGACCGCGCGCTGGAGCTCGATGGTGAGCGACGTCGCCTGCTCGGCGAAAGCGAGGCCCTCAAGGCTGAGCGCAACGCAGCGTCCAAGCGCATCGGGGAGGCGATCAAGGGCGGGGCCACGCCCGACGCCCCCGAGGTGGAGGAGCTCAAGGCGGCGTCGGTCACGGCGGGCGAGCGGATCACCGCGCTCGACGCCAGCCTCGCCGAGATCGAGGCGGAGCTCGACGACCAGCTCCTCCGGATCCCCAACCCCGCGGACCCCGACGTGCCAGTCGGCGGTGAGGACGCGAACGTCACGGTCCGGACGTGGGGAGAGCTGTTGGCCCACGACGAGCCGTTCGACGGTGAGGTCGGAGCCGACGCGCCGGTCGGAGGCGCGACGTGGACCCGCAAGCCGCACTGGGAGCTCGGCGAGGCGCTCGACATCATCGACAACGCCCGCGGCGCCAAGATCGCCGGTTCCGGCTTCCCGGTCTACAAGGGCGCGGGCTCGGCGCTCCAGCGCGGGCTGATCTCGTGGTTCCTGGACGTCCACACTCGCGAGCACGGCTTCACCGAGGTCTGGCCGCCGGCCGTCGTCAATACCGCCAGTGCAACTGGTACCGGCCAGATCCCGGACAAGGAAGACCAGATGTATGTCGTCACCCGCGACGAGCTGTACCTGGTCCCGACCGCCGAAGTTCCCGTCACCAATCTGCATCGCGACGAGATCCTCGAGGCGGCGGAGCTGCCGATCCGCTACGCGGCCTACTCCCCGTGCTTCCGCCGCGAGGCCGGGGCCGCCGGGAAGGATACCCGCGGGATCCTGCGGGTGCACCAGTTCGACAAGGTCGAGATGGTGCTCTTCGAGAAGCCGGAGGACTCTCCGGCGGCCCTCGAGTGGATGACCGGACGCGCGGAGATCCTGCTCCAGCGGCTCGGCCTCGCCTATCGGGTCCTCCTGATGAGCACCCGCGAGATGGGCTTCGTGCAGGCGAAGAAGTACGATCTGGAGGTCTGGGCGCCCGGCGTCGAGCGCTGGCTGGAGGTCAGTTCGTGCTCGAACTTCCGCGAGTACCAGGCGCGTCGGATGGCCATCCGATACCGGCCGGGACCAGGCGCCAAGCCGGAGCTCGTCCACACGCTCAACGGGTCGGGACTCGCGCTGGCCCGAATCGTCGCCGCGATCCTCGAGACCAACCAACGGCCGGATGGCTCGATCACGGTGCCCGATGTCCTGCGGCCGTATCTCGGACGGGACCTCATCGCATCGACCGGCTGAAGCCGGGGTCGCTGATATCCTGACTGCGGAGAGGTGGCCGAGCGGTTGATGGCGGCGCTCTTGAAAAGCGCTGAGTCGAAAGACTTCGTGGGTTCGAATCCCACCCTCTCCGCCACGTTGAGTTGATTCGCGCGGGAGGCCTCGAGTGGCCATCGACTGTCCCCACACCGACACCATCGCCGCCGTGCCGGACGGCGGCAACGTCTGTCCCACGTGCGTGGCGATGACATCCACCTGGGTCAACCTGCGCCAGTGCATGGCCTGCGGTCAGGTCGGCTGCTGCGACTCCAGCCCGAACACGCATGCGACGAAGCACCACAAGGCGACCGGCCACCAGATCATCCGCTCGATCATGCCTGGCCAGGACTGGATGTGGTGCTACCCGGACCAGTTGCAGTTCCGCGAGGTGGATGGGGACTACGTCGCGGTGGACCCCTTCTTCGAGGCCGGGCTGTGGTTCATCGGCGAGCACATCGCGGGCGGCGGCACGGTCGCCGACCTCGATCCCGAGAAGACCGTCGGCGACGACTTTCCGCTCGGAGCCTGGCTCGCGACGTACCGTGACCGCGGGCGACGGGACGACCTCCGGGTGGACGAACGAGAGGCCCTCGAGTCGGTGCCCGGCTGGACCTGGTGACCCAGGGCCCACAGCCCGGCTTGTGCGGCGCTTGCCGGCACTCCCGCCTGATCCAGACCGTCCGTGGCTCGCGCTTCCGCCTGTGCCAGCGATCCCTGACCGACCCGCGCTACCCGCGCTACCCGAGCCTGCCGGTCGTGGACTGCGCCGGCTTCGAGCCCCTCGAGCGCGTGACCCGCGTCGCGCCGAGCGCTTGACGCCCGCGTCGGGGCCTGCCATCCTCCCGCGACATCACGAAGAGCGGGCTGTGAACGGGACGAGTACCCGTCGAGCGTCGGCAGAGAGACCCGGTGGCTGGTGGAAACCGGGGCGACGAAGGCGGCGAATGGACCCGGGAGCCTCCGGACCGAACGCGACGGCCGCACCAGCGGCACGAGCCAATAGGCTCCGGCGCAGAGCGCCAGCGATACAGGGCAGCGCCGATCAGTCGGGACATTCCCGGCCCGTCGGTCACTTGAAGTGCGGCATCGCCGAATGAGGGTGGCACCGCGGAAGGCACGACCTTTCGTCCCGGGACGATATGGTCGTTTCTTGATTCTCGAGGCCCAGCGATGAGCACCGCCGATCCGATCAGCCTGGCGCAGGCCAAGCGCTACGCCGCCAACGCCGACACGATCCTGCTGCGCGCCACGCGCCCGGCCGACCTCGAGACGCCCATCGGCGCGTTCCTCCGCCTCGACGACGGCGGCCCTGCCTACCTCCTGGAATCGGTCGAAGGCGGCGAGCGGCTCGGTCGCTATTCGTTCTTGGGCGTCGGCCCGCGCCGCCTGCTCGAGGTGCGCGACGGGCGGGCCCACATCCAGACCCGCCCCGTGACCGTGCCGACATACACGCCGGACCTGCCGGTCCACACGGCCGACGGGGCCGCTCCGCTGGCCGCCATCCGAGCCTTCGTCCCGCGCCGCCGTGTCCAGCCGACCGAAGGGATGCCGCGCTTCACCGGGGGCGCCGTCGGTGCGCTCGCGTATGACGCGAGCTCGATGTTCGAGCCGTCCGTTCCGCTCCCCGAGCGCGACCCGGTGGGCGTGCCGACTGCAGCCTTCATCGAGACCGACCTCGTCCTCGTCTTCGACCACCTCACCCACACGCTCTCGGCCATCGCCTCGCTCCACACGGAACCGGCCGACCTGGAGGGGCGCTACAAGATCGCCGAGGCCGCGATCTTCGAGGCGCTCGAGCGCACGGCCCGGCCGAGTGCGAGCGAGCTGCGTGGCCCGACCGCGCGTCCGGCGTCGGATGCGTCGATCGCGGGGCCGATCGACACGAGCCTCGGCCGCGAGGAATACATCCACGCCGTCGACGTCGCGAAAGACGCCATCGCCTCGGGCGAGGCGATCCAGGTGGTGTTGGCACGACGCCAGTCCTTCGACCTGCCGCTCGATCCCGCCACGGGCCTCGCGCTCGACGGCATCGGCCTGTACCGCGCGCTCCGGCGGGTGAATCCGAGCCCGTACCTCTTCTTCGTGCGCACCCCGACGTTCGAGGTCGTGGGCGCCTCCCCGGAGCTGCTGCTCCAGGCCGAGGGCGACAAGCTCACGACCCATCCGATCGCCGGGACGCGGCCACGCGGCGCCGACGAGCGCGAGGATGCCCTGCTCGCCGAGCAGCTCCAGCGCGATCCCAAGGAACGGGCGGAGCACGTGATGCTCGTCGACCTCGGGCGCAACGACCTGGGTCGCGTCGCGCGCGCCGGCACGGTCACCGTCAGCAAGTACATGGAGGTCGAGCGCTACAGCCACGTGCTCCACCTCGTGTCGCACGTCGAGGGTCGCCTCAAGCCCGATCTCGACGCCCTCGATGCGCTCAAGGCCGTCTTCCCGGCGGGCACGCTCTCGGGTGCGCCCAAGGTCCGCGCGATGCAGCTCATCGCGGCGGCCGAGGGCGAGCGCCGCGGGCTGTATGGCGGCGCCGTCGGCTACCTCGGGTATGACGGCAACCTCGATACGGCGATCACCATCCGGAGCGCGGTGCTGAAGGACGGTCAGGCCCACGTCCACACCGGCGCGGGCATTGTGGCAGGCTCGGTGCCGGAGTCGGAGTTCGAGGAGACCGAGCACAAGGCGGCGGCCCTGCGCCGCGCGATCGAGATGGCGGCAGGGGTTCCGGAACCGCCACGGCCGGGCAGCGGCGACGGCGATCGGGACGGCGACGCCGAGAGTGAGGCTGCCCCCTCGCCGGCCTCGACCGGCGCCGGGGCGTCCTGATGATCCTCGTGGTCGACAACTACGACAGCTTCACGTTCAACCTCGTGCAGGCCCTCCAGGCTGCCGGCGCCGAGGTCCGGGTCCTGCGCAACGACGCCATCGATCGCGCCGGCGTGGAGGCGCTCGCCGACGACCCCGAGGCGCACCTGCGCGGGATCGTCATCTCACCCGGACCCGGCGACCCCGACGACGCGGGTGTGTCGGTCGATACGATCAAGGTCGCCGCGGAGCGCGAGATCCCGCTCCTCGGCGTGTGCCTCGGCATGCAATCGATGGCCGCGGCGTACGGCGCGACGATCGTACGCGCCCCGACCCTCGTCCATGGCGAGGCATCCGAAGTCACACACGACGGCACGGGCCTGCTCGAGGGGATGCCGCCGTCCTTCATGGCCGCCCGATACCACTCCCTCGCGATCGACCCGGCGACATTGCCAGCGGAGCTGCGGGTCACCGCGATGAGCGAGGTGGACCGGGTGATCATGGGCATCCGCCACGTGGCGCTGCCGATGGAGGGCGTGCAATTCCACCCCGAGAGTGTGCTGACCCCCCAGGGCCCCCACCTGCTTGCGAACTTCCTGCGTCTGGCCGGGGAAGGGGAGGCGTCACTCCTGGACGACGCGACCGGCTCGTTCGCGACCGCCGGCCTCGCGGAGACCGCACCGTGAGCGAGCATGTCCGGACCGCCCTGACCACGATCGTCGAGGGCGGGACCCTCACCCTCGAGGAAGCGCGGCTGGCCATGGGCGCGGTGATGGACGGTGACGCGACGCCGGCGCAGCTGGCCGCGCTGTTGATGGGTCTGCGCATGCGCGGCGAGACCGTCGACGAGCTGGCCGGGTTTGCGATCGCCATGCGCGAGCGGGTCGTGCGGGTCGAGGCGCCCGACGGCACGGTCGATGTCGTCGGCACTGGCGGCGACGGGAGCGGCACGTTCAACATCTCGACCGCCTCGGCCCTCGTCGTTGCCGCGGCGGGCGTGCCGGTCGCGAAGCACGGCAACCGGGCGATCACCTCCAAGGCGGGCTCGGCTGACGTCCTCGACGCCCTCGGCATCCGGATCGACCACGACGCCGGGTCCGCAGCGGCCGCCCTCCAGGACCTCGGGTTCGCGTTCATGTTCGCGCCGAACTTCCACCCCGCGATGCGCCATGCCGGTCCGACCCGAAAGGAGATCGGGGTGCGGACCGCGTTCAACCTGCTCGGGCCACTCACGAACCCAGCCGGCACACGGCGGCAGCTCCTCGGCGTGGGCGACGCGGGGGCGGCTGGTCGGTTCGCGGAGGTGGTCCACCGGCTCGGCACGGAGCGAACCCTCGTGGTCCATGGGGCTGGGGTCGACGAGTTACCGCTCGATGGCACGGGGGTCATGTACGAGGTGACCGAGGACGGTGTCCAGCAGCGGTTCGTCGATGCGGAAGCGCTCGGCCTGCGAGCGGCCGCGACCTCGAAGCTCGCCGGTGGCGACGCGGCGCTGAACGCGCGATACGTGGAGGCCGTCCTGCGCGGCGAGCCCGGCGCACGGCGCGACGTGGTGCTCCTCAATGCCGGCGCGGCCTTCATTGCCGCCGGCTCGGTCGAGACCCTCGAAGAGGGCCTGGAGCGCGCGGCGTTGACCATCGACGCCGGGCTGACCGCCGAGCTGCTCGAGCGATTGCGGTCCGAACGCACGACCGCCGACACGATCCCGGCAGACACGGCGCGCGGAGCCGAGACGACCCGGGCCGGCGCGCGGGCATGACCGTCGCGACCCGGCACGCCGCCGGAACCACTGCCCGGAACGTCGTGGCCGAGATCGCAGCGCGCCGCCGCAATGACCTCGCGACGGAGCTGGCGTCCGCGCCGACCGAGCCGGACCTCACTGGAGCGCCCCGCCCTCGCCCGATCGTCGAGCGGCTGGCCGCGCCCGGCCTGCACCTGATCGCCGAGATCAAGCGGTCGTCCCCGTCCGCTGGGTCGATCTCGCCGACGGACGAGGACATCCTCGCTCGCGCACGCGCCTACGAGGCCGGCGGGGCGGCGGCCATCTCCGTCCTGTGCGAGCCGCACTGGTTCCACGGGTCGGTCGCGGACCTGCGCGCGGTGCGTGCGGCCGTGGCCATCCCCGTCCTCGCCAAGGAGTTCGTGGTCGACGAACGACAGTTGCCGATGCTCCGTGCGGCCGGCGCCGACGTGGTGCTGCTCCTGGCGGTGCTGCATCCGCGGACGCGCCTCGGCCGCCTCGTCGACCGTGCCCTCGCGCTCGGGCTCGAGCCGCTCGTCGAGGCGCACGACGAGCGCGAGCTGCAGGCGGCCCTCGCGACCGATGCGCGGCTCATCGGCATCAACAATCGCGACCTGCGCACCCTTCGCGTCGATCCCGACCGGGCCGCTCGATTGCGGGCGCTCGTGCCCGACGATCGGCTCCTGGTCGCGGAATTGGGCGCTCGCGATCCCGGGATCGTGGCCCGCTGGCGTGCGCTCGGGTTCGATGCGGCCCTGGTCGGCGAGGCGCTCATGCGCGCGCCCGACCCGGCTGCGGCCGCCCGCTCGTTCGTCGCGGCCGGCCGGCAGCCGCAGGATCCGGCCAACGTCGCGCGGCGACCGTTCGTGAAGATCTGCGGCGTCACCGATGCGACCGGCGCGCTGGCGGCCGTCCGGGCCGGAGCGGACGCGATCGGGCTGAACCTGGCGCCCGGAACGCCCCGCGCCCTGGAGGTCGACGAGGCGGTCACGCTGGCGCGGCTCATCCGCGATGCCGGCCGGAACGGTGCGGTCCCGCGGGTCGTTGCGGTCGTCGCAGATCCGGGATCCGATCATCTGGCAGCGCTCACCGACGCCGTGGACCCCGACGCGATCCAGTTCAGCGGCACGGAGCCCGTCGCGGTGGTCGCCGGTGTCGGACGCGAGGCGTGGAAGGCCGTTCACTTGCCGGCCGGGGCGCAGGATCCGCCCCAGGCGACCACGCGACCAGTCGCCGCGGCAGGGGATGGCATCGAGGCCGCGCGCGCTTTCCTCGCGGCGGGCGCGAGTCGGATCCTCGTCGACACCGCCGGCGGCCCACACCCTGGTGGCACCGGCGTCCGTGTCGCGTCGGGCGTCGTGGCAGCGGTCGCACGCGAGATCCCGGTCGTGCTGGCCGGTGGCCTGGATGCCGCCAACGTCGCATCGGCGCTCCGCGAGGTCCCGGCCGTCGGCGTCGATGTCGCCACGGGCGTCGAGGCGCCGCGAGTCCCCGGGGAGCGGCCGCGCAAGGACCCCTTCAAGGTCGCCCTGTTCGTGAAGCGCGCCAAGGCCGCCCGCGACGATCGGCCGAACGTGCCCTTCGGGCCTACCCCTGTCCATGCGGGCCTGCTCGACGCCGACGGTGCCGGGCGTTGGGGGATGGAGCGTGACTTCGGCGGGCGCTACGTCCCGGAAACCCTCATGGCGGCCCTCGTCCAGCTGGAAACGGCGTACGACGGACTGCGACACAACCCGGTCTTCTGGTCGGACCTGCGCGAGCTGCTGGAGCGCTTCGCCGGTCGGCCCACGCCGCTGTACCGCGCCGACCGACTGGCGCAGGCGGTGCGCGGCGAAGGGGCGCGCCTCGCCAGGACGACCGCTGCGACGCCGAGGCCCACCGATGGCGGCCACGCCCTCCCTGCGCTACGGCTCTATCTCAAGCGGGAGGACCTCGCCCATACCGGTGCGCACAAGATCAACAACGCGCTGGGCCAGGCGCTGCTCACCCGCCGCCTCGGCAAGACGCGGGTCATCGCCGAGACAGGGGCCGGCCAGCACGGCGTGGCGACCGCGACCGCCTGCGCGTTGCTCGACCTGCCGTGCGTCGTCTATATGGGTGCCGAGGACATCGAACGGCAGGGACCGAACGTGCTCCGGATGCGTGCGCTCGGTGCCGAAGTGCGCAGCGTGACCTCCGGCACGGCCACGCTCAAGGACGCGGTCAACGAGGCGATGCGCGACTGGGTCACCAATGTCGAGTCGACCCACTACGTGCTCGGTTCGGCGATGGGACCACACCCCTATCCCACGATCGTGCGCGACCTCCAGCGTCGGATCGGCGACGAGGCGGCGGCGCAGCTGGCCGAAGTGGAGGGTCGGCTGCCGGACCTCGCGATCGCCTGTGTGGGTGGCGGTTCGAACGCCATCGGACTGCTGGCCCGGTTCATCGGGGAGCCGACGGTCCGGCTCGCGGTCGCCGAGGCAGCCGGCGACGGCATGGAGACCGGCCGCCATGCCGCGGCGATCCTCGGCGGCACGCCCGGCATCCTCCACGGCAGCCGCTCGCTCATGCTCCAGGACCGTGACGGCCAGGTCGTCGAGGCGCACTCGGCCTCGGCCGGACTCGATTACCCGGGGATCGGGCCGCAGCTGGCCGCGCTCGCCGAGGCCGGTCGGATCGAGGTCGCGACCGCGACGGATCGCGAGGCCGTCGCGGCGATGAAGGCGACGACGCGAACGGAGGGCATCCTCCCCGCCCTCGAGACCGCGCACGCGATCGCGGCGCTCCCCAAGGTCCTCGCGGGCGTCGACGGGCTCGCCGGCGGATTCGACCCCGACCGCGAGGTCGTCGTGTTGCTGGGGTTCTCCGGTCGTGGCGACAAGGACCTCGCCGCGCTCGTGCGATTCGACGATGTGGAGCCCTGGGACAGCGCGCGATGACGGGCGACGAGGTCCGGGCCTTCTGCCTGGCCCTCCCCGAGACCACCGAGAAGGAGACGTGGGGCGACGAGGAGAATCCCGGTCACCCGACATTCCGGATCCGCGACAAGATCTTCGTGATCATGGCCGTCGACGGGTCGGGCGGGAGCATCCGGACGTCGATGGGCGAGCAGTCCGAACTGGTGAGCGCATTCCCTGAGGCGGCGAGCATCGCGTCCTACGTCGGGCGGTTCGGCTGGGTCGACCTCGACTTCAACGGCATCCCCGACGAAGTGCTGCGCGAGACGATCGAGGCGGCCTGGGCCCGCACGGCGCCGAAGAAGCTTGCCGCCGCCTGGCGAGACGGCCGATGACCACCCTCGTCGGCGCGCTCCCGGCGGCCGTCGCCGGCACGAACGACACACCCGGCGCCAGCCGGATCGCGGCCGCCTTCGCCCGCGCTCGCGGAGAGGGGCGTGCCGCGCTGATCCCGTATGTCGTCGCGGGCTACCCCGATGCGGACACGAGCCTCGAGATCGCGTTGGCCGCGGCCGACGCGGGTGCCGACCTCCTGGAGGTCGGCCTGCCGTACTCCGACCCCCTCGCGGATGGCGCCACGCTCCAGCGGGCATCGCAGGTCGCGATCGAGGGCGGTGCCACGCTCGAGGGATCCCTGCGCCTGATCGAACGGATCGGTGCCGCCCGTCCCGACCTGCCGCTCGTGCCGATGGCTTACGCGAACCAGGTCCTGGGCGGCGGGGATGGCGAGGGCGTCGCCAGCCGAGTGGCCGGTGCCGGCGCCGCGGGCATCATCGTCGCCGACCTCACGCCCGACGAAGGGGCCGCGTTCGAGGCCGTGGCCCGAGCGGTCGGGCTCGCCGTCGTATACCTGGCCGCCCCCACGACCCCGCCGGAACGCCGGGCCGAGATCGCGGCGCGGAGCGGCGGGTTCCTGTACTGCGTTTCGCTCGTCGGCGTGACGGGCGCTCGGACCGCCCTGCCAAGGACCGTCGGCCGGCTTGTCCGTGACGTGATCGCCGTCTCCCCGGTCCCGGTCGCCGTCGGGTTCGGGGTCAGCAAGCCGGCCCACGTGCGGGCGATCGCGAATGCCGGCGCGGACGGGGTCATCGTCGCGTCGGCGCTCGTCGACGTGCTCGGCGAGGACGGCCGCGATGTCGCCGCGCTGACCCACCTCATCCGAGAGTTGCGCGCCGCTACGTGACGATCGCGCTTCTCGGGGTGCCGACGAATTCGGCCGGCACCACCGTCGGCGTCGCACGCGCGCCGCGTGCCCTCCGCGACGCCGGCCTCGTCGCCCGACTCGAAACGGCCGCCGCCTTCGTCGATCTCGGCGACGTCCAGGTCGATGAGCCATCGCCGGCGCGGGGGCCGGACGGCATCATCGACTCGGCAAATCTCGCTCGCAGCGTGGCCCGGGTTCGCGCGCAAACCGCCGTGGCGATACGGCTCGGTCACCGGGTCCTGCTCGTGGGCGGTGATTGCCCGATCCTGATCGCCGCGTTGGCCGGCTGTGCCGACGCGGCCGGGACGCCACCAGGGTTGCTGTTCGTCGATGGCCACGAGGACGCCTGGCCACCACACGCCTCGACGACCGGTGAAGCCGCCGACATGGAGCTCGGCCTGCTGCTGGGCCGTTCGACCGGCGGGGTGGAACCCTCGCTGCTTTCGCAGATCCCCGGGATCGATCCCGCGCGCGTGGTCATCCTGGGCGCCCGCGATCGGGCGGAGCTCCTTGACGCCGGCGTCGAATCGCTCGACGGGGCCGTGTCCCTCGTCGATGACGCCGCGGTGCGAGCAGATCCGGCGGGTGTCGCCCTGGAGGCGGCAGGCCATGTCGCCTCGCGCGCGTCGGGTTGGTGGTTGCACATCGACCTCGATGTCCTGTCGAGCGATGCACTCCCCGCGGTCGACTATCGGCAGGACGGTGGCCTGTCGTGGTCGGACCTGGCCACGCTCACCCGCTCAGCGCTCTCGATCGGGAGTTGTCTGGGGGCGAGTGTGACCATCTACAACCCCGACCTCGACCCGGATGGGCGGTACGCTCTGGCGATCGTGGCGTTCATCGGGGCGCTCGCCGACGACCTGGAGCCGAAGGCGTAACGCATGGCACCAACCAAGATCGACATCGGTGAAGAGGTCGCGCCGAAGAAGGCGTTCGTCTGGGCGATCGACTGGCCCGGCTGGTGCCGCGGCGGCAAGGACCGAGACCTCGCGATCGAGGCGTTCGTCGCGGCCCGCGGCCGGTACGCCAAGGTCGCCCGGAGGGCCGGGCTCGAGCTCCCGCAGGTCGAGGTCGACGACCTCCGCGTCGTCGAATCGGTGGGCGGCGGAGGGGGCACGGAGTTCGGCGTCCCATCGACCATCACGACGCTCGACCGGCGGAGGGTCACGACGGCCGACGCCGAGCGACTCGCGGGCCTGGTCGATGCCGCGTGGGTCATCTTCGACCGGGTCGCCGAGCGCTCACCCGCCGTCCTGCGAAAGGGCCCGCGCGGCGGCGGCCGCGACCGCGACAAGATGATCGGGCACGTGATCGAGGCTGACCACGCCTATGCGCGCGAGATCGGCGTCCGGATGCCGGAGCCGTCCGTCGCCGACCGCGACGCCGTCGCGGCCGAACGCGCCGCGGTCCTCGACGCCCTCAGGCAACCGTCCGACGGCTCACCGTTGGCGGATCGGAAATGGACGTTGCGCTATGCCGCTCGCCGGATCGCATGGCACGCGCTCGATCACGCCTGGGAGATGGAAGACCGGCGGACCTGAACGAGGGGCCGATCAGCTCCCCGGCAGGTGGACGAGTCGCGTGGATCCCGTCAGCGCGGTCACTGCCGAGACGAAGACCGACCGCAGGTCCTCCGACCTCGGCTGGCAGTAGAAATGATCGCCGTCGGTGTTCTCCGCCGCCACGCAGCCGTTGTCGATCGAGGCATTCGCCATGTCCGCGAGCACCCTGGTGACCGACTTGTTCCGGTAGAAACCGGTCGAGTCGGGGCAGAGGTCCGCGCTGGTGACACCGAAGCCGACCGTGAAGATCTCGACGCCGGCGGTCTTCGTCGCGGTCGCCTCGGTGTTGGCGGCGAGACAGGTGAAGTCTGCGGCGATACCCGCGCTGTTGTAGTTGGGCGTCCCGTCCGTCTCGAAGAGGATCGCCTTCGCGACTCCGGCGCGTCCGTTGGCGGCCAGGTACTGGCGGGCCATCTTGATCGGCGTGGACAGGTTCGTCCCGGTGCTGGACGAGCTCATGCAATTGATCGTCTTCACGATGAGGCTGGCCGGGTTCGCGGCGCCGGCAGCGTTCAGGTACGACTCGTTGACGGGCGCACCGCTCCCCGTCAGGCCGACCGGCAGCCACTTCGGCAGGTCGACCGGATAGGTCGACCCGTATTCCGCCGCGCTCCCGCCGACGCCCTTGGCTGGCGTATTGACACCGGTGCACGATGTCGTGGTCTTGGCGGGACCCAGCAACCCGAGGCCGACGTGCTGGATGGCCGGGTCGAGGTACGTCAGCAGGGATCTGGCGGCGTCCTTCGCGTTGGTCATGTCGGCGCTGCTCATGCTGCTCGTGCGGTCGATGATGACGACCAGGTCCAGGGGCACGGTCGGCGGTGCGCCACAGGGGCCTCGGCAGGCCGCCGATTGGACGACCTGGGTCCTGCCGCTCGTCACCCCCACCGCTGGCCCGAAGCGGAACGGGACCGAGGCCGTCGAGGTGACGACGACCGTGTTGCAGATGTCGCCCTCGGCGGGGACGCACGGCGCCACGCACACGCCGCCGCTGCACGCCCACGCGCCCACGACATTGGGCCCCGGATTGCACACCGATGGGACGTCGTTGGCATCGAAGGCGCCGTTGCCGTCGCGATCGCCGACGAGGCATCGAAAGGTCACGCTCACATCGGCGGTCGGCAGGCCGGCGTAGTTCTTCTGGGCGAACTCCAACGCGAGCGAGCGGGCGTTGGTGCCGCTCGCCGGAAGCGCCGATGCGCCAGCCAGCGCGCCCGCGTCCAGGGCGCTCCAGAGTTCCTGGTTCGCACGGCGCAGGACGCCGACGTCCACGACGACCGCGGCGAATCCCATCAGCACGCACAACATCAGGGCAAAGACGACGATCATCTGCCCGCGCTGTCCGTCGGACCGCTTCCGCATCGATCTCATGCCTGGTCCCTTTCCCCCGAGAGGCACCGTGCTGGTGCCTACTCGAGACGCATCTGTGCGGTCGACGACAGGGGGAAGGTGTTGCCCATGGCCAGCGGCCAGATGAACCGATACAGGTAGCGCACGGTGACGACCACGGAATTGCCGGCCTGCCAGGTGGCGTATGTGCACGTCGCAGGGACCGAGCCGACGGGTCTGGCGCAACTGCTGGTGACCGTCAACGCCGTCTGATCGAGGCCGGTTGCAAGCGACCGAACCCGCGCCTCGATGGCCGCGGCATTCGGGTGGACAGTGCCGAGGCGGGCGCCCTCGCGCGTGGCGTTGGTGACGGTGATCGACGCATTGAGCCCCATGCCCATGTCGACCATGCCCGCGATCAGCAGCAGGAACAGTGGGAGGACGAGAGCGAACTCGACGAGAGCCTGGCCACGCCCGCGATCTGGGACGCGTTGAGACCGGTGCGATCGATCGATCGACACGTTGCGGCCACCTTCCCCGGTAATCCGCCTGCTCTCGGAGTCGACTCGCGATCCCGATGCGGAGGACTTGCCAGAGCGTCATCGGCGGGACCTTGCGGTGCAATGAGCAATAGGTCACGGGACCTCTGGATCCCGTGCTCCGCGCGGTGTCCCGGCGCCCCACATATCGTCGCGCCGAGGTCGTCCCCGCGGTCCTTCGGGACGACGGATCAAGCGACCGGCGGCTCCCAGCCGGAGGCAGATGCCGCGGCGTGGATGACATCCTCGCGCGTCCGACCCGCGTCGCGCATCTCGCGCACGCCGGTGTCCCCGGCCGACTTCGACAGTTTCCGTCCGTCCGGCCGGCGGATGAGCGGGTGGTGCAGGAACCTCGGCTGCTCCCGCCGACCCAGGACGCGACTCAGCCGGATCTGGGTCGGCGTGGCGTGGATCAGGTCACGCCCACGGATCACGAGGCCGATGTCCTGGCGGAGGTCGTCGACCACGACGCTGAACGGATACGTCCAATTGCCATCCCGATCGCGGATCGGCGGATCGCCGGCGGGTGCCACGTCCCCAGCGCATGGCCCGACGATCGCGTCCGTCCAGGTCTCGCCGCCGCCGCCGATCGCCGCCCGGATCGTCGGACCGTCGAGTCCTCGCGCGCGGCACCCGCCGGGACAACCTGGACCGCTCCAGGATCTGCCGTTCGTGACCGCCCACGCCGCGAAGGTCGAGCGAGTGCAGTCGCATCCGTACAGGAGGCCCTCGTCGCGGAGCCGCTGCAGCGCCGACTCGTACGCGGGCGCCACGTCGGGGTCGGCCTGTCGCGTCGGGCCGCGATCCGCCGCGAATCCCAGCCACGCCAGGTCCTCGATCAGGGCCGCGTCGTAGTCGGGCCGCGACCGGACCGCGTCGTGATCGTCGATCCGCAGCACCACGCGCGCGCCCACGGCGCCGGCTACGCCCCAGACCCAGATCGCATTGGCGACGTGTCCCAGGTGCAGGTACCCGGTCGGAGCCGGGGCGAATCGGGTCCAACCGCCGCGCGGCAGGCCCGCCAGGTCAGGTCGGCTCGTCGCCCCGGTCCTCGCGCGTCCTCGCGCGCTCGCGATCCCGCTGCCGGTCCCTCGTTTCGAGCGCCCGCGTCGCGGCGAACAGCCGGCGGTACAGCGCGAGCAGGTCGGCCTGCGGCATCGGGCCCTCGTTCGCGATCGACACGCGGAGAAGCACCTCGCGTTCTCGGTCGTCGTCCCGGATCGCGGTCCAGCCCGCGTCCGTCTTCGCCCGGCCGGCTTCGCGGGCGAGCTCCGCCCGTTCGTTGAGCATCGCGACGAGCTTTCGGTCAAGCGCGTCGATGCGCTTGCGAAGCCGGCGCAGCTCGGCCGTCTCGCCGGCTCGGCGTCCTTCGTCAGGCACGGTCCGATCCGAAGCGCTGCGCGATCGACTCGAGGGCGAGGTGGTAGCCACGAGCGCCCTGGCCGACGATCGACTCGAGGGCGATGTCGTGCAGGTAGTTGACGTGCCGAAACGGTTCGCGGTTCGACGGATCCGACAGATGGACCTCGACGAACGGCCGTTGGATGGCCAGCAGCGCATCCCGCAGGGCGACGCTCGTGTGCGTGAGACCGCCCGCATTGACGATCGCCACGTCGAAGTCGCGGGCGTGGAGTCGGTCGATCAGCGCACCCTCGTGGTTCGACTGGAAGAAGTCGACGCCCAGGCCGAGCGCCTCGGCGCGGGTCGAGATCCCCTCGTGGATCTGCTCGAGGGTCTCGTGGCCATAGATCTCCGGCTCACGCGTGCCGACCAGGTTCAGATTGGGCCCCTGGAGGACGAGCACCCGCGTCACGTCGCGCTCCCCGCTGCAAGCATCGATCCCGCCGCGGCCGTCACGATGTCGTCGGGGACATCGGTATGGATCTCGACGCCGTCGGCCGTGGGCAGCACCCAGCGCAGCCGTCCCGCGCGGCGCTTCTTGTCGGTACCGAGGCGGCCAAGGACATCGTCGATCGGGTAGGGAAGCGGTTCACGAGCAAGGCCCAGCGAGTCGAGCAGGCTGGTGATGCGCACGGCCCGCTCGGGTGGCGTGACCCCGACGTCGACGCCGATGCGGCAGGCGGCCCGGAGCCCGTAGGCGACCGCCTCGCCGTGGAGCAGGTCCGAGAACCCAGCGGTCGCCTCGACCGCGTGCCCCAGCGAATGGCCCAGATTGAGCGTGATCCGTCCGCCGCGCGGCCCGCGCTCACGCTCGTCGGCCACCACCACCTCGACCTTGGCCCAGGCGCAGCGTTCGACGAGCTCGGCCACGTCGCCCCGCTCCACGGCCGCCGGGTCGCCCGTGGCGATCGCCTCGCCCCGACGCTCGAGGAGCTCGAACAGGCGCTGGTCCCCGAGCGCGGCCATCTTCACCGCCTCGCCGAGTGCGGCGCGGCGCTGACGTTCCGGGAGGGTGGCGAGCACCGCGACATCGATGATCATCGCCGTCGGCTGGTGGAAGGCGCCCAGCAGGTTCTTGCCCTCGGGCAGGTCGACCGCGGTCTTGCCGCCGATGGCGGAGTCGATCTGGGCGGCGAGGGTCGTCGGCACCTGCACGACCGGGATCCCGCGCAGGTACGTGGCGGCGAGGAAGCCCGCGGTATCGCCGAGCGCGCCCCCACCCATCGCGACGATGGGCTCGTCGCGCTCCACACGCAACCTCGCGAGCTCGCTGGCCGCGGTCTCGATGACGGTCAGCCGCTTGGCCCGTTCGCCCTCGGGCAGCATGACGGTCGCCACGGTCCAGCCGGCATCCGCGAGCCCCGACGCAAGGCGCTCCCCGGCGGCCGCCCAGGCTCCCGGCTCCGAGACGAGGATCGCCCGCCGCGCCTCGAGACGACGCAGGGTCTCGTCGATCGCCGACGCAGCGATGCCGTCGCCGAGGATGAAGCGACCGATGGGCGTTGCGGCACGCAACAGGGTCGTGGCGCGGTGGTCCGGAGCGGCGCCACGCGCGGCAAGATTCCGCTCGACCGTCGCCACGACTTCGGAGACCTCCGCGACGCCGGTCACGTGGACGTCCGCCGCGGCATAGAACCGCTCGCGCCGCCCGGCGAGATCGCGGAGCGTGCCGATCGGATCGCGGCCGGCGACCAGCGGGCGGACGTGGGGCGAGCGACGGAGCCGCTGGGCGAGGACCTCGGGGCGGCTGTCCAGCCACACGCTGAGACGGCCGCCGTACAGGGCCCAGCGATTCCGCGGATCGACGACCGTCCCGCCTCCGGTGGCCACGATGCGCCGAAGGGCCGGATCGGCGTCGGGTGGGCCCAGGTCCCCGACGGCCCGCCGCTCGAGGATGCGGAACGCTGCCTCGCCGTCCTCCTCGAAGATCCGCGGGATCGGCCGCCCGTCCTCGTGCTCGATGCGCTCGTCGAGGTCGATGAATTCGGCGTTGTGGCGATGCGCGAGCCGCTTGCCCACGACGCTCTTGCCGCTGCCTGGTAACCCGACCAGCACGATGTCCATCGCCCGGCCCTAGTCGTCGCCGCCGGACCCGGCCTCATCCGAGCCGGTCAGCCCGTGCGCGGGTGCGTCGCCGTCGTCGCGTGCCGCCGTCCCGGCGCGCCGGCCGCCCGCCACCGGCGCCTCTGGCGCGCGCGCGATCCGGGCCTGGTACGTGGCGAGGTTCGCGACCACATCATCGAGCGTGTCGCCGCCGGTCTTCTCCAGCACGAACCGTGCCAGGGTCAGCATGACCATGGCCTCGGCCACGACGCCCGCCGCCGGCACGACGCTGATATCGCTCCGCTCGTAATGCGCCTTGTCGACGGCCTCGCCCGTGATGAGGTCCGCCGAGGGGAGCGGTCGCGCGAGCGTCGAGATCGGCTTCACGGCGCCGCGCACGACGAGTGGCTCGCCGTTCGTGACGCCACCGGTGAGACCACCGGCGTTGTTCGAACGGTGGACCCATCGACCGTCACCGCCGCGCCCGGCGATGACGTCGTGGACGCTGGACCCGAAGCGACGCGTCTGCTCGAACCCGAGGCCGAACTCGACGCCTTTCACGATGTTGATGCTCATGACCGCCGCGGCCAGCGCCGCATCGAGCCGGCGATCCCAATGGACGTACGACCCGAGGCCGATCGGCAGGCCGTGGACCACGACCTCGAAGACACCGCCGACCGTGTCGCCATTGGTCCGCGCCTCGTCGATCCGGGCGATCATCGCGGCCTCGGCAGCGGGGTCGGGGCAGCGCAGCGGTGAGATCTCGGCTTCCTCGCGCGTGCGGGTGCAATTGGCCGGGTCGACCGCCACCCCGCCGACCTCGGCCGTGAACGACCAGGTCTCGATACCGAGCTTGCGGAGGAAGGCACGGGCGACCGCGCCCGCGGCGACCCGGGCGGCGGTCTCGCGCGCGGACGCGCGCTCCAGCACGTTGCGAACATCGTTGAAGCCGTATTTCAGCGCCCCGGCGAGGTCCGCGTGCCCGGGGCGGACACGGGTGACCGGCGTCGCGCGCTTGTCGCCGCCCGTTGACTTCTCGCGCAGGGTCTGCGCGGCCTCGTCGTCGAGCGGCCCGACCTGCATCACCTGTGTCCAGTTGTCCCAGTCCCGGTTGCGGACGAGCAGCAGCACGGGCGAGCCGAGCGTCCGGCCGTGCCGGACGCCGCCCAGGATCTCGGCCCGATCCTGCTCGATCGCCTGGCGCGCGCCCCGCCCGTAGCCCTTCTGCCGACGGGACAGGTCGAGCGCGATCGTGTCCTCGGTGAGCACGAGCCCGGCGGGGACGCCCTCGACCGTCACCCCGAGCGCCGGCCCGTGCGACTCCCCGGCAGTCAGGAAGCGAAAGGCCGTCACTCCGCGGCGGCCGCCGCCGGTTCGCCGGTCGGCTCACCCTCCGCCGACCGCAGGCCGCCCGCCCGTGCCTCGGCGAGCTTGGTCTGCATCAACTCGAGCGGGGCCGGCTGGCCGGTCCACAGGGTGAACGCCGCGGCGCCCTGATGGAGCAGCATCAGCTCACCGTCGGCGACGGTCGCGCCCGCGGCGTGCGCGTCGCGCAGGAGCCGTGTCTTCGAATAGATGAGATCCAGCACGAGCAGCTCATCATGGAGCGCCTCGGCGGGGATCGGGCTCACGTCGCTGGTCAGCCCGATCGACGTGGCGTTGATCAGCACCTTGGTCTTGGCAAGCTCCGATTCGATGATCGACTCGTGCCAGGGCATCGCCCGCAGCTCCATGTGCGCCGCCGTGCGGCCGAAGTGCTTCACCAGCCCTTCGGCGCGGTGCAGGTGCCGGTTGAAGACGATGACCCGTTGGAAGCCCTCACGGATCAGCCCGTAGACCACCGCCCGCCCGCCGCCGCCGGCGCCCAGGATCACGGCCTGGCGCGGCATCTTCTGGCGACCGACCAGCTTGTCGAGCGCGACCTTGAAGCCCGCCACGTCCGTGTTGTGGCCGATCAGCCGCCGGCCCTCGCGGGTGAGCGTGTTCACGGCTCCAGTGACGGACGCCTCGTCGGTGAGCCGGTCGACCATCGGCACGACCCGCTCCTTGTGCGGGATCGTGACGTTCGCGCCGAGGAAGTCGTCGCCACGCAGCTCCCCGATGGAATTGGCCAGGGCGATCGGGGCGCGGTCCCAGAGCTCGTACGTCGCGTCGATGCCGAGCTCATCGAACGCCGCCTGCTGCATCGCGCCCGACAGCGAATGGGCCACCGGGTGGCCGATGAGGACGACGCGTTTCGTCATGCTCGTACCCCTTCAAGGTCGCTGAAGAAGCCGGGATAGGAGACCGCGACCGATGCGGGCCGTCCGATGGTCACAGGCCCGCTGCCGACCAGACCGGCGACTGCGAATGTCATCGCCAGTCGATGGTCGTCCAGGCTGTCGGTCGTGGCCCCGCGCAGCGCCGTACCGCCGCGGATCCGCAGGTCGTCACCGTCCACCTCGACCTTGGTCCCCATGGCGCGCAACCCGGCAGCGATCCCGGCGACCCGGTCCGATTCCTTGTGGCGCAGCTCACCGGCGCCCCGGATCGTCGTCGTGCCGCGCGCCCGCGCGGCCGCCAGGCAGAGGACCGGGATCTCGTCGATGGCCGCAGCGACATCGGCCGGGCCCAGGTCGATTCCCCGCAGGCCGGCCGAGCGCACGACGAGATCGGCCATCGGCTCGCCCGCGTCGGGATCGACCTCGGAGTCGGCGTCGAGCGCCTGTTCGTCGATGTCCGCGCCCATCGCCCGCAGGACGTCGATGACCGCGCGCCGGGTGGGATTGACCCCGACGCCGCGGAGGGTGAGCTCGGCATCCGGGTGGATCGACGCCAAGACGAGCCAGAAGGCGGCCGCGGAAACGTCGCCCGGCACCTGCTGGTCGATCGCCCGCACCGTCAACCCTCCTTCTACCGTCCAGGCCACGCCCGCATCCCCATCCGTCGCCCGATCGACGGGCACGCCTCGTGCCCGGAGCATCCGCTCGGTGTGATCGCGAGTCGCGACCCGTTCCCGGACGGTGGTCCGACCCTCGGCTCGCAGGGCCGCCAGCAGGATGGCCGACTTCACCTGTGCTGACGGCACCGGCGTGGTGACGTCCACGGCCCGGAGCGGGGTGTGCCCCACCACGGTGACGGGAGGGAGGGAATCGTCGTTTCGAGCGTGGAGCTCCGCGCCCATCCGGCGCAGTGGCTCGATGATACGAGCGACCGGACGGCGGCGCAATGAAGCATCGCCGTCGAGGACGGCGGTCAGCGGAAGGCCGGCCAGCATCCCGGCGATGAGTCGCAGACTCGTGCCCGAGTTGCCGCAGTCCAGGATCCCGGCCGGTGCCGTCAGGCCGTCCGCACCCGGCGACACGACCCGATAGCCGACGTTGCGGCCGCGGCCCGGGGCGCCCCCGCGTTCTGCCGCGCCCACGCCCTCCCCGTCCGGCTCGACCCGCGCCCCGAGCGCGCGCATGATCCCGGCCGTCGAGCGGACATCGGCGCCGTCGCTCGCCGCGCTGATCCGGCTCTCCCCAGCGGCGATGGTCGCGAGGAGGAGCGCGCGATGGCTGATGGACTTGTCGCCGGGCATGCGCAACTCGCCGCGCAACCGGGCGGCGGGCCGGATCGTGGTGGGGTCGGCGGCGATCATGTCCGGTCCGGGCCCGACGGCGCACCGACGGATGCAGCCGCGCCGGCCTGGACCGGGTCGCCATGCAGTCCGCGAACCTGCGCGTGGATCGGGACCAGGTCCGTCATCAGGTCGCGGAACTGGGCCAGGGTCAGCTGCTGCTCGGCGTCGGACAGGGCCTCGTCCGGCGTCGGGTGGACCTCGACCATGACCCCGTCCGCTCCGACCGCCACACCGCCCAGGGCGAGGGGCTTCACGAGCCAGCGCTTGCCAGTGGCATGGCTCGGGTCGACGATGACCGGCAGGTGGGTCAGGTGGTGGAGGAGCGGGACCGCGGCCAGGTCCATGGTGTTGCGCGTGTAGGTCTCGAAGGTCCGGATGCCCCGTTCGCACAGGATCACATTCGGGTTGCCGGAGCTCACGATGTACTCGGCGGCCATGAGCCATTCCTCGACGGTCGCGCCATAGCCGCGCTTGAGCATCACCGGTCGGGCCACCCGACCCATCTCCCGCAGGAGCGAGTAGTTCTGCATGTTCCGGGTCCCGATCTGGAGGATGTCCGCGTACTCGGCGACGATGTCGACCTGGGATGGCTCCATGACCTCGGTGATGACGGGCATCCCGGTCCGCTCGCGCGCCTCCGCGAGATAGCGCAGGCCCTCGACGCCCAACCCCTGGAAGGCATACGGACTCGTGCGTGGCTTGAACGCCCCGCCCCGCAGGATCGTCGCGCCGGCTGCCTTCACCGCGTCCGCCGTCTCGAACAGCATGTCGCGGCTCTCGACCGAGCATGGCCCGGCCATCATCGTCAGAGAGCCGTCGCCGATGACGGCGTCGAGCACGCGGATGACGGTGTCTTCGGGGCGGAACTCGCGCGAGGTCAGCTTGAACGGCCGGCTGATCGGCGTGACGCGTTCGACGCCGGCCAGGGTCGACAGCCGATCGAGCAGGGCAGGTCTGCGCGCGCCGATCTCGCCAACGACCGCGATGACCACGCGTTCGTTCCCGACGTGGTCGAACGGGGTCAGCCCCTCCGCCAGGATCTGGCTCTTGACTCCGAGGACCTCGGCCTCACTGGCGCCGACGGTCATCACGACGAACATCGCGGTGCTGTCTCCTCGTCGGTCGGCCGGCCAAACAAAAAAGCAGAGGTCTGACCTCTGCTTCGTTTGCCCGGCACGACCCGTGCCCCCGGTCCTAGCGACCGGGAACGCTCATGCCGGGCATCGAAAATAGAAGTAGCGATCCATGCGTGAGCGGAGTGTGGCGAGCGGCGCGCTCGATGTCAACGCGTCCCGCGCTCGGCCTCGGTGCGGGCGATGATCGATTCGATCACGGCCGTCTTGGCGTCGGCGTATTGCTGGACGTATTCCCAGTCGCGGGCCGCGAGTTCGCGCTTTGCCGCCAGGTACTCGTCGCGGTCCGCGGGGTAGGCCCGCAGCCGGTCGCGGAAGAGGATCATCCGGTCGATCTCCGGGCAGCCCGTCGAGAAGACGTGCACGTTGACGCTCGTGTCCGGGCCCTTGAACAGCCGATGCTCGTGCCATTCGGGCTCCCGGATGCGCAGGACATATCCCGCCCCCTCGAGCCGCGGTGCGTAAGCCGGCTCATCGCTCGAGTCGGGGACCACGAGCAGGATGTCGATGATCGGCTTGGCCGGGAGTCCCGGCACCGACGTGGACCCGACGTGCTCCAGCAGGACCACGTCGTCACCGAGGCGCGACCGGATCCGAACGGCTTCGCGATCGAACAGACCCGGCCATGCCGGATCGGGGTCGGCAAGTTCGATGGCGCCGGTCAGTCGGGCGAGTGGACCGATCGTGACCGCCCGCAGTCTGCGCTTCCGTCATCGGTGCTCGGTCGCCCTCCATCGGCCCTCCATTCGACGCCCGGCCGCGAGGAGATCGGGCCTCCCCGGCCGCGGCGGCGCCTCATGTTAGGATGCGTCCGCCGTATCGACGGAGAGGTCGCATAGAGGTCTAGTGCAGCGGTTTGCTAAACCGCCAAGTGGGGCAACCTGCTTCGAGGGTTCGAATCCCTCCCTCTCCGCCAGACCTCTCCGGTCCCCTCGGCACCGGGCGCCCGTAGCTCAGTGGATAGAGCGTTAGGTTGCGGACCTAAAGGTCGTGAGTTCGAGTCTCGCCGGGCGCGCCATCCCGCATTTGATCGCCCTCCGCGGAGGTGCGGTAGGGAGCGTACAGGTGTCGGACCGGCCAGCCCCGGTGGCGCGAGCCGAGTAGAATTCGTGGCACTTTGGGCGCTCGCTCCGGTGCGTGGTCAGACACCACGCACGACCCCCACGAGCGTGCTGCCCCCTGCACAGGAGGAAGCCGTGCACGGATCCCTATCCCGGCGTTCCCTGGTTCAGCTTGCGGTGGTCGCCATGATCGCCGCGTTGCTGATCCCCGGCCAAGTGCTGGCCGATGACATCAGCGTCTCGAAGGGCTTTCGCAAGGCCGTGACGCTGGCCGGCGTCAGAGAGCACCAACAGGCGTTCCAGGCTATCGCCAACGCGAATGACGGCACGCGCTCCTCGGGTACGCCAGGCTACGAAGCCTCGCGGGACTACGTCGTCGACCGGCTTGAAGCGGCGGGCTACACGCCCACTGTTCAGGCATTCCCCTTCGCCTTCTATCGCCAGCTCGCACCGTCGACCTTCGAGCGCGTCTCGCCGGACCCAAGGACATACGTCGAGGGTGCCTCGGCTGACTACAGCCCGATGACCTATTCGGGCTCGGGCGATGCGACCGCGCAGGTGACCCACGTGACGGCAAGTGCCGGGAGTCCGGGTGCGGGCTGTGCCAGCGCCGACTTCGCGGGCTTCACGCCCGGGAGGGTCGCGCTGATCGCACGGGGCGCCTGTGCATTCAAGATCAAGGCGATCAACGCGCAGACCGCCGGCGCGAGCGCCGTGGTCATCTACAACAATGTCGCGGGCCCCCTGAACGGGACGTTGGGCTCGCCAGGTCAGAACATCCCGGTCATCGGTACGCTCCAGTCGATCGGACTCGATACCGTCACTCGCCTTGCCAGCGGTTCGGTCGTGTTCCACGTCGAAACCTCCACCGATAGCGACACGCGGACGACCTGGAATGTCATTGCGGAGACCGCCACTGGCAACCCGGAGCAGGTGGTCGTCGTGGGCGCCCACCTGGACAGCGTCCTGCCTGGCCCCGGCATCAACGACAACGGCAGTGGCTCGGGGGCCATCCTCGAGATCGCCGAGGTCTTCGCGGCCCAAGGGCGGGAAGCGCGGAACAAGCTCCGGTTCATGTGGTTCGGCGCGGAGGAGTTCAACCTCCTGGGCTCGGCGCATTACGTCGCCAACCTGACCCCGGACGAGCGGGCTGACATCAAGGCCATGCTCAACTTCGATATGGTCGGCTCACCGAACTACGTCCGCTTCGTCTATGACGGCGACGGGTCGGATACGAGCCCGGCTGGGCCACCCGGCTCGGCGTTCATCGAGAAGGTGTTCGTCGACTACTTCGATAGCCAGGGCCTCCAGTCCGAACCGACGCAGTTCAGCGGCCGCTCGGACTACGGTCCCTTCATCGCGCAAGGCATCCCGGCCGGCGGCCTCTTCACCGGTGCCGAGGGCACCAAGACAGCGGCCGAGGCAGCCATCTACGGTGGCACCGCCGGCATGGCCTACGACCCCTGCTACCACCAGGCATGCGACACGTTCGCCAACAACAGCAACACGGGTCTCGACCAGATGTCGGATGCGGCAGCGCATGCCATCCTCACGATGTCGCGAACCAAGGTGGACATCACCGTGACCGAGGCTGCGTCAGCACTGCGCAGCGCGGGCGGGAGCGTCCAGCCCGACTTCCTCGCCCACCCGGACGACCTCGACCAGCTGCCGGATCGCTGATCGATCCGTCCACCTAGCCCGCTCCTCCCTGGAGCGGATCAGAGGAAACGGAGGCCTCCTCACAGGAGGCCTCCGTTCATGCGCGGGCATGAATGTCCTTGGCCTCATCGCCGGTACTCGTTAGTACCTTCGAGCCACCCCCGGGCTAGGTACCTTGGGGGTAAAACGGTGTGACCACGGCGAACCAAGGAGTCCACGTGTCCATGCCGCCGACCCCGTCGTCGCTCAGATCGGCTGCGGGTCGAATGAAACGCATCCGACGATGGCTGCTCCTGGGCACGCTCGTCCCATTCGTCCTGCTCATGGGAGCGGCGACCTTCCAGGGTCTCTGGGGTGCGGACGAGACCCGCCGGACCATCGCGATCGCGATCCTGATCGTGGGAAGCGTCGTGGTCCCTGCCTTCATGGCGGTCGTCGCCCGAAAGATCCTCCGCGAGGCGTCGGCGCTCGATCTGGAGCGGTCTGAGATCTACCACCTCTACGGCCAGGCTCGCCGCGCGGCCCTCGTCGACGGACTGACCGGCCTCGGCAACCATCGCGCCTTCCAGGACGAGCTCGCGTTCCAACTCGAGGAAGCACAGTGGCAGGGCGCCCCGCTGGCGCTCCTGATCTTCGACGTCGACGGGCTGAAGGGTGTCAACGACGGGCACGGTCACGACGCCGGCGATCGACTCCTGGCTGCGGTCGGCCGGATCACCTCGGCGATCCTGCGTCGCGGTGACCGCGCCTTCCGGGTGGGTGGAGACGAGTTCGCGGTCATCCTTCCGAACTCCGACGTGGCGATCGGACTCGAAGTCGGTCGACGAATGCTCTCGGCGGCGCTCGGCGGTGGCGACCCGACGGCGCCGATCGAGCCGTTTTCCCTGTCGATCGGCGTGAGTGCGTACCCGGACCCGAGCCCCGAAAACCACGACCTATACCGCCATGCCGACGCGGCGCTGTACTGGTGCAAGCGGCACGGCCGGACCGCGGTCGTCGCATACGACCCTCGGCACCACGGCGAGACCGCGACCGAACGGCCGAAGGCGGAGCTGGCCGCGGACGTCGCGATGGTCCTCGCCAAGCGCGCGCTCCGTCCCGTCTACCAGCCGATCTTCGCGATGCAGGGCGGGCTGCCGGTCGGGTACGAGGGCCTGGTCCGGCCCACGGACGGCGCGCCGTTCCGCGACGCGGGGTCCCTCTTCGCGGCGGCGGAGGTGGTGAACCAGACCGTCGAGCTCGACCTGCTATGCCTCGAGATCGTCGCTGCCGGGGCAGCGCTCCTCCCGGATGAGGCGTACCTCAGCGTGAACCTTTCGCCGAGAACGCTCGGTTCGTCGCTCTTCCGGGCCAGTGACGTCAAGGGCATCTTCCGCCGCCACTCGATCGCGCTCGACCGGGTCGTGCTCGAGCTCACGGAACGGGAGACGGTCGAGGATCTCGACGAGCTCCGGCGGAACGTGAAGACGCTGCGCGCGGCCGGTCTGCGTCTCGCGGCTGACGACGTCGGGGCGGGCAACGCCGGTCTCCGGCTCCTCAGCGAGATGCAGTTCGACATCGTGAAGATCGACCTGTCGCTCGTGCAGGCCGGGACGGCCCATGACCCGTCGCACGCGATCCTGCGCGCGCTCCAGGGACTCGCCGCCCAGTGGAACGCGTCGGTCGTCGCGGAGGGGATCGAGACCTCCGAGCAGCTCGCGGTCGTCCGCGGCCTCGGGATCTGCGCCGGCCAGGGCTACCTGCTAGGACGACCCGGCAAGGAACCGAGCGCCGCTCCGATCGATCTCGACGGCCTGGTCTCGGACCATCTGCCGTTCCTCTCCATCGTCGACCGACTCAAGTCGGGTGAGGTGACTTCGCCACCCTTCGCCGCGAGGGGGTGAGGCGCCGGCGCCAGGACGCGCCGACCGACCACGAGAGGAAGGGTGCGCGGCGGTGGTGCGGCCTCACGCTTCCGCCGGTTGCGAGACCATCGGCCGGGCCCGGAGCCCCGCGTCCCAGAGTGTCAATGCTGCCGCCCCGAAGATCCCGCCGAGCGTGGCCAGCATCGCGACCTCGAAACCGAAGACCGCGACCAGCGGTGCCCCGCCGACGCTGCCAAGGACGAGGGCTACCGCGAGCGCCGCCGAGAACAGTGAGAAGGCGCTGCCACGGTCTGCGTCACCACTCCGGCGCGACAGCTCCACGAGCATCGGGGTCATGACCAGGCCGGCGCCGGCACCGCTGAGCAACCCCGCGGCGACGAGCAGGACCGTCGTCGCGGGCAATGCCAGGAGGACGATCGTGACCGCGGTCATCGACAGGCCGACCAGCATGAGGATCACCGGCCGGATCCGGTCCGCCAGCCACCCGGCCGGGACGCGGCTCGCCAGGATCGAGACCCCGTCGGCGGCGAAGAACAGCCCGATGTCCGCACCGGCGGCCTCTGCGCGCTGCGGCAGGTACCCGATGACGACCCCCCAGTGCCAGATGAACAGGATGACGATCGCGATGATCGGTGCCCACGTCCGTCGAAAGGCGAAGCCGAACCGTCGGCGGGCCACCCGCAGGGTGCCGCTCCCGCCTGTCCCGTCCGTCCCTCCCGGGCGCAACCGGAACGGAGCGATCCAGATCACGACGAGCCCGATGACAACGACCGTGGCCATCGTGAGGGCGACCCCGTGGAGCGACGTCGCGGACAGGACGATCAGAGAGAGCGGCGGGATCGCCACGAGCGTCAGGTTGTGGGCGCTGCCCATGAACGCGAGGCCGAAGCCCCGCCGTGCGGGCTCGGTCAGGTGCGGGACGAGGGACAGCGCTGCCGGCAGGGTTCCCGCGATGCCGATGCCCTGGAAGACCCGAGCGACCACGAACGGCCACGCCGGCCCGCCCGGCTCGACGCCCGGCAGCGCGAGGATGGCGCAGCCGATGAGGTAGGACGCCCCGCCGATCGTGAGCATCCGAAAGCCGCCGACCCGATCGACGATGACGCCGGCAAGGAACGCGGCCGGGACCTGGACGAGCGCCGCCACGCCGACGATGAGCCCGATCTCCGGGTCCGGGACGCCGGCCCTCGTAAGCGCCACCGGAAGCGACGCGGTGAAGCCGTGGAACCCGGACTGGACGGCGAACAACGCGAACGCGAGTCTGAGCACCCGGCCATCATCGGGCACCAACGGCGCGCTGCCCGCACCCGTACCATCGGACGATGCAGCGCGTGGCATTCCTCGGTCTGGGGACGATGGGCGCCGCCATGGCAGCCAACCTCGCCCGTGCCGGGTTCCCGGTCGTGGCCTGGAACCGGACGGCCGGTCGGGCTCCCGAGCTCCAGGAGCTCGGCGTCACGACCGCGTCGAGCCCCGCGGAGGCCGCCTCGACCGCGGAGATCGTCGTCGTCTGCGTCTCCGATACTTCCGATGTCGAGGCCGTCCTGTTCGGCGCCGATGGCGTCGTGGAAGGGGCTGCGCCGGGCACCCTGATCATCGACTGCTCGACGATCGCTCCCTCCGGCAGCTGGGACTTCGCGGCTCGGCTGCGCGAGCGTGACCTGCGGATGGTCGATGCGCCGGTGTCCGGCGGCTCGGAGGGCGCCCGAAATGCCACGCTGACGATCTTCGTCGGCGGGGCCGAGCGCGACGTCGAGCATGCCCGTCCGGTCCTGAACGCCCTCGGCCGGACCATCACCCACGTCGGTCCGATCGGGGCCGGTCAGGCCGTCAAGGCGGTCAACCAGGTCATCCTGGCCGGCACCTACCTGGGCGTCGCGGAGGGGATGGTCCTCGCGATGAAGGCCGGTCTCGACGTCGAGCAGGTGGTCGAGGCGCTCGGCGGGGGAGCGGCCCAGAGCTGGGTCCTCGCCAACCGCAGCGGCCGGATGATCGACAACGACTATCCGCTCGGTTTCAAGGTCGCGCTCCACCGCAAGGACCTGGAGATCGCCCTCGAGCTCGCGGCGCAGCTCGGTGCGGCCCTGCCGGTGAGCGCCCTCGCGGCCCAGCTCGAGTCGGGGCTCATCGCCAGAGGTCACGGCGACGACGACATGTCCGCGCTCGCGCGCGCGATCCGGGGCCTGTCCGGCCTCGACGACTGACGCGGGCTCTCGCGCGTACCCTTGTCTCGGCGATGGTGAGGCGGCCGATCAGGCGCTCTACGATCACGGTGCCGAGGTCATCGTGACGGGACACCGTCACCACTACGAGCGTTTTGCCCCACAGACGCCGGCGGGTGCCTCCGATGCGTCCTTCGGTATCCGGCAGTTCGTCGTCGGGACGGGCGGCATCGATCTCGTGGGCTTCGCCTCGCCGATGAAGAACAGCCAGGTCCGCAACAGTTCGACCTACGGCGTCCTGAAGTTCACGCTGCGTGCCTCGAGCTATGACTTCGCGTTCATCCCGATCGCCGGCCAGAGCTTCAGTGACGAGGGAACGGGGGTCTGCCATGGAAGGCCGCCCGCCCGGGCTGAGTGACCGGGGGACGAGGTCAGTCGAGGCCGACCAGCAGCATCGGGTCACCCAGCTTTCCCTCGTAGCGGGGCCGGAACCGTTTCGCGTTGTACATGACCGGTACGTCGACGCGCCGTGGTCCGAGGGCCGGGTCCGGGAGGGAGGTGTGGGCGTACTTGCCGTCCTGGATCGCCACCATGCGCCCGGTGATGTCGCCCTGGATGAGATCCATCGCCACGTTCGCGAAGGTCGTCGCGACCATCGAGTCGATCGAATCGGGTTCACCGGATCGCAGGTCGTACGTCAGCTCCGAGGCGAGCGTCTCGATCCCGGTCCTCGCGCGCAGCTCGTACGCCAGTGCCTCGCCGACGTTGGCCTTGTGCCGGTGGCCGAACGCGTCGGCCTCGCCCACGTCCGTCACCCGGGCCCCTTTCCAGATCGCCCCCTCCGCGGTGATGACGAAGGTGTAGTGCGAGGGGTTCGCCGCGTGGTCGGCGGCCAGCAGGGTCGCGAGGGCCTCGAGATCGTACGGCGCCTCGGGGATCACGCACCGCGCCGAGGTGACGTACGCGGTGTACAGCGCGGAGAAGCCGGCATCGCGTCCGAAGATGCGGAACACGCCGATCCGCTCATGCGATCCCAGGGTCGTGCGCTGGCGATTGATCGCCTCCTTCGCGCGCGTGATCGCCGTCGAGAAGCCGATGCAGTATTCCGTTCCCTGGACGTCGTTGTCCATGGTCTTCGGGATCGCGACGAGGGAGACGCCCGAATCGGCGATGACCTGCGAATACGAGAGGGTGTCGTCGCCGCCGATCGTGACCAGCACGTCGACGTCGAGTGCGCTGATGTGGTCGAGGACGAGGGGGGTCAGGTCATAGAGCCCCTCATCGACCTCGAACCGCGCTCGCTCGGCGTCGGCCAGCCAGCCCGGGAGTGCGTCGGCCCGCATCTTGCGCGGGTTGGTCCGGGACGTGTGCAGGATGGTGCCACCCGTCCGGTCGATGGTCCGGGTGTTGATCCGGTCCAGCGGGCGCAGGTACCCGCCGCCGTCAGGCAGCTCGGCCTGCACGTGGGTCAGGCCCTCCCAGCCACGCCGCACGCCGATGACGTCGTGGCCGGCCTCCGTCGCCCGGTACACGACGCTCTTGATGACCGCGTTGAGGCCGGGGACGTCACCGCCACCGGTGAGGATGGCGATCCGTTTCGTCGTCGACATGCCGCTCGACATGCTAGCGCGTCGCCCGCGTCGTGAAGCGCTGCGGCCGGGTCGCGGCCAACGGAGCCCCGACCGGCGTCTGCTAGCATCGGCCACATGAACTACGAGCTGTTCATGGGCGAGGCGCTGGCGGAGGCCGAGCTCGCCCTCGAACGGGGCGAGCGACCGGTCGCGGCGGTCGCCGTCGTCGACGAGGCGATGGTCGCCCGGGCACATGACCGGGTCGAGGAAACGAACGACCCGACCGCCCACGCCGTCGTCGTGGCACTGCGCGAAGCCGCCCGCCGCCTCGGCCGCGGCCGGCTGGCCGACGCCACGATCTTCACGACCCACGAGCCGTGCCCGATGTGTGTCGGAGCCCTCCTCGCGTGTGATGTCGAGGCCATCGTGTACGCGGTGGCGGACACGCGCGAGGGTGCTGCCGGGACGGTCCTGCAGCTCGCCCAGCACCCGAGCCTGCCGCGACGGATCAAGGTCGTCAGCGGGATCCGTCGTGACGAGGCCGAGGCGCTGCTCGCCGGATCGCCGACCGCCTGACCGCCGCCCATCGAGGCGACGTCTCCGGGTGTCCGCTCGCGCTTTGGTATCCTCTCCCGCGGAGAGGTGTCCGAGTGGTTGATGGTGCCGCTCTCGAAAAGCGGTGTGCGAAAGCACCGCGGGTTCGAATCCCGCCCTCTCCGCCAACCGCCCGCCGCGATGGCGGCCGATGCGTGCGTTGTCGCCTGCGGTCCTCGGCTCCGCCTTCGCCTCGACCACCCTCGCACCGCGCTGACGTCATGGATCGCGCCCGCGAGGGACGTCGCTGGGCGCGAGGAGCGGCACGCCGTTACTCTGCCTCCGGGGGAGAGGTCGCCTAGTGGACTATGGCGCCGCACTGGAAATGCGGTTTGGGGCAACCCATCGCGGGTTCGAATCCCGCCCTCTCCGCCACGCCGCACGCCGCGATGGCGGCCGATGTGTGCGTTGTCGCTCCCGGTCCTGGCTCACGCACCGCGCGGCACTCGTGACCAGCGGCGACCTGCCGCGGATCGTCCCGATCGAGCTGGCGACGTTCCGGTTCGCCGACGATGAGCCGCTTGCCGGGCAGGTCGGGGTCGTGATGGCCTACGTCGTGCGGCATCGGGAGGGCGTGCTCCTGTTCGACACCGGATTCGGGTTCGGCAACGCGGAGCTCGACGCGTACTACCGTCCGCAGGCCCGACGGCTCCCGGAGGTCCTCGCCGAGAAGGGCGTCGCGATGGCGGACATCGGCGCGGTCGTCAACTGCCACCTCCATGTGGACCACGCCGGCCAGAACGCGCTGTTTCCGGGGATCCCGATCTACGTGCAACCGGCGGAGTGGGAGGTCGCCCACACGACCGAGCACACGGTCCTGGAATGGATCGACTTCCCCGGTGCCACGTATGAGTGGATCGCCGGTGACCACGAGCCGTTCGAGGGCATCAGGGTCATCGCCACCCCCGGACATACCTCCGGCCACCAGTCACTCGCGGTCGAGACCGCGGATGGGCTGACCGTCCTCGCCGGACAGGCGGTCTACACCGCCGGCGAGTGGGCGGGCGATCCCGCCGCGTGGGAGGGTCGCTCGCGCGCGCCCGATCCGGCGGCCTACGATCGCTCGGTCGCGCGGCTTCGGGAGCTCCAACCGACCCGTGTCGTCTTCGGCCATGACCGCTCCGCGTGGACGGCGTGATGGACCCAAGCGGGGTATCCTTCCCGGGCCGTGCTAGGCGGGGAACTAGCGGTGCCCTGTAGCCTGCAATCCGCTCCAGCAGGGCCGAATCCCCTCTCGAGGTCTCCGTTCTCGGTCGCCGCCCGACGGTGCGACGTTGAGGACCGGGTCCCGCGCAGCGGCGAACCGCGAACCGTGTCAGGTCCGGAAGGAAGCAGCACTAAGCGATCCTCGTCGGGTGCCGCGGAACGGCCTGGTCCGAGCCGCCCGTCATGGTGGGCCCGAGCGACGGTCGATCGACGGAGGGTGCACGGCACTTGATCCTGATCGCCCCGGACCGGAGGAGGTCGTGACGCCGACCGTTCCGCACCAGGCGCTGTACCGACGCTGGCGTGCCCAGACCTTCGGCCAGATCGTCGGCCAGGAGGCGGTCGTCGAGACGCTCCGCAACGCCGTCCGGACCGAGCGCGTCTCGCACGCCCTGCTGTTCGTCGGCCCGCGCGGCACCGGCAAGACGTCGCTGGCCCGGATCATGGCCAAGGCCGTCAACTGCACGAACCTGCAGGACGGCGACCCATGCGACGCCTGCGACGCGTGCGTCGCCATCCGCGAGGGGACGACCCTCGACGTCCTCGAGATCGATGCCGCCTCCAATCGCGGCATCAACGAGGTGCGCGACCTGCGCGATCGCCTGGCCTACCCGCCTGGCCACCTGCGACGCAAGGTCTACATCCTCGACGAGGCCCACCAGATCACCAAGGAGGCCTGGAACGCGCTCCTGAAGTCGCTCGAGGAACCGCCCGACTTCGTGATCTTCATGTTCGCCTCGACCGAGCCGTCGGGCTTCCCGCCGGCGATCCTGTCGCGGCTCCAGCGGTTCGACGTCCGGCGCCTGACGCGTCCCGGAGATCGAGGGCAAGCTGACCCGGATCCTCGAGGCTGACGGCCGAACGATCCGAACCGGCCGCCCTGACCCTCATCGCCCGACTGGCGGCCGGCGGGATGCGCGACGCCGAATCGATCCTCGACCAGCTCCTGTCCATGACGGCCGAGACCATCACCGAATCCGCCGTCCGCGATCTGCTCGGGCTGGCCGACGCAGCGGCCGTCGATGGCTTCGTCGAGGCCCTGCTGACCGGCGAACGCGGCGGCAGGTATCGGGATCCTCGATCGACTCGAGGAGCGGGGCCGCGACCCGCGGGCGCTGCTGGACCAGGTGGTCGACGCCGTCCGAGCCGGGCTCGTCGCCGAGGCCGGGTCTGGCGCCACGGATCGCGGCGCGGGCCTGGCCGCCGTGGCGCGCCGCCTCGTCGCCATCGACCCGGATCGTGCCGGGATCGGCGGCTTGCGCCTGCAGCTGGAGCTCGCCCTGTTCGCTGGCCGGTCGAATGCCACGCCGGCAGCTCCGCGGCCGGTCATGGCGACGGATCTGCTTTCGGAGCGTCCGGAGACCGAGCCGTCGACCGACGCCGCCCCGGCCCCGACGGCAGCCCCACCGTCCGACGCCGAGTCGCCAACCGATACAGCGGCCCCGGAGGCGACCGCACCCGCCGAGGGCATCCTGTCCGTGGCCACAGCCAGCGCAACGTCCTCGTCCGACGCCCCACCGAGCGAGGCGCCGGAACCGCCGACCGCGGGCATCGCGCCAGAACCGCCGGCAGCCGGCCGGGGCCGCCGCCACGACACAGGAGCCGGCCGCCGCGATCGCGGTCGCCGATGGCCCCGCCCCGCCCGCGTCCAACGGCACCGCGCTCTCGCTCGACCGGATCGTCGCGGC
>CAVTMH010000003.1:0-17500 GCA_963735785.1 uncultured Chloroflexia bacterium | reverse complement strand
CGGAGATAGCTGGTTCTCCCCGAAATAGCTTTAGGGCTAGCCTCGGGCGTTCAATCACGGGGGTAGAGCACTGGATGGGCTAGGGGGCTTCCCGCTTACCAACCCCAACCAAACTCCGAATCCCGTGATTTCAGAGCCCGGGAGTCAGACTGCGAGGGCTAAGCTTCGTGGTCAAAAGGAAAACAGTCCGGACCGCCAGCTAAGGTCCCTAAATCCAAGCTAAGTGGTAAAGGATGTGGATTCGCATAGACAACCAGGATGTTGGCTCAGAAGCAGCCACCATTGAAAGAGTGCGTAACAGCTCACTGGTCAAGTGGATCTGCGCCGAAAATTCAGCGGGGCTCAAGCTTGGTACCGAAGCTGCGGATCAGGTGATCGGTTCGCCGATCATCTGGTGGTAGGGGAGCGTTCTGTTTGCTGTGAAGGTCGACCGTGAGGACGGCTGGAGCGGACAGAAGTGCGAATGTCGGCATGAGTAGCGCAATGTGAGTGAGAATCTCACACGCCGTAAGCCTAAGGTTTCCTGAGGAAGGCTTGTCCGCTCAGGGTTAGTCGGGCCTAAGCCGAGGACGAACGTCGTAGGCGATGGACATCCGGTTGATATTCCGGAACCACTAACGATCGTTTGCACCGCAAGGTGTCGCCTGGGGGTAGGAGAAGGGAGGATGGCCGGCGCAAGCCGGACGAGTCCCGGATCTGATCCCAGGTGAGAGCGATGGCATGACACGGTGTGGTAGCTCGAGCGCGTTTTGGCTATACGCGTCTAAACCGGTAGGGGGATCGGACAGGTAAATCCGTCTGATCATTCAACCCCGAGCAGTGAATGAAAGGGGCTTCTGCCTCGATTCGAGTGAGCCATGCTGGCGAGAAAAGTGTCTAGCGAGATCAATAGTGTCCGTACCGCAATCCGACACAGGTAGGCGGGTAGAGCATACCAAGGCGATCGGGAGAACCCTCGTTAAGGAACTCGGCAACATGGCCCCGTAACTTCGGGAGAAGGGGCGCTTCGCGGCTGCTTGCTTGCAAGTGGTCGATCGAAGCCGCAGTGAAATGGCCCAGGCGACTGTTTAGCAAAAACACAGGTCTCTGCGAAAGCGAAAGCTGACGTATAGGGGCTGACGCCTGCCCAGTGCCGGAAGGTTAAGAGGAGAGGTGCAAGCTTTGAATCGAAGCCCCGGTAAACGGCGGCCGTAACTATAACGGTCCTAAGGTAGCGAAATTCCTTGTCGGGTAAGTTCCGACCCGCACGAATGGCGTAACGATCTGGGCGCTGTCTCAACGAGGGATCCGGCGAAATTGAAGTACCTGTGAAGATGCAGGTTACCCGCGGCAGGGCAAAAAGACCCCGTGGAGCTTTACTACACCCTGACATTGGATTGGGATCTTGCTTGTGTAGGATAGGTGGGAGGCTGAGAAGCTGGGGCGCTAGCCTCGGTGGAGCCGACCTTGAAATACCACCCTTGTTGGATTCCGGTTCTAACCGCGACCCGTGATCCGGGCGCAGGACAGTGTCAGGCGGGTAGTTTGACTGGGGCGGTCGCCTCCTAAAGTGTAACGGAGGCGCCCAAAGGTTCCCTCAGGCTGAATGGAAACCAGCCGAAGAGTGCAAAGGCATAAGGGAGCTTGACTGCGAGACCTACAAGTCGAGCAGAGACGAAAGTCGGGCTTAGTGATCTGGTACCTCCGAGTGGAAGGGGTATCACTCAACGGATAAAAGCTACCCCGGGGATAACAGGCTGATGGTGCCCAAGAGTTCACATCGACGGCACCGTTTGGCACCTCGATGTCGGCTCGTCGCATCCTGGGGCGGAAGTACGTCCCAAGGGTTTGGCTGTTCGCCAATTAAAGCGGCACGCGAGCTGGGTTCAGAACGTCGTGAGACAGTTCGGTCTCTATCCGCCGTGGGCGTAGGGAACTTGAGAGGAGTTGCTCCTAGTACGAGAGGACCGGAGTGAACGAACCGCTGGTGTGCCAGTTGTCCCGCCAGGGGCACCGCTGGGTAGCTATGTTCGGTCGGGATAAGCGCTGAAAGCATCTAAGTGCGAAGCTCGCCTCGAGATGAGGTTCCCCACCGGGTCAACCGGGTAAGACCGCAGGGAGACCACCTGTTTGATAGGCCGCATGTGGAAGTCCGGTGACGGATGAAGCTGAGCGGTACTAACGGTCGAGGGCTTGACCTCTTCAGCAACTGACCAGGGGTCAGTGGCTGGGATCGTGATCGATCCTTGACGACTCACCACGAGATCGAAGATCTCTTCCGGCGCCCGCCGGATCCCATGCGGATCCGCGTCGTGCCGCTGCCGACCACGTCCAGACGCAACGAATCCCGGTGACTCTAGCGGAGAGGCCATACCCGTTCCCATCCCGAACACGGAAGTCAAGCTCTCCAGCGCCGAAGATACTGAGAGGGCAGCCTTTCGGGAAAATAGGTCGTCGCCGGGATTATTTGCGTTTCCGGGGGGCAACCACTCCGATCGTGGCTCGGACCGGCCGTCTCGCGCGAGCGGGTATCCTCTGTCGGCGATGACCGACTCCGTCCTGCCCAGTCCCGTCGCCACGCCCGTCACGCCGGCCATCGCCGCCGTCTGTCCGTATCTCTGTCGTCCGACGGTCGCTGGCGCGCGTCCACGCCCGCGCGCGAGCACCGCTGCACGGTCGTCACGCCGCCGGCGATCCTCGCCGCCGAGAAGCAGCGTCGGCTGTGCCTCTCCGCCGAGCATGTCGCGCTGCAGCACCTACCGCGCGGCGACCGATCCGACCGGCGCCGTCGAGCGGTCGTCGCCGCGCCCGGCCGCCCCGTCCGACTGCGGCCGGTGACGCGGACGGCGCCGCTGGTCCTCGACCACGGCCGTCTGGCCATCTCCGTCCCGTCGCTTCGCGGCGAGCGGGGTGCTGGCCAGAGCGGCCTCGTCGCACTGATGGCCGTGGCGTTCGCCGCGATCGTCGTGGCGCGCCTGTCGGGCGGCGGTCCGGGCCTCACGCCGGTGCCAGGCGGTGCGCTGGCGCGGCGGCGTCCCGTCGGCGGTCGCGAGCCGCGCCCCGGCCGCCACGTCCGGTTCCGACCGGCGGCGCCACAGCGCACCCTCGTGCCGACCGAGGTCGAGCCGACGCCCGACTGCCCGACGCCGGGCCGAGGCCGCGCTCCGAGCCGCGCCGATCGGAAGCGCCGTCGACGAGGCCGCCCGACCGGCCGACGCCGCGGACCTACACCGTCCGGAGCGGCGACACGCTGATGGGGATCGCTGGCGAGTTCGAGACGACCGTGCGCGGAGCTCATGGAGCTCAACGGCATCGAGAACCCGCGGCTGCTGCGGGTCGGTCAGGTCCTCGAGCTGCCCTGACGCCGGCTCAGCGCTGGCAGCCGCGGCAGTACGACGTCACGAACCCGCCGGCCTTGACCTCGGTGATCCGGGTGCCGCACCGCGGACACGCCTGGCCGCCCTTCATGTGGACCGCCAGGAAGTCACGGACCTGCGTCTCGAACGTGGGCGGGACCCGCTCGGCGCAGCACCTCGATCGCGTCCGCGACCGTGCGTCTGCGCCGCCGCGTAGAGGGCGTCGATCTCCTCCTCGGCCAGGGTCGAGCGCTTGCGGAACGGGCAGCAGCCGCGCGGCATGGAGGATCTCGTCGCTGTAGGCGTTGCCGATCCCGGCCACGAACGCCTGGTTGCGCAGCAGGTTCTTCAGCTCGCCCGGGTGCCGTCGGATGCGCTCGCGCCAGGCCTCGAGGGTCAGCGCCGGGTCGTCGACGTCGGGGCCGATCTCGTCCTCGCCGAAGCCCGGGACCGCCCGGTCGACGCCGGCCGGCAGCAGGTAGACCTTGCCCATCTGGGTCGGGTCGCGAGTAGCGGATCTCGCGGATGACGCGTCCGCGGCGGGCAGCCAGGTGGCGTCGCGAGTCCAGGCCGCCGGCCGGAAGCGGCCGACGGCCTGCCACGCGGCCCGAGACCCAGACGACCGCGGTCTTCGATCGGCAGCTTCACGCCCGGGCCCGCGAGCTGGAACCGCCCGGTGAGCATCGGATTCACGACCATTCGATCGCGATCGAGGTCGATCATCAGGAACTTGCCGCGCCGCCGGATGGCCGTCACGGTCTGCCCGACGAGGGCCTCGAGCTCCGCTGGTGTGCCGCGCACGGCCAGCGGGCCCGGGCGCCGCCGCAGACTCGATCGGTCGCCCGCGCAGGGCGGCGTCGAAGGCCTCGGCGACGACGGTCAGATCGGGTAGTTCGGGCACGGCCGCGCGATTGTAGCCGCGTGAAACCCTGTGCTAGACTCTCCCGGCCCCAAGAGGCACGACAGCTGAAGAGCGGAATCAGGCCACAGAGAGCGCGAAGGAGCGGACCGCGGAGTTAGATCACCACGGACCCACCCCATCCTCCCGGTCACGGCCTGAGCAACGCTCAGGCCGTTCGTGATTCTCGGGTGCAAATCCACCACCAGGAGTGACCACTACATTGACCGAAGAGAAGCAGGGCGGGACCGCGCCTGACACCGACGCGAACGCCTCGGTGACACCCAGGCGTCCGAGCAGCCCGTTGGGGCGGTCGCCGTCGCCGACGAGCCCGCCGAGACGAGCCCGGCCCCCGACACCGAGGGCGACGGCCGAGACCGCGGCGCCGAGCGCCGAGAGCACCGGGGCCGCCGACGCCGAGGCGCTCGCCCGACGCGCCGAGCGCGGCGGACACGCCCGCAGATACGGAGCTCGCCGCGGATACGGCCGAGGCCACCGACGGCCGTCCGTCGACGCCGGTCAGCGCCGGACGACACCGAGCGACCGCGGCCGATGCCGTCGGTGCGGTCGTAGACACCGCCGCGGATGTCGTGGGCACGGTCGTCGGCGCCGCGGCTGACGCAGTCGGCACCGTCGTCGAGCGCCGCGGCCGATGCGGTCGGCACGGTCGCGGCGCGGCGGCAGCCGACGCCGGTGACGCCGGTCCTGACCGAAGCGTCGCACGACGAGCGCCGCAACGGATGCCGAGCCTGGACGACGCCGACACCGCGGACGCCCCCGGCGCGCCGACGAGCGAGCCCGAGCCCGTCGCCCCGCCGCGCGATCTCGGCCCCGAGCCGACGACGATGGAGGAGCTGCTCGCCGAGCAGGACTCCGACATCAAGAGCTTCAAGCACGGCGACGTGGTCGAAGGCAACGTCGTCCGGATCGACAAGGACGAGATCCTCGTCGACATCGGCGCCAAGAGCGAAGGCGTCGTCAGCAACCGCGAGCTGTTCGGTCGCCACGGCGGCGAGGGCCAGGCCCCGCTGAACATCGGCGACACCGTCCTCGTCTACGTCCTCCAGCCGGAGTCGCCCGAGGGCCACGCCGTCCTGTCGCTGCGCCGCGCCGGCCTCGAGCGCAAGTGGCGCGCGATGCAGGAGCAGTTCGAGGCGGGCGTCATCATCGAGGCGCCGGTCATCGACCACAACAAGGGCGGCCTCATCGTCGATTGCGGCATCCGCGGCTTCGTGCCGATCAGCCAGATCGTCGACTTCCCGCGCCGGCCGCAGAACGACCAGCCGCGCGACGCCGCGCAGGAGATCGCGGAGAAGCTGATGCCGTTCGTCGGCCGCAAGCTCCGCCTCAAGATCCTCGAGGTCAACCGCAAGGCCAACCGCCTGATCCTCTCGGAGAAGGTCGCGCTCTACGAGGAGCGCCGCGAGAAGCGGGACGAGCTGTTCAGCAGCCTCCAGGTCGGCCAGAAGGTCACCGGCACCGTCCGCTCGATCGCGCCGTTCGGCGTGTTCATCGACCTCGGCGGGATCGACGGCCTCGTCCACAAGAGCGAGCTCTCGTGGAACAAGGTCAACAACCCCGAATCCGGCTACAAGGTCGGTGACGAGGTCGAGGCCGAGGTCATCGACATCAACCACGAGCGCGGCCGGATCAGCCTGTCGATCCGTCGCCTCCAGCCCGACCCGTGGCATTCGACCGTCGCCGACTTCAACGTCGGGGACGTCATCGACGGCACGGTCACCAAGCTCGTCAACTTCGGCGCGTTCGTGCGCGTCCGCGACGGGCTCGAGGGCCTCATCCACATCAGCGAGCTGTCCCACCAGCGCGTCGCCCACCCGGGTGACGTCGTCCACGAGGGCCAGTCGCTCAAGCTCAAGATCATCTCGCTCGACTCCGAGCGCCATCGTCTCGGCCTCAGCCTCAAGCAGGCCGAGGAGCCGCCGGCCCGTCCGGCGCCGGAGCCCGGTCAGCCCGGTCCGTCGAGCAGTGCCGGTCCGCGCCCCGAGCGTCGACCGCGCCCGGAGCGCAGTTACTCGATGAGTGACGCGGTCCAGGAGCCCGAGGGCGGGATCGACAACACGCTCGCGTCCGCCTTCGCCCAGGTCCGCCAGCAGCTCGCGGCGGCCGAGGGTGACGAGGACCCGGCCGCCGAGGCGGATCGACCGGCCGATGCACCGGCCGCAGAGTCGATGCGCCGACCGCGGATGCCGAGGCACCGGCCGCCGACGAGACGCCGGAGGCGTCACCGCCGCCGAGGCCGCCGACGGCCGAGGCCGAGGCCGCACCGCCGAGCGAGGCCCCGGCGCCGAGGTCGAGGCGGTCGCCGAACGCCGAGGCCGCCGCGATCGAGGCCGCCGCCGGCCGAAGCGACGCCGCCGAGCCGCGGCGACCGACGACGAGGCCCCGGCCGCCGAGGTCGAGGCCGCCGCGCCGAGGACGAGGCATCGGCCGAGGCGCCGCGGCCGCAGACGCGGCCGCCGAGCCGAGGACGACGCGGCCGCCGCGGAGGCCGAGGCGCCGGCCGAGACCGCCGCCGACGCAGACGTCGCCGAGGCGCCTGAGGAAGCGCCGGCCGCGAAGCCGACCGAGGCGACCGAGGCCCCGGCCGACGACGGCCGAGGCACCGGCCGACGAGACCCGCGGCCGAAGCCGAGGCCGAGACCGCAGACGAGCCGCCGACGGCCGATGAGTCGTCCGAGGTCGCGGCGGAGGTCGCCGAGGCCGAGCCACGACCGAGAGCAAGGGCAAGTCCAAGAAGTCCTGACGCCGCGCCAGGATCACGACGACCCGTCGGCCAGCCGGCGGGTCGTTTCGATTCCTTAGCCGAAACCCGGCGCCCTTACGCCGAATCCGGCATCCGGCTGTGGCCCATAGCGAATCCATCCATGACGGACCCGGACCGATGGCCACTACCGTGCGCGGCGAGGACGTCGTGCTAGCATGGCTGAAGGCGCCACCCCCGGTGGCGCGACGAAAAGGGAACAGGCGTTCGACTCGATGGATCGCTTCGACAAGTTCACGGATCGCGCGCGCAAGGTCCTGACCTTGGCTCAGGACGAAGCGCAGCGGTTCAACCACAACTACATCGGCACGGAGCACCTGCTCCTGGGCCTCGTCCGCGAGGGCGAGGGTGTCGCCGCGCGCGTCCTCGAGAACATGAACGTCGAGCTCGCCAAGGTCCGGACGGCGGTCGAGTTCATCATCGGGCGCGGCGACCGCCCGGTCGTCGGTGAGGTCGGGCTGACCCCGCGCGCGAAGCGCGTCATCGAGCTCGCCATCGACGAGGCCCGCCGCCTCGGCCACAACTACATCGGCACCGAGCACCTGCTCCTCGGCCTCGTCCGCGAGGGCGAGGGGATCGCCGCCGGCGTCCTCGAGTCGCTCGGCGTCAACCTCGACAAGGTCCGCCACGAGGTCATCCGCGTCCTGTCGCAGAGCTCGTCCGCCGGGCCCAGCGCCCAGGAGACCAAGCGCGCCAGCAAGACCCCGACCGTCGACCAGCTCGGCATCAACCTGACCGAGGCGGCCCGAGCCGGCAAGCTCGACCCGGTCATCGGCCGCGAGAAGGAGATCGAGCGGGTCATCCAGATCCTCGGTCGCAAGACGAAGAACAACCCGGCCCTGATCGGCGAGCCCGGCGTCGGCAAGACCGCGATCGCCGAGGGCCTGGCCCACCGGATCGTGGCCGGCGACGTGCCCGACATCCTGCTCAACAAGCGCGTCCTGACGCTCGACATCGGTTCGCTCGTGGCCGGCACGAAGTACCGCGGCGAGTTCGAGGAGCGCCTCAAGAAGATCATCGAGGAGCTGCGCAACACCAACGACGCGGTCCTCTTCATCGACGAGCTGCACACGCTGGTCGGCGCCGGCGCCGCCGAAGGCGCGATCGATGCCGCCAACATCCTCAAGCCGCCGCTGTCCCGCGGCGAGCTCCAGTGCATCGGCGCCACGACCCTCGACGAGTACCGCAAGTACATCGAGCGCGACGCGGCCCTCGAGCGCCGCTTCCAGCCGGTCATGGTCGAGGAGCCCACGCTCGAGCAGACCATCGACATCCTGATGGGCATCCGCGAGCGCTACGAGCAGCACCACAAGGTCACGATCACGGACGAGGCGGTCAAGGCCGCCGCCGACCTGTCGATCCGCTACATCACCGACCGCCACCTGCCGGACAAGGCGATCGACCTGATCGACGAGGCCGCGTCGCGCGTCCGCCTGCGCCACGCGTCCGCGCCGCCCGCCCTGCGCGAGGCCCAGAAGGACCTCGACCGGGTGACCAAGGAGAAGGACGCGGCGATCAACAACCAGGAGTACGAAGAGGCCGCGACGCTGCGCGAGACCGAGGCCGACGGCCAAGGAGAAGGTCGACGAGCTGCGCGCCGAGTGGCAGGCCCAGGTGTCCGGCGACCAGCCGACGGTCGGCGAAGAGGAGATCGCCCAGGTCGTGGCGATGTGGACCGGCATCCCGGTCACGCGCATCGCCGCAGGAGGAGTCCGAGCGACTGCTCCACATGGAGGACGCGCTCCACAACCGGGTCATCGGCCAGCAGGAGGCCATCGAGATCGTCTCGAAGGCCGTCCGCCGCGCCCGCGCCGGCCTCAAGGATCCCAAGCGCCCGATCGGCTCGTTCATCTTCCTCGGCCCGACCGGCGTCGGGAAGACGGAGCTCGCCAAGGCCCTCGCCGAGTTCATGTTCGGCAGCGAGGACGCGCTCATCAAGATCGACATGAGCGAGTTCATGGAGCGCCACAACGTCAGCCGGCTCGTCGGTGCGCCTCCCGGCTACGTCGGGTTCGACGAGGGCGGCCAGCTGACCGAGGCGGTCCGCCGCAAGAGCTACGCGGTCGTGCTCCTCGACGAGGTCGAGAAGGCCCACCCGGAGGTCTTCAACATCCTCCTCCAGATCCTCGAGGACGGGCACCTGTCCGATGCCAAGGGCCGGCGGGTCGACTTCCGCAACTGCATCATCATCATGACCTCGCAACCTCGGCGCGAAGCAGCTCCAGACCAACTCCAGCCTCGGGCTTCCGCGTCCAGGGCACGACCGACGAGGCGCGTGCCGAGAGCTCGTACGAGCTGATGAAGGAGAAGGTCGCGACCGAGCTGAAGAACGCTTCCGCCCCGAGTTCCTCAACCGGATCGACGCGACCGTCGTGTTCCGCTCGCTGACGGTCGAGGAGATCGCCCAGATCGTCGACCTGATGCTCGAGCGGGTGCGCGACCAGCTCCAGGCCCAGCAGATGTCGCTCGAGGTCACCGACGCGGCCAAGGAGCACATCATCAAGCTCGGCTACGACGTCGCCTACGGCGCCCGGCCGCTGCGCCGCGTGATCCAGAACATGATCGAGGACGTGCTCGCCGAGCACCTGCTGCTCGGTCGCTACGAGCCCGGCACGACGATCGTCGTCGACAAGGACCCCGAGGCCGGTCTCGACATCCACGCCGCCGAGACGCGCACCCCCGTCGAGGCGCACTAGCCGTCCGTGGCGCGGCCGACGAGCCGCTTCGTCTGCCAGGGTTGCGGCGAAGCCTTCCTGCGCTGGGAAGGCCAGTGCCGCGCCTGCGGCGCCTGGAACAGCCTCGTCGAGACGGTCGTCCGCGACACGCCCCGGGCGTCGCGCCGCGGCCCATCGCGGCTGCCGACTGGCGCCGCGACGCCGGTGGCGCTGACCGACATCGGGGAGTCCGACGTGCCGCGCCTGGCGACCGGCATCGGCGAGCTCGACCGGGTCCTGGGCGGCGGCCTCGTGCCGGGCTCGCTGGTGCTGCGTCGGTGGCGAACCGGGGATCGGCAAGTCCACGCTCCTCCTCCAGGCCGCCGCCGGGCCTGCGGTCGCCCGCGTCCTCTACGCCACGGGCGAGGAGTCGGCGGCCCAGGTCCGGCTCCGCGCCGGCCGGCTCGGCCTGCTCGACGTGCCGGCCGGGCGCCGCGATCGAGGTCCTCGCCGAGCACGACGTCGGGCGGATCGTCGAGGTCGGCCGGTCGATGCGACCGGCGCTGCGTCGTCGTCGACTCGATCCAGACGGCCACGGTCGACGAGCTCGACGGCGCGGCCGGCAGCGTCGGCCAGGTCCGCGAGGCCACGCTCCGGCTGATGGAGTTCGCCAAGGGCGAGTCGATCGCGGTCGTGCTCGTCGGGCACGTGACGAAGGACGGCTCGATCGCCGGACCGAAGACCATGGAGCACCTCGTCGACGCGGTGATCGCGCTCGAGGGCGAGCGGTACGCCGCGCTGCGCCTGGTGCGCGCCTCGAAGAACCGCTTCGGCTCGACCGACGAGGTCGGCGTCTTCGAGATGGCCGAGGAGGGCCTGATCGAGGTCGCGCGATCCGGCCCGCGCGTTCCTCGCCGAGCACGCCGAGCCGGCCGCCGGGCAGCGTCGTCGCGCCGACCCTGGAGGGCAGCCGCCCGCTGCTCGTCGAGGTCCAGGCGCTCGTCGCGCCGGCCGGCTACGGCACGCCCGGCCCGCAAGGCGAGCGGCATCGACCCGAACCGGCTCGGCCTGCTGGTCGCGGTCCTCGGCCGGCGGGCCGGGCATCGGCGCTCGGCTCGCACGACGTCTACGCGAACCTCGCCGGCGGGCTGACCGTCGGCGAGCCCGGGCTCGACCTGCCGCTCGCGCTCGCCCTCGCGTCGTCGCTGCGCGACCGGCCGCTGGCGGCGAAGAGCGTCGCGATCGGCGAGGTCGGCCTGCTCGGCGAGCTGCGCTCGGTGGCCGGCCTCGAACGGCGCCTGCGCGAGGCGGCGCGCCTCGGCTTCGAGTCGGCGATCGTCCCGCGTCCGGCGCGCGGCGCGGCCCGGTCGAGGTCGGCGGGCATGCGCATCGTCGAGGTCGCGACGCTGCGCGAGGCGGTCGAGGCCGCGCTCGGCCGGAGCAGCCCGGGCGTCGTGGCGATGCCGTCCCGGCGATGCTAGGCTGACGGCCCGTTCCGGGCCGCCGGCCGCTGGACGCCGGGACCATCCGCCGAGGGAGACTTGATCCGCTACATCCGTGTGCTGGGCGCCGCGCTCGGGGGCCTCGTCGGGCTCGTGCTCGCCGACGGTCGGCGACGGGCTCTTCCAGCGACGCCACCTACGCCGGTTTCGCTGCTCGCGGCCTGGGTCGTCGCCTGGGTCGTCGTCGGCTTCGCGATCCTGCCGTACCTCACGGTCGTGCCGGCGACGTGGCTGATCGCCCGCGTCGAGGACGCTGTCGACGGCCGAGTTCGTCACGGCCGTCGATCGGGCTGCTGCTGGGCCTGCTGATGGGCCTGCTGCTCGGGCTTCCCGCTCGTCGGCGTTCCCGGCGCCGTTCGGGCACCTGGCTGCCGCTCGGCGTCTCGCTCTTCCTGGGCCTCGGCATGCTCGGCCTGACCGTCGCCAAGCGGGAGGACCTGCTCGGTCGCGGCCGAGGCGGTCGGGCATCATCCGCCAGCCCGACCCGGACGACGTCGACCGTCGACGCGCAGCGGCGATCCGCGGATCGTCGTCGACACGAGCGCGATCATCGACGGCCGGATCGCGGAGATCGTCGAATTCGGGTTCATCTACGGGACGCTGGTCGATCCCGCGGTTCGTGCTCGACGAGCTGCAGCACATCGCGGACAGCTCGGACACGCTGCGCCGCAACCGCGGGCGGCGCGGCCTCGAGATCCTCGCCCGGATGCAGAAGGAGCCCGCGCACGCCGGTCGAGATCGTCGAGGACGACGTCCCCTCGGAGACCGAGGTCGACGCCAAGCTCGTCGCGCTGGCGCGGACGCCGGAGCCGGGTCGATCCTGACCAACGACTTCAACCTCAACCGGGTCGCCGAGCTGCAGGGCGTCCGGGTCATGAACATCAACTCGCTGGCGAACGCGGTGAAGCCCGCCGTGCTGCCCGGCGAGGAGCTGCGGGTCCGCGTCATCCAGGAGGGCAAGGAGGCCGGCCAGGGCGTCGGCTTCCTCGACGACGGCACGATGATCGTGGTCGAGGGCGGCGCGCGGCACATCGACAGGGACCTCGACGTGGCGGTCACGCGCGTCCTCCAGACCGTCGCCGGTCGGATGATCTTCGCCCAGCCGCGGCTCGATTGAGCGGCCCGACGCGTCGGCGCGCCGACGCGATCGTCGTCGCGGCCGGGCGCTCGTCGCCGGATGGGCGGGCACCGACAAGCTCGCTCGCGCCCATCGGCGGGCGGCCGCTGCTCGCCCTGGACGCTCGACGCGCTCGCCGCGGCCCGCGGAGGTCGGCTGCGATCGTCGTCGTCACGTCGCCGGATCGCCGGCGCGCGCTCGAGGACGGCTCGTGGCTGCCGGCAGGCGCGTCGGTGGCGTTCGTCGACCGGCGGGCGCGCGTCGTCAGGAGTCGGTCGCGGCCGGGTTCGAGGCCCTCGAGCGGCTCGAGCCCGATCCCGACGGGCGGCGCGTCGTCCTCGTCCACGACGGCGCGCGGCCGCTCGTCTCGCCGGCGCTCGTCGCGGCCGTCGTCGACGGCGGCCGCCCGCGCACGGCGCCGCGATCCCGGTCGTGCCGGTCGGCGAGACGCTCAAGCGGGTCGACGGGCGACCGCGTCGAGGCGACCGTCGACCGGGCCGGCCTCGCCGCCGCGCAGACGCCGCAGGGCGTCCGGCCGGGGTCTGCTGCGCGACGCCCTGGCGCTCGCCCGCGGCCGGCGCGACGGCACCTGGACCGATGAGGCCGCGCTGCTCGAGGCCTGTAGAATTCCCGTCCATGTCGTTCCCGGCGATCCCGACAACCTCAAGGTGACGGTGCCCGCCGACCTCGCTCGCGCGGCCGAGCTGCTCGACCGGCCCGTCGCGACCCGTCGGACCGGGATCGGCCACGACGCGCATCCGTTCGGGCCGGGCGAGCCGCTGCGCGCTCGGCGGCATCGAGATCGCCGGGCGCGCCGCGGCTGCACGGTCACTCCGACGGCGACGTCGTCGCTCCACGCCGTCGCCGACGCGCTGCTCGGGCGCGGCCGGGCTGGGCGACCTCGGTCGCCTGTTCCCGGCCGACGCGCGTCGACGCCCGGCCGGCGTCGATAGCCGCGAGCTGCTCGCCGACGTCGTCGCGCGGGTCGCCGACGCCGGCTGGCGGCCGGCCGGCGTCGACCTGACGATCGTCGCCGCGCGGCCGCGGCTCGGCGAGCAGCTCGACGAGATGCGCGACGCGATCGCCGGCGCTCCTGGGCTCGACGCCCGAGCGGCCGTCAACGTCAAGGCGTCGACCGGCAACCTCGACGGGCTCGGAGGGCGCCGGGCCGGTCCATCTCGGCGCTCGCCGTCGCGACCATCGAGGCGCGGCCGATGACCGTCCGGCTGCACGACACGCTCACCGGCGAGACGCGGCCGCTCGTGCCGCTCGAGCGCCGACGACGTCCGGATCTACTCCTGCGGGCCGACGGTCTACGGCCCCGCCCACATCGGCAACTTCCGCTCGTTCCTGTTCGCCGACCTGCTCGTCCGCCACCTGCGCTGGCGCGGCCTCCGCGTCCGCTGGGTCATGAACATCACCGACATCGACGACAAGATCATCCGCGGGGCGGCCGCGGCCGGGCGTCGGCATCGACGAGCTGGCCGAGCGCTACCTCGAGCGCTTCCTGGCCGACGCCGACGCGCTGCGGATGACCCGGCCCGACGTGCTGCCGCGGGCGACCGAGCACATCGACGAGATCGTCGCCCTCATCGCGACGCTGCTCGAGCGCGGCCACGCCTACCGGACCGACGACGGCTCGATCTTCTTCCGGATCGCGTCGTGGCCGGCGTACGGGCGGCTCGCCCGGCTCGATCCCGACGCAGCTCCGGGTGGGCGAGCGGGTCGAGGCCGACGAGTACGCCAAGGACGACGTCCGCGACTTCGCGCTGTGGAAGGGCCCGAAGCCCGGCGAGCCGTCGTGGGAGACGGCGATCGGCGACGGGCCGGCCGGGCTGGCACATCGAGTGCTCGGCGATGAGCATGGCCCACCTCGGGCCGTCGTTCGACATCCACACCGGCGGCGTCGACCTGATCTTCCCGCACCACGAGGACGAGATCGCCCAGAGCGAGGCCGCGACCGGGCGAGCCGTTCGTCGCAGACCTGGCTGCACTGCGCGCACCTCCAGTCGAGCGGCGCGAAGATGGCCAAGTCGACCGGGAACATCGCCCGCGTCGGCGACCTGCTCGAGGCCGGGGTCTCGCCGCGCGCCCTGCGGTACGCCCTGATCGCCGTCCACTACCGCGCGAGCCTCAACTACTCCGACGAGTCGCTGGCCGCGGCCGCCGCCGCGCTCGACCGGCTCGACGCCGCTGGTCGCGGCGCTCGACGGCGTACCGCGAGGACCGGCCGGACGACCCGACGCTGCCCGACGCGCTCGACGGCGGCGCGCGACGGCCTTCGAGGCGGCGCTCGACGACGACCTGAACATCTCCGAGGCGCTGGCCGCGCTGTTCGACCTCGTCCGCGACGCTGAACCGGCGGATCGACGCGCGGTCGATGTCGACCGCCGACGCGGCGCGGGCGCTCGCGGTCCTGCGCGACCTCGACCGGGTCCTCGGCGTGCTGCCGGACGCCGGCGAGGACCTCGAGCCCGAGCTGCGGGCGCTGCTCGACGAGCGGGTCGGCGGCCCGGGCGGCCCGCGACTGGGCGGCGTCGGACCGGCTGCGCGACGAGCTGCTGCGCGCAGGGCATCGCGGTCGAGGACACGCGCGACGGCCAGCGCTGGCGACGCCTCGTGGAGGTCGGCCGTGGCTGACCGACCGCCCGGACGACCGCCGGCGGCGGCGAGCGGGCCGCGTCCGCGGCGGACCGCGGCGCGACGGACCGGCGGCGATCGACGGGCCGCCGGCGGGCCGCGGCCGCGGCACCGGGCGGGCCCCGGGGCGGGCCGAGGCGTGGCGGGCCCCGGCGGGATGACGCGCCGGGCTACGGTGGCGCCCCGGCGTCGACGGGCCGCGCCGCGACGGTCCCGGGTACGGCCCGCGGAGCGACGGCCCGCTACGGCCGTTCGACCGGCCGCGCGGCCCGGGTGGACCCGCAGGATCGGTTCCGGCCGTCCGGCCCACGTCCCGACCGAGGTGGTCCGGCGCGGCCCGCGGGCTGCGGGCGCGCCCGCCGGGTCGACGCGCCGGCCGGGCGACCGATCCGGCGCCGACCGCCGCGGCGGCCCGACGTGCGGCCGGGCGATCCGGCCCGGACCGCGGGGTCCGCGGCCGCGACCCGGCGGTCGGCTACGGACCGGGCCCGCGGCCGAGCGACCGGGACGGCCGCGCCGGCCCGACGACCGGCCGAAGGGTCGGCCGCCGACCGTGGCGACCCGACGCGGCCCGCCCGGACCGCGCCCGGGCGGACCGGCCGCCGCGACCGCGCCCGACCCGGACCGCGGCCGCCCGGACTACGTGGCACCGCGCGGCGGCCGTCCCGAACCGGCGCGCCCGGCCGGCGTCGGCGGACCGGTCCGGCCGTACGAGCCGGCGGCCGCGGCCCGTACGACCGTCCGGACGGCCACCGACCGGATCCGCGCCGCGGCGGCCCGCCGCGACCGACGGCGCTGCCGTCGCCCGAGGCGCTCGGCCGAGAGCGAGGAGCTCGTCGCCGGCCGGCGTCCGGTCGAGGAGGCGTTCGTCGCGCGCCGGCCGGCGCATCCGGCTGCTGGTCGTCCCGCAGCGCCGCGCAGGCGCTCGAGAAGATCGTCCTGCACGCCACGAACCTGCGGATCCCGATCGTCGAGGTCGAGGGCGGCTCGCTGACCGCGCTCGCCGGCTTCGATGGCCACCAGGGCGTCGCGCTCGTCGTCGAACCGCGCCGGTTCGCGACGCCTCGACGACGTCCTCGCGCGGGCGCGTCGAGCGCGGCGAGCCGCCGTTCGTCCTCGTGCTCGACTCGCTCGAGGACCCGCACAACGTCGGCACGCTCCTGCGGAGCGCCGAGGCGGCCGGCGTCCACGGCGTCCTGTTCCCGACCCACCGCCAGGCGCCGCTCAGCGCCGTCCGCCGTCAAGGCGTCGGCCGGGCGCCATCGAGCACCTCCTGCTCGTGCCCGGTCGACGACCTGGCCGGCGCCCTCGAGCGACCTCCACGCGCGCGGCCTGCGGGTCGCCGGCGCCGACGGCGACGCGCCGCTGACCGCCCGCCAGAGCGACCTGCGCGGTCCGCTGGCGATCGTCGTCGGCAGCGAGGGTCAGGGCCTCGGGCCCGCCGTCCGCCGGCGCGCGCGACCTGTTCATGCGGATCCCGATGACGGGGCGCCGTCGGGTCGCTCAACGCCGCGGTCGCCGGCTCGATCCTGCTGTTCGAGGCGCTCGCCCAGCGCGACCCGAACGCCGTGCCGAGGGTCGTGCCGCCGCTCCCCGACGCACCGGCGGGTGCGGCGCCCGCGGCGGCCAAGCGTCCGGGGACCAGGAAGTCGAAGGCGGCGATCGACCCGGAGCTGGCGACCGTCGACGCGGCTTCGGGTGCCACGCACCCGTCGAGGCTGGCGACCTCCGGCGAAGCGGCGGTGCCGAAGCCGAGAGTGCGGAAGGGCCTCTCGACGGAGCCGGCGGAGGCCGTGATCGAGCCAGCGGCCAGGAAGCCAGCGCCGAAGCGCCGATCGAAGAAGGCCGACGCGACCGACGCAGGAGCGCACCGCCCGACACCGTGCCGGCGCCCGACCCCGATCCGGCGGCAGCGGCCGCCCCGAAGCGCCGATCGGGGAAGGCCCTCGCCCCAAACCAGCCAAGGCCAAGAAGCAGGTATCAGAAGGCGCGGACGGATCCGCCCCTCCCGAGCCATCCGAGTCCGAGTCGCCCGCAGCCGTCCGAGCCACCAGCGGAAGGCGACCTGCTGCCGGCCGACGGCGCCCGGAAGCGGCGGTCGACCAAGCGATAGGCCGCCGGATGCTCGCCGCATGTTCATTCGATCGCCATCGCGGGTCACACGAGTCGGAAGGACCCCGTCGGAGCGGTCCTAACGGACCAGATCGCTCATGCCGTGTTCCTGGACTCGCCCAACACCCGCCGCCCGCCGGCGTAGGAGGCGATGTCCGTTCGCTAGCCCGGAAAATGAACATGTCGCGTGCACGACACGGACCAGCCGACCGTCGCTCCGTCGCGGCATTGCCTGGCGTGGCCCCGAACCGCATGCCGATCCCCCACGCTTGACCCATTCCTGCGATGGGCCCTATCATTCCCCGGCGCCGAAGGGTCTGTTGCGGTACGGCCTTGCCCGTCGCGCCGACGTAGCTCAATTGGTAGAGCAGCTGTTTTGTAAACAGCAGGTTCCGGGTTCGAGTCCCGTCGTCGGCTCCAGTGCACAACCAAACGGTGACCGGATCTCACCACGAGACCG
>CAVTMH010000002.1:0-230867 GCA_963735785.1 uncultured Chloroflexia bacterium | reverse complement strand
GGGCGGCTCAGCCGTCCAGGACGGAGCGCATGAATCCGCCGGCCTGACGGACCGCCGCCTCCGGCGTCAGGCCCGCGTCCTCGTTCTCGATCGCGAGCACGTCGTCGTAGCCGACCTCGCGCAACGCGGCCACGAACGCTGACCAGAATCCAGGACCGTGGACGCTGCCGGCGGTCCGGAAGACCCACGCCCGCTGCGCCGGGTCGTCGAACGAGCGCTGGTCGAGGACGCCGGCGATCGCGACCTCGTCCGGAATGACCTCGGTGTCTTTCAGGTGGACGTGGTGGACGGCCGGTCCGAGTGCGCGGATGACGGCCACGGGGTCCATCTGCTGCCAGAACAGGTGCGACGGGTCGAGGTTCGCCCCGATGACCGGACCGATGGCATCCCGTAGCCGCTGCAGGGTCGGCACGTTGTAGGCGAGGTGCAGGGGATGGAGCTCGAGGGCGATACGCTCGACGCCCGCGGCCGTCGCTTCCGCGCCCAGGTCTTGCCACAGGTCGATCGCCGCCGCCCATTGGCGCTCGAGTAACGCGAGGGAATCGGCCGGCCACGGATACCACACGAAGTTGACCGCGGACGCCGCGAGCCCGTCACCCGGGCTGCCCGACATCGAGACGATCTTGCGCACGCCGAGCTCGGCGGCGAGCCGGATCGTCGAGCGGATGAGCGCGACATGCTCGTCGCCGACGACCGGGTGCAGCGGCCAGGCCGAGCAGTTGAGGGCCGCGATCCGCAAGCCACGGCTCTCGAACGCGGCCAGGAACCGGGCTCGCTGGCCCGCGTCAGCGAGGAGCTCATCGATCCGGAGGTGCGGCGCCGATGATTGGCCCCCGGTGGCGATCTCGATTCCGGTCGCACCGATCTCGGCGGCGATGTCGAGGACCGCCTCGAGCCCCAGGTGCGGCAGCGAGTCGGTGTAGAGGCCGAGTTCCAGGGGTCGCGCGCTCACGAAGCCGGCGCGGCGCCGGGCGTGATGACGACCTTCGTCGCGGTGCCCGAGCGCAGCAGGTCGAGTCCTTCGCTCACGCGGTCGAGCGGCAGGACGTGCGTGACGATCGGTTCCAGCGGCAGCGTGCCACCCTCGACCAGCCGGATCGCGGTCGGGAAGGTGAAGGCCGTGATGTAGGTGCCGAGGACCGACAGCGAGCGCTCGGTGATCGTGTACTGCTGGACCGCTGGTCGGGCCGTCTGGTTCATCCCGAACAGAGCGATGCGGCCGCCGAGGGCCGCGTGCTCGATGGCCGTCCCGAGCTGGCTGCCCACGGCGTCGACGATGACATCCGCGCCATGCGGCAAGAGCGCACGGCGTGCGGCGTCCAGCTCGTCCGGCGTGACCACGAGATCCGCCCCGACCGCCCTGGCGACGGCCGCGCGCGGGGCCTGCGGCTCGACCACGATGACCGGGCCGGCACCGGCCGCCTTGAACATCGCGAGGAAGAGACAGCCGATGGCGCCGGCGCCGAAGATGATCGCCGACTCACCCGGCCGTGGGTTCGCCTTGTTGACGCTGTTGACCACGCAGGCCAGCGGCTCGATGAGCGACGCGATCGCCGACGACGGGGCCTCCGAGAGCGGGAACGTGAACTCGGCCGGCGCCTTGACCAGCGGCGCCAGGGCGCCATGCTGGAAGACGCCGAGCGCGCGGATGTTCTCGCAGCTGGCCGGGCGTCCCGCGCGGCACGGACCGCACCTGCCGCACTTCGGGTCGGGGTCGACGACGACGCGCTGGCCGACCTCGAGCGCGCCCGGCACCCGCGCTGCTCCCCAGCGCGGTCACGCGGCCGATGAACTCGTGGCCCAGGATCACGCCGGGGTCCGCCGGATGGCCCGGTGGGACGTTGAGGATCTGGAGGTCGCTGCCGCAGATCCCGCACGCCTCGACCTCGATGATGACGTCGTCGTCGGCCTCGACGACCGGCTCCGGGACGTCCTCGAGCGCGAGGACGCCGGCGCCCTTGAAGACCGCGGCGCGCATCAGCCGGCCTGCCGCCGTCGCCGCATCCGGCCCGTCAGTCGCCGGGCGCGTCCGAGCGCGACCCCGGCCAGAGCCGAGCGTCCCGAGGGTCGCGACCAGCATGACCGTGGCGACGGCGTTGACCTCCGGGGTGACCCCGAACTTGACCCTGGTGTAGATGAAGGTCGGCAGCGTCGGCTGCGAGCCGACCGTGAACCAGGTGATGACGAACTCGTCGATCGACAGCGTCACGCTGATGAGCGCGCCGGCCAGGATCGCCGGGGCGATGAGCGGCAGCACGATGTGGCGGATGGCCTGGCGGGGCGACGCCCCGAGGTCCGCGGCCGCCCACTCGAGGAAGCGGTCGAAGCTCTGCAGCCGGCTGGCGACGATGAGGACCACGAACGGGACGGTGACGACGAGGTGCCCGGCGATCACGGTCGCCAGCGACAGCGAGAAGTCCAGCACGCGCGCGAAGTAGATCAGCAGCGACACGCCGATCAGGACGCCCGGGACCATGATCGGAAGGGTGAACGCGATGCGCGTCGCGTTCGGGAAGCGGATGCGCGCGCGGACCAGGACGAAGGCCGCCATCGTCCCGATGATCGTCGCCAGGATCGAGACGATGACGGCCACGATGACCGAATTGCCCACCGCCCGGAGCAGGACGCGGTTGTTGAGCATCGCCTCGTACCAGTGGAGCGTGAAGCCCGTGATCGGCAGGCCCGGCGTGGCGCCCTCGTCGAACGAGAAGACGATCATGAAGAGGATCGGCAGGTACAGGAACACGATCAGTGCCCCGAACACCAGCCGCAGCGCCCAGCGCACCGTGCCCCCGTGGCGGCTGACGGGCATCGTCTCGAGCGGATCGACCCGGCTAGCCACGGACCACCACGTCCTCGACCCGCAGGTAGCGGCGGAACACGATCAGCAGCACGGTGACGAACGCGGCGATCAGGAACCCGACCGCCGCGCCCTCGGGGATCAGGGCGTTCTTGAAGAAGTTGGCGAGCAGGTTGGCGATCAGCAGGCCCTGCGCACCGCCGACCATCGATGGCGTCAGGAACTCGCCGAGGATCGGGATGAAGACGAAGATGCAGGCGGTGATCAGGCCCGGCCGGATCTGCGGCAGCAGCACGTGTCGGAATGCGCGGATCGGGCTCGCTCCGAGGTCCTGCGCCGCCGTCAGCTGCGTGAAGTCGAACCGCTCGAGCGACGCGTACAGGACGAGGGCCGCGAACGGGATGTACAGGTACACGAGCACGATGAACGTCCCGAAGTCGTTGTAGACGAACAGCAGCGACGGCTCGTCGATGATCCCGAGGCCCACGAGGACCTGGTTGAGCGCGCCGCGCTCGCCGAGGATCGCCTGCCATGAGTAGACGCGCAGCAGGTAGCTCGTCCAGAACGGGACGATGATGACGAGGAGGGCGATCCGGGCCCACTGCCGCGAGACGTAGCGGGCCAGGAAGTAGGCGACGGCGAAGGCGACGGCCAGACACACGATCGTGACCGCGGTCGCCGATCAGCATGGTCTTGAAGAGCGTCCGGACGTAGGTCGGGTTCGTGAAGAAGTTCTGGTAGTTCTCGAGCGTCCAGACGGGGATGACGTCGAGATTCTCGTCCGTCGACCAGAACGAGAACACGAACATCAAGGCAAGGGGAACGAGGAACAGGCCGACGATGATGACCGCCGCCGGAAGGAACGGCGCGAGCTGACGCAGGCGGGCGCCTCGCCTCGCGCCGATCGCCGTCGGCGGAGCCAGGGCGGCCCCGCCGACGATCTCGGTCGCCATGGTCGGCGAACTACGCTCCGAAGACTTCGTTGAAGAGCTGGATCGACTTCTCGGTCGACGTGCCGGGGCCCTTCAGGGTCGTCTTGGCCAGGGTTTCCTCGGCCTTGTTGTAGAGATACCGGTCGGCACGGTCCTGCTCACCCTGGTCGACGAGGACCTGGTAGGCCGCCTCGTTGAAGAGCGGTCGGCCGTGGGTGATGAAGTTGGCGGCGATGTTCTCGGCCACCTCGGCCTTCTCCAGGTAGGGGAAGAGCAGCGCCTTGTTGGCACCGTCCTTGACGATCATCTCGGCATCCATCCAGCCGACGGTGCCTTCCTTGGGGATGAACCCCTTGATCTCCGGTCCGCCGGCGTCCTTCACCCGGTCCTCGTTGCCGAGGTTGCCGGTGATGAGCCACGCCTCGCCGCTGGTCATCGCGTTGACGCTGTCGGTGGCCTGCTGCGCGAACTTGAGGACGTTCGGCTTGAGCTGCTCGAGCAGCCCCTTGACCGTCGCGAGCTGGTCGTCGGTCATGTTGTAGACGTCGTCGACGCCGGATGCCTTGCCCATGTACGCGACGATCTCTTCGGGCTGGTTCTCGATGACGATGCGCCCCTTGTACTTGGGATCGAGGAGCACGGCCCACGAGTCAGGTGCGGGGCTGACCTCAGCCACGTTGTAGTAGATGCTGATCGGCGACCAGCCGAACGGGTAGCCGAGATAGCCGTCGGGCGTCGTCCAGATGTCGAACTCCCGCGCGAACGGGTACAACTGCGAGGAGACCTTCAGCGAGTTGATGTCGAACGGCTCGATGAGCCCCTCCTGCGAAGTAGGCATCGGGCACCCACAGGGCGTCGCCCGAGATCATGTCCAGCTCGCCCTTGACCTCCTTGAGCTTGGCGAACCCTTCGGCGTTGCCGGCGAGCTCCTGATCTGCGCGATGATCTTGTCGGACGTCTCGATGGCCTTGAGCTGCGTGTCGATGTAATGGTCGCCCCAGGTCATCCAGTTGAACGTCCCGCCCTGCGCCGCCGGCCCGCCGATGGCGTTGCAGGCGGCGGTGATCCCGCCCAGTGAGACCGCGGCGCCGACCGCGGCCGACGCCTGGAGAAATCGACGCCGTGACAGTTGATTGTCGATCGCGTTCATCCCTCAGGACCTCCTCGAGACTCTTCTTCCGATCCCCGTAGGTCGCCGGCTGCGACGACCGTTGACTCGCGCGGATCCCACCAAACGTGCACCTCTTGATCCAACATCTCCTCCTCGACAGCCTGCTCGTCCGACTCGCCATGGAACCGAAGCGCGACGAGGATCCCGGCGTCGGTCTGGACCGTGATCCTGGTGTGGTTACCCATGAACGCGACGTTCGTCGCCCGGCCGTCGATGACGACGTTCGGCGTCGTGCCGCCCGGCGCCTCGCGGCCGACGCCGACCGATTCGGGCCGGATCATCAGCGCGACTCGACCGTTCCGCGTCCCGTCGGCGTCCGTCGGCGATGGGGACGACCGTCCCGTTGCTCAGCTGGAAGGCGGGTCCCTGGCCGTTCGAGGCGACGCGCCCGTCGAGGAAGTTCGATTCGCCGATGAAGTCGGCGACGAACCGGTCGACCGGGCCCAGGTAGATCTCGCGCGGCGTCCCGATCTGGCGAACATGGCCGCCGGCCATGACCGCGATCCGCGTGGCCATCGAGAGGGCCTCTTCCTGGTCGTGGGTCACGAACACGAAGGTCGTGCCGACCTGGCGGTGGATGCGCGCCAGCTCGACCTGCATCTGCTTGCGGAGCTTGAGGTCGAGCGCTCCGAGCGGCTCGTCGAGCAGCAGGACGGTCGGTCGCTTCGCCAGCGCCCGTGCGAGCGCGACCCGCTGGGCCTGTCCGCCCGACAGCTGGCCCGGGTACCGGTCGCGGTACTCGGCCAGGCCGACCAGCTCGAGGTACTCGCCGACGCGCCGGCCGACCTCGTCGTCGGGCAGGCTCTCCATCCGCAGCCCGAACGCGACGTTGTCGGCGACGGACATGTGCGGGAAGAGCGCGTAGTTCTGGAACACGGTGTTCACGTCGCGCTGGTGCGGGGGCAGGTCGTTGACCCGCTGCCCGTCGATGCGCAGCTCGCCGGACGTGAGCGGGATGAACCCGCCGATCAGGTTGAGCGTCGTCGTCTTGCCGCAACCGGACGGGCCCAGCAGGCAGAAGAACTCGCCCGACTCGATCTGGAGCGAGACGCCGTCGAGCGCCACGGCCTCGCCGTAGCGCTTCGTCACGTTGACGAGCTCGATCGCGGGCGCCGCGCCGGTCCCCGTCATGACCCGGCTCCGGGGGCGGTGGCGACCGTCGCCCGCGTGCCGCGGCTGCGCGATCCGCGGGGCGCGCGGCGGCGTGCTGTCCCCGATCACCAGGCTCACCGGCAGGACCTCCGAGGCGGGCATCCGGCCGTCGCGCACCGACGAGATCAGCATCTCGACCGCGTGCCGGCCGACCTCGACGGATGGGACCTCCACGGTCGTCAGCCGTGGCCAGGACTGGCGAGCCGCCGGGATCCCGTCGAACCCGACCACGGCCAGGTCGTCGGGCACGACCAGGCTCGTCGAGCGCAGCGCGTCGAGCAGGCCGAGGGCCAGCTTGTCGTCGTAGCAGAGCACCGCGTCGGGTGGATCGGCGGCGAGGGCCAGGGCCAGCCCGGACGCATCCCGCCAGCGCGTCGACGGCGACGTCGATGAAGCGGAGCGGTCCGAGCCCGAGCTCCTTGACGGTGGCGGTCGCGGCCGCGCGCCGCCACGCATTGGAGGACCAGCCGCTCGGGCCGGCATAGGTGAGGCGCCGGTAGCCACGTTCCGCGAGGTGTCGCACCGTGGCGGCCACGCCCGCGCGGTCGTCGGTCCGGACGACGCCACGAGCCGGTGGCTCGGCGCCGTCGGCGAGGGCCGGGTAGTCGGGCTGGACGAAGACCACGCGATCGGCCCGGACCCGGGCCAGCACGTCGGCCGGGTCGCTGACGCAGGACGCGACGATGATCCCGTCGGCGCGGTGCTCGACGAACGCCGTCAACGCCCGCTGTTCGCGTTCCTGGTCGTGCAGGCCGGTCATGATGAAGACCGCGTACCCCTGGCTGGCGGCCGCTTCCTCGAAGCCCGCCGCGACCTTGGCGTGGACCGGGTCGGCGAGGTCGTCGAGCAGGATCCCCAGGATGTGGGTGCGTTGCGCCCGCAGGCTGCGGGCCGCGGCATTGGGGACGTAGCCGAGCTTGGCGGCAGCGGCATGGACGGCCGCGCGGGTCGCCTCGCCGATCCTGGGATCGTGCTTGAGGGCGCGCGACGCCGTCGCCTCGGAGGTGCTCGGCGAGCCGGGCGACGTCCGCGAGGACGACCCGACGTTCAGGGGGTCGGCGCATCCGGCCCGTCTAAGCCGCCCAGGGGGGCGGCGCGACCATGATCACGTCCGTCCGGGGCTGCTTGCCGGACGGTGTAGCGCAGGCACCCACTGACCGATGCCCCTCCGCTTTCGCGTGCATCCGGTGACTTGTGCAATCGGTTGCGCGGACGCTAGCATACCGACGCGAGAGGGTCAACGCAGGTTGTCGCGGAGGGTGATCGCGGGTGCCACGGCGAACGAACACGACCGCCGGCCCGCGTCGATGACGCCGCCGCGATCGACGCCCCTCGCGACCCCGCTCGACCTGCGGCGACAGCGCAATGCGAGCGACCGCGAGCTGGCGCTCGCGGCTCCACCCGGGCTATCGCGACGCGATCGGACGGCTGCCGGCCGGGCGGAGCCGTCTTCCGCGGCCTGCCGTTCCGATTCGCCCGTGCGACGATCCGGCGCCGCTGGCTCCTGCTCGACCGTGAGGTCGTCGTCGACCTGCGCGCGGCCGGCCCGGCCAGTCACGTCGTGGTCGCCCATTTCTGCGACGCCTGGCGGGACCCGGTCGCGGGTCGTCCGGCGGACCTGCCGATCGGCTGGGTCACGCCGGTCGGCCAGCCGCTGGCCCGCTACACCGTGGAGCTGGCGTCGGGGCGCGTCGATCGCCGGCGTCATGCGCCGGCGGTTCGAGGTGAACGAGGGCATCATCGGCTGGGGCCAGGGCGCCTTCGCCGCCGTGGCGCACACGATCGACACGCCGCTCGACTGGCGCGGGCCGTATCCGGCGATGCCGGTGGGTGGCTACGCCGAGCCGGGGCACGCCGGCCTGCTCGGGATCCTGCCGGGCAGCTGGGGTCCGGCCCAGACCGGGGTGGCCGATTCGGTGCCCAGTCCGACCGGCGACATCGCGCTGTGGCTCCACGCGATCGAGATCCCGGACGGCGCCGGCGACGCTCGTCGCGACTGCGGATGGAACCGCTCGCGCCGCTCGACGCGGGTGGCGGCGTCGTCGTCGCGGCGGTCACGACGTTCCGCGGGGTCGCCTCGCCGCTTGGTCCTCGAGCCGCGGCGCACCCTCCGGATCGACGGCAAGCCGGGGCAGCCGGGGAGGTCGACGTGGACCTCGGGCAGGTGTTCCGGAACGCGCCCGGCGCCGCCGCCGCTCGAGGCGACCGCCGGGTCGTCCGGGCGCGGTCATCGGATGGGGGACGCCGCTCGCGGATCAGCGGTCAAGGACGGCGACGCTCGTCGACCTCGCGATGACCGACGACGCCACGATCGCCGTCGGCGAGGATCTCGTGCCGGCGGGCCGCCTGCCGGCCGACGGCGCGCGCAAGCGGTTCGGCGCCGTGACCATCGAATCGCTTCGGACGCCGACCCGCCGGATCGACGTCGAGATCGTCGACGCGACGACCGGGGACGTCGATGCCGGCCCGCGTCCGGTTCCAGGCGGCCGACGGGCGCTACCTCCCGCCGATGGGGCATCGCGACGAGATCAACCCGGGTCTCAACGAGGACACCGGCGCGGACCTGGTCCTCGGCGGTGCGACCTACGCCTACGTCCCGGGCCGGTTTCCCATCGAGCTGCCGGACGGGGCCGTCGCAGGTCGAGGTGGTCCGCGGGTTCGGCTATCGCCCGCTGGCCCGGTCGCTCGACATCGGAGGCGACGGCGAGCGCGACCGCGCCCCGCTCGTCCTGGCGCTGGAGCCCGTCGACGGGCCCCGCCGGCCCCGACTGGATCGCGGTCGACTGCCACGTCCACTTCATCTCGCCGACCTCGGCGCTGCTCCAGGCGCGGGCCGAAGGCGTGGCCATCGTCAACCTGCTCGCGACGCAGTGGGGCGACCACCACACGAGCGGCGCCGACCTCCCGGCCGCCGTCGTCGCCGACCCGACCGGCCGGCACATGGTGGTCATGGGCAGCGAGAACCGGCAGAACATGCTCGGTCACATCGGCCTGCTCGGCGCCTCGGACGCGGTCCTGCCGATGGCGAGCGCCGGAGCTCCCGGAGGCCCGCCTGGGCGACCCGCTCACCGGCCTGATCGCCGATTGGGCCGATGCCGCCCGCGAGCAGGGCGGGCTGGCCCTCGCCGTCCACTTCCCGCTGCCGTACGCGGAGGTCGCCGCCGACATCGTCTCGGGCAAGATCGACGCGGTCGAGATGCAGGCCCTCACCCCGGACATCGACGGGCCGTCGATCCGCGAGTGGTACCGCTTCCTCAATTGCGGCTACCGGCTGCCGATCGTCGGTGGCACGGACAAGATGTCGGCCGAGATCCCGCTCGGGGCGATCCGGACCTACGCCCGCCTGGACCCCGGCGCGCCGATCTCGTTCGAGACCTGGGCGGCCGCGGTTCGGGCGGGTCGGACGTTCGTGTCGTCGGGGTCCTTCGTCGACCTCGAGGTCGACGGCTGCGGGCCGGGCGACGTCGTCACGCTGGGGCGGGGCGGGGGAGCGGTCGAGGTCCGGGCCGCCGCGTCGGCCGCGCAACCGGTCATCGACCGCCTCGAGCTCATCCACGACGGCGTCGTCGTCGCGGCGACGTCCGCGGACGGGGGCGATCGCGCGAGCCTCTCGGAGCGGGTCACGGTCTCGAAGGGCGGATGGCTCGCCGCCAGGGTCACCAGCCGCGAGCAGATCCACTCGGGCTTCGCCACGAGCATGGGTGCGCACAGCTCCCCGGTCTACCTGGAGGTCCCCGGCAAGCCGGCCTTCGCGCCCGACGACGCGGCCGCGATCGGCACGATCATCGACGGCGCGAGGACCTGGGTCGAGCAGATCGCGACGGTCCGCTCGCCGGCGGAACGGGCGCGACTGGCCGCGTACATGGCCGCGAGTCGGGAGAAGCTCGACGACCTCGTCCGGGAGCGCTCGCGCCGCTGAGGCGCTATTCGATCGTCCGGACCTTCTCGAATGGCTGGCCGAGCGCCTCGGGACCGATCGTCGAGTAGCCGCCGTCGACCAGCAGCTCGGCGCCGGTGATGAACGACGCCCGGTCCGACAGCAGGAACGTCACCGCGTGGGCGACCTCCTCCGGATCGGCCATCCGGCCGAGCGGCTGGAACTCCGCGGCCAGGGCGTCGGCCCGTTCCCGCGTGCCGTAGCGCCGCTCGATGTTGCGGCTCCACATCCAGCCGGGCGAGACCGCGTTGACGCGGATGCGGCGCGGGGCGAGGTGGTGCGCCGAGCTCTTCACGAGCATGAGCAACGCGGCCTTGGAGACGTTGTAGACGACGTGGGCCGGCTGCGAGACGTGCCCGCTCACCGAGGCGATGTGGACGATCGCGCCGCCCGCGGTCATCGCCGCGGCCCCCTTGGTCGTCAGCATCGCGGCCGAGGCGACGTTGGCGTCGAGGACCCGGTCCCACAGCTCACGCGTGCTGGCGAGCAGCTGGTCCTCGAAGTCGGCGGCGGCGCCGACGACGCCATCGAGCCGTCCGTGCTCGTCGAGCGCGGTCGAGATCAGCCGGTCGAGGTCGGCGTCCTGGGACACGTCCGTCGCCACGAAGCGCGCCGCGTCGCCGAGGCGCGCCGCCGCGGCCGCCCCGTGGTCCGCATCGCGGTCACCCAGGACCACGCGGGCGCCGGCGGCCACCAGGTCGGCGGCGATCGCCTCGCCCACGAAGGACGCGGCGCCCGTGATCACGACCACCCGGCCGTCGAAGTCGCCCACCGCGGTCAGACGCCGACGCGCTGGCGCTGCTTCTTGGCCGCCCAGTCCTCGCGCGCCGCGCGGACCCCGGCCCGCTCGCTGACCTCGGGCACGCCGACCTCCCACCAGGCGCCGCCCTCGGTCCAGGTGTATTCGCTGACCGGGCACGACGATGACGTAGCTCCGGTCGGCGGCCTTGGCCCGGGCGAACGCCGCCGGCAGGTCGTCGACGCGTCTCGACCCGCTCGGCGATCGCGCCCATCGACTCGGCGTGCTTCACGAAGTCGACCTGGAAGTAGCGCTCGTGGTTCGTGTTGCGGAGCAGGTTGTTGAACTCGGCCCCGCCGGTGTTGACCTGGAGCCGGTTGATGACCGCGAAGCCGCCGTTGTCGCAGACCATGAAGATGACCTTCTGGCCGGTCATCACGGTCGAGTAGATGTCCGAGTTCATCATCAGGTACGAGCCGTCGCCGACCCACGCGATGACGTCACCGGTCGGCCGGGCGATCCGCGCGCCCCACGCCCCGGCGATCTCGTAGCCCATCGTCGAGTAGCCGTACTCCGAGTCGAACGGTCCCGATCCGCCTTGGAGCGCCAGCCCATGCTCAGCTCGCCGGGCAGGCCACCGGCGGCGGAGACGATGTAGTCCGCGGGGTCGGCGGCCGTGTTGATCGCCTGGATGACCTCGGCGTAGGCGGGCGGGCCGTCATGCGTTCGCCCGGACCACGAGTCGAGATAGGCGTGCCACTCGGCGATGCGCTCGTCGGCCATCGACAGCCACTCGGGCGGTGCCGCGTACGTGCCGAGGGCGGCGTCGATCGCCTCGAGCGAGACCTTGGCGTCGCCGACGACCGGCTGGGCGCCCTGCTTGTGGGCGTCCCACGATGCGGTGTTCACCGCCACGAACCGGACATCCGGATTCGCGAACACCGACCACGAGCCGGTCGTGAAGTCCTGGAGCCGGGTCCCGACCGCGATGACGACGTCGGCCTGCTCGGCGACGGCGTTCGCCGCGGTCGATCCCGTGACGCCGATCGGGCCGGCGTAGTTCGGGTGGTCGTGGGTGAGCGTCGACTTGCCGGCGACCGTCTCGACGACCGGGATCGCGTGGCGCTCCGCGAAGGAGCGCAGGACGTCGACGGCGCCCGAGTAGTGGACGCCGCCGCCGGCGACGATCAGCGGTCGCTTGGCGCACGCTCGATGAGCGCTCGCGGCCGCCTGGACGTCGCGCGGATCGGGGCCCGGCCGGCGGATGTAGTGGACCTTCGGCTCGAAGAACCGCTCCGGGAAGTCGTACGCCTCGGCCTGGACGTCCTGCGGCAGGGCGAAGAACGCCGGGCCGCGCGTCGCCGGGTCGAGCATCACGGCGAGGGCCTGCGGCAGCGACCGGACGATCTGGGCGGGCTTCGTGATCCGGTCCCAGTAGCGGCTCACCGGCTTGAAGGTGTCGGTCACGGTCAGCGTCGGGTCGTCGAAGTGCTCGACCTGCTGGAGCACCGGGTCGACGATCCGGTGCTGGAAGGTGTCGCCGGAGAAGAGCAGGACCGGCAGGCGGTTGGCGTGGGCGACGGCCGCGGCGGTCACCATGTTCGTCGAGCCGGGCCCGATCGACGACGTCGCGATCATGATCCGCCGGCCGCGCATCGCCTTGGCGTAGGCGACGGCGGCGAGGGCCATCGACTGCTCGTTGTGGCCGCGGTAGGTCGGCAGCTCGTCCTGGACCGGCTCGAGCGCCTCGCCAAGCGACGTCACGTTGCCGTGGCCGAAGATCGCGAAGACGCCCGCGAAGATCGGCACGTCCTCGCCGTCGATCCTCGTCCGCTGCGCGAGCAGCCACCTCACGATGGCCTGGGCGGTGGTCAGCCGGATCGTCTTCATGGCTTCGTCATCCTCGAACGTGCTCCAGGTGCCTGGTCATGCCATCCCGAAGGAACGGCTCCAGTGACGTCGTGAAGTAGCGCGCCCCGCGATCCAGCCACTCGCGGGTCATGTCGGCGGTGCCCGCGTAGATCCCGAGGACCTTGTCCGATCCGACGACGGCCGACGCGACGCGGTCCATGGCGGCCAGGACGTCGGGATGGCGCAGGTCGCCCGGGTGACCCAGGGACTGCGAGAGGTCGGTCGGGCCGAGGAACAGGACGTCCACGCCATCGATCGCCAGATAGTCGTCGATGGCGTCGACGGCGTCCTGGGTCTCGATCTGGATCACGACGAGGGTCTCGCGGTTCGACCGCTCGACGAAGTCGCTCAGCGGCTCGCGGAGTCCCCATTCCGACGCCCGGCTGCCGGCCAGCCCGCGGATGCCGCGGGGCGAGTACTTCACCGACTGCACGGCACGTTCGGCCTCGGCCGCGCTGTTGACCCACGGGATGTGGGCGCCGTGGGCGCCGGTGTCGAGGTAGCGCAGGATCGTCGGTGGGTCGTTCGTCGTCACCCGCACCATCGGCGTCACGCCGCGCGGCTCGATCGCCCGGCACAGGTCCTCGACCTGGTTCGGCAGGAGGGTCCCGTGCTCGGCGTCGAGCACGAGGAAGTCCCAGCCGAGCAGCGCGACGTACTCGATCAGCGACGGCTCGGCGGTCCGGACGAAGCAGCCGAAGACGGCCTTTCCCTCGGCCAGCTTCGCCTTCGTCGTGTTCTTCAGCATCCCGGCGCGTACCTCAATCGATCCGCAGGCTGACGACGTCCTCCCACGCTCCCGACGACCACGAGCGGACCATCGCCGCGGCGACCGAGGCGTTGGCCAGGGCCTGCGGTGAAGCCCGGGTCGTGGGGCTGCCCGGCGGCGACGGACTTGAGGAACGCCAGCGCCTCGATCAGCTTCATGTCCTCGTAGCCGATGCGAATTGCCGCCGCCCGGGACGATGTTCCCGTGGTTCGGGAAGGCGTCGCCGCCGAGGACCTCGATGAACCCGTCGTTGGGCTGCTCCTCGGGAAGGTACAGCCGCAGCTGGTTGAGCTTCTCGTGATCCCACCCGACCGCGCCCTTGGAGCCGTTGAGCTCGAACGCCATCGAGCTCTGCGGCCCGACGATCGAACGGTCGCACTCGAGCGTGCCGCGCGCCCCGCTCTCGAACTCGACCAGCGCGCCGACGTAGTCCTCGTTGGTCACGGCGCCGGTCGGGTCGCCGGGCTTGCCCCGTTCGTAGTGCGTGCCCGCGCCGGGCGTCGGCAGGGGCCGTTGCTTGATGAACGTCTCCTTGACCGCGACGACCCGGCTGATCGGTCCGCACAGGAACTGGGCCATGTCGATCGCGTGCGACATGAGGTCGCTCAGGACGCCGTAGCCGGCCTCCTCCTGGAGGAATCGCCACGAGAGCAGGCCGAGCCGGTCGCGCCCGTACATCGAGAAGAACCGCCCGCGGTAGTGGGTCAGCTCGCCGAGCCGCCCATCGGCGATGAGCTGGCGGGTGTGCTGGACGAGCGGCGCCCAGCGGTAGTTGTAGCCGCAGCCCGTGACGACGCCCGCCCGCCGACCGGCCAGCTCGATCGCGGCCGTCGCCTCGGGATCGATCCCGACCGGTTTCTCGCACGAGATGTGCTTGCCGGCGGCCGCCGCGGCCTCGACGATCTCGCGGTGGAGGGCGTTTGGCGCCGTGACGTCGACGACGTCGACGTCGTCGCGGGCGATGAGCTCGCGCCAGTCGAGGTGCCCGGTTTCGAATCCGAAGTTGTCGCGGGCGAGATCGAGGCGTGCGGGGACGTTGTCCGCGACCGCGACGAGCCGGGGCTGGATCCCGGTCTCCGGGAAGTAGACGGGGATGTCGCGGTAGGCGCGGCTGTGCGCCTGCCCCATCCAGCCGAACCCGACCACGCCGATCCCGATCGTCTTCGTCACTTGCCCACTCCTGCGTACGGCGCCGATGCGTTGCGCTCCCAGACCTCGGGATTGACCAGGTGTTCCGGCCGGCGCCCCTCGACGGCGGCCATCGCCGCCTCGAAGGCGACCCGGAAGATGCGCGCCTTGCCGTCCGCGGTCGCGGAGGCGACATGCGGGGTGACGACGACGTCGTCGCGGCTCAGCAACGGGTGGTCCGCGGGGAGCGGCTCGGGCGACGTGACGTCGAGCCCCGCGCCGAACAGGTGCCCGCCGTCGAGCGCGCCGAGGAGGGCGTCCTGGTCGACCAGTCCGCCGCGGGCGGTGTTGATGAACACGGCTCCGGGCTTCATCGCCGCGAACTGGGCGGCGCCGAAGAGGCCGCGCGACTCGTCGGTCAGCGGGACGTGCACGGACACGACGTCGGCGACCCGCGAGGAGCGCGTCGAGGGTGTCCGCGCGGTCGATCCCGGCGGGCACGGCGGATGCGGGGAGGTACGGGTCGAAGGTCGATGACGCGCATCCCGAGGCCACCGGCGATCCGGGCGACATGCCGCGCGATCCGGCCGAAGCCGACCAGGCCGAGGACCTTGCCGTCGAGCTCGATCCCGTCGTGGCGGCTGTAGTAGCCGATCGCGCGCGCCGGTCCGGAGCGCCGCCTCGGCGGCCTTCACGTTCTTGGCGACGAGCAGCATCAACGTCACGGCGTGCTCGGCCGTCGAGATGGTCGGGCCGTCGGGCGTGTTGCAGACCGGATCCCGCGCCGGGTCGCCGCGGCGACGTCGATGGCGTCGTAGCCGATGCCGGTCCGGGCGATGACCAGCAGGCCCGGGGCGCGGTCCATCGCCGCCTCGCCGTACGGCGCGGCCCCGACGACCGCGGCGACGGCGGTGCCGAGGCCGGCGAACGGGTCGTCGCCCGTGGCCGGACCGAGGATCGTGCATCGTGTCGCCACGCTCGCGGCGACCTCGGGGAGGACCGGGCGCTCGAACCAGACCGGCGGCAACGTCGGCGCGGTCACGTCACCCCCGCGGTCGGGCCGCCGCCGAACCGCGGCTCGGGCAGCCCGCTGACACCGGCTTCGATCGCGAACAGGCCGCCCGCGTCGGGCTGGCTCGGGTCGACCTCGTGCGATCCGCCGCCACCGATCGTCGTGATGAACAGGGTCGAGAGCCCGGCGCCGCCGAACGCCGGCATCGTCGGCTTCGTCGACGGGCACGCGGATCCGTCGGTCGATCGCCCCGGCCGGCGTGACCCGGAGGACCATCCCGCCCATAGACGCAGGCGATCCAGTAGCAGCCGGCCTCGTCGACGGCGGCCCCGTCCGGCCGGCCCGGCAACGGCCCGAAGTCCAGGAAGACCCGCTCGTCGCTGGCCTCGCCCGTGTCGACGTCGTAGTCGTACGCCCAGACGGTCTCGCGGGGGGTGTCGGCGAAGTACATCGTTCGTCCGTCCGGGGCGAACGCGAGCCCGTTCGCGACGCCGATCCCCGACCGCACGGTGACCGCCGACCCGTCCGGCTCGACCCGGTGGAGGATGCCCCGTCGCCTTGCCGGCCGAAGCGGGGTCGAACATCGAGCCGACCCAGAATCGACCCGCCGGATCGCAGCGCCCGTCGTTGAGGCGATTGCCTGGGCCCTCCGGCTCGAGCGCGATCCAGTCGCGCCACGCTCCCGATGGCCAGTCGAAGAAGCCGAGCCGGCCCTCCAGCGCGACGAGGAGTCGTCCCGGGGTGGCGGTGAGGGCCAGCGAGCCCGGACGTCCCGGTGCCGGACGCTGCTCGTCGAGGCCGGACGCCGGGTCGTAGCGATGGATCGCCCGGCCGTCGATGTCGATCCAGTAGAGCCGGGCGTCATCGGGACTCCAGGTCGGGCACTCACCCAGCTGGGCCCGCGCCGGGAGGACGCACGTCGCCTCGTGGTCGCTCAAGGCCCGCTGGCTCACGCAGGAGCCCCGGCCAGGCTGCGCAGGTACGCGACGCTGTCGACCGCGTCGGCCTTCGGGCCTCTCGCCGACCGGGGGCTCGCCCTTCAGCGACACGTCCTGCTCGAGGACGTACCAGCCGCGGTACCCGTCGGCCTCGAGCGCGGCGATCACGCCGGCGATGTCGACGCCACCCTGCCCGAGGGGCACGAACAGGCCGTCGATGACGGACTCGCGGAAGGGGACCTCGCCGCTCCGGACGCGGCGCGGCCTTCGCCGGGTCGACGTCCTTGAGGTGGACGTGGAGGACGCGACCGCGCGCCGCGCGCGCGACGTCGACGGGATCGGTGCCGGCCAGGTAGACGTGGCCCGTGTCGAGGCACAGCCCGACCGAGGACGACTCGAGCAATCGGTCGATGTGCTTGCCGGTCTCGATCGCCATGCCCCAGTGCGGATGCAGCGCGGTCTCAAGGCCGGCGTCGCTGACGACGCCTTCGAGGCGCCGCAGGTTGGTGAGGAACGCCGTCCATTCGTCGGCGTCCATGTCGACCGACGTGTCGTACCCGGGGTGATGCGACGACGGCCCGAGCACCAGCACCTTGGAGCCGGTGCTCGCCAGCTGCCGTGCGGCGCGCGTCACGTACTCGAGCTGGGCCTCGATCTGGTCCGGTCGATAGAGCAGGGCCGGCACGAAGCCGCCGACGATGCTCAGGTCGAACCGGGCGAGGTAGTCCTGGAGCTCGGCCGGATCGGTCGGCAGGTAGCCGTCCGGGCCGAGCTCGGTCGCGGACAGGCCGCTTTCGACCATCTCGCGCAGGACCCGGTCCCGGTCCATCAGGTAGCCCCAGCCCGGCGAACCGTCCACGCCCCACGTGATCGGCGCGCCCGCCACTCGTTCGAGGAGATCGCTCACGTCGCTCCCGACCCTCCGCTCGTCTCGCCGGCCTCCGATGTTGACGGTCAGATTATCGTGCTGGTAGGGTGCTGTGCAATCGGTTGCACGGATGAGAGGGGAGAGCCGGCATGCCCGGACCCGGTGTAGAGCTGATCGGCGAGGAAGAGATCGCCGAGGTCATGCAGGTCCTCACCAGCCGCTCCCTGAGCCGGTACGGCAGCGCCGACGATCCGAACTTCGGGGCGAAGGTCCGTCACGTCGAGCAGGAGATCGCGGCGCTCGCCGGGCGTCAAGTACGCCCTGGGCCTGAGCGGCGGCGGTTCGGGCGGCCTGTGGATCTCGCTGCTCGGCCTCGGCATCGGACCCGGCGACGAGGTGATCGTGCCGGGCTTCACGTTCGTCGCCTCGATCTCCGCGATCGTCTACGCCCGAGCGACGCCGGTCCTCGCCGAGGTCGACGACTCGTTCAACCTCGACCCGGCCGACGTCGAGGCGCGGATCACGCCCCGGACGCGGGCGATCATCGTCGTCCACATGCTGGGGGCCCCGGCGCGGCTGGACGAGCTGAAGGACGTCGCTGACCGCCACGGCATCCCGATCATCGAGGACTGCGCCCAGGCGTTCGGTGCGTCCTATCAGGGACAGGGTGTCGGCGGGATCGGCGCGACCGGTGTCTACAGCTTCAACGAGTACAAGACCATCACCTGCGGCGACGGCGGGATGATCGTCACCGACGACGAGGACCTGTACGGCCGGCTCTTCGCGATCCACGACCAGGGTCACGCCCCGAACCGGCTCGGCTCGAAGTACGCGGAGCGTCCGTTCCTCGGCATGAACTTCCGGATGACCGAGCTGTCGGGCGCCGTCCTGCTGGCCCAGGTCCGCAAGCTCGACATGATCCGGACGCATCTCCGAGCGAACAAGAAGATCGTGAAGACGATGATCGCGGACCTTCCCGGGCTCGGTTTTCGGACGGTGGTCGATCCGGAGGGCGACCTCGCGACGCACCTCGTCGTGACCTTCCCGTCGGCGGAGGTGGCGCGGAACGTCGCGAAGGAGCTCGGCTCGATCACGCTCGACGCGTCCGGTTGGCACGTCTATTCGAACATGGAGCACCTGCTCGAGCGGCGGACCGTCAGCGGCAAGGGCTGCCCCTTCGATTGCTCGTGCTTCGGCGCCGGCGAGGCCGAATACCACCGCGGGATGCTGCCGGTGACCGACGCCCTGCTGGCGCGTTCATTGAGCATCGGCATCGGCGTCTTCGACGCGAACCTGGCGCCGTTCGGTCTGCGCATGAGCGACGACGAGACGGCGGCGCGGCGCGTCGCCGAACGGTTCTGCGAGGTCGCCACACCCTACCTCGCCGGCTAGGCACGAACGATGGCGTCGCGCGGCTCGATCGGCGTCGGCATGGTCGGCTACGGGCTGGCCGGTCGCCTGTTCCATGCGCCGTACATCGACGCGGTCGACGGCCTCCGGCTGGCCGTCATCGCCACCTCGAACCCGGAACGGCAGGCCCAGGCAGCCGCCGAACACCCAGGAGCGACGGTCGTCGCGACCGTCGACGAGCTCCTCGACTCCGGCGACGTCGAGATGGTCGTGGTCGTGACCCCGAACCGGTCCCACGTGCCGATCGGGATCCGCGCCCTGGAGGCCGGGCGGCACGTCGTCGTCGACAAGCCGATCGCCATGGACGTGCCGGAAGCCGAGACGCTGCTCGACGCCGCGGAACGCTCGGGGCGGATCCTGTCCGTCTACCAGAACCGGCGCGGGGACGGTGACTTCCTGACCGTGAGGTCGCTCCTGGCGGCAGGCACCCTCGGCGAGATCGACAGCTTCGAGGCGCGGTTCGAGCGATGGGGCGTCGTCGGCGTCCAGTGGCGCGAGGCCGCCGAGGAGGCCGGAGGCCCGCATCGCGATCTGGGCGCGCACCTCGTGGACCAGAGCCTGGTGCTGTTCGGCGCGGTTAGCCGGGTGTTCGCCCAGATGGATCGGCGCCGGGTCGGCAGCCAGGTGGAGGATTCCACCTTCCTCGCCATCGATCACGCCGACGGCGTGCGGTCGCGGCTGTGGACGTCGCTGATCGCCGCGCGGACGGGACCGAGGTTCCGGATTCGCGGTCTCGTTGGTGAGTACGTGAAAGAGGACGGCGATCCCCAGGAGGACCAGCTCCTCGCGGGCATGCGACCGGACGATCCCGGGTTCGGGGAGGACCCGCCTGAGCGATGGGGCCGCATCTACGCGAGCGATGGCTCGGTCACGCCGGTCCCGACGGACCGGGGCGACTACCGCTGGTACTACGAAGGCTTCCGGGATGCGGTCCGCGGCGTCGGAGTGCGTCCGGTCGATCCGCTCGACTCGGTGCGTGGGTTGCGCGTCATGGAGGCCGCCGAGGAGTCCGCCCGGACCGGGGCCGTCGTCGCCGTGTCGGAGGTCTGACCGTGGCTCCACAGCGCCTTCGCCTCGGGTTCCAGGTCTGGGGCCAGTACGTGACCTGGCCGGAGCTGATGGCCATCGGCCACGACATCGACGGGCTCGGCTTCGACGAGCTCTGGAGCAACGACCACTTCTTCCCGCAGGCCGCCGCTGGAGTCGGCGAGCTGGGGTCCCTCGACGGTCCGGTCTTCGAGGGCTGGTCCATCCTGTTCGGTTGGGCTGGCGTGACGAGCCGGGCGCGGATGGGCTGCCTCGTCTCGGGAGCGGGGTATCGGAACCCCGGGCTGCTCGTGAAGATGGCGACGGCCCTGGACCACGCGACCGGGGGCCGGGCGGCGCTGGGTCTCGGAGCCGGCTGGTTCGAGCGGGAGCACCGCGCGTTCGGGTGGGAGTTCCCGCCCGTTGGCCGGCGGCTGGACCGGATGGGGGAGGCCGCCGCCATCTGTCGCGGCCTTCTCGATGGGGTGTCGGTGACCCAGGACGGCCAGTGGTTCTCGGCGGTCGATGCGCGCAACGATCCGCCACCGATCCAGGAGCGGTTGCCGCTCGCCATCGGCGGGAGCGGGGAGAAGCGCACGCTCCGGTTCGTGGCGCAACATGCGGATATCTGGAATGCGGACCAGGACTCACCCGAGTCCTTCCGCCGGCGGAGCGAGATCCTCGACGACCATTGTCGGGTCGTCGGTCGGGATCCGGCGTCGATCGAGCGGACCGCGGGCCTGCCCGCGCCGTGTATCCGGCCGACCCGGGAAGAGGCCGTCGAGGCCCTCACCGCGATCCTCCAGCACCAGGCGATGCCGCGCGATGCTGCGATGCGCATGGCAATGGGCTCGCCGTTCACGGGGCCGGTGGATTCGGTCGTCACCGAGCTACGCCGATATCGCGACGCCGGGCTGGGTGCCGTCATGTTCGACTGGCCGGCGCCGTTCGATCGACCGACGCTCGAGGCGCTCGCCGGTCCGGTCCGCGCCGCGCTCGACGCCGACGCCTGAGGAGCCCGACCCGGCGGGTCAGGCGACGGTGCGACGCGGAGCCAGCCGCCGCTGCAGCCGAGCGAGTCGATGACGCAGGTCCGCCTCCAGCGCGGGTTCCGGCAGCGCGAGTTGACGCCGTCGGTCGGCTGCGGCGACGCCCCGGCGCGCGGCCTCGAGGGCGCCCGCGGGATCGCCCAAACGATGCTCGCGGAGCTTCGCGATCTCGATCCAGGCGACGATCGCGGTTCGTCCCGGTCCGGCCGCGACGCCGGTCCACGCCTCGGCCGAATCGGCGAACCGGCCGAGGCGGCGGAGGAGGTGCGCCCGGTCCAGCGCCACCCGCTGCGCGTCCCAGGTCGCGGCGAAGCTCGCCGTCCGGTGCCAGCTCGACGGTCCGCGGTCACGGTTCCGCGGCGGACCGCCGAAGTCGGCATGCGCCCCCGGCGACCACCAGGGGACCGCGGTCCGCGGCGGCGTGGTCGCGACGACGGGTCTGGTGACCTCGACCACTGCGGCTACCGGCGCGTCGGCCCGCTGCAGGACCTCGTCGAGACAAGCGAGTGCCTCCTCGGGTCGCCGGGCGCGGACGAACGCCCGGGCGAGCCCCGCCACGTCGCCGATCGGGGCGTCCCGGCGCGCCTCAGGTGAGGTGTAGCCCGCGTCCAGCAACGCGATGAGGCGGGCGAGGGATCGGACGTCTTCGTCGTTGTGGCGCACGACGGCGGCGAGTGGCTCGGCCGGCCCGCCCCGCAAGAACCCGAGGTACCGCCCGGGGATCTCCCAGCCATCGACATCGTCATGACGCTCGACCCCGAGCAGCGCGCGCTCCACCGTCTGCAGCCGGGCGTCGTCCATCCGATGGCGGAACAGGCGCCGGACGATGGGTAGCAGGTCGAGGTGCCCGTCGTGGACGGGCGCGGCGCGTCGGGCCATCCGGTAGCGAGCCACGAGCAACGGCCAGTCGAATCCGCGGCCGTTGTAGGTCACGAGCCAGGCGTCGGGCGGGACGTGCCGGGCGAGCTCGTCGAGCAGCGCCCCCTCGTCCGCGTGGTCGGGCAGCAGCAGCTGGACCTGCCGGAACCGCTCGCCCTCCCACCAGCCGAGCCCGATCAGGAACGCGACCGTGCCCGACGCCGTCGCCAGGCCCGTCGTCTCAGTATCGAGGCAGACGAGTGGGCGGTCCGCCGGCGGCTGACCGGGCAGTCCCGCCAATCGCCGCCGATCCACGGGGATGTCGACCGAGCGGCCCTCGACCCGGACGAACCGGCCTCCCCGGGCGGTCACGATCTCGCCCTGGAGCGTCGAGGCAAGGCGTGCCGCCAGGTCGGCGGTCGGGATGGGCGCGTGGGGGAGGGGATCGGTCTCGTTGCCGGGCGCGACCCGGACCGCGGCCCGGAACCGTTCGAGGCGGCGGGCCAGGTCGGACGAAGGCCCGTCCGCGACCGGTGTCGTCACGCCGGCGTCGCGAGGACGCGCGGGGCCGCGTCCGTCGGGGCACCCAGTTCGCGCAGCAGGCGAAGCGCGAGCGCACGAGCATCGACGTTCGGCTCCAGCCGCGGCCCGGTGCAGGCAGGACAGCCGCCACCGCACCCACAGCCCGCGATCAACCTGGCTGCGCCGGCCAGCAGCTCGTCGTGCCGCTCCCAGAGTCGCGGGGCGAGCCCGATGCCCCCCGGAACTGCCTCGTACAGGTAGATCGTCGGTTCCTCTGCGTGCGGGGAGCGGACCTGGGTCACGAGTCCCAGGTCGCGCGGGTCGACCATCAGCAGCACCGCCGCGATCGTCTGGATGGCTCGCCCGGCACCCAGCAGCGCGATATCCAGCTCGTCGCGCCGCCAGTGATCGCGCACACGCTCCGCGGTCAGCCAGTACGCGGTCGTCTGGAGCTCGAGCTCCGGGAGGTCGATGGGCCCCCACCCGACGTTCTCGTCCGTCAGGAACTTCAGCTTCTTGAAGAGGGTGACGAGGCTGGCCACCATGACCTCGCCATGACGGCGCATGCCGCCGGTCGCGGGGGCCTCCGCGAAGACCTCCAGCGGCTTGAGCGTGACGGCCCGGTTCGCGTAGGTGTAGTGGTCGACGTCCACCTTGTGGACGTACGCCTTGCGCTCGTGCCACTCGAGGCGGTCCACGTAGTACTGGACCGATTCGTGGATGTAGATCGCCCGCTCGTGCACCAGCACCTGGGCACTGAACAGGTCGACCTCGCCGAGCACGCGCGGGCGGTCCGGGGTGGTGTCGATGATGACGACGTTCTCCGGGGCGGCGGTCCGCAGCGAGATCTCCGATGCCGGGAAGTTCTCGCTCGACCAGTACCAGCGGCCGTCGCCGGCTTGGCGGACATGGCGTTCCTCGGCGAGGAACGCGAGGAGGTCGTCCGCCGGACCCGGTCCGAAGACCTCGCCCGGCTCGAACGGCAACTCGAACGTCGCCGCCCGCAGGTGCGCGAGCAGGACGTGCAGGTTGTCCGGATCGAGCCGCGCCTCCTCCGGCGTGCCGTCGAGCAGGAACTCCGGATGGTGGATGACGTACTGGTCCACGGGCGCTCCGGACGCCACGAGGACCGACACGCTGGGGCCCTGCCGTCGGCCCGCCCGTCCGAACTGCTGCCAGGTCCCGGCCACCGAGCCCGGGTACCCGGCAAGGATCGAGACGTCCAGCCGCCCGATGTCCACGCCGAGCTCAAGCGCGTTGGTCGCGACCACCCCCAGGATCTCGCCGTCGCGCAGGCCGTGCTCGATGGCACGTCGTTCCGTGGGCAGGTACCCGCCCCGGTAGCCACGGACGCGGCTGCGCGGCCCGTAGCTCTCGCGGAGCGATTCGCGCAGGCCGGTCAGCAGGAGCTCGACGGCGACCCGGGAGCGGCCGAAGACGATCGTCTGGCGCCCGGCCCGCAGGAACGGCAGGGCCCAGCGCTGCGCGAGCGTCACCGCAGATCCGCGAGCGCCGCTCGCCGGTTCCATGACCGGCGGGTCGACGAGCAGGATGTGGCGTTGCCCGGCCGGGGCCCCGTTGCGGGCCACCAGCCGCGCCGGTCGCCCGGTCAGCATCGTCGCGAGCTCGCCGGGGTTCCCGATGGTCGCCGAGCAGCACACGATGATCGGGCGACTCCCGTAGTGGGCGCAGATGCGCATGAGCCTGCGCAGGACGTTCGCGACGTGCCCGCCGAACACGCCGCGGTACGTGTGCAGCTCGTCGATCACGATGAGCTTGAGTTGCTCGAACAGCTGGAACCACTTGGTGTGGTGGGGCAGGATCGCCGAGTGGAGCATGTCCGGGTTGGTCACGACGACCTGCCCGGCCGCTCGAACGGCCGATCGGATGGGGGCCGGTGTGTCCCCGTCGTAGGTCGAGGTGATGATCGACAGCCCAGCCGATGCCGATAGCTCCCCGAACTCCGTCACCTGGTCCTGGCCGAGGGCTTTGGTCGGGAACAGGAAGAGTGCCCGCGCGGCCGGATCCTCAGCGATGGCCTGCAGCGCCGGTAGCGCGTAGCAGAGGGTCTTTCCTGATGCTGTCGGCGTGACGACGACCACGTCCTCGCCGGCATGGACGGCATCGATCGCCTCCGCCTGGTGCGAGTACAGCCGCTCGATCCCGCGCCGGGCCAGGCCGTCGACGATCCGAGGATCGAGCCATATGGGCATGGGAGCGTAGACGGCGTCGCGTGGCGGCAGGACCGCGTGGTGCACGACGCCGCGCGCGAGGGATGGCTCTCCCAGGAGGCTCTCGAGGACGGTCGTGGGGTCGGCGGGGGCGTAGGTGCGCATGACGAGGGTCCCGGTAGCGACCGAACAGATGTTCGGTATCGGCGGCAGTCTACGCCCACGCTGGCGCGCTCGTTTGACAGCTTGGCTGTCACGATCCCTCGGTTGACACCCCAGCTGCACGTAGCTACGCTCGCCGCCATGTCCCGCCGCGCCAGCCTCGACCCGGACGACGCCCTCGACCTCGACGCCGCCGCGCCCGACGATCAGACCGGCGGGACCGCCGTCGCCGACCTCTCGGCGTTGCCGGTCGCAGGGATCACGCGGCGCCGGGTCGCGATCCTGGCCAGCACGATGCTCGCCGCCTGGATCGTGATCGCCTTCGCCCGTCAGGTCAGCGAGGCGTCCGCGGCGACCGCCCGCGCCGGCGACATCGCCTCGGCGAATGCCGCCTTGCGCATCGAGGTGGGGGCACTCGAGCGCGAGCTCGATCTCATCGCCCGCCAGCGCTACATCGAACAGCAGGGGCGCGCCTACGGTCTGGGTGGCCGGCGCGAGATCGCGTTCACCCTCGCGAAGGACGCCCCGAGCCTGCCCGCCGACGCACCGGGTTCGGCCGCCCTGCGGATCGGCGCGCGGGACGACGACGTCGCGCCGTTGGAGCGCTGGCTCACGGTCCTGTTCGGCCCGTCCGACTGACCGATCCCGCACGGGATCGACGCGCACCCCCGACGCGGGTCGCTATCCTGTCCTCCCGACGCGTTCGCGCCGGAGGAGGAGAGGGGCCGCGGCGCCGATGATCGACATCCCGGTCGAGGACTTCATCTTCGTCGTCTGCGCGCTGGTCGGTGGCGGCCTGCTGCTGATCACCGTCCTGGTCGACGACATCCTCGGCGCCATCTTCGACTTCGACGTCGGCGGCGTGAGCCTCATGCCGCTCCTGCTGTCCTTCGTCTCGATGTTCGGTGTCGGTGGCCTGTTCGCGACCCACGTGCTCGATGTCCACGGCGGCCAGGCGGCCATGTGGGGTGGGGGCTTCGGCCTTGTCGGCCTGCTGCTCGCGTACGTCATCTTCAGCACGCTGCGACGTGCCGAGGCGCCGGAGCCCTTCTCGACGCGTGATCTCATCGGCCGCGACGCCTACGTCCAGGTGGGCATCCCGGCCGGTCGGTACGGCAGCGTGCTCGTCAAGGCGGAGGGCCAGACGCACGAATTCAGCGCGACTTCAGCACTCGAGATCGCCGTCGGCTCCGTCGTCCGCGTGAGCGGCGTCGCCGGTTCCGGGCTCATCGTGGAGCCCATCGCGTCGGCCGGCGGTCAGCCGGCGCATGAGGGAGGAACCGACGTTGGGTGAGATCCTGAACTTCATCGGGGGCGGGGTCATCCCGATCTTCCTGATCATCATCGTCGTCGTCCTGATCATCAGCTACATCGGAAGTCGCTACAAGGTCGCCGGCGCGAACGAGGCCCTGGTCGTCTCGGGTCAGCGCGACCGCTCGCCCGATGGCCGCAAGAACCTCAAGGTGGTGCGGGGCGGCGGCGTCATCGTGCTGCCGCTGGTCCACAAGGTCGGCAAGCTCAAGCTGACCGCTCGCCAGATCAACGTGAACCTCGCCGACGCCGTCACCCGCCAGGGCATCAAGGTCGCCGTCCAGGGCGTCGCCACGTTCAAGATCGGCGCCGACGACGAATCGATCCGCAACGCCGCCGAGCGCTTCCTGGAGTCCCAGGAGGAAGCGGTCGACTCGATCGTCAAGAACGTGCTGGAGGGCTCGCTTCGCTCCATCGTCGGCACGCTGACCGTGGAGGAGCTCAACCTCGACCGCATGAAGTTCCAGCAGGCCGTCCAGGACGCCGCGAAGGGCGACCTCGCGACATCCGGCCTCCAGATCGACTCGTTCACGATCCAGGCGATCCGCGACGAGTCCGGGTACATGGAGCTCATCGGCCAACAGGAGACCGCTCGCCGCGAGCGTGACGCCCGCATGGCCAAGGCGTCAGCCGACCAGGAAGCCGCGGTCCGCGAGGCAGAAGCCGAGCAGATCAAGATCAACGCGGCCCGGGACGTGGCGCTGCGTCGGGCCGAGACGGAGACCCAGACGGCGGCCGCCCAGGCGCGCGCCGCCCAGGCCGGACCGCTGGCGGAGGCCGAGGCCACCCAGGAGGTCACCCGCAAGCAGACGGAGCTCGCCCAGCTCGAGGCCGCGCGCACGGAACAGGAGCTGGTGGCGACCACGGTTCGCCCGGCCGAGGCCGACGCCGCGGCGCAGATCCGTCGCGCCGAGGGCGCCAAGGGGGCCGCCATCGCCCAGGCCCAGGGCGACGCGGAGCGGGTCAAGCTCGCCGGCGAGGCGCAGGCCCGCGTCGTCGAGGTGACCGCCGAGGCGACCGCCAAGCAGACGACACTCGAGGGCAACGCCGAGGCCGGGATCGTGCTGTCCAAGGGCGAGGCGGAGGCCAAGGCCCTCGCCCTTCGTGCCGATGCGTACCGCCAGTTCAACGAGGCAGCCATCATCCAGACCGTCCTCTCGCAGCTGCCCGACATCGTCCGTGCGGCCGCGGAGCCCATGGGCAACATCGACCACCTGACCGTGCTGTCGAACGATGGCGCCTCGGACATGGTCCGCAACGTGACGCGGACCGTCACCGAGGCGGGCGCGACCGTGAAGGGCCTGACCGGCATCGACATCCCGGCGATGCTCGGCGAGGCGATGGGTGGCGCCGGGAGTGGTGGGCAGGCGGCATCGGGCGGGTCGAAGACGCGCCCGTCAAGCAGGTCGAAGGGCGGCGGGTCCGGGGGCGGGACCACGACCGCGTCCACGGGCGGAGGGGCATCGGCGAGCGGCGGCAGGACGGGCGATTCGACGGCCGGTTCAGCGCCGTCACCCTCGACGTCGTCCGCCCCGGCGAGCGCGGGACAAGCGGCCGCGGCCGCGACCACCTCCGGGCCGGCCGCGCCGTCCGGGCCACGGTTCACCACGCCCGAGGCGGTCGATGCCGCGATGGCCGACGCCGAGCGCGCGGTGCGTGCCGCCTCGGCCCCGCCGACGCCACGGACCGACACCGCGGCCGGCCCCGCGCGCCCTGCGTCGCCGGCCGGCGGCCCGGCCACGGCCGGGATCACCCGTGAGACCACCCTGGACGACGCGGCGACCCGGCTGGCCGCGGACCTGCGGGCCGTCCCAGGCATCGAGCGGTTCGCCGCCGTGCGTCTAGCGGAGCTGGATCGGTCCGGCCCGAGACCGTTGCGCACGATGTGGCGGATCGCGCGGGAACAGCTCGATGAGCGCTTCGGTCAGCTGACGATCGGCGAGCTGATCGATCGATACCCCGGCGATCGCGGTCCGACCGCCTGAGCGGGCGGAGGGTGCGCACCCGCACGGGGCCGGCCGGCACGCGATGCCGCTGCAAGGTCCGGTGACGGCCTTGCGACACGGGCACTCCCGCCGACGCGCGTACGCTGGTCGCTGCTTGTGCCGAGGAGTGTCCAGCACGTCATGAAGTGGAAGCGAAACACCGGCTTCGGCCGGATCGAGGACCGTCGCGGCCAGGGCGGGGGCGGCGGCGGCTTCGGGGGAATGCTCGGCGGCGGGAGCGGCGGCGGCATCCCGATCCCGATCCCCGGCGGCAAGGCCGGCGGCGGCATCGGGAGCATCATCGTCGTGGTCGTCCTGTTCCTGCTGTTCAGCGGCGTCCTGGGTGGTGGCGGCGGTGGGATCCCGGGTCTAGGCGGCCTCGGCGGCGGCGGCGCGGAGCCGGGCGGGACGCTCCAGCCCCGGAGCGATACCGATGCGCAGCTCGCCTACATCGTCGAGTCGATCGAACTCTTCTGGGAGGACGAGTTCCGAGCGGCGGGCAAGGACTACCCCGAGACGAAGCTCGTCCTCTTCGAGGGTTCGACGCAGTCGGCCTGTGGGCCGGCCTCGTCAGCGACCGGCCCGTTCTACTGCCCGGCCGACCAGAAGGTCTATCTCGACCTCGGCTTCTTCGATGAGCTCGTGTCGAGGTTCGGCGCTGCAGGCGGGGACTTCGCGATGGCCTACGTCGTCGCGCACGAGTACGGCCATCACATCCAGACCGTGCTCGGGATCTCGCAGCGTGTGCAGGAACTGGCCCAGCAGGACCCCAGCCGCCAGAACGACCTGTCGGTGCGCCAGGAGCTGCAGGCCGACTGTCTGGCCGGCGTCTGGGCCAAGTCCGCGGCGTCCGATCTCGAGCCCGGCGATATCGAGGAGGCCATCAGCGCGGCCCAGGCGGTCGGCGACGACCGTATCCAGCAGGCGACCACGGGACGGATCAGCCCCGAGTCGTGGACCCATGGGTCGGCCGAGCAGCGCGTCCAGTGGTTCACGACCGGGTTCCGGAGCGGCAACACGGACGACTGCGACACCTTCGCCGCGTAACGTCTCACGCTCCACGGACGGGCGTCGCGGTCGCTCGCTCGGGCTCCGTGGGACCGACGGCGGCGCTCCGGCGGCAAACGACCCCTTCCCGTGACGACGCCGTTGTCGTAGGCTCCCACCCTTGACGCAGGGATCGACCCGCGTCGCGTGAGGGTGAGCACCCGATGGCCGTCACTCCGCAGACCGCCCCGACGATCCGGGCGCTGCATGTCCCGCGACCGGGACGCGCGGCAGGTGGGTTCGTGTTCGGCTCGCTCCTGGGGGTCCTGCTCGTCGTCCTCGCGCTGATCGCATTCCGCCAGGCGTATGCCGATCGGATCCTGCCCGGCGTGCAGGTCGGTGGGGTCGACATCGGCGGGATGACGCGGGCCGAAGCCCGGCTCGCCCTCGTCCCGGCCATGGGTCGACTCGAGGACGGCACGGTCACGGTCCATTCCGCGACCGGATGGGCCGTCATCCCCTTCGACGTGGTCGGCCGAGCGGTCGATTACGAGACCATGCTGGTGAAGGCGGGGGCCGTCGGTCGCGACGGGACGCGCTTCGACGAGGTGGTCGCCGGTCTGCGGCACCTGCTCCAGCCGGTCTCGATGCCGCCGCTCATTCGGTTCGACCGCGATCGCCTCGCGGCGGAGCTCTCGGCGTTCGAAGGGCGCGGCTATCGCCAGCCGTTGGACGCCACCGTCACGTCGTCGAGGGCCGGCTTCTCGATCACGCCGTCCGCGCCGGGTGTCGCCGTCGACACGAGCCGGGTGACCCCTGCCATCAGCTCGGCCCTGCTCGATCCCGCGACGCCCGCGTCGTTGAGCCTCGATGCCGACGCGGTGAGCGTCCCACCGGCCACCGATGACGCCGACGCACGGCGCGCGCAGCGGAACGCCGAGCGGATCGCGAGCACGCTCGTCCTGACCAAGGGCACCCGGTCGTGGAAGATCAACCCGGCCCGCATCCGCATGTGGATCACGTTCACCGGCCAGGGGGAGAGCTACGCCCCGCGGGTGGATCCGGCCGGGGTCCCGGCGGCGCTCAGGCGATTCGCGAAGGACCTGCAGCGGGACCCGACGGAGGCGAAGTTCATCCGGACCCGGTCCGGCAGCGTCTTCGGCGTCAGCGCGTCCCGGCTGGGCAGCGCGCTCGACATCGATGCCACGGCCAAGGGTGTCGTGGCGGCGCTGGCCGCCCGTGCCGAGGGGGCAGGCACGGATACGAAGGTGAAGATCAAGACGATGCAGGTCGCCCCGACGCTGTCGACCAGCGAGGCGACACGCAAGGCGCCGCTCGTCGTCCGGGTCGGCACCTGGACCACGTACTACCAGGTCAGCGCCCGCAACGGCTTCGCCGCGAACATCACGATCCCCGCACGACGGCTCGACGGCACGGTCGTCCGGCCCGGTCAGGTCTTCGACTTCTGGGCTGCCCTCGGCGAGGTGAGCTTCCGCACCGGCTATCGCCTGGGCGCAGCCATCGTCGGTGGTCACACGGTCGAGGGAAGGGCCCTCGCGGGAGGGATCTGCGCCGTGTCCACGACCCTCTTCAACGCTGCGGCGCGCGGTGGCCTGGACATCGTGACCCGCTCGCCGCACTGGTACTACATCACCAGGTATCCGCTCGGGCTGGACGCGACGGTGTCCGGGTCCCAGTCGATGCGGTTCCGCAACGACACGAATCACCCGATCCTCATCAAGGCCTACGCGTCGCCGGGGAGCGTGCGCTTCGACATCTGGAGCGTCCCCAACGGTCGGACCGTGTCGTGGAGCCGGCCCGCCGTCAGCAACGTCGTGCGTGGCTACGACACGGTCCGAAAGACCTCGTCGTTGCCGCGCGGGACGAGCAAGCGCATCGAATATCCGGTGGACGGCAAGAGTGTGTCCGTGACTCGGACGGTCCGCAACGGCGACGGTGGCGTCGTCCACCGCGACGTGTTCGTCTCGCACTACCATCGGATGGTCGGCGTGACGCTGGTGGGGAGCTGAAACCCGCCCCCACCCGTTCGCTGGCAGGGATGTCCGGTTCGGCGCTAGAATCGGCGACCGTGGCGGAGTAGCTCAGTGGTAGAGCAGGGGACTCATAAGCCTCCCAACGTAACCGCTGTGCTTTCCCGAGTGGGAGCCACGCACGAATTGGGTGACTTATAGGCTCTATCGGCCGTCGACCCAAGAGCACATAACTCGGATAGAGCGCATACCTGACGGACACCGAATAGAGTCCCTTCTGCGCGACGCCCGCCCATCCTCAGTCGTCGTCCCCACAGGGCTTCGTAAGTAAGCCAGGTCCACCACGGGACACGCTCCTCATCGCGCTCTCATCGGCTGGGCGGTAGCCTGTCTCCCCTCGGCACCGCACCGGTGAGGAAGATCACGTCGATGCGAGTCCTGGTCGTCGAGGATGAGCCGAAGATGGCGGGCCTGCTCCGGCGCGGGCTCGTCGAAGAGGGGTACGCGGTCGATCTCGCCGCGAACGGCGTCGACGCGATCTGGGCGGCCTCCGAGAACCCGTACGACGCCGTCGTCCTCGACGTCATGCTGCCGGACATCGACGGCTTCGAGGTCTGTCGGCGCCTGAGGGCGGACGGCCGATGGGCGCCCGTGTTGATGCTCACGGCGCGCGATGCCGTCTCCGATCGGGTCAGGGGCCTCGATGCCGGCGCCGACGACTACCTCCCCAAGCCGTTCTCGTTCGGCGAGCTCTTTGCCCGCTTGCGAGCTCTCCTTCGTCGCGGCGCGGCTGAGCGGCCCCCGACCCTTCTGGCGGGCGGCCTGACCCTGGATCCGGCGGCCCATCGCGTCCACCGCGATGGCACCGCGATCGACCTCACGGCCAAGGAGTTCGCCCTCCTCGAGTACCTCATGCGCCGGGCAGGCGAGGTCCTGACCAGGACCGAGCTCATCGAGCACGTCTGGGACTTCGGGTTCGACGGCGATTCGAACGTGGTCGACGTCTATATCGGATACCTGCGCCAGAAGGTCGACCGCCCGTTCGGATGCGCCACGATCGATACCGTGCGGGGGAGCGGCTACCGGCTGCGGGAGGAGCCCTCGGATGGCGCTGCCGATCCGGCATAGGCTCGCGCTCGTCTGCGCCGCACTCGTCGCGGGCCTGATCGTTGGCCTCGGCGCGATCGTCTACGTTCGGCTCGAGGCGGACCTTATGGCCGCGGTCGACGACGAGCTCTGGACCCGCGCAACCGCGGTCATCGCGGACGGCGGCGACCCGACACTGGCCGTCAGTCCGACGGACGTCGGCGATGTCTTTGCCCAGCGTGTCGGTCGCGACGGGCGAGTCCTCGAGACGTCGCCGGGCATACCCGGGACGTCCCTGCTGCTCGCTGCGGACTTGGAAACGCTGGAGGGAACGCGCGTCCTGGAATCTCTCGTCTCCACGCCCGGCGAGGAGGTCCTGGCCCGACTCGTGGCGATGCCTGCGCCGGATGGGACGGTCGTGATCGCCGGGGTCACGATCGACGACCAGCGCACCGCGCTCGCGACGCTGCTGCTCGAGCTCGGCTTGGCGCTGCCGGTCGCCGTGATCCTCGCGGGCGCCGTCGGCTGGGTGGTCGCCGGCGCGGCCCTTCGGCCGGTCGAGCGAATGCGCCTCGAGGCGGAGGCCATCTCCGGCTCGGAGCCTGGTCGGCGGCTGCCGGTGCCGGTTGCCCGGGACGAGCTCGCGGCGTTGGGGGCGAGCCTGAACCGGATGCTCGACAGACTCCAGGCTGCCGTCGATCGCGAGCGGCGATTCGTCGACGACGCGAGCCACGAGCTGCGTACTCCGCTGGCGACGATGAAGGCCGAGCTGGACCTCGCGTTGCGTCGATCCCGCACCGAGGGCGAGCTGCTCGTCACGCTGCGGAGCGCCGCGGAGGAGACCGATCGCCTCGCGCGCCTGGCCGAGGACCTGCTGGTGCTCGCGCGCGCGGACAACGGCCGCCTGCCGATTCGGCGCGAGGTGGTCGAGGTCGGCCGCCTCGTCCGCGAGACGGCCCAGGGCTTCGAGCGCCGCATCGCAGGGCTCGGCCTCGCCCTCGAGATTTCGGTGGCGGAGGACGTCATCGCAACGGTCGACCCGGTCCGGGTGCGGCAGGCCCTGGCAAACCTCATTGACAACGCCATTCGCCACTCGCTGCCGGGCGGCCGGGTGATCGTGACGGTGGAGCGAGGTCCGACCGAGCTCCTGCTCGGCGTCGTCGACTCGGGCGACGGATTTCCGCCGCTGTTCCTGGGGCACGCGTTCGAGCCGTTCAGCCGATCCGACGCCGCCCGCTCGCGCTCCGATGGCGGCGCCGGCCTCGGCCTGGCGATCGTGCGGGCCGTCGCCGAGGCGCACGGCGGGACCGCGGAGGCCCGGAACGTTCCGGGAGGTGGTGCAGAAGTCGCGCTGAGGCTCCCCGCCTGACCCCGACTCATCGTGCTCTTAGCGACCGCGAGGCAGGCTGGGCGTCACCAACCTGGATGCATCGCGCAGCGAGGCCCCGCCATGACCCGTCGAGACACGACCGAGCGCCCGTTTCCATTCCTACTGATCGCCGCGGTCGCCGTCGTCGCCGCCTGTGGCAATCCCAGCCCGACCCAGCGTCCTGCCCCGACCGGCGCCGCCTCGCCCGGTTCGTCCGCGTCCGGTTCTCCGGTCGCCGCCAATCCGACCGACGGGCCGAGCGCCAACCCACCAGCGACGATCCCCCAGCCGGCACCGCCGGAGGGCCTCACCCTCGCCCCGGAAAACGCCCGGGTCGACCTCGCGATGCCGGTGTTCTCCAACCCCACGAGGATCACGAATCCGCTGTTCCCGATCTCGAATCAGGCGTCGGTGCTGATGCTCGGCCGCGTCGACGACAAGCCGTTCCGCACTGAGGTGACGCTGCTGCCGGACACCCGGATCATCGAGTGGCAGGGACTCCGCGTGGAGACCGTCGTGTCCCAGTACAACGCCTATCTCGATGGGCGGATCACGGAGCTCGCATACGACTACTACGCCCAGGCCGATGACGGCGCGGTCTGGTACTTCGGCGAGGACGTGTTCGACTTCGTTGACGGCGCGATCGTCACCACCGAGGGCACGTGGCTCGCCGGCAAGGACGCCCCGGCGGCGATGATCATGCCCGGCCAGCCGAAGGTCGGCGACGTCTACCGGCCGGAGAATGCCCCGGGGTTCGTGTTCGAGGAAGTCACGATCCAGGCGGCGGACGAGCAGCTCGACGGCCCGTTGGGCCCGATCACGGGCGGCCTCCTCGCTCACGAGCTCCATGCCGACGGTGCAACCGAGGACAAGATTTTCGCCCCCGGGTATGGCGAGTTCCTGACCGGCGGCAATGGCGACCTCGAGGCGCTCGCCCTCGCGGTCCCGACCGACGCGCTCAGCGACCCGCTGCCTGCCGACCTCCAGGCTCTGACCAATGCGGCGGTCGGCATCTTCGAGCCGGCCGAAGCCGAGGCCTGGTCGAAGGCCGGGAACGACGTGGCGGCGATTCAGGCGGCGTGGGGGACGGTCGCGAAGGGCGATGTCCCGACGCCAATCGAGCCGCTCCTGACCGCCGCCATCGCGAGCCTGGCCGACGCGGTCGGCGCGAAGGACGCGGCCCGCGCGCAGGGCGCCTCGATCCAGGTCGCCCGGCTCGCGTACGACCTTCAGCTTCGCCACCGACCGGCGACCGAGATCGACCTGGCGCGGTTCGATCTGTGGGCCGCCCAGGTCCTCGTCGATGCCGCCGCCGAAGACGGAGCCGGCGTCAACGCCGATGTCTTCGCGCTCGACTACACGCGCGACCGGTTCGAGCAAACCCTCGATCCCGCCGAGGCCTTTGAGCTGAACACGCTGCTCGGCGAGCTCCAGGCGGCCGTCGTGGACGACGACCTCGAGTCATCGGCCGAGTCGGCCGCTGGGCTCCGGGAGGTGATCCGGAGCCTCCTGCCCGACGGCTAGTCTAGGCGCACCGAGGGCCTAGAGGGGCACATCCGGGCACATCCGCCGACAGCAGACGATCAGTTATGTGCTGTCCCATAGTCATGGGCTGTATCGGCGGAGGTTGCCGCTCCTCAGCGTGCTCGGTAAGCTTGATAACCCGGCGGAGTAGCTCAGTGGTAGAGCAGGGGACTCATAAGCCCTTGGTCGGTGGTTCGAATCCGCCCTCCGCTACCAGCCTCGCCAGTCCGTGGCCCCCCGGCTCGGGGGGTCGTTTCGATTCCTTCACGCTCGGGGGGCGTCGCCATCCGTGCACGCCATCCGTCCGTAGGTGTTGTATGACGGCGGGACATCCGTCAGGGGGCCCTCATCGGGTCCGACGCTATACTCGCCACACCGGACGACGCTCGATCGCCGTCCCACTCACCCGGAGGCTCCCCTCTTGAACCCGAAGTTCTTCCGCAACGGCATCGTGATGCTGGTCCTCGTCGTTGGGACGGCTGCGCTGCTGTTCACGTGGATCACGTCGTCCACCACGCCCGAGACGACCGGCTATTCCAAGTTCCTCGGCGAGGTCGCTGCCGGGGAGGTCGCCGAGGTCACCCAGCAAGGCACCACGCTGACCGTCAAGAGAGAGGGCGCCACGACGTCGTACACCGTCAACGTGCCGACGATCTTGACCGACGTGTTCGGCGACATGAAGGAGGCTGCCGAGGCCGGCGGCAAGACCCTCGATCCCGACATCTTCAAGGCGACCCCCGCCCCCGACACGTCGTGGCTCGGGCTGTTGCTGACTGCCGTCCTGCCGCTGCTGATCATCGGCGGGTTCATCTTCTTCATGATGCGCCAGGCGCAGGGCACCAATAACCAGGCGCTCAGCTTCGGCAAGAGCCGTGCCCGCATGTTCCTGGGCAACAAGACCGTGGTGACGTTCGCCGACGTCGCCGGGGTCGATGAGGCCAAGACCGAGCTGCAGGAAGTCGTCGAGTTCCTGAAGTTCCCCGAGAAGTTCAACTCGCTCGGTGCGCGCATCCCGCGCGGCGTGCTGCTCGTCGGGCCTCCGGGCACCGGCAAGACCCTGATGGCCCGTGCCGTCGCGGGTGAGGCCGGCGTGCCGTTCTTCAGCATCTCCGGCTCCGAGTTCGTCGAGATGTTCGTCGGCGTCGGCGCCAGTCGCGTGCGCGACCTGTTCGACCAGGCCAAGCGCAACTCGCCGTGCATCGTGTTCGTCGACGAGATCGACGCGGTCGGCCGCCAGCGCGGCGCCGGTCTCGGCGGCTCGCACGACGAGCGCGAGCAGACCCTCAACCAGATCCTCGTGGAGATGGACGGCTTCGACACGAACACGAACGTGATCGTCGTCGCCGCCACCAACCGACCCGACGTGCTCGACCCGGCGCTCCTGCGACCCGGCCGCTTCGACCGCCAGGTCATCCTCGACCGTCCGGACATGCGCGGCCGGACCGAGATCCTGCGCGTCCACACCAAGGGCAAGCCGCTCGACAAGGGCGTCGACGTCGAAGGCGTGGCGAGGCAGTCGCCGGGCTTCTCCGGCGCCGACCTTGCGAACCTCGTGAACGAGGCGGCGATCCTGTCGGCTCGCCGCAACAAGAAGGTCATCGGCATGTCCGAGTTCCAGGAGGCCCTGGAGCGGATCATCGCAGGCCCGGAACGAAAGTCCCGGGTCATCTCCGATGCGGAGAAGGCGATCATCGCGTACCACGAGGGTGGTCACGCGGTCGTCCAGCGGATCCTCCCCAAGTGCGACCCGGTCAGCAAGGTCACGATCATCAGCCGTGGCATGGCCCTCGGTTACACGATGGCCCTGCCCCAGGAGGACCGCTACCTCCAGTCCAAGACCGAGTTCGAGGACAAGATCGCGGGCCTGCTCGGCGGCAACGTCGCGGAGCGGATGATCTTTGGCGACACGACGACCGGCGCGAGCAACGACATCGAGAAGGCGACCGACCTCGCGCGGCGCATGGTCACCGAATTCGGCATGAGCGACAAGCTCGGCCCGCTGTCCTTCGGGAAGCGCGACGAGCTGGTCTTCCTCGGCCGCGAGATCGGCGAGCAGCGCAACTACAGCGACGACGTCGCTCGCCAGATCGACGAAGAGGTCCGCGCGATCATCGACAAGGCCTACGAGCGAGCGACGGAGGTCCTCACGACCCACCGCGATCGCCTGGTGGCCCTGGCCGAGAAGCTGGTGGCGGAGGAGACCGTCGACAGTGTCGCGTTCGAGTCCCTGTTCTCCGACATGCCGCCCAAGGACGATGGCCGGGGCATCCCCGCCGTCATCGGCCCGGGCCAGCCCATCCCCGAACCGAACCCGCAGCCGGCCTGAGCCGGCGGCGGACCACCCGACCAACGACCCGAGCGGGCCGGTCTCGACCGGCCCGCTCGTTCGATTCTCCGGAGCTATCGGAACCGACCGGGCGCCTTCGATAGACTCTGCCGATGCCTGACCGAACCGCCACTCCCTCGTCCGTCGACACGTACCTGGACCAGACCCGCGAGACTCGGCTGGAGAGCTACAAGGACTTCCTGCGGATCCCCAGCGTGTCCGCCTTGCCGGAGCACGCACCCGATGTCCGTCGCGCCGCCGAGTGGCTCGCGGACACGCTCCGGACGTCGGGTCTCGAGCACGTCTCCGTGGAGGAGACGGGCCTCCACCCGGTCGTCTACGCGGACTGGCTCCACGCCGAGGGCGCTCCGACGGCATTGATCTACGGCCATTACGACGTCCAGCCGGTCGATCCGGTCGAGCTCTGGACCTCTCCGCCATTCGAACCGGTCGTCGTCGACGGCCGGATGCTCGGGCGTGGCGCCGCGGACGACAAGGGTCAGATCCACGCCCATGCGATGGCCGCCGCGGCACTCACCGCCACGCGCGGGGCGTTCCCGATCAACGTGAAGTACGTCTTCGAGGGGGCCGAGGAGAGCAGCTCCGAGGGCCTGGACGAGTGGCTCACGGCGAACCGGGATCGGCTCGCGTCGGACGTCGCGATCATCAGCGACACGGGTTTCTTCGAGGGCAACACGCCGGCCATCACCGTCAGCCTGCGCGGCCTGATGTACGCCCAGATCGATGTCGTGGGCTCGCCCGTCGACCTCCATTCGGGCTCCTACGGCGGGGCCGTCCAGAACCCGGCCAACGCGCTCGCCCAGATCATCGCCGCGCTGAAAGGACCGGACGGCCGCATCCGGATCCCCGGTTTCTACGACGCGGTGGTGGCGCTCACCGACGAGGAACGCGAGGCCATCCGCGCGTTGCCGTTCGACGAGGCGGCGTACCGCCGCGAGAGCGGGCTCGGCGAGCTGGCCGGGGAGGGCGGTTTTTCGACCCTCGAGCGGCGCGCGACCCGACCCACGCTCGACGTCAACGGCATGTGGGCCGGGTTCCAGGGCGAGGGCACCAAGACCATCATCCCTGCCCATGCCCACGCCAAGGTCAGTTGCCGGCTCGTGTCGGCGCAGGAGCCCGGCGACATCTTCGAGAAGTTCCGCGCCTTCGTGCTCGAGATCGCGCCGCCGGGGGTCACGGTCGCCGTCCAGGAGCTCGGCGGGGGCCTGCCGGTCCACACCCCGATCGACCATCCGATGACCCGGGCGGCGGCCCGAGCGCTCGAGGCGACCTTCGGCCGGGCGCCCGTCTTCATCCGGGAGGGAGGGTCGATCCCGGTGACCGCCAGCTTCGAATTGATCCTGGGTCTCCCGGTCGTGCTGCTGGGGTTCACGCCGCCCAACGACAACGCGCACGCCCCTGACGAATGGATGGCCCTCGAGAACTACGAAGGCGCGATCCGGGCCATCGTGGCCACCTTCGACGAGATCGCCACGCTCGGGAAAACCGGTCCGGGATAGCACTTCCGGGTAGGTGAGTCCCGGTGGTCGCCGGTGCTACGCTACGGCAGCCGTACCGCGGCAAAGACCGCACGCCTCCCGGGAGGACATCTCCGCGTGACCACCAAGACCGACCCCACGTTCGTTCCCTCGGCGACGAGTGGCTGGCACCTCGATACCGACAACGGGAGCATGAAGCCGCGCTCCGCGCTCGAGGTCCTCGGCGATCTCAATGAACGGGTCACGACCGGGCACCTGGCCGAGTACCAGCCCGTCCCGCTGGGCTTCACCCCGCTCGACAAGACGATCGGCCTCGGCCTGCGGGCCGGCGAGCTGCTGCTTATCGGCGGTGCGCAGGGCACCGGCAAGACGACCATGGCGCTGCAGATGGCGCGCAACATCGCGTCGGGCGGTCAGGCCAACGTGCTCTACCTGTGCTTCGAGCACGACGAGGCGTATCTCATGAACCGGCTGATCGCGATGGAGTCGGCGCTGGCCCACCTGCCCCACAAGACCGGTGCGATCAAGATCCAGGACGTCCGCAAGGAGATCCTCGGGACGTGGATGGCCGAAGGTGGCCCTGCGCCGCAGCTCGCCAACAATCCGCGGCTGCGCCCGTCGCTCGATCGCATCGCCCGCTACGGCCAGAATCTCTACCTGTTGCGCGGCTCGCAGACCGCCAGCACGATCGACAACATCCGCAAGCTCGTCCAGCAGCACCGTCAGCTGTCGGGTGAGCGACGCCTGGTGGTCTTCGTCGACTACATGCAGAAGGTGCCGCAGGTCCCAGAACCCGAGAACGAGTCGGAGAAGGTCACCTACATCGTCAACGGCCTCAAGGACATCGCGTTGTCCGAGGAAGTGCCGATGGTGTCGATCGTGGCGGCCGACAAGGAAGGGCTCAAGGCCTCGCGCCTGCGCAACTTCCACCTGCGCGGCTCGTCGGCCATCAACTACGAGGCCGACATCATCCTGATCATGAACGAGAAGTACCACATCGTCGCCAAGGTCAATATCGAGTTCAATCCGTACCAGGCGCAGCGGTTCCGCGACTGGGTGATCGTCTCGGTCGAGAAGAACCGTGGTGGGCAGGACAACGTGGACCTCGAGTTCGAGAAGCACTTCGAGTTCTCATGCTTCGACCCGAACGGTCGAACGGTGCAGGAAAAACTGATCGAAGAGCGCCTGTACAACGACTAGCCCCGGCGGCTGACTGCGGCACCATCGCCGATCCCGCGCACGCCCCGAGCCTGCGGATAGCCTTGCGCGGGACGCAAGCGGCCGGCATGACGTTGCATCGGATGCACATTCGGTCGGATGCCGGTTGAGAACCTTGCGCGCGACGCACGCTTTCTACATCGCGAGGTCCAGGATCGGCTGATGCGGCCGACTTCTTGCGGTTGAATGCACGAATCGGACCGATCGCCGGGCTTGGGACGGCGCCATCCGGCACGAACATGCACCTAACGCAACATGGTCGGCAGGCCCGAGGGGGAGGAAGCGGATCACGACGCGTCCGACGGCGCTGGGAGCCCGGCGCCCGACCTCGAGCCGCAACCGGCGCCCGCCTTGGAGCGGCAGGCGGGCGGCGCCGATCGCCGTAGTCCCTTATCCGAAACGTCAGCGATGAACGGGCCGGGTATCGTTGGGGCATGCAGAGTCCCGGCCAGTATCCGGACGTCGTCGAGATCGTCGTCGAGATCCCGCGCGGATCGCGCAACAAGTACGAGTTCGACGAGGAGGTCGGGGTCTTCCGGCTGGACCGCGTCCTGAGCAGCGCCGTCTTCTACAACTTCGACTACGGCTTCATCGAGGGCACCCGCGCCGGTGACGGCGACCATACCGATGCCCTGCTCGTCATCGATGAGCCGACGTTCACCGGCTGCCATGTCTGGGCTCGGCCCATCGGTGGCCTGGAGATGCGCGACGAGAAGGGCTTCGACTTCAAGGTGCTGTGCGTCGCACTCGGTGACGCCCACCAGCAGCACATCGAGCGGCTCGAACAGGTCCGGCCGCACCGCCTGGTCGAGATCGAGCAGTTCTTCAACACCTACAAGGCGCTCGAGGACAAGGCCGTCGACGTCGTCGGGTGGCGCGACCACGAGGCCGCCCTCCAGGTCCTGCGTGACGACCGGGCGGCCTGGATGCGCGAGCGGGAGGGCCGCGACGGAGGAGTGCACGAGGGTCGCGACGAAGGCGTGCACGAGGCCGCGCTCGAGCGACGGTGAGTCCACGGCGCGAACGTTGGAGCGACCCGTTCGCCGGCATGCCAGGTCGGCGCCTCTTCATCGCCGTGCCGCTCCCCGACGACGGCGCAGCGGCCATCCGTGCGATCGTGGACGACGTCCGTGCCGAGCCGTTGCCTGACGGTGCGCGCGACGTGCGCTGGGTCCGCCTCGACGGACTGCACCTCACCCTGCGCTTCCTCGGGCCCACGCCAGACGACCGCCTGGGTGCGACCGCCGCCGCGGTCCACGCCGTCGCCGCGGCTGCAGCTGGTCCGATCGATCTCACGCTCGGTGGCGCCGGGACGTTCCCGCCGGTGGGCCGACCGCGGGCGCTGTGGATCGGGATCGCGAGCGGGGCCGAGGCACTCCAGCGGGTGGCCGCCGAGATCAACGGGGCGCTCGCCGAGACGGGTTGGGAACCCGATCTCCGGCCGTTCCGGCCACACCTGACGCTGGCACGGTCGGACGGCGTCGCGGCGGGCCGCCAGGTGGCCGACCGGCTTGCCATGGTGATGGCCGATCGAGTGATCGAGACCCGGATCGAGCACCTCGGTCTGTTCGAGAGCATCACCGGCGGCGGGCCGGCTCGCTACGTTTCCATCACGACCGCGCCGCTCGGCGCGATGCCCGATATCGGCCCGCCCGTGTACCATCAGGACACCCCGGGCCCGCCCTGACCGGGTCCAGAGGAGTCCCATATCGCCGTGACGTCCGGTCAGCGCGTCCGACTCATCCTGAGCCTCGGTGTCCTGAATCTCGTGCTCGCGACGATCGCCCTCGGGATCGGCGGGGTGGAGCTCCAGCAGCAGGCGGAGGCATCGGCCCGAGCGACGGCCATCGCGGCCATCCCGACGCCGAGCTCGCCCGGCGGCTCGACACCGACGACCGACCCCGGGACCCCGGGTCCGACATCGTCGCCCGGAGGAGGGCCCTCCCTCGAGCCGTCCGGCAGTGCCAGCCCGCCCGTCGCCAGCCCATCGTCAGCGGCATCGGCAAGCCCAGGGGCCTCACCCTCCGGCGTCATCCCGAGCCCCGGCACGTCGCCGCAGTTGGCCGCCACGCCCTCGCCGGGAGCGACGACACCGGCGGTCGTCCCGCCGGGACCGACCCCGGCCGCGACCGGAGCGCCCACACCGCGTCCGACGGCGCGCGCGACCGGAGCACCGACCCCGCGTCCGACGGCTCGCGCCACGGCCGCGCCGACCCCGCGCGTGACACCGGCCCCAACCCCGCGCGTGACCCCCGCGCCGACCCCGCGTGTCACACCCGCGCCAACGCCGCGCGCGACCCCGCGTGTCACCCCCCGTCCGACCCCGCGCGCCACGCCGAAGCCGACCCCCCGACCGGCGACCGCGACCCCGAGGCCCAAGCCCAAACCGCCCAAGGCGGCGAAGGCGAAGCCGCCCTGTCCCGCTCCCGGTGCCGGGCCGCCGGGGAAGAACAAGGGGAGTGGCTCGAACGACCGGCCGTGCTCCGGCAAGGAGAAGGGCAAGGACAAGCACGACAGCGGCGTGATCCTCGTCCTGCCGTTGCTGACGGGGACCGTGGCCTGGGCGACCCGCCCGCAGCGGTTGCGCCGGCGCGTCCGCGGGCGCTAGGCTCCCGTCCCGGGCCCTCACTCCGGGACAGAGCGGGAGGTTCTCATGGCGCCCTCGGATCCCCGGCAGACGAAGTTCGTCCTCGACGAATCCCGGATCCCGCGCGCCTGGTACAACATCGCGGCCGACCTGCCGGTCCCGCCACCGCCGCCACTCCATCCCGGCACCGGTCAGCCTATCGGGCCCGATGACCTGGCCCCGCTCTTCCCGATGGCCCTCATCGGCCAGGAGGTGTCGGCCGATCGCGAGATCGAGATCCCGGAACCGGTCCGCGACGCCTACCGGCTGTACCGCCCGAGCCCGCTCTATCGAGCCCATCGTCTCGAGCGTGCGCTCGATACGCCTGCCCACATCTACTACAAGTATGAGGGTGGCAGCCCGGCCGGCAGCCACAAGCCGAACACTGCCATCCCGCAGGCCTTCTTCAATCAGCAGGAGGGAGTCAAGCGGCTTGCCACGGAGACCGGCGCCGGCCAGTGGGGCAGTGCCCTCGCGTTGGCCGGGGCGCTGTTCGGCCTCGAGGTCAAGGTGTACATGGTCCGTGCGAGCTACGACCAGAAGCCATACCGACGCATCCTCATGGAGACGTACGGCGCGGAGGTCGTCGCCAGCCCGTCCCTGAGCACGAACTACGGACGCACGGTGCTCGGCGAGACACCGGACAGCCCGGGCTCGCTGGGGATCGCGATCAGCGAAGCGGTCGAGGACGCGGCGTCACGGGACGACACCAAGTACGCGTTGGGGTCGGTGCTCAATCACGTGCTCCTCCATCAGACCGTCATCGGCCAGGAAGCGATCGAGCAGATGGGCATGGCCGGCGAATCGCCGGACATCATCATCGGCTGCACGGGCGGTGGGTCGAACTTCGCGGGGCTGACCTTCCCCTTCCTGGGTCGGAACTTCCGGGAAGGCGCGACGCATCGCGTGATCGCGGTGGAGCCGGAGGCGGCTCCGAGCCTGACCCGCGGCGTGTACGCGTACGACTTCGGTGACACCGGGAAGCTGACGCCGCTCGTCAAGATGCATACGCTCGGGTCCGACTTCGTGCCCGAGCCGATCCACGCCGGTGGGTTGCGCTATCACGGCATGGCCCCGCTGGTCAGCCTGCTCAAGGAGCACGGTGACATCGAAGCGCGCAGCGTGCACCAGCGCTCGAGCTTCGAGGCGGGCGTCACCTTCGCTCGGGCGGAGGGGATCCTGCCTGCCCCCGAGCCGAACCACGCGATCCGCGCCGCGATCGATGAGGCGAACGCGGCCAAGGAGGCTGGCGAGGCACGGGTCATCCTGTTCAACCTGTGTGGCCATGGTCACTTCGACCTGTCGGCCTATGAGCGCTACCTGGACGGCTCGCTCGAGGATTACGAGTACCCGACCGACAAGGTGGAGGCCGCGCTGGCCGCCCTGCCGGCGCTCCGATGACGGCGTCCTGATGCCGCGCCTGGCCTGCTGGAAATGCGGGCGCCAGCTGTACACCGTCACACCGCTGGAATCGCTCTTCCTCGAGGAGCGGCGATGCCCGCGCTGCGGTGCGCAGCTCAACGCCGATCGCCGCGAGATCGAGCGACGCGAGGTCGCGCGTCGCTCGAATGCCGAGGACGATCCCGGCCCGCCCGGAACGGAGGATCGGCGCGTGGCCGAACGACGGGAGGCTCGGCGGCGGGCCTCAAATCAGGGCTAGGCAGCCGGGGCCGGGCCGCCGGCCAGGCAGCCGAACCAGGCTGCCGGTGCTCGCCGGACGGCGGGCGTCGCGATCAGTACAGGCGGTCGTCCGCGCGCGGCGGATCGATGATCCGGTGGCGCAGGCCGACCGTCACCGCCTCGAGCTTCGAGTGCACGTGGAGCTTCATCATGATGTTCTGCACGTGCGTCCGGAGGGTGTTGCGCGAGATGAACAGCCGCTCGCAGATATCGGGTGTGGCCATCCCTTCGGCGAGCGCCTGGAGGACCTCCAGCTCGCGCGCTGTGAGGGCCTCGATCCTGGGCCGCTCCGGCTGGCGGTCCCGGGCCGACGCGACCCGCTGTGCGATGCCGATGATCACCGAGCGGGGCAGGAGCGTCTCGCCCGCCCGGGCACTGCGGACCGTGGCGACCACGTCGTCGACGGCGCGGTCCTTCGTCAGGTAGCCGTCGGCCCCGGCCTGGATCGACTCGAGCACGGTCTCGTCGTCGTTGATCGCGGTCAGCATCACCACCCGCGCGGTCGGCCAGCGCGCCTTGATCGCCCGGGTCGCCTCCGCACCGGTGCCATCGGGCAGCCGGTAATCCATCAGGACGACATCCATCCGCTCGTGGGCGAGTTGCTTGGCGTCCGCGACGCTCCCCCCGATGCCCACGACTTCGATGTCCGGTTCGGCGGCCAGGACGCGGGCAAGCGAGTCCGTGAGGAGCTGATGATCGTCCACGAGCAGCACCCGGATCGGCCTGGTGTCGGCGGTCATGCGTCCTTCTGGGCTGGAGGGTGAGGCGCCTCGAACCGCGTTCGCACGCTCCGGTTCTCGATGGTAGCACCGCCGCAGAGCGGGCCGGAAGGGCGGCTGCGATACTCGCCGGCATGCGGATCGGGCTGCTCGGACTGGGGCTCATCGGTGGATCCGTCGTTCGAGCGTTGCGCCGCCACCCCCACGCCGACGGGACCGAGGCATGGACGATCGCCGCCTGGACGCCATCGGGGCGAGGGCCTGCGGCGGCCGTCGAGGACGGGATCATCGACCGCGCCGCGTCGACACCCGAAGCGGCCATCGACGGCGCCGACCTCGTCGTGCTGGCCGGACCAGCTCCCGATTGCCTCGAGCAGCTCGACGACCTTGCGGGCCCATGGAACGGGGTCCTGGGCAGGGACACCGTCATCACCGACGTGGCCAGCACGAAGGAGGCCATCGTCCTGCGAGCGACGGCCCTGGGGCTCCGGTTCGTGGGCGGCCATCCGATGGCGGGTCGTGAGAGCAGCGGCTATGGCGCGTCGGACGCCGACCTGTTCGTCGACCGCCCGTGGGTCGTCGTGCCGACCTCCGATGCCATCGCCACGGAGCGCGTGGAGCACCTTGCCCGGGCGTGCGGTGCGCGTCCCCTCCGGCTGGGCGCTGCCGTTCATGACCGGGCCGTGGCCGGGGTCAGCCACCTGCCCCTCGTGGTCGCGGCGGCTCTCGTCGAGGCAGTCGCTGGGGACCATGACGGCCCGCCTGCCGACTGGCCGAACGCCGTCGAGCTGGCCGCGACGGGCTGGCGCGACACGACCCGACTCGCCCGCGGCGACATCGCGATGGGTGCCGGGATCATCACTACGAATGCGCCGGCGATCGCGGCGCGGATCCGCGAGCTCATCACCGCGCTCGACGGCTGGCTTGCCGAGCTGGAGCGACCGGGCGGGCCCGACCCCACCGAGATCGCCGAGCGTCTTCGAGCCGCCCGCGAACGGCTCGAGGCGATGCCGCGATGAGCCCGGAACGGGTCCTCGTGGTCGCCCGCGAGCGCATCCCCGACGCGGCCGCCTGGTATGGGCTGCGATCCGAGGGTATGGCCGCCTTCCTGGAGGTCGTCGCTCGGGAAGGCGAGTACGCGCCGCGAGATGCGATGGAGGTCGACCCGGCGTTCAAGCAGATCATCCCGTACCTGGTCCTGCGGGACGGCGACCGCTACTTCCTGATGCGCCGGACGCGGGCCGGCGCGGACCGGCGTCTGCACGACCGCTGGTCGATCGGGGTCGGTGGGCACCTGAACCCGGGTGACGACGGCCTCCTCGGGGGGTTGCGGCGGGAGTGGCGCGAGGAGCTCGACGCGGAGTTCGAGCCTGACTTCGTGCCGCTGGCCCTGCTCAACGACGATACGACGGACGTGGGTGCCGTCCACCTCGGCGTCGTGTTCGTGGCCGACGCCGCGGGTCGGTCGGTCGCCGTCCGTGAACACGACAAGCTGACCGGGGCGTTCGCGTCGGCCGCGGAGGTTGCGGCGGTGGCCGCAGACCTCGAGACGTGGAGTCGTCTCGTGTTCGAGGCTTCGGAGGCGGCAGCGATACGATAGGCGCACGTCCGGAGGTTGACCGTGCACCGTCGCATCGCTCGGTTCGTCCTCGTCCTCCCAGTGGTGTTGGGAGCGCTCGAGATCCTCGCCACGACCGGCGCGGGCGCCCAGGAGGCCTCGCCGACCCCATCGCCGACCGGCACGCCCGCCCCGGTCGCCTCGACGGTCGCGGTCCTGACCGCGACCGGCATCGTCGACAACGTCATGGCCGGCTACCTGGCCGATGCTATTCCGCAGGCCGCGCGCGACGGCGCGGCGGCCGTGGTGATCCGGCTCAATACACCGGGCGGCAGCCTCGACGCGACCCAGCGGATCGTGTCGACCCTGCTCGACGCGCCGCTGCCCACGATCGTGTGGGTGACGCCATCGGGTGCCCGTGCCGCGAGCGCCGGGACGTTCATCACGCTCGCCGGCCATGTCGCGGTCATGGCCCCTGGTACCAACATCGGCGCGGCCACGCCCGTCGGCGGCGGGGGCGAGGACATCGAGGGCGACCTCGGGCAGAAGGTCCTCAACGACGCGGTCGCGAGCATCCGGTCGATCGCCGAGACGCGCGGCCGGAACCCCGACTGGGCGGAGGCGACCGTGCGCGAGGCACGATCGTCGGCGGCCACCGAGGCGCTCGAGGTCGGGGCGATCGACGGGCTCGCGAGCTCCATCGACGAGGTCCTGGCGTTCGCCGACGGGCGGGTGGTCACCGTTCGCGGGACGTCCACCACGATCGAATCGGCCGGTGCCACCCCGGTCGAGCTCGACATGAACCCGGCCCAGCAGCTGCTGCACCTGCTGTCGGACCCGAACATCGCGTTCATCCTGTTCACGCTCGGGTTCTACGGCCTGCTGTTCGAGCTTCAGAGCCCGAACTTCGTGACCGGCATCCTCGGCGCGCTCGCGATCATCCTCGCGTTCATCGGCTTCGGCAGCCTGCCGCTCAACGTCGCCGGCGTGATGCTCATCGTCCTTGCCATCGTGCTGTTCCTGCTCGAGTTCACGGTGACCAGCCACGGCCTGCTGACCGTCGGGGGGATCGTCTGCTTCGCGCTGGGCGCGTCGGCGTTGTACACCGCGCCAGGGACGCCGACGGCCCCGAACATCAGCGTGGACCCGGTGATCATCGTGACCCTGACGACCGTCACGGCGGGCTACGTGGTCTTCATCCTGTTCGTCGTGATGCGCTGGCGACGCCGGGCCGGCGCAGGCCTCGGAGTATCCACCGGGCCGGTGCTCGGCGCGGGCACCGTCGGCGAGGTGCGGACGAGCCTGCTGCCGCTCGGCGTGGTCTACGCTGGTGGTGAGGAATGGACCGCCAGGACGGAGGACGGGTCGCCGATCGGTGAGGGTGTCCCGGTCCGGATCAAGCGACAAGAGGGACTCACGCTCGTCGTGGAACCGATCGATGCCGTGGCCGTGCCCGCGGACAAGGAGGAACGGGGATGACCGAGACACTGCCGCTGATCGCCACGGCCATCGCCATCGTCCTCCTGCTGCTGCTCTTCCTGTGGTTGTCCATCCGGGTCGTGAATCGGGGCGACAAGCTCGTCATCTACCGCCTGGGCAACACCGACGACTCGCTGGTCAAGGGACCCGGGCTGGTGTTCCTCATCCCGTTCATCGATCGGCCGAAGAAGGTCAACCTGCGCGAGCAGTTCGTGGAGGTGCCGAGCCAGACCGCCATCACCAAGGACAACGTCACGATCCCGATCGACTTCCTGATCTACTGGCGGATCATCGATCCGCTCAAGACCGTCGTGAACGTCCAGGACTTCGTCGGGGCGCTGGCCGGCGTGGCGACCACCAACCTGCGCGCCGTGGTCGGCGACTACCTGCTCGACGACGTCCTCTCGAAGCGCGACCAGATCAACGAGGACCTGCGGACCAAGCTCGACGAGATCACCGAGAACTGGGGCGGCAAGGTCACCCGCGTCGAGATCCGCGAGATCACGCCGCCGCGCGACATCCTCGATTCGATGAACCGGATGCTCTCGGCCGAGCGCAACCGGCGCGCTGTCGTGACCGAATCCGAGGGTGCCCGGCAGTCCGCCATCAACGTGGCCGAGGGCCAGAAGCAGTCGGAGATCCTCAAGGCCGAGGGCGAGCGGCAGGCCGCGATCCTTCGGGCCGAGGGCTTCAGCGAGGCCCTGACCCGGATCTTCCAGGCGGCCACCGGCATCGACCAGAAGACGATGTCGCTGCAGTACCTCGAGGCGCTCAAGGCCCTCGGGACGAGCCCGTCGACGAAGTTCGTCATCCCCTTCGAATTCACGCGGTTGCTCGAACCGTTCCTTGAGTACGTCCGGCCCGTAGACGAGATCGGTGGCGGTGGGTCGACCCCGGGCCGCACATCCGCGGGCCCACCGAACGCGGGGGCGGGCGCCGGCCCCCTCGGGGGACCCGGCGCGCCGCCGTCCTCCCCACCTCGTTCCTCGCCGCCTCCCCCCGAGCCCGGCCCGGACCAGCGCCGCGGGTGATCCGCGCGGCCGCGAACGACCCAGGGCGAATCCGGTGATCAGGCGGATCGCCGCGGCCGGCGCCACGGCGATGCTGTCGGCGGTTACGCTCCGGGCCGCGTCGCGACACGCCGTCGGACGGCTGCTCGATGGCCCCCGCACGGGCCCCGATGAAGTGGCTCTCGGTCCGGCGATCGACGAGCTGGGCGGGGAGGTCGTGCGTCTCCGGGCACGCGATGGCCTGCGCCTGTCCGCACGCTGGCTGCCGGCCGAGAGCGCCTCGGGCGAGTGGGTGCCCGAGCCGCACGAGGCCATCCTGCTGCTGCACGGTTACTCGGGGTCGATCGCCCCCGATCTGGTCGAGTACGGACCGTTCCTGCGCCGCACGGCGGCCGTCCTCGGCCTCGACTTCCGAGGCCACGGCGGCTCCGACGACGGGCCGTCCACCTTCGGCCTGCTCGAGACCGAGGACATCGCGGGCGCGCTCGCCTGGCTCGGCGAGCGAGGGATCGCCCGGGTGGCCATGCTCGGGACGTCGATGGGCGGGATCGCAGCGATCGCGGCCGTGGCCGTCCTCGGCGACGGCTCGCTTCCCGCCGCAGATGGTGACCCCGCGGCTCCACGCGACGTCGACATGGCGCCGCGACCGACCGTCGTCGGGATCGTCGCGGATTCGACTGCACCGGAGATCGAGATCCCGGTCGCGACCCGGCTGCGGGGTCCGGCCAATCGCTTCGTCGCCGCCCGGCTCTTCGACGGCGCGACGCGCGTGCTGGGCGGCGATCCCCGCGCGACCGAGCCGGCACGTGTGATCGGGTTGCTGGAGGCCCTGCCGCTCCTGCTCATCCATGGCGACGCGGACACGACCGTGCCGATCGCCGACGGACGCAGGCTCGCCGCGCTGGGCGGCGCGGGGTCCGAGCACTGGGTCGTGCCGCGCGCCGAGCACAGCGCCAGCCATGCCGTGGCAGGGGAGGAGTACGAGCGCCGGGTGACGGACTTCCTGCGCCTTGCGTTCCGGCGCGGGCGCGGCGACGATGTCGGCTCGCCCGAGTCCAGCCCTATAATCGCCGCGCCGGGGTCCCCCGCCGGCGATCTGCCCACCCGCGCATCTGCCGTGGAGAACTGATGGCCGCAAAGATCCTCGTCGTCGATGACGACCCGAATGTGCAGCGCCTCCTGCAGTACACGCTCAAGCAGGAGGGCTACGAGGTCGTCATCGCCGGGGACGGCGCGGAGGGCTTCCGCCTGTGGGGCGCCGAGGAGCCCGATCTGATCCTGCTCGACGTCATGCTGCCCAAGCTCGACGGCTACCAGGTGGCGGCGAAGATCCGCAGCGAGGAGGGCGGCTCGAGCCACGTCCCGATCATCATGCTCACGGCGGAGCGCGAGGTCGAACAGAAGGTCCGGGGGCTGCGAGCCGGCGCCGACGACTACCTCATCAAGCCGTTCCATCCAGCGGAGCTGCTGGCGCGGATCAAGAGCCTCCTTGCACGGTTCGCCCCGCGGGACGCGCTCCTGGCCCGTCCGCCGATGGGCCGCGTGCTTGCGTTCTACGGCGCCAAGGGCGGTGTCGGGACGACGACCATCTCGATCAACGCCGCCATCGCCCTCCACCGCGAGCTCGGGCGCAAGGTGTGCCTGGTCGATGGCAACCTCCAGTTCGGCGACCACCGCGTCTTCCTCGATCTCGGGCTCGACCGCAAGAGCATCGTCGACATCGTCACGGCGCCCTCGATCGATGCCGAGCTCATCCGGCAGGTCATGGTCAAGCACGATTCGGGCGTCGACCTGCTCCTGGCGCCACCCTCGCCCGAGACCGCCGAGCTCGTGCGTCCGGAGCACCTGCCGATCATCACCGAGCAGCTCACGACGATGTACGACTACATCCTCGTCGACGTCGACAAGCGGCTCGACGACGTGAACCTCGGCGTGTTCGAAGTGGCCGAGACGGTCTTCGTGGTCATGACGGCCGACCTGTCGTGCCTCAAGAACGTCCGGCTCATCCTCGAGACGATGAACCACCTCGGCTATCCCTCGAGCAAGGTCCAGCTGGTGCTCAACCGCTCGAACGCCTTCACGGGCATCAACGTCAAGAACGCCGAGGGCGCCCTCGAAGCGGACCATCGACCACCAGGTCGTGAACGAGTACCGCGGGGCGATCAGCGCCCTCAACTCCGGGGCGCCGTTCATGTTCACGAAGGCCGATTCGCCGCTCGGCGCGTCGCTGCTCCACTTCGCCCGCGCCGTCGACAAGCCGGCCGCCGTGCCGAGGCCGTCGCCGCGCGTTGACCCGGACCGGCGAGCCGCCGGTGAGCGGCCGATAACGGCCGGGGTGAGCGGCGCGTCGGTAGGGTGGCGCCATGTTGGCTGTCGTCCCGTCCGCCACGCTCCATGGTCTCGACGGCCGCCTCATCCGGGTCGAGGTGGACGTCGCCCCGGGGCTGCCCGGGCTTCACGATCGTCGGCCTCGCCGACACGGCCGTGCAGGAGGCGCGCGAACGCGTCCGCGGTGCGATCCGCAACGCCGGCTTCGCCTTCCCGCCGCGGCGCATCACCGTCAACCTCGCGCCCGCGGAGCTGCGCAAGACCGGTGCGTCGCTCGACCTGGCGATGGCCATCGGCATCCTGCTCGGCTCGGAGCAGGTCCGCGTCGGATCGGCTGTCGGTCGCCCTGATCGGCGAGCTCGGGCTCGGCGGCGAGGTCCGGCCGGTGCCCGGCATCCTGCCGATGGTCGCAGCGCATCGCACGCCACGGGATCCGTCGGGTCGTGGTGGCAGAACCGGCCGTCGACGAGGCACGGCTCGTCGATGGGGTGGATGTCGTCGGGGCAGCCACCCTGGCCGATGCGGCGGTCGCCGTGCGCGGGCGTCGATCTCGGCGAGCGCTCGTCGCGATGCCGCGCGTGACGATCTCGGATCCGGCACCCGCGGCGAGCGCCTCGCGCCCGCCGCCCGGACGGGCGCGAGCTGCGGATCGTTCCCGACCTGGCCGAGGTCCGGGGTCAGGTCGAGGCTCGGCGCGGCGCTCGAGATCGCCCTGGCCGGTGGGCACGGCCTGCTCCTGATCGGGCCGCCAGGTGTCGGCAAGACGCTCCTGGCGCGGACGATCCCGGGCCTGTTGCCGCCGCTCGACGACGCGGCGGCGCTGTCGGTGTCGATCGTGGCGTCCGCGGCAGGGGAGGGCCCGATGAGCGAGCTCCACCGGCAGCCCGCCGTTCCGTGCGCCACATCACACGCTCTCGTACGCAGCCATGGTCGGCGGCGGCCCGAACCTGTCGCCGGGCGAGATCACCCGAGCCGATCAGGGCGATCCTGTTCCTCGACGAGCTCGCCGAGTTCGACCGCGACGTCCTCGAGGCGCTGCGGCAGCCGCTCGAGGAGGGCCGGGTCGTGATCGCGCGGGCGGGACGCGTCGATGATCGTTCCCGGCTCGCTTCCAGCTGATCGCCGCGATGAACCCGTGCCCGTGCGGGTTTGCCGGCTCGACGCCCGAGGGCCGCTGCCGCTGCACGCCCGGCCAGGTCCGAGCGCTACGACCGGCGGGTGTCCGGACCGCTGCGGGATCGGATCGACCTGTGGGTCACGATGCCGCGAGTCCCCGCGGCTGCCATCGTCGGGACCCGCGAGCCGGAAGCGTCCGCCGAGGTCGGGACGCGGATCGCGGCGGCGCGGACCCGGGCCGCACTGGATCGTGGGACCCTGAACGGCCGGCTGCGGGGGCGGGCGCTGCGGCGGGCGTGCCGGTTGACGAGCATCACCGCCGCGCGAGTCGTCGCCCTAGCAGAGGACGAGCTGGCCAGTGGTCGCGGCACGGAACGGCTGCTGCGCGTCGCCCGCACGATCGCCGACCTGGACGGCGCCATGGCGGTGGAGTCGGCCCACCTCGATGAGGCTGCATGGTACCGATCGCCGGCGAGCCGGATGGACGCGGCGCTGGCCTCATGATCCATGGCGTCGGTGCGGGACCCCCGCCCATGCTCGCCACGGCCGTCGCCGCCGGTCCGCGCGACGCCCAGGAGCGTGCCCCCGCGGACTCGTACACGCCGGAGCGAGACGCCTGGACGGTGCTGACCAGCGCCCACGGTCTGGGACCCGTCGGATTTGCCGCACTCCTCGCCGCGTTCGGTACCGGCCGGGCGATCATGGAGGTCGCAAGCGGGCCTGGTGCCATCGAGCGCCTGACCGCCACGCCATCACTGGCACTCGACCGGCACGCTCGTGCGCCGATCCCGGCGTCGGTCGCGCACGCGGTCGTCACCGCCGTCGGACACGCGGATGTGACGGTCGCCCGTGTCCGCGCGCTCGGGGTCAGGGTGCTGACGCTGGAGGAGCCCGCGTATCCGGCACGCCTCGCGTCCGTCGCGATGCCGCCGCACGTCCTGTTCGTCACCGGCGATCCCGCCGCCCTGACGTGTGACCGGGCGGTCGCGATCGTCGGTACGCGGCGTGCCACGACGGCCGGGCGAACGACGGCCGGCAGGATCGCCACCGCGCTGGTCGCGGCCGAGGCCGCGGTCGTGTCCGGGCTCGCCTTCGGCATCGACGGCGCCGCGCACGAGGCGACGGTTCGCGCGGGCGGGACCACGGTGGCAGTCATCGGCGGGGGCCACGCGGTCGTCGCGCCGCGCGCGCACAGCCGTCTGGCCGCCGCGATCATCGCCGCTGGGGGCGCCATCGTGTCCGAGCTCGCACCGGATGTGCAGCCCAGCCACGGCACGTTCCCACGGCGAAACCGGATCATCAGTGGTCTGACAGACGCGACGGTGGTCGTGGAGGCGCCTGCGCGCAGCGGCGCGCTCATCACCGCGTCCTGGGCGCTGGAGCAGGGACGACCGTGCTACCTCGTGCCGGGGGCGCTGGGCGCGCCGGCGTCGGCAGGTTGCCTGGCGTTCTTGCGCGAATGGGAGCACGAGGCGCACGTGGTCGCGGGCATCCCCCAGCTCATCGCGGATCTCGGCCTCACGGACCCGATCGCGGGCGCACGAGACGCGGTCAGTGTCGCGACGACACGATCGCTCGGCACCGTGGAAGGGGCGATCGCGGCCCAGCTGGTGGCCGGGCGGGTCACGGTCGACGAGCTCGTGGCCGCGACGGACCTACCGGTCGCGACGGTGCTGACGGCGCTCGTCATGCTCGAGCGTCGGGGTCTGGCCGTCGGTATCCATGGACGCTATCGAGCTGCCGGTGACCTCCTTGGGGAGCCCGTCCCGATCCGACTGCGATGAATCGGTGGGTCTTCGCTCGGGTTGCCCGTCCCGCACGGTCGGTGCTACCCTCGGTGGCGCGTCACGCCCCAACGTGACGTAGCGGCCCTTCGCGATGCCCCCCGCCGCTCCCCAACCCCCACTCAGGGATCACTATTGCGGAAGCTCATCATCGCGATCCTCGCCGTCCCGGTGCTGGCCACCATCTACGCCTCCAGCGCCCTTCGGCGATCGGGGATCGTCCGCGTGTCCGTCGCTCTGGGCCTCGGAGCGGCGATCGGTCTTGGGGTCGTTTCGCTCGTCCGGCCCACCCTCACGACCGCGACTCTACCGACCGACATCGTGCCCCTGACCCAGGCTGCCTTCCGCACGTCCGTCGGGACGGGAGTCGAGCTGCGGGCGTCGGCCACCATCGGGTTCTCGACGCCGATGGAGCGCGCCTCCGTGGAGGCCGCACTGGTCGTCGATCCGCCGACGGCCATCGAGCTGCGCTGGAGTGACGACGACACCAGCGTGACGATCGTGCCGGTCGGCCACTGGGCGGCAGACACGTACCACACGATCACAGTCCGGGCCGGCGCGTTGGCGAGCACCGGCCGACCGCTCACGAAGCCCGTCCGGTCGGCGTTCCTGACCCGGGGGTCCGCGAGCGCCGTCGTCGCGGCGACGGACAAGCTCGGCAAGCGGGTCGCGCTCGACACGGCGTTCTCCGTCGGCTTCGACCGCGAGGTCGACGCTGCGAGCGTGGCTTCCGGCATCCGCCTGGACCCCGCCGTCCCGGTTCGCGTCACGGTCGAATCGGATGTCGACGGACTGCCGCGCTACGTCGTCACGCCGCGCAAGGCCCTCAAGGCCGACACCCGATACGAGCTCATCGTCGAGGGCGTCCTCGACCGCGATGGCGTCGCCGTCGAGGCGGCCTCGCTGGCGGTCCGGACCGCCGTGGCCCCCGAGGTGGTCCGCTTCCGCCCGGCGGCGCGAACGCAGGACGTGGCTCGCCCCACGGACATCTCCGTGCGCTTCAGCCGCTCGATGGACCGGGCATCCACGAAGAAGGCCTTCAAGGTCCTCGTCGGCGGCAACCCGGTCAAGGGCACGATCACGTTCGCCGAGAAGGACACCGTCCTCGTCTTCGACACAGCGCATCCGTTCGCCTACGACACGCGCGTGATCGCGATGGTCGCGCGGTCCGCCCGTAGCGCCGACGGCGTGCCACTGCAAGCGGCGCAGAAGATCGCGTTCCGGACGGAGCCCAAGCCCGTCCCGAGGCCCAGGGTGACCAGCATCGCCCCGTCCGGTGGCGGCTCGACCGGCGGCGGTGGCTCAACGGGATCCGGCAGCTGGACGGCGGTGGAGCGCTACTACCTGGGCCTGATGAACTGCACCCGGACCGGCGGAACGGTCACGTCGGGTGGCAACTGCAGCAGCCCGGGCGGGCGCAATGTCGCTGCCCTCAAGCTCGATGCCGGGATCAGCAGCAAGGTCGCCCGGCCGTACGCGAAGCGGCTGGCCGTGGGCAACGACTGCAGCCACTTCATCGGAGGCAATCCCGGCGATCGGCTGCGTCGCGCGGGCTACACCAGCTACCGGTGGGCCGAGAATCTCGGCTGCCGCTCGGGCAACCCCAGGAGCGCGGTCCTTGGCAGCCACCTGTACTTCCAGAGTGAGAAGTCCTACAACGGCGGCCACTACGTGAACATGATGAACGCCCAGTACGACCGCGCCGGGATCGGCGTGTGGGTGTCCGGCGGCCGGGTCCGCCTCGTCGTCGACTTCTACCACCCCTAGACGGGACCATCGGGTCCCTCCGATCGGCGTTGCCGCGGCCCACCATGGGCCCATGATCCGTAACGCCGTGCTCCACCTCAACAACGAGCAGCCGGTCATCGTCGACCTGTTCGAGCTGCCCCAGTCCGTCGACCTCGGCGTGCGCTGCACGAACATGCGCACCCTCGACGGTAAGCGCCCCGTCTTCATCGATGACATCAACGCGGTGTTCTTCTTCCCGTATGCGCATGTCCGGTTCGTCGAGATCCCACCGCGCGCGCTCGTCGGCACCGAACTCGAGGTCCCGATCGAGACTCCCGTGCTCGCCGGAGCGGCGATGCCCGAGGCCGAGTCGCTCGAGGAGGAGAACATCGAGATCGACGAGGACTTCCTCAGGCGGATCCGCGAGGTCTGAATCGCGCCCTTCGGGCGCGACGCAACCACCTCGGCGGCGAGCGGCGTCAGGTGAGGGCCCGCCAAGGACCCGGTGCTACACTCCCGGCCGTGTCAAAGAACCTCGTCATCGTCGAATCGCCGGCCAAGGCGCGCACCATCGAGCGGTATCTCGGGTCCGACTACCGGGTCCTCGCGTCCTACGGCCATGTCCGCGACCTGCCCGAGAACCCGGGCAAGGGCAAGTTCGGCGTGGACGTCGACCACGAGTTCGAGCCCGAGTACGTCATCAACGACGATCGCCGAAAGCAGGTCAGCGACATCGAGAAGGCGGCCAAGGGCTCGGACTTCGTGTTCCTTGCCACGGACCTCGATCGTGAAGGCGAGGCCATCGCCTGGCACGTGGCGGAGGCCGCCCACGTCCCATCGGAGAAGACGCGGCGGGTCACGTTCAGCGAGATCACGGAATCCGCGATCCTCGACGCGTTCGCCCACCCGCGCGACATCGACCGCAATCTCGTCGACGCCCAGCAGACCCGGCGCATCGTCGACCGGCTGGTCGGCTACACCCTGAGTCCCCTGCTGTCGCGCAAGGTCCGCGGGGGCCTGTCCGCGGGGCGTGTGCAATCGGTGGCGGTCCGTCTCGTGGTCGAGCGCGAGCGCGAGATCGACGCCTTCACGGCGCGCGAGTACTGGACGATCGAGGCGATCCTCGCGACCGCGGCCGGCGACACGTTCCCGGCGGAGCTCGTTCGCGTGGACGGCGAGGCACTCGATGTCCCGGACGAGGCGACGGCGGAGGGCCACGTCGCCGCCCTGCGCGAGGCGCGGCCGGTCGTGCGCAAGATCGGGGTGCGGACCCAGAAGCGATCGCCGGCGCCCCCCTTCACGACGTCCACGCTCCAGCAGGAAGCGAGCCGCAAGCTGTCGTTCAGCCCGAAGCGGACGATGTCGATCGCCCAGCGGCTGTACGAGGGAGCGGACACGCCGGACGGGCACGTCGGGCTCATCACCTACATGCGGACCGATTCCACGGCGATCGCCGGGATCGCGATGGGCGAGGCGCGCGAAGTCATCGGCGAGCGCTACGGCGAACCGTTCACGATGCCGAAGGGCCGCGTCTACAAGACCAAGTCCAAGGGCGCGCAGGAGGCCCACGAATCGATCAGGCCGACCTCGTTCCGGCGCGATCCGGACTCGCTGGCGGGCACCCTCAAGCCGGAGGAGCTGCGCCTGTACCGCCTGATCTGGCAGCGCGCCCTCGCCTCGCAGATGGCGCCCAAGGAGCTCGAGATCACGACCGTCGAGCTGGCCGACGGGCCGTACGAGCTGCGCGCGAGCTCGACGAAGACGCTGTTCGAAGGGTTCGCCCGCGTCTACACGGAGGGTCGAGACGACGGCGCCGAGGACGACGAGGAGGGGAGTGGCCGCCTGCCGGCCCTCGCCGAGGGCGACGCGACGACCGTCCGCGACGTCACCCCGACCCAGCACTTCACCGAGCCGCCGCCGCGATTCACCGAGGCGACCCTGATCAAGGCGCTCGAGGAGCACGGCATCGGCCGGCCCTCGACGTATGCCGCCACGATCTCGACGATCGTCGATCGCGGCTACGTGCGGGTGGAGGAGCGACGACTCTGGCCGGAGCCGGTCGCCGGCATCGTCACGGACCTCCTCGTCGAGCATTTCGGCGACTACGTCGACGTGGCGTTCACGGCGCGAATGGAGGAGGAGCTCGACGAGATCGCCCGGGGCGAGCGCGCCTGGGTGCCGCTGCTGCGCGCCTTCTACGCACCATTGCGAGACCGCGTGGCCGAGAAGCGCAAGGAGCTCAAGCGCAGCGACTTCACCACGGAGGCGACCGACGAGGTCTGCTCGGAGGGCCACCCGATGGTGATCCGGCTCGGCCGCAACGGCCGCTTCCTGGCTTGCTCGCTGTACCCTGAGCACAAGGAATCGCGCCCGCTTCCCGGCGATGAGCCGCCGCCCCAGGAGGGCTCCGGCGAGGCCTGCCCCAAGTGCGGGGAGGGCGTCCTGGTCGGCAAGAACGGGCGGTTCGGGCCGTTCCTCGGCTGCTCACGCTATCCCGAGTGCGACTTCATCAAGAAGGAGGGCCCACCGCCGCCGGACCCGCTGCCCTTCGAGGTCGTCTGCCCCAAGAACAAGGACGGTCACCTCGTGCCGCGTCGCGCGCGGCGGACCGGCAACGTCTTCTGGGGGTGCTCGAAGTATCCAAAGTGCGACTACACGACGAACAACGAGCCGCTCGGCGGCCTGCACGATGCCGATGACGGCCCACTCGCCCGCAAGGGGGAGGCGGCGATCTGCCTGATCTGCGGCTCGACGAGCGAGGTTCCGCCCGACGGGGTCGTCCCCGGCGAGACGTATCCTGGCGGTCCCGCCGATCCGGCGGCGCTGGCCCGGCCGGCACGCGGTGGCCGCGGCGGCGGTGGCCGCTCGACCGGCCGTGGCCGCGGCACGACCCGCGGCGGGGCGCGCGGCGCGACCAGCGAGGCTCGCCCGACCGAACCGGCCGCCGGCGCGTGAGCATGGTCGCGGGCGATCCTGCGACCCATCCGGCGCTCGAGCGGTTCCTCCGCTCGCTCGCGGCCCGCGACGCCTCCCCCCACACCATCCGCGCCTACACGACCGCGGTCGGCGCGTACTTGAGCTGGCTCGGCGAGCGCGGTGTGGACTGGGTACGGCCCGCGCGCTCGGACCTGCGGGGGTACCTGGCCCAGCTTGGGGCAGGCGCCGCGCGGTCGACCGTCGCCCAGCGTCTCGCCGCGATCCGCTCGTTCCATCGCTGGGCGGCCCGAGAGGGCCTGTCGGCTGGCGATCCCTGGGGGGCGATCGCGACGCCGCGCCTGCCGCGGCGGTTGCCCCGGGTCCTGGAGCTCGACCAGGTGACGCGGCTGCTCGATGCCGTGGACGCCGAGCTGACCGACGCCGAGACCGCGAGCCTCGATCGCGTCCCGGTGGCGATGGCCCTGGCGCTGCGCGACCGCGCCCTCGTGGAGACGGCCTACGCGGCCGGTCTTCGCATCAGCGAGCTCGCGGCGGCCGACCTCGGCGCCCTCGACCTGCGGCACGGCGAGATCCGGGTGATCGGCAAGGGGCGCAAGGAGCGCATCGGGTTGCTCGGTCGGCCCGCGCTCGCGGCGCTGGCGGCCTACCTGGACCACGGCCGGCCGATCCTCATGGACCGTCGGGTGCTGGATGGTGGGGCGGCCGCTGGGGCGGACCGCGGAATGGCCGGTGATGACGCTGCCGGTTGGACCGATGACACGGGGCACGCCGCCCCGACCGCGGTCTTCCTCAACCACAAGGGGGAGCCCCTCGGCGTGCGTGGCCTGCGCTACCGGCTCGACCGGCTGTGCCGCCGCGCAGGCCTGCCCGAGGGCGTGTCGCCGCACACGCTGCGGCACTCGTTCGCGACCCACCTGCTCGACGGCGGCGCCGACCTGCGTGTCGTCCAGGAGTTGCTTGGCCACGAGAACCTCGCGACGACCCAGGTCTACACGCACGTCTCACCGGGGCGCCTGGCCGCGGCCTACCGTGCGGCCCACCCGCGCGCTCGCCGGGGAGTCGGCGCGTGACCGCGGCACGGACCCTGGCCCGGGCCGGGCTGATCGTCTCGGGCGCGTTCCTCGTGTCGCGGGTGCTGGGTTGGCTGCGCCTGGTGGTCATCGCGAACACGTTCGACGCCAGCGCCACCGCCGAGCTCGACGCCTTCTTCGCCGCGTTCCGGATCCCGGACCTGATGTTCCAGCTGGTGGCGGCAGGCGCCCTGTCGTCGGCGCTCATCCCGGTCCTTGCAAGCGTCTTCGAGACCGACGGCGAGCGGCGCGCGTGGCGCATCGTCTCGACGGTCACGAACCTCATGCTCATCGGGCTGGCCATCCTGGGGCTGATCGTGCTCGTCGGAGCGGACGTCATCGTGCCCGCCTTCACTGGCGGGTTCGACGCGCCGACCATGAGTCGCACGATCGAGCTCACACGGATCATGGTCCTGAGCCCGATCCTGCTGGCGCTCGGGTCGGTCGGGACGAGCGTGTTGAACGCACGCGGCCGGTTCGCCGCCGCAGCGGTCGCCCCGAGCGTCTACAACCTCGCGATCATCGCTGCAGCGTTCACCCTGGCCCCCACGATGGGGGCCGTCGGGCTGGCGATCGGGGTCGTCCTCGGGTCGCTGGGGCACGTCCTCGTCCAGCTGGCGCCGCTGCGGGCCATCGGCTTCCGCTACGAACCGATCATCGACCTGGCCGACAGCGCCGCGCGCCGGGCGATCGGACTGATGATCCCGCGGGCGGTCGGGCTGGGCGCGACACAGATCACGTTCCTCGTGATGACCGCCCTCGCGACCGGTGTCGGGGTCGGGGCCGTGACGGCGTTCACCATCGCCTTCACGCTCCTGCAGATCCCGGTCGGGGTCATCGGCGTCCCGCTTGCCGTCGTGCTGCTGCCGTCGCTGTCGCGGGAGGTCGCGAGTGGCAACCATCGCGAGTTCGTCGCCCTGCTGACCCGGGCCCTGCGCTTCCTGTCCTTCGTGATGCTGCCGATCGCGGTCCTGGGCGCGATCCTGCGGGTCGAGACCATCGCCGTGCTGTTCGGCCGCTTCGACCGCGCGACGATCGAGCTCACGGCCGACACGCTCCTCGCCTTCCTGGTCGGCCTGGTCGCGCATGCCCTGATCGCCGTGCTGGCGCGTGGGTTCTACGCGCTCCATGACACGCGGACACCAGTCGCCGCCGCGGTCCTGGCCGTCGTCATCAACACGACGATCGCGCTGGCGCTGGTCGGTCGCCTCGGCCTGCCCGGGCTCGCGCTGGCCATCGCGCTGGCCGCCTGGATCGAGGCCACGATCCTGCTGGTCCTGCTGCGCCGGCGGGTCGGCCGACTGGGATTCGCGGCCGTGGCCTGGCTGGGGCTGCGCACGGTGCTCGCGACCGCCCTCGCCGGGCTCGCGGCCGTCCTCGTCCATGGGGTGGTCGGTCCCGTTCTTGCGCCCGACCCGAGCGTTGGTGGGTTCGACCAGGTCCCCGGTCTCATCGGCGTCATCCTGATCGTCGCTGCAGCCTACGGCGGTGTCTTCGTCGTGACCGCGCTCGCCTTGCGGATCGAGGAATTGCGCTCTATCGTCGAGATCATGGTCGACGCGCTCCGCCGCCCGCGCCGATCGTGACCGCATCCTCCGAGGCGAGTGACTGGGACGCCTTCGTCGAGTCGAGCGACCCGGGCTCGTACCTCCAACTGACGGGTTGGGCCAAGGTCAAGGCGGTCAACGGCTGGGCCGCCCACCGGATCACCGGTGACGGCATCGGGGCGCAGATCCTCGTGCGCCGGCCGTCCCCCTTGCCGTGGGGCTTCGCGTACGCACCCCGTGGTCCGGTGGCGCGCGCCTGGTCGGAGCAGGAGATCGGTGACGTCACCGAGCGTATCCGGACCGACCTGCCACCTGCCGCCGGACGCGTCTCGCACGTCCGGATCGACCCCGAGATCGAGCTCGACGGGCCGCACGACGCCGACGGGTCCCTGCGCCGCGCCCTGGGCGCAGCCGGCTGGCGCCCCGCGCCGCCGATCCAGCCGGCCTCGACGAGGGTCATCGACCTCGGCCCCGACGAGGACGCCCTGTGGGGTGACCTGCGCAAGAAATGGCGCCAGTACGTGAACAAGGCGAGGTCGGCCGGCGTGGTCGTCGTTGACGCCGACGGCGACCGGCTGGGGGAGTTCTACCGGATCTACCGCGACACGGCGGACCGCGCCGGCTTCCTGATCCGCACGGAGGGCGCCTATCGGGACGTGTGGGAAGCATATCGACCGGCCGGTCGCGCACGGCTGCTCTTCGCGCAGTCGGCCGCTGGCGACCCGCTCGCGACGCTGTTCCTGGTCCGCTGCGGGCCCCGCGTCGTGGAGCCGTACGGCGGCATGACCCAGGCCGGCGCCGAGAACCGGGCCAATTACCTCCTCAAGTGGGAGGCGATCCGGTCGTCACGCGAGGGCGGCGCCACGAGCTACGACCTGTGGGGCCTCGCGACCGGTGGCATCGCCCATTTCAAGACCGGCTTCGGCGGGCGCGAGGTTCGCTACATCGGGGCGTGGGACCTCGTGCTGGACCCGATCGGCCGTTCCGTCTACGAGGGCGCGGGTCGGGCGCGTGTCTGGTGGGCGCGACGGAGACATGGCGTCGGCGGCGGGAACGCATCGGCGTTCGGCAGCGCGGAGGGCGCGGAGTGAGCGCACCGCGCGTGGCCACAGACGCCGAGCTCGCCGACTGGGATCAACGGACCGTCCACGCCCCCGGCGGGCACGTCTATCAGTCCCGGACCTGGGCCGAGCAGCGACGACGTCTCGGCTGGCGGCCGCTCCATGTAGTGCTCGGTCCGGAGCATGGTGCGCTCGTCCTGCTCCGTCCCTTCCCCTTGATCGGTGGAGCGAGCGCCTACTCCCCGCGCGGTCCGATCGTCGCGCCCGGCGAGGATCCTTCGGCTGCCGGCAGTCGTGTCGCCGAGCTCGGGGCGTGGCTGGCGGGTCGTGGGGTGGCCGTCCTCGCGACGGATGCGGAGGTGCCCGCCGACCAGGCCCGCCTACGGCCGGGCGCTGCACGACGCCGGGTTCCGACCGATCCCCGAGATCCAGCCCTCCCGCCATCGGGTCAGCCTCGCCCTTGCCCCCGATGCCGACGACGACGCGGTGCGAGCCGGCTTCTCGAAGAGCACGCGTCAGCGGCTCAGCGCGGCGGAGACGGACGGCGTGGTCGTCCACCGTTATGACAGCGCGGGCTGGGAAGGCGGTCAGCCACTGTTCGAACAACCGTCGCAGCCGCTCGATGCGGTCCTCGGCGGGTTCGCGACCTTGCTCGAGGGGACGGGACAGCGGCGCGGGTTCCGCTTCGGGCCACGCCAGGTGTTTCTCGACTGGTGGACCGCGGCCCATGCCGCCGGGCTCCTTGTCTACCTCGAGGCTCGCGAGCAGCTCCGATCCGGGACGGGCGCTCGGCGGCCTGATCCTGTATCGCCACGGGGAGCGGCTGTCCACGGTCCACTCGGGCGATCCCCCGGGCGTCCGCGACACGAACCCGGGGGTCATGCACCTGCTGCGCTGGAGAGCCATCCAGCTCGCGATCCGTGAGGGTCGAACGGAGATGGACCTCGGGGGCGTGGACGTGGCCCCGGACCACGCGGAACCCGCCACGGGCGATCCGATGGCCGGGCTGTACGAGCACAAGCGCTCGTTCGGTGCGAGCTGGGTCGAGATGACCGGCGCGCAGGAACGCGTGTTCCGGCCGTGGCGCTACGCCGCGGGGCGCGTCGTGTCACGCGCCGCCAGGCTCGTTGGCCGATGAGCGCCCCCGAGGGGGCCTTCCCCGATCCGACCGGTTCCCGCCCACCCCGCCCCCTCGGCGAGCTCGTCGGCCGTCTCGGTGCGGAGGGACGGCTTCGCGGTACACGGGTCGATGGCCGTGCCGTCGGCAGTGCCGCACTCGCCGACGTCGAGGTGACCGGGGTGACGCACGATTCGCGGAACGCGGTCCCGGGGAGCCTGTTCGTGGCCATCCCCGGTGGTCGGGTCGACGGTCACGAGTTCGCGGCCGCGGCCGTAACCCAGGGCGCGACCGCCCTGATCGTGGAGCGGCCACTCCCCGAGGTGGCCGCCGCGCAACTCGTCGTCGATGCCACCCGCCCGGCCCTCGCCAGCGCGGCGGCCTGGTGGTTCGGCGATCCCTCGAACGAGCTCACGGTCGTCGGGATCACCGGCACGGACGGCAAGACCACCACGGCGTATCTCGCGGTCGCAGCCCTCGAGGCCGCGGGCCTGCGCGCCGGGATGATCGGCACGATCGCGACCCGGGTCGGCGGGCGGACCGAGGCCCACGAAGCGCATGCGACCACGCCCGAGGCACCCGAGCTGCAGGCGACGCTGCGCGCGATGGTCGACGCCGGCGACGACGTCGCGATCGTCGAGACGACCTCGCACGGGCTCGCCCTCGACCGCGTGTCGAGCGTGGCCTACGACGTCGCGATCCTGACCAACCTCACCCATGAGCACCTGGAGCTGCACGGGACGTGGGAGGCCTACCGCGACGCCAAGCTGTCGCTGTTCGAGCGCCTGCGCGCCGCGCGGGACGTCAGCAAGCCGCGGCCGATCGCTCCGGCGGCCATCGTCAACGTCGACGACCCATCCGCCGGAGTGTTCATCGGCACGGCCCGCGACGCCGGCGCGACGGTCGTGACCTATGGCACCGAGACCGCGGCCGATGTCCGCGCGACACGCATCACGGAGGACGCGGGCGGTCTCCGAGCGGACATCGAGGCGCCCGGCGGCGCGGGGACGCTCGGGCTCCGACTGGCCGGGCGGTTCAACGTGCACAACGCCCTGGCGGTCGTCGCCCTCGGTGAGGTCCTGGCCCTGGATCCGGCCGCCGTGCGCGAGGGCCTTGCCTCCGTCGAGGGCGTTCCCGGCCGGATGGAGCGGGTCGATGCCGGCCAGCCGTTCGGCGTGATCGTCGACTTCGCCCACAGCCCGGCCTCGCTCCAGATGGTCCTCGACCTGCTGGCACCCGCAGCCGCGGCGCGGGGCGGCGGGTTGATCGCCGTCTTCGGATCGGCCGGGGAACGCGACACCGCCAAGCGCCCCCAGATGGGCCGGATCGCCGGCGAGCGGGCCCGCCTCGTGGTCGTCACCGACGAGGATCCGCGCGGCGAGGATCGCGACGCCATCCTCGACGAGATCGCGCGGGGCGCCGAGGCGGCCGGTCGGCGGCGTGGGGGGGACCTGCAGCTCATCGCGGATCGCCGGGCGGCCATCGCGGCCGCGTTCGAGGCCGCTCGACCCGGTGACATCGTCCTGCTGGCCGGCAAGGGCCACGAGCGCTCGATCATCGGACCGGACGGCGAACGAGCGTGGGATGAACGGGCGACGGCGCTGGAATTGCTCGCCGAACTCGGGTACGGGGGCTGACCCGGGACGTCCGGCGACCCTGATCGGGCGGGACCCGCTGCTATCCTTTCGGGCCATGGCCGCCACCTCGCCACGTTCCAAGACCCGGAAGCCGGCTGTCGTCGAGAAGCCGGCCGCCGTTGAGACGCCCGCTGTCGTCGCGGAGAAGCCCGCGCGAGCGACGTCGACGACGCGCCGTGGCCCGCGCCGGAGCCAGTCCCTGTCGAGCGCGTCGCCAGGTGGCAAGGTCGATCTCGAGGTCCTGCGCAACGCGCTCAAGGCCTCGATCGCGGAGCATCACCAGACCACTGACCTGGCGGTCGTCGACGGGGCGTTCGATCTGGCGGTCGAAGCCCATGCCGGCCAGCGCCGGGCGACCGGGGAGACGTACGTCACGCACCCCATCGCGTCGGCCCAGATCCTGGCCGAGCTCGGCATCGATCCGGTCGCCGTCCAGGCCGCGCTCCTGCACGACGTCCCCGAGGACACCGAGTACAGCCTGACCGACATCGAGGAGCGCTTCGGCGCCGAGGTCGCCCAGCTCGTCGATGGCGTGACGAAGCTGTCCCGGTTCAGCACCCACAGCCACGAGCAGCAGCAGGCCGAGAACATCCGCAAGATGCTGCTGGCGATGGCCCAGGACATCCGGGTCGTCCTGATCAAGCTCGCCGACCGGCTCCACAACATGCGCACCCTCTACGGGCTGCCGTCCGACAAGCAGCAGCGCATCGCCCGCCAGACGATGGAGATCTACGCGCCGCTCGCGGAGCGGCTCGGGATCTGGCAGATGAAGTGGGAGCTCGAGGACCTCGCGTTCAAGGCACTCGAGCCCGAGCGGTTCCGCGAGCTGGCCAAGCTCCTCGACACCCGGCGCAAGGGCCGCGAGTCGTACATCGACCGCGCCATCGCGGAGCTCAAGCCGCGCCTCGAGGCGGCCGGCATCGAGGCCGACCTGCAGGGACGACCCAAGCACATCTACAGCATCTGGAAGAAGATGCAGCGCAAGAGCGCGGAGTTCGGCGAGATCTACGACGTCTACGCCATCCGCCTGCTCGTCGAGGACGTGCGCGACTGCTACGCGGCGCTCGGCATCGTCCACAGCATCTGGCGGCCGATCCCTGGGCAGTTCGACGACTACATCGCGGTCCCCAAGAACAACCTCTACCAGTCGCTCCACACGGCGGTCATCGCCATCGACGGCAAGCCGCTCGAGATCCAGATCCGGACCCACCAGATGCACCAGGTGTCCGAAGTCGGCATCGCGGCCCACTGGCGCTACAAGGAAGGCACGAAGTCCGATCGCGAGTACGACGCCAAGCTCGCCTGGCTGCGCCAACTCATGGACTGGCAGCGCGACGTCTCCGAGTCGGACGCGACCGAGTTCGTCGAGGGCATCAAGCTCGACATCTTCCAGGACCAGGTCTTCGTGTTCACGCCGAAGGGCGACATCAAGGACCTCCCCGCCGGCGCCACGCCGCTCGACTTCGCCTATCGCATCCACACCGACGTCGGCCATCGGACGATCGGTGCGAAGGTGAACAACCGGCTCGTGCCGCTCGACTACCGCCTCAAGAACGGCGACATCGTCGAGATCGTGACGACGAAGGGCGAGCACGGCCCGTCCCGCGACTGGCTCAACGTCGTCCGCACCAGCCATGCCCGCGAAAAGATCCGCCAGTGGTTCAAGCGCAAGGACCGCGACGAGAACATCGTCCACGGCAAGGAATCGCTCGAGCGTGAGCTGCGCCGCCTGGCACGCACGACGATCGCGGCCGTAGGGCACGACAAGATCGCCGAGGTGGCGAAGAACCTCAACTACGACACGCCCGACGACTTCTACGCCGCGATCGGCTACGGGGCGGTCGGCCCTCAGACCGTGGTCATGCGCCTCGGCGTGGTCGACGACGGCCAGAGCCAGCTGCCGACGGTCGCGCCGCCGCAGCAGGTCGCGCGGACCGGGGGCGTCCGGGTCAAGGGCGTGGGCGACCTGCTCGTCCGCTTCGCGAAGTGTTGTTCGCCGATCCCTGGCGACCCGATCGTCGGATTCATCACCCGCGGCAAGGGCGTGACCGTCCACCTCCAGTCCTGTCCGACGGTCGTCAACGAACGGGAGGTGAGCCGGCTCATCGACGTGGAGTGGGAGGCCGAGGCGACCCAGACCTACCCGATCGCGATCCGCGTCGAGGCCTACGACCGGACCGGGCTGTTGAGCGACATCACCCAGGTCGTCGCCGAGAACAAGGTCAACATCGTCGCCGCGGCCGTCGGCGTGACGCCGGACCACACCGCCGTCGTGACCGCGACCCTGCAGGTCCACTCGGTGTCGCAGCTGGCCCGGGTCATGGGCCGGATCGAGAACCTCAAGGACGTCATCAACGTCCAGCGCGATCTCGGCTGAGGCGGCCGGCCGGATCCGGCCTCGCAATAATGCCGCCCGCGCCTTTCTGTGTGAGATGGTTCGTGCACGATGAGCAATGATTCCTTGCCGCCGGACTACCAAGAGTTCAAGGCTTCGATCCACGATGACGCTCACGACGACTGGTTGGGAATCCACGAAGTCTGGTATTCCGCCAACAGCCGCTACCCGTCGGCGGCACTGAGCGAGCGCCTAGCGATTGCGGAACGGATCGTGGTGGATCTGCTCAGCGAGGGTCGGCTTCGCCTCTACCGTGGCGGCAGCAGCGGGCCCAGCCAGCAAGATATCGTCGGCGCCGAGGCGACGGCCCTACTCCGCGATTGGGCAACATGGGTCCCCTCCGACGACGTGATGTATTGGCTCGGGGCTGTCGATGACGTCACGGATGCGCCGAAGCGTGAGTTCGGTCGGCTGAAGGGGCGGGTTCGGATGGTTTCGGGCTTTCACGACCTCGACGCCGAGATCGAGCGTGACTTCGAGGAGAGCATCGACAGACCGATCGAGCCTTGAGCCAGACGCGCCACGCGCTCGCGCTACCCGGTCCCCGTCATCGCCGCGTGACACCCTAGACTCGCATCGATGCCCAGCTTCAAGGCCCCACGGGGCACGCGCGACCTACTTCCACCGGACACGGCCGCGTGGACACGCCTGGAGCGGCTCGCCGCGGACCTGGCCGCACGATACGGCTATGGCCGCATCGAGACGCCGATGTTCGAGCAGACGGCGGTCTTCGAGCGAGGCGTCGGTGAGGTCACGGACATCGTCGAGAAGGAGCTGTTCCGGATCGTGCCCCGGTCCGACGAGGCGGAATCGTGGTCGCTCCGCCCCGAGCCGACCGCCGGGATCGTCCGCGCCTACGTCCAGCACGGGCTCCAGACGTGGCCACAGCCCGTGAAGCTGTACGAGATCGGGCCGATGTTCCGCTACGACCGTCCGCAGGCGGGCCGCTACCGGCAGTTCTGGCAGTTCGACGTCGAGGCGATCGGCGACCCTGGACCGGCCGTGGATGCCGAGATCATCGAGCTCGGGACGAGGTTCTACGCGGATGCCGGCCTGACCGGCGTCGAGGTCCTCGTCAACTCCATCGGCGACGCGTCGTGCCGCCCGGCCTACGTGGACGCGCTGACCGACTACTACCGAGGGCAGGCGTCCGAGCTGCCGTCCCTCGAGCGTGACCGGCTCGAACGCAACGTCCTGCGCCTGCTCGACTCGAGGGACCCGGCGATGACGGCCATCAATGCAGGTGCGCCGCATATCACGGACCGACTGTGCGATGCCTGTGCGGACCACTTCGCGAGCGTGCGCGCCCATCTGGATGGCCTCGGGGTGCCGTACCGGCCGGAGCCCGGCCTCGTTCGAGGCCTCGACTACTACACCCGCACCGCGTTCGAGTTCTACATCTCCGGCCGTGAGGGCCAGCAGCAGGCGCTCGGTGGGGGCGGCCGATACGACGGGCTCGTCGAGCTGCTGGGTGGACGCCCGACGCCGGGCATCGGGTTCGGGGTCGGGCTCGACCGCCTGTTCCTGGCGCTCGATGAGCAGGGCGGCGACGTCGCGGCGGAGGCCCCGCCGACCGTGGTCGTGGTCGGTGCGGATCCTGACGACACCGTGAGCCGGCTGCGGGTCGCCACGGAACTCCGCGGTGCCGGACTGACGGCGCGGGCGGAGCTCGGACGACGAAAGCTCGGCAAGCAGCTCGAATCGGCGGCCAAGGAGCACGCCCACTTCGCGGTCATCGTCGGCGACGAGCTCGTCGATGGGGATGTCCAGCTCCGTGACCTGCCGGCCGGGACCCAGAAGGTCGTTCCGATGGTCGATGTCGGGCGCGAGATCGCGCGGGCCCACGCCGCGCACCGTCACGGCACGTGAGCCTGCCCGAGTCAGGACGGATCCGCGTACCGACGCGCGATGGCTTCGATCTCCTCGTTCAAGCGGTCGTGCTCATGCCCGTAGATCGAGCAGTGCCCCATGCCTTCGAACAAGTGAAACGTCGAGGTCGGGCAGAGGTCGGCGACCTCCTGGCCGAATTGCGGCGGCGCCTGCACGTCTTCTGAGAAGGCAAAGACATGCAGCGGGACCGTGCAGGTCGGAAGTCGCTCGGTCAGGTCGAAGGTCTGGCACGCATCCCATTGGCCGATCAGTGATTCCTCGTTGACGCCCGAGACGATCCAGGCCATGAGCTCATCGCGGATCCTCGGCCACAGGACCGGGTCACCGAGGACGCGGGCCGGGTACAGGCTCGCGGCGTAGTGGGCGACGGCCATCTCGCCATCGAGTTCGCCCCCGGACACGCGGTAGTCGATCTCCGCCTGCATGTAGTAGCGGATCCAGCCGTGCGAACGGGCTCCGCCCCCCATCGAAATGCCGACTCGCACGAGCTCGGGGAAGTCGACGGCCAACTGCTGGGTGATCAGGGCCCCCATGGACAGCCCAACCACCACGACTGGCGGCTTGCAGACGCCCTCGATCAGCTCGGCGGTATCGCGTGCCATGTCGGCGATCGTCCATGGCAGTGCCTGGGTACACACGGCGGGCCAGATACCCCGGTTCGTGAAGGTCGTATTCCGGAACATCCGCCGAAAGTGCGGGATCTGGTAACCGTCCCAGGAATCGCCGGCGTCGCCTCCGCCCGCGACCCACACGATGTCGGGCCCAGCACCCGTCTGCTGGAACGGAATGGAGGTCTGCGACCCGTCGAACGTCGGCAATCGGCCCTCCGATCTGTTTCCGCCACGATACCCGGGGATGGTCAGACGATGGCGCCCACGCAGCGTGCGACGATGAACAGGACCAGGACGATCGCGACGACGAAGCCCAACACGAACTTGCCCACGGGTACCTCCTCGAGTGGTGACCCCGATCGTGGCGGGTCGATGGCTGCAGCGCCGATTTACCGACAGTTGCACCACTGACGACGGCATTGCAAAGCGCCACGGACGTCGCCAGAGCGCGGAGCACGGGAACGCATACCATGACGCGGCCATGACCGACCCGACCCCGAGCCTCGCCACGCCCTACCGAACCCACACTGCGGGCCAGTTGCGCGCCGACGACGCCGGATCCGCGGTCCGGCTCGCCGGTTGGGTCCATCGCCGGCGCGACCACGGGCAGTTGATCTTCCTCGACCTCCGTGATCGACACGGGATCACGCAAGTGGTCGTCGACAAGGCCGACGCCCCCGAGGCGCATGCCGTCGCGAGCCGCGTCCGCGGCGAGTTCGTCGTCGCCGTCCACGGGACCGTCGCGAAGCGGCAACCCGGCACCGAGAACCCGCGACTGCCGACCGGTGAGATCGAGCTCCAGTCGACCGAGTTCGAGATCCTGTCGGAGGCGAAGACCCCGCCCTTCTACATCAACGAGCCCGACGCACCCGTCGACGAAGGGCTGCGACTGAGATATCGCTACCTCGACATCCGTCGCCAGCCCATGGCCGAGCGCCTGCTGCTGCGCAGCCGGATGGTCCAGGCGATCCGCGAGGTCCACCACGCCAACGGATTCGTCGAGGTGGAGACCCCGACGCTCATCAAGAGCACGCCGGAGGGGGCGCGCGACTTCATCGTCCCGTCGCGGCTCCAGCCGGGCAGCGTCTACGCCCTGCCGCAGAGCCCGCAGCAGCTCAAGCAGCTGCTGATGGTCGCGGGCATGGATCGCTACTTCCAGATCGCGCGGTGCTACCGCGACGAGGACCTGCGCGGCGACCGCCAGCCGGAGTTCACCCAGCTCGACCTCGAGATGAGCTTCGTCGACGAGGAGTCCGTGATGGTGTTCATCGAGCGGATGGCCATCGAGGTGTCGCGCGCCACGACGCCGGACCGCCCCTTGCAGCAGGTCCCGTTCCCGCGCTTCACGTACGACGAGGTGCTCGAGCGATACGGCAGTGACAAGCCAGACCTGCGGTTCGGGATGGAGCTCATCGACCTCGCGCCCGCCCTGACGCCCCCCTCGGGCTTCAAGGTCTTCGACGACGCGCTGGCTGGCGGCGGCCGGGTCAAGGCGATCGTCGCGCCGGGGATGGCGGGGGTGACCCGCCGCGAGATCGACGAGCTGACCGACCGCGCTCGACGGTTCGGCGCGAAGGGCCTCGCCTACCTCAGCCTGGAGCCCGGGGGCGAGATCAAGAGCCCGATCGCGAAATTCCTCTCCGATGAGAGCCAGCGCTCGATCATCGAGCTGACCGGGGCAGGGGAGGGCGACCTCGTCCTGATCGTCGCCGACACGTCGGCGGTCGCCGCGGATGTGCTGGGTCGCCTGCGCGTCGAGCTGGGCGAACGCCTGGGGCTCGCCGACCCGAATGTCCTGGCCTATGTCTGGGTCAACCGCTTCCCGATGTACAAGTGGGACGAGGAGCTCGGCCGCTGGGACGCGACCCACAACCCGTTCAGTGGCGTGGTCCCGGAAGACGAGGAGCTGCTCGTCACCGCGTCCGGCGACCCCGCGCGGCCCTCACAGGAGGATCCGGCAGGGCGTGCGCGGGCCCTCCAGTACGACCTCGCCCTCAACGGCTGGGAGCTCGGCGGCGGGTCCGTCCGGATCCATCGGCGCGACCTCCTCGAACGGAGCTTCCTGCTCCAGGGCCAGACGCTCGACGGGATGCGCGAGAAATTCGGGGCGGTGCTCGACGCGTTCGAGTACGGCGCACCACCGCACGGCGGGATCGCGCTCGGCATCGACCGCTGGGCGGCGCTGCTCTCGGGCCAGACCAACATCCGCGAGGTCATGGCGTTCCCCAAGACGCAGTCCGGGAGCGACCCGATGCTGGAGGCGCCGTCCGCGCCCGAGCCGGAGCAGTTCGAGGAACTCGGCCTGCGCTTCGTCGGCCTGCCGTCGAGGCCGATCGAAGGATGACGCCGGTGCTCCAGCGCGGAGTCCCCGGGCGGTCGCTGGGGCGCGGGAGGGTCGACGCCTGACGGCCGGCGCGGCGGCCGATCTCGGGATCCCGGCGCTCGATGCGATCGCGCGACGGCCCCGTCTGGCCGCCCTGATCGGGGCCCTGTGCATCGCCTTCTCGGGCATCCTGTACCGCTACGCCGACGTCTCGCCATCGACCGGGACGCTCTTCCGGGCCGTGTTCGGCCTGCCCCTGCTCGTGCTGGTGGCCTGGGCCGAGCGGCGGCGGTACGGGCCGCTGCCGGGACGCGCGCGCCGGCTCGCCGTCATCGCCGGCATCTTCTTCGCGGGCGACCTCATGTTCTGGCACCACGCCATCGAGTACGTGGGCGCCGGGCTCGCGACGGTCCTCGGCAACCTGCAGGTCCTCGTCGTCGGCGTCGTCGCGTGGCTGGTCTTCGGGGAGCGGCCGTCGCGGGCCACGCTCATCGCCGTCCCGGTGGTGCTGGTCGGCGTCGTGCTGATCTCGGGCGTGGTCGGATCGGGTGCCTACGGAGCGAACCCGGCCCTCGGGGTGGCGCTGGGCGTCGCGACGGCGTTGTGCTACTCGGCGTACCTCCTGCTGATCCGCATCGGTGGCCGCGATTCGCGACGACCCGCCGGACCGGTCGCCATCGCGACCATCGGCACGGCTGTCGTGTCGGGGATGGCCGGGCTCGTCATCGGCGATCTCGATCTCGCCCCGCCGCTCGCGAGCCTTGGCTGGCTGGCGTTGTTGGGGGTGACGTCGCAGTCGATCGGCTACCTGTGCATCTCGCTCGCACTGCCGCGGCTCCCAGCGGTCGTCACCTCGATCATCCTGCTCGTCCAGCCGGTCCTGACGGTGGGATTGAGCGTGGTGCTGCTCGGGGAGCGGCCCTCGGTCGCGCAGCTCGCCGGCGTCGCGCTCGTCATCGGCGGGATCGCGCTCGCCACGGTGCCGCTCGCGAGGATCCGGGATGGCATCCGGAACGCCCGGGACGACGTCGCCACCGCCGTCGAGTAGCTGACCGTCCGGCTGTCAGCCCTCGTCCGACGCGGCCTGCGGGAATGGTGCGAGCCCGCGGCCCTCGCCCGGCACGCCCTCGTCGGCCCCTTCCGCCTCGAGCCCGTCGCCCCACTCGTGGGTGTGACCCGCGGGCGGGTCCGGCGGGCCCTCGTACGGTGGCAGGTCGGCGACAGCGGTCTCGGCGTCATGCACGACACCGGGATCGCCGACCTCGACGAGACGCGACGCGATCACGGCCGTCACCGCCTCCACCACGCCATCCGGCATGCTGTCCGCCGGCACGCTGCGGAGCGCGTCGAGCGCCGCGATCGGGATGAGGACCGGCCAACCGGGCCTCCCGTCCCAGGCCGGTCGGAGCATCGTGGCCACGTCCGTGCCATGGGCCTCGATCAAAGAGGTCACGGTCTCCGGACCCACCCAGGTCATCCGGGCGGGCCAGATCAGGATCGCGCTCGTCTCCCGGACCTCGTCGACCGCCAGCTCCGCGCCACGGAGCATCTGGCCGGCTGCCCCTCCCTCGACCGGCGCGGGCGAGCCATACACGGCTTCGCTCCCGACGAGCGCAGCGCGGACGGCCCCGCTCTCGTCAGGGGCGACGACGACGACCGGCAGCGCCCCGCCGGACCAGGCGATGTCCACGAGGCGCCGGACGCGGGGCTGGCCCAGGGTGTCGGCAAGCGCGCCATCGCTGGTCGCAGACAGGATCACGGCGGCGACGGTCATGGCGACCTCGATGCTAGCAGGCGTTCCGTGGGACAATCGGCCGTCCCCACCACGCCCCGGAGTCCCGCCCGACCGTGCCCGACAGCCGCCCCCGGACCGCCACCGCCGAACCCCTCGCGAGTCGCCACGACCTCCGCAACGTGGCCATCGTCGCGCACGTCGACCACGGCAAGACGACGCTCGTCGACGCGATGCTTCGCCAGACCGGGGCGTTCCGATCGAACCAGGCGGTCGTCGACCGGGTCATGGATTCGGGCGACCTCGAGCGCGAGAAGGGCATCACGATCCTGGCCAAGCAGACCACGATCGACTACGCGGACATCCGCCTCAACATCGTCGACACGCCCGGGCACGCCGATTTCGGCGGCGAGGTCGAGCGATCGCTGCTGATGGTCGATTCGGTGCTGCTCCTGGTCGACGCGGCCGAGGGGCCGCTGCCGCAGACCCGCTACGTGCTGCAGAAGGCGATGGCCCGGCGCCTGCCGGTGATCGTGGCCCTCAACAAGATCGACCGCTCCGACGCGCGTCCCGCCGAGATCCTCGACGCGGTCTACGAACTGTTCATGGACCTCGGCGCCGACGAGGACCAGATCGACTTCCCGGTCCTGTTCACGAACGCGAAGGCGGGCACGGCGACGGCCTCGCTCGACGAGCCCGGCGAGGACCTGCGGCCGCTGTTCGACACCCTCGTCGAGGTCACGCCGGCGCCGACCTACACGCCCGACCACCCCCTCCAGCTGCTCGTGACGAACCTGAGCGCCAACGACTACGTGGGGCGGATGGCCGTCGGGCGGATCTGGAACGGCCGCATCCGGGTGGGCCAGCGGATCACGGTCGTCCGCGAGGAGGCCGACGATACGGCTGGCACCGTGGAGCCCGGCCGCACGGTCACGCTCAGCGGGGTCGTCACGAGCCTGCAGACGGCGCACGGCATCGACCGGGTCGACATCACCGAGGCGGGCCCCGGCGACATCGTGAGCGTGGCCGGGCTGCCCGAAGTGACGATCGGGGACACGCTCACCGATCCGGCCGACCCACGACCCTTGCCGCGCCTGGACGTCGATGCGCCGACGCTCCGGATGACGTTCGGGGTCAACACCTCACCGCTCGCCGGGCGCGAGGGCAAGTACGTCACGAGCCGCCAGATCAAGGCGCGTCTCGAGAAGGAGGTCCTCGGCAACGTCTCGATCGAGGTCCGCCCGGCCGAGACCGCGGAGGCGTTCGAGGTGCGCGGGCGCGGGGAGCTCCAGCTCGCGGTCCTCATCGAGCAGATGCGTCGCGAGGGGTTCGAGCTCACGGCGTCGCGCCCAGAGGTCCTCCTGCGGACCGTCGAAGGCAACGTCCAGGAGCCCTACGAGCGCGTCACGATCGACATCCCGCCCGACTACATCGGCGAGATCCAGGGTGCGATGGCCGGCCGCAAGGGTCGCCTCGAGCAGATGAGCACCGACACGGATGGCCGTGTCCGGATGGAATACGTGCTGCCCGTGCGCGGACTCATCGGCTATCGCGGGCAGCTCCTGACCGATACGCGTGGCACGGCACTCCTGCACCAGATCGGCGAGGGCTATGGCCCGTGGGCGGGTGACGTCACCCACCGCACGAACGGGGTCCTCGTGAGCGACCGGGCGGGCACGAGCAATTCTTACGGCCTGTTCAACCTCGAGCAGCGGGCCGAGCTGTTCATCGGCGCCGGCGTCGAGGTCTACGAGGGGATGATCGTCGGCGAGAACAGTCGCTCGGGTGACATGGACGTCAACCCGACCAAGGAGAAGAAGCTCACCAACATCCGGACCCACTCGCACGACGAGTCGCTGCGGCTGACCCCGCCCCGACCCATCACCCTCGAGAGCGCCCTGGAATTCATCTCCGGCGACGAGCTGGTCGAGGTCACCCCGCAGTCGATCCGGCTGCGCAAGCGCGCGTTGTCCCAGCACGACCGGCGGCGCGAGGTCGGCCGCGCGGAAGACCTTCGGCGTGCGGTGGAACGCGAGGGAGCGCCGACCGGCTGACGTTCACGTCGCACCCGGGCCGGACTTTGCAATGGCCGCGTCCGGGGTTGTGCGACCGTGTACCGTGACGGGGTGACGAAGCGCCATACGGGCCGCGGGTCCGTTCGACGCCTCCTGTTCGCCGCATCCCTCGCCCTCATCGCCCTGGCCCCGGCGTGGGTCGCGCCGACGGCGGTGGCTGCCGACGATCGGCTGCCGAACCTGCGCGCCGCCAATCCGTCCCAGTTCAGGATCGTCAACTCCGGCGGCCGCCGGCTACTGCGCTTCACGAGCATCCTGGTCAATGTCGGCGCCGGTCCCATCGAGGTGCTCGCACGCCGACCCAGCGCATCGTCACCGTGGACGGTCCGCCAGGTCATCGACGACGACGCCGGCGGGGAGCGCCGTGTCGCGACGGACGCCACGCTGCGGTTCGCGGGTGACGGCCACAACCACTGGCACGTCGAGCAGATGATGGTCTATCACCTGTGGTCCAGCCGGGCCACCCGGGCCGATCGCAAGATCGGGTTCTGCTTCTTCGACACCACCCTGTGGTCCCCGAGCCTCCCGCGATCTCCCAACGGTCCGGTGTATCGCGAGTCCGGCTGCGGTGGGCGGACGGCGTTGACCTCGCGCACGGGCATCTCCGTGGGGTGGGCGGACACGTATCGCTGGAACCTCCCGTTCCAGTTCATCGACATCACCGGTCTCCCGGGCGGCACGTACACGGTCCGCGCGATGCCCGATCCGCATGACTGGTTCCTGGAGTCAGACGAGACCGGCGACTGCGGCTGGACGCGGGTCCGGTTCAACTCCAGCGGCTCCTCGATCACGGTCGTCAACACGGGTCGGGGCTGCATCACCGACTACTCCGGCAACACGTTCGAGCCCCACATCGAATGGGCCTACGAGAACGGCATCACCGTCGGCTGCAACCTGGACATGTTCTGCCCGGGGAATCCGGTGACGCGCGCCCAGATGGCGCTGTTCATCGACCGCGCGATGCACCTGGGTCCGACGAACCAGAACTTCTTCGATGACGACAACGGTGTGACCGGCGAGGCGAGCATCAACCGCATGGCCAAGGCCGGCATCACCGGCGGCTGTGGCGAACGGCGGTACTGCCCGAGCCGGACGGTGACACGTGGTGAGATGGCGGCGTTCCTCGTGCGAGCGCTCGCACTCCCGCCACCGGTCGAGCCTGATCACTTCGTGGATGACGACGGATCCATGTTCGAAGCCGCCATCGACAGCCTCTTCGAGGCGGGGATCACGACGGGCTGCGGCCCCGACCGATACTGCCCGTCGTCCAGCGTCACACGCGGTCAGATGACCGCTTTCCTCTTCCGAGCGTTCGCCGAGCCATAACCCGGAGGGACAGCCATGTCTTCACGTCCACGCCGTCGATCCGCGTTCGCGACCATGGTCGCGGTCATGCTGGGGTTGTTGGCCGTCCTGCCGGCCGCGGCCCCGGTCGCCGCGGGCGACCCGCCGCCACCGGCGGCGCCCCTCAAGCCCGCCGCCGAGGCGATCGAAACCGCCGCCCTGCGATCCGGGCAGCTGACGGTCGTACGCGTCACCGGCGGGTTGAGCAGCCCGCTCGGGGTCACCCACGCGGGTGATGGGTCCGACCGCCTGTTCGTCGTCCAGCGTGGTGGGCGGGTGCGCGTGGTCAAGAGCGGGAGGCTCCAGTCCTCGCCGTTCCTCGATATCAGCTCGCGCATCGCGGCCGGCGGCGAGCGGGGCCTCCTCGGGCTTGCGTTCCATCCGGAATTCGAGACGAACGGATACCTCTACGTCTATTACACCCGCCCGGGCGGCGACCTCCGGATCTCCCGGCTCACGGCCAACACCGCCCGAACGCATGCGAGCCTCACGACCGAGTACGTCCTCCTCACCATCGACCACCCCCGATCGAACCACAACGGTGGCGCCCTGGCGTTCGGGTCGGACAACCATCTCTATATCGCGACGGGCGACGGTGGCGGCGCGGGTGACCCGGACGAGAACGGCCAGGACAAGTCCACGTTGCTCGGCAAGATCCTCCGCATCAACCCTGACGGCACCGGCGCCGGGCCGCACAACCACTACAGCATCCCGGCCGACAACCCGTTCGCGGGGGCGACGGCGGGCCGCGACGAGATCTGGGACTACGGTCTCCGCAACCCGTGGCGCATCACGTTCGACCGGGCGACCGGCGACCTGTACATCGCCGACGTCGGCCAGGGGCGACGCGAGGAGGTCAACCTCGAGGACGCCGCCGATCCGGGCGGCAACAACTATGGCTGGGACGTCATGGAGGGCTCGCTCTGCTTCGAGCCGTCGAGCGGCTGCAGCCTGGCCGGGGACACGCTCCCCGTCGCGCAGTACTCGCACAACCTGGGCTGCTCGATCACCGGCGGCTACGTCTACCGCGGCTCGCACCGGGACCTGCGCGGGCTGTACGTGTACGGCGACTTCTGCAGCGGCCGGCTGTGGACGATGAACGCCAACGGCTCGGGCGAAACGCTTCGCCGCGACACGGGCCTGATGATCAGCTCGTTCGGGGAAAGCGAGTCGGGCGAGCTGTTCGTGACCGATCTCAGCGGCGCCCTCTATCGGGTCATCGCCCCGGAATTCACGGACATCGCCAGCTCGAGCTTCCTCGATGCGATCCATTGGATCTACTACGAGGGCATCACGGTCGGTTGCGGCAACGGCCGGTACTGCCCATCGTCCCCGGTGACGCGAGAGCAGATGGCGATCTTCCTCGTCCGGGGCTTCAACCATCCATCGACCAGCACGGACTACTTCACGGACGATGAGGGCCTGTCGGGCGAGAGCGCCATCAACGCCTTGCGTGAGGCCAACATCACGAGCGGCTGCGGCAGCCCCACGCTGTACTGCCCCAAGCGCTCCGTGAGCCGCGAGGAGATGGCGATCTTCCTCGTGAAGGAACAGAACCTCCCGTTGGCCCCCGCCGGCACCGACTACTTCGATGACGACGATGGCCGGAGCGGCGAGAGCTCGATCAACGCGCTGGCCCACGCCGGGCAGACCGGCGGCTGCGGCACGCGCAAGTACTGCCCGACGGCCAGCGTCACCCGCGGCCAGATGGCGGCATTCCTGCGGCGCGCCCTCGACTGACGCGCCGGTCGGGGCGTTCCGGGCCGGACGCCCGGACGCCCGGACGTACAATCCGCCAGATGGCGATCTACCTCGATCATGCGGCCACGACCCCGCTTCGCCGCGAGGTCCTCGACGCGATGCTCCCGTATTTGACGGAGGCCTTCGGCAATCCGTCGTCGGCGCATGCCTTCGGCCGGACGGCGCGAGCGGCGCTGGACGAGGCCCACGAGCGGGTCGCGGCGCGCCTCCGGGCGGAACCACGTGAGATCGTCTTCACCTCGGGCGGCACCGAGGCCAACAATCTGGCGCTCAAGGGCGCGGCCTGGGCCGGCAAGGCGCACGGCCACCGGATCGTGACCTCCGCCGTCGAGCATCACGCGGTCGGCCATACGCTGCGTCACCTCGAGAAGTTCGGGTTCGAGATCGTCGAGCTGCCGGTCGACCGCTACGGGCGGGTCGATCCGGACGACCTGGAGACGGCGCTGACGGATCGCACGATCCTGGTCTCGGTCATGCTCGCCAACAACGAGGTCGGCACGATCCAGCCGATCGCCGAGATCGCGAAGGTCGTCCGTTCGCGCAAGGGCGTCCTGCTGCACGTCGATGCCGTCCAGGCGGCCCCCTACGTCGACCTGGACCTCGCCGGTCTCGAGGCCGACCTCGTCTCGCTCGGCGCGCACAAGTTCGAGGGACCCAAGGGTGTCGGCGTCCTGTTCGTCCGCCACGGCACCCACATCCTCGCGCAGCAGCAGGGAGGCACCCAGGAGCGTCACCGCCGTGCGGGCACGGAGAACGTGGCCGGCGCCGTCGGCCTGGCCGCGGCGTACGACCTGTGCTGCACGGAACGCGCCGAGACCGTTGCCCGGCTCCGCCGCCAGCGTGACCGGCTGGCCAAGGCGATCCTGGCGACGCCCGGGACGGAGACGACGGGTCACCCCAAGCAGCGGCTGCCCGGCCTCCTCTCGATCATCGCGCGCGACACGGACGGGGCATCGGTCTCGATGTCGCTCGATCTCGAGGGCATCGCCTGCTCGGTCGGGTCGGCTTGTACCACGGGTTCGACCGAGGTGAGCCACGTGCTGACCGCGATGGGCTATCCGGACGAGGAGGCGCGCGGGGCGCTGCGCCTGTCGCTCGGACGGACGACGACCGACGACGAGATCGCCACGGCGTCGGAGGTCGTCCCGCGCGTGATCGGGTCGATGCGCATGGGATCGGCGACGGTCGCGAACGACCCGCTCGGCCAGGCGATCGGCGTATGAGCCGGATCCTCGTGGCGATGTCGGGCGGGGTCGACTCGTCCGTCGCCGCGGCGTTGCTCCACGCGCAGGGCCACGAGATCGTGGGCGTCTGGATGCGCCTGCACGACGTGGCCGACACGTACTCCGAGTTCAAGAAGAGCTGTTGCTCGCTCGACGCCGCAGACGATGCCCGCCGCGTGGCCGCGCAGCTCGACATCCCGTTCTACGTCATGAACCTCGAACGCGAATTCGACGCGGGCGTGCTCGCGCCGTTCCTGGACGCCTACCTGGACGGACGCACCCCGAGCCCGTGTGTCGACTGCAACACGTACGTGAAGTTCGGCGCGCTGCTCGGACGGGCCCGCCACCTGTACGACTGCGACGCGGTCGCGACGGGTCACTACGCCCGCCGGGTCGTGGACGATGACGGCCGACCCCGACTGCTCCGGGCTCGAGATGAGGACAAGGACCAGACCTACTTCCTGTATGGCCTGCGCGCCGACCAGCTCGAGCACGCGCGCTTCCCGCTCGGCGAGCTGACGAAGCCCGAGGTGCGCGCGGTCGCGCGGGCTCACGGGCTCGCGACGGCCGACAAGCCCGAGAGCCAGGAGATCTGCTTCGTCCCGGGTGGGGATTACCGCGCCGCCCTGCGTGAGCGGGCCGGCTGGCAGCCGAAGCCCGGACCGCTGCTCGATGCGGACGGTTCCCGGGTCGGGGAGCACGGTGGGTCCGCCGGTTACACGGTCGGTCAGCGCAAGGGAGTGGGCGTCGCCCTGGGGGAGCCGCGCTACGTGTCGCGCATCGATCCGCGCTCGAACACCATCCAGCTCGGGCGACGCGAGGACCTCGAGACCCGGGCATTCACCCTGGAGCGGGCCTCGTTCATGGCCCCGGCCGTTCCCACGTCCCCGTTCCGTGCCGCCATCCGGATCCGGCACCGCGCGGCGCTCGTGCCCGCGACCGTCCGGCCGCTCGGTGACCGGCGCTGGTCCATCGAGACGGACACGCCGGTATGGGCGGCCGCACCGGGCCAGGCGGCGGTCCTGTACGAGGGCGACGAAGTCCTCGGCGGCGGTCGGATCGAGGCTCCGGAACGGATCTCGCCGCCGGCCACGGCCACGCCTGAGCGCACCGGGTTGCTCGCTCCGGCGTGAGCCTGGAGCCGTCGCTGGTCATGTCCGTCCTGCTCGGCATCTTCCACGCCGCGCTGTCGGTGGCGATCCGCGGGAGCGCCGGCGGTCGCCTGCCGCTGCTCGTGGCGGCCGCCATCCTCGGCGCATGGGCCGGTGACGCCATCTCCGGCCGTCTCGGGTTCGATGTCCTGACGATCGGCGATTACCACCTGCTCGGCGCGTCGGTCGTCGCGTGGGTCGGCATCGGGCTCGTCTCGATCGTGGCGGTCCTGGGCCCCACCGCGGGACGTCGCGCGTGAACCGGCGGGACGAGCGGACGAGCAGCACGTTCCTGCGTGGCCTGACCATCGGCGCGATCATCGGCGCCGTGATCGCCGGGTCCCGCATCTGGCGCGGCCTGCGCCGCGGCGGCGCGCAGCGCTAGCTCGCGCCCCGATCGCCCCGCGCGGGTCAGGCGAGCTGGACCGCGATCTCGAATGTCGTCTTATAGCTGTCGCCGACCTTGGTCACGTCCAGGAGCGTTGCCCCGCCGCTCTGGTTGAAGATGCCATCGCTCTGGTTCGTCTGGTCCTGCGGGCCCTTCGACGCGTAGACGCCCGACGTGTAGACCTGCTGACTGAGCGCGTCGTCGAAGAACAGCTGCGAGGTGAACTCGAACCCGGCTTCGGCGTCGGGGTCCGTGCGGATCTTGAAATGGATGTGCACGGCGCGGCCCGTGTACCAGCCCGGGTAGATGGTCGTGAACGAGGCCGCCCCGTTCGCGTCGGTGCGCTGGAATCCGCGCAGGAAGTCGGTCCCCGGGCTGCCCTGCACACCGGAATAGACGCCGAGGGCGTCGCAATGCCAGACATCGACGATCGCGCCCTCGAGGGGCAGACAGCTGGCCCCGTCGACCTGCGAGACCAGCCATGCGAGCTCGAGCGGGGCCCCTTCGGCCGCCGCACCGTCGCCGGTGTTGCCCGGATCACGGATGCATGACAGAGCCCGCCCGGCTCGGTTCGGTACCATTGCGGCCGATGTCGACCCCATCCGTCACCCGGGATCCCCGGATCCGTTCGTTGCCGTCCGCGGAGATCCGACGGCGGTTCCTCGAGTTCTTCGCCGAGCGTGACCATACGGTCGTTCCCGGCGCCAGCCTCGTCCCTGCTGGTGACCAGACGCTGCTGTTCACGAACTCGGGGATGGTCCAGTTCAAGGACGTCCTGACCGGCACTGAGAAGCGCAGCTACACGCGAGCAGTCGATTACCAGCGCGTCCTCCGCGTGGCAGGCAAGCACAACGACTTCGAGGAGGTCGGCCGGACGCCCCGACACCACACATTCTTCGAGATGCTCGGCAATTGGTCCTTCGGGGACTACTTCAAGCGTGAGGCGATCCACTGGGCCTGGGATTTCCTCACGCGCGACCTTGGCATACCGGGCGAGCGGCTCGCCGCCACGACGTACACCACCGACGACCTCGCCTTCGAGGTTTGGCGCGACGAGATCGGCCTCCCGCCGGACCGGCTCGCCCGCTGGGGCGACTTCCCCAAGGGTGACGAGAAGAACTGGTGGCGCATGGCCGACGTCGGGCCGTGTGGGCCGTGCAGCGAGATCCACTTCGATCGCGGTGCCCACCTGTCGGAGGGCCCCCACTGCGTCCCGGACCACAGCGAGCAGTGCCCGCGCTGGCTCGAGATCTGGAACCTGGTCTTCATGGAGTTCGACCTCCAGCCGGACGGCTCGCTGAAGCCGCTGCCCGCCCCTGGCGTCGACACCGGCATGGGCCTCGAGCGTCTTGCGAGCGTCATCCAGCAGGTCCCCACCAACTACGACACCGACCTGTTCACGCCGATCCACGCCCGGATGCAGGAGCTGCTCGGGCACGACCCGGACACGTTCGAGGGGGAGCGTTTCAGCTACCAGGTCATCGCAGACCACGCACGTGCCGTCACGTTCCTCATCGCCGATGACGTCCTTCCTGGCAATGAAGGGAGGGGCTACGTCCTGCGTCGGATCCTGCGCCGAGCCGTGCGTCACGGTCGGCTCCTCGGCCGGCGCGATCCGTTCATGGCGGAGGCGGCGATCGTCGTCATCGACACGATGGCCGAGGCACATCCGCACCTGGCCGAGAAACGCGACGTGATCCTCTCGACCATCGCGCGCGAGGAGGCCCAGTTCGCGCGGACCCTCGACGCTGGGTCCCGGCTCCTCGACGAGGCGATCCGCGAGACCGCGGGCGGGACCTTACCCGACCGGGTCATCGGCCGCCGGCCGGAGGACCTGCCCGCGGCTGCGCCGGTCCTCGATGGCGATGTCGCGTTCCGGCTCCACGATACCTACGGGTTTCCGGTCGATCTGACCGTGGAGCTCGCCGCCGAATACGGTTGCGCCGTCGATCTCGCCGGGTTCCACGATGCCCTCGCGGAACAGCGAGAGCGCAGCCGCTCTGGCAAGAAGGCCGAGCTCAGCCGTCACGCCGAACTGACGTCGCTGTACAGCGCGATCCAGGGGCGCCACGGCGACACCGAGTTCCTGGGCTACGAGGCGACGACCGCCGAGGGGCGGGTCGTGGCCATCGTGCGCGACGGCCTGGAGTTCGACGAGCTCACCGGCCATGGCGAGGCGGAGGTCGTGCTCGATCGCACGCCGTTCTACGCGGAGGGCGGCGGCCAGGTCGGGGACCAGGGCACGATCCGAGAACCGGGCGGCGGCAGCGAGCTGTTCACCGTGACCGACACGCAGCGGCCGGTCGGAGGGCTGATCGTCCAGCGCGGCACGTTGCACGGTCGCGTGCGCGTCGGGGAGACGGTCCAGGCCGTGGTGGACGCCGAGCGGCGTGCGCACACGATGCGCAATCACACCGGGACCCACCTGCTGCACCGGGCGCTCCGCAACGTGGTCGGCGATCGTGCCCGCCAGGCGGGGTCGCTCGTGACGCCCGACTCGCTCCGCTTCGACTACCCGTTCGATCGCGCCCTGACCGACGACGAGACGCGCGCGATCGAGGACGAGGTCCGACGCATCGTCCGCGACGACCGCCAGGTCACGGTCGCGTTCATGCCGATGGCCGATGCGATCGAGCAGGGGGCGGACGCCTTCTTCGACGAGAAGTACGGCGAGACCGTGCGCACCATCCGGGTCGAGGACTACAGCTTCGAGCTGTGCGGGGGGACGCATTGCCGGGCCACGGGCCAGGTCGGCGGCTTCGTCATCACCGGCGAGCGCAGCATCGGCTCGGGCCAGCGCCGGATCGAAGCCCTCACCGGCGTCGGGGCGGACCGGCTGGCACGTGAACGCGGCGAAGTCCTGGACCGTGTCGCCGGGGCGGTCGGGGCCCAGACCATCGAGGCTGTCGAAGATCGCATCGCCGCGTTGCAGGAGGAGTTGCGCGACACGAAGCGCCGACTCAGGGCGGGGGCTGCGACCGGGGTGCCGCAGCCGACCGAGTTGGCGGCGAAGGCGGAGGAGGTGGCCCCGGGCGTGCGGCTCGTCGCGGCCGCGATCCCGTACGAGTCCATGGACGCGCTCAAGGCCGCCGCGAAGGCGATCCGCCACGCGCTGCCGTCGGGGGTCATCGCGCTGTTCCTCGACGCCGAGGCGCCGCAGGTCTTCGTAACGGTGTCCGATGACCTGGTCGAGCGCGGGATCGGGGCCGGCGACCTCGTCAGGGCCGCCGCTGGGCCGATCGGGGCGAAGGGCGGTGGTCGACCGCAGATGGCACAGGGCATGGGCACCGATCGCGGCGGCCTCACGGACGCGCGGAACGCCCTCCGGGACGCGCTCCTCGGCCGCATCGACGCGGAGGGCTGATGGCCTTCTGGCGTCGCATCTGGCAACGTGACGAGGCCGAGAGCCTCGCCATCTGCACGGCGCTCGACATCGGCACCGAGTTCGCCAAGGCCCTCGTCTTCGAGATCGACGACGCCGGTCTCGGGACGGTGCGCGGCGTCGGCCGCAAGCGCCAGGGCCTCGCCCATATGCAGTCGGGCACGGTCGCGGACATCGCGGCTGTCGTCGACAACTGCGCCGTCGCCCTCCAGGAAGCAGAGGAGATGGCCGGCTTCCGGCCGACCCAGGTCGTGATCGGCATCGCCGGCGAGCTCGTCAAGGGCTTCACCACGACCCACAGCCAGGAGCGCAAGAAGCCCGATCAGCCGATCACCGAGAACGAGCTCCAGAAGCTCATCGATTCGGTCCAGCGCGAGGCGCTCCGCGAGGCGGAGCGGGCCATCACGTGGGAGACCGGGCTGCCGCACGTGGACGTGCGGCTCGTGCATGCCGCGGTCACGGGTGCCGCCATCGACGGCTATGCGCTCACCAATCCGGTCGGCTTCCAGGGTCGCCACGTCAAGATCGGGATCTTCAACGCGTTCGCGCCGCTCGTCCACCTCGGCGCGCTCCAGAGCGTCGCCTCACAGCTGGACCTGGAACTGCTCGAGATCGTGGCGGAGCCGTATGCGGTCGCGCGCGTGCTCGGCACCGAGCAGGTCCGCCAGGCCGGGGCACTGTTCGTCGACGTTGGCGGCGGAACGACCGACGTCGCGCTCGTGCGCCAGGGCGGGATCGAGGGGACTCGCATGTTCGCGCTGGGCGGCCGCGCGTTCACGAAGTCGCTCGCCGACCGCCTCGACCTGCCGTTCCCGCGCGCCGAGGCGCTCAAGGTCGACTACGCCCGCGGGCTGCCGGTCGACGCGCGTGACGACGTGGCCGGGATCGTCGCGGACGATGTCCGCGTCTGGGCGGCAGGCGTCGAGCTCGTCATGGAGGAGCTGTCGGGCGGCGACCTGCTTCCGTCGCGGATCTACCTGTGCGGTGGCGGCTCGCGGCTGCCCGAGATCGAGGCCGCTCTGGCCGCCGAGTCCTTCTGGAAGCCCATGCCGTTCGCCCGACCGCCCGAGGTCATCGTGATGGCGCCAGACCAGATCGAAACGGTCGTCGATGCCACCGCGCTGCTGGTCGACCAGCAGGACGTGACCCCGCTCGGGCTCGCCTACCAGGCCATCGAGCTGCAGACTACCGAGGACGCGCTCGACGTGGCCCTGCGCCGGGTCCTGCGCGCGATGCGGGTCTGATCGTGGCAGCCGGCGTCATCTACCTCGATGTCGACGACGAGATCACGTCGGCGGCCGCGCGGATCCGGGGCTGGGATGGGAGCCGCGTGGCCGTCGTGCTCCCGTACGGCTCGCGCGTCGCGACCTCGCGCATCAACTTCCGGTTGCTCGCCCGTGACGCCATGACGAACGGCAAGCAGCTGTCGATCATCGCGGGCGACCCCGCGACGCGGGCGCTCGCGGCATCGGCCGGCCTGCCCATCTTCGCGACGGTCGCGGAGTACGAGACGTCCGGCGAGGCAGGCCGTCCGGCGAAGGGTGCGCCGGCGGTCGATGCTGGTCCTGCTGCCGCCGCGGTGGCGGTCGGCCCAGAGGATGCCGCGGCGACGGATGACGCGCCGGGGGCGGTGGCGACCGGGGCGGCGGCGACGGGGGCGGCCGCCACGGCTGCCGAGCCCGGCGCCGGTCCGGATGTCGACCTGGAGCCGATGCTCATCAGCGAGACGGTCGCGACGCCGGGTCGAGCCGCCGACGCGGGCGCGGCGGGCGCCGCTGCCGCGGGGACCGGCGCCGCGGGTGCCGTCGCCGCGACCGCCGGGCTGTGGGGCGATGCGGCGACGCCGGGCGAAGCGACGCGATCGTCACCCAGGTCGACGCGAGGACCGAGGGGCGGCGCGCGTGCTCCGGCGGCGATCCCGGCGGCAAGGGTCGTGGCCGACACCCCCGCCATGGATCTCGACCGGCCCGGACCGCGACGCCTGGACCCATTCGGACGGGCCTTCCGCCCAACGATCGGTCGAACGCCGCTGGTCATCGGCCTCGCCGTGGCCGCCCTCGCGCTCGTCGTCGGCGGTGTCGGTGCGTACCTCTACCTCCCGACGGCGACGGCCGTCATCACGCCGCGCGAGGCCAGCATCGGTCCCGTGTCCATGCGGATCGTGGCGAGCACCAGCGCGACCGAGCCCGATCCCGCCGGCGGTGTCGTGCCGGCGCAGTCGCTGACGGTCGACGTCGAAGCGAGCGACAGCTTCCCGGCGACCGGGCAACGGATCGAGGAGGAGAAGGCGAAAGGCACGGTCCGTTTCGACAACCTCGACCCGACCAGCTCAAATACGATAAGGAGCGGTTCCGTCGTGAGCACTGAGTCCGGCATCCAGTTCCGGACAGACGAGAACGTCACCCTGCCACCGGCTGACCTCGTAGCGTCAGATGACGGATTCGAGGTCATCCCGTCCAACAGATCGGTCGGCGTGACCGCAGTGGATGCGGGACCCGACGGGAACGTCGAGGCACGAAGGATCACCGAGACCCCTCGCGGGGAGACCGGTGCGTTTCTGAATGTGACGAATCCGGAGGCGACCACGGGTGGCTCGCGCACCGAATTCCCGCGCGTGCGGCAGGAGGACATCGACGCGGCGATCATTGCCCTGCGAGATCGGTTGAGCGCGGCGTTCGACGAGCGACTCGACGACCCCGACCTGCCTGGGGATTCCGCGACGGTGTTCCCCGAGACGAAGGCCCTCGGAGACCCGACGTTCGCGGTCGATCCGGCCACCCGGGTCGGCGAGGAGGTGGAGACCTTCGAGCTCGCGGCGACCGCGACAGGGACGGTCGTGGCGGTCGATACCGCCCCCGTGCAGACCGTCGCCGAGGCGCGGATCGCCTCCAGCGTGGAGCCGGGCTTCGTCCTCGTCGAGCGCTCGGGCCAGGTGGTCCCGGCCCCGGCCGAGATCTCGAACGGGGTCATCACCTTCCCGGTCGTCGTGACCGCCCGCCAGGTCCTCGTTCTCGATCCGGCGGCCATCGAGGCCGACATCATGGGCAAGCCCCTGGCCCAGGCACGCGAGATCCTTGCGACCTACGGCGAGGCCGAACTGACCGTCTGGCCCGACTGGGTGGGCACGATCCCGACGATCGAATCGCGGGTCGAGGTCGAGACGGTCGGTCCTGCCGCGTCCGATGGACCTGGGCGGGCGTCCGCGGCCCCCGTCGTATCCGAGTCGCCCGCCTCCGAGCCGGAGGGATCGCGATGACGCGGGCCCTGGGCATCGACCTCGGGGAGCGGCGCATCGGCGTCGCCATCGCGGACGGCCCGGGCGCTGGGGCGCGGCCACTGACGACCATCCGACGCGGGCGTCACGCGGGCCTCGATGCCGCATCGCTGCTTGCACTCATCACGGCGCACGACATCGAGGAGCTCGTCATCGGTCTGCCGATCGATGCCGCTGGGCACGAAGGTCCCCAGGCGGCCATCACGAGAGCGTGGGCGGGGAACATCGGCGCCCGTTTGGGCGACCGTGTCGCGATCACCCTGCACGATGAGCGCCTGAGCAGCCACGTCGCCGAGACGCGATTGGGCCCCATGAAGCGTGGCCGCTCGGGCGGCCCGCCGTCCCGCCACCAGCGCAACGAGTACCGGGCACGGGTCGACCGCGAGGCGGCCGCCGTCATCCTGCAAGATGCCCTCGACACCCGGCGCTCCGGGTCCGCCCCTACCGAGCCCCACACACCGGAGATCCTCAGATGACGATCCGCTCCGGCGGACGCCCGCGCGACCGGCGCCAGCCCCACGCCCGCAGGTTCGAATCGGACGCCTACGCGACCGACTACGTGCCCGAGGCGTACGAGCCGTCGCGACGGTCGGGCCACGGCAGCGGCGGGGGCAGGCGCGGTGGCGGCGGTGGCGGCGGCCTGGGCGGGGTCGCCAGGTTCCTCGTGTTCGCGCTGATGCTCGCAGCGCTCGTCCTGGTCATCGCCCTGACCGCGCTGCGTCCGCTGGTCAACTCCGCGATCCTCAGCTGGGCAGCCGACAGCCCGGCCGCCCTCAACCTGCCGTTCGTCGCGGATCTCGTCCGCGAGGATCTCGGCGACGCACTGACCGAGCCGGTCTCGAACGACCCGGAGCAGGTCGAGTTCCTCGTGGAGGAGGGCGACACCGCGACGACGATCGCGGCGCGCCTGGCTGACCAGGACCTCATCCGCGATGCCCGCGCGTTCGTGTTCATCGCAAGCGACCGGGAGCTCACGGGCGATCTGCAGCAGGGGACCTTCGTCCTGCGGAGGAACATGACACCGGAACAACTCGTCGTGGCGCTCCTCGCGCCGCCGGAGGTCCCGTTCGTGCAGATCGCGCTGCGGACGCAGCTTCGGCTCGAGCAGATCACGGCCAAGCTCCAGACGCTGCCCACCCTCGAGATGGACCCCCGCGAGTTCTATGAGATCGCGAAGGAACCGCCCGCGGCGTTGCTCGCGGACTACCCGTGGCTCGAACGCGTCCTCCGCGACGTGCCGGAGGGCACTGCGCCCTCCCTGGAAGGGTTCCTGTGGCCGGGCACCTACAACGTCTTGCCGGACACCACGCCGGAGGAGCTCATCCGCCGGATGCTCGATGGCTTCATCGCCGCCGTCGGGGAGGCAAAGCTGACCGTGCCGCAGGAGCGCGGCCTGACCTTCTACCAGGTGTTGTCGCTCGCCTCGATCGTGGAGCGTGAGGCGGTGGTCAATGAGGAGCGCCCGCTGATCGCCGGTGTCTACCAGAACCGGATCGACGGGATCCCCGGCATCAAGAACAAGATCCTCAACGCCGACCCGACGGTCATCTACGCGTTCGACACCGTGCAGCTCGAGGAGCGGGACTTCGGGACCTGGAAGGACTACGTGTTCTGGACCGTGCCCGAGGACATCGGCCTCAAGGACATCGTCCTGCCGGATGCGTTGCTTGGCTTCCAGACCTACACGCAGCCGGGCCTCATCCCGGCACCGATCGTGACGCCGACGCTCGCCTCCATCGACGCAGCGCTGCATCCCGATACCGAGGACAAGTACATCTACTTCCTGGCGATCCCCGAGGGAGGCGGCTCGCACGCCTTCGCCAAGAACAAGGCCGAGCACGACGAGAACCGGCGCAAGTACGGCTATATCCCGTGAGCGCGTCCCGGGACGGCTGGCCCGACCCCGAGGACTTCGCCCCGCCCCCCGACGCCGCGCAGCAGCGGGCCTGGGCGGAGGCCGACCGAGCCGCGCGTCCGGCGCGCCTCGGGCGCCTGCGCACGCGGTTCGCCGACGAAGGCATCGATGCCTACTTCGGCGTGCGCCGCGAGCACATGCGCTACCTGACCGGGTTCACCCTCGCCGAGGGTGAGGAGAAGGTCGGCCGGCAACTCCGGGCAGTTCCTTGTCGGTGGCGACGAGGTCGGTGGTCCTGGCCGATTCGCGGTACACGATCCAGGCCCGTCGCGAGGCGCCCGAGGCGCGACTGTTCGAGGCCTACGGCAACCTGCCCGATCGCTGGCCGGACCTGGTCCGGTCCGTCGGTGCGCGACGCGTCGGGGTCGAGGCCGGCTTCGTCTCGCACGCGACGTGGCAGCGGCTGGCCGCAGCCGCCCCGGACGTCGAGCTCGTGCCGGTCGAGGGCTGGGTCGAGGCCGACCGGGCGATCAAGGAGCCGGCCGAGCTGGAACGCGTCGCCGCCGCGTGCGCCGTCGCCGACCGCGCCCTCGCGACGCTCCTGTCGGAGATCCGGCCCGGGGCGACCGAGGCGGAGCTCGCGCTCCGGCTGGAGTGGCTGATGCGGACGGGCGGCGCCGAGGCGCTCGCGTTCGACGTCGCCTGCCTGTCCGGGCCGGAGGCCGCCCTGCCGCACGGCGCGCCCGGCGACCGACCGATCCTCGCGGATGCGGTGCTGCTCTTCGACTTCGGGGCGCAGGTGGCCGGCTATCGGAGCGACATGACCCGGACCCTGTTCGTGGGCGAGCCCTCGCCGCGCGACCTGGGCGGTCTACGAGCTCGTGGCCGCGGCGCAGGCCGCCGCCATCGCGGTCGTCGAGGCCGCGGCGACCGCCAGAGGGGAGCTGCCGAGCGGCCGGGCCGTGGACGCCGTCGCGCGATCGATCATCGAGGCGGGCGGCCACGGCGAGCATTTCGGTCACGGCACCGGCCACGGGATCGGCCTCGCCACCCACGAAGCTCCGTCGCTCGGCAAGACGCGCAGCCGAGACGCCGCTGCCGAGCCCGACCGTCTTCTCGGTCGAGCCCGGCGTCTACCTCGACGGGGAGATGGGCGTGCGCATCGAGGACCTCATCGACGCTCGATGCCGCCACCGGCCGCGTCGAGCGCGTGACGCGCTTTCCGCGCGAGGTGCTAGTCGTCGGCTGATGCCACCATCGGTGATGCGCGGTCGACGTCTCCTCGCCGTCAGTGTCATCGCGGCGCTGGGTGTCGCCTGTGACGCCCTGCCGGCGGTCCCGGTCGGGCCCGTCGGAGATCCCCAGGTCGTCTGCCAGGGCGTGCCGCGAGCGGCCTGCCAACAGGCGTTCGACGTGAGCGGCGCAGCCCCAGGGTCGGTCGTCCAGGTCGTGGTGCGATGCACCGTGCCTGTGTGCACGAACGCCACCGGTGAAGCGGAAGTCACGATCCGCTTCGCCGATGGGCGCACGGAGACGTCCGGCTACGGATGGGCGTCTGCTCCGCATCCGCAGCCCCAGGCGCCGCCCGAGCCACCCCGGGTCGGGCCGGAGGACGCATCGCCGCTCCCCATCCAGCCGACGTGCGTCGGCGTGCCGGCCGAGATGTGCACCCAGATGGCAAGCGGCGGACCGGGGGGCGACGGGGTTGACGACACCGTTCGAGCCATCACCGTCCGCTGCTCGGCCGTCTGCACGCCGCTCGCGGGGCAGGGCCAGACGACGTACGAGTTCGTCGACGGGCGAGCACCGATCACGCACGACTGGATCTACGAGAACGGGGACTGACACCCGCCGAGGGCGGGGCAGCCGTCGGCTAGAATGGCCGCTCGACCCCGACCATCCCCGTCCCGTCGGCGCGTGCCCGGCGGTCCGACGCAGGAGCCCACCTCGACATGATCAGCACCGGCGAACTCAAGAAGGGCGTGGCCATCGAGCTCGACGGCGAGCTCTGGCAGATCCTCGATTACCACCACATCAAGATGGGCCGAGGGTCGGCCCAGGTACGGATCACCCTCCGCAACATCAAGCGTGGCCAGACCGTGGAGCGCTCGTTCCAGGCCGGGACGAAGTGGCCGCGCGCCTCGATGGAGAAGCGGCCGGTCCAGTTCCTCTATCGCGACGACCGCGACTTCCACTTCATGGACAACGACACCTACGACCAGTTCGTCCTCACCGCCGACCAGCTTGGCGACACCGCGCAGTACCTCAAGGACGGCATGACCCTCGACCGCACGAGCTACCAGGGCGAGACGATCGGCGTCGAGCTGCCGGTCACCGTCGACCTCGCGGTGGTCGAGACCGAGCCCGGGTTCGCGGGCGACACTCAGTCCGGCGCCCGCAAGCCCGCGACGACCGAGACCGGGCTGATCGTCCAGGTCCCGATCTTCGTCGAACCCGGCGACACCATCCGCGTCGACACACGGACCGGGGAGTACCAGACGCGGCTCTGATGGCGAGCCGCGGTGGCATCGAGGCGCTGCTGTACCTCGTCGACGAGGCGTTTCGAGGCCGCGGCATCGCGGAAACGGACGAGAGCCAGGCGTTGCTGCCGAATCTTGCGACGGTGCCGCAAGAGGCCTGGCGGGTGCTGCCAGACGGGGGGGCGAGGTCGATCGAGGCGATCGTCGTCCACGTGGGCGCATGCAAGATCATGTGCGACGACTACGCGTTCGGGACCGGGACCCTGCAGTGGGGCACGCCCGAGGTCGAGCCCTGGCCGGAGGGGCAAGCGCCGCGGGACGAGGTCATTCCGTGGCTGGAGCGGGCCCACACGAGGCTCGTCGAGCACGTTGCCGCGTTGCCGGACGACACCGAGCTCAGGCGACTCCGGCCGGCGAACTGGGGCGAAGATCGCTGGCGCCACGTGCAGTTGGGCCTCTAGGTGGGCGCGCGCGATCCCGACCCGCCCGAGTGGGCGCTGCCGAGCTGGGATGCCGTGGGCCCGGATCCCGAGGAGGCGCCCCGTCCGACACCCCGCCCGGGTAACGGATCGCGACCCGCCGCCACCGCGCCCGGAGCGTTCGGGCTCCGGATCCTTGGCGTCAGCGAGGTCACGCGGGCGGTCCGCGGCGCCATCCGCCAGGACCAGCGTCTGGTCGACCTCTGGGTCGAGGGCGAGATCGGACGCGTGACCGTGTCGTCCGCCGGCCACGCCTACTTCGCCCTCAAGGACGAGCGCAACCAGCTCCAGTGCGTGTGGTTCCGCGACGACCGTGTCCGCAGCGCCTTCGAGGCACAAGCGGGGCTGCGGGTCGTCGTCCATGGTCGGATCGACCTGTACGAGCCGACCGGTGCGATGCAGCTGTACGTGGACACGATCCAGCCAGCGGGCTTCGGTGACCTCGCCATCAAGTTCGAGGCGCTCAAGGCTCGGCTGGCCGCCGAGGGCCTGTTCGACACCGGCCGCAAGCGGCCGCTCCCGGTGCGGCCATCGACGATCGCGGTCATCACGAGCCCGTCGGGCGCGGTCTGGCGGGACATCAGCCATGTCCTGGCTCGCCGTTGGCCACTCGTGCAGGTCGTGCTCGTCGCGGCGCGCGTCCAGGGAGAGGGCGCTCCAGCGAGCCTGGTGACCGCGTTCCGGCGCGTGGAGCGCTACGCCGCGGTGTGCCGCGACGAGGGCCGTGCGCACGATGCACCCGCCGTCACGATCCTCGCCCGCGGTGGCGGATCGCTCGAGGACCTGTGGGCGTTCAACGACGAGCGGGTCGTTCGCGCCGTCGTGGCCCACCCCATCCCGGTCGTCTGCGGTGTGGGGCACGAGGTCGACGTCACCCTGGCCGACTTCGCGGCCGACGTCCGCGCGCCCACCCCGTCGGCGGCCGCCGAGATCGTCGTGCCCGACCGGCTCGAGATGGCCGGCGCGCTGCGGCGAGCCGCCGATCGGCTCGGGGCGGCCACGGAACGACGTCTTGCCACGGCCGCGCGCGACCTCGTCGTCGAGCGGCGAGCGTTGGACAGGGTCAGCCCGGCCGCGCGGCTCGCGGCGGCGCGCGAACAGGTCGGCCTGCTCTTCGACCGTGCGACGCGCGCCGTCGACGCGCGGCTGGCCCGCGAGCGGTTCCGCCTGGACGCTGCGGCACTCGCCCTGCCACGCCTGTCGGCCGTCCGGGTCGGGGCGGCGCGCGCCGCCGTCGAGGCCGCGGCGGACGCGCTGCCACGCCAGTCCGCCGGTCGGATCGCATCGGCTCGGGCATCGCTCGACGCGTCCGCCGCCGCGCTGGCGGTCCTTGGCCCGTCGGCGACGCTGGAGCGCGGCTACGCGATCGTGCGGCGCGCACCGGATGATTCGATCGTCCGCGATCCGGCGGAGGCGCCGGCGGGGACCGGGCTGCGCATCCGTGTCGCTCGAGGCGATATCGCGGCGACGGTCGATGACAGGACGGCCGGTTGATCGGCGACCTGCTCGTGTTCGTCGGGATGGTGACGGTCGTGGCCATCGTCGGGATCGTGGTCGGTATGCTGGTCGCGCCGCGACTCGGACGCCTGAGCGACCGGGTCGCCGAGCCCAAGGATGAGGACGCCGGTGACGGAACCGACTGAATCCGCCGCCCCGATCGCGGACCTGACGTTCGATGACGCCCTGGCCGAGCTCCAGCGCACGATCGCGGAGCTCGAGACCGGGGGCCTCCCGCTCGAACGCACGCTCGCGCTCCACGAGCGTGGCGCGGCCCTCCTCGAGCGCTGCGAGACGCTCCTGCGCAGCGCGGAGCTGCGGATGCGCCAGCTCGTGGCCCGACCAACGGCGAGCGGCGGCGGGCTCGAGACGGTCGAGGTCGACGCGGAGCGCACCGTCGACGAAGGCTGAACCGTCGTAGATCCAACGCGTCCACGGCGCGGCGGGCGAAACCTGCTCCGCCGAGGTATCAACTATCATCCGAGTCGCCCGCCGTCGGTCGATCCGCGGGCCCCGCGGTAGACTCCCGCGGTTAGTGCACAGGAGCATCCCCCGCCTTGTCCATCCTCTCCGATCTCCAGGGGCCCGCCGATCTGCGGGGCCTGTCCGAGGCGCAGCTCGACGCAGCTTGCGGCCGACATCCGCGACACGATCATCCGAACGGTCGCCGAGACGGGCGGCCACCTCGGTTCGTCGCTCGGCGTCGTCGAGCTGACCATCGCGCTGCATCGCTTGCTGGAGTCGCCACGCGATAACATCGTGTGGGATACGGGCCACCAGGCCTACCCGCACAAGCTCCTCACGGGCCGCCTGGACCGGTTCGGCACGCTGCGTTCACTCGACGGTGTCGGCGGCTTCCCGCGACGCAGCGAGTCGCCGCACGATGTGTTCGATGGCGGTCACGCCGGGACCGGCCTGTCGATCGCCGAAGGCCTGGCGGAGGCCCGTGACCTGCGCCACGGGATGGAGCGGGTGGCGGTCGTCGTGGGCGACGCCGCGTTGATGAGCGGGCTGTCGCTCGAGGCCCTGAACGACATCGGCCAGCGCAAGACCCAGATGCTCATCGTCGTCAACGACAACGAGATGTCGATCAGCCCGACCGTCGGCGCCTTCTCGAAGTACCTCTCGCAGATCAAGCTCTCGAGCGCCTGGCGGCAGAGCAAGAGCGCCTACGACCGGACCGTCGAGCGTGTGCCGGTCCTCGGTCCCCACATCCTCGAATTGTCGAAGCGGCTCCGTGCCTCGGTCGTTCGCTTCGCCCAGCCCGGTCAGCTGTTCGAGGACCTCGGCATCACATATATCGGCGTCGTGCCCGGGCACGACCTCCGCGCCCTCATCGAGACACTCGGCGCCGCGCTCGCGCTGCCTGGACCGACCATCGTCCATGTCCGGACCCAGAAAGGCCGCGGCTTCCGGCCGGCGATCGAAGATCAGGTCGGCTTCCACGGGGCGGCGCTGCCGCCGATCTCGCTCACGCCGAAGACCGACGCGTACGACGGCAAGAAAGCTGGGCGGGCCGCTGATGCGGCCGGGCTGGCTGCGCCCGTCGCCATGCCGACCGAGACCATGGCCGACGACGCGGCCGCGCCGACGCGCGAGCCCGCTGCACCCAGGAAGCACCCGAACTACACGGCGGTCTTCGCGGCGGAGCTCATCGAAGCGGCCAGGGACGACCGGCGCATCGTCGGGATCACGGCGGGGATGCCGACTGGGACCGGGATGTCGAAGTTCGCCGAGGTCTTCCCGGACCGGGTATTCGACGTCGGGATCGCGGAGCAGCACGCGGTCACCCTGGCCACGGGCCTCGCGATGGGCGGCATGCGCCCGGTCGTCGCGCTCTACTCCACGTTCCTCCAGCGCGCATTCGACCAGACCGTCCATGACGTCTGCCAGAACGACCAGCCAGTGCTCATCGCCGTCGACCGGTCCGGGCTCGTGGGTGAGGACGGCACCAGCCACCAGGGCATGTTCATGCTCCCGGCCCAGCGCCAGCTTCCGAACCTCGTGATCGCGTCGCCGAAGGACGAGCAGGAGCTGCGGTCGCTGCTGCGAACGGCGCTGGCCCAGGATCGGCCGTTCGCGCTCCATTACCCGCGGGACGCGGGGTTCGGCCTGGCCCCGGTCGAACCGGCGGTGCTCGGGGTCGGGCAGGCCGAGACGCTGCGCGAGGGGCGCGACCTCCTGTTCGTCGGGTTCGGCCCGATCGTGGCCCGGGCTCTCGAGGCGGCGTCCGCGCTCGAGTCCGAGGGCTGGTCGGTCGGCGTCATCAACGCCAGGTTCGCGAAGCCCCTCGACCGTCAGCTCATCCTGGATGCGGCCCGTGGGAAACGCCTCGTCGTGACGTTCGAGGAGAGCGTCGTGACCGGTGGGTTCGGGAGCGCGGTGCTCGAGCTGTTCGAGGAGGCCCGAATGACGGATCCGTCGTACCGCGACGTCCGGTTGCGGCTGGTCGGCATCCCCGGGGACCGGTTCGTGGATCACGGGTCCGTGGCGGACCTCCGGCGTGTCCTCCGCCTGGATGCGCCGGGCCTCGCCGAACAGGTCCGCGAGGCGATCGCGGCCACGCAGGCAACGCCCGGCCGTTCCGGCTCCGAGGTCGCCACGAGCTGACCGTTCCCGTCCGCCGGGCCTCACGGTGAGTCGCGGGAGAGCGTGCTGTGCCACGATACGGGCGTGACCCCGGATCCGACCGCCAGCGCCACGTCCCGGCTGCGGCGCGTGCGCCTCGACCAGCTCCTCGTGGAGCGCGGTCTTGCGGAGACGCGCAGCCGGGCGCAGGCGCTCGTGCTCGCGGGCAAGGTCCGGGTCGGGGAGGGTGACGGTGCGCGCCTGGATCACAAGCCGGGCGACGCCCTCGACCCGGCGACCGCGATCCGCTTGGCCCGCCCCGATCCGTTCGTCAGCCGCGGCGGCCACAAGCTCGCGGCCGCCCTCGATGCGTTCGGTGTCGATCCGACCGGGTTGACCGCCCTCGACGTCGGCGCATCGACGGGTGGCTTCACGGACGTGCTGCTGCAGCGCGGTGCTCGACACGTCTACGCGCTCGATGTCGGGCGGGGCCAGCTCGCCGACGCGCTCCGCCGCGACGAGCGGGTGACATCGATGGAGCGGACGAACGCGCGCACTCTGACGGCCACGAGCCTGCCGGATCCGATCGACCTCGCGGTCATCGACGTGTCGTTCATCTCGCTCGACAAGGTGCTCGGGCCGGTCGCGAGCACGCTGGCGCCGGGCGCTCCGATCATCGCCCTCGTGAAGCCGCAATTCGAGGCAGGCAAGGGCCGGACCGACCGCGGGGTCGTGCGTGACCCGGCGATCCACCGCGAGGTCCTCGAGCGCGTCGTCGCCGTTGCCGCGGAACGGGGTCTCGGCACGCGTACGGTCGTCGCGTCGCCCATCATCGGACCCGAGGGCAACCGCGAGTTCCTCCTTCATCTCGCACCCGGCCCGGGCTGCGCGGAGATCGGCGAGCGGATCGCCGAGGTCACGGCCGTATGACCATTCGTCGCATCGGGTTCGCCTACAACCCGACGCAGGAGGCCACCGTGGAGCTCGCGGCGCGCGCCACGGGCTGGTGCCAGATGCGCGGCATCGGCGAATGGCGATCGGCGGCCGGGGACATGGACCGGTTGCGCAACGAGCTGCCCACGACCGACGCCCTGATCGTGCTCGGTGGCGACGGGACCTTCCTCCGCGCTGCCCGCGTCGTCGCCGAGGTCGACGTCCCGATCCTCGGGATCAACCTCGGCAAGGTCGGCTTCCTCTCGAAGGCGGAGGCCAGCGATCTCGAGACGGTGCTCGAGCGGATCGTAGCGGGTGAGTTCACGTTCGACGAGCGCATGGTCATCGAGGGCCGCATCCTCCGCGCTGCCGGCGGCGGTGGGGGAGGCGAGGCGGACCACCACGTGGCGCTGAATGACATCGTCGTCGCCCGCGGCGCCCTTGCGCGGGTCTGCCGGCTCGACGTCTCGATCGACGACACGCACCTCGCGACATTCATCGCCGACGGTCTCATCGTCGCGAGCCCGACGGGCTCCACGGGCTACTCCTTCTCGGCCGGTGGCCCCATCCTCGATCCCGTCGGTCGCAACCTGATCGTGACCCCGATCGCCGCGTACCTGTCGGCCTTCCGCTCCGTCGTGGTCAGCCCCGAGCAGGTCGTCCGCTGCCGGGTGGTGGACGCCCACGAGGCCCTCGTCTCGGTCGATGGTCGTGAGGACCTGCCGATCGCCGTCGGCGATGTCGTCGAGGTGCGCGCCATGGAACGGCCCATCCGCCTGCTCCACCCACGCGGCGCCCTGTCGTTCTGGGACCTCCTGCGCCACAAGGTCGAGCTGCTGCCGTCGTGAGCGAGACCGCGGCAGCGCCCGGCCGCCTCCTCGAGCTGACGGTCACCGACCTCGCGCTCATCGATCGTCTGCGCCTCGGGTTCGATGCCGGGCTCAACGTGATCACGGGCGAGACGGGAGCGGGCAAGAGCCTGCTGATCGATGCGCTCGGGCTAGCGCTGGGGGCCCGCGCGGACACGGGTCTGGTGCGGCACGGCGCCGAGGCTGCGCGCGTGGAAGCGCTGTTCGATCGGATCCCGGAGCCGTTGATCGCGGTCCGCGAGGTCGCGGGCAGTGGACGCTCGACGGCCCGGCTCGACGACGCGACCGTGACCGCGGCACGCCTCACCCAGGAGGTCGGCGCCCTGGTCGAGGTCCACGGGCAGAACGACCAGGGGCGGCTCCTTGACGAGCGTTGGCAGCGCGACCTGCTCGACGGCTACGGTGGCCACGGCCCGCTCCGGGCGGCGATGACCGGTGCGGTCGAACGCTGGCGTGAGAACCGGGCGGCGCTCGACGCCGCCGCGCTGGATCCGCGCGACGTCGCCCGTCGGCTCGACCTGCTCGAGCACGAAGCGTCAGAGATCGCCGCGGCCCGGCTGCGCGCCGGCGAGGCCGACGAGATCCGCGCTCGACTGACCGCGGCCCAGCATGGCGAGGCGATCGCCCGGGGAGCGGCGTCGTTGCGCGAGGCGCTGACCCAGGAGGGTGCCGGTGCCCGGGACACGGTCGCCGTCGCGCTCCAGGAGGCGCGCGGGCTGGCGCGGCTCGACCCACGCTTCGAGCCACTGGCCGATCGGCTGGCCGGGCTGGAGGCGGAGCTGGCCGACGTCGCCGATGAGACTCGTCGCCTGTCGGAGAGCGTGGACCACGACCCACGCGCGGTCGCCGAGCTCGATGCCCGGCTCGGGGTCATCCACGGGCTCATCCGCCGGTATGGCGACGACGAGGCCGCGGTCATCGCCCATGGCGAGCGGGCATCGGTCGAAGCGGAGCGCCTCCGCGGCCTGGACGAGGAGCGTGCCAGGCGCCAGCGCGAGGATGCCGAGCGGCTGGCCGAGGTCGCGACCGCGGCAGCCGCCCTGTCCACCGCTCGCCGTTCCGCTGGGATGGCCCTGGCGACGGCCGTCGGCTCCATCCTGGAAGAGCTCGGCTTCCCGGTGGGCGTCTTCGAGGTGGCGGTCGGTGCCCGGGCGGCCGGGGCAGGCGAGGCGGCAGTCGAGATCGACGGCGACGCCGTCGCGTTCGATGCGGCCGGGATCGACCAGGTCGTCTACCGGCTCGCGCCCAACCCCGGGGAGCCGGCACGGCCGCTGGCGAGGATCGCATCCGGCGGCGAGCTGTCCCGGGTCGCGCTTGCCATCAAGCGGGTCCTCGCCGAGGCGGACGAGACGCCCACGCTGGTGTTCGATGAGGTCGACAGCGGGATCGGCGGCCGGAGTGCCGACCCGGTCGGCCGGAGCCTCTGGGGCCTGGCTCGCCGGCACCAGGTCCTGTGCGTCACGCACCTGCCCCAGATCGCGGCGCACGCCGACGCGCATTACCGCATCGCGAAGCGAGAGCGCGACGGTCGCACGGTCACCGAGGTCGAACGCCTCGACCGCGAGGGCCGCATCGTCGAGCTCGCGGCCATGCTCGGCGGCGGCCCGGGCGATCCGGCCTCGCTCGCCTCCGCACGGGAACTGCTGGATCGGGCCGAGTCCTGGCGGGACGGGGGAGCGGCCGTCGGCTCGGCCGGGGCCGACCAGTCCGCGTGACCGCCGTTTCACTCGAACGGACCGTCGAGGACTACCTGGCCCACCTGAACGTGGAACGCGGGTTGGCACCGGCGACCCTTCGGGCGTACCGCGGCGATCTGCGGGACTTCGCGAGGTCCCTCGGCGATGACGGCGCGTGGGCCCGGTCCCCCGACCCGGCCGTGCGCTATCTCGCCGACCGGACGCAGCGTGGTCGTCGCGGCGAGACCGGCCTGGCCCCGACGAGCCTGCGCCGGCGCGCGGCCGCACTCAAGGGCTTCTACCAATTCGCCTTCGGTGAGGGTTTCATCGATGTCGACGTCGCGGCGCACCTCGACCTACCCCGCCAGAGTCGGCGCCTGCCGGACACGCTCGATGTCGGCGAGGTGGAACGCCTGCTGGAGGCTGCGTCGGAGCGTGGGATCCGCGATCGGGCGCTGCTCGAGCTGCTCTATGCCGCCGGCTTGCGGGTCAGCGAGGCGATCGGGCTCGACCGTGAGGATCTCTCGCTCGACGGGGCGTTCGTCCGGGTCATCGGCAAGGGCGACAAGGAGCGACTGGTCCCGATCGGCGAGGTGGCCCTCGATCGGCTCGTGGACTGGCTCGAGGGCCCTCGCGCCGGCCTCCTCGAGCGTAGCCATGTCGAGCCGATCCGCGGTGGGCCGCTGTTCCTGGGCGATCGGGGTGGTCGTCTGGCCCGTCAGACCGCGTGGGCCGTCGTGACCGGTGCCGCGCGCCGCAGCGGCCTGCAGGGTCGGGTCAGCCCGCACACGCTCCGGCACTCGTTCGCGACGCACCTGCTCGAGGGTGGCGCCGACCTGCGGGTCGTCCAGGAGTTGCTCGGTCATGCGAGTATCTCCACGACCCAGCTGTACACGCATCTGACCGGGGAGCGGATCCGGGACGTCTATCGTCGGGCCCATCCGCGGGCCTGAGCGCAGAAGGGACACGCATCCATGGGCTACGCCGACGGATTGCTCTCGACGGGAGAGCGTGTCGTGCATCGTGAGAAGCAGCACTGGTTCGTGTTCGTGTGGGGCGCGAAGATCGCCGTCGGGGCGATCATCATCGGCCTCGTCCTGTTCGTCTTGAGCCAGAACGTCGCCCCGGACCAGCGCACCATCGTCGGCATCGCCGTCGCGGCCCTGGTCATCGGCGGACTCGCGGTCCTGGGCTGGCACATCCTGCGGTACATCACGCAGGAGTACGTCCTGACGAACCGGCGGGTCATCCAGGTGTCCGGGGTGCTGAACAAGACATCGATGGACAGCTCACTCGAGAAGATCAACGACGCTCGCCTGTCGCAATCGGTCTTCGGGCGGATCTTCGGCTTCGGCGACCTGGAGATCCTCACCGCTGCCGATACCGGGGTCGACCGGTTCCAGATGATCCGGAACCCCATCGGCTTCAAGAAGGCGATGCTCGACGCCAAGCACGAGTACGAGCGCGACGTCGCCGGCACGGGCTTCGCACCCAGCCCCCCGCTGCGCACGGAACCGAGTGCGCCGCGACCGATCGCCGCCCCACCCTTGTCCGGCGGTGTCGGCGACGACACCGTCACGACCGGCACGCCCGGCCGCCCGCCGGCTGCGGCATTGAGCTCGGAAGAGCTGACCCGCACACTGTCGAGCCTGGCCGACCTGCGCGACCGGGGCGCGATCAGCCCCGAGGAATTCGAGCGCAAGAAGGCGGACCTGCTCAGCCGGCTCTAAGCCTGCCCCGGCCCCGGCTCCCGCTCGCCCGGCCGCGCGCCGCTACGATAGGCGCACCCGTATCGAAAGGACCCTGTGTCCGACAACATCCTGCCCGCCGTCATCGTCGTCGCGATCATGCTGCTCGTCGGGTTCCCGGTCCACGAATTCGCCCACGCGTTGGCGGCGTATCGGCTGGGTGACAGCACGGCCAAGCAGTTCGGCCGGTTGACGCTCAACCCGATCGCCCACTTCGACCCGCTCGGGGGGATCCTGCTCGCGGTCAGCTTCATCGGTGCCGGGTTCGGTTTTGGCTGGGCGAAGCCGACACCGGTCAATCCGGCCAACCTGGCGGGAGGGCGGCAAGGCGAGGCGTTAGTGGCGGCGGCCGGGCCGCTGTCCAATCTCGTGCTCGCGGCCGCCGCAGCCCTGCCCTTGCGGTTCCTCCTGGCGACCCCGGGGCTCGCCGAGCAGGTGCCGTCAATGATCATCCAGATCCTGTACCTGTTCGTGTTCATCAACCTCGTCCTGATGATCTTCAATCTGCTGCCCATCCCGCCGCTCGACGGATCGAAGGTGCTGTTCGCCTTCCTGCCGCCCCGGCTGTCGTGGCAGTGGCGACCCGTCCTGGAGCAGTACGGGTTCATCCTTCTCCTGCTGCTGTTCTTCCTGCCGCCGGGCAATTCGATCGGCGGCCGCATCTTCATCCCGATCATCGATGCGTTCTTCAGCCTCCTGGTGGGCATATAGGGTCCGCCAGTTCCGGGCGCACCTGCGGGCTTCGGTGAGTCCTGCGGAGCGCTCGGGGCTGGATGCGTGGCTCGGCGCACCGCAACTCGCGCTGTTCGACGCGATGCACGTCGCCGACCGGCGCCACGGGCTCGACGTCGTGGCCACCCTTCGCGCCGGCGGGATGACGGATCCGGAGGTCCTCCTGGCAGGGCTCCTGCACGACGCGGGCAAGGGGCAGACCGGGGTGTGGCCGCGCGTCGGATATGCCCTGGGGCAGGCGTTCGGCACCTGGGTCTGGCGGGTCGCACGCCTCGTTCCCGGGATGCGCGCGGCGCTGGAGCGGCTGGAGCATCACGCCGAGACCTCAGCGGCGCTCGCGCTCGCAGCCGGTTGCACGCCGCGGACCGCCGACCTGATCCGCCACCAGGATGCTCCCGTCGACCCTGATGCGGGCAGGCTCCTCAAGCTCGCCGACGAGGCCAACTGATGACCGGGACCGGCGCGCCCGGTGTCCCGGTCATGGCCCCGACGACGCCACCGGCGCCAGCCGTCAGCTTCGGCGATGGACGCCGGCCGGAGAACGCGACGCAGGTCCAGCTCGGGGAGTTCGATGGGCCGCTCGCCCTGCTGCTGTCGCTGATCGAGGCGCGCCAGCTCGACGTGCTGACGGTCCCGCTCGGTGGCCTCGCCGACGCCTACCTCGACGCGTTGGCGAAGCTCGAATCGGACCGGCTCGGCAACGTCAGCACGTTCGTCGCGGTGGCCTCGCAACTGATCCTCATCAAGAGTCGGGCGATGCTCCCGCGGCAGCCAGCGTCCGACCCCACCGCGCTGGCCGACGAGGGCCCCGATCCCGAGGCCGAGCTGCGAGCCCGGCTGCTGCTGTATCGCGCCTATCGCGACGCGGGACAGCGGCTTGCCGAGGCCGCCCTGGTGCGCATCGGCCTCTTCCGCCGGGAACCGGGGGCCGCCCACGCCGCCGGCCTCGCCGGAGCCCGCCCGGCGGATGCGCCGCCGACCGATCCGATGCGACTCGTCGATGCGGTCTCGCACCTGGCCGCGATCACGGTGCCCCCGATCCCACCGCCCGAAGCCATGGAGCGCACGATCACGCTCACGGAACGGGCCGCGATCATCCGGGCGGCACTTCGCAGTGCGCCCACCGTGGTGCTCCAGGACCTGCTTGCCGGTGTTCGCGACCGCGTGGTCATCGCTGTCACGTTCCTCGCGATGCTCGAGCTGATGAAGCGGCGCGAGATCGTCGTGGACCAAGCCGAGCCTTGGGGACCCATCGTCGCGCGGGTGACGACGCCCGAGGAGCGTGCCGCGGCCGGCCTCGCCCCGACGCCCGACGCCCCGGACGCGCCCCTCGACGAGTCGCTGGAGTCTTTCGCGTGACGGACGAGGCACTCCCGCCGATCGAGCTGACCGAGACCGCCCTCGAGGCGCTGCTGTTCGTCGCGGAGCGGCCGCTGAGCCGCCGCGAGATCGCCGCGCTCGCCGGGACGGACCGCGCCACGGTCGACGAGCGACTGGGGGACCTCGAGGTGTCGCTCCGCGACCGCGGCATCCGCCTGGTCGTCGACGGCGACCGGGTCGAGCTGGTCACCGCCGCCGAGACCGGTGCGCTCGTCGCCCGCTATGTCGGTGCCGACGCCGTCCGCCTGTCGCCAGCGTCACTCGAGACACTGGCGATCGTCGCCTACCGGCAACCGGTCACGAGGGCCGCGATCGAACGGATCCGCGGCGTCGACTCGGACTACACCGTCCGCTCGCTCCTGCATCGCCGGCTCGTCGTCGAGCTCGGGCGGTCGGCGGCCCCCGGCCGCCCGTTCCTGTACGGCACCGGTTTCGAGTTCCTGGAACGATTCGGGATCACCAGCCTCGACGACCTGCCGGCGCTCGACGCCGACGTTGCGGCCCGCCTCGCCGAGGAGGGCGGTGAGCCGATGACGGACGTCATGTTCGACGGTGGCGAGAGTTCGGCGTCGGCCGACGCGGCCGCGGTCGGCCCGGAATCCCGCCGTGAGAGGGAGCCCGACGACCATCGAGCCGACCCCTGATGGCGACCGAGCGGCTCCAGAAGGTGCTGGCCGCCGCCGGTATCGCCTCACGCCGGTCGGCCGAATCGATGATCGCCGCCGGGCGCGTCACGGTCGACGGCAAGCGGGCCACCATCGGGTCGCAGGTCGACCCGGATCGCGTGATCATCGCCGTCGACGGCCGCATCATCGGCAGCGCCGCGGCGATGGCCCACCTGCTGCTGCACAAGCCCGCCGGCGTCACGTCCACCACCCAGGACCGCCACGCGGCCACGACCGTGCTGCAGCTCATCCCGACCGCACTCGTGCCCGACGGGGCGAGGCTGTATCCGGTCGGCCGGCTCGACCAGGATTCGGAGGGGCTGCTGCTCCTGACCAATGACGGCGACTGGGCCGACCGGGTGATGCATCCGCGCCATGGTGTCGAACGCGAGTACGCGATCGGGCTCGAGGCCCCGCTCGACGACGATCAGGCCACCGCGCTGCAGTCCGGCATCCCGCTGAGCGAGGGCCTGGCCACGCTGGGCGGTCTGCGCCCGATGACGTCCATCGAGACCCAGCGGCTCACCGACCTCCTCCGACCCGCGCCGTCAGCGGACCTCACCTGGTATCGAGCCACCCTGACCCAGGGCTGGAAACGACAGCTCCGCCGGATGTTCGGGGCGGTCGAAGCGCCGGTGCGGCGTCTCGTTCGCGTCCGGATCGGCCCGGTCCGCATCGATGGGCTCCGCAGCGGGGTCGTCCGCCCGCTCAAGGCGCCCGAGATCCGCGGCCTCGGCGCCGGAGCCGGCCGCTCGCGCGCGTCCGCCGCCGGCGCCCGCCCGGCCCTGACGCGCCAGCCCGGACCCCGCCCGACCGGACGCCGCCCGACCGGACCCCGCCAGGCCGGACCGGGCTGATGGCTTTCCTCAAGCGGCTCCTCGGCGTCGACGAGGTGGCCGTGCCCGACTGGGCACCGTTCTCGACCGGCCGGGAGTACACCGCGTTCACCGATGCGGTGTCGGCCGACCTGCGACGGCGCGACATGACGGTCGAGATGGGCGACGGCATGGTCCTGGCGCGACAGCCCGGGAGCGACGAACCGCACCAGCTGGGGCTGGCCAACCTCTCGCAGCTGTGCCACGCCGCCCGCCGCGAGGATTGGTCGCGGATCATCGCTGCCCATTTCACGAGCCTGCTGGCCGTACAGGGGCGCGACCTCGACGCGCTCGCGGCCGACTACGACCAGGTCAAGCCGATCCTCCGGATCCGGCTGATGCCGGACGCGTCGATGGGTGGGGTCGAGATGCCGGGCTCGGTCACGCGCGAGATCGCCCCCGGCATCCTCGGTGTGCTCGTGTTCGACTTCCCCGATTCCACGGCGGGTGTCCACCTCGAGCACCTCGCCCGCTGGCCCGTCGACCTCGACGGCGTCTTCGAGCACGCGCTCGACAACATGGCGGCCGAGCCGACGCCGGTCCACGAGGATGTCGACACCGACGACGCGCGGCTGACGGTCTGGTACGGCGACGGTTTCTACGTGGCGACGCGCGCCCTGTGCCTGGCCGAGAGCCTGCCGGCCGGGGCAACGGACGCGCTCATCGCGGTACCGAACCGGCACACGCTCCTCGTCCATCCGATCGTCGACGCCAGCGCGGTCGCCGCGATGCAGGCGATGTACCGAATGGCGGTCCAGCTCTTCCGCGACGGCCCGGGCTCGATCAGCGACCAGCCGTACTGGTGGCACGAGGGCTCGATCGTCCAGGTCCCGCATCGCGAGGACGGCAGGAAGATCGCGGTCCACCCACCGGACGAGTTCGTCGAGTTACTCGAGGATGTCCTCGCCCGGTCGGCCCGGGACTGACCGGTATCGTGGGAACGATGAGACGACTGATCGTGGCGCTCGACGGGCCGGGCTCGTCTGGCAAGAGCAGCGTCGGCGCGGCGGCCGCCCGCGCGGCCGGATATCGGTTCTGTGACACGGGCCTCCTCTATCGCGCCGTTACGTGGCTTGCGGAGGCTCGTGGCGTGTCGGTCGACGACGCGGAGGGACTCGTCGGCCTGGTCGACGACGTGCAACTCGCCAGCGACGCGGAGGGGCGCCTCGCGGGCGTGCTCGTGGACGGGGTCGATCACACCGCGGACGTGCGCGCGCCCGCCGTCGATTCGGCCGTGTCCGCCGTCTCCGCCGTGCCGGAGGTGCGCTCTGCGCTGCTGCAGCGCCAGCGCGACCTCGCGCGTGACGGCGGCATCGTCATGGCGGGCCGCGACATCGGCACGGTCGTGCTGCCCGACGCCGACCTCAAGCTCTACCTCGATGCATCCGTGACGGAGCGGGCCCGCCGCCGCGCCGAGGAGCGGGGCCTGGATCCGGACGGTCCGGGGGCGGCCGCGATCCTCGACGCGCTGCGCCGGCGCGATCGGCTTGACGCGACGCGTCTCGTGGCTCCGCTTCGGATCGCTCCTGACGCCAGGATCCTGACCACGGACGGCAACACGTTCGAGCAGACGGTCGCCGCGGTCGTCGGCGCGATCCGCGACGCCGAGGCGCGCTCCGGCGCGACGCCCGGCGCACGATGAGCGCCCCGGGATCAGCGGGCGACGAGCGCCCGCCCATCGACAGCTCGATCACGCCGCTCATCGCCGTGCTCACGTTCGGCGGCCGGATCTTCGGGCGCGCGATGACGCGTGTCGGGGTCGAGGGGGCGCTCGACGAGATCCCGCGTGAGGGTCCGGTCATCATCGCCGCCAACCACGCCTCGAACCTCGACGCGGTCGTGCTCGGCTCGTGGCTCATCCCCAGGATCGGGCGGCGTCTCCAGTGGCTCGGCAAGAAGGAGCTCTTCGCGTGGCCCGTGATCGGGTTCCTGGCCAGCCACGGCGGCGTGCATCCGGTCGACCGCTCGAGGGCCGACGTCGAGGCGTACCGCCTCGCGAAGCGGATCCTCGACGAGGGTCATGTGCTGTTCGTGTTCCCAGAAGGCACGCGCAGTCGCGACGGGGTGCTGCAGGAGGGCCGGGACGGGGTCGCCTCGCTCGCGCTGCGCACCGGGGCGCCCATCGTGCCGGTCGGGATCGCCGGTTCCGACCGTGTCTGGCCACGCGGCCGGCTGTTGCCGCGTCCCGGTGGCCGTGTCACGGTCCGAGTCGGTTCCCCGTTTCGCCTCGCCGAGGTGCTGCCGCCCGACGTCGCGAAAGGGGACGCCAAAGGGCACGCCACGGACATCCTCATGCGTCGGATCGCCGCGCTGCTCCCCGAACGGCAACGGGGCGTCTACGGGGCTTGAACAGGGCCCCGTGCGATAATCGACGCGTGGGAATCGTCGAAGAAGTCCGGATCGCGAAGCGCACCGGGTTCTGCTACGGAGTTCGAGAAGCGATCGACAAGGCCAAGGAGGCCTCGGCCGCCGGCAAGGCGACGCATACCCTCGGCCAGGTCGTCCACAACGAGGGCGTCGTGCGGGACCTCCAGGATCTCGGTATCGAGACGGTCGAGACTCTCGACGACGTCGACCACGGCGCCGCGGTCGTCATCAGGGCGCACGGCGTGCGCCCTGACGTCATGGATCGGGCGGAGGCGCGCGGGCTGGAGGTCATCGACGGCACCTGCACGTGGGTCATCCAGGAGCATCGGGAGCTGACCAAGCTCGTCGAGGAGGGCTACACGATCGTCCTCCTGGGCACACCCAGGCACGCCGAGGTCGTCGGCATGCTGGGGTTCGCCCCCGACGCCATCGTCGTCGACGAGGAAGAGGAATGGGAGGCCGCCATCCCGCGCAAGAAGCGGATGGCACTGATCAGCCAGTCGACCCAGCCGCCGTGGAAGTTCGAGAAGCTCGCCGCGTTCATGGTCGGGCGCGCCCACGAGCTCAAGATCGTCAACACGGTCTGCCCCGTCACGATCCGCCGCCAGCAGGACACGATGGAGGCGGCGAAGGACGTCGATCTCATGGTCGTGGTCGGAGGCCGGTCGAGCGCCAACACCAAGGAGCTGACCCGGTTGTGCGAGATCGCCGGGACCCCGGCCGTCCAGGTCGAAGGGGTCCGTGACCTGACCGACTCCGCCGTCTTCGGCACGGCGCGCGTCGTCGGGGTGACCGGTGGGACCTCGACCCCGATCGAGGACCTGCGCGACGTCGCCCAGCACATCCTCGAAATGGCCGGCACGCCCGATGTCGCAGCACGGGCCAATGAGCTCGCCGGGACAGCCCTGGCCGTTGCCGCGACACCGGCGGGTCGGACCACCTCTCTCCCGGGCACCGCGCGACCGACCTCCGGCGTAGCCTGACGGTGGTGGCCAAGTCCACGGCCCGTGCCACTACGAGGCTCGGCGGGGCGCTCCCGGTCGTCGCCATCGTCGGGCGGCCCAATGTCGGCAAGAGCACGCTGTTCAACCGCGTCATCGGGTCGCGCACGGCCATCGTCGAGGACCGCGCCCGAACGACGCGCGACCGGCTGTACGGCGATACCGAGTGGAACGGACGGCGCTTCGTGCTCGTCGATACGGGCGGCCTCGAGCTCGACCCGAACGACCCGATCGAGACGCGTGTCCAGGAGCAGGCCCGCCTCGCCATCGCCGAGGCGGACGTGATCGTGTTCGTCGTCGATGCCGTGACCGGGCTGACGCCAGCCGACGCCGAGGCAGCGGAGCTCCTGCGCCGCGCGACGGCACCGGTCCTCGTCGCGGTCAACAAGGCCGACAACGAGAAGCGGGAGCTCGAAGGGATGGAGTTCTACGCGCTTGGCTGGGAGGAGACCTACCCGATCTCGGCCTCGCACGGGCGCGGAACCGGCGACCTGCTCGATGCGATCGTCTGGGCGCTGCCGCCGGAGAGCCCGGAGGAGACGGCGCGCAAGGAACGCGAGGCCCAGGCCGAGGAATGGGCCGACGAGGTGGCGGCCGGCCGGCTGGAGCCGTTCGTCGTGGACCAGCCCGAGGAAGGCGATCGGGCCGATGGGGATGACGGCGCCGAGACGGACGATCCGGCGGCGAGCGAGGCGGCGCGCTGGGATGCGGCGATCGCTGCCGAGGCGGAGAGCGGCCCGGCCTCGATCGCGTTCGTCGGTCGGCCGAACGTCGGCAAGTCGAGCCTGCTCAACGCCCTGCTCGGCGAGGAGCGCGCGATCGTCTCGGAGACACCGGGGACCACCCGCGACGCGATCGATACGCGGCTCGCCTGGGGCCGCAGCGAGATCGTCCTCATCGACACCGCCGGCATCAAGCGCCGCGGCAAGGTCGCCTCGGGGCCGGCGGCGGAGCGGTACTCGACCCTGCGCGCCCTGAGCGCGCTATCACGTGCCGATGTCGCCGTGCTGGTCATCGATGCCGTCGAGGGCCTGACCGCGCAGGACGCCCACGTCGCGGGCTACGCGGTCGAGGAGGGCAAGGGCCTCGTCGTCGCCGTCAACAAGTGGGATCTCGTCGCCGACAAGACCGATCGGACCTTCGACCAGTACACGGAATGGATCCGCAACGAGGTCCCGTTCCTCGACTTCGCGCCGATCGTCTCGATCAGCGCCAAGACCGGCCAGCGTGTCGGGCGCGTCCTCGAGGCCGCGGTCGACATCTGGGCCGAGCGGCGCCGCCGCATCCCGACCGGCGAGCTGAACCGGGTCCTGATGACCGCGCTCGAACGGACGCCGCCACCGCCGGTCCGTGGGCGGCGTCCCAGGATCTTCTACGCCACACAGGCGGCCATCGCCCCACCGACGTTCGTCTTCTTCGCGTCGGACGACTCGCTCATCCACTTCTCGTACCGGCGCTATCTCGAGAACCGGCTGCGCGAGACATTCGGCTTCGATGGCACGCCGATCCGCTTGGTGTTCCGGGACCGCGCGTCCGTGAAGCTGCCCCGCCGCAAGACGAGCCGCTCGGCACCGGTCAAGGCCGCTAGACGGCCGAGCGCCGCGCGCACCCGACGCTCGCGCTGATGTCCGCCCCGGCGCACTGATGGCAGGCCCGCGCGTCGCGGTCGTCGGGGCCGGTGCGTGGGGCACGACGCTGGCCGCCATCGTCGCCAAGCGCGAGCCGGTGCTCCTGCTCTGCCACCGGGCGGAGCCGGCCGACGAGATCAACCGGACGCATCGCAACGAGCGACGGCTGGCGGGGATCGACCTGCCGGACGAGCTGGTGGCCTCGTCCGACCCCGCCGATGTGGCGGACGCGCTGGAGCTCGTGATCTTCGCCACGCCGTCGCCCCACCTGCGCGCGATCGCCACGCGCGTCGGGCCTCATGTTCCGGCCGGGGCGGACGTGCTGTCGGTCGTGAAAGGGCTCGAGGCCGGCACGCTGCTGCGCATGACCGAGGTCATCGCCGAGGCCGCCGACATCGAGCCCGCACGGGTCGCCGCCCTGTCGGGGCCGAACCTCGCCGGCGAGATCGCCCGCGGACTGCCGGCGTCGGCTGTGGTGGCGGCCAACGACCCGGCGCTCGCGGCGCGCATCGCGGAGCGCCTGGGCCGGCGTGAGTTCCGCTTGTACGTGAACCGCGACGTGCTCGGCGTGGAGCTCTGCGGCGCCCTCAAGAACATCGTCGCGATCGCGGCGGGTGCGGCGGACGGCCTGGGGTTCGGCGACAACGGCAAGGCCGGGCTGATGACCCGGGGTCTGGCCGAGATGATGCGTCTCGGGGCGGCGGCCGGGGCCAACCCGCTGACCTTCGCGGGGCTGGCCGGGATCGGCGATGTCATCGCCACGTGCGGGTCCACGCTGTCGCGCAATCACCGGCTCGGCGAGGAGCTGGCACGTGGCCGGCCATGGTTCGAGATCGAAGCGACCCTGCCCGGCACGGCCGAGGGCGCCTACACCGTCGAGGCGGCACTCGCGCTGGCCGAACGGCTGGACGTCGAGATGCCGATCGCGCAGGAGGTCCACAGCGCGCTGTTCGAAGGCAAGAGCGTCCAGCGCTGCCTCATCGACCTGCTCGCCCGCGAATCGAAGGACGAGCTGGGCGAGCTGGGATAGGAAGGTCCAGGGTGGTCGCCGATGGACCCCATGCTAGACTTCGACCTTCGTCGGGGCGTGGCGCAGTCTGGTAGCGCACCAGTCTGGGGGACTGGTGGTCGTCGGTTCAAATCCGGCCGCCCCGACCAATCCCCGCACAGGTCGTGCTGTGGCGGCGGACGAGCGCAGGGTCAGCGCTCGGGCCCCGAGTCGTCCCGCGCGGTGCCGGCCGGCGACTTCGACCAGTCGAATCGCATCTGGATCTTCGGCTCGTCGTCATCCGCGATCGCTCGGGCAGGACCTTGCGCCTCGGGCGGCGTTCCCTCGATGTACTCGCGACGAAGTTGCTCGATCCGGGCCGCGAGGCCGTCGGCCAGATCGCTGTCGGTCACTTCTGATCGCTGCATCGCGAGCTCGTGCCATTCGGCAAGGATCTGCTTGGCGGTTCGGGTCGGCATGGCTAGCCCTTCGTACTGCGATCGTCGGTCGAGGGCGAGCGAGCGGCCAATGGCGACCTGGTCATGGATGACTGAAGTCCCTGGAGCTTGGCGCGCTGCGTCGCATCGAGCTTCGCCACGTCGGGGTTCCTTTCGGTACGGATCGTAGGAAGCTAGCGCGGCGGCAGCTGCGACCGCGGCAGCTGCGCACCGGCTCCCATTGCACCCGCGTCGCGCCGGAGGGAGCCGCACATCGGCGAATCCCTGCGGGGATCCTGGGGCTCCGTTCCCATCCCGCTCCTCCAGCGTCGAATCGGACCCCTATGATGGCACCGGTGCCGACGCATGCAAGGGGAGGACGATGACCCAGCCACCCGACGACCTGGAGCGGAGGCCGGACGGCTCCGACCCCGGCGCCTCCGACGACGCCCCGCTCGAGGAGCAGCCGACCGTCGCCTGGACGCCACCGGAGGCCGCGGAGCCCGTACCGGCCGCGCCATCGGGCGACGTGCCGCCGACCGCGCCGACAGGCGACGTGCCCCCGGGCGAGACGCCCATGACCGATCGGACCCCGACCCAGCCGGCGCCCCTCGACGTCCCGACACCGACGCCGCCTGACGGCGGCCCGCCGCCGACCACCGAGGCTGCCCCGCCGCCCCCGAGCCCGATCATCAGCGCCAGCCCAGCCGTTCCACCGGACGCCGGCGGACCTGCCACCCCGGCCGCCCCGGTGGTCGGCTGGGAGACTCCCGGCCCGGCGGCCGTCGCCCCCGGTCGCGAGGGATACGTCGTCGCCGGCATGGGTGCCCGTCTCGTCGCCTACTTCATCGACAGCGTGCTGGTCTCGATCATCCCGACGATCCTGACCTTTCTCGTGGTCGACTACGCGGGCATGTTCAGGCAGGCGATCGAAGCGTCGACGAATCCGGCCACCCCGACATCCTTCGTCTTCGCGGTCACGCCGCAGCTGATCCTCGTCACGCTCATCGGGGTCGCGGTCCAGTTCCTGTATTTCGTGGGCTTCTGGACGAGCGGCGCGCGCGCCACGCCCGGGATGCGTGGGCTGAAGATGCAGCTCGTCGACGCCCCTACGGGCGGGACGCTCTCACTGTCCGCCGCGACCAAGCGGTTCATCGCACTTGGCTTCCCGCTCTCCCTGTTGATCCTCATCCCGGCCCTGCAGTCCGCGGCGGGGATCGCGCAGTTCGCGTTGCAGCTCTTCCTGTTCTTCACCGCGATCACCAACGACCGTCGCCAGGGCCTCCACGACAAGTGGGCGAACTCGCTCGTGATCCGTTCGACCACGAGCGGTGACGGCGCCACGCTCGCCGGATGCCTCCTGCTGATCGTGCTCGCCGTCGGGTTCGCGATCATCCTGTCTGCGACGGCGCTCGTGGCGCTCGGTCCGGAGCTCGAAGAGCTCATCCGCGAGATGGAGAACACCATCTGAGCGAGGTCTGCGGCGGGTGAGTCCGGGTATGCAGCCGCACGACGTCCGGTTCTTCGCGAGGCCGGAGGACCTCCGCGACTGGTTCGATCGGAACCACGAGACGGCCGACGAACTGTGGCTCGGCTACTACCGGAAAGCCACGGGTCGCCCGAGTGTGGACTGGTCGCAGGCCGTCGACGAGGCGTTGTGCGTCGGCTGGATCGACGGCGTGCGCCGCAGCGTCGACGAGACGTCCTTCGTCCAGCGGTTCACCCCGCGCCGGAAGGGGAGCACCTGGAGTGTCGTGAACGTTGCGAAGGTCGCGGCGCTCACCGAGCAGGGACGCATGCGGCGAGCCGGCATCTCGGCGTTCGATGCCCGCTCCGCGGAGAAGACCGCCATCTACGCCTACGAGCGCGAGATCGCGGCATTCACGCCCAAGGAGGAGCGGCAGATTCAGGCCGATGCCGCGGCGTGGGCGGACTGGCAGACGCGTCCCCCCTCGTATCGCCGGGCCGTCACCCACTGGGTCACGAGCGCGAAACGGCCGGCGACGAGGGCACGGCGACTCGAGGCGTTGATCGCCGACGCCGCGGCCGGGCACCCGGTCGGGCCGATGCGCCGGGCCCGCGATCGATGAAGGCCGGACCTCGGCCCCTCGCCGAGGTCCGGCCCGACGGTGTCAGCGGCCGCGCCGGGACTCGCCTCCCTGGGTCGTGGTGGTGGTCGGATTGCCACCGGTCGCCCCGAAGGGGAGATACGCGGCGGAGATCGTCCACTCAGCGGCGGCCTGGTTCCCGGTCGTCGGCGCCGCGGTCGTGAACATCGAGGCAGCGAGCACGTACGTGTGCGTCACGCCCGTCGGGACCGTGAAGAGATAGGAGACGTTCGCCGACGTCTCGTACCACGCTGGCTCCGTGCCATGCGCGGGAGCAGGCGTGTTCTGGATGACCTGGAACATGAGCGGCGACTCTTCGCCCGTGTCGGCATTGACGAGCGCGACGCCAAGCTCGCAGGGGCAGACGTCCGCTTCGTCGGTGTACGCCGACACGCTGGCCGTCACGAGGACGTGCCCGGTGCCACCGGCCGTGCCGCCGTGTGCGAGGTCGATGGTGTCGAGGAAGCCGTCGTCGAAGATCGCCCATTCATCGTCGACGCCCGTCGCCCCGAACGAGGCGCTGCCGCGACCAAGGCCGCGGGCCAGGAAGGCGGCCATCTGCCCGCGGGTGACGTTCGCGGAGGGGCAGAACCTGGTTGCCGTACAGCCGGTCGTCAGGCGCGCGCCGTAGACCCGTCCGATGACCGTGTGGAAGCTGTGCGACGTGGGGACGTCGGTGAACGGCGTGTGGCTGGCGCTGACGATGACCGGCAGCGCCAGCATGAGCGCGACGAGGCCCACTCGACCCAGTGCCTTCGCGAGTCGGGGGCGCCGCCCGGCACTCCACCAACGTCGTTCTCCCGCTGAACGGACGGCGTGGACGTCCGCGCGCAAACGCTCCAACTCATCCCGGATCACCTGGATATCGTCGCGGTCGCCTCGTTCCATCATGCCCTCCTCGTCTGGTCGGTCCTCGGTCGGGTCAGAGTACTCCCGGCGCGCCGTCGCGCGACCTCGGTTCTCGCGAGCCGGCAGCCGGTGGATCGCTCCCCAGTCCCGGCGTTCCCCGATGGTGCCTTCTACCGACCGACCACGCAGGCCAAGCACGTCATGCTCGAGCTGACCGGGGAGCCCGAGAAGGGCTGGCACTACACGGTCTTCGGCGACAAGCGCGCGGAGTAGCCGCTGCGCAAAAGGGAAGGCCCTCGGGCCTGGTCCGTCGCCCCCAGCGACGGGCCCCCCACCCGAGGGACTTGCCGGCAGTGTGGGCCAGAAGTTCTTACGTTCGCGTACGCTGAACGACGTATTTCACGACGTGTTTTCACACCGACGACGGCGGAGCGGCGTTCGGGAGGACAGCAAGTCGTGCCGGAATAGGTAACCCCACCTAATGCCACCGGACCGTACCTCCGCCTAAGGTCCGCGTCCGGTCTGTCAGCGTCCCCCCAATGGCGGGCCGGATGGCCCCGGCGCCCAGGTTGTCCCCCATGACACTGGGTGTGCCGGGGCACTTCCATGTCGACCCGCCGAACACGGCGGGGGGCGCGTGCCGATAATGCGTTCATGCCGCCGATCACCGAGCTGACCCGCATCGAGCCGGTCCAGCTCGAACGCCTCGAACGCCAGGGCACGTTCACGACCGGGCTCCTGCTCGAGCGTTCCGAGACGCCGACCCGCCGCCAGTACCTCGCCGACCAGGTGGACGCGACGCCGAACGACGTCCTCATGTGGCGCGATGAGGCGCTCATGCTCAATCTCGCCAGTTTCGGACCGGTTGACCACCAGCTGCTGATCCAGGCCGGTATCGCGGGCCTGCGCGACATCCTGGACCTGTCCGCGGACGACTTCCGCGCTCGCATCCTGCAGGCGGCGATGGAGCTCAACGAGGACCCCCCGAGCGACCTCACGATCGCCGGCTGGTGGGAGCAGGCCAGGACCCTCGAGGACGAGTAGCCGGTCACGACCCGTGGCCTTCGCGCCGGGACGGACTACGATGCGTCGGTGGACACGCTCCGCGGCCAGGCCGCGAACACCCTCGTCGGTCTCGCGGCTGCGCTCGCCATCGTCGCTGTGACGCTGCCGCTGTTCCTCAACCCGTGGTGGGTCGCGTTCGAGCAGGACCGCTCCGGGGCGACCGCGTGGACAGGGTTCACCGAAGTCGAGTTGCGCGCCGCGACGGACGCCATCCTGGCGGACCTGGTCATCGGGCCACCCACGTTCGACGTGGCCGTCGGTGGTTCGGCGGTCCTCAATGAGCGGGAACGTGGCCACATGCGCGACGTGCGGGGCGTGTTCATCGGCTTCTTCGCCGCCGCGCTGCTGTTCGCGGCCGTCGCCATCGTGGTCCACGCCCGGCGTCGAGGCGCGACACGCGCAGCGAGCTGGCGTGCGGTGCGCGCCGGGGCGCTCACGCTGATCGCGGTCCTCGTCGTCGGCGGCGTCGTCGCCCTGGTCGCCTTCGACGCTCTGTTCGAGGTCTTTCATCGCATCTTCTTCGCGGGCGGCTCGTACACCTTCGACCCGAGCAGGGAACGGCTCGTCCAGCTCTTCCCGTTCGCGTTCTGGCAGGAGACCGCGCTGGCGGTCGGAGCGGTGTGCATCGTGCTCGCCGGGCTCCTGGCCGTCGTGGCGAGCCGGCGCGCTGCAGCCACGACGGCGCGTCACGCGGCGGGCGACACGCTCGCTGCGCCCTCACTGCCGGCCACGGGCTCCACCGGATGAACGCCCTCCCGATCGCGCGGCTGTTCGGCTTCGAGATCCGCATCCACGTGTCGTGGTCGATCATCCTCGCCGTGATCGCGGTGACGACGGCGACCCAGGTCGGACGGATCGCGCCAGGGATCGGGACCACCGGCGGATGGGCGATCGGGGCCATCGTGGCGACGGCGTTCCTGCTGTCCGCCCTCGCCCACGAACTCGGGCACGCGCTCGCCGCGCGGCACGTCGGCCTGCCCGGCGGCCCGATCATCGTCTACTTCTTCGGCGGGGCCGCGACGTCACGCCTCGAAACGACGCGCCCCCGCGACGAGATCCTCGTCGCGATCGCCGGACCGCTCGTGAGCCTGGTCGTCGGCGGCGCGTTCATGGTCGTCGCCCTTGCCGGCGACCTGACCGGAGCCGGCGCGATGCAGGCGATCGGCCGGGTCGCGCTCGTGATCGGCGTGATGAACCTCCTGCTCGGCGGCGTCAACCTGCTGCCGGCCTTCCCGCTCGATGGCGGGCGCATCGTGCGCGGCCTCGCCTGGTCCCGGACCGGCGATGCTGGCAGGGCCCTCCGGATCGCCGCTTCGTCCGGGCGCTATCTCGGGATCCTGTTCGCCACGGCGGGCATCGTCGGGATCCTCGTCGTCGACTCCGTCGATGGGCTCATGCTCGCCGTGTGCGGTTGGTTCATCGTCTCGAGCGCGGGCGCCGTCGAACGCAGCGCGGACGTCGATCTCGTGCTCGAGGGCATCAGGGTTGCGGACGTCATGGAGCACGATGTCTCGGGCGTGCCGCCAGGCCTGACGCTCGATACGTTCGCGGCACAGATCCTCGACGGCGCGGTCCCGTCATCCGTGGCGGTCCTGCGTGGACCTGATTTGGTCGGTATGGTCGGGGCGAAGCAGGTCCGGCGGATCCGACGCGACCGATGGCCGGAGACGCGCGCCGAGGACCTGATGGTCAGCGGCGATGCGATGCCGAGCGTCGCTCCCGAGACGTCACTGCGCGACGCCCTCGATCGATTCCACCGGAGCGGGTTGGACGGGTTGCCGGTGCTCGAGGCCGGTGCACTCGCCGGCATCGTGACCCGCGGCGCGGTCGCGACCGCCATTGCCGAGGCCGCACGCGACCGCCGGCGACCCGGCGGCGCTCCGGCCGCGTGAGCCTGGGTCGGCGCTCCGGCCACGAGCGCGCGCACGATCGGGGCCACGAGCGTTCCGAACCCCTGCTGAGCGTCGAGGACGCGCGACAGGCCGTTTTCGGGGCGATCGCCGGACCCACCCAGGTGGAGGTCGCCTGGCTCCTGGAGGCGCGCGGCCGCGTCGTCGCAGAGCCCGTCACCAGCCCGATGGCGCTCCCGCCATGGGACAACTCCGCGATGGACGGCTACGCGATCCGCTCGGAGGACGTCGCGGCCGCGACGGAGGACGCACCGGTCCGGCTGGAGGTCACCGGCGAGGTTCGGGCCGGCCAGGCGCCGGATCTCACGGTCCGGCGAGGCAGCGCGGTCCGCATCGCGACCGGCGCCCCCGTTCCACCCGGGGCGGACGCCGTGGTCCCCGTCGAGGGGACGACGCCTTTCGACGCCAGCGGTGTGGCGGCCGGCTCGCGGGGGCGCGATGCGACCGGACCGCTGCCCGCGGCGATCGGGGTCCACACGGCCACGCCGCTCGGTGGCTCGATCCGCCGCGCCGGCAGTGACCTGGCCGCCGGCACGCGGATCCTGGCGCCTGGTGACGTCCTCACGCCTGCGACGATCGGGCTCGTCGCCGGGGTCGGGCTCGACCACGTCCGCGTCCATCGGCGGCCGATCGTCGGGATCCTCGCGACCGGCGACGAGGTGCGCCAGCCCGGCCGCGATCTCGGACCAGCCGGCATCCCCGACGCCAACGGTCCAGCGCTCGTCGCGATGGTCGAGGCGGCCGGCGGCGATCCGCGCGTGCTCGGCATCGCCAGCGACCGCCTGGACGACGTGCGGTCCAGGATCTGCGCCGGTCTGTTCGAGGCCGACGCCCTGATCGTGTCCGGCGGCGTGTCGGTCGGCCCGTACGACGTCGTCAGGGCGGCCTTCGAGGCGTACGGGACGGTGGATCTCTGGCGGGTGGCCGTCCAGCCGGGCAAGCCGTTCGCCTTCGGGACGGGCCGCGCTCCGCGAGACGACGATCCGGGCGACTCGGACGATCGGCCCGCGACCCTGCTCTTCGGACTCCCCGGCAACCCCGTCTCGACGTTCGTGACCTTCGAGCTGTTCGTCCGTCCCGCCATCCGCCGCCTCGCCGGCCACCGCGAGGACGACCTGTTCCGGCGGCGGGATCGGGCCGTGCTGACCGGCCCCGTGACGAAGAGCGGCGGCCGCCGGGCCTTCGTCCGGGTCGGCGTCGAGCGCGACGGGGACGGCACGCCGCGGCGGGACGAGCATGGCCGCGTCATGGCGAGCCTCGCCGGGGGCCAGGGCGGACAGGGCAGCCACGTCCTGTCGGCGCTCGCGACGGCCGACGCGCTGGCTGTCATCCCCGAGTCGGTCGGCAGCCTCGCGGCGGGAGCCGAGGTGGAGCTCTGGTGGCTGGACCGCACCTGAAGCGCTTCCGACCACTGGTCATGCCCGCTATCCTCGGGGCGTGATGGACCCCAAGGCCGGACGGTCGCTCGCCCCGCGCTCGGAGCGACGTCGGCTCACCCATGTCGATCGTGGCGGGCGGCCACGCATGGTCGACGTTTCCGCGAAGCCGGTCACCGCCCGACGGGCGGTCGCCGAGGCGACGGTCTCGATGTCGGCCGAGACGCTCAGCCTGGTCATCGACGGGGGCGGTCCCAAGGGCGACGTCCTCGGGGTGGCGGAGCTTGCAGGCGTCATGGGCGGCAAGCGGACGAGCGAGCTCATCCCGCTCTGTCATCCGCTCCCGCTGACCGACCTGCAGGTCTCGATCACCCCCGACCGTGTGGGTGGTCTCCTCCGGATCCGCGCCGAGGCAGCCACGACCGGGCAGACGGGTGTGGAGATGGAAGCGATGACCGCGGCCTCGGTCGCCGCGTTGACGGTCTACGACATGGTCAAGGGCGTCGAGCGCGGCGTGACGATCGGTGGTGTCCGGCTCATCGCCAAGAGCGGCGGCAAGAGCGGCGACTGGGTTCGCCATGACCCGCCCGCTCGCGACGGGCCCGGACTAGCCGGCTACCAGCCCGGTGCACGCGGCGCGGGTCGCATCGCGAAGCCGTCGCGGGCTGGAGGGCGGAGCGGAGGCAAACGGCCGGGATGAGGCGGGCCGTGGTGATCACCGCCAGTGACCGCGTCAACGAGGGTGTCCGCGAGGATACTTCGGGGATCGGGGTCGGAGCGCGTCTCGAGGCCCTCGGCTTCACGGTGGAACGGGCCGTCCTGCCCGACGAACGCGAGTTGCTGACGGACGTCCTGCGCTCCACGGCCGAGGAGCACGACCTCATCGTCACCACCGGCGGCACCGGCCTGACGCCACGGGACGTGACGCCGCAGGCGACGAAGGACGCGATCGACTACGAGGTCCCCGGGCTCGCGGAGGCGATGCGGGCGGTGGGCCGTGCCAGCACGCCGTACGCAGACCTGTCGCGCGGCGTGGTCGGGGTCATCGGCCGCGCGCTCGTGGTCAACCTGCCGGGCAGCCCGCGCGGGGCCATGGAATCGCTGACGGCGATCGAGGCGGTGCTCGACCACGCGCTCGAGACGCTGGCCGGGCCACACGACCATGACGCGGCCGCCGACGACCCGGGCACGAGCGCGTGACGCTCTTCGAGCCGTTCGCCGACGTCCCGTTCTACCCCCTCGTGTTCCCGCTGTTCTGGGGTGCGGTCGTCATCTTCAGCCTGGCCATGGCCCGCCATCTGCGGGTGTTCGCCGCTGTCCGTGCCCAAGGCCCCAGCCCGTTCTCCGACATCCCGCGCCGGTTCGCCGGGCTGATCCAGTACGCGTTCATCCAGACCAAGATGTTCAAGGACGCCCGGGCCGGCCTGATGCACGCGGGTATCTTCTGGGGTTTCGTGCTGCTCACGATCGGGACCGCCAACATCGCTACGGGCGGCATCATCGAGCAGCTCCTGTCGATCCCGTTCGATGGCCTGCTGTGGGCCCTCATCAGCGCGATGCAGAACCTGGTCGCGGTCATCGTCCTGGTGTCGATCGGCTGGGCGTTCGTGCGCCGGCTCATCACCCGACCGCGGCGCCTGACGTTCAACCGCGATGCGCTCGTGATCCTGTCCATGATCGGCGGTGTGGTGCTCACGGAGGTCCTGGCAGAAGCGCTCGAGTTCGCGGCCCACGGCGACGAGCCCGGTGCGTTCGTGTCCGCGGCCCTGGCCGGTCCGCTCCGCGCCCCCTTCTCACCCGAGGCCCTCCAGAACGCCTTCGCCGTCATGTGGTGGGTCCATATCGCGCTCGTGGCAGCGTTCCTCGTGTACCTGCCGTTCTCCAAGCACCTGCACATCGCCACGAGCTTTCCGAACATCTGGTTCCGCAAGCTCGCGCCACGCGGCGAACTGCCGGAGATGGACCTCGAGGACGAGACCGCCACGTTCGGTCTCAAGACCCTGCAGGATCTGGGGTGGAAGGACCTGCTCGACGGCTTCACCTGCACCGAGTGCGGTCGCTGCCAGGAGGCGTGTCCCGCCCACGCGACCGGGAAACCGCTCAACCCCAAGACCTTCATCATGGGCATCCGCGAGATGTCGGTCGATGCCGAGGCGGGGCTCAACCTCATCCCGAACTCGCCGATCGTGCGTGAGACGTACGGGCTCGATGACTCGCGGCCCGCGGCAACGGCCCTGACCGAGCCGATCGTCGATACGGCGATCCCGTACGACGCCGTGTGGGACTGCGTCACCTGCGGTGCGTGCGTCGAGGCCTGCCCCGTCCTCATCGAGCACGTCGACAAGATCGTCGGGCTGCGACGCAACCTGGTCCTCGAGGAATCCCGGTTCCCGGGCGAGTTGACGGCGGCCTTCCGGGCGATGGAGGGGCAGGGCAATCCGTGGGGTCAGCCGGCGTCGGCGCGCATGGACTGGACCAGGCCGCTGCCGTTCGAGGTGCGCACGGTCGCGGACGTGTCGTCGGCCGGTGAGCTCGATGCGCTCGAGGTGCTGTACTGGGTCGGCTGCGCCGCCGCCTTCGACCCGCGCAACCAGCAGGTGGCCCGGGCGGTCGCGACCTGTCTCCACGCCGCGGGCGTGTCCTTCGCGGTGCTCGGCCAGGAGGAATCGTGCACCGGCGACCCGGCGCGGCGGATGGGCAACGACTACGTCTTCCAGATGCTCGCCACGGCGGCGGTCGAGACACTGAACCGCTACGCGATGGGCGAGCGGACGATCGTGACCGCCTGCCCCCATTGCTTCAACACGATCGGCAACGAGTACGGCCAGCTGGGTGGCTCGTTCCGGATCATCCATCACTCCCAGCTCCTGGCGGAGCTCGTGGCGTCCGGCCGGCTCGCCACCTCGCCCGAGGACGCGGCCGCATCGACCGGCGATCATCGGCCAGGTTCGGTGACCGTCCACGACTCGTGCTACCTCGCCCGCTACAACGGCGTGACGATGGCCCCGCGCGACGTGCTGGGCGCAGCCGGCGCTGATGTCGTCGAGATGGAGAAGTCGCTCGAGAACACCTTCTGCTGCGGGGCGGGCGGCGGACGGATGTGGATGGAGGAGACGCGCGGCACGCGGATCAACGCCGAGCGGACACGCCAGGTGCTCGAGACGGGTGCGTCCACGGTCGCCACGGCCTGTCCGTTCTGCATGGTCATGCTGTCCGACGGCCTCGCGGCGGCGGAGGGGGGCGCCGGCGTCGCGGCCCTCGACGTCAGCGAGGTGCTGGCGGCCAGGCTCGCCGCGATCCCCGAAGACCGCCGGCTGCCGGTCGTATAGGGGGCGGACCTAGAGCGCCGCCACGTTCGAGACGCCGCCGGTCAGACCGGCAGCCACCGCCAGGATCGTCACGATCGCCGCCAGGCGCAGGCTCATCGGCTTCGCGGGCCGCGTAGCGAGCAGGAACACGATCGAGCCGACGAGCACCACCAGGGCGAGCTTCGTGACGACGACCAGGAGCATCCCCCAGTCCTCGAAGCCCTGCGCCACGATCGGGTTGCGTTCCGCGGCGATGCCGTGCCTGCCGACCATCACTGAGAACGTGCCAAGGTCGAAGAACTGCGCCGCGAACAGGGCAGCGAGGCGGAGGCGCACGATCGCATGACCGACTGGACGGATCGCGTGGTTGGCGCGCCGGCGCATCGACACACTCCAGGAGTGCGGCGGGCCGGGTTCGCCAGTAGCTCGACTCGGTCACAGGCGGCCATGTTCGGTCGACCGAGCGTCATCGCTCCCGCTGGTCGCATCATCCACCAAGTCGAGCGAACGCGCCATCCTTTCTCTGCGGGGCGCACGCTGCAGGCGTCTTGCAGCAGCGGCCCGCTCTCAGCCGGGCAGGCGCCGACCGCAACTGGAGCACGTCGCGTCCGTCACGAGATTGCCCGTCCCGCAGGCCGGACACCGCTTCATCCCCTCGGTGGACACGGCATACGGGCTTTCGGGCGGAGGGTGGTCGTCGGCACGGTCACGGCGCAGGATCGTGACGACGGCGAGGATGCCAAGGCTGGCGGCACCGATCAGGGCCAGGATCTGGGTGGTCTGGTCCACGCTCAGTCTCCGGTCGGCTGGAGCCGTGCCCCCGTGCCCGGCTCGCCAACCCGAACCGAAGCCTACGACACCCATGGAGCGCGATCAGCCGCGGTCCGGCTCGCGGTACGATGGGTTCGGTGACGACCGCGAGCCGCGCCCCCGGGCCGTTCCGCCTCACGGAGGAGCACGAGATGCTCCGCGACGCCGTCCGCGTGCTCGCCGACGAGCAGGTCGCGCCGCGTGCGGCCGACATCGACCGGAGCGCGGAATTCCCGCAGGACCTGCGCCGCCTGCTGGCCGCCCAGGACATTCTGGCCCTGCCGTTCCCGGAGGAGCACGGCGGACTCGGCGGCGAGCTCCTCGGCCTGTGCCTGGCAGTCGAACAGCTCAGCCGGGCGTGCGCGACCACCGGCCTGATCCTGGCCGTGCAGGAGCTCGGCTCACTGCCGATCACGCTGGCCGGCACGGACGAACAGCGGGCCCGTTGGTTCCCGCGGCTCGCGAGCGGGGACCAGCTCATCGCGTTCGCGCTCACGGAGGCGGAGGCCGGGTCGGATGTCGCCGCGGCCCGCACCACTGCCCGCGCCGAGCCCGGTGGCGAGGCCTACGTCATCGACGGCGCGAAGCGGTTCATCAGCCACGGTTCCGTCGCCGACCTGCTCGTCGTGTTCGCCGTCACCGACCCGGGGGCCGAGCGCCATCGGCGCCTCAGCGCCTTCGTGGTGGAGGTGCCGACCGACGGCTTCGCCGTGACCCGGATCGAGCACAAGATGGGGCTGCGCGGCAGCCCGACGGCCGAGCTCGCCTTCGACACCGTGCGGGTCCCGGCCGCGAACCGTCTCGGTGAGGAGGGCGACGGCTGGGACATCGCCATGCGGACCCTCGATCGGAGCCGGCCGGCGATCGCCGCCCAGGCCGTCGGCATCGCGCAAGGCGCGCTCGAGGTCGCGACGGCCTACGCGAGGGAGCGCAAGCAGTTCGGTCAGCGCATCGGCGACTTCCAGATGATCGGGGCGATGCTGGCCGACATGGACGCCGGCACCGAGGCCGCGCGGCAACTCCTGTACAGGGCGTGCGTGGAGATCGATGCCGGTGCGGCCGATGCGAATCGGTGGTCGGCCATGTGTAAACTCGTGGCCGGTGACAACGCGATGCGAGTCACGACCGACGCCGTCCAGGTGCTCGGAGGCTACGGCTACATCGACGAGTTCCCGGTCGAGCGGATGATGCGCGACGCGAAGATCACGCAGCTCTACGAGGGGACTCAGCAGATCCAACGACTCGTGATCGCGCGGGCACTGCTCGGCAAGGGCGGCTGACCCGGGCAGGGAGGTCCAACGGCTCGTGCGCATCGTCGTCCTCACCAAACCCGTCCCCGATCCGGCGTCGGGCGGCGAGCGACTCGGGCCCGATGGGCGCCTCGACCGGACCAACAGCCCGGCCGTCGTCAACGGCAACGACGAATACGTGCTCGAGAAGGCGCTCAAGCTCGTCGAGGCGGCCGGGGAGGGCGAGGTCATCCTCCTGTCGATGGCCCCCGCCACGGCGCCTGAGACCATCCGCAAGGCGCTGGCCATGGGCGCCACGCGCGGGGTACTGGTGACGGACCCGCCGATCGGGGGATCGTGCACGGTCGCGACCACCCGCATCCTTGCGGCCGCGCTCAAGACGCTCGAATTCGACCTGGCGCTCGCAGGCGTCGACACGTCCGACGGCGGTGCGGGCGTCGTGGCACCTGGAGTCGCCGCCCTGGCCGGTCTGCCCTACCTCTCGTATGCCGCCACCATCGAGCCGGACACGGCCGCGGGCACGGTCCGGGTCAACCGCATCACGCCGACCGGGTACGACGTCCTGGAGGCACCGATGCCGGCGCTCATCAGCGGCACACAGGCCCTCGGTGAGCCGAGGTATCCGTCGCTCAAGGGCATCATGGCGGCGCGCAACAAGGAGATCACGACGCTGACGCTGGCCGAGCTGGGCATCGATCCTGCGACCGTCGGGACCGCCGGCGCGACGACGACGGTGGTCGACTCGCGTGCCCCCGAGCCGCGCGCGGCGACCCGCATCGTGCGCGAGGAGCCCGCCGAAGCCGCCCGCCAGGTCGTCGACCTGCTGGCCGAGCGGAGGCTCATCTGATGGGCGGCATCTGGGTGCATGGCGAGCTCGCCGGCGACGGCACGCTCGCCAAGCTCGCGACGGAGGTGGCAACACTGGCGCGCAGCCTCGCCCACGAGAGCGGCGGCGCCGAGGTGACCGGCGTCGTCATCGGCGCCGATCCGGCAGCCGCGGCGGCGGAGCTCGCTCGCTACCTCCCACGGGTGCTTGCGGTCCCGGAGCCCGCGACCGCCGACAAGGCCGCGGGTACGATCGTGGCCCAGCGCCTCGCGGCGCTGGTCGAGGAGCACGATCCGGACGTCATCCTCGCCGGGGCGGGTCCGGAGGGGCGCGATCTCGCGGGCGCCCTTTCCGCCCTGACCGGTCGGGGTGTCCTCGCCAACGCGATCGCGCTGCGCGGGTCGGCGGACGGTCCCGTCGCGACCCACAGCGTGTTCGGCGGCAAGCTCATCACCGAGAGCGCGCTGGCGTCCGGGCGAGGCATCGTCACGGTCCGGCCGAACACGGTCACCGCGGAGCCAGCGGCGAGCGAGGGCAACGTCGAGACCGTTGCCGCGAGCGGCGAGCTGACCCTGCCCGCGGTGCCGGTCGTCGAGCGCATCGAGGCCGAGGGCGCGGCCGCGTCCATCGACGACGCCAGGATCATCGTGGCCGGTGGCCGCGGCGTCGGCGGCCCCGATGGATTCGGTCTCATCCAGGAGCTCGCGACCGCGCTCGGGGGGGCCGTCGGGGCCACGCGCGCGGCGGTCGACTCGGGCTGGATCCCGTACAGCCAGCAGATCGGCCAGACGGGCAAGATCGTGAAGCCGCAGCTCTACCTCGCGATGGGCGTCAGCGGCGCGATCCAGCACAAGGTCGGCATGCAGACCGCCTCGACGATCGTCGCCGTGAACCGCGACCCGGACGCCCCGATCGCGGACTTCGCCGACATGGTCGTCGTGGGCGACCTGTTCGAGGTCGGCCAGGCCATCCTCGCGCAGCTGCGCGAACGGTCGGGCTGAGTCACCGACCGGGGACGCGGAACATGACCGAGCTCGCCATCCTGCTGCCGCTGGTGGCGTTCCTCGTGCTTGCCGTCGGGTTCGCGGTCGTCCTGCGGCGGGCGGGTCGCATCGTGGCACGCACACGGGAGATCGAGAACTTCCGCTCGTCGGTGCGGGACCTCGGGGAGCGGATCGACCAGTCGCTCGAGGGCGCCACGGGACGGATCGACGCCGTCCGCCGCCAGCAGCTCGCGGCCGACACGATCGTCGCGACGATCGAGGCTGCGACCGACGCCATCGCCCGCTACACCGACGAGGCCCGCGCCCTGCACGGCCCACCGGCCGCCGAGGCCATCCGCGACGACCTCGTCGCGGAGCTCGAGCGCGCCGACCGGGCCCTGGCGATGGTCGACCACGGGGCTTCGATCATGGCCCAGGTCGTCCGGCGCGGGCGGGAGATCGAGGCGCAGACGTCGATCAAGCGCGGCTATCTGAACCTGGTCCATGCCCGTGAGGCGATCATCCGTCACGCGGCGCGTGCCGTGGAGCTCGAGGTGACGGCCGGCCCGGTGCCCGCGGAGTCGCCGGCGACGCTGCACCAACCGCGTCTCTGACCACACCATGTAGTGGTATCCTCGTCGCACACCACAAGTGGTAGTGGTGGAGAGCGACAGGAGAGCGATGCGCTGCCCCCAATGCGGCGAGCGGGACACCCGCGTCGTCGACTCGCGCGATCTCGACGAGTCCGCCACGATCCGGCGCCGGCGTGAGTGCAATGCCTGTGCGACACGCTTCACGACCTACGAGCGGATCGAAGCCGCGCGACTCGTGGTCGTCAAGCGTGACGGCACCCGCCAGGAGTTCGACCGCGACCGGCTCGTCACCGGCCTGCGCAAGGCGCTGACGCGGAGGCCAGCCTCGGATGGCGCCGCCGAGCAGGCCGCCGACGAGATCGAAGCGGAGCTGCGCGCCGCCGGCATGACGGAGGTGCCGTCGTCGCGGGTCGGGGCCCTGGCGATGGAAGCCCTGCGCGGCATCGATCAGATCGCCTACATCCGGTTCGCCAGCGTCTACCAGAGCTTCGAGGACCTCGAGGATCTCAAGCGCGAGGTCGACACGCTCTACAACGAGAAGGGCAACGGGGGCGGCGGCAAGTGAGCGTCCTGTCCGACCGCGACATCCGGGCCGCGCTCGAGGCGGGGACGGTCAGGATCGAGCCGTACGACGCCGAGGACCTCCAGCCGTCGTCGGTCGACCTCCACCTGGACCGCTCGTTTCGTGTGTTCCGGAACAACCGCTACCCGTACATCGATGTGCGCGCGCCACAGCCGGACCTGACCGAGCTCCTCACGATCGAGGACGACGAGCCGTTCATCCTCCATCCCGGCGAATTCGTCCTGGGCCAGACACTCGAGTGGGTCGAGCTCCCGAACGACCTGGTTGCACGTCTGGAGGGCCGGTCGTCGCTCGGCCGGCTGGGCCTGCTGATCCATTCGACGGCGGGATATGTCGATCCGGGCTGGAAGGGCAACCTGACGCTCGAGCTGTCGAACGTGGCGAACCTCCCGATCGCCCTCTACGCCGGTATGCGGATCGGGCAAATCTCGTTCTTCCAGATGTCGTCGGCGGTCGAGCGCCCATACGGTTCGCCAGGGCTGCGATCTCGGTACCAGGGGCAGAAGGAGCCGACGGCGTCGGCGTTCCACCGGGATTTCGTGAAGGACTGATCCCGTGGCGCTCAACGACGCCGTGGCGTGGCGGACCGAGCTCGGTGGCGACACCCGCGTGGCGCTCGTCCAGGCGGGAACCTTCCGGTCGGATGCGGGGACACTATTCGGACCCGTGCCGCGCGTGCTGTGGGGCGGCCTGGTCACCGACGAGATCGACCAAGAGCACCGGCTGCTGCAGGCACTGAACTGTCTGCTGATCGAGACACCGGCCGGGCGCGTGCTGGTCGAGACGGGGATCGGCGAACGGGTCGACGACAAGACCCGAGCCATCCGGGTCTACGAGGGGCTGCCGGTCGTGCCCGCCCTTGAGGCCGCCGGCTTCGCACCGGACACGATCGATATCGTCGCGCTGAGCCACCTCCATTTCGACCACGCCGGTGGCTTGCTGCGGACGGACGGCACGCGGGCATTCCCCCGCGCGACGATCGTCGCGCAGAAGGCCGAGTGGGAGGTTGCGCTCGGCGACAACCCTCGGCTGGTGGCCTCGTACGTGCAGCCCGAGTTGCGGCTCGTCCACGACTGGGGCTCGGAGGGCTGGGCCGACGGCGAGCGCGAGGTGCTCCCAGGGGTCACGGTCGTGCCGACCGGCGGTCACTCGACCGGTCACCAGGCCGTGACCATCCGCGGCACGGGCGACGGGTCGAGGACCCTGGCGTTCTTCGGTGACCTGTTCATGCGGCCGTGGGGCGCCAATCCCCGTTGGGTCACGGCATTCGACGACTTCCCGCTCGATTCGGTGCGGCGAAAGCTCGAGCTGTTCGCCCAGGCTGCCGACGAGCGCTGGCTCATCGTCCTGTCGCACGAATCGAAGCGACCGGTGGGTCACCTGGTGCGCGATCGCGATCGCTTCCGGTTCGAGCCCGTCTGACGGCGTCCTACCCGCGCGTCTCGAGGACGGCGCTCAATTGCGGGTCGTGTTCCCGCTTGTGCCCGTACATCTGATACACGACGAGGTCGTCGAGCGAGTACTCCGCGCCATACCAGGGGATCGTCCCGACTTCGCGCCACCGTTCCGGCGGGATCGCCGCCGCGTGGGCCATGACGCGTTCGTGGGCGTCGAGGAACTCCTGCGTGACCTGCGCGATCGGCCAGTCCCTGCGGATCGCCGCCTGGTCGTCGTTGAACGACCGCGGGTCGGCCGTCGTCAGGTCGGAGACCACTGGGGCATGGACGAACGCCGCGAGCACGTCCGCGAAGCGGACCTCGAAGGCACCGAGGTGGCCGAGCAGGTCCTTCGCCGTCCAGACACCGAGAGCGATTCGGTCCCAGTCCTCGACCCGATACCGCTTGACCGTGGCCATCACGGTTCGCTGGCCGTAGAGCAGGACGTCGATCGCGTTCACGGCCCGGTGCCCAGCATCGATTCGATGAGCGCACTCGCTCCGGCCGCGTCCACCGGGCCGTTGACGACGAGCTGGATGATCCCGTTGCGATCGATGAAGAACTGGGTCGGCAGCGCGAAGACCTTGTAGGTCCGCAGGATGTGGCCGGAGCCGTCGAAGCCGATCGTGTAGTCGAGCTCGTAGCGATCGGCGTAGGCCCCGACGTCGGTCGGCGTGGTCTCCTGGACGCTGATACCGATGATCTCGAGACCGCGGTCGCTGTAGGTCGCGTCGAGCTCGCGCAGGATCGGGGTCTCCTGCTGACACGGCGGGCACCACGACGCCCAGAAGTTCAGCCAGACGACCTTGCCGCGGAGCGAGTCGAGCCGGATCGAGCGGCCGGCGAGGTCGGTCAGCTGGTAGGTACCGCCGTCGTCGAGCGTGACGGCGAGCTCGGGAGCCGTCGCGTTGGGCCGCAGCCCTTCGGCCGGTGCCTCGCCGATGATGAACGGGGTCGCTTGTGGGTTGACGATGTTCGGCCCGATCGAGGTGTTCCCGAGCGGCGTCGTCACCGCCACTCCGATGATCGCCACGATCGCGATGAGCACCGCCGCGAGCAGCAGCTGGCGCCCGCTGAACGGCCCGATCAGGCCGTGACGCTCCCGTTTGTGGGTGAAGCCGGGTCGATCCTCGGTCACGGACCGCTCAGATGGCCGTGAGGAACGTGAAGTAGCGTGGCATCAGGGACAGCAGGTCGAACACCATCGCGACACCGATCGCCGCGACGAGCAGCCCTCCCACGAGCGAGATGAGGCGGCCATGACGGACGAGCGGGCGCAGGAGCCCCGGGGCGCGATCGTAAACGAGGGCGATCGCGATGAACGGCAGTCCGAGCCCGAGCGTGTAGGCCACGAGCAGCACCGCGCCCTGCAGCACGGTCCCGCTGGTGGCGGCCATCGTCAGGATGCCACCCAGGATGATGCCGATGCACGGGCTCCAGCCGATGGCGAAGATCGCCCCAAGGCCGAACGATGCGAGCAGGCCCCCATCCGTGCCGACGAGCCGGCCGCCGAGGCGATCGCCGAACGTCGGAGCGCCGCTGGTCGACGGGTCGGTGCCGGCTGCCAGTGCACTGCCCCCGCCCGGGCTCGGTCGCGCGATCGCGATGGAGCCGGTCGTCGTGGCGAGGCTGCCGGCCGCCCCGGCATCGAGGGGCCGCCATGTTCGCTCGAGGGCACCGATGCGCAGGATCCCGGCAAGGTTCAGGCCGAGCACGATGAGCACCAGGCCACCGATCACGCGGAGCGTGCCGATGTAGTCGGCGAGACCCGCGGCCATGTAGGTCGCCGTCACACCGAGGAACGTGAACACGGCACCGAAGCCCGCGACGTAGGCGAGGGCGTGCCGGACGGCAAGCCAGCGGCTGAGCGCGACCGCTCGTCCATCGCTGCCCGCAACGGCGATCGCGGTGAGCTGCCCGAGATAGGCGGGTACGAGCGGCAAGACGCAGGGCGAGAGGAAGCTGATGACGCCGGCCGCGAGGGCGAGGAGGATCGTGAGGTCGGTGCCGCCGGTCATGCCGGGGTCGTGGCCGTGGGTTCTGGCGGGGTGACGGGGTCGCCGTCGAAGGCCTCGGCCAGAAGGCGACGCAAGCGCGTGGCGCTGGTGGCGGTCTCGAGCCGTCGTTCACCGAATTCCACGACGGGGATGGTCGCGAAGAACGCCCGCTGGAGCTCCGGGTCGGTGTCGATGTCGATCTCGCGCAGGTTCGGGCTCGGGAGGCTGGCGGCCCGGCGCTCGTCGAGGAGCGCCCCGAGGAGCTCGCGGGTCTCGTCACACAGCCCGCAATGGGCGCGGCCGTACAGGATCAGGTCGGGGAGGGGACGGGCGGACATCGCGCTCGGATTGTACGTGGGACCGGCGTGCGGCCCCGGTGGCGGAGATGACCGCCGCAGGGAGGCGCGGCGGTCATGCTGTCGGGACGTTCGCGATCCTGCGGGGGTTCCGCGGTTCGGGGCATGGCCAGCGTGTGACTCAGGGCCGTGCCGTGGGCCTTTCCTGCGCTATGTGCACCCCGAGCACGTTAGGTCGCTTTTAAGGGCAGTTCGCAGCCGGAATCGACGCGTTCACGGCCCGAGCCACGCACGAACCGCTCGGAGTCGCGCTCGATCTGCGCGCCGATCGGCTTCGGATCGCCGCTAACGTGCCGGTGATGCATATCTGGCAGGATGTCAAGCCCTTCCGGCCCGGCTCAGCCCAGCGCTCGCGGTACGATGGCGGCCGCGCCCCCGTAGCTCAGTGGATAGAGCGAGGCCGTCCTAAGGCCTGCGTCGGCGGTTCGAATCCGTCCGGGGGCGCCAGATGCGCAGCCGACCCTGCCCTGCTTTCACGCCCCGGCGATCGGCGCGTGGCCGACAGCGCGCCATGCGAATAGACGCCGGGTCAGCGTCCTTCCGGGTCTATCCCGGATAGCGCGTCAAGGATCGCTGCGATGACCTCCGTGGTCGAGGCCGCCGGGAGGTCGATCCGGGCCGTCGCGGCCTGCGTCAGCATCGGGTTGTAGTCGCCGGCATTGCCGGCGAGAGCGCGCAAGTCGGTGCGGACAAGTACCACCGGTTTCTTCGCGCCGAACGCGTAGCCGACCTCCCAGGCAGTCCCCGAGTCTGGATCCGGCCCGTCCATGATCCCGACCAGGCCGTCCGCCCAGTCGATCCCGCCCACATCCGTCGTGAAGATGCCCGGGCCATCCTTGCCGGGCTCCTGCTCCTGCGGCAGGAATACCTCGTGCCCGGCCGCGCGAAGGGCTGCAGTCACCTCGGCATTCCAGGCTCGCTCGGGGGTGCTGAACAATGGCGCGGCGAAATAGAGCTTCATCACGCGAGTATCGCGGAGGCATCAGCGCCCGTTCGTTCCGGTTCCCGAAGGCACCAGAAAACCTGCGGCGCGCGTTGCCAACCCCATGTCATGGCAGTACGTTCGGCGCCCGCGAAGGTAGCCCAGATGGACCACTCCGAGATGAATCCCACAAGCGATCGATGGTCGAACGGCCGCGCCCCGACGACCGATGTCGCCATGCCGCCCAGCGCCGAGACGGAAACGGGCGCCGGCGACGTCGCCGTGACGCCGTCGAGCGTGACCTCCGGCTTCCTCGCGGAGCTCGCGAAGGCGATGCACTCCGCGGCCGACCAGGAACGAGAGCGCATCGCAACCATCATCGCCGACGATGCCGCCGCCCACGTCGTGCGTGCCAAGGCCCGTGCGTCTGTCGAGGCGGAGGAGCTGCGTCGCTTCGCCGACGAGGACCTGAAGCAGATCAACGAGTGGTCAGCCGCCGAGATCAGGCGGATCCGCAGCGAGGCCACCCGCCGTGCCGATGAGCGCCGCGCCGCACTTGCCGAGTACATCCACCAGCATGAGGCGATCATCGACACCGAGATCCAGGGCGTCGACGCCGCCATGGCGGCGTATCGCGTCACGCTCCAGCAGTTCTTCACCGAGCTGACGACCTCCACCGATCCCGCCGAGATCGTCCGTCGGGCCGGCACCTTGCCGCCACCGCCCGACCTCGACGACGTCCGCGCCAACGCACGCGCCGAAGCCGTCGCGCTTCTTGCTCAGACGACGGCGTCGGACGATGCCGCCGACTCACCCGGAGCATCCGAGGCTGCACCATCCGATGGCGGATCCCCGCTCGTCGGCGTCATGGACCCGCCTGGGGATCGAGCGTCGGAAACGCCCGACGTCCTGGGGGAGGTCGACGCGAGCGTCGAGGATGCGGCGGGGCCGGCCGAGGACTCGCCGCGGAACGAGGCCGACGCCGACACGCCTGACGAGCACGCCCAGCCGGTATCCGCGGCCGCGGGAGCGTCGAGGGAGCCTGGACCGGCTGTCCGTCTCCTGCGGTCGATCGCGACATTGGTCGGTCCGTCGGACCCGGTGGAGCGCCGGGCGCCCTAGGGACACGTCGCGTTCCGGGGGCTCGACAAGGGAGATGACGCTCAATGGTGCCGGTGGACCACCGCGTGTCCCCGGCCCCGCGCGATGAGCCAGCGGTTGACGGGATAGGCCGCCACACCCGCGACCGCCAGCGCGACAGCCAGGCTGCCCCAGAACAGCCCTGACGTGATCCCCGCGTCCATCGCACCAGGGATGAGCAGGATGATCGCGTTGTCGACGATCTCCATGACCGTGATCGAGATCGTATCGGCGGCGAAGGCCAGGCCCAGGGCCGCCCGGATCGCCATGCCCGAGCCGAGCAGCGGCCGAAGGGTCAAGGCGTAGCCGAAGACGAAAGCGAGCACGACGGCCAGCGCGATCGAGGGGACGTCGTCCCACCCGAGCTGTGTCGCGATGACCAGCCCGAGCACCTCGCCGATCCCGCATCCGGTCAGGCAATGGACCGTGGCCGAGAATGCGAGCCTGTCGAGGGATGGGGCGGTGACGTCGTGATCCATGGGGGCAACGTACCGAATCCGTCAAGGGGCCCCACCCCACTCGATCCAGGGACCAGAGCGGGTGGCGCATCCCAACCACCCGAGCCCGTCCCGTCGTACGATTTCGCCCGACCCCCTCATGTGGAGTGCCTTCGGTGTTCTTCGATCCCCTCTACATCGGCCTCATCATCGCGACCGTCGTCATCTCCGGCGCGGCCCAGTTGTACATCCGGTCGACGTACGGACGCTGGAGCCGTGTCTCCAACGGCGCTCGCCTCACCGGCGCTCAGATCGCCGAGTTCCTCCGGGAGCGGGCGACGTTCGGGGACGTGCCGGGCCGCGAGGCCATCACAGTGATCAAGCTCGTGCCAGGCAACCTCTCCGACCACTTCGATCCGCGCGACCGGTCGCTCGGCCTGTCGGCCGCCGTCGCGCAGCAGCCAACGATCGCGGCGATGGCGATCGCGGCGCATGAGGTCGGTCATGCGCAGCAGCACGGCGAGGGCAGTGCCCTGATGAAGGTCCGCGGCCTGCTCGTTCCTGCGGCGAGCCTGGGGCCGAACGTCGCGTACGTATTGATCTTCGCCGGTCTGATCCTCCAGGTCGCCGGGTTGATCACGCTCGGCATCATCCTCTTCGGGATCGCGGTCCTGTTCTCGGTCCTCACGCTGCCGGTGGAGATCGGCGCGAGTCGGCGCGCCATCGCGATGCTCAATTCGACCGGGCTCATCACCTCGCCCGAGGAGCGTCGCGGCGCGCAGTCGATGCTGACGGCAGCCGCCCTCACATATGTAGCCGCGGCGGTGACGTCGGTCCTGACGCTGCTGTATTACCTCACCCTGGCCCGCCGGAGCAATTGAGCGAGGTGGTGATGCGGACGCACATCCCGGAGGAGGTGCTGACCGCGGCCCACGACCGAGCGCGAGCCCGCGCCGAGAAGGATTGGGCGCTCGCCGACCGATTGCGCAACGAGATCGAGGCGGCCGGGTGGAGCATCGTTGACCGCGGTACCGACTTCGCCCTGTCGCCGGCCGCCCCGCCCGATGTCGACGAGGGAGCCCGCGTCCGCTACGGCGCGTCGCGGAACGTTCCGACGCGGTTCGAGGAGCCGGCAACGGGACTCGCAACGGTCGTGCTGATCGCCACGGACTGGCCCGCCGACCTCGATCGAGCGCTGGCGGGGCTGCGTGCGCATGCGCCCGCCGGGACATCGGTCGTGATCGTCGCCGACGCACCGTCCGATGCGCAGGCCGCCGCCCTCGAGGACCTCAAGGACCTCGAGGCGCGAGGGCCCACCGCCGGCCCGCCGGTCGAGATCGTGTGGACGTCGGAACGGCTCGGCCATGCGGCCGCCACGAACATCGGGATCCGCCGAGCCCCGTCCGAGGTCGTGATCCTGCTCGACTCGAGCCTCGCTCCGACCGGTGACTTCGTGACGCCGCTGGCCCGAGCGCTCGATGACGCGCTGGTGGCGGTCGTCGGTGGCTGGGGCATCACGTCGACCGACCTGCGGACGTTCGCGGATGCGCCGGCGGGCGAGGTCGACGCCGTCGAAGGCTACGTCCAGGCCTTCCGCCGGTCCGATGCCGCGGCATTGGGCCCGCTCGACGAGCGGTTCAGTTTCTACCGCAACCTCGACATCTGGTGGAGCCTCGTGCTGCGCGATGGTGCGCACGAAGACGACACGGCGCGGCGGGCTGTCGGGATCGACGGCCTCCCGCTCGAACGTCACGAGCATCGTGGCTGGACGAGCCTGCCCGATGAGGAACGCGATCGGCAGTCGAAGCGGAACTTCTATCGGATCATCGATCGCTTCGGGGCACGGCGCGACCTGCTCGTCGCGAACCGCGAACCCTGACGATGGAGACGATCACGCCGTCAGAGTGGTACGTCCCGATCATCGTGCTCGGGATCGTCGTGCTGATCCTGGCGTTCTCCGGACGCTCGAACGCAGACGTCATCGACGTCGACATCGACGACACGGAGGCGCCAGACTCCGGCGCAGACATGATCGATCGACTCCAGCGCAAGCTCGGGATCGGCATCGTCGTCGAGTCGATCGAACCGATCGATCCGACCGAGCCGACCGAGTCGACGCCGGCGATCCAGTCGGCCGATCCTGCGCCGGCCGTGACCATCCGCGCGACGCTGATGTTCGGGAGCCGCGCGACCGGGGTCGTCGTTGCCGGACCGTCAGAGACGGCCGCTTGGAAGGAACTGGCGAGGGCGGCGATCGCCTGGCGGAACGACGATCACCAGCACATCCCGATGTGGCCGGGTGGTGGCGGCTGACGCGTGTCGATTCCCGGGATGAGCGGAGCCGAGGTCCTGCGGGTCCTGGACGCCCTCGACGGAGCCGGGATCGGGACCGGCATCACCGGGGGCTGGGGGGTCGATGCGCTGCTCGGTCGTCAGACTCGCCCGCATGCCGACCTGGATCTCGGCGTCGCAACGGAGGCCGTAGCGGACGCGATCGACGCCCTGGAGCCAGCTGGCTATCGCGTGTCGCTCGACGAGCGGCCGGCGCGCGTGGTGCTGGAGGGCGAGGCCGGCAGGGTCGATCTCCACCCGATCGCCTGGACGCCAGCCGGCGGCGTGCAGCGTGGGAGGGCCGGTGAGGTGTTCGACTACCCACCGGGCAGCCTCGACGCCCAGGGCGTGATCGCGGGAAGGACGGTCCGGTGCGGGACCCCGGACCTGCAGCTGGCATTCCATACGCACTACGAACCGCGCGACCACGACCGCCGCGACATGGCGGCGCTCGCGGATGCGTTCGGGCTCTCCCTGCCGCCCGCCTACCGGGACGCCGGCACCTAGCCGAGGCGGCCCCGTGCGTCAGTGGCGTCTCGGCGTCGAGCCGTCCGGACCGTCCACGACGTCCCACCCTCGCGTGCCAAGCTCGCGTCTGAGGTCGTCGGCGCGCGCGTAGTCGCGAGACGCGCGAGCCTTGTCCCGTGCGGCCACGAGTGCACGGATCTCGGCCGGCACGTCCGCCTGGGGCGCCTCCGCAGGCTTGGCATCCCAGACGCGATGCAGATCCAGCCCCAGGACGGCGTCGGCGTCCAGCACGAGCCAGCGCCGCTCGTCCGTCGGCAGGTCGGCTCGAAGCATGGCCCGGACACACGCCAGCGCGCCCGGCAGGTCGAGGTCGTCGTCGAGCGCCGCGACGAATCGCCCGTGCAGCTCGCGGCCGGCGGGCGACAGAGGGACGGTGGGGTCGTGGGCCCGGTCGGCGACCCGGTACTCGCCTGTCTCACCGAAGCCGGCCACGCCACTCGCCGTGCCGTCGGGTCGGTCGCCCGCACTCCCCGCTCGGAGCACGGCGGGCGCGACCCACGCCCCGTTGACGGGCGGCGGTCCCAGGGCGGCAAGTCGGGCGCGCAGGGACGCGAAACCGGCCGCCGCAGCGTCGATCGACTCGTCCGAGTAGTTGAGCTTGCGCCCGTACCGTGACGTGAGCAGCAGATAGCGGAACGCCAGCGGATCCACGCCCCGCTCCTGGAGCTCTGTCACACGCTGGAAGTTGCCCGCGGATTTCGCCATCTTCCGACCGGCCATCAGCAGGTGCTCACCATGGACCCACATCGCTGCCGGTGGACCACCGACCAACGGCGCGGACTGCGCGATCTCGTCTTCGTGATGCGGGAACACGTTGTCGATGCCGCCCGTGTGCAGGTCGAATCGATCGCCCAGGTAGCGCCGCGCCATCGCCGAGCACTCGAGGTGCCAGCCCGGGAAGCCGTCGCCCCAGCGGTCCGTCGGCCACTTGAGGGCGCGCCCCGGACCAGCCGCCTTCCATAGGGCGAAGTCGGCCGGGTCGCGCTTGTCCGCCTCGACCTCGCCTCGGTGGCCTGCCCGCAGGTCGTCGAGCGAGTTGCCGGACAGCTGGCCGTAGCCAGGATAGGAAGACACCGCGTAGTAGACGTTGCCCGCCGGCGACACGTAGGCATGGCCGGCGTCCTCGAGTGCCTCGGCCAGCGCCAGCATCTCGGGGATGTGTTCGGTGGCGCGCGGGAAGACATGCGCCGGGAGGATGTTCACGAGCGCCTCATCGGCATGGAATGCGGCCTCGTAGGCGTCGGCGATCTCGGCCGTGGTCTTGTGCTCGAGCCCGGCCGACACGAGCATCCGGTCCTCACCGCGGTCGAACTGGTCGTCGCGCATGTGACCGACGTCGGTGATGTTCTTCACGTGGAAGACCTCGACGCCGTGGTACACGAGCACGCGCCGGATCAGGTCGGCGAGCACGTTCGAGCGCAGGTTGCCGACGTGGGCGTACCGGTAGACGGTCGGACCGCAGGTGTACATCCCGACGCGGCGAGGCTCCAGCGGCAGGACCGGCTCGACGGTCCGGGTGAGCGTGTTGCGCAGGTGCAGCGTCACCTCGTCATCGTAGCCCCGGCGATTCGCACAACCCGCCGGGACGGCCCTAACGACGCGCGACCTGAGTCGTTATCGCAGCAGAGGCCTCGCGGTGCTTGCATCGTTCCCCCGGCGGTGTGGTGCTGCGAGGCCTCATCACGACCGGCTCCGCGGGCATCCCCCGTATACTCCGGCCGATGCCGCGCCGGACCGCCATGCTCGTGCCCCTGCTTGCCGGCGCCCTGCTCGCCGGCGCCTGCTCGGAGGCCCCGGCCGCCGCCGCCGACGGTACCGCCCGGATCGCGTTGGGGCCACCCACGAGCCTCGATCCGGCCGCGACCGGTGACGCGGGGAGCGCGGCCTTGATCGCGCAGTTCTTCGAGACCCTGACCACGTTCGACGAGACGCTCGAGCTCCGGCCGGCCCTCGCCGAATCGTGGCGCATCGAGGACGGCGGCCGGCGGGTCATCTTCCACCTCCGACCCGGGCTGACCTTCAGCGACGGCTCGCCGCTGCGGGCCGCGGATGTCGTGCGCAGCTGGCTGCGCATCATCGACCCCGAGTCGCCCTCGCCGCTGGCCACCCTGATGCTCGATGTCCAGGGCGCGCTCGACTACATCCGGGGCACCGGCAGTGCCGACGACGTCGGACTCACCGCAGACGAGGCCGCCAACGACGTCGTTGTCGACCTGACACGTCCCGCGGCCGAGTTCGTGACGGTCGTTGCCAGCCCGACGTTCGGGATCGTCCCGCCGGGCGTCGGCGACGATCCCGAGGCGCTGCGGGCCGGCGAGTCCTTCGTCGTCAGCGGGGGATACAGCCTCGCCGAGGCCAGCGCAGAGTCCATGCTCCTGCGGGCGAACCCGGCGTACTGGGCCGGCCCACCGGCCATCGGCGAGATCACCGTCGTCACCGACCTCGCCGGGGCCAGCGCCGTGGAGGCGTTCGAGGAGGGCGAGCTCGACTACACGGGCATCTTCGAGTTCGACGCGGCATGGATCGCCTACCACCCCGAGCTGGGGCCGCAGCTCCGCGAGGTGCGCTCGCTCTCGACCAACTTCTACGGCTTCGACACGAGCCGGCCGCCGTTCGACGACGTGCGGGTCCGCCGAGCCTTCGCGGCCGCCGTGGACTGGCGGCGGATCGCCTTCCTGTCCGTGCCCGATCCCGATGCGGTCGCGACCTCGATGGTCCCGACCGGCATCCCCGGGCGGAGCGCTCGCGACGTGATCCCGGTCCACGACCCCGTCGCGGCGCGTGCGCTGCTGGCCGAGGCGGGTTTCCCGGGTGGCGCCGGCTTTCCCGAGACCACGATGCTGACCGGCGGCTCGCCGTATGACGAGGCAGTCGTCAGCGAGGTCGAACGCGAGCTGGGCGTGACGCTGCGCTCCGAGGTCATGGATTTCGACACGTATTTCGACCGACTCGACAACGATCCGCCGCAGATGTGGCAGCTCTCCTGGGTGGCCGACTACCCGGGACGCAATGACTTCCTCGGGGTGCTGCTCGGCACCGGATCCACGAACAACTACGGCCGCTGGAGCTCCGCGGAGTTCGACGCCGCGATCGCGGACGCGGGCGCGACCACGGACGAGGCCGCGGCGACGGCCGCCTACGACCGCGCCGAGGACATCGTCCAGCGCGACGCCCCGGTCATTCCCGTCACGTACGGGGACGGGTGGGCACTGGCGCGCGAGGGATTGCTCGGGGCGGACCAGAACGGCCTGGGAGCGCTGCGGTTCGCCGGTCTGACGTGGGCGCCATGAGCCGGCGCGAGGGCGCCGTTCGCCAGGCCGCGCTCGCGGCGCTGGCCGGTGTGGCCGCGCTGGCCGTACTGGCCGGACCGTCGGCCACGACCGTTCGTGCCGCCGACCCGGTCTTCGGCACCCCGACCATCGATGCGGCGTTCGGGGAGGGCGTCGAGCTCACCCAGCCGGTGACGCTCGACGAGACACCCGCCCGCGTCGAGGTCCTGCTGACCTTCGCGGACGCGGCGGGTCCCCTGGTCGTGGAGTTGCCCCCGCCGACGACGATCGGCGCGACGACCCTGCGCCACGACGTCAACGTGGCCGCGGACGGCCACATCCTGCCCAATACCCCGATCTCGGCTCGATGGCGGATCACGCCCGACGACGGGGCGCCGGTCCTGGGTCCGGCGGTCGAGACCACCTACGCCGACGAGCGATTCGACTGGAAGACCGTCAGCGGCGACCTGGTCCGGGTGCACTGGTACGAGGGCGACAGCGCGTTCGGCGAACGCGCGCTGCGCGTCGGCGAGGACGCCGTGCGCGAGACGTCGGAACTGCTGGGCGTGACCGAGGACGAGCCGGTCGATTTCTTCGTCTACGCGCAACAGGACGCGTTCTACGATGCCCTCGGACCGGGCACCCGCGAGAACGTGGGCGGCCAGGCGAACGCCGAGATCCGCACGCTGTTCGCGCTCATCGGCCCGTCCGATGTCGGCTGGGACGAGATCGTCGTGCGCCATGAGCTCGTCCACCTCGTCTTCGACACCGCCGTCGGGAACCCGTACCACTTCCCGCCGCGCTGGCTGAACGAGGGCCTCGCCGTGTATCTCAGCCAGGGGTTCGACGCGGGCGACCGATCGACCGTCGAATCGGCCGCCCGAGATGGCCGGCTGGTCCCGCTCGACGGCCTGGTCGGCCAGTTCCCGACCGGCGCGGAAGGGTTCTTCCTGGCCTATGCGGAGAGCGTCAGCGCGGTCGACTACTTCATCCGGACCCACGGCCAGGACGCGCTGGTCGCGCTCATCGGGTCGTATGCCGATGGCCGGACCGACGACGAGGCGTTCGAGGCGGCGATCGACATGGACGTGGCGGCATTCAACGCCGCGTGGCTGGCAAATCTCGGGGCGGTGGTGCCGCAACGGTACGGCCCGCAACCGGCGCCTGCTGGACCCCGACCATCGGCGTGGGGTGTGTCCGGCGGTCCGGTCGCCACGAGCGCACCCGGTGACCCCGCCCCCGTCGCCACACCCGTCCCCGCTGGTGGCGAGATCACGATCGACATCGTCAGCCGCGACTCCGCGCTCCTCCTCGCCGTCGTGGCGGCCGTGGTCTTCGCCGCCACCGGAGCGCTCATCTGGTCACGCGCACGACGCCCGCGGCCCGGCCCCCTGCCATGACCGTCGCTGGCCGCCTGCGTTCGATCCCCAGCTGGCAGGTCACGCTCGGCGTCGCCCTCCTCGGACTCGGTTTCCTCGTCGCTGCCCAGCTGGCAGCCGAAGGACCGCGGGTGCGCTACACGACCCAGGAGCGGTCCCCGCTCGTCGAGACGGCGAGCGAGCTGCAGGGCGACCAGGAGGCGCTCAAGGCGACCATCCTCGATCTCCGAGCGAGGATCCAGGCCGCGGCGCAGGCGGGCCAGGGCTCGGCGGCACTCGTCCAGGACCTCAACGAGGAGCTTCAGGCCGCCCGCATCGCCGCCGGCCTGATCCCGCTCAGTGGCAGCGGCATCGTGCTCCAGCTCGAAGACTCGCTCGAGCCGGGCGATCCGGAGGGCAACATGTCTGATCTGCTCGTGGGGGCGCGCGACCTGCGGACGATCGTCGAGGAGCTATGGGGCGCGGGTGCCGAGGCCGTCGCGGTCAACGGCGAGCGCATGACGCCGACCACCGCGGTCATCGACATCGGCCCATCCATCCTCGTCAACTCCGCGTACCTCGCGGGTCCATACCAGGTCACCGCGATCGGGCCGGACGATCTGTACGCCCGCCTGAGCGCGTCGCCCGGGTTCGTCGACTTCATTCGCGCGCGGGCGGAAGCGTGGGGCCTGCGGGTCTCGATCGCGGAGCCCGAGACCGTCGACATGCCGGCCTTCGCCGGCACGGTCACCCTGCGCTATGCGCGGCCGCAGCCCTCGCCCGAGGCCGCGGTCCAGCCCGGCGGCTGACCGGATGCACCAACCTCGCAACCAGCTGACGATCGCGGCCGTGGCCTTCGTGCTGGGCCTGCTGGTCATCGTCCAGCTGCGGACGCAGGCGAGCGGCGCCGCCTTCGCTGGTCTGTCCTCGCAGGAGCTGACCGTGCTCGTCGCCAACCTGAACGACCGCAATGACGAGCTTCGTAGCGAGATCGCCACGCTCGAGCGTGAGCTCGACACCCTGTCGACGAACACACAGCGCGGCGACGCCTCGGTCGACGAGCTGCGCGCGGACCTGCGCCGCGTCCGGCTGTACGCGGGCATCGACCCGGCGACCGGCCCGGGCGTCGTGATCACGATCCGTGGGCCGATCGACGGCAGCGGCGTGGAGGATCTCGTCAACGAGCTGCGCAACGCCGGCGCCGAGGCCATGGCCGTCGAGACCGTGCGGCTCGTGCCCGGGATCGTGACCGTCGGTCCCGCGGGTGCCGTCACGGTGGGGGCCGTGCCCCTCTCCGACCCGTTCGAGCTCTCCGCGATCGGTGCGCCGGACAAGCTCACGGGGTCGCTGACCCGATCCGGCGGGATCATCGCCCAGCTCGCGGCGACGCTGCCTGACGTCGTGGTCGAGGTAACCCCGCTCGATCGCGTGGATGTGCCCGCGACAGACCGTGAGCTGGTACCCAGAAATGGCCGGCCGCGGCTCTGATAGCCTGTCCGCCGTGCCGGCACGACCCGTCCTGACCCTGCTGCTCGGCGACGTCCTCCGGCTGCGCCGCGCCCATCCGTGTGGCGGCGACACGTGGCTGGTGGACCGGCTCGGTGCCGACATCGGCCTGCGCTGCCAGACCTGCGGGCGGCACGTGCTGCTGGAGCGGGCGACCCTCGAACGACGCCTCGCCGAGTTCGTCGAACGCGGCGATCCGGCCGTCACCGAGGCCGTGGCGGGCGGCGCCGATCACGTCCCGGACGCGGGCCGATGACCGAGGCCGGAGCCCCGATCGACGCGCGCGCCGATGGGACGACACCGTCCGGCCCGACCGAATCGGAAGGCGCGCTCGCGGTCTTCCGTAATCCGTCCTTCCTCCGCCTGTGGCTGTCGCAGGCGGCGACCCAGATCGGCGGCAACATGGTGTTGTTCGGCCTGACGGTCATCGTCTCGTCGACCCAGCCCAACACCGCCGTCAGCCTGCTGATCCTGTCGTTCCTCGTGCCGGCCGTGCTGTTCTCGGCGGTGGCCGGCGTGTACGTCGACCGGGTCGATCGGCGGCTCGTGCTGATCGCTACGAACGTCATCCGCGGCGTCTCGATGATCGCGCTCTTCCTCGTGGGCGATCACTTCCTGTTGATCCTGCTGCTCAACATCTTCGTGTCGACGGTCACGGTGTTCTTCGCGCCGGCCGAGGCCGCGATGATCCCGGAGGTCGTGCCGCGTCGCCAGCTGCTGGCCGCGAACGGCGTCTTCACGCTCACCCTGAACGCGGCCTTCGCGCTCGGGTTCGCGCTGCTGGGCCCCCTGATCATCAACGTGGCCGGGCCCCAGGCGGTCATCCTGATCGTGGCAGTCCTGTACCTCATCGCCGCGGGGTTCTGCTTCACGCTGCCGCCGTCACCACCGCCGCCGCCCCCCCCGACGGATACCGGCCCGCATCCGGTGGGGGAGACGCGCGAGGCCATCCGCAGCACGATCGCCCAGCTCAAGGAAGGGCTGAGCTTCATCCGCTACAACCGCTCGATCGGCTGGTCGCTGCTGTACCTCGGGATCACGGCCTCGCTGGTCGGCGTGCTGGGCGTGCTCGGGCCGGACTTCGCCGAGACGGCCCTGGGGCTCCAGCCGAAGGACTTCGCGGTCATCGTCCTGCCGCTCGGCGGCGGCATCGTGATGGGCATCCTGCTCCTCAACGCGTACGGCAAGTTCCTGCCGCGCCGGCGGGTCATCGAGGGCGGGCTCATCACCCTGGGCATCATGCTGGCGCTGCTGTCGGTGGCCGGGCCGATCAGCCGGTTCCTGCAGCGCGCGGACACCGCCAGCAGCCTGCTCGACCTCTCGGCACTGACCTCGTTGCTGGCGGTCGTCGTGGTGATCGCGTTCGTGGCCGGCGTCGCCTACGGCGCGGTCGCGATCCCGTCCCAGACACAGCTCCAGGAGGACCTTCCGGAGGAGGTCCGGGGACGGGTCTTCGGGGTGCTGAACATGCTTGTCTCGGTCTCGAGCTTCCTGCCGATCATCATCGTCGGGCCGATCTCCGACCTGATCGGCACGGGGACGGTCATGCTCGTGGTCGGCATCGGCGTGCTGGCGTCCGGCATCGCGAGCGTGTTCCTGCGCGACCCGAACCTGGGCATCGCCGGCGCAAGCGCCGACCCGCACTTCGAGGACCCGCTGGCGGCCGCACTGGGCGCCGACCGACCGACCTGGCGAGAGGACCCGCACGCGCCGCAGAGCCGTCTCCCACCACCGATCGAACCGTTCCAGCCGATCGACACCGCGGACCGCGGGGGTTCGAAACCGCCCCCGCCGGAGTCGCCGAACGGCTAGGCTGACCGGCCATGCCCCTCGAGACGCTGATCACCGGCCGCATCGCGACCCTGTCCGGGGCCGCGGGCTTCGGCTGGGTCGAGGCGATCGGCATCCGCGATGGTCGCATCGCGTTCGCGGGCTCGGAGGTGTACCTCGAGACGCGTGCCGACCCGTTCACGCAGCGGATCCGCCTGGAACCCGATCAGGTCGCCATCCCGGGACTGACCGACGCGCACCTCCACCTCGTCCAGGCCGCGATCGCCAAGCGGCAGGTCGATCTGACCGATGCCGCGATCCTCGACGCGGGCCTGGCCCGCCTCCGCACGGCGCACGAGGCCCTGCCGCCCGACGCGTGGCTGGAGGGACACGGCTGGGACAGCGACCGGTGGGGTGGCTGGCCGACGGCCGACCAGCTGGAGACCGTGGCCCCCGGGCGTCGCGCCGCCCTGTGGGCACACGACCACCACGCCCTGTGGGCAAGCCATGCGGCGATCGCGACGGCCGATCTCGGTCCTGGGGATCCACCCGGCGGCGTCGTCCGTCGCTCGGCCGACGGGACGCCGGAGGGCGTGCTGTACGAGGCGGCCACCCGGCTCGTGACGATCCACGTTCCGCCGACCAGTCCGGACGATCTCGCCGCGATGATCGTGGAGGTCGGGCAGGACCTCGTCTCCCTGGGCGTGGTCGCGTGCCACGATCCCGGTGGCGTCGCGCCCGACCCGGACCTGTCGTACTCGTTGCCGGTTTACACCCGCCTGGCCGAGTCGGGCAGCCTGCCGCTCCGGGTCCATGCCTCCGTGCGTGACGACTCGCTCGGCGCCGCCATCGAGCGCGGCTACCGGAGCGGAGCGACGCTCGGTGGCAACCCGGATGGCCGCGCGAAGGTCGGCTGGCAGAAGTGCTTCGCCGACGGTTCGCTCGGGTCCCGGACCGCGGCGCTGCTGGCCGACATCGAGCCGGAGGTGGATCGACCCCTTGCGCCCGACCGCCGTCGAGGCGTCTGGATGACCGAGCCGGACGCGCTGGCCGAGCTCGTAGCTCGTGCCACGGCGGGTGGCATCGCGACCCAGATCCATGCGATCGGCGATGCGGCGGTCCGGGCCGCCCTCGACATCCTGACCCCGGGTGCCCAAGCCGCCCCGCTGATGCCGCGGATCGAGCACGTCCAGATGCTCCATCCGGACGATCGCGGCCGGTTCGTCGCCGCGGGCATCGCCGCCAGCGTGCAGCCGGTACACCTCGGGTCGGACGTGGCGCAGGCGCGCAAGCTGTGGGGCGACCGGGCGGAGTCGAGTGCCTACACGTGGAAGTCGATCGCCGACACCGGCGCTGTCATGCCATTCGGGACGGACGCGCCGGTCGAACCCTACGACCCGTGGCCGGGCCTCGCCCTGGCCGTCCGTCGCGAGGATGCCCGCTGGCCGGTGGGCACGCCGACCTTCGCAGAGGAGCAGTCGCTCACGCTCGACCGCGCGCTGCGTGCGGCGTGCATCGATCCGGCGGTATCGGCGCGCGAGACCGACCGCGGCCGCTTGAGCGTCGGCCAGCGCGCCGACGTGGTGGTCATCCCGGCCGCCTCCATCGACGAGCCCGTCACGGCCGGCGGACCGTTGTCGACCACCCGCCCCGTCATGGTGCTCATCGACGGCGAGGTCGTCTTCGAGGTCTGAACTCGGCTGACCCCACGGACGACGAACATTGAGTCGCCCAGGCCTCGACGTCGCCCATACCGTGTGAACGTCCGGCCAGACCGGACGGCGAAACCGCGGAAGTGGCTGTGGATCCCGATCTGATCGGACGGGCGCAACACGGGGACGAGGAGGCCTTCGCGAGCCTCGCCGTCGCCGCGGGTGACCGACTCCACGCTGTGGCGCACAGGATCCTGCGCGACACCGACCTCGCCGAGGACGCGACGCAGCAGGCGCTGCTCGCCATCTGGCGGGACCTTCCGCAGCTCCGCGACCCGGCGCGCTTTGACGCCTGGTCGTACCGGCTCCTCGTGCGCGCCTGCTACGCCGAGGGCCGTCGCACCCGCCAGTGGGCGCCGAACCTTCGAGTCCTGCCGGTTAACGAACCGGCCGTGCCCGATGCCACGAGCTCGGTCGTCGATCGCGACCAGCTCGAGCGCGGCTTCCGCCGGCTTTCCATCGACCATCGCGCGGTGGTGGTCCTGCACCATTACCTCGACTTGCCGCTCGAGCAGGTCGCCGATGTGCTCGGCGTCCCCGCCGGGACGGTCCGATCCCGACTACATCACGCGATGCGCGGGCTCCGCGCGGCGCTCGACGCCGACGCCCGACCTGCCAGGCAGGAGGCTTCCCGATGAGCACCGATCGCGAGGCAACGCGGATCGTCCGGTCGTGGTTGGAGGAGGGCGTCACGGCGCTCCCGGACCGTGTCCTCGATGCCGTGCTCGACCAAGTCCCCGCGACCCCACAACGCCGCTCTTGGTGGCCGGCGTGGAGGTTTAGCGACATGAACACCTACGCAAAGTTCGCGATCGCGGCAGCCGCTGTGGTGGTCGTCGCAGTCGTCGGCATCAATCTGCTACCTCGGTCGGGTGGAGATGTGGGTGGCGCACCCGCCGTCTCGCCGTCCTCGACGCCCAGTCCGTCGCCGGCAGCCTCGCCCTCGCCGTCTGAGGTCGCCTTCCCGCCGGATGGCGATCTCGCCGCCGGCAAGCACTCCGTGACGAGGAACGGCATTCGGTTGTCCGTGACGCTGCCGACGTCCGGCTGGCTGAGCGACCAGAGCTTCTTCTTCAACAAGGGCGTCGAGACCGATCCTGAAGGGGTGTCGCTACTCTTCTGGGACGCAAACCCCATTGGTGTCTTCGCCGATCCTTGCGCCGAGGAGAAGGCTGCGCCGGCGGGCCCGTCCGCTGCCGATCTCGCGTCCGCCGTGTCGACGCTCCCCGGCGCAGATCTTGTCAGTGGGCCGACGGACGTCACGGTGGGGGGACACCCCGCAAAGCATGTGGTGCTGACGGTCCCCGAGGACGCCGCGTGCGGTGCGGAGGGGCTGGAATTCCACCTCTGGTACGCACCAACCGAGGGCGAGGAGCGCTACCTGAGCGCGCCAGGCGCGACGATGCGGGTCTGGATCATCGATGTCGACGGAACGATCGTCTGGATCGATGGCGAGACCTACAAGGGCGCCGGCCCCGGGCCCGGCCAGGAGATCCAGCAGATCATCGATTCGATCCAGTTCGAGTAGCACTGACCGGATCGACGAGCCACAGCCGCAGCAAAGTGGCCGCGGGGTGACCCGCGGCCACTTTGTCGGTACTCCGACCGTAGCCGGTTCTTGGTGCTCGTCGTCGCCCGACGCCGGAAATGCCCTCAACGACGAGGCGAATCGCGGTCACCTGGCGGTCGGCACCTACGCCGACATCACGATCCTGAGTCGCGGTCACACTGGGGACCCCGAACGAGGTCCGAGCCACGAAGGTCATTGCGACCATCGTCGGTGGTCAAACTTCCTTTGCGCCGGTATCGAATTTCGCCCGTAGGCGCCCTCAACCCTTGACGATGCTCCCCGGACGCTCGAGCTCGCGCAGCGCGTCCGCGTACAGGCCGTCGAAGATGCGCGACGTCGACGGGAACGCGTGGATCGCCGAGGCGAGCGTGTCGATCGGCAGGCGGGCCTGCATCGCGATGACGCACTCGTGGATGGCGGCTGAGGCGTCCGGACAGGCCACCGCCGCACCCACCAGCTCGCGCGTCGCGCGATCCACCACGATCGTGACATGGCCCATCGTCGCTTCGACCCCGTAGCCGCGGGTGCTGGTCGCGAAGTCGGCCACGAGCTCGAAGGCATCTGAACCGGCCTCGCGCGCGGCCTCGAGCGTCACGCCCACGAACGCCGCCTCGGGATCCGTGTAGGTCGCGCGCGGCAGGGCGTGGTAGTCGGGTCGGACGTCCTCGCCGAGCGCCATCCGGACGGCCAGGCCACCCTGGTAGTGAGCCTGGTGGGTGTGCAGCTCGGGACCCGCTGCGTCGCCCACGACGTAGAGCCCGTCCGCGATCCGCAATCGGCCATCGCGCGGGAACGGGGGCGTCCGGCCCGAGGCGTCCAGCCCGTAGTGCTCCAGGCCCAGATCGTCGAGCGGGAACTCGCGTCCGACGGCCGTCAGGATCACATGGCCCTCCACGGTCGATCCATCATCGAGCTCGATGACGTGCGCGCCCCCGCGCCCCTCGCCGGCTCGTGCCTTCGTGGCGCGGACGTCGGTCCGGACCGTCACGCCGTCGGCTTCGAGCGTCTCGCGCAGGACGTCCGAGTTGCGCGGATGGTCGGTCGGGGCGAGACGGGGGCCGGACTGCACGATGGTCGTCGGGACGTCGAAGCGCGCGTACACCTGGGCGAGCTCGCAACCCGTCGGGCCACCGCCCAGGACCACGAGGCTTCGCGGCAGCTCCCGGGTCAGCGTCGCCTCTTCGTTCGTCCACGGCCGGGTCGCATCGAGACCGGGCATGTCGACCCGCTTTGAGCGCGATCCCACGGCGAGGACGACGTGGTTGGCATCGAGCACATGGGTTCGGTCGTCGTGGCCGATCGTGACGCTGCCACGGCCGGTGATGCGCCCCTCGCCGCGGTAGACGGTCGCCCCCGCTTTCTCCAGCGCGGTGACGTGGGTGGTGTCGTCGGGTTCCTCGGCGTCCGGCGGGCGGTTGACCATGTAGTCGCGTCGCGCGGATGCCCGTGGCCAGGGGTATGCCGCCGCGTGCTTGTCGTGCTCGAAGGCGCTGTGCAGCAGCGACTTCGACGGTAGGCACCCGACATGCGGGCAGCTGCCGCCGAACCAGCGTCGATCGACGATGGCGACCGTTGCCCCCAGCTCGCGCGCCTTGTTGGCGGCAGCCTCGCCGCCGGTGCCCGCGCCGATCACGACGAAGTCGAACGAGGTGCTCATCGCGTCAGTCTGCCGCGGCCATATGACGGACGCGTTGCCGTCGCGCTTCGTACACCAGCACGGCGGCCGACACCGAGACGTTGAGGCTGTCGGCGACCCCCAGCATCGGGAGGTGGATCGCCTCGATGTCGGGGGCGTGCCAGGCGTCGGTCAGCCCGTCTGCCTCGGACCCGAACGCAATGGCGACCGATCCCGTCAGGTCGGCGTCCGTGTAGGCCCGGCCGTCACCCACCCGCGCGGCGAGGATCCGGATGCCGCGGTGCCGCAGCCACGCGAGGACATCGCCGGTCGGGGCGGCGGCCGTGGGCACCGCGAAGATGGTCCCGGCACTGGCCCGGATGACGTTCGGATTGGCGAGGTCCGTGCGGGGCGAGGCGGCGATGACCGCGTTTACCCCGGCGCCATCGGCGCTTCGCAGGGTCGCCCCGAGGTTCCCGGGTTTCTCGACGCCCTCGATGACCACGACGAGCGGGTCGTCGGGGAGCTGCAGGTCGTCGAGCGCCAGCGACGGCGCCCGGGCGATCGCGATGAGTCCCTCGGCACGGTCACCGAACGCCAGCTTCGCGAACGCCGCTTCCGTCGTCGTGGTCAGGGTCACGCCCCGCGATCGCAAGGCGTCCAGCACCGCCCGGGCGTCTTCGCCCGCGACCAGGGGCTCGCACACGAAGGCCTCGACCACCTCGACCCCCGCCTCGAGTGCTCGCCGCAGCTCACGCGCGCCGTCGACGAGCGTCAGGCCGCTTGTCTCGCGCTCCCGGCGGTCGCGCAGCCGCGCGGCGGCCCTGATCCGCGGGTTCGACGGGCTCGCGAGCGCTGCTTGGGACATGGTCGTCATCTTGCGCCGTCCCAGCGTGCGACGACACCGAGCGACAGGCCCGCGCCCGATGTGGCGTCGAGGTGGAGGTCGCCTCGGTTCACTTCCTCAGCCGGACGGCGCAGCGCGCGGGACAGGCGCTCGGCCAGCTGATCCTCACCCAGGTGCTCGGTGTGGGCGGTCAGGAGGATGAAGCCATCGGGCGCGAGGATCGCCCGGCAATCGACCAGCAGCGGGTCGAGGTCGGCCTCCAGCCGCCACGGTCGTCCTGACGCGCCGTGCCCATACGTCGGCGGGTCGAGCACGATCCCGTCGTAGCGGTTGCCGCGCCGTCGTTCGCGTGCGACGAACGCCGGCGCGTCGTCGACCAGCCAGCGGATGGGTGCGTCCTCGAGGCCGTTTGCGGCGGCGTTCCGTCGTGCCCAGGCGACGGCCGGCCGAGCCGCGTCGACATGGGCGACGGAGGCGCCGGCAGCCGCCAGCGCGAGCGTCGCGAGGCCCGTGTACGCGAAGAGATGCAGGACGGGCGGGGCAGGGGCGTCATCCGGGTCGGTCGCCCGGCGAGCGTCGACGCGTTCTCGCAGCCACGGCAGCAGCGCCGCGTGCTCGGGAAAGCAACCGACCCCCCCGGCCTCGGTCGTGCGCAACTGGAGATCCAGGCCGGCGATGTTCGTCGTCCAGCCGTCGAGCGCGAACGCCAGCCCCGGGCCGGACCAGCCGCCGTTCCGGTCGAACCGGAGGTCGGCGTCCACCCAGCGCTCGGGCGATCGCCGCTCCCCGTATGCGCTGCCGTGCGGCCGGTCTGTTACGTGCTCCCCGAACCGCTCCAGGCGAGCACCGCCGCCTGCGTCGATCAGCTCGTAGGCGTCCACGAGTGCATCATCTCCGAAACCGACGATCGGCCCGCCGTCGTACCGAGCTCAAGACGAGCAGTCCCGGTCGCCCAGGCCGCCAAGGAGAGCACCGACATGCGTCGAACCGTCATCGCGCTCGCGATCATCGTGGCGGGGTTGCTGACCGCGGCTTGCACCGCGCCCTCCGGTGGTGCGGGCGGCTCCCCGGCGGCACCGGCTCCCGCGGCGTCTAAGCCCGCCCCGACCGTGGTCGCGCCGGCGTACTAGACCCGCCCGTCCGGGCACGGCCGCCGGCCCGCGTCCTCGCTCGCCGACGCCCTCTCTGGTAGCATTCCCGGGCCGCTGGCGACTCGAACGCTGCGGCTCGATGACTGTCGCGGGACGTGGAACACCCCGTGAGCCAACGGTCAGCGGGTCACGTCGTTCGAGGGACCGGCGACGTGGGCGGCTAGCTCAGCTGGTTAGAGCACTTGCTTGACATGCAAGAGGTCACTGGTTCGAGTCCAGTGTCGCCCACCACCACATCGATCTCATAGAGCGTTGAGCGGGACGCGCCGTCCGAACCGGACGATCACAGAGAGCCGGGGGCCCAGGCTGCAAGCCCCGGCGGTCGATCTCGGACCGTCACCACCCGCGAGCGATCGGTGAACCGATCCGGGTGTCGCCCGTTAACGCGACGACGAGCGCACGGTCGCCCTCGGGCGGCGGTGAAGGCCGGTGGGACCGCGGGAGCAACCTCTCGTCCAGCCAATGGACGAGGGGTTTCGTGATTCCGGAGGAGCAGAGCATGGTCGATGGAGCGGACATCGAGGTCGACGAAGAGGTTCTCGACGCCCCCGAGCGCAAGGCCGCGGACGAGCTCATGGACCATGGTGCCGCCGGCGAGCTCGGGCCGATGCGCCACAGCGCGGCGCACGTCCTCGCCGAGGCGGTCCTCGACCTGTTCCCGGGCACCAAACTCGGGATCGGTCCCGTGATCGACGACGGGTTCTACTACGACTTCCTGCTGCCCCGGCCGCTGACGCCCGAGGACTTGCCGGCCATCGAGGCGCGCATGCGTGAATTGATCGCTGCGGACCACCCGTTCGAATTCAGCGAGGAGACCCCCGAGGCGGCGCGCGCCGCGCTGATCGAGGCCGACCAGCCGTTCAAGGTCGAGATCATCGACGACCTGAGGGCCGCGGTGGAGCGGGACGGCTCGCCGATGCCGCCGACGACCTTCTACCGGCAGGGCCCGTTCATCGACCTGTGTCGTGGCCCGCACGTCGCCAGCACGGGGAAGATCGGCCCGTTCAAGCTGCTCGGCACCGCCGGGGCGTACTGGCGCGGCGACGAGAAGCGGCCGATGCTCCAGCGCGTCTACGGCACCGCCTGGGCGACGCAGGCGGAGCTCGACCTCTACCTCGAGCGCCGCGCCGAGGCGAAGAAGCGCGACCATCGGCGGCTCGGCGTGGCGCTCGACCTGTTCTCGTTCCACGACGTTTCGCCGGGGTCTGCCTTTTGGCATCCCAATGGCCAGCGCATCTGGCGGACCCTGGAAGGCGCGATGCGCGAGCTGCAGCAGCGGCGCGGGTACGAGGAGGTGAGCACGCCGATCCTCGTCTCCGAGAGGCTCTGGCGCCAGTCGGGGCACTGGGACCTGTACCGCGACAACATGTTCCTGGTCGAGTCGGAGAACCAGACATTCAGCCTCAAGCCGATGAACTGCCCCGAGTCGACATTCATCTACCGATCGAAGCTCCGGTCGTACCGCGACCTACCGCTGCGCTTCAGCGAATTCGGCCGGCTCCACCGGAACGAACGGTCGGGGACGTTGTCGGGCCTGACCCGCGTCCGGCAGTTCATCCAGGACGATGCACACCTGTACGTTCGCCCCGACCAGCTGACCGACGAGATCGTCGCCCTCCTCGGCGAGGTTCGCGAGGCCTACGGCTGGGTCGGCCTAGAGCCACGCTTCAGCTTCGCGACCAAACCGGACAAGGCGATCGGCGACCCGGCGCTCTGGGAGCGGGCGGAACAGCTCACCAAGGAGGCGTTCGCGGCGGCGGACATCAGCTACGAGCTGAAGCCGAAGGACGGCACGTTCTACGCGCCAAAGATCGACATCTACATCGACGACGCCCTCGGCCGGGAGTGGCAGATGGCGACGATCCAGATCGACCTCGTGATGCTGCCGGAACGGTTCGACCTGACATATATCGACGAGGCCGGCCAGCCGCAGCGACCGATCGCGATCCACCGCGCGATCTACGGATCGCTCGAACGGTTCATCGGCATCCTCATTGAGCACTTCGCCGGCGCCTTCCCGCTCTGGCTGGCGCCGGTCCAGGCCGTCGTGATCCCGATCGCGGACCGGCACATCGAGGCCGCCGAGGAGTTCGCCGGCGTGCTCCGCTCGCGCGGCCTGCGCGTGGAGGTGGACGGCTCGTCGAATCGGATGCAGTACAAGATCCGCACGGCCCAGGAGCAAAAGGTGCCGTATATGGTCGTGCTGGGCGACCGGGAGATCGAGGCACGGACAGCGTCGCCAAGGACCAGGGCAGGGGAGCAGCAATCCCCCGAGCCCTGGGAGGCGTTCGCGGACCGGCTCGCCGAGGAAGCGCGCGCTCGGCGCGTCGGATAGCGCGACGCTGGTCGAGTAAGGTCGCGCGCATGGCGTCATCGTCGCGAGGCTCGGCCTGGGGCTGGCGCCTCCTGCTGGTCCTGGACCTTGCCATCAAGGCCGCGACCGTGGGACTGCTGGCATGGGCGGTCCTCAACCCTGACCTTCCCCAGTTCACCGGAAAGGCGTTCGTGGGTCGTGCGGTCGCGTACCCGATCGCCCTGCTCGTGCTGCCCATCGGCTGGCGGCTCCTCGGACGGTCGCAGATGGGGTTTCCCGTCGGTGCCGACGTCCTGTTCAGCCTGCCGTTCCTCATCGATGTCGCAGGCAATGCGCTCGACCTCTACGACACGATCGAGCTGTGGGACGACGCGAACCACCTCATCAACTGGTTCCTCCACACCGCGGCCATCGCGCTGCTGCTGCGCGCCGGTCCGTGGGGCTATCGGACCCGGGTGTTGCTGGCCTTCGCCTGGGCCGCCACCTCCGCCGTCTTCTGGGAGTTCGCCGAGTTCGTGACGTTCGTGCCCGGCTCGCCCGAGGCAGCGAGCGCGTACGCCGACACGCTGCTGGATCTCGCCCTCGGCATGATCGGCGGCGCCATCGCGGCGATCTTCGTGGGTCTCGTCCGCGTGCCGATCCGCGATGAGCGGGTCCGCGACCTGGGCCCCGCATTCCGGCGCTGACCACGCACCCGTTGGTCGTTGCGGGGCCCGGATCGGGCACGCACGCCGTCGGCGGCCAGGCCGGCCGATCCGTTGTCGGGTTCAGAACCTGTGTGCTATCCTGCCGGCTCGCCCGGTAGGGGGACGTATGCCCCCATGCCGGTCGAACGGGACCAGCACTGAACAAGGGGTGAACCATCAGTCGAGACCTGCGAGTCAACCAGATGATCCGGATCCCACAGGTCCGGGTAGTCGATGAAGAGGGTGCTCAGCTGGGTGTGATGCCCACGCCACAGGCCCTCGAGATGGCGCAGGAGCGAGGGTACGATCTCGTCGAGGTCGCCCCGATGGCGCAGCCCCCGGTGGTCAAGTTCCTCGACTTCGGTCAGTACAAGTACGAGCTGACCAAGCGGGAGAAGGAAGCCAAGCGCAAGCAGCGTTCGGTCACCTTCAAGGAGGTTCGCCTCTCGCCGAAGATCGGCACCGGCGACTTCGATACGAAGGTCCACCGCGCGATCGAGTTCCTCGAGGATGGCGATCGGATCAAAGTGACCGTCCGTTTCCGCGGACGGGAGCTGACCCACCCGGAGATCGGGCGGAACCTCATCGCCAGGTTCGTGGAACGGGTCAAGGACCACGGGGTCGCGGAACGGACGCCGTTGCTCGAAGGCAAGTCGATGCATATCACGATGGCATCGACCCACAAGCCCAAGAGTCACGACGCCCCGGACCGCAAGCACGCGGTCGACGAGGTACCGGCGGACGCCCTGGCGATCCCGGCCGAGCCGACGGACGGTGCATCGACACCGGCAGCGGCGCCGGTCCAGGACGGCGCCACGAAGACGAAACCAGCGGCCCAGCCAGCCGCCGCGGCGACCGCGGCCACGGCCCCGACCGCGACCAGAAGCGAATTCGAAGCCGGCTCCCGAGCCGGTCCGAACAGGAGAGTGAGCCGACCGTGCCCAAGATGAAGAGCCACAAGGCGGCCCAGAAGCGCATCGGCGTGACGGGCTCGGGCAAGTACATCCGGGTCAAGGCCTGGCGCGGCCATCACCTCGAGATCAAGTCGTCCCGGCGGACGCGCCGGTACGCCGGCAAGGCACTGTTCCCGCCGGCCCACACTAAGCAGGTCCGCCGCCTGCTGCCGTACCTCTAGGAGCTCCAGGACCGTCATGGCACGAGTCAAGCGAGGCGTCACGTCCCACAAGCGCCACAAGCGCCTGCTCAAGGCGGCGGAAGGTCGCAAGGGCACCAAGTCGAAGCTGATCAAGCCGGCGCGCGAGGCGCTGCTGCACGCGCTTGCCTACGCGACACGCGATCGCAAGCAGCGCAAGCGCCAGATGCGCGAGCTCTGGATCGTCCGGATCAACGCGGCCGCACGGCAGAACGGGCTGACCTACGGGCAGTTCATCGCCGGCCTCAAGAAGGCCAAGATCGAGATCGACCGCAAGATCCTGGCCGACCTGGCGGTCCGCGACAGCGGGACGTTCGGTCGCATCGTCGAGCTGGCCAAGACCGCTTAGCTCACGTCTTGGCGGGCCAAGCGTCGGTGAGCGAGCCCTCCGAGGTCTGAGGCGACGCTCCAGCGAGCCATCAGCCCGAGGATTGAAACGTGGACCTCGCCGACCTGACCCGCGACCTCGAGGCCCTCCAGGGAGAGGCATTGGCGGCGGTCGCGACCGCCGGAGACGTGGCCGCCCTCGAGGCGCTCGAGCTCGAGATCCTCGGCAAGAAGGGCCGGTTGACGGCCGTCCTGCGCGGGATCGGTGCGCTGCCGGCCGATGAGCGCCCCCAGGTCGGTGCCATCGCGAACAGTGTTCGCACGGCCATCGAGCAGGCGCTCGAGGAACGCGGGTCGGGACTGCGTGGATCGGAGCTGAGCGCCCGCTTGCGTGCCGAGGCGATCGACGTCACCACGCCCGGCCGTCCGATCAAGCGCGGCAGCCGCCACCCGATCAACGAGACCATCGCCGAGATCGCCGAGATCTTCGGGCAGTTCGGGTTCGTCGTCTACGAAGGCCCCGAGATCGAGGACGACGTCCGCAACTTCCAGATGCTCAACATCCCACCCGACCACCCGGCACGCGACCTGTGGGACACGCTCTACGTCGACGTCGAGGGGCATCTGCTGCGCACCCACACATCACCGGGTCAGATCCGGGTCATGCACGAGGAGCGCCCGCCGATCCGCGCGCTGCTCCCCGGCCGGTGCTTCCGCTACGAGGCCATCGACGCGAGTCACGCCTCGGAGTTCTTCCAGGTCGAGGGCCTCATGGTCGACGAGGGCACGACGATGGGCGACCTCAAGGGTCTCCTGGACCAATTCGCCAAGGCGATGTACGGGGCGGACAAGCGAACCCGCTTCCGGCCCGGGTACTACCCGTTCACCGAGCCGTCGGTCGCGTTCGATGTCGAGTGCGTGGTCTGCGGCGGTTCGGGCTGTCCGGCCTGCTCGCGCAGCGGCTGGATGACGATCCTTGGCGCTGGGATGGTCCATCCGGTCGTGCTCCAGTACGGCGGTCTCGACCCGGAGCGCTACCAGGGATTCGCCTTCGGGATGGGCGTCGAGCGGATCGCCAACCTGCGCCACAGCGTCGGCGACCTGCGCCTGTACATGGAGAACGACCTGCGGTTCCTGGGCCAGTTCAGGTGAGAGTGCCGCTGTCCTGGCTCCGTGACTACGTCGACATCGAGCTGACCCCTGAGCAGCTCGCCGAGCGGCTGACGCTCCTCGGCATGGAGGTGAAGGGGCTCGAACGCTGGGGCGAGGATTGGCAGAACGTCGTCGTGGGGGAGCTGCTCAGCGTCGAGCGTCATCCACGCGCCGACCGCCTGGCGCTCACGACGGTGACGGTCGACGGCGGCGAGCCGCTCGAGATCGTGTGCGGCGCGACGAACATCGCGGCCGGCCAACGCGTTCCGGTGGCCCTGCCGGGCGCGGTCCTGCCGGGCGGGCGGCAGATCGAGCGCACGGAGAAGATGGGGGTCACGAGCAACGGGATGCTGTGCTCGGGCGACGAGCTCCGCCTGACCGCCGATGCGGATGGCATCCTCATCCTGCCGCCCGACACGCCCCTCGGCGTGCCGCTCGCCGACCTGTACGGCGACGTCGTGCTGGACGTCGACGTGAAACCGAATCGTGGCGATGCCCTCTCGATGATCGGGCTCGCCCGCGAGGTGGCAGCCGTCACGGGTGGCGAGATCCGGTTCCCCGACACCCATCCGCCCGAGACCGGGGCGCCGATCGACGGCCGGCTGGCGGTCGAGGTCGAAGAAGTAGCCCTTTGCCCCCGGTTCGTGGCGCGCCTGGTGGACGGCGTGCGGGTCGGTCCGTCACCGGACTGGGTCCAGATGCGCCTCCTTGCGGCGGGACAGCGGCCGGTCAGCAATGTCGTCGACGTGAGCAACTACGTGATGCTCGAGCTCGGGAAGCCGATCCACACCTTCGACGCGGCGGCCGTGCACGACGGTCGGATCGTCGTCCGCCTGGCCCGTCCGGGGGAGCGCCTCGAGACGCTCGACCACGTCGACCGCGAGCTCGATCCGGACACGCTGCTCATCGCCGATCCTGCGGGGCCCCTGGGGATCGCCGGTGTCATGGGCGGTGCGGCGTCGGAGGTCACGAGCACGACGACCGACGTCGTCATCGAATTGGCGATCTTCGATCCGGTCAGCATCCGGCGCACGGCGTTCCGGTACTCGCTCAGATCCGAGGCGAGCCTCCGTTTCGAGAAGGGGCAGGAGCACCGGCTCGCGAAGCTCGGGGCCGATCGGAGCGCACGCCTGATCGAGGCATGGGCCGGCGGCACGGTGGCGGCCGGTGCGATCGACACCAACCCGACCGAACCCGAGTCCGCGCGGGTCGCGTTCCGCCCGCGTCGCATCGGGCGGTTGCTCGGCGTGGACGTCCCGGCGGCCGAGCAGCAGGACCTGCTGGCACGTGTCGGCGTCCTGACGGAACCCATACCGGCGGGGACCCGAATCGCCGTGGCCGGTGGCGCACAGCCGATCGAGGTCGACGCGGTGGACGCCGATGCGCTCGTGGCCATCGTCCCGCCCTGGCGTCGAGACCTCGTCCTCGAGGCAGATGTGGCCGAAGAGGTCGCTCGCGTCCGTGGCTACGAGCTCATCCCGGACATCCTGCCCCACACCCCGATGCCGCCCTATCGCCCCTCACCGCTCCGCACGCGCGACACGATCCGGGAGGCGCTCGCCGGTGCGGGGCTCTCGGAGGCGGTGTCGTTCGCCCTCGTGTCGCCGGCGATGGTGGAGCGCTTCCCGGCCGTCGAGGATCCGGTCGTTCCCGGCGAAGGCGCGGCGAATGGTCGCCCCGTGACCGTCACCAATCCACTCTCAAGCCAGCACTCGGTCATGCGCCAGCGGTTGCTCGGCAGCCTGCTCGAGGTGGCCGACACGAACCTGCGCCAGGGCCGGCCGGACGTCGCGATCTTCGAGATCGGCAAGGGCTATGGGGCGCTTGACGATGGCGAGGGCACCCATGAATGGTGGCGGCTCGGCTTCGTCCTGACCGGACCTGCCGAGATCCCCGCCTGGAACCGACCCGCTCGCCCATACGACTTCGACGACGGTCAGGGGATCATCGATCTCGTGGCGCGTGTCCTGGGCATGCCTCGGCCGGTCTACACGCCGCTGACGGACGACCCGACGCTCCACCCGGGACGGGCCGCCACAGTCGCGGCGGGGGATGCGCTGGCCGGACGGATCGGCGAGCTCCATCCGGCACTGATCGACGACCTCGGGTTGCGAGCCGAGCGGATCGTCGTGGCGGAGCTGGCCGTGGCCGGACTATCCGGCGGCCAGCCGGCCGTGCCGCTGGGGCGTACGCCGTCGCGGCATCCGGTCGTCGAGCGAGACCTCGCGGTCGTCGTGCCGGCCGATCGGCCTGCCGGCGAGGTCGAGGCCGCCATCCGCCAGCACGCGGGCCCGCTGCTCGGGTCGGTCGAGCTCTTCGACATCTACCGTGGCCGGCCGCTCCCGGACGATCGCCGGAGCCTCGCGTTCCGGCTCGTCTTCGGGGCCACCGACCGCACCCTGACCGAGGATGAGGTCGACCGGGCGATCGCCGACGTCACCAGCGGTCTCGCGACCGACGTGGACGGTCATCTTCGGACCTGAACCGCACCAGACCCCACCAGACCACCCTGCTTCGTACCGCTCGCCCACGACCTTCGTCCCGCTTGCGACCCCTCGAATCCCGCTGCTACCCTTGCGCGGCCCCGGGCCGGTCGGCTCGGGTGAACCGTTACGTTCCAAGGAGGGACGGTGGACTTCGGGGAGTTCCTCGGCGGGCTCGGCACGACCGACCTGCTGCTCGTCCTCTTTTTCATGGGCTTCTTCGTGCTCGGCTTCGCCCAGGGCACGATCCGCCGATTGATCGGCATCGCGTCGATCATGTTCTCGTTCCTGCTGGCCGCCAACCTCTACGAGCCGCTCGGTTCGTTCCTGGGCAACAACTGGGCGCAGTTCTCACGCCAGTACGCATCCATGGTCGGCTTCGGCACGGTATTCCTGGCTTCGGCCCTCGCGTTCGCCCTCGTGGCCCAGGGCTTCTACAAGCCCCAACCGTTGTTCGCGAAGGCGCGCTTCGTTGACGAGATCATCGGCGGGATCCTCGGCGTGATCGAGGCCGGGATCATCCTGGGGGTCGTCCTGATCATCCTGGGCTCCTTCTTCCTGATCCCTGGCATCGCCCCGGACCCGCAGGAGCTGCTCGGGCTGCGTGACCTGTGGACGGCGCTCGAGACCTCGCGGATCGTCGACTTCTTCCAGGCCACGCTCATCCCTGGATTCTTCACGGTGTTCGGGCTGTTCATCCCGGACGCGATCAAGGTCTACTACTCCACCGCGGCCTGAGCGTCCTCGATCGCAACCGGCTCGCCGGCCCCGCGGAGGTCGTGGCCCCGCGCCTGCTGGGCGTTCGCCTCGTCCGCGATGACGAGAGCGGGCGACGCGAGGCGCGCATCGTCGAGGTCGAGGCCTATGCCGGTCCCAACGACCTGGCCTCGCACGCCCGCTTCGGGTCCACGACCCGGAACAGGGTCATGGCCGGGCCCCCCGGCACCGCCTACGTGTACCTTGTCTACGGGATGTACGACTGTCTGAACGTGGTGGTCGAGCCGTCCGGCCTGGCGTCCGCGGTGCTCATCCGGGCCGTCGAGCCACTCCTCGGTGTCGAGCAGATGCGGACCGATCGGCTGACCGTGGATCGCCGCCGCCGGTCCGCCCGAACCGAGCCCGGGGCGGCGGCCGCACGGGCGCGCCTCGAGCGGACGCCCGATCATCGGCTCACCAGCGGCCCGGGCCTGGTCGCGGCCGCCTTCGGGGTCGACACGTCCTGGACGGGTGTCGACCTGTGCGACCCAGCCGGTCAGCTCCGTCTCGAGCGCGACCCGGGGGATCCGGCCGACACGGTCGAACCCGACCGGATCGTCGCGGGTGCCCGGGTCGGGGTCGGCTATGCCGGCGCCGATTGGGCGAACCGGCCGTGGCGGTATGCCGTCGCGAACCACCGGTCCGTGTCCGGGTCGGCCGCGGCTTGGGTGATCGCCGGCGAGGCACCGGCCGGCCCCGCGACGGGTTGATGGACACCCGCTCGCAGGCCCTGCTCGAGTTCCCGCTCGTCCGCGAGCGGCTGGCGGCGGCGACCTCGTTCGGGCCGTCGCGTCGCCTGGCGGAGGTTCTGGAGCCGTCTTCCGATCCGGTCGTCGTCACCCGCCGGCTCGACGAGACGGACCAGGCCCGCGCCTTGCTCGAGGACCGTCCGGGAGTCGGGATCGGGGCTGCTCACGACATCGCTCCGTCCATCGAGCGCGCGGCGCGCGGCGGGCGGCTGGATCCGGAGCAGTTCCTCGAGATCGCCGAGACGCTCGATGCGACCGCGCGGCTCGCGACGTCGCTCACGGACGAGCGGCGGTCGCTGCTGCGCGATCTCCAGCGCGAGCTCCACGCGCTGCCGGCCGTCCGCAGTACCCTCGCGCGCAGCTTCGACCCGGTCGGTGAGCTGCTCGACACGGCCTCGCCGCGGCTGGGCGGCTTGCGCGCGGCCGTGCGGGTCGCCTACGACCGGTTGCGCCGGCGGCTGGACGCGCTCGTCGGCGCGGAGCTCGGGAACGCCCTCCAGGAACCGATCGTGACGCTCCGCAACGGGCGTTACGTCGTCCCGGTCAAGGCCGAGGCGCGGTCCAGGGTCAAGGGCATCGTCCACGACGCCTCGGGCAGCGGGCAGACGCTGTTCATCGAGCCGCTCGTGGCGGTCGAGCTCGGGAACGCCTGGCGCGAGGCGCAGGTCGCGGAGCAGGAGGAGATCGCCCGCATCCTCGACGAACTGTCGGCGCTCATCGCGGCCAACGCCGCGGCGCTGCGCGAGACACTCGACGCACTCGCGCGGTTCGACCTGTGGGCGGCCAAGGCCAGCCTTGCGGCGGACATGGACGGGACGCGGGCCGAGACCGCCGACCGCCCCGAGGTCATCCTGTTGTCGGCGCGGCATCCGGGTCTGACGGGGCGCGTGGTGCCGATCGACATCCGGATCGGCGACGGCTACACGGCGCTGGTCGTCACGGGGCCGAACACCGGCGGCAAGACCGTGACCCTGCGCACGCTCGGCCTGCTCAGCCTGATGCACCAGAGCGGGCTGCACATCCCGGCCTCGGCCGGAAGTCGCCTGCCGGTCTGGCGCGACGTGTTCGCCGACATCGGCGACGAGCAGTCGATCGCCCAGTCCCTCTCCACGTTCTCGGGCCACCTCCGCCGGATCACGACGATCGTGGAGGACGCCGGCCCAGCGACCCTCGTGCTGCTCGACGAGCTCGGCGCCGGGACCGACCCGACCGAGGGTTCCGCCCTCGCGCAGGCGCTGCTCGATCATTTCATCCGCGCGGGTGCGATCGTGGCCGCAACGACCCACTACGCGGAGCTCAAGGCGTACGCCCACACGACCCCGGGCGCCAGCAACGCCGCGGTCGAGTTCGACCTCGAGACCCTGTCGCCGACCTACCGGCTCACGATCGGCCTGCCCGGCGGCAGCCAGGCCTTCGCGATCGCCGAGCGGCTGGGCCTGCCCGAGGCCATCGTGGCCGACGCCCGATCGCGCCTGACCGAGGCGCAGCGGTCGTTCGAGGCGACGCTCGCGGCCATCAAGGCCACCGAGGGGGCGACGAGCGAGGCGCTGGATCGGGCGCGCGACGCCGAAACGCGTGCGTCGGACGCCCTCCGAATTGCGGCCGAGGAACGCCGCAAGGCTCGCCAGGAACGCGACGAGCACGTCCGGGCGGCGCGGCTGGAGGCGGATCGCGTCGTGGAAGACCTCCGCACGGAGCTCGCCGAGACCCGTCGTGCGCTCGAGCGTGAGACGGTGACCGTCGGGTCGCTGGACGCGGCGGTCGGCCGGGCCGAGTCGATCGCCGCGAGGCTGCCGGCGATCGAGACCGATCCGGAACCCGTGCCGTCGGCGCCACGTTCGTGGCGGGTCGGCGACCGGGCGCGGGCGCGCTCGGGTGGTTGGGAAGGGCGCATCGCGGCGATCGACAAGGGTGGGCGAGCCACGCTCGAGGCCGGCGGTATGCGGGTCATGGTCGACACGGATGACCTGGAGCCGGCCCTCGGCCGGCCGGCCGCCTCCCAGTCAGCGAGCGGGACCGGCACAGGTGACACGAACGCCGGGACCCTCCGCCTCGAACGCGCACGCAGCGTGGCGTCGTCCCTCGACCTGCGCGGGGCACGGGTGGAGGAAGCCCTCGAGGCGCTGGGTCGCTATCTCGACGATGCGAGCCTGGCGGGGCTCGGCTCGGTCACCGTCATCCACGGGCTGGGTACGGGAGCCCTGCGCGACGCCGTCCGTGCGACCGTGGCCGCGCACCCGCTCGTGCGATCGGCGCGTCCCGGGGAGCGCGGCGAGGGCGGCGACGGGGCGACGATCGTCACCCTCTGACGGGCGCCCCGGGCGCCGACGGTCAGTTCGGCTTGGGCTTCGGCGTCTTGGGGGGCCGCTGAACGCCGCCCCCGCCTCCGCCACCCTCACCATCGTCGTCCGGTGGCGGCGTAACGCACGGCACGATCGGCTCGCCGCTGGCCAAAGGTTCGCAGGCCGGTGGCTCCGGTGGCGGCGCCAGCGGGCACTTGGTGCGGGGCGCGAACGGCGCTCCCCAGGACGCGCCGTATGGACGGAAGCGGCCGTCATAGAAGTAAGCGGTCCGCGTGCCTTCGGGGCCGCCTCTGACCCCGGGTCCCTTCGCCGCCCGAGCGGCCCATTGCCGGTTCGCCTTCTGCCAGGCCGGGAAGTTGCTCTCGACCTCGCGGAGGTCGAAGAAGCCGCGCTGGATCTTCGGTCCGACGCACCCGTCGCGCCAGAGCAAGCCCGATTCCGCGTCGACGGTCAGCGAGACGCGGATGGTCTCGCGCTCCGTGGGAACGGTGCCCGGGAGGAACAGCTCCTTGACCGTCTTCTTCGTGAACGGTCCGGGCTTGAGGCCGGTGAATGCGTCCACGGTGGCGGTCTGGAGGCCGCCCGGCGGCTGGAATTTGGAGATCCCCGCCTTGAGGCTGACCTCTTCGAGGAGGGCCGACCACAACGGCGCCGAGGAGTCGAGCGACAGGCTGCCCTTGTTCGGCTCGTTGTTGCTGTTGCCCATCCAGACCCCCGCTGCGAGGGCCGCCCGATCGGGGTCCTTGGGCGGGGCGAGATAGCCATAGGCATGGACATCGCGGTTGTCACTCGTCGTGCCGGTCTTGTAGGCCGCCGGCCGACGGACGCCCTTGCGATAGATCGCGAACTTGCCCCAGTGCGGGTTCGTCTTCAGGACGGTGTTCCCGGCGAGGATGTCGGTGATGATGTAGGCGGACTGCGGGCTGATGACCTCGACGCCCTCCGGCTTCTGGTCGTCGAGCGGCCAGATCTGCTTGCCGTTCTCGTCGACCACCTTCTTGATCATCTGGCGTGGCATGCGGACGCCGCCGTTGGCGATCGTGCCATAGGCGGTCAACATGTCGATCGGGTGCGTCTCGAGGGTGCCGATGCCCATCGACAAAACCGGCGCCGCGGTGCTCGGGTAGCTGAGGCCGAAATCCTGGCTCCGCTCGAAGGTGTGGTCGAGTCCCTGCATGATCGTGCCCTTGATGGCGGGCACATTGAGGGAGAACTGCAGGGCGCTGCGGAGGCGGACGGGTCCGCGCTCGAGCTTGTCGGCCTGGGTCGGGGTGAAGCCTCGGCCGAAGTCGGTCACGACATCCATGAACATCGTGCTCGCCGTCAGGACCTCATCCTCGATGCCGATCGCGTAGTCGATCGGCTTGATCGCCGATCCTGGCTGCCGCCAGCCCTTGCTCAACACGTCGAACTGGGGCTGGAACCTCTTCGTGCCCTTGGCGGTGTAGCTCGCGCTGCCGGCGTAGGACAGGACCTCGCCGGTCCGGTAGTCGATCACGGCCGCCGCGGCGTTGTGCAGGTTGCGACCCCGCAGGTTGAGGATCCAGCCCCACTCCTTCTGCGGGATCTTCTTCTGCGCCAGGATCTTTCGGGCGTTCTTCGACTGCGGCGCCCGGGACGCGACATAGACCCACTTCTCGGTGATCTTCTGCATGTCCCAGTTGAGGCTGGTCTCGACGCGGTAGCCGCCCGTGTCCACTTCCGTGCAGTCGTCCGGATGGTCCGGGCAGACGATGGTCACCAGGGCCTCGCGGACCTGCCACACGAAGTGCGGTGCGCGCCACGTCGCGGAGACCTGCTTGCGGATCACGACCGGCTCGAGCTTGGCCTCCTCGTACTCCGCGGCCATGTGCTGCTTGCCGGTGAGGGGGCTGCGCGTGCGCATGAGGTCGAGGACATAGTTGCGACGCTGCACGATCTCGGTGGTGTCCGGGACGACGAGCTGGACCTCCTTGCAGTCGGCGAGGTCGCCCTCCTCGGCCTCGGCCTCGGCATCGGTCGTCTCCGGGTCGACCACGTCGGCGCACACCTCCTCGGCGTTGCGCACCAGGTCGAACCGGGTCGGGGACTGGGGGATCGCCGCGAGGATGGCGTGCTCGGCGAGGGTCAGATCCTCGAGCTTCTTGCCGAAATAGCCCTTGGCCGCGGCCTTCACCCCGTACGTCGAGTTGCCATAGAAGTTGTTGTTCAGGTAGGCGGTGATGATCTCCTGCTTGCCCTCGTCTCCCGGGTACGCCTCCGTCAGGCGGATCGATTGGATGATCTCGCGGATCTTGCGCTCGTAGGTGGTGTCCTCGAATGCCGCGGCGGGCAGGAGTCGATTGCGCACGAGCTGCTGGGTGATCGTCGAGGCGCCGCGCGGCCGGCCGGAGATCGTGTCCAGCCCCGCGCTGACGATGCCGACCGGATCGAACCCGGCATTGACCCAGAAATCCTTGTCCTCGATCGCCGTCGTCGCGTCGAGCATCTCACCGGGGATCTCGTCGAACGTCACTAGCTCGCGTCGCAGGGTGCCAAGGCGTGCCAACTCGACCTTGCCCGTACGGTCGTAGACGATCGTCTGCTGCTCGAAATCGAGCTCGGTCAGCGCTTCCTCGGGGTCCGGCAGCCCGGCCGCATAGTAGTTGTAGGCGGCCACGGTGAAGAGCGCACCCGCTCCGGCCAGCAAGAGGCTGACGAGGAGGATGATGATCGGGATGGCGATGAGGATGCGACGGAGGGTCGACCCGCCACGCCTTGTCGGCCGGCGGGCCTGGGAGCGTCTATGACGCTGCCGCCGCGCGAGGGTGGTCTGCATCTAAGGCCGCACGATAGCATAGGGTCCGTGAACGAACGTTCGTACTCGCGTACCCCGTCAGGGACGATGCGGCTCGGCTCCCTGTGACGGTGAACCGCCCGGCTGCGCCCGCTGCGGGCTTGCTGGATGAACTCGAATGGCGCGGGATCCTCCATGAGACCACGCCCGGCCTGCCGGCGCGGCTGGCGTCAGGCGACTCGATCGCCGGGTATATCGGCTTCGACCCCACCGCCGATTCGCTGCATGTCGGGCACCTCGTGCCGATCTTCGGGCTGCTGCGCCTGCAGCGCCACGGCGGACGTCCGGTGGCCGTGGTCGGCGGCGGGACGGGCATGATCGGCGACCCGTCGGGGCGATCCTCGGAGCGCAACCTCCTGGACCGGGCCACGCTCGAGGGCAACCTCGTAGCGTTGCGGGCACAGCTGGAGCGCTTTCTGGACTTCTCGCCGGGCGCGGGCGCCGCCACGATGGTCAACAACCTCGACTGGCTGGGCCAGTTGTCCCTGATCGACTTCCTGCGCGATACCGGAAAGCACTTCACGATCCCGTACATGCTCGGCAAGGAGTCGGTCCAGGTGCGCATGGACCGCGGGCTGTCGTTCACCGAGTTCAGCTACATGCTGTTGCAGGCCTACGACTTCGCCTACCTCCATCGCGAGCTGGGCGTCGAGCTCCAGATGGGTGGCGCCGACCAATGGGGCAACATCACGGCCGGTCTCGAGCTCATCCGCCGCACCAGTGGGGCAGGGGAGGACGCCCATCCGGCGCACGGGCTGGCATACAAGCTGCTGCTGTCGCCCTCTGGTGCGAAGTTCGGCAAGAGCGAGACCGGCGAATCGGTCTGGCTGGACCCGAAGCGGACCACGCCGTTCGCGTTCTACCAGTACTGGCTCAACACCGACGACCGTGATATCGGGACGTTCCTGCGCTGGTTCACCGAGCTCGGCCGCGACGAGATCGAGGCCCTCGAGGCCGAAGCCACTTCTCGGCCGGAGGCGCGCGCGGCGCAACGGGCGCTGGCCCGCGACATCACGGCCCGAACGCACGGCGAGGCGGCGGCAATGGACGCGATCGCCGACTCCGAGGCGATGTTCTCGGCCGCGCCGATCGCGGACCCGGCCGTGCTCCGGGCCCTGTACGAGTCGACCGGTGGGTTCACGTTCCATCCAGCCTCGCTGGGGGCAGGCGCGGCCGCACTTCTCGCGGAGGCCGGGGTCTTCGGATCGCGCGGCGAGGCGCGCCGGATGATCGCCGGCGGCGGTGTGACGATCAACGGCGAGCGGGTGTCGGACGCGGCGTTCGTCCCGCAGCCCATCGCCGGGGAGTGGCTCGAGGTGCGGGTCGGCAAACGCCGTCGCGAGATCGGCCGCCGGGCGGGCTGATGGGGTCGTGCCAGGCCGGCCGCGCCCTGGCGGGGTCCGGGCCCCTGGCCGTGCGGCGCTGGCGAGCATTGCGTCAGACGCACATAACCGCCGCCGCATCGCGATGAGAAGGCCGCGATGTGCCGATTTCCTTGCCCCTGACGCACGGGTCGAGCACCTGGACCCACGCTCGGCGGACCGGAGCGCCCAAAACATTGCATCCGACGCACTTTCCGGACTCGCAGGATGCCCGAGCGGACGGTATGTGCATTTCATGCAAGGCGTTGGCGAAAGATTGCATCTGACGCACGTTGTCGACGGCTCGCGGGTCTGCGACGGCCCGCAGGATCTGCGACGGCCAGCGGGTCTGCGACGGGACGGTGCGCGCTATCCGGCGTGACGCCTCTGCAGCGTCGCGACGACCTCGGACGGTGGCACACGCCGCTCGGCCAGCAGGACCAGCGCGTGGTACAGGAGATCGGCGGCCTCCCCGGCGAGGGCGGCGCGGGTCGATTCGGTGGGGGCCATCGCATCGTCCTTGGCGGCGAGCAGCAGTTCGGTCGCCTCTTCGGTGACCTTGCGGCCGACGGCGTCGACGCCACCGTCCAACAGGCTGGTCGTGTAGGAGCCCGCCGGTCGGGAAGCGGCTCGGGACGCGATCGTGGCCCACAGCGTCTCGAGCCACGCGAGTCCCTGTTCCGGGGGCGCCGTCGCCGTATCCGCCGAGTCATCCTCCTGATCGAAGCACGACCGGGTCCCGCGGTGGCAGGTCGGGCCGACCGGGGCGGCCGTGACGAGCAGGGCGTCGTCATCGCAGTCGACCGCCAGCCCGACCAGGCGGAGGACGTTGCCGCTCGTCTCGCCCTTGCGCCAGAGCCGGTCGCGCGATCGCGAATGGAAGTGGACCTCGCCCGTCTCTAGCGTCGCCGCCACGGCCTCCGCGTCCATCCAGGCCACCATCAGCACCCGGCCGTCGGCGGCATCCTGGACGACCGCCGGAACGAGCCCATCAGCCCCGAAGCGAACTCGGGGCACGGGTGGGGTCGCGGGCGTCGGGTCGATTGCCGCGGCTGCCGCGGCGACCTCGCTCACGCCGCAAACTCCGGCGCGAGTCGAACGGGCAGGCCAGCGGCATCCATCGCAACCTTCACTGACGCGATCGAATGGATCCGCCGATGGAAGATCGAGGCCGCCAATACGGCGTCGGCGCCACCGTCGCGCACGGCGGCCACGAAATCGGCCGGTCCTGCGGCTCCGCCCGAGGCGATGACCGGCACCGGCACGCGCGACGTGATGGCGCGCAGCAGGTCGGTATCGAAGCCCGACCCCGTGCCATCGCGATCGATCGACGTGACCAGCAGTTCGCCGGCTCCCAGGGCGACGGCCCGCTCGGCCCAGGCGACCGCGTCGAGGTCCGTCGTCTCGCGACCGCCCTGTACGACGACCTCCCAGACGCCTGGACCGGTGCCCGGACGCCCGCCGGTCTCGCCCGGACCGCCCGCCTCCGAGCCCCGTCGCCTGGCGTCGATCGCCACGACCACGGCCTGGCTCCCGAATCGGGCGGCGCAGCGCTCGATCAGGGCCGGGTCCGCCACGGCGGCGGTGTTGAGCGAGACCTTGTCGGCGCCGGCGCGCAGCACGTCCCGCATCTCCTCGACGGTTCGCACGCCCCCGCCGACGGTCAACGGGATGAACGCGCGCCGGGCCGTCCGCTCGACGATGTCGAGCAGCGTGCCGCGACGCTCGGGGGCGGCCGTGATGTCGAGGAACACGAGCTCGTCCGCGCCTTCGCGCGCGTAGCGCTCCGCGAGCTCAGGTGGATCGCCCTCGTCCACGAGATCCACAAAGCGGGTGCCCTTCACGACACGACCGTCCGCGACGTCCAGGCATGGGATGACACGCCGTCGCAGCATCAGACAACCGCCTGTGCGGTGGCGAGGGTGCCATTGCGGACGAGCTCGACGAAGTTGGCCAGGAGTCGCAGGCCGTCCGTGCCGCTTCGCTCGGGATGGAACTGGACTCCCAGCAGCCGGCCGCGGGCCACAGCCGACACGAACGGCCTGCCGTGCTCCGTCCGGGCGAGGATGACCTCGTCCGCATCGGCCCCGGCGGCCGGGATGCCCGCGTACGAATGCACGAAATACAGGTCCGCGCCGCCGGCGACGCCATCGAACAGCGGATGGTCGCGCACCCGCTCGACCTGATTCCAGCCGATGTGCGGCAGGGTCGGCGCGTCCTCCAGCCGGGACGTCCGGCCCGGTATGACGCCCAGGGTCGCGGTGCCATCCTCGTCGCTCGTCTCGAACAGCAGCTGCAGACCGAGGCAGATCCCCAGGTACGGCCGGTCGGCCGCGATCCACGCGAGGATCGGCTCGACGAGGCCCGCACGCTCCAATCGCGCCATCGCCGGACCCGCCGCGCCGACGCCAGGGACGATGACCGCATCGACCGCGAGCAGCGATGCGCCGTCGCGCGCCACGACGACGTCAGCGCCGACCGTCGTCAGCGCCTGCTCGATGCTCACGAGGTTGCCGGCGCCGTAGTCGACGACCGCGATGCGTGGCCGCGATCCGTCGCCGCTCACCCGAGGGATCCCTTGGTCGAGGCGACCCCGTCCCGCCGGGGATCCCGCTCGCACGCGGCGCGCATGGCGCGGGCAAGGGCCTTGAACGCGGCCTCCGCCAGGTGGTGGTCGTTGCGGCCGCTCCCGCGCAGGTGCAGCGTCGTCCCCGACGTCCGTGCGAACGACTCGAGGGCGTGCTCCACGAGCTGGAGCGGGAGGGCCCCGACGCGCTCGCCGCGGAAGGGCAGGTCGATCACTGCATACGGACGGCCGCCGATGTCGACGACGGCCGTGGCAAGAGCCTCGTCCATCGGGACTGTCGCCTCGCCGAATCGATGGAGGCCGGCTCGATCGCCGAGGGCCTCGGCGAAAGCGAGGCCGAGCACGAGCGCGACGTCCTCGACGGTGTGGTGCTCGTCGACATGGAGATCGCCATCGGCCGAGATCGCAAGATCGAACAGCCCGTGATGCCCGAACGAGCCCAGCAGGTGGTCAAAGAACCCGACCCCGGTCGCGATCGAGGTGTGGCCGGCGCCGTCGAGCCCGAGCGTGACGGTCACGTCCGTCTCGCGGGTCGTCCGGGCGACCGAGACCCGCCGGCCCTCACGCGCGCCGACGCTGTACTCGCCGGTCGGGGTCGTCATGCGGACGCCTCCGTCCCGAGTCCGCGCGCCGCCTCGATCAGCCGGTCGTTCTCGACGGGCGCGCGCACGGTCAGTCGAAGGTGGTCGGCCAGGGGATGACCGGCAGGGAAGGTGCGCGGCACGAGCCCTTCCCGCAGCAGGCCCTCCGCGATCGCCGCGGCCCGCTCCGCCGACCCGAAGCCGACCAGGATGAAGTTCGTCACCGATGGACCCACGGCCCAGCCGAGCGGCGTCAGGGCCGCCCGCAGCCGTTCACGCTCGTTGACGACGCGCTCGATGTTGGCCGCAGCGACGCCGGGATCCAGGAGCACCTCCGTCACGACCGTGACGGACACGGTCGAGACAGAACCCGGTGGCCGGAACGGGTTCAGTCGCGAGATGATCTCCGGCCGAGCGATCCCGAACCCGACCCGCAGCCCCGCGAGGCCGTACGCCTTGCTCGCGGTCCGCACGACGATCAGACGCGAATACCGCTCCCTGAGCCCGATCAGCGAGCGATCGACGAACTCGGCGTATGCCTCGTCGAGCACGACGATCGGCGCGTCCCGGCCTTTGGCGGCCGCGTCCTCGGTGAGGCCCGACAGCAAGGCCTCGATGGCGCCATCCGGTTCCGGCAACGCGGTGGGATTGTTGGGGCTGCATAACCACACCACGGCCGCCGTCCGGGCCGCTTCGCGCACGGCGGAGACGTCCATGGCATAGCCGTCGCCGGGCCCTCGGCGGGGCACCGGCACCACTCCGGCGCCGCGCTGCTCCGTGATGACGCGGTACATCGCGTAGCTCGGCGTCGGGACCACGGCCGTCGAGCCGGGCGGCAGGAACACCTTGCCGACGATATCGAGGACCTCGTCCGCACCGGCGCCGACGATGAGCTCGTCGGTCCCGACGCCGTACCGGGCCGCGGCCGCGGCGACGAGCCTGCGGTAATCCGACGGCGCGTACTCGGACAGCGGCGTCTCGAACCGCCCCGCGGCCAGCACGCGATCGGCCAGGGCGGGTGGAGCGGGCGAGGTGTTGAGGTCGAACCGGACGATCCGGTCGATCGGGACGCCATACCGGGCCGAGACCTCCTCGTCGGTCGCCTCCCAGCTGTAGGAGGCGGGTGCGGTCGGCGAGGTGAACGTGACGGGCGTGGGGCTCATCGGTCGGCGTCCTCGGGGGCGGCGGAGTCGTCACCGGCGATCGTCGGGTCGAAGCGGCGGGTGACGGCGTCGCGGTGGGCGAGCAGGCCCTCGGACTCCGCGAGGGTCGCGACGGTGTCTGCGATCGACGCGAGCCCATCCCGCGTGATCCGCTGCACCTGCACGAACTTGCCATAGGTCTCGACCGCCAGTCCACCCGACGAGCGGGCAAGTCCGCCCGTCGGCAGCACGTGGTTCGCCCCGGTGGCGTAGTCGCCGGCCGATTCGGGCGCCCACGGGCCAACGAACATCGAGCCCGCGTTGTGCAAGCGATCGACCGTCGCCTCCAGCGGCTCGACATCGATCGAGAGGTGCTCGGGCGCGTAGTCGTTCACGAAGTCGATCGCGCGATCCAGGTCCGGCGCGATGACGATGCGCCCGTGCTCGCCGAGAGCGCGGCGAAGGATGTCGCTGCGAGGCGCGGTGCTGACGAGTGCCTGGACGTCGTGCTCGACCGCGTCGGCGAAGGCCGCGTCGGTCGTGACGAGGATCGCCGGGGAGTCGGGACCGTGCTCGGCCTGGGTCACCAGGTCCAGCGCGACGCGTCGGGGGTTCGCGGGCGGGGCGGCCAGGACCAGTCCCTCGGACGGACCGGCGGGCAGGTCGATACCGACCTCGGCGCTGACCTCGAGCTTGGCGGCCGTCACCCAGGCATTGCCCGGCCCGACGATGCGGTCCACGGGCTCGAGACCCGCCGCCGGAAGGCCGTACGCCAGGGCCCCGATCGCCTGCGCGCCGCCCGCGACCACCAGGGCATCGACCGCGAGCAGGCCGGCGACACCGAGCAGTACGGCATCGCACGTTCCCTGGCGGTCGGCGGGGCTGGCGACGACGACCCGCCCGACGCCGGCGACCCGCGCCGGGACCACGGTCATGATCAAGGAGCTCGGGTATGGCGCCGACCCGCCCGGCACATAGGCCCCGACACTTGAGAGCGGGCTCCAGCGCCGCTCGATCTCGATGCCGGGCGCGACCACGATCCGGCTTGAGGTCGGTCGTTGCGTCTCGGCGAATCGGGTCACGTGCTCGATCGCCTGCTCGAGGGCACGGCGGGTCCGCTGGTCGAGGCCGTCGCGCGCGGCACGCAGGTCGGCCGGGTCGAGGACGAGGCGGCCATCGGATCGGCCGCCACCGACACGCGCGTTCGCCTCGCGGACGGCGTCGTCACCGCGCCTGCGCACGTCGGCCAAAGTCTTCCTGGCGCCCTCGCGGACACGCGGATCGGGCGCGGCCCCACGCCGCACGAGGGCGCGCCGGGAGTCGAGCGCCTCCTGGTCGCCGGCAACGGCCGCGGCGAGATCGAGCCGGGCCAACCGGAGGGGCGGCGCTCCTGCCGGGGCGGACGCCGGCGCCGTCACGGGACGATCTTCTCGATCGGGAGGACGAGGATGCCCGACGCACCCGAGGCCTTCAGCCGCGGCAGCAGCCCCCAGACATCGTCAGACCCGACCACCGAGTGGATCGCGATCATGCCGTCGTGGGCGAGCGGGATGACGGTCGGGGATTCGAGGGCCGGAAGCAGCGCCTCCAGCTCGGGCAGGCGGTTCGCCGGGGCGTTCATCATGAGGTACTTGCGGTCGCGCGCCGCGATGACGGCGCTGATCATCGTGTCGATCGCCGCCAGATCCGCTCCGCGGTCGCGCTGGGCGGTCGGGTTCGCGACGAGCACGGCTTCGGATTCCAGGACATCGCCGATCTGGCGAAGTCCGTTCATGACGAGCGTCGAGCCCGTGGAGACGAGGTCGACGATCCCCTCCGCCAGGCCGAGCCGGGGTGCGACCTCGACGGCGCCCGAGATCGGGATGATGTCGACCGCGATCCCCTGGCCCTCGAAGTAGCGACGGGCGGTATTGGGGTGCGCGGTCGCCACCCGCAGGCCACGCAGGTCCTCGACGGTGCGATACGGCGTGTCGTTTGGAACCGCGGCGGCCAGCCGGCACCGGCCGTACCCGAGCTCGCGGACCCGGGGCAACTCGGCACCCGTCTCGGACAGGAGGTCGATACCGGTGACACCGAGGTCGGCCACGCCGTCACCGACGAACTCGATGACGTCGTTCGTGCGCACGAACAGGATGTCGAGGTCGTGGTTCTGGACCCGAGCGACGAGGTTGCGGTCGTGCTCGTCGAAGACGAGGCCTGCGTCGTGGAGCAGGCGCAGGGTCGGTTCGACCATCCGCCCCTTGTTCGGGACGGCGAGACGCAGGCGCTCCCTCATGACTCGAGCTTGTCGAGCATGTCTCGGTACCCGCCCTCGCCGTGGTTGAGCCAGGACGCGATGCGCGTGATGGTGGCCGTGCTCGCTCCAGTCTTCCGCGAGATCTCGGCGTAGTGCATGCCCGCATCGAGCAGGCGCGCGACCGCCCAACGCTGTGCCATGTCGTGCAGCTCCTTGAGCGTGCAGAGGTCGCGGAAGAACCGCTCGGCCCCATCCTGGGAGTCGAGCCTCAGGATCGCGCCGAGCAGCGCCTGGGTATCGGGTGTGCGCCAGTCCTGGGCCATGGCCCGTCGTACCTCACTGTCGTGCTAACGTAGTAGCGTGCTAAAACGCTAACACGGTGATACAGCGGTGGCAAGCGGCTTCGATATCCTCCCGGCGATCGACCTTCGGGGCGGGCGCGTGGTGCGTCTGCAGCAAGGCGACTTCGAGCGTGAAACGGCCTTCGCCGACGACCCCTCCGAGGTGGCGCGATCGTTCGCCGATGCGGGGGCGCGGTGGCTCCACGTGGTGGATCTCGACGGAGCGCGGACCGGGGAGCCGGCACATACCGGGCTGATCCAGGGCCTCGTGGAGGACATCGGCGAGCGTGCCTCCGTCGAGGTCGCGGGGGGTCTGCGTACGGCCGATGCCGTTGCGACGGTCCTCGCCGCCGGAGCGCGACGAGCCGTCGTCGGCACCGCGGCGCTCCGGGATCCCGGGTTCGCCGGCGATCTGATCGGGACTCACGGCGCCGACCGCATCGTCGTCGCATTGGACGTCCGACACGGCCTCGCGCTCGGGGAGGGGTGGCGGGCCGGTGCCGGCGGCGTCCGGGCCGAGGACGCGCTGATCGCACTCGCTGACCAGGGCGTGACGACGTTCGAGGCGACCGCGATCGATCGGGACGGCCTGCTGGGTGGCCCGGACCTCGACCTGCTTGGTCGGCTGGTAGCGCTGGGTCGTGGCGCCGTCATCGCGTCCGGTGGCATCGCCTCGCTCGACGACATCGAGACCGTCAGATCGATCGGTTGCGCCGGCGCCATCGTCGGCCGCGCGCTGTACGAAGGCCGGATCGACCTCGGTCAGGCCGTCCGGTCATAGGGCACGGTCAGCGGCCGTGGCCGCCCGATCCGTCGCCCGCCTTGCGGTGCTCTTCGATGACCTTCTCGGCGAGGTGACCCGGCACGTCCTCGTAATGGTCCAGGACCGCCGTGAACGAGCCACGCCCATGCGCCAGCGAGCGCAGCTCCGTGGCGTAGGAGAACAGCTCGGCCTGCGGGACGTGCGCCGTGATGATCTGGTCGCCGCCGTCGGTGTCCATGCCGAGGACGCGGCCGCGCTTGCCGTTGAGGTCGCGGTTGACCTCGCCCATGTATTGATCGGGTACCCGGATCTCGACCGCCATGATCGGCTCCATCAGGGCCGGCTTCGCCTGGTGGACGCCGTCCTTGAGCGCCATCGACGCGGCGATCTTGAACGACAGCTCGTTCGAGTCGACCGGATGGAACGACCCGTCGTACAGCGTGGCCTTGAAGTCCGACAGCGGGTAGCCGGCGATGACGCCTTCGGCGGCGGCCTCGCGGATGCCCTTCTCGACGCCAGCGAAGAACCCCTTCGGCACGGCGCCGCCGACGACCTTCTCGGCGAACTCCACGCCGGCTCCCGGGTTGGGCTCGAGCTCAAGCCACACGTCCCCGAACATCCCGTGGCCGCCGGTCTGCTTCTTGTAGCGACCGTGGACCTTCGTCGTGCCGCGGATGGTCTCCTTGTACGGCACCTTCGGCGTGTGGGTCGTGATCGCGGCCCCGAACTTGCGCTTGAGCCGCTCGATGATGACCGCGGTGTGGGCCTCGCCCATGGTCCGCAGGATCTGCTCGCCGGTCTCGGAGCGTTCCAGGCGGGCGGTCGGCTCCTCCTCGAGCATCCGGGCGAGGGCCGGGCCCATCTTGTCGAGGTCCTGCTTGGACACGGGCTCGATGGCGACCACCAGGGACGGTGCCGGGAACTCGAGCGGCGGCAGACGGAGCGGTCGCTCCTTGGTCGCCAGCGTGTCGCCGGTCTCGGTGACCGACAGCTTTGCGACGGCCCCGATCTCGCCCGCCTTGAGCTCGCCGATGGCCTCCTGCTCCTTGCCGTGCAGCAGGAGGAGCTGGCCGATCCGTTCGTCCTCGTCGCGGGTCGTGTTCCAGACGTGCGCCTGGGAATGGAGCGTTCCCGACAGGACGCGCAGGTAGGTCAATCGACCGACGAACGGGTCAGCGGTCGTCTTGAACACGCGGACGAGCAACGGGCCGTTCTCGTCCGCGGGGATCTCGACGTCGGCGCCGCCCTTGTCGGTGGCGACGACCGGTGCCTCGTCGGCCGGGGAGGGGAGATAGCGGACGATCGCGTCGAGCAGGCTGCGCAGGCCGATGCCCTTGGCCGCCGATCCGACGAGGACCGGCGCGAGCACGCTCTCCTTGACGCCCTTGCGCAGGCACGCCTCGAGCTCGGGGTCCGAAACGTCCTCGCCATCGAGGTACTTGACGAGGACGTCGTCGTCGGCCTCGGCCGCGGCCGCCAGCAGCTGGTCGCGACGCATCGCGACCTCATCGGCCAACTCGTCGGGGATCGGGATCTCGACCTCCTTCGAGCCATCCCACTGGAACGCCTTGCGATGGACGAGGTCGATGTAGCCGGTGAAGGAATCCGCCGCCCCGATCGCGATCTGGAGCGGTGCGATCTTCTCGCCGAACGTCGCCCGGAGGGCGTCGAGCGCCGCCGTCGGGTCGGCGTTCTCCCGATCGGCCTTGTTGATGAAGAAGCAGGCCGCCGTACCGGTCCTGCGGCCCAGGCCGACGGCCTGTTCGAGGCCGGATCCGATGCCGGCGGAGGCGTCCATGACGAACAGCGCGCCGTCCGCGGCGGCGAAGCCCTCGATCATGTCGGCCACGAAGTCCGGGTAGCCCGGCGTGTCGACCAGGGAGATCCGCGTGCCGTCGTGTTCGAACGTGCCGACCGCGAGGCTCAGGGACTCGCGGCGCTTCTGCTCCTCGGGCTCGAAGTCCAGGTGGGCACTGCCGTCGTCCACGCGACCGAGTCGGGGGATGGCCCCGGCGTTGTGCAGCAGCTGCTCTGCCAGCGTCGTCTTGCCGCCGCCGGCATGGCCGACCAGGACGACGCTTCGGAGGTGGGGCAGGTCGACGCTCTTCATCGTCATCGGGCCAGACGTTCCTCCTGTGAAAGGGGTGCGACCGGGGGCCGGGGCGAGGGGTCCGGCCATGATAGTCGGCTATACTCCGGCCCGCGATGTCAGGTCATAGCAAGTGGTCCACGATCAAGCGCCAGAAGGGCGTCACCGACGCCAAGCGCGGCGCCCTCTTCACGAAGGTCGCGCGCGAGATCAGCGTCGCGGCACGGCAGGGTGGCGGGGACCCGGACGCCAACTACCGGCTACGCCTCGCGATCGAGAAGGCGCGCTCGGTGAACATGCCGTCCGACAACATCAAGCGGACGATCGACAAGGCGACCGGCGGCGGCGAGGCCGACGAGTACGAGGAGATCGTCTACGAGGGCTACGGTCCCGGCGGCGTGGCCGTGCTCGTGGAGGCCCAGACCGACAACCGCAACCGGACCGCCGCGGAGGTCCGCTCGATGTTCGCCAAGAGTGGCGGCCAGCTGGCAGGCTCCGGCGCCGTCGCCTGGCAGTTCGAGCCGCGCGGCCTGATCACCGTGCCGCGGGGCGGGCTCGACCCCGACGAGGTGACGCTCACGGCGATCGACGCGGGGGCGGAGGACGTCGACACCGAGGACGACGAGTCGATCGAGGTGTACACGACGCCGGGCGAGCTCGAAGCCGTGCGGGCCGCGCTCGAGGGCGCCGGCGTGCCGGTCGAGTCCGCCGAGGCGACGATGATCGCCAGACAGACCGTCGAGCTGGACGCGGCCAAGGCGCGCCAGGCGCTGCGGCTCATCGAGGCGCTCGAGGAGCTCGAGGACGTGTCGCGGGTGACCGCCAACTTCGATATCCCCGAGGAAGTCTTCGCCGAGGTCGCCGGGTGATCGTCCTGGGCATCGACCCGGGGACGGCGGCGCTGGGATACGGGATCGTCGAAGCGACCCGCGGCCGCGTGCGCGAGGTCGATCACGGCTGCCTCGAGACCTCGCCGGACCTGTCGCTGCCCGAGCGCCTGCTCCAGATCCACACGCTGGTCGACGACCTGATCGTGCTGCACCAGCCGCAACTCGTGGCGGTCGAGCGACTCTTCTTCTCCAAGAACGTCCAGACGGCCTTCGCGGTCGGGCAGGCCAGGGGGGTCGTGTTGCTGGCGGCGGCGCAGCATGGCGCGGCGGTCCGCGAGGCGACCCCGAACGAGGTCAAGAGCGCGATCGCGGGCTACGGGGCGGCCGACAAGGAGCAGGTCCAGCGCATGGTCCAGGTGGTCCTGGGCATGACCGAGCGGCCGAGACCGGATGACGCCGCCGACGCCCTGGCGGTCGCGGTCTGGGCGGCCAACACCGAGGGATCGACCCTGGGTGCGGCGACGGCGGCCGTGATGGACCGCGCCGCGGTGGCGCCGATCACGCGCGGCGGCTCCGGGTATGAGCGGGCCGTGCGCGAGGCGATCACCCGGGAGAAGGCCGAGGCGCTCGCCACGAAGCGCAACGCGTCGTAGCGACGAGGTGATCGCGTCGGTCGAAGGGGTCGTCGGCGCGATCACGGCCGATTCGCTCGTCATCGAGGTCGGCGGGATCGGCTACCGGGTCTTCGCGGCACCGGCGATCATCTCGACGGCCACGGCCGGCGGCCGGCTGAAGCTCCACACCTACCACCTGGTCCGCGAAGACCAGCAGGCGTTGTACGGATTCCGGACGGCCGAGGAACTCGGCTTCTTCAACCTGCTGCTGACGGTCAACAGCGTCGGCCCGAAGGTGGCTCTGGCGATCGTCGGGTCACGCCCGATCGCGGATCTCCAGCTCGCGATCATGACCGCCGACCAGGCCGTGCTCGTCTCGATCCCGGGGATCGGCCGCAAGCTGGCGGAACGGATCATCTTCGAGCTCAAGGAGAAAGTCGCGGCGGCCGGTGTCGCCGCGCTCGGTCCCGACGGCAAGGGCGGCGCCGCGGGCGAAGGCGAGATCGTCGCCGCGCTCCAGGCCCTCGGGTACTCGCTGGCCGAGGCGCGTGAAGCGTCCCGGACCGCGCTGGCCGACGTCGGCGTCGGGAGCGATCTCGAGGAACGGGTCAAGGCCGCGTTGCGGAGCCTCCTCCGCGACTGACCGGCGTCGAACATCCGTGCGAAATAGGCGTGGGCTGTGCTACCATCCGGCCCGATGGTCGACGACGTCTCCCGCATCCTGTCAGGCGACATCGAGGACGAGGCGGACCTCGTCGTCGAGGGCTCGCTCCGACCACGGTCGCTCGCCGAATACATCGGCCAGCACGAGGTCAAGGCCAATCTTTCGGTGCTCCTCCAGGCGGCAAAGGGCAGGGGAGAGGCGGCCGACCACATCCTCCTGTACGGGCCGCCGGGCCTCGGCAAGACGACGCTCGCGACGATCGTCGCCCGCGAGCTCGGGGTCAACGTCCGCTACACGTCGGGCCCCGCGATCGAGCGGGCGGGTGACCTCGCCGCGATCCTGACCTCGCTCGACGAGCGCGACGTCCTCTTCATCGACGAGGTCCACCGCCTGAATCGCGCGGTCGAGGAGATCCTCTATCCCGCGATGGAGGACTACGCGCTCGACGTGATGATCGGGAAGGGGCCCTCGGCCCGGAGCCTGCGCCTCAGCCTCAAGCCGTTCACGATCGTCGGCGCGACGACCCGCGCGGGCCGCATCAGCTCCCCGTTGCGTGACCGCTTCGGCGCCACCTACCGGCTCGATTTCTATACGGACGAGGAGCTCGCGTCGATCGTCCGGCGCTCGGCCGAGATCCTGGGGGTCACCATCGACGGGGCCGCGGTCGGGGCCATCGCGCGGCGCGGCCGGGGGACGCCACGGATCGTCAACCGGCTACTCAAGCGGGTCCGCGACAACGCCGAGGTTCATGGCGATGGCCGCGTGGACGAGGCGACGGCGCGCTCGGCGATGCGGATGATGGAGATCGACGACGAGGGGCTCGACTCGGCCGACCGCAAGCTGCTGGCCGCGATCGTCCAGAAGTTCGCCTCCGGCCCCGTCGGGGTCGCCGCGCTCGCGGCTGTGCTGTCGGAGGAGACCGACACCATCGAGGACGTCCACGAGCCGTTCCTGCTGCGCCTCGGGTTCATCGACCGGACGCCGCAGGGGCGGATCGCCACGGACCTCGGCCGCGCGCACCTGTCCGGGCTCGGCTACGAGATCCCGCCGCCGCGTCGGTCGGATCCGGAAATGGTCGGCCTGTGGGACGACGGATCGAGCCGGGAGTGACCGACAGCGCGACCGTCTTCCACGGCCGTGTGGCCCGCTACGAGGTCGAGGTCCCACCGCCCGCGGACGGATCGACCCGGGCCCGAATCGGCCGGCTCACGCTGCCCCACGGTCAGGTCGAGACACCGCAATTCATGCCGGTCGGCACGAATGCGACGGTCAAGGCGCTGACGCCGGACGACCTGCGCGACGCGGGGGCCTCGATCATCCTGAGCAACACCTACCACCTCTACCTGCGGCCCGGCCACGAGCGCATCGCGCGGCTCGGTGGCCTGCACCGGTTCATGGACTGGGACCGGCCGATCCTGACCGACTCGGGCGGCTTCCAGGTCGTGTCGCTGGGGGACCTGCGGGTCGTCGATGAGGACGGGGTCACCTTCCGCTCGCACCTTGACGGGTCGATCCATCGGTTCACGCCCGAGCATGCGACGGCCGTGCAGGAAGCGCTCGGAGCCGATATCGCCGTCGCCTTCGATCAGCCGGTCTACCCGAGCTCGCCGGTCGAGGTCGTCGCCGAGGCGACCGCCCGCACGCACCGCTGGGCGGAGCGCTCGCTCGCGGCGCATACGCGCGAGGACCAGGCCATGTTCGGGATCGTCCAGGGCGGGCTGGACCCCGAGCTGCGCGCGGACTCGACGCGGTTCATCGCGAGCCTCCCGTTCGACGGCATCTGCATCGGCGGCCTCGCCGGCGACGAGACGCCCGAGCAGCGGGACGCGGCGCTCGACGTGGCCATCCCGCTGCTGGCGGACGACCCGCGGCCCCGCTATCTCATGGGGCTCGGCTCGCCGGCGGACCTGCTCGAGGCGGTCCACCGCGGCGTCGACCTGTTCGACAGCGTGCTCCCCGCGCGGGTTGCCCGGAACGGTCAGCTGTGGGTGCCCGGGGGCAGGCTGAACCTGCGCAATCGGACTCACCTGGACGATCCGGCGCCGGTCCAGGAGGGCTGCCCGTGCATCCTGTGCCGGCGGTTCTCGCGCGCTTACCTCGCCCATCTGTTCCGGGCCAAGGAGCTCCTGGCCTACCGGCTCGCGACTTGTCACAACCTGACCTTCACCCTAGACTTCATGGTCAGGATCCGCGCCTCGATCCGGGCCGGAACGTTCCCCGCTGACATGGCTGATCTGCGCTCGCGCGCGGGCCGGGTGAGCGGTGGTGAAGTCGCGGAGCAGTCCGCGTGAAGGATCGCTCGGTACGCTGCACGACAACGCGGAGGCGAAGCGATGGGCTCGCGAGATCGACCTGGCAAGGAGCTCAAGAAGAAGAAGAAAGCCAAGCTCGCCCAGCCGAGCCTGACGCCGCTGTCGGAGCCCCCGCAGAACGTCGAGGTGATCCGGAAGCCGCGCAAGGAGAAGCCAGTCGTCGTCGAGGACGACACGGAAGAAGGCTGATCGACGGGACGGTTGCCATCGTGGCCCGCTCCGCTGACCGATCGAGCCGATCGATGAGGAGCGTGACGAACGGATGGCGATGACGGACGAGCGGACAGCGGAGCGAGCGCTCGCGGAGCGCGGCAAGGCAGTGGATGCCGCGCTGTCCGCGATCGAGAAGCAGTTCGGGCGCGGCGCGATCATGAAGCTCGGCACGGCCGAGCGGCAGGCCGTCGAATTCGATCCCGACCGGGTCGATCGCGCTCGATCTCGCGCTGGGGGTCGGCGGCATCCCACGCGGCCGGATCACGGAGATCTTCGGACCGGAGTCGTCGGGCAAGACCACGGTCTGCCAGCACGTGCTCGCGGAGGCACAGGCCCGCGGCGGCGTCGTCGCCTTCATCGATGTCGAGCACGCCCTGGACCCTGCCTACGCCCGCGCCTGCGGCGTCAACGTCGACGAGCTGCTCGTCTCGCAGCCGGACACCGGTGAGCAGGCGCTCGAGATCACGGAGACCCTGATCCGTTCCGGTGGCATCGATTGCGTCGTCGTCGACTCCGTCGCCGCGCTCGTACCCCGGGCCGAGATCGAGGGGGAGATGGGCGATTCGTTCGTGGGCATCCAGGCGCGGCTCATGAGCCAGGCCCTGCGCAAGCTGACCGGCGCGGTCTCGCGCTCCAATACGGCACTCGTCTTCACGAACCAGCTGCGCGAGAAGATCGGCGTCATGTTCGGCAACCCGGAGGTCACACCGGGTGGTCGCGCGCTGAAGTTCTACGCCTCCGTCCGGCTGGACATCCGCCGCGTGGAGACCATCAAGAACGGCACGGAATCGATCGGTAACAGGGCACGGGTCAAGGTCGTCAAGAACAAGGTCGCGGCGCCGTTCCGCGTGGCCGAATTCGACATCATGTACGGCGAGGGCATCTCCAAGGAAGGCGGGCTGCTCGACGTCGGCGTGGCGATGGACGTCGTGTCCAAGACCGGCGCCTGGTTCAACTTCGGCGAGACCCGACTCGGCCAGGGACGCGAGGCGTCGAAGGACTTCCTCAAGACCAGCCCGGAGATCGCGGCGGACATCGATCGCCAGATCCGCGGGAAGATCGACGAGGTCGTGATCCCGGTCGAGGGCATCGAAGAGGCCGAGTAGGGCGAGCGTGACGGGCCGTCCAGGGCGCCGGGAGTCGTTCGCCGAGCGGCGGGAGCGGCGCGCCGCGATCGACGACCCGGCCGTCGTGCTCGAGGCAGCGGCGCGATTCCTGGAAGTCCGGTCGCGCTCGGTGTCCGAGGTCCGGCGACGGCTGGGCGGGGCCGGCTACCGCGCAGACCTGGTCGATGGGGCGATCGCCCGGATGACGGACCTCGGGATGCTCGATGACGAGGTATTCGCCCGTGCCTGGGTGGAGTCCCGCGACCGCGCGCGTCCACGCGGCGAGCGGGCCATCCGCGAGGAGCTGCGCCTGAAGGGTATCGAGCGCGACATCGTCGACCTCGTCCTGGGTGAGCGGCGCGACCGGGCCATGGCGGACCCCGACGGCGATGACCCCCCGCCCGTGAGCGCCGACCGGACCGCCGCGGAACGGCTGCTCGCGAAGAACGCTCGGGCCCTCGCCCGTGTCGCCGATCCTCGTCAACGCCGCCAGCGGGCCTACGCCCTGCTCGCCCGCCACGGGTTCGACCCGGGGACCTGTCGCGATGTCGCCGCCACCCTCGTCGACGTCCCGGACGACGCCTCGGCGTGACGTGGGCGGTTCGCCGGACCGGCGTCGCTCGCCCTGGTGACCCCCGGCACCGCACCGCAACGAGGCCGAACGCTCCCGAACGCATCGTTCCGACCAGCGTCCGCCCGGCCGTCCGGTGCGCGGTGCGGACCATGGTCAGGGGACCCGAGCGCCGGGCCCCGGTCGATACTCGGACCGAGCCCAGATGGCTCGACGGCGTATGCCGGGTCCTCATCTCGCTGTAGTCCGGGGCAAGGGAGTACGTGCATCGATGCTGAAACGACGAACCAGGTGGCTTGCCGGGACGGCGGGGCTGTTCCTCGTCCTGTCCATGACCGGAGTCGCCATGGGTGTCACACCGCCCGACGCGGTGCCGGATGTCGATACGACCGCGACGTTCGAGGATGTCGACGGCAACGGGATCGATGACGATTGCCAGGACGCCGTCGCCGTGGCCGATCCGGATGCCGTCACCGCCGAGCAGGCGACCGTCGATGCCAACGCGGACGGCGTGATCTCGACGACCGAAGCGGCGCACGGCGACCGCATCGGCGGGAAGAACTGCAACCACGGCGGGTATGTCAGCTGGATCGCCCATCAGGGTGGCTGCGCCGTCGAACCGACGGAACCCGTGGCCGAGGCACCGGCCGACGGCGACGTCGTGCTCGTCGTCAGCGAGCCGAACGACACGGATCCTGACGCGACCGATCCCGAAGCGGTCGTGTGCGACGAGGAAGCCGACGAGGCCGACACGGACGCCGAAGCCGCCAAGAAGGACAAGGACGCAGCGCGAGCCGTCAAGGCGGCGCTCAAGGCCGAGCGTGCGCTGGCCCGTGCGGCCGCCAAGGCCGAGCGAGCCCTGGCCCGCGAGACCAGGCGGTCGGAGCGAGCCGCGGCCCACGACGCGAGGAAGGCCGAGCGCGGGGCCGCGAAAGCCGCCAAGCAGGCCGAGCGGCACGCCGCAAAGGCTGCCAGGCAGAAGGGCCACTGACCCGGACGTGACCGGGTTCTGACCCAGATCCACGCAGGAGCGGCGTCGCGAGAGCGGCGCCGCTTCTTCGTGTCCGGCCGCCCGTTCCATGTCGTTGCATACATGCACCGTCTCGCGGCCGCTCGGTTGACCCTCCGAACCGGCGGCCGTAGGCTACGTGGATCGTTCCCGGGCCGCCGTAGCGGCGCTCCCGAACTCGAAACACCGGCCGATCATGTCCTCCGGCAGGGGCCCCGGACCGTCGATCCGACGGCACGGTGCCGGGTCTGACCTCATTCATGGGTCAGGCCACCTCCCGAGACGAGATCGCGCCTTCGTACACGTGACGCGTCCGGCCGCATCATCCGGTCCGGATGGGAGGACAACCGATGGACACACCGGTCCTCGTGGCGGTGGCCGTTGCGGCCGCCGTCGGCGGAGCCATTCTCGGCGCACTCGCCCGCAGCATGTGGGCATCCCAGGGGATGAAGGCAGCGCAGGCGGAGGCGCGCCGCATCGAAGCGGAGGCCCGCGCTCGTCAGAAAGAGCTCATCCTCGAAGCCAAGGACGAGAAGCTCCGTCTCGGGCGTGAGGCAGAAGAAGAGGCCCGCGCACGCCGCGGCGAGCTGGCCGCCCAGGAGCGCCGCCTCGTCCAGCGCGATGAGCAGCTCGACCAGCGGGCGGAAATGCTCGAGGGCCGCGATCGCAAGCTGCTGGATCGAGAGCGCGAACTCGAGAAGTCCAGGGAAGAGCTCACCCGCGCCCTCGGGGAGCAGGTCGCCGCGCTCGAACGCGTGTCGGGCCTGTCCGCCGACGATGCCAAGTCGATGCTCCTGGAGGCGGTTCGCGCCGAGGCGGAGCACGACGCCGTCAAGCTCGGCCGGGCGATCGAGCGGGCCGCCCGCGAGGAGGCCCAGGACAAGGCCCGCGACATCGTCCTGACCGCCATGCAGCGTGTGGCCGCGGATCACACGGCGGAGCACACGGTCAGCGTGGTGCACCTGCCGTCGGACGAGATGAAGGGCCGGATCATCGGCCGCGAGGGCCGCAACATCCGTGCCCTCGAGCAGGCCACCGGCGTCGACCTGATCATCGACGACACGCCCGAGACGGTGATCCTGTCGGGCTTCGATCCGGTCCGGCGAGAGGTCGCCCGGATCGCCCTCACAAAGCTCATCGCCGACGGCCGGATCCATCCCGGTCGCATCGAGGAGGTCGTGGCCAAGGCCCGCGCGGAAGTCGACATCATCATGCGCCAGGCGGGCGAGGCGGCCGCCTACGAGGCGGGTGTCCCGGGCCTGCCAGCCGAGATCATCAAGCTGCTCGGCCGCTTGAAGTACCGCACCAGCTACGGCCAGAACGTGCTCCGCCACTCTGTCGAGACGAGCAACCTCGCATCGGTCATCGCGGCCGAGATCGGGGCCGACGTCCAGGTCGCCAAGATGGGCGGCCTGCTCCACGACATCGGCAAGGCAGTCGATCACGAGGTCGAGGGCCCGCACGCGGCCATCGGCGCCCAGATCGCCCAGCGCCACAACCTGCCATTCAAAGTCATCAACGGCATCGCGGCGCACCACCAGGAGGTCGAGTACGCCTGTCTCGAGGCCCCGATCGTCCAGGTCGCGGACGCCATCAGCGCGTCCCGGCCGGGCGCCCGCGGCGAGTCGATGGACACGTACGTCAAGCGGCTCGAGGACCTGCAGGCGATCGCCGAGAGCTTCGGTGGCGTCGAGCGCTCCTTCGCGGTCCAGGCCGGGCGCGAGGTGCGCATCCTCGTCCGACCCGAGGAGATCGACGACCTCACCGCGACGCGGCTCGCCCGCGACATCGTGAAGAAGATCGAGGAGCAGCTGACCTACCCGGGCCAGATCAAGGTCACCGTCATCCGCGAGACGCGAGCCGTGGAGTACGCGAAGTAGCGGCCATGCGAGCGGTAGCGCTCGTCGCGCTCCTGTTGACCGGCTGCACGGTCGCTCCGGGCGCGTCGAAGCGATCCCGCAGCTCAAGCTTCTGAACGACATGGACCCGCAGAAGATGGAGGACCTGTTCCTGCCCCTGCTCGAGTGGATCACGAGCCAGAGGGCCGGGGTCGAGGCGTACACACCGAGCAGCGCGACGGCGGGCGCCGTGCAGCTCGTCGAGCTCGAGGCCCACTGCGCCTGAGCCGGTCTCAACGCTCCGGCGCTGGGTGATAAGCGCCAGGTGAGCGCCCATTGCTAACGTGGTGTCGTCGCCCTGCCCGCCCTCCGCCATCGGGGCCGTGGTCGGAGGCAGGTCCATGAACCGATCCATCGCGCTGGTCGCGCTCTGCATGTTCGTCGGCGCCGCCACGCCAGTCTCGGCGGCCGGGGACAAGACATTCCCGTCGGACGCCGAGATGTACCGGGCCGTCCTGGACCGGATCGAGCGGCTCGAGCGGACCGGCGCCGCCCGGAAGACCATCGACCGCACCCTCGAGCGCGAGTTCGGCTGGTTCCGCGAGCCTGCGCTGGCGGGGTCCATCGCCCTGGGCACGGCGTCGGCCAGCGACGTCACCCTGTTCAGGCCAACGCTGTACCGCAACGTCCCGCTGAACCGATATGAGGTCACGGCGAAGTGGCAGTGGAAGGACTGTGGCGCCAGCCGTTGCTGGATGCTCAACTACCCGGGCATCTCCGGCAACGTCGGCGGACCGAACGGCTTCGCCCTCAACAGCAGCCGCAACGTGAACTTCCTCGCCACGACGTTCGCCACCTATGACGAGGATGGGGGTGCCCGCCACTATTTGAAACCGGAGGTCTTCGAGGCCGACGGCGTGGGCTTCACGGAACAGGACCGGCAGCACTGGGCGCCGTGGGACGACTTCACGTGGGACCACGGGACCCTGGTCTTCGCGTTTCGATTGGCAGCGCCGTGCCGGCCGGGCCAGCTCTGGAAGTTCACCTCGAAGATGGGCCACACCTGGCAGACCACCAGCATCTCCAGCCTGACGATCTCGCCGACGAACATCTCGATGACCTTTTCCAGCGTGGAGGCGAGATGGACGGCGACGAGTCCGTCCCCTCTTGACTGGAAGCCCTGCGGGTGATGCGCGCCATGTGGGTCCTGATGGTTGGTGCTCTTCTGGCCGCGTGCGCTGCGGCACCGTCGGGGCGCATCCGCTCCGTTCTCGACGCGGCACCGGAGGTCATCAGCGCGGCGGTCGGCGGTGCGCAAGCGATCGAACGCCTGACCGAGGCGACCCTGCACTGTGCTCTGGCCGGCGCCGTCGTCGGTCTGGACCAGTGGGTCTGCGAGGTCGATAACTCGGCAGGTTCCGACCAGGGCCGCTATTTCGTCACGCTCCTCGTCGACAGGGACGATCGCCTGCGGTTCATCGACGCACAGGTGCTGGACGTGGGCGATGTCGGGCGGGCCGACGGATTCGCGTCGTTCTTCCGCGACACCGTTGTCGGCCGGCTCGTCCCGGAGCTTGCGGCGAGCGACGATGTGGCGCGCTGGATCGAGCGTCATGTCGATGGCGCCGGTTCCGACGATCTGGGATCGGTGCACCTGCGCGTGGATCGCATCGATCGGACCGTGCGGCTCCAGCTCCGCCAGGCGACCGGCGCTTGAGGAGCGCGAGACCGGTTCGCCTCGGCGGGCGGCTCGTCCCACGTGTTGCCTACCCGCACCGTCGAGGCGCCCTTCGCGCTACCAACCGATCCCTGTTGAGGTCAGAATGGTGGCGATCGAGGAATGCCGGGACGAACGGGCTGATGGAGGAGGTTGTCGGTGCGCGCGATGCGTCGAGTGGTCGCCCTCGTTCTTGGATATACGCTCTCCGCCAGCCTTGCGGCCATGCCGGTCGCAGCGATCGGCGTCGTCGGCTCCGGCGGAGCCCAGTGCGATCCGCACGTCGCGGAGGCCGATGCGGGCCTTGTCGGACGCGGTGGCAAGCTCCGGGAGCCTGACAACACCCAGATCCGCCGGGACCTTCCCGCGTCGGCCAAGGGCCGGGCGACCTCGAGCTTCGCGGTGTCGGTGCCCGTCTACTTCCACGTCATCACCGACGGCGCCGTGGGGAATCTCAGCGCCAAGCAGATAGGCAGCCAGATCACGGTCCTCAACCGAACTTTCGGCGGCCGAGAAGGCGGCGCGCTGACGGGGTTCACGTTCCAGCTGGCCGGTGTCACGCGGACCGACCATCCGGTCTGGTTCGCTTCCCGCTCGGGTGGCGCCGAGCGCGCCATGAAGAGGGCGCTCAAGCAGGGCGGCGATAACGCCCTCAACGTGTACTCCACGAGCGGCGGCGCGTATCTCGGTTGGGCGTACCTGCCTGAGATCACCGACACCGCGCAGGCGTATCTCGACGGGATCGTGATCGACTGGGAGACGGTGCCCGGCGCTTCCGATGCCTACGAGGGCGCATTCGACCTGGGCGAGACGCTGACCCATGAGGCCGGCCATTGGCTCAACCTCGAGCACACGTTCTACGGTGGCTGCAACCGTACCGGCGATTTCGTCGCCGACACGCCCGCCCAGAAGACGCCATCCTCGGGCTGCCCGGTCGGCAAGGACACGTGTCCCGCACCGGGCGTCGACCCCATCCACAACTACATGGACTACTCGTTCGACAGCTGCTACACCGAGTTCACGGTCGGCCAGACGCAGCGCATGCGCGATTCCTGGCTGCTGTATCGGGCCTCGTAAGCGAACGGTCGCCCACTCGATCGGGGGGTGCCGGGCCGCCCACGGCTCATGACCCGCTCGTCAGCCGGCAGCGCGCGAGCGGTGCGGTCGGGTGCTAGGCTCGGAGGCGATGCTGTCACGTAGCGGCGCACGCACCTGGGAACATCTGCGCGCTGGAGACGCGACGTAGCCGCGCCGGAGTCGGCGGCCGCCCGATCGGGCTCGATCGGCCTGACGCGCCTCGGCAACCCGCCCAACGGTGACGCGCCGCGTCCGCGGGGCGCGTGTCGCGTGCTCATGATCGGCGACCTCATCGGCAAACCGGGCCGCCATGCGGTCGAGCAGATCCTGCCCGGGCTGCGCGAGGCGCGCGGCATCGACTTCGTCACCGCCAACGGCGAGAACGTCGCGGGCGGGATGGGCCTCACGCCGTCGCTGGCGGACGCGATCCTGGCCGCTGGGGTCGACGTGATCACGAGCGGCAACCACATCTGGGACAAGCGCGAGATCTATCCCTACCTCGAGAGCACCGATCGAGTGCTCCGACCCCACAACTACGGCACGACCGGCGTCCCGGGCCGGGGCTGGGGCGTGTACGACGCCCTCGACGGCTCGCACGTCGCGGTCATCAACCTCCAGGGCCGGACCTTCATGCAGCCGATCGAGAACCCGTTCACGGACGCCGACGCGCTCCTGGACGAGTCATCGGCACCGGAGCCGCTGCCGCCGATCCGTCTGGTCGATTTCCACTGCGAGCTGACGTCCGAGAAGAACGCGCTCGGCCTGTACCTCGACGGACGCGTGAGTGTCGTCGTGGGGACGCATACGCACGTGGTGACCGGGGACGAGCGAATCCTGCCCGGTGGGACCGCCTACCAGACCGATCTTGGGATGACGGGTCCGGTGTGGAGCGTCATCGGGTTCGATCCGGCGACCGTGCTGCCGCGGTTCATCAACGCCCTGCCGACCCGGTTCGAGGTCGGGGAGGGGCCGGTCGTCTTCAATGCCGTGCAGGTCGACATCGATCCGGCGACTGGGAAGGCCCTGGCGATCGAGAGGATCCAGCAGCTGGTGGACGTGTAGCCCAGTGGGTCCGGGTGGGGTCCTGTCACCGGGCGGATCCGTGCGCCTCCGCCCTCCGCGGCTCCGCCGCTAGCGGGCTCCGCGCCCGAATCCCGCCCGGCGCCACCCCTCAACGGCCGCCCGGGTGCGCGGACGCGCCGCCGTCCGGGCCCGTTTCCCCGGATATCGCCAGGGGCGATCATAAGTCGGACCGGTGCTGGTCTTCGAGCGCCTCCGATGCCGATTCACGCCCAGAAATCGCCCCGGGCGATACCTGGCCCCGTTGTGTGGCGATCAGCGCGAACCTACCATCGCCGGTGGCGATATCCGGGGATCGCAACGGGAGGGCGGTCCGCCACAAGGGAGGCTGTGCCGGCCTCGCACAGCGTGCGCCAATGACACCTGGTCGATTAGGGGCGCGCTGCCCGTGGTTCCACCCCTGCGGTACGGTTCTTGGGTGAGTGCGGAGTACGACGCCATCCACGAGGCCGTCAGGCTGGATCCGGAGTCGGTCTGGGATCGCTTGCGTGTCTTCCTCTGTTCGCCGGAAGATCCGGACATGGAGCGGGTCGACCTCGTCGAGGACCTTACGTTCTGGCACGCCGATACCTTCATCGACAGACTCGAGGCCTTGGTCGCCGATTGCCCAGCCGCTGAGGCTCATGTCGCCTTCGCACACGTCGGGGGCCTCGCGATGAGTCCGGGACTTGAGAGGTTCTACGCATTGCAGGATCGAGTGGGGCCGACTCTCGCCGGATGACCGATTAACGGTCAAGAGCCGAGACGATGCGGTCGCAATGTGTCCGCGAATGTCACTCGGTCGCGGGATTGGTTCGGAAGCGAAGGAGGTCGCCGGCGATGTACTCCTCAAAGCCACGGACGCTCACCCACGCGCCACGCCCGTCTGTGTACGCCGCCTCGCCAGGAACGAGCGACTCGTATGTCAGGAGGCAGTAGTCCGGCCCGTGGTCGGGGAGCTCCGAGGGGCCATCTCCGGGGTACGGGGCTTGGAACCACTCGCGCGACGTGTCGGCCACCAGCGCAAACGCATCCGGTAGCCACCAAGATTGAAGGACGTACGAGCCTGGAGTCTGAGCATTGGTGCTGCCGTAGGTCTCGAATACGATCTCGTGTGCGGATGCGCGAGCGACGCGATGGAGGTGGATAACCGCTAGGTGGGAGTCGCGGTCGATGAGCGACGCCGGTGCGACCGGAGGCGCCGGCTGGACCGCGCCGACCCGCACGACCGTGGTCCGAACGTCGCCCTCGTTGCTGGAGTCGATCAGGTCCACGATCGGATTCCCGGTTGCGGCGTCTCGGAGGTCGGCCATGCGAAACAGCCTAGTCGCTGGCCTGTTGGCGCGCGCCGTGGAGGTGCCACGACGGTCCCAGTGTGTCCTGGCGCTTGGAACCACCTCCGACGGCCATCTGCTCACGCGGCCCGGCACGATTCACTTCATGGTGTGAGGGCTATCGGTGGCCAATTCGAGGTCGCCGCTGGCTGGCGGGTACGCGAACGCCGGCCTGAGGAGGAGGTTCCCGGCCGGCGTTGTGATCGCGCTGGTGTTGCCTGTCGGTGCAGGAGGCAACGGGAGTCTTGTCGCTCTCATCCTGCCCGCCCGAGGGCACGGAGGCCATACTGAGAAGGTCCTACGTATCCGCCACCTGACCCCTAGGTGCCTTACGCCGCTGTCAACGAGCACCTGCAAGAGCCGCGGCTCGACCCCGTGGGTTGGTACGCTCGCGAGCATGACCGACACCGGAGGGACACGACCGCGGCGGCGCCATGACCCGTGGTCTGCCGATGGCGCGGTCGTTCCACCCGGACCCTCGACCGTGGACCTGCACGCTCATTCGACCCGGTCGGATGGGGTCCTGGAGCCGGCGGCGCTGCTCGAGGCTGTCGCGGCGGCCGGGGTTGGCACGTTCTCCCTGACCGATCACGACACGCTCGCCGGATACCGGGACGTGGCAAAGGACCATGCGATCCCACCGGGGCTGACGCTCATCCCGGGGGTGGAGATCAACGCGCTCGTTACCCGCGACCTCGGGCTGTGGGAGGGCGAACTGCACATCCTGGGGTTCGGGATGGATCCCGACGACGAGGCGTTCGAGGCAGCCCTTGTCGCGCAACGTCAGGCTCGCCGGATCCGATTCGACCGGACGGTGGCGCTCCTGCGCGAGCTCGGGCTTCCGATCGACCCGCAGGTCGCCGCGCTCCAGGTCGGTGCGGACGATGCCCTCGGTCGCCCGACCATCGCTCGGGCGCTCATCGCGGCGGGGTTCGCGACGAGTGTCGAGGACGCGTTCAGCCGCCTGATCGGGCACGGGGCGCCCGGCTACGTCCGGCGCGAGGGGCTGGGCCCGGAAGCGGCCATCGAGGCGATCGCGGCCGCCGGCGGGATCCCGGTGCTCGCCCACTTCCGCGAGGCCTCCGCCCGGATCGATGTCGTGCGTGAGCTGGTCGAGGTCGGGCTGGGTGGTCTCGAGGTCTATTACCGCTCGTTCGACATGCCAACCGTCCAGGCCGCCGGGGCGGTGGCGGCGAGTCTCGGCCTCATCGCGACGGGCGGCAGCGACTACCACGGAGACCTCGGCCCGTACTCGGAGGCCCACGCCGCTCTGTGGGTTCCGCCAGAGGTCGGCGAGCGGCTGGTAGAGACCCTGTCCGCCCAGGCCTGAGCGCCGTAGGCCGTCAGCTCGCCGGCGTGTCCGCTTTTTCCTTGACGAACGTCGGGTGGAGTTCCACGGGCGTCTTGCTCCGGCGTCGCAGGTTGAGGAACTCCACGAAGACGCTGAAGGCCATCGCCGCGTAGATGTACGCCTTGTCGATGTGGAAGCCGAACCCGTCGGCGATGAGCGTGACCCCGATCAGGAGCAGGAACGACAGCGCCAGGATCTTGACCGACGGATGGTCATGGACGAACTTCGAGAGCGGGCCCGAGGCGAACAACATCACGCCGACCGCGAACACGACCGCGACGATCATGACCGCCACCTCGTCGACCATGCCGACCGCGGTCAGGACCGAGTCGAGCGAGAAGACGATATCGAGCAGCACGATCTGCAGGAGCACACCGCGCAACGACGCGGTCCCGGCCGTCGTGGACGAATGCGCCTCGGCGCCCTCGAGCGACTCGTGGATCTCGGTCGTGGCCTTCCACAGCAGGAACAAGCCACCGCCGATGAGGATGACGTCACGCCACGAGAAATCCCGATCGAACAAGGTGAAGAGGGGCTGGGTCAGGCCGATGATCCAGGAGATCGTGAGCAGCAGCAGGATGCGCATGCCCATGGCCAGTCCGAGGCCCACAAGCCGCGCCTGATCGCGTTGATGCGCCGGGAGCCGCTGGACGAGGATCGAGATGAAGATGACGTTGTCGATGCCGAGCACGATCTCGAGCACGGTCAGCGTCACCAGGGCGACCCAGGTCTCCGGAGAAGTGAACAGCGCCACAAGATCCATCGTGGGAGGATACCGGGCCGGCGGACGGTTCGGCGTACCATGGCGCGGCTGTGAGTGACACCCGCCTTTCGATGCGTGCGCTGCCGGTGCTCGACCTACTGCCCCCGAGCGACGAAGGCCCGACCTCGCCGCCACGGACCCCCGGCTCGCCCGCCGACGCTCGGCTCGGCGAATACGTTCCGGAGCTCGCTTCGCTGCCCCGGTTCCATGTGTGGACCCTGGGTTGCCAGATGAACCGCAGCGACTCGGAGGAGATGGCCGGACGCCTGCTGGCGGCCGGCTGCGCCGAGGCGCCGTCGATGGAGGCCGCGGATCTCGTCGTCATCAACACGTGCGCGATCCGCGAGGGCGCCGAGCAGAAGGTCATCGGCCGGCAGGGCCATCTCGCGAAGCTCAAGGCCGCCCATCCCGGACTCCGCGTCGTGCTGACCGGCTGTTCCGTGCGGGAGCCCGATCGGGCAGGCCTTCGAAGCCGCTACCCGGCCGTGGACTTGTTCCTTCGGCCCGACGAGGAGCCGGAGCTCATCGATCGACTCGGGCTGGCGTCCGCGCAGGGGGCGATCGGCCGGTCCGGGACGGCCGGTGCGCTGGGCGTCGACGGCCTGGGCACGGTCGCTGGCGTGGGCACGGTCGGTGCCACGACCACGGTCGGCCGCACGGTGGTCGGCGTCGCCGACGGACTGTCCACGACCCGAGCTCGTGCCGTGGGGGAGGGGACCGTCGCCCGAGGCTCCGCGATCAGCGCGTGGCTGCCGATCATCTACGGCTGCGACAAGACCTGCACGTACTGCATCGTGCCGCTCAGCCGCGGACCGGAACGCAGCCGCCCGTTCGACGAGATCGTGGATGAGGCCCGTGCCTTGGCGGCCGCCGGGTTCCGTGAGGTGACGCTGCTCGGGCAGAACGTCAATTCCTACGGTCACGACCTGGAGCCCGAGGCCAGGTTCGCCCACGTCGACGCCGAGCGGTGGGCCGGGCGTCGGCTGGATCTCCACGGCCGCCCGGACCTCGCCGAGCTCATCCGCACGATCGACGGACTGCGCACCGCCGACGGACAGCCGGCCATCCCCCGGCTGCGGTTCGTCACCTCACACCCGTGGGACCTGTCGGATCGGCTCATCGCGGCCCTTGCCGACTGTCCGAGTGTCTGCGAGCACCTGCACCTCCCGGTCCAGTCGGGCGACGACGTCGTCCTTCGCCGGATGGGTCGCCAGTACACGATCGAGCACTACGAGGAGCGGCTCGCACGCATCCGGGACGCGGTGCCGGGCATCACCATATCGACCGACGTCATCGTCGGGTTCTGCGGCGAGACCGAGGAGCAGTTCCGACGATCCCTCGACCTCCTCGAGCGCGTGCGGTACGACCAGGTCTTCGCCGCGGCCTACTCACCCCGGCCGGGCACCCCCGCCACGCATCTCGACGACGACGTCCCGCCCGCCGTCAAGCGGCGGCGCCTCAACGAGCTGCTCGCGCTCCAGGAGGGGATCGGGCTCGAACGGAACGAGGCGTGGCTGGGGCGGAACGTCGGGGTCCTCGTCGACACGGTGACGCCGCGACGCGCGCATGCTCATGAGACCGCCGACGAAGCGACCGACGAGGCCGCAAAGGGCGTCGTCCGACTGTCCGGCCGGACCCGGGGCAACAAGCTCGTGCACCTCGCCGGACGCCCGGATCTCGTCGGGCGCGCCGTGACCGTCCGCATCGACCATGCCGGGCCGTACGCGCTTCGTGGCCAGCTCGCGTCGACCCAGGACGCGGTGGTGCGTTGACATCCGCAAGAGGGCACCATTACCGTGGGCCAACTGCGGCGTGTCAGTTGCTGACGAGCGACGCCGGACGGAGGGGTGCACGGAACGGCGACTGATGGGTCGCGTGGTCGAGGAGGAGTAAGCGCCATGGACTTCAAGCGCCTGGATCGGGTCCGCCGATCAGCCACCCCGCTCGAACTCGACGTCGTCGAGGCGTACGCGAACGGGCGGATCACCCGACGTCAATTCATCCAGCGCGCGACGGTCATCGGCCTGTCGTTGCCCGCCATCGGCGCCGTGATCGCCGCCTGCGGCCCGGGAACCGCGAGCGTGGCGCCCAGTGCCGGTTCGGCAGCCCCCGGCGTGAGCGCGCCGCCCAGTGCGCCCGCGAGCGCCGTGGCCGGCGGCACGATCCGGTGCGCCATCCAGCGCCCCGTCTCGATCGATCCGGTCGCCATGCAGGACCTGGGCGGCTACGGGATCGTCGCGCAGTCGATGGAGTTCCTGTGCACGCAGAACCCGGCCGATCCGGGTGTTCTCGCGCAGGCTCTCGCCACCGAGTGGACCTCCAACGACGACGGCACGGTCTGGACGTTCAAGCTGCGCCCGGACGTCAAGTGGCATGACGGCGCCGCCTTCACGTCGGCCGACGTCGTCGCATCGATGGAGCGTCTCGTCGCGGCCGGCAACTCCGGCCTGAAGGGCGTCCTGGACCCGGGCGGCGCGGTCGCCACCGATGACCTCACGGTCACCTTCACGCTCGTCGCCGCCAACGGCAACTTCCCGTACCTCGTCTCGATCTACAACGCGCAGACCGTCATCACCCCCGCCGATTACGTGGCCGGGACGACCCTCGACCAGCGGCCGACCGGAACGGGTGCCTGGAAGCTCCTGAACTACAACCAGCAGACGGGCGCGACGTTCGAGCGGAACGCCGACTGGTGGGGCGGCACGACGCCGCTCGACGGCACGGAATTCCTGTTCTTCGACACGACGGGTCCGATGATCACCGCCTATCAGGGCGACCAGGTCGACGCCATCGTGCAGTTCGACGTCCTGTCGGGGGCCGCGCTCTTCGACGACCCGAACTTCAGCCTCATCGCGACGCCGGCGGCCCTGCATCGGCAGATCTGGATGCGGACCGACACGGGCGCATTCACCGACAAGCGGGTTCGCCAGGCACTGGCGCTCACATGGGATCGGCAACAGCTCGTCGACCAGCTGTTCAAGGGTCGCGCCGAGATCGGCAACGACCATGTCATCTGGCAGGGCTATCCGTACTTTGACGACGCCGTCACCCAGCGCACGCAGAACATCGACATGGCCAAGCAGCTCCTCGCCGACGCCGGCGCGACGAACCTGACGGCCGTGCTCCACGCCGGTCAGCTGCAGGAGATCCCGGACCTCGCCACGCTCCTCAAGAGCCAGGCGGAGCAGGCCGGCATCACGCTCAACGTCGAGGTGGAGAGCCTCGATACCTTCTATGGCGCGCAGTGGTGCCCCGCGGAGCCCGCGAACCCGCCGTGCTCCGGCGCGGCCGAGCTCGGCATCGTGGACTACGGCCATCGCGCGACGCCGGACGTGTACCTGAACGCCGCGCTCAAGACGAACGGCATCTGGAACTCGTCGCAGTACTCGTCCGACCCGTTCGATGCGGCCTTCACGGAGTTCCAGGCGGCCGTGACCGTCGACGCCCAGAAGGCCGCCTGCACGAAGATCGAGACGATCCTCAACGACGACGTCCCGGTCGGCCTGCCGTACTTCTACAACTACCTCGCCGGCAACTCGAACAAGTTCGCCGGGGTGTTCTCGAGCGCCCTGGGGCAGATGTCGTTCTCGACGACCACCCGCGTCTGACGACGCAGCGCGTGGGGACGGTGGCGCGAGCCGTCGTCCCCATGCCACGATCCGTCTGAGTCACGGCCGAGGAGCCGATGGCACGTTTCATCACGCGCAGGCTGCTGCTCTCCCTGCTCACGTTGTGGCTCCTCGCCACGATCGTGTTCATCATCGCGAACGTCCTGCCCAATGACGTCGGTCGGACCATCGCGGGCCCCTTCGCGCCGCAGGAGACCGTCGACGCGATCAACGAACGGCTCGGGACCAATCGGCCGATCATCACGCGATATGTCGATTCGATCGTGGGCGTGTTCACGCTCGACTTCGGCGATTCGTTCGTCACGAACCGGCCGGTCCTGCCGACGCTGATCGATGCCATCGGGCGCTCCGCGAAACTGGCCGGATTGGCGCTGCTCATCACGATCCCGGTGGCGATCCTGGCCGGCCTGTTCGCCGCTCGACGGCGTGACCGTCCGGTCGATCGTGCGATCGTCCTGCTTGGCGTCACGTCGGCGTCGATCCCGGAGTTCGTGACCGCCACGATCCTCGTGGTCGTGGTGGGCGTGCAGCTGAAGCTGCTGCCCGTCCTCGCGACGCCGCCACGCGACGCGGACATCCTGACCCAGGTCCGGTACCTGCTGATGCCGGCTTTGGCGATGGCGATCGTCTACTTCGGGTACATCGCACGCATGACGAGGGCCGGGACCATCGAGGTCCTGCAGTCGGACTACACGCGGACCGCGACGATGAAGGGTCTGACGACGGCCCAGACCATGCGTCGCCACGTGTTGCGCAACGCGTTGATCCCGACGGTCGCGGTCATCGCGGTCCAGGTGGGCTACCTGTTCGGCGGGATCATCGCGGTGGAGCGGATCTTCGCGTATCCCGGGATGGGCCAGACCATGCTGTTCGCGGCGCAACGCAAGGACATCCCGACGCTCACCGCCGGTGTGATCATCATCGGCGTGGTGTACATGCTCGCGACCCTGATCGCGGACCTGACGATCGCCTGGATGAACCCACGCATCCGCCTGGACGCGGAACGCTGATGGACGCTCCCGTCATCAGCCCCTCATCGGTCGCGCCGGTCGCGGCCGCGCCCACGCCCGTCTCGGAGCGCTCGCAGGCCCGGCGGGAGACCCTCCGCCAGCTGGTGCGGCGCCCCGCGTTCATCATCGGCGTGCTCGTCATGATCGGGTGGGTCATCACCGCCATCCTCGGCGAACGGATCACGCCGTACGACCCGTTCAACGACTTCCGGGACAACCACCAGCCCCCGGGCTCGGCGCACCTGTTCGGCACGGACCGTCTGGGTCGCGACGTCCTGTCGCGGGTCATGGTCGGCTCGCGTGACGTCCTGATCGTGGCGCCCATGGCCGCGATCGTGGGCGTCGGCGCCGGGACATTGCTCGGCCTGATCATGGGCTTCTACCGGGGCATCGTCGATGACGTGCTGAGCCGGCTCGTCGAGGCGTTCCTCGCCCTGCCCGTCGTCCTGGTCGCCCTGCTCACCCTCGTCGTGCTCGGGTCATCGTCGTTCGTGGTCGTGGCGGTGGTGGGGATCCTGTTCACGCCGATCGTGGCCCGCACGGTCCGCTCGGCCGTGCTGTCCGAGCGACAGCTCGACTACGTCACCGCGGCCAGGCTCCGCGGCGAGTCCGGCCTGTTCATCCTGTCGCGCGAGATCTTCCCGAACGTGCTCGGCCCGACGGTCGTCGAGCTGACCGTTCGCTTCGGCTACGCCATCTTCACCGTCGCCACGCTCTCATTCCTCGGCGTGGGGATCCAGCCGCCCTCGCCGGACTGGGGGCTGTCGGTGAGCGAGGAATACACGAACATGATCTCGGGCGTCTGGTGGCCGACCCTGTTCCCGGCCCTCGCGATCGCGAGCACCGTGATCGCGGTGAACCTCATCGCGGACTCGCTCCAGTCGGTACTCAACGAATGACCATCGAGACGACCGCGCCGCCACCGCCCCCCGCCGCCCCGACGTCCGCCGCACTGAAGGTCGAGGACCTGTCGCTGGCCTACGTGGTCCGCGGGATCCGGCGGCCGGTCCTGCGCAACGTCTCGTTCGAGGTCCGCCCCGGCGAGTCGTACGGCCTCGTCGGCGAATCGGGCTGTGGCAAGTCCACGACCGCGTACGCGGCCGTCCGCTACCTGCCGCGCAATGCCGTGATCACCGGCGGCCGGATCCTCGTCGCGGGCGACGACGTCACGAAGATGAACGACGAGCAGCTGCGCCGGTTCCGGATGCGGCACGCGTCGATGGTCTACCAGGACCCGGGCGCAGCGCTCAACCCCACCACCAAGGTCGGTCCGCAGGTCGTCGAGGCGTTCACGATCCTGGGCCAGAGCGCCGAGCAGGCGCGCGAAAGCGCCCTCGCCTCGATGCGCCGGGTCCAGATCGCGGACCCCGAGCGCGTCTTCCAGCGGTACCCGCACCAGCTGTCGGGCGGGATGCAGCAGCGCGTCGTCATCGCGATCGCCCTCGCGTCGGACCCGAAGCTCCTCGTGCTCGACGAACCGACGACCGGGCTTGACGCCACGGTCGAGGCAAGTGTGCTCGATCTCGTGCGGACGCTCGTGGCCGATACCGATGCCGCGGTCCTCCTCATCGCCCACAACCTCGGCGTCATCCGGACGATGTGCGACCGCGTCGGCGTGATGTACGCCGGCAAGATCGTCGAGGAAGGCAACGCGATCCAGGTCTTCGAGCGTCCACAGCACCCGTACACGGTCGGCCTGCTCCAGTCGCTGCCGCGCCACGGGATCCGCAAGTCCGAGCGACCGCTGACGACGATCCCGGGAACGCTGCCGCAGATCGGGACGCCGTTGCCGACGTGCGTGTACGTCGACCGCTGCCCGCTCGCGACCGACCTGTGCCGCGAGGTCGTCCCACCGGTCGTCGAGGTCGCCCCGGGCCAGTGGACCCGTTGCCACCACTGGGAGCGCATCGGCGAGCTCAAGCCGCCGCCACCCGGCGTCGGCCAGGCCCTCGTCGCACAAGGCGACCTGACGCTGGACATGGCCAATGTCTCCAAGACGTTCCGCTCGTCCGGGCACGACGTCCCGGCGGTGGTGGGCGTGAACCTGCAGCTGCATGATGGCGAGACGCTCGGCCTCGTCGGCGAATCGGGCTCGGGCAAGTCGACCCTGGCGAAGACGATCCTCGGCATCGAAAGCCCGGACGCCGGTGGCAGCCTGGAGCTCGACGATCACGCCCTCGCTCCGCAATCGGGTGACCGGCCGACCGCGGACAAGCGGTCCATCCAGATGGTGTTCCAGAACCCGGATTCGGCGCTCAATCGCGGCTGGACCGCACGGCACATCCTGGCGCGCTCGGTCGAGAAGCTGACCGGCCTGCGTGGGAAGGCCGTCAGCGAACGCGTCGACAAGCTGGCCGACGGCCTGCGGCTGACCCAGCGCCACCTCGATCTCAAGCCGCGCCAGCTGTCGGGCGGGCTCAAGCAGCGTGTGGCGATCGCGCGGGCGTTCGCCGGCGACCCGCAGATCGTCGTCGCCGACGAGCCCACGAGCGCGCTCGACGTCTCGGTCCAGGCCGCCATCCTGAACGTGCTCTCGGAGCTCCAGGCGAAGAGCCGGACGAGCTACCTGCTCATCTCGCACGACCTCGGCGTCGTCCGCTATCTGGCCGATCGGATCGCGGTGATGTACCTCGGACGGATCATGGAGGTGGGCGATTCGGAAGCCGTGTTCCGCGGCCCGAACCACCCGTACACCGAGGCGCTCCTGTCCGCGGTGCCCGAGCATCGATGGCGAGGACCGCGTGCGCATCCGGCTGCAGGGCGAGGTGCCCAGCCCTGCCAACCCGCCATCGGGCTGTGTCTTCCACACGCGCTGCCCGCGCGTGATCGCGGGCCTGTGCGAGGTGACCGAGCCGCCGCTCGCCGAGGTCGAGCCGGGACACCTGATGAGCTGCCACATCCCGCTCGAGGAGCTGCGCCGGCTGCAGCGACGGGATGCCCCGCCGCCGGTCCGTGACGAGGCCGTCCCGACCGAGCCGGAAGCCTAGCGGGCGAACGTCTCCAGCAGGAGGGCGAGGAACTTCGGGGCGTCCGCATCGAACGCGACGAACGCGTTCTGTTCCCGGCCGAAGCGGCCGCCGTGGTCGATGACCGTTCGTCCGATCGTCAGCTCGCCGCGCGTCTCGACATCGACGTGTGCCGGCCGGCCGGTGACGACAGCGGGATCGACCAGGTAGGCGATACACAGGGCGTCGTGGACCGGGGCGCTTTGCGGCGTGTCCATCGGCTGGAGATCGTCGTACGCCCGGATCCGCCCTTCGATGAAGGTTGCCGCGGCCCCGCCGGCCGGGGTGCCAAGGTCGCGCAGCCGCCGGCAGTCGTCGAGCGACACGAGCGCGCGATGGGTGGCGTCGAGCGGCATGACCGCGACGTTCCGTAGACCCGCCCCGAACACGACCTTGGCCGCCTCCGGATCGACCCACACGTTGAACTCCGCCGCAGGGGTCGTGTTCCCGGACAGATGCGCGCCGCCCATGATGATGGTCTCGGGGATGCGGTCCACGATCCGTGGCTCCAGCCGGATCGCCATCGCGACGTTCGTGAGCGGGCCGACCGGAACGAGCGCGATGGGCTCGGTCGTGGCCATGTAGGTCTCGACCAGGAACTCCGCGGCCCGCCGATCCTGCTTGACCGAGCGCGGGGCCGGGATCGGCAGCTCGCGTGGATGCATGCTCCCTCGGGCGTGGAGGACCGCGCGTGGGACCGGGAAATCGTCGCGGGCCATCGGCGTCGCCGCGCCCTCGTAGACGGGGATGTCGACGCCCAGGAGGTCGAAGACCCGGAGCGTGTTGTCCGTGCACGCGGCGACCGGGTTGTTGCCATTGACGGTCGTCGCCGCGATGAGCTCGAGGCCGGGGTGCAGCGCCGCCAGCATCAGCGCGACGGCGTCATCCGTGCCGGTGTCGACGTCGAGGATCAGCTTCTTGCGCACACCCAAGCGAGCGGTCGCCTAGACGTCCGAGTCGGGGAAGCTCGCCTTGCGCCGATCCATCCAGGCCACGAGCTCCTCGTGGACCGCCTGGTCGAGCAGCGGCTCCTCGTACTCGGTGAGCCGGCGCTTCCAGGCCGCGTTGGCGCGCTGTGCGGCGTCGTGACCGCCGTTGAGCTCCCACTGCTCGAAGCTGTTGTTGTCCGACAGGTCGGAGCGCCAGAACGCGTTCTCGAAGTTCGCGAGCGTGTGTGGCGAGCCCAGGAAATGCTGCCCTGGCCCGCCGTCGAGCATCGCCTGGAGGGCGAGTCCGTTCTCGGACAGGTCGACGCCGGCGAGATATGCCCCGGCCATCGAGGCCTGGTCCTCGTCGAGCATGAACTTCTCGTAGCCGATGGCCAGACCGCCCTCGAGCCAGCCGGCCGTGTGCAGGTTGAAGTTGACCCCCGCCTGCATCGTCGCCAGGAAGCTGATGGCGCTCTCGTAGGCGGCCTGGTAGTCGGGCAGCTTGGAGGCCGTGAAGTTGCCGCCGCTGCGGAACGGCACGCCGAGCCGGCGAGCGAGCGCGGCCAGCACGAACAGGACGAGCTGCGGCTCCGGGGTCCCGAACGTGGGCGCCCCTGTCTGCATCGACATCGAAGAGGCGAACGAGCCGAAGATGACCGGCGCCCCGGGCCGGACGATCTGGCAGAACGCCATGCCCGCCAGGGCCTCCGCCAGCGTCTGGGTCGCGGACGCGGCGACCGTGACGGGGGCCATGGCGCCACCGAGGATGAACGGGGTGATGAGCATGATCTGGTTGTTCTCGGCGTAGACCTTGGCCGAGCCCAGCATGTTGAAGTCCCACGACATCGGCGAGTTCGCGTTCGCCAGACCCATGATCACGTGCTCGTTCTCGAGGGTCTCCGGACCGAACGCGATCTTTGCCATATCGACCGAGTCCTGGGCACGACTCGGGTGGGTCACCGAGCCCATGAACGCCTTGTCCGTGAAGCGGATGTGGCTGTAGACCATCTCGAAGTGGCGCTTGTTGACCGGCAGGTCCGTGGGCTCGCACAGCGTCCCGCCGCCGTGATGGAGGGTCGTGCTCGTGTAGGTGAGCTTCACGAAGTTGCGGAAGTCCTCGATCGTCGCGTAGCGCCGGCCGTCGTCGAGGTTGTGGATGAACGGCGAGCCGTACGTCGGCACCAGGACCATGTGCGGGTCGCCGATGATGACGCTGCGCTCCGGGTTGCGGGCACGCTGCGTGAAGCTCCGCGGCGCCGTGGCCTGGACCAGCGAGCGGCACATCCCGCGCTCGAAGCGGACGCGCGAGCCCTGCACGTCGGCGCCGGCGGCGCGGAAGATCTCGACCGCCTCGGGGTAGTTGACGACCTCGATACCGACCTCCTTGAGGAGGGTATCGGCGTTGTGCTCGATAGCCTCGAGGCCTTCCTGGGAGACCACCTCGACCGGCGGCAGCTGCCGGGTCAGGTAGGGGAGGTGCTCCATCGACCGGGCCAGGCGTTCGGCCTGCCGGGCCGTTCGGCCCCGGCGTCCGGTCCGCGGTTCGGGTGCCTCGGTGGTGGTCATCGGCGTCACCTTACATCGCGTTCCGCCGCTGGTCCCGCGCTTCACAGCCGCCGGGCGAGCTCGCGGCCCTCGAAGAATGCAAGGCTCGCGCGCCGGGGCGCCACGCAGTCGCCGATCTCGTGGAACGCGACGTCCCTAGTGGTCAGCTCGCTCGCTAGCGAGATCTCCGCGATGGGGGTCTCGGCGATGACCAGGGTGTCCGCCGCGAGGCGTTCCGTGGCACCGGTGAGGTTCGAGCGGAGCGTGGCCCCGTCATCGTCCCAGGCGAGGACTACCGTCTGGGGACGCATCGTGCCTGCTGCCGCCGAGAAGCGGCCCCGGAGCGGGACGTCTGCGGCGCTGTGGAAGAGACCGCCACCCACGACCGCCGCCGAGGTGACGACCGTGACCTCGTGCCCGGCCTCGGCGAGATGCACGGCCGTCCCCAGCCCGCGCCAGTCCCCGAGGTCGTCGAGGACGAGGACACGGGCGCCCAGATCCGCCCTGCCGTCGAGCACGTCGTGGATGGACACCGCGTCGGGACGTTCCGCGCCGGGCAGGCGATCGACGGTGGGGAGCGCCCGCTGGAACCCGGTCTGCGGCGGCCGTGCCCCGGTGGCGAGCACGACTTCGTCCGCTCCCGCGGCCGCGACCTCAGCGGCGGTCGCGTTCGTCCCGAGCGCCACCTCGACCCCCAGCGCCTCGAGCCGCCGCCCGTACCACGCCAGGAGGTCGGTGATCTGGCCGCGCGACGGTTGCCGGCCGGCGAGCCGGAACTGGCCACCGAGCTCCATGCCGGCTTCCCGGAGCGTGACGCGGTGGCCGCGCTCGGCCGCGACCCTCGCCGCTTCGAGGCCCGCCGGACCCCCGCCGACCACGAGCACGCGCCGGGCCGTCGCGGCCGGCTCGAACCGGTCGCCGCCCCATTCGAACTCGCGGCCGGCGGATGGGTTCACCAGGCAGGAGATCCAGTAGTCGCGCGAGCGCCGGCCCCAGCACATCTGGTTGCACGAGATGCACGGCCGGACGTCCTCGGCGCGGTCGGCCCGGGCCTTGGCGACGAGGTGCGGATCGGCGATCTGGCCGCGCACGATGCTGACCAGGTCGGCCTGGCCACTGGCAAGGACCGATTCCGCGGCCTCGGGGGTGCGGATGTGGCTCTCGGCCTGCACCAGGGCGTGCGTGACGACGCGCTTGAGCTCCTCGGCGAAGGGCACCCCCAGTTGCTGCTCGTACAGCGAGACCGGGATGATCGGGTAGAAGTCGAAGTACGACCCCGTCCCGCACGTCACGTAATCCATCGCCCGTCGCTGGTCGTGCCAGGCGACGATCTCGGCCAGTTCGGCCATCGACAGGGCAGGGGCCGATCCCTCGTCCATGCTCACGGCCAGGCCGATGATGAAGTCGTCGCCGCAGACGCCGCGGATCCGGTCGAGGATCGTCGCCGAGAAGCGCATGCGCCCTTCGAACGAGCCACCCCAGACGTCCGTTCGGCGGTTCGACCACTGCGTCCAGAACTGGTCGACCAGGGCGTGATAGGCGGCGAAGATCTCGACCCCGTCGAAGCCCGCGTCCTGGGCACGCCGCGCGCTCGCGACGAATCCGTCGATGAGCTCGTGGATCTCGACTTCGCTCATCGCGTGGCTGCCGTCCGCGTCGTGGTAGGACGGCAGCCCCGATGGCGACCAGTTCGGGGCGAAGGAGTTGGCTGCGTCCCCGTGCTGCCCGACGTGGTACAGCTGCTGGATCATGACCACGTCCGGATTCGCGTCTCGGCAGGCGTCCGTCAGGCGCCGGAAGTGGGGCACGATGGCGTCGTCACCGTGTCGGAAGTTGCCCCGCGTCAGCACAGCCGTCCGGTGCACCGGGACCGGCTCGACGACGATCATCCCGGCGCCCCCGAGCGCCCGTTCCCGGTAGTAGCCGATATGCCGGTCGCCGGGCAGCCCGGCCTCGGCCATGTTCGCCGTGTGCGCCCCGAATGTGATCCGGCTGGTCAGGGTCTTGTGGCGCAGCGCGACGGGCTCGAACACGTGCGGGAAGGGCATCGCTCGTGCAGTATGGCGAGATGGCCGACGCCCCACCGCTCGTCGTCGTGGCCGGTGCGACGGCGACCGGCAAGACCGAGCTGGGTATCCGGCTCGCAGAGGCGTTCATCGCCGAGGGCCGGCCCGCGACGGTCATCTCGGCCGATTCCCGGCAGGTCTACCGGGGGCTCGATATCGGGACGGCCAAGGTCCGGGCCGCCGACCGCTCGCGTGTCCCGCACGAGGGACTCGACCTCGCCGATCCGTCGGAACGGTTCGCGCTGGCGGATTTCGCGGCGCACGCTCGGAAGGTGTTGGCCGAGCTGGCCGCCCGCGACGGCGTCGCCCTCCTGGTGGGCGGCACGGGGCTCTACCTGCGCGCGGTCGCCCGCGGGATCGACCTGGACGCGCTCCCGGACGATCCCGATGTCCGCACCCGGCTGGAGGCGGAGCTCGCCGCGACCGGGCTGCTGGCACTCGCCGAACGCCTCGCGGCGACGGCCCCCACGCTCGCGGCGCAGACCGACACGGCCAACCCTCGCCGGGTGCTCCGGGCTCTGGAGATCGCCGAGCTTCGCGGCGACGGCCCTCGACCCGCCGCGCGCGGCTACGACGGTCCCGTCGCGTGGGTCGCGCTGACCCTCGATCGAGCCGAGCACGAGCGTCTCATCGCCGCCCGCGCCCGACAGCAGTTTGACGACGGGTTGATCGATGAGGCGGTCGCCCTGCGCGAGCGCTACGACCCCGGCCTGCCGGCCTTCTCGGCCATCGGCTACCACGAGGCGTGGGACGTCGCCGACGGCCGCCGCACTCTCGACGAGGCCGTCGCCGTCGATACGCAGCGCAATGTTGCTTTCGCCAAGCGCCAGCGCACGTGGTTCCGCAGCGAGCCCGACATCGCGTGGCTGGAGGCCACGAGGACCGACCCGTTCGAGCGGGCCCTCGCGCTCGCCCGCGACGCGACCGGATGACCGCCTGTGTCCGGGGGGCCCGTCGTCAGCCGTCGGCGAGCTCGGTCTCGTCGATGACCTCCTCGATCCCGTCCACGGCCTCGATGACCGCGGCGATCGTGTCGCTGTCGTCAACGTCGTCGACGATCCCGCGCACGACGGCCGTCGAGCCGCGTGTCCCGATCACGAGTCGATCCGCGTAGCCGCTGGTCGCGGCGTCGCCCTCGAGTGCGTCACGGATGCGGGCGGTGAGATCGAGTTCGCCCGAGTCGCCCACCGCGCCTGCCACCTCGATGCCTTCGGGATCCTCGGCGTCGACTCGGAAGGGCGGGTCCGAAGGTGCCACGTACGCAAGCCCTTCCTCGGCGGCTACGTCCGGATCGTCGGTCTCGCCCTCGCGCAAGTCGTCGAGCGCCAGCCCGTCGAGACTCTCGGCCCCTCCGTCCTCCGCCTCCGGGTCCGGAGCGGACTCGCCCCGGTCGAGCTCGGTCAGCGTCGGCGTCCGCCGAGTTTCGATCTCATCGGGCTCCAGGAACGCGTCCTGGTCGACGGGCATCGCCTCGCCCTGCAAATTCGCGATCTCTTCGATGTCGGCCACGTCGTCGGGATCCGGCTGTCGCGGCGTCTCTGGTCGCCGTTCGGACATGGGGCACCTCCTGGGGGTCGCCAGCTTCGCACGCATCGCATTGCATCGGCCCTCATCGTCCGGCGCGCTATCCTGCACGCGCATGACCACCCGTCTCATCGATCTCGAAGTCCCCGTCGAGAAGGCCTTCCTCGTCGCCGTTGACATCGGCACCGGCAACGGCTGGACCGCCCAGGAATCCCTTTCCGAGCTGGCCAACCTCGCGACCACCGCCGGCGCCGAGGTCGTCGGTGCGGAATGGCAGAACCGCCGCCATGTCGACCCGAACTGGTACATCGGCAAGGGCAAGGCGGAGGAGCTCGCGGCCGCCAAGCGAGAGACCGGCTTCGACCTGCTCATCGCCGACGACGAGCTGTCGCCGGCCCAGCAGCGCGCCCTCGAGGACCTGTTGCGGGTCAAGGTCATCGATCGGAGCCGACTGATCCTCGACATCTTCGCCCTCCACGCCCAGACACACGAGGGGCGTCTGCAGGTGGAGCTCGCCCAGCTCGAGTACCAGCTCCCGCGACTCACCAAGCTGTGGACCCACCTGTCGCGGACCCAGGGCGGCATCGGCTCCCGCGGACCGGGCGAGAGCCAGCTCGAGACCGACCGGCGGATCATCCGCACGCGGATCTCGAAGATGAAGGAGCGCGTCGAGCAGGTGCGGCAGCAGCGCTCGACGGCGGCGCGTGGCCGTGACCGGCGCCTGTGGCCGACCGTCGGCATCGTCGGCTACACGAATGCGGGCAAGTCGACCCTGCTCAACACGCTCGTGGGCTCGGAAGTCGCGAAGGCGGAGGACAAGCTGTTCGCCACGCTCGATCCGACCAGCCGCCAGGTGAAGCTCGGGGAGGGCCAGACCGCGATCATCACCGACACCGTCGGGTTCATCCACAAGCTGCCGCACCAGCTCGTCGATGCGTTCCGCGCGACCCTCGAGGAGGTCAACCGTGCCGACGTCCTCGTCGAGGTGGTCGACGCCTCCGACCCGCACGTCGAAGAGCACCGGGCGACGGTCCAGACCGTGCTCGACGAGCTCGGGGCAGGGGAGAAGCCGCGTCTGCTGGCGTTCAACAAGGCCGACCTCGTGGAGCGGGCCGCGCTCGACGGGGACGCCATCGCCCCCGCCGTGGCCGGCTCCGTCCTGGTGTCCGCGCTGACGGGTTTCGGCATGGACACGCTGCGTGCCGAGATCGCGGCCCTGCTGGGCACGCTGTGGGTCGACGTCGATGTTTCGCTGCCGTACGTCGCGGGCGAGCTTCTCGCCCGGGTCCGTGAGCGCGGGACGGTCGAGCTCGAATACGGCGAGCGGGATGTCCGGATCGTCGGGCGCGTCGCACCGGCGCTGGCCGGCGAGCTCGAGGCAGCGGCCCGTGCATGGGCGGAAGGCCTGGACGCGACCTCGACGGCCGTCGCCGGGGCGTGAACGCCGCGGTCCGGCGCTTCAGCGAGGCCATGCCGGACGGCGGGGCCCGCTGGTCGTTCCTCTTCGTCCTCGCCGCCGTCGCGATCTTCACGATCACCGTCGTCGGCGTGCCGCCATTCCCGGTGACGTTCGACGAGGCCAAGTACCTCGGCATCGGGTACAGCATGGTCGAGGGGCAGGGGCCGCGGATCGTCTTCGGGAGCTACTTCCTGCCGCACGCCCCGGTCTGGCCGACCGTGGTCGTCGCGCCCGCCATCGCCCTCGGGATCGATGCCTTGACCGTGGGGCGAGCGCTCAATGCGCTCAGTGGCGTTGGGCTGATCGTGCTGACCGCAGCCCTCGCGTGGCGCGTTCGTCCGGCCGCCGCGGCCCTCGCCGCGATCGCCCTCCTCGGCACCACGTTCTTCCATGAACTGACGCGGACCGCGCGTCTCGACGTCCCGTCGGCAGCGCTCGCGATCGCGTTCCTGGCGCTCGGGCTCGTCGCCGTCCGGCGCGGATCGGCGCCATTGGCCGTCGCGGCGGGATTGCTGTTCGGCGTGGCGTTCCTGGTCAAGGAGATCGCGCTGCCACTCGCCCCGGTGCCCATCCTGGCCGCGATCCTGCACCGCCAGCCGTGGCGACCGATCCTTCGCACGGCCGGCTGGCTGATCCTGAGCGGGACCGTCGTCGTCGCACCCTGGTTCATCTTCGTCGCCGACGTGAGCGATCGTGTCTACCGCCTTGGAACGCCGGGCTGGACGCTGCTGCCGATCGGCGTCGCGCTCCTGGCGGTCGGGGTCGTGGCGGTGATCGCCGGCCGCGGTGAGGACGACCGGCCCGCGTTCGGGCTGGCGGACCGCCTCGAGGGTCGCAGGCGCACCTGGCTGGTGGTCGGCATGACGCTCGCCTGGACGCTCGCCCTGACCCTGGTGTTCACGGGCGTCTTGCGGACCCGGACCACCGGACTGGTCGACCTTGCCCAGATCGCGCGCTACATCGAGCTGTGGTGGGCGTTCCACCTGACCGCTGCGATCGGCGCTGTCGGCCTCGTGCTGTCGATCCTCGCGTGGCCACATCTCGACAAGGGGCGGCGGGAGGCCGCCGAGGACCTGTGGCTCGCGACCATCTGCGGGCTCCCGCTCGTCATCCTCGTCGTCGGGGTCGGGGAGGGGCCGCGCAACTACCTCGCCCAGCTCGCGATCGGGGCCGCGATCGCCGCCGTCGGCTGGCTGTGGCTCTTCGATGTGGCGGTGCGCCGCTGGACGACGGTCACCATCCTCGCGGTCGGGGCCCTGTTCGGCCCGGTCGTCGGGTTGGTCATCGGCGAGTTCGTGGGCGTCCGCTTCCGGGTCGGTGCGGCAGCCGGACTGGTGGGCGGAGTCCTGGTGGCCGGAGCGATCGGCGCCACCCTGCGGGCCGGTCGTCTCGGAGATGGGAGCGGCCGGGTCCCGCCGGAACGGGCGGTCGCCGCCCTCCTGGCCGTGGGCCTGGTCAGTGCCTCGGCCCTGCTCGCCCTGGCCATGCACCTGCGCCAGCCGACCCCCACGAGGGATGAGGCGGTCGCCACGGTGGCCGCGTGGGCGAAGGAGAACGTCGAGCCAGGGTCGACGGTGGCCTTCGGGTCCTATCTCGGCTATGAGATGGCGCTCCCGCTGCGGAAGGACTTCCGGATCCGCCAGGTCCGCCACGTCCTCGTGGTCGGCGATGTCGAGGCGCCCGATGGGGTGAGGGTCTTCGGCAAGCCGGCTGTGGACGACTGGGTGTCGATGGACATCGCGCCCAAGAACATCCATGAGTTCCAGGCCTTCTCAGCGAGCCTGTTCATCGCGCAGCTGCGCCGGAGCGAGGCGGCCTACTGGGTCTACTCGACCGGCACCTCGACGGCGGCCGACACGATCATCCCGGCCCTCGAGGGCGCAGTCGGGTTCGAGCAGCTCGCCCATTGGTCGTTCCCACGGCGGACCGGCGACCCGATCGACACGTACGCCTATCGGCTCGATCTCGATCGTCTCGCGATCGACCCTGCGCGGATCCACATGGCGCCCGACGCGCTCGAGCGGATGGTGAACCTCGTGGAGAGCACCGGCGCCACGGATCTCGCGCGGCGACTGGCCCCCCAGGTCGAGGCTGTGCCGGCAAGTCCGGAGACCGACGCGCTCATCGCTCGATTGCGGCAGGTCGCTGGAACCTGAGCAGCGTCAGGACCCTGGCATGGGTCCCGGCGGCGGTAGCCGATCGGTGATCTCCGTGAGGTCGTACGGCCGGAACTTGCCGGCCGACGTGTAGGAGCGGTCGGGGAGCAGCGGCAGGTTCGCATCGAAGTAGGCGCCGAGGATGAGGCGGAACGTGTTGACCGAGCTGAGGGTGGGCGGCAGCTCGGGTGCTTCGTCACCGGGGAGGTACATCGCGTTGAGGATGCCGTACTTGATCTCGAGCTCCTCGGTCGTCGCCGTCGCCCAGTCGTATTCGACCGTGTTCCGCGCGTAGTTGCGCGGGTACGGTCCCTCGTCCGCCTGCAGGATGATGATCGGTCGCTCGGCCTCCGGGCGGGCCAGCAGGCGATCGACCAGGGCGTTGATGCGCGTCTGGAGGTAGGCCAGCTGGTCGGCGTAGCCGTTGCGCTGCGACGGCCCGCTCTCGGGCGCGTCGTCCACGAACGACCCGTCAGGCGCGAACACGTACGGCGGGTGCGGGATGAGCATGTGGGCGTAGATGAACGACGGACCGGGCTCGGACGCCAGCTCGTCGAGCGTGTCGAGCTGGAACTTCCCGACCGTGTAGCGACGCTCGCGGTCGGGGGCCGCGCCGAGCACCCCCAGGCGACGCGCGATCGATGGCAACGCCGACGTGTCGTACAGCGACGCGAGGAAGTCCGATGGCCCGCCGGAGCGCAGGTTGCGGTCCGCGATGGGGCTCGATTCGGTGGGTCCGTAGTTGGACCCCACGTGCACGTAGGTGTAGCCGCGCTCACGCAGGAAGCGCCCGACAGCGTGGTTCGACAGGCGCTCGTAGATCGGCCCGTGATCGTCCGATGCCGGATCCTGCGCGGCGACGAGGTCATCGAGATAGTCCAGGTTCAGGGTCGCAGCCAGGGACAGCGTGGTCTTCACGTAGTTGGCGTGGCTGGCGGTCGCGACCTGGAAGCCGCGCTGGCGGAGCCCGTCGAGGAACGGCTTCTCGTCGATGCCGTACAGCAGGTCGAGCGAGCGGGCGGACCCGTAGCGGTCGAAGACCAGGTAGTAGATGTCGCGGCCCGGGCCGGCCGCTCCATCGACGGTCGCCGCCGCCGCGGTGCTCCGACCGAACCGCTGCGCCTCGGCCGGCACGATCGTGACCAGCGCGAAGGCCACGAGGACCGCGGCCACCAGATTGAGTGCCCGGGTCACGCTCGCGAGCCGTTCGGGTCGGAGACGGATCGCGACGACGGCCACCAGCACCAGCACGACGGCCCAGCCGATCTGCTGGAACCCGGCCCGCGCCCCGAGCGGCGCGAGGACGCCCGAGAGGTGGCCATACAGCAGCAGGTACGCCGCCAACGCGGAGACGACCAGTCCCGCCCGGCGACTGTCGCGCAGGACGTAGGCGCCGATGACGGTGGCCAGCAGCGCGGCCACGACGACCGCGATGAGGGGGGCGATGAGATCGGCCAGCGTCAGCTCGCCCAGGTTCTCGCCGTACAGGAACAGGACGGGATAGGCCGCCAGGAGGAGCGGATGGAAGGGCAGCGGGCGTCCGGCCCACGGCGTCCCGAGCATCGCGCGCGGTTCAGGACGGCCCAGCGCCCGTGTGCGGAGGGCCGTGCTATCGTTGGTCACCAGCGGATTATCAGTCGGATAACACTTTTGACGGGAGTCACCCGCGAACCATGCCTGAACTCGCGTACATCGATCCGGGCACCGGCAGCCTGATCATCCAGACGGTCATCGCTGCTGCGATCGCCGTCCCCCTCTTCTTCCGGCACCACATCGGCCGGTTCCTCAATACGGTGCGCCGTCGAGGCGGCCCGGACGAGACGTCGGCAACCGTGGATGACGGCGCCAGGGGTCGCTGACCCGCCCACGCCGCAACGGGGGACTGGCGAGGGGAGCGGCGCCGTCGAGCGGGACGGTGGGTCGTTCCGGGACCCCAGTGGCTTCGTCTTCTGGCAGGACGGTCAGCCGTATCGCCAGATCCAGCGCCGCTTCGCGGCCGAGTGGGACGCCTTCGAGGCCAGCCCGCTCAAGAGCCAGCTGATCGCCCAGGAGCGACTCATCCCGTATGAGACGGTGTCGCTCGAGCAGGCCCAGGGCCCAGACGCGCATGCCGTCATCCGCCCAGAGCGGATCGAGTTCATCAGCCACCCCTTCGAGTGGACGTTCGGGGAGCTGCGCGACGCGGCGCTGCTGACACTCGACGCGCAGCTCGACGCGCTGGCTGCCGGCTGGCAGCTCAAGGATGCCTCGGCCTACAACGTCCAGTTCCGCGACACTCGCCCGATCCTCATCGACTCGTTGTCGTTCGAGCCGCACGAGGACGGGGCGCCGTGGGTGGCCTATCGCCAGTTCTGCGAGCATTTCCTGGCACCCCTCGCGCTCATCGCCAAGCGTGACGTTCGGCTGGCCGGCCTCCTTCGTGCCGACCCCGACGGCGTGCCGCTGGATCTGGCCAGCAAGCTGCTGCCGTGGCGGACCAGGCTCGACTTCGGTCTGTTGTCCCATTTGCACCTGCACGCCCGGGCGCAGCGCCGCTACGCCGGCAACGAGGACGAGGGCAAGGCCGCGCGTGGGGCTCGGATCAGCCGATCTCGACTCGCCGGTCTCATCGGGAATCTGCGGGGCACGGTCGCGAAGCTCCGCTGGGAGCCGGCCGGGACGGAGTGGTCGGATTACGCCGATCACACGAGCTATGGCGACACGGCCACGGCCGCGAAGTCGCGGCTGGTCGAGGCGTTCGTGCGAGATGCCCCGGGGACCCGGGCATGGGACCTGGGCGCGAACACCGGCCGGTATAGCCGGATCACGGCCGACGCGGGCAAACGCGTGCTCGCCTTCGACATCGACCCGGCGGCCGCGGAGCGCAACTACCGCCAGATCCGCGGTGAGGGCCGAACGGACATCCTGCCGCTCATCCTCGACGTGGCCAATCCGAGCCCGGGGATCGGCTGGGCCGGGCGCGAGCGACGTTCGTTGCTGGAGCGGGCGGATCCCGACGTCGTGCTGGCACTGGCCCTGGTCCACCACCTCGCCATCTCGCGGAACGTCCCCCTCTCGATGGTGCTCGGGCTGTTCGCCGACCTCGCGCCCGCCGCCGTGGTCGAGTTCGTGCCCAAGGAGGACGCGATGGTCCGGCACCTGCTGGCCTCGCGCCGCGACGTCTTTCCCGATTACACGCTCGAGGGGTTCCGGGCCGCTGCCGGCGAGCGGTTCGACATCGCCGCGGAATCGCCGATCGAGGACAGCCTGCGCGTCCTGTTCCTGCTTCGCCGTCGCTGAGTCTCGCCGTGCGGCGTGTGGACGGCGTGTGGATAGCACCGCCAAATGCAAGCCTGCGGTAAGAAAGTGGTGGATAACTCGATTGTGGCGGCCTGACCGCCCGGGTAAGGTACGTCTTGCCTGAAGGGGCCACGGACATCTAGTGATCTGATCTGTGTTTACATGGATCGGGGCAACTAGTGATCGAGGTTCCTTCGGGCGTTCTCGTTTTCCGCCCCGGAACCGGGGCCGGTCAGCGGAACCGGGCCGGTCACCCGATCGCCCGTGGCACCATGGACGCATGCGGCTCCGGGACGGCCTCCATCGCCTGGGCAATGGCACCGTCAACGTGTACCTCATTGCCGACGGCAGCGATGTCACGATCATCGATGCGGGCGTGCCCGGCTACTGGGGCGATCTCCCGGCCGAGCTCGCGGCCATGGGCCGCACCCTCGACGACGTCCGGGCAGTGGTCCTGACCCACGGCCACTCCGACCACATCGGCTTTGCCGAGCGTGCCCGCCGGGAACGCCGGCTGCCGGTCAGTGTCCATGAGCTCGACGCTGCGCTGGCCCGCGGCGAAGTGCCCAACCCGGCCAGGGGCATGGGACCGGTCAGGCTCCGGCCACTGCTGTCCTTCCTGGTCTTCGGCGCGCTCAAGGGCGCGCTCCGCACACCGCGGCTCGGCGAGGTCGGGACCTACGCGGACGGCGCGACGCTGGATGTGCCCGCGGCGCCCCGCGTGACGCTCGTGCCCGGCCACACGCCGGGCAGCGCCGCCCTCCATGTCCAGAGCCACGACGCATTGTTCGTCGGCGACGCGCTCGCGACGCTGGCCGTGACGACCGGGGCGACCGGGCCGCTGATCGCGCCGTTCACCGCCGACCCATCGACCGCGTTGCGCTCCCTCGACCGGCTGATCGGCATCGAAGCGGGTTGGCTGCTCCCCGGCCACGGCGAGCCGTGGACCGGCGGCGTGGCAGCGGCGATCGAACGGGTCCGTGCTCGCGGCACGTCCGTCGCGGCGTGACAGCCACGCCTCCCGCGGATGGGTTCTGTGGACGGCCTGTGGACGATCCGGAGGCGTCGTCCGGGAAAGTCGCAAACTCGTGGATAACCCCCCTTCCCAGGCCGGTGGACGAGCGGATACAGTTCGTCTTGCTCGAAGGGGCGCCAGACCGCAAGTGGCGGTACCGGTGTTTACATCGGTAGTGTCAACTACGGACCGGCCGTTCCTTCGGGCGTTTTCATGTCCGCGGCGACCCACCCGGTGATCCCGGTCCCGGAGCTGGAACCGGCGGCCATCCGTTCCGCCCACGGGCGGATCGACCCGGTCTTCACGAATTCCCCGCAGTACGTGCACGAGGCCATCTCGGCGCGGCTGGGCGTCCCGGTGATCGTGAAGGTCGAGACGGTCAATCCCATCCGCTCGTTCAAGGGCCGCGGGACGTGGGTCGTCATGGCGGGCCTGGTGGGGGAGGGGACCATCGGACCGGAGCGGGCCGTGGTCTGCGTGTCGGCCGGCAACTTCGGCCAGGGCGTCGCCTACGCCGCGCGTGCGATGGGGGTTCCGGCCGTGGTGTTCTGCTCGACCAGCGCGAACCGTGGCAAGGTCGCCCGGATGCGGGCGCTCGGCGCCACCGTGATCGAGGCCGGCGATGACTTCGACGCCGCCCGTGGCACATCCGAGGCGTACGCCGCCGAACACGGCGCCGCCCTGCTCGTCGACGGGGACGATGCGCGCATCTCGACCGGCGCCGCGACCCTCGCGCTCGAGGTGACCGACGGCGTGGCCGCCGGGCTCCTGCCGATGCCGGCCCTGGCGGCCGTGCCGGTCGGCAATGGCGCGCTCATCAACGGCGTGGGGTCGTGGCTGCGCCACGCCGCGCCCGGGTGCCGGGTCGTGGGGATCCAGGCCGAGGCCGCGCCGGCGATGACCCTGTCCTGGCGGGCCGACCGGCCGATCGACACGGACAGTGCCTCCACCTATGCGGACGGCATCGCCTCGCGCGTGGCGATCCCATCCGCGGTCGAGCTCATGCGCGGCCGCGTCGACGAGATGATCACGGTTTCCGAGGAGCAGCTGCACGCGGCCCAGAGCGAGCTGACCGAGGAACTCGGGGTCACCGTCGAGGGGGCCGCCGCAGCCTCGTGGGCAGGGCTGCTGGCCGGGGAGCGGCCGTCCGGGCCTGCCCTCCTCATCGTCACCGGCAGCAACGCCTGATCGGGACCGGCAGGGGAGGGCAGCGATGAGCGCCGCGCGCCGCTACCTGCCGAGCGACCCCGCCGGTCTCGCCCGCTCGGCGGTGCCATTCGGGCTGCTCGTACTCGTGGCCGCGGTGCCGAGCCTGCGCGTGATCGTCCTCGTGGCGCTCGTCGCCGGGACCGCGGTTGCGGTCGTCCGGGACGCGCCGGTGCGCTGGGCGTGGGCGGCGGCGGTGCCCGTCTCCCTGAGCCTGTTCTGGGGCGGGCTGCCGGCGCCGATGCCGGCGCCCGATGGGGCGGGCTGTGCCGACCCGGCATCCCCGGTCGCGACCTGGCGAGCCATCGAGGCAGTCGTGGTCCTCGTCGCGCTCGCCGGGCTGACCATGATCCTCGGCGCGACGGCCGGGTCGCTGTCGATCAGCTGGCCGGCGCGACGCTGGGTTTCGTGGGCTCTCGCGGGCTTCCTCGTCACGGGCCCCGTCGCGCTGGTCGTCGGCCCCTACCTTGCCCGGCCGTTCTTCGGCGACGTCGGCTACGCGTTCGTCGCGGCGGCTCTCGTGCCCGCGCTCGTGTTCGCGGTCGCGAACGGGGTGATGGAGGAGCTCATCTACCGCGGCGCGCTGCTGGGATGGTCGGCCAGGGTGATGGGGCTGGGCCCGGCCCTGGTCGGCCAGGCGATCGTGTTCGGGGTGGCGCACTCCGGCTCGGACGTGCTGGGACTCCAGCTGCCGCTCATGGTCGCGCTGGGCGTTGGCGGCCTCCTGGCCGGGGTCATCACCGTGCGCACCCGCTCGCTGCTGATCCCGATCGCCGTGCACATCGGGCTCGACATCCCGATCTACTTCGCGTTGGCCTGCGGGGCCTGATGCGGCCGACGGCCGTCGACAACGCCTCGTGACATCATCGCGGGCATGACCCAGCAGTTCGCGCGCATCCCGTCGGACGCCGGGGCTGTCGTCCGCGAGGTGCGCGGCTTCGGGGGCGTGCCCTGGGGCCGGCTGTTCGGCTACCTGCGGCCGCATTGGCGGCCGTTCGCTCTCGCGCTGGTGGGCCTGGTCATCTCATCGGCAGTCGGGCTGGCCTTCCCGTTGATCATCGCCGGGATCACGACGGAAGTCGTCGCCGGTGGCGATGCGGACGGGTTGGATAGCTTGATCGTCATGCTGATCGCGCTTTTCCTCGTGCAGGCCGCCGGTGGCTTCCTGCAGACGTACCTGCTCGGGGTGGTGGGGGAGCGGGTCGTCGCCCAGATACGCGGCGAGCTCTACGGACGGCTCATCACGCTGTCACTCGACTTCCACGCGAGCCATCGCGTGGGCGAGCTGATCTCGCGCCTTTCGAACGACGTGACGCTGGTGCGCACGATGCTCACCCAGACCATCACGGGCCTGCTGTCCTCCGTCATCGGGCTCGTGGGTTCGGTGGTGATCCTGTTCACGCTCAGCCCGACGCTCCTGCTCGTCGTCCTGCTGCTGGCGCCGGCGTTGATCGCCGTGGCGATCATCTTCGGTCGACCTCTCCAGCGGGTCAGCACCAAGGTCCAGGACACGATCGCGCGCAGCACGACCACCGCCGAAGAGGCGCTCTCGGGGATCCGCGTCGTGAAGAGCTACGTCCGCGAGGACTGGGAGCTCGAGAGGTACGACGCCGACCTGCGGAGCGTCGTGGCGACCGGCTCGCGCCTCGCCTTGTGGCGGGCAGGTTTCGGTGCGCTGCTGGGCTTCATGGGCTTCGCAGCCATCGCGGCACTGCTCTGGTACACGGGGCACCAGGTCATCGACGGGACACTCGGCATCGGAACGCTGACCGGGTTCCTGCTCTACGGCGTCGCCATCGGTGCGAGCCTCGGGTCGATCGCGAGCCTGTACGGGCAGTTCCGTGAGGGTACCGGTGCCATCGAGCGCGTGTTCGAGATCATCGATACCCGCCCGACGATCCTGGATGCCCCCGACGCCAGGCCGCTCGGGCGGGTCGCCGGCCGGATCGAGCTCGACGAGGTGTCGTTCGGGTACCTGGCGGGTCGTCCGGTCGTGCGTGAGATCTCCCTGACGGTCCCGGCGGGAGAGACCCTCGCCATCGTCGGCCCGTCCGGCTCCGGCAAGACCACGCTCGTCGGCTTGATCCCACGCTTGTGGGAGGTCACGACCGGCACGATCCGGGTGGACGGCGTCGACATTCGCGACGTGACCGTGGACAGCCTGCGCGACCAGATCGGGCTTGTGGCGCAGGAAGCGACGCTGTTCGGCGGGACCGTGCGCGAGAACATCCTGTACGGCCGTCTGGACGCTTCCGAGGCCGAGATGATCGCCGCCGCGGAGGCGGCCAATGCGCACGACTTCATCAGCCTCCTCCCGGACGGCTACGACACCGTGGTGGGTGATCGTGGGATGCGGCTGTCAGGCGGTCAGCGCCAGCGCGTGGCGATCGCCCGGGCGATCCTCAAGGACCCGCCGATCCTGCTGCTCGACGAGGCGACGAGCTCGCTCGACAACGAGTCCGAGCGGCTGGTCCAGGAGGCGCTGGACCGGCTCAAGGTGGGACGCACGACCATCATCGTCGCTCACCGGCTCTCGACGATTCGCGCGGCGGACCGCATCGCGGTGCTCGACGATGGCTGGCTGGTCGAGCTGGGCACGCAGGAGGGGTTGCTGGCGCGCGATGGACTGTACGCGCGGCTGCATCGGACGCAGTTCGCGGGGGCGGACGAGGAGGTCGTCGTGCCGGTCGAGGCTTGAGGCGTTCGCCACGGCTCGATACGGGTTGCAATACCCGGTTCCGCGGTGGGCCGCGGGCTTGACTGGTGCGGGGCGTGTTGTAGTATGCAACAACGATGTTGACCGTTCCTGAGGCCGCGCGACGCGCCGGGCGCAATCCGGAGACCATCCGCCGATGGATCCGGGAGGGCAAACTGCGAGCCCGCAAGGTCGGGACGCAGCATGTCCTCGAGGAGGCCGACCTCGCCGACGTACTCGGAGCGTTCGAGGACACGGTCGAGCTGCCGCCCGAATGGCAGCGAACCTTCTGGGGCGGTGCCATGCCGGACGTCGTCGCGGCCGTCCGACGGTCTCGCGCGGGACACTGACGTGCTGCTGGTCGTGGATGCCAGCGTGATCGTCCAGGTCAGCCTCGCGGGCGGCTCGTTGGGGCCGCTCGAGGATCACGACCTCATCGCCCCGACGCTGTTGGCATCGGAGGTCACCTCGATCCTGTGCGAGATGACGCACCGCGGTGAGGTCCCGCATGACCACGCGCGCGTGGCCGTCGGGAGGCTGGAGAGCCTGCCGATCCGCTACGAGCGTCCGGACGGCCTTGCTGAGCGCGCATGGGACCTCGCGCGATCCCTCGGATGGGCCAGGACGTACGACGCCGAGTACCTCGCCCTGGCGCTCATCAATGAGGCGCCGCTCATCACGATCGACGGACGCATGCGACGCGGGGCGGGCCACGTCGTGTCGATGCCGAGTCCGACCGAGCTCGCAGCGATCTGATGGAGGGTGGGGGAGGGGTGCCGTAGCCACGACGCTGAGCCCTGCGAGGGAGTCACGCTGCGCTAGGCTCCGACGATGACCGCCGTTTCGTTCTCGATCGAGGGACAAGTCACGCTCGTGACGGGCGCGACGGGCGGCATCGGGGCCGACCTCACGATGGCGTTTGCCGAGGCAGGCGCACGGGTGGGGGTTGCCGGGCGGGCAGGGGAGCGCGTCGATCCCGTCGTCAGGGCCATCCGCGCCGCAGGCGGGGAAGCCTCCCCCGTCGAGCTCGATCTGACCGACCGGACGTCGATCGAACGAGCCGTCGCGCAGGTCGTCGACACGTTCGGACGGCTCGACATCCTGGTCAACAACGCCGGGCTCGGGACGAACCACGACGCGATCGATGCGACCGAGGCCGAGTGGGACGAGCTGTTCGCGGTCAACGTCCGCGGGCTGTTCTTCGCCTCCCAGTCGGCCGCCCGAGTGATGCTGCCGCAGGGCTCTGGACGCATCATCAACATGGCGTCACAGGCCGGCCTGGTGGGCATCCCGCGCCACGCGGCCTATTCGGCAAGCAAGGCGGCGGTGATCGGCCTGACGCGCGTGCTGGCGCTCGAATGGTCGCCGCACGGCGTAACGGTCAACGCCGTCGCCCCGACCTGGGTCTACACGCCCGGGACGGCGGAGCGCCTGGACGATCCGGCCTTCCTCGCGTCGGTCCTGGAACGGATCCCGGCCGGCCGGGTCGCGACAACGGCCGATGTCGCTGCCGCGGTGCTGTATCTGGCCTCGCCGGCGGCAGGGATGGTCACAGGAACCGTCCTGACGGTCGACGGCGGCTGGACGGCGCGGTAGACGGCCGTGGCGTGGATCTCAGGACATCGGCAAGTCATCATCTGGTTCGTCGCGAGCCTTGTAGTGGCCGCCCTGACGTTCATGCTGGGCCTGCGTGTCGGTCGGATCGACGTAGGTGGTGTCCCCTTACACGGGCTGTACCTGACGATCGGGTATGTCGTTGGTCTGGTCGGGTCGGCCGTAATCGGGATCGTGGCGTTCCGTGGCCGCGCAGGAACCGGTCCGTTCCCGGATCGCCGACGACGCCTGACGACCGGCCTGCTCGTCGCCGGAGCGTGGGCCGGCTACGTCGGGGGCGACATCGCCGCGCATCGCGCCGGGCCGAGCGTCGACACGATCGGGACCCTGCGCGTCACCTTTGGCGCGCCGTTCGGCAATGACGTGCTGTTCGAGGCAACGTGCACCTCGGTCGTCGGCGATCCAGCCTCGGTGGCATGGATCACGGCCCACATGGAATTTCCGCACAATTTCAGCGTCACGGTCCACGATCCGTACACCGGAGGCTCGGGCGACGGCCTGAGGGCCGACTACTCGCATCCGTCGCTGCTGGTACCCGATCCGTCAGATGACGCCCAACCCGGGTCCGTCGTCCAAATCCCCAGAGAAGGCGGGTATTACGGGCCGCGTCAGGAGCTCGTCGACCAAGATCCTCGGCACGGAACGCTCACGGCGACCTACGAGCGTGTACCCGACGCGGTCAACTCTGCATCGTGGCCCGCGACGTTCGTCATGCGGGCCGAGTGGAGCTGCCCAAACCTTGGGCCCCAGGGCTGACGTCGCGCCGGCAGGCCCTTGCCAGCGTTGGTCGCATCCACTTCCGATAAGGTGAGTTATGTCCGCATCATGCTGACGTTGGCCGACGTTGCCGCCGGATGCAGGCTGCGCAGCCGTTGACGTTTCCTCGGGCCAGGAACGCTAAAGCGTCTGGAGTACGCGCCCTGCTTCCACCATGGCCCCGCAACACCCATCGATGTCGGGCTGACCGTTCACGATCGCAACCCGAGTCAGCGGCTCATCGTGGATCGGGCACCGCACGCTGTTTAGGCGTTGTGCGAGGTCGTAGTTGGCCGTGGCTGCGTACTGCTGGCGGAGGGCGCGAGCGCGCTCCTCGGCGACTTCATCGGGGGAACTCACGCGATACGTCCTTTCCGTTGTGATGACACTTGCCGCCACCCACATGAGCGGGGTGGGTAGACTAACAAACCAACAGGCTCTCGCCAAGCCCTAACCACAAGATGTAGTGGTTGGCTCCAATGTCGGACCGCAACATGTGGTGTTCGACCCGCTTCGCCTTCCGAGCGAAGATCGGCCTCGATGTGCAGTCAAGCGCGGGCGAGGGATTGAAATTCCGCTCCCTGTCGACCCTGCCGGGTCATCCGGCCGCCGGATCAGCCCCACGGGAGCTAAGAAGTCGCATCGGCCATGGCAGGAGTCGAGCAGGGTGCCCTTCAGGTCCCGGAATTTGCACCGTCTCGTGGTCGCTCAGCGACTCGAGAGAGCGAAGTTGGATAGGGTCACGCGGACCAAGGAACCTGTAGCTCTGCGGCGGCCTGAACCCACTTGTGGCGAGTTCACCCAGGTGGATTGGCGGATTTAGAACGCGAACCTTGTCGATGAAGAGCAGACATGCATCGACGTCTCCGAGGTAGGCGTATAGCTCGTGACGTTGGAGTCCAAGGGTCGATGAGAATTCCGCCCAGGCCACATCGGCCGAGCACATACGGCTGCTCTCGAGCCGACCCGTGGCGACGACCGCTTTCAAAGGCGAACTGGCGTAAAGAATCACCAGGGTGCCAGGCAGCGCAGAGACGCGTCGGCGTCGGACCTCTACCGTCTTGCGACCATCCATGATGGCCTCAGCGTGGCGCGGTCGAAGGGACAGTAGTAGCGCAGGCCGGTCACGCATGTCCGTGACCCGCAGCGTAGAGCTTTGAAAAGGCATCGCTTGGTATCGCTCTTGGGCCCTGCGGTACCGAACCGACTAAGCGCACGACCGTTGAGCGAGGAACCGGTCGGCCGAATTGCTCGGTATGGGTGAACCGGAGGGCTTGCGCCGTTCCATTTCGCGCCGTCGCGACGATCTCATCGAATTGCCAGACGCCCAGGTGCTGGAAGCGGCGGTGAAGGTCATCTGGTGGCCCCTCGACTACCTCCTCCAGAAGCGATGACGCGACGACCCCTGCGGGCTCTACAGATCCTCCGCTCGATCCGCTCATATACCAGAGGAGACGGGCGGGAGCGGTGAGTTTTGGTCCGCGCGGACTGCGGTAGTAGACGTGCTCACGGCTAAGGCCCAGCGTGGCGGGGCGCGCGAAGAGTCCAAGGGGCGCACCCAACAAATCCCGTGAGAACCGCTGCTGGATGGGAATCAGTACCGTTGGCAAGCGTGAGTCGATGAGTTTCGCCGGCCACCACGACCTCTCAATTTCGGCTGCCACGATCGGCGGGGCGTTGGTTGTAGCGCTCGGCGGAGGCTGTATGGATGCCGCCACCGCCGCCTCGACTGCGACGCGGCTCACTGCGGAGGCCGATCCCGCGACGTCGATCACCAAGCCAATCCAAGTGCCACGGCTGATAACGAATCCGTCCTCGGCGGCGGCGACGGCGCTTTCTCTGGCAATGTGCGGATCACTTAGGCGGATGACCGCAGCCCTCTGCGTGACGGCGTCCTCTCGCAACGTGAACAGAATTTGCCGAACGAGCGTGGCCGCAGTTGGTCCCTCCCGGACGCGCAGCATTGGGACGTCGAGGGTCGGCGCCACGAGGACGCGAGCATATAGAGCGACCATGAGACCGTCGGGGTCGAACCAACCGATCCTCTCGACATGGCGTTGGGCGAGCGACCGGAGGCGCGTGCGGAAAGCCGGAAGGCGCTCACCGGAGGTTCGGCCGACGAAGCCATCGAAGCGGTCCTCCCGGCCGGCCGGCACCGCGCGGCGGGTGTATTCGGTCGAGCCGATGGCTCCCGGCCGATACGCATTAGCCCGTACAAGCTCATCAATCCGAACGAGGATCTCTGAGGGTCGAAGGATCCGGAGGCCATGCTCGCTAGCCGCATCACCCAGCACCTCCGCTAGAAGTTGATCCCGTGTCACGAATGCGTCGAGCTCGGCCGCGATGGCTTCGGCGATATAGAGAATGTCCATTTGCGACTGAGGGAGGGCCGCGAACGTGCCATTCCGTCGCTGGGCTATCGATGCCAACTCAAGGAACAACCGATCAACGCGATCTCGAGCCGGTGAGATTGCCGGGAAATCGAGCAAGCGCCTCCTGCACAGATTGCCAATGTCGCCGGTCATTGACTCGACCTCGAGATCGAGGGCCGTGGTTCTCACGAGATCGAGTCGATCGGCGAATTGGTCGCCCTCGATTGCAAGTGACTCAACGCGATCAGGTCTCCTGTCGTCAACGAGGTCGCGGATGAAGTTCAAGTCGATCGATGCGCGGACAATCGCTCCCTCGTGTCCGTGCGTGAACAGGGCCGGGTGGCCGTGATCTCTCCACCAGCTAACCAGGACCCTGGGCTCTTTCCCGCGCCCTCGCTTCTCGCCTCCTCGGCGGAATCCTAGGCTCAGCCACATTGGGCCTAGGTTGTAGTCGAGGCGGCACCACACCAAGATTCCGGCTCGGTCATGGTGGTTATGGCTAATCCAGTCCACGAGCTGACCCGCGACGCCGCGACGCCGAATCCGGGGATCGACGTAGAGCTGTTTGAGGCGAATCCAGCGCGTCGTGAGCTCGAAGAGAGCGAAACCGATAGTGTCTTGAGAGAGGTCCTTGGCGACGATTAACTCACCACGCGTCGCAGCCTCTTCGTATACAGCGTGCGGGAGGTAACCAAGCGTCCCTTTGCCGTGATCGGCGAGGGCGATCGCAGCAGAGATTGCACCCGTATCCGAGCGTCCCACAGTCTCGATCTGAACATCGCTCGACGCACTATCCCCTCCTCCGGGCCACCTGGCCTTCACCTTCACTGAGCTGCCGAGGGAGATGGCGATGCCGAAGGTACGGCTTTAGAACCCGCGGGCTTCGTCGGGGCAATGCTTGGCGTATCGGACGGCACCTGCGTGGCTCCTGGAACACTCGGCTGTGGCAGCTCGGTGACGATAACGTCGCCGCACTCGACCCTCACCGTTGGCTCCTGGAGGAATACTTCGCACGTCGTATGCTTCGATTCCCCTGCCCCAAACAGAAGGCCTGCCACCACCACCGCCAGCACGACCAGCATTGGGTAGAACACCTGAAAGAAGATTGCCGGCCTGACAAACCTCAAGTCGTTCAATCGAAATTGTTTAAGGTTGCGGTACATCCCGAAGCGATGGGACTCGAGGGCGACCCGGAGATCCAACTCGATATCCTCGTCGTCCAGTCCCCTGCCGAGGGAGTCGTAATAGCGGCCAGATAGCCGTTCCAGCGCCGTCGCATGGATGAGCGCTTCGCGATAGAGCCATGCGTGATAACCGTCAATCAAGAGAAATGCAAACACGACAACCGCCGCGACCAGGGCCAGAAGCCCCTGTCCGCGGTCGACGGCGACGCCGATTATTGCGAGCCAGATCGTGACTGCCCATCCCCGGATTGTGGCTGTCGTAGATATGATCCCGTTGATGAACTGCGCGGTCCGCTCATAGTCCAGCTCCACAAGGCGGACCATTTCCTTCTGCGTATCGTCACTTGTTGTGTGGGCCTGTGGCGTCATTGCGGGCCGCCTTTGAATCGGCCGACGGCAAGTTCTGCGCGGTGCCGGATTCGGTCGTGGCCCGCGGCACCCGCCCAGTCTCGTATGCGCCCGACTAGCCTCCGGAGATAGGTACCGTAAAAGCGGTTCATCTCCTGCTGGTGTCCGACATACGCGAACCCTAGGAGGTCCGCCCACATGTCGCAGAGATCCTCGAATGATGAGATGAGCTTTGCCGTGGGCCGCTCAGTCTTGGGAACACGTTCCAACCGTATGCGGGTGGCCTGAGCTTTCGCGGTGTCGTCGATCGTCGTTATCTCCATATTCCAGCCGGCCTCAAAGAACTCCCGGAAGAATGTGTGGAGGAAGTCCCCAATTGGTGCCGGCGATTCGACGGGGCTGTCGTCATCTACCTCGCCCCTCTCTAGCGCGTCTAGGTATGTGTCGAGGAAATTGAATACCTCGGCATCGACCGGCTCGTCTTCCTTCGGGGTTGTCACTGGACGACGGCGGCCACGTCGCGAATCGCCTTGATGCTCTCAACGACTTCTTCCCGGCAGTCCCGATACGGGAACGGAAACGGACGTTCCACGCGCCTCGTCAGGTAAAGGTAAAAGGGCTGCAACCGCTCAAGTGCGTTGATGGAACCCTCGATTTCCGGATGCCGGCGACGGAATTCCTGGAACGCGCTCCTGCGATCGAATGTTGGCTCACCGTCTGCGTACAGCCCGAGAATTACGACTGCTTTTGCGATCCTGTAGAGCCTACTAAGGACCCAGAGATAATTTCCCCGAAACACATTCAGATTCTCGTATGAGTCGAGCTGTGACAGCTCGGCACGCAGCTCATCCCGCACAAGGACGATTTCGCGGGGTTCCGTCGCCAGTAGCAATTTCAATTCGCCAGCCCGATCAACGAGGACCCTCGCCTCTCTCCTCAGATGGGATGTAAAGGATGTTCCGTGCGCCAGGAGATGGGTCAGATCTTGGCGCTGATAACACTGAACACCCAATCGGTTGTTCCGGAGATGCCCGGGTAGCCCGGACACCAGATCCCGGCGCGATGGAGCGGTTTCGTCCACTAGGACAAGCAGGTCCGTGTCGCTAGATCGGCTCGCGGTTCCTCTTGCGACTGACCCGAACACTGCGACGCCCAACACGCCATCGCGGCGGCTCAGGTGCTCTGCGATGCTCGACGCACGCACAAACGGGGCGGATTGGGATGCCGCATCCGTCGCCAGCATTCGCCCACCCGATTTGGCGCGTTGCTCCTGGGGAGGTTGCCGAGGTGGATTCTTCAAAGTCTGGGGTCTCCCGCCCTGTGCGGCTGAGCTGGTCCTGGAAGCGCATCGCGACGAACCGCTCCCTGACGAGCGTCGCTTCCGCGGAATATCAATTGAGGAGCCCAGGCCGAAAGCATCCCGGGGACTAAGACCGTCAAGGCATCTCGACCTTGAAGTGTTCGATCAATCCGTCAATTACCTTGGTCGTGCGGCCAAGCTCGTACTTGATCGCGTGGTGGTCGCGAATGTCAAAGGGTAGGTCGCGCCGCGCCGTATGCGCCAAGTGAACGCGGTTCTTGTTCCTGCCCTTCGCGAGTCCGAGCTCAAACATGACGTTCGGATTGTGCGTCGACACTTCACCGACAACGAACCGGCAGCTTTCGATTCCGTCGGTGATCTTCTGCAACGTGCTGTCGTTTAAAGATGCCCTTGTCGACTCGAACCAGTGTGCCGCCAACCGCGTCAGCCGCCCGTACCATGACATCAAGAATGTCGTCGTACTCTGGTTCGAATGGCATTGCCGCAAAGATTGTCGGCCTTCGGACGATCTGGGCTTGCGACAAAGCGACGCCGAAACCCGTTCGAGCCCGGTCTCGGAGGAACTCGATAAGGCGGGCCGCATAGACGACGTGCTCATCTTCGCGCGGGACCGATCCGGCGGGCGGGTCCGGAAGAACGACGACAACTGGTATCCCGGTCAGCAACTCGTAGTGGCGCACCTGGTCGGCGGCCCAGCCGGGATTCTCATGCGAGCCTTTGACCTCCAGCGCGATGCCCTGATTCTCAGACAACCTCACAAGGAAGTCGAGTTGGAGGCCTCGGACCCCTACATCTTGGTCGAACTGGAGGCCTGCCCCGACGAGCAACTCCTGGACGTACGCCTCGAAGTCCTGTGCAGCCACCGTCAGTCCCCCGCGCTCGAGTTGTAATCGGCTCTTGACTCCGCTGCTTGGCTATCCCGCTCTCGGATCGTTCGCTCCGTTCGGCTCAAGACGAAGTCGCGCGTCGGCGCGTCCATGAAGTACACGTAGCAGCCGCGGAGGCCGCGGGTCAGCAGGACGCGGTAGGTGCTCTTGACGTAGCGGGTGAACTCGGCCTCGGTGACGCCGCGGCGGACGACGCGGTCGTGCGACTGGTCGCGCTGGCCGACCCATCCCCCATCCATCGGCCGGTAGACGAGGTCGGGGCCGAAGATCACGCCGACGTAGTCGAACTCGAAGCCCTGCGCCGTGTAGACGCAGCCGACCTGGTCGATCCCCTCCTTCGCGCTCGCCCAGAAGTCCGACTTCGGGATGCCGGGCCCGAGCCGGCCGACGCCGTCCCTGGCGTTCCAGGGCATCGACCACTCCCCTACCCTGACGTCCGGCACGAGCTGGCCGTCGTCGTCGGGGTCGGACCAGGGCCAGCAGAAGCCGGCGACGAGTCGAGCGGTCGTCGCCGCTCGCGGCCCTGGCGCGGATCATCTGCTCGAGCTGGCCGATCGAGCCGACGATCCGGAAGTCGAACTCGTCGTCCATCGACCAGAGGACCTGCGGCGTCCGGTCGAGCTCGAGCGTGTTGTCGACCCACTGGATGAACGAGTCGGAGCCGTTCGAGCGGAACTGCGCCTCGAGCTTGAAGTCGCGGACCTCGATCGAGCGCTTGGCGGCCTCCTCGCGGATCAGGTCCGTGCTGCCGACCTCGCCCGGGCGCACGACCTGCAGGTCGTCGATGAAGAAGACGGTGACCCGGCTCGAGTCGAGGATGTCGTCGATCTGGGACTTGCCCGTGCGCGCCTTCGCGGGCGTGAAGCGGCTCGTGCTGATCGTCCGGATGCGGTGGGCCTCGTCGAGGATGGCGACATCGAGCTTGTCGGTGACGGTCGCCGTGTCGCGGAAGTACTTGAACAGCGCGCCGGCTCGGCCGCCGACGATCTTGCGCAGGTTCTCGGTGAACGCCTTGGAGCCGGTCAGGTGGAGCGTGCTGAGGCCGCGCTCGGCGAGCTCCGCGACGAGGTTGACGGCGATGACCGACTTGCCGGTGCCCGGGCCGCCCTCGACGAGGAAGACGACGTTCTGCTGGTTCTGTGCCCGCGTGGCCGACGGCGTCCAGGATCGCGTTGTAGGCCACGAGCTGCTCGTCGAGGAGGACGAACGTGGGCTCGTTCCGGATGACGCGGGCGACGTGGTCGAGCAGGCGCTTGTGCGGCTTGAAGGCGGTCGCGGCGACGCGCTCGAGGATCTCGCCTTCGTCGGGGCCGGCGACGCGCTGGTCGAGGAAGGTCGCGAGCGCGTCCGACTGGTCGCCGGCGAACGCCGGGTTCGTGCCGAGGAGCGCCGCGAAGTCGGCGTGGTAGAGCGGCGACTTCGGGTCGTGCTGCGCGTAGTGCAGGTACGCGCAGGCGTCGAGCGCGATCGCCCGGTCGTCGGAGAACGCCGGATGCGTGTCGAGGAGGTAGCGCTGGTACTGCGCGACCTGGCGCGACGGGTGGAGGGTGTCGCGCGGCTTGCCGCCGTAGTCGACCGTCACGCAGTCGGTGATGTTCGAGCGGCCGACCTCGGTCCACTGCTTGAGCTCGACGATGACCGCCGAGTCGCGCGGTCGTCGGGTTCGAGCCGGTGATCATCACGTCGAGGCGCTTCGAGCTGAGCGGCAGCTTGAGCTCGACGAGGATCCCCTGGTCGGTCAGATCGGCGAGCTGGAGGACGTGCGCCATCGCGCCCAGCGAGTTCCGCCAGGACGTGACCTCGGACGGCGACGGCCGGTAGCGGAACTCGTCGAACAAGCGGTCGGACAGCAGGTTGGCGAGGCGCGCCTGCGTAGCGTCGGCGATGAACTGCTGGGTCGTGCCCTGGTAGAGGTGCAACCACTCCCCTTCCCCGGTCGGTGCTGGGTCCGCGCCCGACTCAGCCGGAGTGTATGCGACGGGTGTTTGCC
>CAVTMH010000001.1:0-512107 GCA_963735785.1 uncultured Chloroflexia bacterium | reverse complement strand
CGGGCGCGTGACCAAGGACCAGCTCCGCGAGATCGCCGCGATCAAGATGTCCGACCTCAACGCCAACGACGTCGACGCCGCGGTCAAGCAGATCGAGGGGACCGCTCGCTCCATGGGCATCGAGGTCGTGGCGTAGCCCCACGACAACATCATCCTCGCGGGATCGACCCCGGACCGCGGACAGGATCGCAGGAACGGGGCAGGTCGGCCGGGCCCGACCGCCAGGAGGAACCATCACATGGCGCATCGAGGCAAGAACTACCAGGAGGTCGCCAAGCTCGTCGACCGCGAGCAGGTGTACACACCCGAGGAGGCGGCCGACCTCGCGAAGCAGACCACCACGGTCTCGTTCGACGCGACGATCGAGGCGCATCTCCGGCTGGGCGTGGACCCACGCCACGCCGACCAGATGGTCCGTGGCACGGTCGTCCTGCCGCACGGCACGGGCAAGGTCGTCCGGGTCGCCGTCTTCGCCCAGGGCGAGAAGGCCCAGGAGGCGCTTCGCGCGGGAGCCGATGAGGTCGGTGGCGACGATCTCGTCAAGAAGATCGAAGCCGGCTGGCTCGACTTCGATGTTGCGCTCGCCACTCCCGACTCGATGGGCATGGTCGGCAAGCTCGGCAAGATCCTCGGCCGCCGCGGGCTCATGCCCAACCCGAAGGCCGGGACCATCACGTTCGACCTCGATCGCGCCGTCCGCGAGGTCAAGGGCGGCCGCGTCGAGTTCAAGGTCGACAAGTCCGCGATCATCCACGTCGCATTCGGCAAAAGCAGCTTCGAGGCCTCGGCGCTCGTCGACAACCTCGCGGCCCTCGTGGACGCGGTCAACCGCGCCAAGCCGAGCGGTGTGAAGGGCCAGTACCTGCGCTCGCTGTCGATCGCGAGCACCATGGGCCCGGGCATCAAGGTCGACGTGCCGGCCACCCTGGCGGCCGCGGTCGCCTAGCCCCCCGCCGGCGGGCCGCCGGCTGACCAGACGCGATGACGGCCGAGAGGCGCGTCATCTGATGAATACGTTTGACGGATAGCCGGTCCAGATCCGAGGCGGCGTCGAGCACGTGAGCGAGCGCACTGAGAGGTGCGTGAGCGAGCGCGCGGAGGCGCCAACGAAGGAGATGGGGCGGATAGCCGGCAAACGATAAGACGGACCGCCGCAGACAGCCTGCGCCCTACCTCCGCCGCCGACCTTGTGGTCGACGACGGATCGGGCTTGATCCGTCGGACCGGACCGGCCGACCACCCGCACGGGCAGGGAGCCGGGGACGACGACGAGCACGCCGAGGCAGTCGGCGCCTCCACCTTCGCCGGTGGGCGCGCCCCTGCGAGCCGGGGTCATGCCTCCGCAGGGAGGCAGCCATGGGATCCGTCGCAGGGGAAGACCGGGCCACGCCCGGTCAGCCCGCCGCCGCACGCCGGTCCGCGTGCTGGAGAAGGAGGCACCATGCCGACAGAGGCCAAACGGGCCCAGGTCGCCGAGCTGCGCGATGAACTCGCGAATGCCCGGACGATGATCGTGTCCGAATACCGCGGCCTCAGCGTGAAGGAGATCGCCGAGATCCGGCGTGCCCTGCGAGCGCAGGACGTCCGCTACCGCGTCGTCAAGAACCGCCTGCTGCGCATCGCCGCCGAGGACTCGGTCGGGGAGGCGCTCGGTCCGCTCCTCACCGGTCCGACCGCCATCGCGTTCGGTGCCGACGAGGCCGGAACGGCCAGGGCCGTCCTGGACGCGACCCGTCCGTACAACAAGATCGTGCGGATCACGGGCGCCGTCCTTGGCGACAAGGCCATCGATGCCGACGCCGTGACTCGCCTGGCGGCCCTGCCGTCGCGCGATGTCCTGCTGGCCAAGCTGGCCGGCGGGATGCAGGCACCGGTCGCCACGCTGGCCGGCCTGTTCGCCGCGCCCCTGCGCAACCTGGGCTACGCCCTCGCGCAGGTCGCCGAGCAGAAGCGAAACCAGGCACCCGAGGCGTGACGACGACCTTCACCCACCGTCCGACACCGATCGATCACAAGGAGAGACATCCATGGCTGTCATGACCCAGGACGACCTGCTCGAGGCCATCGACAAGATGACCGTGCTCGAGCTGTCCGAGTTCATCAAGCGCTTCGAGGACCGCTACGGCGTGACCGCAGCCGCTCCCGCCGCCGTCGCGGCCGCCCCGTCGGGCGGTGGCGATACCGGCGCCGCCGGCCGCGGCCCCCGAGGAGCAGTCCGAGTTCAGCGCCGTCCTCACCGAGGTCGGCCCGAACAAGATCCCCGTCATCAAGGTCGTGCGCGAGCTGACCGGTCTCGGCCTCAAGGAGGCCAAGGACCTGGTCGACGCCTCGCCCAAGCCCGTCAAGGAAGGCGTGGCCAAGGACGAGGCCGACAAGATCAAGGCCGCCCTCGAAGAGGTCGGCGCCAAGGTCGAGATCAAGTAACGCGGCTGCCTGGCTGGCCGGCGCCCGGGGCGGCGCATCCGTGCGTTGCCCCGGTGGGCGCCTTCGGCTGCATCTACCCGAGCGCCGGCGAGGCAAGACCCAGCACCATCGCCGCGTCGTCATCCCCCAGGGCGGGACAGATCGCCCTAGCACGTTTAGGAGCGTTTGACAAGATAGAAATTCGCGGTATCCTACTCCTTCTGTGAGCGCGGCCCCCCTTTTTCCTCTTTACCTCCGTCAAGGAGTGGTGCTTCATGCTGTCTGCTGAGTCGAAGACTCGCGCCGTGACCCCGTCGGGTCGCATCTCGTACGCCCGCATCGATCGCAAGGTCGATGGCGTGAGCTACGAGAAGTTCGAGATCCCCAACCTGATCGAGCTCCAGCTCGACTCGTTCGCCTGGTTCATGGAAAAGGGGTTGCGCGAGCTGTTCGACGAGATCAGCCCGATCAAGGACTTCACCGGCAAGGTCATGGAGCTCCAGTTCCTCGACTACGAGTTCGGGGAGCCCAAGTACTCCGAGGAGGAGTGCCGCACCAAGGACCTGACGTTCAGCAAGCCGCTGTACGTCAACGTCGAGCTCCTGATCAAGGAGACCGGCGAGATCCAGCGCCAGCGCGTCTACATGGGCGACTACCCGTGGATGACCGACCAGGGCACGTTCGTGATCAACGGCGCCGAGCGCGTCGTCGTCAGCCAGCTCGTCCGTTCGCCCGGCGTCTACTACAGCGAGGCGGAGGACCTGGCGTCGGGCCGCATGCTGTTCAGCGCGAAGGTCATCCCGAACCGCGGTGCGTGGCTCGAGTTCGAGACGAACAACAAGGACCAGCTGTGGGTCAAGGTCGACCGCAAGCGCAAGATCGCGGCGACGACGCTGCTGCGCGCCGTCGGCTACGAAGCAGAACGACGAGATCGCCGCGCTGTTCGGCTCGATCGACATCGACCCGGAGCACCCGTTCATCGCGAGCACGCTCGACAAGGACCTCACGCACACCACCGGCCGAGGCCCTCATCGAGGTCTACAAGAAGCTCCGCCCGGGCGATCCGCCCACCGGTGAGAACGCGCGCCAGCTCGTCGAGAGCCTGTTCTTCAACTTCCGCCGCTACGACCTCGGTCGGGTCGGTCGCTACAAGTTCGACAAGAAGCTCGACGGCGTGGCGGCGCGCATGGGCATCGAGCTCCCGCGTGAGCACGCGCACGATCAGCCGCGAGGACATCGCCGCGATCGTCGGTCACCTCATCGAGTGCAACCGCGGGCTGCATCCCAAGGACGACATCGACCACCTCGGCAACCGCCGCATCCGCGCCAACGGCGAGCTGATCCAGAACGCCTTCCGGATCGGCCTGCTGCGCATGGAGCGCGTCGTCCGCGAGCGCATGACGATCCAGGAGATCGACAAGGCGACCCCGAACGCCCTCATCAACATCCGCCCCGTCGTGGCCGCGATGAAGGAATTCTTCGGCGGCAGCCAGCTCTCGCCAGTTCATGGACCAGACCAACCCGCTGGCCGAGCTGACGTCCAAGCGCCGCCTGTCGGCCCTTGGTCCGGGCGGCCTGTCGCGCGAGCGCGCCGGGCTTCGACGTCCGCGACGTGCACCACAGCCACTACGGCCGGATCTGCCCGATCGAGACGCCCGGAAGGACCGAACATCGGCCTCATCGGCTCGCTCGCGACGTACGGCCGGATCAACAGCTACGGCTTCATCGAGACGCCGTACCGCAAGGTCAAGCGGACGGTCGCCTACGACGAGACCGGGGTCGACAAGTTCGAGGCCGGCCAGGACCTCGTGTCCAAGAGCGGCGCGGTCGTCCTCAAGGCCGGCCAGCCGTTCACGGCGGCCGCCATCAGCGGAGCTCAAGAAGCAGAAGGCGCACGCCTTCCCGATCCGCCCGGTCGTCACCGACGACATCGAGTACCTCCCCGCGGACGAGGAGGAGGAGCACGTCGTCGCGCAGGCCAACGCACCGCTCGACGAGGAGGGCCACTTCACGGCCGAGCGCATCCCGTCCCGCTACCGGGACACGTTCCCCGAGGCCCGTGCCAACCAGATCGAATACATGGACGTGTCGCCCAAGCAGGTCGTCTCCGTGGCGACCGCGCTCATCCCGTTCCTCGAGCACGACGACGCCAACCGCGCCCTCATGGGCTCGAACATGCAGCGCCAGGCCGTGCCGCTCCTGGAGCCGGAGTCGCCGATCGTCGGCACCGGCATGGAGGAGCGCGCCGCGCGCGACTCCGGCCAGGTCCTGGTCTCCCGCCGCGCGCGGCGTGGTCACGAGCGTGACCGCCGAGCGGATCGCGGTCGAGACCGACACGGGCGAGCTCGACGAGTACAAGCTCCAGAAGTTCGTCCGCTCCAACCAGGGCACGTGCATCAACCAGCGCCCGATCGTGGACGTCGGTTCGCGCGTCGTGGACGGCCAGCCGATCGCCGACTCGAGCTCCACCGAGACCGGTGAGCTCGCGCTCGGTCGCAACGTCCTGGTGGCGTTCATGAGCTGGGAGGGCGGCAACTACGAGGACGCGATCGTCATCAGCGACCGCCTCGTCCGCGACGACCTGTTCACCAGCATCCATATCGAGAAGCACGAGATCGAGTCGCGCGACACGAAGCTCGGGCCCGAGGAGATCACCCGCGACATCCCGAACGTCGGCGAGGAGTCCCTCAAGGACCTCGACGAGGAGGGCATCGTCTACATCGGCGCCGAGGTTCGCCCCGGCGACATCCTCGTCGGCAAGATCACGCCCAAGGGCGAGACCGAGCTGACCGCCGAGGAGCGCCTCCTGCGGGCGATCTTCGGTGAGAAGGCCCGCGAGGTGAAGGACAGCTCGCTGCGCCTGCCCCACGGCGAGCGCGGCAAGGTCGTCGAGGTCCGCGAGTTCCGTCGCGAGCTCAACGACGACCTGCAGCCCGGTGTCAACCGGCTGGTCCGCGTGTCCGTCGCCCAGAAGCGCAAGATCTCGGTCGGCGACAAGATGGCCGGCCGTCACGGCAACAAGGGCGTGATCGCCAAGATCCTGCCCGCCGAGGACATGCCCTACCTGCCCGACGGGACCCCCGTCGACATCATCCTCAACCCGCTCGGCGTGCCGAGCCGGATGAACATCGGCCAGATCCTCGAGACCCATCTCGGCTGGGCGCTCCACAAGAAGGGCCTCAAGGCGGCCACCGCCGTCTTCGATGGCGCGACCGAGGGCGAGATCCAGACCGAGCTGCGCGAGGCCGGCCTGCCGGAGAGCGGCAAGATCGAGCTCCGCGACGGTCGCACCGGCGAGACCTTCGACCGGCACATCACCGTCGGCTACATCTACATGCTCAAGCTCCACCACCTCGTCGAGGACAAGATCCACGCGCGCTCGACCGGCCCGTACAGCCTCATCACCCAGCAGCCGCTGGGCGGCAAGGCCCAGTTCGGCGGCCAGCGCTTCGGCGAGATGGAGGTCTGGGCGCTCGAGGCGTACGGCGCCGCCAACATCCTCCAGGAACTGCTCACCGTGAAGTCGGACGACGTCCTCGGACGCGTCCAGACCTACGAGGCCATCGTCAAGGGCGAGGAGATCCAGCCGCCGCGTGTCCCCGAATCGTTCAAGGTCCTGATCAAGGAGCTGCGCAGCCTCGGGCTGAACGCGGAGATCCTGGACCAGAACGAGGAGGAGATCCCGCTCGCGGAGGACGACGCCTCGGGCTACCTGCTCCCCGATCTCGGCGGGATCAACCTCGCCGGGTTCGAGGACTGATCGTCATCAGCACCACCCAACGTTTCCCACGGGGTCGCGTCCCGGCCGGCACGCCCCCGTTCGCCTTCGCGCCGCATCGCATCGTCGTGCCAGCCGACGACGCGGAGGAGAACCATGCTCGAGGTCAATAATTTCAGCGCGATCCGTATCTCGCTCGCCAGCCCGGACCAGATCCGGGAGTGGTCGAAGGGCGAGGTCACGAAGCCCGAGACCATCAACTACCGGACGCTCAAGCCGGAGAAGGACGGTCTCTTCGACGAGCGCATCTTCGGTCCGACCAAGGACTGGGAGTGCTACTGCGGCAAGTACAAGCGCATCCGCTACAAGGGCATCATCTGCGACAAGTGCGGCGTCGAGGTCACGCGCAGCAAGGTCCGTCGCGAGCGGATGGGCCACATCCAGCTGGCCAGCCCGGTCAGCCACATCTGGTATTTCAAGGGCACCCCGTCGCGCCTGGGCATCCTGCTCGACATCAGCCCGCGCAACCTCGAGCGCATCCTCTACTTCGCGCTGTACATCGTCACCCACGTCGATGAGGAGGCGCGCAAGCGCGCCCTGGCCGCCATCGAGGAAGAGGCCGAGGGCCGCGGCGGCAAGGCCGGCGAGCGCCTGACCCAGCTCGAGGACGAGCTGAAGGCGGAACTCAACCGCAAGACCGACGAGCTCAACGGCGAGCTCGCCCGGACCAAGGCCGACCTCGAGGCGCAGCGCGCCGCTCGGACCGAGGAGATCGCCGCCGCGGCCCAGGCCACCGAGGCCCTGCTCGCCGAGCTCAAGAGCGGCGAGGCGACCGAGACGATCGCCTTCGCCCCGACCGGCGAGGTCGTCGTCGCGGCCGGCGACAAGGGCGGCAAGGAGGCCACGGCGCGCCTGCGCAAGATCGTCGGCGAGTACACCGAGCAGGTCAACGGCGACCTCAAGCAGCGCGAGGCCGACGAGGCGCGCGTCGTCGAGCAGAAGATCGCCGACCTCGCGGCCGGCGTCGAAGAGACGCTCCAGCACGAGCGCGCCGGCCTGGCGGAGCAGGCCCAGGGCCTCAAGGACGAGCTGCGCAAGCTGCGCGACGAGCTCGAGGGCCTCAAGCCGATGCAGACCCTCGGCGAGACCGAGTACCGCATGCTCGACGAGCGCTACGGCTCGGGCGCCAAGGGCGGCCGCGTCTTCGGCGCCGGCATGGGTGCCGAGGCGGTCCGCGAGATCATCAGCCGGATGGACCTCGAGGAGCTGGCTCGCTCGCTCCACGTCGAGGTCCGCACGAGCTCCGGCCAGCGCCGCAAGAAGGCGATCAAGCGGCTGCGCCTGATCGAGGCCTTCCGCCGCAGCGGCACGCGCCCCGACTGGATGATCCTGTCGGTCCTGCCGGTCATCCCGCCCGACCTGCGGCCGATGGTCCAGCTCGACGGTGGCCGCTTCGCGACGTCCGACCTCAACGACCTGTACCGCCGCGTCATCAACCGGAACAACCGCCTCAAGCGGCTCCTCGAGCTCGGCGCGCCCGGAGATCATCATCCGCAACGAGAAGCGGATGCTCCAGGAGGCGTGCGACGCGCTGATCGACAACGGCCGCCGCGGCCGGGCGATCGCCGGCACCGGCAACCACCGCCTCAAGTCCCTGAGCGACATGCTCAAGGGCAAGCAGGGCCGGTTCCGCCAGAACCTGCTCGGCAAGCGCGTGGACTACTCGGGCCGCTCGGTCATCGTCGTCGGTCCGGAGCTCAAGCTCCACCAGTGCGGGCTGCCCAAGAAGATGGCGCTCGAGCTGTTCAAGCCGTTCGTCATGCGCCAGCTCGTCGAGAAGGGCTTCGCCCACAACATCAAGAGCGCCAAGCGCATCGTCGAGCGCGTGCGGCCGGAGGTCTGGGACGTCCTCGAGGACGTCATCAAGGACCACCCGGTCCTGCTGAACCGCGCCCCGACGCTCCACCGCCTGGGCATCCAGGCGTTCATGCCGGTCCTCGTCGAGGGCTCGGCGATCCAGATCCACCCGCTCGTCTGCACCGCGTTCAACGCGGACTTCGACGGCGACCAGATGGCGGTCCACGTGCCGCTCTCCACGGCCGCCCAGGAAGAGGCGCGGACGATGATGCTCTCGACCGCCAACCTGCTGTCGCCCGCCGACGGCAGCCCGGTCGTGGCCCCGACCCAGGACATGGTCCTCGGCTGCTACTACCTGACCATGGACGCGAACGAGCTCAAGACCAAGAAGGAGCGCGAGAAGCCGATCCGGCGGTTCGCCACCGAGGACGAGGCGATCCTCGCCTACCAGCTCCGGGAGCGGACCAACGCCGACCTCCACGAGGTCATCGACGTCGAGGTCATGCACTGGGACGCCGAGGCCGGCGAGCTGCGCGCGACGCGCCGGCGCACGACGATCGGCCGCGTCATCTTCAACCAGATCCTGCCCGACCGGCTGCGCTTCCACGACCAGGTCATGAAGCGGAGCGACCTCAAGGAGCTCGTCGATACCTGCTACCGCGAGCTCGGCGCCGAGGAGACCGCCCACCTCGTGGACGGCATCAAGAGCGTCGGGTTCGAGTTCGCGACGCGCGGTGGCCTGACGATCGGCCTGTTCGACATCGAGATCCCCAAGGACAAGGGCGCTCGTCTCGACGCCGCCGACGACTCCGTCGCCGAGATCGATCGCCAGTTCCAGCGCGGCCTCATCACCGAGGACGAGCGCTACGAGCAGGTCGTCGGTGTCTGGCAGGACGCGACGGCGCGGATGTCGGACGAGATGATGAAGTCGCTCGATCCGACCGGCCCGGTCACGATGATGACCGCGTCCGGTGCCCGCGGGAACAAGGGCAACATCGGTCAGCTGGGCGCGATGCGCGGCCTGATGGCCGACCCGTCCGGTCGCATCATCGACGTCCCCGTGCGGAGCAACTTCCGCGAGGGGATGACCGTCCTCGAGTACTTCATCTCGACCCACGGCGCCCGCAAGGGCCTCGCCGACACCGCGCTGCGGACCGCCGACTCCGGGTACCTGACCCGGCGCCTGGTGGACGTCGCGCAGGACGTCATCACGCGCGAGGACGACTGCGGCACCGAGGAAGGCAGCTGGATCATCCGCTCCGAGTCGAGCGATGAGAAGGGCGCCTTCCAGCGCCGCCTCGTCGGTCGCCTCTCAGCGGCGCCGCTGCCCGATCCGCGGGTCAAGGCCAAGAAGGGCGAGGAGCCGCCGCTCCTGGTCGAGCGCAACGAGATGATCACCGAGGAGGTGGCGGCCCGCATCGACGAGGCCGGCGTCGACGAGGCGCTCGTCCGCTCACCGCTCACCTGCGAGGCCCGCAACGGCGTCTGCCGCGCGTGCTACGGCCGCAACCTCGCCACCGGCGAGATGGTCGGCTCGGGCGAGGCGGTCGGCATCATCGCGGCCCAGTCGATCGGCGAGCCCGGCACGCAGCTGACGATGCGGACGTTCCACACCGGCGGCGTCGCCGGCGGCATGGACATCACCGCGGGTCTGCCGCGTGTCGAGGAGCTGTTCGAGGCCCGCATCCCCAAGGGCAAGGCCGAGATCAGCCACATCGACGGCATCGTCGAGATCATCCGCGGCGACGGCATGACGAAGGTCAAGGTCATCTCCACGGAGGTCTACGACACCTCGCTCGCGGTGCCCAAGGGTGCCGAGCAGCTGGCCGCACCGGGCGACGTCGTCACCCTCGGCCAGGTCATCGCCCGCGCCGAGACGGACGGGGCCACGGTCGACGTGACCGCGCCCGTCGCGGGCTTCCTCGTGAAGGGCGACGACGGCCTCGTCGTCCGGGCCGAGGACGTCGTCGAGCGCGAGTACCTCATCCCGCACAACGCCAAGCTGCTGGTCGAGAACGGCCAGGAGATCCGTGCCGGTGACCCCATCACGGATGGCCCGATCAACCCGCAGGAATACCTCGACACCCGGGGCAAGGACGCCGTCCAGCGCTACCTGGTGAAGGAGGTCCAGAAGGTCTACAAGAGCCAGGGCGTCACGATCAACGACAAGCACATCGAGATCATCGTCCGGCAGATGCTGCGCAAGGTCCGCATCGATCAGCCGGGCGACGTCGACCTGCTGCCGACCGAGCTCGTGGACCGGCTCGAGTTCGAGGAGCACAACAACCACGTCCTGGCCGAGGGCGGCGAGCCCGCCACGGCCCAGACGGTGCTGCTCGGCGTGACGAAGGCGTCGCTCAACACGTCGTCCTTCCTCGCCGCGGCGTCCTTCCAGGAGACGACCCGGGTGCTGACCGAGGCCGCCATCAACGGCGCCAAGGACCACCTGATCGGGCTCAAGGAGAACGTGATCATCGGCAAGCTCATCCCGGCCGGGTTCGGGGCACCGGCGAACGTCGCGGCCCGCAAGGCGCGCGAGCGCCAGGCGGCCCTCGAAGCCCTCGCCGGCGAGGCCCTCGAGGGTCTCGGCCAGGCCGAGTACAACCCGTTCCTCGAGGACGGCAGCGATGGCGAAGCCGGGCCCGACGACGAGGCCGCCGGTCTCGCCCTCGCGGCGACGATCGCCGGCGGCGACGCCGAGGACGAGCCCGATGGCAACCCGTTCCTGGCCGCTGACGGCACGGACGGTGGCGACGCCGAGTCAACCGGCGAGGACGTCAACCCGTTCCTCGCCGAAGCCGAGGAGGCCACGGCCGGCAAGGGCAAGGGCAAGGCCTAGCCCGCGTCGCAACCCCCACGAACCAGCGGCGAGACAACGGGGCGACCCGGGGTCTCGCCACGTCCGGGAGCGTGGGCCGACCGGTCCGCGCTCGTTTGACACGGATTTCGGGCCGCTGCTAAACTCCGCCTTCGTGGCCTCGGGAGGGGTCCGCCCTCGGCGCTTGCGCCGACGACCATTCCGACACCATCACACCACCGGTCCCAGCCGGACCTGCCCTGCGGGGCAGATGATCGGCGACGCTTGGCCGGACCGCGGTTTCGCGACCGCCATCGAACCCGATCTCGAGACACCGAAAGGAAGCGTCTTCGTGCCGACGATCAGCCAGCTCGTGCGCCACGGCCGGCAGAACAAGATCAAGAAGGTCAAAGCGCCGGCCATGCGCAAGAACTGGAACAGCCTGCGACGCCGCCAGGTGTCGATCAAGGGCGCCCCGCAGAAGCGCGGGGTCTGCCTGCAGGTCCGGACGATGACGCCCAAGAAGCCGAACTCGGCGCTGCGCAAGATCGCGCGCGTGCGCCTGTCCAACCAGATGGAGGTCACGGCCTACATCCCGGGCATCGGGCACAACCTCCAGGAGCACTCGGTCGTCCTGGTCCGTGGTGGCCGCGTGAAGGACCTGCCGTCGGTCAAGTACCACATCATCCGCGGCACCCTCGACGCCGCCGGCGTGCGGGACCGCAAGCAGGGTCGCAGCAAGTACGGGGCCAAGGCGCCCGGCAAGGGCGGGGTCAAGTAGATGCCGCGTCGGACCAGCATCCCGCGCAAGACCAAGTACGAGGTCGTGCCGGCCAACCGCATCACGCATCGCTTCTCGGCGAAGCTGATGAAGGGCGGCAAGCAGAACCTCGCCGAGCGGATCCTGCGCCAGGCCCTCGCCAGCGCGGAGGCCCAGGCCGGTCGGCCCGGCCTCGAGATCCTCGAGGCGGCGATGCGCAACGCGACGCCCATCATCGAGGTCAAGCCCCGCCGCGTCGGTGGCGCGACCTATCAGGTCCCGGTCGAGATCCGGGGCGACCGTCGCCTGTCGCTCGGTGTCCGCTGGCTCGTCCAGGCGGCCCGCAAGCGCAGCGGCAAGAGCATGAGCGAGAAGCTGGCGGCCGAGTTCGTCGATGCCATGAATGGCCTCGGCGCGGCGGTCAAGCGACGAGAAGACACGCACAAGATGGCCGAGGCGAACCGCGCCTTCAGCCATTTCAAGTGGTAGATCCGGGAGCGTAGGGAAACCGTGGCACGACAGGTTCCGCTGGGCAAGACGCGGAACATCGGCATCATCGCGCACATCGACGCCGGCAAGACGACCGTCACCGAGCGGATCCTCTTCTACACGAAGAAGATCTACAAGATCGGTGAGGTCCATGAGGGCGCGGCCACCATGGACTGGATGCCCCAGGAGCAGGAGCGGGGCATCACGATCACGGCTGCCGCGACGACGGCGTTCTGGGGCGACCATCGTATCAACATCATCGATACGCCCGGGCACGTGGACTTCACGGTCGAGGTCGAGCGCAGCCTTCGCGTGCTCGACGGCGCGGTCGTCGTCTTCGACGGCGTGGCCGGCGTCGAGCCGCAGTCCGAGACCGTCTGGCGCCAGGCCGATCGCTACGGCGTGCCGCGGTTCTGCTTCATCAACAAGCTCGACCGGACCGGTGCCGACTTCTGGCGCGGCGTCGACTCGATCAAGGACCGTCTCGGCGCAAACGCCGTGCCGATCCAGATCCCGATCGGCCGCGAGGACAAGTTCGAGGGCATCGTCGACCTCGTCGAGATGAAGGCCTACTACTACCGTGACGATCAGGGGACGACCTTCGACGTGGTGGACATCCCCGACGAGCTCAAGGCCGAGGCCGAGACGCATCGCCACACGATGATCGAGGCCGTCGCCGAGATGGACGACGAGCTGACGCAGAAGTACCTCGAGGGCGAGGAGCTCACGATCGCCGAGATCAAGCGCGGCCTGCGGCTGGGCACCCTGACCACGAAGATCATCCCGGTCCTCACGGGCTCGGCCCTGCGCAACAAGGGCGTCCAGAAGATGCTCGACGCCGTCGTCGACTACCTGCCGTCGCCGCTGGACGTGCCGCCGATGATCGGCCTCGACCCCAAGAGCGGCGACGAGGTCATCCGCACCCCGGACGACACGGAGCCGTTCAGCGCGCTCGCATTCAAGATCGCGGCGGACCCGTTCGTCGGGAAGCTGGCGTTCTTCCGGGTCTACTCGGGGACGCTCAAGGCCGGTTCGTACGTCCTGAACCCGACCAAGGACAAGAAGGAGCGCATCGGGCGCATCCTCCAGATGCACGCCAACCACCGCGAGGAGATCGACCAGGTCTACGCGGGCGACATCGCCGCGGCGGTCGGGCTCAAGGACACGTACACCGGCGACACCCTGACCGACCCCGACCACGCCGTGATCCTCGAGCGGATGACCTTCCCCGAGCCCGTCATCGAGGTCAAGATCGAGCCCAAGACCAAGGCCGACCAGGACAAGCTCGCCCTGGCGCTCCAGCGCCTCGCCGAGGAAGATCCGACGTTCCGTGTCCACACCGACCCGGAGTCGTCCGAGACCCTCATCGCCGGCATGGGTGAGCTGCACCTCGACGTGCTCGTGGACCGGATGATCCGCGAGTTCAAGGTCGCGGCCAATATCGGCAAGCCACAGGTCTCCTACCGCGAGACCATCCGCCGCCCGGCCGAGGGCAACGGCCGCTTCGTGCGGCAGACCGGCGGCAAGGGCCAGTACGGCCACGCGATCATCAAGCTCGAGCCCGCCGAGAAGGGCGCCGGCTACGAGTTCGTCGACAAGATCGTCGGCGGCACGATCCCGCGCGAGTACATCAAGCCCGTCGACGCCGGCATCCGTGAGGCCCTCGAGACCGGCATCTACGCCGGGTTCCCGGTGGTCGACGTGAAGGTCACGCTGTTCGACGGCTCGTTCCACGAAGTCGACTCGTCCGAGATGGCGTTCAAGATCGCCGGTTCGATGGCGGTCAAGGATGCGTTCACCAAGGCCGACCCCGCCATCCTCGAGCCGATCATGCGAGTCGAGGTGACGATGCCCGAGGAGTTCATGGGCGACGTCATCGGCGACCTCAACAGCCGGCGCGGCCACATCGAGGGGATGGAGAGCCGGGGCGGCTCGGTCGGCCACAAGACCCAGGTCGTGCGCGCCTTCGTGCCGCTCGCCCAGATGTTCGGGTACGTCACGGACCTGCGGAGCATGTCCCAGGGGCGGGCCACGTCATCGATGGAATTCAGCCACTACGCCGAGGTGCCAGCGAGCCTGGCGTCCGAACTCGTCCAGAAGTCCAAGGTCTAGGGAGCACGACATGGCCAAGAAGAAGTTCGAGCGCAACAAGCCCCACGTCAACATCGGCACGATCGGCCACATCGACCACGGCAAGACGAGCCTCACCGCGGCGATCTCCAAGTACCTCGCCCTGAAGGGCTCGGCCGAGTACCGCGCGTTCGATTCGATCGACAACGCGCCCGAGGAGCGCGAGCGCGGGATCACCATCGCCATCGCCCACGTCGAGTACGAGACCGACGCGAGGCACTACGCCCACGTCGACTGCCCCGGGCACGCCGACTACATCAAGAACATGATCACCGGAGCCGCCCAGATGGACGGCGCCATCCTGGTCGTGGCCGCGACCGACGGGCCGATGCCCCAGACCCGCGAGCACATCCTGCTGGCCCGCCAGGTGGAGGTGCCGTACATCGTCGTGTTCCTCAACAAGGTCGACATGGTCGACGACCCGGAGCTGCTCGACCTGGTCGAGCTCGAGGTCCGCGAGCTGCTCTCCAAGTACGAGTTCCCGGGCGACGACCTGCCGGTCATCCGCGGCTCGGCGCTCAAGGCGCTCGAGGCCTCGGACGACACGTCCGACCCCGCCTACGCCCCCATCCAGGAGCTGATGGACGCGGTCGATTCGTACATCCCGACCCCCGAGCGCGCCATCGACAAGCCGTTCCTCATGCCGGTCGAGGACGTGTTCGGGATCAAGGGCCGCGGGACGGTCGCCACCGGGCGCATCGAGCGCGGCATCGTGAAGGTCGGCGACGAGGTCGAGCTGATCGGGGTCAAGCCCACCCGCAAGGTCGTGGTCACCGGCGTCGAGATGTTCAAGAAGCTGCTCGACGAGGGCCGCGCCGGGGACAACGTCGGCTGTCTCATCCGGGGCATCGAGCGCGAGGAGATCGAGCGCGGCCAGGTCCTGGCCAAGGCCGGCTCGATCAAGCCGCACACCAAGTTCAGTGCGCAGGTCTACGTCCTGACCAAGGAGGAGGGCGGCCGCCATACCCCCTTCTACAACGGCTACCGCCCGCAGTTCTACCTGCGCACGACCGACGTGACCGGGGCCATCGGCCTGCCCGACGGGGCCGAGATGATCATGCCCGGCGACAACGTCGAGATGACCGTCGAGCTGATCACCCCGATCGCCCTCGAGGTCGGCCAGCGCTTCGCCATCCGCGAGGGTGGCCGGACCGTCGGCGCCGGCGCCATCGTCAGCATCCAGGAGTAGGGACGACATGGCGAAGCAGCGGATCCGGATCCGCCTCAAGGCCTACGATCACCGGCTGCTGGATCAGTCGGCGGCCCAGATCGTCGAGACGGCGCAGCGCACCGGCGCGGATGTCGTCGGTCCCGTGCCGCTCCCGACCCGGATCGAGAAGTTCACGGTCCTGCGTTCCCCGTTCATCGACAAGGACTCCCGCGAGCAGTTCGAGATCCGCACCCACAAGCGGCTCGTCGACATCCTGGATCCGAGCTCGAAGACGGTCGACGCCCTGATGCGACTCAGCCTGGCGGCTGGCGTCGACATCGAGATCAAGATGTGATGACGCACCCGCTGAAGGGGCGTGGCCGATGAGTATCGGTTTGATCGGCCGCAAGGTCGGCATGACCCAGGTCTTCCAGGACGACGGCACGATGGTGGCCGTCAGCGTCCTCGCCATCGAGCCGAACACGGTCACGCGTCTGCGCACGACCGACCGTGACGGCTATACGGCCGTGCAGCTCGGGACGGGCACCGCGCGGAAGCTGACCAAGCCCGAGGCGGGCCAGCTCAAGGCCCTGCCCAAGGCCGCCCAGGCCCTCAAGACGATCCGCGAGTTCCGCGTCGACAGCGTCGACGAGTACGAGCTGGGTCAGACCCTGTCGCTCGTGGACCTGTTCACGGCCGGCGACGAGGTCGACGTGAGCGGTGTCTCCAAGGGCAAGGGCTTCGCCGGCCACATCAAGCGCCACAACTTCCACCGCGGGCCCAAGACCCACGGCTCGGACCATCACCGCGAGCCGGGCTCGATCGGGCCGGGTACGACCCCGGGTCGTGTGTATCGCGGGATGAAGATGGCCGGCCACATGGGCGACGAGACCGTGACCATCAAGAAGGTTCGCGTCGTGCGCACCGATCCCGACCGCAACCTGCTGCTCGTCAAGGGGAGTCTCCCCGGTGCGCGCGGGTCGCTGATCCTCGTGAAGAAGGCCTGACGATGCCGTCCATCCCCCTGTACGACCGTGCCGGCAAGAACATCGGCGACGTGGAGCTCAGCGACGAGCTCTTCGCCGCCCCGGTCAACACCGCCGTGCTGCACCAGGTCGTGACCGCCCAGCTGGCCGCCCGGCGGACCGGCACGAGCGACACCAAGACCCGCGGCGAGATCCGCGGCGGTGGCCGCAAGCCGTACCGACAGAAGGGCACTGGCCGCGCACGCCAGGGCACCGTCACCGCCCCGCACTACCGCGGCGGTGGCGTGGTCTTCGGACCGCATCCGCGCTCCTACGAGCAGCGGCTGCCGCGCAAGATGAAGCGCCTCGCGCTTCGTGGCGCGCTCACGGCCAAGCTTGGCGACGAACAGGTCAAGGTCATCGACAGCTTCGGCCTGGACGGCATCCGGACCAAGGACCTGGTGGGGGTGCTGCGCGCACTTGCCGCCGACGGTCGCGTCCTCGTCGTGTCGCCCGGCCGCGACCAGAACCTGGAGCTCTCGGCACGCAACCTGCCGACCGTGGAGGTCATCCTCGCTGACTCCCTCAACGTGGTCGACCTCATCAAGGCCGATCTCGTGCTCATCGAGCAGCCCGCGCTGGCGCGCATGCAGGAGGTGTACGCGTGACCGCCCTGACAGCGCCCGAGATCATCCTGCGGCCGGTGATCAGCGAGAAGACCATCGATGAGTCGACGCGCGGCAAGTACACGTTCGCGGTGAACGACCACGCCAACAAGATCCAGATCAAGGCCGCGGTGGAAGAGCTCTACAAGAAGGAGGGCGTGACCGTCGTGTCGGTCAACGTCCTGACCACCAAGGCCAAGGAGAAGCGACGCGGGACCAAGCGCGGCCGGATCGTCGGCCACACGACCCCGTGGCGCAAGGCCATCGTGACCCTGGCCCCCGGCCAGAAGATCGAATTCTTCGAGGGGGTCTGACGATGCCGCTTCGTACCTACAAGCCCACCTCGCCCGGCATGCGGCAGATGACGCGATCGACCTTCGAGGAGATCACGACCAAGGAGCCGCACAAGCCACTGCTCGAGCCGCAGAAGCGTGGCTCCGGCCGGAACAACGCCGGCCGCCTGACCGTGCGCCATCGCGGCGGCGGCGAGAAGCAGCACTACCGCCGGATCGACTTCAAGCGTGACAAGTTCAGCGTGCCTGCTCGCGTGGCGACGATCGAGTACGACCCGAACCGCTCGGCGCGGATCGGCCTGCTCCACTACCGCGACGGCGAGAAGCGCTACATGATCCTGCCGCACGGCCTCAAGGTCGGCGACGTGGTCGTCGCGGGCCCGGATGCCGAGGCTCGCGTCGGGAACGCGCTGCCGCTCGCGAACATCCCACTCGGCACGACCATCCACAACATCGAGCTGACGCCCGGCAAGGGTGGCCAGATCGTCCGATCGGCTGGGACATCGGCGCAGTTGCTCGCCAAGGAGGGCGACTACGCCACGGTCCGCATGCCGTCGGGCGAGATGCGGCGCATCCCGTTGCGCTGCATGGCCACCATCGGCCAGGTCAGCAACCTCGATCACGAGAATCAGAACCTCGGCAAGGCCGGCCGCGCTCGGCACATGGGCCAGCGCCCGGAGGTCCGCGGCGTCGTCATGAACCCGCGCGACCATCCGCACGGCGGTGGCGAGGGCAAGTCCCCGACCGGGATGCCGCCCAAGACCCCCTGGGGCAAGCCCGCCATGGGCTACCGCACCCGGCGGTCCAAGACGACCGGACGCCTGGTCGTCCGTTCGCGGCATCGCAAGTAGCCGGGGAGGTAGGAGTCAATGTCCCGTTCCATCAAGAAGGGCCCCTTCATCGAGGCCCGACTCCTCGGCCGGATCGAGGAGATGAACAAGCGCAACGAGAAGAAGGTCGTCAAGACCTGGTCTCGCGCGTCCGTCATCTTCCCGACGTTCATCGGTCACACCATCGCCGTCTACAACGGCAGGAAGCACGTCCCGGTCTACGTGACCGAGAACATGGTCGGCCATCGTCTTGGTGAGTTCAGCCCCACCCGCAACTACCGCGGCCACGGCAAGCACACCGACCGGTCGACGGCGCTGAAGTAGGCCGATCGATGCGTGTGTCCGCTACCGCCAAATACCTGCGTGCCTCGACCCGCAAGACCCGCCTGGTGACCAACGCCATCACGGGCAAGCGGGTGGAAGAGGCCGCCGCGCTCCTGCGCTTCATGCCGCAGAAGGCCGCGGCCGATGTCGCGCGCGTGCTCAAGAGCGCGACCGCCAATGCCGAGAACAATCACAACCTGTCCGCGGAGGATCTGTTCATCGTCGAGGCCGTCGCCAACGAAGGCCCCACGATCAAGCGCTTCCAGCCGCGGGCCCAGGGTCGGGCGTTCCCCATCCACAAGCCCATGACCCACATCACCATCGTCGTCGCGGACCAGGAGGCCTGACATGGGACACAAGGTCCATCCGTACGGCTTCCGCCTGGGTGTCTCGCGCACCTGGACCGCGAAGTGGTATGCGGACAAGGAATACACCACCTCCCTCAAGGAGGACATCGCCATCCGCACGCTGATCGAGAAGCGCCTGTCGAATGCGAGCGTGAGCGGCGTCGAGGTCGAGCGTGGCATCAACCACGTCACGGTCACGATCCACACCGCCAAGCCCGGCATCGTCATCGGCAAGGGCGGGGCCAATGTCGAGGTCCTGCGCCAGCAGATCGGCGCGCTGTCGGACCGCAAGGTCAAGCTCGAGATCAAGGAGATCCGCCAGCCGGAGCTCGATGCCCATCTCGTGGCGATGAACATCGCCGGTCAGCTGAGCCGCCGCATCGCCTTCAAGAAGGCCATGAAGCAGGCCATCCAGCGCTCGATGAAGGCCGGTGCGAAGGGGGTGAAGATCGCCGTCGCGGGTCGTCTCGGCGGGTCCGAGATGGGTCGTCGCGAGTGGGACAAGGAAGGGCGGATCCCGCTGGGCACGCTTCGCGCGGACATCAGCTACGGCCAGGTCCACGCCCACACGACGTATGGCCGCATCGGCGTCAAGGTCTGGATCTACCGGGGCGACTTCGCACCGGAGCCGATCCGTCGACCTGAGCTCGTGGGCGCCCCGGTCCAGCCCGGGCAGGGGGTCTGACGATGTTGATGCCGCGTCGCGTGAAGCACCGCAAGGTCATGCGCGGACGGATGTCCGGCCTGGCCAAGGGCGGCTACATGGTCGCCTTCGGCGAGTACGGCCTGGCCACCCAGGAACCGGCCTGGATCACCAGCCGCCAGATCGAGGCGGCTCGTCGCGCGATGACCCGCTCGGTCAAGCGCGGCGGCAAGATCTGGATCCGCATCTTCCCCGACAAGCCAGCCACGAAGAAGCCGGCCGAGACGCGGATGGGCTCCGGCAAGGGCGCCCCCGACCACTGGGTCGCCGTCGTCAAGCCCGGCCGGATCCTCTTCGAGATGGCCGGGGTCGATCACGACTCGGCGGTCGAGGCGATGCGCCTCGCCAGCCACAAGCTTCCCGTGCAGACCCGCGTGGTCGTCCGGGAAGGTGCCAAGGAGGCGTAACGGGATGGATATGGACAAGGCCCGTTCGCTGTCCGACACCGAACTCGACGAGGCCCTGCGTGAAGCGAAGCAGGATCTCTGGGGAGCGCGCTTCGCGCTCTCGACCAGGCAGCTCAAGGACTACAGCACGATCCCGCAGACGCGACGAACGATCGCGCGGATCCTGACCGTCCAGCGCGAGCGCAAGCTCGGCAAGACGGCCTGAGGGGATATCACGCGATGACAGGAGCAGACACCACGGTGCAGACAACGCGGAGAACGAAAGTCGGCCGGGTGGTCAGCGACAAGATGGACAAGACGATCGTCGTGTCCGTCGAGCGGCTGGCCCGTCACCGGCTGTACAAGCGGGTCATCCGCTTGTCGACGAAATTCAAGGCACACGATGAGACCAACGACGCCCATATCGGTGACACCGTGCTCATCGAGGAGGCCCGTCCGCTGTCGGCCACGAAGCGCTGGCGGCTGATCAGCGTCATCGCCCGCGCCGGCGAGCACAGCCTGCCCGGCGAGTCGGTCGTCGAGGAGGAGGCCGAGGTCACCGAGGCCATCCACGCCGCCGCGCACCCCGGTCGCACGAGCAAGTCGGAAGCGGATGAGGCCGCGCCCGAGGCCTCTGACGATGCGGCCGGATCGGCCGACGATGAGCGGTCCGAACCGGAGGAGTCGGTCTCGTGATCCAGCCCCAGACCCGCCTGAAGGTCGCGGACAACACCGGCGCCCGGAGCATCCAGTGCATCCGGGTGATGGGTCGTTCGCTCAAGACCACGGCCGGCGTCGGTGACGTGATCGTCGCGAGCGTCAAGCAGGCGATCCCCAACGCGGCCGTGAAGAAGGGCGACGTCGTCCGCGCGGTCATCGTGCGCACGAACAAGGAATACGGCCGCGCCGACGGGAGCTACATCCGCTTCGACGAGAACGCCGCCGTGCTCATCAACAACCAGGGCAACCCGCGCGGCACGCGCATCTTCGGCCCGGTCGCGCGCGAGCTGCGCGATCGCAACTACATGAAGATCGTGTCCCTCGCGCCGGAGGTGCTGTGATGGCCGTTCGCACGATCAACCGGTCGCCGAAGGTGCCCGAGATCCGCAAGGGCGACACCGTAGTCGTGCTCGCCGGCCGCGATGCCGGCAAACAGGGCACGGTCGAGCGCGTCATCCGGCGCCAGCCCGCCCCGCGCGGCCGGAGCATGTTCCGCCGCGGCACGACCGCCGGTGGCGTGAGTGTCGTCGTCGAAGGGCTCAACATCGCCAAGCGACACACGAAGTCGCGCCAGACCTCGAGCTCGACCGACCGCATGCCGAAGATCCAGCAGGGCGGCATCCTCGAGATCGCCCAGCCTATCCCGGTCGGCAAGGTCATGGTCGTCTGCTCGAGCTGTGGCAAGCCGACCCGCATCGCGCACGCCACGCTCGACAACGGCCGACGGGTCCGCGTCTGCCGCCATTGCGGCGAGCAGCTGGAGGTCAAGTCATGACCAGCCGCCTGCACGAGCGCTACCAGGCCGAAATCGTTCCGGCGCTCCGCAAGCAATTCGAATACGGCAACCCCATGGAGGTGCCGAAGGTCAGCAAGATCGTCGTCAACATCGGACTGGGCGAGGCCCTGACCAATGCCAAGGCGCTCGATGCGACCCTCGGTGACCTGACGACCATCACCGGCCAGCGTCCCATCGTCACCAAGGCCAAGCGCTCGATCGCCCAGTTCCACGTTCGGGCGGGCAACTCGATCGGTGCCAAGGTCACGCTCCGTGGCGAGCGGATGTGGGACTTCCTTGACCGGTTGACGACCCTCGCCCTGCCGCGCATCCGCGACTTCCGGGGCATCCCGGACAAGTCGTTCGATGGGCGGGGCAACTATTCCCTGGGGCTGCGCGAACAACTCGCGTTCCCCGAGATCGATTACGACAAGGTGGACCGTCTCCGCGGGCTGGAGATCAGCATCGTGACGACGGCGAAGACCGACGAGGAGTCCAAGAAGCTTCTTGAACTCCTCGGCATGCCCTTCGCCTCGTAGGCGCGGGGAGGGAGAGACATGGCCAAGAAGTCGATGATCGCCAAGGCAAAGCGCACGCCGAAGTTCAAGGTGCGCGCGTATCACCGCTGTTACGTGTGCGGACGGCCGCGCGCCTTCCTGCGGCGGTTCGCGCTGTGCCGCATCTGCTTCCGGGAGCGAGCGCTCCTGGGCGAGTTGCCGGGCGTCACGAAGTCGAGCTGGTAGGGAACCGATGAACATCTCCGATCCGATCGCGGACATGCTCACCCGCGTCCGGAACGCGTCGAGGGCGCGCCACACCGAAGTGGTCGTCCCGGCGTCCCGGACGAAGCGTGAGATCGCCCGCATCCTCAAGGACGAAGGCTTCATCGCCGACGTCAGCGAGGAGCAGGATGGCCCCACGGCGCTCCTGCGTATCACCCTCAAATACGTCGACGGGAAGGTCCCGGTCGTCTCCGGCCTCAAGCGGATCAGCAAGCCCGGTCTGCGCGTCTACGCGCGCAAGACGGACATCCCGCGGGTGCTCGGCGGACTGGGCATCGTCATCGTCAGCACGAGCCAGGGCATCATGACCGGCCAGCAGGCGCGCCAGGCGCAGCTGGGCGGCGAAGTCCTCGCGTACGTCTGGTAGGCGCAAGGAACATGTCGCGTATCGGACGCCTGCCCATCCCCGTCCCGTCGGCCGTCGACGTGACGATCGAGGGGCGCCAGGTCACGGTCAAGGGGCCCAAGGGCACCCTCAGCCGCAGCCTGCACCCGGACATGTCGGTGAGCCAGGAGGACGGCACCATCGTCGTCACCCGCCCCACCGAGCAGAAGACCCACAAGCAGCTCCACGGCCTGACCAGGACCCTGGTCAACAACATGGTCATCGGCGTGACCGATGGCTATCGCAAGGGCCTGGAGATCACCGGTGTCGGCTATCGAGCCGCCCTCAACGGCAAGAAGCTGACGCTCAACCTGGGCTACAGCCACCAGATCGAGATCGAGCCGCCGGCGGGCATCGACTTCGAAGTCGAGAGCCCCACCCGCCTCGCGGTCGTCGGTATCGACAAGGAGCTCGTGGGCCAGATCGCCGCGAAGGTGCGCTCGACCCGCAAGCCCGAGCCCTACAAGGGCAAGGGCGTGCGCTACGCCGGCGAGCAGATCCGTCGCAAGGCCGGCAAGGCCGGCAAGATCGGCGGCAAGAAGTGAGCACGTACGAAGGACTGACCCGATGACGCAGGCAACGCGAGGCGCCGCCCGACGCAAGCGCCACGACCGGATCCGCCTGTCCCTGGCGGGCACGGAGGTGCGCCCGCGTCTCGCCGTGTTCCGCAGCCTCAACCATATCTACGCGCAGGTCATCGACGACGCGTCCGGGAAGACGCTCGCCGCCGCTTCCACCGCGGAGAAGGAGCTCAAGGGTTCCAAGTCCACGAAGTCGGAAGAGGCAGCCGTCGTCGGTCGCCTGGTCGCCGAGCGGGCCAAGACCGCCGGTGTCGAGCGCGTGGTCTTCGATCGAGCCGGTTTCCGGTACCACGGGCGGATCAAGTCGCTCGCCGATGCCGCTCGCGACGCCGGCCTCGACTTCTGATCGGAAGGAGCCCCCGTGGCACGTATCGACCCGAACAAGCTCGCGCTCGAAGAGCGCGTCGTCCAGATCAACCGAGTGGCCAAGGTCGTCAAGGGCGGCCGTCGCTTCAGCTTCAGCGCGGTCATCGTCGTCGGTGACGGCGCGGGCCACGTCGGTGCCGGACTCGGCAAGGCCGGCGAGGTGCCCGAGGCCATCCGCAAGGGCGTCGAGGACGCGAAGAAGAACATCATCAAGATCCCGATGGTCGGGACGACGATCCCCCACGAGGTCCAGGTCGTCTACAGCGCGAGCAGCGTCCTGCTCAAGCCCGCCAGCCAGGGCACCGGCGTCATCGCCGGCGGCTCGGTGCGGGCCGTCCTGGAGGCGGCCGGCGTCCGTGACATCCTCTCCAAGGTGCACGGGTCGACCAACCCGGTCAACGTGACCCGCGCGACAATCGAGGCGCTCCGCAGCCTGCACTCGGCCGAAGAGCTCGGTGCCCGACGCGGCGTCAAGCTGGTCAGCCGGATCTCCGGCCAGCCGGCAGCGACGGTGGAGGCCGCCGATGCCCGGTAAGCTGAAGGTCACCCAGACCAAGAGCACGATCAGTCACATCGCCCGTAACCGGGCGACGGTCAGGGCCCTGGGGCTGCACGGCATCGGCAGCACCAGCATCGTCGCGGACAACGACGCGACGCGTGGCATGGTCCGTCAGGTCCGCTTCCTCGTGACGGTGGAGGAGATCGCCGACGGACGAGCGGGCAAGGCAGACACGGGCCGCTCCGAGGATTCCAAGGAGAAGACGAAGGCATGAGACTCCACGACCTCCGCCCCGCCGAAGGTTCGCGCAAGGAGCGCACCCGTGTCGGCCGCGGCATCGCGGCGGGGAAGGGCAAGACGGCCGGCCGCGGTACGAAGGGCCAGAAGGCGCGCTCCGGTGGCTCGATCCCGGCGTGGTTCGAGGGTGGCCAGACGCCGCTCCACATGCGAATCCCCAAGCTGCGCGGCTTCAAGAACCGTTTCAGGATCGAATACGAGATCGTGAACGTCGGGGCGATCGCCGCCGCGGCGGAGCGCGGTGCGTTCGAGACCGAGGCGGCTGACTCGAAGTCCACGGCCAAGACGAAGGCCCCGGCCCAGATCACGGTGAACCAGGACATCCTGCGCGCCGTCGGGCTCGTTCGCAGCCTGAACAAGCCGCTCAAGATCCTCGGCGCAGGCGAGCTGTCGACGCCGCTCTTCGTCGTCGCCGATGCGTTCACCGCATCTGCGCGCTCCAAGATCGAAGGGGCCGGCGGCACGGTCAACGTGCTCGAGGTCCCCACCGCCCCGCTCAAGGCGATCGGTCTCGAGACGGAGACGGAGCGAACGCCCGCCAAGCCGTCGCGGGGCGCCCGGGCCGCGGCCGCCGAGACGGCTCGGGCTCGCGCGGTCCGCGACGCGGATGCCGCCGAAGCAGAAGCCGCGGCGTCGAAGCCGAAGAGCGACCGCCGAGCCGCAACCGCCGAGGCTGACGCCGAGGACGGCGCCACCGGCGAGACTGTCCAGGCCGAGTCCGAGACCAAGCCGGCCCGCGCCTCGCGATCGACCCGAGCCGCGCGCGCCGATGCCGTCCGTGCCGAGCCGGCCGGTGACACCGCCGCGCCGACCGATGGGCTCGAGGCGACCGGCGAGACCGGGGACGAGGCCGAGACCACGTCCGGCGACGACGCCTAGATCCCGTGTTCGAATCGCTGCTGAACGCCTTCCGGGCGCCGGACATCCGGCGCCGGATCCTGGTCGTCCTGGGCCTGCTCATCGCGTTCCGGTTCCTGGCCGCCGTGCCGGTGCCGGGCATCGACCGCGCCCAGCTTGCGAACTTCCTGTCGGGCAACCCGCTCTTCGGGCTGCTCAACCTGTTCTCGGGCGGGGGGCTGTCGAACTTCTCGGTCGTGGCGCTGGGCCTGAACCCCTACATCAACGCCTCGATCATCATGCAGCTGATGCAGGGAGTCGTGCCCTCCCTCCAGGCGCTCAGCCGGGAAGGCGAGTTCGGGCGCAACAAGATCACCCAGTACACCCGCTATCTGTCCGTGCCGCTGGCGCTGCTGCAGTCCTATGGGTTCCTGGCGCTGCTCAACAACAGCAACGTCCTGACGGGCGCCTTCGACCTGGGCAGCTACGACACCCTGACCCAGATCGCCACGCTCACCGCGGGGTCGGTCGCCCTGATGTGGATCGGCGAGCTCATCACCGAGCGCGGCATCGGGAACGGCATCAGCTTCGTGATCTTCGCTGGCATCGTGAGCCAGGCTCCCAGCGCCATCGGGGCGTTCCTGGCGAGCCCGAACATCGCGATGTTCATCGCCTTCGGGCTCGTGGCCGTGGCCGCGGTCGCCGTGATCATCTACATCCAGGAGGGCCAGCGCCGGATCCCCGTCCAGTACGCCAGCCGCGTCCGCGGCCGCCGGATGTACCAGGGCGGCCAGACGTTCCTGCCGCTGCGGGTCAACCAGGCCGGCGTCATCCCGATCATCTTCGCGGTCAGCATCCTGCTGTTCCCGGTCCAGCTCGCGTCGTACTTCACCGCATCGGACATCTCGTTCGTGCGCGACATCGCCAATGGCATCGTGTTCCTGTTCAACCCGACCTCGATCTTCTACATCGTCCTGTACTTCCTGCTGACCGTCGGGTTCACGTACTTCTACACGGCATTCACGTTCAAGCCTGACGAGACCGCGGAACAGCTGCGCAAGAACGGCGGGTTCATCCCGGGCATCCGGCCGGGACGCCCGACACAGGATTACCTCGCCCGGGTCGTGAGCAGGATCACGTTCGCGGGGGCGATGTTCCTCGCCATCGTGGCGGTCGCGCCATCCATCCTCGGGATCGCATTCCCGGACCTCGGGGCCATCGGCCTGGGTGGGACGAGCCTGCTCATCGTCGTGTCCGTCGTGGTGGAAACGATGAAACAGATCGAAGCGCAGTTGATGATGCGCAACTACGAAGGCTTTATCAGGTGACCGCGCCGAGGCTGGCGGCCCATCCGCGCGTTGCCGGCTACGCTCCTTCGCACACGCACTACCCCCCGAGGTCCGAGGCGACGCTCTGCGAGCCATCGGCCCGAGGGTTCCTGCGCTCGCTGCGGTGCTCACCGGCGCCTTCGGCTGGACTCGCCATGCTCGCCGACGTGGTGCCAGCGCGGTCGTCATGACCGTCGTCGTGTTGCTTGGTGGTCCGGGGGCGGGGAAGGGCACGCAGGCCGACATCCTCGCGGAGCGGCTGGGCATCCCGCACGTCGCCACCGGTGACCTGTTCCGGACCGCCGTCCGCGATGGCTCGCCGATCGGCCTCGAGGCGCGGCGCTACATGGAGCGCGGCCAGCTCGTGCCGGACGACATCACCATCCGGATGCTGCTGGATCGCCTGACCGCGTCCGATGCCGCCAGCGGCGTCATCCTCGACGGGTTCCCACGCAACCGCCCGCAGGCCGAAGCGCTCGCGACCGCGCTCGCGGAGCGCGGGTCGGCGGTCGACCGCGCGGTCAACATCGAGGTGCCCACCGACGAGCTCGTGCGCCGGCTGTCTGGGCGGTGGGTCTGTCGCGACGCCGGCCACGTCTACAACGAGTACACCAACCCGCCGCAGGTCGCGGGTCGCTGCGACATCGACGCGTCCCCGCTTATCCAGCGGGAGGACGACAAGCCCGAGACGATCCGCGCGCGGCTGACCCAGCAGCTTGCCAGCCTGGACGACGTCGTCCGGCACTACGACCAGGCCGGGCTGCTACGCGTCGTCGACGGCCTCCAGCCGATCGAGGGCGTCACCGAGGACCTCCTGTCCGCCATCACGAGCCAATCGCCCAACGGCGCGGGGGCCGTCTGACGTGGTGACCCGCAAGTCGCGCGCGGAGATCGAGCGCATGCGCCGAGCCGGTCGGATCGTGGCCGAGGTCCTCGCCCTCGTCGAAGGGGAGCTGAAGCCCGGCGTCACGACCGGTCACCTGGACCGGATCGCCGAGGCCCATATCCGCAAGGCCGGCGCGATCCCGTCCTTCAAGGGCTACCCGGGCATCAACCCGCGCCGGCCGTTCCCTGGCAGCCTGTGCATCTCCATCGACGACGAGATCGTGCATGGCATCCCGGGCGATCGGGTCGTCCGCTCGGGCCAGGTCGTGTCCATCGACGCGGGCGCCATCGTCGAGGGCTGGCATGGCGATGGGGCGCGGACGTTCTTCGTGGGCGAGCCACCGGCCGACGTTCGCCAGCTCATCGACACGACCCGCGAGGCGATGATGGCCGGCATCGCCGCGGCCGTGCCCGGCAACCACATCGAGGACATCTCGGCCGCCGTGGAAGACGTCGCAAACGCACACGGGTTCGGCGTCATCCGCCAGTTCGTGGGGCACGGGATCGGCACCTCGATGCACGAGGAGCCGCAGGTCCCCAACTACCGGACCGGCCGCAAGGGCCGCAAGCTCGAGCCCGGACTGTGCCTGGCCATCGAGCCCATGTTCACCCTCGGCGACTACCGGGCCCAGGTGCTGGCCGACGACTGGACGGTGTCGACCGTGGACGGCTCCCTCGCCGCCCACTTCGAGCATTCGATCGCCATTACGGAGGGAGGACCGGAGATCCTCACCGCCGTCTGATGGAGCGGATGCGGGAAATACAGACCTCTGGCATCCGCACCGAGGACACTCGTCCGAGGTTCCAGAGATCCTCACGGCTGTCTGATGAAGCGGCTGCGAGAAGACACGAGCCTCCGGGCTCCGCACCGAGGACACTCGTCCGAGGTCTCCAGAGATCTTGACTGCGGTCTGATGGAGCGGTGCGTACAGACGCGAGCCAGCGGCGTCGCTCCAGATTTGCGGGGATCGGCGTCTTTTGATACGCTACGCGTTCGTGTGTCGGCCCGGGTCGGGCCGACACTGCGCGTGAGAAAGGGAAGCACCTAGCCAGTGGCCAAGCGCGATGCGATCGAAGTCGAAGGGACGGTGATCGAACCGCTCCCCAACACGATGTTCGCGGTCGAGCTGGAGAACGGCCACCGTGTGCTCGCCCATATCAGCGGCAAACTCCGGATGAACTTCATCCGGATCCTGCCCGGTGACCGTGTCCGCGTCGAGCTGTCGCCCTACGACCTGACCCGCGGCCGGATCACGTACCGACTCAAGTGATCACCAGCACCCCAGAACCACGATCGAGGATCCGTTGAAAGTCAGAGCTTCCGTCAAGGCGCGCTGCGACAACTGCAAGGTCATCCGTCGCCACGGCACCGTGATGGTCATCTGCACCAATCCCAAGCACAAGCAGCGGCAGGGGTAACCGATGGCACGCATCTCCGGCGTCGATATCCCGCGTGAGAAGCGCGTCGAGATCGCCCTTACCTATGTCTTCGGCCTTGGCCTGCCCACCAGCCAGAAGATCCTCGCCCAGACCAACATCAACCCGGATACCCGTGTCCGCGATCTCACCGAGGAGCAGGTCAACCGCCTGCGCGAGCTGATCGACCGGCGCTACAAGGTGGAGGGCGACCTTCGCCGCGAGACTGCGCTCAACATCAAGCGACTCATCGAGATCGGCTCGTACCGCGGCCTCCGCCATCGGCGCAACCTGCCGGTCCGCGGCCAACGCACCAAGACCAATGCTCGCCAGCGGCGCGGACCGAAGAAGACGGTCGGCGTGCGGCGCAAGAAGTGACGAGGGACTGACCAGGCATGGCGGAACGCAAGCGAGCGGTCAAGACGCGTCGGCGTGAGAAGAAGAACGTCCCCCAGGGGCACGTGCACATCCAGGCCACGTTCAACAACACGATCATCACGATCACCGACCTCAACGGCGCGGTCATCAGCTGGGGCTCGGCCGGGGTGGCCGGGTTCAAAGGATCGCGCAAGAGCACGCCGTACGCGGCTGCCCTCTCGGCCGACGGCGCGGCCAAGCGTGCGATGGAGCACGGCATGCGCCAGGTCGAGGTCTACGTGAAGGGCCCCGGTGCCGGTCGGGAGCAGGCCATCCGCTCGCTCCAGGCCGCCGGTCTCGAGGTCAGCGCCATCACCGACGTCACGCCCATCCCGCACAACGGTTGTCGCCCGCCCAAGCGACGCCGCGTCTAGTCCCGAGGACCAATGGCTCGTTACACCGAATCCGTCTGCCGCATCTGTCGCCGTGAGGGCGCCAAGCTCTTCCTGAAGGGCTCGCGCTGCTACACGAAGAAGTGCGCGTTCGAGCGCCGCCCGACCCCGCCGGGACAGCACGGCGTCCGCCGTCGCAAGGTCGGCGAGTACGGTCTCCAGCTGCGTGAGAAGCAGAAGGTCCGCAAGACCTACGGCCTGCTCGAGCGCCAGTTCCGCAACTACTTCATCGCCGCGGAGAACCGGCCCGGCGTGACCGGCGAGAACCTGCTGCGATCGCTCGAGCTGCGCTTCGACAACGTCGTGTACCGCTCGGGCTTCGCGCCGTCCCGCGCCGCGGCCCGCCAGCTCGTGAACCACGGCCATTTCGCCGTCAACGGCGTGCCGACCGACATCTCGTCCTACCAGCTCAAGCCGGGCGACAAGTTCGAGGTTCGCGAGAACCGCCGCGCCCGGGAGCCGTTCAAGGTGGCCAAGGAGACGCTCCGCAACCACCAGGCGCCCGAGTGGCTGTCCATCGACCCCGCGAATCTGTCCGCCTCCATCGTCACCCCGCCAAGCCGCGACCAGATGCCGCTCGATCTCAACGAGCAGCTCGTGGTCGAGTACTACTCGAGGTAACTGACTACTCATGATCGAACTCGAGAACCCGCAGATCGAGCCTGTCGAGGAAGCCGGCACGTACGCCAAGTACGAGGCGGGCCCGCTCCAGGCCGGCTACGGCGTGACCCTCGGCAACGCGCTTCGGCGTGTCCTGCTGTCCTCGCTGGAAGGCGCCGCGGTCACGAGCATCCAGATCCGCGACGTCTACCAGGAGTTCTCGACGATCCCGGGGGTCAAGGAGGACGTCACCCAGATCGTCCTGAACGTCAAGAAGCTCCGGCTGAAGAGTTTCGCCGCTCACCCGGTCCAGCTCCGCCTCATCAAAAGCGGGGCGGGAGCGGTGACGGCGGCAGACGTCGCCGAGTCGGCCGATGTCGAGATCATCAACCCGGAACTCGTCCTGATGACGCTCGACACGGACGACGTGACCATCGAGATGGACCTGACCGTCGAGCGCGGCGTCGGCTACCTCGGTGCCGAGCGGGCGGAGGCCCTGCCGATCGGCGTCATCGCGGTCGATGCGATCTTCACCCCCGTGCGCAAGGTCAACTACTGGATCGAGAGCATGCGCGTCGGTCAGATGACCAACTTCGACAAGCTCACGATCGAGATCGAGACCGACGGCACGATCACGCCGGAAGAGGCCCTGAGCCGCTCCGCCGAGATCCTCGTCAACCAGTTCCGTCCATTCGTGACGATCGGCATGGCCGCGGTCCCGCAGGCGGTCGCGACCGGGGTCGCGGCGCTGCCGCCGAACATGCTCGACATGCCCATCGAGGAGCTCGATCTCCCGATGCGCGCCTACAACTCCCTCAAGCGCAACAACATCGTCAAGGTGGGGCAGCTCCTCCAGCTCAAGGATGATGAGCTGCTGCGGATGCGCAACTTCGGCAAGAAGTCGCTCGACGAGATGAAGGAGCGCCTGCGCATGCGGGGCTTCATCGTGCCCGAGACAGAGGCCGACGGGCTCGACGACGTCGAGGGCGACGAGCCGTTCGACGACGAGGCCGAGGCCTGATCGGTGGCGCATCGCATCGGCGGCCGCAAGCTCAGCCGCAAGCAGGGGCCGCGCCTGAGCCTGTACAAGAACCTGACCGTGTCGATCATCCGCTACGAGCGCGTCAAGACCACCGAGGCCAAGGCCAAGGAGATCTCCGGGCGCGTCGAGAAGATGATCACCCTGGCCAAGCGTGGGGATCTCGCGGCACGCCGCGCGGTCGTCGCGCAGTTCCCCAACGAGCCGCTCGTCGTGAACAAGCTGTTCGACGAGATCGCTCCAAAGTACGCCGACCGTACCTCCGGGTTCACCCGGATCGTCAGGATCGGCCAGCGCCGCGGTGACGCAGCCGAGATCGTCCAGATCGAGCTCGTCTAGCGGCAAAGGCGCTCGAGAGGGCGCGCCTGTGCGATTCCGAGCGCAGGTCGAATACGACGGCACGGACTTTGCCGGCTTCCAGGTCAATCCTGGGAAACGGACGGTCCAGGGGGTCCTGGAAGACGCGTTGATGCGCCTCGGCGACGGGGAGCACCGGCGGGTCGACGGGGCCGGACGCACGGACGCCGGGGTGCATGCCACCGAGCAGGTCATCGCCTTCTCGTGGGATGGACCCCAGACGACGACGGAGCTGGGCAAGGCGCTCGAGGCGCTCCTGCCGGCCGATGTCGCGGTCCGCGACCTTCGCCCGGCACCGGATGGGTTCAATCCCCGCTTCGCGGCGCGGTACCGGGAGTACCGCTACACCGTCTGGAACGGGCCGCCAAGCCCGCTTCGCGAGCGCACGGCGCTCGGGGTGCGGGTCCCGCTCGACACCGCTGCGATGGCGCGGGCCGGGTCGGTCTTCATCGGCCGGCACGACTTCCGGGCCTTCGGGGCGAGAGACCGATCGCCGGTCCGGACCGTGATGACGGTCCGCGTCCGACGACAGGGCCGGCTCGTGACGATCGACGTCGGGGCCGACTCGTTCCTGCGGGGACAGGTCCGCCGCATGGTGGCCGTCCTCCTGGAGGTCGGCCTCGGAAAGATGGATGACACAGCGGTCCGAACGGCGCTCGCCGGTTCGGAGCCGGCCTTCAAGGGGACCGCGGTCCCGGCGAAGGGCCTGTGCCTCCGGCGGGTCGCCTTCAGGCGGCCGACCGGGAGCGACATGAACGGAGCACACGAGGAACGATGAACGCGAAGACCTATACGGTCCGGGAGAGCGAGATCGAGCGACGCTGGTTCGTCGTCGACGCGACGGACGAGACCCTCGGCCGCCTCGCCTCGCGCATCGCGCCGGTCCTCGAGGGCAAGCACAAGCCCACCTACTCGCCCAACCTCGACTCGGGCGACCACGTCATCGTGCTCAACGCCGGCCGCATCGCCGTGACCAGCGACAAGCTCGAGAGCAAGGTCTACGCCCGCCACAGTGGCTACCCGCAGGGCTTCAAGGAGGAGACCCTCGGTCATCTCCTGGCCCGTCGGCCGGAGGAAGTCATCCGCCGCGCCGTCAAGGGCATGCTGCCGCACACCCGCCTCGGCGCCCAGCAGCTCCGCAAGCTGAAGATCTACGCCGGATCGGACCACCCGCATCAGGCTCAGCAGCCTGAGCCGCTCGCCTGACGAGGAGCTAGGAACCCATGTCCATCCCCGCCTTCTACTCCGGGACCGGCCGCCGCAAGACGGCGATCGCCCGCGTCCGGCTGTTGCCGGGCGAGGGTGAGATCGTGGTCAACGGTCGATCGCTCGACGAGCACTTCGGCAACGCCGTCAACGAGGCGGAGGTCCGCATGCCGTTCCGGGTGACCGGGACGGAGGGCCGCTTCAACGTCATGGTCAAGGTCGAGGGCGGCGGCGTCACCGGGCAGGCCGGCGCGATCCGTCACGGCATCGCCCGGGCCCTGCTCGAGGTGGACGATGCCGCGAACCGCGTGCCCCTGCGCCAGGCCGGGTTGCTGACCCGTGACCCGCGCATGAAGGAACGCAAGAAGTACGGCCTGAAGCGTGCCCGAAAGGCCCCGCAGTACACGAAACGCTAGACGCGCACCTGCCCGGCCAGCCGATGCCTAAAGTGGCGCTGTGACCGTGGCTTCCGATCCGTCCGTGTCGCTGCGTGGGCGTGACCTGCTGAGTGTCGCGGATCTCAGCGCGTCGGAGGTCGATCAGGTCTTCGCCACCGCGGAGCGGCTCAAGACGGAATTCCGGGCGACCCGTCGCCACGCGGCGCCTCCGCTCACGGGCCGGACGCTGGCGATGCTGTTCCAGAAGCCGTCACTCCGGACCCGCGTCACGTTCGAGGCGGGCATGGCCCAGCTGGGTGGTGTCGCCATCTATCTCCCCGAGGACGCCGTCATGGGCGCCCGCGAGGCCGTGCGTGACGTGGCCCGCAACCTGGAGCGGTTCGTCGACGGGATCGTCGCGCGAACGGGGCCGCATGCGGTCGTCGCGGAGCTCGCGGCGCAGGCCCGCATCCCGGTCATCAACGGCCTGACCCTGCGGGAGCATCCCTGTCAAGCCCTGGCGGACGTCTTCACGATCCGTGAGCGCTTCGGCCGACTGGACGGAACGGTCATCACCTTCGTCGGGGACGGCAACAACGTCTACCACTCGCTGGCGCTGCTCGGCACCGCGTTCGGGATGGAGGTCCGTCTCGCCCATCCCGACGGTTACGGCCCCAACGACGCGATCGTCGCGCGAGCGAAGGAGCTCGCCGCGGCCTCGGGCGGGCGCCTTGTGTTCGGCAGCGACCCGTTCGAGCTGGTCGAGGGTGCGAACGTCGTCTACACGGACGCCTGGACCTCGATGGGCCAGGAGGCCGAGGCGGAGGAACGACGGGACGCCTTCGCGACGTACCGGGTCGATGATGCGCTGATGGCTGTCGCCGGACCGGAGGCCGTCGCGATGCACTGCCTGCCGGCCCATCGCGGCGAGGAGATCGCCTCGTCGGTCATGGACGGGCCGCAGAGCCTGATCTTCGAGCAGTCCGAGAACCGACTCCACGTCCAGAAGGCCCTGCTCGTGGAGCTGCTGGCATGAGCGACGCGCTGTACGAACGCTACAAGGATGCGCTCCGCCGAGGCCATGTGGCGGCGTTGCGCGGGCGGGGGGATGCCGCGCTCGCGGCCTACGCGGACGCGGCCAAGCTCGCCCCCGACCGGCCGCTGCCGCTCGTCGGCATCGGCAACGTGCTCGCGGGGCTGAACAAGCACGCCGAGGCGCTCGCCGCCTTCGATGCGGCCCTGGAGCGCGCGCCGGCCGATGAGGCCGCCATGCGTGGCCGCGCGGAGGTTTTGGTGGCGACCGGCGACCGGGCCGGGGCGGCCGATACGCTCGACCGCCTGGCTGCGACGCTCGACGCGAGCGGCCGACCCTCGGATGCCCTGGACGTCGCTCGGCGCGCGTTCGAACTGGCCGAGTCACGTGATCGGCGGGCGCGTGTCAAGGACAAGGTCGCGCGCATGAGCGAGTCCGGGTCGAGTGGCGACGCGTCCGTGGGCGACGCCCTGTCGCGAGCCCTCGGCATCCTCGAGGACCGTGTCCTCGGCCGCGGACGGCACCAAGTGGAGGTCGATGCCGCCGCCGCCGTCGTCGCGCAGCCCACCGGATCGGTCGAGCCCGTCGAGCCCGAGGTGCCGGCCGAACCCGAGCCACCACCGGAGCCTCCCTTCGACCCGGTCCGTGCCACCGCCGCGGTCGAGGACGCGGCGGCCGCACACGACGCGGAGGCCACGCGCGAGCTCGCCAGGGCGGCCGCCACGGAACATCGAGCCGCCGGTCGCCTGCAGGCCGCCATCGACGCGTGCTACCTGGCGCTCGCCACAAACCCCGCCGACCCGGACCTCCACCTCACCCTGGCCGAGCTGTACCTGGACCTCGGCTGGCGGGAGACGGCGGCCGACAAGCTCCTCCTCCTGGCGCGTCTCGCCGAGCTCGGGGAGGACACCGACACACGCGCCCGGTTGTGCTCGATCGTGGCCACCCGCCTGTCGGACGATCCGCGCCTGGCGGCGCTGTGCGCCTGAGTCCCGGCGGCGCCCCGCCGAACCCGGCTCGAACGGGGCGCGATGCTACACTCGGGCGACGATGACGGAGCTCCTCGGATCGATCCTCGAGCAGGTTCGCCTGACCACGCTGGTCGACATCGGGATCACCGCTCTCCTCATCTACTGGCTGTTCAGCCTCATCCGCGGGACACGCGCCGTCCGCCTCGTCATCGGGGTCAGCGTCCTGTTCGTGGTGTACGTGTTGGCCGTCGCGCTCGGGCTCGAGTTGCTCACCCGGATCCTGCAGGGTGGCGCGGTCGTGGGCCTGTTCGCCCTCGTCGTGATCTTCCAGCCTGAGATCCGCCGCGCCCTTGAGCGCATCGGCCGAGTCGGGTCGTTCGGGTGGGTGCTCTCGCCGGCCGATTCACGCGCCGTGGACCATGTCGCCGAGGAGGTCGCCAAGGCCGCCGCCGACCTGAGTGCGGACGGCCACGGCGCCCTCATCGTGCTGGAGCGTGAGACGGGCCTGGAGGACGCGGCGGAGAGCGGCGTGATGATCCACGGCGACGTCTCGGCCGACATGATCCGGACCATCTTCGCGCCGCGCACGCCCCTCCACGACGGCGCCATGATCATCCGCGGCGAGACGATCCTCGCGGCCGGTGCCCTGCTGCCGCTGTCCGAGACCGGCGTGCACACCGAGCGCTTCGGGACCCGCCACCGGGCCGCCCTTGGGATCGCCGAACAGACCGACGCGGTCGTCATCGTCGTCTCGGAGGAGAACGGCCAGATCAGCCTCGTGGAACGGTCGCGCATCGTCCGCAACCTCAACGAGGCCCACCTCGCCCGCTCCATCCGGCACCTGCTCGACCCGAACCATGGGCGCCGCCGAGGCGCGTTCGGGTGGCGCCCGACCCGGGAGCCGACCACCCCCTCGGCCGCACGGGCCCCGCGGTGACCCGAGTCCTGCGGGTTCTCGTCCACAACTGGCCCCTCAAGCTCGCCGCCGTCGGGCTGGCGACCCTGCTCTACGGCGGCCTCGTGTTCTCCGAGAGCACCCAGACCTTCCCAGGCGTGATCCCGGTGGAGGTCCGCGGCTATCCCGACGATACGTTCCTGCTGACCGACGTCGCGCCGGTGACCTCGATCCGGTACCTGGCCCCGTCGGGTGTCCGGCCCATCACGTCGACCTTCGAGGCCTGGATCGACATCAGCAACATCGAGCCGGGCAGCGGCCCCCACAGCGTGCCGGTCAACGTGGAGTCGATCGACGATCGAATCACCGTCGTCGGCCGGGAGCCAGATCGGATGACCGTCAACCTCGATCGTCTCGCGACGCGGACGGTCCCGGTCAACGTCCCGCAAGTGGCGGCGCCGGACGGCCTGGAGCTCGGCGCCACGGCGTTCGAGCCGAAGGAGGTCCAGATCTCGGGCCCCGCGTCGGTGCTGGACCGCGTGATCGAGGCACGCGCGAACGTCCTGGTCCAGCCCGGCGGGATCGATGTCGACCAGGAGGTCCGGCTCGTGCCCGTCGACGTCCTCGGTGATGCCGTCGGCCAGGTCAACGTGGAGCCCGCGACGGCCCGTGTGACCATCCCGGTGTTCTCGGACCGGGATTCGAAGACGCTCACGATCACCCCCCTGGTCACCGGCGACCCGGCCCCCGGCTTCGCGCTGCTCGCGGCGATCGCCACACCACAGGTTGTCACCGTGGAAGGCGACATCGACGAGCTCGAGCCGCTCGTGAGGATCGAGACGGCGCCCGTCTCGATCGGCGGGCTGTCGTCGAACCAGACCATCGAGACGACGCTGGCGCTCCCGACCGGTGTCGTCGCCCTCGACGTCGAGACCGTCCGTGTCGCCATCTCGCTTCGCGCAGTGACGGAGACGCGGACGTACCAGGTCGGGCTCAACCTCGTCGGGGCTCGAGTCGACCGTCGGTACACCACGTCGACCGACCGCGTGCTCATCACGGTCGGCGGATCGGTGGCCGAGCTCGATCGGCTCGAGGGCGCGTCGCTCGTCGCGAACCTGGATGTCGCGGACCTCGGTCTCGGAACGACGTCGGTGGCCGTGGCCCTTGACCTGCCGGCGGGCGTCGCGTTCGTGACCGCCAGCCCGGATCAGGTCGCGGTCACCGTCGCTGTCCCGTCGTCGCCGTCACCGGCGGCCGGGACCGCGCCAGGGCCGCCGTCGTCGCCGGGAGCGGCCGCCGCGTCGCCGAGCGCGGGCGGCTGAGGGCCATGTCCCGCCTCTTCGGTACCGACGGGATCCGCGGCATCGCCAACGTCGACCTCAAGCCGACGATGGCCTATGCGCTCGGTCGTGCGACCGCGAAACGCCTGGCGGGTCCCGGCGGCAGCATCGTGGTCGGCCAGGACACGCGTCGGTCAGGGGACATGTTCGTCGCCGCCATCACGGCCGGCGCCACGAGCATGGGGGTCGACGTCCACGTGGTGGGCGTGGTCCCGACACCGGCGCTCGCGTTCCTCGCCCGGAGCGGTCCGTACCAGGCCGGGATCATGGTGTCCGCGTCACACAACCCGGCCGACGACAACGGCCTCAAGGTGCTCGACGCGGCCGGGCTGAAGCTCGATGACGCGATCGAGGAGGAGCTCGAAGCGCTCATCTGGCGTGAGGGTGAGCTGGGCGGCGTCGGCAACGCGGAGCTCGGGCGGTCGGTGAACGCCGCGACGGCCGTCGAGGCCTATCGCGGGCACCGGATCGCGCTCGCCGGCGGGATCGACGCGTCGCATCTGCACATCGTGCTCGACGGGGCCAACGGCTCCGGCGGGGCGATGGGGCCCGGCATCCTCGAGGCGACCGGCGCCCGGGTCGAGGCCATCCACGTCGAGCCCGACGGGATCAACATCAACGTCGACAGCGGGGCCACGGCGCCCGCATCGCTCGCGGCGGCGGTCGCCGAGCGGGGTGCCGACGTCGGCTTCGCCCTCGACGGGGACGCGGACCGGCTCATCGCGGTGGACGGGCGTGGCCACGTCGTCGATGGCGACCAGGTGCTCGGCATCCTGGCCCTCGAGCGGCTGTCCCGGGGCGCCCTGCCCGGGGGCCTCGTCGTGTCGATCCTCTCCAACGGCGGTCTGCAGCATGCCGTTGAGGCGGCGGGCGGCGAGGTCGTGCGGACGCCCGTCGGCGACAAGTACATCCTCGACGGCATGCAGGTCTCGGGGGCCATGCTCGGGGGCGAGAAGTCCGGCCACGTCATCGTGCTGGAGCACACCACCTCGGGCGACGGCATCGTCACGGCGCTCGAGATCCTGCGCGTGATGACGGCTCGTGGCGCCACGCTCGCGGACCTCGCGGCGGTCATCCCGCTCCTGCCCCAGCAACAGCGGGCGGTGAAGGCCAGGCACAAGGACCAGTGGGAGGGGGACGCGGCGCTCCGGCGTGCGATCGACGACGCCTCGTCGCGGCTCGGCGATGGCGGCCGTGTCCTGGTCCGCCCGTCCGGCACGGAACCCGCCCTGCGGGTCATGGTCGAGGGGCCGGACGAAGGGCTCGTGGCGGAGCTCGCCGACACGCTCGCGGCCCTCGCGGAGGAGCGTCTAAACTAATCCGCCGAACGGAGATCATCGCGTATGTGCGGCATCGTCGGCTATACCGGGCCCCGGGAGGCCGGCCCCATCCTGATGGAAGGGCTCAAGCGGCTCGAATACCGCGGCTACGACTCGGCCGGGATCGCGCTCGTTGATGGCGCGGGTGACCTGTTCGTCGAGAAGAAGGCCGGCAAGCTCGCCAACCTCGAGATCGCGATCGCCGACCGGACGCCGCATGCGGCGCTCGGCCTGGCCCATACGCGTTGGGCGACCCACGGCCGACCGAACGACCTCAACGCCCATCCCCACCAGGACTGCACGGGCGAGATCACGGTCATCCACAACGGGATCATCGAGAACTACCGCGACCTGCGCGATGGACTGGCGGCCCGCGGCCACACGCTGACCTCCGAGACCGACACGGAGGCGCTGGCGCACATGGTCGAGGAGGCCTACGCGGGCGATCTGGCCGACGCGGTCCGGGCGACGCTTCGACTGGCCGAGGGCGCGTACGCCATCGCCGTCATGCACCGGGGTGAGGGCGATCGCCTGGTCGGCGCCCGCAAGGACGTGCCGCTCGTCGTCGGCCTGGCCGACGGGGAGAGCTTCCTCGCGAGCGACGTCGCGGCCATCCTCGCCCACACCGACCAGGTGATCTTCCTCGAGGACGGCGACGTCGCCGACCTGCGGCCATGGGGCGTGACGATCACCGACGTCGGTGGCACCGAACGCCAGCGCACGGTCACGACCATCGACTGGACGCCCGGGGCGGCCGAGAAGGGCGGCTACGACCACTTCATGCTCAAGGAGATCCACGAGCAACCGCAGACGCTGCGCCAAACGATCGCGGGGCGGGTGACCGGCGAGGACCACATCTGGCTCGAGGAGTTCGAGGGGTTCGAGGAGACGATCCGCAACGTCGATCGGGTCGAGCTCATCGCGTGCGGGACGGCCTACTACGCCGCGCTCGTCGGAGCGACCGCCATCCAGGACTGGGTCGGCATCCCGGCTCGGGCGACGGTCGGCTCCGAGTTCCGCTACAACCCGCCGCCGCTCAACGGCCGGACGCTGGTCATCAGCGTCACCCAGTCCGGCGAGACGGCCGACACCATCGCCCCGACCCGCCTGGCGCGGGAGCGCGGTGCGCCCGTGATCGCCGTCACGAACACGGTCGGCAGCGCCATCACCCGCGAGTCCGACCGGGTCCTCTTCCTGCAAGCCGGCCCGGAGATCGCGGTGGCCGCATCGAAGACGTTCGTGGCACAGGTCACGACGCTGGTGATCCTCGCCGCCGCGATCGCCAAGGCGCGCGGGGCGCTCGGTGCGGAGCAGGAGCTGGAGCTCGGGGCGGCGCTCCATGCGTTGCCCGAAGGAGCGGCGCGCGCGCTCGAGAACGCGTCCGGGATCGCCGATCTCGCGCGCCGGTACGTGAACTCGCGCGGGTTCATGTTCGTCGGGCGCGGCTACACGTACCCGACCGCCCTGGAGGGCGCGCTCAAGCTCAAGGAGGTCAGCTACGTCCACGCGGAGGGCTATGCCGCCGGGGAGATGAAGCACGGCCCGATCTCCCTGCTCGACGCCGAGTGCCCGCTCGTGGCCGTCGCGACGCGCTCGTCGGTGTACGAGAAGCTCGCCTCGAACGTGATGGAGGGGCGGGCACGGGACGCCCGCGTCATCGCGGTCGCCACCGAGGGTGACACCCAGATCGAACGCTTCGCCGACGACATCTGCTGGGTGCCCGACACGCACGAGGCCCTCAGCCCGGTCCTCGCGATCATCCCGCTCCAGCTGTTCGCCTACCACGTTGCGATCGCCCGGGGCACGGACGTCGACCAGCCACGCAACCTCGCGAAATCGGTCACGGTCGAGTAGAACCGGATGCCTTCGAGCCGGGATGCCGACGCGGTGGGTCGTGTGGCCGTCCCGGATGGCACCACCGAATTGGGCATCGACATCATCAAGGTCGATCGGATCCGGGCGTCCCTGGAGCGGTTCGGCGACCGGTTCACGCAGCGGGTCCTGACCCCGGGCGAACAGCGCTACGTCCGCAGTCGCCCCGAGACGATGGCCGGCCGCTGGGCGGCCAAGGAGGCCGTCTCGAAGGTCCTCGGTCTCGGGGTGCGCGGGATCGGGTGGCGGGACATCGAGATCGAACGCCTTCCGACGGGGCAGCCCGCCGTCCGCCTCCACGGCCGCGCCGCGGCCCGAGCGGAGCAGCTGGGGATGGGCCGGGTCGCCGTCTCGATCACCCACGAGTCCGACTACGCCGTCGCGATCGCGTATGGGGTCCGAAACGCCGGTGGGAAGTACTTGTTCCCGCCCGATATCGAGGACCGGCTCGACGACCGTGAACGGCGGATCCTCGCCCGGATCGAGCGTCTCCGAGTCGCAGCCGAGAGCGGAGGTGCAGGCGCGCTCGCCTCGGACGCGCCGCGCCCGTCCGACCCCGCCGAGGGTGACGGCCGTGGGTAAGCGGGCTCCGGTCGGGTTCGGCCGGCGCCTGACCGATGCTCCGATCGATGGGCGGGATCCGGCGGACAGTGACCGCCCGTGGCCGGCCGATGCCACCCGCCTCGACGAGGATCTGGCCGGGTCGCTGCTGCCCGAGCGGCCCGTCCGCGGCCACAAGGGCTCGTTCGGGAAGCTGCTCGTGATCGCCGGATCGCTCGACTATGCCGGCGCTGCCCTGCTCGTGTGTCACGCGGCGGGTCGCGCCGGAGCGGGTCTCGTGACGCTGGCCGTGCCCGAGTCGCTCCAGCCCTTGTTCGCGGCCAAGGTCGTCGAGGCCACGACCATGGGCCTGCCCGAGGACGACGTCGAGGAGGTCGACCCGGAGCCCGCCCTGGCTCGCATCCTGGACCACGAGCACGACGCGCTGGTGCTGGGTCCCGGGCTCCGACCGGGTCTCGCGACCGCCGAGCTCGTCCGTGAGCTGATCGTCCCGCCCGGCGAGGATCCGCCGCCGATCGTCCTCGATGCCGAGGCCCTCCGGTCGATGGCGACGATGGACGGGTGGTGGAGCGGGGAGCGGCGACCGGCGATCCTGACGCCGCACGCCGGAGAATTCGAGCGGCTGCGCGCCGGCAGTGGCGTGGAGCACGGCGCGGATGGCGACCTGATCGACGATGATGATGCGCGGGTCAAGGCAGCCCGTGAGGCCGCGAGCGCGTGGCATCAGGTCGTCGTCCTCAAGGGCGCCAGGACCGTGATCGCATCGCCGGACGGCGAGGTCGCCGTGGCCCCGTTCGAGAACCCGGCACTCGCCACGGGCGGCACCGGTGATGTGCTCGCGGGCGCCATCGGGGCGCTCCTGGCCCAGGGCCTCGCGCCGTTCGCCGCCGCCCGCCTCGGGGTCCATCTGCACGGTGCCGCCGGCGACTGGGTCCGCGAGCGATACGGCGACGCCGGTCTGCTGGCATCGGACCTGCCCGACGGTCTGGCGATCGCCCGCAAGCGCCTCGCCGGGATGGCCGAGCGTCGCGCGACGACCAAGCGCCTGGGCTTCGGGTCACGCGACGTCGGTGCCGACGCCGCCGCGCCCTCGACACCCGTCACGGATCCAGCTACCCCCGCGTGAGCTCGATCGAGGCCCGCCTGGCGGCGGCCGGGCTGCCGTCCCTGCCACGCACCGCCTGGCTGGAGATCGACCTCGATGCCCTCGGCGGCAATCTCGCCGCGCTCCGGACCCTCGCCGGACGGGGCGTCCCGGTGCATCCCGTAGTCAAGGCCGACGCGTATGGCCACGGGGCGGTGCCGGTAGCCCGGGCACTCGAGGCGGCCGGTGCGGACGGGTTCTGCGTCGCCGCCCTCGATGAGGCCCTGGAGCTGCGCGCGGGTGGGGTCCGCGCCCCGATCCGGGTCCTCTACCCGATTCCCGCGGCCGTGGCGCGCGACGCGGCACGGCATGGGGTCGCGGTGTCGGTGGGGGACCCGCGGCTGCTCAGCGCGCTCCTGGCCGCTGTGGGTCGGTCCGGGACGGCAGCGGGCCCATCTGGCGCGGAAACCGACCCGCCGCTCCAGGTGGAGCTTCAGGTCGAGACCGGTCTCGGTCGCGACGGGTTCGCCCCGGAGGCCGTGGTCAGCGCGGCCCGTGCCGTCGTCGGGGCGCCCGGCGTGGCGCTGAGCGGCCTCTGGACGCACCTCCAGGCGAGCGAGGACCCGGACCGCACCCGCGACCAGCTGGCGCGGTTCGACGCGGCAGCCGCGGGACTGCGCGAGGCGGGGGTGCCGCTCCCGGACCGGCACGTCGCCGCGAGCGGGGGCCTGTTCACCGACGTCGCGGCCCTCGACGGCGTGCGACCCGGGCTCGCGGTCTACGGCGTCATCCCCGACGAACTGGGCGCGGCGGACGTCGCACCGGGCGCCACCGCGCCGTTCCGACCCGTCATGTCCCTCCACGCCCGCCCGGTCCGGGTCGCCGAGCTGCCGGCCGGTCACGGCATCAGCTACGGACCCACGTTCACGACGGCGCGACCCATCCGCGTCGCGACGCTCCCGCTCGGCTACGGGGATGGCTACACGCGCGCCTTTTCCAACCAGGCCGAGGCGCTCGTGCGGGGCGTCCGCGCACCACTCGTCGGAAACGTGGCGATGGATGCGTGCATGATCGATGTCACCGACGTGCCGGGCGAGCCGGTCACGCCCGATGACGAATTCGTGCTCCTGGGCAGCCAGGGTTCCGAGCGGATCAGCGTCGAGGACCTGGCGCGGACACGCACCACGAACACGTGGGAAGTGATGACGCAGATGGCTCGGCGCTTGCCCCGGGTGTACCATGCCGCGTCTGGCACGGTCGGTCTGCGGACGCTCATCGAGCGATGAGGGGTGAGGCGAAACCTTGGCACGGATCGAACTCTGGAATGGCGACATCTGCGAGCTCGAGGTCGACGCGATCGTCAACCCCGCGAACCTTTCGCTCTGGATGTCGACGGGTGTCGGCGGCGCGATCAAGCGTGCCGGTGGCGACGAGATCGAGTTCGCGGCCGTGCGCCAGGCTCCCGTCCCGCTCGGCGAGTCCATCGTGACCACCGCCGGTTCCCTGGCCGCCGAGGCCGTGATCCACGCCGTCTCCCTGGACCGCGTCCGCCGCACGAGCGGGACGGTCATCGAGGCCGCCGTCCGCAGCGCGATGGCGCGCGCCCGGGAACTGGAGGCGTCGAGCGTCGCGTTCCCGGCCCTCGGCACCGGCGTCGGTGGCTTCCCGCTCGAGGATGCCGCCCGGATCACCATCGAGACCGTGCGTGATGAGCTCGAGCGCTCGCCGGGCATCGATCACGTCATCTTCGCGCTGCGGGGCGCCGCCGCGTACCAGGCCTTCAGCGCGGCGCTGACGCCGGTCGCCCAGTCGGCGGGATCGCGCGTTGGGGCGCCGTGAACCTGGGCATGGAGCCGACCGAGGAACAGCGCGATGAGCTGGTCGAGACGGTCGCCCGCGAGATCCAGCTGCGCGGCCTGACGTCGTCGGCCGTGCATTTCCTCGAGGCCAGCCGCCCGTATCGCGCGCTCGGCGCGAACGCGATGCTGTTCTTCGATCCCGTGTTGCGCGGCGTGTTCGGCGGCGACCTCGAGTCGGCCAGCGAGATCCTGGCCGACGACACCGGCATCGAGCTGTTGATCGCCCGGCTCGAGGAGCTTGACGAAGAACTCGCCTGGGACGCCTGACCGGCCCTCGTTCCCGACGGGCCGGGTAGCATCTGGCGGTGACCTCTGAACCGCATGCGTTCCTGACCATCGACCACGGTGCCGCGACGGCGTCGATCGCCCTGATCGGCCGCGTCGCCGGCACGTGGCGGCTCATCGGGAGCCTGGCCCTCCCTGCCGGGGCGGCGATGGACGCCGCCATCGATTTGCTCGTCATCCGCGTCCTCACGGCCGACCCCGAGCTCGCCTCGACCCTCGGTCTCGTGGGCATCGCCCGTGACGACCTGCCGCGGTTCGAGGTGCGCAGCCGGCGACCGCGACGGCTGGCGGTCGTGGCGGGCGCGGAGCGGACGCTGTCGCGCCTCCTGGCGACGGCCGGTCGCAGTGGTTGGCGCGCGACCGGTGCCAGCGCCGAGACGACCGACCCGCTCGCGATGTCGAGGCTGTTGCTCGATCACGACATCGACGCGATCCTCGTGGGCGCAGGTGACCCACCCCGCGCCGACGAACGCAGCGCGATCCGTGAGCTGGCGGCGCTCGTGGCCGCAGTCGCGTTCCGCCGGCCGAGTGTCCCGATCATCCTGTCCGGGGCGATGTCCGAGGCCCTCGACGAGTTCGGCGACGTCTCGACGCGCTCCGGGCCGATCATGCTCGCCCCGGCGGCGACCGCGGCGGGGGCACCGCCGCGCGGCCGACGAGGGTTCCCGGCGATCGCTGCGTCCACGAACGGAGTCGACGCGGGGGGCGCGAGCCGGCCCGACCCGCTCGGCGAGCTGCTCGTCGAGGTCGCGATGCCGACCGACGATCCGCGGCGCGCGATCGGCCCCGCGACACAGGCCCTCGCAGACGTCCTGCATCGGCGGGTGGAGACGATCATCCTCGGGCACGACGCGAGTGTCCGCGCCGCGGCCGAACCGTCGGTCGGGGGCGCGACCAGGGAGGTGCGCCTGGCGGTCGTCCCGGCCGCGGCCGTGGCCCCGGACGAACCTGACGACGCCATCGTCGATGGGGTCCTCGTCTGGTCGACCGTCCCGTCGGACCGGCACCGGATCCGCGATCGCATGCGCGAGCTCCGGATCGCGCCGTGGGCCGACGCGGCCGGCGACGGTGCCGCGCTGCGGATGGCCGCGGCGAGGGCGGCGCTCGTCCGGCTCGCGGCCGCCACGACCGATTTCGAGGGAGCGCCGCCGGACCTCGTGGTCTGTGGCGGTGGCGTGTGGTCGGCGGTGCCCGCGCCCACGGTGGCGCTCGCCCATGTCGACGTCCTGCGCCGGACGGGCGCCAGCCAGTTCGCCCTGGACCACGCCCGGCTGCTCGGCACGCTCGGGGCGATCCCGGACCCCACGGAACGCCTGACCGTCATCGGCGACCTCATCGACGACCTCCTGGCGCCGCTTGGCAGCGTGGTGATCCCATCCGGGCTGCGGTCCGGTCGATCTGCTGGCAGCGTGCTCGTCCACGCTGGCGGCGGCGTGAGCGAGCTCGACCTCGTGCCCGGCGGCCTCGAGCTCGTCGACCTGCCACCGGGCGAGACCGCGGTCGCCGAGTTCCAATTCCGCGACCGGGTGAAGCTCGGCGCCCGTGGCCGCCATTTCGCGGTGGACGTGGCGGGCGGCCTCGGTGGACTCCTCGTGGACCTGCGCGACGTCCCGCTGCGCCTGCCCGACCGTGCCGACCGGCGACGTGACCTGCTGGCGGCCTGGCAGGCGGCGCTATGGCAGGGGTTCGACACGTGACGACGGGCTTCCCGATCGCCGACGAACCCGCGACGGCGGACCTGGGTCTGGTCAGCGCCCGCCGGCTCATCGACCCGCCGCCCGAGATCACGTTCAGCCTCGCGCCCGGCGATCGGGCCCTCGTGGCCCCGGGCGAGACGGTCGTCGCCGGCGCGCCGATCGCGGAGCGGGTGCGCGACCCGTTGCTGATCGACCGAGTCGTCCCGGCGAGCTCCGATCCGCGGCCCGGGGCACGGACCGCCGATGGCGAGCTGCTGTTCGTGTGGAGGGACCGCTGGCGGGTCGCGAGCGGCGAGGTCACCGAGACCTTCGACAGCCCCGTCACGGGCATCGTGCGCGAGGTCCGGCCGGGTTCCGCGATCGTGGTCCAGGCCAGCGGCCGCGCCCTCCATGGGATCGTCGCCCTGGGTGGGCCCACGCGCGGTCGTCTCCACATCGCAGCGGGCAGCGATGGCGAGCTGCGCTCGGGCGGGCTCGATGTCGGTCTGGCCGGGACGATCCTGGTGGTCGGCTCGCGGATCGATGCGGAGATACTCACCCGAGCTCGGGCCATGGGCGTGCACGGCATCGTCGTCGGGGGTCTGGCCAGCAAGGAACGACGTGACTTCACCGCGTCCGAACGGCGCCAGCGCGCCGCGCTCCACCGGCTCGCCCCGTATGCCGTCCTCGTGCTGGAAGGGGCCACCCGTCGGCCGCTCCCGAGCCCGGTCATGGACGTGCTGGGGGCGCTGGCCGGCCAGGAGGTCGCGATCGTGGGCGACCCGCCGGCGCTCGTCTTCGAGGTGGACATGGACGTGCCCATCCCCCCGCCGGACCTCGTGCGGGTCCGCGGCGGTCCGCTCGGCGGACGCGAGGGGACGTGGGCCGGAGTCGTGGGGCCGCGCCGGTTCGCCGGTGGCGTGCACCTCGAGGCTGGGTCCGTCCGGTTCCCGGACGGATCGGTCACGGCGGTCCCACTCGGCGATCTCGAGCGGTTCGTCTGACCCATGCGTGCTCCCGTGACGACCGCGACACGGGTCGTGGAGTCGGCCGATCCTGCCGCCACCTCACGCTTGGGACGATCGCTGGGAGCGGTCGCCCGGGCCGGCGACCTCGTCTGCCTGTGGGGCGATCTCGGGGCGGGCAAGACCCATCTGGCCAAGGCCATCGCCGTCGGGCTCGGGGTGACCGAGACCGTCACCTCGCCCAGCTTCATCCTCATGGCCGAGTACCGCGGTCGGCTGCCGCTGTTCCACATCGATCCCTACCGGCTGGCATCCGCGGAAGACGCGCTGGCCGGCGGCCTCATCGATGAGCGCCAGCGCGAGGGCGTCACGCTCGTCGAGTGGCCGGAGCGGCTCGGCGACGCCCTCCCAGCCGCGCGCCTGGACGTCCGCATCGAGGTCACCGGCGAGACCACGCGCAGGATCACCCTCATCGCGCGCTCCGACGACGACCGGCGCTTCCTGGACGCCGCGTCATGACCCACGACGGGCGGCGCCGGGCGATCCTCGCCATCGATACGGCCACGACGCAGGTCGTCATCGCCACGGGCACCCCCGACGGCGTTGCGGACGGCGTCTCGACGTGGACGGCCGGCTACCGGCACGGCGAGACCCTGCTGCCGTCGATCGGGCGGTTCCTGGGTGAGCAGAACATCCGCAGGTCGCGCCTGGTCGGCATCGTCGTTGGTACCGGACCAGGGGCGTTCACCGGCCTGCGGGTCGGCATCGCGACGGCGAAGGGCCTCGCGCACGGGCTCGCGATCCCGCTCGTCGGGGTGTCGACGGCCGAGGCGATGATCGAGGCCGTCGAGTCGGCGGAGGCTGCCGTGGCGGCGGCCGAAGGCCTCGACGTCGCGGCGGCAGCGACGGTCCTGCTGCTGCCTGCCGGCCCACGCGACCGCCTCGTGGTCCGTGCCGGCACCCGGCCCGTGCCGCTGCCCGCCGGGGAGGAGCCGACCATCGCACCCGGTGAGCGGCTCGTGGCCGTGGACCTGGAGGGCCGGGCGCCCGACGACGCGCTGGCCCGCGGGGAGACGGCTCGGGCGGGGCTCGGCCAGGCGCTGCTGCGGGCCGGCGCTGCCCGGCTGTCGGCACTCGCGGCGGAGGCCGACGCCGACGCGGGATCCGCCGGATCGGAGCTCGAGACGCTCGTTCCGGACTACGTCACCCTCCCGCGTGGCGTGCGGGCCACGGGCGGGACCGTCGAATGGTCGCGCGACCCCCGCTGAGGGTGGTCATCGGGCCGATGCGGCTCGAGGATCTCCCCGACATCCACGCCATCGAGCAGGCGAGCTTCACCTCCCCGTGGCCGCCGCACGCCTACCAGAGCGAGCTCGAGAGCAACCGACTCGCCCATTACCTCGTGGCACGGATCGGCGACACGATCGCGGCGTACGGTGGCATGTGGCTGATGGTCGATGAGGCGCACATCACCACGTTCGCGGTGCATCCCGCGTGGCGTCGCCAGCGCATCGGCGAGCGGCTTCTCATCGCGTTCCTCGACATCGCGACCGAGCGCGGCGCCCACGAGGCGACCCTCGAGGTGCGCCTGTCCAACCTGCCCGCCCGGAAGCTGTACGAGAAGTACGGATTCCGCCCGGTCGGGCTGCGGCCACGCTACTACAGCGACGACAACGAGGACGCGCTGATCATGACCACCGACTCGCTGACCGACCCCGCGATGCGCACCCGGGTCGAACGACTGCGCGCGGCGCTCGACGCCGCCCCCGCACCGACCGACCCGCGGGAACGGCCGATCCCGGCCCCAGAGGAGGCCGTATGAGCGGACCGCTCCTGCTGTCCATCGAGTCGTCATGCGACGAGACCGGGATCGCACTCGTCGAGGGCGGTCGGCGCATCCTCTCCAACGTGGTGGCCTCGCAGGTGGCCCTGCATGCGCCGTCGGGCGGCATCGTGCCCGAAGTCGCGGCACGGGCCCATCTTCGCTGGATCGTGCCAACGCTCGATGAGGCCTGGTCGGGTGCCGGCGTAGCGTGGGATGGCATCGACGGCATCGCCGTCACGTACGGGCCCGGGCTGGCCGGCTCCCTGCTCGTGGGCATCAACTTCGCCAAGGCCCTCGCCTGGGTCCACGACAAACCGCTCATCGGCGTGAACCACCTCGAGGGCCATGTGTACGCGGCCTGGCTGGTCGACCCGGGCGAGGACGAGGCCGCGAAGCCCGAGCCGCTGTTCCCGCTCGCCGCCCTCGTCGTGTCGGGCGGCCACACGTTCCTGGTCGAGATGCGCGACCACCTCACCTACCGGTTGCTCGGCACGACCGTCGACGACGCCGCGGGGGAGGCGTTCGACAAGGTCGGCCGGCTGCTCGGCCTGGGCTATCCGGGCGGTCCCGCCATCCAGAATGCCGCCGAAGGGGCCGTCCGGCGCGATGTCGTCTTCCCGCGGGCGTGGATGGGTGACTCGTACGATCTCAGCTTCTCGGGGCTCAAGACCGCGGCGCGGCGCATCGTGGCCGAGGCCCGCGCAGCCGAAGGGCTGCCACCCGACGACCCCACGGCGACCCTATCAGCGGCGACGACCGCCGAGCTTGCCTGGGGCTTCCAGGAGTCGGTCGTCGACGTCCTGGCCACGAAGACGGCGCGGGCCGCGAGGGAGATCGGGGCCCGCTCGATCGTGCTCGGTGGAGGTGTGGCCGCGAATGCGCCTCTGCGCGGGCGGCTGCAGGCGGAGGCGGAGGCGCTGGGTCTGCCGTTGATCGTGCCACGACCCGGCCTGTGCACGGACAACGGGGCGATGATCGGGGCGGCGGGGGCTCGCCGGTTCGCGGCCGGAGAGCGGGCGCGGCTCGACCTCGACGCTCGGCCCTCACTCCCACTGGCGACCCGATGAGCGCGCGCGCGTCCATCGACCCGGCTGATGTCCGCGCCACACTCCGCGCCGCCGGCGTGCGCGCCCGCCACGCCCTGTCGCAGAACTTCCTGGCCGATACCGATGTGCTGACGCGGATCCTCGAAACCGCGGACCCGGAGCCGGGTGGGCGCGTGCTCGAGATCGGGCCCGGGCTGGGCCTGCTCACGGCCGGGCTGCTGGACGCCGGCGCCAGCGTCACCGCCGTGGAACTTGACCGCGGCCTCGCCACGTTCCTGCGCGAGCGGTTCGAGCCCGCGCTCGATGAGGGCCGCCTCCGGTTGATCGAAGGCGACGCGCTCGACCAGGACCTCGTCCGCCTCGTCGAGCCGCCCTACGACGTCGTTGCGAACCTGCCGTACCACATCACGAGCCCGATCCTCCACGCGCTCCTGGGCACGCCGCCGCGACCGCGTCGGCTCGTGCTCATGGTCCAGCGCGAGGTCGCGGACCGGATCGCGGCGCCGCCCGGGAAGATGAGCTACCTCTCGGTCTTCGTGCAGTACCACGCGCGGGTTCGCGTCGCGTTCCGCGTCCCGCCCGAGGCGTTCGAGCCCGAGCCGGCCGTCGAGTCGGCGGTCATCGTCGTGGAACCCTTCGACGCGGACGACCGGCTCCCGGTTGCGGAGGAGGACCAGCTGTGGCGGCTGGTCCAGGCGGCGTTCCGCGAGCGACGCAAGATGCTCCACAACGTGCTGGCGCGACAGCTCCCCTTCGACGCGGCGCGCGTGGCCGCGGCACTCGAGACCGCCGGGATCGCACCGGACCGCCGTCCGCAGACCGTTGCGGTGGGGGAGTGGCTCGCGCTGAAGGAGGCGCTCGGGCCGATCGGGGCGGACTGGCGCGGCCGGCGCTCGGGCGATGGGTGACTCGCCGGCACGGGACCCGCACCTGACCCCCGTCGTCCGGTTGGCGCCGGCCAAGCTCAACCTGACCCTCGCCGTCGTCGGGCGACGCGATGACGGGTTCCACGACCTGCACTCGGTCTTCGTGCCGCTGGCGCTTGCGGACCGGCTGAGCCTCGCGCCGGCGCGCATCGCGGGAGGGGACGACACCCTCCACGTGACCGGCTTCGACGCCGGCCCGGTCGGCGATAACCTCGTCCTGCGTGCCATCGCGGCGGCCCGCGCGGCCGTGGGGGCGGGACCCGGGCGTCCGGCGACAGCGGCGCTTGCCGCCCGGCTCGAGAAGCACATCCCGGTCGCCGCGGGGCTCGGTGGCGGCTCGTCGGACGCGGCCGCCGCCTTCGACGGCGCGCTCGAAGCGTGGGGCGCGGAGCTCGACCCCGATCGCGGGGCGCAGGCGGCCGCCTCGATGGGCTCGGACGTGCCGTTCTTCCTGCGCGGCGTGCCGGCGCTCGTGGAGGGCCGCGGCGAGCGCCTGATCCCGCTCAAAGGCGTCCACGGGCACCCGGGGATCCTGCTGGTCACGCCGTCGGTCGCCGTGCGGACGCCGGACGTGTTCTCGGTCTTCGACGGCATCCGCCGGTCAGGCGACGGGTCGATCCGGATGTCGTCGGAGCACCTGGCACAGGAACTGGGCAATGGCCTGTCGGGGACGGATCTCATCGCGCGGGCCGGTGTGCTTGCCTCGGCGAACGACCTGCTGCCGGCCGCCCTCCTGGTCGCGCCAGGGCTCGTCGGCGTGAAGCGTGCGCTGACGCGAACGCTGACCAGGGCTGTCGGGCTCACCGGGTCCGGACCGACCCTGTGGACGCTCTATCCTTCCCTCGCAGAGGCCCAGGCAGCGGCCGAGGTCGTCGAGGCGGCGGTCGCAGCCGGCACGATCCCGTCCCTCGGCGACGGACCGCCATCGATCATCGCCACGACCATCCGGACCGGATACGAGGAGCCCACGCCATGACCCGCCAGGCCGTCTCGACCAACGGCGCGCCCGCCGCCATCGGCCCGTACAGCCAGGGCATCGCGAGCGGCGACCTCGTGTTCTGCTCGGGCCAGCTCGGCCTGGATCCCTCGACCGGCGAGATGGTCGAAGGCGGCGTGGAGGCCCAGGCCGAGCGCGCGCTGCGCAACCTCGGCGCCGTGCTCGACGCTGCCGGCGTCGGCATGAACGACGTCGTGAAGACCACGCTCTTCCTCGCGAGCATGGACGACTTCGCGGCGGTGAACGCGATCTACGCCAAACACATGCCCGAGCCGCCGCCGGCCCGCTCGACGTTCGCGGTCGGCGCCCTCCCGAAGGGTGGCCTGGTCGAGATCGAGGCCATCGCGCGACGCTCGTAGGTCTCGGCGATGCGGTTGCAGCTCGCGCACCTGGGCGAGCGACCCGGCAGAACCCGCAGACGCATGCGCTTCGCCGGGTGGAGCTCCTTCTCCCAGTGCTCCCACGCCAGCTCCACGGCCATACCCGCACGCTCGTAGAGCCGCGTGGCACCGGTGGGATTCTCCGAGTCGACCGTCAGCATCACGCGTGCGAGGCCGCGTCGGCGGAACTCGGCGAACGCGAGGTGCAGGAGCGCGAGGCCGAGGCCGCTCCCGCGCCATGGACGCCGGACGCCGAGCTCATCGACCGCCGCCCGCCTCGGCATCGGCGGCCATCCGCGTGGCCGATCGCGCCGGCCTCCCCGACGCGGCCGAGCTCCTCGGCGTCGAACGCGCGCTGCATGAAGTCGATGAACTCCACCGCGCCACGGACGATAACGAACGGAGTGACCGTGCCGTAGCCGGGTCGGATGTGGCTGGTCGCCTTCATGTCCTGCCTCCTCCAGTGCACGACTGCTGATTGGGCCTGGTTGGCTGTCGAGCCTAGACTGCCGGCCATGACGCGATCGGGCCGCGCCAAGACTGTTGTCGTTCTATTCGCTGTGGCCGTCTTCCTGTCGCCGACCCCCGTGTCGGCCGCGTTCTGGATCGTGCTCGATCGGACGAGCGGTCCGAGCGGAGCGGTCGTGCATGGCAGGACCCTCGGCTCGGGCTCGGTCACGCTGGCGCCCAGCCGGTCGCTGCCCCCCTTCCTGGTCGAGCAAGGCCTTGCGACGCAGATCGACGACCCGTCGGATCGACGCCTGGTCCGGCTGGGTGACCTGGTCGTGGACGCCAACGGCCATGGCACCACGACCTTCACGATCCCGGCCGTGGCCCCGGGCCATTACGACGTCCTCGGGTGCGCCGCCTTCCCGGCCCGACATGCCTGACGGCGCGCTTGACGGTCTCGGCGGGCCGCCCATACCATCCGGCTTCCAACTGATGACACCCCTCTTCCGCCCGTCGGGCACCGCACGCAGCGCGGGCGACCATCGCCCCACGCACGCCCGACGCCGCGCATGAACCCTCCAAGTCCCGAGCCCATGTCTGGGCAAGCCGGCCGAACGACCGCCGTGGTCCTCGCGGCAGGTCTCGGCACGCGCATGAAGTCCGCGGTTCCCAAGGTGCTGCACTCATTGTGCGGCCGGCCGATGCTGGCGTACGTGCTGGACGCGTGGGACGAGGCAGCATCCGCCGACGGCGCGACCGCCACACGGCCCGTGATCGTCTACTCACCGGCCGTTGCGTCCATCCGCGAGGTCTTCACCGATCGAGCCGACTTCGCGCTGCAGGACGAACCACGCGGCACGGGCGACGCGGTCCGCGCGGCCATCGGCTCGGTCCCCGCGGACGCCACCGAGGTCCTGATCCTGTCGGGCGACGTGCCCCTCATCTCGGCCGCCGATCTCGAGGCCATCCTGGAGGCGCGCCGCCAGGATGACGCCGCCGTTGCCCTCGCCACGGTGTTCGCCGCCGACCCCGCGGAGCTCGGGCGCATCGTCCGCAGCGAATTCGGCATCGTGGAAGCGATCGTCGAGGTCAAGGACGCCGACGAGGACCAGCTCGCGGCCAACGAGATCAACTCGGGGCTGTACGCCTTCGATGCCGCCTGGCTGCGCCGTCGGATCGAGTCGCTCGAGCCGTCGCCCACGACCGGTGAGCTGTACCTGACCGAGCTCGTCCGTCTCGCTCGCGAGGATGGTCGACTGGTCACGGCCGTGGTCTTCGAGGACGACGGGCGCTTCGATGGCATCAACGACCGCTCACAGCTCGCGGCCGCCGAGTGGAACCTGCGCGTCCGTCGCAACGAGGAGCACATGCGCGACGGGGTCACGATGCGCGATCCGTCCACGGTCTACCTCGATTGGAACGTGACGCTGGCGCCGGACGTCACGCTCGAACCGAATGTCATCCTGCGCGGTGGCACCTCGATCGGGGAAGGGACCGTCATCGGCGCGGGCAGCCAGATCGTCGACAGCAAGATCGGCGCGCGCGCGTTCGTGTGGGCGTCGATCATCGAGTCCTCGACGATCGAGGACGAGGCCAAGGTCGGGCCCCTCAGCCATGTCCGCGGCGGCAGCGTGATCGGCCAGGGCGCGTACGTCGGCAACTACGCCGAGCTCAAGAACTCGCGGCTCGGCGCCGGCTCGAAGCAGGGCCACATGAGCTACCTCGGCGACACCGAGGTCGGCGAGCGCGCCAACATCGGCGCCGGCACGATCACTGCCAACTACGACGGCACCACCAAGCACCGCACGACCGTCGGCGACGGCGCGTTCCTGGGCGTGGACACGATGATCGTGGCGCCACGAGTCATCGGGAAGGGCGCGCGGACGGGTGCGGGCGCCGTGGTCACGAAGGACGTGCCGGCCGGCAAGCTCGCCGTCGGGGTCCCCGCGCGTATCCGCGAGCCCCGGTCCAAACCCGCACCTGGTGACGCGTCCACGTGAGCGGCCCGATCTTCGAGCTCGCGCTCATCGTCGTCCTCGTGCTCCTCAACGGCGTCTTTTCCGCGACCGAGATCGCCCTCGTCACCCTCCGGCGGAGCCGGATCCAGCAACTCATCGACGAAGGCAACAAGGCGGCGCTCCGCGTCCAGCACCTCAAGTCGAACCCCGGCCGCTTCCTCGCGGTCATCCAGGTCGGCATCAACTTCCTGGGCTTCCTGGCCTCCGCGTTCGCGGCGGTCAGCCTCGTGGACGATGTCGCGGCGAACCTGCGTGGGTTGGGGCCACTCGCGGATGCCGCCAACGCGGTCGCGCTCGTCGTGGTGACGATCCTGCTCACGCTGTTCACGATCGTCTTCGGCGAGCTCGTGCCCAAGCAGATCGGTCTCGCCCACGCCGAGCGCGTGGCGATGTCGACGGCGCGGCTCATGGAGTTCCTCGGGTCGTTGTTCGGGCCGCTCGTGACGGCCCTCACGTGGATCACGCGCCGGATCGCCCGGCTGTTCCGGGCCGACGTCGCCGCCGACGAGCGGATCAGCTCCGAGGAGCTACGCCTAATCATCGAGCAGGGGGGCGAGCAGGGCATCCTCGAGGCCGAGGAGGAGCAGATGATCCATGCGGTCATCGAGCTCGGCGAGCAGCGCGTCCACGAGGTCATGGTCCCGCGCATCGCGATGGTCACGCTCACGACCTCGGCGACGATGGAGGCGGCCGTCGACACGATCATCGAGCAGGGCCACAGCCGGATCCCGGTCTACGAGGACACGATCGACGAGATCGTCGGCATCCTGTACGCCAAGGACCTGCTGCCGTTCCTGAAGCCGGGCGGCGTCGAGGCGCCGCCGCTGCGGACGCTGCTGCGGACGCCGGTCTTCGTGCCCGAGTCGATGAGCGTCGACGACCTGCTCCACGAGCTCCAGCGGCGCAAGGTCCACATGGCCGTCGTGCTCGACGAGTACGGCGGCACCGCGGGACTCGTGACCATCGAGGACCTGATCGAGGAGATCGTCGGCGAGATCCAGGACGAGTACGACGTCGAGGAGCCGATGATCGTGAAGCTGTCCGAGGACGAGGCGCGGGTCGACGGTCGGGCCGCGATCGACGACCTGATGGAGCTGTTCGAGACACAGGTCCCGCTCGACGACGCCGACGAGTACGACACGGTCGGCGGGCTGATCTATCACCGGATCGGCGGCGTCCCGAAGCCGGGTGACCAGGTGGCGGTCGATGGGCTGATCCTCACCGTCGAGACGACCGACGGCCGGCGGGTCGGCAAGGTGCTGGTGGTGCGGTCACGCACGGATGGCGTGTCCGACGACGAGGCGGACCGCTAAACGTCGCGCCGGCGGGCCGGCGGGAGCCGCCCCGGGCCTCAGTCAGGCCGAGATCACCCCGACGATGATCTCCTGCAACCGTGCCCGGGCGGCCGGCTGGAGCACGCCTGCGGCGTCGAGCTCCGCCAGCGCCTCGTCCCGGTAGCGACGCGCCTGGTCGCGGGTGTAGTCGCGGGCGCCGACGCGCTCGAGGATGGCGACGATCTCGGTCAACTCGGCCGCCGACCGATCCCGCTTCGCGTACAGCTCCAGCAGCCGGGCCCGATCCTCGGCCCCCGCGTGCTCGACCGCGTAGATGACCGGCAGGGTCTTCTTCTTGTGGGCGACGTCCGACGGCTCCTTGCCGGTCGCCTGTTCCGCGCCCCAGATGCCCAGCAGGTCGTCGTTGATCTGGAAGGCGAGCCCGAGGGCCCAACCGAACCGGCGATAGCGGCCGATGACCTCCTCGTCGTCCGTCGCGAGCAGGGCACCGGCCTCGATCGAACCTGCGATCAGCGCCGCTGTCTTGCGCCCGATCATGTCCAGGTAGCCATCGACCGACATCAGCTCGTCCGACTCGCTCGTGGCGATGTCGATGTACTGGCCCTCACAGAGTGCGAGGCAGGTCTCGTCGTAGAGGCGCATCAGGCGCAGGACCTTGGCGTCGGAAAAACCGAGGTCGGTCAGTCGATGGAGGGCGATGCGCGACAGGCTGAACAGCGTGTCGCCGGCATTGATCGCCTGGGGGACGCCGTGCTTGGTCCAGAGTGTCGCTCGATGCCGGCGCTCGCGATCGCCATCCTCGATGTCGTCGTGCACGAGGCTGAAGTTGTGACCCAGTTCGACGGCGGCGGCCCCCGGAAGGGCCTTGCGGTGATCGCCCGCGATGGAAGCGTAGGCGAGCAGGCCGAGGAGCGGACGGATCCGCTTGCCACCGCTCGCACCCGAGCCGTCGAGCGCGAGGTGGTAGCGGACCATCTCGTAGAGCCCGTGGGTCGAGGGATCGCGGTCCTGGACGAGCCGGACGATCTCGCCCTCGGTATCGGCGATGAGCTCGGCGAGGTCCAGCTCGGGGAGCGTCGTGGTCATCGTGGCGCCAGTGTACACGAAACGTGTTCGCTCGCGGTAGCCTGTTGGCCCCCAAACGACCGCAGTGAAGACGCCGGCGCGGGGGACGCGACCGCACCGGCGTCTAACCCGAAGTACGCCCGGAATGGCGCGGCGGATGACCCCCAGCCGCCGAGATCGCTGACGCGGCCCCCGTGATACCGTCGAGCGCGAGATGCCCGTCCCTCGCCGCTACACGACCGATGCCATCGTGCTGTCGCGGTTCGACCTCGGGGAGGCGGATCGGGTCCTCACGCTCATCACCCCGGCGGGCGGCAAGCTCAAGGCGATCGCCAAGGGCGTGCGGCGCACGACCTCTCGGCTCGGTGGCAGTCTCGAGCCGTTCGCCGAGCTGACCGTCGCGCTGGCCCGTGGCCGGACGTTCGATGTCGTCACGCAGGTCAGCGTCGGACACGCCTGGCTGAATCTGCGTGACTCCCTCGAGAGCGCCGCCACCGCCTGGTACCTCGCCGAGCTCGCCGACCGGAGCCTCGAGGAACGCCACGCGGCCGAGCCGTTGTATGCGCTCCTTCGGCGGGCCTACGAGCTGCTCGACGCCGGCATGGCGCCCGGCCGCGTGGCACGTTGGTACGAGATGCACCTGCTCGACGAGCTGGGCATGCGCCCCGAGGTCGATCGGTGCGTCGAGTGCGACCGCATGCTCGAATCCGAGGAACGGTTCCGCTGGGTCCCGCCGCTGGGCGGGGTCATCTGCCAGCGCTGTCCCGGCCCGCCGCACGACCGAACGGGCCTCAGCCTCGAAGGGCTGAAGCTGCTCAAGGCGTATCAGCGCCTCGACATCGAGGCGCTGGCGGCCCTCCGTCTGGCCGACGCCGTCGAAGGGGAGGTCGAGGCGGCGCTGCGCGACTTCGTGCGCCAGGCGCTGGAGCGGGAGGCCCGCTCACTGGCGTTCCTCGACGAGGTTCGCGTCGCACGGTGACGACGGGCCCGGTGCGCCCAGGCCACACGTTCTCCACGCCTTCCGTGGGCGTTCAGGGGACGTTGGGTGCGATCCGGCGCAGTTCGGTTGAGATGAACGTTTACCGAAACGTGATGCGAACTGGCGCTTTCGTACTGGCCCGACGGTACTGTTCCGTGGCATAGTCCGTTCGGTTCTCATCCGCGTCCGCGGCGCCGGCGGGCGCGAGCTCTTCATCTGCGGCGGACCGGTCAAGGAGAAACGATGCACGCGACCACAGTGGGCCTGACCAGACGTCGATCGGCCAGAGCGGCGGCTTGGTATGCAGCGGGGGCCCTGCTCGCGACGGCGGTGTTGGCACCCGCGTCGTTCGCTGCCGCCCCGAATCCGACACTCGGATCTGCGAACGTCGACGGGAATCCCGGCGAATGGGTGGCCGGCGACTACTTCGCCGACATGACCGACGGCGGGGATCCCGGCCGCGACACGCACGCGACCCTCTCCGTTCGCTACGACTGCGAGACCGAGACCCTGTACGCCCTCGTGATGACGGACGTCCCGGGCAAGGCCAAGCAGGATCGCCCCGATGAGGCCTATGTGTCGATCGACGGCACCAAGGTCGTTCGGGCATCGCACGGTGACGATGGCACGCCGCCCGACTTCGCCTGGGTCAATGGCGACGGCACGCGCGCCGACGGCTACGAGGCGTCCGCGAACGTGGCGCCCGGTTCCTACACGCTGCGCGCCCACGTCCTGTACGAGTTCGACGACGGAGACGGGTACCTGCCGCTGGACACAGTCCCGCGCGAAGCCCCGCTGACCATCGACTGCCCCGAGCCCACGCCGGAGCCGACGCCGGAGCCCACGCCGGTGCCGACCGACTCGGTCAATCCGACGGACTCGGCCAATCCGACCGACTCGGTCGCGCCGACGGACTCCACGAACCCAACCGATTCGGCCGAGCCGACCGACTCCGTCCTGCCGACGCAGGGCGTGGCGCCGACGCCAACGCCGGTCGGCAACGTCGGTGGCGTGACCCGAACCCCCAAGATCACGTTGCCCCCGACCGATACGCTGCCAGCGAGCCCGACGGCCGGCATCGACGGGTGGCGCTTCGCCCTCGTCCTGATGGCGGGCATCATCGCGGCCATCGCCTACCTGACGCCGGCTCGCCGGCAGCCGGTCAAGGTCGAGGTCGAGACGACCGATCCGCTCGAGCGGACCGACCCGAAGGACTGACGAGCGCGACCTGGGACGTCCGGCGTCGGACGTCCCAGACCTAGATGAGCGGGGCGATCAGCGCAGCGGCGCGGGCCGCCCCGTCCGTCTCGACCGGCCGGTACTCGATCGGCCGGTCGATCTCGTCCGCGATCGCGTCGGCGATGACCTCGGGTGGGGATGCCGCGTACTCCATGTATCGGCCCGCGCCGTAGCGGTCGAGCCGGTGGCGCACGTGCCGGTTCTGTTCGAAGTGGTCGCGCAACGGGAAGTAGAGGAACGGCCGCCGCGCGGCCGCCAGCTCCATCGTCGTCGTCAACCCGCCCTGGACGACGGCCAGGTCGCAGGCCGCCAGGTGCCGGTAGAGCTGCGGGACGAACGCGCGGACCTCGACCCCGGCCGGGGCGCCCAGCGAGTCCGGGTCGATCCGCGGTCCAGCCACCGCGATCATGCGCAAACCGTTGACCCGGCGCGCGGCCTCCGAATAGCTCGCGATGACCCGCCGCAACAGCGCCTCGCCGACGCCTGATCCGCCGACCGTGACGATCACGACGCGCTCGTCCGGCTGGTAGCCGAGCTCGCGGCGTAGCCCCTCCCGTCCTTCGATGAGCGGGGTCGGGTCGAACCCGGTCACATAGCCGCTGAAGGCGTAGTGCCGCTCGGTCCAGTCGCGGATGGGCCCGAGCCCAGGCCCGAACTCGTCGGGCACGATGTCGTCGGGGTCGCCGACGAAGATCGCCCGGTCGCGGATGCGCGGGAATCGCTCGACCTGCTCGATCATCTCGGCGTTGTAGTCGGACGTCAGGAACGCCTCGCGATCCCCGCCCGATGGCATCGGCAGCCAGCCGACGAAGTCCGTCATCCACGCGAACGCCGTCCGCTTGAGCTCCGGGTTCTCGTGGAGGAAATAGTCTACGTCCCAGGCCTCGTCACCGATCACGAGGTCGTACTCGCCGCTCTCGACGGCGTCGTGGAACACCATGAAGTTCGCCACGAGGATCTCGTCCATCCGCCGGATCGCCTGGAACGCGTTGAGGTCGTGCTCGGACGACTCCGCGGTGATGTGGGCGGATTCGGACGCGAGCTCGGCGCTCAGCGGGTGGATCCGCTCGCCGTGCGCCTCCAGCACGTCCGTGACCGGGCTCTGGGCGAGCCAGTCGATCTCGACGTCCGGGCGGAGCTTGCGGAGCTCGCTCGCGATCGCCACGTCGCGCTGCGCGTGGCCGAGCCCGATGGGGGAGGAGATATACAGCGCCCGACGCCGGCGCGCCAGCGCGCGGGTCCACGTTCGTGGGGTCGGCTGCGGGGGTACGCCGGTCTCGGCCGGCTCGACGGCGCGCATCACGCGGTCCGTCGACCGAAGCCGGGGTGGATCGTGGCGACGAAGTCGCGGATCAGCGAGATTCGTCAGGACCGGGTCGCGGGCGTCCGGGAAGTGCCCGCCACCCTGGACGCTGACCAAGCGGGCGCCGGGGACGGCCTGGGCCAGGGCGATGGCGGGCCCGTCGCCGGTGATCGCATCCTGCTCGCCAACGATCACCAGGACCGGGCAGCGGACACGGGCCGTCAGCGCGAGCGTCTCTTCGGCGCTCAGCGGCGTGCCATGTTCACCGACGATGAGGGTCTCTGCCCCGATCTCGTGCCCCCAGCCGACGCAGTCCTCGATCTGCTTGGTCGAGTGCGGCTCGGTGAAACCGGTCGAGAAGAAGAACTGCAGGAAGTCGTCGAGATCGCGACGCCAGTGGTTCGCGTTGTACTTGGCCCACCCCTCGTCGGTGTCCAGGACCTCGTCGAACGGGAGCCACCGCCGCCCCGGCAGGCGTTCACCGATCGGCAGGCTGGGGCCGATCGCAACGAAGGCTTCCACCCGATCGGGGTGCTCCGCGGCGACAAGGAGCCCGCGTTGGGCGCCGAGTGAGAGCGTGACGAGGACCGCCCGCTCCGTGGCGGTCGCGTCCATCACCGCGACGATGTCGGCGGCCATCTCTCGCTCGGAATATGCCGCCGCGGCTGCCGGCCGGTCCGACTGGCCGTTGCCGCGCGGATCGAACGCGATGACACGGCCATGCCGAGCGAAGTACGGGATCTGGGCTTTCCACATACGCGAGTGGACGATGTGCCACGTCGGCACGAACAGGATCGTCGGCTCGCCCTCGCCGTAGATCTCGTAGGCGACCCGGACGCGATCGCGCTCGACGAAGCCCTCGACATCAGGGTAGCGGGCGCGCATCTGCTCGCGAGGGCGGGCCCGTGCCGCCACGGGAGCGGGGGCGGCCGCGCGCTCAGGCGGTGCGTGGACCATGGCCTTCGGCCCAGCGCCAGAGCGTCGAGGTGATCCGCCAGCCGTCTGCGGTTCTGGCCAGCAGCGCGTATTCCACGTAAACGGTCGAATGGACGATCGCGCTCGCGATGTCGCCCGAGAAGCTGGCGACATCGATCCGGATCGCCCGGTCGGGAAGATCTCTCGATCGACCCCGCCCTTGTCTCGTGGCCTCGACCATCTCGTTTTTCGTCGTCAGGTCGAGGGTGTCAGAACGGTCCGGGCCCTGGCCGAGCGCATGCTTCGCGAGCCCCGGATGGAGCGCGCGATCCATCCGGGCCGCATCGCCCTCGAACCAGCCCTCGAAGTAGTCGAGCAGGCTGTCCCGGATCGCCGCCGAGTCCCCGGGACGGATGGTCTCGTCGACCGCTTCGGCCCGCCAGGCCATGTCGATCGTCATCTTCGTCACCTCAGTGTGGAGGTCGAGTCCAGGTGGGGCGAGGTCTCCGCGAGGCGCCGCAACAGCGCCCCGACCTTGCGGAGGGCGGAGCGCATCGGCAACATCGATTCGTTGACGCCCAGCAGGATCAGTTCCTCGGCACCAAGGAACGGGATGGCCATCAGGGCGCCGACCTCATCGGGGGTGAATCCACCGAGATCGGTGCCCCGTTCCTGCTCGCGCCGCGCAACGTCGGCCAGCATGCGGGGCCACTCGCCGACCATCCGGCGAACCGCGGCCGCGACCTCGGGATCGGACCAGCCGGCGGCGATCATCTCCTGGAGGATCCGGACGTAGCCCGATTCGATGTCGGCGTCGAGGAAGTCGCAGGCGAGCTCCCAGCGGACCCACAGCGGTTCCGGCGCATCGAACATCTGACGCTGTCGCTCCAGCAGGCGCTCGTTCTCGGCCTCGAGGACGGCCAGGATGAGCTGGCGCTTCGACCCGAAGTGGTAGTGGATCTGGCTGAGCGGGACCTCGGCCGCCTCGGCCACGTGCCTCGTCGAGAGATTCGCGTAGCCGTCGGTGAGCAGGCAGCGCCGGGCCGCGGCCAGGATCGCGCTGCGCGTGTCGGCGGTCGCCTGGCCGCGACGCTCGGCTCGCGTGCCGGCGGGGGACTGATTCGCATCGACCACGCCCCGAGCATACGACCCCCTGCTCACGCGGCCACCGCGTACACGGCGGCGAGGATCAGGGCCACCCCGAGCGGGCGGGTGAGGCGCCGTCCTCGCGGAAGGTTCTTCTCGATCGCCGTCAGCCCGCCGAGGACCAGCATCGCGGTGAGGCTGCTGAGCCCGACGCCGAACATCACGAGCATCAGCGACCAGCAGCATCCGACGCAGAAGGCCCCGTGCGCGATCCCCATCAGCAGGGCCTCGCGCCGTTCCGACACGCCTCGCCAGCGGTTCAGCACGAAGCCCAACGGGCTCCGGCACTCGTCCAGGCAGCGGTCGCGGAGCGGGCTGAACTGCCACAGGCCGGCTCCGAGCAGCGTCGCCCCGATGATCAGCTGCGGATGCGCCGCGAGCCAGGGAAGGGCTTCGACGGCCGCGTGGACGGCCCGGTCGGCGACCCACGCGGCGAGCCCGAACCCCGCCCAGACCAGCAGGTACCCGAGCAGCAATAGCGCGACGAGGCGCCCCGGCCGCGCACGCCGCCCCACGAGGGCGGCGAACGTGACCACGAGCGGGACGCTGCTCGGCAGCATCATCGCGACGATCATCAGCGTCCAGCCCACCGTGAATGCCGTCGCCCCGATAGCCAGCGAGGTGCTAGGCCCGCCGACCGCATCGTGATGGAGGTAGTGCCCGTACGGCGAGCCCTCCCAGACCCACAGTGCCAGCCACGCGACCACGGTGATCGCGACGAGCGAGCCGGCGAGGATCGCCCGGTCGCGACCGGGAACGCGGAGATGCGCGGGAGCGAACATCGGGCGGTCCGACTTGTCGGCGTCCGCGCGCCGTCAGGCGGCGAAGCGGAAGTGGCCCTGGAGGGCGTTGTGGTCCTGCAGGTCGACGCTGGGGATGCCGTGGCCCTCCCCGTCACGCGTGTACTGGCTCGCCTTGCTCGCATAGACGGGCGAACCCGGGATCGTGCTGAAGACCGTCTCGGCGAGGGTCGTCGGGTTGCCGGTCGCGCCGACGAAGGGCGCCATCTCCGCGTGCACGCGGGACCCGATCGTGAGCTTGCCCTTCCCGCCGTCGACGGTGAAGGTGATCGGCGCCCGCTCGACGGCGACGACTTCCCCGATGAGGCCGGCCAGATCCGCGATGGCCCCGCCGAGCTGCCCCGTGAACAGCTGCAGCAGCGCGCCCTCCTGCTCGGCAGTGGCGCGCTCATCGACGAACACGACCGCCTTCCAGGACTTCGGGATCAGGATGTTCTTGGGGATGTGCGCCGAGACCGCCATCGTCAGCCCGTCGACGCTCACGCCCTCGATCGAGCCCTTCTCGATCCCCCAGGCGATGACCGTGTCGCACGTCTTGAAGTCGGGGTCCTCGCCGACCCAGCACGGACACAGGACATTGCAGGTACAGACCTCCAGGAGTCGTCCTTCGATCTCGTACGCCATGTCGCACCCCTCCGTCGTGTCGCCCTGCTCGTCCTCTCGATCGAGGCTATCGGTCGACCGACCGATGTCGGTCGAACGACCGAACAATACCGCACGGGAACCGGATGTCAAGCCCCAAGAATCTTCGGCGGCCCGTGGTTCTCTGCTAGCATCGGGGCCCAGTCCTCGCGGCCGGCCATGCCAGGTCCGGCGGCCCATCGGAGACCCCACCCGTGACCCTCCCCAAGACCGACCCGAGCGAGGTCGCGCCAGATGATGTCGCGCCCGCGATCGCCGATCTCGACACGATCGTCTCGCTGTCGAAGCGGCGCGGCTTCATCTTCCCGTCGTCGGAGATCTACGGCGGCATCAACGCGGTCTGGGACTACGGCCCGCTCGGGGTCGAGCTGAAGAACAACGTCAAGCGCGCCTGGTGGCGGTCGATGGTCCAGGAGCGCGACGACATCGTCGGGCTCGATGCCGGGATCCTCATGCACCCGCAGGTATGGGTGACGTCAGGCCATGTCGGCTCCTTCAGCGACCCGCTGGTCGAATGCCTGACCGATCACCGTCGCTTCCGGCTCGACGAGCTGCCGGGGGCCGAGGGATTGTCCGCGACCGACCTGGCCGATCCCGGGATCGTCGAGCGACTTGGGCTCAAGTGCCCCGTGGACGGTGGGCCGTTGTCGGCGCCACGGCGGTTCAACCTGATGTTCAAGACGTTCATGGGCCCAGTGGAGGGGGACGCATCGGTCATCTACCTGCGCCCTGAGACCGCCCAGGGCTCGTACGTGAACTTCAAGAACGTCCAGCAGTCGAGCCGCAAGAAGCTGCCGTTCGGGATCGCCCAGATCGGGAAGTCGTTCCGCAACGAGATCTCGCCCGGCAACTTCGTGTTCCGGATGCGCGAGTTCGAGCAGATGGAGATGCAGTACTTCGTGCGACCCGAGGCCGAGGCGGCCGCCGCCTTCGAGGAATGGCTCCCCGCCCGCCGGGCCTGGTACGAGCGCTACGGCGTCACGCCGTCACGCCTGCGGCAGCGCGAGCACGCGCCGGACGAGCTGGCGCACTACGCGAAGAAGGCCGTCGACGTCGAGTACCGCTTCCCGTTCGGCTGGAAGGAGCTCGAGGGCGTCCACAATCGCGGCGACTTCGACCTGTCGCGGCATTCGGAGGCGTCGGGCGAAAGCCTCGAGTATTTCGACCAGGCCACCAACGAGCACGTGATCCCATGGGTCGTCGAGACGGCCGCCGGGGCCGATCGCGCCGCGTTCACCTTCCTGATCGATGCCTACCGGGAGGAGGAGGTCCGCGGCGAGACGCGCGTGTCGCTGGCGCTGCACCCGGACCTCGCGCCGTACAAGGTGGCCGTGCTGCCGTTGCTCAAGAAGCGACCCGAGATCGTCGAGCTCGCGCACCGCATCAAGGACGACCTCAAGCGCCACACGATGGCGGTCTACGACGACACGGCCGCGATCGGCAAGCTGTATCGGCGCCAGGACGAGATCGGCACGCCCTGGTGCGTGACGGTCGACGTCGAGTCGCTCGAGGACGGGGCGGTCACGGTGCGCGACCGGGATTCGATGAGCCAGGAGCGCGTGCCGGTCGACGGCGTGACGCGGCTGATCCTCGATCGATTGGAGGCGTCGCGGCGGTGACCCCGGCCGACGAGCTCGCTCGGTCGGTGGGCGAATGGCTCGATGGGCTCGATCCCGGCCAACGCGAGACGGCGACGTTCCCGTTCGAGGGTCGCGAGCGCGTCGCCTGGGACTATCGACCCGGTGAGCGCGGTGGCCTCGCGCTCGCGGACATGCGTCCGGACCAGCGCTCGGCGGCGATGGCCGTTGTCGGCGCGGCCTTGAGCGCGCGCGGGGCGGCCGAGGTCGCAGCGATCATGGCGCTCGAATCGATCCTCGGAGAGCTCGAGCGGGCGACCGGGCGGAGCGGGCACGCCCGCGACCCGGAGCGCTACTGGTGGGCAGTCTTCGGAGACCCCGCCGCCGCAGGGCCGTGGTCGTGGCGCATCGGCGGGCACCACGTGGCCATCCACCTCACGGTGGCAGACGGTCGCATCGTGGGCAGCGCGCCGTCGTTCCTCGGCGCCAACCCAGCCGTGGTGCCCGGTGGACCGACGGCGGGTGCGAGAGCGCTCACCGGTGAGGAAGCGCTCGCGCGTGAGCTCTTGGCCGCCCTGTCGGCGGAGCAGCGGGCGGTCGCGATCGTCGATCCCGTGGCGCCGCCCGACATCCTGAGCGGGATCGGCCCGCGCGCCGACGTGTCGGCGATCCCGAGCGGGATCCGCCACGACGCACTTTCCCCGCCGCAGCAGGAGGGACTCGAGCGGCTCATCAGGCACTATCTCGGGCGCGTTCGCGATGAGGTCGTGGCCGCGGACTGGGAGCGGATCAGGGGAGCGGGCCTCGCCGCCGTCACCTTCGCGTGGGCCGGGTCAGCGGACCCGGGTCGAGGTCACTACTACGCAGTTCGGGGCCCGCGCTTCCTGGTCGAGTACGACAACACCCAGAACGGCGCGAACCACATCCATGCGGTCTGGCGCGATCTCCACAACGACTGGGGCGAGGACGCGCTCGCCGGACACTACCGGCGCCAGCACGCGACGGCCGAGTAACTGTGCCGTGCCGCATAGCGGGACGCTACTGGTCGGCGTTCGCCTCGGCGGCGTCGATGGCGGCCGCCAGGTCCGCGCCCGCCACGCCACGGGGTTCCTTGCCCTTGGGCCAGTACAGCTCCTTCTTGACCGCTGTCTCCGGCAGGCCGAGTTCCAGGAGCGTCTGCTCCGCGGACAGGATCATGTCCGGGTTGCCGCACAGGTACGCGATCGTGTCGCCCGGATCGAGCCCGAATTCGTCGACGACCGGACCGACGATCGTCTCCACGCGGCCGGTCCGCCCGGTCCAGCCGGCGTTCGACGGATCGTCGGGACGCGAGACGGTCGGCACGAACGTGACCGGGTACTCCCCCGACTTCTCCCAGCCTTCCACGAGCTCGCGATAGCCCAGGTCGCGCTCATGCGACACACCGTTCATGAAGATCGCCCGCCGGGGGCGGGCCGCGGCCAGCGAATTGCGCATCATCGAGACGAACGGCGCGTTGCCGGTCCCCGACGAGACGAACAGGTGGGCTCGATCGTCGTCGGGCTCGAGGAGGAACTTGCCCTTCGGGCCGATCATCCGCATCCGGTGACCGACCGGCAGGTCCCACAGGACCGGCGTGAAGGTCCCGCCCACGACCAGCCGCAGGTAGAACTCGTAGCCCGTGTCGCCGGCCACGCTCGGCGCGGACGCGACCGAGTACGGCCGCTGCACGATCTTGCCGTCCACGAAGACGCCGATCGTCATGTACTGCCCGGGCTCGAACGGCGTCGGCTCCTCGTCGAAGCGGACCCAGAAGTAGGCCAGGCTCTCGTGCTGGTCCACGCGCCTCACGAGCGTCGCGTTGTAGCGCTCGTCGTCGGTGGCGACGATGCCAGGTGGGGGAGCGGCGGCGGCCGAGGCTGACGGCGCGGTGCTGGCGAGGTCGGTCATCGGTGGCGCGATCTCCATCGGGACGTTCGCGACGATGGTAACGGCCCGACGGCGCGGACCGACGGTACAATCCTCCGCGTAACCCGACGACGACTCGCGGACGCGGGTGCCGAGACGCCGGCCCGTCCGCCGCCCCGACTCCGGAGGACCCGCTCGATGACCTCGACCCCGACCGCGGCCGCGGAGCGCCCGCACAAGGCCACCAAGCGCTACATCTACGCCTGGGGCGATGGTGCGGCAGACGGGGACTCCTCGATGCGCGACCTGCTCGGCGGCAAGGGCGCGGGCCTCGCCGAGATGACCAAGGCCGGGCTCCCGACCCCACCGGGCTTCACGATCACGACCGAGGCATGCAACGACTACTTCGCCAACGGCGAGCAGCTGCCCGACGGCCTCTGGGAGGACGTCCTGTCGGCCGTCAAGCAGGTCGAGGAGAGCACCGGCAAGGGATTCGGCGACCCCGCCAACCCGCTCCTGGTGAGCGTCCGCTCCGGGGCGAAGTTCTCGATGCCCGGCATGATGGACACGGTCCTCAACCTGGGGCTCAACGAGGCGACGCTGCACGGGCTGATCAAGCTCACCGGCAACGAGCGCTTCGGGTGGGACGCCTACCGCCGCTTCATCCAGATGTTCGGCCGGATCGTCCTGGAGGTCGGCGGCGAGCGCTTCGACCACGCCCTCGAGGGAGCCAAGTCCGAGCACGGCGCCAAGCAGGACACCGACCTTGATGCGCCGGCGCTCCAGGCGCTCGTCACGGAGTTCAAGGCCATCGTCAAGGGCGACACCGGCCGCGACTTCCCCGAGGATCCCAACGAGCAGCTCGACCTGGCGATCAAAGCCGTGTTCGCCTCCTGGTTCGGCAAGCGCGCGGCCGACTACCGCAAGAACCAGAACATCCCCCACGACCTGGGCACGGCCGTCAACGTCGTCACGATGGTCTTCGGCAACATGGGCGAGGACTCGGGCACGGGCGTGGCGTTCACCCGGGACCCGAACACCGGCGAGAAGGTGCTGTTCGGGGAGTACCTGACCAACGCCCAGGGCGAGGACGTCGTCGCCGGCATCCGGACGGCGCCCAAGATCGCCGAGATGCAGACCGAGATGCCCGAGGTCTACGCCGAGTTCCAGCGCATCGGCCAGCAGCTCGAGTCGCATTACCGCGACGTCCAGGACCTCGAGTTCACGATCGAGCGCGGCCGCCTGTACATGCTCCAGACGCGGAGCGCCAAGCGGACCGCCGCGGCCGCCGTGCGCATCGCGGCCGACATGGTGCAGGAAGGCACCATCACCAAGGAAGAAGCGATCGCCCGGATCGAGCCGGCCCACGTGGACCAGCTCCTCCGTGACCAGTTCGATCCCGCGGCGCTGGCGGCGGCGACCCGCATCGCGAAGGGCCTCAACGCGTCGCCGGGTGCGGCCGTCGGGCGCGCCGTGTTCAGCGCCGACACCGCGGTCGAGTGGGTCGAGCGTGGCGAGAAGGTCGTGCTCGTCCGGATCGAGACGTCACCCGACGACTTCCACGGCATGGCGGTCGCCCAGGGCATCCTGACCGCACGCGGCGGCGCCACGAGCCACGCCGCCGTCGTCGCGCGGCAGATCGGCAAGCCCTGCGTCGCGGGCTGCGCGGAGCTCGTCATCGACTACGGCGCCAAGACCGCCCGCAGCACCGACTCCGGGGTCAGCTTCAAGGAGGGCGACGAGATCAGCCTCGACGGCGCCACCGGCTTCGTCTACAAGGGCGCGATCCCCACGGTGAGTGCCAGGTTCGAGGACCAGCCCGAGCTCCAGAAGATCCTCGGCTGGGCGGACGAGATCCGCCGGATGGGCGTCTGGACCAACGCCGACAAGCCCGAGGAGGCCGCCCAGGCGCGTGGCTACGGCGCGGAGGGCATCGGCCTGTGCCGCACCGAGCACATGTTCCGCGAGGGCGAGCGGCTCGAGATCGTCCGTGACGCGATCCTCGTGGCGAACGTGGCCACGAGGGCGAAGGGGCGGCGCGACGCCGGCGAGACCCTGGCTGCCGAGGACCGGGAGGCGGTCGACCGCTTCGACAAGGCGATGGGGAAGCTCGAGGTGCTCCAGCAGGGCGACTTCGAGGGCATCTTCAAGGCGATGGACGGGCTGCCGGTCGTGATCCGCCTGCTCGACCCGCCGCTCCACGAGTTCCTGCCGAACCTCGAGGAGCAGCTCGTGAAGGTCACCCGGGCCGAGGCGACGGGCGGCGCATCCGAGGAGGACAAGGAGCTGCTCGCGACGATCAAGTCGCTCCACGAGCAGAACCCGATGCTCGGGTTGCGCGGCTGCCGATTGGGCCTGCTGTTCCCGGACTTCGTCAAGATCCAGACCCGCGCGATCCTCAACGCCCAGATCGCGGTCAAGAAGGGCGGCGGCAACCCGATCGCGAAGATCATGATCCCGCTCGTCGGGCACGCCAACGAGCTGTCGCGGACGAAGGAGCTGCTCGAGGCGGAGGCGGTGGCCGTCGAGGCCAAGGCCGGCGTCGAGGTCGACTACAAGTTCGGCACGATGATCGAAGTCCCACGCGGCGCGCTGACCGCCGACGAGATCGCGAAGGACGCCGCGTTCTTCAGTTTCGGCACGAACGACCTGACCCAGATGACGTTCGGGTACAGCCGTGACGACGCCGAGGGCGGGTTCCTGCTCAAGTACATCGAGGACGGCATCCTGCCGGCCAACCCGTTCCAGACGCTGGACGACGCCGTCGCGGGGCTCATGAAGGTGGCGGTCGACAAGGGCCGCGCGACCCGCCCAGACATCGAGCTCGGGATCTGTGGCGAGCACGGCGGCGACCCGGCATCGATCTTCAAGTGCGAGGAGATGGGGCTCGACTACGTCTCGTGCTCGCCGTTCCGCGTGCCTGTCGCCCGTCTCGCGGCCGCGCAGGCCACGCTCAGCAACGCGGCCGAACGCGACAAGTAACGGTTCCGTTCCGGGAGGTCCGGACGGGTTGGGTGTAGTCTTCCAGTGATCGCCCGTCGTAGTGGGGATCGTGGGGGACGATGGATATCGATATCGACGCGTCGGTACGCGCACTCGAGGACGGGATCGGCCTTTTGCCGGGGGCGTTGATCGCGATCGCGCTGCTGACCGGTCCGACGGTGGCATGGCTGCTGTACCGCTTCATCGTCCAGCCTCGGACGAGTCGGTACCGGGCGACCCAGATCGGCGCACTCTGGATCTGCGGGTACTGCCGGTCCGCCAACGACCTCGACTCCTCACGCTGCTATCGATGCCAGGAGGAGTTCGAGGACGGCCAGATCGAGCTGATCGATCCCGCTTCGGGCGGGATGGTGACCGCGCGCCTGCCCGAGTTCGAGCCGCCCCTCCCGACCGATCGGCCGCCGGAGCCGCACTGGGACATCGCGGCGATCGGCGGCCGAACACCCGTGGCCGTGGGGCCGGGCAAGCCCACGATCGAACACACGAGCGCGCCGAGAACGAATGGCACCGCACCGCCCAAGACCGATCGACCCGCAACGGCCAAGGCCGACCGCCCGATCGCCAAGACCGACCGCCCGGTGAAGCCGAAGGTCGACCGTCCGCGTCGCGCCGTCGCGGCCGGTCGGGAAGCGCCGAAGCGGACCGAACCGACGGGCCGCGCCGAGGGCTGACGTCAGTGCGTGCGGTGCAAAGGTGCACCGCTATTTCAGAAGTGCGGCTCGTCCATGAGCCAGCCGCGGTCGCTCAGGACGAGGTCCCAGTGCCCCACGAACCGGCGCGGTGACGGGCCGGATTCACGGTACTCGGTGAGCGCCACCGACACGACCGCCGTGCCAGCCCCCCGGTTCACCGACTCGATGGCGAGGCGATCGATGTCGATACGCGTCGTCGGCGCGAACCGGCCGTCGATGTTGCCCTCCGGCGGGTACTCCTGGCGCATCCGGCGGGTCCACAGCCGCGCGGCGGCATCGAAGTCGTGGCGTTCGACCAGGTCGTAGAAGCGACGGACGGTCTCGGCAGGGTCGCGCGCGGGCGCGGCGGGCTGCGGGGCCGGGCGGGCCGTCACCCGGGGCGTGGGTCTGGCCGTCGGTCGGGGCGTGGGCGCTGCCGTCGGCTCCGGTGTCGGTTCGGGGGTGGGGAGGGGGGTCGGATCGGGGCTCGGGCTCGGCGTCGGGGACGCCGACGGGCTCGGTGTGGGCGACGGCGTGGCGATCGCCACCGCTGCAGCAGACGCCCGCGGCGCGGACGTCTCCCCGAGCACGCCGCCGCTCAGTCCGGTGCCCAGCAGGCTCGCCGTCGCCACGAGGACGGCCACGGACAGCGCCGCGAGGCCGAGTCCCGCGGCGACGGCCAGCGGGGCGAGCGCGCGCCGCCGCCGACGGCCCGGCCGGGTACCGGTCCGCACCGCGCCAGGATTCCGGCCGCCGCCGCCCGCGGTCGCCACCGGCACCACGCCGGTCTCATCGGTCGCATCGGTCGCATCGATCGACATCGGGAACCGATGGACCACGGTCTCATCGGCCGACCAGCCGTCATCCGAGCCGTCCATGGCGGCTCGTGCGAGGGCCGCCGAGCCGGTCGCCCGGGCCGCACGCGCACCGATCCCTCGGCGCCGGATCCCACCGAGCTCCGCAGCACGAATTCGTTCCAGATCGCCACCGAACTCGGCGGCAGACGGCTGGCGCGCCGCGGGATCGAGCTCGAGGGCTCGCATGACGGTCGCGTCGAGGCTCGCCGGCAGGTCCGGCCGCAGCTCGCGGGCTGGGCGTGGCGTGATACGCAGGCGTTCGAGGGCGACCGCGGCCTGGGACGGCCCGTCGAACGGCCGGACACCGGTCAGCGCCTCGTAGAGGACGATGCCGAGCGAGTAGATGTCCGACTGTGGCGACACGGGTTCGCCCGAGACCTGCTCCGGGCTGACGTATTGCGCGGACCCGAGGATCGCCCCCGATGTGGTCGCACCGATGTCGCTCGCGGCACGGGCGATCCCGAAGTCGGCCACGCGGGCCTCGCTGTCGTGGTCGATCAGGATGTTCGCGGGCTTGATGTCGCGGTGGACGATGCCATGCTCATGGGCGAACTGGAGTGCCCGCGCGGTCTCGATGCCGATGCGGACGGCGAACCCGAGCGGCAACTGGCCGTACCTGGCGATGATCTTCTGGAGATCCGGCCCGTCGACCAGGCTCATGACGATGAAGTCGCCGGCGACCTCGTCGACGCCCGTGTCATGGATCGTGACGATGTTCGGGTGGAGGAGGGCGGCCGCATTGCGCGCCTCACGGCGGAACCGCTCGACGAACCCGTCGTCCCCCGCGAAGGCCGGTCGAAGGACCTTGACCGCCACCTCGCGTGCCAGCATCTCGTCCCCGGCGCGATAGACCACCGCCATCCCGCCCTGGCCGATGACCTCGAGCAGGCGGTAGCGGCCGGCGAGCACACCCCCGGTCAGTGTCATGCACCCATTGAGCCCCGTGGCGCCTCGCACCCTGCCCACACGACCGGCCCGTGCATCACGGGTGGCTTGCAGCGCGCTAGCATCGGTCCATGACGGACCAGCCAACCACGAAACGTGAGCGCCATCGCGTCGTGATCGTCGGCGGCGGGTTCGGTGGCCTGTACGCGGCGCGGAGCCTGGGTCACGACCCGGAAGTGGCCCTGACGCTGGTGGACCGGCGCAACTTCCACCTGTTCCAGCCGATGCTCTACCAGGTCGCGACCGGTGCCCTGTCGCCGGGCGAGATCGCCCAGCCGCTCCGCTCCGTGCTGCGCAGGCAGCGCAACGCGACGGTGATCCTGGGCGAGGCGGTCGATCTCGACGTCGAGGGCAAGCGGGTGATCCTGGCGGACGGTGGACCGATCGCGTATGACTCGCTGATCGTCGCAACGGGTGCTCGCCACACGTACTTCGGGAATGACGAATGGGAGGCGGTGGCGCCCGGGCTCAAGACCCTGGAGGACGCGACGGAGATCCGGCGGCGCATCCTCATCGCCTTCGAGGCCGCGGAACGGGAAGCCGATCCGGAACGGCGGCGGGAGTGGATGATGTTCGTGCTCGTCGGCGGTGGCCCGACGGGCGTCGAGCTGGCCGGCTCGCTCGGCGAGATCGCCCGCGACACGCTGCGCCGCGACTTCCGCGCCATCGACCCGGCGGATGCCCGGATCATCCTCGTCGAAGCGATGGATCGCGTGCTCCCGACCTACCCGCCCGACCGCTCCGCCTCCGCCCGGCGGCAGCTCGAGCGGCTCGGCGTCACGGTCCGCACGAACACGAAGGTCACCGCGATCGACGACCGGTCCGTGCGCGTCGTCGATGTCACGGCGGGCGAGGGCGCCCCCGAGGAGGTCATCCCGGCGCGGACCGTGCTGTGGGCAGCCGGCGTGCTCGCGTCATCGTTCGCGCGGCGTGTCGCGGAGGCCACCGGGGCCGAGACGGACCGCAACGGTCGGGTCCTCGTCGGGCCCGACCTGACCGTCCCCGGCCATCCCGAGATCTTCGTCGTCGGCGACGCGGCGGTGCAGCCCTGGAAAGACGGCCAGCCGACCCCGGGCGTCGCCCAGGGCGGGATCCAGGGCGGCACGTACGCGGCTGGTGTCATCCGGCGGCGCGTACTCGATCGACCGCACGAGCCGTTCCGCTACAGCAACAAGGGCGACGTGGCGGTCATCGGCCGCCTTGCAGGCGTCACGAACATCCCGTGGATGGGCCCGTTCGGGAAACAGGGTGGCCTGACGGCGTGGTTGCTGTGGCTCGGCATCCACATCGCGTACCTCATCGGCTTCGCGAACCGCATCGTCGTGATCGTCCGCTGGGCGGGCAGCTTCCTGACCCACGGCCGCGGGACGCGGCTGATCACTGGGGAGCGGCTCCTGCCGCCGATCGAGGAGCCCGAGCCGCCGGTCATCGCCGACGCCGAGGAGGACGTGGTGCCCGTGAGCGACCCAGGTTCGTCGCCCGGCTCGCCCGGTTCCGGCGGCTAGGAGCGCCCGCCGTCACTTGCGGACGTAGTCGATCGGGAAGTCCATCTCCCACTGGTCCCCGGCGTCTCCCATCCCGCGCTCCCACCGGCCGTCGATCCTGGTGCCGTCGGCCGCGAGCTCGCCGATGAAGCGCTGGTTGAAGCCGGGGCCGTCGGGGCCGTTCCAATCCTCGCCGGGCGCGCGCCAGATCTTCAGCGTGGAGCCGTCGAGGGCCATCATGAACAGCCGCTTGACGCCGCGGGAGTCGAAGTAGTGCATCGGCTGCGCCTCGCCGTCGGGCGCGCCACCGATGATCGAGACGCTGTTCGGCACTTCCGCTGGCTGGGCGACCGTGCCGAAGACGATGAACTCGCCCAGCCGCTCGATCTTCGCGTCCACGGTGATCTTCATCGGCGGTTCGATCGGCATCTCACCCTCGCCGTGCCATTCGCCGATCAGTGGCTCGAAGTCCTTCATGGTCGGTCTCCTTCCATCACCGCTCACCGAACTCGATGACCTGGCGGGTGTACTCGCCCCGTCGCATCGCCTCGAAGGCGTCCTCGACGTCGTCGAGCCCGATGCGTCGATCGATGAGGCGGTCGACGGGAAGGCGGCCGGCGAGGGTCCAGGCGGCGTAGCGCGGGAAGTCGATGGCGGGCTCCGCGAAGCCGTAGTTCGAGCCGAGGATACGGCGTGACCCGTCGACGAACGGGTAGACCTCGAATGAGGCGCTGGCGCCGAGCGGTGTCATGCCGACGAGCACGGCCGTCCCGCCGACCGGCAGCGCGGCGATCGCGAGCTCGGCCGTGTCGACCCGGCCGATGGCCTCGAACACGAAATCTGGGCCGCCGTCCGTGAGGTCGCGCAGCGCCTCGATCGTCGTGGCGTCGTCGTCGGCCAGGATCGTGTCCGTCGCGCCGACCGCGCGGGCTGTGTCGAGCTTCGAGGCCACGCGATCGACGGCGATGATCCGCGCCGCGTCACCGACGACGGCGCCCATCACGCACGACAGCCCGACGCCGCCGAGCCCGATGACCGCCACGGACGACCCGCCCGGCACCGCCGCGGTCTTGAGCACGGCGCCCACACCGGTCGTGACGCAGCAGCCGATGAGCGCCGCGACGGCGGGGTCGGTGCCGTCGGGGAGGGGGATCGCCGCCGCGGCTGGGACGACGGCCGCCTCGGCCATCGTCGAGATCGCGCAGTAGGCCCGGACGGGATCGCCGGCGGCCTGACGCCCGCCTCCGGACCGGCTGAACGGCGCCGTCCCGTCGAGCAGCGCGTGCCGGTACGACGGGGAGTCGGGGCAGGCCCAGATGTGGCCGCGCCGGCACGATCGACAAACGCCGCACGGGATGAGCCACGACAGCGCCACGAGCTGGCCGACTCGCGGCGACGTCACGCCCGGACCGACCGCCTCGACGACACCCGCGCCCTCGTGGCCCATGACGATCGGGGTCGGGCGGTCCCACTCCCCGTCGCGGACGTGCAGGTCCGAATGGCAGACGCCGGACGCGAGCATCCGGACGCGGACCTCGCCGGCGCGTGGCTCGATGAGGTCGAGGTCGGCGATCGCGACCGGCCGGCCGACCTCCTCGAGCACGGCGGCCCGGACCGAGATCGTCACGGGATCATGTCTCCGCTCGCTGGCGGCGCTCGCGGACGCGGGCCGGGGTGTACGGCACGTACTCCGGCCACCACATCGCGGCCTCGACCTCGGCCTCGGGATCGAACGAGCCGCGGTCGGCGGCGGCGGACAGGCCGGCGGCCACGGCCTCGCGGGCGACGACGACGGCGATCCGGCGGGCCGTCTCGCGAAGCGAGGAGACGGGCGGGTACAGCGCTCCGGTCCCGAGGCGCTCGTCGGTCACGGCGGCCGCCAGCTCGTGCGAGGCGAGGAGGAACATGCGGTCGGTCACGGCCCTGGATTCGGCCACGATGGCGCCCAGCCCGACACCCGGAAAGACGAATACGTTGTTCGCCTGGCCAACCTCCTGCACGCGGCCGTCCACGTCGACCCCCTCGAACGGCGAACCCGTGGCCACGATTGCCCGGCCGTCGGTCCAGGCGAGGACCTCGGCCGGGGTGGCCTCGGCGGCCGAGGTCGGATTGCTCAGCGGCAGCACGATCGGGCGCTCACCCGGACCGAGCGCGTCGGCCATCGCGCGGATGACGGTCTCGCTGAACGTGCCGGCCACGCCGGTCGTGCCGACGAGCACCGTGGGGCGCCGCGACCGGATCGTGGCGACGAGGTCGAGCGTGTCGCCCGCGGTCGGCGCGTCCCCGCGGACCGCCGACACCGCCAGGTCCGCCTTCGACTCCTCCAGGTCCGCCCGGCCCTCATGCACGAGGCCCTTCGTATCGACGAGTGCGATCGCCTCCCGCACGACCTCTTTCGGCACCCCGGCCTCACGCATCGCGAGCCGGAGCAACCGACCGATCCCGACCCCGGCGGCCCCCGCGCCGACGAGCACGACCCGCGTGTCCGCCAGGGATCGGTCCGTCGCGCGAAGGCCCGCGAGCACTCCCGCGACGACAACGGCCGCGGTCCCCGAGATGTCGTCGTTAAACGAGGGCACACGGTCCTGGTAGCGGTCGATGAGGCGCAGGGCGTTGTGCTGCTTGAAGTCCTCGAACTGGATCAGGCAGCCGGGCCAGACCTCCTCGACCCCGATCACGAAGGCCTCGACGAGCGCGTCATACTCCGCGCCTCTCAGACGCGGCGCGCGAAAACCCAGATAGAGCGGATCGGCGAGCAACCACTGGTTGTCCGTGCCCACGTCGAGCGATACGGGCAACGTCAGGGACGGATGGATGCCGCACGCGGCCGTGTAAAGGGCGAGCTTGCCGATCGGGATGGCCATGCCGCCCGCGCCCTGGTCGCCGAGACCGAGGATGCGCTCGTTGTCGGTCACGACGATCAGGCGCACGTCGTCGAACGGACCCTGGCGGAGGATGTCGGGGATGCGGTCGACGTCGTCCGGCGTGATCCAGGTGCCCCGTGTGCGCCGGATGATGTGGCTGAACTCCTGGCAGGCTCGTCCGACCGTCGGCGTGTACACGATCGGCAAGAACTCTTCGAGATGGTCGGCGAGCAGGCGGTAGAACAGCGTCGCGTTCCGATCCTGCAGCGCGGCGAGGCCGATGTACTGCTCGAGCGGGTCGGTCTTCACACGCAGGTGCTCGAGCTCGAGCTCGACCTGCTCCTCGATGGACAACACCCGGGCCGGCAGCAGCCCGCGCAGCCGAAAGGTCTCGCGCTCGTCGGCGGGGAAGGCCAGGTCCTTGGTCAGCAGCCGGCTGCCGAGGAGGGCCGGGCCCGCGAGCGAGATCCTCGCCGGGCGGCCTGCGACCATGTCGTCGAAGGGGGAGGGCAGGGGCTTCACCGGCCAAGTATCGTTCGCGGCATGGAGCCCCTGCCGTCCGGTTTCCGCTGGCCCGACAGGAAGCGCGCCGCGGCGCTGTTCGGCTTCGACCTCGACGCCGAGTCCGTGATGCTGGCGGATCACCCCGAGGTCGCCGACTACCTCGACGTCATCGCCCACCAGCAGTACGGCCCGAGGGTCGCCGTGCCGCGCCTGCTGCGGATGCTGGACCGGGTCGGGCTACGGACGACCTTCTTCATCCCGGGCTGGGTCGCCGAGACGTGGCCCGACGTCGCACGGTCCGTGCGAGATGCCGGCCACGAGATCGGCCACCACGGTTACCTCCACGAGAGCGTGCGGGGCGTGGACGAGGCCACCGAGGAGGGCTACCTCGTGCGTGGTCTCGAGGCGCTCGATCGCGTGCTGGGGGTGCGGCCGGTGGGGTATCGCGCGCCGTCGTGGGACATGAATTTTCGGACGCCGGCCCTGCTCGCGAAGCACGGCTTTCGCTACGACTCCGGGCTCATGGACTCCGATCACCCGTACCGGCTCGCCGTCTCGTCGGCGCCCGACGACGCGACGCTGGTCGAACTGCCCGTCCACTGGAGCCTCGACGACTGGAACCGCTGGAACTACGTTCCGGGGTACGCGTCCTCGCCGATCCTGCGGCCCAGCGACGTCGAAGCGGCCTGGGCTGAGGAGCTCGAGGCGATCGTCGAGGTCGGCGGGCTGTTCAACCTCACGATGCACCCGTTCGTGTCCGGCCGGCCCGCCCGGGCCGCCGCCATCGAGCGGCTGATCGCCCGCGCGCAACATCTCGATGGCCTGTGGATCGCGTCGGGCGAGGAGATCGCGACCTGGGTCGCGACCCTCGAGCTGCCGCCGGTGTTGCACGAGCGGCCCGATCTGGGGTAGCTGGGCGTTGATCCCTGGAGCCGGCCGCCCGCGAGCGGCGGCCGTTGCGATGCACAAGAACCGTCGGAAAAGACGGCCCCCTTCGACCTGATGCACGTCAGCGGCATCGCCAGCGTGAGGCCGACACCTCCGACCAGCGCCTGGCACCTTGCGACATCGGATGGGGTCCAATTCGATCTGGCGGTGGCGCCGGGCTGGCCGCCGCGTTCGCCCACGGGTCGACGACTTGCTGGGCGGTCTGCTCACCCGCGGAGTCCACGACAGCATGCCCGGCCGACCGTCCGCGCGGTGATGCCGCTGAGGTGCATCGCCGATCGAACGCTTCCTTTTTGATCGCCGACTTTTGTGCATCAGGGGGCCGCATGGCCGCCCGACCCACCGCCGGCCTCAGCCGGGTGCCACCACGCGCAGCGTGCCCACCATGCCGTAGGCCTCGTGACCGGGCAGGTGGCAGATGAACAGGTACTCCCCGGGGTCTCGGAACGTGACGGTGGTCGTAGCGGTCGTCCCGGCGGCCACGGAGACCTCGGTCGGGCGGGTCCCGTGATCGGGTTCCGTGCCGGTCCGGTGGCGCTCGTGGAACGCGTCGTCGCCGACGAGCCACTCGTGGTCGATGGGGTCGGCATTGACCAGCACGATCTTGATCGGGACGCCGGCCGTCGCGACCACCTCGGTCGGGGTGAAGGCTGAGTACCGCATGCGGATCTCGGCCCGGTTGTCGTCCAGCCCCGGCGCCCGAACCCAAGCGGCCGCGATGCCGGCCAGACCCAGTGACAGGGCGAGGCCGCCGACCAGGGCGAGACGCCCCGGCCGGCGGCGAACGGTACTCACGCGGGCCGCATGCCCCCGCCTGACGGTCGGTACGTGACCAGCAGGAGCAGGGAGCCCAGCGAGCCGATGAGGAACAGCATCATCCCGATCCAGCGGATCGTCGCCGGTCCGGTCGGGTCACTCGAACCCGGCAGGTCGATCCCGGCCGCGACCCGCGACGGCGCATTCGCACCGCTCGCGTCGACCGCCAGGTCGAACCCGAACTGCGAGGCCTCGCCATCGAGCGCGACCTTCGAGAGCCACGCGTGCTCGGGCACCCACTCCATGCCGCGATCCGACCGAAGGTCGGCCAGGAGCGACTCGGAGGCGGGCTGGCTGTGATCGAGCGTCATCCCGTTGAAGCCGTCGGGCGCCGGCAGCATCGCGGGCGTCAGGTCGGTCAGGAGATACACGTCGGCCTCGACGACTTCGGTGCCGCCCTTGCCGAGCGCCAGGATGCGCAGCGGGACCCAGGGGTTCTCGGTCGGGATCGTGATGTGGACGGGCGTCCCATCGCCGACGTTCTGGCCACGCGCCGCGGCCGCTTCGCCATCGAACGCCGCGGCCAGGAAGATCTCGCTGCGGGCCGCGTAGAACTCGAGCACCTCGGGTGCATCGGGCGGCAGGCGGAACCCATGGTCCTTGGCCCACACGCCGACCTCGTCGGCGCCGCCGCGCAGGACCGTGATGTCGAGCGCGTCGATCGTGACTTCCATCAGGACCTCGGCGGAGTCAGCCGTCCGGGCGCTCGCCGCGAAGAGGAAGCCCTCGGCCGGGGCGGGGTCGGTCTCGAGGCGCAGCCGCTGCAGCGTCCAGTCGCCGCCCTTCTCGACGCTCGTCGGGATGCCGGGGAGTGGCGTGAGGCTGCCGAAGGCGCCACCGCCACCGGCGAATTCGAACGAGGTGATGTAGTGCTCCACCCCGTCGTGATATCCGGCGAACGTCGTCGTCCGGAGCAGGTTGACGGCCCCGTTGGGACCGATGAGCCCGCCGCAGGCTAGAGCGGGGGCCGCAGTCACCGCGACCAGGAGGAGTCCGGCGATCAGAGCGCCGCCGGCACGGTTGATCGAACGCATGTCGATCCTCCTGCGGTTTCGGCCGGACCCATGATTTCGGGTCGGTCCGTTGCCGGTAGAGACTCAGGACAAGCCCGAGATGTTCCGCCCGAGGCGCCGACACGGCGCCCACACGGGTCCCGGTGCCGCGTGGCACCATCGCGTCATGGCCGCCACGGAACGGGGAACTGACACTCCCCGCATGCACCATCGACACGCGCCCCTGGGTATCGCCGCGCTCCTCGCCCTCTCGCTCGGCGTCGCAGCCCCTGCGGCGAGTCCCGTCGCCGCAGCCGATTTCCCCTCGTTCGATTCGCGCTACCACAGCTACAACGAGATGATCGTCGCGGTGAAGCAGGCCGCGGCCGACCACCCCGGCATCGTCCGGGCCTTCTCGATCGGCAAGAGCCACCAGGGCCGCACGATCTGGGCCGCGAAGGTCTCCGACAACGTCGCCACGGACGAGAACGAGCCCGAGCTCCTGTTCGATGGCCTGCACCACGCGCGCGAACATCTCTCGGCCGAGCAGACCCTCGCGATCCTGCGCTGGTTGACCGACGGCTACGGCACGGACGAGCGGATCACGAAGATCGTCAACAGCCGCGAGGTCTACATCGTCTTCATGGTCAACCCCGACGGCGGCGAATACGACCTGACCGGCTCGCCGTACCGGGCGTGGCGCAAGAACCGCCAGCCAAACTCGGGCTCCACGGCCATCGGCACGGATCTCAACCGCAACTACGACTATCGATGGGGATGCTGCGGCGGCTCATCGGGCTCGAAGTCCTCGATCACCTACCGCGGCCCGAAGCCGTTCTCCGCGCCCGAGACCAGGGCGATGCGCGATTTCATCAATAGCCGCGTCATCGGTGGCCGCCAGCAGATCCGTGCTGCCATCACGTTCCACAGCGCCGGTGAGGAGATCCTCTGGCCGTACGGCTACACGACGAGCGACGTGCCGGCCGACATGACCGCCGACGACCACGCCGCCCTCAAGGCGCTGGGAGTCAAGATGGCCGGCATGAACGGCTACACGCCCAAGCAGTCGAGCAGTCTCTACATCACCGACGGCGACGAGATCGACTACGCCTACGGCCGCCACCGGATCTTCATGTACACCTTCGAGCTGTACCCGACCCACGCGCAGGTGAGCACGAACGCCCGGTTCTACCCACCCGACGAGCGCATCGCCACCCAGACCGCGCGTAACAAGACGGCGGTCCTCTACCTGATCGAGCAGGCCAGCTGCCTGTACGCCATCGTCGGCAAGACCACGACCCACTGCGGGGCGTTCAACGAGGACTTCGAGATCTCGCGCGGCTGGGCGATCGACCCACTCGGGACCGACACGATCAACAGCGGCGCGTGGCAGCGGGCCGACCCGGGCACGACGGCCTACCAGCTGGGCACCGTCCGCTCGGGATCGAAGGCGCTGGTGACCGGTGCGACGACCGGCTCGAGCGTGAATTCGAACGACATCGACGGCGGCCCGACCACGGTGCGGTCGCCGGCCATCCAGCTGCCTTCGACCGTCGGGAACCTCGTCTTTCGCTACTACCTGGCGCATGCCTCGAACTCGACGTCGTCGGACGTGTTCCGGGCCTACGTCGAGACCGAGGACGGCACGCGGACGGTCGTGCTCGAGGAAGTCGGCGCCGCGAACACTGACAAGCCCGCCTGGACCCTCGCCACGGTGCCGATGACGCCGTGGGCCGGTCAGAAGGTCCGGATCGTGTTCCTGGCGCAGGACCGGGGAGCCGGCTCGACCGTCGAGGCCGCCGTCGACGACGTCAGGATCACGCGACCGTAGCTCGGCACCCGGCTGGTTACGTTCGAGGCTTGTGGATGCGGGCGGTCGCGACGACGAGCAGTGCCCCGAACAGGCAGAGGAACCCGATGACGACCCATGCCGTTCGGTCGGGTGTCGTCCGTGAGCCTGGGAGCAGACTCGCGTCGGTCGAGGGCGGGGTCAGCTGGGCGTTGGGCGCAGTCGGCGCCGGCGTGGAACCCGCGGGTGTCGACGTGCCAGCGGGCGTTGCCGTTGGCGCGGGGGTTGCCGTTGGCGCGGGCGTCGGGGTGGGGACGGGCGCGACGAGGTTGTTGTCGATGTTCGCGGAGCAGATGACCAACCCGCCACCACCAGTAGCCGACCCGTTGCACTGGTTGATCGTGACAGCGAGCCCGGCAGACTCGGTACCGGTCGCGGTGCAGGTCAACTCGACCAGGGTCCCGCCGTTGGCCGAGCCATTGCACTGGGTGATCGTCGCGCCAGTAGTCGTCGCGGGGAAGGGGTCACAGCCAGTCGTGAAACCGTCCCCCGAGCCGACGCACTGATTCACCGTCGCGCCCGTCGGCGCCGGGTCGATGCCGACGAAGTTGTTGGTGACCTCGACGCTGCAACGGAGTGTGCCCCCTCCGCCGTTGATCGAGTCGTTGCATTGGGTGACGGCCGTGACCGGCTCCGTCAGGACGGACGTCTCGGTCGTGCAGGCAGCCTCGGGATCCCCAGCCGCCCCGTGACACTCTCGGACCGTCACCGTCGCTGTGCCGCCGATCGCGGTGATGGTGTTGACGACCGTGACCTCGCAGATCAGGCCAAGGCCACCGGTGTTGTCGACGCCGTTGCTGCACGTGGTGGTTGCCGCGATCGTCGCGGCGGACACCGGAGCGACCGCAGCAAGTGAGCCCGCCGTCAGGACGGTGAAGGCGAAGATGCCCGAAAAGAGAAGGATGAGCCGGCCACGCATGATTTGCCCCTTTGGAAGGTGAGGGGTTCGTGGCCAAGATCTTCAGCAGCAGGAGCCCGTTCGTCGACTATGTCCGAAAGCACGCCCCCGTCAACCGGACCATCGGGTGGCGGGGACGGCGTTCGGATGACGCCGGCCTAGCTCAAGGGCAGGCTGGCACGGAACGTCGTGCCGGCCGGGTCCGTGGCCTCGACCTCCAGCGTGCCGCCGTGCGCGGCCACGAGACTGCGTGCGATCGCGAGGCCCAATCCCGACCCGCCCGAGCCCGCGCCCTTCACGAATCGATCGAAGACGTTGGGGAGCACGGCCGGATCGATACCCGGACCCGTGTCCGCGACCCGCACCACGAGCCGGTCGCCTGCGACCTCCCCGCGGATCGTGACCGTCCCTCCGGCCGGCGTGTGCCGGATCGCGTTCGCCACGAGATTGGCGAGCACTTCCCGGAGCCGAACGGGATCGACGTCGAGGATCGGCAGGTCGTCGGGAACCTCGGCCGTGACGGTCACCCCGGCCGTACCCGCTGCTCCCGCGAACGAGCGCACGACCTCGGCGATCAGCACGTCCGGGTCGGTCGGTTCCCGATGCAGGGTGAGTGTGCCGGCCTCCGACAGTGCCACCGTCCGCAGGTCGTCGATCAGCCGCTCCATGACCCGCGTCTCCTCGAGGATCGCCGCGAGATGCGCCTCGTCGACCGGATGGACGCCATCGACCATCGCCTCGAGGTTGCCGGCGATCACGGCCAGTGGCGTCCGGAGCTCGTGGCTCACGTCGGCGAGGAGCGATCGACGCTGCCGCTCATCGACCTCGAGCCGCTCGACCATCGTGTCGAAGCCTCGCACGAGCTGGCGGACCGGGCGCAGGCCACGGTCAGGGACATCGACCCGGACCGAGTAGTCGCCGTCCTCGACCCGCCGCGTCGCCTCGACGAGCGAATCGAGCGTCCGGGCGCTCCGCCGCAGCCCGCGACCGAGCCCGAGCAGCACGACGACCGCCACGACCAGCACGACGACCGCCGGCAGGGGCCCGAAGGTCGACACGATCGACGCGCTCGCCGCGACGAGCGATCCCAGCACCACCAGGAACAGCAGGCCGAACAGGCAGCCGAAGCCGCGCCACCGGCCGGGGCGGCCACCCGGGGCCCACGGTGGGCCGCCGCCCGAATCACCCCAGCGTTTGCGTCGGTGCTCGGCCCACCGCTCCCAGCGGTCGCGGTCTCCGCCGTCGACCGGGCTCACGCGTCGGTCGCCCGGTCGTCGGCCAATCGATAGCCCACGCCGTACACGGTCAGCACGTAGCGCGGTTGGCGGGGTTCGGGCTCGAGCTTGCGGCGCAGGTTCTTGACGTGCGAGTCGATGGCCCGCTCGTAGCTCTCGAACGCGATCCCGTGGAGGGCGTCGAGCAGTTGCGACCGCGTGAAGATTCGGCCGGGCTGGCGGGCGAGGGATGCGAGGAGCGTGAACTCGGTCGGGGTGAGGTCGATGGCCCGGCCGGCCACCTCGGTCCGCATCCGCGGCACGTCCAGGCGCAGGTCACCGACCGTGATAACGTCGCCGGCCCCGACCGGGCGATCGGCACGTCTGAGGACTGCCCGAACGCGGGCCACGAGCTCGCGCGGGGAGAACGGCTTCGTAAGGTAGTCGTCGGCACCGAGCTCCAGGCCGAGCAGCTTGTCGAGCTCGTCGTCCCGCGCGGTCAGCATCACGATCGGCAGGGCTGCGGTCCGTTCGCCGGTCCGCAGCTGGCGGGTGACATCGAGGCCGTCGAGGCCAGGCAGCCCGAGATCGAGGACCACGAGATCGGGCTGGCGCGTGCGGGCCGTGGCGAGGGCGGATGGGCCGTCGGCGGCCGTCAGGACCGCGAAACCCGCATGCTCGAGGTAGTCGCGCGCTAGGTCGACGATCCGCGGCTCGTCATCGACGACGAGGATGGTCCTGGGCGTGGTCATCGGTCGCATCCTACGCGGGCATGGAGCCGGCCCCGAGTCGCCAGATGCACATCCTCCTCGCCGGGAACGCCCGCGCCCGGGCGATGCACACGCACCCCGCCGGGAAAGAACCCGCCCGGGCGATGCACACGCACCCCGCCGGGAAAGAACCCGCCCGGGCGATGCACATGCACCCCGCCGAAAGCGACCTCTCTCAGGCGATGCACCTCAGCGGCATCACGGGCCGTGGCGGCGGGATCCGGTTGGATCCTGTGACCGGGTCCGGTTGGGTCCCGATGCCGCCGAAGTGCATCGACCAGGTACGCCTTGTTTGGGCGGCGGATCTTGTGCATCACGACTGGGCGAGGCCAAGCGGAGGCTCCGGACCCCGAGGTGGGATCCGGAGCAATGCGGGCCTCGGGGGGGGGCCGCAGGGCGCATCGCCGCACGACCCGGGCCGCACGACCCGGGCCGCACGACCCCGCGCCGCGAGCCGGTCAGGCGCCCGAGGCCCCGGTCGATGGTCGATCCGTCGACGATCCGCTTGAGCCGCCGGCGTCGCCGCCGTGCTCCCGATGCCAGGCATCGTGGCGTTCGCGGGCCCCCCGCTCCCACGGGTGCTCCCCGTCGCCCCAGCCGCCTCGGCCGCCGGGCCCGCCCCAGCCGCCGGGGCCACCGCCGGGTCCGCCCCAGCCTCGGCCGCGACCGAAGGCGGCCCGCAGCAAGCCGAACAGGAGGAACAGGAAGAACAGCCCGAACAGCAGCCCGAAGATGCCGAACCCGGGACCGCCGTGCCAGCCCCAACCGGGGCCGTAGCCGTAGCCATATCCGTAGCCGGGGACGCCGCCTGGAGCGACGGGGGTGACGATGGTGCCTTCGGGCGCCGTCGCGGCCACGGTGGTGACCGCCGTCGAGAGGCCGGCCTGATAGGCGACGTTGGCGACGAGGCTCCCGCCCGCGACGAGCGCCGCGACGATGAGGAAGCCGATGAAGAACTGACGCATGACGTGCGACTCCTTGGTGCTTTCGATGCCGGCCGCCCGAAGTGGGTGGCCGTCCGTGATCCGAATGCTCGCGTCCGAATGTGGAGCCCCGATGGATGCCGTTGGGACGACTCGGGGAAGCGCAGTACCGGCACCTTCGGGCGGTGCGCAGCGGCACCAGGAAGCCCTCGATAACGCTCGACCGACCGAATTGCCCGCCGGACAGCCGGTACCCTGTCGCCACGAGACCCAGCCGTCACACGCGCGATACCGGGAGGACGCATTTCCATGCATCGATCGAAGGCCGCTGTCGCGGCTGCCCTGCTCACGGTCCTGGTCCTGCTGCCCATGGCGGTGGCGCCGGTCATGGCCGGCGACAGCGGGGCCAAGGACAAGGCCAAGGCCGAGCACGAGCGGATCGTGAAGTACTGGACGGCCGAGCGGATCTCGAGCGCCAAGCCACGCGACTTCGTGCGCGGCGCGGACGGCACGTTCCAGCCAAAGGCCAAGCCGGTCAAGCCACCGCCTCCGCCCCCCAACGGCGGCACGGTCACGGGCGCCTCATGGACCGGTGGCGGACCCGTCGTCCAGCGCACTGGCAAGGTGCTGTTCACGATGGATGGCTCGAACTGGGTGTGCTCGGCCTCGGCCGTGAGCGACGGCCGCAGCACGCACTCGCTCGTCCTGACCGCCGGGCACTGCGCCTACGACGAGGTCAACGAGGCGTTCGCGACGAACTGGACGTACGTCCCCTCGTTCGATACCGCGCCGACATTCACCTGCGCCCAGGCGACGTTCGGCTGCTGGACGGCCACTCCAGCCAGCGGCGGCGGGCTCGTGGTCGACAGCGGCTACGCCACCGCGGGTAGCTTCAACACCCAGGCCACGGTCCACGACTTCGCGATCGCGATCGTCGGAGCCGGTGGCAAGACGGGTACCCAGCTCGACGCGCTCGGGACATACGGCATCGCCTACCCGGCGATCTCGACCGGCGGGTCTGTGCACGCGTTCGGGTATCCGGCGGCGGGTCGTTACAAGGGCAAGGACCTGACCTACTGCGCAGGCCCGACCTTCAACGACAGCCAGAACGGAAACCGCACGTGGGGCATCGCCTGCAACATGACGGGCGGTTCGTCCGGCGGCCCGTGGATCGCCGGCTTCACGAACTCGGATGGCACGCTGACGTCGATCAACTCTTACGGCTACGGCAATACGGCCAACATGTACGGCCCCAAGTTCAACAGCCACACGAACGCCGTGTACAACCGGGCGGACACGTCGACTGGCAACTCGATCGTCGCGGTCAATCCGTAGCCGGGCTCTTCGGCTGACCGCAGTTGATATGCAGATGTAATGCCCGGCCCAGCCCGTATCGGGCGGGTCCGAGGCAGCTCGCCGTACCGTGCCAAGTGTTCGATCTGGCTGTGTCCGCCATGCTCGTTCCCTCCTAGCCGCGCATCACCGGCGGACCTCGCTCGATCGACCATCACCGCGCGCCGGCGGGCGCCCGGGCACCAGCACCACGCGCCGTGGTCGATACGCATGGCGAGGTCGGAGCATCCCGATCACTCGCTCCGGTCCTGGGGGGCCGCTGACGAATCGATAAGAGGCGAACGTGCCGGCTGGTGGGGCGCCCGCCGGCAGCGCACTCATAAACCCCAGCACGATCAGTCGGCTCACCCCCGAGGGCCGGCTGATCGTCGCTTCGGGCCCATCACGTGCCCGAACCGAAAGACGCGGCCAGCCAGGGACGCTGGAGGCCATCATGTCGTTCGCCCGCCGCCTCGCTCTCCTTCTCACGGTGGCGTTTGCCGCCTCTCTGGTCCTCGCGCCCGCCGCGGCCGGCCACAAACCCCCCGACCCCGACCTGCCCGAGCGCATCGAGCTGCCCGATGGATTCCAGCCCGAGGGCATCGAGTCCGATCGTCGCGGCAACCTTTACGTCGGGTCGCTGCGCGACGGTGACATCTGGACCGTCAACGTGCTGAGGGGCACCGCGCCCCGTCTGCTCGTCGACAACGCCGCCGACGCCGGTCTGGTCTCGGTCGGCCTGCATCTCGATCGCCGCGGGCGGCTGTGGGTCGCCGGCGGTCCGACCAAGGAGATCCGGGTCTACCGGGCACGGACCGGGGAGCTGCTGCAGACCTACCCGTTCCCGACGGCCGGGTTCATCAACGACCTCGACATCACTCGTAATGCCGTCTACGCGACCGACTCGGTGAACCAGCAGCTGCTCGTCATCCCGCTCGGTCGTCACGGCCGCCTGCCCGACCCGTCCGCTGCCACGACCATGGAGCTGACCGGCGACCTCTCGTACTCGGCCGGCTTCAACGCGAACGGCATCGCCGCCCGCGGCGGCTGGCTCGTGCTCGTCCAGTCGAACGAGGGCCTGCTGTTCAAAGTGAACCCGCGAACCGGCAAGACGCGCCAGATCGACACGGGCGGCTACCTCGTCACGAACGGCGACGGGCTCGAGCTGCACGGGAGGACGCTGTACGTCGTGCGCAACTTCTCGAACCTCGTGGCGGTGCTCAAGCTGCGCGACGGCCTGCGGAAGGCCCGACTGCTCGGCGAGATCACGTCGCCCGGCAACCTCGATGTCCCGACCACGGCCACGCGCGCGTTCGGCTCCCTGTGGGTCGTGAACGCCAGGTTCCGCCCGACCCCGCCGCCGCCCGACTTCGAGTACTGGATCACGAGGCTGCCGACGCGGCCATAGGTTTCGCCACGCTTGGTGATGCACAGGTTGGCCCGCCCGAAGACAGGGTCGCCGGGCGATGCACCTCGGCGGCATCAGGTGGGTCCCCGATACGGTGCGGTGCGTCGCGGCACCGCTCGTGACAGACGAGGTGTCACGGGGCTGGACGATGGTTGCCTCGACGTCGGGGATCGACCGGGATCCTCGCGACTGGAGGGGCCTGCCGATGGTGGGCGACACGACCTGGCTCGAGCACGAGCTGCGCTGCGCCACGTGCGGGCGCGCGCTCGATGGCGACAGCGACGAGGACCCGATCGGCGACGCAGGTCGGGCGATCTGCGGCGAGTGCTACCGCGAGCGTGACTTCTTCCTGATGGACGCCGCGGACGGCGAGCTGGACGGCGAGATCGAGTGATCGAGACGCCTCGCGCGACGGGATCGCGTGTCCCTTGCGCTACGATGCCCCGACCCCGCGACTCCGATCAGAGACCCAGGACGAACCGAAGGGCCGTGTCGACGCGATCCAGCGCCTCCGGGTTGAGCCGTCCGGCTTTGGGCCCGAGGATCGTGGCCGGAAACGTCAGGAGTTGATCGCACTTGACAAAGCCGTCCCTGTTCAATCCCGAATCGCGCCCGGCGACAGCGACAAGATACGGCGGGCCTTCAGGCAGGGACCGGGCGGTGCTGGTCATCGGTGCGACGATCACGGTCGTCGAACGCTGCATCCGGTCGGTGCGAACGACAACGGCGGGATGCGGTCCGTAGATAACGTGGCCGCCGAGGACAGGGAAATCCACGAAGTGGATGTCGCCACGCCGCGGCGCGGTCGTCGCGGGCGCGTTGCCGATGCCTACCACTCCAGCTCAGAGACCAGTTTCGCAGCGATCGGCAGATACGCATTTGCCCAGGCGAGGTTCTCCTCGGCATCCAGTTCGAGGGCGCGGTCCAGGCTCGCCTGCTCGGCATCCTCGAGCGTTCGACGAAGCGAGGCTGCGATGGTCGCACTGACGCTGAGACCGGTGGCCGCAGCGCTGGCTCGCACGAGCTCGACCAGGTCCGTCGGAAGGCTGATCGAGAGCTTGGTGTGGGAGGTGGCCGAGTTGTCCGCGCCGTATGGCGTGACCGCCTCGGAGAAGGCCTTCCGTTGGTGGGAACGTCGGTCATCCATGGTAAGACCGATGGTAGGACAACCGGTATGACTCTGTCAATGGACCCAGCTGCCTTGGCGACCGGTCTCGCGGGTGATGCGGCGATCGATCTGACGCGGGCGAGCCGCAAGAACACCATCGAGCGCGACGTCCAGGAGCGCTTCGTCCGCGATTGGACGACCTTGATCGACGAAGTGCCGGCGTGCGCTCGGCCAACGTTCGTGACCGAAAGGTCTGCTTCTACCGCGGCGAGCGATGACGGCCTTGATGGACCGACCCACGACGCTCACTCCCGAGCAACGCCGCATCGTCGAGAGTGGGGCGAGGGGCCGGCTGTTGTTATCGCTGACGCCGGGACCGGGAAGACGCGGGTCATCGTCCGAACCCCGCCCAATGCGGGCACGTCGAGGCAGCGTGCGATGGACCGTAAAGCAAGGTTAGCAATCCTTGTTCACTATCGATCGAGGGCTTCATCGTCGATGGGCCGAAAACGTGATCCCAGCCAGTAACCGCTGGGCCGACTCGGAGCCGACGTGGTGGCTCAACCTCCAGGCGGCCCCGAACATCTCCATCGAGTAGGCGGCCGCGTTCTCCGACACGCAGGCGGCGCTCCAGTCCCGAGAAACGGCGCTCGTGATCCTCGACCGCCGGGCCAGTGGGGCGCCCGACAATTGATCGGGCCGCCTTTACCTGACGGCGGAATCCGGGACTAGACGGATCAACGTTCCAGTTTTCCCGCGACTAACGTTGACGACCCCGCACGCGGCCGATACCCAGAGGTCCCAGCCGTTGGAGCCTCCGGGGCCGAACGTGCCGAGGATTACTCGACCACCCGGAGTGTCTATGCGCTGGCGCTCCACGGCGCGCTTCCTGGGTACCGTCACGGGCCTTCTCCTTCATCGATGATCACCCGAAGGCAAGTCGGTTCTATCCGGTTCTCCAGCTACTCATTCGATATCCAGCTAGAGGTGCCGCTCCGATGCTTCGTGAGTTGCCACAGCGTCACTGCCACGTTGAGCCGCCGCCCTGACTCGCCGTCGAAGCCATGGCCCTCGCACGTACGTCTCAAGGCCGTCAAGGATCAGGTCGAGCCCGAACGCGAACTCCACGTCGTCGTCACACTTGCCGAGCACGCCCTCGTGGCTGACCGACATCGCGAGCTCGGTGACGCGCGGGTAGCGGGTCGCCATCGCCGGCCCGAGGAGCTCGGCCACGTCGGGGGAGGGGTCCGCCCGCCCGGAGTCGTCGAAGAGGTCCTGGTTGAAGCCGAAGATCCGGCTGTCGAGGACGTGCAGGGCGTGATGGGCGAGATCGAGCGAGAAGCCGCCGTCGCGGAGGATCGCCAGGACTGACTCGATGTAGCCGATGACCGCGATCCCGCCGGTGCCTCGCTCCTCGAACACGCGCCGGGCCCAGGGGTGGCGCAGCATGACCGCCCGCGCCGCCATCACCTGCTCGCGTAGCGCGGTCTTCCAGTCGCGAGCGGCGGCCGGCCGTTCGATCTCGGCGACGATCAGCTCGATGATCCCGTCGAACAGGTCGTCCTTGCTCCGGACGTGTCGGTACAGCGCCATCGCATCGACGCCGAGCTCCTGGCCGAGCTTGCGCATGCTCAGCGCCTCGAGGCCGTTGCGATCCGCGAGCTCGATGGCCACGCGGAGCACGCGGTCGCGGTGGAGCGGCGTCCGGCGCTCCGTGTCGACGTCAGCCATCGGTCACGCTGGAGCGCCGCCGATCCCGAACTCGTTCCCGTCAGGATCGATGTAGGTGATCTTGCGCACGTCGTTCTCGTAGGTCTCCTGCTTCGAGGGCTCGATGCCCCTGGCGGCGATCTTGGCAACGAAGGCGTCGAGATCCTGGACGAGGATCGTGTGCATCGCGTGACCGGCGTGCTCCGGCTTTTGCTCGATGTACATCGATCGATGCTCGGCAAGCTCCCACACGGCCTCCGTCTCGGTCGGGAAGAACGTCGGTGGAGAGCCGAGGAGGCGCTCGTACCAAACCAACGCGGCCGGGTAATCCTTGACGGGGATCCCGGCGAACAGATCGATCACCATGGCGGCAGGCTACCACTTGACGGGGCTCCGACCTGCCGCTATGTTTACGGCGTAGTCTACACCGTAGACAGAGAGCGACCCGAAGGAGACCACGTCGTGTCCCAAGCCACCGCCGCCAAGCCCATCGTTGTCCCGCGCTGGCTCGTTCGAACGATCTGGACCCTGCACCGCGCCGGCTACTCGATCACCGGCGGCCGGTTCGGCCTGCGGCCGCCGCGCGAGAAGCAGTGGGGGATGCTCCGACTGACCTCGGTCGGGCGCAAGACAGGCAAGACCCGAGTCGCGATTTTGGGCTACATCGTCGATGGGCCGAACATCGTTGTCCCCGCCATGAACGGCTGGGCGGACCCGGAGCCCGCGTGGTGGCTCAACCTCCAGGCGAACCCGGACGCCACCGTCGAGCTGCCCGGCGGCCCGCGCGACGTTACGGCTCGCTCGGCGCTCGGCGAGGAGCGCGATCGGCTGTGGGCGCGCTTCCTTGCCCTGGAGAGCTCGGCCTATACCGACGCGAGCGCCGCCCTACGCTCCCGGGAGACCGCGCTCGTGGTGCTGGAGCCCCGGGCGACCGGCGCGCCGGAGGCCTGAACCGTCGCCGAGGCTCTCGGTGCAGTCCGCGAAGCGCACCTCGACCGCGACCACTGCTGCCGCGCTCCGCGCTGCGATCTGGACACTATCTGCCTCTCTGACAGCCGAGGTGTCAAAGCCCGACGCGATGGTGTCTTCGAGATCCGCGACCGACCGGGATTCGCGGGCTGACGAGGATCCCGCCATGATCGCCGCCTACCGATCTCTCACCGAGCGCCCGAGGGACCCCGTGGGCCGGGGCTGCTCGTCGAAGAGCGTGTTCCTGTCGCGACGCGAAGCCCTGTCGCTGTCACACCACGGCCGCCATCAGGACGGCAGGTTGCAGGCCTACCACTGCCCGCACTGTGACTTCTGGCACCTCGGCGACCGACGCTCGCGGCGCGCCCGCGGCCGGTGATCCGCCGCGTGCGTCCGCGGTAGAGTGCGACTGTGCCGCGTCCGCTCGATACCTCGATCGATGCCTACCGTCGGCAACTCGATGCCTACCGGTCCATGGAGCCGGCCGAGCGTCTCCGATTGGCCGTCGAGATGAGTGCCGACGTGCGCGCCCTGGCGGAATCGGGGATCCGGCGGCGCCATCCTGACTGGTCGCCGGATGAACGCGCAGTGGAGCTCATTCGGATCCTTGCCCGAGCCCAGACCATTCGGCCGACAGGATCGGGCCAATCGGAGCGACAACTGCGCGATGTCGCCGGGATCGTTGCCATCGGGCACTCGCTTGACGAGGGCTACATCGAGCGATGGGCCTCGGTCCTTGGTATTACGGACGCGTGGCGCAAGGTCCGCGACGCGGCTCAGCCGTCCCGCCAGGGTCTGGGGTCCGACCGGAGGAGCGAGTAGATCAGGAGGTCCTGGTTGCGACCGGTGTTGAAGAACGCGCCGCGAGCGGTGCCTTCGAGGGTGAAGCTGCACTTCTCGGCGACGCGTCTGGAGGCGACGTTCTCAGGAACGATGTCGAGCTGGATCCGGTGCTGCTTCTTGGTACCGAACAGGTAGTCGACGATGAGCTGCACGGCCTCCGTGGTGTAGCCGCGGCCGGCGAAGCGATCGTCGTAGAGCTGGTACGACAACTCGAACGCGTCCCAGTAGTTGACCGGCTTGAAGAACTCGATGTGACCGGCGATCTCGCCCTCGCCCGAGATCATCAGCAGCATCCCTTCCTCGCGCTGCCAGAAGCCGTGTTCGCTGAACTCGCGCCTGAACGCCGACTCGGATTGCACGCCGAGCGGGAAGAACGCCCCGCGGTTGCGGATGTCGACGTGGGCCGCATAGACGGCGTCCAGGTCGGCCTCGCGGATGGGTCGAAGCGTGAGGTGCTCCCCGTGGAGCATCGACGTGACCTCCTTGATGCGGCACGACGGAAGGACGACGAGGATACATTCGGCAGGGTGCTCGAGCCAGGGCGACACGCGCCACTGGCCGATCATCCAGGTGCCGACGAACGACCAGGAGGTCCTGCTCGACATCATCGCGTCGCTCGCCGCCGAGCATCGCAGGCCTGGCGGCCGTTGCCGTAGTCGGTCGTTGCCAGGCGTTGACGAAGGGCGTACCGTCGGAGCGAAGAGCGCGCGGACCCGCCGACGTCGAGCGGTCGGGGAGGAGGAGCGCTCATGAGCCAGCAAGGGCATCGGCCCGATCCCAAGCAGGGGCGCGGCGGTCTCGGCGCACGTTTCGGCGTCTCGCTCGAAATCGCCGCTGGTCGAGCAATGGTTCGATCTTGGTACCCGCGCCGCCGCGGTAGCGCGCGGGCCGCGCCCGGCGGCGGCGAATCGATCCCTTGCTGCAGCGGTCGAGGCCGATCCCCAGTCGCCCCTCGCTCCCGTGTTTCTCTTGTGGATGGGCAACAGCCTGGCACGAGAGGGGCGCCACGCGGATGCGGTGGCGATGTTCGAGCGTACGGTCAGCGCGGTGGAAGACGCTGCCCCACTGCGCGAGCCATGGGACGTTCGTGGCGCCGCGCTCCAGGGCATGGCCGGTGCCCACGAGCGCGCCGGTGACCTTGCCGCCGCGATCAAGGTGCTCGACGACCTTGGAAAGCTCCGACCCGACGACCCTGTCGCGCTGTACCAGGCCGGTCTGCTCGAAGAGCGAGCTGGCCGCCCGGACGAGGCGCGGGACCATTACCTCGCGGCCGCCGGTCGTCCGACACCGCGCGGCTCGGGGGAGCCAGCAGAGTTGGCTCGTCGCGCCGCCGCACGACTCGAGGAGCCGCCGACGGTGTTCATGCCCACGCTGGCCGGCCTCGTCAACGAGGTGAGGTCGGCGATACGCGATCAGGACGGTCGACGGCTGGCGGCAGTTCGCTCCAACACGCACTTCAGCGTCGGTCTGGTCGGTGGTGAAGCGGCCTTCGAGGAGCTCGACGTGGCCGACGCCCTCATCTCGGAGTTGACGTCGCGACGGATCTCCGTTCGCCGAACGGTGCTTGGGTCGGGCGGCAAGCGCTACCTCCAGACTCGAGGCTGGAACAGCTCCATGTTCCGCGGGGACGTGCTCCTCGTCTTGTGCCAAAGCGCGCGAGGCTGGCAATGGAGTGGCATCGCCCTCGCCCAGCCCACCGACGAGTGGATCGATCGATGGCGGCCGGCCAAGGTCGAGGTCAACCAGCCGCTTCCCTTCCCCCTGAAGGCGCCATGGCCCGCGGGGCAGAGCTTCATGGCCGGGGGCCTCGTCGACTTCTCCCTGAAGATGGCTTCGGTTGCCGCCCTGGGGATCTTCGGCGCGGCTCTCGCCTACTTCTACTCCCGCAATGCCTGCGGCTTCGGACCGCGCGGCTTCTACTACAACAGTCTGTTCAGCCACAACGAGGAAGACGCGTTCGCCATCGACTTCACCCGGTACAAGTATGGAAGTCCCTTCAACAACATCTCGGAGGGGACGCCCGTCCTTGCCGCGGCCGACGGCGTCGTGATCGCCATGTTCGAGGGCGCGTCGTCCGGCGACGACTCACTCCTGAATCACGTCGCGATCAGCCACCCGGATCCGGCAACGGGAATGGCGCGATTCGTGTCCCGCTACCTGCACCTCGCGGGTCCGGATCTGGTTCCCGTGTACATGGGCATGCCCGTTGTGGTCGGGAATCGGCTCGGATTGATGGACGACACGGGGATCTCGAGGCTCCACCACCTGCACTTCTCAATTCATGATCGGCAGGTCCCGTATCCCAACTCGACCTATGGAGCGAGCGTCCGTCCGACGCCGATGGATGGCCAGACCCTTGGTGACGGGTCGTCGGGAAAGTGCATCCGGTCGACGAATATCGAGACCCAGCCGCCGACGTGGATCGACGACATCGACGATCCCTCGCTGTTTGGATCACAGCACTACGTGCACACCGTATCGGCCGACGGCCTCCAGCTCTACACCCTCACCGGGGTGGTCCTCCTGCACCTGAAGGGAACAGGCCGCGATTGGCTGCGTGCCCAGGTAAATCTCGGCATCACGGTTCCCGAGATCCCGCGCGACGCGACCCTCAGGCTGGTGCATTGGGCTCCCTTCGTGACGCTCAACGCGATCCAGAACGACGATGTCGCCGTCTGGGCCGGATGGGCCGTGGACTGGTTCCGTGTGGCAGATCCGTACGAGCCCATCAGGCAACAGATCACGGTCGAGACCGGGGTCGCCGTGCGTGACTCGGACGGACACCTGCTTCGGCTCGGCTATGAGGTCACCCTCGCCGGCACCTACGCTGACGCACCCTTCGACCCGGAGCCGCCAGTCATCCGTTAGCTTGGCCGCACCGCGGGTTGGCCGAACCGATACGACAAGCATCGCGGCGGATGCCGTGCCGCTGGCCACCTTCGACCGCGGCCAGCGTCGCTACGGCATCGAGACCCGGGACCCCTGAGGGGCATCCGGTCGGCGCAGGAGCACCAGTCCGAGCACGATCCAGGCGATGCCCGGCATCAAGAGCACGGGGGAGAAATAGACCGTCGTCAGTGCGCCCAGGACGAGGACGGCGGCCACGAGCCAGTTGATGACCCTCGCCATGACCAGGTCGATGCACAGCAGGGCGAGGCCGACGGTGAACACCAACGACGCACCGAACTGGACGGCGCCGCTGGCGTTCGAGCCGGGGAACCCGGTGGCTTCCTCGAACGTGACGTCGTACGAACCCCATGGGAACGTCCAGAACTGGAGCGCTGTGGTCACGATCACCAGAGCGAGTCCGCCGAAGGTGATGGCGGCGCCCACCCTGCCGAGCGTGCCGGGTCGTTCACGTCGGAGGTACAGGGCCGCCAGCCCCACGAACACGAACGCCAGGAGGACGACAAGCAGCTTGGACGTGTCCATCCAGGTCAGCCCCGCGGCAAGGTTCATCTCGTTGCGCTGCGTCAGGCCATGGGCGGCCCGCTGGTGCAGCCAGATCGGCACCCATACGACGCCCGCGACCAGGCTCGCCGGGCCGCCCCATCGACGCGCAGCATCCGCCCATCGTCCGGTCACGGCGCGGTCTGCAGGAAGTCGGTCACGTCGCCCGCCAGGCGCTTGTCGGTCATGGTCGAGGCGTGGCTCGCGCCCGGGTAGATGACGATCCGGCCGTCACTGACCCCGTCGGCCGTGGCCCGCAGGAGTTCCTGCCCGTAGACGTTGTCGCGCTCGCCGCCGATGACGAGGGTGGGCGCGGTGATATCGCCGAGTCGGCCCGTGAGGTCGAACGCATCCTCCGCCCGGGCGAAGGCGACCATATCGGACGGATCTTTGGGCCGGGCGAGCGGATCGAGCAGCCACATGATCGGCGCCAGGATCTTCGCGCCGATGGGCGAGCTGACCTTCATCGCGGCGAGGTGCTGGGCTCCTCGCTTGCCCTCGGCGACGGCATCGATATAGCGCATCTGCGCGGCTGCCGCATTCTCCCCGATCCGGTAGGCGGCGCCGACCAGGACCAGCCGACGGACGACCTCGGGATGATCTGCGGCGATCTGCAGGGCGATCGATCCGCCGGACGACATGCCGAGCAGGTCGACCGGCTCGCCGAACTCCGCGCGGAAGGCATCCGCGTGCTGGGTCGCGATGTCGGCCATCGTCGAGCCGGCCGCGAGTCCCGGGGCCCGGTTCAGGGCCCACACCTCGAACCGCCGCGCCAGCGGCGTCAGCATCCGGACCTCGAACCGGCGCTGCAGCCCGGTGGGGTTGTCGTGGGTCGTGGTAAAGCCGCGCAGGACGATCAGCCGCGGGCCCGACCCGAACCGAAAATACGGCAGGCCGCCGGCCAGCGTGCCGACGGTGACCTCAAGCTCCTTGGCCACACTCCCCTCCTTCGATCTCGAGGATACTGGCATCGCGAGACAGATATGGGAGGCGTCCAACCGATGGCGAGTGCACCGATCATCCTGGTCCCCGGTTTCTGGCTCGGCGCGTGGGCGTGGGACGACGTGGCGCAGACGTTACGAGCCGACGGCCACGATGTGACGGCACTGACGCTGCCGGGCCTTGAGTCGGCCGACACTGACCGATCCTCGATCACATTCGGGGACCATGTCGACGCGATCATCGGCGCCCTCAAGGATGTGGGGCGTCCGGCCGTCCTCGCGGTCCACAGCGCGTCCGGGTTCGCGGGCTATGCCGCGAGCGACCAGGCGCCGGAGCTGATCGCGGCGATGGTCTATGTCGATACGGCGCCCGGGAAGCCGCCGCTCGACCCGGAGTTCACCGATGCCGAGAAGCCGCTCGACTGGGCATCGGTCGAAGAGGAGGAGAACCTCACCGGCTTGAGCGAGGCGCAGAAGGCGACGTTCCGCGAGCGAGCGGTGCCGGTCCCGGGCGCGATGCTCCGGGAGGGCTACACGTTCACGAACGACGCCCGCCGGGACATCCCCTCGACGATCATCGCGACCGGCTACTCGGCCGCGGACTACCAGAAGTACGCGAAGGAGCATCCCGACTGGGCGTTCCTCGCCGGCGTCCCGGAGCTGCGAAACGTCACCTGGATGGACCTGCCGACCAGCCACTGGCCGATGTGGTCGAAGCCGGCCGAGCTCGCGAAGATCATCGGCGACGTCGCGACGACCGCCGGCTCCTAGGTCTTCACCAGTCGCTTGTAGCGGATCCGGTGCGGCTGGTCCGCAGCGGTGCCGAGCTCCTTGCGGCGGAAGGCCTCGTAGTCGGAGACGTTGCCCTCGAACCAGCGGACCTGGCTGTCGCCCTCGAACGCCAGGATGTGTGTCGCGATGCGGTCCAGGAACCAGCGGTCGTGGCTGATGACGACGACACAGCCGGGGAACGTCTCGAGCCCGGCCTCGAGCGCCCGCAGCGTGTCGACATCGAGGTCGTTCGTGGGCTCGTCGAGCTGGAGCACATTCCCGCCCGACTGGAGCAGCTTCGCGAGGTGCACCCGGTTCCGTTCACCACCGGATAGCTGGCCGACGAGCTTCTGCTGATCGGTGCCGCGGAAGTTGAACGACGACACGTAGGCCCGAGCCGGCAGCTCGCGCGCCCCGACCTTGATGACCTCGGCGCCCTGGGTGATCTCCCCGAAGACGGTCTTGTCGGCCGCCAGGTCGTCGCGACTCTGGTCGACGTAGCTCATCTGCACCGTGTCGCCGATCTCGATCGACCCGCCGTCGGGCGCCTCCTGGCCCACGAGCATCCGGAACAGCGTCGTCTTGCCGGCGCCGTTGGGGCCGATGATCCCCACGATCCCGGCCCGCGGCAGTGAGAACGTCAGGTCCTCGATCAGCAGTCGGTCGCCGTAACCCTTCGAGAGGTCCTTGACCTCGATGACCTGGTCGCCGAGACGCGGCCCCGGCGGGATCGCGATCTCGAGCTCGCGGGTCGTGTCCTTGGTGTCGTTCGCCTCGGCGAGCAGCCGCTCGTACGCCGACAGGCGGGCCTTGCCCTTGGCCTGGCGCGCCTTCGCGCCCATCCGCACCCATTCGAGCTCACGGGCGAGCGTGCGCTGGCGCGCGTCGGCCTGCTTCGACTCGCGCGACATGCGCTCGAGCTTCTGCTCTAGCCAGCTGGAGTAGTTGCCCGAAAATGGGATCCCGCGGCCGCGGTCGAGCTCGAGGATCCACTTGGCGACGTTGTCGAGGAAGTAGCGGTCGTGGGTGATGGCCACGACGGTCCCGGCGTACTCGTCGAGGAACCGCTCCAGCCACTCGACCGATTCGGCGTCGAGGTGGTTGGTCGGCTCATCGAGGAGCAGCAGGTCGGGATGCCGGAGCAGCAGCCGGGCGAGCGCCACGCGCCGCCTCTCGCCGCCGGACAGGGTGGTGACGTCGGCGTCGTCGGGCGGGCAGCGCAGCGCGTCCATCGCGATGTCGACATTGCGCTCGACGTTCCAGGCGTCGGCCGCGTTGATCTTGTCCTCGAGGGCGCTCTGCTCCTTGCCGATGGCGTCGTAGTCGGCGTCCGGGTCGGACCACTTGGCCATGACGGCGTTGTATTGATCGATGAGGCCCTGGACCTCGCCGACGCCGTCGAGCACGTTCCCCTTGACGTCCTTGTTCGGGTTCAGCTCGGGCTCCTGGCTCAGGTAGCCCACGGAAAAGCCCGGCGTCAGGCGCGCCTCGCCGGTGAAGCCGTCATCGAGCCCGGCCATGATCCTGAGAAGGCTCGACTTGCCGGCGCCGTTCGGCCCGATGACGCCGATCTTGGCGCCCGGGTAGAACGAGATCGAGATGTCCTCGAGCACCGTCCGGTCGGGCGGGTAGTGCCGCGCGAGCTTGTACGAGGTGTAGATGAATTCGGCTGGCATGGTCGCTAAGGGTAGCCGCGGTCAGGAGACGGGGCGCCAGGTCGCGGGGACGGTGCCCGAGGAACGACCATCCACCTCGGTCTGGAGTGCCCCGTCCCCTGCGGCCTCGATCATCGACCAGGTGATGGTCGACAACGGGATCTTGATCCGCTTGATCCAGCCGGCGCCGCCGGACGTGCCGTGGCTGACATAGATGAAGCGCGCCGTCGGCGGGCCGTGCGTGTAGGGGCCCAGGAAGTTCGGTTCCGCCCGATCGCCGGCGATTGACGCCGTGACCTCGCACTCGAACACGACCGAACGCGTGGCCGTCTGGGTGCCGGGGCGCAACTCGCCGGACTTGTCCTGGACGCCAAAGGTTGCGTCCGGTCCGATCGTCGGGTTCGTGACGACGATCTGGAGACGCACGACGGTCCTCTTCATGCGATGCCCGCCTTCGCGGCGTCGGTCAGCCCAAGGTGCCAACCGGCGTAGTCGTCCCAGTCGTGCTTGGCGAGACGGGCGTTCTCGTCGTCGGCGCGCGGCTGGACCTCGCCCCAGTCGCTCTCGAGCACGTACTGGCGGGCTTCGATGAGCTTCCTGATGTTCGCGACAGCCCGCTCATTGAGGGTGTAGCTGGCCATGGGACCAGTATCGATGCTTCGCGTTCGTCTCGCCCCGGGTGCCGCCCGCGGGCGGCTCCCCAGGCTGATGCACATGATCGGCCGCCGGAAACAGGGCACTGCCGAGCGATGCACCTCGGCTGCATCAAGCAGGGTGCCCAGGCTCACCAGGCGCCCAGGCTCACCAGGCGCCCAGGCTCATCAGGCGCCCAGGCTGCGTGATGCCGCTGAGGTGCATCGGGCAGGAGATGTGTCTCCCGGCGCGGAGGATGTGCATCACCCATTGCGTCGCGCACGCGCGCACGCGCGCACCGGGGAGCATGATGCGTACCCGACACGGAGACTGCGATGACCACAGACGACGACGACCACGAGCACCACCACCACCACGAGCACGAGCACGTGCCCGTCGAGTACAAGGACGCCGTCGAAGGCTTCCGACTAGACAAGGACGAATTCTTCAAGACGATGCCGGGTAGCCCGATTCCCGAGGCCGAACGGGGGACCTTCAGCGGCCTGCCGTACTACGCCGTCGATGAGGCGCTCGTGTTCGAGGACCGCGCCCTGGAGCCCTACAGCGGCGACGAGCCATCGAACTTCCAGATCCCGACCTCGGACGGCAAGCTCCGGCCGGCACATCGCGCGGGCGTCCTGCGCTTCGACCTCGGAGGCCAACCGCGCCAGCTGACGGCCTACACGTTCGACGAGGGTGACGGCGATTCCTTGTTCGTCCCGTTCATCGACAAGACGAGCGGCACCGAGACCTACGGCGCGGGGCGCTACCTCGATCTCGAGCCCGAGGAGGACGGCACCTACACGCTCGACTTCAACCTCGCCTATCACCCGTCATGCGTCTACGACCCGAAGTTCTCGTGCCCGCTCACGCCGGCCGAGAACCGACTCCCGATCCGCATCGAGGCAGGGGAGCGGCTGGCGCCCGGCTGAGGTCGACAGGAAATGGTGCTCGAAGGCCACGACCGGGACTTTTCACCTACTCCGATGGGCGCAATCGGCCCGGTACTATCCGTTCATCACGCGCGTGCCCTGTCGATACCGACCCACGGGCGACCAACGACCTACAAGGAGTCGGGGATGAGACGAACCATCAGAGCCGCATTGGCGGCCATCACGCTCACGGCATTGTTCGTGACGCCGGTCCTTGCCGGCAAGCCGCTCGTGGAAAATGTCGAGGAGAGCGGCAGCTTCCCGATCCAGTGCGAGACGGTGACCCTGATCGAGGAGTTCACCCAGTCGACGCAGGTGAAGACCTGGCTCGATGCCAACGGCGACATGACGCGTGGGCACGCCCGCGTCCGCTTCAACGGGACCATCACCGCGCCGGGCTCGTCGCTCCGCGTGTCCGACATCGGGAACTTCACGAGCTTCATCGACTTCGGACCCGACGGAAGGACGATCCGCCAGGTCGGGATCGTCTACAAGCTCAGCGCGCCGGGCCTCGGTGTATTCGCGCACGACGTCGGCAAGCTCACGTTCTTCCCGGACGGATCCGTCGACGTCAAGGGCCCGCACGACGTCTGGGACAACGGCCTCGAGAACATCCTCTGCCCGCTGTTCGAGTAGAGGGAGCCCGGCGGTCGGCAGGAGTCGCAGCCGCCGAGCACGCTAGCCGCATCCCCCCCGGCCCCCTTACTCAGTAGCCGGCGGGCGGCTCCGGCCAGGGTTTCGCGTACTCGCCGCGGTCGTATTCCTCGTGCGCGGCGGACAGGCCCTTGGCCCACCGCCCGATGATCGACTCTGCGTCCTCGCAGTCCTCGCCGATCAGGTTCGCATTCAACCGCTTGAGATGATCGCGGCTGATCACGACGTGGCCGGCCTCGTGGTCCCGGATGAACTCGACGACGTCCCGCCACCACGCGAGCAGCCGAGCAGGCACGCGTTCGGGTGCCACCCAGCGCGGGAAGTGGATCGTGAACCGTGCCCTGACCGTGGCCTTGGCGATGGTGCAGTCGCCGTTCGACTCCAGCCGCTGGTCGATGGCATCGAGGACGTTCGGGAAGCTCGTGACCGCGCACGCCGCCGGCCGGTCGTCGCCGCGGTTCCACTCGTAGTTGATCGCCCCGCAGGCCTGCACGCCGCCGTCCGCGAGACTCGAGGCGAGCTCGTTGACGGTGTCGCCGTCGATCTCGAAGTAGGACACCTCGGCACCGGTGACCTTGACGCTGAGGGACGGCAGGTTGGCCAAGCCGCCGGCCGTATTTGGCGGCTCGTCGACGTCGGGAAGCGGCGCATCCCGGACGGCGATCTCCTCCCGTCGCCCGGTGAGCTCGTACGCGGCGGACTGGGCTTCGCACCCGGCGGCCGAACCGACCTCGGTCGGTGTCAGGTCGAGCTCGAGCGATCCCGTCAGCTGGGTCTGTTCGACCGCCGAGCCCTCGGCGCGGACGATGGCCAGCCAAAGGCGCAGGGTCGAGGTGACCGTCGCGCCGCCCTGGACACGATCGCCGTCCGGATCGACGCACGGTCCCTCGTTCTCCGCGCGGGCCGCCGAGACGTATCGATCGCCTTCGCGCTTCAGGATCGCGATCGACACCGGCTGGCGTCGTCCCAGTGGGGTCGTGCGAACCTCGACCGACGGGCATGGCTCGAGATCGCACTCGGGCGTGACCTCGAACGCCTCTTCGTCGAAGACGGCACCCGGGAGGAGCGCATTTCGATCGTCCTGGCTGAGGACCTTGCGAACCCGCCAGATGCCGGCGATCGGGCCCGCCACCGGGGCCAGCGTCGCCGACGGTGCCGATGGGCCAGGTGTGGCGGCGGCCGCAGAGGTCGCCGTCGGGGTGGTGCTCGGCACGGCCGCGACGGCTGAGGCGCTGTGGGACGCGCTGGGCGCGGGTGCCGGAGCCGCGACGCAGCCCAGCACGATCACGGAGGACAGGGCGGCGCCGATCCAGCGTGCCAGCATCGCCGCATGCTACCGCGAGCGGACGGGTCCGCCGTTGCGTGGAGGCAACACCTCGTTAAGGAGCGATGCCGCGGTTCCCACTAGCACCCGGGGCGTAGAATCGGACCTGTCTCCGACCCGTTCTCGAGCCGAGGTGCGACTGCCTCCTCGGACGGGCCGAGCGTGCCAGGAGGAGCCGCTCATGCAGGCCTTTCTCGTCGAGCTGACGAACAAGCCGGGTGAGCTCGCCCGGGTCGCGGAGGCCCTTGCCGCGAAGGGCATCAACATCACGGCGATCAGCGGCACCGCGTGCGGCGATGGCGGTCGCGCAGCGATCATGACGGCCGATGACGCGACGACGCGGGCCGCCCTCGATGGGGCCGCCATCAAGTACACGACGATGGAGGCCACCGACACGGCCATGCGCCACGAGCCGGGCACCCTAGCCAAGGCCGCCCGTCGTCTCGCGGACGAGGGCATCAACATCGAGGCCATCATGCCGATCGGTATGGAGGGCAACGAGATCCACGTCGCGTTCGTGACGAGCGATGCCGCCAAGGCGCGCCAGGTGCTCACCAGCGCGGGGATGGCCTCCCGGTAGGGCGCGGTCCGCCGCGGACCTCAGCGCTCACCCGCGAGATACGCGCTCCAGAGCAGGCGCGCAGCGGCTGCCCGCCACGGCCGCCAGGCCTCCGCGATCGCCTCCTGCTCCGGCCCTGCCGGCAGCCCAGGAAGGCGCTTCGCGCGTCGCAACGCGCCCGCGAGGGCGAGGTCGCCGGCCGGCCAGACATCCGGACGGCGCAGGGCCATCAACAGGTAGATGTCCGCCGTCCATCGGCCGATCCCGACCACGCTCGTGAGTCGAGCGCGCGCCTCGTCGTCGTCCGCGGCCTCGACGGCGCCCAGGTCCAGCCGGCCGTCCTGCACGTCGCGCGCCAGCCCGACGATGTAGCGCGACTTCTGCCGGGTCTGCCCCGCCGCGCGGAGCGTTTCCTCGCCGGCGGTCACGATGACCGCTGGCTCGACGGCGCCGGTCGCCCGGACGAGTCGTTGGAAGGCCGCGTCGGCGGCCAAAAGGGAGATTTGTTGCTCCAGGATGATCCGCACGAGCGTGGCGAAGCCCGGCTCGCGAGCCCAGAGCGGCGGCGTGCCGTGACGCGCGGCGATGCCGGCGAGGTCCGGGTCGATCGCGGCGAGCTCGCGGACGGCAACGGCAAGCCCCGCCTCGTCCAGGGGTCGGTGATCCACTAGCGCGAGGCGAAGGAACCGGCGAGATCCGACAGGCGATCGATCACGACCGCGGCGCCGGCGCCGTGCAATGCCGGCTCGTCGACGGCCGAACCGGCCGTCACGCCGATCGGGACCATCCCGGCGGCGACGGCCGCCACCATGTCCCAGGTCGCATCCCCGATGTACCAGCAGCGCGCGGGCTCGACGTCGAGCTCCTCGGCGGCCCGGAGCAGGAGGTCGGGTTCGGGCTTGGCGTGCTGGACGTGGCTGGCGTCGACGATGCGTGCCTCTCTTGCGAGCCCGAGCGCCCCGACGGAGGTCGCGACCTGCTCCTTGCGGCTCGATGTCGCGATCGCCCAGGGCAGTCCGCGTGCCTCGATCACCGCGACGAGCTCGGCCACGCCGGGGAGCGGGCGAGGGGATCGGTTGCGGGTCTCGTACTCCTCCCCGGAACGGCGGTCGATCGCTTCGGCGCGCTCCTCGTCCAGCGACACGCCGGCGAGCGCCGCGACCTCGCGCGCCAGCCGCTTGCCATCGACCCCGATGAGCGGGCCGAGACGTTCGCGTGTCGTGGGGAACCCCGCTTCCTCGAGCGCCTGGATCCAGGCATCGATCCGGGTCGCGACCGTGTCCACGAGCGTCCCGTCGAGGTCGAACAGGACGGCGTCAGGCAGCGGCAAGGTGGCGAGCTCGGTCGGATCGGCGGGCATTCGCCTACGGTAGCGCGTCCGCTCGCACGCACGACGATCAGGGTGACCGGCGACCCCGCGGCCCGAAGACCAACGCCGACCACAGCCCCACGCACAGCACCGCGAGGCCGACGACCCCGATGACGAGCGACGCCGACACCCGGTCGGCCAGCGGCCCGGCAACGAGGGTGGGGACGAGGCTCGCCGCGCTCACGATCGACGCCAGCACCCCGAACACGCGTCCGCGCACCTGGGATGGCATCGACTCCAGCAACGCCGTCTGGGCCGACACCGAGACCAGCGCGTATGCGGCGCCCGCCCCGACGGCCACCGCGATGACGAAGGGGAGCACGGAAACGCCGATCCCACCGAGCACGCCGCTCGCCCAGCCGGCCAGCGCCAGCGACGCCGTCAGCACCCCGAGCGCGACGTGACCGCCCTCGGCAACCCGGCGGTGCGACACGTGTGCGCCGAACCGACGGAGGCCTAGCACGCCGATCACGACCCCGATCCCGAGGGGCACCACGATCACCGCGAGCTGGTTCGGCTCGAGCCCGATGGTCGCCGCGAGGCCTGGGCCCAGCACCCCGAGCACCCCCGCGACCGACGCACCGGCTGCCTGGTGCAGGATCGGCCGGCTGACCTCTCGGTCGTGGCGGATGACCTGCAGGCCCTCGCGCAGCTCGTGGATGATCCGCAGACCCGCTTCACGGCCCGACTCGTGCGCCTCGCGGCTGGACGGCGCGCTCGGGAGTCCGATACAGGCGAAGGAAGCCGCGAGGTACAGGGCGGTCACGACCGCCAGCACGGCCGACGGCCCGGCGATCGTCACGAGCAGCGGTCCCAGGAACGCGAACCCGAGCGCGAACGAGCCCTGCAGCGTGAGGTTGAAGATGCCCATGGCGGTCTGGAGCTGCGCGCGGGGGACCACCCGCGGGATCATCGACCCTTCGGCCGGGGTCAGCGCGACGCTCGTGAGGCTGACCCCGAGGTTGAGTGCCAGCAGCACCGGGATGTTCGCGCCGCCGAGCGCCAGGCCCGCCGTGAGGGCCGTGCGCACGATGTTCGGGCCGACGAGCGCCCAGCGCAGGTCCACCCGGTCGACCACGACCCCCGCGAACGGCGAGAGGAGGATCTGCGGCAGGACGAACGACGCGACCAGCGCCCCGACCGCGGTGTTCGAGCGCGTGGTGTCGAAGACCAGCACCGTCAGGGCGTACAGCGCCATGTTCCCGCCGACCTGGGTGGCCGCCTGGATGAACCACAGCCGCGCGAAGATCGGGTCCCGCAGGATCGACCTCGTGGCCGGTACCTCCGTCATGGCGGAACCTTACGGGCATGCCGGCGTGTCGGTGGGACGGTCGAGCGCGATATCCTCCGCGTCGATGATCCTGCGCATCGTCCTGGGCCGCCTGCCGTCCGGTACCGATGCCGACGCGCTCCTCGAGCTGCGTGGCCGTCTTGCGCGCGCGGCTCGCGATGTGTCCGGGCTCGACAGCCTGATCGTCGGCGCGCGGCAGGCGCTGCTCTCCGGTGAGCGCGGCGAGGTCCCGGTCGAGGCGGCGATCGTCACGGTCTGGCGCGACGTCGACGCGATGGCTCGTGCGACCGGGGTCGACGAACAGGATCGGTTCCTGGGGCATCGATTGCAGCTGCCCCTGCTCATCGATCGTGCGGTCCACTACGAGATCGTCGCGCGGACGTTCGCGGCCCTGCCACCGGAGACGACAGCATTTCTGCGCATCGTGACCGTCCGCGCGCGCGGCAACGAGGAAGCCCGCCTGATCGAGACGCTGCGCGGGCGGCTTCCGCAGCTGGTCGAGCTCGGGCTCGTCGCCTCGCACCTGGGGCGGCGCGTCGTGGGCGGCGAGTTCGAGGCGGTCACCGTCGGCGTCTGGCCGGATCGTGGCACCCTTCGCGCGGCGACCGGCGGCGGTCCGGAGCGCCCGCTGTTCGAACAGGAGCTCGCGCACTGGGCCGACCGGTTGCACCTCGAGACCTACGACGGGATCGAGATCGCCCCGAAGCTCCCGGCGGCCAGCGGCCCGCCGATCTTCATCATGGACGACGCCCTGCGCATCGTCGACGTCACGGCGACAGGAGCCGCGGCACTCGGCCGCGAGCCGGACGAGCTCGTCGGGCGATCGCTCGATGAGCTGTCACAGACGGACCCCGAGGACTTCGCCCGGAACCGGGCGGTGCTCCGCAACGAAGGCCTCGTCGCGGGCGAGGCCAAGTGGCACGTGCCCGACAGCGGCGAGGTCTTCCTGCGCTACGTGGCCCGCAAGGACCAGCCGATCCCCGGGCGCCACACCGTCCTCGTCCACCGCTGGAACGAGACGGCCCCGACGGAGGCCGATCTCGATGCCGCGCTCGACGCCGCGTTCCCACGCCGGGAGCGCGCCCAGCGGCCGTAGGTCGCCTGTGCCGCGCGCGCCGACACACGAGAAGCCCCTCCCGGAGGAGGGGCTTCTTGCCGCTGGTTCGCGATCAGCGGGGCGACTGGTGCCCCCCACCGGGTCGGTTCTGGTTGATCGGCTGCTGGTCCTTGTCGAGCGGACTCGTGCCGTCGGGCTGGGCCGGGTCGGTCCGGTCGCCCTGCTGCATGTCGCGCTGGGCTCGGTCGTTCCAGGCGCCATCGGACGCCATCGTCGGGTCACCCTGCTTCCAGTTGCCCTGATTGCCGCTCATCCCCTCGTCCTCGTTCCGGCGCTTCTTGTCGCCCATGAACCTGCCTCCTGACGGTCTTCGGGGGTCGCGGGCAGTGTCGCCCGGGGCCGGGCACAGGCGACTCAACCAATTACTGGCGCGGGTTGCGGGAACCTTGCGCGAGCCATCGGGCAGGGAAACGGCCGCTACACTGGCCGTCCATGACCGCCCTCGCCCCCGCCGTCTGGGTCGTCGTCCCGACCTACGACGAGGCCGACAATATCCGTCCGATCACGGCTGCGGTCCTCGCGGCCCTGCCGACCGCGACGCTGCTGGTGGTGGACGATGGCTCGCCCGACGGCACTGGCGGGATCGCCGACGAACTGGCCGCTGCGGACCCCCGGATCAGGGTCCGTCACCGGGCCGCCAAGCAGGGCCTTGGGCGCGCCTACCTCGATGGATTCGGCGTGGCCCTCGATGGTGGGGCGTCGATCGTCGTCCAGATGGATGCCGACTTCAGCCACGACCCGGCGGCCCTCCCGTCCCTGACGGCGCCGATCGAGTCGGGCGAGGCCGATCTCGTCATCGGCTCCCGCTACACGGCGGGGGGCGGGGTCGTCGACTGGGGCCTTGGCCGCCGGCTCATCTCGCGCGGCGGCTCGCTATTCGCCCGTGTCGTCCTCGGTCTCCGTCAGAACGACCTGACCGGCGGATTCAAGGCCTGGCGGGCGTCGACCCTGGGCGCAGTCCCGTTCGACGGCGTGCATGCCGGCGGGTACGTGTTCCAGATCGAGATGACCTTTCGCGCAAGTCGCGCCGGAGCGCGCATCCGCGAGGTCCCGATCACGTTCCGCGACCGACGCATCGGCCAGAGCAAGATGTCGAGGCGGATCGTGGTCGAGGCGCTCGTCGTGGTCGTGCAGCTGCGAATCGATGAGCTGCTCGGCAAGATCCGGTTCCGCCGGCGCGGGACATGACCGAGGGGCCGGCGCGGGAGGGCCGCTCGGCCGGACGGGCGCTGGGCGAGGCCGTCGTCCAGGAGCTGCCGCGTGGGGTCCGGATCGTCATGGACGTCCGCGCTCTCCAGGAGCCTGCCCGCGCGCCGCGGACGGCCGCATACCTGGACGGGGTGCTGAGCGGCTTCGACGCAGACCCGCGGCGAGGCGAGTCGTTCGCGTTCCTGCTCGCCTCGGACGAGGACGATCCGACGACCCGCTTCGAGCGCCTCGAGGTCGTCGGTCGCCGGCTCCTGCCGCCGACCAGGCTCCTGCGTTCGGCCGCACTCACGGTGGACCCGTTCGTCCTGCGCGGCGCGTCGATCGGGGCCGCCTGGCGAGCGGAACGCGGCGGCGCCGCGGGCGCCGTCTACCACGCCGCCGGCAATGCCGTGCCGATCGCGTCGGGTCTGCCCACGGTCGTGACGCTGCTCGACCTCGCACCGTGGGAACTGCCCGGAGCGTTCCAGCGCGGGACCGCATCACGGTTCGGCCAGCGGCTGCGGGCGCGGCTGCTGCGCGATGCGTCCGCGGTGTTGGTCGGCACGGACGCCGTCGCTCGGGCCGCCAGGCGGCTGCTCCACCTCCGGCGCGAGCGGATCCACGTCGTGCCGCTCGCACCTGGGTCCGCGTATGCCGCCGCATCCGCCGCCTCCCCCGAACGTCGCGCGGCGGCCCGCGCCGCGACCGAGCGGTTGGGTCTCGGCGACCGCTACCTCGTATACCCCGGGCGCCACGACATCCGGCATGACGCCGCGACCCTGATGGCCGCGCTGGCCTCGCTGGGGCGATCCGGACGGCCCGCCGGCCTCGCACCCGACGCGGACTGGCCGCCGCGGATGCTGGTCTTCGACGCCACCCCCGACGATCGAGCCGCGTTGGCCCGGATCGCGGCCCGGCACGGGGCGGGCGACCGCCTCCTATACGCCCCCATCCTGCCGGCCGCCGACACCGCCGCGATCGTCGCGGCGGCGCGGGCCGTCGTGTTACCGGTCGTGTCGGAGGCGAGCGGCCTCGTCGCCATCGACGCCCTGGCAGCCGGCGTGCCGGTCATCGCGTCGGCGGTCGGCGCGCTACCCGAGATCGTGGGTGCAGCCGGGATCCTCGTGGAACCGCGTGATCGAGAGCGGCTCGCGGTCGCGATGGCGACCGCCTGGGGCGACGAGCCCGTCCGAGCCAGCATCGCCGCGGCTGCACTGGCACGAGCCGCGACACGAGCGGAGGCGGTCCGCGACTGGACGGACGTCGCGAATGACGTCCGGGCGATCTACGCGACCGTGGCGCGCTAGCCGTCGTCCTCAGCTAGTTCGACGGCGGCGAAGGAGCGGCGTCGCCCGGGCTGGTTCCAGGCTCCGCGCTCGATGGAGCCGCGCTGGATCCCGGCGCCGGGCTCGCGGCCGGGACCTTGCCGTCCTTGATCGTCACCTTCGAGCCCTTCTGCATGACCTGGACGAAGGTCTGACCGACGGTCAGCGTGACCGGCTTCCCGTCGGCGCCGTAGAAGCGGGTCGGTTTGGTCATCGAGTCCTTGCGCCAGGTTCCCTTGATCGTGTGACCGTTCGTGGCGATCCACGCGGTCCCGGACCCGACCACGTGCGCTTCGAGGCGCTGCTTGTTGCTGCCGTCGTTGAGTGGCCCGAAGACCATGTGCATGATCACGACGTTCTTCGGCGCGACCTGCTTGCCGTCGGCGCGATCGATCTGCTCCGTCGAGCCCGTGACCGATCGCCGATAGGTGTTGGTGCGACGGTCGTAGCGGTAGGTGATCGTGTTCCAGCTGTACCTGACGGAGATGCGGCCACCCTTCGGACGGTCGATCGGTGACGCATCGGGGCCGAACCGCCACGCGGCCTTCATCGCCTTGTCCTTGGCCCCGAGGCGCTTCGCGAGCTTCCGCAGCTCCTTGCCCGTCGTGTACACATTGTGGGGTGCGAACCGATCGGTCGACCGGTGGTAGTAGATGTTGCCCCAGCGGAACTCATCGGCGTTGTAGACCAGCTGGCCGTTGCCCTGATTGCGCAACGTCTGCAGGGCCTGCGGGGACCCACCCGAGTGGCCGTACATCGCCTTCCACTCGGCTGCCCACGCGATGTAGTACTGCCGCGCGCTGCGCACCGGCCCGACGGAGCCTGGGATCGTGTCCTGGAAGATCAACATGTAGCGCGGGATGCCGCCCTCGGCGGGCGCGTGCCACACGACTGACGCAGCGTTGAAGCCCGACTGCGGCCTGGCATCGGGATGGTCATCGATCATGATCGCGATCGCCCGGCGCTTCGCCACGCCGGCCGTAACGTAGCGGCCGGTCAGCGGTGACCGGCTGAGCGGTGTCGGCGTCGGTCGCGGCGTCGGTGTGGGCGTGGGGACCGCGGTCGGTGTGGGCGTCGGCTCTGGCGTCGGGGCGGGCGTGGGGGAAGGGCTCGGCGTCGCCTGCGCCCCCGCCGACGGGGACGATGTCACGGACGGGCGGACCGCCCCGGCGGCGAGCGCGCCCAGACCCGCTCCTGCCGCCAACGCCACGGCGATGCCCAGGATGATGACCAGCTTGCCGATCTTGTATCGACCGCGACGCATGATTCCCCTCGAGCGCCGACCGTCCCCAGCTTCTCAGTCGACCGGGCGCAGGATACTCGACGCGCGTACCCGTTGTGCTGTGGCGTTACGCTGGCCGTCCACCGCCGGCACTCCGGTGGGCGAACCGCGAGGGGAGACGTGGGATGACCAGCGAACCGTCGAAGCCGAAGGCCACCCGCGCGCGGGTGAAGGCGTCAGATCGTACCGCTGTCGGCCCCGGTCCAGTCTTGACTGCCGGCGACGACGCTCCGGGCGACGATGCCCTCGATCGGTCGGGCGCCGGCCTCGTCAAGGCCGACCGGGTCGAGATCTCGCAGGGCGGTGCCGAGCACGTGGAGGCGACGTCGGTCTCCGTCACGCAAGGCGGGATCGGGAGGGCCGACGCCACGACCATCGACGTCCATCAGGGCGGCATCGGCCGCGCGACGGCCACGGACATCGCGGTGAGCTCCGGAGGGATCGGCCTCGCCCAGGGCCAGCGCGTCTCCGTCGAGATGGGCGGAGTCGGTGTGGCGCTCGGTGGGGAGGTCCGGGTCACGCAGGCGGCCGCGGGCTACGTCGTGGCCCGGCGCGACGTGACCGTGGACCAGAGCCTGGTCAGCACGCTCATCGGGGACCACGTGACGATCCGTCAGCCCAGCGCGGTCCTCGTGCTGATCGCCCGGCAGGTCGATGGCTCGGTGCGGCCGTTGCTCGACTGGCGTGGGGCGCTGGCGGCCGGGGCGGTCGCAGGGATCGTGATGGGGCTGTTCCGGATGGGCCGTCGCTGACCGTTTGCGCACTGCGGCGCGGCCGCGCCCTGCCGCGCGGCGGCCGAATCGCGATTTCCGGCCATACTGGTCGACCGTCATGGTCACCCACGTCCTACCGTCCCTTCGCCGCTCGCTGTCGACCCTGCTCGTCGTGGCCTTCGTGGCCGCCGGCTGCCAGCCGGGTAGCGACGCAACGCCGACGCCGGCCACCACGACTGCGGTGCGTCCGAGCTTTGCGCCAACGCAGGCGCCAGGGTCGGAGGGGCCGCGCCCGACCGGCGAGCCGGCAGCGACCGACGACGGCGTCACCGCGGGCGAACCCGGGGCCAGCACGCCCGTCGAGCCGTCAGCCGCCCCGACACCGACGCCCACGACCGACACCGAGGTCGCGCGCGAGCCCTACGCGATGAACCTCTACCGCAGGGGCGACTTCGTGGCGCAATACACGTTCGAATGGTGTGTCGGGGCCAGTCTCCAGATGGCCCTCAACATGGCCACGGACGACACGCGCACGAGCCGAGCCGACCAGGAGCGTCTCTGGGAGATGGCCCGCGACCGGAGCTTCAGCCCCTTCGGCGGCGCGAACCCACGCGGCTGGACTGCGTCCCTCAACGAGCTTGGCATCGGTCCGTACGAGCTGGTGTCGATCCCGACGTTTGATGGAGCCCTCGATGTCGCCGCCGAGGCGATCCGGGCCACGAAGCGACCTGTCGGGCTCGTCATGTGGCGCGGCCGGCACGCCTGGGTCATGAGCGGGTTCGAATCGACCGCCGACCCGCGCGCCTTCGATGACTTCGAAGTCACCGGGATCCGCGTCCTGGATCCGCTCTACCCGCACGGCAGCTCCGTGTGGGGCCGGAGCCCGAAGCCCAACAGCCTGGTCTCGCCCGAGACGCTCGCGAAGCAGTTCGTCATGCGCGACAGCCGCCGCGTGAATCTCGGGGTGCCGCCGGGCTTCCTCCTCGTCCTCCCGGTCGCCGCGGACGCCTGATCTTCGCCCGCAGCGCGGCGATCTGAAGTGACTGCAACGTGGCCGTCACATGGTGCGAGGCGGCAACGAAGCGAACGCATCGCCGACCTTGGCACGGTTGCCTCAGACCCCCAACGACCATCAGTCAACGCGTTCCGAGGAGGGACCCCATGGGCGAGGCCAAGTACGGCAGCGAGTTCATCACCCACGAGTTCGACGAGGCGATCGCGATCCAGCAGGCCATCGTCGACGGTGCCGAGACCCTGAGCACAGCTCACTCCCGGCCCAAGTCGAAGCAACTGATCAAGACGGTCCTTCGTGAGGACACGAAGTTCCTCAAGGAGCTCCGTCGGCTCGGCCGCAAGCACGACGCGACGGGCAAGCTCGAAGGCGTCGCCCTGGCCCTTAAGGAGCTGATGGACGAGACAGCCCAGAGCGCGGCCGAGGCGCCGAGTGAGTCCTACGAGGCGCACGCGGTCCTGATCAATCTCAAGCGCAAGCAGCAGGATTCGGCGGCCGCGATGCTCAAGATCGCCCGTGAGCAGAAGGACACCGACCTGCGCACCGCCGCGACCGAATTCGGAAAGGCGACCAAGGCGAGCGCCCAGGAGCTGGCCAACGACCTGGCCACGTTCGCGGTCGAGATCGCCACGATGCGCAAGACCCGGGCCGTCGCCCGCGCTTGATCGCAGACGGCGGGTAGGCACCCGCCCTCACGCACGCGGTCTGGCGCAACGCCACGACCCGAAGACCGCGCCGATCCAGTGGCTGTCCGCGAGCGTCTAGGACGCCGAACGCGGGCAGCCACTACCGTTGCGCGATGACGAACACGTTCGTGCGAGTCGGCCGAAGAGCCCGACGGCCCAATTACTTGCCAGGTCACGTCTCGGGTCGGTCGCTCGCCGCGCTGATCGTGTCGTTCCTCGCGCCGCTGCCGCGCTGGTCGTGACGCCGAGCCGGGCCCGGCCCCACCTCACGGGCATCCTGGTCGTCGCGCTCGTCACTGGGGCATGCGGAACGCTCACCCCCAGCCCTGATCGCATGGCGGCGACCGATGCCGCCGACGCGGCCGTGCCGGCCGCCACCGTCCGACCCACGGTCGTGCCGATCCCGGGCCACGAGGTGTATGGGTTCGTGCCGTACTGGGAGATGGACGACTCGATCGTCGAGCACATCGGCGTGACCGACCTCACGACCCTCGCCCTGTTCTCCGTGACGCATCGGCGCAACGGGGAGCTGGACGACGGCCAGAACGGCTACCGCGACATCAGCGGCGCGCTCGGGCGGCGCCTCGCCCGGGTGGCGCAGGACCGCGGCACGCGGGTCGAGCTCGTGTACACGAGCTTCGGTCCCGAGAAGAACCGACGGTTCTATGCGGAGCCCGAGGCCCAGGGGCGCTGGATCGAGGTCCTCGTCGATCTCGTCGAGCGGCTGGGGCTCGACGGTGTCAACGTCGACGTCGAGCGGCTGCCGATCGAGCATGTGCTCGATTACGGGAACTTCGTCGGCCGATTGCGGACGGCACTGCGGGAGCGGATGCCGGAGGCGCAGGTGTCGGTCGCGACCCAGGCGAACGAGCTCGGGGCGGCGATGGCAGCCTCGGCAGCGGCGGCGGGTGCGGACCGGGTCTTCCTGATGGGTTACGACTACCACTGGGCGGGGTCCGATCCGGGTGCATCCGCGCCGATCGATCGACTGGACGGTGACCCGCGTGACCTCGTCTGGTCGCTCGACCTGTATGCCGGGCTGGGCGTGCCGGTGGATCGGACGCTGCTCGGCCTGCCGCTGTACGGCATGACGTGGCCCGTCATCGGGCCGGGCGTCGGGTCGCCGTCCGCCGGGCGGGGGGATGCGTGGGTCCCGCGCCGGAACCTGTCGGTCTTCGCCGATCCGTCGTTCGAGCCGACGTTCGAGCCGGTCGAGAGCGTCGAGTTCTACACCCAGCCGATCGCCGGGGTCGCCGCCGCGTCGGCCAGCGCCGCGGGATCGTCCGGCGCCGCCGATCCCAAACCCGGCTGGAACGCCGTCTACTACGACTCGCCCCGCAGCCTGACCCCGAAACTGCTCCTCGCCGACCAGCGTGGCCTGGCCGGTGCCGGCTTCTGGGCGATCGGTTACGAACGCGGGCTGCCGGCCTACACGGAGCTGATCGCCACGTTCCGGGCGGGTGATCTCGAGGCGCAATGACGACGTTGTCCTGCAGGTTGATGCACAACCCCTCGCCGGAAGAGACCTTCATCGGGCGATGCACCCAGCCCCATCAGCAGGTGAGTGGGTGTCCCGTGATCCCGCTGAGGTGCATCGATTACCGAACGCCGCGATTGGGACAGACGTGTGCATCACGAACGGGATACGGCTGATGCCGTTCGTGGCGCCGGGGACAGCCTTGCGGACGATGACCGCCCGCCGCCGGCGGCGCCCGGGACGAGGCCGCCGATGAACGCCCACCGCTGATGACGCCCCGCTCTACCCACCCGTTGCTCTCGGCACGGCAGCTCAACCGCGCCACCCTGGCTCGCCAGCTGTTGCTCGAACGGGCGTCACTCGACGTCGTGAGCGCCACGGAACGGATCGCCGGCCTCCAGGCACAGGAGCCCGCGTCGCCCCACATCGGGCTGTGGACACGACTAGCCGGCTTCGAGCCCGGCCACCTCGATCGCGCGCTGGCGGAACGGTCCGTGGTCAAGGGAAGCCTGATGCGCCTGACCCTCCACATCGTCAGCGCCGACGATTACCTCCACCTCTGGCCGGCCATCGTCCCGCTGCTGGACGGGATCCGGCGACCGGATCGGGCTCGACCCCCGAGCGAGGCCCGACTCCAGGCTCTGCAGGCCAGGGCCGCTGCCTTCACCGCCGAGCCGCGCAGCCTGAGCGAGTTGCGCGACCACCTCGGTGCGATCGACGGCATGGCGCCCGACGAGGTCGTCTGGTGGGTCCGCCGGAGCCTCGCGTTCGCGCACGCCCCATTAGACGTCCCGTGGTCGTTCGGCCGTCGACCGCGGCTCGCCCACGCGTCGACCTGGCTCGGTGCGGATGGCTGGCCCGCGGCCGAGGTCGCGCTGGAGCGGCTCGTCCGTCGTTACGTCGGGGCTTTCGGACCCGCGACGACGGCGGATATCGCGCAGTGGTCCGGCCTGGCGGTCGCGAAGGTGCGGACGGGCATCGCGGCCGTGGACGCTGCCGGTGACCTCCGTCGCTTCAGCGATGAACGGGGCCGTGAGCTCCTCGACCTCGAGGGCGCCCCGCTTCCCGATCCGGACACCGACGCGCCACCGCGGCTCCTGCCGATGTGGGATTCGACCGTGCTCGCGTTCGCGGATCGCACCCGGGTGATCAGTGACGAGGATCGACGCGTCGTGATCGCCCGGAACGGCGACACGCTGCCGACGTTCACGGTCGATGGCATGGTCGCCGGCCTGTGGTGGGCCGAGGCGGAACCGGGCGGACGAACGAGGATCTTGATCGAGCCGTTCCGACCGCCTCTCACGCGCGCCGCTGCCCGGGCCCTCGAGGTCGAAGGGGAGCGGCTTGCCGCCATCGTGGAACCGCTGGAGCCCAGGGTCTACGCGCGGTATCAGCGCTGGCGTCCCACCCCGCGGATCTGACGAACGCGGGTTCACACGCCGGGCTCCGGGCCCCCCGGCGGGTCGATGTCGCACGCGGGCTCCCGATTGCAACTCGGCTGCAAGGCCGCCCGCCGAGGGGTCGAGGCCGCTGTGCAGTCGGCTGGCTACGCTGAGGCAACGTCGTCGCCCGGGTCCGACCCCCAGCCCGTGTGCGCGGAGGAGCCATCGATGGATACATCGCGCATGTCGTGGCGCGTATTCGCGCTTGTCTCAGCGCTGGTCCTGGCGATCAGCGCCTGCGGTACCAATGAGGGCGGCGGCTCGGCCGCGCCCGACTCCACCGCTGCCGGCACCGACGCGGGTGCGTCGGGTGCGCCTGCCGGCTCGCCCGCCGCCGTGAGCGGCGAAGTGACCGTTTGGGCCATGGGCAACGAAGGCACCAAGCTCGGAGTCATGGCCGACAAGTTCATGGCCGCCAACCCGGACGTGACGGTCAGCGTCACCCCGGTCGACTGGGGCCAGGCTGTCGCCAAGTTGCAGACCGCGATCGGTGGCGGCGAAACCCCCGACGTGAGCCAGATGGGCACGGACATGATGGGCCAGTTCGTGGAGACGGGCGCACTTGAACCGGTGCCGGGTGACATCGACCAGAGCGGGTTCTTCGAGAGCGCGTGGCAGACCAACGTGGTCGATGGCCAGGCCTATGGCGTCCCGTGGTACGTCGAGACCCGCGTCCTCTACTACCGGACGGACGTGGCCGAGAAGGCCGGGTTCACGGCCGCACCGACGACCTGGGACGAGCTCAAGGCGATGGCCAAGGGCATGCAAGCCGAGGGGGGCGCCGAATACGGTATCTCGCTCGGAACGAAGAACGGCCAGGAGTATCTGCCATTCGTCTGGTCGAACGGCGGTGACGTCATCGGCGCGGACGGCGCCTTCGCCCTCGATTCTCCACAGGCGGTCGAGGCCCTGACGTTCTACGACTCGTTCTTCGAGGAAGGCCTCACGCCGAAGTCGGTTCCCGAAGGCTTCGACATCACGCCGGCCTTCGTCTCGGGCTCGCACCCGATGTTCTTCTCCGGACCGTGGCATCTCGGCCTGATCACCGAAGCCGGCGGTGCCGACATCGATGGCAAGTGGGCGATCGCCCCGATGCCCAAGAAGGCCAGCGGGACCTCCTTCGTCGGCGGCAGCAACCTCGTCGTCTTCAAGGACAGCCCGAACAAGGACGCGGCATGGGCATTCGTGAAGTTCATGTCCGATCCCGCGAACCAGGTCGCCTGGTACGAGGAGGCCACCGTGCTGCCCGCCGTCCAGACCGCCTGGGATGACCCGGCGCTCGCCGGTGACGCGAACGTCGCGGTCTTCGGTACGCAGCTCGAGGACACGAAGGCACCGCCGGCCATCCCGACCTGGAACGAGGTGTCGACCGCGATCAACGACAACCTCGAGAAGGTCACCACCGGCAACGTCGCTCCCGCCGACGGGGCGAAAGCGATGGAGGAGGAAGCCACAGCCATCGGCACAGGCCAGTAGTCATGGCCCAACGCGCTGATCCGGTCGGGCCCCTCCGCCCGGCCGGGTCGGTCCTGGAAGCTCCAGCCGCACCGGGGCTGGGAGGTGTCAAGGTCGGTAGCGGGGGGCGCCGTGAACCCCGGATCAGCCTGCGCCAGCACCTCACCGGCTGGGGATTCGCCCTGCCGTTCGTGATCATCTTCCTCGTCTTCATGGCCGGGCCGATCCTCGCCTCGCTCGTCCTGAGCCTGACCGACTTCGGCCTGCGCGACCTGCGCAACCCGCTGGGGACGAACTTCATCGGGCTCGACAACTACGTGGAGCTCGCAGGCGATCCGACGTTCCGCATCGCCCTCGTCAACACCGCCTACTTCGTCGTCGTCGGCGTGCCCCTGACCCTCGGTCTGGGGCTGGCGGTGGCCTTGGCCCTCGACCGCGGGATCCGACGATTCCGGACCATCTATCGGGTCGGCTACTACCTGCCGGTGGTCACGAGCATCGTCGCCGTCGCGGTCGTCTGGCGCTTCGTCCTCAACCCGGATTACGGCCTGCTCAACATGACCCTCGGCGCGATCGGCCTCGAGGGGCGGGACTGGCTCGCCGATCCGGTCCTCGCGATGCCGTCGCTCATCGTGATGGCCGCCTGGCGGAACCTCGGGTTTGCGATGGTCCTCTTCCTCGCCGGGCTCCAGACCATCCCGGTCCAGCTCTACGAGGCCGCCTCCATCGACGGGGCCGGTCGCTGGGCAGCCTTCAAGTCGGTGACGTTCCCGCTCCTGCGGCCGACCCTCCTGTTTGCCGTCGTGATCACCACGATCGGCTACCTGCAGGTCTTCGAGGAGCCGTTCGTCATGACAGACGGCGGCCCGCTGGACCGGACCCTGTCGGTGTCGATGTTCATGTACGAGGAGGGGTTCGAGTTCTTCCACCAGGGCTACGCGGCCGCGATCGCGTGGGTCCTGTTCCTGCTCGTCGCCATCGTGGCGGTCGTCCAGTTCCGACTGTTGCGGTCGCAGACATGACGGAGGCGCCCGAATGACCGCCCTGACCCGCCCGGCCCCGCGACCCGCCGGCGCCCCGCCGCGCAGCCGCGCCGCGATCGTCCTCTATGTCCTCCTGACGCTGGGCCTCATCGCCATGGTCGCGCCCTTCATCTGGATGGTCCTGGGCTCCTTCAAGCCGCAGGGCGAGTTCCTCCGCCTTCCACCGACGTGGCTGCCCGAGCAGCCCACCACGAACAACTATCAGCGGCTGATCGATCAGCTCGACATGCCGCGCTTCTTCTTCAACTCGATCGTCGTCGCCATCGCGGTCACCGTCGGTAACCTGATCTTCGCCCCGATGCTCGGCTACGCCCTGGCCAAGCTCCGGTTCCTCGGCAAAGGCGCGCTGATGGGGCTGGTGCTTGCCACGTTGATGCTGCCGGGGGCCGCCATCCTCGTGCCGCTCTTCGTGCTGATGAGCTCGCTCGGCCTCGTCAACACGTACCCATCGCTGGTGCTCCCGTTCCTGGCGGGCCCGTTCGGGGTGTTCCTGACCCGGCAGTTCTTCTCGGGGTTGCCCGACGAGCTGCTCGAGGCGGCCCGCATCGACGGGGCCAGCGAGTTCCGGATCTTCTGGACCATCGCCATGCCCCTTGCCGGGCCGGTCCTCGCCACCCTCGGCATCCTTACGTTCCTGGGCTCGTGGAACTCGTTCATCTACCCCCTGGTCATGGCCCAGGAGCCCGAGATGTACACGCTCCCGGTGGCCCTCGCCACGTTCGCCACCGGCCAGTACCAGGCGGACCACGGGATGCTCATGGCGGGCTCCCTGGTCCTCATCTTGCCCGTCCTCATCATCTTCGTCGTGCTCCAGCGCTGGATCACCGAAGGCATCGCGACGACCGGCCTCAAGGGCTGAGGTCCGCCGCCGGCCCCGAGCGGGCCGAACCAGGAGGTTCCCGACATGCCCCAGCGCCGTCTCCATCCAGTCGTCGCCATCCTGTCAGCGCTGGTCATCGCAGCGGCCGCGTTCCCGGCGTCCGCGGCGGCCGCCAGCTCGGGGTTGAGCGCGGCGCAGCGCACGACCCTGCTCGGGTACGCGGAACGCACGTGGGCCTCGTTCGTGGCGATGACCGATGCCGCGACCGGGCTGCCGGCGGACAGCCTGGCCGCCGACGGCACCCGGAGCGTCCAGACATCGACGACCAACATCGGCGCATACATGTGGAGCACCGTCGTCGCCGAACGGCTGGGGCTCATCGACTCATGCGCAAGCCGTGGCCCGGTTGCGCACCACCATCGGCACGCTCGAGACGATGGAGCGGCATGAGCCCAGCGGCCAGTACTTCAACTGGTACGACCACACGAACGGCAAGGTGCTCACCGTGTGGCCGCCCAATGGCGATCCGGTCACGCCGATCCTCTCATCGGTCGACAACGGTTGGCTGGCGACCGGGATCCGCGTCGTGGCCAACGCCGTCCCCGAGCTGTCCAGGCGCGCCGGCGCCCTGTTCGACAGCATGGACTTCGGCTTCTACTACCGGCCGGACGTCAACCGGATCCTCTTCCACTACGCTCCGAGCACCGGCGCCGCCCCGTGCTGCTACGACACGATCGTGAGCGAGAGCCGCATCGCGAGCTATATCGGGATCGCCAAGGGCGAGATCCCGCCCAAGGAGTACTTCGGCGCGTGGCGGACGTTCCCCGACACGTGCGCCTGGAGCTGGCCCGAGACCAAGCCGGTCGGCTTCCACGCGACCTACCTCGGCGTCGACGTCTTCGAAGGCGCCTACCCGTACGAGGACTTCAGGGTCGTTCCGGGCTGGGGCGGGAGCATGTTCGAGGCACTCATGCCGGCGCTGTTCGTGCCCGAAGAGAAGTGGGCTCCGCGCAGCTGGGCGGTCAACCACCCGCTCACCGTCGCGGCACAGATCCATCACGGCCTTGTCGAGGCGGAATATGGCTACTGGGGCTTCTCCCCGGCGAACATCCCCGAAGGCGGCTACACCGAGTACGGCGTCGACGCCATCGGGATGAACACGGACGGCTACCCATCGAACGAAGACAAGACCAAAGTCGATCGGGGATTCGAGGGGTGCCCGGGCCGCGAACCAAAGCCTGACCCGCCGCCCTCTGCGTACACGAACGGCGTGGTGACGCCGCACGCGGCGTTCCTCGCCCTGCGCTGGGCGCCCGACCGGGTGATGGAGAACCTGGCCAACCTGCAGGCCGACTTCGACATCTACGACCGCTGGGGCTTCCGTGACTCGGTGAACGTGGATTCGGGCTTCGTATCCGGGTTCTACCTGTCCCTCGACCAGGGCATCATCATGGCCGCCATCGGGAACGCCCTCGCCGACGACGTGCTGCGCGAGTCGTTCGCCACGAAGGAGTTCCGCAAGGTCCTCCGACCGGTGATCGGCATGGAGACCTTCAACGCCGGACCGCGCGAGGCCGCGAAGCAATACCTTCGCCCGTGATCACCGGTTCGTCCGCTCGGATCGCCTGGTTCGAGACGTTCGGCGCCTCGACCGAGCGAGACCGGCCTGCGCCGGCCGTCACGCTGCCGGCGCCGTCGGGGGTCCAGGCCGAGCGCGGTCGCGGCCAGGTGACGGTGTCCTGGTCACCGGTCGACGGCGCGGTCGGCTACCTCGTCCATCGCGGTCGGGCCGAGGGCGACCTCGCACCGATCGACCACAAGGGGGGCGACGTCCTTGCCGTTCCCCACTCGCCGTACGTCGATACGACGCCGGGTGTCGAGGACGAGAACGTCTATGCGGTGGCGAGCCTCTCCAGCATCGATGCGCCGGTCGGTCCGGTGTCGGCCGCGGTCAGCCCCGTGGCGACCGAGCGCGAGGGCGAGGTGCGCGTGCTGGTCGATGCCTCGCGGTCAACGGGACCCGGTCAAGCGGCCGTGGCGGCCGATCATCGGCTCCGAGCACCTCGCGCTCCTGTTGCGCGGCGAGGGACCAGGCGGGCTGGACGTCGGCGATGACCTCGCCGCGGCGTTTCGTGTGGTCCGGGACGAGCTCGGTGTCGAGGCGGTCCGGGCGCATGCCATCCTCCACGACGTCCTGGGCGTGTACACGGAGGGCCCCGACGGCTCGCCTGTGTACGACTTCGACAAGGTCGACCTCGTCATCGATGGTCTCCTGGCGACGGGGCTGCGGCCGGTCGTCGAGCTCTCGTTCATGCCGGAGGCGCTGGCCGCCGACCCCGACCCACGTGTCTTCGACTACATCGGGCTGATCTCGCCGCCACGCGACCTGGATCGCTGGGCGGATCTCGTCGAGGCGCTCGTCCGCCACCTCGTCGCTAAGCATGGGCTCGACGAGGTCGCGGGCTGGGGCTTCGAGGTGTGGAACGAAGCGAACATCAAGGTCTTCTGGGCCGGCCGCCAGGGCGACTATTTCGACCTTTACGACGCGAGCGCCCGGGCCGTGAAGGCCGTCGACGAGCGGCTGCTCGTCGGAGGACCGTCGACCGCGGCTGCCGGGTGGGTGGACGATCTGCTCCACCACGCGGCCGAGACCGGCGTGCCGATCGACTTCGTGACCACCCATACCTATGGCGCGCCGCCCCTCGACCTTCGACCGATCCTCGAGCGGTACGGCCGCCAGGATCTGCCGATCTGGTGGACGGAATGGGGCGTCAGCCCGACCCACGGCGGGGCGGTGAACGACAGCGTGTGGGGAGCGCCGCTGGTCGCCCGGGGCATGCGCTCGGCGGCCGGTCGGGTGGATGCGCTGGCCTACTGGGTCGCGTCTGACCAGTTCGTCGAGCTCGGCGTGCCCGAGCGACTGTTCCATGGCGGGTTCGGGCTGCTCACCATCGGTGGACTGCGCAAGCCTCGGTTCTGGGCGATCGCGGTCCTCGAGCGACTGGGCGACGATGAGTTGGCCAGCCGCGTCACCGGGGACGGCGGCGGCAGCCTCGTCGAGGCGTGGGCGAGCCGCGACACGGACGCCGGGGGTGATCGGGTGGCCATCGCGGTGTGGAACGGATCGCTCGATCAGACGAAGACCGCGGGCGACGACGGGCTCGCCCGCCACGTGACGCTGGACATCACGGGACTGCGAGCGGGCAAGTATGGAGTCGAGCACCGTCGCGTCGACGACCAGCATTCGAATATCGCCCGGACCTGGCAGGCGCTCGGCGGCGGCGACTGGCCCACACCTGACCAGTGGGCGCGTCTGCGGGAAGCTGACCGTCTCGAGTCGCTCGTTCCCGACGAGCAGGTCAGTGTCGGGTCGGACGGGGTGGCGCACCTGGCGTTCGACCTGCCGATGCCGGCGATCTCGTTGGTGGAGTTGCGCGCCGCGACCTGAATAGCAGCCCCGGCGCAGCGTGCGGATCGGAACGGGTACGCTCGTCACATGGACGAATGGCTGCGATCGGCGGTCCGGCTCGCGACGGCCAATGCGGCCGTGGGCGGGTTCCCGTTCGGGGCGCTGGTCGTGCGCGACGGGGAGGTCCTCGCCACCGGCGTGAACACCGTTCGTGCGCACGCCGACCCGACGGAGCATGCCGAGATCGAGGCCATGCGCACCGCGTGCCGGCGGGCCGGCTCGCTGGCCCTGGATGGCGCCACCGTCGTGTCCAGCTGCCAGCCCTGCCCCATGTGCCACGCGATGGCGGCGATCGTCGGCGTGCGGCGGATCGTCTACGCCGCCGATGCGGAGATGGCCGCCGAGGCCGGGTTCCGGCTGTCCCCGGCGGCCGCGGCGATGGCTGCGGCGGCCCGCGACGCGGGTGGCGTCGAGCTCGAGTACGTGGAGACCCCGGGCGCGGAAGCGCCCTTCGAGGCCTGGTCCAGCTGGCGTGCGGCTGCGGGGGTGCCGCCAGGGGAGGGGTTGCCGTCACCCGCCCCTCGATCGGTCAGCGAGCTCCGGCTCGCCGTCACGGTCGAGGACTTCGATGGCGCGATCGCGTTCTATCGCGACAGGTTCGGCCTGCCGGAGATCGAGGCATGGGCGACCCCGCAGGGACGCGGCGCCGTCCTGGACGCCGGTCGCGCCACGCTGGAGCTGCTCGACGGCCCGCAGGCGGACCTGATCGATTCGGTCGAGGTCGGTCGGCGCGTCGCAGGGCACATCCGGGTGGCGCTCGAGGTGGCCGACTCGGCCGCGATGGCCGATCGCCTGACCGCGGCCGGTGCCGCCCACCTCGGGGACGGCCCCGTCGTGACCCCGTGGCGTCACCGCAATGTGCGCCTCGCCGCGCCCGGGGACTTGCAGCTCGACGCTGTTCACCGTCCTGCCGCCGGAGCCCGAGGGCGACCGAGTCTTGGAGGACGACTGAGCCTCAGTCGAGCGCGTCGTAGACCACGGTCGAGGCGTCCACCGGTCGCGTGAACTCGATCATGAGGTTGCGGTCGATGCCGATCATCCGACAACCACCGAAATCGTGGTCCGTGGCGAGTTCGAGCGTCGGTGCCGCCTGCCAGTCGAAGACGAGGTGGACCTGGCGGTCGCACGCCCCGCCGATCCACAGGAGATACAGCGCGTCGTCACGACCCGGTACCTGGCTGACACCTTCGATGACATCGCCTGGGTTGACCACCGCGACCGCGGCCGTGGCGAGCACGGCGGCGAACCGGGCCGGGACACGTCGCATGCGCGGAGTATGCGACGGCGGGTGACAATGCCATCCAATGACGACTGATACCCCGACCACCGATCAGATCGATGTTGAGGGCTTCGCCGGCTTCGGTCTCGACGACCGGCTGCTCGCCACCGTGGCCGACCTCGGCTACGAGGAACCGACGCCCATCCAGCGCGAGGCCATCCCGCTGCTGCTCGAGGGCCGCGACATCCTGGCCGAGGCCCCGACCGGCACGGGCAAGACCGCCGCCTTCGCGCTGCCCGTCCTGCAGCGCATCACCATCGGGGAGGCCGGACCGAACACGGCCAGCGCACTCGTCGTCGTGCCGACCCGCGAGCTCGCGATGCAGGTCGCGGAGGCGTTCCACGTGTATGGCAAGACCATGGGCGCGCGCGTCGTCCCGGTCTATGGCGGTCAGCCGATCGGCCAGCAGCTGCGCGGCCTCCGCCGCGGGGTCGATGTCGTCGTCGCCACCCCCGGTCGCGCGGTCGATCATCTCAAGCGCGGCAGCCTGACCTTCGACGCGGCGCGCATCGTCGTGCTCGACGAGGCGGACGAGATGCTCGACATGGGCTTCGCCGAGGACCTCGACACGATCCTGTCGGCCACCCCGACCGACCGCCAGACCGCGTTGTTCTCGGCCACGATCTCGCCGACGATCACGCGGATCGCCAAGCGTCATCTCCGGGACCCGGCGCGGATCACGGTCCATGCCGAGAAGCTCTCCGGTGACGGGGTCGCGCGCGTCCGGCAGACAGCGTATGTCGTGCGCCGCGTCGACAAGCTGCCTGCGCTGTGTCGCATCCTCGATGTCGAGGATCCGGCGTCCGCGCTCGTCTTCGCCCGCACGCGTGGCGAGGTCGACGATCTCGCCGAGGCGCTGAGCAGCCGCGGCCATGACGCCGGCGCGTTGCATGGCGGTCTCGCCCAGGAGGCCCGCGACCGGATCATGGGCCGCTTCCGCGATGGGTCCCTGGACGTGCTGGTGGCGACGGACGTCGCCGCGCGCGGGCTCGATATCGAGCATGTGAGCCACGTCGTCAACTTCGATGTCCCATCGGACCCCGATGCCTATGTCCATCGCATCGGCCGCACGGGTCGGGCCGGACGCGAGGGCGTGGCGATCACCCTGGTCGAGCCACGCGAGCATCGGCTGCTGCGCAACATCGAGTCGGCGACCAGGTCCAAGCTCCAGATCGCGCGGCTGCCGACGGTCGCCGACCTCCGGGAGCGTCGGCTCGAGCTGCTCCGCGCCAACCTGCGCGATGCGCTGGAGACCGGCGGCCACGATCGATTGCGGGGCGTGGTGGAGCCGCTGACCGAGGAGTTCGACGTCGTCGACATCGCGCTCGCCGCGGTCAGCCTGATCGAGGGCGCCGAGACGCGCGACGAGGACGAGGTCGAGCTCGCCCAGGCATCGCTCCAGCAGCCGGGCCAGGGACCGGCTCGGGGCCCCGGCAGTGGTCCTCGACGGGGACCACGACCGTTCCCTGATGGGCGTCCCGCGCGCCCCCCGCGCGGGCCGGAGGCGGACGGCTGGGAACAGTTGTGGATCGGGGGCGGTCGGCGGGCCGGCCTGCGACCGGGCGACCTCGTGGGTGCCATCGCGAACGAAGCCGGAGTGCCGGGCTCCGTGGTCGGCGCGATCCAGCTGTTCGACGATTTCGCCCTGGTCGACGTGCAGGGCCAGGTCGCCGACCTTGTTGAGCATGCTCTCCGCAACGCCACGATCCGCGGCCAGAAGCTGCCCGTCCGCCGCGAACGCTCCCGGGGCGTCAGCGGCCCAGCAGCTGATCCACCGGGGCGTAGTCGTCGGTCAGGAACGGGGCATCGCCGATGAACGCGGCCAACTCCCCTCGGTCGGCGATGATGCCCGTCGAGCCGCCCTCACCCCAGGCCTCGATGCGGGCCGTGACAGCGGCCACGTCCAGCGGTTGCTCGCTCGCCACGAGCACGACATTCCCACCACCCTCGGCATCGAGCGTCGCCCGTCCGCTGATGACCGCCACGTGCTCGAAGGCCCGGTCCACGGTCACCGCCTCTGCCCGGACGAACCCGAGCGGTGGGTAGTCGATCAGGTTCATCACGTACATCCCGTCCGGGCGCAGGACACGCTCGACCTGCTGGAGGAACTCGGCCGTCGTGAGGTGCCACGGAACGGCGAGCCCGCCGAACGCATCGCCGACGACGAGGTCGGCGCTGTCGTCGGGCAGGCGCTCGATGGACAGTCGCGCGTCCCCGACGATGACGTCGATCGACTCGCTCGGCGCGAAGCCAAGCTCCTCGCGGGCGACGGCTAGGACCTTCGGATCGAGCTCCAGCACGGTGCTGCGAATGCCCGGCCGGGTCGCGTCGAGATAGCGCGGGAACGTGAAGCCTCCCCCACCGACATGGAGCACCTCGATCGGGCCGTCGAGCCCGTCCAGGTACGGCCCGACGACGTCCGCGAACCGGCGCACGTACCCGAATTCCAGGTTCGCCGGGTCGCCCAGGTCGACGTACGCGTGCGTCAACCGGTCCAGGACGAGGACCCGTCCATCGGGGTTCGAGGGATCCTCCTCCACGGCGATGCAGTAGTAGGCGCTCTCGGTGTCGCACGGTGAAGGGCCCGCCAGGGCGAGTCCACCCATGACGACGGCGGCGAGTGCCAGCACCCCGGTCCGTGGCCCGCCGCCGCCCCGCAGGGCGACGCTCAGCGTCAGCCCCACGAGCACGAGCAGGCCGCCGACCGTGACGATCAGCAGCCGGGTCGGGACGAGCCCAAGCAGGACGAAGCCCGTCAAGAAGGTGCCAGTGATCGCCCCGACGGTGCCGATGGCCGACAGGCGCCCGACGATCGTGCCGCTCGTCGCGAGGTCCGTCAGGGTGGCCCGGACCAGCATCGGCGCCACCGCCGAAAGGATGGCGGCCGGTGCCACGAACCCGACGATGGCGAGCGTGACGATGGCGATGAAGCCGTCGCCCAGGTCCGCGGCGCCGAGTGCACCGACGATCGGCACGGCGGCGATGGCCGCGACCCCGCCGAGCACGAACGAGGGGCCGAGGAGTCGCTCGGGGCCGAACGTGTCCGCCGCCCGGCCACCGACCCACGCCCCCAGGGCGATCCCCGCGAGGATGGCGCCGATGATCCCGGTGTAGGTCGTCAGCGACACCCCGACGTACGGCGCCAGCAACCGACCGGCGGCGATCTCGAGGACGAGCACGCACGCCGCCGCGAGGAAGGTGAGCACCGCAGCGGCGGGCCAAGGGAGACGAGGTCGCGGGCGCTCGGCCGTCGGTTCGGGGACGCTGTCCGGGACCCTCGGGTGCAGGTCAGACAAGCGGCGCGCCGTCAGGGAAGTTCGGCAGGCAGATCCCGTCGTCCATGGTCAGGATGGTAGGGGAACCAGCGTCGTCGGGAACCAGGGACGACACGCCACGCATCGGGAGTAATGTACGTGCGAGGCCGCTGTCAAGGATCCAGCCATCGCAGGAGGAGCCCGGTGAGTTTCCTCGAGCGGGTGGACCAGACCATCCGCCGAAGCCCGGTCTGGCGATCGCTCTTCCGCCAGCCGTACCCGCGCGACGAGCGCTCGCGGGCGTACGCGGTCATGAACAACGTGTTCCTGCACATCCACCCGGTCCGCGTCCGCCAGCACGCGGTCAAGTTCGCCTACACGTTCTGCCTGGGTGGCCTGACGTTCTTCCTGTTCCTGGTGCTGACCATCACCGGCGTGTACCTGATGTTCTTCTACGTGCCGAGTGCCACCTTGGCCTACACGAACATCCTCGACATCCAGAGCCAGGTCACGTTCGGGTTGCTGACCCGCAACATCCACCGGTGGGGCGCCCACCTGATGGTCTTCTTCGTGTTCCTGCACATGATGCGGGTCTTCTACCACGGCGCCTACAAGCCACCACGCGAGTTCAACTGGGTCGTCGGCGTGGTGCTCCTGTTCCTGACCATCATGCTCAGCTTCTCGGGCTATCTGCTGCCGTGGGACCAGATCGCGTTCTGGGCGATCACCATCGGAACGAACTTCGGATCGTACTTTCCGCTCGTGGCGACGCCCGTCAACCGCCTCCTGCTGGGCGGCGTGGAGGTCGGGCAGAACACGCTGCTTCGCTTCTACGTGCTCCACATCATGATCCTGCCCCTGCTGACGGCCATCTTCCTGGCCGTCCATTTCTGGAGAATCCGAAAAGACGGCGGCATCTCCGGGCCGCTCTGACCGCACCCCACGCGACCGGCGCAACAAAACTGCAAGGCGACCCGACGCGACGGCTCGCTTCGCTTGGGGCGTTCGAGGGCGTCCGCCTGCTGGAATAGGGCTCACCCCCGTCCCCTGCAGGAGGCCAACACATGAACGCGATCGCGATGCTCGAAGAAGACCACGCCAAGATGCGAACGCTGCTCGAGGAGCTCGAGTCGACGACCGAGCGCGGGCTCAAGATCCGGGCCGAGCTGTTCTCGACGATCAAGGGCGAATTGACCGTTCACGAGATCATCGAGGAGGAGATCTTCTACCCCGAGCTCAAGGCCCACCCCAAGGCCAAGGACATCGTCCTGGAGGGCTACCAGGAGCACCACGTGGTGGACCTGATCATGAAGGAGCTCGAGGAGTGCCCGGTCGACGACGAGAGCTGGGGCGCCAAGGCGAAGGTCATGAAGGAGAACGTCGAGCACCACATGGAAGAGGAGGAGGGCGAGATGTTCAAGCAGGCCCGCTCCGTCTTCGACCGCTCCGAGCTCGAGGATCTCGGCGACCGGATGGCCGCCCGCAAGGAATCCGCCCAGCGCGAGCTGAACATCCCCGCGACCGCCGGCAGGTCCTAGTCCAGGTCCTGTAGCAGCTCCGCGAGCATGAGCGCGTTCGTCGCGCCGTAGTTGGCGTAGCAGTTGTTGAAGAGGACGTGGGTCTGCTTCGCCTGGCCCGCGGCTTCGCGGACACGAGGCACCCACTCCTCCAGCTCATCCTCGTCGTAGAGGTAGCGGAAGCGCTCGACCGTCTTGATGCCGGGCTTCTCCCAGGTCTCGGTCCGACGGCCGTGGAAGCGCACGACGGCCAGATCGGGTGACGTAGCGGCGGCGATCGCGGGCACGCTCGACTTGAAGCCCTGCGGTCCGTCGACCATGACAAGCGGGATCTCGCGGTCGCCCAGGAACTTCAGCGTGCGCTCGATGTTCTTCTCGTTGAACCACGACGCGCTGCGGAACTCGACGGCCGGCGTCATGCCGGCGTCCCGCAATCGCGCGACCGATTCCTCGATCGTGTCGCGGTTCTCGGATGACGTGAAGAACCAGCGCGGGTACTGCAGGAGGATCGAGCCGAGCTGGCCGGCCTCCTGCAACGGCTCCAGGCCATCGGCGAACCACGCCCATACGTCATCGCGGAGCGCGTCGGGCAGGTCCTTGGCGTAGATCCGTGCCTTTTCCGCCACCTCCCCCGGGAGGGCTTCGCGGAGATCCTTCGGCAGGCGCTTCGTCTCCGTCGGCTGGCCCGTCATCAGCGCGTGGGCCTTGATGTCGAACGTGAAGTCGGGCGGCGTCCGCTCCACCCAGAGCTCCGACGTGCGCCGGACCGGCAGCGAGTAGTAGGTCGCATCGACCTCGACGAGCGGGAACTTCGAGGCGTAGAACTGCAGCCGCTCCTCGGCGGAATCCGCGCCGGTCGGGTAGAAGACACCCGACGCCGTCATCGTCGGGTCGGTCCACGATGCGGTCCCGATGCGGATCGTGCCGCCGCCATCCAGATCGAGTGGGTTCGCGGCGATGTCCGGCGGCCCGTCGAAGGTCGCCGCCGCGGCGTCGGGTCCTGGATCGTGGACGGCGTCGGTCATGCGGGCAGGGTACCCGGGGCAGTGGCCATCCGCCGGGCTACGATGCTAGCGTGCAGGACCCGCCCGGCTCCATCGACCTCCATCTCGACGTGTCCGACCACGACGAGCTCGATGAGCTCGAGCGCGCGCTGCTGAAGGCCCGGGCGACCGAGCTCGGGGAGGTCCGCCGGCGCGACATCCGCCTGACCGCCGGCTACGGCGACGCGACGACCCGCGACGTGCTCGACGACGAGAGCCGCCGCGCTCGCGTGCGTCACGACGTCCTGGGCAAGCTGCTCGACGCGCTCCGGGAGGCGCGCGGCACGGGGACCTGACCCGCGCGTCTGCGACCCGAGCTCGGCGGTCAGCGGCGAGCAGCTGCGCCCTGACCCGTCGCCACGGGCCGGCCCGCGGGCAGGAACAGGGAAGCGAGCGTGACCCCGACCGCGACGGCCGCAAGCAGCCCGAATCCGGTCGATACCCCGGCCCCCGTGACGGTGCCGCCCAGGACGGCCCCGGCGAGCGTCGCCCCGAGCGCCCCGCCGATGTATCGCCCGGTCAGGTACGTGCCGGCGGCCATCCCTACTCGGTCGGGCCCGATGGTCTCGAGCGCCGCCGCCTGCCGTGGCGAACCCGCCATCCCCATCCCGAACCCGACGATCGCCAGCAACAGGCCAAGCAGAAGCGTGGACGCCTCGGGCGCCACGAGCCACAGCACGACCAGCCCCAGGACACTCGCGAGGGTCCCGATCACGGCCGGCTGGCGGCGGCCGACCGCATCGGACATCCGACCCCCGATGGGCGCCGCGATCGCCCCCAGCGCCGAGATACCGAGCAGGACGAACCCGCTCGTCTGGGCGTTCCCGCCCTGGAGATCCTCGACGAGCAGAGGCACGAGCACCAGGGTGGCATGGAGGATCACGGTCGCGCCGAACACCGCCACCACCGCCGCGCTGAATGACCGCGACGCGAACAGGCGTGGGTCGACGGCCGGATGGTCGGTCCGGCGCTCGACGAGGACGAACAGCGCCAGCAGCACGGCCGCACCCAGTCCGGCCAGCAGGGGCGAGCCGCCCCCCTCCAGCGCACGGAGCCCGACCAGCATCACGATCAGCAGGGCCGCGAGGAGACCGAGACCCGGCAGGTCGATGGGTCGTGGCGCGACGCTCGGCGACATGAACACCGGCCGCACCAGCATGCCCACGGTTGCCGCCGCGAGGAGGGCGACCGGCACAGCCACGATGAAGATCCATCGCCAGCCGAGCCCCGCGACGAGCAGGCCACCGACGAGCGGCCCCACCGCCGCACTCGTGGACACGAGCATGTCGAAGAACCCGAACGCGGAGCCGCGTCGATCCGGCGGTGCCATCTCGCGCAGCAGCGCCACCGAGCTCGCCGAGACGAGCGCCCCGCTCGCCGCCTGCAGGACGCGCGACAGCGCCAGGACCTCGAACGACATGGCGGTTGCCGCAAGGGCCGAGGCCAGCGCGAACGCGCCGACACCGAAGAGGAACACGCGCCGGTGACCGAACCGGTCCCCGAGGCTGCCGCTCGCCGGCAGCGCGATCGCGACCGCGCCCAGGTAGAGCGTGACGAGCGAGGCGACCGTCGCCGCGCCCACGCCGAACTCGTCCATGACGCTCGGGAGCGCGACCGCGAGCATCGTGGAGTTGAGCGGCACGAGGATGGCGCCGGACGCCAGTCCGAGCATGGCGCCGGTGATCGGGCGGGCCGGACCGCCCGTCGACGCCGACTCGTCGGTGGCCCCACTCACAACAGCCGGACGAAGCCCGTGGTCCCGTCCAGCTCGAGCTGCTGACCGTCGACGATCCGCGTCGTGGCATCACCGGTGCCCACCACGGCGGGCAGGTCGAACTCACGCGCGACGACCGCCGCGTGCGAAAGGACCCCACCCGTGTTCGTCACGAGACCCCCGGCGATCGTGAAGAGCGGTACCCACGATGGGTTCGACGAGGGCGCCACGATGATGTCGCCCGGCCGCACACGGGCGAAGTCCCCCGGGCCGAGCACGATCCGTGCCGGCCCTCGGACGATCCCGGCCGAGGCACCCGTCCCGCGGACGATCGCCTCGTCCTCCTTGGCGAAGCGCTCCCCACCGAAGCGTCCCGAGGGTCCCTCATCGCTCGGCTTCCCGATCCTGGCCGGCGGGGTGACGTTCCGCCAATGTTCGTGCTCCGCCTTCCGCGCGGCGACGAGCGCCCGCCGGTCCGCTGGTTCGCGCAGGAGTCCTGGCACCTCGGCCCGGCGCAGGTAGAGCACGTCGTTCGGGTGCTCCACGACGCCCGCCTCGACGAGACGTGCGCCGACACGCATCACGAAGGTTCGCAGGCGGGCCTGCGCCATCCGGTCGATCCAGTAGTTGTGCGCTTCGGTGATCGGTCCGATCTGGCGCGCGATGCCGAGCAGTCGATCGAACTCCGCCAGTCTGTCAGGCTGACCGGCAAGTCGGGACCTGACCCCGTCCGCGAGCCGGTCCGCTTCGCGCGCCAGGCGCGTGGCGCGCTCGAGGGCCGGTTCGACCGGATGCTCGAGCCGTTTGGCGACCTCCGCGAGGAGCATCGCGGGCTCCTCCGCCCACGACGCGAGGGCGAGGTCGTCGAACCCCTGGCCCAGGTGGCCGTGTTCCGCCAGAAAGGCGCGCAGCTCGGCCACGAAGGCTTCGCCGCCCGGGAGCTCGACCAATTGCTCCGGGGTCGGGCCTGGACGTGCGCGTACTGCGCTCGCGACCTCCGGTGACGCGGCCGCGAGCTCGGTCAGGCGGCCGAGGCCCGCGTCGACACCGACCAGTTCGTGGATCGTGCCCTGGATCAGCCTCAGGGCTTCGCCCGGGTGTGGCTTCTCCACCACCGATTCGTAGAGGTCCGCGAGGTCGTCCATGACCTGGTACGGGCCGGTGATCGCGTAGAAGTGGATGGCCCATGCCCGTTGCGCCCGTTCCCAGGCCTCGTCCCATGCCTCCGCAAGCTCCGCCGGCGGCAGACGATCGACCTCGATGGCGGCGATCCCGGCATACAGCTCGCGGAGCTCCGGGACGGACCGCTCCCAATAGTCGATCGCGAGCGGCGTGTGGACGCGGCAGCTGGCCACGTACTGCTCGATGACGGCGTCGTGCTGCGATTCCGGACCAAGCGGGACCCAGGAGAAGTACAGGTATCCGTTGATGACCTGGGCGCGCATGCTGATCGGGACCTCGAGCCGCTCGTAGCGGTAGGCGAACCCGTTGCCGATGAGGCCCACGTAGTCCTGCGAAAGCGGGACCAGGCAGAACGGTGAGTGCATATCGTCTCGTCGCCACGACCGCTCGACGTCGCCCGGGTCGGACCAGGCGATCGGGAAGCCCGGTGGGTCCTCGGCGGGCCCAGCACTCGGCGGGACACCCGGTGTCGACACCTCGCCCACCTCGGTCACGGCGTCCTCACCGGGTCGTGATCGGTCGGGCCTGGAGCAGGTACCAACGCCCACGGGCGTAGGCCGCCTCCACGTCGACGGCAACGCCGAAGGCTCGTTCGACCTGGAGTGACAGGGCCACGAGCTCGCGCAGCACGGCCATCTCGAGCGCGGGGCCCCGCACGGGATCGACCTCGCGTGTCACCCCGCCGTCGATGGCGAAGAGTCGCTCGCCGGAGCCACCTGGCTCGAACTCCTGCACCTCCTGGCTGGGTTTATCGACCACGTAGGTGTCCGGCGTGGCCGCGCCCGAGACCATCGGCTCACCGAGGCCGCGGACGGCGTTGATCATGAGCTGGTCGTCGCGGCCGGTCACCGGGTGCCGGGTGAACACGACGGCCGCGACCTCCGCCGGGACGAGCGCCTGCACGACCACGGCCATCGCCGCGTGATCGAATGGGACCGACCGCGCAAGCCGGTAAGCGATGGCGGGGGGGCTCCAGAGCGAGCTCCAGCAACGCCGGATCGCCGGCTCGATGGCGTCGGCGGCCAGCCCGAGCTCCGTGTCGTGCAGCCCGGCATACGACGCGGTCGCGCTGTCCTCGCCGACGGCCGACGAACGGACCGCAAGACTTCGCTCTCCCTCGGCTGCCAGGCGTGCCACGGCCAGCCGGAGCGCGTCACCGAGCGGTGGCGGGACCGGTGACTCGGATACGAGCCCGACCACGGTCACTCGCGCATCCTCGTCGGGTAGGGCGGAAAGCGCCTCACGGAGTGGCGCCCGCTCGGCGATCGCGGCCACGTGCGCCTCGAATGCGGCGGTCGTGAGGCAGAAGCCGGGTGGGATATGGAACCCGAGGCGGGCGAGCCGGTCGAGGGACGCAGCCTTGCCCCCGACCTCGGCGCCTTGCGTGGGTTCCGCGAGCTCGCCCAACCATCCGATGAGACCAGAGGACGCGGTGACGGACGCGTGCATGCTCGGATTCGTGCTCCCGTGGGCTCGGACCGGAGGAGTTCGCGAAATCTTAACAACGCCCGCGTGCGTGCGGCATGCTCAGCACGTGCCCCGGCCCGGTCAGCTCCGCGAGCGGTGTTCTCGCGCCACCAGCACGGGTATCCTGACCGCCTGGCCACGGTTCGCATCTTCAACTTGGGGGACGTGAGAACACGATGACCCGCAACCTGCTGCTCGTCGGAACCTCCAAGGGCGCCTTCATCCTGGATGGCGATGCGTCGCGCACGTCGTGGTCCCTGCGCGGCCCGCTCTGCGAGGGCTGGCCGATCCATGACCTGAGCGTCGATCCTGCGAGCGGCGCGATCTTCGCGGGCGGCGGGTCCGCCTGGTACGGCCCGGCCGTCTTTCGCAGCGACGACCTCGGGTCGACATGGACCCACTCCTCCGAGGGGCTGACCTACGGCGACGACGGCCCGAAGATCCCGACGATCTGGAACGTCACGGGCGCGCACGGCTCGCTCTGGGCGGGCGCCGAGCCCGCGGGACTCTTCCGGAGCGACGACGGCGGGTCGACCTGGACGCACGTGTCGGGCCTGCGCGACCACCCCAGCCGGCCGGGCTGGGAGCCCGGCGCCGGTGGGCTCATCTGCCACACGATCGTCCCCCACCCGACCGATCCGGAGCGAATGTGGGTCGCGATCAGCGCCGTCGGCACGTTCGCGACCGAGGACGGCGGCACGACCTGGGAGGCCAGGAACAAGGGTGTCGCCGCATGCTTTGCGCCCGATCCGTACCCGGAGACCGGCCAGTGCGTCCACAAGCTCGTGATGGCGTCCGGTGAGCCGGAGACGTTCTATCAGCAGAATCACTGCGGCGTCTACCGCTCGGCCGATGCCGGCCGCAGCTGGGAAGACGTCAGCGCTGGGCTCGTCTCGGAGTTCGGGTTCGTGATGGCGGCGCATCCGCGTGATCCCGCCAGCGGATGGGTGATCCCCCTGACGCACCCGGAGGAGGGACGCCTGGCACCGGGAGGTGCGCTCGGGGTGTGGCGGACGAGCGATCGCGGGGATTCATGGCAACGGCACGGCGACGGCCTGCCGCAGCAGAACGCGTTCGTGGGGGTCCTGCGCGAGGCGCTCGCGGTCGATCGACACGACCCGGCCGGTGTTTACTTCGGGACCAGCACCGGCCAGCTGTACGGCTCGAACGACGAGGGAGTCAGCTGGTCCCTGATCGCGGACCACCTGCCGCCGATCTGGGGGGTCGAGGCGGCCGCCCTCGACTGACACAGATGGCGACGATCATCCTCCCGCGCTCGCTGATCGCGCTGTTCCCGGCCGCTCCGCGTCGCTGCGACGTGGAGGCCGCCACGGTCGCCGAGGCCATCGATCGGCTGGATGTGCTCGCGCCCGGGATGCGCAATCGACTGGTCGACGCCGGCCCCGTGATCCGCGAGCACATCAAGGTCTTCGTCGATCGGGCCCCGGCGACGCTCGGGACCCCGTTGCGTGGCGACTCGACGGTCCACGTCATCCCGGCCGTCTCGGGCGGGTAGCGGGGGCCCTGGTCAGGGGACGATGTGGGTCAGGCGACCGGCCGCTCCGCCCCGTACTCGCGCGCGTGCTCCGATCGATCCTTGGCGACCGTCGCCTCGATGGTCTGGAAGGTGTCCTGGACGCTCTTGCCGTTCTCCCGTGCGGCACGTTCCACGTCCTCGAAGGTGATGTTCGACTCGCCCATCTCGCGATGCGCGTCCATGCAACCGCAGGTCAGACACATGATCGATCTCCTCTGGTCGTGATCGCCGTGCGGTCAGGCGCCGCCCGGCCGCGCCCATCGTCCGCCCCCCGTCGTTGCAATCGCATCAACCATGGTTCGCAGCGCGAGCAGCACGCTCACTCCGGTCGTGGACATGTGTCCATGGCGGATCGAGCGAATGACCATCGTGGCGGGCCTGGGCCGCGGGGATACTCCCGGCACGGACTTGACAGCGACCCCCCTGCTGCCAGTCCGCAACACACGAGGCAACAGGATGACAGCACCGGTCCCGTCCACCCGGTTCGCGCGGCGCGCCACAGCGATCGTGACTGGCGCCCTCCTGGTCCTGCTGGTGGCGCAGCCCGTCCTCGCGGTGACCTGGGCCAGTGCCGTCAAGCTCTCGTCCGACTCGAACTACCAGCCTCGGATCTTCCGCACCGGACCGGCGAAGGCGCTCATGGTCTGGCAGTCCGGAACCTCGGCGTATGCGCGGCGGACCGCGGATGGTGGCAAGACCTGGTCCGCGACGACCAGGATCGCCTCCGGGATCCGCGTCAACTTCTCCGCGTCGGGTTATGGCACCAGCGTCGACGTCGCCTATGTCCGGCAGGGCTCGAGCCCGACGCTGGGGCGATTGTTCTATCGACGGACCACCGATGGTGGCGTGACCTGGGAGGCGTCTCGTGCGATGACGTCGAGCTCGTCGAATATCGCCGACCAGGCGGTCGCACGCCATTCGAGCGGCCGGGTGACGATCGCGTGGACCGGCTACTCGACCGGTCGCCTCTACATGCGCACGAGTGCCGACAGTGGCGTGACGTTCGGGTCCGCTCGTTACATTGCCAGCACCTCGAACTGGGAGCCAGGCACGCATCCGTTCTACCGGTCGGGCCCTGCGCTCGCGATCGGGACCGGCGCGACCTATGTCGCGTATCTCTCGGCCAGGAACACGATGTCCGCTCGGCGATCCACGGACCACGGTGCGACCTGGTCAGCGCCGACCAAGATCAGCTCATCGACCGACGAAGGCTACGGACTGATCGCGTCGGGCAACAGCGCCATCGTCGCCTATACCTCGACCGCATCGGGAACGATGCAGGCCGTCTATCGACGGACGACGGACAACGGCGCGACCTGGTCCGGCGGCAAGGCCCTCTCGGCGAGCACGAACAGCCGGTTCAGCACCACACCGATGTTCACGCTGCAGGCGGGCGTCCTGGCCGTCGTGTTCAAGCACGGGCGCCCCGGCGACTCGCCGATCTGGTATCGCCAGAGCACCGACTTCGGCCTCACGTGGACGCCGCTGTCGCGAGTGAGCCTGGAGCACGTGACGGACTCCGACCCGGAACCCGGAGGGGTGGCCCTGCTGGACGGTCTCAAGCTGGTCGGCTACAACGAGAATCGCGGCGAGGGCGCCCGAGGTCTGTGGGTCCGTCGCGGGAACTGACCGCCGCGGGGCTCGGATCAGGTCGTTCCCCGTGCTGGGATCCGCTCGACAGGCGGTGGCGAAGCCGCGACAAGCCTGAAGAGCCGGCGTTCGCCGGGCAACCCCTTCAACTCCTTCGAGCCGGCGTCTTCGAGGATCAATCCTGACCCCTCGAGCAGGTCGTTCGTGGTCGAGGACACGAGCACCTCGCCCGGGCCGGCGAACGACATGACTCGGGCGGCCGCATGCACCGCGAGGCCGCGCGCGTCAGGGCCGACGAACTCGACTTCGCCGGTATGGATCCCGACCCGGACCTCGAGCCCCGCGTCATGGGTGGAACGAGCCATCGCGGCGCCACAGCGAACCGCTCGTGTCGCCCCGTCGAAGACCGCAAGGAACCCATCCCCGGTCGTCGTCACCTCGCGCCCGCGGAAGTCGTTCAGTTCGTCCCGCAGGAGCCGGTTGTGCGTCAACAGCAGGTCTCGCCACGCGTCGTCGCCGACACGCTGGAGGGTGGCCGTCGAGTCCACGATATCGGTGAACAGGACCGTTGCCAGGACACGCTCACCCGGTCCCTCCTGAGGGACGCCGAACGTCCGGGCACTGGTCCACTCGATCGTTACCCAGGGGATGTCGCCGACCACCCACGCATCGTGGCCAGCGGGAATCTCGTAGATCGACTCGGGCACGATGTCCAGTTCCTGGCCATCGTTCATCACCACATGCATGACCCCCGAGACCGAGTAGCCGAGGTGGTGCAGCTGGCACGTCGCGGTCCCCGCGATCGGCGGCATATCGGTCGTCCATCGCCAGCCGGGCTCGTACTCGGCACGGCCGACCGCTGATTCGTCGAGCCGGACGACGTCGGCCCGGCCGTGGGTGAACCTTCGGACCTCGTCGGGGGTGGCGAATCGTCGCGCTTGCAATCGTGGCACCGACCCATTCTGACGACGGCGCGCGTCGAGCGCCGGTTCTTCGCCGGGGCATCGGCCCGCCCTTTCGGCCGTTTGCTGCCTGGCGTATGGTGGTGCCCATGTCGATCCGACGCGTGCGCGTTACCGGCGTCATGGCCATCTTCTGTCTCGCCTCCTTGATGACCGGACCAGCGGTCGCCGCAGCCGATCCCGTCGTCGTCGGCGCGGGCGACATCGGGGACTGCAACACGACGACGGACACGGCGACGGCGAAGCTCATCGCGAACATCAGTGGGACGGTCATCACCCTCGGCGACAACGCATACGAGAGGGGAACGGCGTCCGAGTTCCGGAACTGTTACCACCCCACCTGGGGTCGGTTCAAGGCGCGCACCCGTCCGTCCACTGGCAACCACGACTACGGCACGGACGGCGCCAAGGGCTACTTCGACTACTTCGGGAGCCGAGCCGGGCCGAATGTCGATGGGTACTACGCGTACACGCTCGGGACGTGGCACATCATCGTCCTGAACTCGAACTGCGGCGAAGTCAGCTGCGCGCGTGGGTCGCCCCAGCTCATCTGGCTCAAGCGGGTCCTCGTCAAGAGCCGTGGCAGGAATGTGCTCGCGTATTGGCACCACCCGAGATTCAGCTCGGGCAAGCACGGGAACAGCGATTCGGTCCAGGCGTTCTGGGACGTCCTGTACGGGGAGGGAGCGGACATCGTCCTCAACGGGCACGATCACAACTACGAGCGCTTCTCGCCCCAGACACCTGCCGGGCGGCGCGATCGGGACTACGGGATCCGGCAGTTCGTCGTCGGCACCGGCGGCACGTCGTTGCGCTCGAAGGGATCGGCCAAGGCCAACAGCCAGGTCTTCTCCTCGACACACGGCGTTCTCAGGCTCCGGCTGGGTGCCAGTTCGTACAGCTGGAAGTTCACGCCCATCGCGGGCAGATCGTTCACCGACTCCGGCACGGGACGAACCCATGGCCCACGCCCGGCGGGGGCTACGGCCGAGCTTATCCTGACGGCCGATACTCCTCGGGAGTATTGACAAGGGGTTGACAGATCGTGCTCGGAAGGAGCACAGTATGGGCCTACCGGGCTTGTCAAGACTTGACAGGCCCACAGGTGTGTCCGGGACCTGGCGGACGGGTTCGGCGGGCACGGGAGTGAACGGCGCCGAGTGGTCATCGGCGCGAAGGAGTGGATTTGTCGGTCGGCGTCACTGCCGAGGTCAAAAGCAAGCTGTCGGTCGTCGAGGTCGTCGGCGAATCGGTCACCCTGAAGAAGGCTGGCACGACCTACAAGGGCCTCTGCCCGTTCCACGGTGAGAAGACACCGTCGTTCGTCGTCACCCCGGTTCGTGAGTCGTGGCATTGCTTCGGTTGCGGCCTGGGCGGCGACATCTTCAGCTTCGTCATGCAACGGGACGGCGCGACCTTCCCCGAAGCCCTCCGCACGCTGGCCGCCCGCGCCGGCGTCGAGATCGATGAGCGCACGAAGCGTGAGGATGCCCGTCGCGCGCGTCTCCGCCACGTCCTCGAGACGGCAGTCGCCTTCTATCACGCGGTCCTGACCGGCTCCAAGGCCGGTGAGGGCGCGCTGGCGTACCTCAAGGGCCGCGGCTTCACCGAGGGGACGATCGAGACCCATCAGCTCGGCTGGGCACCGGGCGGCTGGGACCAGATGGCCCGCCAGCTGGGGGTCAAGCGCGACATCCGCCCCGAAGAGTTGGTGGAGGTGGGTCTGGCCAGCCCCAGCCAGCGCGGACGTGGCGTGATCGACAAGTTCCGCGCCCGCGTCCTGTTCCCCATCCGCGATACGAGCGGTCACGCGGTGGGCCTCGGTGGCCGGCTGCTGGAAGGGGAGGGGCCCAAGTACCTGAACTCCCCGGCGACGCCGCTCTTCGACAAGAGCCGGACGCTCTATCTCATCGACAAGGCCAAGGGGCCTATCCGCAAGACCGGGCAGGCCGTCATCGTCGAGGGTTACACCGACGCGCTGATGGCCCATCAGGCTGGCTTCGACAATGTCGTGGCGAGCCTCGGCACGGCACTGACCCCGAACCAGATCGGCCTCTTGACCCGCTACGCCAACCGGATCGCGCTGGCCTACGACGTCGACGCCGCGGGCGAGAAGGCGGGCACGCTGGGCGTGACCGCACTGGCTGGCCTGATCGGCCAGCTGCAGGGCGATGTCTCGGGCGTCAAGCTCGAGGACGTGCGCGTCGTGCGCCTGCCGGACGGCAAGGATCCCGACGAGGTCGTCCGCGAGGACCCGGCCGCCTGGGAGCAAGGCGTGGCCAAGGCGAAGCCACTCGTCGAGTACCTCATCGGCCACCACGCCGGCCGGTTCGATCTCAAGACGAGCACGGGCCGGATCGGCTTCGTGGAGGCCGTCATGCCGGCCATCCGCGACATCGCCGATCCGCTGCGGCGCGACGAGGCCCTCCAGCAGGTCCGGCACGAATCGGGCGTGGAAGAACGCGTGCTTCGCCAGGTCCTGGACCGGCGCATCGCCGCGACGGCCGGGCAAGGCACGCACCGCGGTGGCGAGGCGGCCACGCGGATCACCGCGGACGCCGTCCTGGCTTCGCCGGATGCGCTGCCGATCGGAGACATCCTGCGCGCCGTGACCCCGGTCGAGGCGGAGCTCCTGCGACTCCTGCTCCTGGTGCCGGACCAGCAGCCCCGCGTCGCGGACGAACTGGGGCCCGATCAGCTGCCGAGCACCCTCGCGCGCGAGCTGTACCGCGCGATCGTCCTGCAGCGAGCGCCGAACGACCAGGGCATCCGCCCGCCGTTCGACGCCGCCGCGCTGCTCCTCGCCGTCGACGACGAAACGGCATCGCTCGCCCGTGCGTTGTACGCCAAGACGGGCCCGGATGCCCGGACGCTCGACCCGGGCAAGCTCGCGTACGAGATCACCCGACTGCTCCTCGAGCTCGAGGACGACCAGTTGCGCGAACGAAGCGAATACAACGAAGCCGCCCAGGCAGAGGCCGAACGAGCCGGTGACACCAATTCGATGGAACGCCTGCTCCTGGAACGTCGGCAGATCAACGAAGCCCGCCGGTCACTCGATCGGCGTCGAGAAGATACCCGCTTGCTTGCCCGGCCCAGCGTGGCCGTGCACGCCTGAACCAGCCCCCAAGGAGGAACCCCATGCCCGCCGATCCGCTCGATAAGCAACTCGTGGAGGCGGTCCTGTCGCGGCCCCGCCGCGCCAAGGCCGATCTCGAAGAGGCCAAGATGGCAGGTCTGCGCCCCGCGCGCGGGGCCGCAGCTCGCCGCCGCCGCTGCTGATGACGATGATGACGACGACGACGAGGACATCGACCTCGGGCCCGAAGCGGCCGCCCCCGACGGTGACGCCGAGGTGAACGTCGAGGTCGTCGCCGACGACGGCTCCATCGACGCTGCCGCCAAGCTCCCGCTCGAAGGGCCGACCAAGCTCGATCCCAAGGAGGTCGAGGAGCCGACCGCCGAGGATCTCGAGGCGATCAGTGCCGACATGATCGGCATCGATGACCCGGTCCGGATGTACCTCAAGGAGATCGGCAAGGTCGCCCTGCTGACCGCCGAGGAAGAGGTCGTCCTGGCCAAGGCCATCGAGCTCGGCGAGCAGCTCGTCGACGAGCCCTGGAAGGGCATCGCCTCGCTCCACCAGTGGACGCTGCACGACACCGAGCGCAAGACGCGGACCCAGAAGCCGCAGCATCGGTTGCCGTACGGCGACGAGGCCCACGCCCTCGTCCGGACCGCCATCACGGCCAAGGCCGCGAAGGACCTGCTGGCCCCTTCGCCGGATTTCCACCTGATCAAGGCCGGGCGTGACGCCCAGTCGGATGGGACCAAGGACCTCCTGCGCCAGGCCAAGAAGCTCGTCCACACCTACAACGACCAGCCGAACCCGGACAACTTCATCACCCTGCTCGACTGGGCATTCATGGCCGTCCACAACGGCGATCTCGACTCGCGCGACAACGTGGGCCTGCGCGCGATCTGGGACTGGACCCGTGAGGGCGTCGCCTTCCCGGCGCTCGAGCGCTACATCACCGCCGGCAACGAGGCCGAGCTGCTCAAGAAGATGGGCTACGACCCGGAGGTGCCGGCCAACACGAAGCTGCGCGACCGCAAGGGTGTGATCGTCGGCATCGGGCGCGACGCGCGCGAGCAGCTGACGTCGGCCAACCTGCGGCTGGTCGTGTCGATCGCGAAGAAGTACATCGGTCGCGGGATGTCGTTCCTGGACCTCATCCAGGAGGGCAACATCGGCCTGATCCGGGCGGTCGAGAAGTTCGACTACGAGAAGGGCTTCAAGTTCTCGACATACGCGACGTGGTGGATCCGCCAGGCCATCACCCGCGCCATCGCGGACCAGGCGCGGACGATCCGCATCCCGGTCCACATGGTCGAGACGATCAACCGATTGATCCGGGTCTCCCGTGGCCTGCTCCAGGAGCTCGGCCGTGAGCCGACCGTCGAGGAGATCGCGGAGGCGATGTCCAAGGGCCAGGAGGTCCAGGTCACCCCGGAGAAGGTCCGCGAGATCATCAAGGTCTCGCAGGAGCCCGTGTCGCTTGAGACCCCGATCGGTGAGGAGGAGGACTCCCACCTCGGCGACTTCATCGAGGACCGCGGCGCCCTCGCCCCGGCCGAGGCGGCATCGCACCAGCTGCTCAAGGAGCAGGTCGAGGCGGTGCTTGACTCGCTGACCGGTCGCGAGCGTCGCGTGCTGCAGCTCCGCTTCGGGCTGGAGGACGGCCGCGCGCGGACCCTGGAGGAAGTCGGCAAGGAGTTCAACGTGACTCGCGAGCGGATCCGCCAGATCGAGGCGAAGGCGCTGCGCAAGCTGCGTCACCCGTCCCGATCGCGCAAGCTCAAGGACTACCTGGAGTAGACATCGGCGCGGTTCGGTCGGCGGGGCGGTCGGGCGGCCGGGGCGGGGGGCGGGGGCTTGGCCGGGCGGCCGGGGCGGGGGTTTGGCCCTCGCCTCAGCCGGGCGGCCCGGTACGCCGCACGGCCAAGGTCAGCCGCACGACCCGTACGCGCGTGCAATCGGCGCATGTTCGCGGTTCGTGTTGCATCCGATGCACGCCGCGACCAACGACGTCGACACGAGCGACTGATCGTTGCGCCTGGCGCACGTCCGCGACCGGATGAAGCCAGAAATCAAACATGGGTGGCCGTTCCGTGCGTCAGACGCACGTCGTCGACACGAATCAGCACATCGCCGGTCATCGCTCGGTCCGAACGTGCGTATCGTGCAAGTGGTCATAGTCAAAGCAAGTGGTCATAGTCAAAGCAGGATCACGGAGCCCGCCCCAGGGTTCTCCCCAGCCGAGAGCATTTCGGGAGCCCGGCGTCCAGGCACTGGGAACCGCTCGCGAAGAGTCGGCCAGTTCGTCCGCGCGAACTCTCGGTTGTGCCGCGAATCAGTCAGGAGCAGGCTCACGCCGTCGACGTCTCCGTCGCGCGTCTTCATCGCCAGCCGGCGTTCGAGAGCCTGCCGGTCCCGAGGCCTCGTCTCGGCCTCATAGCCGTGCCGCCAGTCCGGCCCTGCCACGACAATGTCCCAGGCTCGAAGGTCCCCCGCCTTCGGAAACGGCACTTCCGTCCGGACCCGAAGGGAAACGTGGAGGCGGGTGCGGAACCGTTCCAGGAGGGCGACGTGCCCGACGTCCCGGATCGGTTCGCCAGCCGGGTACGCCCGAACGGACAGATCCAATCCCGCCGCGCCGAGCAGCACGGTCCAACTGCGCGATCGTTACCCCGCGGGTCAAATCCACGCTCGATCCGGCTGTACTGTGACGCGGAAATGCCCAGCGAGGCCCCGAGGCTTGCCTCACTGATATCCCGGTCGCGGCGAGCATTCCGGAGCTCGCCAAGGATCTGGTTTGTGGTGTCGCGGCCGCGCGTGACGTAGGTGTCGCCCAGGCGTTCGCGGCTTCCCATCGGCGCAAGCATGATCAGGCGCGGTTAGCTGCGACTTCGCAGACCCCAGCGTTCCGGGGTGAGCCCGATCGGGCTGGCCGGGACGAGGCGGCTTGGCACCGCAGCCCCGGCGGAGGCGACGCCCTCGGTCGCCGCGTCCCCCACGTTAGCGACGCCCTCAGTCGCCGCGGCCTCGGCGGTCACGAGCCGGTCGGACGCCACATCGGACGCCGCCGGCGCCAATCGACCGGTCATCCAGTCGTGGTACCAGGGCGCCCAGGTCCTGGAGCCGCCGTCGTGGTACTCGGCGTACGTTCGACCGAACGGCGGCTCGTCCGCGGGCCGTGACGACGTGTAGGCTGCCGCGTCATGCAGCGGCGGGACTTCGGCCTCCGAGACGCCGAGCGCGCGATAGACCGACTCGACCTGGTGCAGCCACTCGTGGACGTATCCCTGCTCGGGGTCGGGATCGGTAAGCAGTGTCCGCCAGTGGTCGGTCGAGATCGACGAGAAACCAGCGCCAAAGGTCGCCTCGGACGGTCCGATGCTGCATCCCCACCCACACTGCGGCACCGATGGGTCGCACGGCCACAGCGCGTAGACGGAGTCATATGTGGCGCCCGTTCCGGCGACGGCCTCCAGTTCCGGGCGGACCTCCCGAGGTCCGACCCACCAGCGACCCCCGCCGCTCGACGACAGCGAGCGGACGGGTCGGCGGACCTCGACGATGTCGAGCGGTTCGAGCGTCGCGAGTCCGTCGCTCCACGCGGACACCGTCGCCGGCAGCGACTCGACCACGCCCATCACCGCGGCCCGCTCGTCGCGGGTCATCACCCGTTGCGTGCGGGTCCGTTGCAGCCCGGATCCCCACCGGGCGTCCAGCACGGGATACACGAGGACAAGCGTGCGCCAGCGCTGGGTCATCGCCCGAGCGTACCCGGCTCGCCAGCCTGCTGCTAGCATCCACCGCGGTGAAGACCCAGGCCGACCCCGGCCCGCTCATCGGTGTCGATTGGCTCGCCGAGCACCTCGACGACCGGGATGTCCGGATCGTCCACGTGTCGCCGAATCGCCGCGTCTACAACCGGCGCCACATCCCGGGCGCCGTGTACAGCGATCTGCACCGAGAGATCGCCCTTCGCGGGACGGCCCCCGAGACCGGCGACGCCGAGCGGGAATGGCTGATCCCCGGTCCCGAGCAGACGGGGGCCGTGCTGCGCCGGTGGGCCGTCGGCGAGGGCGACCGGGTGGTCTTCTACGACGATATCGGTCTGAATCGACAGGCGATCCGCGGTTACTGGCTCCTGCGCCTGTACCGCTTCCCGACGCACCGGTTGCACATCCTCGACGGCGGCATCGACGCCTGGCGGCGGGCCGGCCACGCGACGACGAGCGAGGCACCCAAGCGCGCCACGACCGACACCGACCGCCCCGAGGTGACCCTCGGCAAGCGTGACGACTCGATCATCGCGACCTATGACGAGGTCCTGGCGTGGAGCCGGGAGTCGACTACGGGCGACGATGCGCCGACCAGGATCCTCGACGTCCGGACCGCCGGAGAGTGGGTCGGCAGCGATCTTCGGGCGCGGCGTGGCGGGCACATCCCGGGCGCCCGCAACCGCCTGTTCTCGGACCTGCTGACCGACCAAGGGACGTTCCGGCCGGTGGACGAGATGCTCTCGATCATCCGGTCCAGTGGCGCCGCGCCTGCCGAGATCCGCGCCACGTACTGTCAGGGGGGCGTGCGAGCCGCCCTCGTCTGGTTCGTCCTGCACGAGCTGGCCGGCTTCGAGGACGTGCGCAGCTACGCCGGCTCATGGGAGGAGTGGGGCAACCGCCCGGACAGCCCGATCGAGGCGCCGTAGCGAGCCGGACGCAGGGCATCTGGGTGCCCAACCCCTGCCGAACCCGTGCCGCCTCCGCGACTGTGGGGTATCCTTCCGACCGGCCGCGCGCGACGCGGCTTCGCGGGCGCGACGCTCGCGACACGTTCCGGCGTAGCTCAGTGGTAGAGCGGGCGGCTGTTAACCGCTTGGTCGTAGGTTCGAGTCCTACCGCCGGAGCCAGCTATCCGGCGGTCGCACTCACGACGCTCGGTAGAACGCATCTGGCGCGAGTGGCCCAAGCCGGCGGCACCTGCACTTGTCAGCCGGATGCCGAGGGTTCAGAATCCTGGCCCGGACACAGGGATGTCCGCCGTCACGTGTGCCGCCCAGTGAACGTCATCCACGCCGCCCCAGAACGCGACGAACGGCTCGGCGATGGCCGCCGCAGCCGTCGTCTCGTCGGGCGCGATGCGGAGCTGACGCGGAGGAGGTGAGCCACTGACCACCGTCCCCCCGGCGACCGCCCCATCGAGTCACATCCGCGCCCGTACGCTCCCGCGGCCCCGGCTCCAGGCCGCCATTCGCGGTCAGCACCCAGGAAAGGACAGCTCCGTCATGAAGATCGTCGTCATCGGTGGCACCGGGCTCATCGGCTCGAAGGTCGTCGCCGGGCTCACGGAGCAGGGGCACGAGGCCGTCCCGGCCTCACCTCGACTCGGCATCAACACGATCACCGGCGAAGGGCTGGCCGCGGCGCTCGACGGCGCATCGGTCGTCGTCGACGTCTCGAACTCGCCGTCCTTCGACTATGCGCCGGCACTCGAGTTCTTTGGGAAGTCGACCACCAACCTGCTGGCCGCCGAACAGGCCGCGGGTGTCGGTCACCACGTCGCCCTGTCGGTGGTCGGGACCAAAGAGCTGTCCGAAAGCGGGGACCTCACCACGACGATCGCCGGCTACTTTTGGGCGAAGGCGGCCCAGGAGGGGCTGATCAAGGCGTCGTCGATCCCGTACACCATCGTCCATGCGACGCAGTTCTTCGAGTTCCTCAAGTCGATCGCCGACAGCGCCACCGACGGTGAGAACGTGCGCCTGCCGTGCGTGCGGTTCCAGCCGATGGCGGCGGATGACGTCGCGAAGGCCGTCGGTCGCGCCGCCGTGGGGGCGCCCGTCAACGGCGTCGTCGAGGTCGCCGGACCGGAGCAGTTCCATTTCGACATGCTGATCCGCCGGTTCCTCGACGCTTCCAACGATCCCCGAGTGGTGCTGTCGGATCCTTCCGCGCGCTACTTCGGGGTTGTGGTCGGCGACGGCACGCTGGTCCCAGGAGATGGCGCGAGCCTCGGCGAGACCCGCTTCGAGGACTGGGTCCGACAGTCCGCGACCGCGAACGCCGTTTCGGTGTAACCGCGCCAAACCGCGCTGTGCCGGTCCTCTTTCGTTTCGGTCTATCGAGCGCCACGGCGCCCACCAACCAACGACAAGGAGAGTGAACGATGACCACGTCTGTGCGCGGGGACGCGTCCGACAATCAAGGAACGACGAGCACGACCGAGGGTCCGACGGCGATCACGCAACGCGAGCAAGAACAGGTCGAGCGCGCCAACACCACCAACGCGACGCCGGTGATCTTCATCCACGGGCTGTGGCTGCTGCCCTCGAGCTGGGACAACTGGACCGCGCTGTTCGAGGAGGCCGGGTACGTCGCGCTGACGCCAGACTGGCCCGATGATCCCGAAACGGTCGAGGAAGCCCGAGCGGAGCCCGAGGTCCTCGCCAACAAGACGTTGAAGCAGGTCGCCGATCACACGACCCAGATCATCACTGCCCTGGACAGGAAGCCAGTGGTCATGGGGCACTCCACCGGCGGTCTGCTCGCGGAGATGCTCGCGGGGCAGGGGCTCGCGGCGGTCACCGTGGCGATCGACCCGGGAGTCTTCCGTGGCGTTCTGCCGCTGCCGCTGTCGGTGCTCAGGTCGGCGGGCCCCTTCCTGATCAACCCGCGCAATCGCGGCCGCGCGCTCACGCTCACGTTCGACCAGTTCCGATACGCCTGGACGAACAACCTGGACGAGGAGGAGGCGATGGAGCTGTACGACAAGTTCCATGTCGCCGCCTCCGGGATCTCGCTCGCGCAGATGGGCAACGCGAACCTCAACCCGTGGACCGAGGCGAAGGTGGACACGAAGAACCCCGACCGTGGTCCATTGCTGATCATCGAGGGCGAGAAGGACCACACGGTGCCGTGGGCGATCGCGAAGGCTGCCTACGATCGGCAGAAGGGCAACCCCGGCGTGACGGAGATCGTGAAGATCCCGAACCGAGGCCACTCCCTGACGATCGACCACGGCTGGCGCGAGGTCGCTCAGACCGCGCTCGACTTCGTCAAGCGGTTCGTCTAGTTGCTGAGCGAGGCACCAGGCAGACGCGAAGGACCCTGACCGCCCTGCCTGGTGCTCTCGTCATGCCGGACGTCTCTGGGACATCGACGACGTTCGATCGAACGCCGACGCGATCCTGGGCCGTCTCGCGCAAGGCACGATGCCGTGTGACGCTGGCTGGTCGTCGGACAAGGTCGAGCTCTTCCGCCGATGGATCGCCGCCGGGGAGCGCGACTGATCCGCGCGCGCATGCGCCCCGCCCGCCGCAGCCAGCTCCCCGTCGACGTTCGGGCGCTACCCCGTGACGGTGACCGTCATGTTCATCGACGGATGGATGGTGCAAGTCACCTTGAAGTTGCCCGGCGAGAGCCTGATGTCGTGCGTCTGGTCCGTGCTGCCCAGTGTGATGGCCTCGAATGCCGGGCTCGCGACCTCGGTGCCGTTCTCGCCGACGACGATCCGGTGGTCGGAGGCGTCGTTGTTCTTGAAGTTGATCGGGTCTCCAGACGCGACAGTCACGCTGGCCGGGCTGAAGGCGTTGCCCGAGATGGTGATGGTGCCGACCCCTCCCGTGCCGCCATCCCCGCCGGTCTGACTGGCCGCGGGGCTGGAGCACGCCGCCACGACGATGACGAGGGCCATCGTCCAGGCGATCGTTACCTTGCGTGGTGGTCGAGCGGCGATGAACGGGGCATGCATGGTCGGCGACCTCCTCCCGGTGACATCGGAGCGGGGCGTTCCGCCTCCGCTCGCATTGTGGGACAGGCCGCAACACTGCAGCCACCTACCGCGCCCTCGGGGGCGGGTGGTCAGTCGTAGGTGTACTCGACGTAGCCGATCGTGCCGGGCGCCACTCGTTGGGCGATCTCGATCCATGCAGCCCTGGCCGATGCCACATCGATGTCAGGACAGACGTCCGGGTTGAACGCCTCGCTCGCCTCGGCGAGCTCCTCCGGTAGGGCTTCGAGTTGCTCGGGGGTGGCCGTCTCGAAATCGATCCCGCTGACCATCGGTTCGATCGTGACGAGGAATGTCGTGATGGCCGCGACGCATTCCGGAGGCAGGACGATCGACGCGCCACTGGCCGCGGGAGAGCCGCCGGCCACCGTCGGGGCGGGGGCCGCCGACGTTGCGGTCGTTGGGTCCGGCCCGGTAGCGGAGGGATCGCCCGTTGCTGCGCCCGGGGAAGCGCACGCCGCAACGATGGATACCACGAGGATCCCGAATAGCCGGAGTCGCATCGGAAAGCTCCCTTCGCCGTCGGATGCCGCCGCGAACCCCAGGGCCCGAGCGCGCCCCGGGTCGCGTCGTGATCGGTCGGCCATCACTGTACTCGGGGTGCGTCACGCCAGCGGCGCGCTCATCGGTCGCGGTCAGGTCGACAGGTGACAGGCCTCGTTCCATGTCTCGATTGCCCGGCTGGCTCGCTCCCAGCCCAGGATCCCGATGGTCGCCGTGCCGAGTGCAAGGTGGCGACCCCCGACGGCCGGCATCTCGATCCAGCGCGCGGCCAGGACCCGCAAGAGGTGCCCATGGGCGAAGAGCAGGACGTCACCCTCGACTCGCGGGTCGAGGCAGCGCTCGATGACGCGATCAGCCCTGGCGCCGACCTGATCGACCGTCTCGCCTCCCCGCCAGGGTCCGGTCCACGTACTCCATCCAGGGATCTCGGTCCGGATATCGGCCGTCGTCCGGCCCTCGAACTCGCCGTAGTCCCACTCGCCCAGGTCGGGTTCGATGTGAGCATCGGCAAAGCCCGCGAGTCGAGCCGTCTCAAAGGCCCTCGAGCGCGGGCTGGTGAGGACGAGTGCGAACCGGTGGCCCCTGAGCCGACCGGCGAGGGCGTCGGCCTGCCGACGCCCGAGGTCGGTGAGCGGGATGTCGCTGCGACCCGTATGACGCCCGGACTTGGACCACTCGGTCTCGCCATGCCGGACCAACCAGATCTGACGCTCCGGGGCCTCGTCACTCACAGCACGGCCTCCTGGCGCGCGAGCTCGGCCGGCGCGGCGGCGAAGAACTCGCGCGCGGTCCAGCCGAAGACCCAGGCCAGCGGCAGCGTCGGGATCGTCGAGATCTTCGTGTTGTAGCGGTAGACCTGGTCGTTGTAGAGCTCCCGCCGGTCCGAGATCATCGCCTCCAGGCGCTCGATCTCATCCTGGAGGTCCAGCACGTTCGCCTGGGATTTGATGGCGGGATAGGCCTCGACCACGGCGAAGAGGGAGCGAACAGCCGCCGAAGTCGCTTCCGAATGGACGGCCTTCTCGGGGATGGGCTCGGTAGGCGAGTAGGCGCCGCGGGCCCTGGTCACCTCGGTCAGCACGTCCTGTTCGAAGGCCATGGCGCCGCGGACGGCGGAGACCAGCGCCGGAAGCTGGTCGTAGCGTTGCTTGAGGGCGACATCGATGTTCGACCAGGCCTTGTCGATGCGCTGCCGTAGTGCCATGACATCGTTGTAGCTTGCTACCACGATGAATCCGACGATGACGATGACGAGGCCGATCGCGAACAGCGCGGCCAGGGACGCCGGACTCACGACCCGAGTCCGCCAGTCACGACGAGGGCGAGCGCCACCGCCGACCCGATCGCCAGCACCGCCCCCAGCAGGCCGATGAGGAATCGGTCCTGATGCCGTTCCGCTGCGACGGCGGGCAGGCCGTGGGCGATGAGGAGCGGGATCTTCGGAGCGCTGGCGAGGACCAGGACGTGCGGTGGGATTACGAACCGCCGCTCGATCCGGGCGACGTCCTCCGGGCCGCCCAGCGGCAGGGGGTGTGCTTGTGGGTCCAACTCGGGGGCATGGACGGGCCGTCCGATGCCGAACCCGGGGATCGCTGCGTTGCCCCACGCCTCCGCCGGGTCGTCGGCGAGAAGCCCGGCAGCCCGAGCCTCGGCGATGTCGGCGGCGACCTCGGGGTCGTCGGCGTCGAGACCGGACCCGATCGCCTGGTCGGCCTCGGTCGGGTCGGCGAGGTCCGAGAAGGGGATCGCCCGACCGACCACCGTCACGGCATCGCCAGGGGCGAGCCGCGCCTCCCGATAGCGCCGACGTCGCTGGGCGCCTGACTCCGAGAACATCCCGAGGATCGACGACCCATCGGGGTCGGCGTTGGCCCCTGCCACGGGCCGGACCGTCAACAGCGCAGTGATCGCGGTCTCGCGATCGACCTCCGCTGGGCCCACCGCGCTGCCGGTCCGCAGGGCCAGGCCGGCCGGCTCCTCGCCGAAGGCCCCGGTGCGGTCATCGAAACAGACCGGCGCATCCCATCGCGCCCCGCGCGGGAACACCCGGATGTCGCCGGACTCATCGCTCACCCGAAAGCCGATCGCGCGTTCCTCGACGAGATCGTCCGATCCGCCCGCATCATCGTCCTCGCTCCGGATGTCCGAGCGGTAATAGACGCAAGGCATGCTCTGCAGCGGCGAGACCAGCAGCACCTCGGCCGACTCGATGCGGCCGCTCACCCGGACCTCGCCCGCCGCCAATGTCGCGATGCGGGATGTGCCGATATCGGCGATGCGCGCCGCCGTGCGGTCAGCTGCCCATCCCGCGTGCCAGGAGCCACAGGCCCCCGATGACCCCGGCGATGCACAACGCCGCGAGCTGTGGCTGCGACCCCTCCATGTGCGCATCCTACGGAACCGAACCCGGGCCGGTTCAGGCGCTCGGGCGTCCCGGACGAACGGACAGGACGAGCAGCGTAACGCCGAGCACCACCGACGCGATCGGCCACAGCCGCCCGAAGTCGAACCCGGGGATCGCCTCTCGTGCCAGGAACAGCGCGCCGATCACGATCAGCACGAGCCCGGCGGCGATCGGCCCGCGCCCGCTCACGAGCAGCCCTCCGGCGGGTCGAGTCGGAACGAGCCGGCATTGGCGGTGGTTTGCAGCTCGATCCTCGTGACGGCGGTGTCGTAGCCCGGCGTCTCCCAGACGTCTCCGATCTGGATGAGGCCGGCCTCGCCGAAGTCGACGGACGAGAGGACGCTGTCGCTCGTGTCCAGGCGGAGGGCCGCACCCTCGGGCGCGCATAGCCGGATACTGCCCGCGTTGGCCTCGATCGAGCCGGTCATCGACTGGGCAGGGAGTGTGAGCGCGAGTGCACCGGCATTGAGATTTGCCTCGAGCTCCTGGATCTCCACGACGTTTCGCAGGTTGATGGTCGCCTGACCGGCGTTGAGCTCGACCGCGACGACCCGGAGTGTCAGGTCGGTGAGGTCGGCTGCCAGCGACCCGGCGTCCACGCGCAGGTCGACGTCGAGGCGCGTCGTCGTCGGCAGGCGCACCACCCATCGGTCGCTCTCGCCGAGGAACCTGCCGACGTCCCCGTCCGGCGGCTTGATCTCGAGCTGCCGACCATCCGCCTCGACCTGAGGGCCGAGGCCGTCGTCGTCGACGCCTTCGACGCTCCACGCCTGCCCATCCGCGGAGACCTCGACCGTCCCGCAGTCGACCTCCACGACCACCGAGGCATCCGACTCGAACGTGCCATTCCTCGGCTGGAATGACTGACCGCCACCGCCTGGGCCGCACACGCCCGACGGCAGGTCACCGAGCCCGCCGAACCCGCTCGTCAGGACGCCGGCGGCGAGGAGGCCGAGCGTCCCCGACACCATGAGTCCACCGAGGACCTCGAGGGGCGTGCGCGTGAAGATCAGCCCCAGGCCGATCCCCACCAGGATCAACGGCCAGAACGACCACCATCGATCGAGCACGTCGGGTGACAGCAGCCCCGTCTGGACCGCCAGGGGCACGGCACCCGCGACGATGAAGAAGACGCCCCAACCCGCGAGGTCGCGATGGATGCGCACGGTGGCACGATACCGCGCCGACCGGCCGCGTGCCGCTCCCGATCCGCGACCACGACCCTATGCTAGCCTCGGATCGGCGATCCGAGCCGGGCTCGTCACCACCCCGGGAGGTCTGCATTGCGCCTGAGCGACTGGCGGTCTCGTGTGCCCCACAAGGACGCGATGACGCCAAAGGTGCTCGCCGTCATCGAGCCCGTGCTTGCCTCGCTCGGCGCCGACCCCGACCCGTCGTCGTGGGTGGTCTGGGGTGAGGACCCCGGCGTTCGGTACGTGCTGCTCGTCCCGACCGATGCCGGCCTGCTCCAGGTCCTGGTCCGGGTCAATGTGCCTGGCGAGGGTCCGCGGGCGTCGGCCAAGGTCATCCGGTGGCCGCGGTTGCAGGTCGGCGAGCTCGGGTTGGAGATGGTGAGCGGCCACCGGCTGCTCGGGTTCCAGGTGGAGAGCCATGTCCTGCGTGGCTCTGACGACGATGGCGATGCGATCGCTTCATTCGCGCTGGAACTGTTCGCCCGGATCGACGGCCGACCGTTCACCCCTCGCGCGGTCAGTCCAGGGAGAACCGCGAAGGCGGCGCGGGCCGCTGGATCACCGACGAAGGCGGTTGCCAAACCAGCGGCCACGTCGTCCGCGAACCCAGCCGCCCGCAAGCCCGCTTCCGCGTCGCGGGCACGCGCGGGCGGACGGACGGGCACCTGAGCGCGGCGGGGATGTCGTCACCGAAGCGGCAGGCGCGTCCGCTCCACCCGATCCGCCGGACGATCAGATATTGGCTCTCCCGCCTGGTCGCGGGGGCGGTGACCCGCGCCTGGGTACGCATCGAATGCGAAGGATTCGACCGCCTTCCGGGCGGGCCGGCCATCTACTGCTTCAACCACATCTCGTGGTCCGACCCGTTCGTCCTGATGGCGACGCTTCCGATGCGGCCGCGCCTCTCGTTCTTCGGCCCCAAGGAGGAGGACATGGGCGTGGGCGGTCGCAACCGGCTGATGCAGTGGACCGGGAGCACCATCCCGTACAAGCCCGGCAAGAACGATCTGCTCGAGGCGACCCGCAAGGTCGGCTCGGTCATCGGAGCCGGCGGGATCGTGGCGATCGCCGGGGAGGGGAGGATCGGCGCGCTCGAAACGGCCGTTCTGCCTCTCAATGACGGCCCTGCCTACTTCGCCCTCCGGTCGCGCGTCCCGGTCGTGCCGATCGCCATCAACGGCACGAGCTGGCTGCGCTTCGGTGCTCGCGTTCGAGTCAGGGTCGGCGAACCGATCCTGGGAGCCGGGCGGCCCGATCGCGCGAGCGTGGCCGCGATCACCGCCGCCGTCCACGACTCGCTCAGCGCGCTCGTGGCCGACGCGGGCGAACCGGATCGCACCGGCCGCTCCGGTCGGTGGCTCTCTGAACGCTTCAACGAATGGCCCGAGGGCTCACGCGAGGCGGCGCTGGAGGCGCAACGTGCCGGGGCGATCGAGCCCCCGCCCCTTGCCGCCGCGGGCGGCTGACGGCGCCCGACCTCGACCCCGGTCTCTCTGGCATACTCGGCGACAGGATCCCCCACGAGGAGCGACCGTGGCTGCGACCGGCCTGTCAGCCGACCCGAAGGAGTACCGCGCCCGCCTGGCCGCCCAGAGCGACGACCAGATCGACCTGTGGGCGCAGGAGATGATGCGCGACGTCGCGAAGCGCCTCGGCGTGATCCGCGTGCTCGAGGACCTGCGCCGTGCGGCCCGGCTTTCGGAGCGCGATATCGAACACGTGTTCGCTTCTGGCAATGGGCCGCCCGCGGTCATCGGCCGTGATGCACAGGGTCGCCAGATGATGCCGGCGGTGACCCTCTTCGCGCTGGTCCCCGGGATCCGGGCCACGACCAAGGACGGTCGAGACCGCCTCATCGATTACCTGGTCGAGAACTTCCACGAGCTCGTCTACGTCTGACGGGCGGCTCGCCCGGGTGGCGGCCGCGATCCGCCTGGTCCACCCTTTCCCGTCGCTCCTCGACGCAGTCGCGGTCGCCGCGGTCGGGCTCATCGCCGGGGCCCCACCGGCGCTCGCCCTCCGGCTCGGCCTCTCGATGATCGCGCTCCAGGCCTCCATCGGGGCGCTCAATGACCTGCACGATGCGCCAGTGGACGCGGGTCGCAAGCCCGGGAAGCCGATCCCGGCGGGTCTGGTCGATCCGTCGGCGGCCCGGGCGATCGTCGTCGGGGCGGCGATCGTCGGCCTGCTGCTCGCGGTCTCGGTCGATGTTCGCGTCGCGGTGCTCGCCGTCGTCGTGCTGCTGATCGGCTACGGGTATGACCTGGTAGCCAAGGGCACGGCGTGGTCGTGGCTGCCATTCGCGATCGGGATCCCCATCCTCCCCGTCTACGGCTGGTTCGGGGCAGCGGGAGACGTGCCGTCCTTCTTCGCCGCCCTCATCCCGATGACGGCGCTGGCCGGTGCGGCGCTTGCGATCGCCAATGCGCGCGCCGACGCGGAGCGCGATCGATCGGCGGGGATCGTCTCGGTGGCCACCAGGCTCGGCCTCGAAGGTTCCTGGCGGTTGGGGACAGGGCTGTGGCTGGGCGCCTTGCTGATCGGTCTGGGCTGGATGGCGTTGCATGGGGTGGAACTCGGTTCGGGGGCTGCCGTGGGCGTGGCCGCTGGCCTCATCGGGGTGGTCGTCATGTGGTCGCGGGATCTGCCGGCGGCCGGCCGTGAGCGTGCCTGGGAGTTGCAGGCTGCGGGCGCCACCCTGGCCCTCGTGACGTGGCTGGTGGCGGTGATCCGGTGATCCGTCGTCGGGCTGCGCGCGGTCCTCGAACGACGGGACGCGTCGTACGCCCTAACGCCGGTCGTTTCGCGTTCGTTCCCAGAGGTGCGCGGGTTGCGATACCCCAGGGCCGGACGGCCCCACCCGCGAACGGAGGTCCCCCATCGTGCATCGACTCACCCGCCACCTTCGTAGCTTGCTCGTCGCGGCCGCCGGCCTGGCCCTGTCGGGCGGGGCTGTTTTCGCCGTCGCACCCGTGCCCGTGGATGGTGACGACGCCGACGACATCGACGACGAGGCACCCGAGCCAGTGGACGAGGCCGATCCAGCGGCCGACGCCGATCCCGCGGCTGGTGAGGGCGAGCGCCCGCCGAACCATGGGTGGTTCGTCTCCGAAGCTGCCAAGGGCCCCACGCCTGCCGGGTTCGACAACCACGGTCAGCACGTCTCCGAGGTCGCCCGCGGCGACGACGGCAAGCCCGAGGCCGCAACGCCTGCCGCCGATCGAGGTTCCGCGGCCGAGGCCGCAACGGCCCGGAAGGCCGACAAGCCGGCCAAGGCAGCAAAGCCCGCCAAAGCCGAAAAGAGCTAGGCTCGCAGCCCCCTACCGGACACCGAAGCCGGCGCCTTCGGGCGCCGGCTTCTTCGATCTCGGGGGGCGGGGGATCAGTCCCGCAGATCACCTGTCCTGACGATGGCGATGGCATTCTCGAGCCGAAGCTTCGCGATGGTCAGGTACTTGGCGAGGTTGGCGCGATCGATCTCGGTGATCGACGCCACGGCATCGGGCGAGCGCAGGACATCGACCAGCAGGTCGAGCGCCTCTCCGAGGGACTGCTTGGCGTCGACGAGGGAGTCGTCCGTCAGTTCGACAGACTGCCGCGGGGCCGGCTCGGGCGGAGGGGGAGGGGCGGCGACGGCGTCCTCGAATTCGAGCTCGGACTCCTCGTGGGCCGCGTCCTCGATCCCGATCTCGTCGGCGACGCGCGCTGGTCGCGCCCGGCGGCCCTCGATCTTGTCGCGCAGCTTGATCAGCGTCAGCTCGCCCCGCGCGACCTGGTCGGCCAGCCGTCGGCGCTTCTTCGGATCGTCGACCTTCATCAGCTCGTACGCGTGCGACAGGGTGTCTTTGCGCAAGGACACCAGCTCGCGGATCTCCGGGGGCGCATCGGCGAGACGCAGGCGGTTCTCCAGGTAGCCCTTGTCCTTGCCGATCTTGTCGGCGAGCTTGCGGATGCTGTAGCCATGCTCGCGGACCATCCGGTCGTACATGGCAGCTTCGTCGAGCGGCGAGATGTCCTCGCGCTGCAGGTTCTCGATGATCGAGATCTCGAGCGCGGTGTCGTCGTCGATCTCCTCGATCAGGGCCGGGATCGTCTCGAGGCCGGCCTGCTTCGTGGCGCGCCAGCGCCGTTCGCCTGCGACGAGTTGGTAACGGTTCTGTCCGAGGGGTCGCACGAGGATCGGTTGGAGGACGCCGTGTTCGCGGATCGATGCCGTCAGCTCGTCGAGCGTTTCCTGGTTGAAGGCGAGCCGAGGCTGCTGCGGGTTGGAGTCGATCCGGTCGACCGCGACGATCCGGACACCGACGCTGCGGGTCGGGGCATCGTTGGAGAGCAGGCTGACGATAGCAGGGGAGAGCTCGCGCTCCTCCGAGAGACGGCGGGCTGCCGTCGCCCGGAAATCAGGCCGTGCCAAGATCCACCACCTCTCGCGCGAGCTCGCGGTATGTCCGCGCGGCGTCGCTGCTGCCGGCGTAGGTCGTGATCGGACGTCCGACCAGCGGCGCCTCACCGAGCTTCACGGTGTTACGCACGATGCTGGTGAAGACGTGGTGATCCCCGACGACCCGAAGCTCGTCGAGCATGTCACGGGCAAGGTTCGTGCGACCGTCGTAGAAGGTCGGCAGCAACCCGAGGATCTTGAGATCGCGATTGAGCTTGAGCCGAATTGCGTTGATGACCTTGACGAGATTGGTCAGGCCCTTCATCGCGTAGTACTGGGTCTGGACTGGGATGATGACGCCGTTGGCCGCGACGAGGCCGTTTACCGTGAGGAGGCCCAGGTTCGGTGGGCAGTCGATGAGGACGTAGTCGTAGCCACTCGTCTGCCCATCGATGGCGTCGCGCAGGATCTGTTCGCGGCCCAGGGCCGTGAACAGCTCACCTTCGGTCGATGCCAGATCGATGTGCGCTGGGGCGACGTCGATCCCGGCACTCTCCGTGGGACGGATGATCTCGGCGAGACTCGATCGTCCGTCGGCGAGGACATCGGCCATCGAACGCTCGACGGTATTGAGGTTGATGCCAAGGCCTGCCGTGAGGTTCGCCTGGGGATCCATATCGATGCAGAGGACCCGGAGGCCCTCCTCGGCGAGGGCGCCCGCCAGGTTGATCGCCGTCGTCGTCTTGCCGACGCCGCCCTTCTGATTGGCGATCGCGATCACATTGGACACCGGGGCATCACCTCGAATCATCGTCCTGGGCTCGACGTGCCGTCCGTTGCGGCGGGCGGGGATGTGGCAATGCTACTCCAGCGCACCGGCGAGCGAACGGGCTGGTTATCCACACGGATCGGGAGTTGTTCACCATTTCGGTGGATAACTGGGACCGTATGATGTCGGCTGTCCTTGCACAAAGACGGGCCCTGCGCAGCGGAGGATCGGCATTGCCGACGAATGAGGAGCGATCCGCACGGTTGGATGCCATGCGCGCGGAATTGATGCTCGGGGGCGGGCAGGAGCGAATTGAGCAGCAACATGAGCGCGGAAAGCTGACGGCGCGCGAACGACTGGACCTGCTCCTCGACGCGGGTTCGTTCGTCGAACTTGACGCGTTCGTGACCAATCGCAACCCGGAGGTGGAGACCGCGTTCCTCGGGGATGGCGTCGTCACTGGTCACGGCACGATCGACGGGCGTTTGGTGTTCGTCTTCAGCCAGGACTTCACCGTGTTCGGCGGCTCCCTGTCGGAGGCCTACGCGGAGAAGATCTGCAAGGTCATGGATCTCGCCATGAAGGTGGGCGCGCCGATCATCGGCCTGAACGACTCCGGTGGCGCCCGCATCCAGGAAGGCGTCGTCTCACTCGGCGGTTACGCCGACATCTTCCTGCGCAACACCCTGGCGTCTGGCGTCGTGCCCCAGTTGTCCCTCGTGATGGGGCCGTGTGCGGGGGGAGCCGTGTACTCGCCGGCGATCACCGACTTCACCATCATGGTCGAGGGCACGAGTTACATGTTCGTGACTGGCCCGCATGTGGTGAAGGCCGTGACGCACGAGGATGTCGACGCCGAGACCCTCGGCGGCGCGACGACGCACACGACGCGGAGTGGCGTGGCACACGTTGCGGCCCACGACGAGGCGGAGGCGCTTGGCGTCGCGCGCCGCATCCTCGGGCATCTGCCGCAGAACAACCTGGGCGATGCGCCGCGCGGTCCGCGGGAAGATCCAGTCGACCGGCGTGACCCTGCGCTCGACCACATCGTCCCGGACGACCCGAGCAAGCCGTACGACATGCACCGGGTCATCGAGCTCGTCGCCGACGACGGCGAGTTCCTCGAGATCCAGCCAGGCTGGGCGCCGAACATCATCACGGGGTTCGCGCGTCTCGACGGGCGCAGCGTCGGGATCGTCGCGCAGCAGCCGTCGGTCCTCGCCGGTGCCCTCGACATCGATGCCTCGACGAAGGCCGCCCGTTTTGTCCGGACCTGCGACTGCTTCAACGTCCCGCTGCTGACGCTGGTGGACGTCCCGGGCTTCTTGCCGGGTGTCGGCCAGGAGCATGGCGGGATCATCCGCCACGGCGCGAAGCTGCTGTATGCCTATTGCGAGGCGACGGTTCCCAAGCTGACCGTCATCACCCGCAAGGCATACGGCGGCGCCTATGACGTCATGTCGAGCAAACACGTCCGCGGCGACATCAATCTCGCCTGGCCGACGGCCGAGATCGCGGTCATGGGCGCCGAGGGTGCTGTCAACATCCTCCACCGCGACGCCATCGCGGCGGCAGCGGACCCGGCCGGAGAGCGGGCCCGGCTGGTGGCCGATTACGAAGAGCGGTTCGCGAATCCCTACGCCGCGGCGGCCCGGGGGTACGTCGACGATGTGATCCGGCCGTCCGAGACTCGGCCACGACTGATCGCCGCCCTGGAGATGCTGGCCGACAAACGAGACACGAACCCGCCGAAGAAGCACGGCAACATCCCGTTGTGACCGTACCCTCACGGACAGCCGCCGAGGTCGTGTCTTTGCGCAAGGACAGTGGACCACCGTTTCGCCGAATCCTCATCGCGAACCGTGGCGAGATCTCGGTGCGCATCATCCGAACATGTCAGGACCTGGGGATCGAGACCGTCGCGGTCTATTCGGATGCCGACGCGAATGCACTCCATGTCCGGTCTGCCGATGTCGCCGTTCGGCTCGGCCCGGCGCCGGCGGGGGAGAGCTATCTCCGCGCCGACGCGATCATCGCCGCCGCCCGCGAGACGAGGGCCGAGGCCATCCATCCGGGCTACGGCTTCCTGTCGGAGCGAGCGGCGTTCGCGCGCGCCGTGGTCGACGAGGGGATCGCCTTCATCGGACCGCGCCCGGATGCGATCGAAGCGCTCGGCGACAAGCTTGCGGCCCGACGCAACGCCCAGGCTGCGGGTGTGCCCGTTGTCCCGGGGACGTTCGAACCCGCCGCCGTCGAGCGGCCGGACAGTGTCGCGGTCGTTGTCGCGGCGGCCGAGGCCGTCGGCTTCCCGTTGCTGGTGAAGGCTTCGGCCGGTGGCGGCGGTCGGGGCATGCGCCGGGTGACGTCCGCCCAGGAGCTGCCGGCCGCTCTCGCCGCCGGGGCCGCCGAAGCCGCGGCGGCGTTCGGGGACGGCGCGGTCTACCTGGAGCGCGAGATCCGCCCGGCGCGCCACATCGAGGTCCAGCTCCTCGGCGACAGCGATGGCACGATCGTGGCGCTCGGCGAGCGCGACTGCTCCATCCAGCGGCGCCACCAGAAGCTCGTCGAGGAATTGCCCGCACCGGGTCTCACGGCAGACGAGCGCGCAGTGCTCCACGACCTCGCCGTCCGCGCCGCACGCGCCGCGAACCTGCACAACGCGGCAACCGCTGAGTTCCTGCTCGACACGGAGCGACGGTTCTGGTTCCTCGAGGTCAATGCCCGGCTCCAGGTCGAGCACGGTGTGACGGAGCTGGTGACCGACATCGATCTCGTCGCGGAGCAGCTCTGGATCGCGGCCGGGGCGCCGTTGTCCGAAGCGGTGCGTCTGGCGGCGGTCGCCGCGCTCGCCCCGACCCGACACGCCATCGAGATCCGCCTCGCCGCCGAGGATCCCTCACGCGACTTCGCGCCGTCCCCGGGCAGGGTGGGGGAGTGGCGGATGCCATCGGGGCCCGGGGTACGGGTGGACACCGCCGTGGGTCCGGGCGAACGGATCCCACCGGACTACGACCCGATGATCGCCAAGATCATGACGGTCGGACCGGATCGGACAGCCGCGATCGACCGGATGCGACGGGCGCTCGACGAGATCGCGGTGACCGGCATCCAGACGACCCTCCCGTTCGATCGAGCGATGATCCGTCATCCGGCGTTCGCCGCCGGCTCGGTCTCGACGGATTGGGTCGGGGATCATTGGGATGGCCCAGCCGACCGCGCGGGGGCCCGCGCCGTGGCCACGCACGTTGCGGCCGCACACGTGGCGGCGCGTGTCGTCGCTGACGACGCGGACGGGTCCGTCTCCGCGCTCACCGCGAGCGGCTCGACGACGTCGCCGTCTTTGCGCAAAGACGCCCCTGGTTCCGAATGGCGCTCCGCCGGTCGTGCCGCCGCGACCGAACGCTGGCCCGGATGAGACCCGAAACGCGCCGCCGACCGATGCGCGTCACGGCAGATCCGGCATCCGGCCACCCTGGGGACGATCCCCTGACCATCGACCCGGGCGACGACGCTCCCGGCGGCCGAGGCGTCGTGCTGGGGGGCGTTGGCTCGCTCGACCACGGTGGTCGCCGCCCTGTCGAGGTGGTCGTCGACGGCTGGCGGTTCGAGCTGCTGGTGGAGGACGAAGCGCGCGCGGCGCTGCGTGACCGCGCCATCCGGGACCGGAACGCCGCGGGATCGATCGGTGGGCCGCTCGAGATCCGTGCAATCATCCCGGGGAGGATCGCGTCGGTCGCCGTCGCCCCCGGCGACGTCGTCGAGGCCGGCCAGACGCTGCTCGCGGTGGAGGCCATGAAGATGCAGAACGAGCTGCTGGCCCCCCGAGCCGGCACCGTCACCCGCGTGCCGGTCGGGGCCGGGTCGACCGTGGAGCTCGGCGACGTCCTCGTGGTCCTGGGATGAGCCAGGGCGGGGAGCGACGGCGACCACCGGCCGGGGAGCGACGGCGACCTCCGGCCGGGGAGCGACGGCGACCACCGGCCGGGGAGGGCAGCGACCCGGCCCGGGACCACTGGCGCGAGACGGTCCGAGCAAAGGCGATCAAGGCGGCGCCGGAACGGCGAAAGGCCTTCGAGACCTCGTCCGGGATTGAGATCCAGGACCTGTACACGCCGGCCGACATCGCCGGGCTCGACGAGGAGGTCGACCTCGGACGTCCGGGCGAATTCCCCTACACCCGGGGGGTCCAGCCGACCATGTACCGCAGCCGCTTCTGGACGATGCGCCAGTACGCTGGGTTCGCCACCGCCCAGGAGACGAACCGCCGGTTCCGGTATCTCCTCGAGCACGGCCAGACCGGCCTGTCGGTCGCCTTCGACCTGCCGACCCAGATGGGCTACGACTCGGACTCCCCGGCCGCGGAGGGCGAGGTGGGTCGGGTCGGCGTCCCGATCAGCAGCCTCGCCGACATGGCGGTCCTGGTCGACGGACTGCCGCTCGGTGAAGTGAGCACCTCGATGACGATCAACTCCACCGCACCGATCCTCCTGGCCCTCTACGTCGCCGCCGCCGAGGCACAGGGGGTGCCCCGCGAACGGATCTCCGGGACGACGCAGAACGACATCCTCAAGGAGTACATCGCGCGGGGGACCTACATCTTCCCGCCCCGCCCGTCGATGCGACTCGTGACCGACGTCTTCGAATTCTGCGCCCGCGAGCTGCCCCGCTGGAACACGATCTCGATCAGTGGCTACCACATGCGCGAGGCGGGAGCGACGGCGGCCCAGGAGCTGGCGTTCACCCTGGCCGATGCGATCGCCTACGTCGACGCGGCCGTCGAGCGCGGCCTCGACGTCGACGACTTCGCCGGGCGGCTTTCCTTCTTCTTCGCCGCCTGGTCGGAGCTCTTCGAGGAGGTCGCCAAGTTCCGCGTGGCTCGTCGGATGTGGGCGACGATCATGCGCGAGCGGTTCGGCGCCACCGATCCCAAGTCGTGGCTGTGCCGCTTCCACGTACAGACCGCGGGATCGAGCCTGACCGCCCAGTCGATCGACAACAACGTGGTCCGGACCACGATCCAGGCGCTTGCGGCGGTCCTGGGCGGAGCGCAGAGTCTCCACACGAACTCCCGTGACGAGGCGCTGGCCCTGCCCACCGAGGAGGCGGCCCGCCTCGCCCTGCGGACCCAGCAGATCCTCGCCTACGAAGCCGGCGTCACCGAGACGCCCGACCCGCTGGCGGGCTCGTACTACGTGGAGAGCCTGACGAACGCGCTCGAGGCCGCAGCGTGGGCCTACCTCGACGAGATCGATGGCCTTGGCGGGACCCTCGCCGCGATCGAGCGCGGGTTCCAGCAGCGCGAGATCCAGGAGGCGGCTTACCGAGTGCAGCGCGCGGTCGACAGCGGGGACCAGGTAGTCGTGGGCGTGAACAAGTTCCGCGACGACGAGGTCTCCACCCCGCCGACCCACCGCATCGACCCGGAAGGCGAACGTCGCCAGATCGAGGGCGTCCGCCGTGTCCGGAGCGAGCGTTCGGCCGAGGCCTGGGAGGGGGCGATGGACGAGCTCGAGCGCGTGGCCGTGGACGACGGGAACCTCATGCCCGCGATCCTGGCGGCCGTCCGTGCCTATGCCACCGTCGGCGAGATCAGTGACCGGCTCCGCGTGGCGTGGGGCGAGCACCGCGAGCTCATCACGGTCTGACCCCCAACGGGATCCGCCATCGAACCCGCCACCGGCCCGCCCGGTCATCGCACCACAGCTCCAGTCGTTCCGCTCGCGCAGTGAAGGGCACGACTCGGGCCGTGATGTCCTCGACCTCGTCGAACGGCACCGAGGCGTCGTCCGATCCCACGACCGTCAGGTGCGGGATGACCGACGCATGGATGCCGCCGTACGGCTGGTGGTCCGGCCAGCGCTCGACCAGGGCGGCTGTGAGGCCGGTGAAGGGCGCCGACGGCTCGGGTTCGATCCAGACCAGCCGCTCGAACCGGCGCAGGAGGGCGAACCGGATGTCGAATGGTGGGACGGAGTTGACGAGGGTCGCGAGCTCCGCACGAACCGGCGGGGCAAGATCCGGGCACGCCAGGAATGGGTAGAGGATCGTGACGTGCGGGCCCGCCCCCGCATGGGCGGCCTCGTCCCAGCGCCGGCGGATGCGTGCCAGGGCAGTCGGTAGCCCGACCGGGACGACGACCCCACTGCGCTCCGATCGCGCATCGGACCCCGGGTCCACGTCCTGCGCCATCCCGGTCAGGGTACGCTGCACCGGAGGAGGCGGCATGATCGACTCGGCCGGCCCGTTCCCGTTTCGCCAGGACGGCGCGACCTTCGAGAACCGCGAAGGCCTGCTTCCCGATCGACCGGAGGGGCATTACCGGGAGTACACGGTCCCGAGGGCCGGCAATCAGGGACGTGGCTCGATCCGCATCGTCGCCGGCGCGGACGGCGAGCTGTACTGGACCCCGGACCATTACGATTCGTTCGCATGGATCGTTCGCTGAGCACCGACCTTCGCGCACGGCTGTCCGCCGAGGGCGGGGGCGGCCTGATCGACCTGCCGGCCGTGGACGCTGCGGCCATCACGGCCCTCGCCAACGAGCTCGGCGCGCGCCATGCCGTCATCGATGGGCCGGCCCACAAGCGGGCGCTGATCGATGCCGTTGCAGCCGGCCTCGCGTTCCCGGACTGGTTCGGCCACAACTGGGACGCCCTCGAGGAGACGCTGTCGTCTCCGGAGGCGGGCTCGGACGGACCGATCATCCTGATCTGGCTCGACCCCGCCCGTCTCGATCCGGCCGATGCGAGCACCTTCCGGTCGATCGTGCGCAGCGCCGTCGCGTACCGGGCGGCCGGCGGTCTTGGCCACCTGGTCGTCGTCGCCGGCCCGGCGGCGGGGTCGGCTCGGCCCGGCGCCGGCGCCGGCGCCGGTGCCGGCGCGCTGCCGGCCCGGATCCGCTCACTCGGGAAGGTCCACCACGTGGCGCTCATCGTCGCGTCGATCGATGCCGCGCTCGGCCTGTGGCGGGACATGCTGGGACTCGAGCTCGAGACGATCATGGACATCGAGCACGACCGGGTCCGCATCGCGTTCCTGGGCGTGGGCGAGTCGAAGGTCGAGCTCGTCCAGCCCACCGACGACACGACCGGCGTGGCCCGCTTCCTCGCCACCAAGGGCGAGGGATTTCATCACGTGTGCTTCGAGGTCCCGAACCTGACGGAGGCGCTCCTGCGGCTCGAGATGGATGGCCTCGAGCTCATCGACACAGCCCCGCGCCGCGGAGCGGAGGGGCCCGTCGCGTTCATCCATCCGCGCTCATGCCACGGCGTCCTCGTCGAGCTGATCGAGGCGCCCGGCGGGCCGGCCTGGACGGCACTCGGCTTCGCCTAGGCTATGCTCGGGCCGAGGCCCCATCGCCGAAGCAGAGCGGGAGGAATGCAGCGCATGATCATCTCCACGACCCCGACCCTCGAGGGACGGTCCATCGCCGAGTACCGTGGCCTCGTGACCGGCGAGGCGATCCTGGGCGCGAACATCTTCAAGGACCTGTTTGCGGGCATCCGCGACATCGTCGGCGGCCGCTCGGGCGCCTACGAGCAGGAGCTCAACAAGGCTCGCTCGATCGCCGTCGAGGAGATGACGGCCGCGGCAACGGCGCTGGGAGCCGACGCGGTCGTCGGCGTCGACCTCGATTACGAGACGGTCGGCCAGGGTGGATCGATGCTGATGGTCACCGCGTGCGGCACGGCGGTGCGCCTGGGCTAAGTTCGGCGGCACCACCCCGCGGCGCCGCTTCGTAGGTAGCGTCAGTCGCGGAAGGCGCGCGAGTTCTTCGTTCGTTCCTCCTTCGAGGGCTTCGGCTCACGGCCGGGTCGCGGCGGGCGCGGGGCGGTGCCTGGGGCCATCGGCGGCGGCGGCTCGACCGGCCCGCGAGCGCGGGCGGCCTGGACGGCGGTCGCGAACGCCTTGGCGGTATCGGGCGCGAGGCTACCGAGCCAGGCGGCCTCGATTTCCTTCACGCGGACGGTCTCGGCGGCTCGTCGCTCGCGCTCGGCGCGGGAGTGCTTGGTCATCGTCGGTCCTCGGTGTGCTGGCGTGGGGCCGGGCGGACGAAGGGTCTCCGTCCGCGGAACGCTCAAGCTGGAAGTGTACGCCCGATCAGCTGGCGGCCGGCCTCGTCGCGCGCAACGAGAACGCCAGCGGCAACTGCCCGCTCCCCGGCGGCAGCACGAATCGGCCGCTTCCGGGCGCGCTCTCCGCGAGGAAGTCGGCCGCCCATTCGAGGTACGGAAGCTCCTCGAGCGACTCGATGCGAAGGCCCGCGTCGATGAGGGCCGTGACGATCTCGCCCAGGCCGTGGTCCCAACCGTGCTCCTGTTGCTCCCCGACATCGGCATCCGGATCCGCGTAGGAGCCCTTGACGTCGAACACGAGCGGATCGCGGTGTTCCCAGTAGGGGTAGCTGAGCCGAAGCTCGCCGGGCGCGACGCCCTCTGGCTCGAACACCTGGAGAATCGGATGGGCCTCGGTGATGAAGAACGTGCCGCCCGGCGTCAGGAAGTGGGCGACGACCCGCGCCCACGCGCGGATATCCGGCAGCCAGCCCAGCACGCCGCGAGACGTGTAGACGACATCGAATTCGCCCTCGAGGTGTTCGGGCAGGTCGTACAGATTGGATTCGACGAAGCGCGCGTCATCGATGCCGACATCCGCCGCGATCTCACGGGCGAGACCGATCGCGGCCGGCGAGAAGTCTGCACCAGTCACCCGCGCGCCGAGCCGCGCCCATGAGAGGGTGTCGATGCCGAAATGGCACTGGAGATGCAGCAGGGTCTTGCCACGAACATCGCCGACCGCGGCGATCTCGTCGTCGCGGAGCCGCACGCCGCCGTCGCGGAACCCTTGGAGGTCGTAGAAGTCGCCGGCCTCGTGGATAGCGGTCCAGGCGTCCCAGAGCCGCCGGTTCGCAGCGTATGACGCGGCGTGGTCGCCCCGAGCGGTCACCCGGACGTCTCGGCCGTCGGCCCCGCCGTCTGCCCGTCAGCGAGATCGAGCATGTTCGGTCGCCCTCGATCAGCCGCGATAGCCGGCGTCCCGGAGGAGACCCGGCAGCTCGGTGGGGGAGCCCGCGACCCGGAAGCCGGCCGCCTCGAGTGCTTCGACCTTGGACGCTGCGGTCCCAGCTCCGCCGCTGATGATCGCGCCCGCATGGCCCATCCGTTTGCCCTCGGGGGCGGTCCGGCCGGCGATGAAGGCGACCTTGGGCACGTTCTGCAGGTGTTCCTCGGCCCACGCCGCGGCTGCCTCCTCCGAGGCGCCACCGATCTCGCCGATGAGCACGATGGCGTCCGTCTCGTCGTCCTCCGCGAACAGCTCCAGGACGTCCAGGAATGTCGTGCCGATGATGGGATCTCCGCCGATCCCGACACAGGTCGACTGCCCGAGGCCGGCGTCCGTCATCGCCTGGACCGCCTCATAGGTGAGCGTGCCCGACCGGCTCACGACGCCGACCCGACCCTGGCGATGGATCGACCCGGGGATGATCCCGACCTTGGCGCGACCCGGTGAGGTGGCGCCGGGACAGTTGGGACCGATCAGGCGGGCGCCGCTGGCGCGCACGACCTCGACCGCGGCGACCATGTCGAGCGCCGGGATCCCCTCGGTGATGCAGAAGATCGTGGCGATCCCGGCGGTCGCCGCCTCCATGATGGCGTCCGGCGCGCCGGCGGCCGGGACAAAGATCAGCGAGGTGTTGGCGCCGGCCTCGCGGACGGCCTCGGCAACCGTGTCGAAGACAGGAACCGCACCGTCGAGAGCGCGCTGGCCACCCTTGCCGGGCGTGACGCCGGCGACGACCTTCGTGCCGTAGTCCAGCGAGGCCTGAGCGTGGAAGCCGCCCTCACGGCCGGTGATGCCCTGCACGACAAGGCGGGTGTCGCGGCCGACGAGGATGCTCATGCCGTCGTCCCCGCGGCCCCGGGTGCTCCGGCGCCGCGCGACGCTTCGACCGCCTTGGCTGCCGCCTCGTCGAGCGACGACGCGGTCTGGAAATGCGCCTCCTCGAGCAGGACTGCGGCCTCGGCGGCGTTCGTGCCGACGATGCGGACGACCATGGGGACGTCGCGGGTCTGCTGCGCGCGGGCCTCGATCAGGCCGCGGGCCACCTCGTCGCCGCGGGTGATCCCGCCGAAGATGTTCACGAGGATGGCGTTGACCTTGGGGTCGGCCAGGATCAGGCGCATCGCGTGGGCCACCTTGTCGGCGCGAGCGCCGCCGCCGATGTCGAGGAAGTTGGCCGGCTCGCCGCCGGCGCGCTTGACGAGGTCCATGGTGGTCATCGCCAGCCCCGCGCCGTTGACCATGCAGCCGATCGTGCCATCGAGCTTGATGAATGTCAGGCCGGCCTCACGGGCCTCCTTGTCCTCCGGTGCCTCCTCGTCGGGGTCGCGGAGCTCCTCCAGGCCGGGATGCCGTTCGAGGGCGGAGTCGTCGAGCGTGATCTTCGCGTCGAGGCAGACGAGTCGTTCGACCGTCGCGCCGTCGGCTCCTACTTCGCGAACGATCGCGAGCGGATTGATCTCGACGAGGTCGGCGTCGTAGGCCTTCATCGTGGTCACCAGACCCTTGGCGATCGCGACCGCGGCCTTCAGGTGGCCACCCAAACCCATCTCGAAGGCGAGCTCCCGTGCCCCGAAGTCCTGCAATCCCAGCAGCGGGTGGGCGTGGCGCCGGATGATCGCCTCGGGGTTCGACTCGGCCACCGCCTCGATCTCGACGCCGCCCTCGGCCGAGCCCATCAGCAGGATCCCGCGCTCGGCGCGGTCGACGACCGCTGCGAGATAGAACTCCTTGACGATGTCCGCGGCCGGCCCGACCAGGACCTTGCGCACGGTCATGCCCTTGATATCCATGCCGAGGATCGCGCCGGCGACCTCCTCCGCATCTTCGGGGGAGCCAGCGAGCTTCACGCCACCCGCCTTGCCCCGGCCGCCGATCAGCACTTGCGCCTTGATCACGACCTTCCCGCCAACGGATCCCTCGGCGAGGAATTGCTCGGCCGCTGCCCGCGCCTCGGCCGCGGTGTGGGCGACCTCCCAGGCCGGTACGGGCAGACCCCCGGCGACGAGCAGCGATTTGGCGTCGGCTTCCTGGAGTTTCACGCGCGGCGGGCTCCGGTGGCGTGGGTGCTCATGGGGACCGCGATGGTACCGCGTCGGCCCCGGCGCGACCTGTCGGCGACCGATTCTGGAACGGAGTGGGGACGCCGCCTCGCCATACTGGATGAGCGTGGCCACGTCGGCTGCGCCACCGCCGAGGGGCGTGATGCAGCGAGACCTCGTGGAGCGAGCGCGGAAGGGCGATCATGACGCCTTCGCCGAGCTGGCAGGCGCCGCGATCTCCCGTCTGGACGCCGCCGCCTGGCTCATCCTCCGCGATCCCGAACAGGCCAAGGACGCCGTGCAGAACACGCTCGTCCGCGCCTGGCGCGACCTGCCGACGCTGCGGGATCCGGACCTCTTCGACGCCTGGGTCCACCGGATGCTCGTCAATGCCTGTATCGATGAGGCGCGACGGCTCCGGCGCCATCGCGTTGATGTCGAGCTCACGAACCTGCATGCGCCCGTCGTCGCCGGCATCGAGTCGGCCGTCGCGGATCGCGACCAGATCGAGCGCGGATTCCTCCGTCTCGAGCCGGATGCGCGGGCGCTCATCGTCCTGCACCACTACCTCGACCTGCCGTTGCCGGAGGTCGCCACGACGCTCGGGATCCCGCTCGGAACGGCGAAATCTCGCCTGCACCGAGCGCTCCAGGTCATGCGGGCGGCGCTCGACGCCGATGCCCGTTATCGACCGGAAGCCAGGGAGGGTCGTCTGGCATGACGACGAACGACGTCTTCGGACGGAACCTCTCCACCTGGCTGCACGAGGACGCGGAGCACCACGTGCCCGACCACCTCGCGGACGTCCTGCAGCGCACCGCGGCGACCCGCCAGCGACCGGCCTGGTCGAGCCTCGAAAGGTGGCTCCCCGTGGATACGACCCTCCGACCGCGCCTGGTCCCGCCGCTTCAGATCGGTCGCCTCCTGCTCGCGGCGGCCCTGCTCATCGTCGTGATCGCGCTGGCGATCCTCGCGGTCGGCTCCAGCCAGACGCGGCTTCCTGAGCCGTTCGGCCTGGCGCGCAACGGCGTGATCGTCAGCAGCCGCGATGGCGACCTGTACCTGATCGATCGGACGACGAGCGAGTCCCGGCCGATCTCGAGGGGCGATGGCTTCGACTTCTCGCCGATCTTCTCGCGGGATGGGACCAGGATGGTCTTCCTCCGCTCCGATGGGCCGTTGCCGTTGACCGGGCCGGCCATCCTCACGCTCTTCGTGGCGAACGCCGACGGCAGCGACGCACGGCCGTTGACGCCGCCGACCGAGAGCCTCGACTGGTTCGATTGGTCCCCGGATGGGAGGCAGATCGCCTATATGGCTGCACAATCCCTGTGGGTCGTCGACGTCGACGGCGGCGAACCGAGGAAGATCCTCGGCACCGGGCCCGCACACTTCCCGACATGGCTGCCGCCGGAAGGCAACGACATCGTCTATCGCCTCGAGAGCAGGAGCCCCCGGATCCTCGCGGTCGCCGCGGATCGCGCGGAGCAGCCACGGCCGATCTCGAAGACGACAGCGAATAATGAATTCGACTATCAATCGATCGCGGTCTCGCCCGACGGAGCGCACGTCACCTTCACGCGCTGGTCCGAGGCCGGTCTGCCGCGAGTGTTCGCCTTGGACGTCGCAACGGGTGAGGAGACCGCCTTGCCGATGTCGGCCGGGGTCGGTCAACGCGGGACGGCGACCTATTCGCCCGACGGGGCGCTGGTTGCGTATGCCCGGATCTTCGATGCCGGGGGCTTCCAGATCGTCGTCGCCGACGCCGACGGGTCCGGAAACGAACGACCGATCGGCGCCAGGAAGCCCGGGCCACCGGGCGGGACCGAGGTCCCGGCGGCGTGGGCGTTCACGCCGGATGGGACCGCGCTGATGGTCCGCTACGGCGACGACACCGAGGGCACGACCCACATCGTGCCGCTCGATGGATCGCCGGCGACCGACCTTGGCTCGGGCGGGTTCGAGTTCATCGACGTCCAACGCCTGGCGCCCTGACGAGCCAGGCCCCGATGTCGGCCGGGCACGCCCTCATGGGCTGCCCGGCCGAGTCACGCCCGCCGCGGCTACAATCGAGCCATGGCCCACCGTGTGACCCTGATCCCCGGCGACGGCATCGGTCCGGAGCTGGCGGAGGCTTCTCGCCGCGTCCTGGACGCGTCTGGCGTGGCCTTCGAATGGGAGGTCGTCGACGCGGGCGAAGCGGTCATGGCGGAGTACGGCACGCCGCTCCCGGACCACGTCCTCGAGTCGATCAAGCGCAATAAGGTCGCGCTCAAGGGCCCGATCACGACTCCCGTCGGCGAGGGGTTCCGCAGCGTCAACGTGACCCTCCGGCAAGCGCTCAACCTCTACGCCAACCTCCGTCCGGCGCGGTCCATCAAGGGGCTCGAGACCCGCTACGACGACGTCGATCTCGTCATCGTCCGCGAGAACACCGAGGATCTGTACGCCGGCATCGAGCACATGGTCGGCCGCGATGCCGCGGAGAGCATCAAGATCATCACGCGCGAAGCCTCCGAGCGGATCGCTCGCTTCGCCTTCGACTACGCCGTCGCCAACGGTCGGCACAAGGTCACGGCAGTGCACAAGGCGAACATCATGAAACTGTCCGACGGGCTGTTCCTCGAGAGCTGTCGGACGGTCGCCGCCGACTACGAGGGCCGGATCGAGTTCGAGGACCGTATCGTCGACAACATGTGCATGCAGCTCGTCCAGAAGCCCGAGCTGTACGACGTGCTCGTCCTTCCGAACCTGTACGGCGACATCGTGAGTGACCTCGCGGCCGGCCTCGTCGGCGGTCTGGGTGTCGCGCCGGGGGCGAACATCGGCACCGACGCGGCGGTGTTCGAGCCGGTCCACGGCTCGGCGCCCAAGTACGCCGGGCTCGACAAGGCCAACCCGACCGCGCTGATCCTGTCAGGCGCGCTCATGCTCCGTCACCTTGGCCATCCCGATGTGGCGGACCGGGTCGAGACGGCCGTCCGGGACGTGATCGCCGACGGGACAGCGACGACGTACGATCTGGGCGGGCCGGCCGGGACGGCCGCATTCGCGGACGCGATCGTCGAGCGACTGGCCGGCGTGAGCGCGGCCCGATGACCGGGCTGCCGGCGATCCTGCGGGCCCCTCACAAGCCGCGGGGGACCGCTCCCAACGGCGTTGGCCGCACGGCCCGCAAGGACCGTTGGTGGGTCGCACCCACGGTGCAGGGCGTGCTCTTCACGGTCTGCGCGACCTACCTGTTCATCAGCGGCATCCTGCTCACCCCGCTCTTCGGGACGCCCTACAAGATCGACGGCCTTCTGTCGCCACTATTCTCGCCGGAGATCGCACCGGACTGGTTGCCGTCCTGGGTCAGCCCGGGCCTGTTCATCCTCTGGGTCCCGCTCGGCTTTCGGGCGACCTGTTACTACTACCGCAAGGCGTACTACCGCTTCTACTTCGCCGACCCGCCGGGCTGTGCCGTCGGGGAGCCGACCGTCCATCACCGCTACGCGATGGAGACGACGTTCCCCTTCATCCTCCAGAACCTCCATCGCTACTTCCTGTACCTGGCGTTCATCCCGCTGTTCTTCCTGTGGCTGGACGCCGGTCTGGCGGTCGTGCACGACGGTGGGATCACGATCGGGCTGGGGGTCGCGATCCTGTTCGTCAACGCATTCCTGCTGACCGGGTACTCGCTCTCGTGCCACTCGCTCCGCCACCTGGTGGGCGGACGGCTCGACTGCTTCTCGTGCTCTCGCCGGGCGCAGGTCCGCTACACGCTGTGGCAGCGGCTCACCTCCCTGAACGTGCACCACATGGCGTGGGCATGGACGAGCCTGATCTCGGTCACGCTGGCCGACGTGTACGTGCGGTTGGCCGCGGTCGGGGCCATCGTCGACCCGGCGATCCACTTCTAGACGCGGGCACGCCATGATCGAACCGACCCGTCCCCAGATGCGCCCGCACGACGTCCTGGTCATCGGCGCCGGTGGCGCGGGCCTGCGGGCCGCGATCGCGGCCAGGGACGCCGGTGCCAACGTCGGCCTGGTCTGCAAGTCGCTGCTCGGGAAGGCCCACACCGTGATGGCCGAAGGCGGTGTCGCCGCGGCGCTGACCCACGTCGCCCCTGCTGACTCCTGGCAGGTCCATTTCCGCGACACGATGGTGGGGGGCAAGCGTCTCAACAACCCACGCATGGCGCAGCTCCACGCCGTCGAAGCCGCCGACCGCGTGCGCGAGCTCGAGTACTGGGGGGCCGTCTTCGACCGGACCGCCGACGGCCGCATCCTCCAGCGGCCGTTCGGTGGGCACTCCCATGCGCGGCTCGCCCACGTCGGTGACCGCACGGGCCTCGAGATGATCCGGACCCTGCAGGACCGCGCGGTGGCGGCGGGTATCGAGGTCTACATGGAGTGCACGATCACGCGTCTCATCACCGGACCGACCGGGGTCACCGGGGCATTCGGCTACTGGCGCACGACCGGTCGCCCGATCGCCTTCCCAGCCAAGGCCGTGGTGCTCGCCACCGGTGGGATCGGCAAGGCTTACGAGGTGACATCGAACTCGTGGGAGTACAGCGGCGACGGCGACGCGCTGGCGTATGCGGCCGGGGCCGAGCTCATCGACATGGAATTCGTCCAGTTCCATCCGACCGGCATGGTCTGGCCGCCGGGCGTCCGCGGCCTGCTCGTGACCGAGGCGGTCCGCGGGGAAGGCGGGATCCTGCGCAACGTCCAGGGCGATCGGTTCATGTGGCGCTATCTGCCCGAGGAGCGTCGCCACGAGTACGCGGCGACGGACGAGGAGGCGACGCGCTGGGTCACCGCGCTGTCGCAGGGCCGAGAGACCGACGCCCGACGCCCGCCGGAGCTCTCGACCCGCGACAACGTGTCGCGAGCCATCTACACCGAGGTCAAGGAAGGTCGCGGGACGCCGCACGGCGGCGTCTTCCTCGACATCAGCTACCTGCCGGCCGAGCACGTGCGCCGCAAGCTGCCATCGATGTACGAACAATTCAAGGAGCTCGCCGACGTCGACATCACGACGGGACCCATGGAGGTCGGACCCACGACCCATTACGTCATGGGTGGGATCCGGGTCGAGCCCGACACGGGCGCGAGCACGGTCGGCGGCCTGTTCGCTGCGGGTGAGGCGGCGGGTGGGATGCACGGCGCGAACCGGCTGGGCGGCAACTCGCTGTCCGACCTGCTCGTCTTCGGCGCCCGCGCGGGTGACGGGGCCGCGACGCTGGCCGCCGGCCGCGACGGGGAACCGCACCTCGACCCGGTCCAGGTCCAGGCCGCGGCGCGCGACCTGGCGGCGCCGCTCGAACGCCTCGAGGGGGAGGATCCGTACGCCATCCAGCGCGACCTGCAGGCCGTGATGCAGCGCAAGGTCGGGATCTTCCGGGTCGCGGACGAACTCCAGGAGGCGGTGGGGGAGCTGGCCGACTTGCGCCGGCGCTGGCAGGACGTCAAGGTGACCGGGGGACGCGCCTTCAACCCCGGCTGGGACCTGGTGTTCGAGCTGGGCAACCTGTTGACCGTTTCGGAGGCGATCACCCGCAGCGCGCTGCAGCGGACGGAGAGCCGGGGCGCGCACAGCCGACTCGACTATCCCGAACCCGACGACCACGACTGGGGCAGGCACAACAGCGTCGTCGCCCCGAACCCGGATGGGACCATGCACGTGTACGCCAGCCCGATCCCTACGATGCCCGACGAGCTGCAGGCGCTGCTCGCCGGCGACCACTGACGACGGAGGCACCGATGCCGGACGCACACCTTCGGGTCTTCCGCGGCAGTCCCGGGCAGGAGAGCCACTTCGACGAGTTCGAGGTGCCGGTCGAGGAGGGCATGGTCATCCTCGACGCCCTCCACTGGATCCAGGGCCACGAGGCGCCGGATCTGGCGGTACGCTGGAACTGCAAGGCGGCCAAGTGCGGCTCGTGTGGCGCCGAAGTCGATGGCCAGCCGCGGCTCACGTGCAAGACGCGTCTGTCGGATTTCGATCTTGAGGAACCCATCACGGTCGAGCCGATGCGCGCGTTCCCACTGATCAAGGACCTGGTCACGGACGTCTCGTGGAACTACGAGGTCAACAAGACGATCCAGCCGTTCACGCCACCAGCCGACGTCCCCCAGGAGGATTGGCGCTGGAAGCAGGAGGACATCAACCGGGTCCAGGAGTACCGCAAGTGCATCGAGTGCTTCCTGTGCCAGGACGTCTGCCATGTCCTGCGCAACCACGAGACCGACAAGCCCTTCATGGGCCCGCGCTATCTGGTCCGCGCGGCCGGGCTCGAGATGCATCCGATGGACAGGGCGGACCGCCGCGAGTACCTCAAGGACAGCGGCGGGATCGGGTACTGCAACATCACCAAGTGCTGCACCGAGGTCTGCCCAGAGCACATCAAGATCACGGATAACGCGATCATCCCGCTCAAGGAACGGGTCGCCGACGAGTACTACGACCCGCTCAACTGGGCGTGGCGCAAGCTCCGCGGGAAGGAGGACGAGGGAGCCAGACCGCGCGTCGAGCTCCCGGTGCTACAGGGACACGAGGGCAACCCGGACCGGGTCCCGGATTGACCGAACCGATGTTCCCGGAGCTCCCCGCGGACTCCGAGGGTCCCCGCACCGCCAATGGATCGCCGCGGCGGTATCTCATCCGGACCGACGGGGCCGCTCGGGGCAACCCGGGGCCTGCATCTGCCGGAGCCGCGCTGTTCGACCTCTCCCGAGCCGATGCCCGCGATCCGATGGCGGCACCGGATGCCTCGATCTCGGACTACCTGGGCGTCCAGACCAACAACGTCGCCGAGTACACGGGGGTCGTCCGCGCCTTGGAGCTCGCCCGCGACCTCGGGGCGTCGGAGGTCCATCTGCTGCTCGATTCGAAGTTGATCGTCGAGCAGCTCGCCGGGCGCTGGCGGGTGAAGGACGCGAAGTTGATCCCGCTCTGGGCGCGAGCCCGCCAGACCCTCGGCGAGTTCGCCCGATGGACCGCGGCACACGTCCCGCGGGCCCAGAACAGCGTCGCCGATGCGCTCGCGAATGAGGCTATCGATCGGGCGCATGCGGGTGGGCCAGCGTCGGTCGTGCGCCGGCGGAGCTGAGGGCAACTGGCGTGCGCGACGCGCCCATAACGGGGAACGAGGCCGCGGATCCGGCGCTGGAGGGATGGTCAACCGCCGATCGGTGCGCGATGCGCTCGTCTCATCGATCGGACCCCGGTCATTCCCCGGTACGTGCACCGGGTGCACGTCGCGGGTCGGGACGCGATCCGGGGTAGGATGGAACGTCAGCGAGGCGGTCGGGTGGTCGCGCGGCGATGTCGGAGCGATCCGACGTTGCTCGTGAGGAAAGTCCGAGCTCCTCAGCGCAGGGTGGCGGGTAACGCCCGTCCGTCGCGAGACGAGGACCAGTGCCACAGTGACGATGCCGCCGACCGGCTTTCGGGTCGGCCGGCGGAGTGAAACGCGGCAAACTCCACCCGGAGCAAGGCCGAATAGGAGGGCGTAACCCGGACCGGGCGACCGGTTCGGGGGAGAGGTGCGCTGCCCAGCCCTCGGGTAGGCCGCAAGAGCCGTCGGGCGACCGGCGGCCACAGATGGATGGCCATCCCCATCGCGCGCTCCGGCGCGCGGTGGGACAGAACTCGGCTTACAGACCGCCTCGCTGACACGATCGCCGAAACCTCGGGCCGATGGCGTCGGGGCCTCCGCCTCGGACCTCCGTGCGCGTGCGTCAGTACCCGGTCGAGGCCGTCGAGATCCTTAGTCTTCGTCGGGGCGGAAGATGTGCGGGGCGATGCAGGAGTTGCAGATCGGCATGGCCGACTCGAGGTCGCCCAGCGGGATCGGGAACTTGCGGTCCGGGAAGAGGCATTCCACGTCGTAGACCCGTTCGGCCGCCGCTTCGACATCGATCAGGCGGCGGAACGTGCAGCGCTTGATGCGGTGCGGCGCCATGTGATGGGCGTCGGCCTGCGGCGGGATGACGGGGAGCGGCAGCGCCATGGGCGGGGATCCAGGGCCTCGTGACGGGTCCATTCGGATGGGCCGAACGGTTCAGGCGCCGGACAGTAGCACCGCCAGATGTGCCACGGCAATGCGCGAAAGGTACTAGACTCCGCGCCGTTCGACGTCCACCAGAGGAAGAGGTTTGGCCGACGACCCCGAGAGCGTGCCGCCGAAGCGTCCGCGTCGACGCCGCAAGACGGCATCTGCCGCGCTCGACAACGCCGCTGCAGGCCGCGCCGACGAGGCGCCGCCCGTTCGAGCTGGCGAGTCGGCCGTTCCCGACGATGCGTCTCCCGGCCCCGACGACGCCTCGCGCGCCCACGATGACGTGTCGCCCGCCGCCGACGACTTGCGCCCCGATCGACCCGAAGCGACTCCGCGCGACCGCACGCCACTCCCGACCTTCGTGCATGCCGGCCCCGGCGGGGCGCCGCCGCTCGAGGTCGATGGAGCCCGCCAGACGACCCATGCCGACCGCCCGGAGCCCGGGACGACGCCCATGGCGCGGCAAGCCGACCCGGGTTGGCTTCCCCTGCTCGAGGATCGTTCGCCGGATCCGGAGATCTGCCCATTCCTTCGCGCCGTCGATGCGTCCGATCGGACGGTGGCGCCCCTCGAGACGCCGGACCCGGCCAATCGATGCACGGCGATGCGGGATGCCGCGCCGCAATCCCTCCGGCAGCAAGAGCTCGTCTGTCTCGCCTCGGGTCACGTCAACTGTCCGCGCTACCTGCGCGGCGCGGTGGTCGCTCCAGAGAAGCCCGAGGCTGTGGTCCAAGCCGGCCGATCGACGAGCCCGGCGGTGCTCGGCTCCGTGCTCGTGCTGTTGCTCTCGGCCAGTGCGTCCGTGGCCTTCGTGATGGCCCGCGGTGGTTTGGAGCTCGCAGCGGCGATCCCCACAGGGGCGCCGGTCGCGTCCGCCGGCGCCGTGGTGCCGGCTTCGCCGACCGCGAGCCCGGCGGTCGCGACCCCGATGCCGACGCCAGCACCGACCCCCGTGCCCACGCCGTCGCCGTCCCCGTCAGCCAGCCCGACCGCGACCCCGACGCCTGCGGCCACCCCGGAGCCGACCGCACGACCGACCCCGCGGCCCGCCGCGACGTCCGATCGATTCGCGCTCCTCCGGCCGTGTCCGGACACGCCTCGATGCTGGATCTATCGCGTGCGGGCGGGCGACAACATCTACAGCATCGCGAACTACTTCGGCGTCTCCCAGGACGCCATCTACTCCCGCAACCCGTTCGTCCGCAACGGGCTGCGACCCGGCCAGGATCTCCGGCTGCCGCCGCCGACTCGCTAGCACCGCGAGGGGCCGGCCACGGCGCGCCGGGCATGAGCCCCGACCGTTGGCTCGCAGCAACCTTCTCTGGTCGATGCGCCCCGGCGACCCCAACCGCCCCTCGGCTCGCCCTGTGTCAACACCAAACGGACCAGACCGTCCTGGTCTGCGATTTCCGCATTGACGTGGCGCTTTTCGGCGCTAGTATGCATCGAAGTGGTCCAAAGTGGTGGGAAGTGGGGGAAGGGTGGCACTCGACCCCAGCAGCCCAGGGACCAGGCCCGACAGACCAAGGAGCCCCCACAGGTGTTCACCGGCGAGTACCGGCACACGGTGGACGACAAGGGACGGATCGCCGTCCCCGCGAAGTTCCGCGTCCAGCTGGGCGCAGGGGCTGTCGTCTCGCGCTGGCTCGACGCATGTCTGGCCATCCACACCCAGGCCGGCTGGGACGAGCTCGCGGCGAAGGTCGCGGCCCTGCCCATCACCGACCAGAACTCGCGCCGCTTCCAGCGATTCGTCTTCGCGGGCGCGGCGGAAGTCGAGCTCGACCGGCAGGGGCGGATCCTGCTGCCGGCGTTCCTGCGCGAGCAGATCGGCCTTGCCAACGAGGCGGTCGTGGTCGGCTCGCGCGATCACGCGGAGATCTGGGTTCCGGCCACATGGGAGACCTACGGCCGCGAGCTCGACGATCCGCAGGAGCTGGCCCAGGCCTTCGAAGGGCTTGGCATCTAGCTCCCACGACATGCGCTTCCAGGGTCCGCTCGGGATCCGATCGACGAATGGTGGAGGAAACATGGAGGCTGGGCACATCCCGGTGCTGGCGGACGAGGTCATGTCGATGCTCGCGCCTGCCCCGGGAAGCCTCCAGATCGACGCCACCCTCGGCGGCGGTGGGCACACCGAGCGGATCCTGGAGGCGACCGACCCTGATGGCCGCCTCCTCGGTCTCGACGCCGACGGGGCGGCCATCGCCAGAGTGGACGGTCGCCTCCGCCCCCGGTTCGGGGACCGCCTGGTCCTGCGTCAGGGCAACTTCCGCGAGCTCGCGACGGTCGCCCGCGATGCCGGCTTCGATGTGGTCGACGGCGCGCTGTTCGACCTCGGGCTCTCCAGCTACCAGCTGGCCGACACGGACCGCGGATTCGGCTTTCGGGCCGGTGGTCCGCTCGACATGCGGTTCGACACAGCGCGGAGGATGCCCGCCAGCGAGCTGATCGCGTCGCTCGACGTCAATGAGTTGACCGCCCTCTTCCGGCGCTACGGCGAGGAGCCCAAGGCCGGCCGCATCGCGCGGGCGGTCGTGGACGCGCGTCGGACCGCGCCGATCGCGACCGCCGAGGAGCTGGCCGCCATCGTCGAGCGGGTCGTCCCGCCGAATCCGCGGCAGCCCCGCCGGACCCATCCCGCGACCCGCGTCTTCCAGGCGCTGCGGATCGCCGTCAACGAAGAGCTCGACGCACTGGAGGCCGGCCTGACGGCTGCACTCGACCTGCTTCGGCCCGGTGGCCGCCTGGTGGTCCTGAGCTACCACTCCCTCGAGGACCGCATCGTCAAGCGCTTCCTCGCCGCCGAGCGGCGGGGCTGCGTCTGTCCCCCCGAGATCCCGGTCTGCGTGTGCGGCCGGAACCCGCGCCTGCGCCTCCTGACACGCCCGTCGCTGACCCCGACGGCCGAGGAGATCGCCACGAACCCTCGCGCCCGGAGCGCTCGGATGCGGGCAGCCGAGCGGCTGGCCGCATGAGTCGGCACCCCGCCATGCCCCGGCTAATGCCAGGAAGGAGGAGCCCCCGATGAGCAAGCGTCACCAGTCCAGCCGCCGCAAGTCCTACGGCCGACGCCAGCACGAGGTGCGCCAGCGGCACGACCGCCCGACCCACCATGACGCCGCCTCGTTCGAGCTGGACGAGTGGGGCCCGGCTGCGCCCTCGGATCCGCTCGCCTTCCTTGACCCGCGCGCTCCGCGCCTGCGCTTCGCGCCGGGCGATTGACGATGGCTGTCTACGAGGGCGCGCGCCCACGCACGATCGCGCTGCCGCGGCGACCGCGGCTGACCGATGCCCCGACGGCTCCGGCCCTGTCGCGCCGGCGTGCCCGGTCGGCCGTCCGCGCGCACCGGGGCTCGAGTCGACCCGCCATCGTGCTGGGTGGGATCGCGGTGGCCTTCATGCTCGCGTTCTTCTCGCTCGCGCAGGAAGTCCGCGTGTCGGCCACGAGCTATGACATCGGGCGACTCCAGATCGACCAGGAGCGCCTCGAGGCGCGCCGTCAGGACCTTGCCTCCGACCTCAGCCGGCTCGGGCGCGAGCCGGCCGTCCGCAAGCTCGCCCTGGACGGGGGCCTCGGCCAGCTCGGCCAGGCGATCGTCATCCAGCCTCGCTGATCGACCGAGCGCACGATGCTGGGCCGGACCGATTCCCGCCGCCGACTCCTGTTCCTGCTGGTGCTCTTCGGCGTGGGCTCGCTGGCGCTGGTGACGCGGACCGTCTACTGGCAGGTCCTGCGCGGCGACGAACTCACCTCCATGGCCGCCGCACAGACCTCCGTACGGATCGAGATCGGGGGTCGCCGCGGCGAGATCTACGATCGGACCGGGACCGTGCTCCTGGCGACATCCGTGGCGCGCGATCGCCTCGTCGGCGCGACGGACCATCTGACGGTCGACCAGCAGACGCGGACCGCCGAGACGCTCACGCGCATCCTCGAGCTCGACGAAGCGGCCGTGGCCGACCTACGAACCAGGCTCGCCAGCGGCAAGCCGTATGTCGTCCTGGCGCGCGGCATCACTCCGGCGAAAGCCGAGCGGATCCGGCAGGCGGGGCACGCGAAGCAGGTCATCGGCCTGTCGCTCGAGCCCGAGCCCGAGCGGGTGTATCCGCAGGAGGGTGGGGGCCCCGGCTCGACCCTTGCCGCGCACATGCTGGGCTTCGTGAACCGCGACAACACCGGACAGTACGGCGTCGAGCAGTTCTACCAGGATGCGCTGGCGGGCGCGCCACGGGTCCTGCTCGCCCAGCGTGACGCCGGCGGCCGGGCGATGTCGGAGACGTCGGTCGTCGAGGCGCCCGGCGAGCTCGGAGAGGACCTCCGCCTCACGATCGATGCCGGGCTCCAGCTCGCCCTCGAACAGGAGCTGCTGGCCGCGTGGATCGCCGACGACGCGAAGAGCGCGTCGGCCGTCGTCATGGACCCGTACACCGGCGAGGTCTATGCGATGGCGACCTATCCGTCGTACGACGCCAACGACTATCGCTCGATCGCCGCGACGGAACCGGAGCGCTTCATCGACCCCGTCGTATCGAACGTCTACGAACCCGGGTCCGTGTTCAAGATGATGACCGCGACCACGGCCCTGGCGGCGGGCACGGTCAAGCGCACGACCCGGATCAAGGACGTGGGGACGCTCCGGCTCGACGGCGGCGAGTCGAAGATCGACAACGCGGACCGCAAGGGCATGGGCTGGATGACGTTCGAGGACGGCATCGCCTACTCCCGCAACGTCATCGCCGCCAAGGTCGCGCTGGGGCTCGGCGACACGGTCGCGGAGTCCTCGGCGATGCTCCATCAGACGTGGCTCGACCTCGGCTATGGCGCACGGACCGGTATCGATGTCTCCGGCGAGGTCGCGGGCCTCGTGCGCGATCCGGCCGACGTCCCGTGGGGCGAGATCGACCTCGCCAACGGCGCCTTCGGCCAGGGCGTGGCGGTCACGCCCATCCAGCTCGCGACCGCGTTCTCGGCGATCGTCAATGGCGGGACGTCGGTCAAGCCGCATGTCGTCCAGGGCATCGGCGCGCACGACATCGGCCCGGCGCCGGGAGCCCGCGTCGTCGACGCCCGCGTCGCGAAGAACGTGCGCAAGCTGATGGACCACGTCGTCAAGGAGGTCCCGTTCTACCGCGACCGGACCGTGGTGCCCGGTTACCACGTCGGCGGCAAGACGGGTACCGCGCAGATCTGGGACCCGAAGGCACGCAAGGGTCGGGGCGCATGGAAGCACAACCTCTTCAACTACTCGTTCGTCGGATACATCGGACGCCGCTCGGACACCCCCGACCTCGTGGTGGCCGTCCGGATCGAGGAGGGAACCCCGACGGTGGCCCGCGTCGGCCAGCTGGAGATGCCCGTGATGTCGTTCGAGTTGTTCCGGCGCGTCGCGACCGATGCCATCACGACGCCGGACCTCCTCACGAACCGGCCGCCAACGGCGACGATCGGCGCCGCCGACCGGTGAGCGAGCCCTATGCGACACTGCCGCGCGTGACCGATGTCAATTCGTCGACCCCGGCGCGGTCCGACGCGGCCGCCCCAGCGCTCACGGCCGACGACCTCCTCCGCCTCACCGGCGGCCGCCTCCTGAACCGCTCGTCCCGCCTGATCCGGGGCGGGGCGGTGGACTCGCGCCTTGTCGCCGCCGGCAACCTGTTCGTGGCGCTCCCTGGCGAGCGGACCGACGGGCATGTCCATCTGCCGGAGGCGATCACGCGGGGTGCGGCCGCAGTGCTCGTGACCCGCCCGATCGGTGACATCTCGGATTTCGACGACGTGACCGTCGTCCGCGTGGCTGACGGGGGGGCGGCGCTTGGCGCGGTCGCTGCCGGCTGGCGACGTCGGTTCACGCCGCTCGTCGTGGGCATCACGGGCAGCATCGCCAAGACCTCCACGAAGGAAGCCGCCGCGGCGGTGCTTGGCGCCGCGCGCCGAACGCTCCGGACCGAAGGCAACATGAACAATGAGATCGGGTTGCCGCTGACCCTGCTCCGGCTCGGCCCCGAACACGAGGCGGCCGTCCTCGAGATGGGGATGTACGTCGGCGGCGAGATCGCCGATCTCGCGGAGATGGCCCGCCCATCGATCGGCGTCGTCACGGCCGTGCAGCCGGTCCATCTTTCCCGGATCGGATCGCTCGAGGCCGTCGAGCAGGCCAAGGGCGAGTTGCTCGAGGCACTCCCCGCCGACGGCAGCGCGATCCTCAACGAGGACGACCCGATCGTCGCGCGGATGGACGCCCGGTCGGCGGCGCGCGCCCTGCGCTACGGGTTCGCGAAGAGCGCGCAGGTGCACGCCGACTCGGTCGAGAGTGCCGGCACCGACGGGATGCGCTTCCGGCTGCGGACCCCGCTCGGTGAACGGCCGGTGACGATCCCCGCGCTCGGTCGCCTGTCCGTCCATAACGCGCTCGCCGGTGCCGCCGTCGGCGTGGCGGCCGGGCTCGACCTGGACACGATCGTGACGGGCCTCACCGGTGGATGGGCTGCGCCGCATCGCGCCCAGCTCGTTCGCCTGCGCGGCGCGACGTTCGTCGACGACAGCTACAACGCGTCGCCGGCATCGGTCCTGGCGGCGCTCGACCTCCTGACCGGCATCCCGGGCCGACGTGTCGCGGTGCTCGGCACGATGCTGGAGCTCGGGGAGGGACACGAGGCCGGTCACGTCGCCGTGGGCGAGGCCGCCGGCCGCACCGCGGAGCTCCTCGTCGTCGTCGGTCCGGAAGCGGACGGCATCGTCGAGGGCGCTCGGACGGCGGGCCTCGATCCGGCGCGGATCCATCACGTGGCCGACGTCGAAGACGCCGTGGATGTCCTCCGGCCGAGGCTGCGTGACGGCGACGCCGTGCTGGTCAAGGCCTCGCGCGGCATCGGCCTCGATCGGCTGGTCGACGCGATGCGGCTCGAGCTGGGCGAAGCGGCCCGATGACCGTCGAGCTGATCCAGGGCCTGCTGCTCGCGTTCGCGCTCATCGTCATCCTGATGCCCCCGTACATCCGCCTGCTGCAGGCGCTCGGCTTCGGCAAGCGGATCCGCGAGGAGGGGCCCGAGACCCACTACGTCAAGGAGGGCACGCCGACCATGGGCGGGCTGCTCATCGTGGTGGTCGTCCTCGGCATCTTCCTCTTCCTGCGCGAGCCCGGACCCGACACGTTCGCCCCCCTGGCCGCGCTGGCGATGGTCGGTGTGCTGGGTGCCTTCGACGACTACCTCAACGCCAGGACGGGGGAGGGGATCCGGGCGCGCCACAAGCTCGTGTGGCTGACAGCCGTGGCGTTCTTCGCCGCGTACCAGATCCAGCAGACGTACGAGATCACCGCCATCGCCGTGCCGTTCGTGGGAGCAGTGCCGATCGCGCCGTGGCTGTACGTGCTGTTCGGGGCATTCGCGATCATCGCCGCCTCGAACGGGGTCAATCTCACGGACGGCCTCGACGGCCTGTCCGGCGGAACCGCCGCCATCGCCTTCGTGGCGTACATGCTCATCGCGCTGCTCAACCAGCCCACCCAGACCGACCTTGCGCTGCTGTGCGCCCTGATCATCGGCGCGCTGCTCGGGTTCCTGTGGTTCAACGTCCACCCCGCGCAGATCTTCATCGGCGACTCGGGGGCGCTCGCTCTCGGGGCGACGCTTGCGGTGACCGCGCTCATCACCGGGCAGATCCTCGTCCTGCCGTTGATCGGGATCATCTTCGTGGTCGAGACGGCGTCCGTGCTGCTGCAGGTCGCCTATTTCCGGGTCAGCGGCGGGAAGCGTCTATTCCGGATGAGCCCGATCCATCACCATTTCGAGCTGGGCGGCTGGGACGAGGAGAAGATCACCATCCGCTTCTGGATCGTCGGGATCCTCGCTGCCCTGCTGGGTGTGACGCTGTTCCTGGCGACGCTCCAGCCGGACAGGTTGTCGTGACCGGACAGCTGACGATGGCCCGCCGGACGATCGACCCCGATGCGCTGACGATGCGGGCCGTCCGCGACGGGCTGTTCCGGGACGTCCCGGTCACGGTGCTCGGCCTGGCTCGCAGCGGCATCGCACTGGCCCGGTTCCTGGCGGACGCCGGCGCCCGGGTCACGGTCTACGACGGACGGACGGCGACCGAGCTGGCCGACGCGATCGCGGCGTTGGAAGGTCGGGACGTGGCCCTCACGCTGGGGCCGGACGTGGATCCCGCGACGAGCTGGGCGGATGCGGCCCTCGTGACGACGTCACCATCGATCAATCCGGACTACCCGACGACCGAGCCGCGCCTGCGCGCCGCGCTCGCCACGCTGGTCGCCGCGCGAGCCGACGGCGACCCGAGTGCACCGGCCCTCGTCTCGGAGCCCGACCTGTTCCTGCGGTTGTGCGATGCACCGACGATCGGGGTGACCGGCACGAAGGGCAAGACCACGACCGCGTCCCTGACCGCCGCCATCCTGGCGGCCGACCTGGCCCACCCCGTGGTCCTGGGCGGCAACATCGGCATCCCCATCGTCGAACGGCTCCATGCGCTGACGCCCGAGCACCGCGTGGTCTACGAGCTCTCCGAGTTGCAGCTGCCGACACTGTCGCGTGGCACCACGGTTGCCGTCTACACGAACGTGACCTCCGATCATCTCGACCGGCACGGCTCGCTCGGGGCCTATCGGGCGGTCAAGCGCCGGCTGGCCGAGCTCGTGGATCGCCACGGCGCGCTCGTGCTGAATGCCGAGGACCCGGTCGTGGCAGCCTATACCGCTCCGGGATCGGTGCCGATCGTCCACTACCGACGCGACGCCCCCCTCCCCGGTGGCGTGGGGGTCGTCGACGGCTGGATCGTGGCCCACGGCGTCAAACGGCTCCGGCTGGCCGGGAGTGGCCCGGCCGCGGCGGGATCCGATGGGCGGATCCTGCCCGTCGCGGAACTGACGGGGCCGGGTGCGCACAACATCTCCAATGCCCTGGCGGCCGTGGCGGTCGGGCTGCTCTTCGGCCTGGAGCCGGGCACGATCCGCGCGGGCGCCGCGATGTTCGAGGGCGTCGAGCACCGGCTCGAGACGGTCGCGGTCATCGATGGCGTGCGCTTCGTGAACGACTCGCAAGGCACCCAGCCGGACGCGGTCATCGCCGCGCTCCGTGCCTTCGATCCGCCGGTCGTCCTGATCGCCGGGGGCCGGGACAAGGGCGTAAACCTCGACGAGCTGAGCGCGGAGGTCGCACGACGCGCCGCGGCGGCGGTGGTCATCGGCGAGACCGGGCCGGACCTCGAACGACGGTTCGGCGCCGCGGGCCTCGAGCGGATCGAGCGCGCGAGCTCGATGGAAGATGCCGTGGAGCGCGCGGACGTCCTGGCGCGGGACGTCCTGGGTCGTGACGTCATGGCGCGCGGCGCGGACGCGCCGGCGGACCCGACCGGCAGTGGCCGCGGGACCGCGGCCAGGGCCACGGTGTTGCTGAGCCCTGCGGCGGCCAGCTTCGACATGTTCCCCGACTACGCCGCCCGCGGTCGGGCCTTCAAGCAGGCCGTCGCCGCACTGGCCGCCGCACGAGCCGGGAGGGATCGATGAACCTCGCGCCGCCCATCCCCCGGTTCGGCCGCGGACCGGTGGACCCGGAGACGACACCGGAGCGCACCCGCACCCGGGCCGACCGCCGGACGGCCAACCGGACACCGGCCAAGGCGAAGACGCAGGTCCTGCAGCGGGAGCGGCACGACCCCGATTTCTTGATCCTGATGCTCGTCGTCGCCCTGACGGCGGTCGGCATCCTGATGGTCTACTCGTCATCCGCGATGCGCGGCTATGTCTCCGAGGGCGCGGACACGTTCGCGACTGTCGGGCCACAGATCCAGTGGGCGGTCCTGGGACTCATCGCGATGGCCGGCATGATGCGGGTCGATTACCGCTATCTGCGGCTCGCGTCGGTGCCGTTCCTGCTCGTCTCGATGGCGCTGCTCGTCCTCGTATTCGTGCCCGACTTCAACGTCGTCGTCGGCGGTTCCGCGCGCTGGCTCCGACTGCCCGGGCTCCCCGCCATCCATCCCGCCGAGATCGCCAAGCTCGCGATCGTCATCTACCTCGCCCACTGGTTCGCGAAGCGGGGCACCAGGGCGCGTGGCTTCTGGGGCGGCACGGTGCCGTTCCTGATCATCATCGCGCCGGTCATCGCACTCGTGTTCAAGGAGCCAGACCTCGGCACGACCACGGTCATCACGCTGACCGCGTTCACGATGTTCTTCATCGCCGGGGCCAACCTCGTCCATCTCGGGGCGATGGGCGCGGCGGCGTTCATGGCGATGATCGTTGTCGGCCTGCGCGGTTACCAGGTCGACCGTATCCGCACCTGGCTCGATCCGTGGTCGGATCCGCTCGGGGACGGCTTCCACACCGTCCAGGGTCTCCTGGCGCTGGGCGCCGGGGGCATCCTGGGCCGCGGGCTCGGCCAGAGCCAGATCGCGGTCCCGAATGCATTCAACGACTTCATCTTCGCCGAGATCGGGCAGGAATTCGGGCTGGTCGGAGCGATCGTCGTGATCGGCCTGTTCGTGCTCCTGGCCTACACCGGCATCCGGATCGCGCTGGCCGCCCCCGACACCTTCGGGGCGCTGCTCGCCGCCGGGATCACGGCGTGGCTATGTATCCAGGCGTTCATCAACATCGCTGTCGTGGTCACACTGGTGCCGATCACCGGCATCACCCTGCCGTTCATCAGCGCCGGCGGCTCATCCCTCATCATCAGCTTCGCTGCGGTCGGGATCCTCCTCTCGATCTCGCGCGAGACCATCGAAAGGGGCACCTGGAACGACGATGCGAGTGCTGATCGCCGGCGGCGGGACGGGCGGGCACATCTACCCGGCGCTGGCCGTCGCCCGCTCGCTGCGCGCTCGACCGGACGCCGCTGAACTCTCCTGGCTGGGCGGCCATCGCGGGCTCGAGTCGAGCCTCGTCCCCGCGGCCGGGATCCCGTTCCGGCGGCTTGCGCTGCGATCCCTGCGGACCGTCGACCTGAGCGCGCACGCGGTGCTGGATCCGCTGCGCCTCGGCGCCTCGGTGCCACAGGCGGCCGCCATCCTTGCCGGCGATCGACCGGATGCGGTCTTCACGACCGGTGGCTATGTGGCCGTGCCGGTCCTCCTCGCCGCGGCGCCGCTGGACATCCCGGTGGTGCTGTGGGAGGGCAACGCGGTCCCGGGTCGAGCCGTTCGCGCGACCGCTCGACTCGCCGACGTGCTGGCGGTCTCGTTCGAGGCGACCTGCGCTGCACTCGGGGCGGCCGCACCCGACCGGCCCTGTTACGTCACTGGTACGCCGATCCGCGACATCCGGGAGATCGACCGGGACACCGCGCGTGGGCGCCTCGGGGTGCCGGACGGGCTGCGGGTCCTCCTCATCTTCGGTGGGTCGCAGGCGGTCCGCCGCTTCAACGGCGCCGTCGCGGCGGCCCTGCCGCGGCTGGTGGAGCGTGTCGCCGTCATCCACGTCACGGGTGAGGACGGCTATGCGGCCGCCTTGACCGGCCGTGAGGCGTTGCCCGCCGACCGGCGCGATCGCTACCGCCCGCATCCGTTCCTGCGCGACGACATGCTGGCGGCCCTCGCGGCCGCGGACCTGGTGGTCGGCCGTGCCGGATCCTCGACCCTTGCCGAGGTGACCGCCCTGGGTCTGCCGAGCGTCATCGTCCCGTACCCGCACGCCGCCGGACACCAGCGCGCCAACGCCCGCCAGCTCGTGGAGGCCGGCGCGGCCCATCTGGTGGACGACGACGACTTCGATGCCGACGCGTTGCTGGCGGCCGCTGCGGTGCTCGAGGACCCGGTCGCCCACCTCGGCATGGCCGCCGCCGCGCGTGCACTCGGACGACCCGGGGCCGCGGACGCCGTCGCCGACCTCGTCCTGGCCGTCGCCGCTGGCGAGCCCCTGCCGGAACCCGCCGCGGTCGAAGGGCGCGCCCGCGGGTCCGACGCATGACCGCGACGTCGGCGTTCGACCCGATCGCGGTCGGGACGGACATCCAGCGCCGGATCGGGGTCAAGACCTCACGCGACGAGCCGCTGGCGCGGTTCACCACGATGCGGGTCGGCGGCCCCGGCGACCTCTTCGCGACCGTGCACAACGTGTTCGAGCTGCGCTCCCTCGTCAGATACGCGCGCGCGCGTAAGATCCCGCACCTCGTGCTCGGTCGTGGGAGCGACGTGGTCATCAGCGATCGCGGCGTCCGTGGCCTCGTGATCCAGGATCGGGCCGAGGGGTCGCGGCTCGAGGACGACCGCTACACGGCCGAGGCCGGCGTGCCGATGGCCCGCGCTGCGACGGAGACCCAGAAGGCCGGCCTGACCGGCCTGGAATTCGGGCTCGCCATCCCTGGATCGGTCGGTGGGGCCGTGTGGGCCAACGCGGGCGCCCATGACGCCGACATGGCCGGGGTGCTGGTCTCGGCGCGGGTCCTCGACGGGGCAGGGGCGGAGTCCATCATCCCCGCGGCGGAGCTCGATCTGTCCTATCGCGACAGCCGCTTCAAGCACCGCCCGAGCGACACTTCGGCGGACGCACCCGCCGAGATCGTCCTCGAGGCGACCTTCCAGCTCAGCCCCGCGGATCCCGACGTCATCAAGGACCGACTCGACGAGATCCGCCGGTGGCGTCAGTCGCACCAGCCGCTCGGGATCCCATCCGCCGGCAGCGTGTTCCGCAACCCGGACAGCGATTCGGCCGGGCGGCTCATCGAGGAGGCGGGGCTGAAGGGCCACCGCATCGGTGGCGCCGCCGTCTCGGAGAAGCACGCCAATTTCATCGTCAACGACCAGAAAAGCACGGCCGCCGACGTACGCCGGCTGGCAGACCACGTCCGGTCGGTCGTCGCCGAGCGACACGGCGTCGAGCTCGTGTCGGAGATCGTGTTCCTCGGCGACTGGGACGGCTGGCCGTGGCCGACGTGAGGCCGGAGGACCCGGCGACCTCGGTGCGCCCCGGATCGGCCGGCACGGGACGGGACGCCTTGCCGCCGATCGTGGTCCTGCTGGGCGGGCCGTCGGCCGAACATGACGTCTCGATCGTGTCGGGCACGGCCATCGCGACCGCGCTCGCTGACGCCGGGGCTGACGTCAGCCAGGTCCTCATCGATCTCACCGGCGCATGGTGGTGGCTGCCCGCAGATCATCGACGCGGGGACCGTCCGGCCGCGGGCTATGACGAGCCGGCATCGCTCGGTGGGGACGGACCCGTCGCGGTCGGAGGGGCCCTCGACCGGCTCGCGGCGATGGAGCCGGCGCCGGTCGTCGTCATCGGGCTGCACGGGCCGTTCGGGGAGGACGGGACGGTCCAGGCGCTGCTCGACGCGGCGGGGCTCGCGTACACCGGGTCCGGCGTCGCGGCCTCGGCCCTCGGCATGGACAAGGCGCTGTTCAAACGGATGTGCCGCGGGCTGGGGTTGCCGGTCGTGGACTGGCGCGAGGTTCGCGCCCGACGCTGGGCCGACGACCGGGCTGGGGTCGAACGCGAGATGGCGGCGTTCGCGGCGGGCGCCGAGGATCACCGCCTCATGGTCAAGCCCGCCGGGCTGGGCAGCTCGGTGGGGATGACGCTGGTGCACGAGCCGGCGGAGTTGGGCGACGCGATCGACCTCGCGCTTCGCTACGACACGGTCGCGTTGGTCGAGTCGTATCTGCCCGGAGCGCGCGATCTCGAGGTCTCGGTCATCGGCAACGACCACGCCCGACTCGAGATCTTCGGCCCGGGCGAGATCGTCAGCGGTCACGAGTTCTACGACTACGCCGCCAAGTACACGCCCGGCCTGTCCGAGACCTCGACCCGAGCCGAGGTCGACGATCGTGAGCGGGCCGTCATCCACAAGCTCGCGCGGGACGTCTACCGCTCGATCGGCGCCGAAGGGTTCGCCCGCATCGATTTCCTGGTCGCGGGTGACCGGATCCTCGTGTCGGAGATCAACACGATCCCGGGGTTCACCCCGATCAGCCTGTTCCCGACGATGCCGGCGGACGGGGGCTACACGTTCACGGATGTCTGCCTGCGGATCGTGGAGCTCGCCCTGGAGCGGCACGCCCGCCGGCCCGCGACCCGGTTGCGCCCCGACGACCTGCCGAGATGACCGGGCGCTCGCCGATCCGCCGCGCGCCGCCTGCACGACCGGCGACGCGCAAGCCGCACACCGAGTCGCCCATCCGCCGGACGCGGACGGTCCGTCGCGCCTCGGCCGGGTTGTCACCCGTCCGGGCCGGCGCGCTCCTCGCGATGCTGGTCAGCGCAGCCGCCATCTACGGCGTGACCAACTCGTCCGCATTCGAGTTCCAGATCGTCAACCTGGAGGGAGCCGCCTACACCGACCCCGGCGCCGTGGAGCGCTCGTTCGACGAAGTCCGTGGCGCGAACCTGTTCGGATTGCGCACCGCTCCGCTCGAAACCGCGCTCCTGACGCTGCCGACGATCCGCCGCGCCGATGTCGCCGTGCGGCTGCCCGACAGCCTCCTTGTCCGGCTCGAGGAGCGGACGCCGATCCTCGTCTGGCGCGTCGGCGCGCGCCGCTATCTCGTCGATGACGACGGCCACCTGTTCGCCCGGGTGGAGGAAGAGGCCCCGGCCCCCAGTGCCGCGTTGCCCGTCGTCGAGGATCGTCGCGCAACGTCGGCAGGGCTGTCGATCGGCGGCCAGCTGGAGGCCGTCGACCTCGATGCGGCGACACGTCTGGCCTCGCTCGTGCCGGCCGACGTCGGCAGCGAGGCCCAGCGTCTGACCGTGGCGCTCGGTGACGCCAACGGCTTCGTCGTCCAGGCCCGTCCCGACGGTTGGTCCGCCGTCTTCGGCTTCTACACGCTCAGCCTGCGCACCCCCGAGCTCATCCCGGGCCAGGTCCGCCTGCTGCGCAGCCTGCTCATCGGGCGCGAGCCCACGATCGATCGCGTGATCCTGGCGTCCGAGACCGACGGGACGTACACGGTCAAGCCGACACCTCGTCCCAGCGCGACCTCCCCGCCGTGATAGCCTTGCTGAAACCACGCAGAGCGAGGACGTCCACCACGTGCTGTTACCCCTGCTCGGGCTCCTCGTGGGCGTCCTGGCAGGGCTCGTCCTCAACATCAACGTCGGTTTCGAGCTCAGTCGATACTCCGCGGTGGCGATCCTCGCCGCGCTCGATTCGGTTCTCGGCGCCGTTCGGGCGGAGCTCGACGGGGTCTACGACAATCGGATCTTCATCAGCGGGTTCCTGGTCAATGCGATCATCGCGGTCCTGTTGACGTTCATCGGTGATCGGCTCGGCCTGGACCTGTACCTGGTGGCCCTGATCACCTTCGGCCTGCGGATCTTCGATAACGTGGCGCTCATCCGACGCCACTTCCTCTAGAGGCCCGGCGCACGGGCGGCTAACGGAGACGAACGGAACGGTGGAACGAGAAGCGGTCCTCGTCGGCATCGACGTCGGCACCAGCAAGGTCTGTGCCCTGATCGGCGAGGTGAGTCGCGACGGCCGCCTGACGATCATGGGTCATGGGACCGTCCCGGCGTCGGGGCTCAAGAAGGGCGTCGTGATCAACATCGACCAGACCGTCCGCTCCATCGCGGACGCGGTCGAGCGCGCCGAACGCCTGTCGGGCTGGAAGATCGACCGCGCGTTCGTGGGGGTCGGTGGCCAGCACGTCGAGAGCCTCAACTCGCCCGGCCAGGTCGCCGTCACCGGCCACCACCGCGAGGTCGCGCGCGAGGACGTCAACCGGGCCATCGAGGTGGCGCGCGCCGTGCCGATCCCGTCGAACCGGGAGGTGCTCCACGTCGAGCGCCGCGGCTTCAGCGTCGACGGCCAGGAAGGGGTCAAGGACCCGCTCGGCATGAGCGCGCTCCGGCTAGAGGTCGAGACTCACATCGTCACGGCGTCCGCGACCGCCGTCCAGAACCTGTCCAAGTGCGTCGCGGCGGCGGGGGTGAAGATCGACGAGCTCGTCGTCAACTCGCTGGCATCGGCCGACGCCGTGCTCAACGAGACCGAGAAGGACCTCGGTGTGGCGGTCGCCGATATCGGCGCGGGCACCATCGACCTCGCCCTCTTCCAGGACGGCTCGCCGTTCCATACCCGGGTCCTGCCGGTCGGCGGCAACAACGTGACCAACGACGTGGCGATCGGACTCAAGACCTCGCTCGCCGTCGCCGAGGAGCTCAAGATCCGCCACGGATCCGCGGACCTCAAGGCCATCGCCGACGATGAGGAGATCAGCGTCAGCGTCCTTGGCGAGGAGGCCGGTCGAACGGTCAGCCGGGTCGAGGTGTGCCAGATCATCGAGGCGCGCATGCGGGAGACATTCGAGCTGCTGCGCAACGAGATCCGCGCGGCCGGGGTCCGCCAGCTCCCGGCGGGCATCATCCTGACCGGCGGCGCATCGCAGCTCTCCGGGATCGCCGAGCTTGGCCGCGAGGTCCTCGAGATGCCCGTTCGGGTGGCCGCCCCCACGAACATCGGCGGTCTGGTCGACACGTTGCTGACGCCGGCCTACTCGACCGGGGTCGGGCTGCTCCAGTGGGGCGCCACCACCCTGGCCGGCGGCGAGCCGCTGCGCTACGAGTCGGCCCCAGCGATGGGTGGTCTCGGCCGGATCCGCGACGCGCTGCGGAGCATCTTCCCGTAGAGACCCGCGAGCTCACCGTCCGGACCGGTTCGGCACGCGGCATCGCCGACCTGACCGCGGCCTGCGGCGCATTCCTGGCCGACATCGGGGCGGATGCCGGCCTGCTCTCGATCTTCGTGCCGCATGCCACGGCCGGGCTGGTCATCGTCGAGATCGGGGCTGGATCGGACGATGACCTGCTCGACGCGCTCGATCGATTGCTGCCGCGCGAGGACCGGTTCTACCGCCACCGCCACGGCTCACCGGGTCACGGCGCCGATCACGTCCTGCCGCTGCTCGCGCCACCGACGCTGACGGTGCCGGTCATCGACGGGGGCCTCGCCCTCGGGACCTGGCAGTCGATCTGCCTGCTCGACCCGAATGCGGATAACGCGAGCCGGACCGTCCGGCTGAGCTTCGTGCCCGGCTGATCCGGCACCCTGCGCGCCCGGTGCCCATGTGCACCGGCGGACCGCGTGCGCCGGGGAGTTCCCATCCCCGTCTCTCGCAGGTCGGCGCTATACTCCCGCCCAGCCCCAGCCAGGGCCCGGCCGGTGTGTGCCCGCCGGTACCGACGCACCGCCACCGCTCGTCGCCCATGACCCCGAGGGTCGCCGGAGGAAAACCCGATGCCGTTGCGTTCCGATTCCGAGAACTTCGCGCTGATCCGCGTCATCGGCGTCGGCGGCGGCGGCAGCAACGCCGTGAACCGGATGATCCGGGCCGAGATGATGGGCGTCGAGTTCATCGCCTGCAACACGGACGCCCAGGCGTTGCTCCAGTCCGATGCGCCCCACAAGATCCGCATCGGTGACAAGGTCACCCGCGGGCTCGGCGCCGGCGGCGATTCGACGCTCGGTCAGCGCTCGGCGGAGGAAGACTCGGAGAAGATCGCGGCGGCGCTCGCCGATTCGGACATGGTCTTCATCACCGCTGGGCTCGGTGGCGGCACCGGGTCGGGCGCCGCGCCAGTCGTCGCCCAGATCGCCAAGGATGCGGGCGCCCTGACGATCGGTGTCGTGACGAAGCCGTTCGCGTTCGAGGGCAACAAGCGCAAGCTCGTCGCCGAGAAGTCGGCCGAGGAGCTCAAGGGCCAGGTCGACGCGCTCATCACGATCCCGAACGATCGACTCAAGGACGTCGTCCAGAAGAACACGAGCATCCTCGATGCGTTCCGTGTCGTCGACGACGTGCTGCGCCAGGGCGTCCAGGGCATCAGCGACATCATCACGATGCCGGGCCTCATCAACCAGGACTTCGCGGACGTCCGCGCGATCATGAAGGACGCCGGATCGGCGCTCATGGGTATCGGCCGGGCGACGGGGGAGAACCGCGCCGTCGAGGCCGCTCAGCAGGCCATCGCCAGCCCGCTGCTCGAGCTCGACATCCATGGCGCCCAGGGCATCCTGTGGAACATCACCGGTTCGTCGAACCTGTCGCTGTACGAGGTCAACGAGGCGGCCGAGGCGATCAAGGAAGCCGCCGACCCGGAGGCCAACATCATCTTCGGAACGAGCTTCAACGAGCGGCTGGGCGAAGAGGTCATGGTGACAGTCATCGCGACCGGCTTCGACGGCGGGAAGCGACGCCCGCGCATCGACCGCGAGTCGACCGGGGTCATGGACCAGGCGATGTCAGGCCGTGCCTCGCACGAGCGCGACTTCCTCGAGGAGCTCCAGCGCCAGCGCCAGGAGGCCACCGACGGGAACGTGTTGAGCACGCCTGCCGACGAAGAGGTCGCCGCCCTCGTCTCCGCGCCGCGTGTCGAGCGCACGGTCGGGGAGCCCGCGCCCGTTCGACACCAGACCACCTACGACGCGGACGACCTCGAGATCCCGAGCTTCCTGCGCCGCAAGTGACCCGCGCCGGCGTGGGCCGGCGCCGGGGCTGACATGACCGACACGCTTCCCTCCGTCGCGGCATTTGCGGCTGCACGCGCGGACGTGCTCGCACGCATCACCGCCGCCTGCGAGCGTGTCGGCCGGGCGCCGTCCGAGGTCACGCTGCTGGCCGTTTCCAAGACGGTCGATGCCGAGCGGCTGCGCGACGCAGTCGCCGCCGGGCAGACGTTGTTCGGCGAGAACCGCGTGCAGGAGGGCACAGCCAAGGCGTCGGAGATCCCGGGGGCTCGCTGGCACCTCATCGGCCCGTTGCAGTCGAACAAGGCGCGCCGGGCGCTCGAGGTGTACGAGGTCATCCAGTCGGTCGACTCGATGGGGTTGGCCGAGCGGCTCGATCGACTCGCTCGCGAGGTCCGTGGCGCCGGACCGGCCGATCGGTATCCGGTCCTCGTCCAGGTCAACGTCGACGACGACCCGGCCAAGGCAGGCGTCCAGCCCGATGCGTTGCCCGAGACCCTGGATCGGCTCGCCGCATTTGACGCCCTGGAGGTGCGCGGGCTCATGACCATCGGTCGGCTCGTCGAGGGTGCCGAGGCAGCGCGGCCGACGTTCGTCGCGTTGCGCGGTCTGGCCGAGCGGCTGCGCGGCGCTGGGGCGACGCTCGGGCCAGAGCTTTCGATGGGCATGACCGACGACTTCGAGGTCGCGGTGGAGGAGGGAGCGACCATCGTTCGAGTCGGGCGCGCACTGTTCGGTGAGCGGCCGCATCACCACGGCGACGGCGCCGTCGATCACACGCACTGACGCTCCCAGGGGCGTGATGCCGGGGTGGTCCCGGCGGCCCGGGCCGTTCACCGCTCGTACGGTAGACTCGGACCCGTGGGTACGGCATTCCTCGCGAACTTCCTCCAGTTCCTGTTGATCGCGTTGTGGGCGCTGGTCTTCGGGCGGATGATCATGTCGTGGGTGGATCCGACCGGTCGCAACCAGGTGTCGAGCTTTCTGTTCCAGGCCACCGAGCCGATCCTCGCGCCCGTCCGTCGGATGCTTCCGCAGACCGGGATGATCGACTGGTCAGGGTTCATCGTCCTCATCGTCCTCGGCTTCCTCTGGCGCGCCTTCTGACGTCTTGAGTCCCACCGAAGTCCGCTTCGTCGTCCGCCTCACGCCCAGAGCCGCGGGCGACCATGTGGACGGCGTGGTGAACGGGGTGCTCCGCGCGCATGTCGGTGCGCCCGCGGTCGAGGGTGCCGCCAACAACGCCCTGATCCGGCTCATCGCGGACGAGCTGGGTGTCGCCCGCCGCGACGTCCGCATCGTAGCCGGGGCATCGTCCCGCCAGAAGCTGCTGGTCATCGACGGGGCGGACCCGGACGCCGTTGTCGCCCACTGGCCCGGGCTGAACATCTGAGGGGTCTCGGGTATCATCGGCCGGCGTCGCACCGACGCGAAGGGGCGATTAGCTCAGTTGGTTAGAGCGTACGGTTCACATCCGTAAGGTCACTGGTTCGAGCCCAGTATCGCCCACCATCCTGACCCCAGCTCGGCCGCTCACGGCCACGAACGAACGCGCGGCAGGATGAGCCCGACCGCGATCGCTGCAAGTACCGCCGGCAAGGGAAGGCCTCGGTGGACCGCCTCCATCGCCAGCATAGAGCTGGACCTGCCGCGAAATGTCCACAAGTGTTACCGGCTGGTGGCGTGCCCTGACCCGGGACGGTATGCACCGTGCACCCGTTGGGCGGCACGTGGGAAGGAGGCCAGGTGGCAAGCCGCGTCCTCGACGTCGACGAGATCGTGGCGATCCTGACGACGACCGTGCCGCGGCTCGATGCGTTGACCGACGGCGTCCCCGAGGAGCGGCTGTACACGGTGACCGACTACGGCTGGTCGGTGAACGACCAGCTCGCCCACCTGCGCGCCTGCCACGACGTGCTCGGCGGAAACATGCTGCGAATCGTCCGAGAGGACCATCCGGCATGGAAGGGGATGAGCCCGCGGACGTGGCAGAAGCAGACCGACTACTTCGAGTGGTCGTTTGCGCCGGCCTTCGAGGCGTTCCGCGGGCAGCGCGCCGAGCTCCTGGACGTGCTGGTGCCACTGCCGCCCGAGGCGTGGGAGCGTACCGCCACCGTGCGCGTGCCGCCGAACAAGGTCTTCGAGTACGACACGCGTTATTACGGCGACTGGATGGCCCGCCATGAGCGCGGCCACCTCGAGCACATCGCCCGGATCCTGCAGGCGTTGGCGTGAGAGAGCTGAAGGACGAGCCCGGTCGGATCAGGCCTCGGTCGTGAGCACCTCGCGAAGCTTGGCAGCGAAGCCGTCGGGATCGCCCGTCTGACCGTATTCACCGCCAAGGAACCCGCCGTGCCCGCTGGGGAACACGACCGGCGTCGTGCCCAGCCGTTCGGCGACAGCGAACGCCCCGCGGCAGGCCATCTCGCCATCCGACTCCGCGCCGACGGCGATCACGATCCGGGTGGATGCGGCCCGCAGGGCGTCGAAGTCGGGCTCGTAATGGGTGCACGTGATCATGTTCGATCCCAGCATCGGATCGGTGCGGGAGCCGTCGTCATCGGTCGGCATCCCGAACATCGCCGGGTCCGGCGCCGGCTGCGCGGCGAATTCGGCCGTCATCGGTCCCTTGTGGCTCACGACGGCGATGAAATGCGCCATGCCCGCACCCCATCCGCTGCGCTTGTACGTCTCGTTGATCGCGCGGGCGGCCGCCATCGCGTGATCGCGGTCGGGCAGGACCGAGGCCAACGGCGGCTCGTGGGCCACGAGCGTCCGGACATCGTCCGGATGGCGCGCGGCGAGGGCGAGCGCGTTGACGGCGCCGCCGCTGCTGGCGAACAGGTCGACCGGTCCAGCACCCAGGGCCTCGATCAGCCGATGCAGGTCCGCGGCGTGATCGTCGGGGGTGACCTGGCTGGCCGGATCGGTCTTCACGCTGCGCTCGGACCCGCGCGGGTCGTATGTCATGACCGTGCGGTCGGGGAAGTGCCCAGCCAGCGTACCGAACCCGGCGGCTCCCATCGGCGAGCCGATCAGGAACAGGGCAGGGCCATTGCCTGAACCGTTGTCGCGCACGTCGTAGGTCAGCGTCGCTCCGGGCACGTCAAGGGTGCCCGTCGTCGGCTCGGTCATCGTGGTCATTGGTGCTGCTCCTCTCGAATCGACTTCGTCGGTCGCTTGATCGGACTCCGCTGGGCTCCCGAACTCATCGGTCGGGCTACGCGGAGCGGACGGCATCCTCCGCCAGGATCGCATCGATCTGGGCGACCGCCTGCTTCAGGCCCTCTTCCATGCCCATGGCCAGGACCTGCTCCATCGCCTCGGCATTCGGGAAGGCGCTTTCGATCGACATCCGGGTGCGGCCCTCGCCGATCTGCTCGATCGCGACGCGGGCCGTCGTGACCGGAAGGTCCGGGTTGGGCGTGCCATCGGCGTTCGCGAAGCCGTCGCGGAAGACGAGCGAGCGCGGAGGATCGGTCTCGAGGATGTCCCAGTAGCCCTGTGGCTGGTCGCCTTCAGGGCCGGTCATGTGGTACTGCACGCGGCCACCCGGGCTCAGGTCGTGCGAGTCGACCGTGGCGGGGTAGGTCGGTGGTCCCCACCATCGCTCCAGCTGGCGCGGGTCCGCCCAGAGCTGCCACACGCGCTCCGGCGATGCGTCGAACTCGGCGGTCAGGGTCATCGAGAGGGCGGCTGGGTCCTTGCGGACGGCGGTGACGGTCATTCCTTGCTCTCCTTCGTGTCGTGGATGAGGTCGGTCATCCGGTCGATGCGTCCGCGCCACAACGCCTCGTACTCGTCGAGGAGTCGCCGCGCAGTCGCGAGACCCGCCGGATTCGTGCGGACCACCTTCCGCCGGCCGATGCGCCGCTTGGTGACGAGGCCGGCCCGCTCCAGCACCGCGACGTGTTTCTGCACGGCCGCGAAGCTCATGGGGTAGTGGGTCGCAAGCTCGGCGACGCCCTCCTCCCCGGCGATCGCCCGGCGAACGATGTCGCGCCTGGTGGCGTCGGCGAGGGCGGCGAGGACGGTGTCGACGTCTTGCGTGGATTGCATTGATACAACCATACGGTTGTATTTAGAGCATGTCAAGTCGCGCGGGCGGCGTGCGGATCAGGCTGCCGCCGGCTGGCCCTCGTCCTCCGTGATCAGGTCCCCAGGCGAGCGTTCCCTGCGCGCGAGCGCGATGAACGGGAGGGACAGGGCGTGCAGGCCCGCGGACACCAGGTACGAGGGCCCGTATCCGTACACGTCGGCGACCCGGCCGAGCACCGGCTGGAACACGACGCCGCCGGTCGAGCCCATGAGCGAGTCGAATGAGAGGACGGTCGCCCGCTGCTCGGATGGGATGCAGCCGTTGATGAACGCCTGGCGGAGCGGCCCTTCGACGGCGAAGACCAGGGCCCACCCGGTCAACAACGCCAATGCGACGACGAAGCTCCCGGTCCAACCGATCAGGACCAGGAATGCGAGGTTGATGGCGCCACCGATGAGCAGCGCGTCCGTCCGCCGGGTGAACAGCCGGCGCGCCCACGGCACGATGAGCCCGCCCAGGATCTGCGCGCCGGCGAAGATGGCGGCGGCCAGACCGGCGACGCCGTAGGCGCCCGTGTCGCCGTACAGCTGGAGCAGGTACGGCTGGGCGGCGTAGAAGGCGTAGAAGCCGACCCCGCTCGTGAATGGAGCGGCCAGCATCAGCCAGCGCACGGGGGGATTGCGCCAGCCACCGTCGATCGAGCCACGCAGGACGCTCCGCACCTCGCTGACCGGATCCGTCCCGCGACGAGGACTGAACCCGATGTCGTGCATGAAGCGAGCAGCGACGACGAGCGTGACCCCGAGCATCACCGCGCGCAGGACGTATGGGACCCCGAGGTCGGTCGCCTCCGCGATGACGCCGCCCAGGACCGTCCCCGCCAGCATCGCCGCGCCGCCCACGGTCTGGGCCTGGCCGAAGATCGACTCGAGATTCCCGGTGAAGCCGGTCGCCCGGAGCGCATCGACGAGCCATGCCTCGGTCGCGCCCGAGAAGAACGTGAATCCGAGTCCCAGGAGGATCGATGCCAGCGCCCAGCCGACGAACCCGGCGTGTGTCTGCCACATCACGAGGTAAAGCAGCGTCGAGGCCAGCAGCGTCACCGCGCCGAGCAGGAACGAGAAACGCCGGCCGCGCGTGTCGGCGACGACCCCGGTCGGCACCTCGAAGACGACCTGACCGAGCGCGAAGAACGCGTTCGCCGCGAACGCCTCGGTGTTGCTCAACCCGGCATCGAGCAGGAACAGCGTGTTGATGCCCCAGATGAACGACGCAGCGAGGGTCGTGAGCAGGGTGAGCAGGAGGTAGGTGCGCTGGACGGTGCGAGCGGCTGTGGGCATTCGCCCGAGACTTTACCGCGGGAGCCGCGTCACGCTCGGGCCGGTCGCGGCGTCCGAAGAGCAGAACACCCGGACATCCTCCTCCGCGATGGAGCCCCCGGTCCTCCCCCGGGGGCTTCTTCGTGCCAGGGGCACCCCACCGGGGCACCCGCCACGGCGCTGGTCCTACCCGTCGCTGGCCAGTCGACGCAGGACGGCCGGCAGGATGCCTCCACCCTCGTAATAGTCGACCTCGATGGGGCCGTCGAGCCGGGCGATGGTCTCGAAGCGGACGTCGCTCCCGTCGCCGCCCGCCGCGACATCGCGCGTGGCGACGACCGTCACCGACTGGCGTGGCGACAGCCCCCCGGCAAGCCCGGGAACCGAGAACGTCTCACGCCCGGTCAGGCCCAGCGCGGCGGCCGAATCGCCAGGCTTGAACTGGAGCGGCAGGACCCCCATCCCGACGAGGTTGGAGCGGTGGATCCGCTCGTACGACTCCGCGATCACGGCCCTGACGCCGAGCAGCGCGGTGCCCTTGGCGGCCCAGTCCCGCGACGATCCGGAGCCATATTCGCGGCCGACGAGGACGACCAGTGGCACGCCCTCGGCCGCGTAGCGCATCGCCGCGTCGAAGATGAACAGCTCCTCGCCGCTCGGCAGGTGGACCGTGTACGGGCCCTCCTTGCCCTCGACCAGCCTGTTGCGCAACCGGATGTTGCCGAAGGTGCCGCGCATCATCACCTCGTGATGGCCGCGCCGCGCGCCGTACGAATTGAACTCGAGCGGCCCGACGCCGCGCTCCTGGAGCCACTGGCCGGCGGGCGACCACGGGGCGATCGAGCCGGCCGGCGAGATGTGGTCGGTCGTGACCGAGTCGCCCAGCACGGCCAGCACGCGGGCGTCGGTGATGTCGCCGAGCGCGGTCGCTTCGAACGACAGCCCCTCGAAGAAGGGCGGCTTGGCGACATAGGTCGAAGCCGGATCCCAGGCGTAGCGATCGCCCTGCGGGATCGGCAGCGCCCGCCAGCGGTCGTCGCCCTCGAAGACGACCGCATACGTCTGTCGGAACAGTTCGGGGTCGATCGAGTCGGCGATCACGGAGCGGATCTCGTCGGGCGAAGGCCAGATGTCGGCGAGATGGACCGGCAACCCGTCCGAGCCCGTGCCCAATGGCTCGGTCGTGAGGTCGATGTCCACGCGCCCCGCCAGGGCGAACGCGACGACCAGCGGCGGTGAGGCCAGGTAGCTCGCGCGGGCGAGGGGATGGATGCGCCCCTCGAAGTTCCGATTGCCCGATAGGACGGCCGCCACGATCAGGTCGTTCGTTTCGATGGCTTGGGCGACCGGCGCATCGAGCGGTCCGGAGTTGCCGATGCACGTCGTGCAGCCGTACCCGGCGAGGGCGAACCCGAGGTCGGCGAGCGGGGCCATCAGCCCGGCCGACTCGAGGTAGCCGGTGACCGCACGGGAACCAGGCGCCAGCGATGTCTTGACCGTCGGCGCGACCCGGAGGCCCCTGGCGATCGCGTTCCGTGCCAGCAGCCCCGCCCCGACCATGACCGTGGGGTTGGACGTATTCGTGCACGATGTGATGGCGGCGATCGCCACCGAGCCCGTCTGGATCGATACCCGTTCGCCCGCCACCGAGAGCTCGACCGGGCGATACCGCCGGCGGTCGACGGGCGGCGCGTCCGCGACGATCGGCGGGGCCGGCTCGTCCCCGGCCCGGTCGGAGCCGACCGCCGCGAGTGACGGCGGGTCCGATGCCGGGAAGGATTCCGCCGACGCGGTCGTGACGGCATCACCGCGCACCGGCTTGTCGGCCTCGGCCGGCGACTCGAGGCCGTCGGGGTAGTTCGTGCGGAAGTTCTCGCGCAGCTGCTCGAGCGGGACGCGGTCCTGCGGGCGCCGCGGCCCGGCCACGGACGGCTCGACCGAACTCAGGTCCAGCGTCAGGAGCTCATCGAACGTCGGGCCGTCACCGGGCTCGCGCCACAGGCCCTGTTCCTTCGCATAGCGCTCGACGAGGGCGACTCGCTCGGGCGAGCGGCCGGTCAGCCGCAGGTACGAGATCGTCTCGTCGTCGATGGGGAAGAGCGTCGCCGTGGCCCCGAACTCCGGGCTCATGTTGCTGATCGTGGCGCGGTCGGCCAGCGTCAGGCCGGCCAGCCCCTCGCCGGCGAACTCGACGAATGCCCCGACCACGCCATGGCGGCGGAGCATCTCCGTCACCACGAGGACCAGGTCGGTCGCGGTCGAGCCCTTGGGGAGCTCGCCGGCGAGGCGGACCCCGACGACGTGCGGCATCGGCTGGTAGAGCGGCTGTCCGAGCAGGACCGCCTCCGCCTCGATCCCGCCGACCCCGTAGCCGAGTACGCCGAGCGCGTTGATCATCGTCGTGTGCGAATCGGTCCCGACGAGCGTGTCGGGGAAGGCGACGCCGTCACGGTCGTCCACGACCGGGGCCAGGAACTCCAGGTTGACCTGGTGGACGATGCCCGTCCCGGGCGGGACGATGCGGAGGTTCCGGAAGGCTGTCTGGGCCCAGCGCAGCAGTTGATACCGCTCGCCGTTGCGGTCGTATTCGCGCGCGACGTTGAAGACGAACGCGTCGCTCGTGCCGAAGCGGTCCACGTGGACGGAGTGGTCGATGACGAGGTCGACCGGGACGAGCGGATTGACCCGGCCCGGATCGCCGCCGAGATCGGCCATCGCGTCGCGCATGACGGCGAGGTCGACGACGGCAGGCACCCCGGTGAGGTCCTGCATGATCACGCGCGAGGGCATGAACGGGATCTCGGCCTCGGCGGCGACCCCCGGCCGCCACGAGGCGAGGGTCTCGACGTCGGACGTGGCGACGATGCCGCCGCCGGCATGCCGGAGGAGGTTCTCGAGGAGGATCCTGATCGTCACGGGCAGGATCGCGTCGCCAGTGACGCCGCCCAGCGCCGACACGCGATAGAGGTCGGGGAGGCCCGGGCCGAGAGGCGCACGGGCGCCGAAGGGGTCCTCGTGTGACAACGCGTCCATCTCCGTCGTCTCGCTACACTCGATGCGTGCAAGCGTACCGCGCCCGACGGAAGACCGGCCGGTGAAGGCGTGGGGTGACCTCCCCGGTGAGCGTTCGGCGCGCGAGCGGGCCGACACGGAGGCCGCCATCGAGGCGGCCGGGATCGACCTCGATCCAGTCCCGTACGGACATCGCCACGACGACGGGACGGACCCCGACCACGCGCATCCCCACAACCACTCGCTGCCGGGTGAGACGCCGTATACCGGCATCGTCGGCGCCGGGGCTGTCGGCACGGCGCTCGGAGCCGCGCTCAGTCGGGCGGGCTGGCCGATCCATGCCGTGGCCAGCCGCGACGCGTCGCGCCGCGAGCGGTTCACGAGCCTCGTCGAAGGAGCCCGGGCATTCGTGGAGCCACAGGCCCTCGTCGAGGAGGTGGAGCTCGTCATCCTGGCCGTTCCGGATGACGTGATCGCCCCACTGGCCGCGGGCGTCCGCATGTATGGCGGCCAGGCCATGATCCATACGAGCGGTGCCCTCGGCGCCGAGGTCCTCCAGCCCGCGATGGCGGCGGGGACCCAGATCGGCGCGTTCCACCCGCTCGTGGCGTTCGCCGACACGGAACGGGCGATCGCCGCGCTCCACGGCGCGACGGTCGCGATCGAGGGCGACGACCAGCTCGCCGCGCTGCTGTCGCAGATGGCCGACCGCGTCGGTGCAACCGCGGTCCGGCTGGCGCCCGGCTCGAAGGCGGCCTATCACGCGGCGGCAGTCCTCGCCGCCGGGGGGTTCATCGCCCTGCTCGACGCGATCACGGAGCTCGGCGCCGTGGCCGGACTCGACGAAGCCGGGTCGCTGGCCATCTACGGCCCGCTCATCGAGGGCACGCTGGGCAATGCCCGCGCGCTCGGCGTTCGGGCCGCCCTGACCGGCCCGATGACTCGTGGCGATGCTGGTACGCTCGAGGCCCACCTCGCGGCGCTCGCCACGCATGCCCCCGCGGCGCTGGAGCTGTACGCCGCGGCGGCACGCCGGGAGATCGCGCTCGCCCAGGCGCGGGGCGCGCTGACACCGGAGACCGCGGCGACGATGACCCGGTCGGTTGCCGCGGCGCTTGCAAGGGCCGACTGAGGCGCTACCATTGCGGCCCATGGGACACAGCATCGCCGCCAAGTACGCGGCCAGGCCGGCGGCACGATTCGTCCGCGCGTCGAGCCGGGCTCGAGAGCGGCGATTGGGGCTGGTGCCCACGTCCTCGTTCTCGGCCGTGGCCGCGCGCCAGACGCAGCCTGCGGGGCTCGGACGCCGGGCCGTTCGCGCGCCTGCGAGCCGGCTGGCGAGGACCACGTCCGACTCGACCCCGGAACCCCGCCGGTCGACTCCGCCCGCGGGTCGAGATGCACTGGGCCCGTGCCGCACGCTCCGGTCCGGGCCGGCGCCCCCGCGCCGCGACGGCGCCGTGGCACGCCTGAGGACCGCGACCGCCACGTCTGCCGGCGGGATCGTCGTCCGGTACGAGGCCGGGCGACCGCAGCTCGTGATCGGCAGTCGCCGGCGCGAGCGTGATGGTCGGACCTGGACCCTGCCCAAGGGCACGCCGAAGCGCGGCGAGACCACCCACGAGACGGCCCTGCGCGAGGTCGGCGAGGAGACCGGGCTCGAGGTCCGGATCACCGGCCCGCTCCAGGACATCGAGTACTGGTTCGTCCAGTCGGGCACCCGAATCCACAAGACGGTCCACTACTTCCTGATGGAGCCGGTCGGGGGCGACCTGTCGCGGCACGACCACGAATTCGACCAGGTGCGTTGGATCGACTTCGGCGAGGCGTCGGCGGTCCTGACCTTCGAGACGGAGCGGGCGCTCGTGGCCCGGGCCGCGGATGTGCTCGGCATCGGGCGCGAAGGCGGCGAGGGAGAGGCCGCAAGGTCCGGCGCGGCGGAAGCGGCCTCGTGACCGACGCCCCGATCAAGGCGCCGGCCGTCCACGAGACGCCGCTGGCAGATCGCCATGCCGCGCTCCACGCCCGCATGATCGAGTTCTCCGGCTGGCGGATGCCGGTCCAGTACACGTCGATCCTGGACGAACACCGCGCGGTGCGCGAGCGAGTCGGCCTGTTCGACCTCTCGCATATGGGCGAGCTCCTCGTCGAAGGCCCGGAGGCGGCCGCGGCGCTGGCGGGTGCCGTCGTCACCAACCCCCCGGCCCTCGCGGTCGGGCGTGCGCACTATTCGATGATCTGTGCGGCCGATGGCGGCATCATCGACGACCTGATCATCTATCGACTTGCCGAGGACCGGTTCATGGTCGTCGCCAACGCCGGCAACGCGCAGGTCGTCTCGGACGCTTTGGCCGAGCGCCTGGCCGGCGCGCGCGCGGTGCTCGACGACCAGTCCCTGGCCACCGGGCTCGTCGCCGTCCAGGGTCCCCGCTCCGCCGAGGTCCTCGGCCCGCACACCGACATCGACCTCGCGGCACTGCGCTACTACGCCATCGCCGAGGGCACGGTCGCGGGCATCCCGGCCCATGTCGGGCGGACCGGCTACACCGGCGAGGACGGATTCGAGGTCTTCGTCGAGACCCGCCGCGTCGGCGAGCTATGGGACGTGCTGCTCGAGGCCGTCCGCGGCGCGGAAGGGCTGCCGGTCGGGCTCGGCGCGCGCGACACGCTCCGTCTCGAGGCGGGAATGCCGCTGTACGGCAACGAGCTGGACCTGACCACGACCCCGTTCGATGCCGGCCTTGGCCGCGTCGTCAAGCTCGACAAGCCAGGCGATTTCGTCGGTCGTGCGGCGCTCGAGCGAGTCGCCGCCGACGGGCCGAAGAAGCGGCTGGTCGGGCTGACCGTTGAAGGTCGGGGCATCGCCCGTCACGGCTACCCGGTCCACGTGGGCGAGCGCCCCACGGGGATCGTCACGAGCGGGACGCAGTCACCGACGCTCGGCGTCCCGATCGCGATGGCCTACGTCGCGCCCTCTGACGTGGCCGACGGCACAGAGCTCCAGGTCGAGATCCGCGACGCGCGTGTCCCCGCGCGGGTCGTTCCCATGCCGTTCTATCAGAGGAGCACCTGACGTGACCGCACCCACCGATCTTCGCTATACCCGCGACCACGAGTGGGTCCGGGTCGACGGCGACGAGGCGACCGTCGGGATCACCCAGTATGCCGCCGACCAGCTCGGCGACATCGTGTTCGTCGAGCTGCCCGACACGGGCCGAGACCTCGAGGAGGCCAAGCCGTTCGGCGTGGTCGAATCGGTCAAGGCCGTGAGCGACCTCTTCGCTCCGGTGTCGGGCGAGGTGACCGCCATCAACGGCGCCTTGGCAGCCGACCCGGAGCTCGTCAACAGTGACCCGTACGGCGAGGGCTGGATGCTCAAGGTGCACATCGTGGACCCGGCCCAGCTCGAGGATCTGCTCGACGGCCAGGCCTACGACGAACTCGTAGCGGCCGGCTGAACCGCCTCGATGCCGTACGGACCACACACGAGCGCCGACCGCCAGCGGATGCTGACGGCCCTCGGCCTCGATAGCGTCGACCAGCTCTTCGCCGACATCCCCGCCGAGTTGCGGGCGTCCGCGCTGGAGCTGCCGGAACCCGAGCCCGAGCTCGAGCTGGCTGCCCGCCTGCGCGGCCTGGCCGCGCGCAACCGGACGGACCTCGTGTCGTTCCTGGGGGCAGGTGTCTATCGTCACTGGAGCCCGCCGGCCGTCGACCAGCTGCTGCTCCGTGGCGAGTGGTACACGGCCTACACCCCCTATCAGCCCGAGGTTTCGCAGGGCACCCTCCAGTCGATCTACGAATACGAGTCGCTCCTGGCCGAGCTGGTCGATCTCGACGTCGTGTCCGCGTCGCACTATGACGGCGCTGCCGCGACGGCCGAGGCGGCCCTGATGACGTGCCGGGCAACGCGTCGTGAGCGCGTGCTCGTGAGCCGCGGCGTCCACCCGCACTACCGGGCCACGCTCCGAACGTACTTCGGGGGCGGGCTCGAGCTCGACGAGATCCCGCTGGTCGCGGACGGCGAGGGTGCCGGCACCACGGACCTGGCCGCCCTCGAGGCCATGCTCGCCGACCCGCAGCGGCCCGTCGCCGGCGTCATCGCCGCGAACCCCGACTTCCTGGGCCTGCTTGAACCGATGCCGCGGATCGGCGAACTCGCCCATGGGGCCGGTGCGCTGTTCGTGGCGGTCGTCGAACCGGTCTCGCTCGCGGTCCTCGCTCCGCCCGGTGCCTACGGCGCCGATATCGCAGCGGGAGAGGGCCAGCCGCTCGGCATCTCCCCGCAGTACGGCGGGCCGTATCTCGGGATCCTCGCCTCGACCGACGCCCTGGTGCGCCAGATCCCGGGGCGGCTGGTCGGGATGACCACGGACCTCGATGGCCAGCGCGCGTTCGTCATGACGCTTCGCGCGCGCGAGCAGGACATCCGCCGCGACAAGGCGGCCAGCAACATCTGCACGAACCAGGCGTTGCTGGCCCTCGCGGCGTCCATCTACCTCGCCACGATCGGGCCGCACGGGTTGCGGGACGTGGCCGCGGCCGGCGCGGCGAGAGCCACCGAACTGGAGGTCGCGCTCGCGACGATGGGCGTGGCGCGGCTCCACCACGGTCCGTACCTGAACGAGTTCGCCGTGCGGATCCCCGACGCCCGGACCGTCCACCGCCGGCTCATCGAGCGCGGGTTCCTGGCCGGGCTGGTCCTGGCCGACGCGGAGCCGGACGATCCGAGCCTGGCCGACGGCCTCCTTCTGTGCACGACTGAGCTCACGACCGCCGGTGACATCAGCCGGTTCGTCGCAGCGGTCGAGGAGGTCGTCGCCGGCCGGCCACCCGTGGCGGTGGAAGCGGGCGCCGGCGGGGAGAAACTCCCGGCGGCCGGCACCGCGGCCCCGGCCGGTGCCGCCCGATGAGCGTCACCGGACCGCGTCTCCAGCCCACCCTGTTCGAGCGGAGCCGCCCGGGACGCGGTGGCGGCAAGATCCCGCACCCGCCCCACGACGCGCTCGACCGCCTGCCGGCCGCGGCCCGGCGGACGACGCCACCGGCCCTGCCCGAGATGAACGAGCCGGACGTCGTCCGCCATTACGTGAACCTGTCGCAGCTGAACTTCGCGGTCGACACGGGGTTCTACCCGCTCGGGTCGTGCACGATGAAGTTCAACCCCAAGCTCAACGAATGGGCGGCCCGGCTGCCGGGCTTCGCCGATCTCCATCCGATGGTGCCCGACGAGATCGCGCAGGGGACGCTCCAGCTGCTCTGGGAGCTGGAGGGCGCGCTGGCCGCGATCTCGGGGATGCGCGCGGTCACCCTGCAACCCGCCGCGGGTGCCCAGGGCGAGCTGACCGGGATCCTGATGATCCGGGCGTACCACCGAGCGCGCGGCGACATCGGCCGCGACGAGGTGCTCGTGCCCGACAGCTCGCACGGGACGAATCCCGCGACCGCATCGATGGCCGGCTACCGCACGATCACGATCCCGTCCGCGCCGGACGGGGGCGTCGACCTCGACAAGTTCCAGGCCGCCCTCGGTCCGCGAACGGCCGCCGTCATGATCACGAACCCGTCCACCCTCGGCCTGTTCGAGACCCGTATCGGCGAACTGCTGCGTGCCGTCCACGAGGCGGGCGCGCTGGCGTACATGGACGGGGCCAATCTCAACGCCATCCTTGGCCGGTTCAAGCCGGGCGAGGCGGGCTTCGACGTCATGCACTTCAACGTCCACAAGACCTTCAGTACGCCCCACGGCGGCGGCGGACCGGGCGCCGGGCCCGTCGGGGTGGGGGAGCGTCTGGTGCCGTACCTGCCGACCCCCCGTGTCCTGCCCCAGGACGACGGCACCTTCCGGCTGGAACGCCCCGACGAACGTCCAACGTCGATCGGCCGGCTGCGAAGTTTCGTGGGCAACACCGGCGTGCTGGTCCGGGCGTACGCCTACATCCGTGCCCACGGCGCCAGTGGCCTCCGCGAAGTCAGCGACGACGCCGTCCTTGCGGCCAATTACCTGAAGTCGCGCCTGGCCGATACGTTCGACCTGCCCTACGACCGGCCCTGCAAGCACGAGTTCGTCGCTTCGGCCGCAAGCCTCAAGGCACGGACCGGGGTGCGGACCCTCGACGTCGCCAAGCGCCTGATCGACTATGGCTTCCATCCCCCGACCATCTACTTCCCGCTGATCGTCGAGGAGGGCATGCTCATCGAGCCGACCGAGACCGAATTGGTCGAGACCCTGGACGCGTTCGCCGACGCGCTGATCAAGATCGCCGAGGAGGCCGGATCGGACCCCGAGATGGTCAAGTCGGCGCCGCACACGGCCCCGGTCAAGCGGCTCGACGAGGCCACGGCAGCCCGCCGACCGAACCTGCGCTGGCGCCCGATGGCCGGTGCGGAGACGCCGTGTCCGGACTGATCCCGGGGCCGAACGAGCCCCCAAGCGAACGCTCGTTAGGTTCGAGTTTGACAGCCTACAGGGGGCTGTGGATAGTACCCGCAGCGCATCGGACCCGAACCGTGCTGCCGCTCGTCCGGAACCCTTGTCGAGTTGGGAGGCTCACGAGGCCATTGCGGTGAGCCTCGGCACTTGCGAGCACGGCACTCGGACCACATGCGAAGAAATCGGGTAATCCACCCGTTCGGAGGAGAACATAGATGCACAAGCGTCTCTTGGGTTTGCTGACTAGCGCGGCCGTCATCATGGCGGCATGCGGTGGGGCAACCACCACATCGGCCCCGCCGGCCGCATCGGGCCCGGCCCCGTCCGGAGACGCGTCCGCGTCGCCGGCCACCGGTGGCCTGGCCGCAGAGCAGATTCTCAGGATCGACATCCACGGCGAGCCGCCGACGCTCGACCCCAACAAGGCCCAGGACTCCAACTCCCTGGCCGTCCTGCGCGCGCTGCATCGCCCGCTCGTCTACATCAACGAGAAGCTCGAAGTCGTCGACGCGCTGGCCGAGTCCCACGAGATCTCGGACGACGCCAAGACGTTGACCTTCACGCTGCGCGACGCGAAGTACAGCAACGGCGAGCAGATCGTCGCCGCTGACCTCGTCTACAGCTGGAAGCGGCTCGTCGACCCGCGCACGGCCGCCCCGTACAGCTATGTCATGGCCGAAGTCGCCGGAGCCGGCGACCTGCTCGGCATGGATCCGGAAGCCCTTCCGCCCGATGCGGAGATCGACGCGGCCCTGGACAAGCTTGGCGTCGCGGCGCCCGACGACAAGACCTTTGTCGTCACCCTCGACACCCCGGCCACGTACTTCCTGTCGGCGATGACCCTGTGGGTCGGTGTGCCGTTCCAGGAGAAGTGGATCACGTCCGAGGGCGCGACCGAGGCCGGGAACTACGTCAGCTCCGGCCCGTTCATGCTCGACACGTGGAACCACAACAGCCAGATCATCCTGAAGCCGAACCCCAACTGGTACGGTGACGTCAAGCCGACGCTGACCGAGATCCACATGCAGATGGCGCCGGAGCCGGCGGCGGCGATGGCCGCCTACGAAGCGGGCGAGATCGACATGCTCCTGCCCGTGCCGTCCGAGGACATCGAGCGCGTCAAGGGTGATCCGGTCCTCGGCCCGGAGTATTCCGAGGCGACCGACCTCTCGATCACGTACTACAACTACAACAACGGCAACGACGCGACGGGCACGAAGAAGCTTGCACGCTGCGAGGATCCGAAGGCCTGCCCCACGGCCAACCTGAACTTCCGTAAGGCCCTGACCCAGGCGGTCGACAAGACGGCCTTCCAGAACGCCACCTTCGCGGGTATCGGCACCGTCGCCGGGACCTTCGTCATGCCGGGCCTCCCCGGTGCCGTCCCCGAGTACGAGCCGTATCCCTACGACCTGACGGCGGCCAAGGCCAGCATGGATCTGGCGCTGTCGGAACTGGGATTCGCTTCGGCCGCGGACATCCCGGCGCTGAAGCTCGGCTTCAACACCGGAGCCGGCCACGAGCCGCGCGCCGCGTTCCTCGCCCAGGCCTGGCTCGACGCCTTCGGGCTCCAGACCGAGCAGATCGGCAGCGAGTTCGGTGTCTTCCTCACCCAGCGCACCGCTGGTGAGTACGACATCGCCCGCAACGGCTGGGGTGCCGACTACCCGCACGCGAACAATCAGCTCAACGGCCTGTTCACGTGCGGCGGTGGCAACAACGACCAGCAGTACTGCAACGAGGCCTTCGACAAGCTGATCGCGGACGCCGCGGTCGAGCAGGACCCCGCTGCAGCGGCCACCCTCTACGAGAATGCCGGCAAGCTCCTCGCCGACGACGCCGCCTCCCTGTTCCTCCGCTGGGGAGCCGGGGCGCAGCTCGTCAAGCCGTACGTGAGTGGCATCACCCGGACCCCCATGGACTCCGTGGCCCCGGGCGAGCACTTCTACGAGACCATCCAGATCCTCGAGCACTGATCGTCCCCCGGACGATCACACTGTGGGGCCGGCCTCGGCCGGCCCCACGACCGATCAGGTCCTCCATAGTCGCCCGGCACGATCGAAAGGCGAGAGACCGTGATCACCTATCTCGCGCGGCGGATCCTCTGGATCATCCCGGTCCTGTTCGTCGTCTCGGTCATCACCTTCACCCTCATGCACGCGGTGCCCGGCGGCCCGTGGGCCCAGGAAAAGAAGCTGCCGGCAGCCGTGGTCGCTCGGCTCAACGCGGAATACGGTCTGGACCAGCCGATCCACGTGCAATACATCACCTGGGCGACCGATTTCGTGACGGGCGACCTGGGCCCCTCGTATCGGTTCCAGGACCGGCGCGTCAACGACATCGTCGCCGACGGCTTGGGCGTCACGGTCCAGCTGGGCGTGATGGCCTTCATCCTGTCGGTGTTGATCGGCATCCCGCTCGGTATCTTCGCCGCCCTCGGCCACAATCGCTGGCCTGATTACCTCTCCACGAGCTTATCCATCGTGGGCATCGCCACGCCCAGTTTCGTCCTGGCCATCCTGCTCATCGTCTTCTTCAGCGTGCAACTCGGGTGGTTCCCGACCGGCGGCTGGAAGGGACCCGAGACCTGGGTCCTCCCGACGGTGGCGCTCGCCGGCTTCCCGATCGCCGTGATCGCGCGCTATACGCGAGCGTCGATGCTCGAGGTGACGCGCAAGGACTACATCCGGACGGCCCAGAGCAAGGGCCTGCAACGGAGCGCGGTCGTCAACCGGCACATGATCCGCAACGCGCTGATCCCGGTCGTGACGATCCTCGGGCCGACCCTCGCCTTCCTCGTCACGGGCTCCTTCATCATCGAGCGCATCTTCAACATCCCGGGCGTCGGGCAGTTCTACCTCAACTCGATCACTACCCGGGACTACAGCCTCCTGATGGCGATGACGATGCTATACGCCTTCGCCGTGGCCTTCCTCAACGTCGTGGTCGATGTGCTGTACGCCTATATCGATCCGCGCATCCGCTACAGCTAGGAGGCCCGACAGCGATGGCGACCATCAGCCGACCGGTACCCGGCACGCTCGTCCGACCGAAGCGGTCCGCCGGCCTGTGGGCCGATGCCTGGAGCCGGCTGCGCAAGAACCGGCTGGCGATCTTCGGGCTCGTGCTCGTGATCCTGCTCCTGCTGACCGGCATATTCGGCCCCATCGTCGCCCCGTGGGACTACAAGCACCAAGACCTCAAAGCCGTGGCGGCCGCGGGCGGCGGGCCCCTCCCGCCGTTCTCGCCGGGTCACCTCCTGGGCACCGACCAGCTCGGGCGGGACCTGTTCAGCCGCCTGCTGGACGGCGCGCGCATCAGCGTCAGCGTGGCGTTCGTGGTGCAGCTCGTCATCCTGGCGATCGGGGTTCCGGTCGGCGCGCTGGCGGGTTGGTTCGGTGGCCGCCTCGACAACCTCCTGATGCGCTTCACCGACATCATCTACGCATTCCCGGACCTGCTGTTCATTATCCTGCTGTCCGTAGCCTTCCGCGAAACGGCCTTCGGCCAGGCGATCGACGGCCTGCTCATGGTCTTCGTCGCCATCGGCATCACGTCGTGGGTGACGGTCGCGCGCCTGGTCCGTGGTCAGCTGCTCGCGCTCAAGGAGACCGAATTCGTTGAGGCGGCCCGCGCGATCGGCGTGAAGGACCGCAACATCGTCACCCGTCACCTGCTGCCCAACGGGATGGGCCCGATCATCGTGGCCATCACGCTGGGCATCCCCGGTGCGATCCTGGCCGAGGCGACCCTCGCCTACATCGGGATCGGGGTCCAGCCGCCGCGAGCCTCGTGGGGCAGCCTGATCGCCGAGGGCCAGAAGTGGGTCCGTTCGGAGGCCCACCTCGTGACCTTCCCGGCCATCGCCATCGCGCTGGCGCTCATCGGCTTCACGTTCCTCGGCGATGGCCTGCGTGATGCGCTCGATCCCAAGCTGAAGGGAAAGCAGTAGGGTGACGACGCCCGAACGTTCCGTGTCGGCCGCCGACGGGCCGACCTTGATCGAGCTGTCCCCGGAGGATGTCCGGCGCGAACAGCTCGAGCGCAAGGATGCCCGGCCCGGCGAGCACAAGGCCGACATGCTCCTCAAGGTCAGCGGCCTGTCGACCCATTTCTTCACGCCCGACGGGGTCATCCAGGCGGTCGACGACGTGAGCTTCGAGCTCGGATACGGCGAGACACTCGGCCTGGTCGGTGAATCCGGGTGTGGCAAGAGCGTCACGGCGCTGTCCATCGCGCGGCTCGTCCCTGATCCGCCGGGCAAGATCGTGGCCGGCGAGATCGTGTTCGACGGGATCGATGTCCTCAAGCTCAGCCAGGACGACGTGCGCAAGCTCCGCGGGAGCGAGATCGGGTTCATCTTCCAGGACCCGCTCACCAGCCTGAACCCCACGCTCACGATCGGCTACCAGATCGCGGAGACGATCCGGCAGCACCTGGGCCTGTCCCAGAAGGCCGCGCGCGACCGAGTCGTGGATCTCCTGAGCAAGGTCGGCATTCCCCGGGCGGGGGATCGCCTGAACGACTATCCGTTCCAGTTCTCGGGCGGGATGCGCCAGCGCGTGATGATCGCGATCGCGTTGTCGTGCGACCCGAAGCTGATCCTCGCGGATGAGCCCACGACTGCCCTGGACGTGACCATCCAGGCCCAGATCCTGGAGCTCATCTCCAAGCTCGCGGACGAGTTTCACACGGCCGTGCTGATGATCACCCACGACCTCGGCATCGCCGCTGGGATGTGCGACCGGGTCAACGTCATGTACGCGGGCCGGATCGTGGAGACCGCCACGATCGATGAGCTGTTCGACAATCCCCGGATGCCATACGCGTGGGGCCTGCTCGACTCGCTGCCGCGCATCGACGACGTCAAAGGTGAACGCCTGCGGACGATCGAGGGGCTCCCGCCGATGCTCATCAAGCCGCCCGACGCCTGCCGGTTCCACCCGCGCTGCATCTACGAGCGCGAGATCTGCCGGGAGGACGAGCCGCAGCTGACGAAGCGCGGGTCCGATACCCACCTTGCGCGCTGCTGGGCGACTGAACCCGATGGATGGATCCCGTGACGGCGACGGCCGAGCGAGCGCCCGCCGCGTACGTCACCGACCCCAAGAACATCGTCGAGGTCGATGACCTCAAGGTCCACTTCCCGATCCGCTCGGGGATCTTCAAGACCGTCGCAGGGTCGGTCAAGGCCGTCGACGGCGTGACCTTCGACGTCCGCCGAGGCGAGACCCTGGGGCTCGTGGGCGAGTCCGGTTGCGGCAAGAGCACCATCGGTCGGGCGATGATCCGGCTGCGCGAGCCGACGGGTGGACACGTCTACTTCGACGGCACGGACCTCGGCGGCCTGAGCGCCGAAGAGCTGCGCAAGATGCGCCGCAAGATGCAGATCATCTTCCAGGATCCGTACGGGTCCCTCGACCCGCGCATGACCGTCGGGTCGATCGTGAGCGAGCCGATCGAGACGCACGGGCTGGCCAGCGGCCAGGCCAAGCGCGACCGGGTCGCGGAGCTCCTGGCGCTCGTCGGGCTGGACCCGAACTACGTCCAGCGCTATCCGCACGAGTTCTCGGGCGGCCAGCGCCAGCGCATCGGGGTCGCCCGCGCCCTCGCCGTGGAGCCCGAGTTCATCGTCTGCGACGAGCCCATCTCGGCTCTCGACGTCTCGATCCAGGCGCAGGTCCTCAACCTGCTCGGCGACCTGCGCAAGCGGCTGGGCCTGACCTACCTGTTCGTGGCCCACGACCTGTCGGTCGTCAAGCACATCAGCGATCGCGTCGCGGTGATGTACCTGGGGAAGATCGTCGAGATCGGGCCACCGGAGCAGCTCTACTCGGTCCCGGGCCATCCGTACACCCGAGCGCTGCTGTCGGCCGTTCCGGTGCCGGATCCGACGGCCGAGCGCAAGCGTAAGCGGGTCATCCTCAAGGGTGATGTGCCCAGTCCGGTCAATCCGCCATCGGGCTGCCGGTTCCACACCCGCTGCTGGTTATACGAGCGGCTGGGGCAGCCCGAGAACTGCCGGACGGACGATCCCGCTCTCAATGTGCTCGAAGGTGAGCATCGGGCCGCCTGCCATTACGCCGAGGAGGCGCGCAAGACTGACGTGGGTGTCGCGCATATCGATGACCGCCCGGTCCGTCACGGCACGCCCGACACCGCTCTGGCCTACCTTGCCGCGGAACAGGTCGCCGACCCGGCCGCCGTCGACTCGACGACCGCAGCCCACCTCGAGGCGCCGGCGGTGGTCGAGGAAGAGGCGGTCCCCCGCGCGGACACGACGACAGCCGAGGACTCCGACCCGGCGGTGCCGACCGCCTAGGGCGGGGGCATCCGTCCCGGGGAGAGACGTCACATGGCTCGCATCCGCGTCCGAGGGCTCGTGGCCGCCATCCTCGTGATCGGTGTGACCGCGTGTGGGAGTCCCCCCGAACCCTCGCCGACCCAGACGGTCGCCCCGGCCCCGACGGCCACGCCGTCGCCGTCGACCGTGCCCGAGCAGACTCTGGCCATGGCGATGCGAAGCGACCTCGTCGGCGGCCTGTCGAACGCCGCGGATGGCATCGACACGCCTCGGGCGGCGGCGTTCCTGTACAACGGGCTGTACGGCTACGACGAACGCCTCGCGCCGGTCCCGGTGCTGGCCCAGGAGCCGGCGACCGTCTCGGCCGATGGTCTGACCTGGACGGTCGAGCTCCGACGCGGCATCGCCTTTCATGACGGCACGCCGCTGACGGCCGACGATGTCGTCCAGACCTACGAGCTCGCCCGCAGCCCGAACTGCCGCTATGGCCGAGGGCTGTGCATGTCGTCGATCCTGGCGTCCATCGCGAAGGTCGATGAGGCGACCGTCGCGTTCACGCTGCGCGCGCCGACCGCCCGCTTCGCGACGAGCTATCTCGGGCTGTGGATCGAGAGCAAGGCGGCCACCGACGCCTCGTACGCGCGCTTCCTGCAAGGGATCGAAGGGGTGACCGTGGCGGACGTCACGCAGTTCCTGGAGCGGCTCTCGGCGGAAGAGGCCGCACCGACCGGGCCCGACGGCGAGGACGGCCGGGCGACCGTCGACTACGGGCAGTTCCGGGCCGACGGCGAGGCACTCCTGCGGGGGGCCGCCATCCAGCTGCCGAACGAGGCGTTCCACACCGTGGCTGGCGAGCTCGACGTCGACGCCTACGTCGGGGACATCCGTGCCCGTCTCCGGGCGCTGGACGCGACCTTCACGAGCCGCCCGATCGACGCCATGGCCGCCGCCTACCCCTACCTCGACGTCCAGGACGCGCCGGTCGGCAGCGGTCCGTTCCGGTTCGCGTCCTACACGCCAGGCGTGAGCCTCGAGCTCGTGGCCAACGACGCGTACTTCCGGGGCGAGCCGTCCATCCGTCGGATAGCGTTCCCGATCATCCCCACCGATGCCGCAGGAAGCCAGGCGCTGGCAGCCGGGGAGGTCGACTGGAAGAGCCCGCTCGACGAGACGTCCTACGAGGAGCTGAAGGACGAGCCGGACCTCAAGTTCGTCGAGTATCCCGAATTCAGCTTCCTCGGCCTGTACTTCAACCTCCACCCCGAGTCCGAGGGCCTGTTCGTCGACCGCAACCTGCGCCAGGCCGTGTCCTACTGTTTCGACAAGCGAGCGACCGCCTCGACCGCCACGAACGGCCACGGGGCGGCGATCTTCAGCGAGATCCCGCCGATGTCATGGGCCTACCCGAGCGAGGGCCTCAACGAGTACCCGACCGACCCGGCCCGGGGCAAGGAACTGATCGAGGCGTCCGGCTGGACGCTCGGAGACGACGGCATCTACGAGAAGGACGGCCGCCGGCTGGCGACCGTCGTCGCCGTCCGTGACGGGTTCCCCGAGCGCATCCGGTGGCTGGAACTCGTGGCGGAGCAGGTCCGCGACTGCGGCATCGAGCTCGCCTTCGAGCCAGTGCCGTTCCGGGCGATCGTCCGGATGCTCGACGTGTACCCCCACGTGAACGCGGCCGCGCCGGACTCGCGACGGCCGTTCGACGCGTACCTCGGCGGGTTCGACACGAGCGTGGAGCCCGATCCGTATCGGCTCTATCACTCCACCGAGTGCTCGTCGGCCGAGCGCTCGTCCACCTTCAACTTCATCTGTTACCAGGATCCGATGGTGGACGGCCTGATCGAGGCCGGTCGGACCCAGACCGACCTCACGCGCCGGGCCGCCATCTACCACCAGTACGCGGTCGCCCTTGCCGATGACCTGCCGGTCATCTACGCCTGGTCGGACATCGTCCGCGAGGGGATTCGCCAGACCGTCGGCACGACCGCGGCGGGGGGCCTCGAGCTGGATACGCCGACCTGGTTCCACGAGCCCGAGAAGCTGACGAACGCGGAGTAGGGAGGGGCTCAGCCCTCGGCGGTCGGTGCGGGCGTCGTCGCCGGGGCGGTGGCGGTTCCGGCGGCCTCGTGGGCGGCGCCCCCGCTCCTCGGGACGGCCCCCGTGATCCCTGGGGTGGCCTCGCTGCCCGCCGTCCCGCCCGGCTGGCGGAAGTGACAAGCACACAGGTGCTCGGCGCCGAGGTCGATCAACGGCGGCACCTCCGCGGCACAGATCTCCGGGTCGCCGAGCTGGGCGCGGAGCGGACAGCGTGGGTGGAAGCGACAGCCCTTGGGCGGGTTGACCGGGCTCGGCACGTCGCCGGTGAGGATGACGCGCTGGCGACGGATCTCTGGGTCGGGTACCGGGATCGCCGACATCAGCGCGGAGGTGTACGGGTGCTCCTGATGACGGAATAGCTCGCGCCGGTCGGCGAGCTCCGCGATCCGACCCAGGTACATGACCGCCACGCGATCGCTGATGTGCTCGACGACGCCCATGTTGTGCGCCACGAACACGTAGGTCAGCCCGAGCTCGCGCTGGAGCGACTTCAACAGGTTCAGCACCTGTGCCTGGATCGAGACGTCGAGGGCCGACACCGGCTCGTCGCAGACCACGAGGTCCGGCTCCAGCACGAGGGCACGCGCGATGCCGATCCGCTGGCGCTGTCCGCCGCTGAACTCGTGCGGGTAGCGCCGCGCGTGGTAGGGCTGCAGCCCGACCATGTCCATGATCCGTGCGACCTTCGTGCGTCGCTCCGCCGGCGTTCCGAGACCATGGATCCGGAGCCCTTCGCCGATGCTGTCGCCGATGGGCGTGCGTGGGTCGAGGCTGGCATACGGGTCCTGGAAGATGATCTGCATCCGGCGCCGGTAGGCCTTGAGCGCGGCACCGCGGACCGAGGTGATGTCCTGGCCATCGAAGATGATCGTCCCGGACGTTGGCTCGATAAGACGCAGCAGCAGGCGCCCGACCGTCGTCTTGCCACACCCCGACTCCCCGACGAGGCCCAGCGTCTCGCCGCGGCGGATCACGAAGCTGACCCCGTCCACGGCCTGCACGAGGCCGATGGTCCGCTGCAGGATGCCGCCGCGGACCGGGAAGTGCTTGACGAGGTCCCGCACCTCTACGAGGGGGGTCCCGGCCCCAGGCGCGGGTATCGCCGCATCGGGCGGCGGGCTGGGCGCGAGCGTCATGCCCCGATCCCGCCATGGCCCCGGGCGGGGAGCGGCTCCAGGCGCTCGCCATGTTCGCCCCGCGGCATCAGGCCGCCTGCGGCATCGTGGTAGAGCCAGCAGCGGACATCGTGGCCCGAGCGCACCGGGCGCAGCAATGGATGGACCTCATTCGCGATGGCGACATCCTCCTCGATCTTCGTGGCGCACCGCGGCGCGAAGCGACAGCCCTTGGGCAGGTCGATCAGGTTGGGCACATTGCCCGGGATGACCGCGAGCTCGTCCTGGACCGCCCCGACGACGGGGATGGAGCCGATCAGTCCTCGCGTGTAGGGATGCAGCGGCCGCCGGAACAGCGAGGTGACGTCGGTGTGCTCGACGATCTCGCCGGCGTACATGACGGCCACCCGATCGCACATCTCGGCCACGACCCCGAGGTCATGGGTGATGAGCACGATCGCGGTGCCGGTCTCGTCGCGCAAGTTGCGCATCAGGTCGAGGATCTGGGCCTGGATGGTGACGTCCAGAGCGGTGGTCGGCTCGTCGGCGATGAGCAGCTCGGGCTCGCACGCGAGCGCCATCGCGATCATCACGCGTTGGGCCATGCCGCCCGACATCTCGTGGGGGAAGTTCTTGAGGCGGCGCGCCGGGTCCGGGATGCCGACCATCCGCAGGAGCTCCTCCGCCCGGCGGTGAGCGTCCTTGCCCTTCATCCCGCGGTGGATCCGCAGCACCTCCTCGATCTGGCGACCGACGTCCCAGACCGGGTTCAGCGACGAGGTCGGCTGCTGGAAGATCATGCTGATCCGATCCCCCCGGATGCGGCGCATGTCGTCGTCCGAGAGCTTGAGCAGGTCCTGGCCATCGAACAGGATCTCGCCGTCCTCGATGCGGCCGGGCTTGGCGACGAGGCGCATGATCGACAGGCTGGTCACGCTCTTGCCACAGCCCGATTCGCCGACGAGACCCATGATCTCGCCGCGATCGACATGGAAGTCGATGCCGTCGACGGCGCGCACGACGCCATCGCGCGTGAAGAACGACGTGCGCAGGCCCTTCACCTCGAGGAGCGGCTTCTCGCCCCGCTCGCGGCGCCGCTTGCGCTCGGAGGCCGGGCGGATCTCCTCGATGACGCTCTCGTCGAGGGAGACGCCGAGGACCTCGGGCAGGGTGGTCGTCGTCTCGTCGGTCATCGATTCAGCCTCGGGTCCAGCGCGTCGCGCAGGCCATCGCCGAGCAGGTTGAAGGCCAGCACCGTGAGCGCGAGCGCCAGCCCGGGGAAGACCACGAGGTGGGGGGCCGCGAACATCGTGTTGCGGGCGATCCCGATCATCGATCCCCATTCCGCGTCGGGCGGTTGCGTGCCGAGCCCCAGGAAGGACAGCGCGGCCACGTCGAGGACGGCGGCCGCGATGCCGAGCGTGCCCTGGACGATCAGCGGCGTGAGCGCGTTGGGGATGATGCGGCGGCTGAGCATCCCGAACGAGGACTCGCCGAGGGCCCGCGAGGCCGTCACGTAGTCGCGCTCGCGGATGGAGATGACCGAGCCACGCATGATCCGGGCGTAGACCGGGATCGCCACGATACCGATCGCGAGCTGCGCATTGAGGAGGCCGCTGCCGAGCACCGTCACGATCGCGATGGCCAGCAGCAGCGCAGGGAACGCGAGCAGGACGTCCATGATCCGCATGAGCAGGTTGTCGAGCTTGCCGCCCGCATAGCCGGCGAGGGCGCCGATGACAGCCCCGATGACGATCGCGAACCCGACCGTCAGGAAGCCGATCCGGAGCGACACGCGGGTCCCGTGCACGACGCGGCTGAAGACGTCACGGACGTTGCCATCGACCCCGAAGTAGTACTCCGGCTGGGTCGCCGGGCAGCCGAAGGCGTGGATGCACGGCGGCGCCAGCTTCCTGGCGCCTTCGACACCGATGAGGACCTGGTTCGGCGGGTGCGTCGCGATGACGTCGGCGAACACCGCCACGAAGATGAAGAACAACAGGACCGTCCCGCCGACGACGGCGTTGCGCTGCCGGAAGACGTTGCCCAGCGTGTCTCGCCAGATCGACGAGGAACGCGAACCGCGCCGCTCGGCGTCGAGGAGCTCCATGGCGGGAGGTGTCGTGACGGCCATCTTCAGCGCAGCCTGATCCGTGGGTCGAGATACGCGTAGGAGAGGTCGACGAGCAGGTTCACGACCACGAACCCGATCGCGATGACAAGGGTGAAGCCCTGGATCACGGCGTAGTCGCGGGCGCCGATCGCCTCGGTCACCGCGCGCCCGACACCGGCGAGGTTGAAGATCGTCTCGGTCAGGACCGCACCGCCGAACAGCCCGCCCAGCTGCAGGCCGATGATGGTCACGACCGGCAGCAGGGCATTGCGGAAGGCGTGCTTCAGGACGACCGCCCGATCCCGGAGCCCCTTGGCCCGGGCGGTGCGGACATAGTCGAGCCCCAGCTCGTCGAGCAGGCTCGAGCGGGTCATCCGGGCGATGATGGCCAGCGGGATCGTGCCGAGGGCGAGGGCCGGCAGGATCATGTGCCGGACGGTATCGGCGAGCAGCGCTCCGTCGAGCCGGACGATCGCGTTGAAGGTGTGGATGTTCGACAGGAAGTCGAGGATCGCCCGGAGCGGCCCCTGGAGGTCCTCGAGGCCCCATACCTCGGCCAGTTCCGGGGCCGACGTACCGGCGGGCAGTCGGGCCGAAGGCGGCAGCTCGAACGGCGTGCCGTTGAGCGTGACCGCGAAAAAGTAGGCGAGGACGAGCCCCAGCACGAAGACCGGGGTGGATACCCCGACGTTGGCGATGAGCATCGTGAAGACATCGGCGACGGAGTTGCGGCGATATGCCGACACGATGCCGAGGGTGACGCCCACGATGATCGCGAAGGTGAGGGCGTACAGCGTCAGCTCGACGGTCGTCGGCAAGCGCTGGATCAGCAGGTCCGTGACGGGCAGGCCGAACTTCGACGACACCCCGAACTCGCCCGCAGCGATCGTCTGGAGGTAGATCACGAACTGGTTGTCGACGAGGGTCGCCGGCACCTCCGCGGGACGGACCTCGATCTTGCCCTGGACACGGAAGACACCAGGCAGAATGGCCTTGTCGAGACCGTGCTCGACCGCGTACCGCTCACAGGTCACGGCGTTGGCTCGTTCGCCGAGCGCCGCGGAACAGGGGTCGCCCGGGATGATCCGGGCCAGCGCGAAGACGAGGAAGACGATCCCGATCAGGACCGGGATGCTCAGGATCAGGCGCCGGATGATGAATCTGGTCATCGGATCAGGGCGTTGCGTCCCCTCGTGCGGGTAAACGAAGGGACGCCACGTCGTGGCGTCCCTTCGTCATGTGGTCGGGGGGTCGTCAGGAGGGCGATGCCGCCGCGGATGGCGCCGGCGAGGCCGGAGCGGGCGGAGGCACGTTCAGCTGACCACCGAACAGGTAGCCCCAGTACTCGAACAGGCCTTCCCGTCCGACATGGAGCGGATGTGCGACGTCCCACTGGGCCGCGTACGACGTGACGACGTCTTCCGCGTCGAAGGTGGCGCCGTTGTGAAAGACCACACCCTCGCGGAGGGTGCAGGTCCACACGCTGGAGTCCTCGTTCGGCTCACACGCCGTGGCCAGGAGCGGCTCCGGCGCCGTCCCACCGACCTCGTACGAGTACAGCGGCTCCATGATCTGCTCGCAGACACGGAGGGCCTCGCCGTCCGTCTCGTCCGCGCAGTACAGGCCACCGGGCTCACCGCCCTGCAGCCAGACGAGCTGGTTGCGGTCGCCGGCCTTCATCGCGAACAGCGCTTCGTTGCCCAGTGGCGACGAATGCGCGCCCTCGACGTCGGCACGGAAGACCGTGGCCGAACCACCGTGCGCGATCGGGACGAGCGGCACGTGCGACCTCACGGCGTTGTTGGCGCTGGTGTAGGCCGCCTGGCGGGTGGCCTCATCGGCCGACTGCCCGCCCTCCTGGAGCGGAGCGGTGATATCGGGGAACTTCGCGCCGAGGCTCTCGTCGGCACCGACGCCGAAGAAGACATCGAGGAAGTTCGTGACGTCGGGATAGTCGGCACCCCAGCCCAGGATGAACAGGCCGTCCAGCTCGCCACGGCTGGCCGTGGTGAGGTAGGTGGTGTCGTCCTGGACGTCGATCTCGGCGGTGATGTTCAGGTTGGTCTTGAGCTGATCCTGGATGTCCGTGGCGACATCGACCGGCAGGGCGATATAGCCGCGCGGGAGGGCCCGCAGGTGCAGCTTGGTCGTGAACCCGTCCGGATAGCCGGCCTCGGCCAGGAGTTCCTTGGCCGCGGCTGCGTCGAACTCGGGCCACGCGTCGCCGGTGCATCCGAAGGGGATGTCGCACGGCGTGAAGTGGGTGGCGACGGAGGATCCGGGCGGGTAGAAGGTGTCGACGATGCGCTGCCGGTCGATACCGATGGCGATCGCCTGGCGGACCTTCTCGTTGTCCCAGTACTTCTTGGTGTTGTTCATCCCGACGTACATGACGTTGAGCGCCGTGCGCGGGAAGAGCTTGAGCTCGGCGTTGGCGTTGATGGTCTCGAAGTCGTCGGGACCGGGGTTGTCGATGCCATCGACCGTGCCGGAGGTGAGCTCGACGAGCCGCTGTGCGGGCTCCGTGCTCCAGCGGATTACCGCGTCCGGCGTCAACGGGGCGTCACCCCAGTACTCCGCGTGCGTCTCGAGCGCGATGTCCGAGCCGGACGTCCAGGCCTTCAGCTTGTAGGGACCGGTGCCGTTCGGATTGCGGAACAGGGCCTCGCCACCGCCACCGGTCTCCTGGAGGAAGGCCGAAATCCTGGATAGCCAGCGACGTGAACGCGACCTTCGAGAGGAAGGCGGCGTCAGGGGCGCACAGGGTGAACTCGACCGAGTTGGCTGCGGTCGCCTTGATCGATCCGATCTGCCCGCTGTAGCCCTCGGTGCCGCATGCGCTGCTGCCGTCCTCGGGGTACGAGACCGGCGTGAATGGGGCACTGCTTTGCGGCGCTTCGCTGGCCCCGCCCGCACTGGGGGGAGCGACGCTGGCGGACGGTGTCGCACCCCCGCACGCCGAAGCGATGATCACGGCGCTGCCGAGCAGCGCGGTGAGCCTGAGCGGCAGGCTCGATAAGCGAGTCATGCGCTGAACTCCTCCTCGTGATGTCCCGCTGCCGCCCGTCACCTCCCTGGCCGGCTGCATGGGACGTTCTGGTCGTCGTCGGACATGGTCCGGCGGCGAGTCGCGGGAACAGTAGCACCGGCGGGGCCGCCATGCCAGCGTACCGAAGCGGTTTGCGCACCGCGTCGTGCGGGCTCGCGAGGGGCTGTCTGGGGGCACGTCCGGCCGGCCGAAACGATCGAGCTCGGCAGCGGGTTCGCGTATGCTCGCGGGCATGGAGTCGCTCCGCGTGGCCCTCGCGCAGCTCGCACCCAGCCTCGGCGAGCTTGACCGGAACCTCGCGCGGCACCACGAGCTCCTCGAGCAGGCTCGTGCCGATCGTGCAGATCTCGTCGTGTTCCCGGAGCTCGGCCTCACCGGCTACCAGCTCCAGGACCTCGCGGCCGAGGTCTCGCTCCGGCTCGACGATTCGCGACTGGCGGATCTCGCTGCCGCGACCGCCGATCTCTCGGCCATCGTGTCCTTCGTCGAGGAGTCTGCCGATCACCGGCTGTTCATCGCCGCCGCCCTCCTGGAGGACGGTGAGATCCGGCACGTCCACCGCAAGCTGTTCCTGCCGACCTACGGCCTGTTCGATGAGCGGCGGTTCTTCGGGGCCGGGGAGATGCTGCGCGCCGTGCCGTCCCGCCTGGGCGTCGGGCTCGGGATCGGCATCTGCGAGGACTTCTGGCACCTCACCGTCCCGCAGCTCCTCGCGCTCGACGGCGCCCAGATCCTCATCAACGTGTCCTCCTCGCCGGGTCGCGATCTGGCCGCTACGAACGAGGTGGGTCTGGGCACGGCGACATCGTGGCGGACGCTCATGCGGACGTATGCCCAGCTGACGACCTCGTTCGTGGTCTTCTGCAACCGCGTCGGGGTCGACGAATTGATCTCGTTCTGGGGCGGCTCCGAGGTGATCTCGCCGACCGGGACCGCGCTGCTGAGCGCGCCGCTGTACGACGAGGGCCTGTTCAGCGTGGACATCGCGCTCGCGGACGTCCGGCGCGAACGGATCGGATTGCCGCTCCTGCGTGACGAGCGCCCGGAGCTCCAGCTGCGTGAGCTGGGCCGGATCATCGCCGAGCGCGCGGGGATGGCGCACGACTCCACGAGTGAGCCGGGCGCCGAGCCCGGCATCGACCTGGCCCCCGGCGATCGCTCGCCGCATCCGATCGGGTTCCACCGAAAGGCGGGCTCATGACGAGCCCGGTCGCCTTCGACCTGCCGCCGGAGCTGGCGATCGACACGGACATCGCCCGCCGGGTCATCGGCGACTTCATCCGCGGACAGCTGCGCCAGGCGGGGTTCGAACGGGCGGTCCTCGGGCTGTCCGGCGGCATCGATTCGGCGCTCGTCGCGTTCCTCACGGCCGAGGCGATCGGCCCGGAGCGCCTGTTGTGCGTGCTGATGCCATATCGAACCTCGTCGCCCGCCTCGCGCACGGACGCCGAGGCGGTGGTCGGGACCCTCGGCACCGCGTCCGAGCTCGTCGACATCACGCCCATGGTCGATGGGTTCTACGGGCCCGAGACCGACGCCTCGGACCTGCGGCGCGGCAACTTCATGGCGCGGATGCGGATGAGCGTCCTCTACGACCGGTCGGTGACCTGGGGCGGGCTGGTCGTGGGCACCGGCAACAAGACCGAGTCCCTGATCGGCTACACGACGATCTTCGGCGACTCGGCCTGCGCGTTCAATCCCATCGGGGACTTGTACAAGAGCCAGGTTCGCCAGGTGGCGGCGGCGATCGGCGTGCCCGACACGATCATCGCCAAGGCACCATCCGCGGACCTGTGGCCGGACCAGACCGACGAGGGCGAGGGTGGTTTCAGCTACCCGCAGCTCGATCGGCTGCTGTTCTGGCGCATCGACAAGCGTCGCTCGATCGACGAGGTCGTCGCGCTCGGGTTCGATCGCACGCTGGTCGAGCGCGTGGACCGTATGGTCGCGGGCGCCGAGTTCAAGCGCCAGGTGCCGCCGATCGCCAAACTCGGACCGCGGACCGCGGGCGTGGACTACCTGTACCCGCGGCGGCGGCCGGGCTCGGCTCGGGAGTGAGCGGGGGCGTCCTCTTCGTCGTCGCGACGCCCATCGGGAACCTGTCCGACGTGACGTTGCGCGCCCTCGAGGTGCTCGCGGCCGTGCCGCTGATCGCGGCGGAAGACACGCGCCGCAGCAAGCGGCTGCTCGACCGGCACGGGCTGTCGACCCGGCTGACGAGCTTCCACGTCCGGAGCGGGCCGGGTCGGCTGGCGTCCCTCCTGGAGCACCTCCGCGGCGGGGAGGACCTGGCGCTGGTGACCGATGCCGGCACGCCGGTCGTGAGCGATCCGGGAGCCGACCTCGTCGCCGCCTGGGCCGAGGAGGGCGGCCGGGTCGTGCCGATCCCCGGCGCGTCGGCTGTCCTCGCCGCCGTGGCCGCGTCCGGCGTGACCGGGCCGCGCTGGTCGTTCGAGGGGTTCCTGCCGCGCTCCGGACGCGACCGTCGCGAACGCCTCGCCGCCATCGCTGCGGATGGCCGGGGCACGCTGTTGTTCGAGGCCCCGGGTCGGGTCGCGGCAACGCTCATCGACCTGGCAGCGGCGTGCGGCCCCGATCGGCAGGGGGCGGTGTGCAGGGAGCTGACGAAGGTCCATGAGCAGATCGTGCGCGGGACGCTGGCGGATCTCGCGGCGGCCGCGTCCGACGGCTCGATCCCGATGCGCGGCGAGTTCGTGCTCGTCGTCGGGATGGGGACCGCCGCGGTCCCAGACGCCGCGAGCGACGAGGACCGAGAGGCCGACGCACGGCTGGAGGTCGACCGGCTGGTCGCGGCCGGCGTCGGCCGGAGCGATGCGGCTCGCCGGATCGCGGCGGCCACAGGGTTGCCCAGACGGCGGCTGTACGGCGGCGGAACGGCGCGGGACGCGGTGGAACGGCGGCCGACGTGACCATGCTCCCTGATGTCTCGTTCGATCCGCATGACCCCGCCTTCGTCGCGGACCCCTATCCCGCGTACGCCCGTGTCCAGGAGGCGACGGCGGTCTGGCATCCCCCGGGCGACCACCTCTGGTACCTGACCCGCTTCGCGGACGTCCATGCAGCGTTCCGCGACCGCCGGCTCGGCACCAACTTCCTGCATCGGTACACGCCCGAGGAACTCGGACTCGCCCCCGGGATCCCCGTCTGGCGCGATCCCCGCTGGGAGGACTTCGCCACCTTCGAACGGTGGGAGCTGCTCAACCTGGAGCCGCCAGCCCACACGCGGCTGCGTCGGCTCGTGATGGAGGCGTTCACGCCGCGCACGGTCGAGGGGATGCGCACGTCGATCCAGGAGCGCGCGCGGGCGTTGCTCCAGCCCGGCCGGGACGCCGGTTCGGTCGACCTGGTCGAGGGCTACGCCCAGCATTTCTCGATCGGCATCATCTGCGACCTGATCGGCGTCGCCCGAAGCGACCGCGAGACGATCAAGCGACTCTCCGATGACACGATCCGGATGTACGAGCCGGCGCCATCCGAGCAGCAGCAGGCCCGCTCGAATGCCGCAGCCGGCGACTTCCGGCGATACCTGCTCGACGTCGTCGCGGAGCGGCGACGGCGCCCGGCCGGCGACCTCCTGTCGGCGCTCATCGATGCCACCGTCGAGGGCGAACGGCTGACCGACGACCAGCTCGTCTCGACCGCGATGGTCCTGCTCATGGCGGGGCACGAGGCGACGGTCAACGTGACCACGAACGGCATCGCGGCGCTTGCGGCCCATCCCGATCAGTGGCAACGCATCCGCAGTGGTGCGGTGAGCCCCCGAACGGCGATCGAGGAAGTCCTGCGCTACGACCCGCCACTCCAGTGGTTCGGGCGCTGGGTGCTCGACGACGGGTTCGAGGTGGATGGCGTGCCCATCCCCCGAGGCGCACGGGTGGCGCTGGTGCTCGCGGCCGCCAATCGCGATCCGCGCAAGTACGACGACCCGGGCCGCTTCGACATCGGGCGTGGCGATCCGAGCCACCTGTCGCTCGGCGGTGGCATCCATTTCTGTATCGGCGCACCGCTGGCGCGGCTGGAACTCGAGACGACCCTCACCGAGTTCGCGCGATCGGAGCCAGAGATCGTCGTCGTCGAGCCGCCGATCCGCCGATCGACGTTCCAGTTCCGCGGCTACCAGCGGCTGGTCGTCGCGATCTCCGAACCGCGGACGTGATCGCCGCGCGCCTAGTACATCGTCGTTCGCGTCAGATGGTGCGGCCAGAACGTGGCGTGGTAGGTCTTCCAAAGGCGGAAGTCGATCTGCGGGATGACGAGCTGCTTGTCGGGCGGTCGGAGCTCGTTGATCGCACTCGTCAGGAGCGCGGTCGCATACACCGTGTGCGCGCGCAGCTCGATCTCGTCGGGGCTGTCGCGCGGGATGATCACACCATCGTTGATGCGCGTCTCGAGGTCGGCGGTGTACTCGGTGATGCCCAGGAGCCGCAACGCCACCGGGACGATGTAGTCGGCGAAGGCCGTCATCCGTGACAGGTCCCGCAGCCCGTCGCGGCCGAGCCGGACGTAGACCGCGTGCAGCATCCAGAGGCACAGCTGGGCCAGCTTGTAGAACTCAACGCGATGGCCGTCGTAGGTGCTGCTGTCCTCGAACCGTGGGAAGTCCGCCAGCAGGCGCTCCAGCATGCCGTTGCCGCCCGCATACATCGCCCGATCGCAGCTCGCCGCCCAGACGTGGGCCTTGCCGTCGAAGCGATCGACGAGCGTCGCGCCGATCTCGTTGAGGATGGCCACGCGTTCGTCGAGCATCGGCATCTCGATCGTCCCATCGAACAGGCGCGCGAGCTCCGGCCTCGTTACGGTCGCCATCCACGACCCATCCAGGATCGGCTGTCCATCGGTCCAGGCTCGGTGCACACAGGCCAGCATCGCCTCCGAATCCACGTAGCGGGCGCCCTGGTAGTCGACCTCGAATTTCACTGACGTCTCGAAGTCGGTGAAGGCGAAGTTCAGCGCCGACTCGAACATGACGAGGTCGGTCAGAACGTCAGGGTCCTGCCCGAAGTCGAAGAGGAACGATCCGTCCGGCAGGCCGAACTCCTCGTAAGCCATCCAGCCGGCCACGCGACGGATGCCCGCTTCGGACGTGTGGACGTTCCGGGACGCCTGGATCACCGGTAGGGTCGATGCCAGCACCTCGCTGTCCCATCGCTCGATCGCGCGCATGGATCCTCCGTGGGGGGCCGGTCCGCCGGCCACTCCGGGCCGCCGGCGAGGGCGCCGCCGCCCCGGCAACGATACGGGAGCCAGCGCGGGTTGCATGCGCCCGCTCACGGCCCGCACCATGACCGGGGTCGACCGGCCGCGGTACGGCGTGAAGAGGCGGCGAGTGCCAGGAAGGATGCGGTGAGCCAGCAGGGCATCGTGGTCGTGGGAAGCACGAATATCGACCTCATCGCCTACGCCGACCGACTGCCTGAGGACGGCGAGACGGTGCTCGGGCGGGAGTTTCGCCAGGGCTTCGGAGGCAAGGGCGCGAACCAGGCGGTGATGGCCGCCCGCCTGTTGATGGACGTGGCGATCGTCAATGCCGTCGGCGACGATGACTACGGGACGGCCACGATCGCCAACTTCGAAGCCGAGAATGTCGTCACCGCCTACGTGGTCCGCGTCCCGGGATCCTCGGGCGTCGCCCCCATCTGGGTCGACGGTCGCGGCGGAAACCGGATCATCGTCGTCCCGGGCGCGAACCAGAAGGTCCCGACCGAGCTGGCCGAACAGGCCGTCGTCGAACGCCGGCCGTCGGTCGTCGTCGGACAGTTCGAGATCCCCCAGGAGGTCACGGCCGCGGGATTCCGCGCGGCGCGCACGATCGGCTCGACCACGATCCTGAACCCTGCGCCGGCGGCTCGGATCGCCGAGGACCTCCTCGACGTCACCGACTGGCTCGTGCCGAACGAGACCGAATTCGCCCTCATCGCCGGCGACCACCTGGACGCTGACCCTGAGGTGGAGGTCGGGCAGGTCCTGGCGTTCGCCGAGCGCCTGGGGATGTCGATCGTGGTCACACTGGGCGAACGCGGCGCCCTCATCGCCCGCCCGGGCGGGGTCCCGACCCGCGTCCCCGCACCGTCCGTGACCGCGGTGGATACGACCGGCGCCGGCGACGCGTTCGTCGGTGCCTTCGCGGTCGGACTGGCGAGGGGTGCCGACCCCGTGGCTTCCGCACGACTCGGCTGCGCTGCGGCCGCGGACAGCGTGATTCGCCCCGGGACGCAGACATCGTTCGCAGATCGGGACCGCGCGTCGGAGTTCCTGCGGCTCCTCGACGACTGACCGCGGGCTCTCGTTTCGCAGGCTAGGGGGTCGGTGCCGGCTTCCCGTCGGTCGTCGTGGACGTCGGTGCATCCCCCCGCGCCGTCGCCGGCATCCGCTCGGCCGTCCTCGGCGGCGGCGCATCGACGCCATCCGGCCCGTCGTCCCGATCGCGACCCCGGATCGCCTCGCGAGCCGCGACGGCCGCGACTGACGCGGCTCGAGCAACCCAGCGCCACTGCGGGCCGGCCATGCGGTCGATCATCTGGCTGGTGCGGTCGTCGGCCGCTGCCTCGATGACGGCGCCCGCGCCGGCCCGGACGAGCCGGCCGAGGTCCTCGAGCGAGCCGAGGGCGCCGTCACGTCGCTCACCCGGTGAGCCCGCCCCGACCACCGCCTCACCGGCCATTGCGCCTGCCCGGAGGTCGCGCTCGACCTGGAGGCGCTGGCGGTACAGCACCTCCCACTCCTCGTACGGGATCTCGAGGATCGCGAGCTGCTCGTCGATCGCCGCCAGCTCGGTCGCGGCCATGTCATCGAAGCGCGGTGGACGGCCGGGTGTCACACCGGGCGGACGGGCCAGCGCCGCGAGCCGGTCCTCGACGGCCTGCGCCTCCGCGCTGACCGTGAGGTGTGCCGCCGACGTCGTGAGGCGGCTGGCCATCGCGGCCCGGGCGCGCGCCACCAGCGCGGGCTTGCCCGAGATCAGCAAGTCCATGGGGTAGATGAGGATGTCGAGGTCCTTCCCGTCGAGCTGGATGAGCTTGTCGGGGACGAGCGCTCCGGCGGACCCGCCGGCGACGGAGGCGAGCCACTTCGCGGGCTTCGACATCGCCGCGGGTGCGGATGTCGGTCGAACCTCGAGCCCGGCCGCCTCGAGCGCCCGGTCGAGGTCGGACGCGACCTCGTCGTACTTGCCGGGCTCGATCACGAGCGGCACGTGGGCATCCGTCCATCGCTTGGCGAGACTCTGCGCCTTGCGGAACACGGCGAGGCCGGCGAGGAAGATGAGCAGGACCGAGAGGAGCACCGTCAGGGGATAGCCGCGCGCGACGCTCTCGGCGATCTGCCTGGGTGATCGCTCCGCCCCGCGGGCGAGCATCAAGGTGAGCGCGCCGATCACGCCGGGCACGATCAGGGCCCCGGCCAGCATGATCAGCCGGATCACGTCCTCAGGGACGACGTCCTGGTCGGGGATGAAGACCAGCAGGAACGTGCCGACGTCCGGGAAGAGGACACCCGCCAGCAGCACGATCCAGATGACGGATCCGAACGTGATGCCGAGCAGGAGGTACTGGCGATCGGCCGGCACACGCCCGAACAGGAGCGTGCTCGCCCATCCCAGCGCGGTCATCAGGATCTTGCCGACGAAGCGCGACCCGAACGCGAACAGGGCGGCGATGATTGCCATCATCGCCAGCGTGCGCCAGCCCGGCTCTCGCGGGGTTCGCAGGGCATGCCGTCGGCCTTACGGTTGCCTCTCGACTCGAATGCACGGATCCCGAGTCCGGGGGCGGAAGCGGCGACGGCGCGGGAGGGGGGCTCGCGCCGTCGCCGTGGGGTGATCCCTCGGGGGCGCTCAGGCGGCGGCTTCCGTGCTGTCCGCCTCGTCACCGTCGTCCGGGTCGTCCGGATCGATCGCCTCGGCGCCCTCGGGCACCGGGTCGCTGGGTGGCGCGTCACCGAACTTCTCGGCCTGCGAGACGAGCGCATCCGCGGACTGCTGCGCCTCGTAGTCCTTCTTCCGGCGACCCGACAGCATCTCGACGTGGCTGGCAACGACCTCTGTCTTCCAGTGCCGCTGGCCGCGATCGTCGTCCCACGAGCGCGTCTGGAGACGACCCTCGATGGCGACCTGCTGACCCTTGCCGAGATACGTGCCGGCGATCTCCGCCAGCCGATCCCATGTGACGACGGGGTGATACTCGGCCTTTTCGCGGCCGCCCCCGATGAACTCGTTGCTTGCCACGGTGAACGTCGTGACGTTCTTTCCCGAAGCGAGGCTGCGCATCTCCGGGTCGCGCGTCAGGCGCCCCGTAAGCAGGACCTTGTTCACGGTCCGATCTCCTTCCCGGTCGGCCGGAATGGTCCGGTCCCGACCCTGCGTGCGGACGGCGGGTCATGCGGCGGCGAGTTGGGTCGCCGGCCCCGGCGGTTGGGCCCGGCGGGGTCACCTTCGGCGGTGCGGCGGTATGGCGGGCGGTCGTTTCGGCGGGGCCGACGATCACCAGCGGGCAGGACGGACCCTAGCAGTGGGTCCTTACCGGAGCCGCACCTGCGACTTCATCCAGACTTACCCGATCGAGCAGTTTTGGAGAAGCCGCCGCGGCCGCGACCCCCTAGCATCAGGGTCGCCCCCCGAGCGGATCTAGAAGAGGGAACCAGCAGTGACGACCACGAAGAAGGCGATTAAGCGCACGACCGGGCGCGACACGTCGTCCGAATCATGGACCGACGAAGAACGGGCGGCCATGAAGGAGCGCGCCAAGGAGATGAAGGCAGCCACGCGCGGCAAGGGCGCGGACAAGGTGGACGGGGAGAGCGAGGTGCTCGCGAAGATCGCCGAGATGCCGGAGCCGGATCGCGTCATGGCCGAGCGGGTCCATGCCATCATCAAGGCCTACGCCCCCTCCCTCACGCCCCGAACCTGGTACGGGAGTCCGGCCTACGCCAAGGACGGCGACGTCGTCTGTTTCTTCCAAAGCGCACAGAAGTTCAAGTCGAGGTACGCGACTCTCGGATTCAACGACGCGGCGAACCTCGATGACGGCACGATGTGGCCGACCTCGTTCGCGCTCACGGCGTTGACTGCCGCCGACGAGAAACGGATCGGCGCGCTCGTGAAGAAGGCGGTGAGCTGACGCCGGGGAGACAGGGCCCGTGACGTCAGCGGGACGCGGACCCGGAGCGTCCCGGCCGTGGCGCACCGGGCGCCGGTAGCGCGGTCACCGAGCCACCGGGCCCGCCCGGATCGGGCCGACGCCGGCTCGTCCGCGGTTCCGCCTTGCCTCCGTTCACGTCGAGCACGCCGTCCGGCGCCATCGTCCGCGAGTCGACCGGGTCGGACAGAGACTCCGATGCGACCCCTCCCGAGGCGACCTCATCGTTCCGCCGGCGTCGCCGCACGGGTCGACCGGGGACCGCGTCGGGAACCATGATCGCCGGCCCACGGTGCGGTTCGCCGCTGGGGTGACCCGCGATCATCGCGACGACCGCCGGATCCGGGGCCGGGGCCTCGTACATGTAGAGGTCGCAGAAGGACTCCACGAGCTCCGGATCGAACTGCGTCCCGGCGTGGCGGCGGAGCTCGGCAATGGCCGCCTCGTGGGTCATCGCGCGCTTGTACGGGCGGTCGCTGATCATGGCGTCGTATGCATCGGCGACGGCCACGATCCGGGCGCCCAGGGGGATCTCGTTGGCGCGCAGGCCGTAGGGATAGCCGTGGCCGGCGTACCGCTCGTGGTGATGGAGGATGATCGGCACTGCATCCTTGAGCGCTGCGGCCTGCTCGAGGATGACCTGGCCGATGCGCGGATGCTGGACGACGGCCCGCCACTCGGCGGACGTGAGCGCGGACGGCTTCTCCAGGATCTCCTGGGGCACCGCCACCTTGCCGACGTCGTGAAGGAGCGCCGCCATCCGGAGTCGATCGATATCGGCATCCGGCAGCTGGAGCCGCTTGGCCATCGACACGACGATCGTCGCGATGAGCGGTGACGGCTGCCCTCGGTAGTGGGGGAGCGGGACGAGCACGGAGGTGAGCGCGGCCGTCGCCGCGTCTCGTGCCTGCTGTCCGACCTGCAACGCCCGCGCTCGACCAACCGCCGAGATCGGAGCGCGCGGCACCCGGTTGTCGTCGTCGGGCTCGGCGAAGATGTACGTCTGGTTGCGGCCCAACGATTTCGCCGAGTACATCGCCGCGTCGGCGTCCCGGATCAGCGTCTCCATGCGGACCTTGTTGCCGATCCCGCCGGCGATCCCGATCGATATCGTCACCGCGATGTGCTGGCCACCCTCGACCGCGAAGCGCTGCCGCTGGACGAGCGTGCGGAGCTTCTCGGCGAGGACTGCGCCCTCCTCGACGTCGGTCTCGGTGAGGATCAGCATGAATTCCTCGCCGCCGTAGCGTCCGATCATGTCGGATCCGCGCAGGTTCTCCGACAGCGTCTGGGCGACCCCCCGCAGGACGACGTCGCCGACGCCGTGACCGTACGTGTCGTTAACGGCCTTGAAGTGATCGATGTCGACGAAGGCGACCGACAGGGGGCGGTCGTAGCGGGTCGCGCGTACGACCTCCGAGAACAGCTCCGCGAGCAGCGCCTGGCGGTTCGCGACTCCCGTCAGCCGGTCGAAGGTGGCCCGATCGTGGGTGTCGGCCAGGGCGCCCGAGATGTCATTCACCGCGGCAGCGAGGCGCCCTTCGAGTCCGGCCCCCCGGGCGGTGACGTGGATCGCGTAGTCGCCCTTCGCGATGCGCTCCGCCGCCTTGACCAGGCGTGCGAATCGGTAGCGAAAATGGGCGGCCACGACGAGTGCCGTCAGGGACACCCCGATGGCACCGGCCGCGATGGCGGCGAAGATCGATCGGTGCCCCTCATCGAACCATGAGATCAAGGCATCCGGCACGAACAATGACAGGGCCCCGATCGCGACAGGTGCCGCGAGCGCGAGGACCCCGAGCAGGCGCATCACGTTCCTAAGGCTACCGGCGAGCGCCCTTCCGACGGCCACGCCGGAGGTACGTCGGGGCCGCCGCCATAGGTACCATCGGCGCCCGTCCTCGCAGCGTGGCGCGGAGCCGTCGACGGGTCCCGGACCTGTTTGCGCCCGGTTCGCGGCCGGACCCGGCTGCTATACTCCGGCCGTCCTCGACCGCAAGCGGGGCGCCCGCGAACCAGGAGGTCAAGCGATCGCGCGTGCAGGGCGCATCGGCCGTCCCGTGAGGCGTCCGAGCGACCATCGACCAGCGATCCGCCGAGGCGTCGGCGGCGCAAGACGGGATATCTCTATCCAAGTCCCAGACCTGACGGTCCGGGACTTTTTCGTTGGCCGCTCACGATGCTCGACCAGCTCGGCGTTGCCGGGTTCCGCCGGTCGCTCACGTACCTTCAGTACGCTCGCTCCCTTGCTCGCCCGGCGCCTTGATCCGGCCGGCCTCGTGAGCGGATCCTCGGTAGGCCGCGCGTAATGCCGGCTACCGTGATCGTCGGGCTCCAATGGGGCGACGAGGGCAAGGGCAAGACGACCGACTTCCTGGCCGAGCAGACGGCCATGGTCGTGCGCTACCAGGGCGGCGACAACGCGGGCCACACGGTCGTCCGGGGCGACGAGGTGTTCAAGCTCCAGCTGACCCCGTCGGGCGTCCTGTATCCCCACATCACGTCCGTGATCGGCAACGGAGTCGTCGTCAATCCCGTGACCCTGCTTGCCGAGTTCGACATGCTGGAGGCTCGGGGCATCGGAACGGGCCGCGTCCGGGTCAGTCGCAGCGCGCACGTGATCATGCCGTACCACGTGGCGCTCGACCAGGCGAACGAGAGCCGCCTCGCCGGCGACAAGGTCGGGACGACCGGTCGCGGCATCGGACCGACCTACGGCGACCGAGCCTGGCGTCTCGGCCTGCGCATGGAGGACTTGCTCGACCGGGCCGTCCTGCGCGAACGGATCAGCCGCGTCCTGCCCGACAAGAACCTCCTTCTGTCCTCGATGGGGGCGCAGACCTTCGAGGTCGATGCCCTCGTCGACGAGGCTGCCGGCTGGGGGGAACGGCTCCGGGACCACCTGGATGACACGACCTGGCTCGTGCAGGCCGCGCTGGCCCGCGGCGAGCACGTGCTCCTGGAGGGCGCCCAGGGCACGCTCCTCGACCTCGACCACGGGAGCTACCCGTTCGTGACGTCGTCGAACCCGGTCGCGGGCGGCGCGTGCACGGGTGGCGGGATCGGACCGCTCCAGGTCGACGAGGTCATCGGCGTCATGAAGGCCTACTCGACGCGCGTCGGCTCCGGGCCGTATCCCACCGAGCTCCTCGACGGCGTGGCGGCGGGCATCGCGCAACGGGGTCGAGAAGTCGGGACGGTGACCGGGCGGTCGCGCAGGATCGGGTGGTTCGACGCGGTCCCGCTGCGCTATGCCGTCGCGGTCAACAGTGTCAGCTCGATCATGCTCAACAAGCTGGATATCCTCTCGGGCGTCGACCCGCTCATGATCTGCGTCGCCTATGACATCGACGGGCGACGCGTCGACGTCTGGCCGTCGAGCGGAGCCGCGCTCGCTCGGGCGACGCCCGTCTACGAGTCGTACCCCGGCTGGAGCGAGCCGATCCACGCGGTGCGCTCCCTCGGGGACCTGCCCGAGAACGCCCGCCGCTACGTGTCGGCCATCGAGAGCCACGCCGGCGTCCCGATCGTGCTCGTGTCGGTCGGTCCCGAGCGGACCCAGACCATCGAGCGGGCGTTCCGGCCCATGCGTCGGCGACAGGGGATCCCGGCATGAGCGGTGGGCGCGCCTCGTGATGCCGACACGCATCCTGGTGGTCGGGAGCGGTGGTCGCGAGCACGCCCTGGCCTGGAAGCTGAGCGTCGAGCCGGGGGTCAATACGGTGTTCGTGGCGCCGGGAAGCGATGCCATCGCGGAGGAGCCCCGCGTGCGTCGACTCCCGGACGTCGATCCTCTGGACGGAGCGTCGGTCGTCGCTGCCGCGCGGGCTGTGGCCGCGGAGCTCGTCGTCGTCGGGCCCGAAGCCCCACTGGCCGCGGGCGTCGCGGACGCCCTGCGGGCAGCGGGCATCGCGGTATTCGGACCAGATGCTGCCGCGGCCCGCATCGAATTGAGCAAAGCGTTCTGTCACGAGGTCACCGCGGCGGCCGGGGTCCCGATGGCGCGCTCGGGGGTGTTCACGTCGGCGGCCGAAGCTAGCATGTTCGCGCGACAGCTCGCGTCCGACGGCCACGGGATCGTCGTGAAGGCCGACGGCCTCGCCGGGGGCAAGGGCGTGACGGTGTGCGAGGGTCAGGACGAGGCGATGGGGGCGATCGCGATGGCCGCGCGGGCGGGCCCGGTCGTCGTGGAGGAGCGGTTGCACGGCCGCGAGGCCAGCCTCATCGCACTGTGCGACGGCCGTGACGCGCTGGCGCTGCCGATCGCCCGTGATCACAAGCGCCTCGGCGATGGCGACACCGGGCCGAACACCGGCGGGATGGGTGCGTACAGCCCATTGCCCGACCTTCCCGACGCCGAGGCGGACGACCTGATCGCCCGTTTCCATCGCCCGATCCTGGCCGAGCTGGCCCGTCGCGGCACCCCGTTCGGTGGCGCCCTCTACGCTGGTCTCATGCTGACGGCCGAGGGCCCGGTCCTGCTCGAATGCAACGCGCGGTTCGGCGACCCCGAGACGCAGGCGATCCTGCCGAGGCTGGCCGCCCCACTCGGGCCGCTGTTGCTCGCCGCGGCGCGCGCGCGTCTGCTGGACGCAGCTCGTCCTCTCCGACTCGGCGGTCCTCGCCTGCCGGTGCTGCCGGTCACCACCGTCGCCATCGTGCTCGCCGCGCGGGGCTACCCGGATGCACCGCGCTCCGGGCACCGTATCGACGGCGTCGAACAGGCCCGGGCCGCCGGCGCACTCGTGTTCCACGCCGGCACGACACGCGGCGACGCCGGGGAGTACCGGACGGCGGGTGGCCGGATCCTCACCGTCGTCGGGCGTGGCCCGGACCACATGACGGCGCGGGCGGAGGCGGAGGCCGCCGCGGACCTCATCGCGTTCGACGGCCTCCAGCGCCGGCGCGATATCGGCGCGGACGCGGTGCCGGTCGGGGTCGTCCGGTGATCCAGCGCTACACGCTGGCCGAGATGGGCGCGATCTGGTCCGAGACCGCCCGATTCGAGCAGATGCTCCGGGTCGAGCTCGCGGTCGCCCGTGCGCAGGCCGCGCGTGGCCAGGTCCCAGCGGCGGCGCTCCAGGCGATCGAGACCCGCGCGACCGTCGATGTCGATCGGATCGCTGAGATCGAACGCACCACGGATCACGACATCATCGCGTTCGTCTCGCAGGTCGCCGAATCGGTGGGGCCCGAGGGGCGCTACCTGCACCTCGGCCTCACGAGCAGCGATGTCGTCGACACCGGACTCGCGCTCCAGCTGCGCGCGGCCGGCGAGCGCCTCCTCGCGGACTGCGATCGACTGCTCGCCGTGCTCGTCACGAGGGCGCGCGCCGAGGCCGATACGACGATGATGGGTCGCACCCACTCGGTGCATGCGGAACCGACGACCTTCGGGCTCAAGCTCGCCGGCTGGGCGTTCGAGGTCGACCGTGGACGGACCAGGCTCGCGCGCGCGGTCGACGAGATCGGCACGGGCAAGATCTCGGGGCCGGTCGGCACCTACAGCCACCTGGACCCGGACATCGAGGCCGAGGTCCTGGCCGAGCTCGGCCTGCACGCGGACCCCGTGAGCACCCAGATCATCCAGCGCGACCGCCACGCGGACCTCCTGGCGGCCATCGCCATCCTGGGCGGGACCCTGGAGCGCAGCGCGACCGAGATCCGCAATCTCCAGCACACCGAGATCGGCGAAGTGCAGGAGCCGTTCAAGACCGGCCAGAAGGGCTCGTCGGCGATGCCCCACAAGCGCAACCCGATCGTGTCGGAGCGGATCTCCGGGCTCGCCCGGCTACTGCGCGGCTACGCCCACACGGCCATGGAGAACCAGCCGCTCTGGCACGAGCGTGACATCAGCCACTCCAGCGCGGAACGGGTGATCCTGCCCGACGCGACGATCCTGCTCGACTACATGCTCGTGCGGACCACGGGACTCTTCGACGGGCTGGTCATCCGCTCCGAGCGAATGCGCGAGAACATCTCGCGCGGCCTTGGACTGCACGCGAGCAGCCGAGTCCTCGTGGCGCTCGTCGAGAAGGCCGGGATCGGGCGGGAGGAGGCCTATGCCATCGTCCAGCGCGCGGCGCTGCGGGCGGCGGACGAGCGCTCGCCGCTGCGCGACCTCCTCGCACTCGACCCGGTGGTGGCCCAGCGCCTGTCCCTCGCGGACCTCGATGCGTGCTTCGACGAGCGCACGTTCCTGCGCAATGTGCACACCGTCATCGCCCGGCTTGACACGATCGCGGCATCCTCGCCGCTGCCTCCATCCGTTCCCACGGCGCCGGTCGGCCCCGACGCACCGGCCGCTGCCGAGGTCGCCGATGCTGACCGCTGACCGCTTCCTGCGCTCGGGCAAAGTCCGCGACCTGTACACGCTGGTTGACGGCCGGCTCCTGCTCGTCGCGTCGGACCGAATCAGTGCATTCGACGTCGTCCTCCCCACCGAGATCCCCGACAAAGGGCGCGTGCTGACCGGTTTGACCCGGTTCTGGTTCGCGGAGACCGACGGGATCGTCCCGAACCACCTCCGCGCCACCGACGTTGAGCTCCTCTCGATGGCTGAGCATCTGCCGGGTTGGGCGGAGATCGGCCCGCACGACGATTGGCGCGGTCGCGTGATGATCTGCCAGAACGCCATCGTCGTGCCCATCGAGGCGGTCGTCCGCGGCTATCTCGCCGGCTCAGGCTGGAAGGAATACCGCGAGCACGGCACGGTCTGCGGTATCCCGTTGCCGGCGGGCCTGCGCGAGTGCGACCGATTGCCGGAGCCGATCTTCACGCCGGCGACGAAAGCCGAACAGGGCCAGCACGACGAGAACATCGACTTCGACCAGATGATCGAGCACATCGGCCGGGATGCGGCGTTCGCCCCCGAGAGTGCTGCGGCCATCGCCGAGTTGGTCCGCGACCGGTCGATCGCCCTCTATCGCTACGCCGCCGCCATCGCGGCTCGGGCTGGGATCCTGCTGGCCGATACGAAGTTCGAATTCGGCATCGGGATGGATGTCGAGTTCGACGGTGAGCCGGACCGTGCCGTCGGCCCGGCGGCGGAGCAGATCGAGCGCCGGACGCGGCCGCCGCTGGGCCGTCGGCCGGAGCATCGGACCGACCCAAGCATCGAGGACAAGCTGATTCTCGTGGACGAGGCACTGACCCCCGACTCATCGCGCTTCTGGGATGCCGCGTCGTACGAACCCGGCCGGCCGCAGGCGAGCTTCGACAAGCAGTTCGTGCGCGACTGGCTCGAGGCCCAGCCGTGGGACAAGACCGCACCCGGGCCGGCGCTCCCCGACGACGTCGTCGCGGGGACGCGCGCCCGCTACGTCGCGGCCTTTGAGCGCATCACCGGCGCAAGCTTCGAGCGCTATCTCGCGGAGGACGTCATCGGCCGATGAGCACCCACCGGTACGCCGTCAACGTCACCCCGAAGCCCGGCATCCTCGATCCGCAGGGACGTGCCGTCGAGGGCAGCCTCGACCATCTCGGGATCAGTGGCGTCAGCGCCGTCCGGGTCGGTCGCCGAAATCGAGCTCACGGTGGAGGCCACCGACGAGACGGCGGCTCGCGCGGTCGTCGAGCGGCTCGCCGGTGAGCTCCTGGCGAATCCGCTGATCGAGGCGTATGTCATCGAGCCGATCGCGGGCGCGTCATCGACGACCACACGTCCGCCCGCCACATCCTCGGAGCGGCACGCGTGACCGTCCGCATCGGGGTCGTGGTCTTCCCGGGCAGCAACTGCGACCGCGACACCGTGCACGCGCTCGCCCAGGCTGGCGCCGAGCCCGTCGAGTTGTGGCATGAGGAGGCGTCGCTCCAGGACGTCGCCGCGGTCATCCTGCCGGGAGGCTTCGCCTACGGCGATTACCTGCGCGCAGGTGTCATCGCCCGCTTCAGCCCGGTCATGCGGGCGGTCACGGCCTTCGCCGACGAGGGCGGACTCGTCCTTGGGATCTGCAACGGGTTCCAGGTGCTCGCCGAGGCCGGCCTCGTGCCCGGCGCCCTGCTCCGCAACCGGGATCTGCGGTTCCTGGGGCGGGACGTGGCGATCGCCGCGGAGCGACTCGACACGCCGTTCACGCACGCGCTGACTGGCGGCGGACCGCTGCGCATGCCGATCGCCCATGGCGAGGGCTGCTATTTCGCCGATGCGGGTACGCTCGATGCCCTCGAGGGCGATGGTGGCGTGCTGTTCCGCTACGTGGACGGCGCCGGGGACGCGGCGGCGGAGGACGATCGCGCGGCCAACCCGAACGGTTCCTTGCGGGCCATCGCCGGGGTCATCAACGCTGCGGGCAACGTGGCCGGGCTGATGCCCCACCCTGAACGCGCATCCGAGGCCATCCTGGGCTCCGAGGACGGGGTCGGGATCGTCCGCTCGCTCGTCGAAAGCGCGGCGAAGACCGTCGGCGAACGTCGCGTCAACGTGGGCATCCGATGACCGTGGCGGAGCGTCCCGTGGAGCCGCTCCATCGCCGCCTTGGCCTCACCGACGAGGAGCTCGACGCGATCCGCGACCGGCTCGGCGGTCGCGAGCCGAACGACCTCGAGCTCGCCATGTTCAGCGTCATGTGGAGCGAGCACTGCTCGTACAAGAGCTCGAAGCCATTACTCAAGACCCTGCCCACCGCGGGCGACGGCGTCGTCGCCGGGCCGGGCGAGAACGCCGGCGTCATCTCGATCGGCGACGGTCAGGCCGTCGCTTTCAAGATCGAATCGCACAATCACCCATCGGCGGTGGAGCCGTACCAGGGCGCGGCGACCGGTGTCGGCGGGATCCTGCGCGACATCTTCACGATGGGCGCCCGGCCGATCGCGGTACTCGACGCGCTGCGCTTCGGGGAGCCGGGCTCCGCCCGGACACGTCATTTGGTCGATGGCGTGATCCGGGGGATCGGTGGCTATGGCAACTGCGTCGGCGTGCCGACGGTCGGGGGCGAGCTCGTCTTCGATCCGACCTACACCGGCAATCCGCTGGTCAACGTGATGGCCATCGGCCTGCTCGAGGAGCGGCAGCTCACGCTGGCGGCGGCGCCCGGACCCGGGAACCTGGTCGTGCTGTTCGGCTCGACGACGGGGCGCGACGGCATCGGGGGCGCGTCGGTCCTCGCGAGCGCGACCTTCACTCACGATGACCCGTCAAAACGGCCATCGGTTCAGGTCGGTGACCCGTTCGCCGAGAAGCTGCTCATCGAAGCGAGCCTGGAGCTCATCGAGCGCGGGCTCATCGAGGGCTTGCAGGACCTCGGCGCCGGCGGCATCACCTGCGCTGTGTCGGAAACCGCGGACCGCGCCGGCACCGGCATCGTCGTCGACCTCCACGCGATCCCACGACGCGAGCCCGACATGGCTCCGTTCGAGGTGATGATCTCCGAGTCACAGGAGCGGATGTGCGCCATCGTCAGGCCCGACCGCTGGGGTCCGGTCCGCGGCGTCTGCGAGCGCTGGGGCCTGCCGGTGGCGATCATCGGGCGGGTGACCGACGATGGCGACATCACGATCGTGGAGGGCGGGACGGACGCCGAGGGCCTGCCCGGACCGGGGTCGCGGGAGATCGCGCGGATGCCGGCCGCCGCCCTCACCGGCGCGGCGATCGTGCACGAACGGGTCGCGACCCCGCCGCAGCACCGGCGAGCGGCACCTGCACCGGGCGCACCCATCGACCCGAGCGATCGACTCCCGGAGCGTGGCATGGACCCCGGTGCCGTGCTCATTGGCCTGCTCGGCTCCGCCAACCTGTCCTCGCGCCGCGCGGTCTACGAGCAATACGACTCCACGGTCGGAGCGGACACCGTGGCAGGACCCGGTCGCGCTGCTGCGGTCCTGCGCATCAAGTACACGACGAAGGCGCTGGTCGCCACGACGGACGGCAACCAGGCCGTCGGCGCGATCGACCCATATCTTGGGGCGGCCCTCAGCGTGGCGGAGGCGACCCGCAACGTCGCGATCACCGGGGCCCGGCCGCTCGGGGTGACGAACTGCCTCAACTACGGCGACCCGACCCGACCCGACGCGTTCTGGCAGCTCAGCGAAGGCGTCCGTGGCCTGGGTGACGCGTGCCGTGCCCTCGGGCTGCCGGTCACGGGTGGCAACGTCTCGCTCTACAACGAATCGCCCGATGGCGCGATCGCCCCGACGCCGGAGATCGGTGTCGTGGGGCTGCTCGACGACATCGGGCGGCTCGTCGGGCCCGCGTTCGTGACCGACGGTGACGCGGTCCTGCTCGTCGGTGCGTCGACGCCAGGCCTGTCGGGATCGGCGTACGCGGCGCTGGCCGGAACCGCCGTGGAAGACGGGCCGCCGGCCCTCGATCTCGGCCGGGAGGCGGCCCTCCAGGCCTTCATCCGCGACGCGATCGAGCGCGAGCTCGTGGCCAGCGCCCAGGACGTGTCGGGCGGCGGGCTGGCAGTCGCGCTCGCCGAGGGTGCCATGTGGAGCGGGCTCGGGGCGCGCGTCCGGCTGGCCGTCGCGACCTCACCGGCGGTCGAGCTGTTCGGCGAGAGCCCGTCGCGGATCGTCGTCACCGCCGGACCCCGGTTCGCCCCGGCGCTGATGCTGCTGGCGCTCCAGCACGGACTGCCCGTGGAGGAGCTCGGCAGCGTGGGTGGCGACCGCCTCATCATCGAGCTCGTCGGCGCCGGTGCGACCGGCGCCAGTGAAGAACGGGGGAGTCGTGTCGCCGACGCGCTCGACGTCCCGGTCGACGACCTCCGCCATGCCTGGGACCACGGCCTGGCCCGTGCGCTCGGCTGGGAGGGCTGAGGTCGTGTGCGGCGTCTTCGGCGCGGTCACCCCGGGCGCCGAGCCCACCGAAGCGGCCGCGATCGCGACCCTGGGCCTGTTCGCGCTCCAGCACCGCGGCCAGGAGTCGGCCGGTGTGGCGGTGAGCGACGGCGAGCAGGTGATGCTCTACAAGGACCTGGGCATGGTCAGCACCGTGCTTGACGAGCGACGGCTGCCGAGCCTCCGCGGGACGATGGCCATCGCCCATTGCCGCTACTCGACGACCGGCTCGACGATCTGGGAGAACGCACAGCCGACGTACCGCCAGGGGCCTCGCCGGGCCATCGCGATCGGCCACAACGGCAACCTCGTCAACACGCGGGAGTTGCTCGAGCAGCTGCGCGGCGGCCGGGCACGACTGCCCGCCTCGACAGACACGGAGCTGCTCACGGCCCTCATCGCCGACGAGCCGGCGGACGACACCGTCGCCGCGCTGCTCCAGGTCCTGCCGCGCGTCCGCGGCGCCTTCACGCTCGTGATCCTCGACCAGAAGCGGGTGATCGGGGTCCGCGACCCGCACGGGTTCCGCCCACTCGTCCTGGGCCGGCTGCCGGCCAGCGCGAGGGCGATCGGCGGCCCGAACGACGGCACCCTCTGGGACGATGAGGCGCAGCAGGGCTGGTGCCTCTCGTCGGAGACCGCGGCCCTCGACATCGTCGGCGCCGAGTTCGTCCGTGACGTCGAGCCAGGCGAGATCGTGGTCCTGGAGCCGGGGCGGCCACCGCGCTCCATCCGCTATGCCGAAGCGAACCCGAAGCTGTGCGTCTTCGAGCTGATCTATTTCGCCCGCCCCGACTCCTACATGGAGGGGCGCAACCTGTACGAGGTGCGCCGGCGGATGGGCGAGCAACTGGCGATCGAGCATGCGATCGACGCGGACCTGGTCATGCCTGTCCCGGACACTGGCGCTCCGGCTGCCGCCGGCTATGCCGAGGCAAGCGGCCTGCCCTATCGGGAGGGCATGTACCGCAATCGCTACGCCGGGCGCACGTTCATCCAGCCATCGGCCGGGCTGCGCCACCGGGGCGTGACGATCAAGCTGAACCCGCTGCGCGAGGTCGTGGCCGGCAAACGGCTGATCGTGGTCGACGACTCGATCGTGCGCGGCACCACGACGAAGCGGATCGTGGAGCTGCTGCGCAAGGCCGGCGCGACCGAGGTCCACGTCCGGATCAGCGCGCCGCCCATCTACCACCCCTGCTTCTACGGGATCGACACCTCGATCGAGACCGAGCTGATCGCCGCGACCCACACTGGATCCGAGATCCGCGAGTTCATCGGCGCCGACACGCTCGGCTACCTGTCGATCCGGGGCGTCCTCGCGGCACTCGACCTGCCGTATGAGCGGTTCTGCTTCGCCTGCTTCGACGGCAACTACCCGGAACCCGTGCCCTACGACGCGGCGAGCCGCAAATTCATCCTCGAGGAAGACCTCGCGCCGATGGCCTCGCGGAGCTCCGCCTCGGACCTCGGTGCGAGTGTGGCGAAACCACGTTGAGGGTGCCGATTTGAGGGGCGAATCGACGCGCTCAGCCTATCGGCGGTCCGGTGTCGATGTCGCCGCTGGCGAGCGCGCGGTCGAGCTCATGCGCGCCCACGTCGACTCGACCCGCCGACCCGAGACCGTCGGGGGCCCGGGCGGGTTCGGCGGGGCATTCTCGATCCCGGCCGGCTACCGCGAGCCGCTGCTGGTCGCCTCGACGGATGGGGTCGGGACGAAGACCGTCATCGCCGCGGCCGTGCGACGGTTCGACACGGTCGGCATCGATCTTGTCGCGATGTGCGCCGACGATGTCGTCTGCACCGGCGCCGAGCCCCTCGCCTTCCTCGACTACCTCGCAGTCGGGCAGCTCGACCCGGTCGATGTGGCCGAGCTCGTCGGTGGCGTCGCGGCTGGCTGTCGGGAGGTCGGTGCGGCGCTCGTTGGCGGGGAGACCGCCGAGCACCCGGGCGTGCTCGAGGCGAACGAGTTCGACCTGGCAGGTTGCTGTATCGGCGTCGTGGAGCGGTCCCGACGCATCGATGGGAGCGCGTCCGTCGCGGGCGACGTCATCCTCGGGCTCGCGTCGTCGGGGCTCCACGCGAACGGCTTCTCGCTCGTCCGTGCCCTGATCGCACAATGGGACCTGGATCTCGCGGAGCCATACCAGGCCCGCCTGCGCCGGACGCTGGGTGATGCGGCGACGGACGACGCGCTCGCGGCCGCACCCCACGAGACCCTCGCCACGCTCGGCGAGGTGTTGCTCACCCCGACCCGGTTGTACGCGCGGGCCGTGCTCGGGGCGCGCGAGGCGGTCGCCGCGGCCGGGCACGACCTCCATGGTCTCGCGCACATCACCGGCGGGGGGCTGCCGGGCAACGTGCCGCGGGCGCTCCCGGACGGGCTCGGTGCCCGCCTGGCCCCCGCGCGCTGGCGCATGCCGTCCGTCATGCGCCTGATCGGCGCGCTTGGCGGGCTCGAGGACGACGAGTTGCGGGCGACGTTCAACGGCGGGCTTGGCATGATCGCCGTCCTGCCGCGCGAGGCGGCCGGCACGGCGCAGGCGGCATTCGCCGAGCACGGCATCGAAAGCACCGTCGTCGGCCAGGTGCTCGAGGCCGAGTCGTTGGGTGGCGTGCGGTATGTGGAAGGTGAGCTGGAGTCGATCGCGTGAACGGTGGGCGGATCGCGGTCGGCGTCTCGGGTGCCGGATCGAACCTGCGCGCACTCGCGGCGGCGGCGGCGCGCGGCGAGCTGGGCGGCGAGATCGCCCTGGTCTTCGCAGACCGGGCGTGCCCGGCCCTGGACTGGGCCGTGGAGCAAGGGATCGGCACCGCACTCGTCCGCGAGGGTGACGACGCGGCGCTGGCTGAGGCCCTCGCGGGGGTCCAGCCCGATCTGATCGTCCTCGCCGGGTACATGCGGATCGTCGGCCCGGCTGTCCTCGCCGCGTACGAGGGACGGATCCTCAACACGCATCCGTCGCTCCTGCCGTCATTCCCGGGTGCGCACGCCGTCCGGGACGCCCTCGCCCACGGCGTCACGGTCACCGGCGTGACGGTCCATCTCGTCGACGCCACGCTCGACGCCGGCCCGATCGTGGCGCAGGAAGCAGTTTTGATCCTCCCGGGCGACGACGAGCGTTCCCTTCACGAGCGGATCCGCGCGGTCGAGCATCGGTTGCTCTCGCGGGCAGTGGCCTTGCTCCTGGCCAGAGCCGTGGGGGTTGCGCTCGACGGCCGACACGTGACAATCGATCTCGAGCGCGCCGACGCGCGGGTGCCGACGCCGCGTCGCGCGCTCCTGTCGGTGTCGGACAAGACGGGTCTCGTGGAGCTGGGGCGCGGGCTCGTCGCCCGCGGCTTCGAGCTGGTCTCGACCGGCGGCACCGCGCGGGCGCTGCGCGAAGCCGGGCTGGCCGTGACCGATGTCGCGGCAGTGACGGGAAGCCCGGAAATGCTCGATGGCCGAGTCAAGACGCTGCACCCGCGCGTCCACGGGGGCCTGCTCGCCGATCGCCGGCTTGACGACCACCGCCGCCAGCTGCTTGGTGCCGGCATCGCGCCATTCGAGCTCGTCGTCGTGAACCTGTACCCGTTCGCCGCGGCGCTCGAGCGACCGGGCATCACGATCGACGAGCTCATCGAGGAGATCGACATCGGCGGGCCGTCGATGGTCCGGGCCGCGGCCAAGAACCACGCGAATGTCGCAATCGTGACGACGCCCGCTCGATACGACGCGGTGCTCGCGGCGCTGGATGGTGACGCCGGGCTCGACGACGGTTTCCGCCGTGAGCTGGCGCTCGAGGCGTTCGCGCACACGGCCGCGTACGACGCCCGGATCGCCGCGGAGCTGCCGGGCCGATTGGTCGAGGCGGGGCTGCTCGACGGCCCCAAGGACCCCTATCCGGACACGCTGACGATCGCGCTGGAGAAGGTCGAGACGCTGCGCTATGGGGAAAACCCGCATCAGCCGGCCGCTCGCTACCGTCGACCGGGCTCGACCCTCGATGACGGGCTGTTCGGCGTGGAGCGAGCGACGCTCCAGGGCAAGGCGCTGTCGTACAACAACGTGCTCGACGCTGCGGCGGCGGCCGGCCTGGGCCGGGCCCTGCTCGGCCCCGGCGTGGTCATCGTCAAGCACACGAACCCGTGCGGCGCCGCCGAACGGCCGACGCTCCTTGAAGCTTGGCGCGCGGCGCTGGAGGCCGACCCGATCAGCGCGTTCGGCGGCGTGGTGGCCCTCACGCGCGAGGTCGACACGACGGTGGCCGAGGCGTTGACGTCGATCTTCCTCGAGATCGTCGTCGCACCCGCCTACACGAAGGAGGCGCTCAAAGTTCTGGGAACGAAGCAGAACCTCCGGGTCCTCGTCGACGAGCGCCTCGCATCCGACCTCCCCGTACGCGCGGTCGCCGCCGCACCGACGGGTTCGCTGCGGACAGCCGGTGGCGCGGTGTTGGTCACCACGCCGGATGTCGTCACTGACGTTCCGGGCACGTGGACGTGTGCGACACGACGCGGGCCGACGAACGAAGAGCAGCTCGACCTCGATCTCGCCTGGCGGCTCGTCCGGGGCGTGACGTCCAACGCGATCGTCCTCGTGCACGGGCGACGACTCGTCGGGATGGGGAGCGGCCAGACCTCGCGCGTCGACGCCGCCAGGCAGGCCGTAGCGAAGGCCCATGCGATGCTTGGCGCGGCCTCCACGGTCGGAGCCGCCTGCGCGTCCGACGCGTTCTTCCCGTTCCCCGACGCCGTCGACGTGTGCCTGGGCGCCGGAGTGCGCGCGTTCGCTCAACCCGGCGGTTCCGTGCGGGATGCCGAGGCCGTGGCCGCCGTCGATGCCGCGGGTGGAACGATGCTCATCACCGGGACGCGCCACTTCCGGCATTGACGAGGTAGGCCCTCGGTATCATCGACACGATGAGTGGCGGAGGGGTGTCGTGAGCCGGGCGAACCTGCCTGTGATGCGGCCGTGGCACATCCCGATGACGGGCCGCGATCCGGACGAGGCGCATCGTGCCGCAACACCCCTCGAGCTGCTGTTCGACCTCTGTTTCGTCGTCGCCGTCGCCGGCGCCGCCGGCGCGCTCCACCACGACCTTTCCGAGGGCAAGATCGGCCACGGACTGCTCAGCTACGTCGTCGTGTTCTTCGCGATCTGGTGGCCGTGGGTGAACTTCACGTGGTTCGCGTCCGCGTACGACACCGACGACGTCGTCTATCGACTATTGACGTTCGTACAGATCGCCGGCGTCCTCGTTGTGTCGGCCGGCGTGCCGCGTGCGTTCAACGACATGGATTTCCGCCTCCTGCTGGTGGGTTACGTGATCATGCGGATCGCCCTCGTCGCGCAGTGGCTTCGGGCGGCGTACGAGGATCCGGACGGACGGGCGGTGGCGCGCCGCTTTGCGATTGGCATCGGTCTCGTCCAGCTCGCCTGGGTGTTCCGCCCGCTACTCCCGACGCCGTTCGACGTGATCGGATTCGCGGTGCTGGCCGTCCTCGACCTCAGCGTGCCGATCTGGGCAGAGCGGTCCGACCGGCAGACGCCGTGGCACCCCGCGCACATCGGGGAGCGCTACGGCCTGTTCACGATCATCGTCCTGGGCGAGTGCATCCTCGCGGTCAGCGGTGCCGTGCAGCTCGCGTTGACGGCCGGCGGTGTGTCGGTGTCGCTGTTGGCCGTGGCCCTTGGCGGCCTGTTGCTCGTCCTCGCCCTGTGGTGGTCGTACTTCAAGCACCCGGCCGAGATCGACCGCGACCTCACCCTGGCTCAGGCGATCGCCTGGGGTTACGGGCACTACGTCGTCTTCGCGGCTATCGCTGCGCTCGGCGCGGGGCTGCAGGTCGCGGTCGATGCCACGCATGAGACGCTCGCGCTGTCTCCCGCTGTCGTGGCGCTGACCGTCGCCATCCCGGTGATCGTGTACCTGGTCGCGACGGTTCTGCTGCATCGGCGGTCCGGATCGTTGCGGTTGCTGGCGCCACTCCCGGTCGTGGTCGGCGTGCTTCTCGCGGCGGCCGCGAGCGCGAGCTGGCTCGGCGTGTCTGCGGCGGTCCTGCTCATGGCCATCGCGCTCGTGGTGTTCGTGGCGTACTCGGTCGTGACGATGCAGCGAGCCGCAACGGAACAAGCCGCGCCCGCTTGACCCTCCGCCGAGGCGTCCGCCATCATCGGGCCATGGTTCGACTCGGGAACTCGATGGCGATGCCCGGGCGGCCCCGTCGCGGACGATCCTGAGCGAAGGATCCACGCGGGCGGTCGGCCGCCGTGTCCGTCCCCGCCCAGCGCCGTGCGCACGAGTCTCTGAACCAGGAAGCGACCCATGCCTGACCGTCCCCGGTACTACCTGACAACGGCGATCGCCTACGCGAACAACAAGCCGGGCCTGCACACCCTGTACGAGGTGATCGGCGCGGATGTCATCGCGCGCTGGCACCGGATGAAGGGTGACGAGACAAGGTTCCTGACCGGCACCGATGAGCATTCGATCAACATCGCGCAAAGCGCGGTCGACGAGGGGCGCCCAGCGCGCGAGTTCGTCGACGAGAAGGTCGGGTACTTCAGGGCCGCCGAGGACGCCCTGCTCATCAGCCCCGATCGGTTCATCCGCACGACCGACCCCGATCACATCCGCGCGGCGCAGGAGATGGTTCGGCGCGCCCACGCGAACGGCGACATCTACCTCGGCACCTACGAGGGCTGGTACTGCCCGAACGAAGGCTTTCGCAATGCCACGGACGTAGTCGAGACGGCACGCGGGACGATCTGCCCGAACCACCCCGACGTGCCGCTCCAATGGCTCACCGAGAAGAATTGGTTCTTCCGGCTCTCGGCCTACCAGGAGCGGCTGGAGCGCTACTTCGACGACCACCCGGACTTCGTGCAGCCCGAGTTTCGCCGCAACGAGATGCTCGGGTTCATCCGCGGCGGGCTCGAGGACTTCTCGATCTCGCGCGAGCGCACACCCGGTGACTGGGGCATCCCGTTTCCCATCGCCGAGAACGGCGAGACCGCCCTCCGCGAGGACGGCACGTGGGACCCCGAGGCCGGCAAGATCTACGTCTGGTACGACGCGCTGATCAACTACATCACCGGGGCCGGCTTTCCCGACGAGATGGAGTCCTTCGCGAGGTGGTGGCCGGCCGACCTCCACGTCATCGGCAAGGACATCGCCCGATTCCACACGATCTTCTGGCCGGCGATGCTGTGGAGCGCGGGTCTCGAGGCGCCCCGCCACGTCTGGGTCCACGGCTGGCTGCTGGCCGCCGGCGGTGAACGCATGAGCAAGAGCCGCGGCAACTTCCTGGATCCCAACGACTTCGTGGGCGCGTTCGGGGCGGACGGGGCCCGCTACGTCGTGCTGCGCGAGGTGCCGTTCGATCGCGATGCGGAGGTGTCGTGGGATTCGTTCGTGCGGCGATTCAACGCCGACCTTGCGAACGACTTCGGCAATCTACTGAACCGGACCGTTTCGATGACCAACCGGTACCTCGACGGGGAGCGGCCGACGCCGCGACCCGCCCCGGACACGCACCTTGGCGACGGCTGGAACGAGTTCCTCCTTCGGTCCTACGGCGATCAGCTCGAGCGCTGCATGCTCCACGTGGCCCTTGCCGAGCTGTGGACGTTCGTGGATGCCGCGAACAAGGTCGTCGATGCCGAGAAGCCCTGGGTCCTGGCCAAGGCGGCCAAGGAGGGTGACGAGGCCTCCACCACCCGTCTCCACGGCGTGCTCGGCGACCTCCTGGAGGCATGCCGGCTCATCGGCCTGGCGGTGGCCCCGTTCATGCCGAATGTCGCGCCCCGGGTGCTCGCGCAGCTCGGGTACGGGTACGACTACGGGGCGGACGGGAACGGCGGGCCGCCCATCCTCGAGCAGCTGGCCTGGGGCGCCAGGGCAGGGGAGCCGGGCCGCGTGACGGCGCCAGAGCCGCTCTTTCCGCGCCTCGACGTCGAGACGGAGGCCGGCTGAGGCTCGCGCGAAGCCGGACACGGCCCGGGCGCCCGTCCTATGTGCATGACGCGCACGTATCGACCAGTGAAGGTTTCCGAGACGGCCAGATCTGCCCGATTCGGCTGGATCCTTGTCGATTTCGTGCGCCCGATGCCCGGATCCGACAGAAAACGGCCCCGGCTGCAGGCTCGTTGGTTGATACGAGCGCCTGGTGCACGGACGTCCATCGGGGCCCGAGCCGGCCACCTACCATGCCCCGATGCGGCTCATCGATTTGCACTGCCACCTCAACGCTGACCGTTTCGATCGTGACGTCGACCAGGTGCTGGGCGCGGCCCGGCTTGCCGGCGTCGAGCGCCTCCTCGTCCCGGGCTGGAATCTCGCCTCGAGCGCACGCTCGCTGGAGCTCGTCGACCGCTTCGACTGGATCGATGCCGCAGTCGGCGTCCATCCCCACGACGCCGCCAGGGTCGACGACGCGGGGTGGGCCCAGATCGTCGCCTGGGCGAGCGACGACCGGGTCGTCGCGATCGGCGAGACCGGACTCGACTACGACCGCGCCTTCAGCCCCATCCCGGACCAATTGACGAATCTGCGGCGAAACCTGGCCCTGGCCGTTGAGACCGGCAAACCCGCGATCCTGCATTGCCGGTCCGCGCCAGGGGAGCGCGACGCACAGGACGCGCTCCTAACGGAGCTCCGCTCGGCCGGTTCAGGCGGTCCGGACTGGGCCACGGCCTTCGGGGAACGGCCCCCCGTGGTGATCCACTCCTTCTCCGGGCCCACGGACTACGCGCAGGCATTGCTGGAACTAGGAGCGGCGATCAGCTTCTCCGGTCTCGTGTTCCGGACCGGGGAGGAGGCATCTGCAACGGTGGCAGCCCTCACCCCTCCAAGCCGGGTCCTGGTCGAGACCGATTCCCCGTTCCTCGCCCCACCGGGTGCGCCGCGTGGGCGCAACGAACCCGAGTGGGTCCGTATCACCGCTGCCTGGCTCGCGACGTGCAGGCGTTCCGATCCCGATGGCCTTGGCGAGGCGCTGGTTGGGTCGTACGATCTGACCTTCAGGCACGGTGCAGGCACCGGGTTGACAGGGTCACCTTCCGTTCGGTAGGCTGCGCATTGGCACTCTGACACAGAGAGTGCCAATACACCGCGGACCCCCCTGGACAAGGGCCGGGAACCACTCGGCGGGAGAAGTCAGGGACGCGTCCGGATCGGTGGTACAGATGAGGGACCGGCTGACCACGCCCCGTTCCGGCGGGTCGCTGCTCCGACAAGCCATGCCTGACGGCCGGCCCTGGCCGTCACAGGAGGAACTGCACGTTGGCCAAAGCCACTGCCACTGCGACCGCGACGAAGTTGCGCCCACTCGGTGACCGCGTCGTCATCGAGCCGATCCCCCGCGAGGACATGACCAAAAGCGGCATCGTCCTTCCGGACACCGCCAAGGAGAAGCCCCAGGAGGGCAAGGTCATCGCCGTCGGACCCGGCGCGTTCGACAACGACGGCAAGCGCATCGTGATCGACGTCTCGACCGGCGACAAGGTCCTGTACGCGAAGTACGCCGGGACCGAATTCAAGCTGGACGGCGAGGATCTCCTCATCGTCGCGGCGAAGGACATCCTGGCGATCGTCGAAGGCTGAGGGCGCGCATCGCCACTACCTCGACTCCCGACCGACATTCCCTGGAGGAAACGAATTGGCTAAGCAACTGATCTTCGACGAGACGGCTCGTCGTTCACTCAAGCGCGGGATCGATCATCTCGCGGACGCCGTCAAGGTGACGATCGGCCCCAAGGGTCGCAACGTCGTCCTCGACAAGAAGTTCGGTTCGCCGACGATCACCAACGACGGTGTGACGATCGCGCGGGACATCGAGCTCGAGAACCCCTTCGAGAACATGGGTGCGCAGCTCCTCAAGGAGGTCGCGACCAAGACGGACGACGTCGCCGGTGACGGCACGACGACCGCGGTCGTCCTCGGCCAGGCGCTCGTGTCCGAGGGTCTGCGCGTGGTCACGGCCGGCGCCAACCCGATGGTCGTCAAGCGCGGCATCGAAGCCGCCGTCGAGGCCGTCGTGGCCGAGATCGCCAAGCAGGCGCGGCCGGTCGACAACCGCGAGCAGATCGCGGCCGTCGCCGCCATCAGCGCCGCGGATCCCGAAGTCGGCGAGATCATCGCCGAGGTCATGGACAAGGTCGGCAAGGACGGTGTCATCACCGTCGAGGAGGGGCAGAGCCTCGGCCTCGAGAAGGAATACACCGAGGGCATGCAGTTCGACCGCGGCTATCTCTCGGCCTACTTCGTGACCAATCCCGACCGGATGGAGGCCGTCCTCGACAGCCCCCTCATCCTGATCACCGACAAGAAGATCTCCAGCGTCCAGGACATGCTTCCGGCGCTCGAGAAGGGCGTCCAGCAGGGCAAGCCGATGGTCATCATCGCCGAGGATATCGACGGTGAGGCCCTCGCGACGCTGGTCGTCAACAAGCTCCGTGGCACCGTCTCGGTCCTCGCCGTGAAGGCGCCGGGCTTCGGCGATCGTCGCAAGGAGATGCTGCGCGACATCGCCACCCTGACCGGTGGCACGGTCATCAGCGAGGAGGTCGGCCGCAAGCTGGACTCCGTCACGGCCGAGGACTTCGGGTCAGCCCGACGGGTCATCTCGACCAAGGACGACACGACGCTCATCGACGGCGACGGCCAGCCCGACCAGATCAAGGCCCGGATGACCCAGATCAAGGCCCAGATCGAGGACACCACCTCCGACTACGACCGCGAGAAGCTCCAGGAGCGTCTCGCCAAGTTGTCCGGTGGCGTCGCGGTGATCAAGGTCGGCGCGGCTACCGAGGTCGAGCTCAAGGAGAAGAAGCACCGCATCGAGGATGCGCTCTCGACGACCCGTGCGGCCGTCGAAGAGGGCCTCGTCGCCGGCGGTGGGACCACGCTCCTGCAGGCCATCCCCGCGCTCGACAAGATCCAGCTCGAGGGGGATGCGCAGGTCGGTGTCGACATCGTGCGCAAGGCCCTCGAGGCCCCGGCCCGCCAGATCGCCGAGAACGCCGGCGCACCCGGCGAGGTCGTCGTGGAGAAGGTCAAGGGCCTCAAGGCCGGCCACGGCTACGATGCACTCACGGGCCAGTACGGCGACCTGTTCACCAAGGGCATCGTCGACGCCGCCAAGGTGACCCGCTCGGCCCTCCAGAACGCCGCCTCCATCGCCGCGATGGTCCTGACCACGGAGACGCTGATCACGGACCTTCCGGAGAAGAAGGAGATGGCCGGCGCCGGCGCCGGTCACGAGCACGGCGGAGGGATGGACTTCTAGTCCGTTCCTTCCTCGCGAACCTTCGACGGCCCCCGGCGCTTCGGCGCCGGGGGCCGTCGCTGTCCGGACCCTTGGCGGCCCGCTCTACGTCACGACCGCGGACACCTGCACGGCCACCGCCTGCCAGCGGCCATCGCGCTTGGCGTACACGCGCATGAACCGCTGGTCGATGCTCCCTTCCGCATGCTCGAGCGAGAGGCGACCTCGCGTGATGGCAGTCGTGCCGAACAGCTCGACCGATCGCTCGCTGAAGGCGATCGATCGGGGCGCCGTCGATGGCTGCATCAGCTGTGTCTTGGTCACGGTCTGGCCATCAGCGGTCACGGCAATGAAGTCGTTCGCCAGAATGTCGCCCAGTCGGTCGCGCTCGTTCTGCTCGTACGCCGCGTTCCAGGCACGGTCGATCGCATCCACCGCCCGTTCGTCGGCCATCGATCGGGGTTCGGTCACCGGAAGAGCGTACCCGCGCGTGCATACTCCACGCGGTACCCGCACGGGCCGCAGCCACGGGAGGGAGAAGCGATGTACAGGATCCGACGATTCGGCGTCATGAAGACGGCGACCGTGATCGCCATCATGTACATGGTCATCGTGGCCGTGTTCGTGGTGCCGTTCCTGCTGCTCGCGTTGCTGGTCGCGCCAACGCAGGGGTCGGGAGCGGGCGGGATCGCCGGGATCCTCGTCGTCGGATTCCTCGCGATCTTCGTGTACGGGTTGATCGGCTGGGTGGCCACGGCCATCGCGGCGGCGGTCTACAACCTCGCCGCGGGTTGGGTCGGCGGGATCGAGGTGCAGGTCGAGACCGTGGCCCCGCCGCCGCCCTTGCCCACGTGGGCCGCGCCGACCGAGACCCTTCCACCGAGTTCGCCACCCGCGGCGCCACCGCCGGCCGCCCCGGCGGGCTGATCGATTTGATGAGTGGCGTCCCTCGCACTCGCGACGCCGTGCCGGCCGGGCGGATCGCCCGCGCCCGGCGTGCGCCGTCGGCCGCGGCCCTCACCGTGCTCGTGGCGCTGGGATCCATGCTGGGCGCGTGCCAGACCGCCCCGCCCCCGGCCACGCTGACGGATCCGAAGGAGATCCTGGCCGCGACGATCACGACCACGGCGGCCGCGAGGACGGTCAGGATCGACGGTTCGGCCGATGGCACCGTAGAGCTGCCGGCCGTCGGGTTCGACACGCCGTCGGCCATCGAGCTGACCGGAACCACCTTCTCGGCGGACCTTGATCTCGCCGGCGGCGACGCTCGGGTCACGTTCTCGGCACCGGGCCTGCTCGGCCTCACCGGCGAGGTCATCGCCCTCGACGGCACGTCGTATCTCAAGACCACGCTGACCGGCTCGCTCTACCACGCCCAGGCGATCGGCGCGGACGTTCCGGCGCCGTCCGGCGGCAGCCAAACAACGTTCCTCAAGGGCGTCACCGAGCTGCTCGCGAACCCGGCATTGCAGCCGGTCAAGGGGGACGACGTCGAATGCGGGAGCAGCAGTTGCTACCGGGTCGAGCTCCTCTTGTCGAAGGCGGACCTCACGGCCCTGGGTCTCGAACGACTCGAGGCCCCAGCCGGGCTGCCCAGCCCGTCTCCGCTGGCCGCCGTCATTCCCACGCCGCTCGAGATGACGGTCCTGGTCGCGAAGGACACGACCCGCCTGGCCGGCCTGACCGCGAGTGTGGATCGGGGCACGAGCGGGGCCGCCGCGATCGACCTGACCTTCTCGAAATGGGACGAGGCCGTCTCGATCAGCGCACCCCCACCGGACCAGGTCGCGCCTGGGGGTTGATGCCGGCGCGCAGTCGTGCATGACGAAGGCTTCGATGGGCGCCCCCACCTAGAATGCGATGGTGAGTCCCACGTCCCGTCGCCGCCGCGGCGAACCGACCCTTGACGAGGCTGCAGCGGCGGCCGGCACCCGGTTCGCCGACGTCGCCGAAACGGACGAGCTCTCCGCGCCGGCCGAGCCCGAATGGCTGCGCGACACCCCGCTGCCGGGCCAGGATCCGACGGCTCCACCCGCCCCACCGCCGGATCCCGCCGTCGTCGAGCGTCGCCGGGCCGAACGCGCGGAGCAGATCGTCAAGGCCCTGAACCCCGAGCAGGCTCGGGCCGTGACGACCACGGATGGCCCGCTCCTGATCCTTGCCGGCGCGGGCTCGGGCAAGACCCGTGTGCTCGCCCACCGGATCGCCTACCTGGTCGGGGTCAAGGGTGTCCCGCCGTGGCGGATCCTGGCGGTGACGTTCACGAACAAGGCCGCTTCGGAGCTGCGTGATCGAATCATCAGCCTGGTCGGCGAGGGCGGCCGCGAGGTCCAGGCAGGCACGTTCCACTCGCTGTGCGCCCGGGTCCTCCGCCAGGAAGGCACCGCCATCGGGGTCGATCGACGATTCGTGATCTACGACACCGACGATCAGCAGTCGTTGATGAAGCAGGTCCTGCGCGAGCAGGACCTGCCGCTGACCGGCGAGTTCCGTCCGAGCGCGGTCCTGGGGGCCATCAGCCGGGCCAAGAACGAGATGCTCGATCCGACCTTCCTCAGCGAGAACGCGGCGAACCACCGGGAGCGAACGATCGCGCGCCTGGCCACGCGCTACCAGGAACGGCTCAAGCTCGCCCGGGCTCTCGACTTCGATGACCTGCTGCTCGAAGCCGTCCGGCTGTTCGACGAAGCGCCGGAGGTCCTCGCCAAGTACCAGGAGCGCTGGCGGTACCTCCACGTCGACGAATACCAGGACACCAACCGGGCGCAATACCTGTGGGTCAAGGCACTCGCGACGAAGTACGGCAATCTCGCGGTCGTCGGCGATGACGACCAGTCGATCTACTCGTGGCGTGGCGCCGATCTGCGCAACATCCTCGATTTCGAGCGGGACTGGCCGAACACGGCGGTCGTCAAGCTCGAACGGAACTATCGCTCGACCCAGCTGATCCTCGACGCGGCCCACGCGGTCGTGTCGCGCAACACGGCACGCAAGGACAAGAAGCTGTGGACCGAGAACGCCGGCGGTCTCAGGATCCAGCGGTTCGAGGCCTACAACGAGGACGAGGAGGCCGAGTGGATCGCGCGCCAGGTCGAGGGCCTGGTCGGTGGGCGCGGCACGGCCCTCACGAGACGCGCCGACGAAGACGAGACGGACATGAGATTCCGCGCTCGCGAGATCGCGGTGATGTACCGGATGAACGCCCAGTCCCGGGCCATCGAGGAATTGTTCCTGCGCTACGGCATCCGCTACCAGCTCATCGGCGGGACGCGCTTCTACGCGCGGCGCGAGGTCAAGGACGCCCTCGCGTACCTGCGGATCCTGCGCTCGGACACGGACAGCGTCAGCTTCGAGCGGATCATCAACGTCCCGGCCAGGGCGATCGGCGACAAGACGATCGAGGCGCTGCGTGCGGGTGCGGCCGCCATCGACCCCGAGACCGGCGAACCATCGACCATGTGGAGCGCCATCGAGCGCGGGGCCCGCGGCGAGCTGCCGACCCTCGCCACGCGGACGCGATCGGCCCTCGCGGAGTTCGCCGCCCTCGTCCGGCGGTTGCGTTCGCGCGTCGCCGTCCTGCCGCTCCCCGAGCTCCTCGACGAGGTCCTCGAGGCGTCCGGGTATCGGGCGATGCTGGCGGATGGCTCGGAGGAGGGCGAGGAGCGCTGGGCGAACCTCCTCGAGCTGCGCTCCGTCACGACCCGCTACGACGACCTCGACCCCGAGGACGCACTCGACCGGCTGCTCGAGGAGACGGCCCTCGTCGCCGACCAGGATTCGTACGAAGGCGACGCGGACGCGGTCACCCTGATCACGCTCCACGCGGCGAAGGGCCTGGAGTTCCCGGTCGTGTTCATCGCCGGGCTCGAGGAGGGACTGTTTCCGCACAGCCGGGCGCTGGAGGACGAACGCCAGCTCGAGGAAGAGCGACGGCTCGCCTATGTCGGCATCACGCGTGCCAAGCGCCGGCTGTACCTGTCCCATGCCTGGCGGCGCGCGACCTGGGGGATGGGCCAGGCCGCGGTCCCGTCGCGGTTCCTGCTCGAGATCCCGGCCGAGCTCATGATCGGACCACGTCTCGGGGGTCTCGATGAGCCCGAGCGCGACCTGGACCTCGATCTCGTGTTCGGGCAGCGACGCACGACCCGGTTCAACACCCCGGTCCGCGGCGGTGGACCTGCCTACCGGCAGGGGAGCGGCCGGCCCGGCGCCCCACCCGCCGGGGAGCCGTTCCGGCCATCCCGGGACCTCGCCGCCCGACGGGACGCGTTCGCCGAGGGCGCACCCTCGGGCACGGTCGGCGTCAGCGGCGGTGACGGATCCGCCCCGCCCGTGGCCACCCGTCCTGCCCGGCCGATCATCCCGGGCGAGCGCCAGTTCCGCGATGGCGATCGGGTCCGTCACGGCCGCTGGGGCGATGGGATCGTCGTGACCTCCAAGCTCACGAGGAGCGACGAGGAGATCACGGTCGCGTTCAAGGACCCGTCGGTCGGTCGTAAGACGATGCTGGCGAGCCTGGCCAACCTCGATCTCGTGGGGTAGGGATGGACGAGCTCGACCCAGGGCCGTCGGCGGTGCACGCGCTCGCCGACTTCGAGCCGCTCGCGCGGCAGGCGATGGAGCCTGCCGCCTTCGACTATGTCGCGGGCGGATCGTGGGACGAGGTCAGCCTCGCCCGGAACGTCGCGGCCTGGCGCGACCGCCGCCTGCGGCCGCGCGTCCTTGTCGACGTGTCCCGGATCGATCCCGCGACGACGATGCTGGGCCAGCCCACGGCCATGCCGCTCGCGATCGCGCCGATGGCCGCCCACGGTCTCGCGCACGCGGAGGCGGAGGAAGCGACCGCACGGGCAGCTGCCGTGGCGGGCGTCCCATTCATCCTCTCGACGATGTCCACGTGCTCGATGGAGGACGTCGCTAGCGCGGCACCCGACGGCATCCGTTGGTTCCAACTCTACGTGCAGGCGGACCCCGCGCGCACGCGCGAGCTCGTCCAGCGGGCAGAGGCGGCCGGTTATGGCGCGATCGTGCTGACCGTGGACCTGCCGGTCCTGGGCTATCGCGAGCGGGATCGGCGCTCGGGCTTCGATCTCGGCGGTCCGCACGGCAACTTCGCGACCCCGGGTGTGGACGCGACCCACGGGGGCGGTATCCACGCGCCCGGATTCGAACTGCTCGAAGAGCAGGTTCTGTCCGGGCTGTCGTGGGACGACCTCGCGACGATCCAGGGTTGGTCGTCGCTGCCACTCGTCCTGAAGGGCATCATGACGGCCGAGGACGCGCAGCTCGCCGCGGAGCACGGCGTGGCGGCGATCGTCGTCAGCAACCACGGCGCCCGCCAGCTCGACCGGGTCCAGGCGCCGGTGGATGTGCTCGAGGCCGTCGTCGCGGCCGTCGACGGCCGCACCGAGGTCTGGGTCGATGGCGGCGTGCGGCGGGGCCACGACATCGCCATCGCGCGGGCGCTCGGCGCCCGGGGCGTGCTGCTCGGCCGACCGATCCTGTGGGCGCTCGCGGCGCACGGCCAGGCGGGGGTCGAGCGGGCCCTCGAGATCGTGCGGACGGAGTTCGAGATCGCGTTGGCGCTGCTCGGCACGCCGACACCCGACCACATCGGTCCGGCGCACGTCGTGCCCGAGTCGGTAGGCTCCGGCGGATGACCGTCCAGCTCCCGCCCGTCGACCCGGCACTCGTCGAGGCGGCGTCGGCGCTCGACATCGATCGTGCGACGGCACGCCACAAGGAGCTCGCGGCCGCCATCGAGCGGGCCAACGAGCTCTACTACGCGAAGGACGCGCCGGAGCTGTCCGACGCCGAGTACGACCAGCTGTTCCGCGAGCTCGTCGCGATCGAGACCGCCTATCCGGAGCTGATCACCGAGGATTCTCCGACCCAGCGCGTCGGTGGGGCGCCGAGCGGGGAGGTCTTCACGGAGGTCCGCCACCGCCGGCCGATGCTCAGCCTGTCGAATGCGTTCAGCCACGACGAGCTGCGCGCCTTCGACGCCCGGGTGCGACGGGGTCTCGGGCTGCCCGCACCCCCTGAACCGGCCGACGACCTCCGCTACGTGGCCGAGCTCAAGATCGACGGCCTCGCGATCACGCTCCGCTACGAGCGCGGACGCTTCGTCCAGGGCGCGACCCGCGGCGACGGCACGACCGGTGAGGACGTGACCGCGAACCTGCGGACGATCGCCGCGGTCCCGAACAGGCTCAAGGAACCCGTGACGGCCGACGTTCGCGGCGAGGTCTTCATGCCCAAGGCCGAATTCGCGCGGATCAACGCCGAGCGTGAGGAGGCTGGGCTGGCGCTCTACGCCAACCCCCGCAACAGCGGCGCGGGCTCGCTCCGCCAGAAGGACCCGGCCGTGACCGCGAGCCGCCTCCTCTCGACGTGGGTGTACCAGCTCCTCGAGGACGGCGACGGGTCGATCGATTCGCAATCGTCGGCGCTGGATCGCCTCGCCGCGCTCGGGTTGCCCGCCAACCCCGAGCACGAGGCGAGTTTCGACATCGAGGGCGTCATCGACTTCACGGAACGCTGGCGCGAGGAACGGCACACGCTGCCGTATGAGACGGACGGCGTGGTGGTCAAGGTCGATCGGTTCGACCAGCAGGAACGCCTGGGCATGGTCAGCCGCGCCCCACGCTGGGCCATCGCCTACAAGTTCCCGCCCGAGCAGGTCGAGACGACGGTCGAGGACATCGTGCCGTACGTCGGTCGCACCGGGACGCTGACGCCGGTCGCGCACCTCACCCCGATCAAGGTCGCGGGCTCCACGGTCGCCCGGGCCACCCTCCACAACCTTGACGAAGTTCGGCGTAAGGACATCCGCATCGGCGACCATGTCGTGCTGCAGAAGGCCGGCGACGTCATCCCGGAGGTCGTAAGGCCGATCGTCGAGAAGCGAACCGGCACGGAGCGCGAGTATCAGATGCCGGCCACGTGCCCGGTGTGCGCGACGCGGATCGCCCGAGATGAGGGCGCCGTGCGCCACTACTGCCCCAACCCCGCGTGCCCAGCCCGGGTCGGCCAGGAGTTCGGCCAGTTCGTCGGGCGCGGCGGGATGGACATCGAAGGCGCCGGCTGGAAGGCGCTCGAGCAGCTGCTGCAGACTGGTCTGGTCAAGCGGCGCGGCGATTTCTATCGGTTGTCAGTCGAGGATCTCGAGAGCCTCGAGCGCTTCGGCCGAAAGAGCGCCGAAAACCTCCACGCCGCGATCCAGAAGTCGCGCCGCCGGCCGCTGCAACGGATCATCGCTGCGCTGGGGATCCCGCAGGTCGGCTGGACGACGGCCATCGAGCTGGCGGCCTGGCTCGCGGCGGAGGTCCCGGCCGGTGACGACTGGCTCGCGCGGGCTGCCGCGTTCCTGCAGCGGGTCGCGACCGACGAACCCACGCGGTTCGAGGAGGTCGAAGGGATCGGCCCGGTCGTCGCCGCGAGCCTCGCGGCGTGGTTCGCCGAGGGCGGAGCAGGGCAGCACGTGCTCGAGGATCTTGCCGAGGCCGGCGTCGAGGCGGAGCTGCCGGCCCCGCGCGTGGCGGCAGCCGCCGGCCCGCTGCAGGGCAAGGCGGTGGTCGTGACCGGGACGCTGCCGGGGTTCAGCCGCCAGGAGGCCGAGGAGGCGATCCGGGCAGCCGGCGGCAAGCCGGCGGGCTCGGTGTCGAAGAATACCGACTACGTCGTAGCGGGCGAATCTGCCGGGTCCAAGCTCGCCAAGGCCCAGGAGCTGGGCGTGCCGGTGCTCGACGAGGACGGATTCCGCCGGCTGCTCGCCGGCGACGGTGGCTAGGCGCGATCGGCGCTACCGGCGACCGGTCGCGTAGCGCTCCATCAGCTCGCTCACCGCTTCGCGTGCGGCCTGCCACTCCGGCTGGTCGCCGAAGATCGTGGCGTTGCGGCCGAACCGATTGATCTGGGTCATCGCCGTCACGATCATGTCGTGCGCCAGCTTCCGATTGCGCCCGGCATCGACCTGGCCCGTGACCAGGTAGCGGCGGACCGTCTCGAACGGAGCCGTCCAGCGCCCCCAGCGGAGCTTGTCACCCTCGCGCAGGGTCTCGAGCCACTCGTCATCGCCGACCGGATGGCGGTCGTGCTCGCCCATGTGGCGACGCAGGTCGACGCGCAGGCCGGGCAGCTCCAGGCTGCCCGTGCGGCCGTCGTCGTCGACCGTGAGGTAGCAGATGGGACAGGAGGGCAGTTCGACGTTGGCCCGCGGCGCATCGCCGTACGGCAACCCGCAGCGGCGGCAGAACGTGGCGTCATCGCGGATGGCGGGCGTCCCGCACTGGAGGCAGCTCACGGCGATCATGCGACGGCGGCCCGTTCGCGGCTGGCTCGACACATGCGCGTGCGACTCCCCGGGTAGCTGGGTGATGACGTGACCCCGATAGCATCGCTGCCGCACGGCGATGGGACCATTCCCCATCGGTCCCGGCCCTGACGGCAGGACTCTTGGGTCATGTGGGCTGCGCCGCCCGTCGTAGGCCGTCAGCCGAGCGCGTGGTTGAACTGGCCCCAGACGTGCTCGGGTCGCCAGACGAGCGGCTCGCCGCGGACGAGTCGGGGCGCGCGCCAAGCCTCGGTCCAGCCGTCGGCCTCCAGGGCGGCGGCGCCAGCCTCGTTCTCGAGCAGGATGCCGGCACGCACCCGCTTCGCAGTCCCAGCCGCGCCGCGGCGGGCGCGCAGGATGGCGATCGCATCGGACGGCCGGGGTGCGATCGTCGCCCCGCCGCCCCATGGAGCGCGGATGACGAACCCTGCCGGCCGATCGTCCGCCTGTGTCACGACCATCGTCGTGTCAGGCGCCGCGAACGCGGCAAGGAGGTGCCCGCGATCCTCCCCGGTCGCGGCCAGGTCGAGTGCGATCATCTCGTCGAGGTCCTCGGCGCGGTACGCGCGCACGAGCGGCCCGCCCGTCTGCACCGCACCGTACGCCAGCCCCGGCGCCTCCATCGTGCGGTACCACGTCTGGACCGAGAAGCCGAAGCGCTCGTAGAGCGGTTGCCCGGCTTCCGTGGCGACGAGCACGAGCGTCCGGCAGCCGGCCGCCTCCGCGGCCGTGATGGTCGCCTCCGTGAGTTCGCGTCCGATGCCAAGCCCGCGGGCCACAGGCGCGACCCAGATCGTGCCGATCCAGGCCACGGGTCCATTGATCGTGACGACCCCAGTGCCCACGATGGACCCGTCGGCATCCTCGGCGACGAAGGCGCGGCACTCAGGGTGCGCGACGGCGAACTCGAACCACGCTCGCCGGTCGCCCCAGTCGTCGGCGAGGATGGCCGCGACGGCGGGCTCGATGTCGGCACCCGTCATCGGTCGGAGGCGCAGGTTCACAACGTCCATCGTAGGTAACGATGCAGGGGCCTTCCGGGTGTCGGCAAGGTGACAGGTTCCGGGCGCCCCAACCGGTCCGCCAGGACGTCTCCTAACCACATACACCGCCCGGAGTAGTCGTCATGCGTTCCTCATTCTTGCGGGTCACGACCACCGTCATCGTCGGCCTGCTCGTCGCCGCATGTGCGCCAGCGGCGAGCCCGGCCCCGATCACCACGCCACCACCCTCCGTGCCTCCGACGACACCTGCAACATCCGCGACCCTGACCGCGCTGCCCACCACCGCGCCGATCGCAACGCCGGAACCCTCAAGGGCACCGACCGGATGGCCCTATACCGTCCTTGGTGACAGCCAGCCGGTGTTCGGGCCGGACGGGACGATCTACATCCTGGCCCGTGATGGCCAGGGCGAGTACCAACGGATCGCCATCGCGCTCGACGCGGCCGGCCATGTCAAGCCGGGCTGGCCAGTGGAGGCACCTGGAGGCTCCTTCTTCGGCTCGCTGGCCGTAGGCCCCGACGGGTCCGCCTACATCAACGAGTGCGGCGGCCCGGAGATCGGGTGCGCTGTGCACCGGCTCGGCGTCGACGGGCGGGACCTGCCTGGCTGGCCGTACAAGGTCCCCGTGGACTTCGCCTGCCCGGCTATTGATCAGTGCTACCTCAGCATCCTGGACATCGAACCGAGCGGCGGTGCCTACCTGACGAGCGGTAGTCCCGACGGACTGGGAGTCATCGCCATCGACGCACGCGGCGATACGATGCCCGGCTGGCCGATCGTGCTGGACGACTACGACTGGTCCGACCCGCAGCTCGGTCCCGAAGGGACCCTGTTCGTGATCCGGAGACCCATTGGAACACCGACATGGGACCCCTCCCGGGGCAGGATCGACGAAAACGCGGAGTTGTGGGCGTTCGGCTCGAACGGGAAACCCCGCTCAGGGTGGCCGGTGCCCGCACCCGACATCGGCCGCTACCTGATCGGTCCTCAAGGCGACGTCGTCGTATGGTCCCTGATGAACGATATCGGGGAGCTCTGCTCCCATCCACGTAGGACCGTCTTCACGGTCCTGGGACCTGATGGACGAACGTGGCCCGGCTGGCCACGCGGGTCGACGGGATTTGCGTCGTTTCCCGCGCTCGGCGACGACGGGACCCTCTACTACGTGTCGGCCACGCACAAGGTCTACGCGCACGACAGGACCGGCGAGATCAAGAACGGTTGGCCGGTGCCGGTTCCAGGGGCAGCCGACGCATGTGGATCGAGGAGTCCGTACGTGGCTCCCGACGGGACCATCCACGTCGTGGGCGAGGAGGTCTCGGCCCTGACTCCGGACGGCCGTGCGCTAGCCGGCTGGCCCTATGGTCCGGTCGCTACGGCGGATGCGCCGTGCTTCGACTCGGAGTGCTACGGCGGCCCCACGGCTACGGCTATTGCTCCCGATGGGACGGTGTACGTCGTCGTCTATCAGACCGAGTCCACGGGGGTTCGAGCGGAGGTGGTCGCGCTCGATCGCCAGGCTCGGCTCAAGCCGGGATGGCCCTATCGCGTTCCGTTCGATGCGAACACTGTCAGTGTCGGGGCGTCTGTATCCCCCGACGGCCGGCTCATCATCCGCGGCGGCGACCAGCTCCTGGCGCTCGATCCCGATGGCCGCATCTCCGATTGAGGGGCGTCGCGCTGCCCGCCATCCGAACGGCGTTTCCGATGCGTGACGTCCTCGTTGTTATCCGCCGGCTGGCTCTCGGGGCGGTCGTGGTGTCCGCCTTCGCCGTGCCTCTCGGTGCGATCGTGCTGGTCACCCGCTCATCGGGCGGCGGGGGCAACGCTCTGGGAGACCTCATCGCCTACGGTCTGGGCGTCGGGCTCGTCGTCATCGGCGGCGCGGCACTGATCCTCGGAAGCGGGCTTGCCATCTTCGCGAAGCGCTCGATCGCGGAGCCTGTCGAGCTCCGCGGGTCTCGTCGGACCGCCCTGGCCGTCGGTCTGACGGTCGCCGTTGCCCAGGTGCTGATCTCGGTCGCGCTCGGCGCGACGTTCTCCTTGTTCGTCGGCCTCAGCGCGGCATTCGCAGCCGCCTACCTCGTCGTTGCCGCAGCCTCCCGGCCCCGCGGCGTTCGCGCCCTCGCCGGCGTCCTCGCCGTCGCCCTCCTCGTAGTCGGGCTGGTCCCGCTCTGGGCGCAGGTGTCGCTGAACACCGGCGCTGGCCGGTTGACGGAACGGGCCGCGTTGCTCCCGGCCGACATGTCGCTCGCGATCGATGCGGCCGCAGCGGTCGCACCCGATGGATGGGCGGTCGCAGTGCTCGTGGCGACGGGGACCAATCTCGGGATCCCCGCCTCGTCTCGTGACCTGCCAGATGCGTTGATCGGCCAGCGGCTCCGCGGAATCGTCGTGGTCGACTGCGCCGGTCCAGCGGATCTCGAGATCGCGACGGTGGACGACCTGGGCGCTCCGCTCGTCATGGGGTCGATGCCGTGCCGTCCCGAGCCGCAGGTCATGACGTTCGTGGTCCCGGGGGTCACGCACAACGTGATGCCGCCGGCCTACGTCATGCGGATGAACATCGATCCCGTGCCGAATGACGGGTCGGTCGACGGCATGAACCGGGCGATGATCCTGGTCGCCTCGGACGCGGCGCCTGATCCAGACCGGGATGCGCTCCTCGCCGCGTTCGCCGCCGCGTACGACACGGAGCGACCGCGCTGACGGTCGGCATGCCGACTGGTTTGGGCGTACGCTCGGCTATCATCGAGCCCATGGCCACCCTCACGCGCGCCGAGGTCGAGCACGTCGCCCATCTGGCCCGGTTGGGGCTGACCGACGAGGAGCTCGTTCGGCTCGAGGGCCAGCTCAACCACATCCTCGACCAGTACGCGATCCTCGCCACGGTCCCGACCGATCACATCGCGCCGACCGCCCAGACGATCGAGCTCGAGAACATCCTCCGTGACGATGTCGCCATGCCCTCGCTCGATCAGGAGGCCGTCCTGTCCAACGCACCCGCGCGTGAGGGAGCGTTCGTGGTCGTGCCCGCGATCCTGGCCGAGCGCGACTGACCGCGGGCGACCCGCCGACCCGGATGACCAGCCGTTCATGACCGACCTCACCCGCCTCCATGCCCACCACATGGCCGCCCGCATGCGCGCGGGGGACACGACCTCGCGGGAGCTGACGGCGGCCCACCTCGACCTCGCCGAGCGGCAGGACCACGCCCTGCACGCCTGGTTGACCATCGACCGCGATCGCGCCCTGACCGAGGCCGATGCCGCGGATGCCCGGCTGGCTGCCGCACGCGGCGAAGGTCGATCGGCAGTCGCTGCCCTCCATCCACTGCTCGGGATCCCCGTCGCCCTGAAGGACCTCGTCTCGGTCGAGGGCGGGCAATGCACGGCCGGCTCGCGGATCCTCGAGGGCTACGTGGCACCGTACGACGCCCACATCACCGAACGGCTGCGTGCTGTCGGCGCGGTGATCCTCGGCAAGACGAACATGGACGAGTTCGCGATGGGCTCCTCCACCGAGCACTCGGGCTACGGTCCCACGGCGAACCCCTGGGCGCTCGGCCGCGTGCCCGGCGGCAGTAGCGGCGGGTCGGCCGCCGCCGTCGCGGCCTTTCACGTCCCGCTTGCCATCGGGACGGACACTGGTGGATCCATCCGCCAGCCGGCGGCGCTCACGGGGATCGTCGGTCTGAAGCCCACGTACGGGCGGGTCAGTCGATACGGGATCGTGGCGTTCGCGAGCTCGCTGGACCAGATCGGGCCCTTCGCCCGCGACGTGCGTGGCGCGGCCGCGCTCCTGCACGCTGTCGCCGGGCGCGACGAGCGCGACTCGACGTCCTCGCCGGAGCCCGTGGCGGACGGGATGCTGACGCTCGCCCACAGCGACGACGAGGCCGCGGGCCGGTTGCGTGGCAAGCGACTCGGGCTGCCGCGCGAGTACTTCGTCGCGGGGATGGAGCCCGGCGTGGAGACTCGCATCCGCGAGGCGGTCGCGGCCCTCGATGCTGCCGGGGCCGTCATCGAGGATGTCAGCCTGCCGCATACCGAGTACGGACTCGCGACCTACTACATCGTCGCGCCGGCCGAGGCGTCGGCGAACCTCGCCCGCTACGACGGCATCCGCTACGGGCCGCGTCTCGGCGAGGGCCGCGACGTGCTGGCGGACTACCTCGCCACCCGTGGCCAGCTGTTCGGCCCGGAGGTCAAGCGCCGCATCATGCTCGGGACCTATGCGCTGTCGGCCGGCTACTACGACGCCTACTACCTGAAGGCGCAGAAGGTCCGGACGCTGATCAAGGGCGATTTCGATGCGTTGTGGGCGCAGGGGTTCGACGCGCTCGTTGCGCCGACCTCCCCGACCGTGGCGTTCCCGTTCGGGGCCCGGCTCGAAGACCCGGTCTCGATGTACCTCTCGGACGCCTGCACGCTGCCCGTGAACATGGCCGGCTTGCCGGGGATCTCGATCCCGACCGGACTGTCGGAGGGGTTGCCGGTCGGGCTCCAGCTGATCGGGGCGCCGTGGTCCGAGCTGGAGCTGTTCACGCTCGCGCGTGGCTACGAGGCCATCACCGCGGACGCCGAATGGCGGACCGTGGAGCCGGCCGATCTCGCCGCGCTCGACGATCCCGCGACGCCCACCCCGGCCGAGCGCATGGTCGCGATGGCGGTCATGGACCGGTGATCGGACGTCCGCCGCTGGCCGAGCGCGCGCTCGCCGAGCGCGTTCGTGCCATGCCGCCGTCGGGTATCCGCCGGTTCTTCGACATCGCGGCGACCATGGGCGACGTCATCAGCCTTGGTGTCGGCGAGCCGGACTTCGATACGCCCCGGATGATCGTCGAAGCCGGCGTCGAGTCGCTGCGCGAGGGCCGGACGCACTACACGAGCAATCACGGGACGCTCGAGCTCCGGCGGGCGCTCGCGGACCACCTCGACCGTCGTTACGGCGTCCGATACGACCCGGCCAACGAGATCCTCATCACCGTCGGCGCTTCCGAGGCGCTGGACCTGGCCCTTCGCGCGACGTGCGATCCGGGCGACGAGGTCATCCTGCACGAGCCCTCATACGTGGCGTACGTGCCCGCCATCGTGTTCGCGGGCGGAGTGCCGCGCCTCGTGCCGACGCGGTTCGAGGACGACTTCTCCCTGGATCCAGCCGCGGTCGAGGCGGCCATCACGCCGCGCACGAAGGCGCTGTTCCTGGGGTATCCCTCGAATCCGACCGGGGCGGTTCTGCCCGACGACATCCAGGACGAGCTTGCCGCCATCGCGGAACGTCACGACCTGCTCGTGTACAGCGACGAGATCTACGACCGCCTGGCCTACGGCGACTACCGCCACCGGGCGTTCAGCGCGCTACCCGGGATGCGCGAGCGCACGATCCTCATGGGTGGCTTCTCCAAGGCATACGCGATGACCGGCTGGCGAGTCGGGTATGTCGCGGCGCCGGCGACCATCCTCGAAGGGCTCGTGAAGGTCCACCAGTACGGGATCATGTCGGCCCCGACGACCGCGCAGGACGCCGCGCTGGCCGCCGTCCTCGAGGGCGAGGCCGACGTCGAGCGGATGCGTGCCGAGTACGACCGCCGCCGCCGGTTGCTCGTGGACGGGCTCAACGACCTGGGCCTGGCGACATTCGAGCCTCGCGGCGCCTTCTACGCGTTTCCCCGGATCGCATCCACTGGGTTGGACGACGAGACATTCACGGAGCGACTCCTCGACGAGGAACACGTAGCGGTCGTGCCGGGGAGTGCCTTCGGGCCGTCGGGCGCCGGGCACGTCCGGATGTGCTACGCGACGTCGTACGAGGGCCTCCGCGAGGCGCTGGTCAGGATCGGCCGCTTCGTGGAGCGGGTCCGGCGCTGAAGCCCGCACGAGCGGCTGGCGAACGGATGCCTGTCGGCCCTAGCGCTCGGCGGCCCGGTGGCGCCGCAGCGCCTCTTCGATGGCCCAGATCGCCAGCGGACGCAGGTAGATCGAGGCCCGGAAGTTGCCGTCGCGGTCGTACGCCTCGGGTGTCCGGAACCAGAGTCCACGCTCGTAGGTGACGGCGGCGGCGCCCTCGGCGGTCGACCACCCTTCCTCCAGCAGGCCGCGGCCGAGCATGAAGGCCGCGAGCGCGTAGGTCGTGCCGACCCAGACCTCGGCGCTCTGCTCGCTGGAGGTGTCCACCGCCCCGTCCGGGCGCGTACCGTTGACGGCACCCATCCGCCCGCCGCCGAAGCCGCGGACGTTGCGGGCGTGGATGGAGCGCAGTGCCGCCTCGACGCGGTCGTCCGGCACGAGCGCGCCGAGTCCCGTGGCGTCGGCGTACCACTGCCCGGCGAGCTGGTCGGCCATGAGGCTTCCGGAGCTGGGACCGCCCCCATCGTCGTAGGCGTAGTGATCGCCCCGCCACAACCGGACATCGAAGGCGACCTGGGCGTGTTCGAACCACCCCGCCCGAGCGGCCGTGTGCGAGACTCTGGCCATGGCCATCGAGACACCCACGGGTGAGCCGCCCGAAGCGACGGGACGGGACCGCTACGAGGCGGTCATCGGGATCGAGGTCCACTGCCAGCTACGGACCGCGTCGAAGATGTTCTGCGCCTGTTCGACCGCCTACGACGGCGCCGCGCCGAACAGCCATGTCTGTCCGGTCTGTCTCGGACTGCCGGGAGCCTTGCCGGTGATCAACCGCCGCGCGGTGGAGCACGTCCTCGCGACGGGGCTCGCCATCGAGGCGACCACTCCCGACGCCACCCGCTGGGACCGCAAGAACTACTTCTATCCGGACCTGCCCAAGGGCTACCAGATCAGCCAGTACGACCTGCCGCTGGCCTCGGCCGGCAAGCTTGAGATCGAGACATCGGACGGGACGATCGTGGTCGGCATCACGCGGGCCCATCTCGAGGAGGACACCGCGAAGCTGCTCCACGCGACCGACGCCGCGGGGCGCAAGGTCAGCCTGGTCGACTTCAACCGATCCGGGGTGCCGCTCATGGAGATCGTCACCGACCCGGACATCCGCACGGCCGAACAGGCGCGTCGCTATGCCGAGGAGCTGCAGCTGCTGCTGCGCACGATCGGCGCCTCGGACGCCGACATGGAGCGGGGCCAGATGCGCGTCGAGGCGAACGTCTCGCTACGCGATCGCGGGACCGATGCGTTCGGGACGCGCGTCGAGGTCAAGAACATGAACTCGTTCCGCTCGGTCGAGCGGGCCATCGAGTACGAGATCGACCGGCAGGCTGCGCACGCTCGACGCCGGCGAGCCACTGGCCCAGGAGACGCGCGGCTGGTCCGACGATCGCGGCGAGACCTACCGGATGCGATCGAAGGAGACGTCGGACGACTATCGCTACTTCCCCGAGCCGGACCTGCCGCCGCTGCACGTCGATCCGGCCTGGCTGGACCGCGTCCGGGCGGGCCTGCCGGAGCTGCCGGCGGCTCGACGGGCGCGCTACGAGACGTCGCTCGGTCTCGGGCGTACGACGCGCGCGTGCTGACCGCCGATCCGGACGCGACGGCGCTGTTCGAGGCGACCCTGGCGGCGGACCCGTCGCTGCCGGCGAAATCCGTCGCCAACTGGGTCACCGGCGAGTACCTGCGGCGACGCAACACCGCGAGCGCAGGACGCTCCCGTCCGCGTCGTGGCGGCCGAGCTCGCGGCGATCGTCCGCGCCGTCGAGGATGGGTCGCATCTCTCGCGCGAACGGCAAGGAGGTGTTCGAGGCGCATGTCGAGACCGGCGACGATACCGCGGGCATCATCGCCGCTCGCGGCTTCCACCAGATCACGGACACGGGCGCCGTCGGCGCGGCCGTGGATGAGGTCCTCGCGGCGAACCCGGCCGCGGTGGCCGACTACCGAGCCGGCAAGCTCCAGGCGATGGGCTTCCTGGTCGGCCAGGTCATGAAGGCGACGCGCGGCCAGGCGAACGCAGCGCTGGTCCAGACAGCGGTGCGTGAACGCCTCGAGCGCGCGGACTAGGGGAGGGGATGGGACCACTCAACCTGCTGCTCTGGGGCGGTCGGAGTCGCGCTCGTCGTGATCGGATACGCCCGAGCCCGGGGTCCCTGGGCGCGGTACCAGGCGCTGAAGGCACAGGACGAGAACGTCGCCCGCTACGAATCCTGGCGTGGCGGCCTGCGCAGCAACGAGACGACCGGCGCCGACGTCGCGATGGCCCTGCTGCGCCGCGAGGCCCAGCTGGCCGGGGCCGTTGCGATCGTCGGTGCGGTCCTGATCTTCCTCGGGTTCCTGCTCCGGTAGAGATCGAGCTGGCGATGATCGTGTCTGAACGCTGATCGCCGCGACGCTCAGGCCTTCACCCGCAGTCGCCGCCACTCGATCGCCGTGCAGCGGTCCATCACGACCGACAGCCCGCCGTCCGCGGCGATCCGAGCCGCCTCCCAGTTGACCACGCCGAGCTGCAGCCACAGGCAGCGCGTGCCGATCGCCACTGCCTCCTGGGCGTGCGGGACGCACAACTCCGAGCGACGGAACACGTCGACCATGTCGAACGGCCCGGTCGCCTCGACGGCGTCGGCCAGGGTCCGGAACGCCGGGACGCCCAGCACGGCGCGCTCGTTGGGATTGACCGGAACACAGTCGAGCCCCTCGTCGAGGAGATAGCGGAACACGCCGAACGACGGGCGGACCGGATCGGACGAGGCACCGACGACGGCGATGCGCCGGGTTTCGCGCAGGACCACGTCGATGGCCGCGTCGTCGAGGATCCGGACCGAACCGCGGCCCTCCTCGAGATCCAGGAAGGCACGCGTCCGATCGAGGTGATCGCGATCTCAGGATGCCGCCTCGCGCTGATAGGGGATGCCGTCGGCGGCGGGCGGCGTGCTGCGCCCGATAAGGCCCGCGAGGACGACGATGGTCACCACGTACGGCAGCGCGTCGAAGAACTGGCCCGGCAGCGATCCCATGATCACCCCCAGGTCGCCGACCGGCGGCACGATCTTGATCGATTGCCCGAGGCCCTGGGCGGAGGCGAACAGCAACGCCGCCCCGAACGCCCCGAGCGGGCTCCAGCGCCCGACGATCATCGCCGCCAGGCCGATGAACCCACGGCCGGCGGTCATGCCCTGCTGGAACGACGCCGTCGCCTCCATGCTGAGGAACGCCCCGCCAAGGGCCGCCAGGCCGCCCGCGGCGATGACGTTGCGGTAGCGCAGCCGGATGACATCGACCCCGACGGTCTCCGCTGCCCGGGGGTGTTCGCCGACGGCCCGCGTGCGCAGCCCCCAGCGAGATCGGAACAGGACGATCTGGAACACGACGACGAGGATCAGCAGCGTGATCGTCAACGGCCCCTGGGCGAGCAGCGTGCTGACCAGCCAGCCGACGATCGGGATGTCCCGGACGCCCGCAGGTGTCCCGAGCGCGTCGAACGCCCCGGCGCCGGTCGGCGAGCTCTTGGCGAGCAGGGTGTTCAGGTACCCAGTGATCCCGAACGCGGCGATGTTGATGATCGTGCCGGCGATGATCTGGTCCGCCCGGACAGAGATCGATAACCAAGCGTGGACGGCGGCGACCAGCAACCCGGAGAGGATCGCGAGCGCGAGCGCCACGAGCAGCACCGGCGTGATGCCGAAGACGATCTCCGTCCCCTGGCCCAGGATCGGCAGCAGGAAGACGCCCGACGCCCACCCCACGAAGGCCGCCGTCAGCATCGTCCCCTCGATGCCGATGTTCACGATCCCGGAGCGTTCGCACAGCACCCCGCACAGCGCGGCGAAGCCGATCGGGACGGCCGCCCGCAGGGTGATCGGCGCGATGTCGGGCAACGTCGCGATGAGATAGCCCACGAACTGGAAGACGAGCCCCAGGACCGGGATGGAATAGACGAGGTCGAGCAATCCGTCCATCAGCGAACCGGGACCTCGCCACCGTAGGTCTTCGTGATCGTCGCCGCCTCATCGAGGCCGGTCTTGGTGCCACGCAACCGGAACAGTCGCTGGATGACCGGACTCGCCACCAGGAAGAACAGGATCGTGGCCTGGAGGACGCCGACGAGCTCGGCGGGGACGCCCGCCTGGATCTGCATGGCGGCCGCGCCGCTTCGCATGGCCCCGAACAGCAGGGCCGCGAGGATGATGCCGACCGGGCTCGTCCGCCCGAGCAGCGCGACGGCGATGGCGTCGAATCCGACGGTCGTGCCGTAGGACGCGGTCATGTGCTTGGTCGTCCCGAGCAGCTCGGCCGCGCCGGCCATCCCGGCGAGCATCCCGGCCAGCGACATGGTCAGGACGATGAGCCGCTTCGGGGACATCCCGGCGTAGCGAGCCGCCTCCGGATTGGCGCCGGCCGTCCGGATCTCGAAGCCGAGCGTCGTCCGGTAGAGCAGCCAGCCGTAGAGCACGGCCATGATCGGTCCGAGCAGCAGGCCGGCATGCCCGTTTCGCCCGATGATCACGGGGAGCCCCGCGTTCCCGACGTTCAGGGTGATCGGGGAGGGTGAGCCCGGGACGTCCAGCGGGCCGCTCACCAAGGCGGCCAGCGTCGCGATCGCGACGAAGTTCAGCATGATCGTGGTCACGACCTCATGGGCGCCCGACGTCGCCTTGAGGAGCCCGGGGATGAAGCCCCAGACCGCTCCACCGACCATCCCGGCGATGACCGAAAGCGGGATCGCGACGACGGGTGAGCTCTCGCGCAGCCACACCCCGACGATGACCGCCAGGAGCGCGCCCATCAGGAATTGCCCCTGGGCGCCGATATTGAACAGGCCGGCCTTGAACGCCAATCCCACGGACAGGCCGCCCAGGAGCAGCGGCGTCGAGGCGACCAGCGTATTCACGATCGAGTTGAAGTTGCCCACCGAGCCGCTGATGAGCGCGGCGTACGCCTCGAACGCGAGTCCCGGCTGCAGCTCGCCCGCGACCAGCCACTGCGACAGGATGATGACGAGCGAGCCCACGACGACCGAGAGCACGATCGAGATGAGGGGCAGCGCGACGACCCGCCACACGCGGCGCACGACGCCGGTCATGCCGCGGTCCCGTCCTTGCCCGCTCCCGCGGTTTCCCGGCCACCGGTCGCCATCAGGATGCCCACCTCGTTCTTGTCGGCCGTTCGGCCGTCCATGACGGCCACGATCCGCCCGCGATACATGACCGCGATGCGGTCGGACAGCTCGAGCACCTCGTCCAGCTCGGCGGAAACCAGCAGCGTGGCAGTGCCGGCGTCGCGTTTCGCGATCACCTGGCGATGGATGAACTCGATGCTGCCGACGTCGAGGCCGCGGGTCGGCTGGTCGAGGACGAGTAGCCGCAGCTCGCCCTCGAACTCACGGGCGACGACGACCTTCTGCTGGTTGCCGCCCGACAGCGTCGCTGCCGGCGCCTTGGCCGAGGGTGTGCGGATGTCGAAGGCCTTGATCCGTTCCTCCGCCGTCCGCTCGATGGCATCGTCGTTCCGCAGGATGCCCCGGCTGTAGGGCGGCCGATGGTATGTCGTCAGCACGAGGTTGTCCGAGATCGGGAACGGCAGGACGAGACCGAAGCGGTGGCGATCGGCCGGCACGTAGGCGACGCCGGCCTCGTTGATCTCCCGCGATGTCTCCCCGGTGATGTCCCTGCCGTCGAGCGTGACACGGCCTCCGCTCGGGCGGCGCAGGCCCACGAGCGCCTCGACGAGCTCATCCTGGCCGTTCCCCGCGACGCCCGCGATGCCGAGGATCTCCCCAGCGCGGACCTCGAGGTCGACGCCGTGGACCACCTCGTTGCCGCGGTCGTCCTTCACGGTCAGCCCCGCGACGTGGAGCATCGCTCCGCCTGGATGCGAATCGCCCCGGTCGACGACGAGCGAGACCTCGCGTCCGACCATCAGCTCGGCGAGGTCCTCCTCGTTCGTCTCGGACGGGATGCGCTCACCGACGACCTTGCCACGGCGGATGACCGTGATGCGGTCGGCGATCTCGAGGACCTCGTACAGCTTGTGGCTGATGAACACGATGCTGTGGCCCTCCGCCGCCAGGCGTCGCAGGACCGTGAAGATCTCCTCGGTCTCCTGGGGCGTGAGCACCGCGGTCGGCTCATCGAGGACGAGGATCTTCGCATCGCGATAGAGCGCCTTGAGGATCTCGACGCGCTGTTGCCAGCCGACCGACAGGTTGGCGACCTTGGCGTCCGGATCGACCTCGAAGCCGAAACGACGCCCGAGTTCGACGATCCGACGGCTCGCCTCCCTGCGATCGAGGAAGATCGGGCCGGCCATCGTCTCTTCGCCCAGGACGATGTTCTCGGCGACGGACAGCACCGGGACGAGCATGAAGTGCTGGTGGACCATGCTGATGCCACGCTCGATGGCGTCCGACGGGCCCGCGTCAGCGTGACGGGGTTGCCGTCGAGCAGGATCTCGCCTTCATCGGGCGTGGCGAGCCCGTAGAGGATGTTCATGAGCGTGGTCTTGCCGGCGCCGTTCTCGCCGAGCAGGGCGTGGATCTCGCCGGGCCGAACCTCGAGGTCGATCCCGGCATTGGCGACGACACCCGGATAGCGCTTGGTGATCCCGCGCATCTCGAGCGCGGGTGCGCGGATGGGTTCGGCGTCGCTGGCCATCGTGGCGATCCCTCCCAGGTCCACTCAGATAGCGAGCGGGCCGGCCTCGATGGCCGACCCGCTCGTGCGATCGCGTCAGCGGGGGTCAGTCGCCCAGCGGGAGAGCGTCCTGTGACCCGCAGTCGGCCGGGCAGGTCTCGAGCGTGCCGGCCTTCATGGCGGCGAGGGCCTCGTCGACCTTCGCCTGGGTGTCGGGAGCGAGCTTGCTGGAGGCATCGTAGAACGGCGACACACCGATGCCGTCGTTGGCGGCGTCGAAGATCGTCTTGCCACCCTTGGCGCTGCCGTCGGCGATGCCGGCGATGGACTGCGAGACGGAGTTGGCCAGCTTCTTCTCGGCACTGGTCAGGATGCACGCCTGCGCCGCTGCGTAGGACTCGTGCTGGTCGACGTCGACGCCGATGGCCTTGATGTCCGCTTCGCACGCCGCGTCGAGAACACCGTTGCCGGTGAGCCCTGCGACCTGGAACAGCACGTCGATGCCGGTGTTCTGCTGGATGAACTGCTGACCGAAGGTCTTGCCTGCGGCCTGGTCGGCGAACCCGAGCCGGAAGTCGCTGTCGGAGACCCACGCGGCCTTGACCGTGAGATCGGGGATGACGGACTTGGCGCCCATCTCGTAGCCCTGGATATACCGGATGCAGGGTCCGCAGAGCGACACGCCGCCGATGGCCCCGATGATGTCCGGCGCCGGCGTGGCCGAAGCCGCGACGATCCCGGCGAGGTATCCGGCCTGGTCCTCGGCGTAGCTGATCGCGATGTACTTCGGCAGCAGCGTGGCGATGTCGCCAGAGCAGTCGGCGAAGGTCGGATCGAGGTCACCGGTCGCGCTGATGCACGGGTCGTGGTCGACGCCGATGAACCAGATGTCCGGGTTCGCCTTGACCGCGGCCGCCGTGGCCGGGACGAGGTTGAAACCGGTCGCGACGATGACGTCGAAGTCCTGGTCGACGAAGGCCTGGATGAGCGGACCGTAATCCGCGTCAGAGGTCGGCACGACGACCGGGGGCTCGGCCGCACCGATGGCGGCTGCGCCTTGCTGGGCGCCGACGTAGGTGTACTCGTTGAAGTTCTTGTCGTTGACGGTGCCGACGTCCGTGACGACGCCGATCTTCAGGTCGGCGCCCGCCGACGGCGCGGTGCTCGGAGCCTCGGACGGCGCGGTCGACGCGGGTGCCGACGGGGCCACCGACGCGGCCGACGGCGCGGCCGATTGGCCACCCGGACCGCACGCGGCGGCGATGATGGACAAGCCTGCGAGCAGGACGAGTCCCTGGGAACGGATGCGCATGTCTCCTCCTCCAGATCCGAAGCCGCGCGTCCATGGCGGACGACTGCAAAGGGTCGCGACGGCGCAGGGTCGGTCAGCCGGCTCGGCCGACCGCTGGCGCGCATCGTAGCGACGCGGGCATCGCCCGGCAAGCGGGGAGACGCTACGCTCCGTCGATGGACCCAACCGCGCCGTCGGAAGCCGTTCCTCGGCCGGTCATCCTTGACGCCGATCCGGGGCACGACGATGCGCTGGCGATCGCGCTGGCCGTTGTCAGGCCGGAACTCGACGTCCTCGGGATCACGACGGTCGCCGGGAACGCGGGGCTCCAGGCCACGACCCGCAATGCCGGGCGGATCCTGGCGCTGCTGGGTCGTGAGGAGATCCCGGTCGCACCCGGGGCGGATCGACCGTTGCTCCGCAAGCCATGGGTCCCGGTCGAGTTCCATGGCCCATCCGGTCTTGATGGCGCGGACCTGCCGGAGCCCCGCCGTCCACCGCTGGATCTGACCGCGGTCGAGCTCACGATGGCCCTGCTCAGGGCCAGCGCCGACCCGGTGACCCTGATCGCGACGGGTCCGCTCACGAACGTCGCCCTGCTCCTCCACGCGGCACCCGCGTTGCGGGAGCGGATCGGGGCGATCACGCTGATGGGCGGCTCGCTCGCGGAGGGGAACACGACGGCCTCGGCGGAGTTCAACATCTGGGCCGATCCGGAGGCCGCCGAGACGGTGTTCGAGAGCGGCATCCCGATCCGGATGGCGGGCCTCGACGTCACCCACAGGGCGCTGATGCTGCCCGCCGACATCGAGCGGCTCGAGGGGCTCGGCAACCGCGCCGGCCGCGTCTTCGCCGACCTCATGCGCTTCTTCGCCGTCCACCATCGCGATCGATACGGCTGGGAAGGTCCGCCGATCCACGACGCCGTCGCCGTGGCCTGGCTGCTGGAGCCCGGTCTGGTGGATTCGCGCCGGTTGCGTGTCGATGTCCAGGTCGGGGACGGCCTGACCCGGGGACGGACCGTGGCGGATCCGGAGGGGCTGTCCGGGCGGCCACCGAACGTCGAGGTCGGCGTGGCCATCGACCGCGAGCGTTTCATGGACGTCCTCGTCGACGCCATCGGGCGGGTGCCGTGACGGTCGCGGCCGTCGCGACGGTTGTCGCCGTCGTGCTCCTGCTCGTCGGCTGCGCGAGGAGCGTGGGGGGCGGGTCCGGGTTGATCGAGACAAGCCCGTCACGGGTCGATTTCGGACCCTGGTGGCTCGGCCGACCCGCGCGGTGCGCTCCGCTATGTGGCGCTCGGCGATTCGTACACGATCGGCACCTCGGTCGGCGTCGCCGAGCGGTTCCCGGACCAGCTCGTGGCGGCCCTCGGCAACCAGGCACCTACCCTGCGGCTCGTCGCCAACCTCGGGGTGAACGGCTACACGTCGGCGGACGTGGTTCGCGACGAGCTGCCCGCGCTCGATGACCTGGACCCGGGGTTCGCCACCCTGCTGATCGGTGTCAACGACGTCGTGCAGGGCGTGCCGGTTGAAACGTACGAAGCAACCGTCACGACCATCCTGGATGCGCTGCTCGTTCGGCTTCCGGCGGAGCGCATCGTCACGGTCGCCATCCCGGACTACACCGTCACGCCCGCCGGCGCGGACTACGGCGACCCGGCTCGCCAGCACGACGCGATCGTCGCGAACAACGCCGTCATGGAACGCCTCGCCGGCGAGCGGGGGATCGCGTATGTCGACATCTTCGACATCTCGCTGCGTGCCGCGACGGACCGCGCGCTCGTGGCAGACGACGGTCTCCATCCCAGTGGTGCGCAGTACGGCCTGTGGGTGGAGCGGATGCTCCCGGTCGTGGACGGCCTGATCGGCCAGTCCTAGCGACCGGTCCGAAGCTCGTGCAGGCGCGCGTCGCTGATCCCGAAATGGTGCGCGATCTCGTGGTAGACGGTGTCGGTGACGCCGGCCGCGAGGGCCCGCGGGGTCCGGTGGGCCCGGGTCAGCGGACCGCGGAAGATCGTGATCTTGCTCGGCACGCTGGCCTGCTCGGCACCCCAGGCCGTTCGCGGCACGCCCTGGTAGAGCCCGTACAGTCCGTGGGCGCGAACGGACGCCAGCTGGTCGGGCGTCGGCTCCTCCTCGATGACGATGGCCACGGACCCGAGTCGGTCCCGGAACGTGGCCGGCAGGCGGTCGAGTGCGGAGGCGACGAGCGCCTCGAGGTCGGCGTCGTCTGGCAGGGATATCGGATCCATGGGGCGCTTACCATACCTTCCTGTGACCCTGGCTCCCAACGACTTCACCCACCTCCACGTCCACTCCGAATTCAGCCTGCTCGACGGTCTCGGCCGGATCACCGAGCTGGTCGACGCGGCGGCGGCGCAGGGCATGGACTCGATGGCCATCACCGACCACGGCGCCCTGTATGGCGCGGTCGCGTTCTACCAGGCCGCCAGGACCAAGGGCATCAAGCCGATCGTCGGCGTCGAGACCTACGTGGCGCGCCGGTCGATGACCGACAAGGAGGGCAAGGCCGACAGCCAGCCCTTCCACCTGATCCTCCTCGCGAAGGACTACGGGGGCTACCAGAACCTCTGCCGCCTGGTGACCGACGCCCACATCGACGGCTACTACTACAGGCCCCGCATCGACCGCGAGCACCTCGCGAAATACAGCCAGGGCCTGATCGGTCTCAGCGCATGTCTCGGCGGCGAGGTCGCGCGCGCGCTCGAGGTGGAGGACTGGGAGCTCGCCCGGCACGTCGCCGGTGAGTACCGCGACATCCTGGGCAAGGACGGGTTCTTCCTGGAGCTCCAGGATCACGGCCTCCCCGAGCAGGCCCGGCTGAACGGCCAGCTGCTGCGTCTCGGCTCCGAGGTCGGCCTGCAGGCGGTCGTGACGAACGACCTGCACTACGTCCGCCAGGACCAGTCCCAGGCGCACGACGTGCTGTTGTGCGTCGGGACCGGCAACAACCTCGACACGCCCGGCCGGCTCAAGTTCGAGACCCACGAGTTCTATGTGAAGTCGGCGGCCCAGATGGGCGCGCTGTTCCCCGACCAGCGTGAGGCGATCCTCAACAGCCGGCGCATCGCGGAGATGACCGACCTCGCGCTACCGCTCGGCCAGCTCCGCATCCCGCACTTTCCGGTCCCCGAGGGCCACACCGTCGAGACGTGGTTACGCGCGGAGTGCCAGGCCGGGCTCGAGCGGCGGTACGGCACGGTCACGCCGCAGCTCCAGGAGCGACTCGATTACGAGCTCGGCGTGATCATCCGGATGGGCTACGCGGCCTATTTCCTGATCGTCGCGGACTTCATCGCCTTCGCCCGCCGAGAGGGCATCCAGACCACCTGCCGCGGCAGCGCCCCTGGAAGCATCGTCACGTACACGCTCGGCATCACGCCGGTCGACCCGATCCTCTACCAGCTCCCATTCGAGCGCTTCCTCAACCCGGACCGCGTGACCATGCCGGACATCGACGTCGACTTCGAGGACGGCCGGCGCGACGAGGTCATCGCGTACGTCGGGCGCAAGTACGGCCAGGACCATGTCGCACAGATCATCACCTTCGGCACGATGCTGGCGCGGGCCGCGATCCGCGACGTCGGGCGGGTCCTGGGGCACACCTACGGCGAGGTCGACCGGATCGCCAAGGCCATCCCGAACCAGCTCGGCATCCGGCTCGACGAGGCGCTCCAGATCGCCCCCGCCCTGCGCGAACAGGTCGATGCGGATCCAGCGGTCGGTCGGATCATCGACTTCGCCCGGCACCTCGAGGGCGTCGCCCGGAACGCGAGCACGCACGCGGCCGGCGTCGTCATCAGCCGTGAGCCCCTGACCGAGCTGATGCCGCTCCAGAAGGCGACGAACTCCGACTCGCTCATGACCCAGTACGAGATGCATGCCATCGAGGCACTGGGCCTGCTCAAGTTCGACTTCCTGGGCCTCTCGAACCTGACGATCCTGCGGCAGGCCGTCGATCTCGTGCTGGAGAACCGCGGCACGGCGATCGACCTCGATGCGATCCCGCTCGACGACGCGAAGACGTTCGAGTTGCTCGCGTCCGGCGAGACGACCGGTATCTTCCAGCTCGAGTCGGCCGGGATGCGCCGCTACATCCGGGAGCTGCGCCCGACGTCCGTCCACGACCTCGCCGCGATGGTCGCGCTCTACCGCCCTGGGCCCATGGACAATATCCCGGCCTATATCCGCCGCAAGCACGGGCACGAACCGGTCACCTACCTGCACCCGCTGCTCGAGCCGTACCTGGAGAAGACGTACGGGATCTTCGTCTACCAGGAGGACATCATGGCCGCGGCGATCGCCCTGGGTGGCTTCACCGGACCCGAGGCGGACACGCTCGGCTACGCGATCCGCAAGAAGAAGTCGTCGGTCCTGCGCGCCCAGAAGGAACGCTTCGTCACCCAGGCCGCCGAGCGCGGTGTGGAGCCCGGCGTCATCGATGCCGTGTTCCACGCCTTCGAGCCGTTCGAGCGGTACGGCTTCAACAAGGCGCACGCAACGTGCTATGGCCTGATCGCCTACCAGACCGCCTACCTCAAGGCGAACCACACGGTCGACTACATGACCGCGGTGTTGACGGCGTTCCGGGCGAGTGAGGAGAAGGTCGCCGCGGCGGTCGCCGAGTGTCGCCGGATGGGCATCGAGGTGCGCCCGCCGGACGTCCACGCCAGCCACCTCGAGTTCACGGTCGAGGTCGACGCCATCCGGTTCGGCCTCCTTGCGGTCAAGAACGTCGGCCAGGGCGCCATCGAATCGATCATCGCGGCCCGCGCCGAGGGCGGGCCGTTCCGCTCGTTGACCGACTTCTGCACGCGGATCGACCTGCGCCTCGCGAACCGTAAGGTCCTCGAGGCGCTCATCAAGGTCGGCGCCCTGCGTGCCTTCGGGCATCCGGCCCAGCTCCTCCTCGGCCTCGACGACGCGATCTCCTCGGCACAGGCCACACAGCGCGACCGGATCACGGGCCAGACGTCGCTGTTCGATCTCGGCGCCGCGGAGGCGGAGGCCCTGGAGCGGCCGCTGCCGGCCGCCACGGAGGTACCGGTCCGCGAGCGGCTGCGCTGGGAGAAAGAGCTCCTCGGCCTGTACCTCTCGGAGCACCCGATGGGCGAGGTCGCCGAACAGGTCGGTCGATACGTGAATGCATATTCAGGGGACCTCAAGGACGAGGCGCTCGACGGCCAGCGGGTCGTCATCGGGGGCATCGTCACGGGCATCCGCACAGTGATCACGAAGCGCCAGGAGGCCATGGCGATCGCCACGCTCGAGGACCTCCAGGGATCCATCGAAGTGGTGGTGTTCCCACGGCTCTATGAGACCAGCCGGCCGACCTGGCGCGATGGCTCGATCCTGCTCGTCGCCGGACGTGTCGACCACAAGGGCGAGGAGGTGTCGCTGCTGGCCGATCTCGTCGTCGACTGGGACGATGCAGCCGCGCGCGGGCCCGAGGCATTCGCGCGCGAGGTCGCCGCCTCCGATCGCTCCGGTGGGCGGGGCGGCCCTCGACGTGCGCCGGTGCCGGTGGGACCTGGACCGGGCCATGGGGCAGCGGGTGATCTCGCCGGGCGTCCCGCCACCGTGTCACCGCGACGCGAGGAAGGCGACGGCGGCCCGCCGCCGGATTCGATGCCGCGCATCCAGCCAGCCGAGCCCATCCCGGCGTACATTGAGCCCGCCGGCGCGGTCGCCGTCGCGGACGATGCCCACGACCTGCACGAGGAACCGTCGGTGCCGGACGAGGCCCGCGCCCGCATCATGGCCGACGCCACCGCCGACGATCCGGTCGCGGCGGGACCCGATGCCATCCTCCACGTGCGGTTCGAAGGTGCCGCCGCTCCCGACCGGCTCGTGGGTGCCATGGAAGCGGTCAAGGCCCTGCTCCGCGACCGACCCGGGGCGACACGCGTGGTCATCCACGTTCCAGCTCCCGGCGGCGGACCGACCCTGCCGATGGAGCTTCGCCGCGGCGTCGCCTACGACGCGGAGCTCCTGGCGGAGGTTCGGCGCCGGCTCGGGGACGGGTTGGTCGACTTGCGGCTCGCCAGCGCCTGACCACGAAGCCGGCCGCGGGCCGGTGTCGGCGGGCGCCCGGCGTCACCGGACGCCCGGCGTCACTGGAACGGTTCGATCTCCACGACCCGCGCCGACCATGGGCAGTAGCGCTCGCTCGTCAGCGCACCGCTCTCGACGTCGCTCGGGTCGCCGTCGCACACCTCGGTCGTCAGCTCCGCGAACTCGAAGTCCGACGGATCGATGGACCAGGACCACCCGTCGTTGACGCCGGTCCGGCGGACGATCCGGCCGTTCGGGATGTCCGGGCCTTCATCCCCGGCGAGCAACTTGCTCGCGGCCAGCTGATCGGCCGGATCGATCAACAACACCCGGAACCGCTCCCCCTCGTTGACTTCGAACGTAACGACGATCGGCCCGGGCGGCGGTGAACTTTGATCGGCGGGGGAACAGCCGCCCGCCGCGATCGCGGCAGCGACCATGAGGACGGTCGCCAGACGACTCCCCCGCACGTGGTTTATCCCCCGCCAGCCAGCCGGCGGACCTCCCGGACCGACGTGAGGCGATCGTGGAACTCGGACCGGATCGATGAGATCACGGCCGTGTCGAGCTTGAGCTCGCTCGCGATCTGGTTGAGCGTGGCGGATTCCTCGGCGGAGATCGTGCCGCTCGCCGCGCCGACGGCGAAGCAGGCGCGCAGGACGTCCATGCGCAGCTGCTCGGAGGCGAGCGTCGTGAACTCCCTGGTGACGACGTAATCCTCGGTCCCGCCCACGGTCCTTGCCTGGAGCTTCGCCATCTCTGTGACCAGCACGGCCGTCGCTTCGTCGATCGCGCCGTGAGTCTGGAGCTCACGTTCCATGACGGCCGTCTCATCCGCGCTGATCTCGAGGTCCGCGTGAGCGGCGCGTGCGAGCGTATAGGCGGCCGACGCCACCAACCGGGCTCGCTCTGGCGGCATCGCTTCGAGCCGGGCGACGATCCGGCGGACGGTCGCGGTGTCGCCGGCCGCCGTCGATGCCGCGGTCAGCGAGGCTTCCGCCCGGTCAGCAGCCTGTTCATGCTCGGGGCCGGGGCCGAAGATGCGACGGAACATGGGACTCCTCAGCAGGGGATGGACGTCCGGTCACGATACTCGGTCTGCCGGCGTCCGCCCCTCACGCACCCGTCCGGTACGCTCCGACACGTGCAGATCAGGTTGACCACGACCGGACGGCGAACCGGCGAGCCTCGGCAGGTGACGCTGTATGCATGGGACGTTGGCGACCGCCTGGTCATCGTCGGGTCCTGGGGCGGAGCCGCGACGGACCCCGACTGGGTCCGCAACCTGCGGGCCGAGCCGCGCGCGACCGTGAAGCAGGGTCGCGACGTGCGTGAGGTTCGAGCGGAGGAAGTGGACGGGACGGACCGAGACCGGCTGTGGAAGCTCGTCACCGAGGCCTTCCCGCTCTACGCGACCTACCAGCGCAAGACGAAACGAGTGATTCCGCTCTTCGTGCTCGAGACGGTCGGTGCCGGCTGAGATCAGCGCCGGAGGAGACCCGGCACTCTGGGCTCGGGTCCGCGCCAGCGCTCGATCTCCTCGGTCGCGAAGCGGCCGTAGTAGTTGACGAAATGGGCGCCGAAGGCGCGCTGGATGTCGATCGCAGCGGCTTTTCGTGCCCCGTCGCGCGGCTGCACCATCAGCACGACCTGGCCGTCCCGAACGGCCTGCTCGTAGAGGGCCATATCGACGAGCTGGTCCATGAGCGTGAACGAGACCAGTCGCCGCAGGCGGGCGACGATCCCGTTCGCGGCCCCCGTGCCGTCCAGGCGGTCGGCGCCTTCGTCGCCACGCAGGATCGTGATGTCGCTGTCCGGGATCCCGGCGGCGCGGAGTGCGGCCGCAGCGGCCGCAGCCGATTGCGCGTCCGGCAGCACGGCGAGCAGCGAGTCTTTCGGGTAACCGATGAACCGGCCGCGGGGCGTGCTCGGCATGACACGCCAATGGTAACGAGGTCCTGAGGCGTTCTCGGCACCGAAGGCTTACGCGGCGTCGATTCGGGCCTCCCGCACGGCACGTTGGATGTCCCTTGGATATAGAACACCTGTGCTATCATGTGGGGATCAAGGACCCGCTGTATTGTTCGACTTGCGGCGGTGCTGGAATTGGCATACAGGGCAGACTCAAACTCTGCTGCCCGTGAGGGCTTGTGGGTTCGAGTCCCACCCGCCGTACCAGACGTCGCTGACCCTGGCTTTTCTGCCGATGGCATTCGGTGCGACGCTGTCCCCCGAGATGTGACCGGCTGTGTCAACGAGCGTGAGCTTGGGGCAGCGTATGCGTACTTGCTCGGACTCTATCTAGGGGACGGCACCCTCTCGACCGGCCGACGGCACGTGTGGCACTTGCGAATCAGCCTCGACGCCCGCTACCCGCGGATCATCGCCAGGGGACAGCAAGCCATCGCGAGGTGGGCGGACGGGCTGTCGGCGCGGCCGCCAGACCGGGCTGCATCGTGATCTCGAGCTATTGGAAACACTGGGTCTGCCTGTTCCCTCAGCATGGCCGCGGCCGGAAGCACGAGCGCTCGATCAACCTGGAAACGTGGCAGCGAAGCCTGGTCGTAGTGCACCCAGATGCGTTCGTGGCCGGGCTGATCCACTCCGACGGCTGTCGAGTCCTAAACCGGGTGAAAGGGCACGTCTACCCGCGCTATTTCTTCTCGAATTTGTCAGCCGACATCCGGGGACTGTTCAGCTGGGCGTGCACGATGGTGGGCGTCGAGTCCCGAGCCGCTGGTCCACGTAATGTCGCCGTGTCGCGTCGGGCGAGTGTCGCGATCCTTGACCGACTGGTCGGTCCAAAGGCATAGGGTTGGTACGCGACGGGACCCTAACCAATGCTCCAGGTGGGTCACCCGTTCGCGGAGGAACTGCGCTCGTTCCCCGAACGACGTGTTCGGATGGCCGGCGTCGCCCGGTTTAACCGCGCGCTGCGACTCCGCAAGTAGCCCAGTCCACTCGCCCGTCCTCGACGAGGCGTGACGCGCCAAGCCCCGCAGCGCTGGGGCTTTTCGAAACACCCCCCGGAACCCATCGCCCGATGCCCGCGTCTCCCGACCCGATGCTAGACTCGCCCGGCCTTACGTCCGCCAGCATCGCCGTCCGGAGGGACCCCCAGATCGTGGAGGACCTTCGCTCGACGACGGTCACCGACGACCCCGTCCAGCGCCGCGACCTCATCCTCATCGAGCGCGCCCGGTCCGGCGACCTCGATGCATTCAACGACCTCGTGACGCTGTACCAGGATTCGTTGTTCGCACTGGTCGTGCGGATGGTGCCGGACCGTGACCAGGCGTCTGATTGCGTGCAGGAGGCGTTCTTCTCGGCTTACCGCAACCTGTCGTCGTTCCGTGGCGGCAGTGTCAAGTCGTGGCTCAACCGGATCTGCGTCAACGCCGCGATGGACACCCAACGCGCCCGCAAGCGCCGTCCTGTCCAACCCTATCCCGAGTTCGAGGATGAGAGCTGGCAGCCACCCGCCGGAGAGGAGGCGGATCCGGAGCGGACCGCCGTCCATGCCGAGCGCAGCCGCGCGATCGCCGTCGCGCTCGCCCGCATCACGGACGATCAACGCGCGGCCATCGTGCTGTACGACATCGAGGGGTACGACTACGGTGAGATCGCCGAGATGACCGGCGTCTCGCTGGGCACCGTGAAGTCGCGGATCCATCGGGGCCGGCTGGCACTGCGCGACATCCTGGCTGAGCGGATGGAGCTGTTTCGTGGCTGAGGCCCTGGAGCACATGCGCCACGACGAGCTCCAGGTCGCTGCGGCACTGGACCGTGGCGCGAGGCTGGCACCCGTGCACGAACTGTGTGGTCGCTGCGTCGCGCTGTACCGCGACCTCGTCGTGCTGACAGCGGCCTTGCCGCACGGAGCGCTCCCCATCCGCCCGCGCGCGTTCACGCTTGGCGCGGACGATGCCCGCAGACTGCGGCCGGGTAACTGGCGCTCATGGTGGGCGGCGCTGGGGTCCGCTCAGGACCGCATCACGAAGCCACTCGCCGTGAGCTTCACGACGCTCGGCCTGGTCGGGCTGCTGCTGACCGCAGGTCCTGCCCTACCGATGGGAATCGGCGCGGCATCCGATCCGGAGGCTGTTGCGCTCGGCGTCGACCGGGCCGCCCCGTCCGTCGAGCCAGCGGGCCAGGCTCCGGACACGCCTGCGAGCGGCGCAGGAGAGGACACGATGGCGTTCACGGGCGAGCCGGATGAACCGCTGACACTGGCCATGCTGGTGGTCTCGGCTGGGTTCCTCGTGGTCGGAAGCGGCCTCTTCATGGCCCGGCATGTCGCGGCACGGCGCCGGCCGGTGCGATGATGGCAAGCACGCGATGGCCGCCACGCGGGAACCACACCACGGCCGAGGTCGTCTGGTGGAGGACATGACCGAACCGAACGCGCCCGCCGCCCATCCGGATCACGCTGCCCACGACGCGATGTGGATGGCTGCGCTGGCAGCGCGCGACCCTGACCTGAGCGCAGCCGAGATGGCCCGCGCGCAGGATGCCCTCAAGACCTGCGGGGCGTGTGCCGACCTCTTCGCGGACCTGGTGAACGTGTCCGCAGCGATCCCGGCCGCTGCGATCCCGACCCGGCCGCGCGACTACACCCTGACCGCCGCTGACGCAGCCCGTCTCCGACCGGGCGGTTTCCGCCGCTGGTTGGCGGGCATCGGATCAGTGCGGGACGGGGTCACGTACCCGCTCGCGATGGGACTCACGACCATGGGCATCGCCGGGCTCCTCATCGCGACGATCCCGGGAGCCCTCTCGGGCGCAATGTCTGGAGCCGCCCCACAGGCCCTGTCGACTGTCGGGAACGCGATCCCTGCACCGGCACCGTCGGCGGCCGCTGCCGCATCCGCGGTGGCTGCACCCGCGGCGCTCTCCGCCGCACCTGCCGCCTCGGCCGCACCTGCCGCGCCCTCCGCTGAACCAGCTGCCGAGGGAACGGGCTACTACGACACGAGCGCCGCCCCGACGTCCGAGACCACCGGCGGGGGCGAGGTCTTCAGCGGCGACGATGGCGATGATGCGACCCAGCGTCTGCGCCAGGATTCGAACGAGATGACGTCCGATGCCGCGTTCGGGGACGATGGGACCGGCGTGTCGGCGCTCATGCTCGTGGCCGCCACGCTGCTGCTCGCTGGCCTGGGCTTGTTCGCCCTTCGCTGGAGCGCACGCCGCCTCTGATCGCGGCCGCTGAGAGCCCGCGCGGGTACACTCTGAAGGCGCGGTCCCGGTCTGGATCCCACACGCCGTCGGCCGCCGCGACGTCACCCTGAGGCCACGTCATGGAACGCCTGATGCTGCTCGACGGCTACGGGCTCGTCTACCGCGGCTACTACGCCCTGCCGCCGCTGACGACGTCCCGTGGCGAGCTCGTCAACGGCGTGTTCGGCTTTGCGAGCATCGTCCTGCGCGGCCTCCAGGACCTCCAGCCCGACTACCTCGCGGTTTCCTTCGACCTGCCCGGTCCCACGTTCCGGCACGAGCAGTACGCCGAGTACAAGGCGACCCGCCAGCGGATGCCCGACGACTTGCGCGACCAGTTCCCGAAGGTCCGCGAGGTCGTCAAGGCGCTCCGGATCCCCGTCTACGAGATGCCCGGCTTCGAGGCCGACGACGTCATTGGCACGATCACCGAGAAGCTTGACGGCAACGAGGGCCTCGAGACCACGATCGTCACGGTCGACCTGGACATGCTGCAGCTGGTCACCCCGCGCGTGCGACTGATGACGACCCGCTCCGGTGTCGAGAACACCGTCATCTACGACGTCGCGAGGATCGACGAGCGGTTCGGCCTGCGACCCGACCAGATGGTCGACTACAAGGCCCTCAAGGGCGACCCGACCGACAACATCCCGGGTGTCCCGGGGGTCGGGGAAAAGACCGCGGCCAAGCTGATCCGCGAATTCGGCGACCTCGACACGCTCTATGCCCGGCTCGACGAGGTGACGCCCGAGAAGCTGCGCGAAAAGCTGCGCGACCACGACGACCAGGTCCATATGGGTCGGGAGCTCTCGCGCATCGTCCGCGACCTGCCGGTCGAGATCGACCTGGAGTCCGCCCGGCTCGGCGACTACGACCGTGACACGGTGGTCCGGCTGTTCCGGGAGTACGAGTTCCGCACGCTCATCGAACGCCTGCCGCCGATGGCCGGCGAATTCGCCGAGCAACGGTCCGAGAGCCTGAGATCGGTCGCGGACAGCGGCTACGTGCCGGCGGCGCGCGTCGCCGGGCGCCCGGAGGGCTGGGGACCCGGTCGGAATGTGGCCCGGCCCCCCAGCGGCGAGCTGCAGCTCCGGCTCGATTTCGACGCGGTGACCGGCGCCCCAGGGGCCGAGGGGGTGGGCCTCGGGACCGAGAGCGCCAACGGCACGGAAACGGCCGCGGACCGGGCGTTCGAACCGGCCGACGACCTGCCGACCGCACTGGCCGCGGCCATCGTCGATCCGGGCCGCATCGAGGTCCGCGGCGCCGATCGGATCGCCGATCTGGAGCCATGGCTGGCAGCCCAGCCCGCGGTGGGCGCCTCGCTCCTCCTGGACGACCCGCGCCCCCGCCGCGGCACGCCGCTCGCCCTGGCCGTGGCCGGCACGGATGGCCGGGTGGTCGCCGCCGAGGGCGCCGAGGCGGCAGGGGCGCTGCGACACCTGCTGGAGCGTGTGGGGACCCCGCTCGTTGGCCATGAGGTCAAGCCGCTGATCGTGGCCCGCTTCGCGGATGACCCATCGTCGCCCTCGCCCGAGATCGCCTTCGATACGCAGATCGCCGCCTACGTGCTCAACGCTGCGTTGCGCAGCCAGACCATCCCCGACGTCGTGGCGGAGAACCTCGACCAGATCCTGCCGCCCGCCACCGAGCTTCCGGCGACGGCCCGTGCGGGGCTCGAGGCGCTCTCGGCCATCGCGGTCCGCGAGCCGCTGGAGAAACGACTCGCCGACGTGGGGCTCGAGCGCCTGTTCCGAGAGGTCGAGCTGCCGTTGATCCCGGTCCTCGCCCGCATGGAGGCCGTCGGTGTCGCCCTCGATCTCGAGGCATTGGCGGTCCTGGATCGGGAGTTCGCCGCCGAGACCTCCAGACTCGAGCAGGAGATCTACGTCGACGTCGGCCACGAGTTCAATCTCGGAAGTCCCAAGCAGCTCGAGCAGATCCTGTTCTACGAACTCGATCTGCCGAAGGGCAAGCGGACGAAGACGGGCTATTCGACCGACGCGTCCGTGCTGGAGGAGCTGCGGCCGGCCCACCCGATGATCGACAAGCTGCTCGAGTGGCGGATCTATACGAAGCTCCGCTCGACGTACGTCGAGGCGCTCCCCACGCTGATGGCCGACGACGGGCGGCTGCACACCACTTTTCATCAGGCCGTCGCGTCCACCGGCCGACTGTCGTCGTCCGACCCGAACCTCCAGAACATCCCCATTCGCACGGAGCTCGGCCGCAAGATCCGTCGCGCGTTCGTGGCCGGCGAGCCGGAGCTGGTGCTGCTCGCCGCCGATTATTCGCAGATCGAGCTCCGGATCCTCGCACACGTCTCGGGCGACGAGCACCTCAAGGACGCGTTCGCTCGACAAGCCGACATCCACCGCGAGACGGCCGCGCGCGTCCTCCACAAGGCGCCCGAGGACATCACCCACGGCGAGCGGTCGATGGCCAAGATGGTCAACTTCGGGCTGGCTTACGGGATGAGCGACTTCGGGCTTGCCTCGCGGGCCAACATCCCGCGCAAAGAGGCGCAGGAGTTCATCAACAGCTACTTCGCGGCGTATTCGGGCATCAGCTACTACATGATGGCGATCAAGGATCAGGCCAAGGCACAGGGATTCGTCGAGACGCTGCTCGGGCGGAAGCGCCAGATCCCGGAGCTGCGTGCCTCGAACCCTGCGCTGCGCGGTGCCGGTGAACGGATGGCGATCAACATGCCCATCCAGGGCACGGCCGCGGACATCCAGAAGATCGCGATGATCCGCGTCGCGGAGCGACTCGCCGCCGAAGGGTCCCGTGCAAGGCTCCTGCTGTCGGTCCACGACGAGCTGTTGTTCGAGGTCCCACGGGAGGACGTCGAACCGCTGGCTGCGCTCGTGCGGGAGACGATGGAGGGCGCGCTGCCGCTGTCGGTACCGCTCATCGTCGACGTGAAGGTGGGCGACGACTGGGAATCCATGACACCGCTGACACGTGAGGACGCGATCGCCGCCGAGGCCGACGAGATGCCGCTCGAGGCGCCGATCGCGCCGCTCGCCGGCTAGGTCACGCGGATGCCCGAGCTTCCCGAGGTCGAGACGGTCGCGCGCGACCTTCGACCACGTCTGGTCGGCGCGACGATCGTTGGTTCGCGCAGCTCCTGGGCGAAGACGCTGCGCACGCACGAGCCGCTGGCCTTCGCCGAAGCGGTCGCCGGACGCACCGTCGAGACCGTCGGGCGGCGGGCCAAACAGGTCGTCGTGGGATTGTCCGGCGACGCCGCTCTGACGATCCACCTCAAGATGACCGGGCAGCTGTTCGTGGTGCCCTCGGGCGTGCCCGACGATCCGTACGTGCGTCTCGTCCTGGAGCTCGCCGACGGGCGCGAGCTGCGATTCCGCGACATCCGCAAATTCGGGAAGATCGGGTTGTACGGGCGCGATCCCGTCACGGGCGACCTCGTCGCGGAGGTGGGCGGGAACGCGGTGTTCGCGGCCATCGGCCCCGAGCCGCTCGCCGACGAGTTCACCCTGCGTGAGTTCCGACGTCGCGTGCGCCGGCGGAAGGGCCGCCTGAAGCCGCTGTTGCTCGACCAGTCGTTCCTGGCCGGCGTCGGCAACATCTACGCCGACGAGTCGCTCTGGCGCGCACGTCTCCACCCGCTCAGGAGCGCGTCGTCCCTCCGCCCGCCGGACGAGCGTCGGCTGTACGAGGCGATTCGCGCCGTGCTGTCCGATGCGATCGCGCGACGGGGCTCGTCGATCGACGACTACACGGCCCCTGACGGCGACGGATCGATGCAGGAGCGGCTCGATGTCTACCAGCGGACGGGCGAGGCCTGCCGGCGCTGCGGTCGACCGATCAAGCGGATCGTCGTCGGCGCACGCTCGACGCATTTCTGTTCGTGGTGCCAGCGCCTGCCCGCCGCCGACCGAAAGGGCGCGCGGGCGATCCTTCGGACATTGACCGGGGGCGAGGTCCGTCGGGGCCGGCGGTGGACCGAGCTCGCGGGGGAGGGGAGCATCGGGCTCACCACGGACGAAGCCTCGCGCGCCGCCACCCTCGCACGCACCGACCGCACGAGGCGGGCGGCGGCCACCCGGCGCGCGGCGGCGCGCGCCTCGGTCGCGGGCCGCGGCTGATGTCGATCCTGCGGTTCGCGGGCGTCACCCGCGAGATCGGTGCATTCGTGATCCTCGACGAGATCCACGCGGCCATCGCGCTCGGGGACCGCATCGGGCTGGTCGGGCCCAACGGCGCCGGCAAGACGACGCTGCTCCGCCTCGCCGCGAGTCGTGACGAGCCGGACCGCGGCTCCGTGGTGCGAAAACGCGCCCTGTCGATCGGGCTCCTGGCACAGGAGGCCCACTTCGACGCCGCGTTCATGGCCGCGCCGGACCTGCGCACCGCCGTCCGGACCGGCGCCGCACATCTCGACGCCATGGCCGACGAGCTTGCGGCGTTCGAGCGTGGCGGGCGGGTCGCCGAGGGTGCCTATGCCGATCTGCAGCACCAGTTCGAAGTCCTCGGCGGCTACACGCTGGACCAGCGCGTCGACTCGACACTCAGCGGCCTCGGCTTCAGCAGGGACGAGTGGGTCCGGCCACCGACGGGCCTGTCGGGTGGCGAACAGACCCGCGCCGCGCTGGCTCGCCTGGTCATCGCCGACCCCGACCTGCTGCTCCTCGACGAACCGACGAATCACCTGGACCTCGACGCGCTCGAATGGCTGGAGGAGCACCTCCGTCGCCGTGCCGGGACGCTCGTGGTCGCCTCGCACGACCGCGCGTTCCTCGATGGGACCGTGACCCGGGTCTGGGAGCTGCGCGACCGCCGGCTGACCGTCTTCCGTGGCGATTACACCGCCTACCATCGGCAGCGCGCGGAGCGCGACGCGCGGGCCGCCAAGGACGCCGGGACCCAGGCCGAGCAGATCGCTCGCGAGCAGGAGCTCGTGCAGCGGTATCGCAGCCACCGCAAGTTCTCGAAGATGCACGAGCACGAGGCACGCCTGGAACGACTGCAGGCGGACCGTCGCGAGGCGCCGCGCGCGTCGCGGAGGCTGGCGCTACCGCAGTCGGCGCTGGCGGGCGCCGGCCCGGCCCGGTCCGGCGAGATCGCCGTCCGCGTCGAGGACATGGTCATCGGCTACCTGCCGGGACGGGGCGCCGTGCGACCGGACGGCGAGCCGGCAGCCGAGCCGCAGGTCGTGGCCCGGGTGCCGTTCCTGGCCGCCCAACGCGGCGAGCGGATCGGCATCGTCGGGCCTAACGGCGCCGGCAAGACGACGCTCCTGCGGACGATCGCCGGCGACCTCCCGCCGCTCGATGGTGTTCTGTCGTTCGGGAACAATGTCCAGATCGGGTATCTCGCCCAGTTGCGGGGAGCCGCCATCCCCGGCACGACGGTGCTCGACGCGCTGCTCGACACCATCCCGGTGACGCCGGGCGAGGCGCGCGCCTACCTCGCGCGGTTCCTGTTCCGAGGCGACGACGCGTTCAAGGAGGTCCGTGCCCTGTCCGGCGGGGAACGGTCGCGTCTCGAGCTGGCGTTGCTCGGGATCCAGCCGTCGAACCTGTTGCTCCTCGACGAGCCCACGAACCATCTCGACATCCCGGCGCGCGAGGCCATCGAGGCCTTCATGCGTGAGTCCGCGGCTACGCTGGTCGTCGTGTCCCACGACCGGCGCCTCCTCGAGACCGTCTGCGATCGCATGTGGGTCGTGGGCGACGGTCAGGCAACCGCCTTCGATGGCGGCTATCGCGAGTGGCGTCAGGCCGTGGCCAACGGCTGGACCGTAGCGAACGGGATCCCGGCGCAACAGGTCAGGATGCGCCCCGGCACGGTCGCGACCATCGCTTCTGCGCGACCGATCGGCGCCGCTCGTGCCGCCGGGGTCGCGAGCACCGCTCCTTCACCGCCTGCGGGCGCTGGCAGTCGCTCAGCTCGCGCCCCCGTCGGCACGGCACCACGGCCCAGGAAACGGTTGGAGAGGTTGTCCAAGGATGCCTACCGCCGGCAGAAGGTGGCGCTCGATGCCGAGCTGACTCGGTTGGGCTTGCGCAAGAACCACCTGGAGCTCGCGATGGGCGACCCGGCCGTCGCGGCGAATTTCGTCGAGATGCGGCGCGTCGCGAGCGAGCTCGCCGATGTCGACCTGGCGCTCGCAGCCGCAGAGGATGCATGGCTCCAGCTCGAGGAACGCGCGCCGTGAATTGTCGGGTCGCTCGCGTCGGAGACCTCCGCCTCGGGCCTCGGAGGGCACCGTGACCGTACGCCGGGGAGCCCGCCCCGTTCGGATCGGGGTCACCGGGCCGATCGGCTGCGGCAAGTCCACCGTAGCGGGTTGGCTCGGCGCGACACCGGGCGTGGTCGTCGTCGACGCCGACCGTGTGGCCCGCGACGTGCTGGCTCCGGGTACGGCCGAGGTCGAGGCCGTCTATCTGCGCTTCGGCGGAGACCTGCGGCAGCCGGACGGCACGCTCGATCGCGCCGCCCTGGGGCGCATCGTGTTCTCCGACCCCGACGCCCTGCGGGACCTCGAGTCGATCGTCCACCCCGCGGTTCGGCCGCGCATCCTCGCCGAGCTCGCGGCTGCCGGGGCCGCCGGTGCCACAGCGGTCGTGATCGAGGCCATCAAGCTCGTCGAGGGCGGGCTCGCCGAGCTGTGCGACGAGGTATGGCTGATCACCTGTCCCGTGGAGGCGCAGCTGCAGCGGCTGGTCGAGCGGGGGACCGCGATCGGCGATGCCCGCGAGCGGATCGCCGCCCAGGGCGACCTTGCGACTCGGCTGCGACCTGCCGCGAGCCACGTCCTCGACACGGGCGAGGCGCCCGCCGTGACCCGTTCGCATGCCCTCGAACTTCTGGAGCGCGCCCTCGCCCCGGCATGAATTCGAGCGGCCGTCCGGGCCACCGAGGCAGCCCGGACGGCCGGGAGGCGCGCCGGGTCAGCGGCGCGGAGATGGAAGCTGGCTGGCGGACGCTAGGGTGAGGGGCTTGGCGAAGTGGCCGCCGTGGCGGTCGGCGTCGGTCCCGGCGTCGCGATCGGCGTCGGCGCGGGTGTCGGCAGGGGGCCTTCGAACGGTGGGTACACGACCGGGACCGGGAGGCCGTACCGGATGATCACGTCGTTCGTCGTGGTGCCCAGGACCGATGCATCGACCTGGCGGGTGTCCACGTCGGGTCGCAGGGCGAGGCTGAACGAAGATGCCCCGCTGGCCTGGAGATGCGAGATCTCCTCTGCCACGTCGATCGGCGCCTTGAGGATGTAGAACGTCCCCGCCTTGGCCAGGATCAGCATGTTCTGGTAGCTGATCTTCGTGGACTTGTCGGAGTAGAACCCCTCATCACCCACCCCGACGTCCGAGGTCGTGAGGACATTGACGCTGGCCGTGACGAAGACGTCGACGGTCTGGTTGGCGGTGAGCAGACCACCGACCGCCCGGTCGTCCGGGACCGTCACCGAGATGGCACGCCACACCGGGCTGTCGGGACCGATCGACTCGTCGGGGCCAAGGACCGAGAACTGCCCGCCCTCGGCGCTCGAGGCCATCAGATTCGTCGTGACCATCTGACCAGCGAGGATCGTGACCGACGGTACGCGTCCGATGACCTTGTCCGGGGTCGAGACGATGCCCTGGGCGTTGGTCGGGTCGAGTGGCACCTCCCGGACCTCCAGGTCCGTGGCCTCGATCAACTTGCGTGCCGGGATGGTCTGCAGCGCGACCACGACCGACACGCGCTGGAGCCCGGCCTGGCCGGCTTGCTGCTGGGCGGTGCTGATCAGGTAGAACGCCGCCGCCCCGGCGACGAGCGCCAGGATGACGCCGACGATCACGATGTAGCGGCCCCGACGGCTCGGGTCCTTGTATTCCATCTCCACGAATGTGCCTCCGACTTGGGTGATGCCGTGCCCGCCCGGCTAGTTCCAGGGCACGAGTCGCGCCACCTGACCGCGGCGCAACGCGGGATCGTTCATGTCGGCGTACACGCCTGAGATGGCGTAGCCGTAGACGGCGTTGCTGTCCATTCCGGTGATCCGGAACGTCGTAAAGCCGAGGATGTCGACATATTCGTTGGAGGTGCTGGCGGTCGCGATCGTCAGCGTGATCGGGACCAGGCGTGTGGCCGGCTGCCCCGCCGAGTTCATGCCGGTGACACGAAGGGTCAGGGAATAGACGCCCGGGCCGAGGGTCCCGCCGTTGACGGAGACCGTCGCGGTCTGGCTGGTGCCCCTGTTGAGCGTGATGGTGGACGGCGACACGCTGACCGTGCCGATCCCGGACGGCAGGACGCCGTTCGCGTCCGCACCGCCCTCGATGCTCAGGCTGACGGTGCCTCCGAAGAAGGTGCCGTTGTTGTTGGTGGTGCTCACGGTGACCGGAGCGGTGCCGGTCGCGCCGGTATTGGCCAGCGCGATGTACGCCCCCGAGCTCGTTGAGAAGTCCCGGTTCACGCTGCCGATCGCGATGCCCACCGGGTAGTAGTGGTCGAGCAGGACCGGGTCCGATGAATGTCCCTGGATCCAGACGGTGTACACGCCCTGTGGCGCCCCGGTGGTCTGGAAGGTCGACCACGTGACCGTGCCGTTCGGTGTGAGGGGGCTCGGCGTGAACGTGAGCGGCGTCAGCGTCGTCCCCCAGGGATGACCGGCGTCGCCCCAGTCGGGGAACGCACTCGTGGCGACGACGCCGGTGAACGAGGCGTTCTTCGTCACGTTCATCGAGATCGCGTTGTTGCGGTTCTGGTTCGTGTTGATGGTGGCGGTCGTGGCGACCGTGTACGCGAAGTCCGGGATGCTCTGGACCGTCCCGGAGTAGACCGCGGCGAGGATTTCGTCGCCCGGGCTGTAGCGCTCGTCGATCTCGTCGACGATGATTCCCGACGAGTTGCCGTCCATGATCCCGACCTGGTCGTTGGGGTCGGGCGGGACCGTCACCGGTGGGAAGTCCGGACCCGGGTAGCCCCCCGCGACCCAGCCGGCCTCGATGTCCTTGATCGTGTTCGCGTTCATGCCGGCAGTCACGCCGTTGTAGAACACGTTCGATGGCGGCGACTGGTACTGGAAATTGCGGATGTCGAGCGCCACGAACCCGCGGAAGCTGGCGGCGTTCGACGGCGACGCACCCTGCCCGACCAGGGCGATGATCGGGCCGTGGTTGACCGGGTCGTCGTCGGGCGTCGAGGGGTTGAACGGGGAACCAGGGTTGGGCATCGACCGGAGCGTCCCGTCGGTCATGCTGCCGAGACACGAGGTGTTCGCGGTCGAGATCAGGTCCTGGAAGTGATTCGTGTTCCCGTCGCAGGGTGCGACGGCGCCAGCGAACGGCCCCGGGGCGTTGATGTAGTGCCGGACGGCGATCGGGAGCAGGTCGCCCTTGCTGGCGACGCGTGCCTGGCCGCTGACCACCGCGGATCCGAGGCCCACGACACGGCCGAAGGTGTAGGACACATTGCTCCGGATCGCGACACGGACGTCGCCACCGGACGTGATGAGGATCCCGCTGATCAGGTACGCCGGATCACCGGCGTGGCCCGATTCGTACTGCGGCGTCGCGGCCACGACGGCCGTGGTGCCGGTCGGGCTTCCGAGAAGGTTGCGGGTCAGGACGTCGCGCCCCTCGGCCTCGGCGTCCGTCGCGGTCTCGCCACGGATGAGGGCGTTCGCGACCGCCAGCGCCCCGGCATCGGCGGCATTCTGCAGGAATCGTTTTTCGCTGTAGAACCGTCCGATATCGAACGCCAGCCCGGCGACCGCCATCAGCAACACGAGCGACAGCGCGAAGATCACGATGACCTGCCCGCGTGCCCCATCGGGATGTCCGGCTCGTCGCCTCGCCATCAGTTGGCGACCATCGTGACTTCGGAGATCAGCCCGAGGCGACCGTTGGCATCGCGCGGCAGGAGCTGCGCGATCATCGGGATGATCAGGTCCTGGTGATAGTGTGCTCGGACGGTGATCTGCTGCCCGACCCGGGCGTCGGTCTCGGTGACGCCGGCCGGGTTCGAGTAGGTGACGACCAGATCGCCGTTCGTGTAGGTGGTCCCGCTCTGGGACCAGGTCGTGGACGTCGTGAAATTCGGCGCGGTCTTGGTGAGCAGGTTCATCGAGTTGATGAGCGTGGTCTTGATCGCGTTATTGCGGGCCAGGTCGTTCTGGGCCTTCGACAGGTTGGCGTCGTACACGTAGACCGTGCCGATCCGCGCGCCTTCCCGCGAGGCATTCGTGATCGTCACGTAGGCATTGAAGATGAAGCCGAACTGGATGATCCCGAGCAGGATGATGAACAGCGGCAGCATCACGAGCGCGAACTCGACCAGGCTCTGACCGTGCGCGCAGTGGGCGTCGTGGGCGGCGCGGGCGCGATCGGGCGCGACAGACGGCCGCGCGGGAGCGCTGGGCGGGGCGAGCCGGAGCGCGGCGGTGCGGCGGGAGCGGCGGACGATGCGCATGCGGAGTCGGTCGACCTCCTGTGGTGACGCAGGGAGTGTCCGGGCCGACGCCCGTTGGCCGGTATCACTCGTTCGTCCCACCGCGCCCGGCAACCGGGGTACGGGCCCGGCGACGGGGCCGGGCCGCGCACGACCCGAGCACGACCGAACACCTGTTCGAAAGTGCCGCCGTCCGGTAGAATTCCGACGTGCCCGATTTCGAGCTCGTTGCCCCATTCCAGCCGACCGGCGACCAGCCCACGGCGATCGAGCGCCTGTCGACGGGGCTCGCCGCCGGCGAGCGTCACCAGACCCTGCTCGGGGTGACCGGATCCGGCAAGACCTGGACGCTCGCCAACGTCATCAAGGAGCACAACAAGCCCACCCTCGTGCTCGCCCACAACAAGACCCTGGCGGCCCAGCTGTACGCGGAATTCCGCGAGTTCTTCCCGAACAACGCGGTCGAGTACTTCGTCAGCTACTTCGACTACTACCAGCCGGAGGCGTACCTGCCCCGAAGCGACACGTACATCGAGAAGGATTCCTCGCGCAACGACGAGATCGACCGGCTGCGGCATGCCGCCACCCACGCCCTGTTCGAGCGGCGGGACGTGATCATCGTGGCCAGCGTGTCGTGCATCTACGGTCTCGGCGCGCCGGTCGACTACGGCGCGACGGTCCTCAAGTTGCGTGTCGGCGGCAAGTACCGTCGCGACGCCGTCCTGCGCCACCTCGTCGACCTGCAGTACCAGCGCAACGACCAGGCCCTCACTCGCGCACGTTTCCGGGTCCGGGGCGACACGCTCGAGCTGCAGCCCGCGTCGGAGGAGACGCTCGTGCGGGTCGAGTTCTTCGGCGACGATGTGGAGCGCATCACGGAGCTCGACCCCCTCACCGGCGAGCTGCTCGCCGAGCGCAAGGAGACGAACATCTACCCGGCGACCCACTTCGTGACGCCGGCCGACAAGCTCAAGGAAGCCATCGTCGACATCGAAGCCGAGATGGAGGTGCGGGTCGGCGAGCTCGAGACGGAGGGCCGCGTGCTCGAGGCGGCACGTCTCCGCCAGCGGACGACATTCGACCTCGAGATGCTGCGCGAGCTCGGCTATTGCACGGGCGTCGAGAACTACTCCCGCCACCTGGCCCGTCGGGAGGCGGGGTCCCGCCCGTGGACGCTCCTGGACTACTTCCCGCCCGATTGGCTCCTGGTCGTGGACGAGTCGCATATGACCATCCCGCAGGTCGTCGGGATGTACAAGAACGACCGCACGCGCAAGGAGATCCTCGTCGACTTCGGGTTCCGCCTGCCGTCCGCGCTCGACAACCGGCCGCTGACGTTCGAGGAGTTCGAGGCGACCGTCAGCCAGGCTATCTACATGAGCGCGACACCGGGGCCGTACGAGCTGGAACGAAGCCAGGGGAACATCGCCCAGCAGCTCATCCGCCCGACCGGCGTCGTGGACCCGGAGATCACGGTCCGGCCCACGGAGGGCCAGATCGACGACTTGCTCGAGGAGATCCGGGGGCGGGTGGAGCGCGGCGAGCGCGCGCTCGTCACGACGCTCACGAAGAAGATGGCCGAGGATCTCACCGACTACCTCAAGGAGCTCGGGGTCAAGGTCCAGTACCTCCACAGCGAGGTCGACACGCTCGAGCGCGTGGCCATCCTGCGCGACCTCCGCCTGGGGGTGTTCGACGTCCTCGTCGGGATCAACCTGCTCCGCGAGGGCATCGACCTGCCGGAGGTGACGCTGGTCGCCATCCTCGACGCGGACAAGGAGGGGTTCCTGCGTTCCGCCTGGTCGCTGATCCAGATGATCGGCCGAGCGGCACGGAACATCGGCGGTGAGGTCGTGATGTACGCGGACCGGGTGACCGAGTCGATGCAGGTCGCCATCGATGAGACGAACCGTCGTCGGGCGATCCAGGTCGCGTACAACACGGAACACGGCATCGAGCCGACGACCATCGTCAAGGGCATCCACGACATCAACGAGCGGCTCCGCGCGGTCGCCGACTCGGCCATCGTCTACACCTCGGAGCGTGGGGCGGCCGGGGGCTCATTCGACGAGGCGGATCGCAAGAAGGTCGAGGCCCTCGTCGGGCGGATGGAGGCGGAGATGCGCCAGGCCGCGAAGGAGCTCGAGTTCGAACGGGCCGCCGCGCTGCGCGACGAGATCCAGAACATCCGGTTGCGAGTGCTGGAGCAGGACGCCTCGGTGACCGTCGCGCGAGCGGCCGAACGGGCGGCGGCGACGGCGGGGGCCGGGGAGGGAAGGGGAGGCCTGACCGGCGCGGCAGACCGGGCCCGCGGCCGGCGGGCAACGGAAGCGGCGATCGCGGCCGGTCCCGTCATGGAGGTCATGAGCGTGACCGTGCTCCCCGCCGAGGAGGAGCCCTCCGAGACCCTGGACGGCGAGCCGGTCGGCGTGGGCGATGGGACCGCGGCGGACTGGCTGCCGGGCATCCGCGATGAGCACGACGACGCTCCCGGCGGGTCCGGCCGCTGGACCGAGCGACCCACCTGGGACCGCACCGTCACCCCGAACATCCGCAAGCGCACCGGCCAGCGCCCGGGCCGTCGCCGGCGCTGACGGCCGACGCGAACACCTGTTCGAAATCATCGGTATCCGGTAGACTTCGTTCGTGCCCCAGGACCAGCTCGTCGTGCGCGGAGCGCGCGAACACAACCTCAAGGATGTGACGGTCGCCTTCCCGCGCGATCGGCTCGTCGTCATCACCGGTCTGTCGGGCTCCGGCAAGTCCAGCCTGGCCTTCGACACGATCTACGCCGAGGGGCAGCGGCGCTACGTCGAGAGCCTGTCGGCGTATGCCCGGCAGTTCCTCGGGCAGATGGAGAAGCCGGACGTCGACCAGATCGACGGCCTCTCCCCGGCGATCTCGATCGACCAGAAGGGGGCGAGCCGCAATCCGCGGTCGACGGTCGGGACCGTCACCGAGATCTACGACCACCTGCGGCTGCTGTTCGCGCGGATCGGCATCCCGCACTGCCCGAACGGCCACGCCATCGAGCGCCAGAGCGTGCAGCAGATCGTGGACCAGGTCCTGGCCTTGCCGGAGGGTACGCGCCTGCTCGTCCTCGGGCCGTTGATCAAGGACCGCAAGACCGAGGGCGACCGGATCGTCGACACCGCTCGGCGGCAGGGCTTCGTCCGCGTCCGCGTCGACGGGGAGCTGTACGACATCGCCGACGCGCCGAAGCTCGATAAGTACAAGCGCCACTCGATCGAGGTGGTCGTCGATCGCTACGTCGTCCGGCACGCGGAAGCGCCCGACGGTGCGGCACGGGCGGACGACGGACGGCCGATCGACCCGTTGACGGGCGTCGTGATCCCCGATCCCGACGCCTCCCGGCTGTCCGACTCGATCGAGACGGCGCTGCGGCTCGGAGAGGGCGTGGTTTTGATCGCGCCGGCGCCCCGCGACGACGAGCCGCCGGCCTTCGAGGAGCTGCGGTACAGCGAGAAGTACAGCTGCCCGTACGACGGGTTCACGATCGACGAGCTGGAGCCGCGCAACTTCTCGTTCAACTCGCCGCATGGGGCCTGCCCGAGCTGCGCCGGCCTCGGCACGAAGCTCGAGATCGATCCGGCACTGCTCATCCCGAACCCGGGCAAGGCGCTGGGCGCGGGTGCGCTGGGCCTCGGCGGGCTGCTCTCCACCGACGCCTCCTGGCGGATGAAGATCATCGAGGCGGTCTGCAAGGCCCACGGCTGGGACTACTCGTCACCGGTGCGCAAGCTGCCCAAGGAAGCCCTCGACTACCTCCTGTACGCCAAGAAGGACCAGGAGCGCGTGCTGGTGCGCTATCGCCACGAGCGCGGCGAGAGCACCTACAAGGCCAACTTCGAGGGCATCGTCACGAACCTCGAGCGGCGCTACCGCGAGACGGACTCCGACTACGTCAAGACCGAGATCGAGAAGGTCATGGTCAGCAAGCCCTGTCCGACCTGTGGCGGCAAGCGGCTGCGGCCCGAGATCCTCGCGGTCACCATCGGTGACCGCAACATCTGGGATATCGCGACGCTGTCCATCAAGGATGCGCTGCGTTGGGCGAGTGGTCTGGGCGCCACGCTCAACGAGCGCGAACGGGCGATCGCCTACCAGGTGGTCAAGGAGATCGTGGCGCGACTCGGATTCCTGGTCGACGTCGGCCTGGACTACCTCACGATGGACCGGACGAGCGTGACGCTCTCGGGCGGCGAGGCCCAGCGGATCCGGCTCGCGACCCAGATCGGCACGACCCTGATGGGCGTCCTGTACATCCTCGACGAGCCGTCGATCGGACTCCACCAGCGTGACAACGCGAAGCTCATCGCCACCCTGACCCGACTTCGCGACCTGGGCAACACGGTCCTCGTGGTCGAGCACGACGAGGAGACCATCCGGACGGCGGATTGGGTGGTCGACATCGGGCCCGGAGCGGGCGAGCATGGTGGCGAGATCATCGCGAACGGCCCGCTCGAGACCCTTCTCGCCGAACCTCGCTCGATCACCGGGGCGTACCTGCGCGGCGAGCGCCAGGTCCCGATCCCGAAGAAGCGCCGCAAGGGCAGTGGCAAGGCACTGGCCGTGAAAGGGGCGCGTGAACACAACCTGCGCGACGTGAACCTGCGCGTGCCGCTCGGGACGTTCGTCGCGGTCACCGGCGTCTCGGGCAGCGGCAAGAGCACGCTCGTGACGGAGGTCCTGTATCGGGCCCTCGCGCGCGAGCTCAATGGCTCGCGCGAACCGGTCGGCGCCCACGACAAGCTGGCCGGCGCCGAGCACGTCGACAAGATCATCGAGATCGACCAGAGCCCCATCGGGCGGACCCCGCGATCGAACCCGGCGACCTATACCGGGCTGTTCGGGCCGATCCGCGAGCTGTTCGCCGGCGTACCCGAGGCGCGTGTGCGCGGCTATTCGCCCGGTCGCTTCTCGTTCAACGTGAAGGGTGGTCGGTGCGAGAACTGCAAGGGCGACGGGATCCTGAAGATCGAGATGCAGTTCCTGCCCGATGTGTACGTCCCCTGCGAGGTCTGCAAGGGCAAACGCTACAACCGCGAGGCGCTCGAGATCCACTTCAAGGGAAAGTCGATCGCCGACGTCCTCGAGATGACGATCGCCGAGGCGCTCGAGTTCTTCTCGGCCGTTCCGAATGTCAGGGCCAAGCTCCAGACGCTCAACGATGTGGGCCTCGGCTACGTTCACCTTGGGCAGCCCGCCACGACGCTGTCCGGCGGTGAGGCCCAGCGGGTCAAGCTCTCGACGGAGCTCTCGCGGCGGGCGACTGGTCGGACCCTGTATGTCCTCGACGAGCCGACCACCGGCCTCCACTTCGCCGACGTGGAGAAGCTGCTCGAGGTCCTTCACCGCCTCGTCGACGGAGGGAACACCGTCCTCGTCATCGAGCACAACCTGGATGTCATCAAGACGGCCGACTGGATCGTCGACCTCGGACCGGAGGGCGGCGACAGAGGTGGGCAGATCATCGCGGAAGGCACGCCGGAGCAGGTCGCGAAGGTGACGGGGTCGGCGACCGCCGAGTACCTGGACCGGGTGCTGCGCGGCGAGCCCCTCGTGCCGCTCTCGGACGTCTCATTCGCCGAGGAGGCCGGCCGCCTGGACCCGGATCGCGACCGCACCAACGGCCACGGCAGGGCTCCACTGGCCGTCCCCGCGACGCCGTCACGGAAGCGGGCCACCGCGGCGGCGAAGGCCTCCCGCTGAGGCTTCCACCGACCACCCCCGCGGGCTAGCATTACGACGTGCCCGACATCGACTTCGCATTCCTGGCCGATGCGGCCGAGACCGTCCCGGGCCAGAAATTCCACGTCCTCGGCGGAGGCATCGCGCGGATCGGCGGACGGCGCTTCCCGCTGCGCCACCCGCATCTCGCGCTCGTCATCGGGTTGGCCGTCACCGCGCCCGAGACGGAGCGGGAGCATGAGATCCGCTTCGTGCTGCTCGACCCCGACGGCGGAGAGGTGGCCGGCGCGACGGGGAGCCTCGTCGCGCGCAGCCAGCGCGACGGACGCGACGCGACGCTGACCTTTTCGATCGACCTGTGGAACCTCACGTTCCCCTCGCCGGGTGACTACTCGTTCCGCCTGCTCGTCAACGGATCGGAACGGAAGCGCCTCCCGCTGCTCCTCATCAAGCCGTCCGACGAGTCCGGTCCCGAAGGGGCCACCGCGACAGCCCACGATGTCTGACTCCGCCCGGACCATCGTCCCGGCGCGCCATCAGTACCCGGTCATCGACGACCTCGGCCTGCAGGCGGCACGCCATGCCGATCGATTGCTGATCGGCGCGCGGGAACGCGGTCACGAACGCTGGACCGCGTATCTCGCGTCGCTGCCGGATCGGCTTCGCGACGACGACCTGCGTGGACTGCGGTCGGCGGCGCTGCGAGCCCGTGCGGCCTACGGCCCCAAGGACTCGATCCGGGACGCTTTGCCATCGGACCTGACCGAGCCCTTCCTGGAGTCCATCGACCGCTTGCTCCGCGAGATCAATCGCTCGAGAGGGTGAGTGGCGCGGGCGCCCGCTCCTCGTCCAGCCCGAGCTCCTCGCGGCTGAACGCCTCCAGGAGGAACTGGGAGGGGACCGCCGGGTCGTAGCTCAGGGTGAGGGTCCGGCGCGCCCGGGTCCAGGCGACGTAGCCGAGGCGCCGCTCCTCCTCGAGCGCACGCCCCGGTTCGGTGGACTCGGCGACGGCGCGGCCGCTGGGGAAGCGGCCCTGTTCCATCCCGACCACGGCGACATGGTCGAATTCGGCGCCCTTCGTCGAGTGCGCCGTGGCGAGGCTGAGCCGGGCGTCGTCGCGGCGAAGCGCACCGAGCCTCGCGCGCGTCGATGCCATCGCGGCGACGAGCGCCTCCAGGTCGGCGTACGGCGGAGCCCAGGCCAGCAGGGCGGTGGCGAGCTCCCGTTGCGCGTCCGTCCCGTCGGTCGCGAGTCCGCGCCGAACAGCCGCGAGCCGGACGAGGAGCGGTTGATGGGGATCTGTCGCGGTGGCGGCGCGCGCAAGCAACTCGTCGAGCGCCGGATCGTCGACGAGGAGGCCGACGGACGGCGCCCGGAACGGCTCGCCGGCGGCGAGGGCAGCCAGCACCGCGGGCCGCAACTCGCGATTCGACCTGGCCAGGATCGCGCGCGTACCGTCGTCGTCGGGCCATGACCGGAGCAGCCGCTCGGTCCGTGCCGGCTCGTCGGTCGCGTCCGGCGCCAGGATCAGGCGACCGGGCGCATCGGGTCGCGGTCGGACGATCTTGGCGAACCGCTCGCGGTTGTGTTCGATGAGCCGGACCGCGCGTTCCACGACCGGCACTGGACAGCGGTGGTTCACATGCAGGTCGACACGGCGCAGACCGGGGAGTGCCGCATCCAGCGCGAGCACTCGGCGAACATCGGCCAACCGCCAGCCATAGATCGACTGGTCGTCGTCTCCGACGAGGAAGATCCTGTTGGTCGGCGCGGCCAGGAGCAGCGCGAGGCGGATCTGCGAACGGTCCACGTCCTGGACCTCGTCGACGAGCAGGTGGCTGCAGCGTTCACGCCATCTGGCCAGCAGGACCGCGTCGCCGTCGAGCGCACGTAGCGCGCGTCCGATGAGGTCGTCGAAGTCGAGCCCGCCTCGCGACATGATCGCGCCCTCGTACGCGACGAAGGCCCGGGCGACCGGCCCGGCACCAGGATCCGCGGCGACATCCGCCGCCACCGCGCCAAGGTCCAGCTTCAAACGCGAGAACGCCGTGTCGAGCTGTCCGATCTCGACCGAGGTCACGTCCGGCCAGAGTTCCCGGATGATCGTCGCCCGATCGACCAGCGGCTCCACCGAGTGGCACGCGTCGCGAAGGATCTCGCGGCCCAGCGCATGGAACGTCCGGACGCGGACCGTGCCCGCCGCGACATCAAGATACGCCAGGGCCGAGTCGAGCCGCTCCGCGAGCTCCTCCGCGGCGCGCTTGTTGAACGTGATCGCCGCGATGCCGTCGGCCGGCGCTCCGCCCGTGCCGATCAGCCACGCGATCCGGGCCACGAGCGTCGTCGTCTTGCCGGATGCCATGATTGACAAAGCACACTCGTGGACGCACACTCCGGGGAATGGACGTTGCGATCTACGCCAGACTCAGCCAAGAGGACGCCACGGCCCGGGCGGGCGAGGCTACGGCTACTCAACGACAGATCAGTGACTGTCAGGCCCGTGCCGCTCGCGAAGGCTGGCGCGTGGCAGCCATCTACGAAGATCCCGACCACTCTGCCTCGAACCTGCAGCGACCGCGCCCGGACTTCGAGCGGATGCTGGCCGACCTCGGCGACGGGGTACACGTCGATGCGGTGCTGACCTACAAGCTCGATCGCCTTCTCCGTCATCCGAAGGAAGCCGAGAGGGTCATCGATCTGGCCGACGCGCGGCAGTTCGGCATCGTCTCGCTGAACGACCCGGGCATCGACCTGACCAGTCCGGGCGGACGGGCGATGTTCCGCATGTCTATCACTTGGGCCAAGCTCGAGACGGAGACGTCTGCTCTGCGCATCCGTCGTAAGGCGCGCGAGATCGCCGAGACGGGCCGCCCGAACGGTGGCGGAATCCGCTCATTCGGTCTGCAGCCCGACCGGCTTGCGGCGGTGCCAGAGGAGGCCGCGCACATCCGTGAGGCCGCCGAGCGCATCCTCGCCGGCGAGTCCGTGTCTGCGATTGTCACGGACTGGAACGGACGCGGGGTCGTGACGCCGGCCGGGCGTCGTTGGGAGGCGTCGAGCCTCAAACGGATGCTGACCGCCCCCCGCATCGTCGGCGATCGCTCCCACCATGGCGTCGTCGTCGGGACCGGCGTCATCCCGGCCCTGCTCGATCGCGAGACGTGGGAACGGCTCAGGGCCGTCCTGGCGGCCCGTAACGGCCCCGTGGGTACTCGGGCCGTGCGCCGCCATGTCCTGACCGGCTTGGCAGTGTGCGGACGGTGCGGCGCCAAGCTCGTGGCTCGCCCCGATGCGCGCGGTGTGACCCGCTATTGCTGCATGGCCACCCGCGGTTGCGGTGGGCTCGTGATCGCGGCCAAGTACCTCGAGCCGCTCGTCATCGAGGCTCTGATGCTCCGGCTCGACTCGCCCGCTTTCCGGACGGCCTTGTCCGCGCGCGCCGGTCGCAGCGAGACGACCGTTGACCTGGAGCAGCTCCGCGGTGACGAGGATGCCCTGGCCGAGGCGTCGGCCGACTACTACGTCCGCCGGACGCTGCCGAAGGCGCAGTACCAGCGGGTCCGCGAAGCCTTGGAGGGGCGCATCGATGCCGCCCGGCGGAAGCTCGAGACCGCGTCATCGACGGCCGGACTCGGCCGGGTCGCGGGAATCGACGTTCGGGCGGAATGGGAACGACGGCCGGTGACATGGCGCCACGAGCTCGTGCGCCTGTTCGTGGCCCGGATCGTCGTCAACCCCGTGGCACAACGCGGCCGTCGGTTCGATCCGTCGCGGGTCGACGTGGAATGGCGAGACGTGGCCTAGAGGACCGAGCGCCGCACTGCGCTGACACTGACGCCGACGGTCGCGTTCACGCCCACCGTGACGCGGCCGGGCTCGAACTGCGATACCCATAGGGCACGAAAGCGGCCGGCGCTGGAGTTCGCGATCACGATGTACTCCTTATTCGCCTCCTCGTCGCGCCAGGGTGCGAAGGCCAGATATAGGTCGAGCTCCTCGGTCGACTCGTGACGTCTTTCGCGTTCGACGTACAGGCCCGCAAGCGTTAGGGCGATCACGCCCGGGACATCCGCTACTCGACGGATCCTCGTGATGATCTCTGCCTCACGAATGGAGGGCCACGGTGCGTCCGGACGTATGCGGACCAAGTCGCGAAGGACTGGCACGACGAAAGCCACTTCGTCAGCACGTCCGCTGGCGACGGACCAAGGCTCGCGCGGCCCGGCCGGTCGCCGGACCTTGCCGGTCGCCACCCACGACCGGATTGTGCGTTCGGCTGGCGCATGCGCGAGGCGGCCCGCCTTCTCCTCGTCCTCGAGCTCGCGGGCGATCTCGGCGTAGGTCAGACCGAAGCGTAACCGTGCCTCGACAGCTTCCCGGAGCCCGTCCGAAACCAAGCGTGCCGATTCCTGCCGCATTCCTGCCGTTGCCAGAGGTCTCTTTGCCACTTTGCCATCCTAGCATGACGGTATGGCAATTGCTACGGCACGTCGCATCACTGGCTTGGACCTCTTGGTACGCCGGAAGGCCGCAGGGCTGCGCCAGCACGACGTCGCCGCGCGGATGGGCGTCGGCCGGACCAGGATCGCCAGCCTCGAGGGGATGTATCTGCCGCCAAGGCGGGCCGTCGAGCGCTATCTGGATGCGCTCGAAGCGCCCGAACCAGAACGGTTTCGCCCGTGATCCCCGGCGAGCTCCGCGAGGCCGCAGAGGCGCTCGTCGAGCGGACCACTAGGGACCAGGCGCTACCGCGCCTCGTCTCCGATACCCACTTGCTCTCTCGGGCAGCCGCGATGCTCACCCCGATCCCGAACCCCCGGTACAAGAGAAAGGCCCCGCCGGCGATCGGTACGCCCGGTGGGGCCGTTGTCGAGGAGGGCACCACCAATGCCCGCCGATCGACGAGCTGAGTCTACCCCCGCGGCCAGCGCGGATGTCGCCATGTCCCGAGACGAGCTGCGCACGATCCTAGCTGCCGTCGAAGTCGCATATGAGGGCGCTTGGCACCTCTCGGACGTTGGCCGGATTCCCTTCGGCCCATTCGAGGGGCTGTCTCGAGCCCTTCGAATCCTTCGTCGTCATCGCGATGAGGTGGCGGCGTGAGCGATTACGAGCCGATGGTCTTGGACCCCACGACCGGTGAGTGGTTCCTGCCGTCGACCCGCGCCAACGGTCACGCAACCGAGCCGACCCCGATCCGGCAGGCAGAACTGGCACCAATGGGTGCCAAACCAGAGCCGGAGACGCGCCAACAGATCGTGACCAGGCTGCGGCGCTCCAGGATCAGCGCCGAGGAGATCCGGGCTCTGAGCAAGCTCCACGGCCCCGAGGTCGTCGCCGAGGTCCTGGAGAAGCCGGTCCTGCCATCGCCCTCGAGCCCGATGGGCGTCGCCCGCACGTTCGCCGAGCGGCACGATCGTCACGGCACGTTGACGCTGCGTCACTGGCGCGGCGGCTGGTGGGCCTGGCGAACGTCGCATTGGGCCGAGCGTGAGGAGCGCGCCGTCCGGGCCGAGGCGTACGCCTTCACCGAGAAGGCGAGCTACCTCGATCCCGACAAGGCACTCCAGCCATGGCAGCCGACCAGGTTCAAGATCGGGAACCTGCTCGAGGCGATGGCCGCGGTCGTTCACCTCGACGAGACGACAGATCAGCCGTCCTGGATCGGCGTCGATGGACATCCCGTGGTGGCGGTCGCGAACGGCCTGCTTCGGCTCGACGGACGCGAGCTGCTGTCGCACACACCGACCTACTTCAACCAGACTGCGGTCCCGTTCGCCTTCGACCCGGATGCGCCGTCGCCGGCCGGGTGGCTCGGATTCCTAGCCGAGCTCTGGCCGGATGATCCCGAGTCGATCGCGGCGCTGCAGGAGTACATGGGCTACGTCGTGTCCGGCCGGCTCGACTACCACAAGATCCTGTTGATCGTGGGGCCGACCCGAGGCGGCAAGGGGACGATCGCTCGCATCCTCGGCAAGCTCATCGGCCCTGCCAATGTGGCCGGCCCAACGCTCTCCTCCCTGTCCCACGACTTCGGGATGGCACCGCTGCTCGGTAAGGGCCTGGCGGTCATCTCTGACGCGCGCCTGGACGCGAGCAGGGATTCCTCGGTCGTCGTCGAGCGACTGCTGGCCATCAGCGGCGAGGACACCATCACCGTCAATCGCAAGTACCGGGAGCAGTGGACCGGCAAGCTGCCGACGCGGTTCCTCATCATCAGCAACGAGCTGCCGCGGCTCGGTGATGCATCGGCCACGATCGCCAATCGGTTCGTCGTGTTGCTCCTCCGCGAGTCGTGGCTCAACCGGGAGGATCACAACCTCGAGGATCGGCTGACCGCGGAGTTGAGCGGCATATTGAACTGGGCGCTCGACGGCCTGGACCGGCTCGTCGCGCAGGATCGGTTCACCCGGCCAGCAAGCACTGATGAGGCGATCCTGGCCTTGCAGGATCTCGCCTCGCCGGTCGCCGCGTTCGTTCGCGAGCAGTGCGTCACTGGCCCCACACATGAGGTGCCGATCGACGTCATCTACGGCGCATGGAAGGCGTGGGCCGAAGTCAACGGCAACCGTGCCGGCAACGTCCAAACCTTCGGGCGGAACCTCCGCGCCGTCGTGCCCGGGATGCGCGCCGGTCGACCGCGCGAAGGTGAGGATCGTGTTCGCGTCTACCGAGGCATCGCCCTACGCGACTCGACTACAGGTCAGAGTGCCGCGGACCGCGGACCACTGCGGACCAGCGGACCCGAGACTGACGCCCCGGTCCGCGGTGGTCCGCGGTCCGATCCAATGTGGGCTGTAGGTGACGAGGACCCTGCTTGGCCCCCGCCGGAGCCCGAGGACATCGACCCGCCGACCGCCTGGCACGAGGTGACGACGTGACCGGACGAGGGCGGGTCCGAAACTTCGGACCGTTCGCGGTCGCCGCTGACCCTTGCCCCTTCTTTTCGCGATGTACGGACTCGCGAAATGGAGACCACCGACCCGCCGCCGCTCGTCGTGAGGTTCTCGCCTCCCAGGACCGGCCCGGCAGCCCGCGGCGGGTCGGTCGAAACTCACCGCCTCGCGTTTCGTTTACGACCGGAGCTCGTGACCCTCTGCTGAAAGGAACCGACATGGATGACCCCCTCGCTGACGGCCTGACCGACCACTACGGCCAGCCCGATGACCCCGCCAGCGCGGCCCTCCTGCGAGCCGCCCGCGGGTTCGTGCCCGATCCGCAGTCCGAGGCCGCCGTGGCGACCCGCGCCCTGGATGCCGAGCGGTTCGATCGCGACTACCGCGCCATGGGCGGCGACCCGCTGGCCCTCTCGCTCTACATCGCCCAGCGCGAGGCCTCGATCGCGGTCGGCGCCTTCTCCCCGGAAGGAGACCCAGCGTGACCACAGACCTCGCGACCCTCGCCACCGCCGCCGAGAAGGCTCAGGCCGCCGTCGAGGCCGAACGGCAACGGCAGGCTGCCGCCGACGCGAAGGCCACGGAGAAACGACGCCTCCGCTCGATCGCGTGGGCCTGGAGCTTCATCGTCGAGTACAGCACGGCCCAAGGCGCGGCGGGCGAGCGGGTGAGTGCGCTCCTGGCCTCGCTCACGGCGGCCATCACGGTCGATCTCGCGGAGGCCGCGCGGCTGTACCTCGATGCCGTGCGCGAGATGGCGAAGGCGAACCGGCTGGGCGAGGATCTCGTCAAGGCCCGAGCGATCCTGCAGGCCGCCGGCGAGCTGCCCGGCGTCCACCGCGTTGGTCGTGACCCCGTGGGCGACAACGCGCCCTATGCGATTGATCACGGCATGGTCCGCTTCCCGACGTTCATCGAGTTCGTCAGCGAGGCGCTCGACAAGCAGCGGGCCGCGGCCAGCCGCGTCCAGTCGTCCGAGGCGCCCGAGGCATTCGAGGGCACGGCCAGCGAGGGCCTGAGGGCCGAGGCACTACGGCGCGAGTTCGTGCTGACGCAGGAGCTCGAGAACCTGCTGGCCATCCGCGAGCAGCATCCGGAGCGGTTCGCGCAGCTCCCGGACGCCGAGCGTGCATCCGTGAACGCCTATGCCCGGCAGCGGGAGCTGGTCGGGTATGCCGAGCCGCTGCCCAAGATCGTGGTGGAGGGACGGCGCGAGACCGAACCGCCCGCGTTCGCTCCGGACGACGCGACCCGTATCCGCCTGTACGGTCCGGATCACACACCGGGGCATCGGTCGTGAGCACCGGGTGGGGTAGGGGCATGACGGGTCCAGTCACTGACAGCCTGCGCCCTGTCACATATACATACACAAGGAACCGGCCGTGAAGGTCATGGTCGCTCGCCCGGCCCCACGGCCCGTCTCGGCCGCTCGGTGGGTCGTGCCCGGCCCCGATGTCCTGGCGTCCCTGTACTGGACCTCGAAGTGGCGCCGGCACGCAAAGGCGTTCCGTCGCATGAACCCCCGGTGCGTCGCTGCGGTGCATCGTCCCGACTGCTCGGGCCTGGCCGAGGTGGTCGATCACATCCGTCCGCGGTCCACGGCCCGCACGGCTGCGGAGCTGCAGGCACTGACCTGGGACCGCCGCAACTGGCAGTCGCTCAGCAAGCGTTGTCACGACGCCAAGACGCGGAGCGAGCAGGGGTGGGGGCGGAACACGACCGAGGGGCTCGCTGACAGCCTGCGTCCTGTTGCAAATCTCTCCCCTACGCCATCGGCCGTCATCACCGCCGACTACACCGACCCGGCGCGATCCAGCGTCATCACCACGTACCCCGAGGAGGACCCCGAATGACCCTCAACAGCGTCTGCGACGGCCACGACCACGCTCCCGGCCTCCCGGACGAACCGCTCCGGGCGCACGTCCTGGCGGCGGCCATCCGGACCGGGGAGGAGATGCTGCGGTCGCACGGCTACGCCGACCCCGAACGAGCGATCGAAGTCCTGCACGTCGCCCTGGAGGACGCGATCGACGCCGACGACAAGGAACAGGACGCGCTGACCGGATGAGCTGGGTCACCCCGCCGCTGCCGCCGGTCGCGACCGAGCCGCTGCCGCTGACCGACGATCTCCGCGACGCGATCGACGGGGCGCTCGCCGAGCTGAACGCGATCGCCCGGATCGCATTCGCGCCACCGATCCGGCTCGCCGAGATGGACGACCTACCGGCCGAGCTCGTGCCTCCTGGCGTGTGGGGCCTGTACGCCAACAATCCACGCCCCGTGATCATCGCTCAACGAGGGCTGCCCGCGTTCATGCTCCGCTCGCTCATCCGCCACGAGCTCGTCCATTGGTGGCAGGATCGCAATGGCTTCCCTCCGGACGAGGGGTTCCCGACGATGTTCGGTCGCGACGACCGCTTCCGCGCCGACCTGCAGGCGCACATGGCCGGGCTCGGGCTCGACGCTGCCCCGATGGGCTGGGCCTACCGGCCCGAGCGGGACGGGCGCGGCGGGATCGCCTGGCAGCTCCGTCCGAGAGCGGTCGTCGTCGTCCACCACGGCGCGGGCGGGTTCCCGGCTGCCGCCTCGGGCGTCTTCGACTCCGACGAGGCGCACGAGCACTTCTTCATCGTGCCCGACCGAGTCCACACGATGATCGAGTGTCTGGTCTGGCTGCGATTCCGCGAGTTCGAGGCGCCGGCCAAGTCCGCCGCCACGTCCGGCACGTTGACCAGCGACAGCGGCGGCGGGGCGACGTCGGGCTCCGGCGGAAGCAGCTCGCCGACCAGCGCGGGCAGCGCCCACCGGCACATCTGGGCGTCGTTCGTGGGCGCCACGCCGGGCGGCTACGCCCTCGACAAGTTCCGAGGCACCGATGGCGGCGGCACCGATCACTTCTTCGACCTGGCCGTTGCCAGCTCGTCATCGATCGAGACGTTCACCGAGGACCCCTCGCACACGCATGGCGTCACGATCGGGAGCCATTCGCACTCGACCCCCGACCATCAGCACTCCGTGGCCGGCCACACCCACGGCCTGACCTACGGGATCTTCAAGGAGCCGATGCCGGCCTCGATCGACGTGATCCTGGGTTGCTACTGGAAGGCCGAGGTCGGCGACGCCTGGCAGCTACGTGGCTCGATCAGCGGGATCGACGAAGAGGAAGTCCTGCTCGACCTGATCGAGCTCGTCGACTTCGACCCCGGTCTGTGGCGCCTGACGTTCCTCAGCGCGTCCGGCCAGCCGCAGGGCGGTCGGCTGACCGTCGACATCCACGGCATTGCCCTCGGGGCGATCCAGTCGTCGTAATCCAGGATTACGCTTGCGGCCATGACCGACGACGACCGAGGCGTTCCCCACGCGATCCGGTGTCGGTTCCGGGGATGCTCCGAGCGAGCGGACCCCGTGACGCTCCTGCCCGACGAAGGGCCGACCATCGAGGTCTGGACCAGTGTCGCGACGCCGATGGGACGGGTCGATCGCCCGGGCGACGTCCGCCAAGCGCCGTTCCCCCGATGCACCGACCACAACTTGTGGCTGGCCGCCATCGCGAACAACAGAGACGATCCGGCTCTGGCCGGGCTCAGGGTCCGGACTAGCTGGTCCGAGGACCGTCAGGACATCCTCGAGGTCTGGGTCGAGAGGGTCGGCGAGGGTCAGCCTTGACGCGGTAGCTGCGCCGGCGCACAGTGACCGAGCTCGGTATAGGACGGGCGACAACGGCGATTCGGCTGACGGCCGGACCGCCTGCATGCGACCATTCACCCGCCCCCTGGACGACGCCTATACGTCGGCCGGGGGGTACGTGTATGGAGGGTCAGAGATGACCACAGGAATCAACCGCCACGTCTCACGCGAGACGATCCAGGACCGGCTGCGCATGGCGCGCACGACCACGATGCGCTATGACGACGGGTACGGGATCACCACCAATCGGGCGAGCCGCCAGATCGCCCGCGGGATCGAGAAGCTCGCGAACCACGTCATCGAGGACGGCCTCATGGACGAGGACGAGCGGGACGCCTTCTCCGAGTTCCACAACGCCATCCTCAACGACATCGACCGCCAGATCGTCGAGTTCGCCGAGCACATCGAGAACGAGGTCCGGCCGGCCCGCTGGGCTGCTGCGGAGAAGGGCGCGTGAAGGTGGCCGAGGACCGCGAGCCCTGGAACCGCGAGCGCGAGATGCTGCCTATCGAGAAGCCGTTGCCGCCGTGGCACGGCCCGACCGCGGCCGCGAAGCCGACCCGGCCGAGCTCGTCGACGTCCTGCGGCGATTCGTCACCCAGCTCGTCAACGAGGCACTCGCGGCGCGCGGCATCCGGTAGCATCACTGGACAAGCCCAGACGCCCGGAGTGGTCTCCCCCGGCCCTCCGGGCGTCGTCATGTTCGCTTGAGCGCGCGGGGGGTCGGCTCAAGCGCCCCGAACTTCGACCTCGAAAACCGGTGCATCGCCGAACGAGCCGCCGTACGACAGCAGCACCTGGCCGTTGGTCGGGACCTCGTAGACCACGTAGCCCGACGCCTTGCGGCCCTTCGGCAGCGTGCCAGAACCCAGCTCTGGCGTCGGACCCTCTGAGACGAACGTGAAGTTCTCGACGGCCTGGCCATCGACGAAGACCTGCCAGTCGAACGGGCCGTAGTCGACGCCGTCGGCGACGGCCGTGTACGTGATCACCGCCTCGAGGTAGACGTTGCCCTTGGCTGGCGTGTCATCGCCGAACTCGCCGTCGTATTTCTTGACCTCGCGGACCTTGCTGATCGTGACCGTGGCCCACTGTTCGGCGTCTTGCGTGATTTCGATGACGTCGCCCGGCTGGAAGAGGGTCGGTCCTTCGGGTGTCGGCTCGGCAGTCGGCTCCGGCGTGGGGCCGGCACACGCCTCGAGACCATCCTGGATCGCCTTCCAGACGTCCACGTCCGCCTGGACGATGGTGTCCTGGAGCGTGAGCAGGCCGGCGCAGTCGCCGGCCTCGGCCAGTGTTTGGATCTTGGGCACCCACTCGGACGCGTGATAGTACGTGGGCCTGCTCGGGGCGACCGCCGCGGCACTCGGGCTCGGTGCCGTGCTCGCGACCGTCCCCCCACAGCCGGCCACGAGCAGCGCCAGGATCATCAGTCGTCTCATCGACGAACCCCCACGTGATGTTGTCCACCTAGCCTGTCACGGCCTGATCGGGCCGTCTACCGTTTAGTCCCAGCCAAGCGCCCGCGGGTACCGTGGCGAGGCTCGCCCGCTCCGCGTCCGGACGACGATCCCGGCCTTTCCCGACGTCGGGAAAAACTGTCGGCCAGCTCGAGCCGGAGCGACGGGCGAGTCTATTTGGTAACGAGCCCGGGCACCGTAGCCGGGTCGAGGATCACGAGCGGTTCACCACGGAGGGCACGTCGCTCCTGGGCGTCCAGAGCGGTCAGCACCGCATTACGCGCAAGGGCCATGTCGGTGCGGTCGGCCGCATTTAGCAGCTTGATCGGAACCGGCCCTCCCTGCTCGAAAACCTCTGCCCCCTCCTTGGTAAGCCGGGTCACGATCACGTGCCACAAGCGTGCCGCCTCCGCGTCCCCGATGAGGCGGAAGTCCGACAGCTCGAGCATCTCGCCCTCGTCCGGGACGACTTGGTCGTCAAACAAGTGCAGCGCTTTGAGCCTCGTTCGTTCCAGTGAGCGGCGGGTGTGATCGATGCGCCGTAGCTCGAAAGCACGGATCCTTGCCTCGCTTTCCTTCGCATCGATCCTGGCCTCGGATTGAGCGCGGCGTCGCTCCTCCAGGACAAACTGCAGCGCATTGCCGGCGATGAATCCAAGCAGGGTAAGTAGGGCCGCTGCGAGCACTGCGGTTCCTTGGTCGATCACCATGCTGTGGTGAGGATAGAGACACCGGGTCAAAGGCAGAAGTCTCGGAGCCCGTGCCTACGGTGTGCTTAGTCGGTAGTCGGTGAGCCCGCGGGTGCGACACACAGCACGGGTCCAGGGGGTGCGGTGGCCGCCGCACGCTGGTCGGCGGTCAGGCGCGCGAGACGATCGCTGACGGTCGTGGGGAGGGTCACCGGCTCGAGCATGGCGCCGGCGGATCACCCCGCGATCAACGGTGCCTGCATGCACCGTTGAGGTGGCGGGAGGTGCGGTTTTGGGGTGACCAGATCGCTCGGGTGCGGTTATGGTGGACGACCAAAGTCTTCGCGGTGCGCCGCCTGGAGGAGGCCGGCGCACTGGTCCGCACCGCCGCCCCTGTCCCGGTCGTGCCCCGTCACCTTGGAGGAGCTTCGGTGAACCGCTCTCGCTCATTCCGTCGCCTTGTCGCGCTGTCGAGCGCGCTTGTCATCGTGTTGTCCGTCGCGGTCCCCGCCGCCTGGGCGACGCCGCCGGACGACGGCCCGGCCGCCAAGAAGGCGAAGACGACAAGCATCCAGATCCTGGGCCTGAACGACTTCCACGGCCAGCTCGAGCCGGTCCCGGCGACCAGCTCCGGTGGCCGGATCGGGGCGACGGCGGCGGGCGGGGTCGAGTACCTCGCGACGCACGTTCGGCAGCTCCGCGCCACCAACCCGAACACGTTGTTCGTCTCCGCGGGCGACCTCATCGGCGCGACGCCGATCATCTCCGCGGTGTTCCACGACGAGCCGACGATCGAGGCGTTCAACCTGATGGACCTCGACTACAACGGGGTCGGCAACCATGAGTTCGACGAAGGCGTCGACGAATTGCTGCGCATGCAGCACGGCGGCTGCCATCCGGTGGACGGCTGCTTCGGCGGCGACGGATTCGACGGAGCCGAGTTCGACATGCTCGCCGCGAACGTCAAGTACAAGGCCACCGGCGAGACGATCTTCCCGCCGTATGCCATCCACGAGTTCCCCGGCGTCGACGTCGCCGTGATCGGCATGACCCTGGAGGGCACGCCATCCATCGTGAGCGCGTCGGGCATCGCGAGTGTCGACTTCTTCGACGAAGCGGACAGTGTCAATGCGCTGGTTCCCGTGCTCAAGGAGCAGGGGATCGAGACGATCATCGTGCTGCTCCATGAAGGCGGCACCGTCAACGCCCCCGGAAACGGAGCTGGCGCGGGCGGCGAGACCAATATGAATCTGTGCCTCAGCCCGACGGGCGCGCTGCCTCCGATCGTCGAGCGCATGGACGACGAGGTCGATGTGGTCGTGACGGGACACACGAACTGGGCGATCAACTGCATCATCGACGGCAAGATCGTCACGGGCGCAGCGGCCACGGGCCGGCTCGTGACGGACATCGACCTGGTCGTCAGCCGTGCCACCAAGGAGGTGCTCAGCGCGACCGTCAATAACAAGATCGTCACGCAGACCGTGCCCAAGGCCGCGGATCTGACGGCCCTGGTCGACGAGTACCGAACCCTGTCGGCGCCGATCGCCAACCGCGTCATCGGCAAGATCACGGCCGACATCAACCGCACGGCGGCTGCCCCGCCTGCGGGAAATGGTGAATCCGCCCTTGGCGACGTCATCGCCGACGCCCAGAACTTCGACGCGCAGCAAGCCGGCACGGGGTCGCAGATCGCGTTCATGAACGCCGGCGGGATCCGCAACGACCTCATCTACGCGAGCAGCTCGGTCGGCGAGGGCGACGGCAATGTCACATACGGCGAGGCGTTCGCGGTCCAGCCGTTCGGCAACAGCCTCGTGACGATGACCCTGACCGGCGCCCAGATCAAGGCGCTTCTCGAGAAGCAGTTCGACGGGGGCAACGGGATCCTGCAGATCTCGAATGGCTTCACGTACACGTTCTCGGCCTCGGCGGCCGTCAACAGCAAGATCAGCGCGATGGTCCTGAATGGCAGTCCCATCGTGTTGACAGATACGTACCGAGTGACCGTCAACAGCTTCCTGGCCGACGGCGGCGACAACTACACGATCCTCCGGGACGGTACGAACCGGGTCGCGGGAAACGTCGACACGGATGCCTTCGAGAACTACCTCCGGGCGAATCCGGCTGGTGTCGCACCCGGCCCGAGGAACCGGATCACGAGGGCTCCATAGGGTCGAGCGACCCACCGCCTCGCTACCCCCAAGTCACCGAACCCGGGCCCCCAGCCCGGGTTCGGTGATTCCGCGCACCGAACAGTACTGATGGGGGGCGCGACGACGCAACGAACCGCCCTATCCGCCTATTGGGGTCCTGGGGCGGCTGCCTGACAATTCGTCCCACGCCCAGCCCGACGGCGCGTCGATCGGGCAGGGCGCTACGGGAGAACCGTCATGCTTCACCGACCGCTCCGTCCCGCGATCGCGTTGTCCCTGGGCGCGCTGTTCGCGTTCGCCGGGACGGCGGCCGCCGACACCGCTCGTGCCGACGGCGACCCCGACACGGCGACCATCGAGGTCGTCGCGGAGCTCGACGGCCCCGTCGCCCCCGGCGAGCTCGTGTCCGTCGACGTCGGATTGGTCCTGACCTGCACGGGGTCCACGCATGTCGATCCAGGACAGGTCGTCACCGCGTCCATCGACAGCGCCCTCGAGCCGCTCGACGGCAAGATCCTGTCCGTGACCGATGCGACAGTCGCTCCGCCGGCCGTGGGCTGGCCGACCGATGGGACGCCCTGTCCCGTCCCCGCTCCGATATCCAGGGACGGCACCCCCAGCGTGGTGACCTTCACGGCGCCGACGACGCCCGGCACCGGCCACAGGTTTTCCCTCATGTATCACCGGTCGATCAGCCCATTCGGGAATGACGACGCCAACGCCCTCCGGCAAGCGACCGCCATCGACATCCTCGTCGACGTGGTCGGCAACACGCCACCATCGCTGATCCTGCCAACGGTCGCCACGATCGGCACGGTCGAAGGGAACACCACAGGGGGCTGGACAGCGGACTGGTCCGGGCTGGGCGCCACCGATCTCGAGGACGATCCGGACCCGACCGCCGCCTGTAGCCCTGTGGCCGGCACGGTCCTGGGCGTCGGCGTGACGCCCGTCACGTGCAGCGTGACCGACCACGGCGGCCTGCCCGCCAGCGGCAACTTCGCCGTCACGGTGTTGGACACGACCGACCCGACCCTCACGGGCGTTCCGGGCGATCGGCACGTGACGACAAGCGATCCGACTGGCACGACCATCACCTATCCGACGCCGGGCGCGACCGACACGGTCGACGCTGCCCCGACCGTCGGCTGCCTCCCGGCCAGCGGCTTTCACGCGAACCCGGGCACGACGACCGTGACCTGCACCGCCACCGATGCGAGCGGCAACGATGCGGAAGCCTCGTTCGATGTCACGGTCGAGTACGTCGCACCCCACGCCGCAAGTGCGACGTGGGGAGAGCCGGTCGCCGGCTCGGGCACCGTCTTCTCGGCCAATCGCGGACGGAACGTGCCGGTCAAGGTGACCCTCTCGGTCGATGGCGTCGTCCGGAACAGCGGCAACGCGGTGCTCGTCGTGACGCCGTGCGACGGCGGGTCTGCGGTGACCCTGCCGCTGACGTTCGGCGGCGGTCGCTGGAATGTCGGCCTCGACACTGCGCCGCTCGTCGGCGCCTGCCACACGGTCACGGCGAGGATCGATGGGCTCGACGCAGGGTCGTTCGAGCTCCAGCTCCGCGGCGCCGAGCCGGTCAAGGCCAGCAAGGCGGGGCCCACCGCGGTCAGCACGCCGACGCCGGTGGCCAAGACCACGCCAGCGGCCAAGCCCCTGAAGCCGGTCGCCTCGAAGCCGGCCAAGGCCAAGCCCGTGGCCAAGGACGTTAAGCCCGCCCCGACGAAGCCAGCCAAGGCCACCGGGAAGAAGTAGCCGTGCCTCGCCCCGACATGTCCTAGCATCGGGGGCGTGACCCCCGAACTCGAAGCGACGCTCAAGCGACTCCCGGACCGCCCCGGCGTGTACCTGATGCGGGACACCCGGGGCGTCGTCCTGTACGTCGGCAAGGCCCAGAGCCTGCGCAACCGCGTTCGGAGCTACTGGCAAAAACAGGCACCCGCCGGCGAGGTCCACCGGATCCGCAGCGTCATCGACCGCGTCGCCGACGTCGAGGTGACCGAGACCGACAGCGTGTCCGAGGCGCTGCTGCTCGAAGCCAACCTCATCAAGCGGTTCAAGCCGCGCTTCAACGTCCGGCTCAAAGACGACAAGAGCTACCCGTACATCAAGATCACGCTCGGGGACGACTTCCCGCGTGTGGAGCGGACCCGCAAGCTCGTGAACGACGGCAGCCGCTACTTCGGGCCGTACGCGTCGGCGACGAGCGTCGACGAGTCGATGAACCTGGTTCGCAGGCTGTTCCCGTTCCGGACCTGCACGATCGAGATCAAGGACGGCGAGCGAGCGCTCCAGCGGCCGTGCCTGCTCTACCACATCAAGCGCTGCCAGGGCCCGTGCATCGAGGCGATCTCGAAGGACGAGTATCGCGCCGACATCGAGCAGGTCGAGTTGTTCCTCGAGGGCCGCCAGGAGACGCTCGTCCGTGCTCTCCAGCAGGAGATGTCCGCGGCGTCCCAGACGCAGGACTACGAGCGGGCGGCGCAGCACCGCGACAAGATCCGTGCCATCGAGCGGACGATGGAGAGCCAGAAGATGGCCGCCTTCGCGCGTACCGAGCTCGACATGGTCGGGATGGCGCGCCAGGACAACCAGGCGGCGATGACGCTGTTCATCATCCGCGACGGGAAGATGATCGGTCGCGACGTCTACCTCCTCGACGCGGTCCGCGAAGCGTCGGACGACGAGGTCCTCGCCAGCTTCCTCGAGCAGTACTACGCCCGCGCGACCTCCATCCCGCGCGAGGTCTACGTGCCGTGCCCCCTCGGCGAGGGGTCCGCCATCGAGACGTTCCTGACGGAGCGCCGCCGGGGTCCGGTCCATGTCCGCGTCCCGCGGCGGGGCGAGAAGCGCTCGCTCATGGAGCTGGCGACCCGCAACGCGTCCGATACGCTCGCCCGCGAGCACGCCCGCTGGCTGGCCGACCAGGGCAAGACGCTGGCCGCCCTGGAGGGGCTCGCCGAAGCGCTCGGACTGCCCGGTCCGCCGCTGCGCATCGAGTGCTATGACATCTCGAACTTCCAGGGGAGCGCATCGGTCGGCAGCATGGTCGTGTTCGAGGATGGCAAGCCACGCAGCGGCGAATACCGACGCTTCCGGATCAAGACCGTCCAGGGGCCCAACGACTTCGCCAGCCACCAGGAGGTGCTCCGACGGCGGTTCCGGGTGACGAGATCCGGCGACGAGGGAAGCGAGGAGCAACGCCGCTGGGCCATGCCCGACCTCGTGATCGTCGACGGCGGCAAGGGCCAAGTGAGCGCCGCGAAGGCGGTGCTCGACGAGCTCGGGCTCCACGACCTGCCGCTGGCCGGCCTGGCCAAGGAGCGCGAGGAGCTGTTCCTCCCGGATCGCCCGGATCCGATCGTGCTCCCCGCCACGTCATCGGCGCTGTACCTCGTCCAGCGGCTCCGCGACGAGGCGCATCGGTTCGCCATCACCTACCACCGCACGCTGCGCGACCGGCGCACGGTGCGCTCCGCGTTCGACGACCTGCCCGGCGTGGGCCCCAAGCGCAAGCGCGAGCTGCTGAAGGTGTTCGGGTCCATCAAGCGGGTGCGCGAGGCGCCCGTCGAGCAGATCGCCGCGGTCCCGGGCATCAGCCGGGCACTCGCCGAACGGATCAAGACGACCCTCGAGGCCTGACCGGGGGCGGCGGCGGCCCCGGGACGTTCCGTGTACCATCCCGCCGGTATGCGAAGAGCCGGCCCCATCATCATCCTCGTCATCGGCGTGCTCGCCCTGCTGATCGACTTCTTCCCGAACCTCCGCCTGCCCGATGCGTCCGCCACGGGCGGCCAGTGGCGCCTCGTCGAGACGAAGCTCGGTCTCGATCTGGAGGGCGGCCTGCGGGTCGAGTACCAGGCCCTCCCCAAGGACGGCGTCAGCCCCACGTCCGAGGGGATGGGTGTCATCAAGGACATCATCGAGCGGCGTGTGAACACGACCGGTGTGTCCGAGCCGGTCGTGGTCGTCCAGGGCTCGGACCGGGTGGTCATCGAGCTGCCGGGCGTCTCGGACGTCGATTCGGTCCGTCGACTGGTCGGGCAGACCGGCCAACTCGATTTCGTTCCGCTCGGGTCGGCGACGGCAACGGCCGGCCAGGCCCTCCCGCGGGACGAGTACCCGCCCCTGTTCAGCGGCGACCAGATCCAGTCCGCATCCATCGGCCAGGATCAACAGGGTGGCCTGGCGGTGAACTTCGTCCTGAAGACTGACGGCCCGGAATCGGGTGGCCAGCTGTTCGCCAAGTACACCACTGAGCACGTCGGGGAGATCTTCGCGATCACGCTGGACGAGTCGGTCATCTCCGCCCCCAGGATCGAGGGACCCATCCCCAACGGGCAGGGCCAGATCACCGGCGGCGGCATCGGCGGCTTCCCGGCGAACGAGGCCAACGAGCTCGTCACGGTCCTGAAGTTCGGCTCGCTCCCGTTCCCGGTCCAGGAGCTCTCGAGCGAGGAGATCTCGGCCAGCCTCGGCGAGCAGTTCCTCAATCAGAGCCTGCTCGCTGGATTCCTCGGAATCACGATGGTCATCATCTTCATGCTCGTCTACTACCGGCTGCCCGGCCTCGTGGCGGCGTTCGCACTCATCTACTACACGCTGGTCGTGTACGCGATCTTTCGGCTCGTGCCGGTCACGCTCACGCTGGCGGGGATCGCAGGCTTCGTGCTCTCTGTGGGCATGGCGGTCGACGCCAACATCCTGATCTTCGAGCGGATGAAGGAGGAGCTGCGCATCGGCAAGTCGCTGCCCGCAGCGGTCGAGGCGGGATTCAATCGGGCGTGGAACTCGATCCTGGACTCGAACGTGTCGAGCCTCATCACGGCGACGATCCTGTACGCCTTCGGCTCGTCGGTCATCCGCGGATTCGCGCTCGTCCTGATCATCGGCGTGCTCATCTCGATGTTCAGCGCGATCGTCGTGACCCGTTCGATCATGCGCGTCATCGTCCGCCAGGACTGGGCCCGCCGCGCGTCGCTGTTCGGCCTGCGCCCGGACGAGTTCGTGGCCGTCACCTCCGCTCGCCCATCGCGCCGTCCAGTTCGTGCCGATGTTTGACGTCATCGGCAAACGCCGCTGGTTCTACCTCCTGTCGGCCATCCTCACCATCCCGGGACTGATCTTCATCCTCATCTCGCCGTTCTCGGACGCCGGGCTGCAGTTGACGATCGACTTCACCGGCGGCACGCGCTGGGAGATCAAGTTCGCAGATCCCGCGGTGACGCCCGCGCAGGTCGAGGAGATATTCGCCGAGAACGACCTCGATGCGGTGGCGATCCGGACCGGCTCCGGCTATATCGAGATCAAGACCGAACCGATCGGCCTCCAGTCCGCGCCGAGCCCGACGGTCGAGCCGTCGGGCTCTCCAGGCGCCAGCGGGTCAGCCTCGCCCGGTGCGTCCGGTTCGGCGGCGGCGTCGGCGTCACCGGCCCCATCAGCTGGGGCCTCCGCGTCACCGGCCGCATCTGCCGCCGCTTCGCCGGCCGCGTCCGCATCTGCTTCGCCGGCAGCTTCTGCATCGCCGGCGGTCTCCGCCTCGCCGGGTGCGTCGCCCGCTCCCTCGGCCTCACCATCCGCCGCCCCGGCGGGCAACACGAGGTTGCCGACCGACGGAAAGCTCGGGGAGATGGTCGTGGCCCTCGAGGCCAGGCTGGGTGACATCGAGTCGCAGGCCAGCCTGACCACGATCGGGGCGGTCGTCAGCTCCGACCTGCTGCGCCAGGCCCTCATCCTGATCGTCGTCGGCTCCCTCGCCATCGTCGCCTGGATCACCTACCGCTTCCGCGACGTGAAGTTCGGTGTCACCGCGCTCGTCTCGCTTGCGCACGACGTCGTCGTGGTGGTCGGCGCATTCGCCATCCTCGGCACGTTCTTCCATGTCGAGATCGACGCCCTGTTCGTGACGGCGATGCTGACCGTCATCGGGTTCTCCGTGCACGACACGATCGTCGTCTTCGACCGCATCCGCGAGAACAAGGCGCGCCACATCGGCGAGCCGTTCGACGAGATCGTCAACCACTCGATCCTGCAGACCTTCGGGCGGTCCATCACCACGAGCCTGACCGTGCTCATCACGTTGCTGGCGCTGTTCCTGTTCGGCGGATCGGCCATCAGCGACTTCGTCCTCGCCCTGCTCATCGGCATCATGATCGGCACCTACTCGTCGATCTTCGTGGCCAGCCCGTTGCTCGTCGATTGGCAGGCGTGGGAGGACCGCCGACACGGCCGCGTCGCCACGGTGCGGGCGCCGCGGCCCCGTCGCGCCTCGCCCTGACCGCCGATCCGCGTCGCCGGATGGCCGGTAGAGGCGCAGGTGTGCGCCGCGTGGCATCCTGAGGCCGTGCTGGAACCGCGCTTCCGCTGGAGCTTCCCCGAGACCCATCTCATCGCCCAGGACCTCGCCGATGCGGCACTCGGGCGCGGCATCGGCGACCGGATGACCGCGCTGCTCGCACGGCGCGGGGTCAGTGACGTGGCAGGCCTGGATGCCTGGTTCGCCGATCCCCTGGATGGCCTGCACGACCCGCGCCTCCTCCCGGACGCCGATCGGCTGCTGGAGCGCATCGCCCTCGCGCGGGCGCGATCCGAACGGGTCATGGTCTTCGGCGACTTCGACGCTGACGGACTGGACGGGCTCGCCATCCTCGTGCTGGCGCTGCGCCGCTACGGCCTCACCGTGGACCCGTACGTCCCGAGCCGGCTGGAGGAGGGTCACGGCCTGTCGTTGACGGCCGTCGACGAAGCGAAGCGGAACGGGGTCACCCTCATCGTCACGGTCGACACCGGGTCCAGTTCCGGGTCCGAGGTCGCCGTCGCAGCCGAGCGCGGCGTGGATGTCATCGTGACGGACCATCACCGGCTGCCGCCGGAGCTGCCGCCGGCGGTCGCCGTCGTCAACCCGCACCGCGCGGACTCGCAGTATCCGGACCGACGCCTGGCCGGCAGCGGCGTCGCGTTCAAGGTGGCCCAGCTGGTCCTGGCCGATGAGCCCGGCGGTCCCGCGGCCGCCCTCGAGCTCGCGGACCTTGCCACGATCGGGACGGTCGCCGACGTGGCGCCCATCGTCGGAGAGAACCGGGCGATCGCCCGGCTGGGACTGGAACGGATGCGCCGGGCACCGCGGCCGGGCATCGCGGCCCTGCTGGAACGTGCCCGTATCGCGCCGGCGGACATGGACCTCGACACGATCGCGTTCGCGCTCGCACCGCGCCTGAACGCGGCTGGGCGGGTCGGGGAAGCGCTCGAGGCAGCCCGCCTGCTGCTTGCCGCCGACCCGGCCGACGCGGCGGCGCACGCCGATGCTCTCGAGGTAGCCAACCGGACCCGACGTGACCTGATGACGACGGCCGTGGCGGAGGCGCGTGCGGTCGTGGCAGGCGATCCGGATCGTCTCGCCGTGATCGTGCGTGGGCCCTGGCCGGTCGGCATCGTCGGGCTGATCGCGGCTCGCCTCGCCGAGGACGGCTCGAGGCCGGCCATCGTCGGCGCGGACCTCGGGGACACCATCCGTGCTTCGTGTCGAAGCGACGGCAGCGTTGATCTCGGAGCGGCCCTGGAATCGTGCGCCGACCTGTTCACCCGCTACGGCGGCCATGCCGGTGCCGCCGGGTTCGAGCTGCCGACCGAGCGCTGGGAGGCTTTCGTCGAACGCTTCGAGGCCGTCGCGGCGGGAAGCGTGCCCCGGGATCCGCGGGCCGTGTTGGCGATCGATCTGGCGCTGCCGGCGCTGGGCGTGGACTACGCCCTGTACCGCGAGCTTGCGGCCCTCGCGCCGTATGGGCCCGGCAACCCGCAGCCACTGGTCGCGGTCCTCGGCCTGACCGTGCTCCGCGTGCGCCAGGCGGGGACGGATCACACGTCGATGACCTTGCGGCGCGATCGCGACGTCCTCGATGGGATCGCCTTCGGCCGTGTCGACATCGCCGCGCTCGTGCACGAGGGCGACATCATCGATGTCGTCGCGCGGCTCGCGAGCCGCACGTTCGGCGGATTCGAGTCGCTCCAGCTCGAGATCCGTGACGCGGCGCCGAGCGGCGCCCACCCCGAGGCGGCGGTCGTGCTGTCCGGCGTGGCACGATCCGGGCTCGTGGGCGCGGCCTCGTGACGCGGGCGGCCCGGTCCCGGCCGCCGCGGACCGGTGACCCGTACGGGGTCGGACCGATCGGGACCATCCTCGCCCCGATCCTCTCCGTGATCGGGTTGCTGCTGGTCGGGGTCGTTACATTCAACCTGCTCAACGGCGACGTCCCGTTCGGGATCGGCTCGAGCGGCGATGGCAACGTGGGTGGACCCGCGCGGACCGCGGCCCCTTCCAATGTCGTCGTGGTTCCCGAGGAAGCGACCTTCGGGGGCTCGATCGTGTACGCGAAGGGCGGGAACGTCTGGGTGCAGACCGATGAGGCAGTCAAGCAGGTCACGGACAACGGCGGGGACTCGATGCCGTCGTGGTCCGCCGACGGCGAGTGGATCGTCTTCATCCGCTCGAAGGGAATGGTCGGGTACTGGCCGCTCAATGGCCGTGGTCGCTTCTACGACATCGTCGTCCCCGACCTCATGCGGGTTCGCGCCGACGGGAGCGGCGAGCCGGAGCGTCTGGCGACCGGCCGTGTGAAGGACGGGCGCCTGGAGTGGTCGGCCCACATGCGCCAGCCGGTCCTGTCGCCGGACGGTGGGACGATCGCCCTCGTCACCGACGCGCCGAATCCCGGCGACACGAACGTCGTCCTGAAGTTCTTCGACGTCGAGACGAAGAAGCTGCGCCGCGCCGACGTGCGCGAGAACGGCGTGCTCGGACACCAGGATCCCGAATGGCGGCCGGACGGGCGCGTCCTGCTGTACACGCAGAACGGCCGGGACGGGGCGCGTGGGGCGCCGGTCATCATGCGCTACGACGTGCGCGAAGGGACCGCGCGGGCGTTCTCCGCGCCGGGCTACATGCAGCCGGCCTACTCCCGCGACGGGCGCTTCGTGGCCGCCACCCGCACGACCTCGCTCGGGACGGATGTCGTGATCCTGGACCCGCGGAGCGGGTCGGAGCTGTTGCGCGTGACCGACGACGGCGCCTCGTTCGCGCCGGCCTGGTCGCCGACCGGCGATGGCATCGCGTTCCTGCACATCGTGGGGCAGACGGTCGACCTCCGGCTTGTCCGCCTCGAGGGTGCCGCCCCCGCGTGGATGCCGGGGGAGACGGTCGACCTGACCGAGGTCTCGGGGCTCGATGCGGCCTCTCGACCGGACTGGTTCATCCCGGCGGAGCTCCTGCCTCCCACGCCGGTCCCGACGGTCACGCCGAGCATCGCGCCGAGCGCGACCAGTCCCGCCTCGGGCAGCCCGGCGCCGTGATCGCCGGGGGCCGCGAGCAGGAGCGCGCGACGGACGCCCGGGCCGCCGGATCGACATACCTCGAGCGGCTCGGCACACGGTCGGAAGCGATCGGGACGGTGCTCTGCCTGGGCCTGGACCCCGACCCGGATGCGATGCCGGCGGGCTTCGGGCGCGATCTCGCTGGCCTGGAGCGGTTCACCGTGCTGCTGCTCGAAGCGGCCGTGCCATGGGCGGCGGCGGTCAAGCCGAACCTGGCGTTCTTCGAAGCCTACGGCTCGGCGGGCTACGCGGCACTCGAACGCGTCCGCGCGGCCGTGCCGGCCGACGTCCCGGTCGTCGCCGATGCCAAGCGCGGCGACATCGGCTCCACGGCGGCTCGCCTCGCGACGGCGCTCTTTGACCAGCTCGGGGCCGACGCCGTCACCGTCAACCCGTACCTCGGATCCGAGGCGGTCGCCCCGCTCCTCGAGCGCGCCGACCGGTTCGCGTACCTGCTCTGCCGCACCTCGAACCCGGGTGCGGGCGAACTCCAGGACCTCGTCGTCGACGCGGACCCGGCGACCGACCGCCCGGCCGAGCCGCTCCACGCCCGTGTCGCTCGGCTGGCGACCGGTTGGGGGCCGGGCGGGACCGTCGGTCTCGTGGTCGGTGCCACCGCGCCCGGGGAGCTGGAGCGCATCCGCGCGATCGCACCCGAACTGCCGTTCCTCGTGCCCGGCCTCGGCGCCCAGGGTGGCGCGCTCGGGCCGGTCCTCGAGCACGGCCCGACGCAGGCCGGACCCGCGACCGGACGGCCCGGCCGCGGACTGCTGGTCAACGTCTCGAGGGGCATCGCCGGGGCCGCGATCGCCACCGGAAGCGGCGACCCTTTCGAGCGTGTCCGAGCAGCCGCCGCCGACTGGGCCGCCCGACTCCCTGTGCTACCCTAGCCGCCGCGGCAAACCTATCTGAGGAACCTCCGCCATGCCGACACCAGGACCTCTCGAACTCGTCATCATCCTCGTCATCGCCCTGCTGATCCTCGGTCCGGGGAAGCTGCCCGACGTCGGGTCGGCGCTCGGCAAGAGCATCCGTGAATTCCGCAAGGCGTCCTCCGATCTCGGGGACTCCATGAAGGTGGATACTTCGCCGCTGCCGCCGGCGCAGCAGGAACCGCCGACACCCGCCCCGGCCGTGGCCCCGCACGCGGCCGACCTGCCCGGTGCCCCGGTGGTCCCGACCTCCCCCTCGACCGGACCGCGCCCCAGCGAGCCGACGCCCGGCACCAATTAGGGACCGGCGCACCCGCCCGCGATGGCCGACGCCGACGCCCTGCGCGACGCCACGATCCCGGGCGTCCCGGTGACCCCCGAACCGAATCCCCCACCCGCGACCGCGCCCGATGGCTCGGTCATGTCGCTCGTCGACCACCTTGGTGAGCTGCGTGACCGCCTGTTCCGGATCATCCTCGCGGTCGTCGCCGGTGGCGCCGTCGGCTTCGTTTTGGCCGAGACCGTGCGCAACTACCTGCTCGACCTGTTGCCGGACGGGACCGCGCAGACGCTCGGGCCGGGCGACGGCTTCGCCATCCAGCTGCGGATCTCGCTCGTGATCGGGATCATCCTGGCGATGCCGGTGATCCTGTACCAGGTCTGGGCCTTCATCGCGCCCGGGCTGACCCCCGCGGAGCGCAAGACCGTCCGGCCGTGGGTGCCGCTGGCTCTCGTTTTCTTCGCCCTCGGCGTCGGCATCGCCTACGTGGTCCTGCCGTACGCGCTGTCCTTCCTGTTCAGCTTCAACGACGAGCGGCTGGTCGAGAACGTCGCCGCGGGCCCCTTCTTCGACTTCGTCACGACGACGTTCCTGGCCTTCGGCCTCGTGATGGAGTTCCCGATCCTGTTGGTCGGACTCTCACGGGTCGGCATCCTGAGCTCCGACCGGCTGCGCCAGGCGCGCCGCTACGTGATCCTGGGCATCGCCATCTTCTCGGCGATCGCGACGCCGGGCGGCGACCTCGTGAGCCCGTTCGTGCTGGGCGGGACCATGTACCTGCTGTTCGAGGCCACGGTCCTGTTCATCAAGCGCACGGGCCGGTGACCGAGCCCGCGGAGGCACCCGTCAGCGACGGAGCCGCGGAGCAGGCGGTCGTGATCCTGTCCGGGCTGTCGGGTGGGGGCAAGACGGCGGCCGCGAAGCTGTTCGAGGACCTCGGCTACACCGTGGTGGACAACCTCCCAGGTGAGCTCCTGCCGGAGCTGGCAGAGCTCGTGTCGTCGGACCGCGGACGGTTCGCCCGGGTCGCGATCGTGGTCGACGTGCGTTCCGGCGACGCGACCCTCGCGCTCGCAGCCATGCGCGGAGCCCTGGAAGGTCGGGGCATCCTGCCGCGCATCGTGTTCCTCGAGGCACGCGACGACGTCCTGATCCGCCGATTCAGCGAGACCCGGCACCGCCATCCCCTGAGCGACCATCGCGGCATCGCGAGCTCGATCGCGGAGGAGCGACGGATCCTCGATCCGGTCCGGGCCGAGGCGGATGTCATCGTCGACACGTCCGATCTATCGTTGCGCCAGCTGCGCGAGCGGCTGTTCGCCCAGCTCGCCACGACGGCGCGCCCGGACCAGCTCGCCGTTCAGCTGATCAGCTTCGGCTACAAGTTCGGGATCCCGCTGGAGTCCGACCTGGTGTTCGACGTGCGCTTCATCGCCAACCCGTACTACGTGCCGGACCTGCGTCCGCGCTCCGGGCTGACCGACGAGGTCCGTTCCTACGTCCTGGACCAGCCCGTGACGAGCAAGTTCCTCGACCTGCTGCGCGACTTCCTCGAGTTCTCGATCCCGGCCTACATCGCCGAGGGAAAGACGCGCCTGACGATCGGCATCGGCTGTACCGGGGGCTACCACCGCAGCATCGTCCTCGCCGAGGAGCTGGCAGGCTGGCTGCGCGCTCGGGACACCGGGCCGGTCGCGGTCTTCCACCGCGAGCTGGATCGGGCGTGAACCTCCGCCGGTGGCTGACCCCCGGGATCGGCGTCAAGCGCTGGCTGCTGGTCCTGTTCCTCGGGTTGCTCCTGCTGGCGTTGGCGTTCGCGCACCTGATCCGCCAGGTCTCGCGCGACCTCGAACCCGGTGGGCCGGCGGGTGCGCTCATCGACATCGCGACCCTGCAGTTCCTGCCGTATCCGCTGCGCGGGTTCATCGTCGGATCGATCGGCGTCGGGCTGCTGGTGCTTGGTGCCTATCGGGCGATGCGCGTCGTCACGGACCCTTTGCGGACCTCCGATCCCGATCAACCACTCGTCGAGGTCATCTACCAGAAGCGGTTCCTGGCGCGCGGCCCGCGCATCGTGGCGATCGGCGGCGGGACCGGGCTCTCCACGCTCCTCCGCGGGCTCAAGGAGCACACCAGCAACCTGACCGCGGTAGTGACCGTGGCGGACGACGGGGGATCGTCCGGAGTATTGCGGACGGAGCTCGGCATCCCCCCGGTCGGCGACATCCGCAACTGCATCGCCGCCCTTGCCGATGCCGAGCCATTGATGAACGAGCTGCTCCAGTACCGGTTCCCGGTCGCGGACACGGCGACCCCGTCGAGGGAGGGACCGGGCCTCGCCGGCCACGCCCTCGGCAACCTCCTGCTCGCCGCGATGACGGCGATCGAGGGCGGCGACTTCGAGGAGGGCGTCCGCCGTATCAACCGGATCCTGGCCGTCCGTGGCAAGGTCGTGCCGGTCACGGCGACACCCCTCACCCTGCACGCTCGGTGCCGTGACGGCTCCGTGGTCGACGGACAGTCGATCATCATGCGCACGGCCGACATCGAGCGGGTGTGGATCACCCCCGAGGGTGTCGATGCGTCGGGGGACGCGCTTGCCGCCATCACCGACGCCGAGCTCATCGTGCTGGGCCCCGGGAGCCTGTACACGAGCCTGCTGCCGAGCCTGCTCCTGCCGGCGATCCGCGACGCGTTGATCAGCGCGACGGCGCCCCGCCTGTACGTCTGCAACGTCGCGACCCAGGATGGCGAGACGACCGGCCTCGACCTCGCCGCCCACGTCGAGGCGCTGATCGCGCATACCGCGCCGGGTCTCGTCGATGTGGTCGTGGCCAACAATCGATCGGCGGCGCGCATCCCGGGTGAGGCCGCGGCAGAGACCGTCGACCTCCACTGGCCGCCGGCCTCGGTCCAGCCGGTGCCCAGGCTGATCCTCGATGACGTGGTCGATGCCGGCAACGCCCGACACCATGATCCGGCCCGCCTGGCCGCCACCATCATGCGGGCGCTCGAAGCCGAGACCGCGACCCGCCGCCGGACCGTCGGACGGACGGCTTGAGGTGACGCGCTCCGAACGGGACCTCGTCACGGCCCTGCGCAACGAGCTCGCGGCGGTCGATCCGGCCCGCTCGTGCGACCGGCTCGCCGAAGCGGCCGGGCTGGGCAGCGAGGTGGGAGCCCGGGAACCCGCCGTGGCGCGGCTGGCCGTGCGGCTGCGCCGGGCGAGAGAAGAGGCGAGCGCCGCGCCGTTCGACTGGTCGACGGCCGCCGAGCACTGCCGCACCGCCTGGCTGCGCGGGCGGTTCCTGGCACGCGGGTCGCTGAGCCTGGCGGGCGGCCGGACGCACCTGGAGTTCGTCGTGCCGCCGGACGACGCACCCGTGCTCGCCGAGCGCCTTCGCGAGGTTGGGTTGCCGGCGTCGTGGCGGCTTCGCCGCGGGCGAGGCGTCGTGACGTGGAAGAGCAGCGAGGCCGTCGGGACGTTCCTGCGCCGGATCGGCGCGGCCGGTGCGCTCCTCGAGCTCGAGGCCCGCCAGGTCTCGAGGGCCTTGCGCGGCGAGCTCAACCGGGTCCTCAACGCCGAATCGGCCAACCTCCAGCGGGCGGTCGCCGCAGCCGGTCGCCAGCTCGACGCGATCGCCGTGCTCGACGCCGACGGGCGGATGCCCGAGCAGCCATACGTGGTGCGGCTGATCGCCGACGCCCGCCGCGAGACGCCGGAGGCGACCCTGACCGAGCTCGCCGAACGGCTGGACCTCCACCGCTCGGCCGTCCAGCGCGCCCTCGAACGTATCGAGCGTCTCGCGGAGGCCGATCCTGCGCCGCCCGCGATGCCGCCCTCGACCCCGCCGGAGCCTTCGGGGGCCCGGCCCTCCGGGATGTTGCGCGCGCATGCGTGAGGTCGTGATCGCCGCCAACTGGAAGATGCACACCACGCCGTCGGACGCGGGCGAATTGGCACGGACGATCGCGGCACGCACGCGCGAGCCAGGGGTCACGCGGGTGATCTGTCCGCCGTTCGTCTGCCTGGCCGCGGTGGGGGCGGCTCTCGCCGAGGCCGACCCCGATGTCGCGGTCGGTGCCCAGAACGTTCACCACGAGCTGGCCGGCGCGTACACGGGGGAGGTCTCGGCGCCCATGCTCGACGGCCTCGCGACCTGGGTGATCGTCGGCCACTCGGAGCGCCGGCGGGACGCCGGCGAGACGGACGAGCTGATCGGGCGCAAGCTGGGTCGGGCCATGGACGCCGGCCTCCGCCCCATCCTGTGCGTCGGCGAGCACTTCGGGGAGCGGGAGGCCGGGGAGGCGACGCAGGTCGTCGAGCGACAGCTGCGTGGGGCATTGACCGGTCACGATGTGGACAGCCCCGCGGGGCGCGGTATGGTCATCGCCTACGAACCGGTGTGGGCCATCGGGACGGGGCGCAACGCGACCGGTGCCGACGCCGCCGCGATGGCGGACGCCATCCGCTCGAGCCTCGGCGTGTTGGGCTGGGATCGAGCTGCCGCCACCGTGCCGATCCTGTACGGCGGGAGCGTCACCTCGGGCAACATCGATGCGTTCCTCGCCGAGCCATCGATCGACGGGGCCCTCGTGGGAGGGGCAGCGCTCAAGCCCGACGAGATGGCGGGGATCGTGGCCCGGGCCGGGATCACCGCCCGTGCTCGCGGCCTGGCCGGCTGATCCGGCGCGTGACGGAGATCGCCCGGATTGCGTCGTTGCGGCCACGGCCCATCGTGCTGGTCGTCCTCGACGGCTTCGGGGTCGGGGACGGCGGACCTGGGGACGCCATCGCGGCGGCCCCCATGCCGACCTGGCGCGGGTTGCTCGCGGGCTGGCCGCACAGCGTGCTCCGCGCGTCCGAGGAGGCGGTCGGCCTGCCGCCCGGCCAGATGGGAAATTCCGAGGTGGGCCACCTGAACCTGGGGGCCGGCCGCCCCGTCCTCCAGGATCTCCCGCGGATCGATGCGGCGATCGACGACGGCACGTTCTTCGAGACGCCGGCGCTGCTGGTCGCGTGCGAGCGCGCCCGGGCGACCGGCGGCATCCTCCATGTCGTCAGCCTGATCGGTCCTGGTGGCGTGCATGCCAACGACCGCCACCTCGTCGCGCTCGCCGAGCTCGCCGTGCGAGAGGATGTCGGCGCCGTGCGCGTCCACGCCCTCCTGGACGGGCGGGATACCCCGCCGTCCTCGGCGCGCGGCTACCTCATGGACCTCGAGCGACGGCTCGCCGCTGCCCATCCGGCGGCCCGGATCGCGACCGTCGGCGGGCGCTACTTCGCGATGGATCGCGACCGGCGATGGGAGCGGGTGCAGGCCGGCTACGACGCCATCGTCCATGCAGAAGCGGCGTTTCAAGCCCCGTCCGCGACCGCCGCCATCGACGCCGCCGACGAACGCGGCGAGACCGACGAGTTCGTCACGCCCACGGTCATCGAGGGATGGGGGCTCCCCGTGGCGCCAAGCGCGCCGATCATCGTCGCCAACTTCCGCGCCGACCGGGCTCGCCAGCTGACCCATGCCCTGGCGGTCGGACCGACGTTCGAGGGGTTCGACCGCACCTCGCCGGGGGGCCGTCCGGCGCCTGCCGACCTGCTCGTGGTGACCATGACGGAGTACGAGGCCGGCCTGCCGGTGCTCGTCGCCTTCCCGCCCGAGACTGCCCGCTCGCTGGCCCAATCCCTGAGCGAGGCCGGTTGGCGACAGTTCCACGTGGCAGAGACGGAGAAGTACGCGCATGTCACGTACTTCTTCAACGGCGGGGTGGAGACGCCCTGGCCCGGCGAGGACCGCCGCCTGATCCCGAGCCTCAAGGTCGCCACGTATGACCTCGCGCCGGCGATGGCCGCCGAGGGGGTCACGGATGCACTGGTCGAGGCCATCGGGTCCGGCGAGTACGACTTCATCGTGGCGAACTATGCGAACCCGGACATGGTCGGGCACACGGGCGTCTGGAGCGCGACGCTCGAGGCGCTCGAGGTGATCGATGGGTGCCTCGCGCGGGTGGTCGAGGCCATCGGACGCATCGAGGCCGCGGACCCGGGTGGCCCCGGAGCGATCCTGGCTGTCACGGCGGACCACGGCAACGCCGACGACCTGCTCGACACGGAGGGACGGCCCGTCACCGCGCATTCCCTCAACCCCGTGCCGTTCGTCCTGATCGGGCGCTCCGTCGCCGGACGGCGCCTCGTCGACGGCGTGCTCGCGGACGTCGCGCCGACCGTGCTGGAGCTTGCCGGCCTGCCGGCCTGGGCCGGCATGACCGGTCGCTCGCTCCTGGCGGGCGGCGGGGGACGACCGCCCCTCCTGTGATAGCATCGGCCGCCGAACGAACGGAGGTCTCTAACTCGTGAACCCCATCCTGGCCCTCGGCCAGATCATCGTCAGCATCGCGCTGATCGCCGCGATCCTGCTCCAGGCACGCGGCACCGGCCTGTCCGGCACCTTCGGCGGTGATTCCGCGGTGTACCGGAGCCGTCGCGGCGTGGAGCGACGGTTGTGGCAGTTCACGATCGTCCTGCTGGGCCTGTTCGTCGCCTTCTCGCTGGTGTCCTTCATCCTCGCACCCAGCACGACCGCCGCCTGACGGCCGCGCCGCGGCGGCGATCCGCGGCGCTCCAGCACGGAGCCACATGACCCGAACCGATACGTTCGTGGTCGGAGCCCTTGTCCTGTTGCTCGCACTCATCGCGGGCCTGATCGGTGTCCCGGCCCTCCAGCTCTCCGCCTCCTCGACGCCCTTGCCGAGCGCGAGTGCCCAGGCGGCGCAGACACGCCCGTACATCGAGGGCGCGCTCGGTGCCCCGGGGTCCGTCACGCCGCTGACCGCCCGGACCCAGGTCGATCGGGACCTTGTCGCGCTGCTCTTCTCGGGTCTCCTGCGCAACGGACCGCAGGGGACGGTCGTCCCCGACCTCGCGGAAGGCTGGTCGGTCAACGAAGCCGGCACCGCCTGGACCGTCGACCTGCGCGAGGACGCGCGTTGGCACGACGGTCAGCCCGTGACCGCCGAGGACGTCCTGTTCACGATCCGGGCGCTCCAGGATCCCGCCTACAGCGGTCCGTCATCGACGTCCTGGAGCGAGGTGGAGGTCGCCGCCAGCGGGCCGCAGCGGGTCACCTTCACGCTCGAGACGCCGCTGGGTGGCTTCCTGCAGGCGTTGACCCAGCCCCTGGCGCCCGCCCATCTGCTCGCCGACATCCCGATCGATGACCTCGCGGACGACACCTTCGGGCGCCAGCCGGTCGGCTCGGGGCCGTTCGCGCTCGTCGAGCTCACCGATCGGTCCGCCTCGCTCGTGCCGGCCGGGGATTTCGGGCCGGCCGAGGAAGAGGCGTCCGGCAGCCCGACCGCCCCGGCCCCGACCGACTCGCTCACCACCCCGCCACCCACCCTACGCCCGTCCCGGCCACAGCCGTACCTGTCCGGCATCGAGTTCCGCTACTACACCGATCCGTCGAAGCTCGCCGCGGACTTCCGCGCGAACACGCTCGATGGCGTCTCGGGCGTGACGCGCCAGCAGGCGGCCGAGCTGGCAGCGGATCCCGGGGCGCGCCTGCTGCGCTATCCCGGCGCGACGCTGACGACGGTCCTGCTCAACCTTCGACCGAGCCATCCGGAGTTCGCATCGGCCGCGGTCCGGACGGCCCTGTTCCAGTCGATCGACCGTGCCGGGCTCATCGACACCGCCTACGCGATGTCCGCGGCGAGCGCCACCGGCCCGATCCCGCCGTCGTCGCCGCTGTTCGATCCCGCGGCCGACCCCGTCATCCCGTACGACCGCAAGGCCGCGAGCAAGGCGCTGACCACGGCCGGGTGGGCGCGCAAGGACGATGGCTGGTACCTCCCGAGCGCGAAGAAGCCGCTGGCTGTCGAGGTCATCAGTCCGACCCAGACGACGAACCCCGCATTGTTCGCGGCGGCCGAGGGGGTCGTTCGAAACTGGACGTCGCTCGGGCTGAAGGTCACCCATGTCCCGCTGCCACCGGCCGAGTTCGTGACCGATCGGCTCGCCACCGGCACGTACCAGGTCGCGGTGGCCGACGTGACCCTCGGGCTCGACCCGGATCTGTACCCGCTGCTCGCGTCGAGCCAGACGCTGACGGGCGGATCGAACGTCATGGGCGTCCAGGACCCCGAGCTCGATGCGCTGCTGGCGAAGGCCCGCGCGCCCGGCACGGACGCCGCCCGAAAGACCGCCTACAGCGCCCTGCAGAAACGGCTCGCGGCGGGTCGCTACCTGCTCCCGCTGGCCTTCGCGGACGAGGTCGTGGTGGTCCACGACACGCTCGAAGGACCGGTCCTGCGGCAGGCCTCGGACCCCTCGGATCGATTCTGGGATGTGCTAACATGGCGCCTCGCCGACGACCGGTAAGCCGGTCGAACGCGGGTCCGTGCCGAGGTGGCGGAATAGGCAGACGCGCTGGTTTCAGGTACCAGTGGCCGCAAGGTCGTGTGGGTTCAAGTCCCTCCCTCGGTACCAATCTTCCCTTCGGACCCACGAAACGGTGACACCTGCCCAGGTGGCGGAATTGGTATACGCGTACGTTTGAGGGGCGTATGAGGCAACTCATCCGGGTTCAAGTCCCGGCCTGGGCACCACTTCGCACGGATCACGGCCGCCGACGAGGGCGGTCGTTGCCTTGTCCGGGTCGCGGTGTACGCTCCGCGGCGATGGGCGGTTAGCTCAGTCCGGTCAGAGCGCCTCGCTTACACCGAGGATGTCGGGGGTTCGAGTCCCTCACCGCCCACCACCCTCACGCAGCTCGCGCGCCGTGCACCCGAGATCCGCGATGACTCCGATGGGTGCCGGCGTATGTCCATTGGCCGGCCGGGCTCCATGGCCCACCATTCGGGACGACCCGGTCAGCCGATCTCCCCCCATCGACCGGCCGGGTCACCGCTTCGATAGGTAACTCCACCTAATGCCAGCGGACCGCACCCGACCCTACCCTGCGCGTCCGGTCGGCCGGCCTTGGATCGATCCGGGGGCAGGAGCCTCGACACCATGGAACCAGTGCTACTCGCCATCGCGCTGTGGCTCGGCTTCGCGGCCGGGATCACGTTCGGGCTGATCGTGTCCGGAGCCCTGGACCGAAAGTCGCCGCTGGAATGACCCTCGCATCGCGGACCGCGATGGCGCGCTGGTAGACTGGCGCAGACGGGTCGCCGCTCCGTGCGCACCCGACCGGAGGAGGGGTAGTGGACCCACTCGTACTGATCGTCATCGGTGTCATCGTCGTCCTGGTCGTCCTGGCGATCGCGATCTACAACTCACTGGTGCAGAAGCGCCTGCGCATCGACGAGGCATTCGCCCAGATCGAGGTCCAGCTCAAGCGCCGTCATGACCTGATCCCGAACCTCGTGAACGCGGTCAAGGGCTACATGGGCTTCGAGCAGAAGGTCCTGACCGACGTCACCAACGCCCGCGCGGCCGCTGTCGCCGCCGGCTCCCAGGGGCCTGCCCAGCAGGCCGCGGCAGAGAACGCGCTGACGAGCACGCTGCGCTCGCTGTTCGCGGTCGTCGAGAACTATCCGGAGCTCAAGGCCAACCAGAACGTCCTGGAGCTCCAGGAGCAACTGACCACGACCGAGAACCAGATCTCGTTCTCGCGCCAGCACTACAACGCGACGGTGCTCGACTACAACACGGCCATCGCGACGGTCCCGAACGTCCTGCTCGCGGGTCCGCTTGGCTTCACCCGGCGCGAATTCTTCGACGCCGAGCCTGAGGCCGCGAACGTCCCGAACGTCGACCTCAGCCTGACCTGACCGTCGGACCGCGGGAGGCACCGTGGCCGGCTCATCCTTCTACGACCAGATCTCCGCCAACCGGCGGAATTCGTTCCTCCTGGCGGCGTTCGTCGTCGTCCTGCTGGGGGCGCTCGGGTTCACCATCGGCTTTGCGGTGTCCGGCGAGCCCGCTGGCGGCATCGCGGCGACCGCGCTCGCCCTGATCGTCGGCGGCCTGGCGGGCATCGGTACGTACTTCGCGGGTGATTCGCTCGTGCTCTCGGTCAGCGGTGCCCGCGAGGTCGACGAGGCGGCGGCGCCACAGCTGATGAACGTCGTGCGCGAGCTGTCGATCGCGGCCAACGTGCCGATGCCGCGCGTCCACGTCATCGAGGACACGGCGCCCAACGCGTTCGCGACAGGTCGAGATCCGAAGCACGCCTCCCTCGCCATCACGACCGGGCTGCTGGAGAAGCTCGACCGGGAGGAGCTGCAGGGCGTCATCGCCCACGAGCTCTCGCACGTTCGCAACTTCGATATCCGGTTCTCCCTCATCGTCGGGGTCATGGTCGGCGCCATCGCGATCCTCGCCGACTTCTTCCTGCGCTTCACGTTCTGGGGCGGCGGCTCGCGCGGACGTGACCGGGACGGCGGCGGGGGAGGGGCCCAGGCGATCGTATTCGTCATCGCGATCGCCCTGGCCATCCTCGCCCCGCTCATCAGTCGGTTCATCCAGCTGGCCGTGAACCGACAGCGCGAATACCTGGCGGACGCCTCGGCCGTCGAGCTCAGCCGCAATCCCTACGGTCTCGAGCGAGCCCTGGCCAAGATCTCCGGCGATGCCGAGGTCCTCGAGGTCGCCAACCGCGGCACCCAGCACATGTACTTCACGAACCCGATCAAGAAATTCGAGGAGCGATCGTCGGGCCTGATGTCGACCCACCCGCCGATCATCGACCGGATCAATCGATTGCGCCAGCTCACCGGCGAGGGGCCGCTTGGCGCGGCGGAGCAGGCGCAACTGGCGGGCCTGGAGTAGCTCCGTGACCGAGCGCCACGGGCCGGCCGGGCGGTGGCAGACCCGCGAAGGGCCGTGGTATCCTGCGGTCCGCCGACGGGCAGCCAACGCGGTTGGCCATCGGGCCGAGGTAGCTCAGTCGGTAGAGCACGCGACTGAAAATCGCGGTGTCGCCAGTTCGATCCTGGCCCTCGGCACCACCTTTCGAGGCGGTCGGACACCCGAGCGGAAGTGGCTCAGTTGGTAGAGCATCACCTTGCCAAGGTGAGGGTCGCGGGTTCGAGTCCCGTCTTCCGCTCCATTCATCCTCCCCGAAGGCGCCGCTGCCCCTTCGTCTAGTGGTAGGACAGCGGACTTTGGATCCGTGAACCGAGGTTCGAATCCTCGAGGGGCAGCCATCCACCGGGCCGATCCCCGGTAGAATCCTGTCTGGCGACGTGGTGAAGTGGTTCAACACGGAGGTCTGCAAAACCTCTATTCACCGGTTCGAATCCGGTCGTCGCCTCCACACCCTCCGTCTTGACTCGTCCTGTCTCGATCGGCAGATTGGCCGCATGTATCGGTACGCATCCATGGCGCCGGCGTGACCGTCGAGTCGGCCGCGGCACTCCTCCTCGTCACGGTCCCCGTCGCGTTCAACCTCGCATTCTTCGAGCTTGGGCGAGCATTCGACTACCCGAATATCCTGCGCAAGGAACCTGACGAGATCCTCCGGCGCTTCGCGGCGGGCGGGTCGGGCCTGGTCCTGCGCTGGCAGGCGCTGGTGCTGAGCGCATTGGCGATGCTGCCGCTCGTGGCGCTGCTCGCCGTCGTCCTTGATGCGCCAGTGTCGCTCGCCGTGCTGTCGGTCGTCATCGGCTCGGCCGCGGCGCTCGTCCAAACGCTCGGCCTGGTGCGCTGGCCGTTCGCGGTGCCGGAGCTGGCACGGCGCTACGTCACGGCCGAGGGCGCGGACGACACGGCGACCAGGCAGGCCGTCGAGGTGGTGTTCGCCACACTCCACAGGCTGCTCGGCGTCGGGATCGGTGAACACCTCGGCTACCTGCTGACCGGCCTTTGGACGCTGCTCGTCGCCGCCTCGATCATGTCGGGCACGGTGCTCCCGGACTGGCTCGGCCTCATCGGGATCCCGATCGGCATCGCGCTGCTGGTCGGGACGCTCGAGTTCGTCGGCCCCAACGAGGAGCGCCGCTGGGCCCTTGCCGGGACCATCGTGCCGATCGCCTACATCGCCTGGTCGATCTGGCTCATCGCGCTGGGGATCGGTTTGCTTGCCCGTTAGGGGCTCCACGCAGATGACGGACCTGCCACAGGGCGCCGCTCCCAGTAGGCTTGAGCTCGCCGGAGTGGCGGAATGGCAGACGCAGCGGACTTAAACTCCGCGGCCCGCAAGGGCGTCCGAGTTCGAATCTCGGCTCCGGCACCACCTGGTACGCGAGTAACCTCCGACCATGTCGATCCTGGTCATCCTGGTCATCGTCGCCGTGGTCGCGGTCGTGGTCGTCCTGGCGATCGTCCTCGTGGACCGGTAGGCGGCGGGTCGGCGTTGCAGCGCCCGGCCGGGGCTCGTCAGGCCCGGCGGAACAGCCCGAAGCGGCCGGCCTTCTTCGGGGCCGTCTCCACCGGCACCACGACCCCGTCGGTCCCGAACGCGGTCGTGCTCAGCTTCATGAGTCGCTCCGCCGCAGGGGAACGGGGCGCGCCGAGGACGACCGGCACCCCCTCGTTGACCGCCTTGAGGTAGAGGAACGCGTCGTACGGCAGGTCCAGCTCGATCTTCGTCCCGAGCGCCGCCTCGATGTCGCGCGGCTTGAGGATGTCGCGGGCGAACATGTTGTTGAGCACGAACGTCGCCTTGGCCCCGATGGAACCGGCCTCGTTGAGGTAGTCGAGCAGCCCGTGCATCGCCTTGAGCGCGGAGATCTCGGGGTAGACCGGCAGGACGATCGTCTCGGCCGCCTCGAAGACCGTCAGCGTGCGCTCGTCGAGCACGGAGCCGGCATCGATGACGACCGACTCGTAGCCCTCGAGCAGCGTCCGAGATGAGGTTGCGCGATGTGGTCGGCCGTGACGAGCTCCGCCGATTCCGGCGACGAGGGCGCCGCGAGCACGTGCAGGCCGCTGTCGTGTCGCATCGCGTAGGTGCGCAAGAGCTCCGGCTCGCGCAGCGCGCTCTCGTCGCGGACGACGTCGGCCAGGGTCTGCTTCGGCGTCGAGGTTCAGGTGGGTCGCGACGCCGCCGAACTGCAGGTCGAGGTCGACGAGCACGACCCGGTCCGGTCGGCGCTGTGCGGCTGCGACGGCGATGTTCGTCGCGATGGTCGTCGTCCCGACGCCGCCCTTGGGGCTGTAGACGGCGACGACCCGCCGCGCGCGTGCCATCGTGAGGCCGTCGGCCGAGATGACCGGCGCCAGGTCCTTGGATCGCTGGAAGCGCAACAGCAGCGCCTCGACCCGTGCCTCCACCTCGCGCGCGTCGAACGGCCGGGCGATGACGTCGTCGGCGCCTGCCTCCAGGAAGCCGATGCGCTCCTCGACGTCGGTCGCTGTTGGCGACGCACAGGATCGGGACCGCGGCCATGGCCGGCGTGGCCCGGATCTCGCGACAGAGTTCGATCCCACTCTTGACCGCGACCGCCTCGACGGCCGCCTTGGCATCCTTGCCGCCCTTGCCGCCTTTGGTCGACTTGGCGGCGTGGTCTCCGGTCCCGACATCGACGATCGCGAGCTGGTGCTCGACGAGCCTGGCGAAGGCTTCGTCAGGCTCGGTCGTCTGGGTGACGGTGTAGCCGGCTGACGTCAGGAGCGGCGCGAGCGACGCGTCCCCGGTCGCGACGGACTCGAGGACGAGGATGGTGCTGGCGGGCAAGGAGCCTCCGATGGTCTGTGGCTGACAGGTTCAGGGGGTGATGGTGAGCATACATCGAACGGCGGTCGGCTCCTCGAAACGGCCGTGCTAGACTACGGCCCGTTTCCTTTCCGCTCCGTGCCGATCGGCGTGTCCGACGTCAACGGGGCATTCCCATTGGAAGGAGTGTCTGCGCGCATGCGCCGATACGAACTCATGCTCGTGATCCGTCCCGACGTCCCGGACGATCGCAGCCAGGCGGTCATCGACCGCGTCACCCGTCAGATCACGGCCGGCGGCGGTCAGATCGTCAAGGTCGCGCCGTGGGGCCGCCGACGGCTGGCCTACCCGATCGATCGGTTCCGCGAGGGCTCGTACCACATCGTCCTGTTCGGGGCACCGGCGGGCGTCTCGCCGAGCTCGAGCACAGCCTCCTCATCACCGAGGAGGTCATCCGTCACCTCGTGACCCGCGACGAGCGTCCGGCCAAGCCGAGCCGTCGTGAGGACGGGGATGCCGAGGGCGCCGATGACGGTGAGGATGCCGAGCTGCCCTCCGACGTCTACGAAGACGAAGACGAGGACGACGTCCCCGAGCGGATCGGCGAGGACGAGAGCGAGGCGGCCCCGGCCGCCATCGACTGAGGAGCGCACGACGATGGCCCTGTGCAAGGTGATGATCATCGGCAACCTCGGGTCGGATCCCGAGATGCGCTATACGCCGACCAACCGCGCGGTGACCCAGTTCAACGTCGCCGTCAATCAGAGCACCAAGAACCAGCAGACCGGCGAGTGGGTCGAGGAGACCGACTGGTTCCGCGTCAGCGTCTGGGGCGACCGCGCCGAGCGCATGGCCGAGAGCCTGCGCAAGGGCAACAAGGTCTTCGTCGAGGGTCGCTTCAAGACGCGCGAGTTCGAAGGCCGCGACGGCCAGAAGCGCACCTCCCTGGAGATCACCGCCGACTCCATCGTGAACCTCGAGAAGCGCGTCCGCGACGACGAAGGCTCCTTCGGCGGCCCATCGGCCGGAGGTCCAGGCGGCGGCTCGTTCTCCGGCGCCGGGCCCGAGGGCGGCCAGAGCGGCCAGGGCCAGGGCGGCCAGGGCCGGGCGGTCCGGCCGCCCAGGGAGGCGGCAACGTCCGTCCCACCCGCCAACCGTCCGACGACACCGATCTCGACGACCTTCCATTCTGACCACCGACTGACCAGGAGATCCTGACCCATGCCTCCCGCCCGATCCCGCAAGCGCGACGACTTCTACCGCGATCGACGACGTCGCAAGGTCTGCGCGTTCTGTGCCGACAAGACCTCGCTCATCGACTACAAGGAGGTCAACCGCCTCCGCCGCTACCTGTCCGAGCGAGCCAAGATCGAGCCGCGTCGCAAGACCGGCACGTGCGCCGGGCACCAGCGCGAGCTGGCGGTCGCCCTCAAGCGCGCCCGTCACGTGGCCCTGCTGCCGTACGCGCCCCAGCACCTTCGCCCCTGATCCTCGGGCGGATGGCGTCGCGGAACTGAGGTGGACGTCGGGCTGCTGATGCTCGCCGGCGGCCTCGCCGCCGGCCTGTTCGGGTCGTTGCTCGGGCTGGGCGGCGGCATCCTGATCGTGCCGCTGTTGACGCTCGGGTTCGGGCTGGACCTGCGAGCCGCCGTGGGCGTGTCGCTCGTGTGCGTGATCATGACGAGCAGCGCGGCCGCGGGGGTGTATCTCGAGCGGCATGTCGCGAACCTCCGGCTGGGAATGAGCCTGGAGCTTTTCACCGCGATCGGGGCATTGGTCGGAGGCTCCATCGCGTTCCTGGTCGACGAGCGGATCCTCTCGCTGCTGTTCGCGGTCCTCCTCGGGTACGTGGCGGCGTCGATGCTCCGCGCGCCCACGCCGGTCCCGGGTGACGGGGAAGGGCAGCTGGACGTGGCGGCCCCTGAGCGCCAGCCCATCCCGCCGCCCGACGTCGTGCCACCGGCCGAGATGAGGACGGCATTCCTGGCGAGCGTCGCGGGTCCGGACTACCAGGTCCGCAACCTCGGCCGCGGCATCATCGGTTCGACGGGGGCCGGGGTCGCGTCGGCGCTCCTCGGCATCGGCGGCGGCATCGTGAAGGTGCCGCTCATGCACGTGACCATGGGCGTGCCTCTGCGGGTCGCCACGGCGACCAGCAATCTCATGATCGGGATCACCGCGGCTGCCAGTGCAGTCATCTACCTGTTGCGCGGAGAGATCGACCCGTATGTCGCCGGTCCGACCGCGATCGGTGTCTTTCTGGGCGCGAGCATCGGGTCTCGGGTCGCCCACCGGATCGGGCTGCGCTCCCTGCGCCTGCTGTTCGTGGTAGTCATCGTCTATACCGCGATCCAGATGCTGCTGCGGGCCATCTCGTGACCTCCCCGAACCGCGGTCCGGCCGCGGCCGCAGGGCGCTCCCGAGACTTCGACCGGTTCATCGGCCGCCTGCTCATCGCCGTCACATACGTCGCGGTCGCGCTGCTCTCGGCCGGGGTGGCCCTGTTGCTGGCCGCCGGGATCTCACCGCTGGCAGGCGGCCCGCCGCTGGACATCGAGCGTCTCGTCGCAGACCTCGTTGCCCTCGCTCCGGCCGCGTTCCTGTGGCTGGGGATCCTGACGGTCATCGCCACTCCCCTGAGTCGCGTCATCGCGGCGGCTGTCGGCTTCGCACGCCAGGGAGACAGCAGGATGGTCGGCGTCGCCATCGGGATCCTCGTCGTCATCGCCGTCGGGATCGCCTCAGCGCTGGTTGCGGGCTGAGAGCGATGGAACCCCCGCGCATCGCCCACGACCCTCCGGGGGCCGCCCAGACCCGCTGCTATACTCGGCCGACTTCGCCGCCCCGCGACCGTGTCGCGCCCGTCAGCGCAGGAGTCCCAGCCGAATGACCACCGACACCACGGCCGGCACTTCGGCCCCGTCGCCCCATCACGCGCCCAAGGCCGGTGCGCTCGACGACCTGACGTGCTACTTCGAAGGCGGCTTCGTGCCGATGAAGGACGCCAAGGTCAGCATCATGACCCACGCCTTCATGTACGGGACAGCGACATTCGAGGGTATCCGCGCCTACTGGAACGATGGCGAGAGCCGGCTGTACGGCCTGAAGCTGCGCGAGCACGTCGAGCGTCTCCGCCAGTCGTGCCGGATCCTTCTCATGGACGACATCCCTTCGGTCGACGAGCTGTCGGCGCTCATCGTGGAGACCGTGCGGCGCAACGGGTTCCGCGAGGACTGCTACATCCGGCCGTCGTTCTACAAGTCGACCCGCGCGATCGGCGTGCGCCTGCACGACCTGGAGCACGAGCTGTACATCATCACGCTGCCGTTCGGCAACTACATCGACACCGAGAAGGGCGTCCGGCTCATGACCTCCTCGTGGCGCCGCAACGCCGATGAGGCGCTCCCGGCCCGCGGCAAGATCGTCGGCGGCTACGTGAACATGGCCTTCCAGAAGTCGGAGGCTGAGCTCAACGGCTACGACGAGGCGGTCGTGCTGACCGCGGGGGGCCACGTGAACGAATCGTCGGCGGCCAACATCTACGTCGTTCGCGATGGGGTCGCGATCACGCCCCGGTCAATGACGACCTGCTGGAGGGCGTGACCCGCAAGGCGCTCATGGAACTGCTCGGGAACGAGAGCATCCCTGTCCAGGAGCGCTCGATCAACCGGTCGGAGCTGTACGTGGCCGACGAGATCTTCGTGTGCGGGACCGGGGTGCAGATCTCGCCTGTGATCGAAGTCGATCATCGCAAGGTCGGATCCGGGGCGGTTGGCCCGATCGCCCGGCTCGTGCGCGATCGCTACTTCGAGGCCGTGCGCGGACGGCTGCCCGAATACAAGCACTGGCTGACGCCGATCGACTGACGCGGGCGGGGCGGACCGGGTGGCGGTCGGCCGCCACGACATGATCCTCGTCCCGGCCCTCAGGATCGCAGCGGCGGTTCCAGCTCCGGTGTCTCGCGTCCGATGAGGATCGTGATATCTGCTCGCACCGCTGCATCCGTGGCGGTCTTGACCGTCACCCCGAACAGCTTCTCGAGATAGGCGATCGTCTCGGGCAGTCGGGCCTCCGAGCCGTTGTAGACCGTGATGACGGTGTCCTGCGGGATCGAGCCCTTCGGCACCTGGCGCGGCACGGACGCCACGAGACCCTGGAACTCGAGATAGCCGGCGAGCCGCGTGCCAAGGCTGGCCGTGCTCGTCCGGTTGAGGACCGACACCGTCGCCCCCTCGGCCGCCAGGCGAGCTCGACGCTCGAGGTCGGCGGTATCCGCGGAGAACGCCTCCTCGATGGCCGCCCGGATCCGCTCGGGATACGGTTCCACCCAGTATCCGGTCAGCACTTCCCGCTGGAAGAAGGGTGGCGTGAAGACCACCGAGCGGATATCGGCCGTGTTCACCTCGGACGCGAGCCCGAGCAGTTCGTCGAGTTGGTCGAGCGGGATGTCGGTCCGGACCGCCGACTTCAGGGCGTCGACGAGCTGGGGCAGCCGCGGCAGCAGCGTCTGAGGGTCGGCCTGCTCGCGCAGTGACAACAGGACCCGCTGCTGGCGGGCCCCCCGATCGAAGTCCGTGGACGTATTGCGCGATCGGGCGTAGCGCAGGGCCTGCTCGCCGTCCATGTGCTGGATGCCGCTCGGGATGTAGACGCGCTGAGCGCGGCCGGTGGAGCCGGGGAAGGCATCGTCGACCACGGGAACCTGCACGTTGATGGTCACACCCCCGACCGAATCGACGACCTTCTTGAACCCGTTGAAGTTGACTTCGACGAAGTACTTGATGTCGAGGTCGTACAGCTCCCCGAGCACGGCCTTGAGGGCGTTGTAGCCGCGCGTCCGGTCGTTGCCCGGCCACAGGTCCGATCGCTTGCGGTTGTTCACGAAGAACGAGTTGATCTTGTTGCCATACGTCCGGCCCCACACCGACCGAGCGGGGCCCGGCGGGATGGGCACGAACTGCGTGTCGCGCGGCAAGCTGAACATCGCCGCCTGCTTCGTCACGGGATCGATGGAGACCGTGATGAGCGTGTCGGTGTTGTGGCCACCGCCCTGCTCGTCGGAGCCGATCAGCAGGATGTTCAGCCGCTCCCGACCGTCCCACGGCGGGACGGAGACGTCGGGGACCGGGGTGCCGACAGGACTGGGCTCGGCCGTCGGCGTCGCGCTCGGGACATCGCTCGGGTCGACCGGGCTCGAGGCCGACGGGTCGGGCGATGCGGACGGATCGTTCGCGCACTCGCGCTGGTCCTGGCCGATGAAGATACAGCCGCTCGTCAGCGCATCGAGGGCGAGCATGTCGTAGCGAGCGACGACCACGTGGCTGCCGGCCATCACCAGCACCACGGCCAGCAGACCGGCGTATGAGGCGGGGTTGCGCGGCAGCCGTGCCTTGCCGAGACGGCCGTTCCCGGACATCGCATGCGCGTTGAGGTATTCGGCGACGCGATAGGCATCGATGATCGCGACCAGCCGGTAGAGCAGCGCGATGAGGTTGAGCACGAAGATCGAGGTCAGCAGGAACGGGCTGAACAGCAGGGCCACGATCTCGAGTCGGTCCATCCTGAGCAGGAAGCCCGCGACGAGCGCGACCAGCAGGACCGGGGCCGCGGCGAACCCCAGCGCCCGTCCCGGGGCGCCCGCGTAGAGGTGTCCAAGACCAGGGAACAGAAGGGACAGGAACGCCGCAGCGAATGGTGACCGGGCGCGCGGTCGCGCCTCCTGCGGTTTCTGCATCGCGCGTAGGATACTCGGACTCGCCCGACCGGCCCGCCGGGCCGTCCCGACACGTCGCCCACGTCCCCGCCGCCCGGAGATGCATGTTCCGACCCGTCACCGCGAAGCCCGACTTCGTCGCCCAGGAGCACGACCTCCTCGCGACGTGGCGCGAGCGGCGGACCTTCGCGCGCCTGCGCGCCCAGAACGCCGGCGGTCCGCGCTGGAGCTTCCTCGACGGGCCGATCACCGCGAACAACCCGATGGGCGTGCATCACGCCTGGGGCCGCACCTACAAGGACCTGTACCAGCGGTTCCACGCCATGCTCGGCGAGGACCAGCGGTACCAGAACGGGTTCGATTGTCAGGGCCTGTGGGTCGAGGTCAACGTCGAGCGTGACCTCGGCTTCACGAACAAGCGCGATATCGAGGCGTACGGGATCGACCGGTTCGTGACGCTCTGCAAGCAGCGGGTGCTGACCTATGCCGCGCGCCAGACCGAGCAATCCATCCGCCTCGGGATGTGGATGGACTGGAACGACCCCGATGAGCTCCGTCGTCTGCACGACCTGCTCGGCACCGATCCGTCGGCGATCACGGCGGTCGAGGGCACGGACGGACCCGTCACCGACACCGTCGAGATGCTCGTCGGCCGCCTCGGCATGCCCGAGATCGGTGGGTCGTACTTCACGTTCAGCAACGAGAACAACGACCTGATCTGGGGATTCCTCGCCGAGGTCCACCGGCGTGGCTGGCTGTACAAGGGGCACGACACGATGCCGTGGTGCGCACGCTGCGGCACCGGCCTCTCGCAGACCGAGGTCAACGAGGGCTACCAGGACAAGGACGATCCTGGGCTGACCGTGAAGTTCCCGCTGCTCGACCGGCCGGGGGAGGCGCTGCTCGTCTGGACGACGACCCCCTGGACCCTGACCTCGAACGTGGCCGCCGCGGTCGGCGAGCGGCTGCGCTACGTGAAGGTGCGCCAGGGCGAAGACGTGTACTGGCTGGCCAAGGGCACGCTCAAGACGGCGCTCGAGGGTCCGTTCAAGGTCGAGGAGGAACGTGCCGGCGGCGATCTCGTCGGGTGGCGCTACGCGGGTCCGTTCGATGACCTGCCTGCCGTCCAGGAGGCCTTCACCGACGGCTACGTCCACCGCGTCGTCCCCTGGGATGAGGTCGGCGAGGACGAAGGGACGGGCATCGTCCACATCGCCCCCGGCTGTGGCGCCGAGGACTTCCAGCTGGCCAAGGCGATCGGCCTGCCGGTGATCGCGCCGCTTGACGAGTCGGGCATCTTCCTCGGGGGGTTCGGGCCGCTCAGCGCACGTGACGTGCGCGACGTGACCGAGCCGATCGTCGAGCACCTCAAGGCCACGGGACGGTTCTACCGGCTCGAGACCATCCGGCACCGCTACCCGCACTGCTGGCGGTGCGGCACCCCGCTCATCTTCCGCCTCGTCGACGAGTGGTACATCTCGATGGGCCCCGTCTACGATCAGCCGCGCGAGACCCTGACGCCGGCCCAGGTCGAGGCGAGCCTGCGCTACCAGATCATGGATGTCGTCGACCGGATCCGGTGGATCCCGGGATTCGGGTACGAGCGCGAGCTCGACTGGCTCATCAACATGGGCGACTGGATGATCTCGAAGAAGCGCTACTGGGGCCTGGCGCTGCCGATCTACGACTGCGAGGCGTGCGGCACCGTCGACGTCGTCGGTGGCCGCGAGGAGCTCCAGGCGCGAGCCGTTGAGGGCTGGGAGCGCTTCGAAGGGCATACACCCCACCGGCCTTGGGTCGACGAGGTCCGCATCGCCTGTTCGGGGTGCGGCGCCCCGGTCGAACGGATCAAGGATGTCGGCAACCCGTGGCTGGATGCCGGCATCGTGCCATTCTCGACGCTCCACTTCCGCGAGGATCCGGACTACTGGGCGAACTGGTTCCCGGCCGACTTCATCACCGAGAGCTTCCCCGGGCAGTTTCGCAACTGGTTCTACTCGATGCTCGCAATGTCGACGGTGCTGCGCCGCGAGGAGCCGTTCAAGACGATCTTCGGCTACGCCACGCTCTTCGCCGAGGACGGCCGGCCCATGCACAAGAGCGCGGGCAATGCCATCGAGTTCGATGAGGCGGCCGAGCGGATGGGCGTCGACGTCATGCGCTGGATGTTCGCCAAGGCACGCCCCGAGGAGAACATCCTGTTCGGCTGGCACGCCGCCGATGAGGCCCGGCGCGAGCTGCTGATCCTGTGGAACGTGTACTCGTTCTTCGTGACCTACGCGCGGCTGGCCGACTGGACACCACGCGCCGGGATCGACGAGGTCATCGCGGCGGCGCCGGCCTGGCCGGCGATGGATCGGTGGATCCTGTCGCGCGTCGCGGGGATGGCGGCGGAGGTCGAAACGGACCTGCGCGACGTCGACGCCGTCGGTGCAACGCGCGCGATCAGCACCTTCATCGACGACCTCTCGACGTGGTACCTGCGCCGGTCGCGGGACCGGATGCGCGCCGGCGCCGACATCGCCGACCGGGACGCCGCCTTCGCCACGCTGCACGCGGCGATCGTCACCCTCGCCCGGACCCTCGCGCCGATCCTGCCGTTCCTGGCCGAGACGATGTACGAGAACCTCATGGTCGCGGTCGTCCCGAACGCCCCTGACAGCGTCCACCTGACCGCGTGGCCTGCCGCCGAGATGGCCGGTCACTGCGATCCCGACCTCGAGCGCGCGATGGCGACCATCCGTCAGGCGGTGGACCTCGCCCGTACGCTCCGCGCCCAGGCCGGGCTGCGCACACGCCAGCCCCTCGCCCGGGCCTGGGTGGCCGTGCCGGATCGCGGCGTGGACATCGACGCTGCGCTTCTCGGGTTGTTCACGGACGAGATCAACGTGCGACACGTCGAGGTCATCGCCGACGGTTCCGACCTGGTGGAGCGGCGCGTTAAGCCGCTGCTGCCCAGGATCGGCAAGCGGCTTGGCGCCGCGGTCCCGGCGGTCATGGCCGCTGCGCGCGACGGTTCGGCCGAGATCCACGACGACGGCTCGGTCACGCTCGGTGGGGTGACCCTCGCACCCGACGAGGTCGAGATCCAGGCCACTCCCCGTCCGGGGACGGCCGTTGCCGAGGACGACGGCCTCGTGATGGTGCTCGACACGGAGCTCACGCCGGAGCTGCGCGCCGAGGGCGATGCCCGCGAGATCGCCCGGGCGATCCAGGACCTCCGACGCGAAGCGGGTCTCGAACTCGACGACCGGATCGCCCTGTGGGTGGTCGGGGCGCCCCCGGCCGTCGAGGCGCATCTGCCGGCCGTGGCCGAAGACACGCTGGCGCAGCTCGCGTCTGGCGAGATCCCGGAGGACGCGGCACGGACCACGGTCCGACTTGACGAGGGCGACGTGACGATCGCCCTGCAGCGGGCCGGATGACGGGATCGCGATGACGGCATCGGATACCCGGAACCGGGCTCGCTGGCCGCTGTTCCTCGCGCTGGCCGGGACGGTGTTCGTCCTGGATCAGGTCACCAAGGCCTGGGTCGTCACCCTGGTGCCGAACGAAGGCCAACGCGTGTCGGTGATCGGCGACCTCGTCAGGCTCGTGAACTCGCACAACAGCGGGGCGCTGTTCGGGATGTTCCAGGGCCAGGCCGTGCTGTTCGGGCTGGCGTCGCTCGGGGTCATCGCGCTCATCGTCTGGTACCACGGCAACGCCGGCCGCAACACCGTCCTGTCGGTGGCCCTCGGGCTGTTGCTCGGGGGCGCGCTCGGCAACGTGACCGACCGCCTCCGGCTCGGCTACGTCCTGGACTTCGTGGACGTCGGCATCGGCGACCTGCGCTGGTACACCTTCAATGTCGCGGACACGGCCGTGAGCTGCGCGATCCTGTTGTTGCTGCTGAGCGCGCTCCTGCCTGGCAGGTTCGGGATGACGCACGTGGACGCCAAGCGGCCGAGCCCGGACCAGACGGGACCGGTCGATGCCTGACGCCCCGATCGCGGCCGGGATCCGCACGCTGCGCGTGCCGGACGGCCGCATCGGGAGGATCGACCGCTACGTCGCGGACGTGACGGGCCTGTCGCGCAGCCACGTGCAGAAACTGATCTCGGACGGCCGCCTCACGGCCGACGGCCAGCCCCTGCGGGCCAACATGGTGGTTCCCGCCGGCACGGAGGTCCGCCTCGACGTGCCGGAGCCGATCGCGATGGACCTCGTCCCCGCCCATGACATCCCATTGACGGTCGTGTACGAGGACGCCGACCTGCTGATCATCGACAAGCCATCGGGGATCGTGGTCCATCCGTCGGCCGGGCATCACGATGGCGACACGCTGGTCAACGCGCTGCTCGCGCGCGCGGGCGGGGCGGAGTACGGGGGGATCGCCGGGGTCGCGCGCCCGGGGATCGTCCATCGGCTGGACCGGGACACGAGCGGCCTGCTGATGGTCGCGAAGCATGACGGCGCCCAGGCATCGCTCATGGCGCAGCTCAAGGCCCGTCGGGTCCGCAAGACCTACCAGGCATTGGTCGCGGGGAGTGTCGCGGCCGCGGTCGGCCGGATCGAGGCGCCTATCGGGCGCGACCCGAGGCACCGGACGCGGATGGCTGTCGTGCCCGACGGCCGTGCCTCGACCACCGGCTATCGCGTCCGCGAGCGGTTCGCCGGCTGGACGCTCCTGGAGCTGGATCTGGTGACGGGTCGGACCCACCAGATTCGGGTCCACCTCGATGCGATCGGACACCCGGTCGCCGGCGACCTGGTCTACGGCACCGGGACGTCGCGACGCGGACCCGAGGGCCTGGACCGGCTGTTCCTGCACGCCTGGCGCCTGGAGCTGACGGCGCCCGGCACCGGCGAACTGATCCGAGCGACGGCGGAGCTCCCGGCCGACCTCGAGTCGGTGCTCGACGGGCTGCGCCGGGCAGCGGTCGCACGATGACCGACGACCTGGGCATGGGCCGGAACGGCGCGACCGGGATCCCGGCCGAACCTGCGCGTATCTCGGACGATCCCGGCAGGCCCGACGACATCATCCTCGGCGCGCCCGGGTCGATGCTCGTGATCATCTCGGGACCGTCGGGGGTCGGCAAGGACACGATCATCGACGTGATGCGCGAGCGGGAGGCGCTCGCCGGCCGCAGCGGCGGCCGGCACTACGTGGTGACGGTCACGACGCGTGCCCCCCGCAACGGCGAAGTCGATGGGGTCGACTACCACTTCGTCAGCCGTGAGGAGTTCCTGCGCATCCGGGCTGCCCGGGGATTCCTGGAAGCCAACGAGGTCCACGGCAACTGGTACGGCTCGCCGCGCGACCAGGTGCGCGCAGCCCTGGCCGGCGGTCGCGACGTCATCCTCAAGATCGACGTGCAGGGAGCCCAAGTCGTCAAGGAGCAGGTCACCGAAGCGCTGCTGATCTTCGTGATCCCGCCTTCGCTCGAGACCCTCTTCTCGAGGCTGCGCTCCCGGGCGACAGAGACGGCCGACGAGCTCGAGACCCGGCAGCGCAATGCCGCGATCGAGCTGGCCCGCCAGGACGACTACGACCACGTGGTCGTCAACGAGACCGGCCGGGCGGGACGTACCGCCGAGCGCATCGACGCGATCATCGCCCAGGAACGTCGCCTGCATGCGAACCGGCGGGTCCGGGTCTAAGCCGGCGCGACTGGTCGAGGTCGCCGTCGACGCGGCCGGCGCCGGGGGTGCGCGCCCGTACACGTATTCGGTGCCCGAATCCCTCGCCGATATCGAGCACGGCGAGGCGGTGCTCGTCGAGTTCGGTCGGCGCCAGGCGCTCGGGGTGGTGCTCGGACCGGTCGGCGAGGCTCCGGCCGCCACCAAGCCACTGGTCGATCGGGTGCGGGCCGACGGACCGCTGCTGCCGACGCTCACGCTGAGCCTGGCGCGCTGGATCGCGGAGCACTACCTGGCACCGCCCGCGCTCGTGATCCGGGCGATGCTGCCGCCAGGACTCCTGGAGCGGCTGGAGCTCGTCGCGGAGCGCACCCCCGAGGCGTCGGGGGACGAGATCGACGCGGTGGACGCCGACCTCCTCGAGCAACTCGGGGTCGGAGCGCGGCCGGCCCGGGAGCTCGCGGCACCCGACGGCCGGGCGGGCCTGCTGCGGCGCCTTCGCGATCTCGCCACGCGCGATCTCATCACGCTCGACTGGACGCTGCTCGGGGCGGGCGCCGGCGCGCGATACGAACGCTGGATCCGCTTGTTGCCGGCCGGTCGCGCGGCAGCCGACGTCCTGGGGACTGGGGAGCGGCTGCCCGGTCGGCCCCTCGGCCCGCGCCAGCTCGAGGCGCTGGCGGAGCTGGCGGCGACGCCGAGCCCCCAGGACGGCGTCGCGGCGGCCGATGTCGGCGGTCGGCATGGGACCTCCACCCTCGCCTCCCTCGTCCGGCGTGGGTTCGCCGAGACCGGGGTGCGTGAACGGCCACGCCGGCCGCTGGCGGCACGCCCTCCCGGGACGCGGGGCGGTCGTCCGCGATCGACCGAGCTGTCGGCGGCACAGGCGGCCGCCGTTGACGGAATCACGCGGGCGATCGAGGGGCGAGACCCGCGGCCTCTGCTGCTCGATGGGGTCACGGGTGGCGGCAAGACCGCGATCTACGTCGAGGCCATCGCCGCCTCGCTGGCGGCCGGGCGTCCAGCCCTCGTGCTCGTGCCCGAGATCGCCCTCGCGCTGCCCCTGGTCGATCGGCTGCGCGCCGACCTCGAGGCCCGCGTCGCGCTCGTGCATTCGGGCCTGGGCGATGGGGAGCGTGCAGATGAGTGGCGCCGGATCCGCGGCGGAGACGTCGACATCGTGGTCGGCACGCGTCTGGCCGTCGTCGCGCCACTCGCGGACGTGGGCGTCGTCATCGTCGACGAGGAGCACGACCCCGCGTACAAGAGCGATCGTACGCCGAGGCTCCAGGCCCGCGACACCGCGATCCGGCTGGCCGAGCTTGCCGGCGCTGCCATGGTCCTCGGCTCGGCGACGCCGGCGGTCGACAGCCTCGGGCATGCGCTCGAGGGCACGTACGGCCGGATCGTGCTGCCCCAGCGGCCGACCGGGACCGCGCCATCGGTCAGCGTCGTCGACCTGCGAGCGGAGCTCGCGGAGGGCAATCGGGGCCTGTTGTCGCGAGCGTTGGACGACGCCCTCGACGCCCTCGACACCGCCGCCGGCGAGCAGGCGATCCTCGTGCTGAACCGGCGCGGCACGGCGTCCGTCGTGCTGTGCCGAGATTGCGGGTACGTCCAGGCCTGTCCGGACTGCGAGCGGCCGCTCGTGTACCACCAGGCCGGCACGACCCTGCGCTGCCATCACTGCGGGCGGGCGACACCACTCGCATCACGCTGCCCAGCGTGCGGTTCGCCGCGGATCCGCTACCTGGGTGGGGGGACGGAGAGGGTCGAGCGTGAGGTCCGGGCGAGCCACCCGAGGCTGCGCGTCGCCCGGCTCGACCGCGACGTGGCGGAACGGCGGGGAGCCGCCGCCCGGGTGCTGGACGCCTTCGCGGCCGGCGACACCGATGTGCTCGTCGGCACGAGCCTCGTCGCCAAGGGCCTGGACGTCCCGGCGGTCACGCTCGTCGGCGTCGTGTCGTCCGACGTGGCGCTCAACCTGCCGGACGAGCGAGCCGCTGAGCGGACCTACCAGCTCCTGTCCCAGGCCGTGGGTCGAGCCGGACGCGGTGACCGGCCTGGCCGGGCGATCCTGCAGACCTATCAACCCGACCACGCGGTGATCCGGGCGGTCGCCAGCGGTGACGTCGAGCGCTTCTACACCGAGGAACTGGCGATGCGCCGCCGGTTCGGGTCACCGCCGTTCGGTCGACTCGTCAAGCTCACGGTCGCGCTGCCCGACCGCACCGCAGCGGAGCGGGAAGGGGAGGCGATGGCGGAGCGGCTACGGGCACACGCCGCCGAACACGGCACCACGGTCCTTGGTCCCGCGCCGGCGTACATCGCGCGGCGGAACGACCGCTGGCGCTACAACCTCGTCCTGCGCGGCATGGACCCGGTCGCGACCCTCGGCGGGGATCCGGGCCCGCCGTGGTCGGTCGACGTCGATCCGGAGTCGCTGCTCTAGCCGGTCAGTCGGGCCGTGCCCCTGCCGTCAGTCGACGTCCCGCCGGTAGGCCACGAGCACCCCACCGACCATCCGCTCGAGACCCTGCAGGTATTCGAGCTGGCTCGTCTCGAGATCGACGGGATGCAGGCCGTCGGCGACCGTGTCCGGATCGACCGTTCCCCACGGGCTGGGCGCGTAGGCCATGACGATGTCCGTGTCGAGCGTCCGCTCGGCCTCGTTGACCAGGGCCAGTTGCTCGGGCGCGAGGTCCGCGAAGGTCCATCCGTCAGCACTCATTGGCAGGTCCTCCAGCGCCGGCGATGCGTGCGGGTCGTCCGTCGCGCAGATGATACGCCCATGACCACCGGGTTCTCGCATCGTGGCCCCGTTCGTGCGACGATGCGCCCCCCAGAGGAGGACTGACACTATGACCGACCCGAACACCCCGAATCACGACCAGCCCGTCGAGGGCTCCCGCAGCGACTCGTACACGACGCCCGATGCCGGCAACCTCGGCCGCTCCGCCGACGGATCCGACACCGGTGCCGCCGCCTCGGCCAAGGCCACAGAGGTCCTTGAGACCCTGCGCGACGCGGTCGAGGACTTCGCCGAAAAGGCGGCCCCCGTCGTGCGCCAGTTCTCGGTGAAGGCCGCGGAGGTCGTCGCGACCGCCGCCGACAAGGCCGTCCCGCTCGCGCACAAGGCGGGCGAAGCCACGGCCGACGCCAGCGGCAAGCTCGCCGAGAAGTCGCGTGCCTGGGCAGCCGGCGCCCGCGAATCGATGGCTGGCAACGGCTCGAGCGGGACGACCCATAGCCCGACCGACACCATCACCGACAAGAGCGAGCCGCCGACCACGATCTGATCGCCGGTCACGCTCCGGCCGCCTTCAGGGCGCGCCCATATAATCCGCGGCATGTCCGTCCGTCCCATCGCCCTGCTGGGCGATCCCCGTCTGCGCCTCAAGGGCCTGCCGGTCGATAGCTTCGGCAGGTACCTGCACGAGCTGCTCGACGACCTCGCGCACACGATGCGCGACGCCCCGGGCGTCGGCCTGGCGGCGCCGCAGCTCGGTGAGGCCCTCCAGGTGTGCGTGATCGAGGTCGAGAACACGCTTCACGAGCTGGTCAATCCGCGCATCGTTCGCTCGACCGGGGACGATCGCGACCTCGAGGGTTGCCTGTCCATCCCGGGGTACGTGGCGTATGTCACTCGCCGCGAGAAGGTCTGGGTCGTGGCCCAGAACCGGCACGGCAAGAAGATCAAGGTCGCCGGGTCCGGGCTGCTCGGCCGCGCGCTCCAGCACGAGCTCGACCATCTCGAGGGCAAGCTCTACATCGACTACCTCGATTCCATGGACGAGTTGCTGCCCGTCACGGCCAGCAATGAGGACGACGCCGAGGTCCGCGAGGCGACCGGCGCTCTCGCGTGACCGGCCGACCGTCATGAGCGACGGGCCGGCCGACCACTCGCGCGCGCGGACCGTCTTCCTGGGCAGCGGCGGGTTCGGGGTCGAAAGCCTCCGGCGCCTCGCCTCTCACGACGACGTCCAGCTCGTGGCGGTGGTGACCTCGCCACCACGACCGGCGGGGCGCTCCCAGCAGGTGGCTCGGACGCCTGTCCACGACACCGCCGTCGATCTCGGCATCGGAACGATCCTCACGCCCGAACGCCTGCGCGCTCCCGAGTCGATCGCGGACGTCCTCGCGCTCGAACCGGAGCTGTTGGTCCTCGCCGACTACGGGCAGATCGTCCCGGCCGACCTGCTCGGACGCAGACACGGCGCGCTCAACCTCCATCCTTCGCTCCTGCCACGACACCGCGGAGCCACCCCGATCCCTGCCGCGATCCTGGCCGGCGATCCCGAGACCGGGGTGAGCCTGATCCGGATGGACGAGGGTCTCGACACCGGGCCGATCGTCGCGCAGGAGCGGACCCCGCTCGATGGCAGCGAGACGGCGGCGAGCCTCGAGGAAACACTGGCGGCCGTCGCCGGGGATCTGCTCGGGCGCAACGTGGGTCCCTGGATCCACGGCGAGCTCGAGGCACGGCCGCAGGGACCGGGCGGGGCGACCCACACACGCCCCCTGATTCGCGAAGACGGTCGTCTCGATCCGCAGCGCAGCGCCGAGGAGCTCGAGCGGCAGGTCCGTGCCTACCAACCCTGGCCCGGCTCGTTCGTCGACACGGCCGTCGGGAGGATCGTCGTCTGGGACGCTGCCGCGGAACGAGGCGGCCCGGGTGCCGGGCGATTCGATCGTCTGGGCCTCGCCACGAGCGACGGGCGGTTGGTGGTACGCGAAGTCCAGCCCGCCGGAGGCAACCGGATGCCATGGGCCGACTTCGTCCGGGGTCGGCCGTCGATCGTCGGGAGCAGCGTGCTTCGGGGCACGTGACCGAGCTGCGCTAGCCTTGACCGCGTGACCACCGACGCGCGACCTGGCCTGTCCGGCCTGACCCCCGAGGAGCTCGCCGCGTGGGTCGCCGCGCACGACGAGCCGACCTTCCGCGTCCGGCAGGTCGCCGACGCCACGTGGAAGGATGGCGGCGTCACGGATGCGGCGGAGATCCGAACCTTGCCCCAGGGGCTGCGCGCCGCGTTGGCGCGCGACTTCCGTCTCGATACGCTCGGCGACACAGAGCTGCGGGTCGCCGACGGCGGGTTGACCGAGAAGGCGCTGCATCGACTCCACGACGGCGCGCTGATCGAGTCGGTCCTGATGCACTACCCGGCGCGCGGCCCCTCCCGGGAGCGACACACGTTGTGCATCTCCAGCCAGGCCGGGTGCGCGGTGGGCTGTCCGTTCTGCGCCACGGGCGAGCTCGGCTTCGGGCGCGATCTCGAGACGGCCGAGATCGTCGACCAGGTGCGCCAGGCGGCCCGGCGGCTGGCACGAGATGGCAAGCGGATGACGAACATCGTGTTCATGGGCATGGGCGAGCCGCTGCTCAACCTGGATCGCGTGCTCGCAGCCGTGGAGGCGCTCAACGACCCCGCCCGATTCGGGCTCGGCGCGCGTCACATCACGGTCTCGACGTCCGGTGTGGTCCCTGGGATCCGCCGACTCACCGCGCTGGGTCCGCAGTTCACGCTGGCCGTGTCCCTGCACGCTGCGCGCGACGCGCTGCGCGACGTGCTGGTCCCGCTCAATCGGCGCTGGCCGGTGAAGGAGGTCGTTGTCGCGGCGCGCGATCACGCACGCGCGACGGGCCGGCGGATCAGTTACGAGTACACGATGATCGGGGGCGTGAACGACACGGACCTCGACGCGCGCGCCCTTGCCGACCTCCTGCGCGGCGATCACGCGCACGTCAACCTCATCCCGATGAACCAGGTCGCCCACACACCGTGGCAGGCCAGTCCGATGCCGGTCATCGAGGCGTTCGCCGGGGTGTTGCTCGACGCGGGCATCGGGACGACCATCCGGCGCAACCGGGGCCAGGACGTCGGCGCCGCCTGCGGCCAGCTCGCCGCCGAGCGGGCCGGGGAGCCACCCGCGCCCGCCGTCGCGCGCCGGCGCGAGCGGTTGGAACGTGCCAGTGCCGCCGCGCTCCGTGGCGAACGGAGCGATGAACCGTCGCCCGTCACGGCCGGCGACGGATGAGCGCCCCGATCGCGGCGGGTCGCAACGCCGGGCGCGCCCGCGTCGCCGCCAGCGTCCTCGATGCGGACCTCGGCAACCTGGCCAACGCCGTGCGTCGGGTGACGGCGGCCGGCGTCGATCGGATCCACCTCGACGTGATGGACGCCCACTTCGTCCCGAACCTCACGTTCGGCGCGAAGACCATCAAGGCGCTCCGACCGCGGACGCAGGTCCCGTTCGATGCGCACCTGATGGTCAGCGAGCCTGGTCGCTTCATCGAGGAGTACCTCGACGCGGGCTGCGACTCGGTCACGTTCCACGTCGAGATCGAGGAGGCCATCACGCCGACCCTCCAGGCCATCCGCGCCGCCGGCCGCGCTGCCGGCCTGGCAGTCAAGCCAGGGACGCCGCTCTCGGCCCTGGAGCCGTACGCGGAGCTCCTCGACATCATCCTGATCATGACCGTGGAACCCGGCTTCGGTGGGCAGCCGTTCATGTCCGACGTCCTCGCCGCAAAGGCCGCCGGGGCGCGGGCCTTGCTGCGGCACAAGCTGTACGGCGGCGAAGTCCATGTCGATGGCGGGATCAACCGCGAGACGGCCGAATTCGCCGGGTCCAATGGCGTCGACGTCTTCGTCGTGGGCTCGGCCCTGTTCGTTCGCGGTCGAAACATGGGCCGGGAGGTCCGGCTCATCCGGGCGCTGGCCGACGAGGGCTTCCAGTACGGGCCGAACCAGGGCCAGCCGCCCATCCCGCGTGACCGCATGGCGCACATCGCGTCATTGCCCAAGCACCTGGCCCATCGGCTGATGGCCGAGATCGAGGCGACCGGCATCCCGGTGATCATGTTGCGGGGCGACGGGCAGGTCAACCCCGACGGCGTGCGCGATTACGACCTGCTCGTGCCGGCGTCCGTCGAAGCCCACGTGATCGCCACCCACGGCGCGTCACGGGATCGCCTGCTCGTCGAGGCGGATGGGTGGCGGGCCGACCTGGTGGCCGCCAAGGGGTGAGGGCGCTCCTGCAGCGCACGACCGCCGCGTCGGTGGTCGTGGAGGGCGAGACGGTCGGCTCGATCGGGCCGGGTCTGGTCGTGCTGCTCGGGGTCGGGCCGGCCGATGACGAGCCCACCGTCGGTTCGTTGGCGCGCAGGATCGTGGAGCTGCGGATCTTCCGCGATGCCGAGGGTCGCACGAACCACTCGCTCCTCGAGGTCTCGGGCGCTGTCCTGTTGATCTCCCAGTTCACGCTCTTCGCGGACACGCGTCGCCGCCGACGGCCCGGGTTCACCGGCGCCGCGCCGCCGGAGCTCGCGGAACGGCTCTACGAGCGCATGGCCGCGGACCTGCGGGGGCTGGGCGTGGAGGTGGCGACCGGGCGATTCGGTGCGGAGATGGCCGTCCAGCTGACGAACGACGGCCCGTTCACGATCTGGCTCGATACGGACGAGCGCTGACACGCACCGACCGGGTACCACGATGGCACCCGGTCGGAAGGTGGCGAGTCATGGGCCGGCCGACGCCGGCGGCGTCCCTTACCGGGACGACTTGAGGAGCGTGCGCCGGCAGCGGGTGCAGACGAGCGCCTTGGTCGGCGAGCCCTTCACGTCGATCACGAGCGGCTGGAGGTTGGGCTGCATGCGGCGGTGGGCTCTGACGCGGTTCATGCCCGACGACTGCGGGTTGAAGCCGCCCATCGAAGCCTTGCCGCAGATCGCGCAGGAGCGGGCCATGCGTATCCTCAGGGATGGTGTCGAATGGAGGGCACGGGCAGGTCTGCCCGAGCGGGGCGGTATGATAGCACACGCTCCCGGCCGCTCCCTCCGAGGCGGTCGCAGGACCGTCCAACGCTCGAGCAGCGCCCGACCCGCCTTCGCAGGGAGGACCGAGCCCGCGTGGCCATCCGTCCGACACCCGGCCGATCCCTCGTGACCGGCCGGGCCATCGCCGACATCGTGCGCGCCGCGACCCTGGGGTCGTACGGCGTCAGCGCGTTCGCCGGCGGACCCGTCTCCCGGCTGCTCGCTCGCCTCGGGCTCGCGGGTCCGGGCCTGACGGTGCGCGTCGACGACGGGATCGAGATCGAGCTCGACCTGCAGATCGCTCTCGGCGTGCCCGTCGCCGAGGTGGCACGACAGGTCGACTCCGCCGTTCGCTACGCCGTCCGTGCGGCCCTGGGCCGCGAGGTCGGTCGGATCGTGATCCACGTCGACGGGCTCCATGTCCCGGCCGATGGGGCGGTCCCGTCGGGTCCGGGCTCGTTGCCGACGGGCATTCGATCCCGCGATCTCGCCGACAGCGGCACGGACGTCGCCTAGATGGCCCGTCGGGCTTGCGACGGGAGCGGTTTGCTCGACGCGTTTCGTGCCGCCGTGGCCAACCTCGAGGCGCATGTCGACGAGATCAACGGGCTCAACGTGTATCCGGTACCGGACGGCGACACGGGGTCGAACATGTACGCGACCGTCAAGGCCGCCCTGGACGAGGCGGAGGCGGTGGCCGGGGGACCGGCGGAGCGCATCGCCGCCGCGATCAGCTTCGGGTCACTGATGGGCGCTCGCGGCAACTCGGGCGTCATCACGAGCCAGATCTTCCGGGGCATGGCCGACGGCCTGGGCGGGAAGAAGCGGTTCAATGGCCTGGATCTGGCGCACGCGTTGTCCGAGGGGGCGCGAACCGCCTACGGCGCCGTGGCCAAGCCCGTCGAGGGCACGATCCTCACCGTCATCCGCGAGTCCGCTGCGGCGGCCGTCGAGGCCGCCGAGCATGACAACGACATCGAGACCGTCCTGGGCGCGACCCTGGCCGGGGCCGAACGATCGGTCGCGAGGACCCCGACCCTGCTGGCGATCCTGCGCGAGGCCGGTGTCGTGGACGCGGGCGGGCAGGGGCTCTATCGGCTGTTCCAGGGCGCGTTGCTGCACGTGATCGGGCAGGCGCCGGTCACGTCCGGCCGCCGCCCCGCCGCCGGACCGAAGCCGTCGACCCTGGTCGCCCACGCCGACGAGGGGTTCGGCTACGAGACGATGTTCCTCCTCCAGGCCGTCGGTCATCAGCCACTCGACCTCGATGCGATCCGTGACCACCTCGAGACCATCGGGGAGTCGGTGCTGGTCGCCGGTGACGGTCGAGCGCTCAAGGTCCACGTGCACAACGAGCGGCCGGACCAGGTGATCGGCTACGGCCTCCGGCTCGGCTCGTTGAGCAGGATCAGCGTCGAGAACCTCGACAACCAGGCCCGCGACGTGCGCGAGACGCGGGCCGCGGCGTTCACCGGCGGCACCGGGTCCACGAACGGCGAGGCCGATCCGGGGGACGGAACCACCGCACGGGGCGCGGTCGCGGTCGCGGACACGAGGCCCGTCCCAGCCGCCATGGACCGGTCGGGCGGCCCAGCCGCACCCGCCCTCGGGGTGGTCGCGGTGACCGCCGGTGACGGCCTGGCCGCCATCTTCCGCGACTTCGGTGTCGCGTCCGTGGTCCAGGGCGGTCAATCGGCGAACCCCAGCACCGGGGAGTTGCTCGAGGCCGTGCGGGCCGTCGCCGCACGTGAGGTGCTGCTTCTGCCGAACAATCCGAACGTGGTCCTCGCCGCCCGCCAGGTCGCGCAGATGAGCGACCGGCCGGTGTCGGTCGTGCCGACCCGGAACGCCGCGGAGGGGTTCGCCGCCCTGCTCGCGCTCGACCCGGGGATGGATGGCAGATCCAATATCGGGCCGATGACCGAGGCCGCCCGGGCGATCCAGAGTCTCGTGGTCACCGAGGCCGTCCGTGACGCCAGGATCGGCGGCCGCAAGGTGAAGCGTGGCCAGACCATCGCGCTCGATCCGGACGATGGGCTCATCGCGGTCGACAACGACCGCGACAAGTGCGTGCTCGCCGCCATGCGTGCCCTGACCCCCGGGTACGAGCTCGTCACGATGTTCTACGGGGACGGCGCCGACCTTGCCGAAGCCGAGGCGATCGCGCGGGGGATCGGCACCGTCGCTCCAGGCGCCGAGATCGAGGTCCGGCACGGTGGCCAGCCCTTCTACCGGTACTTGATCTCGGCGGAATAGGGCGGACGATGGCAAGGTCCGCGACCGCGAAGAAGGTGCCGCCGGCTCCCGCTCCGCCGACCGACCCTGTCAAGTTGCTGGACACGCCGCTGGCGAGTTCGGGGCTGGCCGCGGGCGCCCAGCTGCGGCGAGCCGGGATCCGGCTCGACTTCTACACCGTCCGCGATCTCCTGTTCCACCTGCCCCGCCGCTACGACGACCTGCGCGAGATGCGCAAGGTTCGCGATCTCTACATGGAACAGGACGGCACCGTCGTGTCGGTCCAGGCGACCGTTGGCGACGTTCGCGTGCAGCCAGGGTTCCGGGGGCGGATCCAGCGAACGATCGCGCGGCTGGAGGATGACACCGGCAGCATCGACGCGACCTGGTTCGGACGGCGCTTCATCGAACGGCGCCTTCCGGTCGGTGGGGAAGTGGTCGTGTCCGGGAAAGTCAAGCACTTCGGCCGCAGGCTGACCCTGGACAATCCCGAGTTCGAGGTGCTCGCCGGCGAGACCGAGATCCTCCACGCGGGTCGGATCGTGCCGGTGTACCCGCTGACTTCGGGGCTTCCCGCGGCCCGCCTTCGGAGCGCGATCCGCGAGGCGCTCGACAAGGCCGGGCACGCCTATCCCGAGTACCTGCCACCGTCGATCCTGGCCGAGGAGCGACTCGCGCCGATCGCCCGAGCGATCGAGGAGGCCCACTACCCCGAGACCTTCGAGGGCCGCGACGCGGCGCTCGACCGGCTCGCCTTCGACGAGCTCCTCGCGCTCCAGCTCGGGATGGTCCAGCGTCGTCGTCAACAGGTCCGTTATGCGGCACCGGTCGTGACCCTCGACGCGACTGCCGACGAGGCCGTCCGGACGGCGCTCGTCGACGCGATCGGGGCGCGGGTCGGGCGACCGATCGACTTGACGGTCGATCAGGTCTCCGCGATGGCAGAGATCCGCGATGATCTCGCGCGGCCGACCCCGATGCTCCGCCTCCTCCAAGGCGACGTCGGCTCGGGCAAGACAGCGGTCGCGGCATATGCCCTGGCGGCCACGGCCCGGGCGGGGCTTCAGGGCGCCCTGTTGGCGCCGACCGACCTGCTGGCCCGACAGCACCTCGAGTCCGTCGGCGCCCTGCTCGAAGGCGTCGGCATCGGCGTGACCCTCTTGACGGGCTCGCTCAAGGCCGATGTGAAGGCGAAGGCGCAAGAGGCCATCGCGTCCGGTCAGGCGCTCGTGGTCGTCGGGACGCATGCCCTCATCCAGGATGCGGTCTCATTCGCCGACCTGGGCCTCGTCATCATCGACGAGCAGCACCGGTTCGGGGTCGACCAGCGCGGACAGCTCGAGGCCAAGGCCGGTGGGCGTTCGCCACACGTGCTCCTGATGACCGCGACGCCGATCCCGCGGACCCTCGGACAGGTCCTCTACGCCGACCTCGACGTCTCCGACCTCCGGACGCCGCCGGCCGGGCGGGTCCAGATCCGGACCGGCATCCGTCGCCCGGATGAGCTCGATGGGACGTGGCGCAAGGTCGGGGAGGAAGCCGCGCTTGGTCACCGGACCTTCGTGGTGGTCCCACTCATCGAAGAAGGTCTGGACGAGACGGATGGTGCGGTCGCCGCCGAGAGCGAGGCGGTCCGCTTACGCGCCGTGCTCGACCCGCTCCGAGTTGGAATGGTCCATGGACGGATGAAGCCGGCCGAACGAGATGCCGAGATGACCCGGTTCCGGGACGGCGAGCTTGACGTGCTGGTCGGCACGACAGTGGTGGAGGTCGGCGTCGACGTCCCGGCTGCAACGATGATGGTCATCCAGGGGGCCGATCGGTTCGGTCTGGCACAGCTCCATCAGCTGCGTGGTCGTGTCGGCCGGGGCTCCGTCGAGTCGTACTGCGTGCTGGTATCGGAGTCGAGCGACGAGGTGGCCCAGGCTCGTTTGAAGGCGGTCGCCGAGACGCACGACGGGTTCGCCCTGGCCGAGAAGGACTTCGAGCTGCGCAGGGAGGGGAACGTCCTGGGACTCGCTCAGAGCGGTCTGCCGCGCTTGCGCGTCGCGTCGCTCCAGAACAAGGCCCATCGCGACCTCGCCGCGCGGGCGCGGGCTCATGCCGAAACCCTGCTGGACGCCGAGGGTGCGATGGCTCCTCCGCAGTCATTGCTCGCCGCGGAGCTGGAACGCGGCTGGCTCCGCCATCTGGTGGCCGCGGAACCGGCGAGCGGCACGTGACGGACCCGCTGCGGGCGCTCCACGGCCATCGACGTTGCGTCAATTGCACATTTCTCCGCCGAGGACGCTCGCGACCCGGCCTACCAAGTCAGATCCTTGCACGAGACACACGGATGCGACCGATCCGGCGTCGGGTACAGGTGAGAACGTCGGTCTTGTGCGCCGCGCGCAACATGACGCCCGAGTCCCGTGCTCGCGGCCGTCGGAATGTGCGTTTGGCGCAAGGCGGTGTCGAACGTTTGGGGATGCAATGACGCGACGTCTCAGGGGCACCCGAGGCGCGGCGGGCGGTTCGTGGCCGCGGAACCGGCGAGCGGCACGTGACAGCGGGACAAGGGCGGCCAGACCCGCGCGGCTACTCCCTGATGCCGAGTCCCGTCGTGTGCGCATGACGCACCTTCGGGAGAGCGAGCGGCCGACGGGCCGCCATTCGAGGGCAATCCGAGCGTGGGGCACACCCCTTGGCGAACGAGGGGTCGTTTGGCGCGTTCCGTTCGCCGTTAGGTGCGCATTGAGCACGATCCGGACATGGTTCGCGCCGTTCGACCAGCGTCGATCGCCCGAATTCTCGTGGGGTGCACATCGTGCCCAGATGCCTCGTGGCCTGGCCGTCCGTGGCTGACGCCGGTCGGGTCATCGCGGGCACGGCCCGGTCGATCCGCCTGGAGGCGCCGGGTGAGGGGACCCGCCCGCTCGGCGATCGGGTCAAGCAGACGCTCTTCGCCATCCTCGAACCGGACCTGCGCGGGGCCACGGTCCTGGACCTTTTCGCGGGCAGCGGGGCGGCCGGCATCGAGGCGCTGTCACGGGGCGCCGCCCACGCCACCTTCGTGGAGCGCGACGCGAGCGCGGTCCGGACCATCAAGGCCAACCTGCAGCGGACGGGCCTGGCGGACCGCGCCACGGTCACAAGGCATGACGTCCTCGCCTGGCTGCGGGATCCCGCCCGCGCGGCGGAGCCTGCTCGCGGCGTCGTCTTCCTCGACCCACCGTATGGGGACGCCGAGGTCCTGGTCGCCGCGCTCGACGCCGTCGGCCCACTCCTCGCCCCGGCGGCCCGCGTGGTCGCCAAGCACTTCTGGCGCGACGCTCCGCCGGCGAGGGTGAGGCTGCTAGCATCGGACCGTAGCCGCCGGTTCGGGGAGACGGCGCTGACGTTCTACCGACGGGCGGACGAACCGACGGAGGACGCGGAGACCATACGGGCCGCGGAACGACCAGCGGAGACCGCGGAGGCACGAGACGTCGCGGAAGCCGCGGGATCCAGCGACAAGATGGAGGGCGCATGAGCGTCGCGGTCTACCCGGGTTCGTTCGATCCCATCACGAACGGCCACCTCGACATCATCGGTCGGGCGGCGAACGTCTTCGACCGCGTCATCGTCGCCGTGCTGGCGAACCCCCGCAAGACCCCGCTGCTCCCCGTGGACGAGCGGATCCGGGTCATTCGCGACGCGCTCGGCGAAGGCGGGGGGCAGGCCGGGCGCGTCGACGTCGCGAGCTTCGATGGGCTCACGGTGGACTTCTGTCACGCCCACGACGCGACCGCCATCGTCCGGGGTCTGCGTGCCATCAGCGACTTCGAGACCGAGATGCAGCTCGCCCACAACAATCGGGTCCTCGCGCCCGATATCGACACCGTCTTCTTCATGACCTCGATCGCGAACGGCTACGTCAGCTCGAGTCTGGTCAAGGAGATCGCGAGCTTCGGCGGGGACGTATCGGCGATGTTGCCCGGCCCCGCTGCGGCGGCCCTGGCGGCCGCACTCGGCCAAGGCTGACGGGCCGACGACACGGCCCGAGGGGGGTCGAGCGGCCGTCGATCAGCCGTCGCCGAGCGACCGGCCCGTGCCATAATCGGCCCGACCCGGCGCGCATCCGAACGGACCGGCACAGCCCAGGCAGGAGGGCACGAGCCATCGACATCATCTTCCTCGTCGAGCGCCTCGAGTCATTGATCGCGAACGGCAAGAAGCTGCCGCTCACCACGAATGTCGTCGTCGATCAGAACGCCGCGCTCGGGCTCATCGACGAATTGCGCGTCGCCGTCCCCGAGGAGGTGCGTGCCGCCAAACGCATCAATTCCGAGGGCGAGCGGATCATCGAGAAGGCCCAGGAGGAGGCGGAGCGCATCGTGGCTCGCGCCCAGGAGCAGGCGGCTTTCCTCATCGACGAGCGTGGCCTGACCCAGTCCGCCGAGGTCGAGAGTCGCCGGATGATCGCGGAGGCGCACGACGACGCGGAACGGATCCGGGGGGGCGCAGACGAGTACGCCGTGAGCGTGCTCGAGGGTCTCGAAGGCGACGTCCGCAAGACCCTGCAGAGCATCGAGAAGGGCATCGCCATGCTGGACGATCGCCGGGCGACCCTGCTCGCCGCGCCGCCCGAAGAGGTCGAGGGCGGCGACTTCAAGGACGGCGACTGGGACGATGAGGAGGAGGACGCCGCCGCGCCCGCCAGGTCGTGACCCGGCGGCTATGAGCGCCTCGGCCGCCGACGGTCCCTTCGTCTGGAACGTCGCCGGGCTGCTCGGCGACACCGTCGGCGCCGACCGCACATACGACATCGCGGACGCCCGGGTCACCCTCCCCGACGAGTTGGTTCTCGCGCAGCCGATCGACGGACACGTCCGCCTGACCCACACCAACCGGGGCGTCCTCGCACGAGCGACCCTTCGAACGGCGCTCGCCATGGAGTGCGTCCGCTGCCTGCGGCCCACGACGGTGCCGCTGGAGCTGTTCATCGAGGACGAGTTTCTGCCATCGCTCGACCTCGCGAGTGGGAAGCCCGTCCCGACGGACGAGGAACCCGAGGCGCTGCGCCTGACCGACCATCACGAGCTGGACCTGGGGCCGTCGGTCAGGGACGCGATCTCCCTGGCCGAGCCGATCGCCCCGCTCGATCGGCCGGATTGTCCCGGCCTGTGTCCCATCTGCGGCCTCCCGCTGGACGAGGGCGCCCATGATCATCCCGACGATGACGTCGACCCACGGCTCGAGGCGTTGCGTGCCTTCCGGCCGGATGACGCAGGCTAGGACTGCCCGCCCCGGCGTGCGCACTCGAGCCCACGGACGGACGGAGCGACGGACGGTGGGGGGCGTTTCGCGGTAGACTCCGCGGTCGGTGCGGCCCTGCGCAACGAACCCCCGCGCTGATGACCCCGCGGCGCACCACGACACACGACACAAGGAGCCCACGACCCCATGGGTGTACCCAAGCGACGCGTCTCGCACGCCCGCCAGGGCGAGCGCCGCTCGCACCTCGCGATCGACCTGCCCAAGCTCGAGGAGTGTCCGCACTGCCACGAGATGAAGCTGCCGCACCGCGTGTGCCCCAACTGCGGCTACTACCAGGGACGCCTCGCGGTCCCGCCGAAGCCGACCGGCGGCGGCACCGACGACACGCCGCGCTGACGCGGTGACCGAGCCTCGGCCAGCGCCGACCGAGGCGACCCGCGACGCAGTTCGCGTCGCCGTCGATGCCATGGGCGGCGATCACGGCCCATCGGAAGTCGTACCGGGCGCGCTCGACTTCGCGCGCAGTCATCCTCATGACACCCTGATCCTTGTCGGTGACGAGGCAATCGTGCGGAGCCTCGGAGGTGACCTGCCACCGAACGTGCGGATCGTCCACGCCAGCCAGGTCATCGGGATGGACGAGCACCCGGCACTGGCGCTGCGCGAGAAGAAGGACGCGACGATCCTCGTGGCCACCGACCTCGTGCGCCGCGGCGAGGCGGATGCGGTCGTGACCGCCGGCCACACCGGCGCCGGCATGGCGGCCGCGGTCCTCCGCTTGGGCCGACTGCCCGGCGTGGATCGCCCCGCGCTGGCGGTGCAGATGATCACGGACTCCGGGCCGATGGTCCTCCTGGACATCGGCGCCAACCCCGACTCGACGGCCGAGAACCTGGCCCAGTTCGCCCGGATGGGCGCCATCTTCGCGGAACGGGTGCTCAACGTCCCGAACCCGAGGGTCGCGCTGCTGTCGATCGGGGAGGAGAAGGGCAAGGGCGACACCCGGATCCAGGGCGCCACCGAGTTGCTCGACGTATCCGGGCTCCGGTTCGAGGGCAACGTGGAGGGCAAGGACCTCACGAAACACCCGGCCGACGTCGTGGTCTGCGATGCGGTCCTGGGCAACGTCGTGATCAAGTTCTTCGAGGGCCTGTCGGGATTCATCTTTGACCTGTGGCGGTCGGAATTCGAGGGGTCGTGGCGAGGCAGGCTCGGCTATCTGCTGATGCGCCCCAGCGTCGCCAGGATCCGGAGCGTGTTCGACTACGAGAAGGTCGGCGGCTCGCCGTTGCTCGGCGTGAAGGGCACGGCCATCATCACCCACGGTCGCGCCCGACGACGGATGATCGGCTATGCCTGTGAGGTGGCCGCGACCACTGCCCGGACGCGCGTGCCGGAGCTCATCGCGGAGGCCATGGCGGCCGACCGGGCGTCACGCCGCGCGGCCGCGGACACGACGCCGCCGGAAGCGAGCCCGACCCAGGAGGTGGCCACGTGAGCGGACCGGAACTCAGCGTCGGCAAGGGCGTCATCGCCGAGCTCGTCCGCCTGGCCGCCTTCGAGGTACCGGGCGTGGTTCGGGTCGGCCACGGCGGGCCGATCTGGCGCGGCTGGCTGGCGGGGCCGGCGGTCACCGTGCGCGTCCGTGACGACCGGGTCGTGGTGCGCCTGCGCATCGTCACACGCCCGGGCCAGGCCCTCGCGCCGTTGACCGCGCAGGTCCGGACCGCCGTGGCCGCCACCGTCGAGCGGCTGCTCGGTCTGGACCTCGGTGCCGTCACCGTCATCGTCGATGGGGTCGGAGGCTGATCGCCAGCGCGGACGACGGACGGGACGTCGACTCGCGCTGGCCGCCATCTTCGAGGCCGACTTCGGACAGCGCACCGCCGACGCCATCCTCGAGCGCCATCTCGCCGAGTCGGAACGCGACGAGACCGCCGCCGAACTGGCGCGCGAGCTGGTCGCAGCGGTCGTCGCCTACCGCGACGCGATCGACGCGCGAATCGGCGAGGTCGCCCCGCAGTACCCCGTTACCGGGCTCGCCAAGATGGACCGCGCCCTGCTCCGAACCGCCCTTGGTGAGGTGCTACACTCCGGCACGCCGGCCCGGGTGGCCATCGCCGAGTGGGTCGAGCTGGCACGCACCTACAGCGGAGAGCCGATGCGGCGCCTCATGAATGGCGTCCTCGGGACGATCTCCCCAGCACCCAGCTCCGAGGAGGGAGTCAGTGGCCACAACGTACGACCGGCTCAAGAAGATCGTCGTCGAGCAGCTCGGCGCCGACGAGGATGAGGTCAAGCCGGAGGCGTCGTTCGTCGACGACCTCAACGCGGACTCGCTCGACCTGGTCGAGCTCATCATGAGCCTGGAAGAAGAGTTCGGGACAGAGATCTCGGACGAGGACGCTGAGAAGATCCGGACCGTCCAGGACGCCGTCGACTACATCGACGAGAAGTCGACTTAGGCCGGTCTCGGCCAGGCCGGCGGTGCGACAGGGACGGGCCGTCGCGGAGCGGCTTGGCCTTCCGGTCCGGGACTACGACCTCCTCGAACAGGCGCTGGTCCATTCCAGCTGGCTGCACGAGCACCCCGACAAAGCGGTCGGCCACAACGAACGCCTCGAATTCCTCGGTGATGCGGTGGTGAATCTCACCATCTCCGAGGCGCTCTATGCCCGCCACCCGGACGACGATGAGGGCGCGCTCTCGGCTCGCCGGGCGGCGATCGTGTCCACGGCTGGCCTCGCTCGCCTGGCCGGGCGCATCGGCCTCGGGGCGGACGTGCTCCTGGGCGAAGGGGAATCGCAACGAAGCGCACGCCGACGTCCATCCCTGCTGGCCTCGTCGTTCGAGGCGCTCATCGGGGCGCTGTACCTGGACCTCGGGTACGACCTCATTCGTGACTGGCTGATCGAGCTCGCCTCGCCCGAGCTTGCCCTGGAGGCACCCATCCTGAGCCTGAAGAGCCCCAAGAGCCGCCTGCAGGAGTACACCCAGCGGCGGACAGGGGAGCGGCCGGAGTACCGCCTCGTCGAGGCGACCGGTCCGGACCACGAGAAGTCCTTCCGGATCGAGGTCTGGATCGATGGCGAGCTCCTCGGTGTCGGGCAGGGATCGTCGCGCCGCATCGCCGAGACGGACGCGGCGGCGCAGGCCATCGACCGCATCCGCGCGAGGCGGGGCGCGAGTCGGACACAGGATGAGACGGTGACGGCATGACCGACGGCCGGGTCCCGGACGTGACGGCCGTGCGCCCGCCGGCTGGCGCGCGAGCGTCGGCGGCCGGGCCCCCGCCGTCCGGACCTCGCCTGCTGGCCCTGCGTCTGCAGGGGTTCAAGTCCTTTGCGGAACGAACCAACGTCGAATTCGGTGGCGGCATCAGCGCGGTCGTCGGGCCGAACGGTTCCGGCAAGAGCAACCTTGCCGACGCCCTGCGCTGGGCACTGGGGGAGCAGGGCCGAGCGCTCCGCTCGCGCAAGGCCGAGGACGTGATCTGGGCCGGATCGGAGAAACGTGCCGCGCAGGGCATGGCCGACGTCACGCTGGTCCTCGACAACGCGGATGGGCTGCTGCCGGTCGACTTCCAGGTCCTCGAGCTGGGGCGCCGCCTCTTCCGCAGCGGTGAGAACGAGTACCTGCTCAACAAGCAACGCATCCGCCTGCGCGACCTCGTCGACCTCCTCGATGGCGCCCACCTGGCCGACAACGCATTCCTGTTCATCGGGCAGGGGATGGTCGACCAGGCGCTCGCGCTTCGACCGGAGGAGCGCCGGCCGCTGTTCGAGGAAGTCGCCGGCGTTCGCCGGCATGAGCGTCGACGCCGCAAGGCCGAAGAGCAGCTGGCCGAGTCGGAGGCAAACCTCGCACGCGTCGAGGACATCCTGGCCGAGCTCCGGCCGCAGGCCCGCCGCCTGGCGGCTCAGGCCGAGCAGCAGACGACACGGTCGACGGTCGGCGACGAACTGGCCAGCGCACTCCTCGCCGCGACGCACGCGCGCTGGCACGAGGCGGCGACGAGTCTGTCGGCGGCCGGCGCACGGCGGGAGCGGGCACAGGCCGAGGCGCAGCGGGCGATGGGCGATCTCGAAGCAGCCGAGGCCGCGGCATCGGCGCTGGCCGACGAACTGTCCGTGCGAGCGTCCCAGGAACGCGAGCGCCGCGAGGCCCACGAGACGGCCCGCGCGACGCTGACCGCCCTGCAGTTGCGCGACGGGCGGCTGGCCGCCGACGTGGACGCCATCGGCCGTGATCGGGCGAGGCTGGCGGACGAACGCTCGGCGGCCGAGTCGGACGGCGCGCTCCAGCGACGGACCATGGCGGTCCCCTTCCTGGCGCGCGACCTGGACCTGGAGGCCGCCGTCACGGAGGCCGATCGCGATCTCGCCGAAGCCCTCGGGGAACTTGCGACCCTGCGGACTGCCTCCCAGGCGCAGGGAGAGCAGCTGGCCGCGCTGCGCCGGGCGGAGGCCGCACGGCAGGGGGAGACCGAGACAGCGCGTCGCCGGCTTGCGGAGGCTGAACGGCGGGCCGCGGAGGAGACGGCCGCGGCCAGCGCCGTCGAGAATCGGCGGGTCGAGGTCGTGGCGCGGCACGAGGCGGCCCGGGTCGCCCTCGAGACGGCCTTGAGCGCGGAGGCGAGCGCGCTGGCGACCCGGGAGGCAGCGCGAGCCGGGCTCGAATCGGCGGAGGCGGAGCGAGCGGCCACCACGGACCGCGCCGCCGCGGCATCCGCCGCCGTTGCCGGGCTGCGCGGCCGGACCGAGGCCCTGGCCGAGCGACTCGCCGAGGAGGAGCGGCGACCGATCGCCAGGGCAGCCCGCAGGGCCGGTGGCCGCCGACTCGACGACGATCTCGCCGTCGACCCGGAGCTCCGGGCTGCCGTCGAGGCCGTGCTCGCGGATCGGGCCAGGGCCTACCTGGTCCCCGCCGCGAGCGTCGCGGGGCTCGCCGACGAGCGAGGGCGGTTGCTCATCGAGGAGCGGCTGTCCGGCGAGGTCGGCACCAAGGATGCTTCGACGCGGCGCTGCCTCGACGCCGTGGCGGAGAAGGGCGGGGGCCCGTTGGCCGACGCGGTCCGTCGCGACGCCACCGGTGCGGTGCGGCGCCTGCTGGCCCGGGCCGTGTGGCTGCCCGACCTGGCTGCGTGCCTGGCGATCCAGTCGCTCCTTCCCGCGGGCTGGGTCGCCGTCGCCCGGGACGGATCCGCCCTCGTGGATGACACCGGTATCGCGCTGGGGGCGGCCGACACCGTCCTCGAACGTCGCGCGGAGCACGCCCGCCTGGCCGCGGACCTGGAACGCGCGGAGGCGGAGCTGGCCGGATTGCAGCGTGAGGCCACCGTGACGGTCGCACATGCCGGCGAGGCGCGTGGCGCACTGGAGAACGCGCGAGCCGAGGAGGCACGGCTGACGGCCGACCGACGCGGGGCCGAGGAGGCCGAGCGGGCCGTCGCGCGGGAGTCCGAGTCGATCGCCCGGGAAGCGGCCTGGCACGAGGCGCAACGCACGCGGCTCGACGCGGAGCTGGGCCGGCTGCGCGAGGCCATCGAGGGCATGACGGCGCCAGATGTCCGGGGCACGACCGGTCCGATCCCGAGCCCGTCGGACGACGTCCGATCCGCCGTCGCTGCGTGGGAGTCCCGATCCACGGAACTCCGGGAACGACGCGACCGGCTCGCCGGCCGTCTCGCGACCCATGACGCGGCACGTCTGGAAGCGGAGCACCGACGCGCTCGAGCCGAGGCCGCCGCGACGATGTCCGAGGAACGCGTCGCCCGCGCCGAACGCGAACTGGCCGCGCTCGGTGAGCGCGAGGCGCGCCTGACGGCCGAGCGGGAGGCCCTGGGACGGGAGCTGACGACCGCCGCCTCCGCCGAATCGACGGCGCGCGAGATCCTGGCAGCCCTGCGCGAGGCCGACGACGTCGATCGAAGCCGGTTGGCGGAGGCTGAACGGGCGGCGTCGACCGCCCGTGAGCGCCTCCGGACGGCCGACGATCGACTGCGCGCCACCGACCACGCCGAGCTCGAGGCTCGGCTCGGACTCGACGCGTTGCGCGAGGGTGTGCTGGTGGAGCTCGCCGGGATGGGCGGCCTGGCGCTGACCAGCCTTGGAGTGGCGCCAGTCGCGGAACGTCCGGGCGAGGCCACGGGGTCCGACCGGCCTCCGATCGCCGAGGACACGCCGGACGCGCCCGATGCGGACGTCGACGGCGACCTCCCGGCCGAGGACACCGCGGCGCTCGAATCGGCCCTGGCGGCCGTGGCCGAACGGTGGGCCATCGAGCCACCGACCACGGCCGTGCCCTCGCCAGGGCAGCTCGCGCGATTGCGCCGCCGGTACCACGAGTTGGGCGCGGCCAATCCGTTCGCGGTCGACGAATACGCCGAGCTCAAGGTCCGGCTCGAGACCCTCGAACTGCAGGACGCGGACCTGCGGTCGGCGATCGGCAAGACCCGCGAGCTCATGGCCGAGCTCGACACGATGATCGCCGACCAGTTCCAGTCGACGTTCCGCGCGCTCGAGACGGCATTCGAGCGTCGGTTCGAGCAGCTCTTCGGCGGGGGGTTCGCGCGGCTGTCGCTGACCGATCCGACCGACCTCGGCTCGACCGGTGTCGAGATCGTCGCGCGGCCACCCGGCAAGAAGGCCCAGGCACTGGCGATGCTGTCGGGCGGTGAACGGGCCCTGACAGCGGTCGCCCTGCTCTTCGCGATGCTCGAGGTGCGACCGGTGCCGTTCTGCGTGCTCGACGAGGTCGATGCCGCGCTCGACGAGGCGAACATCGACCGGTTCGCCGAGGCGCTCCGCAGCCTGGCCCACCAGACGCAGTTCATCGTGATCACGCACAACCGCGGCACCATCGAGGCCGCCGACGCGCTCTACGGCGTGACCGTCGGCGACGATTCGGTCTCGCGGGTGATCAGCCTGCGGCTGGAGGAGGCCCAGGCGCTGGCGGCCGATCGCGGTCGCGAGCTCAGCGTGGCGGGCTGATGGCCTTCTGGCGCCGCCGCCGCGAGTCGGAACCCGAGGCTGCGCCCGAGCGGGTCGAGCCCCAGCTGCCGGTCGAGCCGGAGGCGCCGGCGCCCGAGGAGGTGTTCGAGCCAGAGGCGCCAGCAGTCGAGGGCACGACCGAGCTCGCGACGCCCCTCCAGCCCGAAGCGCCGCCTGTCGCACCATTCGATCCGACCGCGTTCCTGGCCGTAGCTCCCGCGTCGATCGAAACGGGTCTGGAGAAGACCCGCAGCGGCTTCGTGTCCCAGCTCCGCGGGTACCTCGGGACCGCCGACGGACCCCGATGGGACGAGGTCGAGGAGACGCTGATCGCCGGCGATGTCGGCGCCGCGCTGGCCATCGATCTCGTCGACCGAGCCCGCCGGCGACGTGAAGCGGGCGGTCCCGAGGCATCGATCCGGGCGGAGCTAGCGGCGTTGCTCGTCGAACGCGACATCGAGTGGCAACCCCGCTCGGCGGTCGCGGGGGGGCCGGCGGTCGTCCTCGTCGTCGGCGTCAATGGCACCGGCAAGACGACGACCATCGGCAAGCTTGCCGCGCGCTATGCGGGTGAAGGGCGGAGCGTCATCCTCGCCGCCGCGGACACGTTCCGTGCAGCCGCCATCGACCAGCTCAGGATCTGGGCCGACCGTGCCGCGGTCCCCATGATCGCGCACGCTCCGGGCGCCGACCCGGGCGCGGTCGTGTACGACGCCCTCGATGCGGCCCTGGCCAGGGGCGCCGACCTCGTCATCGCCGACACCGCCGGTCGATTGCACACGAAATCGAACCTCATGGACGAGCTGACGAAGGTCCGCCGCATCGTCGACAAGCGATTGCCGGGCGCGGAGCCGGAAACCCTGTTCGTGCTGGATGCCACCACGGGCCAGAACGGCCTCGCGCAGGCTGCGGCCTTCCACGAGGCGGTCGGTCTGACAGGGATCGTCCTCACGAAGCTCGATTCGACGGCCAAGGGCGGCATCGTCTTCGCGATCGAGCACTCGCTCGGGATCCCCGTTCGATATGTCGGGGTGGGGGAGGGGGTCGGCGACCTGCTGCCGTTCGACCCGGACGCCTTCGTCGAGGCGCTGTTCGCCTGACTCTGTTTCAGGCGCCGACCGGCTGATCCCGCTCCGCGTCCAGGGCGACCTCGGCCGCCGACCGATGGTCCGTCACGGGCAGCTCGATCAGGCTGCGGACCGGCGACCAATACAGGATCGCGCCGGCCAGGAGCCCGCCCAGTGGCGCCAGGAACGAGGTCGCCCGCAGCCCGATGACCTCCGCAAGCAGGCCCGCCCCGATGGTCGCCACGAGCTGGGCTCCCGCCGATAGGACCTGGAACGTCGACGCGACACGGCCGAGCTCCCGGTCGGCGACGAGTGCCTGTCGCACCGAGGTTTCCGTCACGTCGTAGACGGTGATCGCGGAGTCCGCGATGAGCTGCTGGGCGACCAGGCACGCGACCGCGATGAGCGGCAGGCCGGCAGGCGCGAGCGGGATGAACAGGTTCCCCAGGGCGGCCAGCAGCATGGCGGCGATCGCCACGGGCCCGATCCCCCACCGACGGGTCGATCGCGTCGCCACGATGGCCCCGATGAACGAAGACGCCCCGCCGACCCCGGCCACGATGCCCACGAGCGCCGGGCCGACGCCGAGCTCGTCGATCGCGAACAGGAACCAGGTCGCGCCGAAGATCCCCCACAACATCGACATGAGCATCTGTGCACCCGCGAAGGCCCGAAGCACCGGATCGTGGCGGACCAGGCGGATCCCATGGCGTATCTCATCGAGCACGGGCTCGCGATCCTCGCGAAGCGGCGGCGGTGCCTCCGTGTGGCGGACCGTCAGCAACAGCACCGCCGAGACGAGGTAGGTGACCGCGTTGATGACGATCGTGATCGGGCCGGTCAGGAGCTGGACGAGGATGCCGCTGATGCCGAAGCCCGCGAACTCGGCGACGGAACCGCTTGCCGCGAGCGCACTGTTTGCCTCGAGCAGGCGCTCCCGCTCGACGATCGTCGGCAGGTAGGCATTGTCCGCGGCGTCGAAGAACGTGGTGAGAACCGCGGTGAGCCCAGCGACGGCGAGGAGCTGCCACAGGGCCAGGGTGCCAAGCACGAACGAGATCGGGATCGCGCTCAGCAGCGCCGCTCGGCCGAGGTCCGCCCAGATGAGCACGGGCCGCCGTCGCAGCCGATCCACCCAAGCGCCGGCGACGAGCCCGACGATCAGCGCCGCGGCGAGATCCATGCTGCGCAGGACAGAGACCTCGATCGGGCCCGCGTTCAGGGTCAGGATCGCCACGAGCGGCAAGGCGATCCGCGTGATGAGCGAACCGAAGATCGAGATGCTCGCCGCCGTCCATACCCGAACGAAGGCGCCGTTGCTCCAGAGCGGGGACGAGAAGGGATTACGCACGAACGCGGAGCCTACATCGGCCGATGCTCCCGGGGCGTCCCGCGGGACCCTGCGCTACACTGCGCACGCTTTGAGTGCGTCAGAACCCGCGCACCACCCGGATCGGGCGTGGTTTGTGCCACGACCGACCGGCCATCACCAACCACGGGAGTCCTGATCGGGCCGTGTTCGACACCCTCAGCGAGCGTCTCCGAGCCACACTTGACAACCTGACCGGCCGCGGCCGGATCAGCGAGGCCGACGTCGAGACGGCCATGCGCGAGGTCCGCTTGGCGCTGCTCGAAGCCGACGTCAACTTCAAGGTGGTCAAGGACTTCATCGCCCGAGTCCGCGAGAAGGCCATCGGCGGTGACGTCCTCGCGAGCCTGACCGCCGGCCAGCAGGTCGTGAAGATCGTCCACGATGAGCTCGTCGACCTCCTCGGTGCCGGCGACCGCGTCTTCCACCTGTCGGGCAACCCCGCGGTCGTCGCGATGGTCGGGCTACAGGGCTCGGGCAAGACGACGAGCACGGCCAAGCTCGCCCGCCACATCGTCAAGCAGGGGCGACGGCCGCTCCTCGTCGCGGCCGATCCGTACCGGCCCGCCGCGGCCGACCAGCTCGAGACCCTCGGCAAGCAGCTCGACATCCCGGTCTACCGCGCCCCGATCGGCACCAGCGTGCCCGACATCGCGCGGCAGAGCGTGGACGAGGCCCGACGCCAGGTGCGCGACGTGGTCATCCTCGACACCGCCGGTCGACTCAGCATCGACGAGACGCTGATGCAGGAGATCGCCGCCGTGAACGCGGCGGTGAAGCCCGTCGAGACCCTCCTCGTCGTCGACGCGATGACGGGCCAGGAGGCGGTCGGCGTCGCCCAGGCCTTCGTCGCGGCGGTGCCCGTCACGGGCCTGATCCTCACCAAGATCGACGGGGATGCTCGCGGTGGCGCCGCGCTCAGCATCTCGGCCGTGACCGGGATCCCGGTCAAGTTCCTGGGCACGGGCGAGAAGACCGACGCCCTCGAAGTCTTCCACCCCGACCGGCTCGCCGGCCGGATCCTCGGGATGGGCGACATCCTGACGCTGGTCGAGCGAGCGCAGGAGACGTTCGACGTCAACCAGGCCGAGAAGATGGAGGAGAAGCTCCGAATGGCGAGCTTCACGCTCGAGGACATGCTCGAGCAGCTCCAGGCGGTCCAGAAGATGGGCCCGATCGGTCAACTCATGGGCATGATCCCGGGGATGGGCAACATGGCGGGGGAGGCCCAGGCCGCGGTGGACCGCGGCGACCTCAAGCGGACCGAGGCGATCATCCGGGCGATGACCCCGGCGGAACGTCGAGACCCGACCGTCCTCAATGCCTCCCGCCGTCGCCGGATCGCGGCGGGGGCCGGTACGGCCCTGCCCGAAGTCAACAAGCTCGTCAAGCAGTTCAGCGAGATGCAGAAGCTCATGAAGCAGCTTTCGGGAGGCGGCAAGCGCGGTGCGCTCGGCAGCCTCATGGGGAATCGGCGCTGAGCGCCGGGGAGACCACGCGATGACCGACGATCAGCGACCCGTCCACGACCCGACGACCGATACCACCTCCACCGAGGTGCACCCGACGCCGATCGCCACGACGCCGCTCGCGACACCGGGGCAACCCGGTCCCGCAGCCGCGCCGCGCCAGAGTCGCGCAAGATGGCTGGCCGCTGCCGGCATCGTCGCGCTCATCGTGGCCGTCACGGCCATTGCCACGCTCTCCCTCACCGGCGCGTCACCGGCGTCGACGGTCGTCGGGTACGTCCCCGCCGACAGCGTCGCGTACGGTGAACTGCGTCTGGATCTGCCGGGCGACCAGCGCCAGGAAGTCGGCGAGTTCCTGAGCAAGTTCCCGGGCTTCGCCGATCAGGCCGCCCTCGAAAGCAAGCTCGACGAAGTGCTGGACCGATTGCTGTCGGAGAGCACCGAAGGCAAGCAGACCTACACCCGCGACATCAAGCCGTGGTTCGACGGCGAGCTCGCGTTCTCGATGGGGCCGCTGCCCGCGGACGCCGCCGCCCTCGAAGCCGCCGACCAGACGAGGGCGGTGGTCCTGCTGTCGATCAAGGACGAGGCGCTGGCTCGGACCTGGTTCACGAACGCGCTCACCGAGATGGGCGTCACCGGCACGAAGGAGACGCACCAGGGCGTCGAATTGACCGTGTTCTCGAGCCCGGAGAAGCCCGGGGGCCAGGCGGCGTTCGCGCTCGTCGGCGGCAAGGTCGCGATCCTCGGTGACGTGGCGTCCGTCAGGGTCGCCATCGATACCGCCGGGACGAGCCCGCTGGCGAAGGGCGACGCCTTCGTCGCGGCGCGCGCAGCCATGACGGGCGACGACCTCGGGTTCGTCTTCGTCGACCTGCGGGCGGTCGTCGATGCCGCCGTCGCGCTGACCGAGTCGGCCGCGTCCGCGCCGCCCATCAGCGACAACCTCGCGGCCTTCGTCCCGGACTGGGCTGCGTTCCGTCTTCGTGTCGAGGGCGATGCGCTGGTCATGGACGGTGCGATGGCAGACGTCGAAGGCGCCCCGGGTCCGAGCGAGAACCACTCCAACGGCGTCGCGGCGTTCGCGCCGCCGACGACCCTGGTCCTGGCCGCCGGCAATGACTACGGGGCGACGCTCGTCGAGTCGATCGCCCTCTACCGGGACGATCCCGCCCTTGCCGAGACCTTCAAGGGCATCGACGACGCCGCGGCCCTGCTCGGCGGCCTCGAGACGAGCGTCGGATGGATGGGCGACACGGGCATCGTGATCGCGCGCGACGGCGAGTCGGTCGAGGGCGGCATCGTCTCGATCCCGGCCGATGCCGCCGCCGGTCGACAGCTGCTGACGACCCTGCGCAGCTTCGCGACGCTGGCCGGCGGCCAGTACGGCATCGACGTCCGCGAAGAGCAGCATGCCGGCACCACGATCACGATCATCGACCTCGGCACTGCCGAGGACCTGGCCGCCCTTGCAGGCGGCCTCGGCGGCGTCCCGGTGCCGAACGACGCAACGGCGGACCTGCCCGAGGGGCGCGTCGAGATCTCCTATGCCGCCACCGATGGCGTCGTCGTCATCGGCAGCGGACCCGCATTCGTCAGGCACGTGCTCGATGCCGGTGCAGGCGAGTCCCTCGCCGACGACGCCCGGTACGCCGCGTTGGTCGGCCGGGTCGGGGCGGCGCATACCGGTGTCAGCTTCGTCGACATCGCCGCCGTTCGTGGCCTCGTCGAGGGTCTCCTCTCAGAGGCAACGCCCGAGGAGCGCGCGGAGTACGAGGAGTCGGTCAAGCCGTTCCTGACCCCGTTCGACGCGTTCGTCGGGGCCGGGGTCACCGGCGATGGGCTCGACCAGCAGCACGCGATCATCACCGTCAAGTAGACACAACCCAGCATCCCAGCTCGAAGGAGGCACCACAGCATCCATGGCAGTTCGTATCCGGCTGACGCGCGTCGGCGCGAAGAAGCAGCCCAGCTATCGAGTCGTCGTCGCCGACTCCCGAAGTGCCCGCGACAGCCGGGCGATCGAGACCCTCGGTCATTACAACCCGCGGACCGAGCCGATCGAGTTCAACGTCGACGAGGAGAAGGCCAAGGCGTGGCTGGCGAAGGGCGCCCAGCCCTCCGACACCGTCGTCCGCCTGTTCAAACAGGCCGGCATCCTGCCCAACGGCAAGTAGGAGCACCCACCATGGCAGCCAAGGAACTGGTCGAGTACGTCGCGAAGTCGCTGGTCGACGATCCCGACGCGGTCAAGGTCGAGGTCGTCGAAGAGGACGGCGCGACCGTCATCGAGCTCCACGTCGCCGAGGACGACATGGGCAAGGTCATCGGGCGCAACGGCAGCGTCGCCAAGGCGTTGCGGACGTTGCTCAAGGTCACGGCGGCCCGCGACGGCGAGCCGGTCCAGCTCGAGATCGTCTGAACGAGGCCCCGGCCATCGCTACCGAACGGCTCGCGGTCGCCCTCGTCCGGGGCATCCACGGGCTGCGGGGTGCGGTCCGGGTCGAGGTCCTGACGGACCGCCCGGAGGCCCGCTTCGTGCCGGGAGCCGTCGTCTATCGGGAGGGTTCCGACAAGCCGTTGACGGTCGCCTCGGCGGAGGCGGTCGCGGATGGCCCGGGCTGGCGGATCCGATTCCGCGAGATCGAATCGCGCGATGCAGCGGACACGCTGCGGGGGGCCTATCTCGAGATGGGCGTCCGGCCCGATGCTGACCTGGCCCGCGGCGAGGTGTACTGGCACGAGGTCCTCGGCGTGGCGGTGCGCGGAATCGATGGTGCGGAGCTCGGCGTCGTCACGGACATCTATCGAGTTGCCGAGAACGAGGTCTATGTCGTGAGCGGGGACGCGTTCGGGACGTTCGACCTGCCGGCGGTGCGGGCGTTCATCCGTATCTTCGCCCCACGTAGGGGCGAGATCGTGGTGGACGCCGACGCGCTGGGACTCGAGCCGCCCAGGCAGCGCCGGGCGGACCCGGATCGACCCAGGGCTCCGCGGCGGACGTCGCGGAAGCGATCGGTCGGGGCGGTCGCCGGCCGGGACGAGCCGGCCGGCGGGTCCGAGTCGGCCGGCAGTCCCGAGCGCCCCGACGCGGCCGAGCCTCCGGCATGACCCTCGAGATCGAGGTCCTGACGTTGTTCCCGCCCATGATCGAGGGACCGCTCTCGCAGAGCATCCCAGGCCGGATCCAGGAGCAGGGGCTGGCCACCATCCGGGTCCACGACCTGCGCGACTTCGGCCTCGGCCGCCACAAGTCGGTGGACGACACGCCGTACGGCGGTGGCGCCGGGATGGTGATGCGAGTGGAGCCCGTCGTCGCCGCCATCGAATCGGTGCGCCGGCCCGAGTCGACGGTGATCCTGCTCGACCCCGGTGGCGAGGTCTTCCGGCACGAACGGGCCACCGACCTCGCCGATCGCAGGCACCTCGTCTTCGTGTGTCCGCGCTACGAGGGAGTCGATGAACGCATCCGTGCCTTTGTCGACCTCGAGCTGTCCATCGGCGACTACGTGGTGACCGGCGGGGAGCTGCCGGCGCTCGTGGTGATCGATGCGGTGATCCGGCTCCTTCCCGGCGCGATCGACGACCTGTCGACGGCCGAGGAGTCGTTCAGTGGCGGCTTGCTCGAGTACCCGCAATACACGCGCCCGCCGTCGTTCCGGGGTATGGACGTCCCCGAGATCCTCACCTCCGGTGACCACGGCGCCGTCGCTCGCTGGCGCGCGGAGCAGGCGAGCGCCCGAACGCGCGAGCGCCGCCCCGACCTCCTGCCTCCCGACGCCGGCGGCTAGGACGACCGCCCTCCCGACGCGTGCAGGGCTCGCACGTATCGGCGAATGGCAACGGACGAGGCCACAACCGTTGTCGATTCGTGCACCGCATGCACCAATCGAAGACCAAAGCGCGCGATTCAGGCCGGATTCGGTCCGTGATGGTGGGCGGGGAGCCCTTCGTTGGCCGATACGTGCGTCACACGCACGTCGAAGCGGCGACCCAACCGAGCGCCGCCCCGGACGGGTCCAGGTCAGCCGGACCTGGTGCCCGTGCTATACTCCCGCACCGGTCGCCACTTTCGCGGCCGTTCCACACGCCCAGCCCCCAGCTTCGGCTGTCCACGACGCAAGGAACCGCCGCGTGAACGTGCTCGACGAGATCGTCCAGGACCAGCTCCGCACCGACCTGCCGGAACTCGCCACGGGTGACACCGTGAAGGTGTCGGCCAAGGTCGTCGAGGGTAACCGCGAGCGGATCCAGGTCTTCGAGGGGACGATCATGCGACTGCGTGGCGGGGGCATCACCCGGTCGATCACGGTCCGCCGGATCGCCTCCGGCGTCGGCGTCGAGCGGACATTCAAGATCAACAGCCCGCGCATCGAGAAGATCGAGGTCGTCCGGCACGGCCAGGTCCGCCGTGCGCAGCTGTACTTCCTGCGCAAGCGCGTCGGCAAGGCGGCCACCCTGCGCGAACGCCGTAGCTGACCCCCGCCATTCGATGATCCGTGACCCCGCCCCACCGGCGGGGTCTTCAATTCCGGGCCCCCCGGGTCCCGACGGAGGCGACGGACCATCGACTCGGGGTACCCTTGCGTCCGATGGCCGTCATCGTTCCGACCCTCCGCTACGAGCGCCGCCTCTGGAATGACGGGCTCACCCGGGTCGTCGGGGTCGATGAGGTCGGTGTGGCCCCTACCTGCGGCGCGGTGGTCGCAGCGGCCGTGATCATGCAACCCGGCTGCCATCGGATCCCCGGCGTGCGCGACTCCAAGACCCTGTCGATGGCCCAGCGTGAGCGCCTGGCGCCGCTCATCCGCCGGCGTGCCGTCGCCGTCGGTGTCGGCGCGGCGTCCGTCCGCGAGATCGACCAGCTCAACATCTATCACGCCACCCACCTGGCGATGCGACGGGCGATCGCCCGGCTGGGCGGCCACGAACACGTCATCGTGGATGGCAACCGGATCGCCGGCTTCGAGGCCCAGGTCGGGCCGTACAGCAACGTGGTCGACGGCGACGCCAAGGTCTATTCGATCGCGTGCGCGTCGGTGGTCGCCAAGGTCGTGCGCGACCGGATGATGATCAAGCTCGCTGCCCGCTACCCGGGCTACGGCTGGGAGCACAACCAGGGCTACGCCACGCGAGACCATCGCGATGCGATCCGAGCGATGGGCCTGACACCCTTCCACCGGCGCTCGTTCCTGGCACTCCAGCGGACCCTCGCCGGCGATCAGCTCGACCTCGACCTGCTGGCCGACCCTGCGGCGTCGCCGTCGACCCACGAGTTGCTCGACCGGGAGCTGACGCCGGTCATGGCGGACGATGCGGCGTTCGACCTGGCCGATCTGACGTCCATGGAGGTCTCGCCGGCCTGAGCTCCGTCGTCGACGGCGCGTCGCCGGCTCCGGGCGTCGATGGCGCGTCCCGCGGGGCGTCGCCGGCGTTGAGCCGCGATGATTCGACCGCCCACCGATGACTCTCCGGCAAGGAACCGTTGAGGGCCGGGTAAGCCCTGAGCGTCACGATGGCGGAATGGATGGTCCGCCGCCGCTCGACCGAAGCCGGACCGCGGCCCAGCTGGCGGGTGACGCCGCCGAGACGCTGGTCCTGACCCGGCTCCTCGAGGCCGGCTGGACCATCCTCGCCCGGAACGTCCATGTCGGCCGCTACGAACTCGATCTCGTGGCAGTCGACCCGGGCCCGCCGGCCGCACTCGTCATTGTCGAGGTCCGCTGGCGGCGATCGCGCAGCTTCGGCCTTGCAGAGGAGACGGTCGACCATCGCAAGCGCGCGCGCGTCCGCCAGGCGGCCTTCGGGTTGCTCGATCGAGGCGCGATGCCCGACGGCAACCCGATCCCGCGCCTGCCCCTCCGGTTCGACCTCGTGGTGATCGAACCAGGCGACCGGGGAGGGGAGCCACTGGTCCGGCATCACCGGGCGGCGTTCTGAGTAAGCCGGTCGGATCTCCGCGTTCGCCCTGCCGGCCCGAAACCGACCCTGTGCTACACTCCGCCGCGGTCCGGAACCGTCCGAACCACGCCCATCATCGCACTGCCCGCCGGCGTGAACGCTGAGCGGAGCCCACACGCGGACCGTCCCGACCGGGGTGGTGCCCAGCCCGTCCGCGACGGAGCCAGGGTCCCCGTCGACACCAGGGGTCCGCGGAGGTCGAAACCAACAGGAGGTCTCACACCGTGCCGTCCGTCTCGATGCGGCAGCTGCTGGAAGCCGGAGTCCACTTCGGCCACCAGACCCGCCGCTGGAACCCCAAGATGCGCCCATTCATCTTCGCCGAGCGCAACGGGATCCACATCATCGATCTCGCCCAGACCGTGCAGCGGCTCGACGTCGCCCTCGAGGCGGTCCGCGAGACGGTCGCCCGCGGCGACCAGGTCCTCTTCGTCGGGACGAAGAAGCAGGCCCAGGAGCCGATCGTCGCCGAGGCGACGCGCGCCAACATGCCCTACGTCCAGAAGCGCTGGCTCGGCGGCATGCTGACGAACTTCTCGACCATCAAGAAGCGCATCGGCCTGCTCGAGCAGCTCGAGGCCCGCCAGGGGGCGGGCGACTTCGAGCGCATGACGAAGAAGGAAGCCGCGAAGCTGACCGAGGAGATGGTCAAGCTGCAGGGCACAGTCGGCGGGATGCGAAAGATGAAGCGTCTGCCCGGGGCCGTCTTCATCATCGATCCCCATCGCGAGCGCATCGCGGTGACCGAGGCGAACAAGCTCGAGATCCCGGTCGTCGGCACGGGCGACACCAACGTCGACCCCGACGAGCTCGACTACATCATCCCCGCCAATGACGACGCCATCCGCGCGATCCGGTTGCTCTGCACCCTGGTCGCGGAAGCCGCCATCGAAGGCGCCGAGCAGCGGTCTGCGCGGGCCGCAAGTGAGCCCGAGGTCGGCGAGGCGATGCCCATGCCCGAGACCGAGGAAGAGGCGGCCGGCGCGTCCGACGAGCTCGTGGCCGCCCTCGCCGGCGGAGCCGCGCTCACCTTCGAGCCCGATGCCGACGACGACGACCTCCTGCCCGGCGACCGTGTCGCCCGGGCCGAGGCAGCCGTCGCAGAGCCGCCGTCGGAGGCGACCCCGGAGGAGATCGCCGCCGAGCTCGCGCGCGAGGCGGCCGAGAAGGCCGAGGGCGATAACCCGGCCTGACCGGACGTCGGCGGCGGTCGAAAACGTCCGAACCGTGGACAGCTGCCGGGGGGCGAGGCCACGACAAGACCCAGCGGGCGCCCCGCGCACCCGCCCGACACACGAACAGGAGCACACACCCACATGGCGATCTCCGCGGAGCTGGTCAAGGAACTACGAGAGCGGACCGGCGCGGGCTTCATGGACTGCAAGAACGCGTTGACCGAGGCGAACGGCGACCTCGACAAGGCCATCGCCTTGCTGCGCGAGCGGGGCCTGGCCGCGGCCGCCAAGAAGTCCGGCCGTGAGGCTCGCGAAGGCCTCGTGTCCAGCTACATCCACACCGGCGGCCGCGTCGGCGTGCTCATCGAGGTCAACTGCGAGACCGACTTCGTGGCCCGCACCGACGAGTTCCAGAAGCTCGTCCGTGACCTCGCGGTCCAGGTGGCTGGCCTCGCGCCGCTGTACGTCGACAAGGAGAGCATCCCGGCGGAGGCGCTCGAGGCGAAGAAGGTCGAGCTGCTCAAGGATGAGTCGGTGCAGAAGAAGCCCGAGAACATCCGGGCCCAGATCGTCGAGGGCCAGCTCAAGAAGTGGTTCGCCCAGGTCTGCCTCCTGGACCAGCCGTTCCGGGACGAAGAGCGCACCGTTGGCGACCTGGTCACGGAGAAGATCGCCACGATCGGCGAGAACATCCGGGTCCGTCGGTTCGTACGGTTTGCGCTCGGGGAGGAACTGTGACCCAGGCCGCGACCAGCAGGGCTGCCCCGGACTCGGCGGTTCGATATCGCCGGATCCTGCTCAAGCTGTCCGGAGAGGCCCTGCTCGGGGATCGGGCCTACGGCGTCGACCCCGCGTACTGCACGTTCATCGCCAAGCAGGTCGCCGAGGTCCATCAGCTCGGCGTGCAGGTCGGCATCGTCGTGGGCGGCGGCAATATCTTCCGGGGCATGGCCGCGGCCGCGGCCGGCATGGATCGCGCGACCGGCGACTACATCGGCATGCTGGCGACCGTCATGAACGGCCTCGCCCTCCAGGACGCGCTCGAGAAGGCCGGCATCACGACCAGGGTCATGTCGGCCATCGCGATGAACGAGGTCGCCGAGCCGTACATCCGCCGCCGCGCCATCCGCCACCTCGAGAAGGGTCGAGTCGCGATCTTCGTTGCCGGCACCGGCAATCCGTACTTCACGACCGACACGGCCGCCGCGCTGCGCGCCGTCGAGATCAATGCCGAGGTCCTGCTGAAGGCCACCAAGGTCGATGGGGTCTACGATCGGGACCCGCTGACGCACCCGGATGCCCGGCGCTACGCTCAGTTGAGCTACGCGGACCTGCTTCGTGACCAGCTCAAGGTCATGGACGCGGCCGCCGTCAGCCTGTGCATGGAGAACGACCTGCCCATCGTCGTGTTCGACCTCAATTCACCAGACAACATCACGAGGGTCGCGGCCGGCGAACCGGTCGGGACCGTGATCTCGAGCGGAGGTACGCTCGTATGAGCACCGAGATCCTCGCCGACGCTGACCACAAGATGGCGCGTGCCGTCGAGGCGATGGAGCGCGACTTCCAGGGCGTGCGCACCGGCCGGGCGTCGACCGCGCTCGTGGAACGTATCACCGTCGACTACTACGGCACCCAGACCCCGCTCAATCAGCTCGCCGGGATCAGCGTGCCCGAGCCGCACCAGATCGTGATCCAGCCGTGGGACCGTGGAGTGCTCGGCGCCATCGAGAAGGCGATCACCAAGTCCGACATCGGCCTCACGCCCAATGTGGATGGCGCCGTCGTCAGGCTGAACATCCCGCCCCTGACCGAGGAACGTCGCAAGGAACTGGTCAAGATCGTCCACAAGCGCATGGAGGACGCGCGCGTCGAGATCCGCAACATCCGACGCGATGCCAACGACCACCTCAAGAAGGAGGAGCGCGACGGCACGGTCGGCGCGGACGAGGGTCATCGCCAGGTCGACGTCCTCCAGAAGACGACCGACCGCCACATCGCCGACGTCGATCGCCGCGGAACCGCCAAGGAACAGGAGGTCCTCGAGGTCTAGTGGCCCGCGTACCGCTGGCCCGGCCGACCGACGCGCCGCCATCCGCTCACGAACCGGCGGCGACGCCGCCCGGCGACGCACCGACCATCCCGACGCCGGACGATGACCCCGCCGAGGCGACGTTCCTGCCGCCCGACGAGCTGCCCCGGCACGTGGCGATCATCATGGATGGCAACCGCCGCTGGGCCCGCCAGCAGGGACTGCCGGAGCTCGATGGCCACGCGGCCGGCGTGGAGGCGATCCGCGAGATCCTGCGCCATGCCGTGCGGCGTGGCCTGCCGGTCATGACCCTGTATGCGTTCAGTCGCGAGAACTGGGCACGCTCGGACGACGAGGTCCATGGCCTGTTCAGCCTGCTCGAGGCGGCCATCCGCAGCGAGACCGACGAGCTTCGTCGCCAGGGCGTCCGGGTCCGACTGCTGGGACGGCTCGACGAGTTGCCCGCGGAGACGCGCAGCTCGATCGATGAGGCGCTCGACGCCACGTCCGACGGCCGGCGGCTGCTTCTCAACATCGCGTTCAACTACGCCGGGCGAACCGAGCTGGTGGACGCGGTCCGTACCCTCGTCGCGTCCGGCGCGACCCCCGAATCGATCGATGAGGCCCGTGTCACCGCGGCCCTCTACACCGCCGGCCTCCCCGATCCCGACCTCGTGATCCGGACCGGCGGGGAGCAACGGCTCTCGAACTTCCTCATCTGGCAGTCGGCCTACGCCGAGTTCTACTTCTGCGAGGACCTGTGGCCGGACTTCGGGCCAGCGGCCTTCGACGACGCCCTCCTCGAGTTCGCCCGGCGCCAGCGCCGGTTCGGACGGTAGGCGGGGGTCTGGTGCGCGACCGAGCCACCAGCGCGGCGATCCTCGTCCCGGTCCTGCTCCTGGTCCTGGCCGTCGGCGGGATGGTCCTGGCGGCGGCCGTGGCGGTCGTGACCGTGTTCGCCGCGCGAGAGGTCTTCAGGCTCCTCGCGGACGCGACGTTCCCGACACTGCCGCTGCTCGGCACCCTCCTGGCGCTGACGGTCGTCCTCGATGCGACGTTTCCGGGCGTGCTGGAGGGGAGCGGTCTCCTGCTCATGGCCGTCGGGATCGTCCTCATCGCGGTCGCGGCGTTCGCCCAGGCAAACCCGCGCGAGGGGATCGCGACGTGGATGGCGACGGTCTTCGGCGCCCTCTACGTGGGCCTGCTCGCGTTCGTGGTCCGGCTGGGCCATGCGGCCCCGACTGTGCCCGACGGCGCCCCGCTCGAGGAACTCGGCGCCGAGCGCGGCTGGATCCTCGTGTTGCTCCTTGCCGTGTGGTCGTACGACACGGGAGCGTTCTTCGTCGGGCGCCGGTTCGGTCGTCAACGATTCCTGACCCACATCTCCCCGTCGAAGACGTACGCCGGGCTTGTCGGCGGGGTCGTGGCGGCCACGGTCGTGGTCGGGGTCCTGCTGTGGGGGCTCGGTCAGTCGCCGATCCATGCCCTGCTGCTCGGCCCGCTCGTCGCACTCGCCGCGCAGGCGGGCGACCTCGCCGAATCGATGCTGAAGCGCGCCGCGGGTGCCAAGGATTCGGGCACGCTCATCCCGGGGCACGGTGGGATGCTGGACCGCGTGGATTCATTCCTGTTCGCCGCGCCCGTCATGACGCTCTATGTCGTCGCGCTCCTTGCCTGAGCGCCGCGGTGTCGCGCTCCTGGGATCGACCGGCTCGATCGGGACCCAGGCGGTCGACGTCCTGGCGGCACTCCCTGACGACTTCATGGTGGTGGCGCTCGCGACCGGACGCGATGGCGCGACGCTCGCGGAACAGGCCCGGCGGCTCCGACCCGCCGTGGTGGCCTTTGCCGATGCGGATGCCCTTGCAGGCCTGGATCTCCCGGCCGGCACGGAACGGACGTCGGGCCACGATTCGCTCGTCGAGCTCGCGACGCGGGAGGACGTCGACATCGTGGTCGTCGCGACGGGCGGCATCGTGAGCCTTCGGCCGGTGCTCGCTGCGCTGCGCGCTGGCAAGGTCGTGGCCACGGCCAACAAGGAGACGCTGGTCGCCGGTGGCCACCTGGTCATGCCGGAGGCGCGCAGGCTGGCCGCGGTGCGCGCCGCGGGCGGGCCGGGCGACCCCTTCGGGAGCCCACTCGCCTGGCTCAGACCGATCGATTCGGAGCATTCGGCCATCTGGCAATGCCTCGTGGGCGAATCCATGTCGACCGTTGCTGCCCTCGTGTTGACCGCGTCCGGCGGGCCATTCCTGGACGCGAGTCCCGACGACCTCGCGGCGGCGACCCCGCAAGGTGCGCTGCGGCATCCCATCTGGACCATGGGCGCCAAGATCACCGTCGATTCGGCGACCCTCGCCAACAAGGGCCTGGAAGTCATCGAAGCGCACTGGCTGTACGATGTCGAGTACGAGGCGATCGAGGTGGTCATCCACCCGCAGAGCGTCGTCCACTCGGCCGTCCGGTTCGTCGACGGCTCCCTGAAGGCCCAGCTGGGCACCCCGGATATGCGACTCCCCATCCAGTACGCCATGACCTATCCCGACCGCCGGCCGTCGCCGGCCGCACCGCCCGACCTGATCGCGACGGCTCGACTGGACTTTCGCGCGCCCGATCTCGCTCGGTTCCCGGCGCTGCGCATCGCGCGCGAGGCGGGGATCGCCGGTCCACGCGCCTCTGCGACCCTGATCGCGGCCGACGACGTGGCCGTGACACGATTCCTCGAAGGCTCGCTCGACTTCAACGGGATACCGCGGCTTCTCGAGACCGCTGTCGAGCGGTTCGGCCAGGGCGGCGATCCACGTCCCGACGTCGAGGCGTTGGTCGCCCTGGATGCTGAGGTCCGGGCCGTGTTCGCGAGCGGACCGATCGGCGGCGCGTCATGACCGGGTTCCTCCAGTCGATCGTCACCATCGTCCTGTTCCTGGCGATCCTGGGCATCCTCGTCGTGATCCACGAGCTCGGCCATTTCGTGACCGCCCGCCTGTTCGGCGTCCGCGTGCTCGAGTTCGGCATCGGGTTCCCGCCGCGAGCCAGGGTCCTGCGCTCGAAGGGCGAGACCCTCTACACACTCAACTGGTTGCCGATCGGCGGCTTCGTGAAGCTCGCCGGCGAGGATGGGAACGACGCGGACGACCCGCGCTCCTTCGCGGCCCAACGCTGGCTCAAGAAGATGGTCATCCTCGCGGCCGGTGTCGTCATGAACGTCGTCCTCGCCTTCGTGATCTTCGCCGGGATCGCGTGGCTGGCCTCGCCGCTCATGGGCGTCCGGTTCTACGAGATCGTGCCGGGGTCACCGGCCGAGGTCGCCGGCCTCAGGCCGGGCGATGCCATCGTCGCCGTCGACGGTCAGCGGTACCAGTTCATCACCGGCGAAACGATCCTCGACGGCCTGCGCGCGCGAGCCGGGCAGACGGTCGTCCTGACCGTGGACGACGAAGCGGGCGTTCGACGCGACGTGACGGTCACCCTGCGTGACCAGGCGGCGATCGACGCGGGCCAGGGCGCCCTCGGGATCTCGCAGGAGGAACGGCCCTGGGAGGCTGCCTTCGACGGCGCGACGACGACCAACCCCTTGCCGGAAGCGATCAGGATCGGTGCGGACCAGACCGTCGCGGCATTGGGCCTCATCCTGGGCGGCCTCGGAACGCTCGTGTCCAGCTTCGCCGCCGATCCGACGGGCCCACCGCCGGTCGCGGGCCCGGTCGGCATCGCGACCCAGATCGGTGACGTGTTCTGGAACGCCGGGCCGATCCTCACGCTCTACGTCGCGGGGATCCTCTCGGCCAACCTCGCCCTGGTCAATATCCTGCCGTTCCCGCCACTCGACGGCGGGCGGATGCTGATGATCACGCTCAAGCGGATCTTCGGTGCGCGGATCAGCCTTCGTGCGGAGCAGCTCACGTACGTCGTGGGGATGGTGTTCCTCTTCGCCTTCATCATCTGGGTGACGGGCTACGACATCATCCGCAGCCTCGGGGGAGGCCCGGCACCCACCCCATGACATCACCCGACACGCTACGGCCACGGCGCCGGGCCACGGTCACGGTCGACGTCGGTGGCGTGCTGGTCGGCAGCGCCCATCCGATCGTCGTCCAATCGATGACGAACACCGACACGGCGGAGGCCGACGGCACTGCGATCCAGGTCGCGCGGTTGGCCCATGCTGGCTCGCAGCTGGTCCGCGTGACGGTCAACACGGAACAGGCGGCGGCGGCGGTTCCCGAGATGGTGCGCAAGGTCCGCGGTCTCGGTGTGGACGTGCCGATCATCGGCGACTTCCATTACAACGGGCACAAGCTGCTCGTGGACTACCCCGAGATGGCTGCCCTGCTCGCGAAGTACCGCATCAATCCGGGCAATGTCGGCGCGAAGCGCCATGACGAGCACTTCGTGACGATCGTTCGAGTCGCCATCGAGAACGATAAGGCCGTCCGCATCGGCGTCAATTGGGGCTCGCTCGACCAGGCCATCCTCACCGAGCTGATGGACGCCAACGCGCGGCTTCCCGAGCCGCTCGACTCGCGCGACGTGATGATCGAGGCGATGCTGCAGTCGGCCCTCCGGTCCGCCGAGCTGGCCGAACGGACCGGGCTCGGGCACGACCGGATCATCATCAGCGCCAAGGTGTCCGGGGTCCGAGACCTCGTCGACGTGTATCGGCTCCTGGCAGCACGTTGCGACTACCCGCTGCACCTGGGCCTCACCGAGGCGGGGATGGGCGACAAGGGTGTCATCGCGTCGACCGCCGGGCTCGCGATCCTGCTCAACGAGGGGATCGGGGACACCATCCGGGTGTCACTGACCCCAGAACCGGGTGCGCCGCGCGAGCGCGAGGTCGAGATCGCCCAGCAGGTACTCCAATCGATGGGCCTGCGCTCGTTCCTGCCGCAGGTCAGCGCATGTCCCGGCTGCGGCCGCACGACGAGCACGTTCTTTCAGGAGATGGCCCAGCAGATCCAGACCTACCTGAAGGACCGGATGCCTGAATGGAAGGCGACGCACCCGGGCGCCGAGGAGCTCCGTGTCGCGGTCATGGGCTGCGTCGTCAACGGGCCCGGCGAGAGCAAGCACGCGGACATCGGGATCAGCCTGCCGGGCACGTTCGAGGAGCCGGTGGCGCCCGTATTCATCGACGGCAAGCTGGACCGCACGCTGCGCGGCGACGGTCTCGTCGCGGAGTTCATCGAGATCCTCGAAGACTACGTGGCGCGTCGCTATCCGAGCCCCGGCGCCGCCGTGGGAGTCGCTCCCGCCGTTTGAGCCGTCCACGCGTCCGGGTGTATACTCCTCGCAACTGAACGGCCGCTCCGTGACGTGGGTGACCCCCGCGTCTTTTTTTCGGACCGGCCGTGATTTGACATTCGTGCGCAGAAGAGGAGGCGATCGTGAGTCGAGACTTCGTGGGCGCCCTCCTCCAGCTCAACGCGGAGAAGCAGGTCTCCCGTGAGCAGCTGATCGGGGCCGTCGAGGACGGCATCCAGTCGGCCTATCGCCGCGTCGCCGGCGACGAGGACATCCACGTGCAGATCGACGCCGAGTCCGGTCGCATCCGTGTCTATCGCGCCCGCCGCGTCGTCGACGAGATCGAGGACGAGATGACCGAGATCACGGTCGATGAGGCGCGCACGCATGTGGCGGAGGCGAAGGTCGGCGACATGGTCGAGACGGAGCAGCTCGACGGCGACGTGTTCGGCCGGATCGGCGCCCAGACCGCGAAGCAGATCGTCCTCCAGCGGATCCGAGAGGTCGAGCGCGACCAGGTCTTCGACCAGTTCGCGAGCCGCGAGGGGGAGCTCATCACGGGCACGGTCAATCGCGTCGAGCCGCGGGCGATCATCCTCGACGTCGGCAAGATGGTCGAGGCCATCCTGGCCACCACCGAGCAGAGCGCGCTCGAGCACCACCGTATCGGCCAGAACGTCAAGGCGTTCGTCCTGGAGGTGCGCCGCTCGGTCCGCGGCCCGCAGATCTTCGTGAGCCGCACCCACAAGGGGTTCCTTCGCCGGCTGTTCGAGCTCGAGGTGCCCGAGATCCACAGCGGCACGGTCGAGATCAAGGCCATCGCCAGGGAGGCCGGCAGCCGCTCGAAGGTCGCCGTCGCCTCTCGCCAGGAAGGGCTGGACCCCGTGGGCGCCACCGTCGGTCAGCGCGGCGCGCGCGTCCAGGCCGTGGTCGCGGAGCTCGCCGGCGAGAAGATCGACGTCATCCCGTGGAGCGACGACGCCGGCATCTTCGTGGCGAATGCCCTGAGTCCCGCGCAGGTCCTGTCGGTCGACATCGACGAGGAACACCGCATCGCGTCCGTGACGGTGCCTGAGCGGATGCTCTCGCTCGCGATCGGCCGCGAGGGTCAGAACGCCCGCCTCGCCGCCCGCCTCACCGGCTGGCGCATCGACATCCGAAGCGACGTATCCGTCGCCGAGGCCAAGGCCGCTGCCGACGCGCCGCCCGACGACGGTGCGGCCGCGACGCCGGCTGAGATCGGCACGACCGACGACGATGCCCCGGTCGCTGAGCCCGTGGCCGCCACGACGGGGGAGGCCACCGGAACCGAGCCGGTGGAAGCCGCCGCGAAGCCGAAGCGGGCGACGAAGACGAAGGCGGCCACCGCCGGTGACGAGGGCGCGGTCGACACCGCGACCGCCGAGGCCGGGGCCACGCCGACCGCGAGCGCGAAGCCGAAGGCGGCCGCCAAGCCCAGGGCCGCCGCCAAGCCCAAGGCTGCCGCGGCCAAGAGCGCGGCCACCGCCGACGGGACCGACGTCGCGCCCGCAACGCCCAAGCGGACCACCAAGACCAAGAAGGCCGAGTCCGATGCCGTCGCTCCCGCCCCCGAGGAGGTGGCGTCGTAGCCGCGGCCGCCCGTCCGGCGGCGCGATCGGTCAGCACCGCGCACCGGGCGCCGGTCCGGACCTGCGTGGCCTGCCGGACCGCCCGGCCCAAGCGCGACTTGCAACGCGTCGTCCGGACGCCGGACCATGACGTCGTCATCGACCCGACCGGACGGCTCGCCGGCCGTGGCGCCTACGTGTGCCAGGGCACGGACTGCCTCGACCTCGCGATCAAGAAAGGCGCCCTCGCGCGGGCGCTCGAGATCCCGCTCCCGGCCACGTTCCTCGAGGCCGTGACGTCGGGGGTCCTCACAACGAACACCACACAAGGAGAAGCCCGTGGCCAGGAGTAGGAGCGGCACCCGCGGCCGTCGCGGCCCCCGCAAGCCGCCGCGTCGCGAGGGCGCACTCGCCTCGCAGGTCCAGACGATCGATCCCAGTGAGCGAGGCGCGATCGAGCTGCCGGGCACGATCACCGTCAAGGAGCTGGCCGAGCTGCTGACGGTCAACGTCGCGGACATCATCCGCGAGCTGATCAAGAGCGGGATCTTCGCCACCATCAACCAACTCATCGACCGCGACACCGCGTCGCTGGTCGCGTCGGAGCTCGGCTACGAGGTGGCCGAGACGGTCGCGGCATCGACGAACGGCACCGGACCCGACGGCGAGACGGACGGCCCGGCGCCCGAAGCGACCAAGGAAACCCTCTTCGACGAGGACGACGCCGCGGCGCTGCAGCCACGCGCCCCGATCGTCACGGTCATGGGTCACGTCGACCACGGCAAGACGAGCCTGCTCGACGCCCTGCGCTCGACCGAAGTCGCTGCCGGGGAACGTGGTGGCATCACCCAGCACATCGGCGCGAGCGAGATCGATCACGACGGCAAGCGCGTGGTCTTCCTGGACACCCCGGGCCACGAGGCGTTCACCGCGATGCGCGCCCGCGGCGCCCGCGTCACCGACATCGCGATCATCGTGGTCGCGGCGGACGACGGCGTCATGCCCCAGACGCTCGAGGCGATCAGCCACGCGAAGGCGGCCAAGGTCCCGATCATCATCGCCCTCAACAAGATCGACAAGGCCGATGCGGACCCGGTCCGCGTCAAGACCGAGCTGACCGAGGCGGGCGTCGTCATCGAGGAATACGGCGGGGACGTGCCGCTCGTGGCGGTCTCGGCCAAGAGCCGTCAGGGCCTCGACGAGCTCATCGAGATGGTCCTGCTCGTGGCGGACCTCCAGGAGCTCACCGCGAATCCCGATCGTCCGGCCGTCGGCACGATCGTGGAGGCGCAGATGGACAAGAGCCGCGGCGCCGTCGCGACGGCCCTGGTCCAGACCGGCACCCTGCGGGTCGGCGACATCATCGTCGTCGGAGAGACGTTCGGCCGCGTCCGCGCGCTCGAGAACGACCGCGGCAAGCGGGTCAAGCAGGCCGGCCCCGCGAGCGCGGTGGTCATCCTGGGCCTATCCGAGGTCCCCCAAGCCGGCGACATCCTGCGTGTCGTTGCCGATGACAAGGAGGCACGTGCCCTGGTCGAGGGTCGCAAGGCGACCGTCGCCGCGAAGACCGGGGACGGGAGCGGACGCGCGACCCTGGAAGACCTCTATCGCCAGATCCAGGCTGGCCAGGCCAAGGAGCTGCGCATCATCCTCAAGGCCGATGTGTCGGGCTCGCTCGGCGCGATCACCCATGCGCTCGAACAGCTCGACCAGGATGAGGTCCGGATCAACGTCCTCCATGAGGCCGCCGGCGACATCACCGATAACGACATCATGCTCGCGACCGCGTCCGACGCGATCATCGTCGGGTTCAGCACGAACATCACCGAGACGGCTCGTCGGGCCGCCGAGGCCGAGGGTGTCGACGTCCGCATGTACGACATCATCTACAAGCTCACCGACGACATCGACGCCGCGCTCAAGGGCCTGCTCGAGCCGGTGGTCGTCGAGGTGGTCGAGGGCCGCGCCGAGGTGCGCCAGGTCATCAAGGTCGGCAAGAACACCCAGATCGCGGGTTCCTACGTGACCGACGGACGCATCATCCGAGGTGGCGCCCGCATCTGGCGTGGCGGCAAGATCATCGCGACCGACCGGATCGAATTGCTGCGGCGCTTCCGTGACGACGTCCGCGAGGTCCTCGCCAACTACGAGTGCGGCATCGGGCTCACCAGCTTCCACGAGCTGGAAGAGGGCGACATCATCGAATGCTTCACGTCCCAGACCGTCTCACGGGCACCTAGCAACTAGCCGCCCGTGACCCAGCGGACGGACCGAGTCGACGAGCTCCTGCGCCAGGAGATCGGCGCCATCGTGACTCGCGATGTGGCCGATCCCCGGATCGGCTTCGTGACGATCACGAAGGTCGAGACGACACCGGACCTGCGGCACGCCAAGGTCTGGGTGAGCGTCATCGGCCAGCCGGCGGAGCGACGCGGGACCGTCGCCGCTCTCCAACGGGCGATGCCGTTCGTCCGCCACGAGCTGGGCCGCTCCCTGCGCATCAAGCGCATCCCGGACCTGCACGTCTCCCTCGACGAGACGGCGGAACGGGGTACCCGCGTCCTCCAGCTCCTCAACGAGCTCGGCGCAGGCTCCGCGCCTGACGGCGACCTGCCCCTGGGCGAAACGCTTCCGACCCCGGTCGCGCGGGTCCACCACGAAGGCGACGACCCCGAGGAGCCGCCGTCGGCGGTCATCCCGCCGAAGCCACGCGGCCGCCGCCGAACCGGCCCGAAGAGCGCCGGTGCCCCTGGATCCAAGACCGGCTCGAGACGACGCGCGGGTCCGCGTCGGTGAGCATCGACCTCGGCACGTACCTGGACGACGTGCCGGATGCCGTCGTGGAGCGGCTCCGTGGTGCGCGCCGCGTGCTCGCGGTCGGCCACGAGAATCCCGATGCCGACACGCTCGGCGCGACGCTCGGCGTCGTCCATATCGTCGAGTCGTTCGGCGCGGTCGCCGACGCCGTCTGCACCGACCCCATCCCGCCGCTGTACGACTTCCTGGCCGGCGTGGAGCGCTTTCGCACCGACCCCGATCCTGCCGCCGACTACGACCTGCTGGTCGTGTCGGACTGCGGATCGCTCGACCGGATCGGCGACGTCCGCGGTCGTCATCCGGGATTGTTCGAGCGCCTGCCGCGCGTCGTCATCGACCACCACGCCTCCAACGACGCCGCCGGTGCCACCGATTGGATCGAGCCGTCCGCAGCGGCGACCTGCGAGATGGTGGCCCTGCTCGCGACCCGGCTGGACGTGCCTCTCGACTCGGGGAACGGGTCATTGGCTGCCGCATTGATGGCCGGGATCGTCATGGATACGGCCACCTTCGCGCACCCCAACGCGACGCCGCGGACACTGGCCGTGTCGGCGGCCCTGGTCGAGGCCGGCGCGCCCCTGTCCGACATCTCGCGCCGGCTCTACCGGTCGAAGCCCGCCGCGCAGCTCCGGTTGTTCGGGCGGATCCTCGACCGGCTCGATGGCGTCGATGGCGGGCGCGTGATCCATTCGACGTTGCTGGATGCGGATCTCACCGCGACCGGGACGCTCCCTCCACAATCGGAGGGCATCATCGACCTGCTCGCTCAGGCCGACGACGCGGAGGTCGCGATCCTGTTCAAGGAGGCCGGCGAGTCGACCCGGATCAGCGTCCGGACGAGGCCTGGCGGCGTGGACGCGACGGTGCTGACCGGGAAGTTCGGTGGCGGCGGCCACGCCCGCGCGGCCGGAGCCACGGTTCCGCTCCCCGTTGATCAGGCACGCCCCGCGGTCCTCGCCGAGGCGGACCGCCTCGCCGCCGAGGTCGTTCGCTGACCGTGGCCCACAGGTCCCTTGGGCCCGGGCTCGACGGCATCCTCGTCGTCGACAAGCCCGTCGGCCCCACCTCGCACGATATCGTCGGGCTCGTTCGCCGGCTTGCGGCCACGAAACGAGTGGGCCACGGCGGCACCCTGGATCCGTTCGCCTCGGGCGTGTTGCCGCTCTTCCTGGGTCGCGGCACACGGGTGGTCGAGTTCCATATAGCCGACAGGAAGCGTTACCGGGCGACCGTGTGCTTCGGAGCGTCGTCCTCCACCGACGATCTCGAAGGCGAGCTGACCCCAACCGCCGGCCCTGTTCCGGTTCGTGCGGCGGTCGAGGCGACGCTCCCCGGACTGACCGGGCCGATCTTGCAGCGGCCGCCGGCCTATTCCGCGATCAAGGTCGGCGGACGACGCGCCTACGCGCTGGCACGGGCAGGTGAGACCGTGACGCTTCCCGAGCGGCAGGTGACGATCTACGAGCTTTCCCTCGTCTCATGGGACGACAGCGATCCGGGGCGTCCGATCGCCGTGCTCGACGTGACGTGCTCGGCCGGCACCTACGTGCGCGCTTTGGCGCGCGACCTCGGCGAGCTCCTCGGCAGCGCCGCGTACCTTGGCGCGTTGCGGCGAACCGCGGCTGGTCCGTTCCCGGAGACCGACGCCCTCCCGCTGGATGCCGTGCGTGCCGCCGCCACCGGCCAGCCGGGGGCCATCGCCCGCCTGCTTCGCCCGATCGACACGGGCCTCGACCGCTTCCCGGAGGTCGCCCTGACGCCAGCGGAGCTCGACGCCGTCGCCCGGGGCCAATTCATCCGGCCGGCCGCCGGCTTCGAGCCCGGGGCGGAACGCTATCGGCTGCGAGCGCCCGATGGCACCCTCGCTGCCGTGGCGATCGAGGCGCCCGGTGGGCGGCTGGCGCCGGATAAGGTCCTCGTGGCGCCCGCCGGTTCCGTGGTGCCCGCCTGATGGACGTCGTCAGCGGGGTCGACGGGCTCCGTTCCGAGCACGGCCCGATCTTCGCGGTCGTCGGCGTCTTCGACGGGTTGCACCGCGGTCACGCGTATCTGCTGGAGCGCCTCGTCGCGGAAGCGTCCGCCCGTTCCGCCCGCCCGACGGTGATCACGTTCGATGCGCATCCCGACGAGGTCCTGACCGGCACGGCACCGCCCTTGCTGCTCCATCCCGACGAGCGGCTCGAGCGATTGGACGCGGCGGGTGTCGGGGTCACGGTCATACAGCACTTCGACGAGGCCGTGCGCCGGACCCCGTACGACGCCTTCATCGCCAGGATCCAGGCGGGAACGTCCCTGGCCGGGCTGCTCATGACCCCCGACGCGGCATTCGGCTTCGAGCGGCGCGGGACACCCGATGCGCTCGCCGAACTCGGCCGCGACCGGGGCTTCGATGTCGTGGTGGCGCCACCGTTCAGCCTCGAAGGCCGGACGGTCAGGAGCTCGGACATCAGGAACGCGATCGCGACCGGTGACCTGGCGGCGGCCGCCGACATGCTCGGACGACCGGTGACACTCCGGGGCGAGCTCCGAGACGGGAAGGTCGGATTCGACTTGCCGATGGCCATGCCGTCCGACGGGGACTACGGGTGCCTGCTGGACGGCGTCGCCGGACAGCTGACGGTGCGCGACGGCCAGGTGCGCCTGGCGACGTCTCCCGAGACGATGCCCCGGCCCGTCGTCGTCACGCTGATCAGCTAGAGCCCCGGCTGCCAGAGCGGCTCGTCGACCCCACGCTCGTGGTTCTCGAAGCGTGCCATGACAAAAAGCGCGTCGGACAGCCGGTTGAGATAGGGGAGGACATGCTCACCGATGGGCTCGTCACGCGACAGGGTGATCGCCTCTCGCTCGGCCCGCCGACAGACCGTCCTTGCGACATGCAGCTGGGCGGCGCCCGGCGACCCGCCCGGGAGCAGGAAGTTCTTGAGCGGCCCGACGACCGCGTTGAACTCGTCGATCAGCCCCTCGAGATGCTCGACATGACGGGGCTGCACGGTCGGGATCGCTCCGCGCCGCTCGTCGTCCTCGGGCCAGCACAGGTCGGAGCCGAGATCGAACAGCTCGTTCTGGATCCGCCGCAACTCGTCCGCCAGTCGCCCTGTCAGGCCCAGGGCCAGGGCCACGCCGATCGCGGAATTCAGCTCGTCGACCGTGCCGTAGGCATTCACCCTGGCCGAATCCTTCGAGACGCGCCGCCCTCCACCCAGGCCGGTCATGCCCTCGTCGCCGGTCTTCGTATAGATCCTGGTCAGCCTCGGCATGCGTTCGATCGTACCGCGCCGCCACCGAAGGCGGCGCCCTGATGCCTCGGTCGTGACGTTTGACCGAACAGCCGCCGGCCCGTATCATCCGCCGGTCATAGATGGAAGAACATCAAGCAACAGATCGTGTCGGAGGACCGAGTGCCGCTCGCGCGGGAACACAAGCAGGAGATCATCACCGGGTATGCCACCAAGGAAGGTGACACCGGTTCGCCAGAAGTCCAGGTCGCGCTCCTTACCGAGCGGATCGCTGAGCTGACTGCGCATCTCCGAGGCTTCCCCAAGGACAACCATTCGCGCCGCGGCCTCCTCAAGCTCGTCGGCCAGCGCCGCCGCCTTCTCGCCTACCTGATGAAGAAGGACAGCGCGCGCTACCGGACCGTCATCGGACGGCTCGGACTCCGCCGCTAGCACCGCCGCTTCGGACCTCGGGCGTGAACGCCGGAGGTCCGCGCATATCCGGCGCCAGCAGCGCAGCAGGCTGACTCGCCCGCGGGTCGTCACCTCCTCCACGACCAAGGAGGATCGTTTCCCTTGTCTCAAACATTCGAGACGCAATTCGGTGGTCGCACGCTGACCATCGAGACCGGCAAGCTCGCAACGCTCGCCGGCGGCTCCGTCACCGTCCGGTACGGTGACACCATGGTGCTCGGCACGGCCAACCGATCCGAGCCCCGCCCCGGCCTCGACTTCTTCCCCCTCACCGTCGACTTCGAGGAGCGGATGTACGCCGCGGGCAAGATCCCGGGCGGCTTCATCAAGCGCGAGGCGCGCCCGTCGGAGCACGCCATCCTCGCCGCCCGCCAGACGGACCGGCCGATCCGGCCGCTCTTCCCAAAGGGCTACAAGGACGATGTCCAGCTCGTCATCACCGTGCTGTCGACGGATCAGGAGAACAACCCGGACGTCATCGGCACCATCGCCGCGTCCGCTGCCCTGACGATCAGCGAGATCCCGTTCAACGGCCCGATCGGAAGCGTCCGCGTCGGCCGCATCGACGGCGAGTTCGTCGTCAATCCGACGCACAGCCAGCTGGCCGACTCGGAGCTCGACTTGATCGTCGCCGGCACGCGCGACGCGATCATGATGGTCGAGGCGGGTGCCAAGCTCCTGCCCGAGGCGGTCATGGCCGAGGCGATCCTGTTCGGTCATCGAGCGTTGCAGCCGCTCGTCGACCTGCAGGACGAGCTCCAGAAGGCCGTCGGCAAGGCCAAGCGGGTCCCGTATATCGAGCCGCCGACCGACTCGGTCCTCGACTTCGCCTCAGCGACCGACGACAAGCGAGAGCTCGTCGTCATCGACGTCGAGACGACCGGTACCGACCCGAAGATGGCGGACCTCGTCGAGGTCGCCGCGGTCAAGGTCCAGGGCACCAAGGTCGTCGACCGCTGGTCGACGTTCGTGAACCCGGGCCGCCCAATCGTCGGCAACCAGATGCACGGCATCACCGACAAGGACGTCAAGGGCGCACCCAGCCCGAAGGAGGCTGCCGAACAGCTTCTTGCCTTCGTCGGCGAGGGGCTGATCGTGGGCCACAACATCGGCTTCGACCTCGGCTTCATCGAAGAGGCGAAGGGCGATGGTTTCCGATTCGGGCCGGGTACGTACCTCGACACCCTGGTCATCGCCCGCGAGGGTTATCCCGGCGCCGAGTCGTACAAGCTCGGGGACCTCGCCCGCTTCTTCGGCGTCGAGCTCTCCCAGAGCCATCGCGCCCTGCCGGACGCCGAGGCGACCGCGGAGCTGGTGCTCTGGTTCGCGAACGACCTTCCGGGTCGGATCACCGCGCTTCGTGAATCGATCGGCAACGCCGTCCGCGCACAGCGCACCGGTGGCGACACGCCGGCGCTGCTCGAGGCGGCCCGCCGCGAGGCACGCGTCAGCAAGAACCTGTTCAGCCTCATCCAGAAAAAGACCGTCCGGGGGATCGTCCTGGACGAGGGCATCCGGATCGACGGCCGCGGTCTGACGGACATCCGTCCGATCTCGGTCGAGGTCGGCCTCATCCCGCGCGCGCACGGCTCCGGTCTCTTCACGCGTGGCGAGACCCAGGCCCTGACCGTGGCCACGCTCGGTTCGTCCTCGGACGTCCAGCGGATCGACACGATCAGTCCGGAGACCGAGAAGCGCTACCTCCACCACTACAACTTCCCGCCCTACAGCACCGGCGAGAACAAGATGATGCGCGGGCCCAGCCGGCGCGACATCGGGCACGGCCACCTGGCCGAGCGGGCGCTCTTGCCGGTCCTGCCGAGCCACGACGAGTTCCCGTACGTCATCCGCCTCGTGAGCGAGTGCGTGACGTCGAACGGGTCCACCTCGATGGCCTCGACCTGCGGCTCGACGCTCGCGCTCATGGATGCCGGCGTCCCGATCAAGGCGCCGGTTGCCGGCGCGGCCATGGGCCTGATCAGCGAGCCGGATGGCCGGTTCGTCGTCCTGACCGACATCCTCGGCAAGGAAGACGCGATCGGTGACATGGACTTCAAGGTGACCGGCACGCGGGACGGTGTCACCGCCCTGCAGATGGACATCAAGGTCCAGGGCATCAGCGAGGCGATCATCCGTGATGGTCTCAAGCAGGCCCTCACGGCCCGCCTGACGATCCTCGACAAGATGGCCGAGGTCCTCCCCGAGGCCCGTGCCGACATGAGCGATTTCGCGCCGCGCATCATCACGATCAAGATCAACCCCGAGAAGATCCGCGAGATCATCGGCAAGGGTGGATCGATGATCCGCAAGATCCAGGAAGAGACCCAGACCGAGATCAACGTCGAGGACGACGGCACCGTGGAGATCGCGGCCGTTTCCGGCGAGAACTCGCGCAAGGCGATCCAGTGGATCGAGTCGCTGACTCGCGAGGTCGAGGTCGGTGCGCTATACCTCGGCAAGGTCACCCGGATCATGGGCTTCGGCGCGTTCGTCGAGATCCTGCCCGGGAAGGAGGGCCTGGTCCGCATCGGCGAGCTCGCCGACTACCACGTGCCCACCGTCGAGGACGTCGTGTCCGTCGGCGATGAGGTGATGGTGGTCGTGACCGAGGTCGACCGCCAGGGCCGCGTGAACCTGTCGCGCAAGGCCGCCATGCAGCGTCACCTGGCGAAGGACCCCGTCTAGGCCGCGTTTTTGGCCGGGCGGTCGCGCCCGGCTCACTCAGCTGCCCAAGACGACCGGTCGGTTCCCTCGGGAGCCGGCCGGTCGTCCACGTTCCCGGCCGGATCCGGCTCGCGCCCGTTGTGCCCGCCGAATGCGCCCGGACCGCACCCTCACCGAGCACCGAAGGCTGCAAGGTCCATGCACGACCCCGGATCGTGCTCGCGCGTGCACGGATCGCGCGTCAGATCCCCGGATGAGAACCGTATGGCTCCCGTTCGGCCACGTGGTGCGGTGGGAGCGGATTCGGCGACCGAAAGCGACAACGCTGAGCGTGGAACCGGACCGCGCAAGACCCGCTGGTATACTCCCGCCGTGCCCGAACAGACCCAGGACGTAGCCGAGCCATGCCCACGATGAACTCGAAACCACTCACCGTCGCGGTCGTCGGCGCCACTGGCGTCGTCGGTGGCACGATGATCCGGATGCTCCGAGAGCGGCAGTTCCCGATCGGGGAACTGCGTCTGCTCGCTTCGGCGCGTTCCGCCGGCAGGAGCGTGGACATCGAAGGGATGGAGCACGTCGTGCGTGAGGCGACGGCCGATTCCTTCGACGGCGTGGACATCGCGCTGTTCAGCGCCGGCGGCGATACCGCACGCGCGTTGACTCCGCTCGCGGCCGAGCGCGGGGCGACCGTGATCGACAACTCGTCTGCGTGGCGGATGGACCCGACCGTGCCCCTCGTCGTGTCGCAGGTCAATCCGGACGACCTGGAGCATCACGAAGGGATCGTGGCCAACCCGAACTGTTCCACGATGCAGCTCGTCCCCGTGCTCATGGCCCTGCGCGATGCCGTCGGCCTGGAACGGGTCGTCGTGGACACCTACCAGGCCGTCAGTGGCACCGGCGGCAAGGCCATCACGGAGCTCCAGGCCCAGATCGAGGCGCACGTGGGCGGCGCGCCCCTCGAGGCGTCCGTGTATCCCCACCAGATCGCGTTCAACGCCCTCCCGCAGGTCGATGTCTTCCTCGACAACGGCTACACCAAGGAGGAGTGGAAGGTCGTGACCGAGAGCCGCAAGATCCTGCACCTGCCGGATCTCAGCGTGTCGTGCACGGCCGTCCGCGTCCCCGTGTTCGTCGCGCATAGCGAGGCCGTCCACGTCCAGACCAGGGATCCCATCACGCCGGAGCGTGCCCGGACACTGTTCGGCGCCGTGCCCGGGGTCATCGTCCAGGACGATCCGGCGACGTCGACCTATCCGCTGGCGACCGACGCCGCGGGCACCGACGACATCTATGTCGGTCGGGTTCGCCAGGACGCCTCGATCGAGGATGGACGCGGGATCGCGTTCTGGGTCGTCAGTGACAACTTGCGCAAGGGCGCGGCCACGAACGCGGTCCAGCTCGCGGAGATCCTGGTCGAGCGGGGCTGGGTCAAGGCCGCCGCGGCACGAAACGCGGCCGGAACGGCCGCGTGACCGACGCCGAGCGCCGCGCGGCGCTCGAGGCGATCGCCGCGGAAGTCCGAGTCTGCACCCGCTGCCGCCTCCACGAGACCCGCACGAAGGCCGTTCCCGGTGAAGGCGACCCGTCGACCGAGGTGATCTTCGTGGGCGAGGGCCCCGGGATGAACGAGGACCGCGAGGGTCGTCCGTTCGTGGGCCGCGCCGGCGGCCTGCTGGTCAACCTCCTCGGCCACATCGGCTGGAGCCGCGAGGACGTGTTCATCACGAACATCGTCAAGTGCCGGCCGCCCGGCAACCGCGATCCAGAGCCGGATGAAGTCGCGGCCTGCGCGCCGTATCTGCAACGCCAGCTCCGGGTGCTCGACCCGGCCGTCGTGGTCACCCTCGGCCGTCATTCGATGGGTCGCTTCATGCCGGGTGTCAGGATTTCGCAGGCACATGGCACGACCCGTCCAGCCGACCGGGAGACCGGGGCAACGGACGCGACGGTGTTCGCGATGTATCACCCGGCCGCCGCCCTGCGCACGCCATCGGTCGAGCGCGAGAGCTATGAAGACGTCGCGCGCATCCCCGGCGTGCTCACGGATGCCCGAGCCCGCCGCGCCGAGCGGCTCCGAACGGCACGCGGCACGCAGGACGCATCACCGGCTCCGGACGGTACGTCAACGGCGACCGGCGCCACGACCACGGCCGTAGCGACGGACGCCACCCCGACCGCCGCCACCCCGACCGCTTCGGAGCTCCGCCCAGCAGCGGATCTCGCCCAGGGCCCCACACCGCCCGACACCGAGCCCGCGGCCGACCAGCTCAGTCTCTTCTGACGTCCCACACAGGAACATCCATGACCATCACTCCTGCAACGCCACCCGGTCAGCCCCTTCGCATCATCCCGCTCGGCGGGGTGGGGGAGATCGGCAAGAACATGTACGTGTTCGAGTACGGCGACGACATCGTCGTCATCGACTGCGGGCTCATGTTCCCCGACGAGGAGATGTTCGGCATCGACCTCGTCATCCCCGACATCAGCTATCTCAAGGAGCACCGCGCCAAGGTCCGGGCGTTCCTCATCACCCATGCCCACGAGGACCATGTCGGCGCCCTGCCGTACGTCCTGCCCGAGTTCCCGGGCGTGCCGGTCTATGCCAGCACACTGGCGCGTGGACTGCTCGGCAACAAGATCAAGGAGCACAAGCTCCACAACAACCCGCTGATCGCCCTCGAGCCCGGCGACGAGCTGCAGATCGGACCGTTCGGCGTCGTCCCGTTCCGCGTCGGGCACTCGATCCCGGACGCCATGGGCATCGCCCTGCGGACGCCGATCGGGACCATCGTTCACACCGGCGACTTCAAGTTCGACCACACCCCCGTCGACGGCAAGCTGTCGGACTTCGCGATCCTCGCCAAGCTCGGCGCGGAGGGCGTCGCGTGCCTCCTGTCCGACTCGACCCGTGCGGAGAACCCCGGCTACACGCCGTCCGAGCGGACGGTCGGCGAGGCCTTCCGCGAGATCATGGAGCCGCTCACCGGGCGCGTGATCGTCGCGACCTTCGCGAGCAACATCGCCCGTGTCCAGCAGGTCCTGGACGCTGCGGCCGACATGAATCGCAGCGTGTCGGTGATCGGGCGCTCGATGGAGCAGAACTTCAAGATCGCGACCGATCTCGGCTACCTCACCTACGACCCGTCGCGCATCGTGTCGAAGGACCGGATCAAGGACCATCCCGACTCGCAGCTCGTCATCGCCACGACCGGCGCCCAGGGCGAGCCGATGGCCGGCCTCGCCCGCATGGCCAATCGGGACCACCGCTTCGTCGAGATCCAGCCAGGCGACACCGTCATCGTGAGCGCGAGTCCGATCCCGGGCAACGAGGAGTACGTCTCCCGGACCATCGACAATCTGTTCAAGGCCGGCGCGAACGTGTACTACCACACCATCAAACGTGCCCACGTGTCCGGTCACGCGAGCCAGGAGGAGCTCAAGCTCATGCTCGGGCTGACCAAGCCGAAGTACTTCATCCCGATCCACGGCGAGTTCCGGATGCAGGTCCAGCACGGCCGCCTGGCCACCGAGACGGGCGTCGAGCCTGAGAACGTGTTCATCATCGAGAACGGCACGCCGATCGAGCTCTACGAGGACGGCTCGGCCCGGCGCGGGACCCCGGTCACGGCCGGGTATGTCTTCGTGGACGGCCTGTCCGTGGGCGACGTCGGTGAGGTCGTCCTGCGCGACCGGCGCTCCCTGGCCAACGATGGCATGTTGATGGTCGTCGTCACCGTCGACAAGCAGACGGGCACGGTCGTCGGTCGACCGGAGATCGTCACTCGCGGGTTCGTCAAGCTGAACGAGCTGGACCCGATCATGGACGAGGCCGTCGAGCGGGTGGTCACGGCCCTTGATACGCCGGGCGACCACATCAGTGAGGTCGCCCTGCTCAAGACCCAGGTCAAGGAGGCCCTGTCGCGGTACCTCTACGAACAGACCAAGCGCCGGCCGATGGTCTTCCCGGTCGTGGTCGAGGTCTGAGCTTGGCGACACGTCGACGGGCGAGCACGACCCGCTCCAGCACCACGAGGAGCACCGCCGGCCGGACGCCGCGGCGCCGCCGGTCGAGCGGCTTCGCGAGCCGCGTAAGCCCGGAGGTCGTGCGTTCGATCCTGGGGACCGCGATGATGGCCCTCGGGGCGATCACGCTCATCGCGCTCGTCCTGCCGGGTGAAGGCGCCCTGACCGACTGGTGGCGCGACTCGATCGCCCCGTGGTTCGAGACCGGGCGCTGGCTCCTGCCGTTCCTGCTCCTGGCCGGCGGCTGGTGGATCGCCGCCGGACCGGGCAAGAAGGCGGGCTCCGGCTGGGGGATGACCCTCGGTGGGCTCGCGATCGCCTATGTGGCAGGTCTCGGGGCATTCGAGATCCTCGCCAGCGACCTTTTCAACGCCGAGCGCGGCGGTGGGCGGATCGGCCGCTTCCTGGCCGCGAACCTCGAGCCGCTGCTCACCGGACCTGGCGCGATCGTGCTGCTGGTGGCGATCGGCCTGCTCGGGTTGATGGTGGCCTTCAACCTGCAGCTGCGCCAGCTCGTAGCTCCGTTCACCGGGACCGCCCGCTGGGTCGGCTCGACGACGGCCGAATCCCTGCGTCGCGCACAGGAGGCGCGTCCGGCAGGGGCCGACGCTGCCACAAACGGTACCTCCAGGGTGAAGCCGTCCACGCGGGACGCGGTCGCCGTCCCGATCGAATCCGTCGACGACGCGGCGCGGAGCATCCTCGACGAACCGGCGCCTCGGTCCGGCCAATCGCCCATGAGCCAGACCGTCTGGACCGGCCCGACGGACGGTGGCGCCGGTGGATCCGTCCGGCCGGCATATGGCAGTGCCGCGCGGGGCGCGACCGCCCTCATCGGCGATGCGCCCACCGCCCTCGAGTCGCTCAATGCGATCGACTGGACCCTGCCCGCCATCGATCTGCTGGAGCCTCGTGCGGCCGCCCGTGTCGGGAACGCGGTCGACCACGCCTCGAACACCCGCCGCATCGAGGAGAAGCTGCTGAGCTTCTCGATCCCGGCCAAGGTCGTGGCCGTCAACTCCGGCCCGGTCGTGACCCAGTACGAGGTCCGCCCCGAGCACCACGTCAAGGTCTCGCGCATCGAGGCGCTCGCCGACGACCTGGCCATGGCCCTCGCCGCCCGCTCGATCCGCATCGAGGCGCCGATCCCGGGCAAGGACGTCGTCGGCATCGAGATCCCGAACTCGGTCAGCGAGGTGGTCGGCTTCCAGCCGCTCGTCGACGAGAGCCAGATGCTCGACTCGACGAGCCCGCTGACGTTCGCCCTCGGGCGCGACGTGTCGGGCAAGGCGTACGCGGTCGACCTGGCCAAGATGCCGCACCTGCTCGTGGCCGGTGCCACGGGCTCCGGCAAGAGCGTGTGCGTGAACGCGCTCATCACGAGCCTGCTGATGCGCGCGCGGCCAGACGAGGTCCGGATGATCCTGGTCGACCTCAAGCGCGTCGAGCTGGCGCCCTACAACGGTCTGCCGCACCTGCTCCAGCACGTGATCGTCGAACCGGCCGAGGCCAAGGCCGTGCTGAACTGGGCGGTCCGCGAGATGGAGGACCGCTACAAGCTGCTGGCCGCCCACAGCGTCCGCAACATCGCCGCGTTCAACGCCCGGCCCGAGGCCAACGGCCCGTTCGACCCGGCCATCGGGACACGAGACGCCGCCGGCGGCGGGTCGGGGACGGCGGCCGACACCAGCGCGGAGCGGATGCCCTACATCGTCCTGATCATCGACGAGCTCGCCGACCTGATCATGCGCGAGGGCCGCAAGGTCGAGGACCCGGTCGTCAAGATCGCCCAGAAGGCCCGCGCGGTCGGCATCCATCTCGTGCTCGCGACGCAGCGTCCATCGGTCAACGTCGTGACCGGCCTCATCAAGGCCAACGTCCCGTCGCGCATCGCGTTCGCGATGGCCTCGATGATCGATTCGCGGACGGTCCTCGACGCTCCGGGCGCCGAAGACCTGATCGGTCGCGGCGACATGCTCTACCAGCCGGTCGACCTGCCGCGGCCGGTCCGCATGCAGGGCGTCTTCGTGAGCGACCAGGAGGTCGGCGCGGTCACCGAGCACTGGCTCGACCAGACCGGCGGTCGCACCTTCTACGACGAGGGCATCCTCGCCTTCGCGGACCCGGAAGATGGGGTCGGCTCCGACAACGGCCAGTTCGCCTGGCTGCGCAAGCTCGGCGTCGACGAGATGACCGTGCCCGGCGGCCGAGCTGGTGATGACCATGCAGAAGGCGTCGCACCTCGATGCTCCAGACGAAGCTCAAGCTCGGGCTTCTCGCGGGCCAGCCGGGTCATGGACGAGCTGGAGCGCTACGGCATCATCGGTCCGCAGGATCCGCGCAATCCGGCCACGCCCCGCCAGATCTACGGGCCGGAGAACTGGTTCCGGACACAGGACGAGATCGATGATCCCGGTGATTGAGCCGACGCGCGCGGCCATGGGTCTCCGATGTGGTCCCGGTCAGGGCTGGGGTATCCTGTGCCGACGGTGGTCGTCGGGGCGGCGCGGGACCAGGACGGCCGGACACGACCGGGCGCGATGAGGACGGGACTGCGCGATGACGACACGGGACCAGGTCCGGCGGGCGGTCAGGGCCGATCGCGGCGAGACGCGCGCGATCCCGGCCGAACCCACCCCGGGCCTGCCTGAGCGGCTCCTGGCCGCACGCGAGCGCAAGGGCGTCGACCTGTATCGCGCCGAGCGCGACACGAAGATCCGCGTTCGCTACCTGGCCGCCCTCGAGCGCGGCGACTACCGCGAGCTGCCGGGCGCGTCTACACGAAGGGCTTCCTGCGCAACTACGCGCTGTACCTCGGCCTCGATCCGGACGACGTCCTCCTCCAGTGGCGTCGCGAGCGGGGAGACCCGCGCGAGCCGCAGGCGGTCATCACCGTGCCGCGGCCCATCGCCACGCCGCGCAAGGGCCTGACGTTCTCGCCCGAGCCTGGTCGTCTTCGCGCTGCTGACGGTGGCCGTGCTCGCGTTCGCCGCGTACCTCGGCGTCCAGCTGCTGCGCTTCGCCAAGCCGCCGACGATCGCCGTCACGAGCCCAGCAGCGGCCGTCGTCGACGTCGACGAATCGGCGACCGAGTACGTCCTGCGCGGGACCTCGAGCGCGGGCGCCACGATCTCCATCGCGACGCCCGGTCGTGACCCGTACAGCGTGAGCGCCGACGCCGATGGTGACTGGAGCGCGAGTGTCGAGCTGCGGCGCGGCCGGAACCAGTTCGAGGTGCGCGCGGTCGACCCCGACACCGGCAAGCAGTCGGAGAGCCCGGTCAGCCTGTTCATCACGGTGCCGTTCCTGGTCATCGAGGCGCCGACCCTCACGGTCGACCAGCCGGCCGACAGCGCGACGTTCGAGAACGGCGCGATCCCGGTCCAGGGCCGCACGACGAACGCCGACTCGGTCGTGGTGAGCGCCACGTATTCCGGTCCGCGCCGCGCCGGCCACAGGTGCCGGGGCCGCCACGCCGGCCCCACCGGCCGTCCCCGCCCCGGTCACCGTCGACGGTCGCCGAGGACGGCACGTTCACGACCCCGTTCGAGCTGACCGCCGGACGCTGGGCGATCACGGTGACCGCATCGAGCCCGGAGGGCAAGACGGCATCCCTGACGCGGGCCGTCACGGTCGCCTTCAAGGGCGTCAACCTCGTCGTGTCGATCGAGGGCGGGCGGGCCTGGATCAAGGTCTGGGTCGACGGCAAGATCCATCCGGACATCGGGGCCGGCGGGCCGCGTCTACGGCAACGGCAAGAAGTTGACGTTCAACGCCAAGGAGTCCATCGAGGTCCGCACCGGCTCGTCGGGCGTGACGAAGTTCGCGCTCAACGGGACGTCGCTTGGCGCGCTGGGCCGCAGCGGCACACCCGAGACGTGGCTCTTCCAGCCGCCCGCCAAGCCCGAGATGACCCAGCGTCGCTGACGGACGTGCAGCGACGAACGTCCACCGACGGACGAGGACCTGCTGGACCTCGCTGAGCGGGTCGGGGCCGCCTGCCGTGCCGCGGTCCCGACGCTCGCCACCGCCGAGTCCTGCACCGGCGGGCTCGTCGCGCACCTGATCACCGAGGTCCCCGGCTCGAGCGCGTACTTCCTCGGCGGCCTCGTCACGTACGCGGACGCGGTGAAGACCGACGCTCGCCGACGTCCCGCCGGCCGTGCTCGACGCCCACGGCGCCGTCTCGGCGCAGGTCGCCGTCGCGATGGCCGAGGGCGCCCGCCGACGGCTCGGTGTCGACGTCGCCGTGGCGGTCACGGGCATCGCCGGGACCCGACGGCGGTAGTCGACGCGAAGCCCGTCGGGTCTGACCTACGTGGCGGTCGCCGACGCGCGAGGGCGACGACGTGCGACGGCACGTCTGGTCGGCCGATCGCGCCGGCAACAAGCGGGCGAGCGCGGCGGCCGCGCTGTCGCTCGTGCTCGAGCGCCTGGCCCAGACCGACTCGTGACGCGCGACGCGGCCGCCATCGGCGCGGGCCTCGCGCCGGCTCGCCGCGCCCGACCCGATCCCCGCCGGCCAGCGGGTCCACGTCGTCGGCGCAGGCGGTGCCGGCGCGAGTGCGGCCGCCCTTCTCGCCCATCATGCCGGTGCGCTCGTCAGCGGCTGCGACGCCGGGGGCGCATCGCCGTACACACCGGCCGCTCGAAGCCGCCGGCATCACCCTCGACTGGCGACACGACGCACGCGCACATCACTGGCCCACCAGTCCCCGAACGGGTGGCCGTGACCAAGGCCCTGACCGCGATCGACCCGGACCACCCCGAGCTTGGCGCCGCCGCGTGCGGCCGGGATCGCCATCGAGTCGTGGCAGCAGGTCGTCGCGGATGCGGCCGCGGGCCGCACGCTGGTCGGCGTGGCAGGGACGCACGGCAAGAGCACGACGGCAGGCTGGCTCGTTCATGTTCTCGTCGAGACCGGGCCTCGACCCGTCGGCCTTCGTCGGCGCGCTGCTCCCGCCGTCGATCACGGGTGGACTCGCGTCGACGGCCCGGATCGGGAACGGGGCGCCGTTCGTGGTCGAAGCCGACGAGTACGCCGGCAACTTCGACGCGTACCGACCCGACGTCGCGATCGTGACCGGAGCCGAATGGGACCACCCGGATGTGTTCGCCGATGAGGCCGCGGTCGTCGACACGTTCGTGGCGTGGCTGCGCCGCGCCCTGACGGGACCGTGGCGGTCATCAACGTCGGGGATCCCGGCGGGGCGGCCGTGGCCGAGCACCTGACGGACAGCCATCTGCGGATCGTCGGGACAGGCGTCCTCGACGAGCCACCGTCGGGCCTGGTACGGGCCGCCGGGGCGATCGAGGCGCGCTACCGGACCCGGGCGGGAGCCGCCCAGCCGGTCCTGGGTCGCATCGTCGCGAGCGATCCCGCCGGAACGACCGTGGAGGTGCTCGGCCTGGACCTCGAGGATCGCTCCGTTCCGGTCCGCCTCTCCAGTGCCGGACGCCACAACGTGGCCAACGCCCTGGGCGTGGCGGGGGCGGCCCTGGCGCTGGGCGTGCCGGTCGCCGACATCGTCGTCGCCCTGGGCACGTTCCCGGGGGTCGGGCGACGTCTCGAACGCAAGGGCGAAGCGGCCGGTGTCGTGGTCTACGACGATTACGGGCACCATCCGACCGCCATCCGGGAGACCCTGGCCGCGCTCCGCCAGCGTGAGCCGGGCCGCCGCGTGTGGGCGGTCTACGAACCGTTGACGTACCATCGGACGGCCGCGCTCCTGCCCGCGTTCGCCGAAGCGCTGGCTGCAGCCGACGCGGTGGTCGTCGCCGACATCTGGGCCGGGCGGGACCCCGACACGACGGTCGCCTCCGCCGCCGGTCTTGCCGAGGCCGTGGCGCAGGCCCGCTCCGGGATCCGCGTCGAGGCACCCGGCGATGTCGAAGCGACCGCGGACTGGCTCGCGCACGAGGTACGTGCCGGCGACGCCGTCCTCGTCATGGGTGGCGGACTCAGCTACCGGATCGGCGAAGGACTGTTGCGACGACTCGGATCGGAGGACTGACCGTGGATCACGCTTCCGCCGCCGACCTCCTCGATCGGTACAAGCGCGCCTGGGAGACATTCGACGGTGATGCCTGGGTCGAGCTGTTCACCGACGACGCCGAGTACCACGAAGACCCGTTCGAGCCCGCTCTCGTCGGGTCGAATGCGCTCAGGGCATACTTGCTCGAAGCGGCCGAGGCCCAGGATCAGGTCGAGATGACCGTCGAACGACACTGGGTGGTCGGCGACACGATCCTCGCGGCGTGGCATGCCAGTTACGTCCATCGCACGAACCGCGCTCGGGTCCGACTCGCCGGCTTCATGACGCTCGAGATCGCCGGCGATGGCAGGATCCGTCGGTTCCGTGAGTGGTGGCACCGGCGCGAGGCGCCGGTGACCGGGTAGGAGAGGAGACCGATGGCAGGTGATGCGTCCTTCGACGTCGTCAGCGACTTCGACGAACAGGAGCTGCGCAATGCGCTCGATCAGGTCCGGCGCGAGGTCGGCCAGCGCTTCGACTTCAAGGGCGTCACGGTCGACCTGACCCAGGCGAAAGAGGAGCTCGTCCTGGTCACGGACGACGAGTATCGGGCCAGCGCGGTCAAGGACCTGATCGAATCGAAGGCCATCCGGCGCAACCTGTCGCTGAAGATCTTCGATTGGGGCAAGGTCGAGCCCGCGGGTGGGAACAAGGTGCGCCAGGAGATCAAGCTCCGCCGCGGGCTGTCCGAGGACATCGCCAAACGCATCACCAAGCTCATCCGCGATGAGTTCCCAAAGGCCAAGTCGCAGATCCAGGGCGATGCCGTCCGCGTATCGAGCAAGAGCAAGGACGAGCTCCAGAAGGTCATCACCCGCCTGCGCGAGCTCGATGAGGCCGTTCCCCTGCAGTTCCAGAACTACCGCTGAGGTGCTGCGTGTTGCCCGGAGCTCGGTTCGCCCGCATCGTCATGATCATCGTCACCGTCCTCATCGTGCTGGGCCTCATCGCATCGGCCGTCGCATATCCGGTCGCGGTCTGAGCGCGGCCGTGCGCTGGACCGACGTTCGATGACGGAGCCCCTGACCGAGACGCCCCGCGTGCCCGCCGGCGAGTCCCCGGCCGAGCAGCCGCCGACCCCGATCGAGGAGCCACCCGCGCCGGTCGACCTGCCGCCGACCGAGCAGCCGCCCGCGCCCACCGACGTGCCGACGCCCCCCATCGAGGAACCGCCGACACCGATCGACGAGCCCCAGATGCCGTCGGAGCATCCGCCGATGGAGGCGCCAGGAGCGCCGACCGACGTGCCCTCGATCCAGGCGCGCGACACCGCGACGGGGGAGGCTGCAGAAGCACCACCACGCACCGTGGGGAGGCTGGTCGCCGACGGCTTGCGCGCGGCCGGCGTGCGCTACGCGTTCACCGTGCCAGGCGAATCGTTCCTCGGCCTGCTCGACGCCCTCGGCGATGCCGGGATCCGCGTGGTGGCCACGCGCCACGAGGGCGGCGCGGCGTTCATGGCCGAGGCACACGGACAGCTCACCGGTCGCCCGGCGGCGTGTCTCGGCACCCGCGGCGTGGGTGCGGCGAACCTGGCCATCGGCATCCACACGGCCCGCCAGGATTCGACCCCGATGTTCGCCGTGGTCGGCCAGGTGGAGCGCGCGCATCGCGGTCACGAGGCGTTCCAGGAGATCGACCAGGTCGCGACCATCGGTGGCCTGGCGAAGTGGGCCGCTGAGCCACGCCAGCCAACGGACGTCGCGGCGGCCCTGTCCGAGGCGATCCGCCAGGCCCTCGGTGGCCGACCCGGCCCGATCCTGCTGTCGATGGCCGAAGACCTGCTCGACCAGCCGGCGCCGACCGATGCGCGCGTGGAGAGCGCCCGGCCCGGCCCGGCCCGGCCCACGGACGACGACTTGCGAGCGGCGATCGAGTTGCTCGCGTCCGCCGAGCGACCCGTCATCCTCGCCGGCGGCGGTGTCCTGCGCGCCCGCACGTCGACCGAGCTCCTCCGCTTCGCCGAGCTGCTGCAGGTGCCCGTCATCGCGGCGTGGCGACGAGCGGACGTCATCTCGAACGATCACCCGCTGTACCTCGGCATGGCGGGCTTCGGCGCCCCCGCGGCCGTGCGTGAGCGGCTCGCCGTCGCCGATGCCCTGCTCGTGATCGGGTCGCGGCTGAACGAGCCGACGTCCTACGACGACACGATCCCGGCGGCGACGACCCGCTGGGCGCATGTCGATCTGGAGCCCACACGACCCGACGCCCTGCCGAAGCCCTCCCTGACGGTCGTCGCCGATGCGCGCGCGTTCCTGCGGGCGGCGAACGAACGGCTCCTCGGCAAGGCGGTCCTCGATGCGGAGCTGGTGCGACGTCGCCAGGCCAGCAACGCGGCAGACCGTGCCGCATGGGAGGTTGCAACGATCGTCGACGCCGACGCGGACGCCTGGACGGGCCCGGGAGTCCACCCGGGCCGCGTCGTAGCCACCCTCCGCCACGTGCTCCCCGATGACGCCATCATCACGACCGACGCCGGCAACTTCGCCGGGTGGGCCGGCCGCGGCTTTCGGTTCCGCAAGCCGGGCACGTTCCTGGGACCGACCTCGGGAGCCATGGGCTACGGGATCCCGGCTGCCATCGCGGCCTCGCTGGTGCATCGCGACCGGCCGGTCGTGGCGCTCGTCGGGGACGGCGGCATGGCGATGACGATGGCGGAGCTCGAGACGGCCACCCGCGAGCACGCCCGCATCATCGTCCTCGTGTTCGACAACGAGCGTTACGGGACGATCCGGATGTGGCAGGAGACCCGCGGGACCGGCGAGGGCGTGGCCACCGAGCTCGGACCGGTCGACTTCGCCGCGATCGGGCGCGCGTTGGGCGCCCGTGGCGTGCGCGTGGATCGCGACGCGGACGTCGAACCGGCCATCCGGCAGGCGCTCGTGGAGGAACGCTCGACGGTCATCCAGCTCGCGCTCGACCGGGCGTGGGTCTCCGTCGATCGGCCGGCAAGCCCGGCGAGCTAACCCTCGCGTCGGGCCAGCACCGAGAACGACAGCGGGATCCGGCCCCGTTCGTCCTCGCGGACGTCGGCGTGGCCGTTCCACCAGTCCGTCGGGTGCTCCGTGACCCGTTCGATGGTGAGCCCGGAACCGAGGATCGCCGTGAGGATCTCGCCGAGCGTCCACGCTCGAGCGAACTTCCAGGCCTGCTCGTCGTCATCGAGTGAGAGGCGGTCGATGTACTCGGGCGCCCAGCCCTTCGAGGCCTCGGGACCGGCGAAGTAGTCGTAGTCGGTCGCGACCCAGCCGCCGCCCGAGTCCACGTCGAACAGCCACTCAGCCGGGTGGCCCTCGAACAGCACGAAGCGGCCACCGGGCGCCAGCAGGCGGGACACCACCGCAGCCCAGGCATCGAGGTCCTGCAACCACATCAGCGAGCCTCGGCCGGTGTACAAAAGGTCGGCGGTGCCGTCCAGTTCGTCGGGCGTGTCCAGGACGTCGGCCTCGATCCAGTGCGCGGGCGCTCCGACGGCCGCCGAGAGCCGCCTGGCGAGTTCGAGCATGCGCGGGCTGAAATCGACCCCGACGACCTCGTCCGCTCCCAGGTTCCAGAGCGAGAGCGTGTCGCGACCCCCGGCGCATTGCAGGTGGATGGCCCGACGGCAACGCCCGTGCAGGTCCCCGATGAGCTCGAGCTCCGGCGGGAGGAGATTCGTGCCACCCGATGAGATCAGCGCGAGGGCCTCGTCGTACCAACCGGCATAGCGCTCGGCCGCCTCGTCCCACGCGTGCCGGTTCGCGGCGTGCATCCCGCGGACGTCGGCGCGCTCCGCGGCCGTGGCTGGGCGGATCTGCGGATGCGGTCGGTCGGGGGTCACGTCGGCGAGTCTACGACCCGACCGGCGTGCATTGTCGTTGACACCGCAACTACATCCCTGCTATCGTCGTGGGAGTACCCAAGGAGCTCGAACCCATGCCCGCCGTCGTCGTCGATGACATCTCGATCCTCCCAAGGATCCCCGCGCCCGACCCCGCCGTCGCGCGTGCACGCGCTGTCCGCAGCATCACGAACGCCCCGCACGCCTTCGAAGGGGAGGGGTTCCCGGTCCGCCGCGCCTTCGCCGGGGTGGCACTCGAGGATCTCGACCCGTTCATCCACCTCGACCAGATGGGCGAGGTCGACTACGCACCAGGCGAGCCCAAGGGCACGCCGTGGCACCCGCACCGCGGGTTCGAGACGGTCACCTACATGATCGACGGCACGTTCGAGCACAGCGACTCGAACGGTGGCGGCGGGCTCATCACCAACGGCGACACGCAGTGGATGACCGCTGGCTCGGGCATCCTGCACATCGAGAAGCCGCCGGAGGCGCTGGTTCGAAGCGGCGGGCTCTTCCACGGCTTTCAGCTATGGGTCAATCTCCCGGCGGACCAGAAGTGGTCACCGCCGCGCTATCAGGACATCCGCGCGGGGGAAGTCGCGCTGGTTTCGTCGCCCGACGGCGGAGCGCTCGTCCGGGTGATCGCGGGGGACGTCGCCGGCCACGCAGGGCCCGGTTCCACGTACAGCCCGATGACGCTGGTCCACGCCACGCTCAGCCCGGGCGCGCGACTGGCCCTGCCCTGGCGACCGGACTACAACGCGCTGGTCTACGTCATGGCGGGAGGGGGAGCGTCGGCGATGAGGGACGCCCGATCGGGGCAGGCCAGCTGGCGGTGCTCGGTCCGGGCGACGCCCTGACCGTGGCCGCGTCGACCCTGCAGGATCGCCACACGCCCAACCTGGACGTGCTGGTGCTGGGCGGCCGTCCCATCCGCGAGCCCGTGGCCTGGATGGGCCCCTTCGTGATGAACACCCGCGAGGAGATCTTGCAAGCTGTGGCCGACTATCAGGCGGGCCGGCTGGGCAGCATCCCGGCGGTGCACAACACGCCCAGCACGATCATCCAGACCACACGCTCCGCGTCCGCCGACCCGGGCTGATCCGTAGGGCGGCGACCATCGCCGGTCTGCGATACTCGCGCCCATGCGACTCCGGCCCAACCCGCCGCGCCTCATCACGGTCGCGATCGCGCTCGCGCTGGGCGTCATCGGGTTCGTGTTCCTCTGGCCGGTGGAGCCGCTGCTACCGATCCTCGAACCCGTGCGAGAGGCCATGTCGATGGTCGGCATCGCGCTCGATCGCGAACTGGCGTACCTCGCGCTCTTCGCCTGTCCGACGTTGCTCGTCGTGGGCTCACTCCTGCCCGGGATCTGAGCGCATGAACCGGACCAACCACGCCCCGACCGCGCGGACCATCATCGTCGCACTGGTGTTCATCATCGTCGGCCTGCTGGGGACGTTCGGCTCAGTCGTGTCCGACCAGCTCGGCATCCTCGCGTTCGTCGTCGCGACCGTGCTCCTCCTCCTGGGCATGGTGGTCCGCCGGATCTGACCGGCGACGCGCCCGGGGCACGTTCGGGAGCTGCACCGTCGTGCCCTCACCCGGGGCGAGCAGCCGCAGCTCCGTCCCCCTTGCCAGTTCCGAGCACGCGCCGCGGAACTGGATGCCCGGCTTGTCCAGCGGTCCGCCCCAGACGCGCGCCAGGCCGGCCGGGTAGAGCGTGCCCCAGTGGATCGGCACGACCACGCGAGCCCCGATCGTGTCGGCCAGCCTGGCGGCGCCTCGCGGGCCCAGATGCCAGGGCGCCGAATGCGGTCCCCAGCTCCCGATCGGCAGCAGCGCAACGTCCACCTGCCCGGCCAGCGCCCCGAGCCCCGCGAACGCCGAGGTGTCACCGGCGAAGTAGACGCTCGGGGAGCTCGGTGACCGCTCGATGAGGTAGCCCAGGGTAGCCGCGCCGCGGTGAGGCGGCCAGCGTCCGTGGTGGGCCGGAACCGCCGTCACCCCGAGGCCGCCGACCGTCCGTCGCTCGCCTTCCGCCAGCTCGTGGGCCGAGAACCCCATCCGCTCCACGACTCGGCCGAGACCTGCCGGCACGATCATCACCGGGTCGCCCTGGAGCCGCCGGATCGATCGCCGGTCGAAGTGGTCGGGGTGGGCGTGGGACAGGAGGACAGCGTCGAGCCTGCCGATGGCGTCGACGTCGACCGACGGTCCCCGTCGGCGCAACGGGCCGAGACGATCGCGCAGGAATGGATCGGTCAGGAACCGACGGCCGGCCAGCTCCAGCAGGACTGTCGAGTGACCGATCCAGGTGAGCCGCAGCGGATCAGGCACCCAGGATGGCGCGCCAGCCACGCCGAACGCGCGTGGACTTGTGGCGCGGCGCTCGGGTCAGGATGTAGGCCGCGCCCGCGACCGCACCGACCCATGTGCCGATGATGTCGTCCATGGTGTCCTCGTACGTCAGGTCCATGCCGTCCTGGCCCAACCGCCACGCCACGTATTCCATGGTCTCCCACAGGGTCTCGGCGGCGATCGAGATCGCCCCGCCCGCGAGTGCCGCCTGCCACCGCTCGTCGACATGCGGCGCGATCAGCGAACCGGTGACGCCGGCGAGGATCGCCGCATTGGCGACATGGACGGCGTCGTCGACGCGGACCCGCTCGTAGATGCCGAAGGCGTTCCCCGCCGCGTCCGCGAGCAAGGGCACCGTGACCGCCAGGTCCAGCGCGCGCGGGTACGGGTCGCGCGGACCGGGCAGCAAGCGCCAGGCCAGGGGGACGAGCAGCAGCGCCGCCGTGTAGCCGATGGCGCGCGTCCGGATGGCCTTGCCCCGCAACCGTGGCGAGGCGTGGTTGATCAGCGCATCGATCCCGAATCCGATGGTCGCCATCTTGGCCACCAGGGTCCCGGCGTCGAGCGCGCGGTCCGCACGGGTCGTCGGCTCATGGTCGGTGGTCTCGTTCACGGTGCGGATAGCCTCCGGCGGGTCGGGTCTCAACGTCAGTCCCGGACGCATACCGTACCGTTGCAGCGGTCAGCCGGCTCGGCGCGCATCGACCCCGGCGATCCCGCGGGCCGCGAGCGCCGCCGCCAGGCCCTCGAGGTCCTCGACCGAGACGTACAAGGCCGGCGTCCGGAATGGCCCGACCCGGACTCGTTCGGCGAAGTCGAGCCGCACGCCGCCGCGATGCGAACCGCCGAACGTGACGTCGCCATGACGTACGCTGCGCCGGACGCCGATCGCGGTGATCCAGCGCCACGGCCCCTCGATCCGCCAGCCGACGATGTTCGAGACGGGGCTGGTGGCCCCGAACCGCCCGAACCGGGCCTCGAGGGCCTCGTCGCCGAGGTCGACCCAGGCGTCGTCCGGCCCGCGCACCCCGAACAGGCGCAGCACCAGCCTTGACCGAGCACCCAGACGGATGGCGAATTGTCGTGTCGGCATGACGTCGCCGAGCGTAGCCGAGGTCCACGGGACGCGCCGGTCGGGCTCCGCTATCGTGCATGCGTGTCGTCGCCCCGACCGTCGATCAGACTCCGGCCGTACACCGACGCCGATCGCTGGCTGACCGAGTCGATCGAGACGAGCCCGGTGATGATGGCAGACCTCGGTGGGCCCCTGCCGCCCGCCGACATCCCCGGCATCCACCAGCGACGTCTCGAGGGGATGGCAGCGGATCGCCTGTGGTACTTCACGATCGAGCTCGAGCCTGAGAACCACGCCGTCGGCACGATCTGTCTCTGGTCGGATGCGGTCGACGGCGGTCAGCGAAGCGAGGCGGGTTGGGCGATCCTGCACGAGTTCCAGGGCCGCGGTCTCGCCACGGAAGCGCTGCGCCTGCTGCTCGAGCGAGCCGTCTCGGACGGGCGCTGGGGCGACATCCACGCCTTTCCGGGCGTGACGAACGGGCCGTCGAATGCCGTCTGCCGCAAGGCCGGGTTCGCGAACCTCGGGGAGGAGGTCGTCGAATATGCCGGCCGCCTCTTGCGCTGCAACCACTGGATCCTCGCGGCGGGGTGACCGCCGAGAACCAGGGTTGCCAGAACCGGCATCGACTGTCACACTCCGCCGACGATGCACCGTCACGCGACCGCCGTGTGCTGTCCCTGTCCCACCCTCGCCGAGCAGGGCAGGTGGTGTACCTAGGCGTGCGATCAGCATGAATCCCGCACGCCACGCACCTTCCGACCCCTGCCGGGCAGGGGTCTTTGTTTTGCCCAGGACCGCACCACCGACGAGGGACACGGCGACATGACCATCCTCCACGAGGTCGCGACCGAGCGACCGGGGATCTCCACCACCGAACTCCGCGACCGTCTCGGCGATCCCGACCTGACCGTCATCGACGCGCGGCCGCTGACGGGCTACAACGGCTGGCGCCTCGACGGCGAGGCACGCGGCGGCCACATCCCTGGCGCTGTGGCATTCCCGAGCGCCTGGCTGACCAGCGTGGACGCTCCGGAGATCCGGCGCATCCTCGACGAGAAGGGGGTTGTCCCCGGCCGCGAGGTGGTCGTCTACGGCACGGCCCTCGCCGAGGCCGACGCGGTCGCGACGAGCCTGGCCAGCCTTGGCATCGAGCACGTGCGTGTGTATACCGATGGCTTCACCGCCTGGGCGGCCGATCCGGACCTGCCGATCGATCGCCTCCCCAGGTACGACCGGCTGGTCCACATCGACTGGCTGCGGGGGGTCCTCGCGGGCGAGCGTCCCGAGGCGGCGCCCGAAGGCAAATTCCTCCTCTTCCACGTCAACTTCGGGGTGCCCGAGGAGTACGCGGAGGCGCACATCCCGGGAGCGGTCTACCTCGACACCAACTGGCTCGAGGACCCGGCCGACTGGAACCGCCGTTCGCCCGAGGCGCTCGAGATCGCGTTGCGCGCCCTGGGGATCACCAACGACACGACGATCGTGGTCTACGGCCGCGACACCGAGGGTCACGCGAACGAGAAGTGGCCCGGCCGCCGGGCGGGTCAGATCGCCGCCACGCGCGCGTTGATGATCCTCCGCTACGCAGGCGTCGACGACGTCCGCCTGCTCGACGGCGGGTACGATTGGTGGGTCCGGAGCGGCAATCCCGTCGAGACGTTCCTGCGGGAGCCGACACCGGTCGCGAGCTTCGGGGTGCAGATCCCACTCCGCCCCGAGGTCATCGTCGACATCGACGAGGCCAAGCAGATCATCGCCGACCCCGAGGGCGCGGCCCTGGTGAGCATCCGGACGTGGCGCGAGCACATCGGCAACGTCAGCGGCTACAACTACATCGGCCCGGCGGGCCGCATCAAGGGCGACGTTTGGGGCAACTGCGGGACGGACGCGTACCACATGCAGCACTACCGCAACGTCGACAACACGATGCGTGCGTACCCGGAGATCGCGGCCCACTGGGCCGAGGCCGGGATCACCGCCGACAAGTGGGTGGCGTTCTACTGCGGCACCGGCTGGCGGGCCAGTGAGACCTGGTTCTACGCGTACCTGCAGGACTGGCCGCGGGTTGCGGTGTACGACGGGGGCTGGTTCGAATGGAGCCAGGACCCGATCAACAACCCGATCGAGGTTGGCGAGCCCGTGGAGGAATCCGCGGCGTAATGCCGAGCCGGGGTCGCCCGGCAACCGGCGTCGGCGGCGGGTAGGCTCCGCCCATGCCTGCCGCCGCCCCAAAGCTACGGCTCGCCATCGTCGGCGCCGGCGACGTGGCGTACCGCCACTACCTGCCCGCGCTGGCGGAGCTCGCCGGCGGGGTCGCCATCACCGCGTTCGTGGACCCGCGACCCGGCGCCGCGGAGCGGGCGGCCGCAAGCGTCGCGGACTGGTCGCCCCGGGCGGCGCCCTACACCGATCTCGAGGCGATGCTGGCCGACGGCGTCGCCGAGGCCGCCATCGACCTGGCCCCGGCCCCACGCCACGGCACGATCAACGCGGCGATCCTCGAGGCCGGCCTGCACCTGTACTCGGAGAAGCCGCTCGGGGGCACGGTCGCCGAAGCCGACGCGCTGATCGCCTCGGCCGCCCGGCGTGGCGTTTCGTTCCTGTGTGCGCCGGGCGTCGCCGTGACGGCTCGCTTCCGCTGGATCGCCGAGTTGATCGCCTCCGGTCGGTACGGCCACCCGACGCTGGCGGTCACGCATCACGCGGATCCCGGCCCGGCCGCGTGGCGCGAGTACACGGGCGACCCGACGCCGTTCTACCGGGAGGGCGTGGGCCCCGTCTTCGATCACGGCGTGTATCGCCTGCACGCGCTCACGATGCTGCTCGGACCCGTCGTGCGGGTCCAGGCCATGGGCGCGGTCGCGACGCCCGCCAGGGTTGTCCGCGGCGGGCCGCTCGCCGGCAAGACCATCGAGGTCACGACGCCAGACCACGTCCTGATCAACCTGCAGTTCGCCGATGGCGCATTGGGTCAGCTGCTGGCGAGCTTCGGCACACCGAGCAGTCTCGCGCCGTGGCTCGAGCTGCATTTCCCGATGGCCACGCTCAGCTTCAGTGGCCCGGGCTACGACGCTGCCGACCCGGTCAGCCTCTACGTCGACGACGACAGCCCTTTGGCACGCGAGGGATGGCAGCACGGCATCGAGATCCCGGCGGACGATGTCGCGGTCGTCGAGGCCGGCGTACGGCATTTCATCGACTGCCTGGGCGGCGAGACCGAACCGGTCCTCACAGCGGAGCACGCGCGGCACGTGCTTGAGATCACGCTCGCGGCGTACGAATCGATCGCCGACGGACGCTCGCACGCGGTCGAGTCCACGTTCTGACCGGGCGGCAGGATCAGGAGGGGCGCGCCGCTCCCAGGATCGCCTCGAGCGATCGATCGATGTCCTCCTCGGTCGTCGACCAGTTGACGATCGAGATGCGCATGGCGGCCATGCCGTGCCACGTCGTGCCGGACAGCCAGCACGTCCCGTCCGCCTGAACACGCGCGATGACCTCGCGCGTCCAGGCATCCGGGTCACCGCGGTCGGCGGGATGGAATCGGACGAGGATCTGGTCGAGGACCACGTCGTTGAGCACCTCGATCCCCATGCCGCCCGCTCGCAGGCCGTCGGCCATGCGCGTCGCCAGCCGACAGCACCGCTCGACCAGGTCGGCCACCCCGTCCCGCCCGAGTGAGCGCAGCGCCGCGTAGGTCGGGAAGCCACGAGCTCGCCGCGAGTATTCCGGCACCCAGCGGAACTCGTCGCGCTCCGCGGTTCCGTACACGATGTAGGCCGCGCCGGGTGGGGACAGCGCCTCGGCGTGGACCCGGGGGTCGCGCACGAAGGCATACCCGCAGTCATAGGGCACATTGAGCCACTTGTGGCCATCCGTGGCCCACGAATCCGCGCCGTCGTGGCCCTCCAGGAGATGGCGGTACCGCGGGCTGGCGGCCGCCCACAGGCCGAATGCGCCGTCGATGTGGATCCACGCCCCCGCGTGCCGCGCTCGGATGAGCTCGATGGCCGGGCCGATGGGGTCGAACGAACCCGTGTTCACGTTCCCGGCCTGCAACGACACGATGAGCGGGCCGTCGCCGCTCGGGAGGGCGGCGGCGAGCGACTCCAGACGCATGCGCCCCTGCTCGTCGGAGTCGACGGGGATGACCCGTGAGCGACCCATCCCAAGGTATTGCAACGCGGTCGGGATCGTCGCGTGCGCTTCCGACCCGATGACCACCGAGATCTCGGGCGCGCCGAACAGCCCGCGCTCCTCGACGTCCCACCCGGCGGCCTCGAGGACGCGATGGCGGGCGGAGGCGAGGCACGTGACGTGCGCCATCTGGCAGCCCGTGGTCAGGCCGATGCTCGTGCCGTCGGGCAGGCCGAGCAGGTCCACGAGCCACGACCCGATCACCTCCTCGACCACGGATGCCGACGGACCGGCCGCGAAGAGACCCGCGTTCTGGTCCCAGGTCGAGGTCAACCAGTCGGCGGCCAGCGCGGCCGGCAACGAACCGCCGATCACGAACCCGAAGTAACGTGGACCGGCCATCCCCACCACGCCGGGCTCGGCGATGCGGGCGAGATCCTCGATCACATCGGATGCCGGTACGCCTTCGGGGGGCAGGGGACCCCCGAGCTCAGCCAGGAGCGCATCCCGCCCGGCTCGCGGCGCGACGGGCCGCTCGTCCAACGACTCGAGGAAGTCGGCCGCCAGCTCCGCGGTCGCGTGCAGCAGCAGCCGGTCGGTCGACCGTCGCGTCGAGCGCATCACCCCGTCCGTCATCCTCGCCTCCATCGCCTGTTCGTCCTCACGCGCGTGTTCGTCCGGACCCGTGGCGGACCATCTTGCGCCATGCGCGTCACCATCGGGCTGCGGTAGCGTGCGCAGATGCCCGAACGGTCCGCGCCACACATCCGGCTCCCGCTGGGTGTCGTCGCCGGGCTGTTCCTGGCATCGCTTGCGTTGCGGCCGCAGATCCTCGCCATCGGGCCGTTGCTGCCGCTGATCCGCGAGGATCTCGCCCTGCCCGCGAGTCTCGCCGGCCTGCTCACGACGATCCCGGTGCTGTGCATGGGGATCTTTGCGCCGATCGGCCCGCGGGTGGCTGCCCGGCTCGGGCCGCGGACCGCCTTCGGGGCGTGTCTCGGGGTCATCGTGGCGTGCGGCCTGCTGCGCGCCGTGGCCCCGGCCTACCCCCTGATCCTGCTGGCCACGCTGGGTCTCGGGATCGGCATCGGCGTTGCGGGGGCGATCCCCTCGATGGTGGTATCGCAACGCCTTCCCGACCGGCCGGCGCTCGGGACGGGGGCCTATGCCGGCGGTATCGTGGCGGGCTCGACGATCGCCGCCGGGGCGGCGATCCCCCTGGCGATCGGCGGCGACTGGCGGATGTCGCTAGTGCTGTTGTCCGGGGCGTCGTTGCTGTCGATCGCGGCGTGGCTCCTGCTGGTTCGAGGGGAAGGGAGAGTCCCCAGGCTCGATCCCACGGCCCGGCGGTTGCCGTGGCGAAGCGGCACGGGCTGGCTGCTCGTGCTGCTGTTCGGACTCCAGTCCGTCATGTACTACGGGATCGTGGCATGGCTCCCCAACGCCTTCGTCGAGCGCGGTTGGTCGACCGCGGCGGCCGGCTCGCTCATCGCCGTCTTCAACGGGATCGGTCTCGTGACGACGATCGGCGTGCCGCTCGTGGCCGATCGCCTCGGCGCCCGTCGGCCCCAGCTCCTGGCGTCGTCGTTGGTGGCGACGGTGGCAATGGTCGGGGTCATTCTCGTCCCGGCCCTGGCGTACGGTTGGATCGCGATCCTCGGCCTCGCCCTGGGTGTGGTCTTCCCACTGGTGCTGACGCTCCCACTCGACGTCACGGACGATCCAGGCCAGGTGGGTTCCGTGGCCGCACTGATGCTGTTCGGGGGTTACATCCTGTCGTCCACGGCGCCATTCGTCCTCGGGGCGGCGCGGGACCTGACCGGCGATTTCGAAACGAGCCTGTGGCTGCTCGTCGTCGTCGCCGTGGTCCTCGTCGCATGCTGTGCGCCACTCTCGCCCGATCGGTTGCGGCGCGGCATCCGCCGGCCGGTCGTGCATGGGGCATGATTCAGCGATGTACCTCGTGATCCTGGCCGATGGAGGAACGCGGCAACGTCCGCGTGCCGGCGGCGACCTGCCGGTGGCCTTCCAGGCGTCCGCCGACGGCCGGACCCTCCTGGAGCGCACGATCGAGCGGCTCGCGCCCCTCGTGGACCCTTTCGACGTGGTCGTCGTGACGGACCGCCGCCACGGGCAGACGGTCCGGGGCCTCACGCCGAAGGCGCTGGTGCTCGCCGAGCCCATCCACCGCAACACGGCCGCCTCGATCACACTGGCGACCGTTGCCGTGGAGCGGCCCGCCGACGAACCGATGCTGGTGGTCATCGCCGATCACGACGTCGAGCACGAGGACGCGCTTCGCGAGGCCATCGCGACGATGGCAGGGTCGCTCACGGCGACCGACGACGCGGCCCCGCTCGTGGCGTTCGGCGTCGACCCGACCGACGCGGATCCGGGCAGCAGCTACATCCGGCCGCGGTACGGCGAACCCTTCCGCGCTGGATCGCTTCGAGGTTTCCCGGTCGACGGATACGAGGCGCACCCGAACGAGACACGAGCGCGCGAGCTGTTCGACTCGGGCACGACCTACTGGAGCGCGGGGATCTTCCTGTGGCGGCGCGACGCCATCCACGCGGCCATCGAGCGCTACACGCCGCTCCTGACGCTCATCGAGCCGGCCCATCGCTCGGAGCTCGCCCTGACGGCGGCGTACGATCGGATCCAGCCACTCTCGATCGACGAGACCGTGCTGGCGGGCGCCGCCGGCGATGGCGCCGTGGTCACCGTACCGCTCGATGTCGGCTGGCGGCCGATCGGCGACTAGGGGCGCATCGACGCTCGCCGGGTACGACATGGACGAAACGCCGTCCGCGGTTGCGACCGCCGCCGATGCGCGTCCGACCGCGCGGCTGCTGTCCTACGGTCGATGAGTCCGCACGCAGTGTTGCGGGCTCACGGTACCCAGAAGGAACATCAAGGACATGCAGCCCTCCAGCCCCCTTTTCCGCGCGGCCCTCGCCGTGGCCTCGCTGCTCGCCGTCGTCGCGCTGCTCGCGATCGTGGCGGGCGGCGCCCTCGGTCGCGGCGCGGACCCCTCGCCGGCTCCCAGCCAGACACCGTCTGGACCACCGAGTGCCGTGCCGAGCATCCCCGCCTCGCCGCAGCCGAGCATGGAGCCCACCGCGGACCCTTCCGCGGATCCATCCGATGGCCTCCGCGTCGATCTCGCCAACCTGACCGGCCACGACGTGTCCGTCATCATCGATGACGAGACCGGCACCGTTGCGGACGCCAGGTCCGGACAGCCCGGCGACGGCATGTCCGTCCGCTGGCTGGACGTCAAGGTCGAGAACCTCGACGACAGCACGCTGCGCATCACCTGGGTCGGCCTGCCGCGCGACGAGGAGGTCCGCCTGGCGATCGTCGGCGACGACGGTTCGTACGCGTTGGACTTCTTCCAGGCGGCCCCGCCGCCGTACTCCGACGCCGTCGGCTACGACCGCATCCTGGTCCTCAGCTTCGACACGCCGGTGTCGGCTGACGACGTGACGGTCACCGTCCACGAACCCGTCATCCCCGCCTGAACGACCCCGGCCTGCGACATCGCCCGGCCGACCCTGGCCGGGCGATGCCATGTCCGCCATCCGGTGCATCATCGCTGGATGACCGTGCGAACCCTTTCGGTACGCGAGCTGAACCGTGCGCTCCTCGCGCGCCAGCTCCTGCTCGAACGGTCCACGCGTTCGATCCCCGGCGCGGTCGAGCAGGTCGGCGGTCTTCAGACGCAATACGCCCCGTCGGGCTATGTCGGACTGTGGACCCGCCTCCACGACTTCCAGCGGGGCGCCCTCACGGCGGCACTCGAGGATCGCAGCGTGATCCAGGCAACGCTGATGCGCGTCACGATCCACCTCGTGTCGCGCCGCGAGTTCTGGGCGTTTGCCGTCGGCGTGCGGCAGGCACGACGCCGACTGGCGCTCCGCGCACCAGGCGGGACCGCGGATGAGGGAGCGATGGTGGCGGCCGCAGCACGCCTGCGTGCCGCCCTGACAGGAGGACCGAGAACGGTGAAGGAGCTCGGCGAGCTCGGGGCGGGATTCGTCGGGAACCTCGGCCTGTGGGTCGACCTGGTCCGTGTCCCGCCATCCGGCACCTGGGACCGCCGCCGGGCCGATCACCTCGGTCTGGCAGAGGACTGGATCGGCCCCTGTGACGTCACCGAATTGGCGGGCCGCGAGCATCTCGTCCGCGCCTACCTGCGCGGGTTCGGACCGGCTGCGTGGCGCGACATCGCGTCGTGGTCTGGTGTCTCGGTCGCCGATATCCGCACGGCGGCGGACGGCCTGACGTTGGCTCGGTACCGAGATGAGGACGGGGGCGAGCTGGTCGACCTGCCGGACGCGCCACTGCCAGATGCCGGGATCGACGCGCCGGTTCGATTCCTGCCGCACTGGGATGCGAACCTGCTCGTCCACGCACGACGGGCCGGCATCCTGCCCGAGGCACACCGGCCGAGGGTCTTCAGCGTTCGAAACCCGTTCTCGGTCGGCGCGTACCTGGTGGACGGGGTCGTGGCCGGCGCCTGGTCCGTGAAGGACGGCAGGGTCGAGCTCGAACCCTTCGAGGACCTGACGGCCCGCGATCGACGCGCGGTGGAACGTGAACGTGAAGCGCTTGAGGCATTCCACGCCTGAGCCAGGCATGACGTCGCCCGACGTTACGGCCGGTCCCGCAGGAGGAAGTGGCGATACCCCCAGCCGTCCTCCTGGTCGTAGCCTTCGCCCACGACGTCCAAACCCTCGGCGTCCAGCCAGGCGATGACTCGTTCCCGGTTCGGGTAGTAGTGATAGCCGGCCGTGTCCCCCTCGATGACCTCACCGCGTACCGCCGGCAGGCCCTTGGCCGTCGAATTGGCGAATGCGGCGTCGATCTCCGTCTGGTCGATCTCCTCGACCGTCAGGTAGAGATGGCCGCCAGCCCGGATCGCTCGATGGAGATTTGCAAGGACGAGTGGCCAATCCTCGGGTGGCACGTTCTCCATCGCGTCAACCGTCATGGCCCCGTCGAACTCGCCATCGAACGACAGCTCCTGCAGGCCGATATGCTCGAGCCTGGTCGCCATGCCCCGGGCTGCAGCTTGCGCGAGCATCCCGGCCGATTGATCGATGCCAACCACGCGGCGTCCGCTCGCCCGGACGAGCCCGAAATAGCCGCCGGTCCCGCACGGTGCATCCAGGACCGTCCCATCGGCCGGACACGTCGCGAGGAGTCGCTGGACGAACATCCGTTGCGACGTCGCAGGATACGGGTCCTCGTCATAGGTCGGCGCCTCCGCGTCGTACTGCGCCCGGACCGCCGCTCGACGCTCCTGGAGCCACGCGCTGCGGGCTTGTCCCGCGATCACCGGAGGATCTCCACGACGTCCTCGTCGGCCACCTCGTGCTCACGTCCCACGCGTTGACCCTCGAAACGGGCGGATGGGCCCCAGATCCTGGCGCCGCTGAAGGTGGCGCCGAGATCGTGATGGACCCAGTCGGCCACGTCCGCCACCGTCGCCCCGGGACGGACCGCCAGTGGCTCCGGGTCGACAACGCCGTCCTTTCGGAGTCGGACGCGCACGAGGCCGGTCAGCCGCCAGACCGCCGATCGGAACGCCTCGAGTGAACCCTCGTCGATGATCGAGACGGGGACGACCTCGAGCGACGGGAACGTCGCCCCCAGGCGGGTCACCGATCCCGGCGTCGCTTCGTCGGCGCGGGTGGCGGCCAGGAGCGCGGGCTTCTCGATGCCGGCGGCCTCGATCTCGGCGAGGACGACCGCGAGCTCGGCCGGGTCGCCATCGGCGCGACAGCAGTACACGATCGCGTCCGCTGACCGTAGGACACCGAGCAGCGCCCGGCCGCCGCCGCGATCCTCCGCTGCGCCTTCGATGAGTCCCGGGATCTCCACGAGCTGGACGAGCACGCCTCCGATGCGCGTCAGTGCCGGGACCGGCCGCAGCGTCGTGAACGGGTAGTCGCCTGTCTTGATCTGGATCTCGGACAGCGCCTGCAGGAGCGACGACTTGCCGACGTTCGGGGGTCCGACGAGGGCGATCTGCGCCGCGCCCTCCCTGCGCACCGCGATCGAGTCGCGATGGACCGCGCTGGACCGGACTCTCGTCTCCTCGATCTCCGACATCAGCCATTTGCGCAGGTCCGCGTAGGGTCCGTTCCGGTAGTCGGGCAGCTCACCGAGGAGCGCTTGCACCTCGCGGATCCGCTCCCGCCCCTCCTTGCCTGTGAGTCGCCGCTTCGCCACCTGGGCGAACGTGCGATGCGGCATCGGCATCGCCATCTCCTTCTCTCGAGCACGCGACGGTGACGAGCCGTCGCGACGATGTGCGGGACGTCGCGGCACGCGCAAGCCTGCGGACTGCGGTGCTGCACGCGTCCGTCCCGCCCCTTCCACCGACGCTTGTTTGCGGAAGGGGCCGATCAGCCGGTGATGTCGGAGATGGTGGCCAGCCAGGCGTCCTGTGCCCGGCCGCCGATCACGGCGGTCATGGTGCAGGGAGGGTACACCTGACATGCGCCTTGAACATCCGTCGAGGGTCGTGAGAGGCCCACCCAACCCCCCCGACGGGTACGGTCCACGCATGAAGACCCCGAAGAATTTCCTCTTGATCGGTATCGGCGTGCTTGGCCTTGGCCTCTCCGCCTGCAGCACCACGGGTGCGAGCCCGTCCATGCCGGCCGTTTCTCTGCCGGCGGTGTCCATCGACCCCTCGGCCGCAGCCGCGACGGTCGTGAGCGCACTCGACCAGCTCGACGCCGAGATCGCCGCGAACCAGACCGCCACCGGCCTCACGGTCGAGGACCGCGATGCGCTCCAGGCGATCGTCGCGAAGATCCGGACTGCGGTCCAGACTGGCGACTTCTCCGCGGCGACGCCGACGGTCGACGAGCTGAAGTCCAAGGTCGCGGAACTCGACGCCAAGCTCGGGACGGACGCCGGAACCCGACTCAAGGCCGCCATGGCCCAGCTCGAGGCACTTCTGGGCGGGTAGCCACACGACAAGCTGCAGGATCGGCCGGATCCTGCCATCGTTGCCTGCGCAACGGGATGTCCCGCGAGGGCTGCGAGCGGCGACGTTGCGAAGGAGCGCCCACATGACCGACCCTGCGAGCTTCGAAGACGGGCTCATTGCTGACATGCGGGCACACGGTGGCGCGGTCACGGCCGGGCCGCTGGCCGGCCATCCGCTGCTGATCATGACCTCCACCGGGGCCAGGACGGGGTCGCCGCGGCGGGCGATCCTCACGTTCAGCCGGGACGGCGACGACTATGTGGTCGCCGGGACGGCCGGCGGCGCCAGGATGGATCCGTCGTGGCTGCCGAACGTCGAAACCGACCCCGACGTCGCGGTCGAGGCCGAAGGCCGCACATTCGCGGCCACCGCGACGGTGGCCGAGCCTGAAGAACGAGACCGCCTGTGGGATCGGCATGTGGCCGCGTTGCCGCACTTCGCGGCCTATCCGGAGCAGACCGGACGCGTCATCCCGATGGTTCGGCTCTCGCCCAAGCCCACCGGCTGAACCCAGGCCCGGCGCGCCCGCTCGTAACGGCCGTCGGGCAAGATAGTCGGACCGCGCCGGCTCCCGCCGGCCCGCACGGATCTGGCGTCCGCTCATGTTCGAACGGCTCGACTACCTCTACACGCCCAGCCGGGACGTGGCCGCCGATGTGGCCCACTTCACGGGCGTCCTCGGTGGCAGGCTGGTCTTCGCGATCGAGGGGATGGGCACCCGCGTGGCGATGGTCGAGCTGAGCGAGGGACACCCGCAGGTCGTCCTCGCTGACCATCTCGACGGGGACACGCCGATCCTCGTGTTTCGAGTCGCGGATCTCGAGACCGCAGCGCGGGAACTCCAGGCGAGCGTTGCGGACCCAGGTCATACCCTGGAGATCCCGCAGGGACCGGTGCGCTCCTTCGTCGCGCCGGGCGGGCAACGGATCGCCATCTACCAGCTCACCCGCCCGGGTGTCGTCGAGGGGTTCACCGGCCGGCGGGACTTCTGATCGACTGCTCCACGCACGCGCCGTCATGCCCGTCCCGGTACGCTGCGTGCATCGCATGAAGGAGTGGGTGATGGACTGGAAGCTCGAGCTCGTCGTCGTACCGGTGACGGACGTCGATCGCGCCAAGCGGTTCTACGCCGAGCAGCTCGGCTTCAACGTCGACGTCGATGACAGCCCCAACGAACAGTTTCGCGTCGTGCAGCTGACGCCGCCGGGCTCGGCGTGCTCGATCACGATCGGGAAAGGCCTCACGGAGGCCGTGCCCGGTACGCTCCAGGGCGTGCAGATCTCGGTCGGTGACATCGACGCCGCGCATGCCCAGCTCGTCGAGCGGGGGGTCGACGCGACCCCGGTCCGGCACATCGATCAGGCCACAGGCGCCTGGGTCGACGGCAAGGGCGGCGACTACAACTCCTTCATCTTCTTCAAGGATCCCGACGGCAACGGTTGGGCCATCCAGGAGAGCCCGCTGCTGCGCGGCTAGTCGCAGGGAGTTCGGGATGACGGATTCGACCCAGATCGACCAGCTGCTGGCCCGCCTGCCGGACGCGCAGCGATCCGCGCTCCGATCGCTGCGCGAGACCATCGCCGCGGTCGCGCCGGAGGCGGTCGAGGCGTTCAGCTATGGCGCGCCGGCGTTCCGGTACCGCGACCATCCCTTGGTTTCGTACGCTGCGGCGAAATCCCATTGCGCGCTGTACGTGATGAGCCCTGCGGTGATCGCGGACCACGAAGCCGAGCTCACGGCGTTCGACACGACGAAGGGGGCGATCCGCTTCACGCCTGAACGGCCGATCCCGCCCGAACTGGTGTCGAAGCTGGTCCGGGCCCGCATGGCCGAAACGAACGAACGCTGGGGATAGCCCGGCCGATGCACCATCCAGCGCGGCTGCGCAGGCTGACGACCGAGGACCTGACGCCCTCGGAGATCACCGCCATCCGCGCCTTGATGATCGACGCCTTCGGGACGGACGAAGAGCACGGGTTCGCCGACTCCGACTGGGACCACTCGATCGGCGGCCTCCACTTCGTGCTCGATGTCGAGGGGGTGATCGTGGCTCACGCCGCCGTCGTGGAACGCGACATCCGCGTCGGCGATCGCCCCTTGCGGACGGGGTACGTCGAGGCGGTCGCGACGGCCCCCGACCGGCAAGGCAAGGGCCTGGGGTCACAGGTGATGACCGATGTCGGGCGATACATCCGCGACACGTTCGAGCTGGGCGCGCTCGGGACCGGGCGGCACGCGTTCTACGAGCGGTTGGGGTGGCAGACCTGGCAGGGACCCACGTCCGTTCGAACCGCCGACGGCCCGCGGCGCACGACCGAGGAGGACGGGTACATCCTGGTCCTGAGCACACCGACGACCCCGCCGCTCGACCCCGCGGCGCCGATCAGCTGTGACTGGCGATCGGGCGACGTCTGGTAGCCCCGACCCACCAGGCTCGACCTACGGCTCGACGATCGTCGCCCTGTAGAGCACGGAGCTGTCGGCGGCAAGGGAGAGGATCGTCACCGAGTGGCTGCCGTTGGGCTCGGGTTCGATGGCCAGGGCGTATGCCGTCCCATCGGACGCCACCACGACGGACCAGAAGGCCGACCCGGCTCGCCGCAGACCCACGGGCCAGCCGGGCACGACCCGGCCATCCCGGTTGATCGCCACGATGCTCCCCCCGGCCGCAGAGTTGGCGGCGGCATGGACGAGATACAGGACGTCGCCGGGCCCGATGGCCGGAAGTGCCCAGTACGACCCCTCGCACACCTCATCCGCAGCACAGAAGCCGATCGATTGGTGGCGGGCATCGGATCGATACGGCCAGCCGCGCATGGCCCGTCCGGTCGGGCTCAGGCCGGCGACGATCGTCCGATTCCCGAAGATGTCGATCAGGTATGTCGTGCCGTCCGGGCCGACGAGTGGTGCGATCGGCCCACCGCCGCTCCCTTCGATCCCGTCCCACTCGCTAGGGACTGCGAGGTCCAGTGGACCTGACCCGGCGGCGACGGCGGAGCCGTCCGGGTCGAAGACCAGCGTCCGCGCGGGACGCTCGAACGGCGAGCCGACGGTCAGATGGATCCGACCGGCCGCGTCGAAGGAAGGCGTAGAGGCGATGCCATCGATCGCGATCGGGAAGCCCCTGGCGAACCCGGGCAGGCCAACGGCCGTCACCTGCGACGTCGCATCGGCGGGTGTGTCACCTGGCTGAACCAGGGTCCCGTACGCGACGCCGTCGGGGCCGATCGCCCAGGTGCTGATGCAGCACTCCTGGAATGTGACCTGCTCTCCATTCCGGATCGTCCCGTCGGAGGCGACGGTGATGACCGCCGCGGTCCTGGGGATCGGATCGCCGGGCCGGAACTCGCTGCCGAGGACCTCTTCCGCGTAGACCGTCAAGACGTCGCCGATGACCCGGCCCGTGAGGCAGCACGGAAGGGCGACCGGCCAGCCCGGCATCTGCGCGCCGTCTGGACCGAATGCGTACGCCCGCGAGGGCGGCGGACCTTCCGCGACCTGATCGGTCGGGAATTGGCACGCGACCCGGATCGAGCCGTCGGCGACCGGCAGCAACGATCCGCATTCGCCGGCTCCGGGGAGGCGGACCGGCCATCCCGACATCGACCTGCCTGTCCCGTCCAGCCGCGCCAGGATCGAGCCGCCGGACACCGGGATCGACACGTACAGGTCGCGATCGAACCCGGGCGCCATCCGGATCTGCGTTCCGAGCTGCTGCCCGGGCCCGCGCACGAGCAAGGGTTCGCCCGCTGCCGATCCGTCGGGTCGTGGCGTCGCGAGCGCCGGCGGCTCGGTCGGGCCCACGGCGGCCGACGGGAGCCCCGGCGCACCGATCGACGATCGCGGAACGGGTGAGGTGCTGGGGCTCGGCACGACGGTCGATGGCGGGACCTGGCTGAGGGAGCCGAGCCCGATGGCGGCCGCGATGAGACCGACACCCAGCACCGGGAGGAACGCCCCGACCCCGATGAGCCTCCGCCGGTTCGAGCGCCTCGGCGGCTCGAGAGCGCCGGCGAGGATCGCGACCGACCGGGCGGGCGACAGGCGCGGCTCGACCCCGGACGTGATGGCGACGGCGTCGTCGCGGTACGCGGTGGCGGTTCGTCGGCATGCCTCGCACTCGGCCAGATGGAGATCGAGCTCCTCGCGCACGTCCGCGTCGAGGTCGAAATCGATGGTCGCGGCGGCGAGCTCGAGGAACGCCTCGTGGGTCGTCATCGAGCCTCCTCCGCGAACAGGTCTCGGCGGATCCTGACGCGGGCTCGCGCCCGCCACAGCAGGCTCCGCGTCTGCTTCGAGGATCGATTGACGGCATCGGCGATCTCGTCGCCGGTGAGCCCTGCAGCGGACAGCAGGAGCGCGAGTCGGGCATCGACGCTGAGGCCCGCGAGGACCGGCTCCATCTCGTCGGTGCGATCGGGATCCGGCGCTCCCCCCGTTGCGGATCCGGCTTGCACCCCACCTCCCTGTGCTCGGCCGTTGATGCCGAACCAGCGTCGGGCAAGCGATGGCCGGCTCGAGCGCTCGACGATGACGCTCGCCGCGACGCGGAGGAGCCAGCGACGAACGTCGCGCGGTGGTCGTCCCGCACGGGCCTCCCTCGTCAAGCGAGCGAAGGTCGTCTCCAGCAGTTCCTCGGCCAGACCGCGGTCCCGGGTCGAGCGGGCAAGCACGGCAAACATCTCCGCGTGGTGGGCCTCGTAGGCGGTCACGATGAAGCCGTCGACGTCGGGGGCGCCCATCGCGGCCGGGTCGGTCATCGGGGACACACTCATGGACCTACGGCTCGACCACGGTGATGCCGTAGCGGACGGTGCTGTCGGGGGCGATGGCGAGGATCGTCGCCGAGTGTCGGTCGCCCCCTTCCGGTTCGACAACCACGGCGTACGCTGTCCCGTCGGAGGCGACCATGACCGACGCGAACATCGAACCCGATCGCTCCAGCGTCACCGGCCAGCCCGGTCGGACGCGGCCATCGGGACCGATCGCCGTGATGGAGCCACCCAGGTTCGACGTTCGGGCCGGATGGAGCAGGTAGAGGAGGTTCCCGGGACCGACGGCGGATTCCAGCCGCCACGAGGTGCCGCCGGTGTCGCCGCCCGGTGGTGAGAAGCTCCACTCGAGGCCTATGGTGTCGTTGTACGGCCAGCCCGACATGACGTCGCCGGCCGCGCTCAGGCGGTAGATCGTCGTGCCATCCTCCTCGCTGATGATGAATGTCGTCCCGTCCTGGGCGACGACCGGCGGTGCGATGGGACCCCCCCGCGGCGCGGCACCGCCGAAGACGCTCGTCGCGGTGACGGGCAATGGGTCGGATCCGATCGGCAGGGACCGACCGTCGCGGTCGAAGGCCAGCATCGAGCTCGACTTCTTCTCGGGCGCCCCCTGGGTCGCGTAGATGTGGCCGTCGGGACCGAACGCGAGGCTGGAAGACCACCCATGCACTCGAGCGAGCCAGCCCTGACGCACCCCGGCCAGGTCGAACGCGGTGATCTCCGTCTCGCCGGTCGCGCTGTTCGGGAACGCGAGCACGTACCCGGTCCCGTCCGGTCCCAGTTGGGTCCTCCAATCCTGCTCGCTCGTGTTCGGAGTCTCGACCGACGTGCCCGTTCGAACGGTGCCATCGGCCGAGACAGCGACGAGCCGGAGGCCGGTGATGACCTGGAGCCCATCGTCGACGACGTAGGTCGGCACAACCAGCTCGCCAGCGACGACGCGTGGTGCCGCGGCGATCGAGCCTGGAAGCTCCACCGGCCAGCCGGCCATCGGACGACCGTCCGGCGAGAACGCGTGGGCACGGCCGATCCCATCGGAGAAGAACGAGCAGACCACGCGGAGCGAGCCATCAGCAGCCATTCCGGGCAGGGAGCACCAGGTGTCACCCAGCGCGATCGGCCATCCCGCGCGTGGCTTGCCCGTGGGGTCGAGGCGTGCCACGACCGAGCTCCGTTCGGACGAGATGGACACATACAGGTCGCCCGCGGGCCCGGGGGTCATCTGGACGCGATCGTTCACCCACATGTCCGAGATGCGAACCGGGAGGCTTGCCGACGCCGGCAACGGCGGGAGCGACGGCGCCGCGACGGCGGTCGCCACGGGGACGGTCCCCGGGGACGGCGTGGCAGTCGCAGCCGATGCGGGCGGCGTGGACGGCACGGCTGACGCGGACGACGCGGGCGTCGCGCTGCCGGTCGGCGGAGCGGCCGACGCACAGCCGGTGAAAAGAAGGCCCACGACAATGGTCGTCGCGACCCGCGAGGATAAGGAGCGCATCCGATGTCCCTCCGGACGATTGTGTCACCGTGAGACGGTCGGATGGCGCGCTTTGCTCGCCCGAATCCTGTCGCCTTGCCGACACCGGCGGGACATCAGTCGTCGGGCGGGCGGACGGCCTCCCAACTTCCGGTATCCCACGACGCCGCGATGGCTTGCTGGACCCGGGCCACCGCTGCCGCGTCCTCGAAGCTCGGCGGGCCCTGGACGCCGGTGACGACCGCCTGCAGGAATTGGGCGGCCTCGATCACCTTGAGATCGTCGAAGCCGAGACCGACCCCCCAGCCGGGGTGAACGCGCGGTGGAACGGGTGGGCCGGACCGCTCAGCTCGATCGTCCAGCCGGTCTCGGTCGGGGACGCAGCGTCGCGCCGGAAGTAGCGCAGCTCGTTCATCCGCTCGAACGTCCACGCGAGGGCGCCCTCCGTGCCGTGGACCTCGAACGCGAGATCGCACTGCGACCCCGTCATGATCCGGCAGGCCTCGAGCGTGCCACGCGCGCCGCCACGGAAGCGGACCAGGGCGCCGACGTAGTCCTCGTTCGTGACGTCGCCGCGCGGATCGTCGGGACCGGCTGTGTCGTAGTGCGTGCCCCCGGGACGGGGGAGGGTCGCGTCCGCACGAACGTCTCCCGATTGCCGACCACCTCGCCGATCGGGCCCGCCAGCAGGTGGGCCATGTCGATGGCGTGCGACAGCAGGTCCGACAGGGTGCCGAACCCCTGCTCAGCGTGGAGCGCTCGAAGCCGAAGCGCGTCTGCGCGTCAGTCGCTCGACCCTCATCCGCATCGGCACAGGCGACGAGTCGAGCGGTGACCCCGCGCTCCGCGAATCGATCGCTCACGAGACGGTAGGCCCGGCTGTGCGCGTCGCCCATCCAGCCCATGCCGATGACGCCGACTCCAACCACCCGCACCATCGCATTCGCCTCCGTGTGCTCCGTAGCGTAATGTGCCGTCACCGCAGGAGGTTCCGCATGAACCAGCTCATCGTCGTCGGTTTCGACCATCTCGAGGACGCCCGCGCCGCGATGAAACGACTGCGTGCGCTGGAGGCCGATGGCCGCGTCCGGTTCGAGGACACCGCTGTCGTGGAACGCGAGCCCGATGGCACCGCGCATGCACGTAATGAGATCAGCGGCACGACCGAGACGGCCGCCGTCCTCGGGGCCGCCATCGGTGGTCTCGTCACCTTCATCTTCCCGCTCGCCGGGATCGCGATCGGTGCTGCACTCGGAGCGGCCGTTGGCGCAGCGCTCGACAAGGGTGTCTCCGGCGACTTCGTCGACGAGGTCAAGGACACGCTCACGCCCGGCAGGTCAGCGCTCTTCCTGGTCGTCAAGGAAGCGGATGCCGACGCCGTCGTCGCCGCGCTTCGAGACTTCCGTGGCGATGTCATCCAGACGACGCTCGACAGTGAGGCGGAGGAGGCGCTCCGCAACGCCCTTGCCTGAACGACGGGCGCGCGCGGCTGCCTAGCTCGTTGCCGCCGTCGGATCGCCCGCTGCATGCGCCCAGGGCATGAGCGTCGGCGGCGTGAACGTGGACGCGATTTCGATCCGCCGCCCACCGTCGGCCATGGAAGTCGCCGCGGCCTCCAGGATCTCGACGATGTGGGCGGCCTGTTCGGCGCTCGCCCGGTGCGGGCGGTCCTCGGCGATGGCGTCCGCCATCTCGGCCACGCCCCGGGCCCACGCGGACGCTTGCGCGGCCTGGCGCACGAGTGGCACGGGCGCGTACTCGCCGTCGTATGCGCCGACCTCGACCGCGGCATCGAATTCCTGGAAGCTGCCGAGCGCCAGTGACGCGTCGTCTCCGTGGAACTCGAGGCTGCCCGTGAGTTTCGCCGGCCGTCCGACGTAGAAGCTCGCACCCAGCCGCACCACGGCACCACCGTCGAGCTCGAGCGCCGCGACGATCAGGTCCGGGCTCCCGATCCGGAACGGCGCACCGTCGACGGTCACGCGGTCCGGCCTGAGGTCCCAGCCCCACGCTCGGATGGATCGTGCGCGGCCCAGCATCGTCGTGACGAGCGTCAGCGGGTAGACGCCGACATCGACCAGCACGCCGACATCGAAGAACGGCTCGGGAGCGGGGTGCCAGGTCTCGATCCTGCCCCAGTTCACCTCGGCATAGACGGCCCGCACGGTCCCGAGACTGCCGCTCCGGATCCACGAAGCGGCGGTCTGCTGTGCTTCCCCCAGGAAGGTCGCCGGCGAGCAACCGAGGCGTAGCCCGCGCATCCGGGCCAGGTCCGCGAGCTCGTGGGCCTCCTCCGCGCGGAGTGCGAGCGGTTTCTCCGTGTAGACGTGCCGCCCAGCCTCCAGGGCTCGCTTCGTCACCTCGTAGTGGGCGTGGTGCACGGTGAGGTTCAGGACGATGTCGACCGATGGATCGGCCAGCAGGTCGTCGAGCGAGGCATGGACCCGGCAGCCGTACTCTGCCCCGAACGCCGCACGCCGCGCCGGATCCAGATCCGTCGCCGCAGCCAGCCGGATCTGTGGGTGGGTGAGGGCGTCCCGTGCGTAGGCGCCCGCGATGTTGCCCGTTCCGACGATACCAAGGCCGAGGGGTGTCATGGTCGAAGAGGCTACGCCAGTCCGATGCCCTATCGTGGCCCGATGCGACACGACCAGATCGCCCTCCAGCTGTACACCGTTCGCGGGCCTGCCGCGCAGGACCTGGCAGGAACGCTCGCTCAGGTTGCAGCGGCGGGCTATCGGTCGGTGGAGCTCGCCGGACTACCCGAGACGACACCCGGGCAGCTGGCGCGGCTGCTCGACGAGTCGGGGCTGCGAGTCATCGCATCACACGAGGGGATCGAGCGATTGCGCGACGACCTCACGGCCGTCGCAGATCGGCTGGCCGAGGTCGACTGTCCGCGCGTGATCGTGCCCTGGATGCCCGAACTGGACCGCAGGACCCCCGACGATGTGCGTCGCTTCGCGGCCGAGCTCGGCGGGTACGCGGAGCAGCTGGCGGATCGCGGGATGCGGCTCGGCTATCACAACCACGCATTCGAGTTCGCCCCGCTCGACGGAACGACGGTGTGGGACGTCCTGTCGACGGCGCTGCCTCCAGAGGTCGACATCGAACTGGACGTGTACTGGGCGGCCGTCGGCGGCCGGGACCCGGTTACCGAGATCGGGGCGTCAACAGGCCGCGTGCGGCTGCTCCACATGAAGGACATGGCCCCCGGAGCCGAGCCGCACGACGCACCGGCCGGGCGGGGGACGCTGCCGTTCCCGGAGATCGTCGAGGCGGCCAGGTCCGCCAGGGTGGACTGGTACGTCGTCGAGCAGGACGAGCCCGGTGACGTGCTCGACGACATCGGGCGCGCGTTCCGATACCTCAACGGGCTTGCCCGCTAAGGATCCGGGGCAGGCCAGTGGGCGCGATCGCTCAGCCGCGGTTCGTCAGGCGGCCGCGATAGACATCGATGATCCCATCGTCGGTGGCGGTCCCGAGGAGCGATCCGCCACCGCGGAGGTTCTCGTACGCACCCGTCCCGCCCACGATCGTGAAGCCGCCGACCGTCCCGGGTGAGTTGGGCGCCGTCGCTGCGTTGACGAGGATCTGGAAGGTCCCGGAACCATCCGCACAGGTGAGGGTCTTGACGAGGTGGAACGTGAACACGCCCCGGCCCTGCCGGCCGCCGCCCGTGAAGCCATGGAGGTCGGTCACGGCCGCACCTTCGTCGCAGATGACGTCGCTCTCCGCCGTGAAGTCCTCGGACACGTCGAACACGATGTCGATCGTGAGCACGGTCACCGAAGGTGGAGCGGCACTCGCCGTCGGCGCGAGGGTGAGCGCGAGCAGCGCGCCGATCGCCAAACCTCGTCGTGGAAGACGCATCCTGGACCTCCATCCTGGGCTCGGGCGCGGGCGGCCGCGCCCCTTCTACCACCAAGGGCGTTCGAACCACCCCGAATCGTTCAATCATGGCGCTCTAGCCCCCGTCTCCACCTCGCTCCCTGCGTCCGGCGTATCGTGCACGCATGGTCAACGCGACTGACAAAAACGAGTCCCTCAAGCGGCTCGGTGGCGGACGCTGGCAGACCCGCGACGAGCGATTCACGATCGAACCGCAGTCCGGGACATGGGTCGTGGTCGACGCCGAGCAGACCGACGATCTCGGCCTGCCGCTCGTTCGCGGGCCGTACGGCAGCCTGGGTGCCGCCAAGGCAGCGATCGCCACGGCACGGGACGCGCAACCTGCGGCATCGCCCTTGGCCGCGAAACTGCGTGACCGGCCTGCCGCGCCGTCGGGCACGACCGCCGGTCGGTCGGGCAAGAAGACGGCAACGGGATCGCAGTCCGATGCCACCGCCGCTTCGTCACGCACGAAACCGGCCGCCGCTGGCGCACGCTCCGAACCCGAAGCGCCGGCCGAGCCGCGCTGGCTGCAAAGCCTGGAGCCCGCCGACCGGCGGCGTGCCAAACGGCTGATGGATCGATTGCGCGAGGCCGGTGCCGCCGATCCCGAGGGGATCGCCCGTCGCGACATCGTCGGCGAGGTCCCCGTCGCGGCCGCGTTCGCCATCTCCAGGGAGATCGAGGCGCTCGGTGGCGACGCCTCGCCCGCTGACGTGGCCCGCCTGCTCGCGGGGGGCCGTGACGACGAACTGGGCGTCCGCTGGCACCTGGTCGACGGCGACGGCCGGCCGATCACCCTCGACCTCGGTACGTGAGAACAGGCCGGGCGACCGATCGGTCGCCCGGCCTCGAGGAGGGTTGTGCTAGTTGGATCCGGGATACATCTCCCGGTAGCGCGCCTCCCACTGCTGCGCCGCCTCGAGGACGGCCTGATCGCGGGGCGACAGATAGCGGCTACGCTGCTCGTGCTGTCGGCGCTGCCAGTCGACGCCGTAGGCGTCCCACTTGGCCTGTTCGGCGACCTGCTCCGCGGCCGTGCGCTGGACGAGCACCTGCACGCCGGTGCCGACGAGACCGCCGACGATGGCCCCGAAGATCGACGCCGCGAGCGCGACGGCGATCAGGATGCTTGCCGAGCTCCTTGGCTGGGCCTGGGTGAGTTCAGTCATCTTGGACTCCCTTCTGCGGGGCGCTTCCTCGTTGAGCGCCTCCGCTGAACCGATCCTCGATGCGCCGAGGGCCCGAAGAAATCACGGGAATCCCTATATCTGACGCCTGGGAAGGTCCTGCGAACGAGGGATCGCCCGTCCTTGGCGCTCGTCGGCCGTGACAACAGCCTCGAGATCGACGTGCGCGAGCTCGGTGCGCGTGTGGAGACCGAGAGTCCGAAAGACCCGCGTCAGATGCGCCTCCACCGTGTGGACGCTGATGAACAGCGCGGCGGCGATCTCACGGTTCGTCAGCCCGGAACCCGCCAGCTCGGCGACCCGTCGCTCGGTCTCGGTGAGTGGCGACCCCGCGGGGCGTCGCATGGCGACCCGACCGAGCTCATGCTGTGTCCGCTCGACCCACACCCGGGCGCCGATCCCTTCGAAGACCTGGAGCGCCGACTGGAATGCCTGCCGTGACGCGCCCTTCTGGCGCGACCGACGAAGGACTTCGCCGAGCGTGAACCAGGCGCGCGCCGTGCGAACCGGCACCTGCCTGTCCGCGTGGATCCTGACCGCCTCCTCCGCATACCGGACGGCCCCGTCGTGGTCGCCCTCGGCGGCGAGGACCAGCGCCCGTACACGGGCGACCTCGGCGATGGCGGCCGGCCAGCCACGGCGGCGCGCCCGGCGCTCGACCGGATCCAGGAGCCGGCGGCCCTCCTCAGCCCGGCCCAGGCCGACCAACGTCTCGGCCGTGTGCCCCACGATCGACTCCCAGTGCACCGGTGCCAACCGGCCGAGGCCCGGTTCCGCGACCAGCTGGGCGAACCGCTGGTGTGCGGCATCGATGTCGCCGAGCGAGTGGTCGAGCATCGCGAGCGCCATCTGCACGCTGATCCGGAACCACGGGTAGGCGGACGATCCGGCCACGGGCGCCACCTCCGCGCCGAGCGCGCGGGCATTGTCGACATCGCCGCGCAGGACCGATAGGTGCAGCCGGGTGGTGAGGACGTCCTGGTAGTAGGACCCCTCACCCGTCTGCAGGATGCCGGCATGCGCCGCTGCCGCGCTGCGTTCGCACGCATCGAGCGCGCCGCTTTCGAGCTCGAGGCGAGCGCGGACCGCGATGAGTCTCGGGATGCTGGTCCAGTCCCCCCTCGAGCGCGCGCTCTCGATCAGGCGCTCGATCCGTTGCAGGCCCGCGCCGACCTCGCCGTGGGTGCTGAGGATCCTGGCGAATTGCAGATCGGGGTGCTCGAGCGTCGGCACATCGGCGATGGGGAGTGGGATGGCGTCGGCGCGATCGAGCAGATGTCGCCACGGTCGCCCGAGGGCATTCGTCCACGTCGCCGCATGGCCGGTCATCTGGAGCTCCACGTTCGGATCGCCGAGCTCCCGTGCCAGACGCAGCGCCTCGAACACGTGCATTCGGGCGCGACGCCAGCCGCGCCAGGACAGGAAGCCGATCCCCGCCAAACCGGAATGGATCGCGATGCGACGCCGGGGATCGCCGGAGGCGAGCGGCATGGCCGCACGGAACAGTGCCTCTGCCGCATCCAGGTCGGCCAGCAGCAGGGCCAGCATCGCCCGCCGCGACAGGACATCCGAGACGCGCAAGGCGTCCGACGACTCGCTCGCGACTTGCGCAAGGCTCGAATCCGCACGTTCGACGTCTCCGGCCGCAACGAGATACTCGGAGGCGGTGATGAGTCGGCGGTGACGATCCCCGTCGGCGTCGATCGGCGTGAACCTGACGGCCTCTTCGGCCAGGGCGGCGGCGGACTCCGGCGCCGCCCTGCCGGCCGCCGCCGCCGCGCCGTCCTCGAGCGCTGCGGCGATCGACTCGTCCGCACCGACGGCTGTTCGGGCGAGGTGTCTGGCGCGCTCCTCCGGCTCGGTCGCGAGCTCGGCGAGCCGCATGTGGACGGATCGGCGTCGGCCCGGCGTAGCCCGGCCGTAGGTGGCCGCCGCCAGCAGCGGATGTGCAAACCGGACGCCCCCGTCCGACACCTCGAGGACGCCTGCCGACACCGCGCTGTCCATCCCGGCGGTAAAACGATCGACGCCGAGCGCCGAGACAAGGGCACGCTCGGTCGGCTGGGCGAGGGCGGCCGCGTACAGCGCCACGTCGTCGGCCGCTGGATCGAGCGCAGCGACGCGGGCTCCGACGAGCCCCTCGAGACTGCGCGGGACGGCGAGAGACTCCGGCGTGGCCCGATCCGTCCGGCGCTGCAGGTCTCGCCCGAGCTCGAGGGCATAGAACGGAGTTCCCCCGGAGATCGCGTGGAGACGGCGGAGCACCGGGCGCGACAGCGTGAGCCCCAGCCGAGCCCGGAGCAGGGTGTCCGTGTCGTCCACGGAAAGGGGCCGGACCTCATGGCTGGTCAGACGGTCCGATGCGGCCGCCGCCAGCCAGGGCGGCAACGACTCGTCGGGGGCCACTGTCCGGCGCGCGAGCAGGAACCCCACCCGACCGGCGTCGAGCCGGCGGATGGAAAAGTCGAGCGCTCGGGTCGACGCTTCGTCGAGCCACGGCACGTCGTCGATCGCGACGACCAGCGGCTTGGCCGCTGCTGCCGCTCGCAGGACATGCAGGACCGCGAGCGAGACGCCGAGCGGTTGCGGCGGAGCTGCCGTCGACGTCCGCAGCAGCGCGGCGTCCAACGCCTGGCGCTGCGGCTCGGGCATGTCCGGTGGTGGCGTCTCCAGGAGCGGACCCAGCAGGTCGGCGAGTGCAGCGAACGCAAGACCCGTCTCGACTTCGGTTGGTCGCGCCGTGACGACGAGGATGCCCCGTTCCCGGGCCGACGCGACGCCGACGGTCCACACGGTCGTCTTGCCGATGCCCGCGGTGCCCGACAGCAGCAGCACGGGCGAACGGCCATCTTCGACAGACCCGAGGAATCCGCCGATCGCGTCCAGCTCGTCCTTGCGACCGACGATCGACGACATGGGCGGTCGAACGGTCAGCCCGCTCCCGCCTCCCGGGCCAGCCACGCCTCGCGAGCGATGACCACGGCCAGCAGGGCGATCAGGAAGCCGTTCACCGGGTGAAGTGCCGCGATCGCCGGGGACGTGTCGCCCATCGCGACGAACACCGACTGGAGGATGAACAGGCCGAACACGACGACGGCGAGCACCGCCGGCCGCGAACCGAGCCCCGCGAGGAGGCCGACGATGAGCAGGAGGATCGGCACGACGGAGAGGATGTAGCCAACGTCGCGGTGCGTCGCGAACGACGCCGGGTCGTCGAAGACGCCGAGTCCGGCGAGGAAGACCTGCACGACGATCCCGACGACGAACGACCACGCCACGACCAGGTACAGGGTGCGCGCGATCGAACGCATCATTCCCTTCAAATTCATCGCCGATCCGAACTCGGGGTAGCCGGCGTTCAGGATGCCCGAACGGCGCACGAACGTCGAGCGATTCCACGCGTCGGTGTCGGTGCGCGCGACCAAGGCCCGACATCTGTGGCAACCTGAATCAGATCGCCGAACAGGGGACCAATGACCGAGTACATCGATATCCGGGGCGCCCGCGAGAACAACCTCAAGGACGTCTCGCTGCGCATCCCGAAGCGCCAGATCACGATCTTCACCGGCGTGTCCGGCTCGGGCAAGTCGTCGGTGGTGTTCGACACCATCGCGACCGAGGCCCAGCGCCAGCTCTACGAGAACTTCAGCCTCTTCATCCGCAACTTCCTGCCGCGCTACCCACAGCCCGAGGCCGACGCCATCGAGAACCTCAGCATGGCGGTCATCGTCGACCAGAAGCGCCTCGGCGGTGGATCGACCTCGACGGTCGGCACCATCACCGACATCTACACCGTCCTGCGGCTGCTCTACTCCAGGCTCGGCCAGCCCCACGTCGGCTACTCGAATGCGTTCTCGTTCAACGATCCGCAGGGCATGTGCCCCGAATGCAACGGCCTGGGCAGGAAGATCGGCGTCGTCTCCGACGACTTCCTGGACCTGTCCAAGTCACTCAACGAGGGCGCCGTCCAGGTCCCCACGTGGGGCGGTTGGGAGATCGATGCCTACGCCGCGTCCGGTTTCTTCGACAACGACAAGAAGCTGTCGGACTTCAGCCCGGAGGAGATGGATCTCCTCCTGTACGGCAAGGATCGCAAGTACAAGCTGCGGATCGGCGACAAGTCGATGAACGCCACCTATCTGGGCGTCATCGAGAAGTTCGAGCAGGCCTATGTGCGGCGTGACATCAAGACCCGCCCCGAACGGACCCAGAAGGCCGTTGCGCCGTACCTGCGCATGCGCACGTGCCCGTTGTGCAACGGCGCCCGGCTGAGCCAGGCGGCGCTCGCCGCCAAGGTCAACGGACGCTCGATCAACGAGCTCGCCACGATGGAGGTGGGCCACGTCATCCCGATCCTCCAGGAGATCGAGGGGCCGGTCGCGGCGCCGATGATCGCGACCCTCGTCGAGCGACTCCAGCACATGGTCGATATCGGGCTCGACTACCTGAGCCTGGATCGCGAGACCGACACCCTCTCGGGCGGTGAGTCGCAGCGCATCAAGATGGTCAAGCATCTCGGCAGCAGCCTCGTCGATGTCACCTACATCCTCGACGAGCCGAGCATCGGCCTCCACCCGCGCGACGTGCATCGCCTCAATGACCTGTTGCAGAAGCTGCGCGACAAGGGCAACACGGTCATCGTCGTGGAGCACGATCCGGACGTGATCAAGGTCGCCGACCACGTCATTGACATGGGGCCGGGGGCTGGCGATGCCGGCGGAAGCATCGTGTTCGAGGGGACGTACGCCGACCTCAAGCGGGCCGACACGCTGACCGCCCGGTTCCTCCAGCGTTCGCTGCCGATCAAGGAGGGGCCGCGCACGCCGACCGGCTGGCTGCCCATCCGGTCGGCGGCCGTCAACAACCTCAAGAACGTCGACGTCGACATCCCGACGGCGGTGCTGACGGTCATCACCGGCGTCGCAGGCTCGGGCAAGAGCTCGCTCATCGACGGGGTCTTCCTGCCCGACCACCCCGAGGCGATCGTCATCGACCAATCCGCGGTCGGAACGTCGACCCGCTCGAACCCGGCCACCTACACCGGGGTGATGGACGACATCCGCAAGGCGTTCGCGGCCGCGAACAAGGTCGATGCCGGTCTGTTCAGCTTCAACTCGAAGGGCGCCTGCGAGACCTGCAACGGAGCCGGGGTGATCTACGCGGAGCTGTCGTTCCTGGGCGGCGTCAAGACGCCGTGCGAGACCTGCGAAGGGCGCCGCTTCAAGGACGAGGTGCTCGAGTACCAGCTCGACGGCCGCAACGTCAACGAGGTTCTCGGGCTCACGGTCGCCCACGCGCTCCAGGCGTTCACGCAACGCGAGATCCTGCGCAAGCTGCAGGCGATGAGCGATGTCGGACTCGACTACCTGACCCTGGGGCAGCCGCTGAGCACGCTCTCGGGCGGCGAATGCCAGCGGATCAAGCTCGCGAGCGAGCTCCATCGCAAGGGAAACGTCTACGTGCTCGACGAGCCGACGACCGGGCTGCACATGTCCGACACGAGTCACCTGTTGGCGATGCTCGATCGGCTCGTGGATGCCGGCAACACCGTGGTCGTGATCGAGCACAACCTCGACGTCGTCCGCAACGCGGACTGGATCATCGATCTCGGGCCCGAAGGGGGCACTCGCGGCGGCGAGATCGTGTTCACGGGCACCCCGGCCGAGCTCCTGCGGGCGGAGCGCTCGTTGACCGGGCAGTACCTGCGCCGGGAGGAACCGGCGGCCGCCTGAGCGACCGCCGGACACCCCGGTCTAGCGCTTGACGATGACCGCCTCGAGGTACTCGCTCGGCACGACCATCGTGCCGTCGTCGGCCCGGTTGAACCGGCCGATGAGGTCGAGCAGATCGGCCTCGAGCGCCGCTTCGCCGGCATCACCGACGGCCTCGAACGCTTTCAGCGTGGGGCCGTAGTAGCGGCGCCAGTACTGCACGAACGCCTCCGGGGATCGGTCGCGGAACACGTAGTGACGCTTCTCGACGCGGAGGTCGGCGATCGTGTCCGCGAAGAGCTCGCGCAGCCGCTCCTCGGTGCCCCATTGGATCGGGGAGCGCAGGCCGGCGGGTGGTGGGACATGCTTGGCGTTGGTCTTGAACAGATTCCCGATGAAACCCTCCGGCGTGTGCGCGACGATGCCGATCCGCCCACCGGGTCGGCACACTCGCGCGAGCTCGCTGGCCGTCTGCTCCTGGTTCGGCGCGAACATTGAGCCGAAGACCGAGCTGACGACATCGAAGCTTGCGTCGGCGAAGGGGAGCGCCTCGGCGTCGCCCTCGATGAACTCCGCCTCGACACCCTCCGCGTCGGCGCGCCGGCGGGCACGGTCCAGCAGGGACGGGACGTAGTCGACGCCGACGACCGAAGCGCCCCGTCGAGCCGCGGCGATCGCGGCGTTGCCGCTGCCGGTGGCGACATCGAGCAGCCGCTCGGTCGAATGGATGTCGAGGGCTTCGATCAGCAGCTCCGACACGATCAGGATCTGCGTCCCGATCATGTGGTAGTCGCCGCTCGCCCAGGTCGCCTGCTGGCGTTGCTTGATGGCCGCGAGATCCGGCGCTGTCGCGATCGCTGTCATCGGCGTTCTCCTCTGCGTATTGGTTGGTCCTGTTGGAGCGTGAGCCTAGCTGACACGCATCTGCTGCCTGTCGGAGACCCAGACTGGGCGCTGTCGCGGCCGCGCGATAGTGCAGAACTCGTACCGCTGACTGCCGGGCGGGGGGACCGGCGGACGCCTCGCGTGGTCGATTCCTCAAGGGGCCAGGCGTGTCTCGCGGTACAGAATCCGTACTGGTCAAGCGACACCAGCTCGGCCAGAATGTCGCGATGCCGAGCTACCACGAGTACTGCCCGATCGCCGTAGGCGCCGAGTTCTTCGGCGATCGCTGGACGCCGCTCATCCTCCGCGAACTCATCCTCGGATCGGGGCGCTTCAACGAGATCCATCGCGGCCTTGGCCGGATGAGCCGGACCCTCCTGATCCAGCGGCTGCGCGAGCTCGAGCGGCGCGGCATCGTCGAGCGGACGATGGACCACGCCGGTCGGACCAGCGAGTACCGTCTGACGCCGGCGGGCCAGGAGCTCCAGCCGATCGTGTGGTCCCTCGGTCATTGGGCGGCCCGCTGGTCCTTTGGCGACCCGGCCGACGAGGAGCTCGATGCCGGGTGGCTCGTCTGGCGTCTGCACCAGAGCGTGATCGCCGACCAGCTGCCCAAGGACCGCACGGTCGTCCAGTTCGTGCTCCATGGACCCGGGGGAGGGGAGGCCTGGCTCGTGCTCGATCGGGGCGGAAGCACCGCCTGCCAGATCGACCCGGGTTACGAGGTCGATCTCGTCGTGATGGGCGACAACCGCGAGATGCACCGGTGGCTGCTGGGCTGGCGGTCGTTCCAGGAGCTTCGGCGGTCGGGCGCCGTCCGGCTCGTGGGTCCGACCCGTCTGAGCCGGGCATTCCTGGGCTGGTTCAACGCGCCGATGTTCGCGGGGTCATTCCGAAAGCTTGGTGGGCCACCGGTGAGCCGTCAGGTCGAGGCAGCCACCAGCGTGTAGACCCGGCCCTGCTTGCGGTCGAGGTCCTCGAGCTCGGTCGTCGTGCGAACCTCGTACGTGGCGAGCTCGACCAAGGCATCGATCGGCAGGTAGCGGCGCCCAGGGTCGCCGACCAGCACCGCGACGCCGCGATCGCGCGCCGCTCGGAGCCAGGGCAGGACACGGTCCGCGAGCGACGCGTCATACCAGCAATCCCCGGCGAGGATGACGTCGACGTCGGGTGGCTCGTCGGCCAGCACATCGCGACCGATCACCGCGACGCGCTCACCGTTGGCACGCGCGTTGAGCTGGATCGCCGCCGCCGCGAACGCATCGATGTCCGCGCCGCTCGCCGCGGATGCGCCCGCCCGCATCGCCGCGATCGCGCACAGCCCCGAGCCGGACCCAAGATCGAACACCCGTCGTCCGGCCACGACCTCGGGGTGCGCGCGCAGATGCCGCCCGATCGCGAGCCCGCCCGACCATGCGAACGCCCAGAAGGGCAGGGGAGCGTCCGGATCGCGCGTCTCGAGCTGGACGGCGCGCCAGAGAGGCAGGACCTCGTCCGCAAGGTGGAGGCGGATCTCCTCGACCCCGGGGACGGCTTGAAGCCGGGTGTGGCGGAGGACGAAGGCGCGTGGCCGGGCTGCCAACCCTAGGGGCCCTCGGTCATGGGTCGTTCCTTTGTGGGAGTCCATCGACGTTCGTTCGTCACTACCATGTCGGAACACGACAGCGACGCGTGACCCTAGAGGAGACCTGGAGTGGCCACACCGACCAGTGTGGACGAGTACCTCGCCGCGCTGCCGGACGACCGTCGGGTGGCACTCGAAGGACTTCGGCAGACGATCCGCGCCGCCGCCCCGAACGCGACGGAATCGATCGCCTACAACATGCCGGCATTCCGGAGCCACGGCGGTCAGTTCCTGGTGTCGTACGCCGCCTACAAGGCCCACTACAGCCTGTTCCCCGCAAGCGACGCCGTCATCGAGGCGCTGGGCGATGAGATCCAGCCCTACCTGGCCGGGAAGGGGACGTTCCGCTTCCGAGCGGACAAGGCGATCCCTCTCGAGACGGTGACGAAGATCATCGCGATCCGGCTGTCCGAGAACGCCGCGCACGAACGGCGTTGAGGTCCTGATCCGCTTCCAGTGCGGATCGTTGTCGCCTGGCCGACAGCCCGTGCGGGACGACCGGCGAAAACGGGCGACGAGTACGCTCACGGCCGCCTGATCGGCCGGCGACTGAGGGGAAGCCGCGAATGCCTGACAAGCCAGACCAACCGCGCGTTCGATTCGGCGGCGCCGAGGCGATCCGACTGATCCTGTTCATCCTGCTCGGTCTCGTGCTCCTCGCCGACCTCGGGGTGTCGAGCTTCATGTGCGGCGACAACCAGGGAAGCAACCTTGCCTGTGCCCTCGGCGTGATCGGGGGTCACGTCGTCGTGTACCTCGCCGCCATCGGCGTGATCGCACTGATCGTGTATGTGCTGCGCCGCGTCACGCGCTGACGGCGGCGCCCGCCGCGGCGTCGGTGTCGGCATGGCGACAGCCGCGTGGCACGACAGCAGTTCGGGCGTCTCACGGCCATGAACCGTCCTGAGGGAAACCTGATGCAAACGTCAACGATGCCAGTCACCACGATCATCGAGCCGTAACCGAGGGCCCTGCCATGCGTCGCTTCTTCGCCTTGACGTTGATCCTCCTCCTCGCAGCGTGTGGCACGACACCGAGCCCCAGTGCATCGGCACCCGCACCATCGCTTGCCCCGGCTGCTTCGCCGACCCCGACGATCGCCGGCCCAGTGGTAACGCCGACGGCGCCTGCTGCCCCGAGTCCTGCCGCTGTGCCCGACTTCACGACGGTGGCCCCCTTGACCAGGAGCGCCTGGCGGAGCGGGGAGCTGTTCCTCTTGTCCGGGTTCCAGTCCGAAATCCGACACGACGCTGACGTCGACTTCTCGTCGGAGACCTGCCAGCCACGGCGCGACGACCTGCCCGTCCTCGCGAGCGACGGTGTCGAATGCGCACTGTCGGCCGGTCCGGCTGAACGGGTCGGTGCATACCTGTTCCCGAACGACAGGGCCGCACGAGCCGCGTACGAGACGCGGCTCCAGGAACACGGCCTCGGTTGGGATGACGACGGCGGGTGTCCGTTCGGCTCGATCACGCCATCCGTGCCGGCCGCCCACCAGCCCCGCGCGGCCTGCTTCTTGAATGCGTCCGGGTTCGCGAACCTCAGGATCTACTGGCCCGGGCAGAGCGTCGTCATCGGCGTCCTCGGCCGCAACGGGTCGATCCGGGAGCTCGCAACCTGGGCGTCCATGCTTCCCGCCGGGCAGGAGGCGTCGGACGTGGCCGACCCATGGCTCGGTGGGATCGGCGCACCCGCGCCCTTCGAAGCCTGCCTTGACATCCCGGCAGTCACCCGGGTCCACGCCTCGACAAGCCTCACGTACGAGGCTGACTCGGGGAAAAGCGGCATCTGGATCACCGACGCCATTGGCGATGACACGCGACGACTCTCGACCCACGCCCAGGGCCTGAACCACATGTCGACATGGGCCCCCGACGGCCGGACGCTCGCCTACGCCGTCAACAGAGGCCGAGGCGGAGAGATCTGGCTGGCGGATCCCGATGAAGGGAGTGACCGTCGGCTCGCCACCACCCGGTCGATCGGTGTCGACGACGAAGACGGTGAGGCTCCCGAGCTGTCTTGGTCGCCCGACGGCCGGCGGCTCGCGTACACGCAGTGGCGGAACCTGAGCGGCGAGTCCGACCCTCGCTATGTCGCCTCTGCCTGGGTCGTTGCCATCGCGAGCGGCGAAAGGTCAAGAATCGCCGACGGCGTGTTCCTCGGGTGGTCTCCGGACTCGACGCGCGCACTCGTCCGATTGCCCGGACCGCCGTTGGAATACCCACGGCAGACGAAGGGCCCGATCGTCTTGCACGATCTCGACACAGGAACGCAGTCACTGCTCGGGCAGGGCACCAATGCGGCGTGGTCCGCGGACTGCCGCTTCGTGATGCTGACGGCCGGCGCGCGCCAGCCCGGACTCGTCGTGCTCTCGGGCGTGGCCATGCGGCCACGTGTCGTGCTCGACGGGATCGCCGGTCGCTGGTCGCCGGTGAGCGATGACCTTGCCGCGGCAACCGACGATGGAGCCGTGTGGCGGGTGTCGCTCGACTCAGGCGAAACGCTGCGGTTGGGGTCCGGCGCCGAGCCGGCGTGGTCGGACGACGGATCCCGTCTCGCCTACGTATCGAGCGAGAAGGGCGAAGGTCTCGTGACGATCAAGGCGGACGGTTCCGCTCGACGGGTCGTCGCGAGCGACAAGTACCCGATGGGTCGCATCGCCTGGTCGCCCGACGGCCGATACATTGCGTCCTCGCATGAATTCATCGGTGAAACCTGCGGCGGCCCGAAGTGGGGCTTCATCGTGGCGGCCGATGGCTCCGGGGTCCGCATCCTGCCCAGCCCGTTCCACGTCGCGTGGCGACCAACCGATCCCTCGCCACCCGGTGACCTGAGCACCGACGCGCCGCCGAAGCGGAGCGAAGGCTGCGGCGGATAGGTGATGACCTCCGTCGCAGGTCCACACCTTCCGGTCGGCGCACCCGTGCGCTCGACGCTTGCACGCTCACTGCTTTGCGCCGCCCTGGTCGTGGGCTGTTCGAGTGCGGCGACATCGGCGACACCATCCAGCGCACCGGCCACGGCGAACCCCACTGCCGGACCATCGGCCAGCATCGTTCCGCGACTCACCCCGGCCGCGTCCTCGCCCTCGCCGGCGCCGGTGCCGACAGCGTCACCTCCTGCGACGCCAGTCCCGTCGGTCGCGGCCCCGAGGTCATCGGCCCCGTCAGCATCTCCCACCAGGACGCCGATCCCATTGGCCGCCAATGCAGCGCCGGCGTGGCGAGCCGTCGGAAGCATGGCCGTGCCTCGGACCAATCACAGCGCGACGCGGTTGCGCGATGGCGACGTGCTGGTGGTGGGTGGCAGCGGTGACGCGGACGCGCCGGGATCGGCCGAACGGTATGACGCGGGCACCGAGTCGTGGACCGCCACGGGCCAGATGACCGCTGCCCGGAGTTTCGGGCACAGGGCAACGCTGCTGCGCGATGGCACGGTCCTTGTCACGGGTGGCCTCGCCCTGGACGACGTCAACCTCGTGGCGTCCGCCGAGCTGTACGACCCTCGGGCAGGGACATGGACTGCCACCTCGGCGATGCAGACGGCGCGCATCCTCGACACGGTGACCGTCCTGCGCGACGGCCGAGTCCTCGTCGTCGGTGGCGCCGACAACAGCGTCGGCGGTGGGGCCCTGGCCACGGCCGAGCTGTACGACCCCGTCAAGGGGACCTGGGCCGCCACTCGAGCCATGAGCAAGGCCCGGGTCGGGCACACGGCCACGCTCCTGCCCGATGGCACGGTCCTCGTCGCGGGCGGATGGGACGGGAGCGGCGAGGGCGGCGCGCCTGTCGGCCCCCCGCACTTCGCATCCGCAGAGCTGTACGACCCGGACACTGGGACCTGGACCGCGACCGGGGGAATGGATCGCGGCCGTGCCAAGCACGCGGCCGTGCTGCTCACCGATGGCAGCGTGCTCGTCTCGGGCGGTGGCGCGCTTGCCGCGGCGGAGATCTTCGATCCCGGCAAGGGCGATTGGACCGCCGTCGGGAGCATGGTCAGGTCCCGGCAGTCCCACACCGCCACGCTGCTGCGCGATGGCACCGTGCTCGTGACGAGCCCCGATCGCGTGGCATTCGCGGAGCTGTTCGACCCAGCGGGTGCGTCCTGGACCGCCGTTCCGAACCCAAAGCCGGGCCGGGGTGGTCATTCCGCGACGCTGCTTCGCGATGGCACCGTGCTGGTGGCCGGCGGATCCGACTTCGACGGCAACGAGCTCGCTTCGGCCGTGGCCTTCGTGCCCGGCGGTGTCTCCCCGTGAGGCTCGGGAAGGAGGACAGATCGACCTGAAGAATCGTCGAGAGCACGGAGTGATCAAGAGGGGATCAGAGACCATGAAACGACGACTGCTGACCGCATTCGCTGCGGTGACCATCCTGACCGGGATCACGGTCCCGGCAGCGACTGCCGCCGACCCACCGTCGGCCGGATGCCAGTTCCTGAATGACCCGATATGGGACGACCACTACATGGGCGGGCCGCTGAACGCGAGCCTCGAGCTTGCGGCCGGCGACCTGATCCGGATGTCCGCCGCCCCGCCCACGTCGTTCGGGGCGCCCACGACGGTCACGCTCACGGTCGATGGCGCCGTCGTCGACACCACGGCCTTTCCAGGCACCGTCGAGTATGTGATCCCGACATCCGGAGCTCACGATGTCGGCTGGGAGGTCGACTCCGGAAATGCGACCTGGGACGTCGCCTGCAATGGGCCTGACTGCTCGGCGGTCGTCGTGAGCCCCGACTCGTTGAAGTCGGACAGCAAGCTCCATCAGGTGGCGCTGTCGGGCGCGACGGTCGCCAACGACGACACCATGTCGTATGCCATCACCAGCGTGACCCAGGACGAGCCGACCACCGGGGGTTGGAGGCAGGACCTCAAGACGCCAGACGCGAACGGCGTGAGCGCCGAACGGGTCAGCCTGCGAGGGGAGCGGAACCCATCCTTGAACGGCCGGGTGTACCGGATCGCCTACACCGTTTCCGCCGACCACGGCGGCGCTTGCTCAGGAGTCGAGACCGCCGGCGTCCCTGTTCGCAAGGGCGCTGCGGCAGTCGACGACGGCGACCGATCGAGCTGGAACTCGTTCACCGGCGTGCTGATCCCGAGCTAACCGAACCGAGCGATCGCTAACGTGGGCCACCCCGACGGGTGGCCCACTCGCGTACCCCTCGACGCGCCGTCCTGACCGCGGCGTTCAACTCAAGGGTGCGTCGCGTCGCAGCGCATCCAGGTACACCGCCCGCACGGCGAGGACCTTCCGCACGCCCGCCACGTCGCGGTCGAACTGCTCGGATCGATACGCGGGCTCCGAGATCGCCAGGCCGCTGAAGTACAGGCCGACGATCGCGCCGAGCACGGCACTCACGATCAGCAGCTCGGTCGACACCGTCCGCGCCTCGCCGAGAAGCACCAACCTCGCGACGACCTGCGGTGCCTCGCCGATCCAGCCCGCCTGCACGGACTCTGGGATCGCGAACACCCCGAACACCACCAGGAAGGTCATGACGACCAGCGCGACGAACAACACCTGCAGGATCTGGGGGATCGTGCCGAGCAGCGTCAGGTTGCCTCGCTGCAACCATGTCAGCGGAGGAACCTCCCCGACATCGGCGCTTCGTCCATCGACCAGGGGCTGCACCGGCGTCCCATCGGTATCGACGAGCAGGTCGCCGCGGTCGAACCCAGTTTCGAGCCGACTGAGCTCCCGCCGGAACGCCGTGACAACGACGACGGTCGCGAGGAGGAACAGGAGCAGGAGGACCACGCCGAGCTCGACCGACGTCATCGCATGGGCCACCTGCCAGATCTCCGAGCCGAAGAGCAGGAACACGACCAGGATCAGGAGCAGCGGCAGCGTCCGTGCAGCGAGCCCGACGAGGTGGGTGACCTCGACCAACAATCGCTCGAACGCCCAGGCCCCGATCTCGACGATGCCGAACCCGATGATGACGTAGATCGCACCGATCCCGGTCAGGGCCCCAAGGACCGACGTCAGCGCCTCGCCGGCCGATGCATCGATCAGGGCCGCCGGCACCGCCGGGAGCAGCGCGATGATCAGGATGTCGGCCAGATCGAAGGTCGTTGGCCGGTTGCTGACCGGACGGCCACGCAAGCGGTTGATGACGGCCCAGAGCAGCGCCATCCATGCCAATGTGGCGACGACGCCGAACGCGTTCATCGCAAGCGGCCAATCGGGACGAGTGCCCCAGTCCTTGATCGTCCCCAGCAGTAGCCAGATCGAGATCCACGGGGCGGCTCGGGAATCCATGGCCGGCTCGGAGCTGTAGCCCTCGATCAGCTGGGGCACGCCACGGCGGACGAACCAGCGCTCGATCTCATGTCGGAGCTCCGAGCTGAGGAAGGACGGGGCCGGGGGAGTGGGTGCCACCATGACCGCCCGCAGCCTACTCGACGGTCAATGCCGATGTCGGTCGTCCGCGAGCGTGCCGGACGCCACGACGGCGACGCAGTTGTGAGCGAGGAGTAGGGTGGGGTCCCGGGCGACGGCTCGATCGCTCGCCGGCGGGGCTCGGTAGGGGAGCGTCCACATGAAGTCGACCGAGTGAAGCCGGCCTTCGTCGCGCCGATGCTGGCGACCCTCGTGGCCGCGCCATTCGACGACCCAGACTGGCTGTTCGAGATCAAGTGGGACGGCTTCCGTGTCGAGGCGGTCGTCGATGACGGCGACGTCCGGCTGTGGACGCGAGGTCAGCAGGATGCGGCCCGCTACTTCGGGTCCTTCCTGGCGCCGCCGGACTGGATCGCGGCCCGCCGGGCGATCGTGGATGGCGAGGTCATCGCGCTCGACGATGCCGGCGAGCCCGATTTCGTCCGGTTGCAGGAGCGGATCCGGGGTCGAGAAAGCCTTGGTGGATCAGTGAATCCATTCGTGTACCAGGTCTTCGACCTCTTGCACCTCGATGGGCGGTCGCTGCTCTTGGAGCCGCTCGAGGAGCGTCGACGGCGGCTCAAGGCGAAACTCCGGACCGATCCACGGGTTCGACTCAGCGAAGACATCGTCGGCGATGGGGTCGCATTCTTCGAGGCCGCCCGGGTGCGGGGCCTCGAGGGGATCATGGCCAAGGACCGCCGCTCCGCGTACCTGCCGGGGAAGCGTTCGATGGCTTGGCAGAAGGTCAAGATCCGCCCCGAGCAGGAGCTCGTGGTCGGTGGCTGGACGCGCGGCGTCGGCGCGGCGGCCGAGCTCGCAGCGCTGCTCGTCGGAGTCTATGAGGACGGCGGGCTGCGGTATGCCGGGAAGGTTGGCGCCGGATTCACCGGCAACTGGCGCGCGGAACTGCTTGCCGTCATGCCGGAGCTGGCCGCGGACGCCTCGCCGTTCGACGTTCCACCGCCACGTGCGGCCTCGAAGAACGCGATGTGGCTCCGTCCCGAGCTCGTGATCCGCGCCGAGTTCGCCGGCTGGACCGGCGATGGTCTCGTCCGCCAGGCGGCCTACAAGGGCCTCGATCTCGGCAAGGACCCTCGAGCCGTTCGTCGTGAAGCCCCCGTCGCGGCCGCGCGTCCAGGCCCCAAGGGTGGGCGGGCGTCCCCGTGACCACCGTGGCAGCGGTCATCTTCGCGGTCGTCACCGCCGGCGTCATCGTGTTCCAGATCGGCCTCGCCCTCGGTGCACCGTGGGGCGCCTATGCGATGGGCGGCCGGTTCCCGGGGCGATATCCCGCCGGGATGCGTGTCGCCGCCGTGGTCCAGGCGGTCGCGCTCGCCGTCCTCGCCGTGATCGTGCTCTCGAGGGCTGGGCTTGTCCTGGCATCCCTGTCGCAGACCTTCCCATGGCTGGTCTGGGTCGCCGTCGCGTTCTCCGCGGTGAGCGTCGTGCTCAACCTGATCACACCCAGCGCCGGCGAGCGCCGGATCTGGGTGCCGGTCGGGGCGGTCCTGCTGGCATCCAGCCTCACCGTGGCGCTCACGGCGCGCTGACCCGAGGCCGTACCTTGCTACACCACGGGCCGTGCGAAGGGTACGATCGGTCGGCATGACCGACTTCCATTCCGACCATCGCGACCTGATGGATCTCCAAGGATGAAAGCCGCGGTCCGGGAACGCTACGGCTCGCCCGACGTCGTGCACGTCGTTGACGTCGATCGTCCTGTGCCGTCCGGCGAGGAGGTGCTCATCCGAGTGCACGCGGCGTCCGTGAACCGCGCCGACCTCGACGGCATCGAGCCACGACCGAACTTCGTGCGCCTGTTCATGGGGCTCCGGGCGCCAAGGAACCATCGGCTCGGGAGCGATGTCGCGGGCGTCGTGGAATCCGTCGGGTCGGATGCGACCCGGTTCAAGCCGGGTGACAAGGTCCTCGCCGACGTGTTCACGGGGCAGGGCGCCTTCGCCGAATACGTGACGGCCTCACAGAAGCTCGTCGCAGCGATCCCGCCAGGCATGACGTTCGAGGAAGCGGCGACGCTCCCGCATTCGGCGATCCTCGCGCTCCAGGGGCTCCGTCTTCGCAAGGGCCGCACGATCGGACCGGGCGACAAGGTGTTGGTCGTCGGCGCATCGGGCAACGTGGGTCCGTTCGCGGTCCAGATCGCGAAGTCGCTGGGTGCCGAAGTGACCGGTGTCGCCAGCACGGACAAGCAGGACCTCGTCCGCTCGCTGGGCGCCGACCATGTGATCGACTACAAGACGACCGACTACACGAAGACCGGCGAGCGCTACGACTGGATCGTCGACACCGACTCGCACCACTCGATCTTCGACATCCGCCGCGCGCTGAAGCCGAGGGGGGTCTACGTCACGCTTGGCGGGCAGACATCCAGGCTCCTTCAGGGCCTCTTGGTGGGGCCGTTCATGTCCCGGGCCACGGACAACTGGATGGGCCTGTTGATTTGGTGGAAGCCGTTCGACCCGGATGATGTGGCGACCCTCATGAAGCTCATCGCAGCCGGCAAGCTCAAGCCGGTCATCGACCGACGCTTCCCGTTGAGCGAGATCGTCGAGGCGCTCCGCTGGGTCGACGACGGCCATGCCCGCGGCAAGGTGATCATCACGTTCCCGGATCCGTCCTAGAGCGAGGCATGGAACGCGAGGACGGCTACTTCGACGAGCCGGTCGCGGCGACGTACGACGAATCGTCGGAAGAGATGTTCGATCCGGCAGTGGTCGGGCCGACGATCGACTTCCTCGTGGAGCGAGCCGCAGGTGGGCGCGCCCTCGAGCTCGGGATCGGGACGGGACGGATCGCCCTTCCGCTTGCCGCGCGAGGTGTCCCAGTGCACGGAATCGAGCTGTCCAAGGCGATGGTCGCCCGGCTGCGTGCCAAGCCGGGTGGCGAGGCCATCGAGGTCACCATCGGCGACTTCGCCACCGCGAAAGCCGTCGGGACGTTCAACCTCGTGTACCTCGTCTTCAACACGATCATGAACCTGACGACACAGGCCGCCCAGGTCGCGTGTTTCCGGAACGTCGCTACCCACCTCCAGCCCGGTGGCTGTTTCGTCATCGAGGTCGGGGTGCCAGACCTGCAGCGACTCCCGCCGGGCGACACCCACCGAGTCTTCTCCTTCGGCGAGGGCGCCTGGGGGATCGACGAGTACGACGTCGCCAGGCAGGGGCTCATCTCGCACCACTTCAGCACGGTCGATGGCCGAGCCGAGCGGTTTTCGGCGCCGTTCCGCTACGTCTGGCCGGCTGAGCTCGACCTCATGGCAGAAATGGCGGGCATGGAGCTCAGCGAACGCTGGGCGAACTGGCAGCGCGAGCCCTTCACGAGCGACAGCCGACAGCACGTGTCGGTCTGGCGCAAATCGGGCGGCGACCTTAATGGGTGACGCGGTTATACGGGCGGCATTCGCCAGCAACGAACTGTAACGGGATGCCTGTCTTGTCATATCCCGAACCCGGGTTTACCGTTCTTGGAGACCCGTTCGTGTCGACGTCACGAACCGTGATGGCTACAGCTGGTCTCACCCGCGCCGCGATGAGAAGGCAGGCGCAGATCGGATCCCTCGTGTCTCATCCCGATTCGCCAGGCATGCGCCCCCACCGTCGATCGGGACGTTGCATGATGGCGCGATACCAGTCCCTGACGAAGGGTCTCGTCGCGCTTGCGCCGCTCACTGTGGTGGACGCAACAGACGCCGACGACCCGGCCGCGATCGCCATCGGCTTGGATACCCCTGCGCCGGCGAAGCGAGAGCCCGGATGACTCGGGTCCTCGCCGTGTGCCTCCCGGCGTCCGACGCCGGGTTCGGCGAGCGCGTCCGACACGTCGTCGCTCAGGACCGATGGGATCTGGACTCCCCGGAAGGACTCGCCCTGATGCAGGCCGTCCTGCGGGGGACGTACCCCATGGCGACCGTCCTCAGCCATGGAGTCGCATCCGGGGGCCGACAACGCACGGTAGCGGTCGATGTTTATCGTGATGGGCATCCCGGGGCAGCTGCCCTGGCGATGCGTTGGGCCGAAGCCGTCTTCGATCGAAGTGGCGCGAGCGCCTACCGGTTGGCAGCCCGGATCCTCGGCGAGGGAACCGCGGCGGAATGGGCCGTCGAGCAGGCGTTTCGGGATCTGCGGCGCTGGCATCCCGTCGACATGTCGGTCGAAGCCGGCGGAACCGCCATCGAAACCGCCGCAATCCGGATGGCGACCGATGCCCAGGCGGCGGGACACGCCGAGCCGAGCGAGGGCATCACGACCGCCGCGGTCGCGGAACCGCCACTTGCTGAAACGTCATTCCGGCGAGGCAGTGTCCGCAGGGTCCTGAGCGGCAGGGCACTCGCTAGGTTGCTCTCATCGCAGCGTGAAGCGCTCGAGCTGAGCGTCCTCGAAGATCTCAAGGTGCGGCAGATCGCGGAACGGATGCAGACGACCACGTCGGTCGTCCACAGGCATCTCAACGACGCGCTTCTGGCGGTGGGGTCCGGCGATCCGCCGTCGGCCGCGATGACCCTCGCACGCTGGCGGGAGGCGCAGCGAGGCTGGGCGGGACTTCCGGCAGGTCACCCAGCGCGGCCCGAACGAGTTCTGGCGGCCGCGCATGCATGGCTCGACTATCAGGTCGCGAGCAGGGCCGTCCCAGCCGAGACCGTGGTCCTCGTCACGGACGCCGAACGGAGGTTCGTGGCAACCAATGGCACCGCCGCGCAGTCCCTGGGTCGCCCTTCGTTGATCGGACTCCGGATCGACGACATCACGGCCGCCTACGCCCGGCCACTCGTTCCCGAGCTATGGACGCTGTTTGATGCGAACGGGTCCATGAGCGGGGAGTACGACTGCGATCGCCCGGGTCGGCCCCCAGTAAGGACCCAATTTCACGGGGTGTGGGGTCGACCGGTACCGGACCTCCAAGTCGGATACCTCCAACCGCCGGTGATGATCCCGGTCGAGGCGGTCGCGCCTGTCTGACGCATCCGTGCCCACCAGGGGCGGCGCTGACTATGAAGCGACGATGGAACTGGCACGGGCTCGTTGCACGCGAACGTCAGCGACACGCCCTAGCGGTCGTGCAAGCGCCACGCCTCCACCGGAGCGCTCTTGCCCTTGACGCGCACCGCCCCGAGCGACGCGCCAGCGCGGTCGTCTCCGAGCGCCTCCCATGTCGCCTTGCCCACGACGACCTGCCCGGGCTCACCGGCCGCCATGAGACGGGCGGCGGTATTGATCGAGTCGCCGATCGCGGCGAAGCTCCGCCGAGCATCGGAGCCGACATTGCCGATCACGGCGGACCCCGTGTTGACCCCGACCCGGAAGACCGGCCAACCCGGATGTGTGTCGGCCACGGGCCGTCCGGCCGCCACGATGGCGAGGCCGACCCCCGCGGCCCGGATGGCGTGATCGGGCTGGTCCCCGCCCGCGTTGAAGATGGCCATCACGCCATCCCCGGCGAACTGCTCGATGACACCGCCGGCGGCCTCGATGACCGGGACGACGGCTCCCCAGTACTCGTTGAGCATGCCGATCACCTCGGTCGGTGAGCGGGTCTCGCTGAAGGTCGTGAACCCCGCCAGGTCGGCGAACACCACGCTCACCTCGCGTTCCTCGCCACCGAGCCGTGCGACATCGGGTGCGACCTCGCGGATCCCCTGGGTTACGACCGATGGCAGGTATGGTCGGAAGGCAGCGTCGAGACGTTGGATTTCCCGTGCCGCCTCGGACAGGAGCGCGAGCTGGTCCTCCGACGCACCGTCACGCCGCAGGCCGGAGAGCACCCGCTCGGTCGACTCGCCGTGGGCATCGGCCGATACGACCGAGGTCACCGCCGTCGCGAACCATCGATCGACGCGAGCGAGCGTCGCCTCGAGATACAGTCCCCCGAACGCCGCCGAGATCGACCGGCCGCGACGGTATTCACGGCGCGCGCCCAGCGCGATCGCGGCGAACGCCGCGAGCAGCAGGACGTGCCACTCCCACCAGCTCGCATGCCAGTTCCGGCTCAGCGAGACGGCGATCATCGCCTCCGCGAGCAGCACGCAGGCCACCGCCATGCTCAGCGTCACCGCGTCGCCACGGCGCCGGTAGAGCTGGAAGGAGCGCCACGCCGCGTAGGCGTACAGCACGACCGCGACCACGGACAGAACGCCCAGGAGGCCGGTCCCCTCGAACGCCGCAGGAGGACCGTTCAAGGGCGGCAACCGTGCGACCGAGATGAGGGCCCAGGCCGCCATCAGCGCCAGGAGGCCCCAGAGCAGCACCGGTCGCAGACGCAGGACGGTTCGGGCGCGCGGACCGGCCAGGGGACTGGTCGAGGCCGCCGCGAAGACGGACGCGATGATGAGCCCGACCGGCGTGGCCGTGGCGAACCCGACGTTCGTTTCGTCGAGCAGGGCGCCCGGTGTCGCGAGCGCGTGCAGCCCGAGGAAGCCCGCGCTCGACAGGAACGCGAGCGAGATCAGCACGAGTCGAGCGTCGCGATATCGTGCCGCGGCGATGTTGGTGAGATAGGCCAGGACGGCGTTCACGGCGGCGGCGAGGAGCACAAGCCAGAAGTGGCTCGGCTCGTGATGCCACTCGACATCGAGCTCGGGCCGCGCGAGGAGCAGAGCCAGCCCCAGGAGGGGGAGCGGCAGCGCCAGCACCGTCGCCCACGGGATCTGCGCCGAACGGTCCATGGATCGCGCGTCGCTCGCCATGCCCGCAACCATACGCCGGGGCCATCGTCGGTCGCGGCCATGCCCGCACCACGATGGCCTGCCGGGAACCGAGCGGTCCCGCTTGTCGTCCCGTGACGGTGACCAGCCTGACCACCTCATCCAGACTTGCCCGCTTCGACGCGCTCTTCACCGAACACCAGCGCGCCGTCCTGGCCTATGCGATGCGTCGCACATCGACCCTCGCCGACGCCGAGGACGTGTCCGCCGAGACCTTCACGATCGCCTGGCGCAAGTTCGAGGCTATCCCGATCGCGGAGCCGCTTCCGTGGCTCTACGCCGTCGCCCGACGCGTGCTCGCCAACCACCACCGTGGCAACGGCCGTCGGGAGCGCCTGGCGGCCCTGCTGCGCGTCGAGGATGTGGCGACCCCGCTACACGCGGGCGAGGACCGCGATGGACCCGCCTTTGCCGCCCTGGCGTCCTTGTCGCCCGCCGATCAGGAGATCCTGCGCCTCGTCGCATGGGAGGAGCTGGGGAACCAGCACATCGCCGCGGTCCTCGGGATCACGCCCAACGCGGTCGCGATCCGCCTCCATCGCGCCCGGACGCGTTTCGCTGACGCACTCTCGCGCACACGATCTGGCGACGACCTGAAATATCCGGACCCGAGCCGGACATCGGCTGATGTGAAGGGCACCCATGGTGCCGCATGGAAAGGAGCAGGGAAGTGAGCATGGCGAACGGATCCGATCCGCTCGACCGGCTCCGCGCTGCCGACCCGATCCGTGCGGACGACGTGCCCGACGCGAGTCTCGCCCGCGTATCGGCGAGGGTCCAGGAGCACATCATGGCCGACATCCAGCACAGCTCGACCACCACACAGAACCGCCGACCCCTCGCCCTCTTCGGTGGGCTGGCCCTTGCCGGCGTCTTCGCGCTCGCGATCGCCCTCGGTTCGAATCTCGGCGCTCCGGCGCCCGGCGGCGGTCCGATCGCCGCGAATCCGACACCCTCGGAGAACCCGGCCGCCGGCGGTGGTGGCATGGCCTCCTGCCTCATGTATGACCCGGCGACCCTGCCCACCTTCGACATCGTCTTCGACGGTACCGTCATCGCCATCGACGGCGACCAGGTCACGTTCGACGTGAACGAGGGCTGGAAGGGGGCCGACGGCAGCATCACGCTGACGGCGCCCGACACCGACGTCGCGCTCCTCGGCGAGATGCCCGACTTCGAGGTCGGTGGCCGGTATCTCGTGACCGCCGCCGGCTCGAACATCAACGCGTGCGGCTACACGCTCGACTACGACGCCGAGGCGGCGGCGGACTGGGCCGCGGCCTTCGCCGGCTGACGGTTCCGTCCTGGCACCCAAGAGGGCCCCGCCGAACGGCGGGGCCCTCGTCGTTTCCGCTCGGGGACGCATTGCTATCCTGCCGCCGGTGCAATCCCCCTTGACTCGGGCCATCGAGATCGTCGTGCCGGCGAGGCTCGGACGGAGCTTCCGCTGGCTGCTTTCGGCGACCCTGATCAACAACGTCGGCGACGGCATCGCCTACTCCGCGGGAGCGGCGGTTCTCGCTGGGCGACATCATGCGCGTCGGGCTCCTGATCGAGACGGCGACACACCTGGTGCTCGCGTTGACGACGTCGGCGGCGGTCGCACTGGTCACCATGGTGGTCTTCGGCGCCCACGCGTTCGTCTGGGGCACGACGTCGACGGTCGTGCGACAGCGCGCGGTGCCGGACGAGCTGCTGGGCCGGGTGGGCGGTGTCTATCGTGTCGCGCTCATGGGCGGGCTGGTCATCGGGACGCCGATCGGTGGTGTCCTTGCACGGACCTTCGGGATCGCGGCGCCATTCTGGTTCGGGTTGGTGGGTTCGGCGTTGCTCGTGGTCGTGCTATGGCGGCAGTTCGAGCACATCGCCCACGCGGGCGACTGAGGAGACGTCAGGGAGACGGAGCCGGACTCGCCGCGGGGTTCGTGATCTCGGTCACGACGAAGACCGCTCGGCAGTGGGCGCTCGGGACGTTGTCCTTGAAGTAGTGGTAGACGCGGCACTCGTGCGCCTCCGGATGGTTGAACAGCCCGGTGATGCGCAGCGGTGCATCGAGGGGGAGCGGATCCGGAAAGGTCCCGTCAGGGTCTGCGTGCAGCTCGTACATCGGCCCCTCTGAGCCGTCGTCGGGCGCCAGGAACTGGAAGGTGCGATCGAACCACTCGGGCTCGTACGCGGGGCCGCCGGTGTCCATCCCGCAGTCCGCGATCGCGTCTCGATCGGGAGCCGCCTCGCAGTCGAACACGCGCGCGGTCATCGTGAGCGGAGCACCACCGAAGCACTCCACCGCCGTGACGCCGTCCAACGCGACGAGGTCCGCGACGGTGCGGGGCACCTGCGGGCAGTCGACATCGGCCACGCCGAGCCATTGTTCGCCGGTCGTATCGGCCGCCGCGACCCAGCCGTGCTCGACCATCGGCTCATCGACGGCGTCCCCGGGAGGCGTCAGGTCGACATCGAAGGTCAGGACCTCGAACCAGGCGTATCCGTCGACGGCGAACGGACCCTCGGTCACGTACAGCTTCGTTCCGCGCTGCAACAGGGGCTCGAGGATCGTCGCGTCGTCCGTGGCGCCCGGGGCGGTCCGCACGCGGAGGTCGTCGATCACGACCTGGGCGACCATGTCCGGGCCGAGTCCGCCGGTCGGGGGCTGGCTGGCCGGTGGGGAGGGAATCACCGACGTCGGCCCGACGATCGACGGGTCCGCCGACCCGGCCGGCGGTCCGCAGCCGAGGAGCGCCACGCCGATGAGCAGGATATGCGGCAGGCGTCGCATCACGGTCGTCCACCAGCCATGCCCAGCACGGTAGCCCGGTCGGCACACCGTCGCAAGTCGGGACGGGGCGCGTTGATGGCAGGCAACGGCGTTTCTGCAGCGCAGTGACCCTGACCGCACGCAAGCCCAGCAGACACTCCAACGGAAAGTACTAGCCGGTCAGTGACGGGCACCGTACCTTCGGATGACGGCTTGCTGTCCAGCAATCGTCACGTCTCTGGGGTTCGCGTCATGACTGATTCCGCCAGGCTCACCCGTCGAGGGGTACCACTCGCTGCCGCACTTGCGGCCCTGCTCATCCTGCCGACCGCCGTCGCGGCCCACCACGCGGAAGTCACCGCGTCGATGGACTGCGACGGACTCGTGACCTTCACCGCGACCGCCTGGAATGGCGACACGACCGCGTCCCGCACGAACCCCGACATCGGGGTCTGGATCGCGCTCGATGGCGGCAGCCTCGTCGAGCTCACATCGAGTGCCTACCTCTTCTCGGCCAGCAACAGCTTCAAGTTCACCGACACCCACGATGGCGGCGACGCGGAGTCCGCGACGGTCCGCGTGCAGGCACAGGCCAATTGGGGCAACGGCGCGGCACCTGGCGGCGCCCGCCAGACGACCGTGTCGGCGCCCCAGGATTGCGCCGAGCCGACACCTGTCCCGACACCCGTCCCGACACCGGTGCCCACCCCGGTCCCGACACCCGTCCCGACGCCGGTGCCGACGCCCGTCCCGACACCCGTCCCGACGCCGGTGCCCACGCCCGTCCCCACACCCACACCCATCGATCAGGTCAACCCGCCGCCGGCACCGACGCCCACGCCGCCACCGGTGCCTGCTGCAACGGATGCCGCCACGCCGGCGCCGACCGGCGGCGTGGCAGCCGCCACTGCCACACCGCGGATCACCCTGCCGCCGACCGACACCCCCGCGCGGACGGGCGAAACCACGGCCGCAGATACGTGGTTGGTCGGCTTCGCGCTGATCGCCTTCGCCGCTGCGGCGCTGCTCCTGACGCCAGCCCGAAGATCCCCTGCGCTCGCTCCCCGGTCACGAAGGCGCGACCGCCGCTAGCCAACCTCACCCGGATCCGGCCACAGGGGGCGTGGCCGGATCCGGGACCTATCTATCGTGAGCGTTGCGAATGTGTTCAAGATCGACGGACTCGTCAGATCCCTCAAGTAGCCGCTCGGCGGCATCGAGCTCGAGGACACCGATCGAGCTCGATCGCTCCTCGACGTGGCCGACCCGCAGCTCCTGGCGGATCATCTCGGCGCGGCCCATGATCTGGAAGTCCTTCGCCCCGACCGCCGAACGAGCCGGCTCGCCCTCGACGACAGGCCCGTCGACGAAGGTGAAGCCCGACTCGGACGGCGCGTCCCCGGCCTGACCACGAAGGTCGCTCAGCCGCCCTGATTGGCGAGCTCGCCGACCGGCCGTGGCTCGAGCGCCGAGGCGGCTCGCCGGAGGCCACGAGCAAGTGCGACGCGAATGGGCCGTTCTCGCCGCCGAGCGGCAACGGAGCGGCCGGGTCGGCCGGTCCGGGTCTCGGCTCCATCCAGGTCGAGGCCGATGAGAAGGGTCCCCATCGCTGCGGGATCGAACATGTCAATTGCTCCTTTCAGGATCGCCCTGGCGCTCAGGACTTCAGGACTTCACCTTCGGACAGTCGCGTCCGCGAGTCCAACACCTGTCGAACGGCGATTACCATCAGCAATGCGTGAATACTCCCCGCGGCCCGATCGGCAACGAGCTCGAGATCCGAGCCCTTCGCTACTTCGTGGCGGCAGCTGAGGAGCTCAACTTCACGCGGGCCGCGGCGCGCCTGTTCGTGGCCCAACAGGCCCTCAGCCGCGAGATCCAGCGACTCGAAGCGCGACTGGGCACGACCCTGTTCCACCGGACGACCCGCCGCGTCAGCCTGACGCCGGACGGTGAGCGGCTGCTCGTCCGGGCGCGAGACCTGGTCGCGCGGCACGACGCGGTCTGGGCCGAGGTGCAGGCCCCCGCCGCGCAACCGACGGTCGTCGACCTCATGAGCGAGGGCCGGCTCACCGCGACCCGGATCCTCGACTCGGCGCGCATCCGAGCGTCGACGGTCGACTTTCGTGGTCGCTACACGGGCGGGACCGGGGCGGCACTCGACCGACTCGCCAGTGGCGGGCTCGATGTCGTCTTCGGACGGGTCGGCTGGCTGGATGCGCGCCCCCTGCCGACCATCGATCACGTCCTCGTTCGCCTCGAGCCGCTGGCGCTCCTGCTGCCCGCCGGGCATCCGCTGGCCCAGCAGGAGGCCGTCCCGGTCCGCAGGCTGCAGGGGCTCGAGATCGATGGGCTGCCGCCGCATCCGAAGGCGCCCGAATGGACCGACCTGATCCTCCAGTTCTTCGCCTTGTCCGGAGCACACTCGACGCCGCCGCACCTGCCGGCGATCGGGCTCGAGGAGCAGGGCTATCACCTCGTGAAACAGGGGCTCCCGATCCTGGCGTCGGCCGATCACGTCGAGGTGCCCGGCGGCGTGCTCCGACCCTTGGTGGATCCGATCCCGCTCTATGCATGGTCGATGGCGTGGCGGCGCGATGCGGAGAGCGACGGGATCACGGCCCTTCGCGATGCCGCTGCCGAACTGGGGGCGACCGAGGATTGGCTCCGTCAGGCAACGCCTCCGGATCACGAGACGTGGTTGCCCGAGCCCGACGGGTCACGCCTCGCCAACGGCGCCTTCAAGCTGGTGACGACATGACCGACGACGAACTGCCCGCCAGCGAGGCTGCCCGGGCTCGACGCCGCGACCGCGACATGGAGGCGGAACGGCGGGCCCTGCTGCGTCCCGGGATGGCCAAGGTCTTCCGCCAGGTCACCGATGCGGCCGCGAAGCCGCCGACGCCCAAGCAACAGAAGGCGAAGCGCGCGAAGCAGAAGTAGCGGGGAAGGGAGGCCGGTCGTGGTCGCCCTCCGGCCTCAGGGGTCGGGGAACTCCAGCGGCTCGGAGTGGCGGAGGGTGAAGCTCTCGTCGGGCAGGATCGGCAGGTTCGTGTCGAAGTAGGCGTTGAACAGCAACCGAAAGGTGTTCACCGGGCTAACCTCTGGATAGAGGCCGATGTCACGGCCGCCCGGCACGTACCAGGCGTTGAGGATCCCGAATTTGATCTCGCGCTCCTCGGGTGTGGCCGTCGTCCAGTCGTGGCCGGTCTCGTCCTCCAGGTGTCTTGGGTACGGGCCCTCGTCCGCCTGCACGACGATCACGGGCCGCTCGGTGGGCGGCACCGCGAGGAGGTCGTCCACGATCGCCAGCATGCGGGTGTTCGTGAACGCCAGCTGCTCCGCGAACCGCTCGTCGAGTGATCGGCGTCGATTCTCCTCATCGGTCACGAAGCTGCCATCGGCCGCGAAGATGTACGGGGTGTGCGGCAGCAGCAGGTGGCCGAACACGAACTTCGGGCTCGGGTACCTCGGCAGGTTCGCCAGCAGGTTGACCTGCCAGGTCGTCCAGGCGTACCGCCGGGCCCACCTGGGTCCGCTCAAGCCGAGGCGACGGAGGATCCCCGGCAGCGCCGTCGACTCGACGAAGGCCGCGTCGAAGTCGGTCTGGTTATCGAAGGCGTGATTCACGTCGGCGAGGGTGCTCGTCCGGGTCAAGCTGAAGTCGGAGCCGACGTGGACGTAGTAGTAGCCGCGGGCCTTGAGGAAGCGGGCGACGTTGCTGTTCTGGATCCGCGTGGAGGTGCCGCTCCGATCCGTGGGGCCGAAGATGTCCGCGTGGCCGCGTCCACTGAGGTACTCGGCGCTGAACGTCGCCTGGATCGAGAGCGACGTTCGCTGGTAGTTCGCGTGACTGGCGTCCGCGACGTAGAACCCACGCGCCCGAAGCTCCTCGAAGATCGGGTTCTCGATGCCGTAGGCGAGCCGTCCGGAGCTCGCCGACGGGTAGCGGTCGAAGATGAACCAGTAGATGTCGGGCCCGCCCGTCGCGGGGGAGGGGGCGGTCGAAGGAGCCGGCGTCGGGACCTCGCCCGTCGTGTAACGGCCGATGTCGTACGGCACGATCGAGGCGAGCGGCACGATCACCAGGGCCAATGACGCGACGTTCAGGGCCCGGGTGAGCGAGCCGAGGAACCGACGACCTCGCCAGGCGACGACGGCCGAGAGCAGGATGATCGTCAACCAGCCCGCGACGTGGATGGTCGGCCCGATCCTCAACGGCTGCAGAAGCCGCGCGGCGTGACCGTACGCCAGGAAGGCGATGACCGCGGCGGTCATGACGAGCGCGGCGCGGCGCGCGTCACCCACCAGCACGCTGGCGAGGACCAAGATGAGGGCCGTGCCCCCGGCGACCAGCGCCAGGACCGGCAGCATGTCCCCGAGCTCCACCTCGTCGAGGTTGACCGAGTAGAGGAAGAGCACGAAGTACGCTGCGAACAGGACCGGATGGAACGGCCACGGCCGGTCGCGAATGACGGTCCGAAATCGGTCGGCGAGGCGGTTCATGTCAGGTCCTTGGACCGTTCCGTGCTCGCCGAGCCGTTTGGCCGGGTTGCATCGGGCCCAGTCTGCCACGGGTGACGGCTGGTCAGACCACAGCGGGCGGCGACCCTGCTCGAGGAGGAGTCAAGCGGCTCGGGAAGCCACACTTAGCCTCGTGTCGACCGGTGACTGAGCAAGATCGAGTCACGGCGATCTCGAGAGCCGATCGGCTACTCGCCGTTGGTCGAGGTGCGGGTCACGGCACTCAGACCCATCGCGATCAGCCAGGCGTCGGTCGCCGTGATCCCCGCCCGCTGCCAAAACCCGGATTCGGGCCGAACCACCGACAAACCGAGGCAGGCCAGCGAAACGGCCCCGACCGCCAAAGAGGCCACACCCAGCCGTCGACTCCGCTTCCCGACGGTCCGGGCGGCTGACGGCGCCGTCGCGGCAAGGACCAGGTAGCCGAGTCCGGCGACCATGGCGTGGGCTCGATCGCCTTCAGCTGATCGCCCGAGTGGTGCGAGCATGATCCCGACAGTGACCGCCACGTTCGCCCCGAAAACGATGGCCGTCGGGGTGCCGAGGTAACGACGCGCCGGCACGATGGCCGCAGCGACCGAGACCGCGAACGCCGCGAAGCCGATGTTCATCAGCGCCTGTGTCGGCGCCTCGGCCGCGGCGAGATCGCTGATGTGGTCACGGATCGGTGAGTAACCCGGGGTAAGCGTTCCGGACAGCCCCCACGCGCTGATGAAGGCCGTTGGGCCCACGATCAGGCCGGCGCTGAGAGCCCGGTCGGCTGCGGTGAGCGGCCGCGATCCGCCGTCAGACACAGGGCTTCGGTCGCGGTTCCGGGGCGACCACGGTCGGATCGGCCGGGGTCGTTTCGACCAGGCGCGCCGCCAGTACCAGCTTTGGAACGGTGCCCTTGGGCCCGATGCTCGTCTGGAGAACGAGTCGCTGCTCGTCGGCGGGCACGATGTCCGCGAGGGAGAAGTCAGTCGATGACGGCTGGACGGCAAAGATCTCGTAGGTGTAGCGCTGCGCGTCCTCGGTGTAGACCTCGACCTTCGTCCCGACCAGATCGCCCTGGTCCGGTTCGCCAGAGGCTTCGAGGAGTGGCAGGAACATCCCCTCCCGCGCGTGCGAGTAGAGGTAGGTCGTGCCGGTCTCGGCCGGCTGGCGGTAGCGGGTCAGGTACTGGGCAACGTCGCACAGGGGATAGTCAGGTGTATTGCCCTCAACGACCAGGTCGCCCGACACGATCGGGAGGTCGATGTCGAAGCGCGGCACCACCACCCGGGTGGCAACGGGCGCGTTCGGGACGACCGGTGGCTCGGTCTCTTCCGGTAGCTCGTTCGGACGGCATTGCCGTGGCCTGGCCTCCGGATTTGCTTCGGCCGGATCGACAGCCTCTTCGCCGTCCGGACGGGCTGCGACCAGGAGGTTCGTCGTGCCACCCGCCGGCGACTCGCTCGTCTGCAGGACGAGGCGGCGTTCTTCGGGGGCCAGGCCCTCGGCCAGGCCGAAGTCGGTCGAGCCCGGCTGGACTTCGAAGATCTCGTAAGAGTGGCGGATGCCATCGCTCGTGTAGACCTCGACGCGCTGGCCGAGGAGCTCGGCACCGCCGTCCCGGGTCGACGCGTCGTAGAGGGGGAGGAACATGCCCTCCTGCGAGTGCGCGTAGATGTAGGTAGTGCCTGTGTCGGCAGGCTGACTGAACGTCGTCAGGTACTGGGCCACGTCGCACAGCCCGTAGTTGTCGGGCGGTGGCTCCAGATCCGAGGAGACGACGGGCAGGTCGATCGCTAGCTCGGGGATCACGACTCGGCTGGCGACCGCCACCGGGATGAAGCCACCGACGCCAGGCGCGGCGGCAGCTCGTGGCGAAGGTGAAGCCGCCAGGCCAGACGCACCAGATGGTTGGTCCACGTTGCCGCAGCCGGCCGCGATCGCAGCAGCCAGGAGGGGGAGGACCAGGCGCGCGCGCCAGCGGTCCGCGATGCGTGGAGTCGGCCCCGGCCGACGTGCCCGACCGGGCGACGTGATGACTCGCATACCGGGCGTTCGTGACGAGTCCCGCCGCGGTTCACCGTGTCCCGCCCGCCTGTGACTCTGCAAGGTCGGCGGGATGATTCAAAGCCTCTTTGCACCAAAGACATGGCTCGCAACCGGCCATCCCTCAGCAGCCGACGGACGAACAAACATCACGGCCACCAATACCGGCCGTTCGGCAGGCGCCGAATTTCGGACCGATTCTCGTGGGACTTTGGAAGACGAGACGAGACGGCACATCCGTGGACATCGCCCAGTCCCGTCCACCCACACAAGGAGAGTCCCCGTGAGGACATCAATCAGACGAGCGGCGCTCATCGGAGCATCCGCCATGCTGGCGGTCTCGGCGATGCCGGGTGCCGTCTTCGGGGGGAGTCACCGTGAAGCCCCGCTCATCTCGCGCGACCCGAGCGTCGACAACACTGACGTCTACGCGTTCGTCAGTCCTGACGATCCCGAGAGCGTCACCCTGATCGCCAATTACTCGCCGATCCAGGAGCCGGCAGGCGGCCCGAACTTCTTCGGGTTCGACGAGAACGCCAGCTACTGGATCAAGGTCGACAACAACGGCGACGGCACGGAAGACGAGACCTTCACGTTCGATTTCGACCAGACGATCGAGAACGGCGAGACGATCCTCTACAACACGAACACGATCAGCGGCGATGGGTACACGAACCTGAACATCCGCTACACCTACTCGGTCACCCAGAACGAGGCCGAGATCGGGTCCGACATCCCGGTTCCGCCGGACAACATCGGCCCGCGCTCCACGCCCGAGTACGACGCTCTCGCTGCAAGCGCGATCACCGAGCTCGACAACGGCATGACCGTGTTTGCCGGACAGCGCGACGACCCGTTCTTCGTCGACACGGGATCCATCTTCGATCTCGGCGGCCTCCGCCCGTTCAACCCCGCCCATCTGGCCCCGCTCAAGGCGGCCAAGGGTGAGGACGGCCTTGGGTCGTTCAACGTCAACTCCATCGCGATCCAGGTCCCGATCACCGATCTCACGAGCGACGGCGAGGCCGTTGCCGATGAGAAGGCCGACAACGCGGTCGTCGGTGTCTGGGCCGGCGCCAGCCGCCCGGCCACTACGACCATCAGCGCCGATGGCATCACGGTCGGTGGCGACATGGTCCAGGTCTCGCGGATGGGCAACCCGCTCATCAACGAGGTCATCATCCCGCTCGCCCAGAAGGACGAGTGGAACCGGAGCGAACCCGTCAACGACAGCGAGTACGAGGATCGATACCTCAATGCCGAACTCGCTGGCCTCGTCAACCTCCTGTACCCGTCCCTGCCCGACGCGCGGACGACGGACCGGACCGACCTCGTGCTCATCCTGCTCCAGGGTGTGCCCGGCCTGAACTCCACCGGCGAGGGCAAGTACGACATGCTCCGCCTCAACATGGGCATCCCGCCCACCAAGAACCCGAGCCGTCTCGGCGTGGTCGACGGCGACCTGGCCGGCTTCCCCAACGGCCGCCGCCTGTGGGATGACGTCACGGACATCGAGCTCCGGGCCGTCGCCGACGGCTACGGCAAGTTCCTCAACCAGAACTTCGACCTGCCGAACAAGAGCCCCAATAACACGATCGGCGACGGCTGCGACGCCAATGACGTCGCGTTCACCAAGTCGTTCCCGTATCTCGCCACACCGCACCAGGGCTACGACCACGCGGCCCACCATCGCACCTGTGGCGGCAAGCAGCCCGCATCAGACATGGCGAGCCCGGCCGCCGCAGCCGACCTCGGTGCCAGCCGCTCCGCGCTCCGCGCGGGCATCCTCCGCTAGGCACACCCGGCGAGTCATCCGGCTCGTCTGGACCCTCCAAGCGACCGCCTCCTGCCACCCGGCAGTGGGGCGGTCTTTTCGATTCGCGCGGTTCCGCCCCGCGCCGCCCTGATATCCCGCCGCCGCTGCGGGACGCGCATGGAACTGCGACGCGCGACTGCTGGACTGCACCTCATGGGCGTGCGGTGGAGATCGCTAGCTGTTGTGGCGGAGGAAGCCACACTTCGCCTCATGTCGCGTCAAGTCGGTGGATCCCGCACGACTTGGGTGTGACGATGCGAAGCATGCCAGCTACCTCGGGACGACGATTGGCGACCACGGTCGCGGTCGCCGCCTTTTTGGCGGGTGCGCTCGTGGGTTGCGGGCGAGGCCAGACAGCCGTCCCGGCCGGTGCCCAACTGGTCCACGTCGTTGTCGATGGACAGAAGGTGCGCCTGGACCCGGCCACGGTGCGCGCCGGCGACGTCTACGTGGTCCTCGACACGCCGGGGTCGGGCGTCGGCTTCGCTCAACGGAAACGGTCGGCCGCCGAAACGCCCGGTCCTTTGACAGACCAGGACATCGATCGCCTCGCCCACGGCGACACCGAGGGAACGGCGATCAGGGGCTTCGACGACATCGGGTGCTCGCCTGAGCAGCGCGCCGAGGATCGCGGCCGGATGGGTCCCTGCGGGAACGTGTTCCACGAGGTCCTGAATCCAGGGATATACGTGTTTTTCACGGGCAACCTGGATGGGGGCCCACCCGGTGACTACTCGGGAAGCATCGCAGTCCTTCAGGTCCTGCCCTGACACTCCCGAGGCGCTCGGAGCGTCCTCAGAGCAGGGAGTATCCGTGCGACTGCCCAGCAGACAGGAAGATGACCGATGTCGAAGCGGCTGGTCCGCGCCGCCACACGTCCCGATCCCTATGGCTGGCGCGCTGGGACCATCCGGGTCCTCGCCAATGCCTCGCTGGTATTGCTAGCGTTCGAGGTCGTGACCCTGGCGGCCGGGGCGGCCCAGACGATCGTCACGGGGGCGACGATACCCATGACGCCAGTCGAACTGCTGGCGCTGGTGACCGTCTTCATCCTGATCCGCTGGATCTTCGTCCTGCCCGGTATGCTGCCGGTGCTCGTCGGCCTCGAATACGTCGCCCGCCACGCTCGGCACGCACGTGTCCTGACCGCTATCGTGGCGTTCGCTCCGATGGTCTTGTGGGAGCTGCTGTCGAAGTCGCCGGGCGACATCTCGCCGCAGGGTGCGATCCTCGGCGTGACCGCCGTCCTGTTCGCGGTCCTCGCGCGTCTGCCGGCCCGTATCCAGGAGCGCTCGACGGATGAGGACGGAGCCGAGCATCACCCTACCGGACCGGCGATCACTCCTCGCTGACCCGATTCGACCGGACAGCGCATCACCTCGAGATCACGGGCCCACTTCTGTCGTACCGTCCGCGCATGCCCTCGAACGACGCCCTGATCGAGACCGGCACGCTGCCCTCCGGGCACCCGTATGCACGGATCGGATCGGGCTCGCGAATCGTGCTGTCCCTCCCCGGGCTGTCGTTCACGGCCGAACCGGCCAAGCCCGCCTCCGTCCGCCGGGCGTGGAAGCGCTGGCTCGAACCGATCGCGCGGCATGGCCTGGCGTTCGTCGAAGTCGGGCGCCGGGCCGACCTCCCACCCGGTAGCTCATCGGTCGACATCGCCGACGACTACGCCGCGGTCATCCGCGAGCAGTGGGGGAGGGCGGTCGGGGTCATGGGCATTTCCACCGGTGGCGGATACGCACAATGGCTGGCGAACCGGCATCCCGAGCTCGTCGACCGACGTGGCGGCGGTCTAGCGCCGGGCGGTCGACCACTTCCTGGCCGGTCGATGGCGCTCAGGCTTCGCGTTGATGGCACCGTGGGCCGTGCCGGAGCACGCGCGGCTCGCCGGCGCGGCGGCCTGGCTACTGGGTCCGTACATCGCCGGCCGGCCCTCGGACTTGCGCGTCCTCCGGCTCGACGCCGACGCCGACGACACGCACGACGCGACCGACGCACTCGGCGGGATCCGCTGCCGGACGCTCGTGGTCTCGGGTGGCCGGGACGCGGCCTATCCGCCCGACCTCACTCGCGAGCTCGTCGCGGGCCTGCCTGACGTCCGCCACATCGAGTACCCCGGCACGGGGTCACGGCCGCGGCGCCCGATTCCCGGAGGAAGCCTGCGCGTTCCTCGCCGAGGAGACGCCCCGAGTGGCGTGAACCCCGAACATACCGACATGTCGTGATCGATTGGCTGCTGGACTCCGATCCCTCGGTTCGCTGGCAGGTGATGCGCGACCTGACGCACGAACCGGCCGACGTCGTCGCGGCCCAGCGGTCGAGGGTCGCGACCGAGGGCTGGGGCGCCCGACTGCTCGCGCTGCAGGCGCCGGACGGCCTGTGGGCCGGCAACGCGTTCTCGCAGGACCGGACCGACTCGTTTCACGTGCTGGAGCTGCTGCGACGGCTGGGGCTGGATCCCGAGAGCGAGGGGGCGCGACGCGCAGTCGGCCTCGTCCGCGAGCACATCACGTGGGGCGACGGAGCCTGGTGGAACCCACCCTGGGCCGACGACGGCTTCTTCGAGGGCGAGGTCGAGCCGTGCATCAACGGCAACGTCGTCGCGACCGGCGCGTACTTCGGTGTGGACATGTCGCGGCTGGTCGACCGGCTTCTCGGTGAGCAGCTCACGGACGGCGGCTGGAACTGCGAGGTCGAGAACGGTGCGACCGTGTCGTCGTTCGGGACGACGATCAATGTCCTGGAGGGATTGCTCGAGCACGAGCGGGCGATCGGCGGCTCGGCCGAGGTGGCCGCGGCACGGCGCCGCGGCGAGGAGTACTTCCTCGAGCGCCGGCTGTTCCGGCGGAAGTCGACGGGCGAGGTGATCGACCCGACGTGGCTCGAGTTCTCCTTCCCGACCTGGTGGCACTACGACGTCCTGCGCGGGCTGGACTACCTGCGCGACGCCGGGGTCACTCCCGACGAGCGCGTCGCCGAGGCCGTCGCGGTCGTCAACGGCAACCGGGGTCCCGACGGCCGGTGGCCGCTCCAGAACGTCCACGAAGGCGAGGTGTACTTCCAGATGGAGGACGGCGAGGGCAAGCCAAGCCGCTGGAACACGCTCCGCGCGATGCGCGTGCTCAAGTGGTATTCCCGGGCTAGGGTAGGCATCTGAATACGGGCCTACGACGGGCCGGGAGGACCACCATGACGACTGAGCGCCCACCCTCCGCAGAAGAGCCCCTGACCGACGGCCAGCCCAGCACGACCCCGTGGGCACTCGCGCGAGAACGACTCGCAAACCCCGCTCCCGGCCAGACGAGCTGGCTCGCCACGGTGCGGCCGGATGGCTGGCCTCACCTGATGCCGATCATCGCCTTCTGGATCGATGACGCGTTCCATTTCGTGGTCAGCGAGGGCACCCGCAAGGGGCGCAACCTCGCCGCGGATGGACGATGCGTGGTCGCGACCGGGAACACCACACTCCCGTCCCTGGACCTCATCGTGGAGGGGCACGCCAAGCCGCTCGACGACGAGGCCGCGGTCAAGCGGGTCGCCGAGATGCTCAATGGCAACAACTGGCCGCTGGAGGCTCGCGGCGACCAGGTCTACGGTCCGAATGCCCCGACGGCCGGTCCGCCGCCGTATTCGATCTACCGGATGGTTCCCTCGAAGGCGTTCGGCCTGCCCGGGATGTCGGGGATGGAACAGTACGATCCAGGCGACCTGCCGAAGCCGACGCGCTGGACGTTCTGATCGTTCTGCCCGTTGACGACTGGGTCGACCAGCCGTACGGTCCCGCCGTGGACGCCGACGACATCGCCCTGCGGAACGCGACCTATCGACGATTCGTGGAGCTCGGTCGGGCGCCCAGTGCCGCCGAGATCGCGGCCACTACCGGCTCCTCCGCGACGGCCGCGCGGGACGGCTGGCGGCGACTCCATGATGCCCACGCGCTGGTGCTCGATGACGCGGGTGAGATCGCGATGGCCAATCCGTTCGCTGCACGACCCACGCCCTTCCGGGTGGAGGCCGCCGGACGATCGTGGTTCGCCAATTGCGCCTGGGATGCGTTCGGGATCGGTGCCGCACTCGAATCAGACAGCGCGATCCACACCGAATGCCCCGATTGCCGTCAGCCCATCGACATCGCCGTCCGCGATGGCCGTCTCGACGACACCGACCTGGTGTTCCACGTCCTCGTTCCGGCCGCGTCATGGTGGGACGACATCGGCTACACCTGAGGCTCGATGCTGCTCTTCCGGTCGGAAGGCCACGTGGACGTCTGGCTCGGTGGCCGAGCCCGCGGCGAGACGATCCCGGTGCTGAAGCTCGTCGAACTGGCATATGCCTGGTGGGGCGATCGACTCGATCCGGACTGGCGCCCGCACACGCGTTCGCAGAACCAGGCCATCCTCGAGCGACTCGGGCTCGTCGGCTCGTTCTGGAACCTGGGCTGATCGATGTGGATATAGCGGCCCGGTCGGACCGGATCGTCCTCGCGGCTTTCGCGGTGTTCGTGGTCCTCGCCGGCGCGAACGCGATCGGCGTTCGGTTCGTGCTCCGGGAAATGGGACCGTTCTGGTCGGCCGCGATCCGCTTCGCGATCGCCGGCCTGCTGCTTGTCGGATACGTTCTCGTGACCCGGCGACCGATGCCGCGCGGGGATCGACTCATCGGGACGGTGCTGTTCGGCGTGTTCGGCTTCGGGCTCGCGTACACGCTGCTGTACCAGGCACTGCAGGACGCCCCAGCCGGTACGACGATGCTGATGCTGGCCATCGTGCCCCTGCTCACGATCCTCCTGGCTGTCGTCCAGGGAATAGAGCGCCTTCGCATCCTCGCGCTCGCCGGGGCCGCCGTGGCGTGCATCGGGATCCTGGTCGTATCCGCAGATCAGCTGAGCCTGGACGTTCCGCTGCTCGCACTTGCGCTGCTCCTGGCCGCCGCCGCATGCCAGGCAGAATTGGGGATCGTCGTGAAGCGGTTCCCACCTGGTGACCCGGTCGTTGCGAACGCCATCGGGATGCTCGTCGGCGCGGGCATGCTCGCAGCCATCGCCATCGTGACCGGCGAGGCGGTCGTCATCCCCACGCGGCTCGAAACGTGGGCATCGATGGCCTACCTGGTCGGCCCCGGCTCGATCGCGGTGTTCGTCCTCGTGCTGTACATCCTCGCGCGCTGGACCGCGTCGGCCACCTCCTACGCGTTCCTCCTCTTTCCGCTCGTAGCGATCACGCTCGGCGCGTTGCTCCTCCAGGAACCCGTCCAGCCCTCGTTCCTGGCAGGCGGCGCGATCGTGCTGCTAGGCGTGTACCTCGGCGCGGTATACCGACCCCGACCGCGGATCGACGGGCCCGTCACCGAAATCCCCGGGGGCTGATCGGCTCAGGCGCTCGGCTACGGCGCGAGCGGCACGAACGCGGACATCGATGAGGACTTCGCGATGGCCGCTTGGACCCATCTCCGACGGATGGTGCTGTCGGGCGAGAGGAGGTCGCCCGCAGTCTTCATGCGGGCGACGTCGACTGCTACGCTGGCCCACGACCGTTGTGGTGAGGGATCTCATGTCGAACCGGGGTCCGGCGGGCCTGCTCGGCCGACAGACCGAGTTGGCCCTCCTGGATCGGCTGATCTCGGACACGAGCGCGGGGCGGAGCCAGGTGCTGGTCCTCCGGGGCGCCGCCGGCATCGGCAAGTCCGCGCTGCTGGACCACCTTGCTGCCGCGGGGGCCGGTCAGCACATCGCCCGGGCGGCCGGCGTGGAATCCGAGATCGAGCTGGCGTACGGCGGCCTCCAGCAGCTCTGTGCCCCGTTCCTCGATCGGCTCGAGCGATTGTCCGTGCCACAGCGGGACGCCCTCGGCACCGCCTTCGGGCTGAGCGTCGGCGAGGCGCCAGATCGCTTCATGGTCGGGCTCGCCGTCCTGAATCTGCTGGCCGAGGTGGCGGAGGACCAGCCGTTGGTCTGCCTGATCGACGATGCCCACTGGCTCGATCACGTCTCGGCCCAGGCCCTGGCCTTCGTCGCACGCCGCCTGCTCGCGGAGCGGATCGCCATGGTCCTTGCGATCCGCGAACCCAGCGACGAGACGGAGTTCACGGGTCTGCCCAACCTCGAGGTCGGTGGCCTGGGCGCCCTCGATGCCGGCGCACTCCTGGACTCGGTGATCAAGGGTCCGGTCGACCGGCGGGTGCGCGACCGGATCATCGCCGAGACCGGCGGAAACCCCCTCGCACTGCTGGAGCTGCCCCGTGCATGGACGGTGGCGGAACTGGCCGACGGATTCGCACGCCCGGACACCCTCCCCGTTGCCGGTCGCCTCGAGCAGGCATTCGACCGCCAGCTGGCGGCACTCCCCATCGACACGCGACGACTGCTCCTGACCGCCGCGGCTGAGCCGCTCGGGGACGCCACGCTCCTCTGGCGCGCCGCCGCCCTGCTCGACCTCGATCCAGCCGCGGCGATGCCGGCCGAAGAAGCCGGGCTCATCGATTTCGGCGCACGTGTCCGCTTCCGGCATCCCCTCGTGCGGGCTGCTGCCTACCGCTCGGCATCGGTCGCGGAACGGCGGGAGGTCCATCAAGCGCTCGCCGACGCCACGGACCTCGAGACTGATCCCGATCGGCGCGCCTGGCACCGTGCCCAGACCACGATGTCGCCGGACGAGGAGATCGCCGGCGAGCTGGATCGATCCGCCGGGCGAGCCCGGGCGCGCGGCGGTCTCGCCGCGGCGTCCGCGCTACTCGAACGTGCCGCCACTTTGACGCCGGACCCGGCCAGACGGGCGCAACGTGCGCTCGCCGCTGCCTGGGCGAAACGCGAAGCGGGCGCGCTCGATGCTGCCCTGGCCCTCGTGGCCATCGCCGAGGCTGGGCCACCCGATGCGTTGCGCACGGCGGAGGCGGAGCGTCTCCGTGGACAGATCGCGTTCGACCAGCGCCGGGGCCCCGACGCCGTCCGCCTGCTGCTGGATTCAGCCAGGCAACTTCAGCCGCTTGACACAAACCTCGCGCGGGAGACCTACCTGGATGCGCTCGCCGCGGCGATCTGGGCGAGCGGGCCGGATGCGCCCGATGTCGTCGCACTCGCGGCGGCGGCAGCACGTGGCGCGCCACCGGCCCGAGAGCCCCCACGGGCGATCGACTTCGTCCTGGACGCACTCGCGACCCGATTGACCGATGGCTATGCAGCGGCCGCGCCGTTGCTGACACGATCGCTGGCAGATGTCCCGGGTGTCGATTTCGGCGCCGACCACGTCAATGGCCTGCTCGGCCTCGGCGGGAGCCACGTCTGGACGATCATCGCCACCGAGGTGTGGGATTTTGGGGCCGGGCGGGCACTCGCAGAGCGCCACGTCCGGCTCGCCCGCGAAGCCGGGGCGCTCGTCCAGCTGCAGTTCGCGCTGAACCTCCTCGCCAGCAATCTGATGCTCGCCGGGGACCTGACCGCCGCGACCGGGCTCATCGTGGAGGGCCGGGTGGCGGGAGAGGCGATCGGCAACCCGCCGATCACGTATGCGGAGATGCTGCTCGCCAGCCTCCGTGGTCAGGAGCAGGTCGCATCCGCGCTCATCGCGCGCGCGAACGACGTTGGGTGGTCGTCGGGGGAGGGGAGGATCGCGGCGTTCGCCGACTATGCGAGCGCCGTCCTCCACAACGGTCTGGGCCGGCACGACGTCGCGCGGGACGCGGCGAGGCGAGTCTTCGAACGCGACGCCATCGGGGGCTACCAGGTCATGGGCATCGCCGAGCTGGCCGAGGCCGCGTCCCGGACGGGCGACTGGGCGCTCGTGCGCAGCGTGCACGGGCGACTGACCGAGCGCACCCACGTGACCCCGACCGACTGGGCGCTCGGCATCGAAGGGCGGGTCGGGGCACTCCTCGACCAGGATGGCGTCGCCGATGAACGCTATCGAGCGTCGATCGAGCACCTCGAGAAGGCCGGCGTGCGCGTCGAGGTCGCCCGAGGCCACCTGCTCTATGGGGAAGCGCTTCGACGCGCCGGGCGCCGAGTCGACGCACGCGAGCAGCTGCGGACCGCGCACGACCTGCTCGTCACGATGGGGCTCGAAGGGTTCGCCGAGCGAGCCCGCCGGGAGCTGCTGGCGACCGGCGAGAAGGTCCGCAAGCGCACCGTCGACACAGCGGACGACCTGACCCCACAGGAGGTCCAGATCGTTCGGCTCGTCCGCGCCGGCCTCTCGAACGGGGAGATCGGCACGCGCCTGTTCCTGAGCCCGCGCACCGTCGAATGGCACCTGCGCAAGGTCTTCACGAAGGTCGGCGTCGCCTCACGCCGGGCGTTGCGCGATGCCGTGCTGGAGGGTTCGCCCGTCTAGGCCCTCGATCGTCCAGCGCACTGACCAGTGATTTTCACGGGCGCGATGGATGGAGGAAAAGCGGAGTCTCCCTTCAGCGGCGCGAACCCCGCGCCAACGACACAGGAGACCACGATGTCCATCCTCACGGCATCAGCCGAGCCGACCACAGCGACCGATGACACGGCGATCCGGCCGTTCCGGATCGACGTCCCGCAGCGCGACCTCGACGAGCTTCGGCGCCGCGTCCAGGCCACGAAGTGGCCGGACCGCGAAACGGATCCCTCGCAGGGCGTGCGGCTTGACACCATCCAGGCATTGGCCGAGTACTGGGCCACCGACTACGACTGGCGCAAGTTCGAGCGGCGCTTCTCGGAGATGCCGCACTTCATCACCAGGATCGATGGCGTCGACATCCACTTCATCCACGTTCGTTCGAAGCACGAAGACGCGCTGCCACTGATCGTCACGCACGGCTGGCCGGGCTCGACCGTCGAGCAGCTCAAGATCATCGGGCCGCTCACCGACCCGACCGCCCATGGCGCCAGCGCATCCGACGCCTTCCATCTCGTCATCCCGTCGCTGCCCGGCCACGGGTTCTCCGGAAAGCCAAGGGAGACCGGCTGGGACCCGATCCGCATCGCGCGGGCCTGGGTCATGCTGATGCAGCGCCTCGGGTACGAGAGGTTCGTCGCGCAGGGCGGCGACTGGGGGAACGCGGTCACCGAGCAGATGGCCCTGCTGAAGCCCGCGGGATTGCTGGGCATCCACACCAACATGCCCGCCACCGTGCCGCCGGACGTCTCGAAGGCGCTCGCGGGAGGCGGCCCGAAGCCAGAAACCCTCTCAGCCGACGAATCGACGGCGTACGACATCCTCGATCACTTCTTCAAGACCGGCGTGGGGTACGCCAACGAGATGGCGAACCGCCCGCAGACGCTGTATGGCATCGCGGACTCTCCGGTCGGCCTGGCGGCCTGGATGATCGATCACGACGTGGCCAGCTTCGAGCTGATCGCACGCGCCTTCGCCGGCGAGTCCGGCGGCATCACCCGCGACGACGTCCTCGACAACGTCACCCACTACTGGTTGACGAACTCGGGCGTCTCGTCGGCCCGCCTGTACTGGGAGAGCCACCTGGCCTTCTTCGACGCCAAGGGCGTCGATATCCCGGTCGGCGTGACCGTCTTCCCTGACGAGCTCTATCCGGCTCCACGGAGCTGGGCCGAGCAGGCCTATCCCGAGCTCGTCCACTTCAACAAGGTCGACAAGGGCGGCCACTTCGCTGCCTGGGAGCAGCCCGAACTCTTGTCGGAGGAGGTACGCGCAACGTTCAGATCGCTTCGCTGACATCGACCTCCGCGTCGACTCTTCCCACCTGACTTCCTCGAATCAACTCCACTGCGAAAGGCAAACCTTCAAATGACTGCAACCACCGCGGCGATGACCGCGACCACCACCACTCCCAAGTACGGACACCTGTTCTTCGAGCGCCTCTGGCGCATGAGCGGCATCCAGTCCGTCCTGTTCCTCGTCATCGGGTCCGTCGTGGCCGGCTTCGGGCCGGGCGTCGGCGCCTCGACCGACACACTCGGCGCCTTCTACGCCGCCAACAGCACCCGGATCCTGATCGCGACGCCGATCCTGGGCCTCGGCATCCTCAACCTGATGTGGTTCGCCGCGGCGATCCGGAACACGCTGGCCGACGCCGGGGTGGACGGCTGGGGTGCGGCAGCGACCGCCGCCAGCGCCATGTTCGGTGCGATCGCCTTCGGGCTCATCGCCCTTCAGGCCGCCCTGGCCTTCTCGATCGCCGGCTCCAGCAACGACGCGTTCGTGTCCGGCCTGGCCGACCTTGGCTGGGCGGGCGTTGTCCTGTCCTCGTTCCCACGCGCGATGCTGATCATGGCCGGCTCGTTCGGCCTGTGGCGTGCGGGGCTCATCTCGAACCGGGCCTTCGGGCTCGCGGTCGGGGCGGTCATCCTCGGCGTCCTGGGCGGCACGACCCTGATCGCTGACGGGTTCTGGGCTCCCGACGGTGCGTATTCGCGGTTCATCTGGCCCGCGATCGGCATCGTCTGGGTCGTCGCGGCGAGCCGGGTCCTGGCCCGAGTTCCATCGACGCGCACCGGGTTCTGATGCTCACGCATCGCTGACCCCGACAGGGCGGCGCGCACCACAGGGTGCGCGCCGCCCTTTTTTCGCTGTCATGCGATGGCGTCCGACGGACGCGCCGCTGGACGCGGTAGGGCCAGGCGCGGCAACGGGCAGAGCCCCAAACCGCCGAGAAGGACGAGCAGGAGAGCCGAACCCAGCATGACCATCGGGAGTCCGACGGCCTCGGTCAGAAGCGTCGGCACCAGGGATCCGAGGATCACCCAGACAGCCGCCGACGTATTGATGAGGCCGAGGCCTCGCCCCAGGATGCGCTCGTCCAGCGTGCGCTGGACCTGCGTGATGTTGAGGGTGTCGAGCGCCACGACCGCAGCCGCCGACATCACGATGCCCATCGTCATGGCAGCCGGCGATGCGCCGAAGACAAGGACGACAAACCCGACGATCGACACCACCAGCGCGACCGCCATCCCACGACGGGGTCGCGTATTGACGAACGAGGCGGCCGCCGCGGCCCCGATCAGGCCGCCGAGTCCTGCGGTCAGTGCCAGCAGACCGGCGAAGGCATCGCCTCCACCGAAGCTGGCGATGGCCAGGACGGGGAGGACCATCACCAGACCCGCCGCGAAGCTCACCGCGGCGTCGATGGCCAGCGGCCGCAGAACAGGGCGGACGAGCGTCGACCACCCTGGCGTCGGCTCCATCTCCTGTTCTGCCGCGTCGTCGTGGTGTGTCGAGTGGCGACGACTCGGGGTCGGGATACGGCAGAGGATGACGACGAGCCCGAGGAATGACAGCCCATTCAGGACGAAGGCAAGCTGCACCCCGCCGGACACGATCAAGAGCGTGGCGATCCCGGGGCCGATGAGGCAGGCAAGACTGTCCAGGCCGCTCCCGACGACATTCGCCCGACCGAGCTGCTCGGCGTTGTCAGCGACCTCCGGTACGAAGCGGCCGAACGCCGGCATCGCGAACGTGCTGGCTGCCGCGGCCGCGACGGCCGCCACGAGGATCGTTCCAAGCGGAGCGTCGGTCACGACCAGGATCCCCATGAGCAGCATCAGCGCTGCACGGATCGATTCCGTGACGAGCAGGACGTCGCGGGATCGGGACCGATCGACCACCACCCCAGCCGGGATCGACAGGATCAGCCACGGAAGCAATCGACCCGCTGCGACCAGACCGACCAACGCGACATCGCCCGTCACCTGATAGACGAGGATCGGCAACGTGGCGAGATACAGCCAATCGCCGACGCCGGAGACGCCACGCACGACGACGAGCGCCAAGAGCGACGGGGCCTCGGCCAGATGTTGCAGGGCCACGATGGACTGGCGCATCTCGGTCTCGCTTTCGGGCTTAAGACAGAGGGTTCGGCGCCCGTCGCGAACGGACGGGCGCCAGGGGACCTTGGAACTCAGTGGACCAGGGGGTGCGCCGTGGTGGGAGGAGATGGCAGGCGAGGGCTCCGCCACCCCTGATCGATCGAAGGCCAGGTCCGACCGAATGCCTGAGGCGCATCCGGGAAGCCACGGCCGAACTCCTGCGGCGTCATCTGCGGGAAGCCACGGCCGAAATCCTGTGCCGGGACCGGCTGCCCCCACCGACCGAATTCCTGCGCCGACAGGACCTGCATGTCAGCCATCTCATCCACCTCTTTCGACTTCTGCGATCGGTCGTCGATCGCTGAGAGGAAGGTGGGACCGCGCGCTGAATTCCCGCTTAAGCGGCGCTGAGGGTCGTGTCGTCGTCGCCTGGCGACCGGCGCCTAGGCGACCGGCGCCGCGCGGAGCTCCGTTGCGAGATCGCGTGCCAGCCGCCCGACATCGTCATCCCCAAGCCGGGCACCAAGCGCGTGCTCGTGCGCATAGGCTTCGGGGCCAAGCTGCTCGCGCAGCGCATCGCCGAGACGGCGGACATCCTCGGGGACCCGATCACGACCGCGGGCCTCCATCACGCCGACGAGCCGTGCCGCCTCATCAGGGTGCGACTTCGCCGCGATCCTGGCGAGGTTCAGGCAGGCCTCCATGGCCGATGCGAGCGCACCGAAGGCGATGTAGCTGGCGATCGCGTCGGCGACCCGCTCTGCGATCACCGAGGGGTCCGCCCCACCGACGACGGGAGCGACTGTCACCATGGTCTCCGCGACCTGCTGCGCTGAGCCGAGCCGTTTCGCCGCCTCGATCGCCTCCCAGCCGGCCCGTACGGCTTCGTCTTGCCGGCCGACACCGGCAAGCGCGACCGCGAGCCCAGCCAGCGCCGTGCAGAGCTGGGGCGAACCGAGGGCTCGGTCGGCGTCGACGGCAGCCTGGCTCGCGGCGACTGCTCGATCGCCATCACCGAGCAGATGCGCGACGTAGCCAGCGAACTCCAGGGCCAACGGAAGGGAGCCAGGATCGTCGACATGGTGGGCGACCTCGACGGCTTCGTCGACCAACGCGACGGCTTCCTCGCGACGCCCTTGCTCGGCGGCGACGGTAGCCAGATGACACAGGCCATTCACGAGGACGACCGAGGGCGGCGTCTGCGATCGGAGGACCTCGATGCCGTCCCGGATGAATCCCTGCGACTGGACGGCCTCACCGGAGAGCCAGCCGATCACCCCACGCATCACGCTGACTTCCGCACGGGTGCGCTCGCTCAGCGAGCCGTCCATCGTCGCTGCAAGCCGCTCCTGATATTCGCCGAAGAGGCCTTCATGGAACCAGACGAGGGTCGTCCAGATCAGGATGCGGGCAGCGTCTTCGTGTCGATCGATCCGCATCAGATGCGCCACAGCGGCGCGGACGTCGGGGAGGATGGCCGTGATCCGCCTTCGTGCCGGCAGCTCGGCGACGCCGCTATGCATGTCGTCGTACGCGATCCGACAGCTCTCGAGGATCCACGCTGCGTGCCGGTCCGCCAGGCCTGCCGCGCGAACGTCATCGATCCGCTCCCGAACGACGTCGCGGATGCTCGGCAGCATCCTGTACTTGTCCGCCTCGACCGAGAGCAGGCTGCCGTCGACGAGCGCCGCGATCCTGTCGATCGACCCGGCCCCAGCCTCACCGACGATCTCGATGGCGTCCAGCCCGAAGGGCGATTCGAAGATCGTCAGGTCGTTGACGAGATCCTGCGAGGTCGTATCGAGCAGACCAAGACTCCAGTCGAGTGTCGATTCGAGCGTGCGCTGGCGAGCGGGCAGGTCGCGTGGACCCCCCGGCAACGGAAGGTGTCGCGCGAGGCGCTCCAGCAGATCGGCCGGCGACAAGGCGCGACTCGCCGCGGCCGCCAGCTCGATCGCCAGGGGGAGGCCGTCCAGACGTTCGGCGATCGCTCGGACCGGCCCGCTGTCGCGATCCAGCGCGCCGCCCGCACGCTCTCGAAAGAGCTCGATGGCCGCGTCGACCCCGAGCGGCTCGAGATGGACGACGTGCTCCGCAGCGACCCGTAGCGGCGTCCTCGATGTCGCAAGCACCTGCACGCCCGGGATCTCTCGAAGGAGGGCGACGACGGCAGTTCCCGCGTCGTCGATCTGTTCGAGGTTGTCGAGGATGAGGAGCGAGGGCCGATCGCCGAGTCGCGCTGCGAGTGAGGGCAGGGGGGCGCTTTGGCCCGCGCCACCGGCCACCCGGATCGACTCTCCGAGGATGAGCGCCGCATCCGTGGTGCCAGACAGGTCGACGAAGACGACGCCCCCCGCGAACCGTTCACGAACCGGGGGCTCCAGGGCGACCTCTGTCACGAGACGGGTCTTGCCCACTCCTCCAAGACCGGTGACCGTTACCAGGCGCTGGCGCAGGACGAGATCGACGAGTGCGAGACGGTCGGCTTCGCGGCCGATCAGGCTCGACGTGGGTGCCGGGACTCGGATCCCCACGGCATCCGGGCCGGCAAGCGTCAGCGCCGGGTCCTGCTGAAGGATCGCTCGCTCGAGGGCCAGCAATGGCGGACCCGGATCGAGGCCGAGGTCATCACGCAGGATCGCTCGGACACGACGGATCGCAGCGAGAGCCTCGGCCTGTCGGCCAGCTCGATACAGCGCCACGCCCAGCTGTCGCCAGAGGCGTTCACGGTATGGCTCGGCGGCCACGAGCGTCTCGAGCTCGGCGATCACCTCGACGTGCCGTCCGGCGGCCAGATCGGTCTCGATCCTGCGCTCGATGGCGAGGAGTCGGAGCTCCGTCAGTCGGGTGACGTGAAGCTCGACGAACGGGACTCCCGCGAGGTCCTCGAACGGCGTGCCCCGCCACAGGGCAAGGGCATCGGACAGTACGGACTCGTCGTCTTCGGTGCCAAAGCGGGCGACGGCGTCCTCGAAACGCAGCGCATCGACCGTTTCGCGCTCGATCTCCAGCACATAGCCCGGAGCACGTGTGCGCAAACGCTCGCGCTCCGATCCAAGCAGCCGGCGCAGCCCGGCGACGTACACCTGGAGGGCATTGGCCGCGGTATCCGGTGGCTCTTCTCCCCAGATCCCGTCGATCAGCGCGTCGACACCGACCGCCTGTCCGGCGTGCATCGCAAGCATCGCGAGCAGGGCACGGGGCTTTTTCGCGCGGATCTCGGTGGATCCACCATCGACGTAGAGGCGGACAGCTCCCAGGACGTTGACCCGCAGGTCACCACGCGACTGGGATGGGTCCCTTCCACGCGGCCGGACAGGCCCGTCCTGAGCTGATCGCCCCAGAGCATTCGAGGGCAACGGTGATCACCTGGCGCGTCGCGGGCCGGTCAGTAGAAGAGCTCCTGATTCACCCGCGTGCGGAATGAAGGGGGATTTCGATAGTCCAAGCTGAGCCTTCCCGGATCGATGTCGTTCGGTACGGACGAACTCTTTGGCACCGGAGCGTTGAAGAGCACGAGATTGCCGCAGGCGGATGCTGCGGTGATCGTGAGTTGCACCTCGGGCAGGGCGCTGCTCGAGAAGCCGGTGAGCCTCCGGACCGCGGTGACCTCGAATGCGACGATCCCGAGTGTGGCGCCCTGCAGGTTGGCGCTCGTATACGGGAACGTGCTCCTGTCGTAGTTGATGCCGATGTCGCTGTCGTAAACGACCGCGCAGACGGTCTGCCCGACCAACGACGCGAGGGCGCGGGCTCGGAGTGGCATGACGGCCGGGATCTTGTCGAGCCGGCTCTGGACCGGTACGGCCGTGGCATCGGGGCTGCCGATGTACCGGCCGACCGCGGTATCGCGGGCGGCACCGGCATCCAGGCAGGCGTTGCTGGTGCCGCTGATCCACTTCTGCGGGATGCAGTTGGACGCGAACCATCCTTCGTCCCCGGTCTGCCCGGTCTTGACTGTGATCGACCTCCCGACTTTCGCGGCGAAGTACGTCAGGACGTCGCGTTGTCGGGGCCCGGCCCGGTCGTCGTTGACGTCGCGCGCCGAGAACCGGTCCGGCCCAGCGGGCACGATCGGGCCGCCGGATGCATTGAACTGCAGGCCGTTGTCGAGACTGTCCTCATCGATGATGAGGAAGACGGCAGCGTCCGCCGGCTCCTGGAACGTGTTGATGAAGTCGCAGGAAGTGACTTGCCCCGCGAGCAGAGTGATCGCCACTGAGCGGGCAGCCAGGTCGATCGCAACGTTCGGCGCGTCGTGGCAGTCGATGGCCGTGAGTAGGTGATCGTCACCGGGACTGGGCTCGGTGATGGTGACCACCCTGCCGGGCTTGGCGTTGCACGTGACGGTCTCGTCCTTGGCCAGCACGAAGTCTTCCTGGCCGACGCAGCTGTCGAACGGGCCACCGGTCACATCGAACGCCCACTCGCCCGGCGGGCCGTCGGCCCGCTTGGTCAGGCTGAAGCTGCCGACCTGGAATGTGTTGGTGAACGTGCACTGAGTGGGCGTGTCCACGAGGGTGATCGACACCCGCCGGTTGGCGAGATCGATATCGGCGTTGGGCGCGTCCTGGCAGTCGATCGACAAGACGTAGCGGTCACCGGGGTCGGGCTCGGTGATGGTCACCACCCTGCCGAGTTCGGCCTTGCAGGTGACGGTCTCGTTCTTGGCCAGCACGAAGTCTTCCTGGCCGACGCAGCTGTCGAACGGGCCACCGGTCACGTCGAATGCCCACTCGCCCGGTGGGCCGTCGGCTTGCTTGGTCAGGCTGAAGCTGCCGAGCGGCGGGGGGTCGCCGAACTGGAAGTCGAGTCGAGCGGTCTCATTGGCGCGGACCGTCACAGGCTTCGTCTGGAGTGTGAAGCCGTTCGGCAAGGCCGTGACGTTCCATGTCTTCGGACTGCCATCGTCGTTCACCGGCACTTCCTCGAAGAAGTAGTGCCCGTCGGCGTCGGTCCGTGTCTCCTCCCCGAACTCGCCCACGATCAGGACGTTGGCGATCGGGTCGCCGGTAAGCCGGTTGGTGACGAAGCCCTCCAACGCCCCCGACGGGGGCGGCGGGCCGAAGTTGATGGAGATCGACGCCCCACAAAAGACCGTGATGGTCTTGGACTGGGAGATATAGCCATCCTTGGACGCGATGACCTGGACACTGATGGGGCTGTTGTTGGTCCCCACGTCGACGTCGGTGATCTCGTACCTGCCGTCGGGACCGGTCAGGTCGCTGCTGTTCCCGACGACTGCGACAGCTGCACCCTCCAGCGGCTCCTGGTTCGTCGCATCGACGACTCGTCCGCGGATCGTCGCGCCCTCACAGATCGGGATCATCTCGAGGTCCGCGATCGTCTTCTTGTCGGCTTCGAACGTGGCGGACACCTGGGCCGGCCAGTACCCGGGCGCGCTGAAGCTCACGGCTCCCTCAAGCGGCGCGTTTCGATGGCCGATGTCCAGGTTCGACTGGGAGTACGTCCCCAGGGGGCCTGTCGTCGTCGACGGGAGCTTGTGGGTTGCGCCGCCGCTCGCGCCCTCGATGGGCAGCCCGGTGATCGCGTCGGTGATGGTCCCGGACAACGAGGCGAACTTCTTGCGGAGCAGCGCGAAGCTCCGGGTGGCGACGTCGCCGGCACTGATCTCGAACGAATCGCCCTCCCACCAGTAGTCGATGTGGGACGCCTCGATCGAGTAGCCGGTCTTCTCGGGGGAGGCTGCGGCCGGGATGCGATCGATCCTGTAGTCGCCGGTCGCATCGGCGATCCCCGGATACGGGTCGCACGTCGGACAAGGCGTGGATGGGAACCCGACCTGGGCACCGGGCAGGGCGAGGCCCGTCTCCACATCGGTCACGCGTCCTTGAACGCTGCCGAAGAGGACGGGCGGCAGCGTAAGCGGAACCACCTTCTGATCGCCGCAGGCGTCGAAGTGGGTCGTAGCATCGGCCTGGCCGTAGAAGCCAGTTCCGACGTTCGCACGCAGGAGGACATCGGTCTCCTGGTTGTTGTAGCCGAGCGAGATCACGGGGATCTCGTATGCGCCGCTTGCGTCCGTGACGTCGCTGGTGAAGAACCACCAGTCATGCTCTGCGACGACCGTCACGCCGGGTGCGGGTAGCCCGGTATCGCCGTACACGAGGGTCCCGCTGACCGAGCCGAAGCACTTGCGGACGAGTCCGATCGGGCCTACGGCGAGATCGTCGCCCGGCGCCAGATCGCCGATCGGGACAGGCGAGGGCGAGGAGACATACCTCGGCCAGTAGACCTGATCCAGGTGATTGACGCCTTCGTCGGCCGCGAGGAACAGATTCTCGAGTGGCGTGTTGTCCGTCCCAAGGTGGTCGAGCCCGACCTGGTACGCGCCGTCGGCGCCGGTGATGTCTACGCCAGTCCCCGAGATGTTCAGCTCGAACCTGACGTGGATGCCGCTGATCGCGGTCTGCCCCGCGATCACGACCTTGGGGTCGTTCGGATCGACCGTGCCCTCGACCACCGTACCGTGCGCTCCGGCACCGATATGCGGCAACAGGGTGAGGTCGACCCGGGTCAGCTGGTCACACACGAAATCGGCCGGCTCGCTGAAGGCCTGCCAATACCCCGCTTTCCTGGCCAAGATGGAGAACGTTACCGGGGCGTTGTTCACCCCCAGGCCGACCTCGTCGTACGAGTAGTCGCCCTGCGCGTCCGTCTCGATATTCGGGAAGGTGGAGATCTCGGCGTTCGCGATCGGGAGGCCGGTCACGCGGTCGGTGACGGTCCCCTCGACGCGCGCGTGGCAGATGGGGATCAGCCCGAAATCGACGGTGACGCTGCCGGTCGCCTGATGGGTGATCCCGCCGCCGGTGCCCGTGACCACGATCGGGAATGCGCCAGTTTCGGCATCCTCCGACGCGATGAGGGTCAGATGGACGGACGCTGGCGGAATCACCGTGTCGTCCGACAATTGGAAGGTGACGCCGTCGGGGAGATCCCCGACGGTCAGGGTCACCTCGTCGGCGAACCCACCGATGCTCCCGACCTGGACGAGGAACGACACCGACCCCCCGGGTGGCAGGAGCTGATCGGCCGGCGTCACGAGCAGTTGGAAATCGCCGACGGCGCTGACTGGGGCTACCCCAGATAGCGCGATCAGGACCGATCCGAGCGACGATGCGACGACCATGCGCAGGCCGCGATGAGACCCAGTGACGCGCGCTCGAGACATGGGACCCCTCCGTCCGACATGTCCGCGGCTTCTGGGTACCGCGGTCCACTCCCTCCCGCGGGTGAATGGTTCGGATAGTAACAGTCCGGTCGGGTCGAAAGCGGTCGAATTCAGCGCGGATGGCGCCGGCCGGCTATCGGACGGACATTGCCCGCGACCGCGGGTCCTAGGCGTTCGAGAAGTCGGCCGTGGACGGGATCACCGCGGGCGGGGTCCCGACAACGACCACGATCACCTTGCGGTCGGTGAGCTCGATCTCCCGAGGATCTCCCTCGTATGGCTCCCCGTCGACGTACACGGCGATCGGCGTCGGCGCGCACTGCTCCCCGACGCAGGTCTTGCTGAGCTCGACGCCCCACTCGACGAAGAACTGACCGAGGGTGTGCGGCTGGGGGTCCGACGACTCGGTGTGGATGATCCCCGACTCGTCGTGCGTGTGCAGCGGGGAGATGCACGGTTGGTCGCACATCTCGATGCCGCCATACGAGATCGGGTCGTCGAATCGGCGGACCTCGGGGTCCTCGATGTTGATCCCGATCGCCGCCGGGACCAGGATCGGCTCGCCGTCGATGAACACGTCCAGGTGGGCGTGGACGTGGTTGATCAGGAACTCCTTCGGCGCGGGCTCCAGGCCGGCCGCGACCGTGCGCTCGAGCGGATCAGATGGCGCGGGCCAGAGGAGCGTCGGTGCCGCAGCCGGCGACGCCTGGGCGCCGCTGGAGGTCGGTGGCGCGACCGACCCGACGCTCCCACCGCAAGACGCGGCGACGAGGACGATGCACGCGACGGCGATGGCGCGTGACAAGGTCCGCGACGTTCGCATTACGGATTCCCTCCGGGCTGAGCCTTCGTCCCGGGTCACACTACGCGGTCTGGCCGGCCGTCGGGTGCCGATGCGACGACATCGACATCGAAAGCTTAGGGCACGAACAGCGACGCCGGCAGCGACGAACCGTTGAAGCGATCGAGGTCCACGGGCCCGCTGATCCCGGGCACGGTGCCAGTGCTCGAGTGCTGCCAGAACGACCAGCCGGTCCCGCCCCAGCCGCTTGCCGGAACGGACGGCTGACTCGCGCCCGTCCAGTGCGCGATCCAGAGGACCGAATACCCGTTCCTCGCGAACCAGTCCGTGTTGGCCATATGTGTCGACCAGAACTTCGGCGTCGTGTAGATGATCGGTCGCACGCCGGTCGCCGCCGAGACCTGCGAGAGCCATGTCTGCGCCCACGTCGTCAGAGATGCCGGGTCCAGGCCGTTGGCGGTCTCGAGATCCAGCACAGGGAGCAAGTCGCCCGACGCGATCGCCGCGTTCCGGAGGAACCAGGCCGCCTCATTGCCGGCATCGTTGAACGCCAGATCCGGGTTGGCGAAGTGATACGAGCCGACCGCGATTCCGGCCGCCCGCGCTCCCGAGCGGTTCGTCCAATACGCGGTATCCGCGGTCAGCGTGCCCGCGCTGGCGCGAACGAACGCGAAGCGCTTGCCGGCGTTCGCGACCTGCGGCCAGTTGATCCAGCCCTGGTGATAGCTAACGTCGATGCCGTCGACGTAGGCCGGGGGAGGGGTGGGCGGCGGCGTCTTCGGCTTGGCTTCCGCGACCGCGGGCGACGCCAAAGCGAAGACCGCGAGGGACACGGCGAGACAACCCCCGAGGAGTCGGTGCATGCGGGTATGGTCCCGTCGATCGAGAATCCCGTCAAACGACCGATGCAGTATTCCCGTGCGGGACCATCTCCTGACGAGAGATCCCACGCGTGGCCAACGGGACCTGGTGAACGTTCGCCCTCTACGGGTTCTCATACTTGGTAGACGACCCCTGCGTCGTCGTCCAGGAGGGTCCGGTGGATCTAGGGCTCGTGGAAGCTGCGCAACGCGGGGATCGCGACTCGTTCGCCGATCTCATGCGGTCTGTGGGGGACGGCCTCTACGCCCTGGCCTACCGGATCCTCCGCGACCCTCATCTCGCCCAGGACGCATTTCAGGAGACGGCGATCGCGGCCTGGCGCCAGATGCCCAACCTGCGCGACCCCGAGCGCTTCGAAGCCTGGATCCATCGCATCCTCGTCCACGCCTGCTATGCGGAATCGCGGAAGCGGACCCGTTGGACGTCGAACATCCGCGTCATCGGCACCGACGAGGATCCCTCTCTCGACCGCGAGCCCGAGATCCTCGATCGAGATGAGCTCGAACGGGGGTTCGCGCAGCTTTCGGTGGACCATCGCGCCGTGTTCGTGATGCATCACTACGTCGGGCTCTCGTTGGTCGAGATCGCCGATCGACTCGGGATCCCGGCCGGCACCGCTCGCTCCCGCCTGCACTACGCGGGCCAGGCCTTGCGCGAAGCCCTGGCCCAGGACCCGGCGCCCCGGACACCGAAGGAGCGATCGGCATGAACGAACATTCCTTCGACCGCCGGGTGCAGCGATGGCTCGAGTCCGGCCCGACGAGACTCCCCGACGACGCCATGGGCATGATGATGGACGCGATCGCGGACGTGCCGCAGCAGCCCGACCTGGTCGCACGACTGCCGCTTCGAATTCGGGCGTCGCGCGTGGGCATGTTCGCGACCGCCGCCGTCGTCGCCCTCGTCATCGGTGGGACGTCCGTCCTGGTGCTGCGTTCCGTCCTCCCGGACATCGCGGGCCCCCGACCGGCGGACCATCTCCTGCACGATTTCCCAGAGGTGCGCACGCACCTGGAGCGGTCCGGCGGTCCAGCGACGGCGGACGAACGAGTAGCGCTTGGGACACTCCCCGGTGGGGGCGTCTTCGTGATCGCCGCGTCCTGCGAGGGCGGTGACCAGATGACGCTCGCGGTGTACGACCCGTCGATCAGCTACGGCGAGCCCGAGAACGGCGCCCCGATCGAGCCCGAACCGACGCGATCCCTCGAGGTCTCGTGCGGCCAGGATCCCCAGCACATGAACGTGGGTTCGCAGCTACCCGCGACGGACCAGGACCTTGTCCTCGAGGTCACCAAGGGCACGACCTGGCAAGTCGCGGTCGGCAAATATCCCGACGAGACCGGCAAGGAACCCTCTTTCTCGGATCCGGTCGTGACCGAGGGTTGGTACGCCCTGATGCAGGTGCCCGTGATGCTCGTCCTGGGCCACCCGGGACCCGGCATCGCCGTCCAGGTGCCCGAGGGTGCCAGCGAGATCGGCATCCTCGTCCAGTGCTCGGGTGACCCGATCACCGTGTCGCGCGATCCGGGCGTCGACGCCACGACTGTCGACTGCAGCGATCCAGCTGCGCAGCAGCGCGTCACCTTCCCGGCCGAAGGGCTCGGGTTCGACGTCCATGCCGGGAGCGACGGGGTCGCCTGGGTCCGCATGACGCCTGAAGCCGACGGGGAGATCACGATCGCGCGCCCGTCGGCGCCGACACTCCCCACGCAGCTTGCCACTGTCGGCTTCGCCGAGGGCGACGGGCAGTACGTCGCGTTTGGCAGCCTGGGCACCGACACCCAGACCGTCGTTCCGGTCTCGGGCCAGCCGCTCGCGCTGGCCGGTGGCGAGATGGTGGGTGTCGCCCTTCCGGGAGACAACGGCGTGGGGATGCGTCTGGAAGCCTGGTCGATCGACGATCGGACGTCCGTTCGCGTGCTGGCGCATACCGAAGGGCAGATCTACCAGAGCTGGGTGGACGCCACGCACCAGCAGGTGTTCTACGGCGTCACGATGGATGACCAGTCGGCCGAGTGGCGTCGGGTGGGCCTGGACGGCTCGGGCGAGGCCCTGGTCGTGCAGATGCCGAGCACCGTCCTTCCGACCGGCATCGCCGCCGGGCTGGCGGTCGACGACACGGTGTTCATCGTCGAGTGGTGTCCGACGCTGGGCCCATGCGTGCGCCACGTGCACGACACGGCGGCGGGCACGACTCGCGAGGTCAGCCTCGGAGGTGATCGGACTTGCCATCTCGTGGGCGTCGTCGACCGACGGCTCGTCGCCACAAGCGGCCCGACGTGCGACGGCCCGCAGGGTCCCTCGATCACGGTCCAGGCCGTCGACGGCGGTGAGCGGCGCGTGTTGCCCGTGCCGCTCGGCCAGGCGGTGCTCGCCATGTCGCCGAGCGGGCCCGTGGTCGTCGTCGCGGAGGACCACGAAGACCAGACGATCTACCGAGTCATCGACCTCGACGGGACCGAGGCGCGCGAGCTCGCTCGGATCGATCATCCCGCTTGGATCCCGCCCCTGCCGGCGAACCTGCGCCTCCCGACCGGCTGGGTCCTGCTGGGCGGGCCGCTCGCGGACACACCGGGCAACCGGAACGTCGGTCGGGCCATCCCGCGGTTGCTCAACGTCGTGACCGGAGAGCTGATCGAGCTGGTGAACCTGCCGCACTCGGATCGGTAGCAGCTGGCAGCCGCGACGTCCACGGTGCCTCCGCCCGCGAATGTGCTGATCACTCCGGATGGGCTGACTCTTGCCGACGATCACTGGCGGATCGGCGCAAGGAACCGGGCCCGGGCGCGCGAGATCGTCAGCGACTTCCTCGTCGGCGACAACGCATACGCAGTTAGCGATTGACGTGGTATCGCCCGCCACTACCATGTGAACGCGGGTCGGGGGGCCGGTCGGGATACAGCGCGTTGGGATCCTGGGGAGGACGAGCGGTGAGGATTCGCAGGGCCTTGACGGCCGCGACGGTGGTGGTCGCACTCGTGAGCTCGAGCGTCACGACGACGCTGGGCGCCGATCCGGCCTCGTGGCCCGCTGTGGACGCACGCGCGACGACACCGACCGCGTCGTGTCGAGGGGTTGCGGAGCGAACCATCGCCCGCATGACCTTGCCCGAGAAGGTCGGCCAGATGATCATGGCGATCAACTCGCCCGGGTTCGGGGACTTCTCGGATGTCGAGGGACTGATCCGCGACTACCACATCGGCTCGGTGGTCTCCTTGGCGTACTTCGGCATGGGCCCGGCGGACTCCGCCGCCCACAACGCAAGCCTTCAGGGCGCCGCCGCCGACACGCGCCTCGCGATCCCGATCCTGAACGCGGCCGACTTCGAGAAGGGCACCTCGACGCTCGTGGGGTGGGGGACCACGGACCTGCCCTCGCAGATGGGCCTTGGCGCCACGCGCAACTCAGAGAGCGTCGAGTCGTCCGCCCGGATCACCGCCGCCGAAGGCCTGGCGATGGGCTTCCACTGGACGTTCTCGCCCGTCGCCGACGTCGTGACATCGCCGTTGAACGGCGAGACCGGCACGCGCTCCTTCGGCAGCAACACGGAGTTGGTCGCGTCGATGACCCAGCTCCAGGTGGCGACCTACCGCCAAGCTGGTCTCATCCCGACCGCCAAGCATTTCCCGGGGATGGGCGGCAGCGAGACGAACTCCCATTTCGCACTACCGAGGGTCTCCTACTCGCGCGAGGTCCTCGACGAGGTTCACCTGCCCCCCTTCAGGCGAGCGATCGCGTCGGGTGTCGACGCGATCATGACCGGGCACATCGTCGTCGAGGCGGTCGACACCGATCTTCCGGCGACGCTGTCACCGGCCGTCACGACCGGGCTGCTTCGCGACGAGCTCGGGTTCGAGGGCGTGATCATCACCGACTCAATGAGCCTCGATGCGGTGCTCCAGAACTGGGGCATCGAGGAGGCCGCCGTCCTGGCGGTCAAGGCCGGCGCGGACATCGTGATGGAGATCGGCCCGACGATCGTCCCGATCCTGGCGAGCGAGGCGATCCAGGCCGCCGTCCGGTCCGGTGAGATCAAGGAGCGACGGATCGATGCCTCGGTTCGCCGAGTCCTCTCGCTCAAGTGCCATTACCGATTGTTCGACCGCGCATATCTCGCACCCGACGCCGCTGCGGCCGCTACCGGCAAGCCCGCCAACCTGGCAAGTGCTGCAGCGATCAGCCGCGAGGCCATCACGCTCGTCAAGAACGACGGCGTGCTGCCATTCGACCCGGCCACGGCCGAGCAGACGCTGGTGGTCGGCGTCACGCACGAGTCGACGGTCATCCCGACGCCGCCAATGAGCCACGTGCCGGAGATCGCGGCGCTGGTCGACGAACTCTCGGCTGGGCCGGTGGTGTCCTGGGCAGCGGCGACAGAGCGACCGACACCGGACGAGATCGCCTCTGCCGCGGCCCTGGCCGCTGATGCCGATCGCGTGATCGTGGCGACCTACGCGGCTGGCGAGCTACCGCCCGAGCAGGCGGCCCTCGTCGAGGCGCTCGTCGCGACAGGAACGCCGGTCGTGGCGGTCTCGATCGGCACCCCGTGGGATGTGGCTGCCTATCCAGGCGTGCCGGCATACGTGGCCTCGTACGGCCTCAACTTCCTACCGACCTACATTTCTGCGCCGGCGGCGATGCGGGCCTCGGTGGAGGTCATCTTCGGCGAGCAGCCGGGTGGCCGCCTGCCGGTACCCATCGGAGACCTGTACCTGTACGGTCACGGGCTGCGATACGCCGATTGACGCGATCGATCGAGACCGCGTTCGCGCTCGATGCCGACGTCACGCCTTGAACGCAGGCGTACTCTTGATCGCGTTGGAACCACCAAGGGAGGTGCGATCGATGCGCGGGTTCGACTGTCAGGACGGGGTCCATCTGCATGCCGACGACGACGCCCAGCTCCTGAAGGAAGCGCGTCGTCACTCCGACGAGGTTCACGCCGACCAGAATTTCACGGACGAGCAGCTCAGCGGGTTCATTCGCGACGGGGGGTACGACGACTCTCAGCACGCGGCGCCCGGCTGAGCGGTCGAGCTCGAACCGCTACGCGGAAGGCCGCCCTCCAAGGGGCGGCCTTCCGACGAGGGCGGCGGCATCGCGCGGCCAGCAGATTTGTGGCGGCTCTTCGCACTCTCGTAGGTCAGCATGTGTAGCGATCGAGGTCGCCGTCATGGACGTGGTCCGCGCGATAAACGCGGTCTTGACAGGACACGGTTATACTCCCGGTATGAAGATTGCCGTTTCCGTGCCGCAGGATGTCTTCGAGCGGGCTGATCAACTAGCGCGGCGTGAGGGTCGCTCGCGCAGCGAGGTGTACACCACCGCGGTGCGTGAGTACGTCGCGCGGCACGCGCCCGACGAGGTGGTCGATGCGCTTGACCGTGTCGTTGCCGAGGTCGGAGCGGAGCCGGACGCGTTCGTTGCGGCTGCAGCCCGGCGTACGCTCGCAGCATCGGAGTGGTGATCTCGCAAGGCGACGTGTGGTGGGCCGACCTGGGCGAGCCCGTCGGGTCTGAACCCGGCTTTCGTCGACCGGTCGTGGTTCTACAGGGCGACGACTTCAACCGAAGCGCGCTGCGGACGGTTGTCACCGTCTCGCTCACGAGCAATGTCCGTTGGGCTGATGCGCCCGGAAACGTCCGGTTGACCACGCGGGCAACCGGGCTGCCGCGCGACTCGGTCGCGAACGTCTCGCAGATCGTCACGCTGGATAGGTCGATCCTCAGTGAGCGAGTGGGCAGGCTTCCGGGGCCAAAACTCGCGTTGGTGCTGGCGGGGATCGGTCGCGTTCTTGGCCGGTGACGAGCGGCTAGCGCACAGAGCGGAGCGGAGGATCGGTCATGGACTGGAAGCTCGAGCTCGTTTCGGTGCCTGTGTCGGACGTCGACAGGGCGCTCCACTTCTACACTGACAAGGTCGGCTTCCACCTCGATCACGACCACAAGGTCAGCGATCAGCTCCGCTTCGTTCAGCTGACGCCCGTCGGGTCGGCGTGCTCGATCGTGATCGGGACCGGGATCACGGACAAGGCCCCGGGCTCAGTCGGTGGTCTCCAACTGGTCGTCACCGACGCTGCAGCCGCACGAGCGGAGCTTCTCGAGCGTGGCGTCGAGGCGAGCGACCTCCAGGACTTTCCATGGGGCCGATTCGTGTTCTTCAGCGATCCGGACGGCAATGGCTGGGCGGTCCAGGAGATCCAGGCACAGCCTTAGGCGACTCGACCGACGAAGTCGGGACATGGGCTCGAGGGGACGTGAGCCGGAGCCACGGCCCTCAGATGTGCGGGGCGACGCCTTCGGCGAGCTGCTGCATGACGTCGAGCTGCGCCTCGTATCCGAGCAGCGGCAGATGGCTGCGGGCCACGAACTCGACCGGGACCGGAACCCCCTTCCGCACCTCGAGCAGCACCTCGACGAGCTCGTCGGGCGTGCCGGCGTGCGCGGTCCGGCGCGAGAGGAGCCTCTCGTCATCGCCTTCGAACGGGGGAGGCGACACCGGCGGGAGCGATCGGGTCGCTGACGCCTCCATGTCCGAGTACTTCCAGTTCAGCCCCCAGACGGCCTCGCGGTAGCGGGCGAGCGCATCGGCCCGGGACGCGCCGGGCAGCAGGATCGAGTAGTGGATGAACCGGAACGTCGACGGGTCGCGTCCCGCCCGCTCGAGCTCGTCGAGCACCCACCCGACCTGTTCGCGGAACCCGTCCGCCGGGGCGTTCGAAAAGATGCCGTCCGCGAGGCGGGCGGCGCGGCGGATGGCCGGCTCGGCGCCGCCCCCGATGAGGACCGGGATCCGGGTCGACGGTGTCGGACGGACCGCGAGGCTCGGGAGCTGGTACACCGAACCCTGGTGGGTGAACGGCTCGCCGCTCCATGCCTGCGGCAGGATCCGCAGGATCTCCTCCATCGCCGCGCCGCGACTGCGCATGTCGGCTCCGAGCCCGGCGTATTCGACCTCCGACCAGCCGAGCCCTAGGCCGAGGGCGAGTCGACCGTGGCTCAGGAGCTGGACGGTCGCCGCATCTTCTGCAAGGCGCAGCGGGTGATGCATCGGCGCGAGGATGACGCCGGTGCCGATCTCGATCCGTGAGGTCGCCTGCGCGAGGGCCGCGCTGACGACGAGGAGCGAGGGCATGTAGCCGTCGTCGACGAAGTGGTGCTCTGTCGTCCAGACCGAGCTGAAGCCGAGCCGCTCGGCCTCGACTGCGAGGGACACCGTGTCGTCGTAGGCGCGCGTCCAGTCCGTCTCGCCGGGCCGGAGCTGTGCGCTCAGGAGTCCGAATCCGAGTGGCATGCGGAGAGGCTACCGCGTTCTTATGCGGTGGGGGGGTCGCCACGGCTCGTGCTCGTGGGCGAGCCAGACGAGCTCGGGCTCGAGCGCCAGCACCCGCAGCCGACCTTCGGTCATGTGCGTCATGATGACCTTCAGGGTCAGGCGTCGTCTTCGGGCGCCTCCATACGCTCGAGCAGCGCCAGCGTCGTCGCCCAGCTGCGGATCGTCATCGACTTGTAGGCCGGCGTGCCCACGATCTTGCCCAGGCGGCTCTTCGTCCGTTGCGCGCTGAGCCGCTGTGAGTAGACCACGCCGACGCCCGGCCACACCTCGTCGACACCCGGCCGTGGGTCGAAGACCTTCATCGCCGTCGGCGCGTCGATTCCCATCAGGAAGATCGCGTCGCTGTTGTAGGTGTCCGGCTGGTCGCCGAAGCCCTTCGGCCGCTTCCGGACGACGGCTCGGAGCTGGGCTCGCGTCAGGACGAGGACCGCGATCAGCTCGCTGTCGAGCTTGAACCTCTTGGGGAGCGCTTCCTCGAGCTCGCGCTTGATCTCGGCCGCCGATCGGTCGGAGCTCAGCATCACGTTGCCGCTGGCGATGTACGTGGAGACCTCGGTGTGGCCGAGCGACTCGAGGAGCTCGCGGAGGGCCGCCATGGACACCTTGTTCCGGCCGCCGACGTTGATGCCGCGCAGGAGGACGAGGTATCTGGTCATCGTGGGCAGGAGGATGCCACGCTGTCCGGGCCCGCTGCTTAGAGCCCGTGCCCAGCACTCGCCCCAGACCTCCGCCGAAGGGTTGCGGCGGGCCTTGGAGCCCGCCGCCCATAATCAGGCCCCGCTCACACGTGAGCCGGGATCGTCGACTCGCAGAGGGCTTTGAAGTTCTCCATCGAGTGCCGGAGGTCTCGCTCGATCGATCCACCGAGCAGCTTCTCCGCGACGCCAGCGAACATGCCCATCGGCAGCTCGTAGTCGAGCTCGACCGTGACATCGGTACCGCCACCCGCCTCGGCGTACGTGCCGTCCACGGTCGCCTTGGCACCACCGGCGCCGACCAGCTTCAATGTGTACGCGCGTGGCCTGTCGGCCTTCGTCGTCTCCTGGGAGCCGTCGATCTTTCGACCGAAGACGCGCACGACGGTCGTGACCCGTGCGCCGACCTGGTCAAGCCGGCCCGGGCAGTCCCTGACCTCGACGATGCTGACGTTCCACTCCGGGAGCCGCTCGCACGAGGCACCGAGGTCCCAGACGTGGTCGATCGGAGCCTCGATGCGCTGAGTCATCCGGACATGTCCCATGTCGCTGCCCTCCCGCGCGGACAGGAACAGGGGACGACCGGGTAGGCAGGGGTTCCTGATCTTGCGCGAGTCAGAACTGAGGTCGGCCCGTCGCGCGCCGCTCACCGGGGGCGTGTGGGACGGGTCACCCAGCCGATCCACGATGTCAGTCTACGCCCGCCATTCAACCGCTCCGGCGCCTCGGCCGAGGGCAGATCGCCCCTCCCCGTTGAACGACCTCGAGGACTGGAACTAGG